>NZ_JAENJG010000003.1 GCF_016597785.1 Leucobacter sp. L43 | reverse complement strand
CGCGCTGACAAGGGAATACATTACGGCCCCCGACCCCCGACCAGCAACACCACGCAGCATCCCGGGCGTGTCCCCGCATGAATCCGCCAATTCACCCACACGACACCCCACCGACACCCCAGCCGACACCGGGCTTGAATGGGGCAAAAGCTCGCCAAACCCGTCGGAATGCCCGTTTTCCGGGCGCGTCGCGGCCGGCCGGTCGCCCGGCTCGCGCGTTCTCACTCCACGACGGCGAGGGCGCGGATGGGAGAACCGTCGCCCGCGGCGATCCGCAGCGGGATGAGCGACATCTCGACGACCTCGGGCAGCGACGTCAGACGCGTGAGGTTCTCGACGATGACGCCGTCATTCCCCAGCCAGAACTCGTGCACCGGCATACCGGCCTCGAACGACGCTGCGTCAGTCGGATCGGGGCTGAAGCAGTCGACGCCGAGCACGCGCGCGCCGCGCGCCCAGAGCGTCCGCGCGAGTTCCAGCGACACCGACGGGTGGGCGCCCGCTGCCTCTCCCCCGAAGTGCACGTCCCACCCGGTGGCGATGCACACGATCGGCGGCAGATGATCCGGAACCGGATCGGCGAGGCGATCCGCCGTGATCGACTCCCCCGCGGCTGCCGGCGACGGGCCCACACGCAGCACCCGCGCGAGGCCCGTCACCAGTTCGAGCGGGATCTCGTCGACCGTGCGCCCGCCCACGACGGAGTGCGCCGGTGCATCGAGATGCGTGCCGGTGTGCGACCCCATGTCGAGTCGCGCCACCGCCACCCCGTCAGCGCCGACCGTGAGCGCCGGGGCGATCCTCACCTCGGGGTCACCGGGGTACACGGGCATGCCGGTGCTGACCGGGTGGCTCAGGTCGACGACGGCCATGTCAGTCTCCGAGCCGGAGCGCTGCGGTCTCGTCGGCGCCGTCGAGCAGGTGCCCGGTCGGCTGGGAATCGCGCGGATCGATGAGGCCGAGGCCGGCGCGACGGCCGATCCCGAGCATCAGACCGAGATAGAGGCCGAAGCTGATGACGAACGCGGGAATGTTCGCGCCAATGGGGCTCGGGGCGACGTACGCCAGCACGTAGGAGAGCACGGCTCCGATCACCCACACGATCACAGCGATCCAATTGACGCCGCCGCGGTACCAGTAGCGGCTCTCGGGGCGCTCATGCAGGATCTGGCGGGAGTAGCCCCGCCGCTTCAACAGGTAGTAGTCCGCGATCATGATCGCGAATACCGGCACGAAGAAGGCACTGATGATGAAGAGGAAGTCGGTGAACTGGTTCAGCAGGCCGAGGAATGTCGAGCCGACGATCGAGATGATGCCGAGCACGATGGCCGTCGGGAGGAAGCGGAGGTGCCATCTGGACTGCGCGTTCACCACCGAGGTCACCATTCCGAAGACCACCATCGTGTTGGTGGCCATGACGGAGAGGAAGATGGCGATGCCGAGCGGCCAACCGAATTCCGCGACGATCACCGACGGGTCGAACGGCGTCGCTTCGTCGCCGCGCAGGAGCACGGTGCTGAAGGCGACGAGCCCCAGGAACATGGCGATGGTCGTCGACAGCGTGTATCCGATCCCCGAGCCGACGATGCCCGCGGTGCTGCTCTTCGCATGCCGATTCATGTCGGCCGAGAGCACGGTCCAGGAGATCGCCGTCGCGATGACCATGTCGAGCGTGATGAACGAAGTGCCGCCGAGAGACGCGTCCACGGGCAGCGCCGCGAATTCGCCCGGGCTGAAAGCGCTGAAAGCTGCGGTGAATACGAAGCCCATCACGATGAGGATCGCGAGAGCGAGCCAGGGCTCGACGCGCGAAATGCCCGTATGCCCGAAGATCGCCAGCACGACGACGATCGCCTGGCAGAGTGCGGAGAAGAGCATCGGGTTCGAGAAGCCGGTCGCCTCGTGCACGAGGTAGTTCACCGTCACACCGGCGAGCATCGCCTGCACCCAGCTCCAACCCATCAGGATGATGAGATTCGCGACCGCGGGGAGGATGCTCCCGCGAATGCCGAAGGATCCGCGTGTCAGGGCCATCGTCGGAAGCCCGGTGCGGGTCCCCATGTTGCCGATGAGCACGAGCACGACGACGCCGATGAGCGTGCCGACCACGATCATGGCGCTCGCGGTGCCGAACGACACGGATGGCGTGAAGAGCGTACCGGTCAGGAGGGTGGTGACCACGAGGTTCGCGGCCAGCCAGATCATGCCGATGTGCAGCAAGGACTGGGTGCCGCGCACCGGGCCGGCGGACTCATGCTGGCCGTCGAGGGTGACGGCCATGGTCTCGGGACTGGTCATGATCAGAGCGCCGTATCGATCGCGGCGGCTGCAGCGGACTCGGGCGTTCCCGCTGCGATGGCAGACGGCACCGTGGAGAGATGTTCGTGGATCGCGATGAGCCCGTCGGGCTGAGCGCCGTCGGCGCGGAAGATGATGCTCTCGCGCTCGACGTACGAATCGGGGCCCTCGTCGGAGTCGATGCTGGTCGCGACGGTGTGGCTGAACACGGCACCGCCGGGGAACGTCTGCACCAGCCGGTCGGTGGAGGTGCACGAGGTGACGCGCCACCCGGAGGCGACCCAGCCGCCCCAGAGCGCTTCGTACTCGGCACGCGAGTCGAGCCGCGCGGCCTCGGGATGGAAGATGAAGCTCGCGTCGGCCGCGAAGCCGGCGAAGTACGCCTCAGTATCGGTCGCGGCGAACGCCTCGATGATGGCGTCGGCCGCGGCGATGACCGCTGCCTGGTCCGGGGTGTGCATGGGTGCCTCCATTGGCGTGTCTGACTGGGTGGAGCAGGCGGGGCGCGTCACGGCGACGGGCCCCGCCTGCTGGGGAGCGGATGCGGGATCAGCCGCGCGCTGCCATGGCGCTCACGAGTTCGTAGACGACGTGGCTCGCGGCCACCGCGGTGATCTGCGCGTGGTCGTACGCCGGGGCGACCTCGACGACGTCGGCACCGACGATGTGGAGGTCGGCGAGCCCGCGGATGAGACGGAGCATCTCGCGGCTGGTGAGTCCGCCGGCCTCGGGCGTGCCGGTGCCTGGGGCGTGAGCCGGATCCAGCACGTCGATGTCGATGGAGATGTAGAGCGGCTTGTCGCCGACGCGCTCGCGAATCTTCTCGAGCGTCGCGGGAATGCCGTGCTCTTCGACGAACTCGCTGGTGACGATCTGGAAGCCGAGCTTCACGTCGTCTTCGAGGTCGCTCTTGCCGTAGAGCGGCCCGCGGGTGCCGCCGTGCATGGAGGCGGTGAGGTCGATGAGACCCTCCTCGGACGCCCGGCGGAAGGGGGTTCCGTGCGTGGTGGGAGCGCCGAAATAGGTATCCCAGGTGTCGAGATGCGCATCGAAGTGCAGCACGGCGACGGGGCCGTGCTTCTTGTTGATCGCGCGCAGCAGGGGCAATGCGATGGTGTGGTCGCCGCCGATGGTGACGATCTTGTCCACGCGCTCGCCGAGCTCGGTCGCCGCCTCTTCGACCTGACGCACGGCCTCATCGAGGCTGAACGGGTTCGCCACGATGTCACCGGCGTCGACCACCTGCTTGACGTTGAACGGCGAGACGTCTTGCGCAGGGTTGTACGGACGGAGCAGGCGCGACGCTTCGCGCACGTGCGACGGGCCGAAACGCGCGCCCGGGCGGAAGCTCACGCCCGAGTCGAAGGGCACCCCCACGACGGCGATGTCGGCGGACGGCACGTCTTCGATGCGGGGCAGCTTCGCGAACGTGGCGATGCCTGCGTACCGGGGGGTCTGGCTCGCGTCGACGGGGCCTTGAGGCGTGTGAGAGGTCACGATGCGACTCGTCCTTCCAAAGTTGCGTATAAGTAAACAAGTGAGTTCTGTGGGTGAACTCGCATTCACTATAGGCTGGAGTTCGCAGAGAGGTCAACGGGAAGGCGGCACCGCATGCGACCGATCCACCCGACCGCAGCGGTCGAGGCGATTCGCATCGGCGCCAAGCTCCGATCGTCCCGTCTCGCCCAGGGCCTCACCCTCGAACAGCTCGCGCGGGCCACCGGCCTCACCAAGGGGTTCATCAGCCGCGTCGAGCGCGACGACACCATGCCGAGTGTGCCAACCCTCGTGCAGCTCTGCCAAGCGCTCTCGATGCCGATCGGCAACCTCTTCGAAGAGCCCGAGCTGCAGCTCATTCCGCTCGACACCGCACCCGCCATCAACATGGGCGGCACCGGTGCCGACGAGCGCCTCGTCACGCCGCGCTCGGAGGACCGCGTCCAGGTGCTGCGATCCACCCTCGCGCCCGAGGCGAGCGGGGGCGACCAGCTCTACACCGTCAACTGCAGCCTCGAGTCGCTGCACGTCATCTCGGGCGACCTCGAGATCACGTTCGCCGATCGCCAGGTCGCGCTGCAGGCCGGGGATACGCTGACCTTTCCCGGTCGCGCGCCGCACACCTGGAGCGCCGGATCCGCTGGCGCCGAAGCCGTATGGGTACTCGTGCCGGCCGCCTGGAGCGGCTCCGCCTGATCCGTTCGGGCGGGATCCGGCGGATCCTCGGCGGCGGATCCTGGGCGACGGATCCACGGCGGCTGCACCGCGCTCCCGCGGCCCGCGCTCCCGCGGCCCGCGTCCCCGCGCCCCCGCGGCCCGCGCCCCCGCGCCGAAAGCGCGATTCGGCACCTTCCCAAGTGGGGAACGGTGCCGAATCGCGCTTTCGAGCAGTCGAGCAGTCGCAGCGAGCAGTCGCAGCGAGCAGGGGCGAAGCGAGCAGGGGCGAAGCGAGCAGTCGCGGCGGCGAGCCGCCCGACTCCGCTACTCCCCGAAGAGGATCACGCTGCGCGTGCGCTCCCCGCGCCGCATGGCGTCGAAGGCTTCGTTGACGTCGTCGAGTCCGACACGCGCGCTGATGAGGTCGTCGAGCGGCAGCGCACCGGAGAGATAGGCTCCAGCCACGCGCGGGAAGTCGCGCGCGGGAACGAGTCCGCCGTAGTTCGAGCCGATGATCGTCTTCCCCTCATACGCGAGCAGCAGACCGTCGATCTCGACGCTCTGCCCTTCCGGCGGCAGGCCGACGAATACGGCGCGGCCGCCGGGCCGGATCAGTTCCGGCAACTGCTGCATCGTCTGCACGCGGCCGATCGCCTCGAAGGCCACGTCGGCTCCGCCACCCGTGGCTTCGCGCACCTGCTCTACGAGATCGTCGCCGCTCAGCACGGTGCGTGTCGCCCCGGCTCGCGTGGCCTCGGCGAGCTTTGCCTCCGACACGTCGACCGCCACGATCGGGTTGGCTCCCGCGAGACGCAGCGCCGAGATGATGGACAGCCCCACGCCGCCGGCGCCCACGACCACCGCGGACTCACCCGCGACCACGCGGGCGTTGTTGGCCACTGCGCCGTAGCCGGTGCCGACCGAGCATCCGATCAGGCTGGCCACGTCGAACGGCACGCGCTCGTCGATCTTGATCGCCGCGAACTCCGGCACGACGATCGCCTCGGCCATGGCACCGGTCGCCAGGTACGGGTAGGCCGCGGCGCCGTCGGATCCGTCGCTCCACCGGGTCGTGCCGTCGGGCAGCAGCGAGTCGTTCGATTTGGCCCGCGTGCACGCCCAGGGCTTGCCCCCCGCGCATTCCCCGCACCGCTGGCAGGCCTGGTGCCACGCGATGACCACGTGGTCTCCGATCTCGAGCCCGCGCACTCCGGCGCCCACGGCTTCCACGACTCCGGCGGCCTCGTGCCCCATGACTGCCGGCAGCGGCACCTGCCATTCGCCGTCGAGCACGTGCCGATCGGATCCGCAGACGCCGGCCGCGCGCACCGTGACGCGCACCTCGCCGTGCTCGGGGCCCGCCAGGGTCATCGTCTCGACCGACAGCCGGTCACCCTCGGTGCCGCGGTAGACGGCGGCGCGCACCTGCTTCGGCTCAGTCATCGTTACTTCCTTCCGGCGGCCGCGAACGGATCGGTCTGGCCGTACGCGCCGCGGCCGCGGCGCACGTAGAGCAGCCAGTTGAGGAGGAGGTAGACCGCGATCGCGATGCCGATGGTCGGCACGGTCGCCGTCGCGTATCGGAAGATCGGCAGCGTCTCGAGGGTGATGGGGTTGTACACCCAGAGGTAGAAGATCGAAGCGGTCGCGACTGCGATCATCGCGGCGAGGTTCACACCGCCGGTGAAGCGCAGCGGATCTTCGACCCCGTTCGCGTAGAGCGCCCGCACGGGAACGTTCTGGCGGCGGAGGATCAGGTAGTCGGCGATGATCACCCCGCAGATCGCGGCGATGAACGCTCCCGATATCACGACGAACGTCATGAACTGCCCGTACATGAAGCTCGGGAACAGTGCGAGCACCGCCGGGAAGAACAGGAAGACGGCGCACAGCGCCGGCCATCGGAGTCGGGAGAGCGCCCGTCCGCTCGACTGCTTGATCGCGAGGACGGTCGAATACGCGATCGACGCCATGCTGGTGACGTTCGCGAACCCGACGAACAGCAGCGTGAGGATGCCGAGCACGGGGCCGCCGAGCGGCACCATCCAGGCGGTCGGGTCTGCGGCCCCGAGCATGAGCGCTGCGGCCATGCCGACCAGCTGAGCGACCACTGTCCCGATGAAGATCCCTCCGTACGCGGGCCACAGCGCCGCCTTCGGGCCGCGCGTCAGTCGGGCGAGCGTGCCCATCACGGGCCACCACGACAGTCCCGCGCCGAGATTGAATTCAACGGCCATCGCGAAGTTCAGGGTTTCGTCCTCGAACGGGGCCAACGGCTCGGCCGCGAACAGGTCAGCCCAGGAGTGCTGCGACATGAGGAGCACCATCATGAGTGCCACGATGATGAGGAGGCCGGGTGCGACGAAGCGGTTGAGCTTGCTGATGGCGACCGGGCCGCGTGAGAGCAAGAACCAGCCGCCCAGGATGGCCGCGAGCGCGAAGATCGTGACGACGGGACCTTCGACGTTGAACTCCGTGCCGAATGCCTGGTTCGAGATCTCGGTGAACGCGCGGCCGAACATGATGCCGAGCAGCGAACTCCACCCCATCTCGGTGACGAGCACGACGGTGAACACGACGATGGCGACGCCGACCGCGCCGAAGACCGACTTCAGTGCGCGATACTGCTCCACGCCGAGACGCTGGCTGAGCAGCACGCTGCCGAGCACCATGATGGCGAGTCCGAGCGTATTGCCGAGGAGCATCGCCGCGATGCCGTCGCCGAATCCGACGAGCAGCACCGTCGAACCGCCCGTGAGAAACGCCCACGTGGCGATGGCCAGGCTGAGCGTCACCCAGCTGAAGTCGGTGGCGCGCCAGGTGCGTTCGCTCTTCGTCAGCGGTAGCGATCCGAAAGTCGCCTCCTCGGCGACAGCCGCTTCGACGCGCAGCGCCTGCGTCTCGGTGAGCTCGGAGGCTGATGCGCTGGGACGCTCGTCTGCGGCGCCGCTCACAGCACACCTGCGATCCACGAGCTGAGTGCGATGACGCCGACGACGCTCAGGAAGAGCGCGAGGCTGCCGCCGCCGAGCCTGGCGTGCACCGGGTCGTCCGCCTCGACCGTTTCGATGTGCGTCAGTCGACGCTCGAGCTCTTCAGCGAGCCGAGTATCCGTGTTCATGGGACAGACCTCCTTGTGTATCCGTGTGATCCCGCTTCCGCTCACGCGGAGAACGGAGCCAGCCTAGGTGACTTCGGGGCATTTCGTTCGTCGTCCGGTCGCACGGATGCGCAAACGGCCAGAGAACGGACAGAATGTGCGCGAGAGCCGTAGAATGGCGCTTCTGGGCTGCGCATCTGCGCAGCCCGATCGAGGCGGCTAGGGAGTCAGCGATGGAGCATCCGGTCGAATCTGCTGAACTGCGCCGGCGCGTGCTCCGCGGCCTGCGAGAGAACGGACGCGCGAGCTATTCGCGGATCGCAGCTGAGCTCGGTGTGAGTCGCCGGCAGGTGACCCAGATCGTGCAGAGCGCGATCACGCGCGGCGAGCTGCGGTTGACCGTGTCGATCAGCCCCGATCTGCTGGGGCTCGAGCGCTTCGCCTACCTGCAGCTCTCCGTTTCCGGGCCCATCGCTCCGGTCAGATCGGCCCTCGCGGCGATGCCAGAGTCGACCTTCGTCGCCGACATCAGCGGCCACTACTCGATCGACGTCGAAGTGCGCGTCGGCGCGGACCCGCACCTGCGCTCCACCGTCGACCGGGTTCGGGAGCTGCCCGGAGTGCAGGAGGTGCGCACGCATCTGTACGAGAGCATCGAGGTCAACCGGTACTCCCCGCTCCGCACCGGACGAACGTCGTTCGTCGTCGACGAGGCCGACCGTGCGCTCGTGAGTCATCTGCAGCGCAACGGTCGCGCTTCGTTCCGCGAGCTCGGAGAGGCGGCGGGCATCTCCCCCAGCGGTGCGCGTCTCCGCTTCGAGCGTCTGACGCGCGACGGAGCGGTGAAGGTCGTCGGCATTCCGGTGCGCGGCGCGCTCGCGTCGCCCGATGGAGCCGGGGCCGCCGATCGCGTGGAGACCCCGTCCATCGGGGTCGGTGTGAAGATCCGGGGCAGGATCTCGGCCGCACTCTCGAGTGTGCGTTCCCTCGACCCCGAGTTCATCGCGACCACCATCGGAGACTACGACCTCATCGTGACGCTCTCCGCCGACAGCTACGAGGAGCTCCTCGATCAGGCCGACCGGTTGCGCACACTCCCCGAGGTCGAGCGCATCGAAACGTGGGCGAACCTCAGGATCGTGAAGGAGCAGTACGGCGAGGGCGATCGGCTCAGCGCCAGCCCGCGTACACCTCTGGCCGACGATCCTGCAGATACAGCGCGCCAGCACCCACCGACGGCCGACCCGGGTCGGAGGCCTCGGGATCCGGCACATCAACGATGAGCAGTTCGGGATCGGCGCCGGACGCTCCGAGCACCGCGCCCTCGAATCCGGCGACCACGCTCAGGCCCGCGAAGATCCCTCCGGCGTGATCGGCGTAGGCGACGACGATGCGGTTCTCGGCGGCGCGAGCGCGCACGAGCAGCTCGGGCACGTACGCCGAGTCGCCGTCGATCGCCGTTGGCACCAAGAGCAGATCGGCGCCGTTCGCCGCCGCGAAACGGGCGGGCTCGGGGAACTCGATGTCGTAGCAGATCTGGAAGGCGACGCGCCGCCCGTTCCAGTCGGCGATGCGGGGAGGATCGGCAGCCGGGGTGAAGGCCAATCGTTCGTCGGCGCCCCACAGGTGCACCTTCTCGTAGCGCAGCACTTCGTCGCCGGCGGCGTCCCAGAGACCCGCGGCGATGGCGAACGTGCCGTCCTCGCGGGCGAGCGGGAACCCGGCGGCGATCGCGACCCCGGTCTCACGCGCGATGGAAGCGAGTGCGCTCGGGATATTTTCGACGCGTTCGGCGCTCAGCCATTCGGCGAGCTCGGCAGGCGCGTACCCCGTCACGAAGAGCTCAGGTGTGAGCAGCAGCTCGGCACCGGCCCTCTTAGCGTCGGTCGCGGCCGTGCGAATGGCGGCGAGGTTGGCCTCGGGGTCGAGGGGCGTCGCGGACGCCTGCAGCAGAGCGATGCGCATCGGAACCCTACTTCACCACGACGCCGGCGAGCGTCTTCTTGCCTCGGCGCAGGACCGCGATCGCGCCGTGCAGCAGATCGTCGCTCTCGAGCACGCGATCCTCGGACTCCACCGCAGCGTTGTTCACGTACACTCCGCCCTGCGAGATCGCGCGTCGAGCCTCGCCGAGGCTCTTCACGAGTTCCGTGTCGACGAGGAGTTGCGCGACCGGCGTGCCGATCGATCCGGTCGCCTGGGACAGCTCGGAGACGGCGCCGCGCAACGATGACTCATCGAGCGCGGAGAGGTCTCCGCGGCCGAACAGCGCCTCGGATGCGTCGATCGCACCCTGCACCGCCGCAGCCCCGTGCACGAGCGTCGTCACTTCGAGCGCGAGACGCTTCTGGGCTGCGCGCTTGAAGGGCTCGGTTTCGACCTGGCGCGCGTAGTCTTCGATCTCGTCGCGCGACAGGAAGGTGAAGACCTTCAGACGATCGACGACGTCGGCGTCGGCCTGGTTCAACCAGAACTGGTAGAAGGTGTAGGGCGAGCACATCTCCGGGTTCAACCAGATCGCGTTGCCCTCGCTCTTGCCGAACTTCGTGCCGTCGGCGTTGGTGATCAGCGGCGTTCCGATGGCGTGCGCCGAGGCGCCCTCGACCTTGCGGATGAGTTCCGTGCCGCTCGTCAGGTTGCCCCACTGATCGCTGCCGCCCGACTGCAGCTTGCAGTCGTACTGCCGGTACAGTTCGAGGAAGTCGAGCCCCTGCAGGATCTGGTAGCTGAACTCGGTGTAGCTGATGCCCTCGTCGGAGTTCAGCCGCTTCGCGACGATGTCCTTCTTGATCATCGTGCCGACACGGAAGTGCTTGCCGATCTCGCGGAGGAAATCGATCGCCGAGAGCGGCGCAGTCCAGTCGAGGTTGTTGACGAGCCTGGCGGCGTTCTCGCCTTCGAAGCTCAGGTATCGGGAGACCTGCTGGCCGAGCGAGTCGACCCACTCGGCGACGGTCTCACGCGAATTGAGCACCCGCTCCGCAGTGGGGCGCGGATCGCCGATGAGCCCCGTCGACCCGCCGACCAGACCCAACGGCCGGTGCCCGCGCAGCTGCAGGCGGCGCATGAGCAGCAGCTGCACGAGATGCCCGAGGTGCAGGCTGGATGCCGTCGGGTCGAATCCGCAGTAATACGCGAACGGTTCGCCCTCGAGCAGCGTCGACAGCGCTTCCGCGTCGGTCGACACATGGATCAGCCCGCGCCACTCCAGCTCTTCCCACAGGGTGGCGAAGCTGTCGTCGTTGCGCTGGGCGGCCAGGATCTCGGTGCGATCGTTCAGTTCAGACACGCCTGTCATCGTACCGCCTGACGCTCATGGAGCGCGCGTCCCGGTCTTCATGGACCGCGCGTCCGTGAGAGATCCGACGTCCGTGAGGGCTGAACATGCTCATTCGCCTCACCGGAGCCGTTGTTCCTCCCGGGGAGAGCGCGCACCGCTCGCCGCACTCATCGGAGACTCAGGCCCGGAACTCAGCGATCCGCTCGGCGAGCCGGGCGAGCTGCTCGTCGACGCGAATGCGAGCGGTGCCGCCGGCCCCCACGCGCGAGTTCACAGACCCCTCGATGGTGAGCACCTCGCGCACTGCCGGAGTGAGGTGCGCCGAGATCGACGCGAGTTCGGCATCGCTCGGTTCGTGGAGCTCGATGCCCCGCTCCTCGCAGTGACGCACGAGTTCACCGGAGATCTCGTGCGCGTCGCGGAAGATCACGCCTTGCTTCACGAGCCACTCGGCGACGTCGGTGGCCAACGAGAACCCCTGCGGGGCGAGCTCGGCCATCCGCTTCGTGTCGAACGTGAGCGTCGCCACCATGCCGGTGAACGCGGGGAGCAGTACCTCGAGCTGGCCGATCGAGTCGAAGACCGGTTCCTTGTCCTCCTGCAGATCGCGGTTGTACGCGAGCGGCAGCCCCTTCAGCGTCGCGAGGAGGCCGGTCAGGTTTCCGATCAGACGCCCGGACTTTCCGCGAGCCAGCTCGGCGATGTCGGGGTTCTTCTTCTGCGGCATGATGCTGGAGCCGGTCGAATAGCCGTCGTGCAGGCGAACGAAGCCGAACTCCTTGGTGTTCCAGAGGATGATCTCTTCGGAGAGCCTGGAGAGGTCGATGCCGATCTGCGCGGTGATGAACGCGAACTCGGCGACCACGTCGCGAGCCGCGGTGCCGTCGATCGAGTTCTCGAGCGGATCGCCGAGTCCGAGTTCGGTCGCGACGAGCCGGGGGTCGAGGCCGAGCGAGGAGCCGGCGAGGGCGCCGCCGCCGTAGGGCGAGGCGCTGGCGCGGGACGCCCAGTCGCGGAGACGCTCCAGGTTGCGGACGATCGGCCAGGCGTGCGCCGCGAGCTGGTGGGCCAGCAGCACTGGCTGAGCGTGCTGCAGATGGGTGCGGCCGGGCAGGATCGCGTCGGGGTGCGCCGCCGCCTGGTCTGCGATGGCGTCGAGCAGGTCGAGCAGCATGTCGCGGATCACAGCGGCATGGTCGAGGAGGTACAGACGCACCAGGGTCGCGATCTGGTCGTTGCGGCTGCGTCCGGCGCGGAGCTTGCCTCCGAGCTGCACGCCCGTGATCTCGATGAGCAGTCGCTCGAGCGCGGAGTGCACGTCTTCGTCATCTGCGGCGGGAACGGCGCGGCCGTCCGCGACGCGAGCTGCGAGCTCGTCGAGCGCGGCTCGCATCTCGGCGAGCTCGTCTTCGCTCAAATACCCGGCTGCGGCGAGCGCAGTCGCGTGCGCCTTCGAACCGCGGATGTCGTAGGGAGCGAGGATCCAGTCGAACTGCGTCGACTTCGACAGGGCTGCGAGCGCCGGCGCGGGGCCGCTCGCGAAGCGCCCGCCCCAGAGGGCGCCGCTCTCACCGGCGCGATTGCCGGCGGTCTCGGTCGGGGCGGACTGCTCGTGTTCGTTCGTCATCTCTGCTTCTCTCCGTCTTACGCCTGCGCCAGCAACCAGGTCATGAGTGCCTTCTGGGCGTGCAGGCGATTCTCCGCTTCATCCCAGACCACGCTCTGCCCTCCGTCGATCACTTCGGGCGCGACCTCGTACTCCCGGTAGGCGGGAAGGCAGTGCAAGAAGATCGCATCGCTCGCGGCATCCGCCATGAGTTCAGGGGTGACGCGATACGGGCCGAAGGTCTCGATGCGCTCGGCCTTCTCGGCTTCTTGGCCCATCGACACCCACGTGTCGGTGATCACGGCGTCAGCGCCCGAGACGGCACGCGCCGGGTCGGTGAAGATCTCCACGCTTCCGCCTGTCTGAGCGGCGATCCGTTCGGCGTCGGCGACGATGTCGGGACGCGGATGGTGGCCCTCCGGCCCCGCGATCCGGATATGCATGCCCGCGGTCGCGAATCCGAGCAGATAGGAGTGCCCCATATTGTTCGCGGCATCCCCGAGGTACGTCGCGGTGAGACCGGCGAGGTCGCCCTTCCGCTCCTGAATGGTCTGCAGATCGGCGAGGATCTGGCACGGGTGGAAGTCGTCGGAGAGCGAGTTGATGACCGGCACGCTCGCGTCGGCCGCCATCTCCTCCAGTCCGCGGTGGTCGAACGTGCGCCACACGATGAGCGACACCATCCGCGAGAGCACCTTCGCGGTGTCGCCGATCGATTCCTTCACGCCGAGCTGCGCCTCACCCGGGTTCACGATGATGGGCGATCCGCCGAGCTCGGCGATGCCCGCCGCGAAGCTGAAGCGGGTGCGCGTGGACGTCTTGTCGAAGAAGACGGACACGGACCGCGGTCCCTCCAGCGGACGCTCCGAGAACGGCTCTCGCTTGAGTCGCGCGGCGAGTTCGAGGACTTCGCGCTGCTCGGCGGGGCTCAGATCGTCGTCTCGGAGAAAATGTCGGGTCACCCGGTTCAGTCTAGACGCGCACCGGTGCTGCGCGAGACGAGCCGCTCGACGCCGATTCGCTCCGGGCGGGGGTCTCCTCGCGTCTCCGTCCACGGTAGGCTGAATCCGACCTGCTGCCACCCAGAGAGGCCCACGATGTTCAACAAGATCTTCGACGCCGTCGCACTGTTCTACTGCGTCGTGTTCGTCGGTACGGCTGCGGCGACACTGGCGCTCGTCGTCGTCTCCGCGGTGACCGGAGAGTCGCCGATCGATTTCTCCGGGCAGCACTAGCATCGCGCCGATCGCGCTGGGCGGTCTGCGCTGAGCAACTTCGCGCGGTGAGCGCGAGGTAGAAGAGGAGACGCATATGCGTGTCGCAGCGGCCTTTCTCGCGGATGCGGCGAACGTTCGGGAGGGAACCCTCGGCGTTCTCTCCGGCTTCATCAACACGATCAACCGCGAGGAGTACCCGGCGATGCTCGGGGCGACCCTCGTCGTGGTCGTCGAGTACGACGAGAACGAGGCGCGTCGCGGGGATCCGGATCGCTCTTTCCGCGCCCGATGCGAGCCCGCTGTCGGCGGTGCTGAACTCTTCAATGTGGAGGGCACGTTCAGCCTCGGGGGCGGCAATGACAGTTTCGGGTACATCCCGATGGTCTTCCCGCTGAACGAGGCGCGGGTGCCGTCGCCTGGCAGCTACCGCATCGTGTTCGAGGGCACCGGGCTCGAACGCGTGGACGTGCGCTTCTACGCGAACGCGACGTCGCTGCCGTCGCTGGACGACGAATAGCCGTCTCCCGAGCCGTGAGCTCCCGGCGAGCCGTCTGCGCGGCGCGACGTGGAAGAATCTTCACGTGACTCAACTCCCGCGCATCATCGCCTTCGATCTCGACGACACCCTTGCACCCTCGAAGTCCCCGCTCGACCCCCGCATGCTCGCGGTGTTCGCCCGGCTGCTCGAACGCACGAGCGTCGCGGTGATCTCGGGGGGCAACTTCCAGCAGTTCGAGTCTCAGCTGGTGACGCAACTCGACGGGGTGGCGAGCGTGACTGAGGAGATGCTCGGGCGGCTGCACCTGCTTCCGACCTGCGGCACGAGGTATGAGCGGCGCGAGCGCGGTCAGTGGGTGACGGTGTATCAGGAGGAGCTCACTGAGCGGGAGCGCAATGACGCGTTGACCGCGCTCCGCGAGGAGGCTGAGCGTCTGGGCCTCTGGGAGCGGGAATCGTGGGGGGACGTCTTGGAGGATCGCGGATCCCAGATCACCTTCTCGGCTCTGGGCCAGCGCGCCCCGGTGGAGGTCAAGCACGCCTGGGACCCGACGGGGGCGAAGAAGAGCGCCCTCCGCGCCGCAGTCGCGGTCCGCCTGCCCGGCCTCGAGGTGCGCAGCGGTGGCTCTACCTCGGTCGACATCACGCGTCGCGGGATCGATAAGGCTTACGGCATGCAGAAGCTCGTCGAATACACGGGGGTCCCGCTCAGCGACATGCTGTTCGTCGGTGATCGGCTCGACGAGGACGGCAACGACTACCCGGTGCTCGCACTCGGCGTCTCATGCCATGCCGTCACGGGCTGGGCCGAGACGGCGGAGTTCGTCGAAGCTCTCATCGCCGAGTAGCGCTGGGCGACGCCGAGCTGGGCGACGCCGAGCTGGGGGACACCGAGCAGCGCAGGGCGCCGCCCAGCACCGCTGGCGGGACGGTCAGGACCGCACTGCCGCCTGCTCGGTCGAGGCCGCTTCCTGCTCGGTCACGTGCTCTGCGGGCGCCGGTACGAGGCCGAGGACCTGAGAGGTGTGAGCGAGCGATGCCGCAGCGAGCTCGGGGTCGTGGTTCAGGCCGCCCGTCTTGAGCGCCGGGATGTGCTCGGTGAACACGGACTCCCAGGTGCTCGTGAACTGCTCGGGGAAGCATTTGCGCAGCACACCGAGCATCGCGTAGACGGCCGTCGATGCGCCGGGCGATGCACCGAGCAGGCCGGAGATCGTTCCGTCGCCGCCGGTGATCACCTCCGTGCCGAATTGCAGGATGCCACCCTTCTCGGGGTCGTTCTTCATGACCTGGACGCGCTGACCGGCCTCGATCATCTCCCAGTCCTCGGTGCGCGCGGTCGGCATGTACTCCCGAAGCGTCTCCATCTGCTTCTCACGGCTCGCGAGGAGCTCGCCGAGCAGGTACTTCTCGAGAGCGAACTCGGTGAGTCCGACCTTGAGCATCGGTCCGAGATTGTGCGGCCGGATGGATCCGGGGAGATCCCACCACGAGCCCTTCTTGAGGAAGTTCGGGCTGAATCCGGCGTACGGCCCGAAGAGCAGGCTCTCCTCGCCGTCCACGACGCGCGTGTCGAGGTGCGGAACCGACATGGGCGGTGCGCCGACCGCGGCTTTCCCGTAGACCTTGGCCTGATGCGCGCGCACGATCTCGGGGTTGCTGGTCTTCAGGAACTTGCCGCTGATCGGGAAGCCGCCGAAGCCCTTGATCTCGGGGATGCCGGAGGACTGCAGCAGCGAGAGCGCCCCGCCGCCGGCTCCGACGAAGACGAACTTCGCGTTCACGATCGTCGTGGTATAGCCGGAGCGGTTGCGCACGTACACGTCCCAGGTGCCGTCGTCGAGCCGGCGGAGCTTGCGCACTTCTGCCCCGAGGCTCAGCCCGGCCCCCTCTGAGACGAGGTGCGAGATGAGCTGGCGCGTCACAGCGCCGAAGTCGACATCGGTTCCGCTCTCAGAACGCGTCGCAGCGAAGACCTCGTCCTTCGAACGGCGGTCGACCAGCAGGGGCGTCCACTCCGCGATCTGCTCCGGGTCCTCGCTGAACTCCATGTCGGAGAAGAGCGGCTCGGTGCGCAGCAGCTCCCAGCGGCGTCGGAGGTAGTCGACGTTCTCGGCCCCGCGCACGAACGTCATGTGCGGGGTCGCATTGATGAACGAGGAGGGTTCTCCGAGGATGCCGCGCTCCACGAGTGACGACCAGAACTGACGGGAGAGCTGGAACTGCTCGTTGATGTCGATGGCCTTCGCCGCCGACAGGCTCCCGTCCTTGCCCTCCGGCATGTAGTTGAGCTCGCAGAGGGCGGCGTGACCGGTGCCCGCGTTGTTCCACGCGTTGCTGCTCTCGGTCGCGACCTCGGTGCGGGACTCGAAGATCTCGATAGACCAATCGGGCTGGACCTGCTTGATCAGCGTACCCAGCGTGGCGCTCATTACGCCGCCACCGATGAGGACGACGTCTACGGTGTTGTTGCTCACGATGTGCAAGTCTAGCTCCCTCTGATGACCCTAGAACCCAGCTTTGCGCCTCGCGCGATCCAGGGTTTCCACTGACGCGTCGACGACCCGCACGTACCCCAGCCGGGCGGCCTCCGACGAGCGCTGTGCTCCGCTCGCGACGGGCCGCACCTCGCCGGCGAGGCTGATCTCGCCGAAAGCCGCCAGATCATGCGGGAGCGGGTGGTCGGCGATCGCAGAGAGCACCGCGAGCGCGATCGCGAGATCGGCTGCGGGCTCGGCGAGCTTCACCCCGCCGACCGTCGATACGTAGACGTCCTGGTCGTGCAGACGCGCACCGAATCTCCGCTCGAGCACCGCGAGGATCATGGCGACGCGCGACTGATCGACGCCGCTCGTCACTCGGCGGGGGTTGGGGGTCGCGCTCTTGGCGACGAGCGCCTGCACCTCGACCGGCAGCGCGCGTCGACCCTCCATCGCGACGGTCGCGCACGTGCCGCTCACCGGAGCCCCCGGGCGGCTCAGGAACAGGCCGCTCGGGTCTGGCACCTCGGAGATGCCGCGATCCGTCATCTCGAAGCAGCCGACCTCGTCGGTCGGACCGTAGCGGTTCTTCAGCGTGCGCAGAAACCGCAACGACGTGTGCCGGTCGCCCTCGAAATGGCACACCACGTCGACGAGGTGCTCGAGCAGGCGCGGGCCGGCCACCGACCCGTCCTTGGTCACGTGCCCGACGAGGATCACCGGTGTTCCGCGTTCTTTCGCCGTTCTGATGAGCGCGGCCGCGACCTCGCGCACCTGAGCCGGGCCGCCGGCCCCGCCGTCGACCTGATCGCTCGCCATCGTCTGCACGGAGTCGACGATGACGAGCGCGGGATCCACGGTCTCGATGTGGCCGAGCACGGTCGCGAGATCCGTCTCGCTCGCGAGGTACAGCGTGTCGTGCATCGCCCCGGTGCGCTCGGCGCGCATGCGGATCTGCCCCGTCGATTCCTCCCCGCTCGCGTAGAGCACGCGCGCTCCAGTCGATGCGGCGCGCGCCGCGGCATCGAGCAGCAACGTCGACTTGCCGACCCCCGGCTCCCCCGAGAAGAGAATCGCCGCTCCCGGCACGACCCCGCCGCCGAGCACGCGGTCGAGTTCGCCGATTCCCGTCTGCCGGTGCCGCACGGCATCGCCCTGCAGCTCGGTGATGGGACGCGCTTCCCGGCCGGCCGCGGGCGCGGCCGCACGCGTGGTGCGCGCGAGCGATGCTCCGGCGCGAGCTTGTTCGGCAACGGTGCCCCACTGCTGGCATTCACCGCACCGCCCGACCCACTTCGAGGTCTGCCACCCGCACTCGGTGCAGGTGTATCCGCCGCTTGATTTCGCCATGCTGCGAGCCTACTGGCGGCCACGGACATCGCGGCGGCGGGAGCTCCCGCGCCGAGTCGCTGGGCCGGCCCCGAGAGCATCCGGGGCGACTGTCGGCGGTCGGCACTACGGTGAGAACGTGCCCGAACTCGCCACTGCATCCTCCGCCGATGGCACAGCCGCCCGCTGGTGCGTCATCGGTCGCGACGCGCGCGGTGGCTGGGGCGCGGTCGAGCTCGCGCCCGATGGCGCCCGTTCGGCCGCGGTCTCGATCGCGTTGGATCGGCTCGCCGACTTCGTCGAGCAGCGCGAACGGGCGGCGTCGTTGCGCTGGGTCTGGCACGACACGGCTCGCCAGTACGCGCCGCTCCTCGCTGCCGGAGTGCGCGTCGAACGATGCCACGATCTCCGACTCTGCCATCAGATTCTGCGTCACGCAGGCTCCGTGGGAGAGCCGGCGCAGCTGCGGGGCGCGCCCGAGTGGAACGCGCCGCCCGAGGCCGAGACCGCCCCGGTCGCGCCGCCGGCCGATGCGCCACCGACCCTGTTCGACGTGGTCGCCGAACCACGGCGATCCCGCGGGGTGCCCGACGGCCTGGCGGAGGCGCTCGACGAATTCGACCGACAGCGGTCGGCACTCGCCAGCGCGCGCGAGCCCGGGCGGCTCGGCCTGCTCCTCGCCGCAGAATCGGCGGGGGCCCTCATCGCCGCAGAGCTGTCGGCGGCCGGTGTCCCCTGGGACGTCGACGAGCACGACCGAGTCCTCTCCGAGGCGCTCGGCCCCCGGCCCGCTCCCGATGCGAAACCGGCGCGCATGATCGAGGTGGGAGCGATGGTGCGACGCGAACTCGGGAGCCCCGACGCCCCGCTCGACTCGCCCCCTCGACTGCTGCGGGTGCTCCGGGCGGCGGGAATCGAGGTCGACTCAACCTCCCAGTGGGAGCTCGCGCAGCACGAGCACCCTGCGATCGCACCGCTGCTCCACTACAAGAAGCTCGCGCGGCTGCTGACCGCCAACGGATGGGCCTGGCTCGACGAGTGGGTGCGTGATGGCCGGTACCGGCCCGTCTACGTTCCCGGAGGCGTGGTGACCGGCCGCTGGGCGTCGAGCGGGGGCGGCGCCCTGCAGATCCCGCGCCAGTTGCGTCCGGCGCTCCGCGCCGACCCGGGGTGGACCCTCGTCTCCGCAGACGTCGCTCAGCTGGAGCCTCGGGTACTCGCCGCCATGGCAGGAGATCGCGCCATGACCGAGGCCGGCGCGGGGAAGGATCTCTACGCCGGAATCGTCGAGAGCGGCGCCGTAGCAACGCGGCAGGAGGCGAAACTCGCGATGCTCGGCGCCATGTACGGGGCGACGACCGGAGAGAGCGGACGCCTGGTTCCGCGACTGCGCCGCGCCTACCCGGCCGCGATGGATCTGGTCGACGAGGCTGCTGCGGAGGGCGCGCGCGGAGGGCGGGTGTCGACGTGGCTCGGCCGCAGCACCCAGCCGCCCGGCCAGGAGTGGGAGCACGTGCAGTCGAGCGCGAGCATGCCGGATGCGACCGGGCGGGACGAGGCCGCTGCCCGCCGCGCCGCACGGGATCGCGGTCGTTTCACCCGCAACTTCGTCGTCCAGGGAACAGCCGCTGAGTGGGCGCTGTGCTGGATCGCCGATCTTCGACAGAGGCTCGCCGCCTTCGCGCCCGTTGAGGTGTCTCAGGCCGCTCGGGCTTCGGGGCCGATCTTCAGTCGACGCCCCCACCTCGCGTTCTTCCTGCACGACGAGGTGATCGTGCACGCACCCGTCGCCCACGCCGACGCCGTCGCAGCGGCCGTGCGCGAATCGGCGCGTGCAGCCGGTCTGCTGCTGTTCGGCGATAGCGCCGTCGAGTTTCCGCTTGATCTGCGCATCGCCGAGCGAGCCGCGAAGGAGTAGCGCCGCTCCCGCTTGCAGACGCGCCGTCGCCACCGCACCGACCTATCTCGGCGCGGCCACCTTCCGGCCGGCCCGCTTCTGCGGGGGCAGCTCGGCGCTCTCCGCGGGCTCAGCTCGATCGGAAGCGGCCGACCGCCCAGCTTCCCGAGTCGACGACCCCGCATCACCGCGCATGTGCTGTCTCCAGCGCCGCGACACCGCATCGCTGAGGTGCTTCCAGCTTCGATCGCGGATGAAGATCGAATCGATCGCGATCATCGTGAGCGAGAACCACGGCAGGCCCATCAGCACCCCGATCGCGATGTGGAAGCTCAGGATCCCGAAGAGGGCGAACAAGCGCGTCGGCCGCGACAGCAGCATCAACAGGAATGCGACCTGCAGCAGAATCGATCCCCAGGTGCCGATCGCGACGGCCGGCCCCCACGCCGTCACGATGTCACTCAGAATCGGCCACGTGCCGAACCGCATGGTCTGCAGCGGGTTGTAGACCGCGTACCCCTCGGCCCACGGCGCGCCCTGGGCCTTGTACAGCCCGCCTGACGCGTACACGAACGTGACCTGGGCGGTGAGCGCGATGAGTGAGAGATTGTGGAGCACCGTGCCGATCTGATTTCCCGAAGATCCAGCGGGGAACCACTCCTGCTTCGCGCGCCGTCGGGCATCGAGCGACCACCGGGCCGCGGGATCCGCGAAGAACATGAGGATGAGCGCGATGCGGAACATGTTGTCGCCCTGATCGCCCACCATGTCGTTCATCTCGATGAAGCTGATCCACAGTACGAAGAACAGGGGCAGCACGATCCGGAATCGCCATCCGAGTAGGAAGAGCACGGCGAGCGCCCCGAGGAAGAGGTACAGGAGCGTGAACGCGACGTCGCTGCCGGCGACGGCGTGGAACGCGCTGAAGATCCAGACCTTCGGGAAATCGCTGACCGGCTGCGCGAGTTCTCCGTTCCATGCCGATCCGGAGCCGAATGTGTAGAGGCGCGTGCCGAAGTTCGCGGCGAGCAGGCCGAGCGCGGTGCATCCGAAGACGATGCGCGTGACGGCGAGCCCGTAGAGCGACTTCTTGCCCGTGAACAACCAGCGCTCGACGAAGTCGAAGGCGCGACCGACGGTCAGTGCGACGGCCGACCAGACTGCAGCGATCAGGCTGCCGAGGAATGCGCCGAACCGGCCGGCGGGAGCGGGGCGCTGGTCGGTCATTCTGAGATCCTCTCGAACTGCGGCCGGAACACGTCGGCGAAGTTGCCCTCGTTCTGTCCCTCTTCCACGACCAGCGGTCGCCATCCGGGCAGCACGACCGATGGTTCGGGGCGCTTCGCATCGGGGTTGTGGCGTTCGGCGAACGGGATGATGTTCTGGCGACTCACGCGGTACTGCACCGACACGACCTCGTCGCCCCAGACGGCTTTCGCCACCTGCGTCGCGTAGGCGGTCGAGCGACGCTCGTCGGCCATGAACTGATCAACTGCTCCAGCATTCTTCTCGATCGCTGCAGGATCGAGCCCGGAGTTCTTCGCACCGTTCTCGAGCGCGGCACGCAACCCGACCTCCCATTCCGCGGTCATGAAGTCACCCGCGGCGGTGGTGCGCTGCACTTCAGTGAGCTCGTCGAACGACTTCTTGAAGCTCGACGCGACTTCCGTCGACTGAATGCCCGCCCGCGGCGGAGTGAGGTTGTAGCGGATCATCGAGAGCTCCACGTCTGTCGCGCTGACCCAGCCCGTCTCGGTGCGCTCTCCCGAGTCGTTCTCCACCGTGGCGCGTACGTTGAAGTGATAGTCGCCGTTCACCGGTTCGGGCGCGAAGACGCTCCAGGATTGACCGAACATGGGCAGCATGTACGAGCTCAGCGCGTTCCCCGGGATCACTTCTCGAGCGTTCGCCGAGTACGGCGCGATCCATAAGAACGATGCGAGGATGTGCCAGGCGGCGAGCAGCACTGCCGCCCAGGCCACGAGCCGGACCCACAGCTTCACTGCGGGTCGCGCGCTCGGTTGCGTCGATTCAGGGATCACACCTGCTCCTGTCTTGCCGGAAGGGAGTGCGGGCAGTCTTGGCGAACCTATCACTGAGAGAACCGCCGCGGCACCCGCGGGTCGCGCGTGTCAATGACGAAGGCGTGCGGCCGGGCTTCCCCGACCGCACGCCTTCATGAGTACCGCTTAGGTGTGTCGTGCCGCGTTGCGACGGCGAACAGTCACCGCGATACCGGCACCGGCCAGCACCAGCAGCAGCCCGGCGATGCCGAGACCGAACTGGCTCTCACCGCCCGTGTTGCTCAGGTACTTCGCACCGCCCGAGGCGTTGCTCGAACCCGAGGCGCTGGCGGAGGATGACCCGCTCGCACTGGAGGACCCGCTCGCCGTGGACGTGCCACCGGCGTCGGCCGCTCCACCGGCGTCGGCCGCTCCGCCCGCGCTGCTATCGGCGTCGGCGGCTCCGGCCGCGAGCACCGTCAGCTCTGCAGCGTCACTCGTGACCGTCGTCGTGCCATCCGTGGCGACCGCCCGGAAGAGCGTGCCGTTCTCCACGAGCTCGGCGTCTTCCACGGTGAGGGTGCTGCCGTCCTGCGACACCACCTCGTCCGTCGGGGACCAGGCTCCCACCGCGAGCGGCTGGAGGCCCTCCGTCGCCGCGTCGGACGGCGTCACCGGGGTGTACTCCTCCCAGACGATCGAGGTCGCTGTGCCGGAGAGCACCTCGACGGTGAAGACCGCGTCCTCACCCTCCGTCACCGTGCGGTCGGCCGGGTCGGAGAGCGTCAGCTCAGCACCGTCGGCATCGCCGTTCGCGTCGGCCGATGCCGCGGACGATGCATCCGCCGAGGACGTCGCCTCGGCAGCCGCCTCAGAAGCCGCATCAGCAGCCGACGACGCATCAGCGTTCGCCGCAGCCGAAGCCGCCGCCGACGCATCAGCATCCGACGCGGAATCCGCCGTCGAATCGGCACTCGCCGTCGCCGCAGCCGAAGCCGCCGCGTTCGTCTCAGCCGACGCCTCCGACGACGCATCCGCCGTCGCCGCAACCTCAGCCGCAGCGTTCGCCGTCACATCAGCAGCCGCCGAAGCGTCGCTCGTGTTATCGGCGTTCGCCGCAGCCTGCGCTGCCGCCTGAGCCGATGCCGAGGCATCGTCGTCAGCCGCCGCATCAGCCGAAGCCGAAGCCGAAGCCGAAGCGTTCGCATTCACATCGGCATCCGCATCAGCGGTCGCGTCAGCCGATGCCGCGGACGATGCATCCGCCGAGGACGTCGCCTCGGCAGCCGCCTCAGAAGCCGCATCAGCAGCCGACGACGCATCAGCGTTCGCCGCAGCCGAAGCCGCTGCCGACGCATCAGCATCCGACGCGGAATCCGCCGTCGAATCGGCACTCGCCGTCGCCGCAGCCGAAGCCGCCGCGTTCGTCTCAGCCGACGCCTCCGACGACGCATCCGCGGTCGCCGCAACCTCAGCCGCAGCGTTCGCCGTCACATCAGCAGCCGCCGAAGCGTCGCTCGTGTTGTCGGCGTTCGCCGCAGCCTGCGCTGCCGCCTGAGCCGATGCCGAGGCATCGTCGTCAGCCGCCGCATCAGCCGAAGCCGAAGCCGAGGCCGAAGCGTTCGCATTCACATCGGCATCCGCATCAGCGGTCGCGTCAGCAGATGCCGCGGACGATGCATCCGCCGAGGACGTCGCCTCGGCAGCCGCCTCAGAAGCCGCATCCGCAGCCGACGACGCATCAGCGTTCGCCGCAGCCGAAGCCGCCGCCGACGCATCAGCATCCGACGCGGAATCCGCCGTCGAATCGGCACTCGCCGTCGCCGCAGCCGAAGCCGCCGCGTTCGTCTCAGCCGACGCCTCCGACGACGCATCCGCCGTCGCCGCAACCTCAGCCGCAGCGTTCGCCGTCACATCAGCAGCCGCCGAAGCGTCGCTCGTGTTGTCGGCGTTCGCCGCAGCCTGCGCTGCCGCCTGAGCCGATGCCGAGGCATCGTCGTCAGCCGCCGCATCAGCCGAAGCCGAAGCCGAGGCCGAAGCGTTCGCATTCACATCGGCATCCGCCGCCGCCTCGACGACCGTGGTCGCGGTCGCGGTCAGCTCGCTGGTCTCACCCGTTGCGGTGAAGGTCGCTTCGCCCGGCTCGAAGTCCGCCGGGACCTCCCAGGTCGTGGTGATCGAGCCGTCCTCGCCTGCGATGACGACTTCCTCAGTGCCGTCCGGGAACACGACCGTGACGTTCTCGCCATCGGTGAATCCGCCGCCGGTGAGCGTGACCGTTCCGCCCTGCTCCACCGGGTTCGGCGTCGCATCGAGCGTTGCGCCTGCTTCCGCGATGACCTCGGTGGACGCCGTCGCCGTGAGCCCGCTCGTGCCGCCCGCAGCTGAGAAGTTCACGGTTCCGGGGGCGTAATCTTCGGGCACATCCCACGTCGCGGTGACCGATCCACCGGCACCAGCTACGACGACTTCAGTGGTCCCGTCGGGGAACGTCACAGTGACGTCCTCATCTTCGGTGAAGCCGGTGCCGGTCAGCGTGACGACG
The DNA here is from genome assembly GCF_016597785.1 of Leucobacter sp. L43. GTDB lineage: Bacteria > Actinomycetota > Actinomycetes > Actinomycetales > Microbacteriaceae > Leucobacter > Leucobacter alluvii. The sequence goes on along the minus strand of NZ_JAENJG010000003.1, from coordinate 539,631 downwards.
CCGCCCTGCACGACCGGATTCGGTGATGCGGCGAGCGTCGCGGCTGCCGCTTCCGCGAACGCGGAGGCGGAGCCGAGCTGCACGTTCACGGAACTGTCGCCGAGCAGCGGGAGCAGCGTGAGACTGAGGGCGCGCACGGTGAAGCCGTCCGCTCCCAGATCGCTCGTCTCCGGCTGCTGGTTGATCGTGATCGCCAGCACCTCCGTGAGCACCGGCTCGAGCGCATCGTCGAGCAGCTCGGTCACGATCGGGTTGAGGAGTCCGGTGAGCGACGGCTGGATATCAGCGACCGCCGTCGTTACGACGGGGAGGATCGCCGCGCCGATGCTCGAAACCACCGGCGTGATCAGGTCCAAGACCGGCTGGAGCACATCGCCGAGCTCGATCGGAATCGGGAGACCTGGCAGAAGCGTCACATCCGAAGCGTCGATGCCCAAGGGTTCGTAACCGGCCTGACCCAGGATCCCTCCGAGTGTGCCGTCGATGACGACCGAACCGCCGGCGACCGGAATCTCGGTTCCGACGATGGGAAGTGTTGCTCCCAGTCCGATCTCGAGATCAGCGGTGACGCCGACGCCGTACACGCCCTCAGTGATCAGTGTCACGGCCTTCGTCACCAGCGAGTTCGGACCGTCGCCGAGCAGTGCATCGCTCACGCCGTCGAGAATCGCATTGACCGTCGGCCCGCTGAGCACATCCGTGTTCGGCGCGAGGCTGCTCAAGCTCTCGCCCGGCTGCCCGCTCACCGCGAGCTCGTCGAGAGCAACGGTGATCGTGCCGTCGCTGAGATCGACCGACACACTGCCCTCGGAGTTCTCGAGCGGCGTCTGCAGAAGCTGCGCCCGAAGCTCAGTGGTCAGCTCCGTGGTGTCGAGGCCGAGCCCGTTGAGCGATGCGCTTGCGAGAGGCAGGGCGTCGATGGTGTCGACCAGATCGGAGACCAGGGTGTTCACCGCCCCGCCTTCAGCGAGGAGTGCCTCGACCGGGTCGAGCACGGTGCCGGCGAGTGCGTCGACATCGTCGACGAGTCCGCCGACGGCCGGGCTCGAGAGCTCCAGTTCGAGGCCGGAGAGGGAGTACTCCGACGTCGTTTCACCGTTCTCGGCCTCAACGCGAGATGCGAGAGCGCCGACGCTCAGGGTGGCCTCGTCGAGCAGCTCGTCGGCGACGGCATCGCCGAGCAACTGGCGCACGAGCGCGCTCGCGTCGAGTTGGGCCGGAGCGAAACTGGACGGGTCGTTGACCGGCCCGAGATCGATCGCGCCGTCGTCGGTGATGATGCCCGAGGACGCGACCGACGAGGTTGCCGAGGGCGATGTCGAGAAGCTCGAGAGCGCCCCGAGATCACCCAGCGCGAGGAGGCCGCCGTTGGTGCCGTCGCTCAGCAGCGGGAGCTCGAGACCGTTCGCATCGACCGTCGCCGACTGGAGGAGATCGAGGTCCAGACCGTTCGTGGCCGGTCCCGGCACGTCGGGGAACTCCGTCGAGGTCGAGGCAGTGCTCGCGACATCCAGCCCGAGCCCGTCGATCCACAGACCGTGCCCGTGGCCGGCCGATTCCGCCTCCGCGCTCGGCGTCTGCACGTCTGCCGCCGCGGCAGTCATTCCGAATGCCGAAGCCGAGGCGAGCGCAGTCACCGCGGCCAAACCCACTGCTATGGGACGAGTGGCTCTGCCGAACCTTCTCCTCCGCTGATCTTCTCTGTACCCCACGGGAGGCCCCCTCTTCCGTTCTGACGTATGTTCCGCGTCACTGCGAGATCCGGGGGGCGAACAGAGTCCAGCCCCCTCCGCCGAGGCTATTTATGTGTATTCCCTGAAGCTACGACTTCGCGTAGCGCTGTAACGGGAAGTGGACTTCCCTGAGAGCCTCTTCCTCTGATACTGAGGTGCAGGCGGCCACTACTGAGATGCACTCCGGGTTCGCGTGGTGTTAATCTCTCACCACAGGACTATTCACAAGCTATGGTGTTCCCAGAAGATGTTTGTGCTGAGCGAATACTCGGTACACACGGGGGTGGCTCGTCTTTCAGGGGGACGGTGTGATGCGTCACGTGCAACGAGGCAAGGTGCGAAGCGTCATGGTCGCGCACCTCGTCGACGAGCTCGGCGCCCCGGGCACCATCGTGCTGGCCGGCGGGCACGGGAGCGGACGTTCGCACATCATGCGCGCCGTTGCGAGCGCGCTGCAGACCGCAGGACGACCGGTACTCAGGTGCAGCGCACGCGAGCCGCAAGCACGCGATAGCATCGAGCACGAGCCCCCGGGTCACGTCGTGCTCGTCGATGATGCAGAGCACGCCGCGCCAGAGCTCATCCTTTCGCTCATCGACCGGATCCGAAACGGCGCCTCCGTGCTCTGCGCGGTGGCCGCCGACCTCTCGACTGACGACGAGCACCGTGCGGCTGAATGGGCGAAGCTGCTGACCCCCGAGCACGATGACGCGCCCGTCACCCGCTACGTGCACCTGAACCCGCTCACGCTGCCTGAAACGCTGCAGATCGCGGTCGAGGTGGCGACGACCCCGCTCGACTCCAGCGTGCTCGCCGCACTGCACAGCATGTCCTGGGGTCGCCCGGCGTGGCTCATCGAGGTGATCCGACTCGCTGCGCAGGGCGCGGTGATCGCCACACCCTGGCCTCGGCTGGCACCGACCCAGATCAGCGAATCGGGTATCCCGACGCTCGAGTTCGCCCACGCACTGGCCCAGAGATCACTCACCGACGCGGAAATCGCTGCAGCGACCACGCTCGCGCAGCTCGAGCCGCGCACCCTCTTCGGTCATGAAGACCTCGTCGGCAGCGCTGCCGTCGCATCCCTCGTGGCGCACGGCGTTCTGATTCAGACCCCGACCGACCCGACGACGTACGGCGTCCCCGAGCTTTTCGCGGCGGGCATGCGAGTGCGCACGAAAGCCGACATCGTGGCCTCCGCCGAGCAGCGCGCGGCTCGCACCCTGTTGCTGCAGGAGTCCCTCGGCGTCCCGCTCTCCGATCGCGAAGCGCATTTCTGCACAACGATCACCGACGGAGGCGAGATCCATCAGCAGCTCGACCCGGCGCGAGCAGACCTGTTCCGCCGAGTCGCGCTCGACGCCCTGAGCTTCGGCGCAGGAACCGAGTGCCGGGACCTGCTCGTGCGCGGCGCGGGCTTCGGCGCCACGCTCGACCCGCTCGACCGCGCGAGAGCCGCCACGGTCATGCACGGCGCTCTGGCCGGCCTGCGAAGCCTCAATGCGGTTCCCGAACACGCTTCCGGCACCGCATCGCAGCGCATCGCCGCCATCGCCCTCACGAGCCAGATCACGGCGGAATCGCCCATTCCGCAGCAGGCGCGAACCGGGGCGTTCCCCGGCGCCGACACCGGCGCGTCAGAACGCGACGCGCGATTCGTCTTCGCGCGATGGAACGAGACCGGCCCCGTCGGGTCCGACACCGAAGCGCTGCACCGCATCGCGACGACGCATCCGGCGCGAGAAGTGGCACTCCTCGCCGGTCAGCTCATCGATCTGGAGAACATCAAGCGCGGCAGGCGCCCGAGCGATCCTGCATCATGCACTGAGCGCATCGCCCGAGTCACCGACATCGCCGTATCGAGCCAGCCAGAGCTGCGCGATTTGCTCTCCGCCGCGATCGTCACCGAGGCGATGCTCGCGCTCTACCTCGGCGACACCGACGGGAGCGATGTCGCGCTCTACGCGTTGACGGAATCGCTGCCGGCGTCGACGCGGCACCGGGTCTGGCTCGGCCACCTCGGCGCTGTCGGGCAGGCGATCGCGTCGGGCGATATGGCTCGAGCGCTGCGCGAATGGGAACTCTTCGAGGCTCGACTTCCGCGATTCCTCCCGGTGCGCCTCTCAGCACTGATCCGCGATACCGGGAGCGCCATCCTCCGCACGGCGACCGGTCACGTCGATCTCGACGGGAACGGCGAGGACATCGTGGATGACTTCCCCACGCAGGTGCTCGCCTATTTCAGCGGGCGCCTGGATCGCATCGGCTCCCGCGTTCGCCGCTACGACCATCTGCACGAATCGCCGCTCGACACATCACGTGCCCTCGACATCGCAAAACTGGCCCGTGCCCACGTCCAGGCGGCGAACGAGCAGCACCCCGTGGCGTTGCTGCAGTGCGCGGATGCGCTGACGGAAGCCGGCTTCTGGGCCCCGGCCGCCTTCGCGCTTCGCGCCGCCAAGCGCATCTTCATGCGTCGGCGGGCGACCGGAAGCGTCAACCGATGCGACACGAAGCTCGCGGAACTCGAGGCGGCGGCCCGACGCGTCGATCCCTGGTTCCGGGTCGACCTGCTCCCGGCGAGCGAGCACGTGCGACTCACACCTCGCGAGTCGGCGACGGCACGCCTCGTCGCAGAGGGTCTCAGCAACAAGGCGATCGCGTCACGGCTGCGGTGCAGCGTGCGGACCGTGGAGTCGCACATCGCCCACGCCCGGGCGAAGCTCAGTGCCGGGGACCGGGGCGAACTCGCCGCACTCGTGCGCCAGGCGCAGGTGCCCGGCGAGGAGCGAGAACGGCCAGACTTGCGGAGGCAGCGCCTCGATTCGCGTCTCATCGATTCCATGCGCTAATCTCGTTAGCGGTGACGTGTCCGAGCGGCCGAAGGTGCAACTCTCGAAAAGTTGTGTAGGGTAACCCCCTACCGTGGGTTCAAATCCCACCGTCACCGCCAGTAAGACCCCCTCCTGCGTGAGGGGGTCTTTTCGTTGGGACCGATTCCGCGTCGGGACGACGTCCGCACTGGCCGGAGCTGACGTCACTCGCCCTTCGGAATCGGCGGGCCGAGCCAGAGCAGGGTGATGAACAGCACCGCGACGAGCGCGACCAGCACGACGATCGAGAGCATCACATGGCGCAGGATCCAAGCCTGCACATGCTCAGGAAAACTTCGCGGATTCTCGCCGCCGGGCGCGAGCCGCCAGGTGCCGTTCAGCAGGCCCTTCCGATCGATCATCATTTCGAACGGTACGGTCGCGAACGGCACGATCGCGAGCAGCAGTCCCGTCGCACCCAGGGCGAAACGCCATCGTTGATTCACCCACACGAAGACCGTCGTCACGCCGTAGCACAGGAACACGAAACCGTGGAGGCCGCCCGCAACGGAGACGATATCGGCGGTGTCCGTTGCACGCAGAATGAGTGCCGCGATCAGCCCCGCCCACGTGAAGGCTTCAGCGATCGCGAATGCCCGGAAGAGCCCTCGAGGACTGGCGCGCAGTGCGCGCGTGTGACTACTCATGTGGCTGGGCCTCCATCATTCCGCCCACGCAGGTGCGGGGCTTTCCATGCGCTGCATCGAGCATACGGGAGCCCGATCGGCGCACTTCCCAGCCGGGCTGGGCCTGCAGCGGCTATGTTGGTGAGCACCAAGGGGAGTACTCCCGCGTGGTGGGTTCGTCAATACGGATGATCAGTGTCATCCCGGACCGCCAGCTGCTTGCAGTGGAGGAGACCTTGACGATGTCCCACGTCACCCCTTGGAGCGCTCTGATGCAATCCGCCGCCTTCGGCAACGCCGCACACCACGCCGCGCCCATCTTCGCCGCACCCCCGCCGGCCATGGCCGGCCATCGGTGCGCGCCTCGACGCGTCGGCGTGATCCGGTGACCCCGTCGCATGCTGCGGCGAGCGCGAAGCCTGCCTCCCCCGATCCTCCCCTCCATTCGATCTGCACGGCAAAGGACCACTCATGAGCAATATGAAGAAGATGTTCAACCTGGCGAAGAAGGCGATCGACTCGCGCGGCGCGGGCGAACGCGGTGCGCAGCAGGGCGGTTCGTCCCGCGGTGCGACCGATTGGCGCGCGATGGTGCACCGGGCTGCCGACGCGGTGACGGGAGAACCGCGCCAACAGCAGAGCCGACCCTCGGCTCCTGGGGCAGACGTTCGACCGGATCCGCACCGGCCCCGCACTGCACCGCCTGCGGTGAGCCCGCAAGACCGCGCGGCAATCGCTCGATACAACTATCTGCTGGAGACGGCTGAGCCCGGGCAGCTCGAGCAGGTGCACGCGGAGGCCTTCGCCAAGCTCACTCCGTCGCAGCGAGCACTGCTGCAGGAGGACCTCAACCGCAGCCTCGCGCCAGGCGAGCGCCCCGTCTCGACGGCGCCCGCCGATCTCGCTCGTGCCGCGACGAGGAGCGAAGCACGCAACCCGGGATCACTGCGCCGCTTGCTCTCGGGTGCGTCGGGCGCCGCACGCGGCGGCGGTGGTCGCGGGGCGCTCGCGGCCGGCGCCGGCGCTGCCGGCCTGCTCGGACTCGTGGCGGGCGGCGCGATCGCGACGTCGATCGGCGGTTCGCTCCTCGCTGAGGCCGCCGGTGCTGGTATCGACTTCGACGCCCTGGCCGGAGGGCTCGACCCCGAGGCGATGATGGGTGACTTCGCGGCGGGCGATGCGCTTTCGGGACTCGGCGATGCGGTGCCCGGGGTGGAGGATGCCGTAGCCGGCGCGGGCGATACGGCAGGATCCGCACTCGACGCTGCGCAGGGCGGGCTCGGATCACTGGGCGAGGCGATCTCGGGGTTTGACGTGCGCGGGTTCTTCGACCGTTGAACCTGAGACCGGCAAGCAACCGGGGTTGACACGAGTTGCGCAAGCAACGTAAGTTGACGCCATGGAATCCTCGCAGATCGCGGCGCGCGCCGCCGACCTCAGCGATCCGCGCGCGGGACTGCGCGCGGTCACCTCGCTCCGCGCCCTCGCCGACACGCTCGAACTCCGGCAGGTGGAGGCAGGGCTGCTCGCCGGCATGAGCTGGCAGCAGATCGCCGACGCGCTCGGAGTGACCCGTCAGGCCGTGCACAAGAAATACGCCAAGCGCATCGATCCCGCGATCGTCATCCCCCGGAGGCACGCATGAGCAAGTTCACTCGGTCAGCCGACACCTCTCACCGTCTCTCGCTCGCCGCGATGGAGGAGGCCTCCCGCGTCGGACTGCGCACCGCCGACATCGAGCATCTGCTCCTCGCGCTCACCATCGACCGAGATCGGGCGGGCCGGGTCCTGCGCCGTCACGGCCTCACCCTCGAAGCCGCTCGTGCCGGCGTCGCCGCGCAGCACTCCGCGCAGCTCGCCGGCCTCGGCGTGAGCGTCGGTGAGCCAGACTCCGGCCGCATCGTCTTCCACGAGACCGACGGATACACGTGGAGCGACCGCGCGGGGCGCATCTTCACGGCTGCGAATGCCCGCGGCAATGCTGGGGACGCGGTCGCGGTGCTCACCGAGCTGCTCGCGGAACCCAGCGGCCTCATCGAGGCGGTGGTCCAGGAGGTCGGTGCGAGCCGGGCGGCGATCGAGCACGACCTCGTTTCTTCCGGCAGCGCGGCATCGATCGACGAGCACGCCGAGAACCGTCCGCGCTCATCGAGCCCCCTGGCCGGCACCACCGAGGGCTTCATCCCCGCCCCGACCGCCGAGGTGTGGTCGCTGCTCGCCGATCCTGCCCGCATACCCGAGTGGGAGCCGTCGATCGCAAGCGTCGCCGCGAGCCCCGAGGGCACGACGGATCAGCTGGGCGGAAGCTGGCGCGCTCGCGCGACCACCACCCGCCCCGATGGGACGGAGCTCAAGGTCGCCCCCGCGTTCCGACGAGTGCGCATCGGGCTGCTCGCGCGCGAACCCGAGCGGCGCGTCGTCTGGAACCTGGCGTTCCCCGACGCTCCGCGCGCGAACTCCAGAACCATCGACATCACCCTCGAACCGGAGGCTGACGGAACACGAATCAGGATCGCGTTCTCGTGGGATCGCGCGGGCGATCGGCCGCGACGACACCGCGTGCTCGGGTTCGTGCTGCGCCCGGCATACCGCGTCATCATCTGGGTGCAGCTGTCGCAGCTCGTCAGCGGCATCAGCCGCGTCTTCCGCTGAGCCACCGGCACACCCCTGGGCGACGTATCCTGCTCACATGACCGATACGCGCCTGAGCGCACCGCAGCGACTCGTCACGACGATCGCGATTCTCGCCTCGTTCGTGACCTCGCTCGACATGTCGGTCACGAATGTGGCGCTCCCCCGCATCTCCGAAGAGCTCGGGGGAGGTCTCAGCACGCAGCAGTGGGTGGTCGACGCGTACCTCGTGACGCTGAGCGCGCTGATGCTCCTCGCCGGATCGATCGCCGACGCGTACGGTCGCGTCTTCATCATGCGTATCGGGCTCATCGGCTTCGGTATCGCTTCGCTCGCCGTCGGGCTGGCCGTCTCCCCCGAGATGATGATCATCGCGCGCGCCCTGCAGGGAGCGGCCGGCGCATTCCTGCTCCCGAGCTCGCTCGCGCTCATCACCTCCCGCATCTCCGGCGCCGCGCAGGGGCAGGCGATCGGCGCCTGGACCGCGGTCACGACGGGCGCGATGATCGTGGGGCCTCTCCTCGGTGGCGTATTCACGGACTACCTCTCCTGGCGCCTCGTATTCCTCATCAACGTCGTTCCCATCGGCCTGACCCTCTGGATGCTGAAGAAGCTGCCCGATACCGACGACCGTCAGCGCGGGGTGCGCATCGACTGGCTCGGCGGCGCGGCGGCCGCCATCGGACTCGGGCTCGCCGTCTGGGCCCTCATCGAAGAGCCCGCGCACGGCTGGGAGAGCCCCGTGATCTGGGTTCCGCTTTCGGCCGGCACAGCACTCCTTCTCGCCTTCCTGTGGTGGCAGACGCGGGTGAGCTCACCGATCCTGCCGCTGTCGCTCTTCCGCGTGCGCAACTTCTGGACCGGCAATCTCGCCACGCTCTTCATCTACGCGGCGCTCTCGCTCAACGGCTTCGTCATCGGCGTGTATCTGCAGAACCCGAACGGGCCGGCGCTCACCGCCACCCTCGCCGGGCTGGCGAGCCTGCCCATCACCATCCTCATGGTGCTCCTGAGCTCCAAGATCGGAGCCCTCGCCGGCAAGTACGGCCCGCGCCTCTTCATGACCGTCGGCCCGTTGCTGCTCGGCGCCGGCGCCCTGCTGCTCCTGCTCGTCGGGGATCCCTTCTCCTACTGGTGGCAGGTGCTGCCCTCGATGGTCGTCATGGGCTTGGGGCTCTCCATCATGGTCGCACCGCTCACGGCCGCGATCCTCGGCGCTATCGGCCCCGAGCGCAGCGGCATCGCATCCGCCGTCAACAACGCGATCTCCCGGGTTGCCGGACTCATCGTCATCGCACTCCTCGCGACGATCGTCGGCGGGCAGCTCGACCTGCGCGGCTTCCACTCGGCGGCGATCGTCACGGGCGTGCTGTTCTTCGCGGGAGCGATCGTCTCATTCCTCGGAATCCGCAACCCGCGGGAGAGCGCCGAGTAAGACGAACATCGATCTGTACGGGACGGGGCGCCCGCCACACGTGCGGATCGTCACCGCGCCGCAGACGATGGGCCGGCCTCGACATCGGCGTGGGTACGCCCCTCACTGGCGAGTTTCTGAAACCACCCCGTTTTCGCCGCTACCCCGACGGCGCGTTCTGGGAGACCGGCGAGGTGCAGAACGACACCACGCGCAGCGAGTTCACTGTCGAGTGCGGCGAGGGTGTCGAGCACCGTCATGGTCATGATCTCTACGCGCTTCACGTCGAGTATCAGGATGTCGACGGCCCCCGGCGCGGTGTGTACGAGATCGAGAATCGCCTCAGCATTCGCCCGCACGTTCGCCGTGTACAGACCTCTGGCGATGTGAAGGATGAGCACGTTCTCCCTTCTGCCCATCTCCTCGACACTCGGTGTGTTCAGCTCGCGCAGCACGAGAATGAGGGTGATGACCACTCCCGCCGCAACGGCGAACAGCAACCCCGCGGTCAGCCCCAGCATGGCGACGACGAGTGCGACCCAGAAGTCGATCGGACTGATTCGAGACCAACGCACCAGCAACGGCACGTCGATGAGAGTCGCGACGGCGACGACGACCATCGATGCGAGCACCGCCTGCGGCAGCATCGAAAGGACAGGGCCGAGAAAGAGCGCGACGAGGATGGCGAACGTCACGGTGATCAGTGCAGCGAGCTGCGATCGTGCTCCGGCTCCCTGATTGACGGCACTTTGCGAGAGCCCGCCGGCAGCCGGCAGCGTGGCGAAGAATCCCCCCACGGCGTTCGCTGCGCCGATTGCGAGCAACTCCTGATCGGCATCGATCGGTGCCTCATGCGGGTTTCTCAGGCTCCTCGCCACGGTCGCTGACTCGAGGAAGACCATCACAGAAATCGCCAACGCTCCGGGGATGAGCTCCACCAGGTGGGTGAAGTCCGGAAGCACGGGAACGGGAAGTCCGGAGGGCACGGGATCGATCACCGCAATGCCGAGAGCATCGATGTTCGTCAGCCACACCAGCAGGATCCCGGCGGTCGCAACGACGATCGTTCCCGGCACGCGGGGCGTGAAACGCTTCATCATCAGCATGACAAGTATCGAGGCGATCGAGAGGGCGACCGTTGCAGAATTGACGCTTTCCAGAGCGCCGATTGCCGCCCCCAGTGAGTGGATGAACCCCTCTGCCACCGGCACCGCGTCCTCGCCGAGCAGTGTGGGAAGTTGACTGATGAGGACCGTCCCGCCTACGCCGATTTTGACTCCCAGAATCGTAGCCACACTGATGTTCTCGACGATCCCTCCCAGGTGCAGCAGTCGTGCGACGAGGAGAATGCCCCCCACCAGGAGTGACAGCGTCACGAGCGAAGCGAGCTGATCCTCGACTTCGTTCACGACACCCGCGGTGACGAGCGTGGTCGCGGTGAGCGTTGCGACTGTCGACGTCGTGGACACGCTCATGGCTCGAGAACCGCCGAGGAGCGCATACACGAGCATTGGAACGATGCACGTGTACAAGCCCACCTCAACCGGGAGCTTGGCGATCGTCGCGTATGCCATCGCCTGCGGCACGACGACCGCCCCCGCAGTGAGGCCAGCGACCACGTCATTCGGCACCCAAGATCTGCGGTACCCGACGAGCGATGAGAGGAATATTCGGGGACGGCCGGAAGCAGTGGTCACCATGTTCGGCTCATTCGCTCTGGATCGGCTCGCGGTGACAGGGCCTCACGCCCGCGGCGTCGAGGCGACAGCGAAGATCTGCTCCCAGTCGTCAGCCATACTCACCGTGACCCAACCCAGCCTCTCCGCCACCGCGGTGATCGGCTCGGCGTCCTGAAACGTAGCTGCTGTGCTCTCATAGGCGTACTCACGATCGGCATCGTCGTGGTCGATGAGAATGGCCAGTCCGCCGTGCTCGGAAGCCTGCGCCCATTCGAGCATCTCCCGGTCCCCGCCGGAATTGCCTGCGGCAAGTATCGGGGGTCGCCCGGTCTGCGACTGAATGTTCGCAACCTTGGCCGGCCCCTCGTTCGCAGCGCCCATCTGATGCACCGTGCGTTGCAGTACGGGGCGATCCCGTTCGTCACGGGTGAATGAGTACCCGATCATGGTGCCTACAACGAGTTCTGGCGGGACTCCATAGAGGCGTAAGCTGACGCGCCGCACGAATTCCGTTCCTCCCCCGGTAACGATGCCAACCGTGAATTCGTGCGCTCGCAGCTCGGCGATGAGTTCGAGCATCGGCTGATACACGAGAGACGCGAGCGGGACATCACGCGCAGGGTCGCGATATCGCTCCGCGAAGTCGTCCACGGCAGCAGCGAACTCCGCCGGCGTTCGATCATCGAAAAGCGCGGCCAGAGCGCCAGCGATGCGAGGGAGCCCAATTTCGCTGATCTGTGCGGTGTCATTGTCGAGCACGGCCGCGAACTCCGGTCGAAGGGCGAGCGCAGGATCATTGACAGCGGCTCTGCGTAGGAAGTCGAGGAAGAACCCGTACTGGACGTAAGCAGGGCGTTCGCACCACATCGTGCCGTCGTTGTCGAGGTAGGCGACCCGGTCGTCGACCGGCACCGCGTCGATTCCGTCGAGAAAGCTCAGGATCGCCTCGCGCGCAGGCCCGGGGCGCCAGGAGGGAAGTCGCTGCGTGGTCATGTCTACTCCTCAGGTGTGGATCGGGACCAAGCACAGCGAAAGCCCACGTGACTCATGCCGGTATCGATCATCTGCGGCCGTCGTGCTGCCGGCCGGTATCGCAGGCAGTAAGAATCCGCGCACAGGTGCGAACCGCCCTTGATCACCTTGCGCGGCACTCGGAATTGGGGCTGCGCCGGGTCGTAGCTGTCGTCGACCGAACCGCCCCGAGGATTGCTGGGTGCGCAGCACGTCGATGCCACCGCATCGGGGTGGCGTGCGGTCCACCAGTCGTCGGTCCATTCCCAGACGTTGCCGGCCATATCCCACAGACCGAAGCCGTTGGCGGGAAACTGCCCGACCGGCGCGGTGCGCTCGAAACCCGACTCCCCGCTGGATCGCCAGGGAAAATCGAGCCCGTCCCAGGTGTTGGCCATGATGCGGCCTTCAGGTCGCGCCGTGTCGCCCCAGGTGAATTCGGCGCCGTCGAGCCCCCCACGGGCCGCGAACTCCCACTCCGCTTCGCTCGGCAGTCGGGCTCCGACCCACTGCGCATATGCCTGAGCATCCTCATGACACACATGGACCACCGGGTGATCGCCGCGGTCTTCCTGCGAAGAAGCGGGCCCCTCCGGATGATTCCAGCTGGCACCGGGCACCCAGGTCCACCATTGGCTCAGGTTCCGCAAGTCGACCGGACCTGATGTCGGCGTGAACACCATCGACCCGGGTGCAAGGTTCTCGGCTGGGGCACCCGGAAAGTCGTTCGGGTCAAGGGGCCGCTCCGCCACGGTGCGATACCCAGTGTCCCGCACGAAGTCGGCGAACTGACGGTTCGTCACCTGATGCCGGTCGATGCCGAAGCTCGTGACCGTGACGGGGTGCGTCGGAGCCTCCTCGGGATAGTGCTGATCGGAGCCCATCGTGAAGGTGCCGCCCTCGAGCTCCACGACCTCGTGGCCGTTGCGCTGATCCGTGGTCATTGCGTCATACCCTTTCCCGCAGATGCGTCGAGAACGATCAGATCGTGACGGATGAGTCGTCGGAGAAAATCGGGCGCACCCGCTCTGAGGTCTGCGACGCTCGTGCGCCCGTCGATTCGGTCGAACATCGCAAGTTCCTCCGGCCGCGCGAACAGCACGAGGTCCGGATCCGTATGGGCGTCGTTCAGCAGCGCTGCCGAGAATCCCGGCGGAATCCGCTCCGTGATGATTCGCGCCGTCGGCATCCGAATAGGCTGCCATTCGGCCGCACCGGCGGAGGTGACATCGATCTCCGCCGCCGTGGTGTCGGGATGCTGGCCATCATCCGCGAATGCGATCACCGCGTGCCTCAACATGGTCCCCCGGAAGAGCTCCAGCGCGGCGTATTGCTCCGCCGGCGGAAGGTCGGCGATACGTCGGCTGTGCGGCGTTTCACTGATCGAGCCGCAATCCGGCAGGTACGGCGCCTGCCGAACCCAACGTCCGAACCGCAGGCCCGCGTCGGCGAGCAGACCCAGCAGCTGTGGGACGGAGTAGGCACGGTCTCGCGGGTTGAGCAGGGCGTCAGCGAGCGCGTCGTCGTCAGAGAAGTCGCGCGTGGTCCGCAGCAACCGGCCGATCGGATGCTCTCGCGGAATCTCGCGCAACGTTGCGACCAGGTCGGCGATGTCCTCGCTGGAGGTTCCCACGCCGAGCCGTCGACAATACTCCTGGATCAGGTAGACGCCGGCACGGCCGTAGGGTGCGTACACCATGAGTGTGATCGCACCATCGGGAGCGAGCACCTTCCGAAGTGCCCGCAGCCCGAACTCGGGATCCTTGAGATGGTGGATCACGCCAGTGCAGACGATCTGATCGAAATCGGCGCCGAGATCGGCCACGTCCTCGATCGCCAGTCGATGCAACGTGAGATTGCGCACGCCGCGTTCCTCAGCGAGTCGCCGCGACTCGTCGATTGCGGTGGTGCTGATATCGATCGCGACAACCTCGGCATCGGGGTCGAGTAACGCATGCCGAACCGCCTGGCTGGTACCGCATCCGGCCACGAGGAGGCGACGTCGCTCAGGCATCGGCCGTCGTGGCCAGATCAAGTGGTGCGCGGCCCGCCGGTGCAGCGGAGGCCGGGGCGCTACGGAGCCGAGGACCGTCGGGGGCGGGTAGGCGTGCTCATCGTAGAATCTCTCGATCTCATCCGGTGCCGCGCCCCCGAGGCCAGTGCTCCGCAGCGTCGTCGTCACGAACTCATCATTCCGCTCTTGAGCTTCTCGATCACTTTATCGACGCTGAATGATGCCGGCTCCTGCCGCGGAGGGAACTCGGCGAGGGTCTGCAGGAGCTCCGCGACGTACATCTGCGCGGGAACGAGCAGATACGCATGACTGATCATCCAATCCAAGTACGTATTGGACGTGATGTCCGCGCGCTCGAAGGGATCAGTACGCAGATTGAATATTTTCGGAACGCGCAGTTCGGTGTAGGGCTCCATCCAGACCTTGAGCGTTCCCGGCGCTCGCTGCTCCAGAAAGACGATCTTCCAGTTGTCGAATCGCAGCGCTGTGAGGTCCCCGTCATCAGAGACGTAGAAGAAGTGCTGTCTGGGGCTTTCCGTCACCTCTCCGGTGAGATATGGAAGCTGATTGTATCCATCGAGGTGGGAGTGGTACCGCGTGCCGTCGAGCTCTGCGCCCTCCTTGAGCTTCTCCGCAATCCGAGTGTTTCCGGCCGCGGCGAGCAACGTGACGAACCAGTCGTTGTGACTCGCGATATCGTTCAGCACGGTGCCGGGCTCGATCCGCCCCGGCCAGCGCACCACGCACGGCACGCGATAGGCGCCCTCCCAATTCGAATCCTTCTCGTTGCGGAAGGGCGTCATTCCGGCATCGGGCCAGGAATTCATGTGGGGTCCGTTGTCGGTCGAATACAGCACGATCGTGTTTTCGGCGATGCCGAGGCGGTCGAGCTCATCGAGCACCTGCCCCACAATCTCATCGTGATAGAGCATGGTGTCGTGATAGGGCGACTGCCATCGCCCTGCGCGGCCCAGGTCCTCATCGCGAGTATGGGTGCGGAAATGCATGTGAGTGGTGTTGAACCACGTGAAGAACGGCGTGTCCGCTTCGACCTGTCGACGCATGAAGTCGATCGTCGCGTCCCGGAACTCTTCATCGCACGTCTTCATCCGCTCCTTCGTCAATGGGCCGGTATTTTCGATCCGCTGAGTACCGTCGGCTTCAGCCCACGATTTCAGAACGCCCCGTGGCCCGAAGCGTTCGTGAAAATTCGGGAAGTCTTCGTGACTCGGGTAGTCCGGATCCTCCGGCTCCTCTTCCGCGTTGAGATGATAGAGATTCCCGAAGAACTCATCGAAGCCGTGCATCGTCGGAAGATGCTCGTCCCGATCGCCGAAGTGGTTCTTGCCGAACTGACCGGTCGCGTACCCTTCCTCCTTCAATGCGGTCGCGATGGTCGGATCTTCGTCCGTGATCCCGATCTTGGCCCCGGGGAAGCCGACCTTTGTCAGGCCGGTGCGGTAGGGGTTCTGACCGGTGATGAATGCGGCGCGACCGGCGGTGCAGCTCTGCTCGCCGTAATAGTCCGTGAAACGTGCGCCTTCGTCCGCGATTCGATCGATATTGGGAGTGTGATACCCCATTATCCCGTCGCTGTAGCAGCTCAGATTGCTGATTCCGATGTCGTCACCCCAGATAACCAGAATGTTCGGCTTGTCCGTCATGTCGATTCTCCTTCAGCTCATCTCGCGGTCGGTTTCTGTGACGTTACTCGCGCGCCCCGGCGGAGCATCGGGGTCATCACCCTCGAGAGGTGATACCCCGCCCTCCCCGCGTTCCCACGTTGACGCTCGGCACATGGCATCAGAGTGAAGCTGGCGGAATCAGCGCCGGATCTGGTCGCTCGCTCGTGACGACAGCCGGAATTCCCTCGTTATGCAGTCGTTTTGCCACAGCGGTGAGTACCGCTGCAGTCGCCGGTCGCTCGGCCCCGGGGGCGTGCCAGAACTGCACGACGACGCACTGCCGCTCCGGCTCGGACGTCGTGAGCAAGAGCCGGGGTTGCGGCTCATCGAACTCGGCAGCGACCGAGCTGATCGCTTTGCGCACCAAAACCTCAAATGCCTCGAGACCTCCGAATCGGAGTTCGGCGCGTATCTGAAACTCCGACCGCCGCCGCCCGGAAGTCGAGTGGTTCACGATCGGGCTCTCCAAGATGCTGGCATTCGGCACGTGCACCGTCAGCCCATCGTGTGTCACGAGAATGACTGAACGTCCATTGAGTTCGCGCACGATGCCGCGGTGATCATCGAATTCGATGTCGTCGCCCACCTTGATCGGATTGCGGGTCTGCAGGATCACCCCGGCGGCGAAGTTCGCTGAGACTCCGCGTAGTGCGAGGAAGATGACGGCAGCAATGATGAGCGCGACCGCGACCAATGGCTGAATGGATGCGCCGAGGAAGACGAGCGCAACACCGACGCCTGTGAGCACAACTGCGTATCGAACGATGCGGGCGATCAGAATCGTCACACCAGGGCTGAAGCCCTTCACACGGTGTGTCAATGCGATTACGCCCCGCCGAGCGTAGATCGAGAGAATCCATGCCACGAGCAGCGTGAGTGCTGCGAACACGACGTCCCACACGGATACTGTGGATCGCGCCACGAGATCGTCGAGGGGTGGAATGTTCATGACAGGGCCTCTCTCCTGCAGCGCTCACATACAGCGGGGCGCCAGATCGTTCCTTCAGATCTTGATGGGGAATGTGAACGTGATGATCATCCCCGTCAGCGAGGCGACCGTCGCCAACGCGAGGAGCAGTCCAGCGATTCGGCTGGGAATGCTGCGCTGCGCCAGAGCGGTGAGAAACAGCACAAGCGCGAATAGCACCGTCATGAGCGAGTAGTTGTCTCCCCGCTGATTGAATATCAGAGCGTCGGCGAACTTTCGATCGGCGCGCTCCGTCAGTGCCCGCGCTTCCTGGGCGCCGTCCGGAACATACTCCGTGCGCGCAAAGGGACCGTTCTCGCTCATGCCGTCAGCTCGCCAGGCCTCGAACGCTGTTATGAGTCGGGGTGTGAACCGCTGCTCGATGTATCTCGCTCGGACTTCGTCGCCCGTCAGGTCAGCGACGGCCCACTGTGCGTACACCGTGAGATCGAACTGCCGAGCGTCCCGCGCCTCGCCCTCAAGATTGCCGGCCTGAATGCGGGCACTTGAGGCCTCACTGAATGCGATAGACATCTCCCCGCCCCATTTCGAGGCTTGAAATCCGCACCACGCCGTCAACACCGCGGTGATCGAGAGGAGCAGCACGGCCATGATCTCTTGGCCGCGGCGAACCCCTGACGAGCCGACTTCCTCGCTCCCCATCCTGATACTCCCTTCCGTCAGCACTTTCAGTACGCGCATTGTCGCCCGTCAGGGGTGATCGCCGCGGACGCGGTCACTCGCATCGGGTGATGATGCATGCACGTGCTCGTTGGGACCGGGGCGCGCGAGCCGACCGCAAAGTCGGATGGTCTGGATCGAGGGCACCATGGCGGAACTCGTGAGTTCGGTGATAGGCGAGCTGCTGCCACTGGCGGTGGGCGTCGCTATCAGTCCTGTTCCCATCATTGCGGTCATTCTCATGCTGTTCGCATCACGAACGACGGCAGCCGGCCTCTTTCTCGCCGGATGGCTGATCGGTGTCATAGCGATCGCCGCCATCTTCACCGTGATCGGCGCGTTTCTGCCTCGATCAACGCTCGGCGAGGTCCACCCGATCGTCGGAGTCATCAAGTTCGTGCTCGGGGTTTTACTCCTGTACCTTGCCACGCGGTCTTGGCGTCGTCATGCCCCGGACCCGAAGGATCCGCACATGCCGAAGTGGCTCGACGCGATTGACTCGATACCTGCTCGCCGGAGCTTCGCGCTCGGATTTCTTCTCGCTGCCGCGAATCCGAAGAACCTGCTGCTGGGAATCGGTGCTGGCACCTCGATCGGCGCCGAAAACCTAACGGTTGGCGATCAAGCGCTGGCGATTGTTGCATACACGCTCATTGCGGGCTCGACCGTGCTCATCCCCGTGCTCGTGCACCTGACGGCGGCGAACCGCGCCACTCCGCAGCTTGCAACCGCGCGCACGTGGCTCACGCAGAACAACGCCACGATCATGGCCGTGTTGCTGCTCATCAACGGCGTCACCCTCATCGGGAAGGGGATCGCGAACCTCTAGACCCGCTCATTCGGGATCGGTGCCACGGAGGCCGCACATCATGATGAATGCGAATCGCAATCGGGAAACGACAGGCGCGGAGGCGGCATCTCGTTCGCCCGTTCGTATCCTCATTGCCTGCGCTGCCGCCGTCGTAGCGTTGGCGGGAATCCATCTCGCGCGCGGCGTCGTGACGCCACTGCTGCTTGCGCTCGTCCTCGTCATTACCCTCGAGCCGATGCGCCGTCGTCTCATCGAACGTTCAATGCCACATTGGCTCGCCGCCGCGGCCGTCATCGCCACTGCCTGGTCAGTGCTGATTGCGTTGACCGTGCTGAGCGTCGCGATCGTCGCCATGTTCACCAGGGTCCTCGAGGCGCACGCGTCTGAGATTACGCTGGCCCAGCAAGACGTCGGCGCATTCCTCGAGTTTCTCGGGTTGACCCACGGCATCGATGACCTCCTCGCCGACTGGCTCAGCCCGCAAACCGCGGTGCTCCTCGCCTCTCGTTTGACACTTGTCCTCGCTGACGTCGTACTCGCCATCGCGTTCGTGCTGATGTACGTGGTATTTCTCGCGCTGGATGCTCCGCGCATCGATCGCATCGCAGCCGAATTCGGCCGTCGCCAAGCGACTCTGCTCCAGTCGTTGCGAGCGTACGCCCGCTCAGTTCGCCGCTTCATGCTCGTGAACACAGTGTTCGGTGCGGTCGTCGCGGTGCTCGACGGGCTCCTGCTCTGGGCGATCGGAGTGCCAGCGCCGTTCGCCTGGGCTGTGTTGGCCTTCATCACGAATTACATCCCGAGCGTCGGATTCCTCATCGGTCTCGCGCCCCCGGCGATCCTGGCGTGCGTGCTGATCGATTGGCAGACGGGTCTCCTCGTGGTCGCGATCTACTGCGTGATCAACGTCGTGCTGCAGACATTCGTGCAGCCGAGGTTCGTGAGTCGCGCAGTTCAGCTCAACCTCACGATCACCTTCCTTTCGGTCGTCTTCTGGGTCCTGGTCCTCGGTCCGATCGGCGCAGTGCTCGCTGTCCCGATGACGTTGCTCGCCCGAACACTCCTTCTCGACACCGGTGAGGAGTCGAAGTTCGCGCGCTGGGTGACGGGCGACGAGCGCTGAGCGCGCTCAATCGACTTGGCCATCGAGTAGGCGCGTACGCCGCTTCGCGCATCACCCGTTTCGGGTGTCATCGCTCACACGAGACGAATTCTCAGGATGAGAATGAGCACGAACCACACCGGTTCCACCGACGAAAGGCGGATCACCATGAGTTTCTGGGGCAGTCTCTGGGACATCATCTGGATCTTCTTCTGGAGCTTTGCATTGCTCGCGTACCTGATCGCATTGTTCACCGTGATCGGAGACCTGTTCCGCGACCGAGAGCTCAACGGATGGTGGAAGGCACTCTGGTTGATCTTCATGATCTTCCTGCCGTTTCTCACCGTTCTCGTCTACCTCATCGCCCGAGGCCGCCACATGGCTGAGCGCAACCAGAAGCAACTCCAGGAGGCGCAGGCGGCGACCGATCAATACATCAGAAATGTCGCGGGAGGAGGAAGCGCCGCTGACGAGATTGCCAAGGCGAAAGCGCTGCTCGACGCAGGAACCATCACTCAACAGGAATACGACGCGATCAAGGCGAAGGCGCTGCTCTAGAGCACACGAGCGCGCTGCCGCCTACCCACTACGAAGGGAAAGAAACTGTGGCCGATCTCATTGTCATCTCATTCGACACGCTCGAAGATGCGGAAGGTGCATTTGAAGAAGTACAACGCCTGAATAGCGACCTGGTCGTCGAACTCGCGGGTCTCGCGCTCGTCACCGTCGACGATGCCGGCAAAACACGAGTGCGCACTCCCGACTCAAGCACCATGGTGGGCACACGAACCGCGAACGGTGCACTCTTCGGAACGCTGCTCGGCGTGCTCTGCTTCGTACCGGTCGTGGGCCTCGCGATTGGAGGCGCGCTGGGCGCGCTTTTCGGAGGGCTGGAAAAGGCCGGAATCACCCGAGAGTTCCGGGAACGAGTCAATACCGCTGTATCGGAACAGCGACCGACGATCGTCGTCTACGCGCTCAAGCTCACCGAGGACAAGTTCGGCGAAGCGCTCGCCCCGTTCCGCGGCTCGGTGGTGCAAACCTCGCTCTCCGAAACCCAAGAGAAAGAACTTGCCCACGATCTCACCGGAGCGCCCTGACGCGACGCCGAGCGGAGCGATGCTCTGACGCAAGACCTCCACCGGAAGGCATCGGAGCATCACACCATGAGTCGTTTTCCACGAAACGTGTATGAGCGGGGGTCTGATCCAGACCCCCGCTTCAGTCTGGCCAATGAGCGGACCTTCCTCTCGTGGATCCGCACCGCGCTCGCACTGATGGCTGGAGGCGTTGCTCTCGCCGCGCTCCCACTGGGAATTCCACGCGGCTTGCTGATCGCCAGTGTTGCGATTCTCCTCGGTCTCGGCATTGCCGCGCCAATCTACGGATGGTTCTCGTGGATGCGAAATGAGCGCGCCATGCGTGAATCCAGGCCTTTCGGCGCGCCCTCCCCGGCGATCGCCATCGTGTTGGGGCTCGTGCTCGTGGGAATCCTCGTCGGCACGGGGTTGGCTATTTCGTGAGCCGGCCGACTGCTACGGACGAGGGCCGCCAGATGGAGCGGACGATGATGTCTTGGTTGCGCTCGACGTTGGCGCTGATCGTGGGCATTACTGTGACCATGCATCAGGTCGCCCCGGACTTCGGTGTTGTGCCGGCGTCGCTGCTCGGTCTTGTGGGGACCGCGCTATCAATCGTCTCCTATTCCACCGCCCACGCGCGTTTCATTCGTTCGGGCGGAGGGCTGCCCAACGGTACCCGTTTCGCCCAGCACTCGAGCCTCCCCCTCCTGCTCCTCGCACTCGCCGCCGTAGTCGGCGGCCTCTGCGCGACACTGTTCGCCGCTCGCATGCTGCTCATGTGACGCTCGGCGCGAGACGCGGCTCGCTGCATGTCTGCAGCGAGCCGACGAATTCAGCGACGTTGACGACGTCGCATCAGCGCGACTGCCACCATTGTCCCTCCACCGAGCAGGAGAACCGCAGCGATTCCGGTGAGCGTGGACCGGTCACTGGCGCCCGTGCTCGGGAGCGTCGGTTCGAAGCGATTATCGACGGTGATCCGTGTGGCGTCGCGAGCGCTCACCACAACTGGATTCACCGCGGTCGCACTCACCTCGACTGCGGCCGCACCGCCTGCGTCGGTCTCCTCTGCCCAGCATTTCGCTCCAACGGGCAGCCCGTCGATGCGGCGGGTTTCACCCGCTGAGATGCGCACCTGCTCCGCGTCACGGGCGAGATGCGCATCATTCTCGTCACCGCGATCGAGCACGCAGGTGACCTCGACCGTGAAGATCTTCCCGCGCGCGTGCTCTTGCGCACCGCTCACCGTCTTGATCAACTCGAGGGAACCGAGCTCATACGTGTTCGTCGCAGTGATGGTGAGCTGCTGAGGCGTGCCTGCAGGGCCCACGACGACTGCGTTGTCGAACGAGTCGAAGTCGACCACCGCATCCGTGGCACCCGCTGAGTCGGTCTCCTCGCCATAGCAGCGCGTGCCGATCGGCAGCAGCACTGGCGATCCGGCGGCATCGACGACATCTACGGTCTCACCGCCCCGGATTCCGATTTCGGCGTCGTACAGTGCCACGCGTTCGTCACCGACCTCGACCTCGCACGTCACCCGAACGGTGAATCGAGCGCCGGTCGCCCATGCAGTCTCGGCACCTTCTCCTCTGAGCTCTTTCGTAACCTCAAGCCTGGCGAGTGAGAACGTATTCAGGAACCCGGCGGTGACGATGGTTTCGACGCCATCCTCCTGGTCGGAAATGGTCACCGTCACGGGCGGTGGCACTTCATCGGCCCCGCCAGTCTCAGTCTCCGTGACCACACACTCGGCGCCGACGGGGATCCCCGTGATCGTCTGGCTGCGGAACGGCCCCGATCCCCCGTCGGTCTCAATGATCAGCTCTTGCTCGATCACCGTCTGCCCTTCGACCGTGCAGACCGTATCGAATACGAACGGCCCGGTTCCGAACCCTGCCGCACCGGGGCCCGTGACCTGCTTCAGCACGTCGAGCGCTCCCGTGCGGAAATCGTTCACGACGTCCACTCGCACGGGAGCATCAGTTCTCGCATCACCGACCCGTACGATCTCAGGTGTCACCGTCGCCTCGGTCGCTCCCCCGTCGACGGTCTCAGTCACCGCGCAGTCTGCACCCGTCGGCAGGTTCTCGACGAGCCAGACACTGCCCGGCCCGTCTCGGGTGAGCACGTGCGTATCGTCGTAGACGGTATTCGGAACGGCGTCGGGAAGCGTGCATACGAGTCTGACTTCGAAATCGCCGAAGGCACCGCCCCAAACATCAGCACCGCTTCCGGTGACCGACTTCACAATCTCGACCGAGCCGACCGGGTAGAAGTTGCTCACCGTGACCACGGTCTCTATCTGGTCGTCGATGTCCGGCTGCAGCTCGAACTCGACGGCGTTCGTCTCGCCCAGATCCGCAATCTCGTCGTTCTGGGCCAGTTCGATCGAGGTTTCCGCACCTCGAGCCGCGGTCTCCACAACGGTGCAATCCGCGCCAGCAGGCAGCCCGGCGAACTCGCGGATTCCGCCGTCGCGGAGGAGGAATCGCTCCTCGAGCACCGTCTCGCCTTCGAACGTGCAGACAGCGGTGAAAACGAACGCTAGATTCGTCGTGATCGCAGCGCCGCTCTGGTCCACAGCGTCAGTAGCGACCTCCTTCGTCACGGCGAACCCGGCGTCGAGAAAGACATTCGTCACCGTGACAGTGATGTCGGCCTCTCCCTCAGCCACGATCACGGGATCTTCGGCGGTCGCACTGATCTCGATCGCCGATGCGCCCTGACCATCCGGCTCCTCCGCGAAGCAACTGGAGCCGATCGGAATGCCGCTGAGTTCGATTTCTTCGCCGCCCTGGAGTTCGATCCGCTCGTCGTCAAGGATCACGATTGGGCTGTTCCCGTCGCCGCGATTCAGCGCGCAGGTCACGAAAATGGCGAAGGTCTTGTCGTCCGCGTACGAGCCAGCATCACCCGAAACTGCTTTCGCAACGACCAGTTCACCCAGTTCGAACGTATTTGTCGCGGTGATCTCAATCGGCTGCGGTTGGTCCTCGTCTGAAGCCTCAACGATCGCGGCATTGTCGAAGGAATCGAAGTCGAC
This sequence comes from Leucobacter sp. L43, assembly GCF_016597785.1. Classification (GTDB taxonomy): domain Bacteria; phylum Actinomycetota; class Actinomycetes; order Actinomycetales; family Microbacteriaceae; genus Leucobacter; species Leucobacter alluvii. The sequence goes on along the minus strand of NZ_JAENJG010000003.1, from coordinate 516,276 downwards.
GTTCGACGACGTCGCCCCGGCCGAATCAGTCTCTTCTCCCCAGCAGTGCGCGCCGATCGGAAGCAGCAGCGCTTCCCCGGTCGCAGGGTCCAGAATGTCCTCCGTCTCGCCGCCGGTCACCTGGACCTCGCCCTCGAAGAGCGGCGTCCCGGTCTCCGTCAGCGCGCACGTCACCTCGATCGTGTACGTTGCGCCAGCGATGAGGTCGGCGAGTTCGGGATCACGGGCAACTTCGCCGTCGACCGCCTTTGAGACCGAGAGCGTCCCCGCAGTGAAGCGATTCTCGAGTTCAGCGGTGACCACCTGTGCCGCGCCATCCTCCACGTCCGGAATCACGACCGTCACCGGGTCCGGCAGCGCATCAGCACCGCCAGAATCGGTCTCGGTCACCACGCATTCACTGTTGACCGGCAGCCCGGTTACCGGGCCGGCGATCAATGGTCCCGCTGTGCCGTCACCGGTGATCGACAGCGTCCCCGCTCCCCCGCTGGCCGGGTCGAGCGCCACTCCATCAAGGCTGCACGCGTATCCGAATGTGAACTCGACGCCCGTGCTGAATTCATCGCCAGACCCGGAGATCGTCTTCGATACTTCGAAGCCGCCGACACGGTACTCATTGGTGACCGACACCGTCACCGGGCTCGCGTCTGTGTCAGCGATTCCGATGACCACAGGGCTCGGTGAGACGGTGACTTCGGTCGCTCCACCCGACGCCGGCTCGGTGATCACGCATTCCGCCCCCGTCGGCAGGTCGTCGACTCGCCAGGTCTCATCGGCCTCGACGACGCGTGTCGTGTCGAAGACGACATGATCTGCAGCGGCAGCCTGATCCCACGTGCAGGCGACCCGCACTTCGAACGCGGCACTCGCCCAGTCCGCGGCACCTGCGCCGGTCACATTCTTCGTGATTTCGATGGAGCCGACCGTGTAGCTGTTGGTCACGGATACGACAGTGGCGTGAGCTTCCCCGGGATCGGGATCGGGAAGCACGGTGAATTCTGCGATCACCCCGTCGACGCTCTGCACTTCCTCACCGTTCTCCGAAACGATGATGCCGGTGCTGGTGGAGCCCGCGCGATCGACCTCCTCGACCGCGCACTCCGCACCGACCGGCACCCCATCGACTACCCGGGTGTCTCCGTCGTGAAGCGTGAACGAGCGATCTGCTTCGCCGAGCGCTTCCTCGCCCAGGAAGATGCACGAGGCCGTGAAGCCGAACTCGGGATCGAACGCGACAGGCTGCCCATCCTGATCGACCGCACCGGGTTCGTTGACGAGCGCTTTGGTGATCGAGAACCCGCCGAGCTCGTAGACGTTCGTCGCGGTGATCCGCTCGAGCGCCGCACCGTCGGGAGCGCCATGATGCACATTCGGCACTCCGGAAAGATCTCGACGTGCGGTGACCGCGCCCGATATGGCCTCCGACCCCGCAGGGTCGTAGCTCACGGTGGCGCCCTGCGCCGTCTGTTCTTCAACGGTGCATTCCGCATACATCGGCACGTTCGTGCCCGCGCCGTAGGGCACCGGTGCACCGTCGGCGGGCACGCTCACGCTCGCCGCAGCGGCGCCCTCCGCGTCTACCAGCGCGACATCTTCCCCGCCCGAGGTGCACTGCACCGAGAAGTCGTAGGCGTCGGGCAGTGCCGCCGGCCAGGGGTCTGGATCGGTCTCGATCTGTTTCACGAGTTCGAACTCCCCGCCGGGAATGGCGACGCCCGAACGCACAGGCTCGACGGGCCCCTGGTAGTTGGCCTGATCGTCGAAGTCGGCGCGAGAACCGGCGGCAATCGCGTTCCAGGCGATCGGAAGCTCGCTCTCGGGGGCCTCCGGAAGTTGGAGCGGAGTCAGTGTGTCGAACGTGATGGACCCGGTCGCACCCGGGGCGAGGCCGCCGCCCTCCGGCCATTCGAACACGGTCTTGATCGCTTTGGCCTGGGCGAGTTCGTCAAGCGGGGTGTCATTGGTGAACGGAATCCACGCGCGAGAGGTGACGTCTGAATAACACGGATCATCGACGGGAATGCTCGTGCCGAGCGTCGAATACTCGATATCCGCAGCGTTGCACGCGAGCGCAGGTGCGCTCGCCAGGTAATAGAGCACCGGGACCGCTTCCGTTGCAGTACCTCCGGGCTGCACGTTACCGACGAAGACCGGTTCCCACTGCGATCCGCGGTTGGTGCCCACAGTGACACCGGTATCGCCGATCGCCGGGAGAACGTCGATGCCTGCGATGGCTCTCGCGGGCACGTTCCCGAGGTTCGTGAACGTGACTCGCCAGGTTTCGGTACCGCCCGGCCGCGTGATGGGAACGCAGGTGTTGCGGTAGAAGCCGTCGCCTGCATTCGGAGTAGCGCACGCGTCCGCGGAGTCGGAGTCGGCGGTGTTCAACACCCCCAGATCGTCACGATTCGCGTCGCCCAGTGGCGCATCCGGCACGCCCGCGTCGCTGCCCTGCACTGATTTCTGCAGACTGATGGGCGCCGCGGCCAGTGGATTGACCGCTGTATTCGCGGAGCAGTCGTCAACATCGTTCTGCAGTGTGTTCGCGACCCCGAACGAGGTCGACTCGCACGCGTCGAAGGTGCGATCGCTGGAGGCGGTGATCGTGTTTCCCACGGGGGTGCCCGGCGTGACGCCGTCCCTGAACTGCAGAGCTGCCGTGAGCGTGAGCACCTCTCCGGGCGCGAACACGAATCCGTCGGGAACACTGATCACGATCTGCCCCGTCTCCAGGTCGAGATCGCCCGAGAAGCCGCTCGCGTCGCGTTCCTCGCCCTCAGCCGACTCGAGGGTGAAACCGAACGTCGGCTCGATTCCCGGAACCGGCACGAGAAGCGATCCTTCAGCATCGGTAGCGACCTGGTCGTCGAGTTCGAGGCCGGTCATCGGCCAATCGCCGGTGTTCGTCATTGTCATCGTGTACGGAATGCGCGACGCCGGAGGAAACTGCTGCGATGCCGCACCGCCCTGACCATTGCCGGGCACCTTCGCGACGCTGATCGAATTTTGCAGATGCAACAGGCGCGTCGTGTCGCTCGCGTCGTCGTCGGCCGCCCAGAGCACACCGTCTTGCCCTTCCCATGCCCCGTCACCGTGTACGTCGACGACATCGCTCGTCGTGCCGGGCTCGAGCTCCCCCGGGGCGGCGGGTTGCCCGGGGCGCGTCGACGGGACCGGCACAGTCTCGGTTTCGCCGGTGGGGCCGACGCGCAGTGTCTCGCGCTGGTCCGCAGTGAACGACACGGTGACGATCGGGTTACTCGGCCGCTCCCAATTCGAGGCGTCGTCATCGGCACGAACATCGAAGCGAAGACCGCGGACTTCCGAGGCGGTGACCCCAGCCGGCAGCGCGGGATTCACACTGCCCGTGGATTCGGAACCTTGCCAATCTCCCGTCTGCCAGCAATCGGCGAGGTCGGCCGATCCATTGCAGATGTAGACGAGATCGCCGCTGCCCGGTTCGATTCCCCATTCGACCCCGGTGAGCACCGACACCCGCAACTGATGCACGTTTTCTGGCAGCGCTACCGGCAGAAATGATGCGAAGTCGAAGGCGTTCCAGAACGTTGGCTTTTCGTCGCTGATCGTGAGCATCGTCGTTCGAACGTTGCCGGTGGGTTGGCCGGTGAGGGTCACGGTGTAGTTCTCGCGCGGCTCGTTCTCGACGCGATCTGCAGCATCTGCCGAAGTCGATGGCGTCTGAATGCTCTTCTGTGCATCGACGCCGTACGTCGCGTCCGCGAATGCGAGGGTGTCTGTCGAGCTCGAACTCGCCGTGTCGATGGCGGGGTCCCCTCCTGGCCGGGAAACTGCACTGCCAGCCACGTTGGTAGCGAAGTCTTCCGTCGTCACCGGCTCCCCTGACGTGCGTTGAGACTCCCGCAGCTGGTAGGTGAGCACAACGCTGCTCGATTCCGTCGTTTGAATCGACACCCCCTCGGGATCGGTGTGCACCACCTCCACACCGACCACGTTCGCGAGCGCAGTGGGCGCCAGTGCCAGCGCCTCGGTGATCGAGATCGGCGCGTCGGGAACGCCGCCCTCGCGGGTCAGCACGACCGTTGACTCCGTAGCCGCCGCCGGAATCGAGATGGTCTCGATTCCGAAGAGGTTGAGGAACTCATATGCATCGGTGGGCGAGTCCGGCGCAGGGTCCGTAATCGTGAGTGACTGCACCGAAGCCTCGGTCTCGTTCCTCGCCGTCATGGTCGCGGTGGCGAGCGGGTAGTTTTGGGGCGCGGTTCCCACCGGCGGGATCGGAAGCGAGTCCTGATCGAACGTCTTCGTCACTGACGTGTTGGCGGCCGTATCGAGGATCGTGATCGGGTCGCTGTCTCTCTCGTCGACCGGCACGGGCCCCGCGCCGGAGATCTCAGCGGTGTTGTCGACGACGCCGGGCTGCCCCGAGTTGTAGGTCTCCGCATGCAGCGAACCGGTGACAGGCCTTCCGTCGGAGCGCGCGAAGTCGCGCAGTTCGAAAATCAGATCGAGCGCGCGGTCGTGATCGTACGACGGCGCTACGCCGGTGTCGGGTGCTGGGCCGGCGCCTGAACCGCGATCCGATCCCTCGGCGTAGGTCAGGCGCACGGCGCGGGTCGATTCTCGTTCAGCAGAGGTGAGCGCGTATCCAGCAAAAGCACCATCGCATGCCTCCTCGGTCGGGCATGCAGCGCCGGTCACATCGGTCCACGCGCCGGAGCCCGAGGCCGAATCGAATGCGAACAGTTCAACTTTCGACACCCGGTCGTAGCGCATCACGGGATCCGTCGTCTCGTCGATCGCGGCGATCTCGGTCAGATCCCACGCGTCGAAGGCCGAGTCTGCGATCGCCGCGTCGTCGAACTCCGGAGCAGCGGCAGGATCGTCGGTGATCGCCACGGTGTCGAAGGGCAACCCTTCCGTCGACCACGAGGTGCGAGCGGTTCGCCGGTCGCCGCTGAACGCAAAGAGCGCCTCACCGGGATCGATGATCCAGTGCTTCTCGAACAGATCCGGCCCGTCACCGCCGTCGATTGGCAGGAGATCGATATCGTCCGAGGCGGTGGCGGTGTTGTCCTCCGGTGTGACATCGTCGGGATTGACCACTTCGGATTCCGCCGTGTTCGCGACGTTCAGCGGGTTCGCCGTATCCGCAGCGTCTGCGACCGAACCGGACCCGTCGCGCAACTGGTCACGCGTCTCAACACTGATCGAGGGAACGACGTGGAACCCCGGCGGCAGTTGTTCCCCCTCCTTCGGCGTAAAAACGAACTGGATGCCTTGGATCTGTTCCCGGGTCACGGGCTGCGTGCCGCCCGGAATCGAGAGCACGAGTGTCCCTTCGCCGTCGAGCTGCGCCCCGGGCAGGGGCTCCCATGCATCACCGTCCCAGTAATTCGCCTGCAGGTCGGCGTTGGCGGGCACCCCGACAACGACACGGCTGAGATCGAAAGCGTTCCAGAATGGCGCAACCGCGTCTCCGGGCTGAGGAGCTGCAGGATCGCTCACGATGAGCTCATCGGCCCCGATCGTCGAAGCGTTCGCACCCTCGTCGTTCACCTTCGCGTCGAAGCTGACGTCGGTCGTGCTCCCGGGAACTGCCCAGAGCTCGTCGCGCGCAATGTTCTTCGTGATAACCGTTGAGATACGACCGGGCTGCCGCGTCACATTGGCCGAAGCCTCTTCTGAGCCCTGCTTGCCGGTTTCATCGGTAACGGTCGCGGTCGTCGCGTTCGTGCTCACCGCCTCCTCGCCGTCTTCGAGCGGCTGCGCAGTGACAGTGAAGGGCACGACGGCTCGAGCGTTCTGGATGATGGGACCCGTGAATTCGACCGTGAATCCCACGACCTCCGTCACATCTTGCGCGCTCGGATCGGGCAGCGTATCGGGGGCGCTCGTCGACAGTGTTTCGGTCGCGCCATCCGCATACACATACGTGATCTCGGCGCCGGTCGCATCCGCCGGCCACTCGATTCCGTCGGTGAATCCAGCGAATTCAAGACCCTGATCGGCGAGATCTGCGGCCCCCGGAGACGGCTCCTCGATCATCATCGAGGTGACGGGCCGGAAGCCATTGACCGCGGTGATGCTTGCAGTCGTCTGTTCACCGGCGAGAAGGTCGGGATCGGCGAACTCTTTCGATACCTCCACGACCGGGCCCGTGTTCGAAATCACGGTGTTTCCATCCGCGGTCTTCGGCACGCTCGAGGTATCGCGCAACTCGATGTTCGACGACGCAGTGTTCGGCACTTTGACGGCTTCCTCGACCGGGATCTCGAGCACGGCGTCGTTCGTGGCTGCCGATACGCCGATGAGCGCGGGCTGCTCACCGGAGGGCGGGAGTTGGTCGCCTGTTGAGGAGGTGAAGGTGAAGCGCAGTCCAGTGACTTGGGAGAGCGGGTCGACGTCGGGAATTCCAGACGGGTCCGTCGGAATCGGTCCCGTCGGATAGCCGACATGCCAGATGCCATCGTCGTCGAGCCACTCGATCTCGACCTGATCTGCACCGGCGGGCGGCGTGATCGAGGTGATTCCCGTGAAATCGAGGTACTCGCCGAACGGGCTCCCTACGCCGTCGGCGGGATCCTGCACGACGATCGCATCCACGGAGCGGTTGGACGCATTCCCGCCACCGATCGAGTAATCCACCGGCTGGCCGGGCAGCGCGGGAATGGGCGTGCCGTCCTGATGGTCGTCCACGGACTTCGTCACGGTTGAGTCGATCACCTCAGGCACGTCCAGCGCGATCGAGGCTGATGCAGTCTCGGGCAGCGCGTTGTCGGCGGTCGCGTTGGCCGTGTTCACGATGTCAGCATCGTTGTAATCCGCGCTGATATCGGTCGGAACCAGGGCGAACACTGTTACCGTCGCCCTCTGACCCGCGGGCTGCCCCGTTCCAGCCTCGCCCGGAGAAGTGAAATCCACGGTGAACGAATCATCTGCGACACTCACGGTATTCGAGCCGCCACCGGAGACGACGACAGGTTCGGGAACGGAGGGATCGAATACGAGTGGGGCAGGGAGCGCATCATCGAGCTGCGCGTTCACACAGGTATCGACCAAGTTGCTGTTGCAGGTGAGCTCGATCGTGTAACTCAGCTGCTCGCCCGGCTCATATGGCGATGTACTCGGATTCACTGCTTTCGTCAGCAGAAACACCGCGTCGTCTTCGGCGGCGAATGCCGCCGGTGCCGCACCGGTCGCGAACCCCAGGGCTACAGCGAGCGCGGCGGCTCCGGCCAGTGTGCGGCGAACGATCGACATGAGCTCCCCTTTGCGCATCGTCGGAACGACCGGGGGTGCACGACGACCCCGTCGTTCCGCGTCACACATTAATGAGGCGGCTGCACTGGAATGCAGATACCCACCCGTGAAGGGTGAGGGCTGGTGAGCGAACCCGCGAAATGCGATCGACTGGCCGCAGCACTACGAGTTGAGTAGCGGTTGGGCGAACGGGGACCTCATGCCAAATCAGCACGACATCGAGACGCTGCAGGCGTACGTGGCCGACCTCGAAGCGCGGAATCGAACGCTGCAGGAGGCCGCCGAGCATCCTTCGTCCCGTCGCCGTCCCGGTCGCGGTCGCTCCGCTCTGGCATTCGTGCTGGTGCTCGTGAGCGTCATCCTCGCACCCGTCGCCGTGCTCGGCACCTGGGCACGGCTCCAGCTCGTCGACACCGAACGCTTCGTGGAGACGTTCGCTCCACTTGCCGAGCAGCCCGAAGTCCAGGCATTCGTCTCCGATCAGGTGGTGGACGGCATCGAGGAGAATGTCGACATCGACGGGATGGTGGGCGAGGTCTTCGACGGCATCGCTCAGCTCGACCTCCCCCCACGCGCGTTGACCGCGTTGTCATTGCTCGAGAATCCGGCGGCAGCGGGCGTGCGGTCTCTGCTCGGATCGGGCGTCGAGCGCGTGGTTGTTTCTCCTCAGTTCGCACAGTTGTGGGAAACCGCGCTTCGTGAAACGCACCAACGCGCCATTGCCGTCATCCAGGGGGACCCCAATGCTGCGCTGCAACTCTCCGATGACGGCACGCTCTCGCTCGAGCTCGCCACCGTGATACGTGAGGTGAAGACGGTGCTCGTGGAGCAGGGGCTCGGATTCGCTGCGAACATTCCCGAGGTCGAACGCTCCATCCCGATTCTGAGTGCCGACTCTCTCGTGCTGGTGCGCTCGCTCTACCAGGTTGCGGTCTCGGCGGGCTACTGGTTGCCCTGGGGAGTGCTCGCGCTCCTCGTCGCAGGGGTCGTCGCCGCGCGCAAGCGCACGCGTGCGATTGCCTGGTCGGGTGCGGGGCTCGCGATGTCCTTCCTCCTGCTCGCGGCCGGCCTCGGCATCGGCAAGCAGGTCTTCGTGGGGGCCGTGAGCCCTTCGGTGATGCCTTCGGCAACGGCTCGCGTTCTGTTCGACCAGCTGACGCTGCTCCTCGCCTCGACAGTGCTGGCTCTGATCGTGCTCAGCCTTTTCATCGGAATCGGTGGATGGCTCGCCGGGTCGTCTCGTTCGGCACTGGCGATTCGCGGCGCCGCCGAGAGCGGGTTCGCCGCGGCCCGCAGCGCCGCGGATCGCCGCGGGATCGGCACGGGATCCTTCGGCCGAGCCGTCGAGCGGTGGCGCTCGGCGATCATCGTCGCTGCGATCGGGTTCGGCGTGATCCTGCTGTTTGTGCATCGACCGATCACTGTCGGCGGCGTGGTCGGAACGTTGGTCGCCGTACTCATCGTGCTGATGCTGCTCGAGATCGCGCGACGACCGGGTTCAGATTCGGAAGCCGGTGAGCCGATAAAACCTACGGAACCGAGAGGAATGAGGGATGCGAAGGAGTCCAGCGTCACCCTCGGCGGGTGAGCGGAGACATCTACGGGTTCCGATGCGAGACACGATGAGACGACGCGTACACGAGGATCGGGATCGACGGGAGCAGACCGTGCAACGACCACTGGTGGGCCTCACCCGATCGAACCTCATCACCGAGCTGCTCTCGGGAGTCACTCTGCTCGCCATCGCGATCCCGCTCAATATCGGTTACGCGCAGATCGCCGGCCTCCCCCCGACAGCGGGACTGTATGCGCTCGTGGTGCCGACCGTCATCTATGCGCTTGTCGTCTCGTCCCGGCAGGTGGTCGCATCCCCCGATGCCGCCGCTGCCGCGCTCGTCGCCTCGTCGATCGGCGGTCTGGCCGCAGCCGGCACTGAAGATTACATGACGATGGCACTCGCGCAGGCGATCATCAGTGGTGTCCTGTTCCTACTGCTGGCGTTCTTCAAGCTCGGCTTCCTCGCGAACTTCCTCTCGAAACCGATCCTGGTCGGCTTCGTCGGCGGATTGGCGCTTGACATCCTGGTCTCGCAGGTCGCGAAGATGCTCGGGGTGCAGATCGAATCCGGTGGGGAGTTTCTCGAGAAGCTCGGGGGCTTGCTCAGTGGAATCGGAACCGCGAATGGCTGGTCGATGCTGATTGCAGGTGTCGCAGTGGCGATACTTCTCGTGGGTCGCAAAATCGCGAAGGCGGTTCCATGGGCGCTGGTGGTGATGGTGGTTGCCACGATCGTCGTGGTGGTGGCTCAGTTGGATCAGCAGGGCGTCGCAGTGCTCGGCGAGGTGCCTGCGGGCCCTCCCACGCTCACCTGGCCTGTGCTGACGTGGTTGGAGTGGTTCGCACTTGTTCCCTCGGCGATCGCCCTCACGCTCGTCACCACCGCCGAGGGCCTGCTCGTCTCACGCGCATACGGCGAGAAGCGCCGCTACACCACGAAGCCGAATCGTGATCTCTTCGCGTTCGGTCTCGCCAACATCGCCGCCGGTGCGCAGGGGAGCTTCGCGATCGGCTCGTCGACCAGCCGCACCGCCGCCATGGATCAGGCGGGATCGCGCACACAGCTCCCGTCGCTCGTGCTCGCCGTCGGCACGCTCCTCCTCCTGCTCTTCGGCACCGGGCTGCTCGCCGATATCCCCTCGCCGGCGATCGGCGCGATCGTCGCCGTGGCCGTGCTGCCGCTGCTCGGTGTCGCAGAATTCATCCAACTCTGGAGGCGCGACCGCTTCGAGTTCATGGTCGGCGCGATATGTTTCGCGGTGACCCTCTTCGTCGGATCGATTCCCGGCATTCTCGTCGCGTTCGTCCTCGCTCTGATCAACCTGGCGAAGCGCGCCGCGTCCCCCGCCATTGATGTACTCGCCGCAGACGACGATCCGCAGGAGTCGCTGCTCGACGACGCCCCACCAGGCTCCATGACGGCGCCGGGAGTGATCGTGATCCGCATCGCCGCTCCCCTGTTCTTCGCCAACGGGGCCGTGTGCACCGACGCGGTCAAGCGAGCTGTCACGGCCGCCGGCGAGCGAGAGGTGCGCGCAGTCGTCATCGACATGGAGGCGGTCACCGACACCGACGTCACGGCGGCTGAAGCCTTCGAAGGGCTCACCGGATGGCTCGCCGACCGAGAGGTGCTGCTCGCCTTCAGCCGACTGCGCCCCGCATCTCAAGACAGGCTCGCGCGACTGGGCATTCTCGACGGACAGCGGGTCTTCGCCACGAACCGAGCCGCAGTGGCAGCACTTGCGGAACCCGGGATCGATCCGGAGTCGACTTCGTGACTCCGGAACTTGAGAAAGGAAACTCATGACCCACTTCCGATACGGGCCCGTCGAGCTCTATCTCGTCGGTTTCACGGGCGAGGTGCCAAGCCCCGAGGTGCGCGCAGCACTCGGAGATCTCCTCGACACCGGTCTGGTCCGTCTCCTCGATGTCCTTCTGGTGACGAAGTCGAATGACGGAGCCATCGAGACGATCGAGGTCGACGCTGGTGGCGCCCTCGATCTGAACGGTGCATCACCGCTTGCCTCGGGTCTCATCGGGGCTGAGGATGTCGAGAGCCTCGCAGAGGCCATCGCCCCTGGCAGCTCTGCGGCGCTCGTTGCGCTCGAGCTCACGTACCAGCGCGAGCTCGCCGAGAAGCTCGCCTCTTCAGGAGGAGCAGTGCTCTTCAGTGAACGTGTTGGCGCCCCCATCGTCAACGCGTTGCTCGATACCGCCGAGGAAGCGCTAGCCGAGCAGTCAGTAGTAGTCGAGCAAGAAGAAGGAGACTCACATGCCCATGCGTAGATTCGGTCGGCCCGGGCTCCTCGGATTGGCCGCACGTACCGCGGTGGTCGCGGGCACCGCTTCAGCGGTTTCCAATGGTGTGGCCAATTCCAGGCAGCGCAGATCTCAGGCGGAGTACGAGCAGCAGCAGTACGAGGAGGCCCAGCGGCAGGCTCAGGTCGACGAGGCAGCGCGGAATGCTGCGGCGCAGTACCAGCCGCCGCCCGGCACGCCTTCCGCTTCCGCCTCGGCTGCTGCATCGGGAGCCAATATCGCGGAGCAACTGCAGCAGCTGTCCGCGCTGATGCAGTCCGGAGTGCTCTCCGAGGAGGAGTTCGCCACTGCGAAAGGGAAACTCCTCTCGTGAAGCTGGAGGACTTTCCCCGGACGCGTATCGCGCCCCCCGCGCTCAGCTGTGACCCGCCGAAGATGAACGGCACCCTGTTGCACAGAGCGTGTCCAAAGCTACACTGAGGCCATGTCGCACGGGGAAGCGCATCGCGAAAAGTGGATCCGTCGTGCGCCCCCTCAGCGTCAGCGGGCTCATATCGACCGCCCACGAGTCGTCGCTCTGATTGAGCATCGAGTCGATTCGAACGAGCCGGTGCTTGTCCTTGCACCCAGCGGTTACGGAAAGACATCCGCCGTGAGCGAGTGGGCCTCGGCGCATCCGGGCCGCGTCGCTTGGCTCACGCTGGGCCCGCTCGACACGGACAGCACCCGCATCGGCATCGAGATCGTGCACGCATTGCAAGAGCTTGCGAAAGCCGATGCTACGGGCGACCTCCAGTCGCTCCGCGCGATCGCGTCAAGGGATACCGATCCGGCAGCGCTGTTCGGCCTCCTCGTCGATGCGCTGCGAGAGGTGCGGTCGCCCGTCTATCTCGTCGTCGACGACGCGCATCGCGCTCGCGACCAGATCCGGGCGGGTCTCCTCGGAGCGCTCATCGAGTTGCAGGGCAGTCCACTCCGACTGATCGTCATCGGCACGAGTTATCTTGAGATCGCACTGAACAGGCTCGTCCTGAGCCGCCCGCATCTCATGATTCGTGCGCATGATCTCGCATTCACTATCGACGAGATCACGAACCTGTCGAACAGTCTCTCGCTTCCCGCCGATCCGCAGACGACGTTCGAAGAGACTCAGGGCTGGCCGATTGCCATCCGCCTGGTGCAGATCACCGGTGTTCGTCCGGGCGCGAAGCGAGATCCGGACCAGCTGCTCTTGCGTGAGTACGTCAACGATTACCTCCTCTCCTCGGCCCCTCCGGAAATCGGGGAGTTCGCCCTCGTCACGTCGGTGTGTGCCGAGATGAGCGCAGACCTGGCCGCAGCTGTTTCCGGACGAAGCGATAGTGCGGAATTGCTTGAACGATGCGTGCGCCTCGGACTCTTCATCGATCGTTATGATGCGCCCGGGGGTCCGGTGTATCGCTGGCACGCAGTATTCGCGCGAAACTGCCGAGCGATCCTGGAATCGACCCGACCGGAGCTCTTCAGCACCGCCAATGCACGTGCGGCAGCGTTCGTCGAGCAGAACAGCCCCTTTCTCTCGATGTCATATTCGTTGCAGGCGAATGCAGTCGAGAGGGCGATCACGACGATGCTCGAGCACTGGCCGGAACTGGTCGTCGGGCCCGATTCGCGGGCGCTTCTTCGTTGGTGCGCTTCGCTGCCGCAACCCTTCGACGACGATCCGCGCGTACTGCTCGTTCGGGCCTGTGCTCAAGACATCAGCGGAGCGAGCGAAGTGGCGCGAATGCTCCTCGCCCACGCGGAGGCGCGTGCTGTGCACCTCGCCGATCGCAGCGAATACGAGATGATCCGTGTGCAAGTGCTCTTGCAGCTCGCAGTTGAACGCGACGAACTCGCGCGCATCACAGCCCACGCGCGCGACCAGCTCGAGGCCCCGATATCAATGTCGGCGCGCTCTCGCGCAGTGTTCACATACCTCTTGGCGTTCGCCGAGCTCAAATTGCACCGCTCGCCCGAAGTCACCATCCAGCTGTTCTCATCGGCCGCATTGGAAGCCGATGCCGTCGGCAATGACGCGCTCGCTCGTCGCGCGCTCGATCATCTTTCGTACGCACTGGCATGGGCGGGGCAGCAGCAGCAGGCCCGCGTCGTTCTCGAGGGTCGTGAAGACACCGGAGACGTTGCGCCCGGGACGGGGAACGATGGAGCGCCAGCGGCTGCGGCGGCCGCTGCCGGGCAAATCGCCTACTGGGGTGACGATTTGGAACGCGCTCGGACCGAGTTCACGCGCGCCCTTCGGGCCGGCGATTCTGAGCTGGCCATCCCCAGCATGGCGCGAATGATGCTCGCGTTCACCGCCGCAGCTTCCCGCGACGCTGAGTCGTGCCACCGGGCCGCACAAGAATTGCAGGCGCCCCCTCACTTGAAGGAGCGAGAATCGTCGTGGTCCGTTTTTCAGAATGTCTCCCGCGCCGCACTCCACGAAGCCGCCGGACATCGTGCACAAGCTATGAGAGTGGTCGAGCATTACACCGATTCGACTGATGTTCCGCTCGTCGGCGTCCTCCTGTCCGGGATTGCGCTGCGCGCTGGCCGAGTGGATCTCGCAGCGGAGATGTTGGCTCGACTGGAACAGCACCTAGCCGCTTCGTACATCAGCGCGATGAAGCTCGTCGCGGATGCGCTCGTACGTCAGCAGCGGGGCCTCGAGGCACCCGCTCACGAGTTCGTCGAGCAGGCGCTCGAAGTCGCGTCCGCCGAGGGGATCCGCCGCCCGTTCTCCGGGGCTGGGGTTCCCATGCGCAAATTGCTCACCGAGCACTTGGCTTGGGGCACTCGGTACGAGTATTTCATCTCCGAGTGCTTGTCCCTTCGTGCCGCTGCTGGCCCGCAAGATCAGCTCTCGGAGCGCGAGAATACGGTCTTCTCGCAACTGCGCACCACAAGGACGATGCACGAAATCGCCGAAGTGCTCGGGGTCTCCATCAACACGGTGAAGACGCATCAACGGTCGATCTATCGCAAGCTCGGGGTCGCCAGCAGGCGCGAAGCGGTGCGCTTCTTCTCGTAGTCGACGTCGCGATGTTCAGCCCTCGAGCGCGATGTCAATCGCCGCGTTCACTGCCGTGCCTGGAATCTGCACGGTCGCAACGAGCACGCTCCCAGTGTCGAGTACTCGTTCGGCGAACTCCCGCGCCCATGTGGGTTCGAGGGCGACGACGGCCGCAGTACTGGCTCGTGGGACGCACTGCGCAAGCACGTCCAGGTCTTCCTCCGAGATCAATCCCCGAGCGTGCAGCGTGAGCCTGGTCAGATTGGGATCCTCGATCTCAAGCTCACGAAACCCCGTCGTCCCCGTCGCTGACCTTGCGACGAGGACGACGTCGAGAATTCGAACGTTGCCGTGGCATACGAGCTCTGTCAGGGCGGCGAGCAGGTCAGAGGGAGGATCAGCGGCAGCGAACGAGATCACGTTGAGTTCGATGGGCCCGAAGGCGAAGCCTGCATCCGACGGTCCCAGACTCATCTCTCCAGCCCTCCGCTAAGAGGCGAGCGCGCGTGCTTTGAGCTGCTCGTACTCGGCCTGCGTGATCGTACCGGCGTGCAGCAACGCCGCAGCCTTCTCGATCTGCGTCGCTGGGTCGACACGCACGACTGAGCGGATGCGCTCGTCAACGCCCTCTTGAGCTCTCCGAGCAGCAGTGACGGTGCGTTCACTCATCCCGTCTCCACGAGCGACCAGATAGACCAGCGCCGTAAGAAACGGTACGAAGATGAGAAAGACGACCCAGATCGCTTTCGCCCACCCCTTGAGCGTCTCATCCCGAACGATATCTGCGAGCACGGAGAAGAGCGCCATCAAGTAGGCGATGAAGATTGCCGCCCAGAGAAACCACCCGACGACGGACCAGAACGATTCCCAGAATGACATTGTGCTGTCCTCTCACTTGCGTGTCTCCCGCCAGGGTGTCAGGTGGCCTTGCCATTCTCAGACGACTTCATCCTGCAGGGGTGAGACGGGGGCGTAGCGACGACCGTGCTGACGAATCATGCGAGACCTACGTCTCGACGATGCGTCTCCGCGCAGGGCTGTCCTCCGCGCCGAGAACTCGGACGTGGGTCTCCCGCTGCCGCCGATTCCGTGTAGACCCAGGTACTGGTCGCCGGAGCGATGTGCAGACTCCAGGGCGATGCGCCTGCGCCCGGCTCTCCGTAGCGTCGGATGCAAGCGAAAGGTGCATCATGATTCGAGTTCAGACGCTCACGAAACGGTACGGCGATAAGACAGCCGTCGACGGGATCGATTTCACGGTGCGACCGGGAAAGGTCACCGGCTTTCTCGGCCCGAACGGCGCGGGAAAGTCGACGACGATGCGCATGATCGTGGGGCTGGATCAGCCGAGCGCCGGGATCGCCGAGGTCAACGGCCGCGCCTATCGCGACCTGCCAGCGCCCCTGCGAGAGGTCGGCGTGCTGCTCGATGCGCGCGCCGCGCACAAGCGCCGCACGGCGTACAAGCATCTGCTCTCGATCGCGGCGACGCACGGCATCGGTCGGGCCCGCGTCGGAGAGGTCATGGAGCTCACGGGCATCGATGCGGTCGCAACCCGACGGGTGGGCGGATTCTCACTGGGCATGGGCCAGCGTCTCGGTATCGCCGCGGCGCTGCTCGGGGATCCTCAGACGGTCATCCTGGATGAGCCGACGAACGGACTCGACCCCGAGGGGATCCTCTGGATTCGAGCCTTGCTGAGGCAGCTCGCTGCAGCGGGGAAGACCGTGTTGCTGTCGTCGCATCTCATGAGCGAGATGGCGCAGACGGCGGATCATCTCATCGTGATCGGCCGCGGCGCGATCCTTGCCGACGGCTCGATGCGCGACGTCATCACCGGCGCGACCCCGTCCTCCGTGCGCGTGCGCACGCACGAGGTCGAACGTCTCATGACGGCACTGACAGCGCCCGGCGTCACCGTGTCGATTCGCGCCGACGGTGCGATCGATGTCGAGCACCTGTCGGCGGAACAGGTCGCCAGCACTGCTGCTGCGGCGGGCATCGTGCTGCACGAAGTGACCTCCGTCGAGGGGTCCCTCGAAGATGCGTACCTGGCGCTCACCGCCGCGGCGACCGAGTACCGAGCGACCACGAGCCCTTCAGGAGCGAACTCATGACATTGACCGCACCCGCGCACCGGTCGGATGCGCGCACCCGCCGCCCCGCATTCGCCTGCGTCCTCCGTTCGGAATGGATCAAACTCCTCAGCATCCCCGCCTCACTGATCACCCTCGGGGGCATCTTCTTCATCGGGATGACCGGCAGTCTCTTCCTCGCCGCCACGCTCGAATCCTCGGGCGTGCCGTCGGTCCCTTCACTCGAACGGACGATGGGCGACGTCACCATGCCCATGGTGATCAGCGGGCAGATCATCGCCGGTATCCTCGGTGTCATGATGATCGGTGCCGAGTACTCCTCCGGCACGATTCAGCTCACCCTCGTCGCGGTTCCCGATCGCCTGCGCGTGCTCTGGGCGAAGGCGATCGTCGCAGGCTCCGCGGTCACCGGAGTCGCACTCATCACCGCGCTCGGCACGTGGGCCGCCACGTATCCGTTCTACGCCGAGCACGGACTCGCCGCTCCCCTCACAGGCCCCGGGGTGGCGCCGGCGCTGATCGGTTCGGCCGCGTACCTCGGCTTCTGCAGCCTGTTCGGGCTCGGCGTCGGAGCTCTCGTGCGGTCCACCACCGCTGGCTCCGTCATCGTGTTCGCGGCCACGCTGCTCATCCCGGTGCTGAGCTCGGTGCTCCCATACGGCCTGCTCTCTCGCCTCATCCGCATCACGCTGCTCGGCAATGCCGGTGACGCGATGAGCCGGGTGAGCGATGGCTCCGGGCCATTCCTCGACCTGTGGTCGGGTCACATCAGCACAGCAGCAGGGTGGGTGATCGCCGCCGTCTCCGCCGGGCTCGCCCTGACTGCGGGGGCGATCGCATTGCGCAGACGGGACGCATGAGCGCGCAGCGAAACCGGCCCCCACGCGTCTTCACCTGCGGCGACGTGCTCGCCCTGGTGGTCTACCTGAGCATCTCCGCCGTACTCGGCTACCTCTCGCTCGAGTCCGAGCTGAGAACGCCGGCGGGGCCGCTGGTGCTGCTGTGCGCGGCCGGCACCGCGACGCTCTGCCTCTGGCGCCGCCGACCGATCGTCGCATTCGCTGTCGTCCTGAGTCTCCTGCTCCTCACCTGTGCCGCGGGATCCGGAGCGGAGATCGCGCTCGCGTTGATCGCGCTGTACCGCGCAGGGGCGGAGTTCGGCAGCCGTCGTGGTTGGGCCGCGCTGGGTGTCGGAGCGCTCGTCGCCTGCGCAGGTGCGCTGATCACCGCATTCCGCGTGCGCCTCGGCCCGCCGGTGCACGGACTCGCGCTTCGGGTCGACTGGGAGAGCTGGCCGACGGACTGGCTCAGCGTCTCGATCGTCTTCATAGCCGCAATGCTCATCGCTTCGCTGCTCGGCATCAATGCCGGGCATCGGAATCGGCAGGTTCGCGCGATCATGGAACGGGCGGAGCAGGACGTCAGTATCGCAGCGGCCGGCGAACGGGAGCGCATCGCCCGGGAGATGCACGATGTCATCGCGCACAGTCTGGCGGTGATGATCGCGCTCGCCGATGGAGCCGAAGCCACCGCGGCCGCGCGTCCCGACGAATCGAGGCGTGTGATGGGCCGGGTCGCGGAGACCGGCCGACGCACCCTGTCCGAGGTGAAACGCCTCCTCACCGCCGTTCGCGACGACTCAGGAGCAGGGCGGCCGATGCCGGAGCCGCCCACCATGCGCCACCTTCCGGCACTCATCGAAGAGTTTCGCGCCGCCGGCCTTCCCCTGCGACTCGAGCAGGCGGGGGCGCCCGAAGCGGACTCGGCTGTCGGGCTGACCGTCTACCGGATCGTGCAGGAATCACTCACGAACGTGCTGCGCCACGCGCGAGACGTGCGCGACGTGCGCGTTCGCCTCGAGTTCACCGAGCACGAGGCGCGCATCGTGGTGACCGACCGCTCCGCAGAAGCTCCGGCCGCTGTGGGACATGGGCGAGGCCTCGTCGGCATTCAGGAGCGCGCGATGTTCTACGACGGCGAGGTGCGGTCCGGCGCGCTGGCCGGCGGCGGCTGGCAGGTCTCTGTTCGTCTCTCGCTGGAGGAGCAATGAGCGAAGCGCACACGGGCACGAACGCGGGGGCAGACTCCGACGTCATCCGACTCCTGATCGCCGACGACCAGGATCTCGTCCGATACGGGCTCCGACTCGTCTTGGACGCGCACCCCGGCATCGAGGTCGTCGGCGAGGCCGCAGATGGCGCCGAGGCCGTTCGGGCGGCCGGGCGGCTCGCCCCCGACGTCGTGCTGATGGATGTGCGCATGCCGGGGACCGACGGCATCGAGGCGACCCGCGAGATCACGGCCAGGCATCCCGGCGTGCGCGTGCTCATGCTCACGACCTACGACGTGGACGAGTACGCTTTCGGCGCGCTGCAGGCCGGAGCCGCAGGGTTCCTCTTGAAGAACACGCGCCCGGACGAGTTGATCGCCGCGGTGCGCGCGGTCGTCACCGGGGACGCGGTCGTTTCGCCGCGCGTCACGGCGAAGCTCATCGAGATCGCGGTGCCCCACCTGGCGAGAGACGAGGCGCCGGCCCGCGCCCACGAGCTCGACGCGCTCTCGGACCGGGAACGGGACGTCTTCGCACTCGTCGGTCGAGGTTTGACCAACCGAGAGATCGCGGCGGCCCTCCACGTCACCGAATCGACGGTGAAAGCTCACTTCGGGCGCATTCTGATGAAGCTCGAGGTGCCGAATCGCGTTCTCGCGGTGATCCGGGCGTACGAACTCGGCGTGGTTCGCGTCGAGCCGTAGCTCGGTGTCGCTGATGCAACCGATGCCGCCGTGAACACGAAGCCCCGGGTCCTCGCTTTTGCAAGGACCCGGGGCTTCTCAACTGGCGGTGACGGTGGGATTTGAACCCACGGTAGGGGGTTACCCTACACAACTTTTCGAGAGTTGCACCTTCGGCCGCTCGGACACGTCACCGCGGAAAATCCTACGGGATGCGAACGGCTCGCGCGAATCGGGCCGTGGTGCGGCCCCGCCCGCGAGCCGTTACGCGGTCGTATTGATGATCAGGCCGATGTGCGTGAAGTAGTTGAGTGCCCCGAAGAGCAGGAACGCCAGCCCGGCGAGCCCCCAGGCGATGCCCGCGACGAGAGCGACGGGCCGCAGCTTCGGTCCGGCTGAATCGAAGCCCCTGAGGGCGAAGGGGAAGAGCACGGCGCCCACTCCGACGAGCGCGAAGAGCCCCGACATGAAGGTCGCCTCCACCCACGGGTACTCGGCGAATGCACCCGAGATAGGCTCTTCCGGCGGCGCGGCGAAGAGCTGGAACACCATTCCAGCGGCGGCGATCCCGAACATCGCGAGACCCAGTCCGAAGACGAAGATCCCGAGTGGTCGGACGGTGCGCGCGAGGTGCGCCCCCGGGTCTGGAGCCGCCGTGATGGCGGCGGAGCGGCGCCACAGCAGGAAGGCTGCTGCCAGCAGCAGGACGCCGAATCCGAGACTCGGCTCTCCGAAGATGATGTTGTCGAACGGGAAGTAGGCGGCGAGCGGCCAGGTCAGGGTCATATGCGCGCCGGTGAGCGTCAGGATGCTTCCGAGCACGCCGGCGGTCAGCGCCCACCCCTCGGGAGCGAACTCCCCTGGTTTGCGAAGCGCGCGCACCAGCCCGAGTATCCAGAGCAGCCCCGCACCTGCTGCGAGCGACATGATGGTGTTGTACGTGGGCATCAGCGTCCAATCGACGATGAGCCCGTCGGCTTCCAAGAGCACCGGTACTCCCCTTTCCATCGGCACCGAACGCACCGATGCCTTCAGGTGTACCGAACGAGCAGGAGCCCTGCCACCGCCTTGACGCGGCGGCCGCGCGAACTACCTCAGCCTGGTGTCCCAGAACTCCCTGAGCTGCTCGCTCTTGCGGAACACGATCGTGTCCCACTCCTCGTCGGTGGTGGTCGAGTCGGCGAAGTCGGAGGGGATCTTGAACATCTGCAGCGCGGCCCCGAAGCGCGCGCACACGCTGGCGTACGCGTAGGCCTCCATGTCGACGAGGCTCGCACCGAGGCCTGCGATGGTCGCGCGCTGGGCATCGTCTTGCACGAACACATCGCCGGTCGCTATGGTGGCGGCCGCCTCTGGGGGCAGGATCGCGTCGCCGGCGGGTCGCAGCTCCGGCGACGGCAGCGAGAAGTCGTGCTGCACCACTCCGGTGATCTGGTAGACCGCGTCGAGCGATGGGCGCTCGGGGCCGTCGCTCACGACGCCTGCCGTTCCGAGCACCACCACGCGATCGACGGGACGCTCGGAGAGCTCCGCGGCGAGTGCTACCGCAGCGTTGACCTTGCCCACTCCGGTCACGAGGTGAGCCACATCGGAGAAGGCCGAAGCCTCGTCGCGGTGTGCGAACACGAGCAGGGTGGTCGGTTCAGTCATCGGCGCTCCCAGCGGCGCTCGGGCGCCTATTGATCCACATCTTCGAACCCACACTAGCGCTTTTCGAAAATGTGTTCTAATATGAGGAGTCGGGTTCGCGAGCCGTACGCATGATCGCCGTTGAACGGCACGTCGAGATCACCTCAACTCTGCGTCACCAGCCGCGACACCCACCGAGCACCGAAGGCCTTCAGACGAGGCTGGTCCCCCGATGAGACCGGTGCAGTTGCGCTCCGCTATCGATCGCAAGAGATCGAACGGGCTGTACCGACGCAGCCCCGGCGAAGCAGCGCAGGCTCCCAGTGAGCCCACCCCCGAGAACTGCTCGGGGATCGCGCACCGTGACGGTGCGCCACGAAAGGAACACCATGACTTCGCATACTCGTATGCCCAATATCGCAGACGTGCGGCCGGCGGCCGGTCCCCTGCGCACGCCCTACCACTCCCTCAGCGGAGCCGAAGACATGCTCGTGCCCGACTGGGCCCAGCGCCGCTCGGTCTACCGCAGCTCTGGCCGCACGCTCTACGTCGTCGAGACCGATCGTCTCGACGAGGCGCGCGGCGACCTCAAGCGCCTCGATCGCGCCGGCTGGAACGTGAGCGTGTCAGAGCGCCTCGCTGGCGACCGCACGCGGATCGCGCTGACCCGCAAGGAGCTCGCGCGCGCAGCGTAACGCTCGCGTACGGAGAACGGGCCTGCACCTTCGGGTGCGGGCCCGTTCTCGTACCCGGGCCCCGACGCCGTTCAGGAGTCACGTTTCGTCATGCCAGGAGAATGTCGTGCCCACGCTCGATACTCTGGTGCCCATGAGAAACTGGGTCGCATGAGCGACGTCGAACTTGCCGAAGTAGAGAGCTTTTCACTGGATCACACGAAAGTGCTGGCACCGTACGTGCGCCTCATCGGGGTCGAGCGCGGCCCGAAGGGCGACGCGATCTCAAACTTCGACATTCGCCTGGTGCAGCCGAATGAGGCGGAGATTCCCACGGCGGGCCTGCACACCATCGAGCACACGCTCGCCGCGCTGCTGCGCACCCGATTCGACGGGCTCATCGACATCTCACCGTTCGGCTGCCGCACCGGATTCCATCTCATCGCCTGGGGCGAGCCGAGCGTCGAGACGGTCGCCGAGGCGATCAAGAGTTCGCTCACCGATCTGGCGGAGCGCGTCACCTGGGACGACGTGCCGGGAACGGAAGCAGTGAGCTGCGGCAATTACCGCGATCACAGCCTGCATTCTGCGCGTGAGTGGGCGAAGATCGTACTCGCCGAGGGCATCAGCCTCGACGCGTTCGACCGCTCCCGCATCGCGTAGGGGGTGCGTCGGAGCTCGCGTCGTCGAGCCGCAACGGCTGACACTGCGTGTCGCGGCGGGTTACCCGGGTTACGCCGCGGGCCGCGAGACCCACTCGTCGATCAGACCGGGCAGTTCGCTCATGTCTGAGAACACGATCGACGCGCCTGCTCCGCGCAGCATCCCTGGGTCGGTCCGCACCGGGCTGTCCGGGGAGAATCCGAACACCGTCGCGCCCGCTGCGATACCGGCCGTCACACCGGCGACCGTGTCTTCGACGACGAGCGCCGAAGCGGGGTCGACGCCGAGTGCCGCAGCGGCGGCGAGGTAGACGTCGGGAGCCGGCTTGCTGCGGGGCTGCTCCATGCCGCTGAACACCCGGTCGCCGAACCAGCGCCCGAGCCCGGTGACGTCGAGCTGCATCTCGATCTTGACGCGATCGGCGCCGGAGGCGAGCGCGATGCGGTCGCCGAAGCGCTCGGCGACCGCCGCGATCATCGCCTCCACTCCGGCTACGGGTTGTACGCTGACGCGCAGCGCGTCATCCCGGCGTACATGGAATTCGTGGATCCAGGCGTCCGTGATCCTGAATCCGGTGTGCGCGAGGATCACTTCCCACTCATCCACCAGGGCCCGCCCGATGAAGGTGCGCACGGTCTCGTCGTACGAGATCTCCCACCCCAGCTCGCGCAGCATCTCGGCGAGCAGCTGAATGGTGATCGTCTCTGAGTCGACGAGCACGCCGTCGCAGTCGAAGAGCACCGCGGAGAACGGCGAATGCGCGGTGCGTGCCGATGCGCTCACGACACCAGCACGTCGAGCGCGGTGGTGAGCGCGGCGTCGACCGCCTGCACGACGATCTCGCGATACGGGTCGTAGTCCCCCATTGCGACGTCGGCCGCGGCGAGGGGGTTCCCGTCGATGGCGAAGACGCCGCCAGTCTCGATGCCGTGGAGCGCGGCGATGACGAACAGCGTGGCCGCCTCCATCTCGACGGCGACGACGCCGGCGCGCTGCCACAGCGGCAGGTCGACTCCGGTGATCACGTCGCTCGGGTAGAACATGTCGCCCGTCAGCACGACGCCGCTGTGCACGTCGAGCCCGGAACTGGCAGCAGCGGCTTTCAGCGCGACCGTCATTTCCGGTGTCGCGATGGCGGGAAACTCGGTCGGCACCAGCTGGTGGCTCACGCCGTCCGCGCGCACCGCCCCCGTCGCCACGACGATGGCGCCATCGACGATCTCCGGCTGCATGCCGCCCGCGGTTCCCGAGCGGATGATGCGGGTGACGCCGCCCCGTGCGAGCTCTTCGAAGCACACCGCGGCTCCGGCTCCCCCGACGCCGTGCGAAGCCACGGTCACGGGCACACCCTTCCAGGTGCCTGCGTAGACGTGATACTCGCGGTTCACGGCGAGCTGCCGCATGTCGTCGAGCCGTTCGGCGACGCGGGCCGCGCGCCCGGGGTCGCCGACCACGAGTGCTCGGTCGGCGAGATCGGATACGCGGGCGCGCAGCAGGGGAAGTTCGGCGTCGGCGGGGAGTCGGACGGGCATGAGTGACCTTTCGGTGTGTCGGGGATGGAATGCGTTGAGGGCGCGCGTGCGCTCAGGCGTCTCGCGCTGCAGCGCTCAGTCGCGCGCGAGCCTCGGCGGCCCGCAGGCGGATCGCGTCGGCATCGAGCGTCAGGTGCTCGCCCTCCGCGTACACATGCCGTCCGCCGATGAAGACGTGACGCACGTCACCGCCCGTCGCGGAGAAGCCGAGGTGCGAGACGAGCGCTGCCGGCTCGAACGGAATCGCGGCGGATCCCGTGATGTCGAGCGCGATCACGTCGGCGAGGCGCCCGGCTTCGAGCGCGCCGGTCTCCGGGAAGCCGATCGCTTCGGCGCCGCGCCGCGTGGCGATGTCGAGCACGTCCGATGCGCGCACGATCGCGGCGTCCTGGCGCGCCCCGCGGTGCAGGATGGTGCCCGTCTTGATCTCCTCGAAGAGGTCGAGCGTGTTGTTGCTCGCGACGGAGTCGGTGCCGAGCGAGATGCGCAGCCCGGCGGTCTGCCACTCCGGAAGCGGAGCGATGCCGTTGCCGAGCTTCAGGTTCGAGACCGGGTTGTGGCTGACCGCGGTGCCGGTTCGCGCGAGCAGTGCGATCTCGTCTTCGGTCAGGTGCACGCAGTGCGCGGCGAGCACCTCGGCCTCGAAGAGTCCGAGCGCGTCGAGATGCGCCGCTGGCGTCGCCCCGTAGCGCTCCTCGATCTGCGCGACCTCGGCTGCCGACTCGGAGATGTGGGTGTGAATCGGGATCCCGTGGGCGACGGCCCGCCGTGCGATGTCGCTCAAGAACTCGGGCGGGCACGTGTACGGCGCGTGGGGGCCGTAGGCGATCCGCACCTGCGCATCGCCAGAGTACTGGGCCGCCAGCGCCTCGGTCTGCTCGGTCGCATCGGCGCCGTTCCAGGGCGAGACGCCGGGAAACCCGACCGCATCCGGAGCGAAGGATGCGAGCGCGACGAGGGCGCGCATGCCCGCGGCGCGCACCAGCTCGATGAGTTCGGCATCCCAGTGGTACATGTCGGCGAACGCGGTGGTGCCGGTCTCGATCATCTCGACCATCGCGAGCTGCAATCCGACTGCGACATCGTCGTGCGTGAGATGCTGCTCGAGCGCTTGCACCGCCGCCAGCCACGGCATGAAGCCCTCATCGTCGGAGACGCCGCGCAGGAGCGTCATCGCGGAATGCGTGTGCCCGTTCACGAGTCCGGGCATGAGCACCTGCCCCTCGAGTTCGTGCACCACGCGGTCGCTCGCCGACGCCGCGTCCGGGCGGGCGGATCCGGCGTACGTGATCCGTCCCGAGCCGTCGAAGGCGAGTTCGGCGTCGGCGACCACACCCGCAGGCGTCAGCATCGCGTCGGCGCGCAGCACCGTCTCGTAATCGCTCATCCGCAACTCCGTTCTCGATTCGGGAAGAGGGTCATCGGTCACCAGCCCGGCGTGGCCAGCATGCCGCCGTCGACGGCAAGATCCTGCCCGGTGATGAACCCGGCAGCCGGTGACGCGAGCAGCACGCACGCGCCGCCGATGTCGGCCGCAGTGGCGAGTCGGCCGAGCGGGGCTCGGCTCGTCCAGCTCGCGACCCCCTCCGGCCAGGCTTCCGCGAGACCGGGTCGGTCGACGAGACCGGGCGACACGGAGTTGACGCGGATGCCGAGCGGACCGAGTTCCAGCGCCGCCGCGCGGGCGTGCATCACGAGCCCCGCCTTCGCCGCGGCGTAGTGCGCGTGCGCCGGGCTCGGCCGGGATGCCTCGATCGAGGCGATGTGCGTGATCCACCGGTCGCCGCCGGTCGCGCGCTCCATCACCGCGGCCGCGGCCTGCGAGAGCTCGAACACCGCTCCGAGGTTCGTGCCGAGCACCTCGTCCCACTCACTCCTCGTCGTATCGGCGAGCATCGCAAGCGGCTGCACTCCGGCGTTGTTGACGAGTCCGTCGAGACCGCCGAGGGCCGCCACGGCGTCATCGACCAGCGACGATGCGGCACCCGCGAGGGCGAGGTCGGCGCGCACGGGCTCGACCTCAGCGCCGGCTTCACGCAGCTCCCGCACGAGCGCGCCCACGGCATCGCTCGATTCCCGGGTCGCGCCACGGTAGTGCACGGCGAGGCGCGCGCCAGCAGCCGCGAACGCGCGTGCGATGCCGCCCCCGATACCGCCGGAGGCGCCCGTGATCAGCACCCGCTGACCTGCGAGATCCGGCAATCCGCGTCCCACCATCTGTTCAGCCCCCCATCCGTCGTTGCCGAGACGAGTAGTCGCGCAGCGCGCGGAGCAAGTCCACCTCGCGCAGGTCCGGGTACAGCGCTTCCACGAAGTAGAACTCGGAGTGCGCCGACTGCCAGATCATGAAGTCGGAGAGCCGCTGCTCACCCGAGGTGCGAATCACGAGATCGGGATCCGCCTGCCCCCGGGTCCAGAGATGCTCACCGATGAGCTCGGGCGTCAATCGCTCGGCGAGCGTGTCGATGGTGCCGCCGGCCGCCTGATGCTCGGCGATGACGCTGTGCATCGCCGCGGTGATCTCGCTGCGGCCGCCGTAGCCGACGGCGAGGTTGATGTGCAGGCCGTCACGATCGGCGGTCGACTGCTCGGCCGCACGCAGGGCGTCGGTCAGTTCCGACGACAGCCCGTCGCACGTGCCGACGTGCTTCACGCGCCACCCCGGGTGCTCGGCGAGGAGTTCGGCGAGTTCCGCGATGATGCCGAAGAGGTCGTCGAGTTCCTGGCGATCCCGCGCGCCCAGGTTGTCCGCGGAGAGCAGGTACAGCGTGACGGTGCCGACTCCGACCTCTTCGCACCAGCCGAGGAACTCAGGGATCTTGCGGGCTCCGGCGCGATGCCCGAAGGCGGCGCGCTCCTGGAGACGCTGTTTCGCCCAGCGACGATTCCCGTCGACGATCACGGCGATGTGCTGGGGAACCTGGCGCCGATCGATCTCGCGGCGCAGGCGCCGCTGGTACAGCCGGTAGAGCAGACCGGCCCGCGGATTCGACGGCTGGGCACTCACGTTCCGAGTGTACCGGCTCGACCTGATGCGCGCCCGTCGCGAGGAGGAGGCCGGGACCATACACTCGAGGTCATGACGTCGCAGGAGGAACGACCGCTGCCCGAACCCGATCGCCTCTCGATCCCGCTCCTCGAAGACGCCATCGATCACCCGCAGGAGCAGCCGGGTGCCACGCTCGAGGCGAAGCCGACGTGGCGGGGCTGGATCCACGCGGGGACCTTCCCGCTCACGATCGTGGCGGGGATCGTGCTCATCAGCGTCGCCGACGGGCCGCTGGCGAAGTGGGCGTCCCTCGTCTACACGCTCTCGAGCATGCTCCTCTTCGGGGTCTCGGCGCTCTACCACCGCGGCGACTGGAAGCCGAGCACGCGGCAGGTGTTCCGGCGTCTCGACCACGCCAACATCTTCGTGCTGATCGCCGGAACGTACACGCCGATCGCGCTCCTCGCGCTGCCGCTCGACAAGGGCGTGCTGCTGCTCGTGCTGGTCTGGGTGGGCGCCCTGCTCGGCATCGGATTCCGGGTGTTCTGGCTCGGCGCGCCGCGATGGCTGTACGTGCCCCTGTACGTGCTGCTCGGCTGGGCCGCCATAATGTACATCGTCGATATCGCGCACGCGAACTTCGCGGCGATGGTGCTCGTGGTGGTCGGCGGTCTGCTCTACACGCTCGGCTCCGTGATCTACGGCACGAAGCGCCCGAACCCGATTCCCGGCGTCTTCGGGTTCCACGAGATCTTCCACGCGCTCACCGTGGTCGCCTTCCTCTGCCACTGGACGGCGGCGCTCCTGCTCGCGCTCGACCCGTTCTTCCTGCGGTAGCGCTCGCGGTCGGAGTGCCGCCGCTCCACCCGATCACTGGCGAGGCGGGTGCGCGGCGACCACGGCGACGATCCGTTCCACCGGCAGCGCCGCGTCGACGGTGATGCCCGGCTCATCCTGAGCGAGCGGCTCGAGGGTCTCGAGCTGCGAATCGAGCAATCCGGCCGGCATGAAGTGGCCGACGCGCACCTCCAGGCGGGCGAGCAGTTGGTCACGGGGCACATCGAGCTGCACGAACCACAGCGGTACCGCCGTCGCGGCGCGCAGTCGGTCGCGATACGTGCGTCGCAGGGCCGAGCATGCCACGGTCACCGCATGACCCTCGCCCGCCGCACGCGTGATGCTCGCGCCGACGCGGTCGAGCCAGGGCCAGCGATCCGCGTCGGTCAGCGGTGTGCCGCGCCGCATCTGATCGACCGCTTTCGCCGAGTGCAGGTCGTCGGCGTCGATGCAGAGGCCGCCGCGTGCGGCGGCGAGCGCGGCGGCGACGGTGCTCTTGCCCGCGCCGGAGACCCCCATCACGACGAGCGCCCGCCCGGCGAGCTGCGAGCCGGCGGCCATGTCGGCGGAGGTGCGTTCCATGCGCTTCAGTGTGCCACGCGGAGGGAGATGCCTCGCCTCGGTGGGAACCGCGGCTTCGGTGCGACGGATGATACCAATCGGCTCTCACCGAAGCTCGATCTCGCACCGAAGCTCCCTGTCGCACCGAAGTTCGTTCCCGTCATCGCAATCCGAACCGCCGCGCCATCGTCGTCGTCCAGCGGTCGAGCAACTCTTCGCCGTAGGCCGAGAGGTCGCTCCCCAGTTGTCCGAAGACCTCGGCGCTGATGATGCCGATCAGCGCCGTCCAGGATTCGAGCGCGTCCGCGGCGAACCCGGGTGCGCTGGCCGCCTCGGACGCGAGGTCTCGATCGGCGTCTGCGCTCAGCTCCGCGATCCCCCCACTGAGCTCGGCTGCGAGCCCCGAACTGACGGGAGGACGTTCGGAATGACGCACAGCGGCGTCTCCGGTGGCCAGCACTCCCACGAACTGCACCATCACCCGGGTGCCGACCGGAGTCGTCTGCGCGGCCGGCGCCTGGTACCCGGGCACGGGCGAGCCGTAGAGCAATGCCCATGACTCGGGATGCGCGACCGCCCACTCCCGCATGCCACAGGCGAGCTGCCGCAACCGCTGCGCGGGCGCCTCGTTCGCGGAGACCCGTGCCGCCACCGCCTCTGCCAGTTCGGTATAGGCATCGACCACGAGCAGCGTGAGCAGCGCATCGCGATTGGCCACGTGCCGGTAGATCGCTGATGAGGCGACTCCGAGTCCCCGTGCGATCTCGCGCACGGAGAGTCCCGCAGCGCCGACCTCGGCGAGCTGGGCTCTGCCCAGGCGCAGGATCCCCGCACGCATCTGCGCGCGGGCCTCCGCGTGCGTTCGTCTCGGGCGTTCCATGCGTTCAGTGTGCCAGTCTCGGCGTCGGTCCGCAATTCAGAGATCAGTGCTCTTGATTTTTCTCAGAGCGCGGAATACAGTGAAGCCGGACAACTTAGTGAGCACTGATCACAGAATGGATGCACCATGCGCTATCTCATCACCGGAGCCGGTCAGATCGGCCGGCAGCTGGCACTCGATCTCTCCGAGGCGGGCCACACCGTCATCGTGCTGCGCCGAAACAGCGCTCCGGTCGCAGGTGCGCACGTGCGCCCCGGCGACGCCGGTGATCGCGACGACCTGCGCGCCGCCGCGCTCGGCGCCGACGCGATCTTCCACTGCATCCATGCGGCGTATTCCGCCCCGGTCTGGCGCCGGGAACTGCCGCATCGCGAGCAGGCGGTGATGGACGTGGCGGCCGAGCTCGACATCCCCGTCGTCTTCCCCGAGTCGGTGTACGCCTATGGTCTCGGGGCGCGCGCGGTCGGCGAGCACTCTCCCCTCGCGCCCGCGTCACCTCTCGGCCACGTGCGGGCAGCGCTGCTCGAGGCCCGCGCCGTGCATCCGGCCCGCACGGCGTCGGTGGTCGCTTCGGATCTCATCGGTCCGACCGCCGCGGCTCAGACCTCGGTCGTGCTGGGCATGATCTTCTCCCCGGTGGCCGCCGGGCGCACCGCGTGGCTGCTCGGGGATCCCGACGCGCCGCATGCGGTCACCACGATCCCCGATCTCTGCCGCGCCATGATCGCTTCGGTGCCGCTGGCGACGCCGAGTGACACCCGGCTCATCGCCCCGACGCCTCCGGCTCGTTCGCAACGGGAGATGACGGCCGACGCCGCGGCAGCGCTCGGCCTCCCGCCGGGCCGGGTGCTGCGCATCCCTCCCGCCCTCCTCGCGATCGCGGGGCTGGGCTCGCCGATGATGCGAGAGATGTTCCACCAGCGCTACCTGTGGAAATCGCCGAGCGAACTCGTCCCCGGTCGTCTCACCACCGAACTCGGACTCACAGCGACACCCTGGGAGCAGACCCTCAGTGCGTGGGCTCGGCCGCGAGCGTCTCAAGCACGGCGGCCCCGTACCGCTCGAGCTTGACCTGCCCGATGCCGGAGATCGCGAGCAGTTCTTCGTCGGTCTTCGGCTCGTGCACGGCCAGGGCGGCGAGGGTGGCGTCGCCGAATACGACGTATCCCGGCACGCCCTGGGTGCGCGCTTCGCCGGCCCGCCAGGCGCGGAGGCGTTCGAAGATCTCGGCCTGATCCGGCGTCAGGTCGGCCGCGGCTGCCGAGCGCTTCTCGCCGCCGCCGCTCCGGGAGGCGCGCCCACGGCCGCCGGAGGAGGCGCGGGTGACGACCTCCTCGCGCATCATGACCGCTTCTTCGCCGCGCAGCACCGGCTTCGCCGCTTCGGTCGGAGCGAGCACACCCCACTCGCCCTGCGCTTCGAGCAAGCCGGCTGCGAGCAGGTGGCGCACGACACCGCGCCACTGCGCGACCGACCACTCGGTGCCGATGCCCCAGGTCGAGAGCTCGTCGAGCCGCATCTGCGCGGCTCGCTCCGATGTGACACCGCGCAAGACATCGATGTGCTGACCGGCGGCGTACGTGCGATTGCGCTCCTTCTGCGTGCGAATGACGGTCGACAGCAGCATCTGCGACGGGATCGTCGCATCCCAGAGCTTGGGCGGCGTCAGGCAGACGTCGCAATTGCCGCACGGCTCCGTGCGCTCTTCACCGAAGTACCGCAGCAGGAACACGCGGCGGCACTGCACGCCTTCGCAGAGCGCGAGCATCGCGTTGAGGTGCCGGGTCTGGCTCGCCCGGGTCGCCTGATCGCCGTCGCCGGACTCGATCATCTGCCGCTGCTGCACCACGTCCTGGAGACCGTACGCGAGCCAGGTGTCTGACGGGAGACCGTCGCGACCGGCGCGGCCCGTCTCCTGGTAGTAGCCCTCCACGGATTTCGGCAGATCGATGTGCGCGACGAAGCGCACATCGGGCTTGTCGATGCCCATGCCGAACGCGATCGTCGCCACGACCACGACCCCGTCCTCCCGGAGAAAGCGCGTCTGCGCGTCGAGTCTCACGTGCGCCGGGAGCCCCGCGTGGTACGCGACGGCGTCGACTCCCGCGTCGCGCAGCGCAGCCGCGGTCTGCTCGACGCGCTTGCGGCTGAGGGCGTACACGATGCCAGCTTCCCCGGCATGCTCCCCGCGCACGAAGTTGATGAGCTGGGCGCGCGCGTTCTGCTTCGATTCGATGCGGTAGCGGATGTTGGGCCGATCGAAGCTCGACACGAAGTGCCGCGCACGCTGCAGGTGGAGGCGTTCGGTGATCTCACGGTGCGTCTCGGGCGTCGCCGTGGCGGTCAGCGCGATGCGCGGCACATCCGGCCAGCGCTCGGCGAGCGCTCCGAGCCGCAGGTAGTCGGGCCTGAAGTCGTGCCCCCACTGGGAGACGCAATGGGCCTCGTCGATCGCGAAGAGCGCGATGCGACCCTGCGCCAGCAGCTCGACCGTTCCGGGTGCCGACAGTCGCTCGGGTGCGAGGTAGAGCACGTCGAGCTGCCCGTCGCGATACGCCTGCTCGACGGCGCGGCGATCCTCGATCGACATCGCCGCGTTCAGCGCGGCCGCGCGCACGCCGACGAGCTGCAGTGCAGCGACCTGATCGTGCATCAGCGCGACGAGCGGCGACAGCACGATGCCGGTGCCCTCGCGCACGAGCGACGGAATCTGGTAGCAGATCGACTTGCCGCCGCCGGTGGGCATGAGCACCACCGCGTCACCGCCGCCGATGACCTGCCGGATGATGTCTTCCTGCTCGCCGCGGAACGCGTCGTACCCGAACACCTCGGCGAGGACCTCGCGCGGGTCTCGCCCGACCTGCGGGCCCGCCGCTTGGTCACCGGATTGAGCGGTCGCGCCGACACGACTGCTTCCGGGGGCGGGCGCACGCAGATCGTCGGGTGCCGGCGCGCCCCACGCTTCGCCGGGCCAGCGCTCGTCGTCGCCGAAGTCGAAGTCGGCGCTCTGCTCGTCCGGTACCGACGCCCAACCGCCCGTCACGCGTTCAGCCTCGCGGCTCGGCGCCCGGCCCGGTGCCAGGCTCGGCACGCGGGCCGCCGCCGGGTTCGGAGCTCGGGTCTGCGTCTGGGTCGACCACCGGCCGGGACGGCCCCTGCGGGTCCGTGCCCGTGCTGCCGACCGTCCCGTTCTGCTCGGCGAGCTCCTGCTCGATCTGCTCCCGCACCTCGGCCCGGTAGCTGTTGCGACGCAGACGCCGCACCATGTTGAAGCCGAGCGCGATGATGCCGATGCCGAGCGCCGCGAACGCGATGAAGCCGGCCACACCAGGACTCACCGTGTCGGGATCGAACTCGGTCTCCTCGGCAATGCGCACGGCGGTGGCCAACAGGCTCATGCGCCCTCCTCGATTCCCTGGAACAGGTCGGCTTCGAACTCGCTCGTGGCGACGCGGGAGGCGGCGAGGCGGTAGTCCTCGAACGGCCAGGCCTGGCGCTGCAGTTCGTTGGGCCAGAAGAAGAAGGTGCTGTCGGGCGGCACCTGGCTCGCGTGGGCGCGCAGGGCCTCGTCGCGACGCTCGAAGAAACGCCCGACGTCGACGCTCGCAGTGCCGACGTAGGGGCGACGCGTCATCCACTCGCGGATCTCGGTGAACTGCTCGATCATGGGCGACGACGGGTCGTTGTCGGTGAGCCACTGGTAGATCGTCTCGACGCGCTTCGCGTTGAAGATCTCTTCGTAGTAGAGCTTCGACATCTCCCACGGTTCGCCCGCCTCCGGGTACGCGTCGGGGTCTCCGGAGAGCTCCCAGGAGATGCGGCTGATGTCGTGGCAGCGGATGTGGTCGGGGTGCGGGTAGCCCCCCTGCTCGTTGTACGTGATCATGACGTGGGGGCGGAACTCGCGCACGATGCGCACGAGCGCTTCCGCCGAGACGTCGGCCGGGATCCCGGCGAACGAGGTCTCCGGCACGATCTCCCCCTCATCGGGAAGACCGGAGTCCTGATACCCCAGCCACCGGTGCTCGAACCCGATGATCTCGCGCGCTCGCGCCATCTCATCACGGCGCAGGCCGGGCAGGTCTCGCCGGCTCTTCGGGTCGCGCGAGACGAGTTCGTTGAGCAGGTCGCCCCGCTCTCCCCCGGTGCAGCTCACGATCAGCACTTCGGCACCGGCGTCCACGTAATGCGCGTAGGTTGCGGCGCCCTTGCTGGACTCGTCGTCGGGGTGCGCGTGCACCGCGATCAACCTGAGCGTCATGAGGGTCCTCTCACATGCTTCCCGGGAGCTTCCCGGTACTCTGGCAACGAAGATTCAGTTTACCCAGCGCAGATCGGAGCTTGCCGTGCCGCAGGCCGATATCTCCTCCGGAGGCACCTCGGGCGCCCCCGTCGCCACGCCGGCCGCTGCGCTCGCCCGCCCGACCGACGCGCGGCAGTCGCTCGAGGATCGCTACGGCACCGGACGCAGGGCCAGCTTCGACCGCCGCTTCGCCTGGACGGCCGCGGCCCTCCTCGTCGCCGCCGGCATCGCCTTCCTCGTGTTCAGCGGTTGGCAGCAGCCGAACCGCGTGGCGTTCCAAGACATCGGGTACACGAAGAACGGCGACACCAGCCTCGATATGAAGTTTCAGGTGACGACTGAACCGAACACGCCGGTGGCCTGCGCCGTCGAGGCGCTGAACACCTCGAAGGCGACCGTCGGCTGGAAGATCGTGGAGCTGCCGGTGACGGACCAGCAGTCGCACACCGTGACGGCGAGGGTCGTCGTCACGAACCCCGCGACGGCCGCTTCAGTGCGCGACTGCTGGGTGATCGAGGAGCCGGCGGCGAGCTGAGTCCGCGCACTCAACGCGGTGCATCGCTGTCCCAGTCAACCCCTGGGCGCCGATCTGACACCCGGACCGCGCCCTGGTAGCCTGGGGGTTCGCGCCCTGCATGGTTCAGGGCGCTCTCTTGTATCTCGGGCGCGTTTGCGCATTAATTCTGAAACGAGGATCGTCATGGCCGAGCCCACCCAGACCTGGCTGACCCAGGAAGCTTACGACCGGCTCAAGGGTGAGCTGGAGCAGCTCTCCGTGGCCGGCCGCAAGGAGATCGCCGCGCGCATCGAGGCGGCGCGCGAGGAGGGCGACCTCAAGGAGAACGGCGGCTATCACGCGGCGAAGGACGAGCAGGGCAAGATGGAGGCCCGGATTCGCGACCTCGAGGAGTTGCTCAAGCACGTCGTCGTCGGGGAGGCTCCTGAGGCGAGCGGCGTCGTCGAGGTCGGCACGGTCGTGACCGCGACGATCTTCGGAGATGAAGAGCGCTTCCTGCTCGGCAATCGCGAGCTCGCCAATGGCTCCGACCTCGACGTGTACAGCGCCGAGAGCCCCCTCGGCGCTGCGATTCTCGGCCGCAAGGTCGGCGAAGAGGTCAGCTACTCGGCCCCCTCCGGCAAAGAGATCGCCGTGAAGATCGTCGCAGTCGACACCTACGCGGGCTGATCCGGCGCAGCGCTGAAGATCAGCACCATACTTCCGGGGCGGGGCCGCATCAGCGGCCTCGCCCTCACTCGTACATCGAGATGTTGATCGGCCCCGTGAGATCGGGCGCCGGCGCCCGCAGGCCCCGCGTCTTCACCAGCAGGTAGACGATGCCGAGCGCCAACCAGATGCCGCCGATGATCATGGAGATCGAGTCGAGGCTCAGCCACAGCCACACGTTGATCGCGACGCCGACGGCGGGAACGGCGACGAACGTGACCCAGGCTCCCGCCGTGCGCCGCTTCAGGAAGCGGAAGAACACGAAGATCACGGAGAGGTTCACGAACGTGAACGCGATGAAGGCGCCGAAGTTGATCATCGACGCAGCCTGATCGAGGTCGACAAACAGCGCCGTGAGCGCGACCAGCGCGACGATCAGCACGTTGACGACGGGGACGCCGGTGCGCGGGTTCACGGTGCCGAAGAGCCGGCGCGGCAGCGCACCGTCGCGGCCCATCGCGTAGAGCAGGCGGGCAGCACTCATCTGCTGCGTGATCCCGCACCCGAGCACGGCCATCATGTACCCGCCGACGAAGATCGCCTGGAATGCGGCCCCGCCGATGTACTTCGCGATCTCGGGCGACGCGCCCACGATATCGGCGAGCTGCGTCACGTCGGGGAACAGCGTCTGCATCACGTAGGTGACCGTGATGAAGAACGCACCGGCGACCGCGATGATGATGAAGATGGCGCGGGGAATGTCGCGCTCGGGCTTCTCCGCCTCCTCCGCGAGGGTCGAGACCGCGTCGAAGCCGAGGAACGACAGGGCGAGGATCGCGGCTCCCGCGGCGATCGCGGCGCCCTGCACGTCGCTCGAGATGAACGGGCGAGCGGTGAACTCCGCCCCGTTCGCTCCGTTCACGATATTGATGATCGTGAGCACGACGAAGACGACGGCGACGACGAGCTGAATGCTGACGAGGATCACGTTCATGCTCGCCGCGAGCTTCACTCCGACGAGGTTGAGCACCGTGCAGATCGCGACGGTGAGCAGCACCCACACCCAGAAGGGCACCCCCGGAATCACCGCGGTCATGTAGATCGCGGAGAGGATGGCGTTGATCATCGGCAGCAACAGGTAGTCGAGCGTCGCGACCCATCCCACGAGAAAGCCCAGGTGCGCGTTGATGGCCTCCTTGGCGTAGGTGTAGGCGGATCCTGCGATCGGGAAGAACCGGACCATGCGCGAGTAGCTGAAGGCGGTGAAGAGCACCGCGATCATCACGACCAGGTAGGCGAGCGGGACGTGGCCGCTCGTGACATCGGCCACGATTCCGAACATGTCGAAGACTGCGAGCGGCGCCATGTAGGCCAGGCCGATGAAGACCAGGTGGCGCAGCTTCAGGGTGCGCTTGAGGGAGCCGCTTTCGCCTGCGACCTCGTGGGCGAGACGTTCGTCGCCGACGGCGACTGCTGAGTGGGATGGCATCGTTGACATCTGGGGTCCTCTATTCGGTGTGCTGAATCAGTGGGTGTGCGTGTGAGCGCTCGCCGCGGGCTCGGAGCAGACCTGCCCGGCGCCGGCCGGATCGGTCGCCAGTGCGGCCGCAGCAGCACCGCCGAGTTCGCCACGGGCATCGTGGATCGCAGCACCGCCGACCACGGTCAGGTCGGCCCGCTGCTCGAGCAGTTCGGCGGGCTCCATCGCGTAGAGATCGCCCGACCAGACGACGACATCGGCGAGCGCTCCGACGCGCAGTGCGCCGACATCGTGCTCGCGGTGGAAGGCCTCCGCGCCGCCCAGGGTGTACGCGCGCAGCGCGCGGTCGAGATCGAGCCGCTCCCCGAGGGTCCAGGCATCGCCCCCGTCGAGGCGGGCGCGGGTCATAGCGCTGTACAGGCCGATCAAGGGATCCATCTCGCCCACCTGCCAGTCGCTGGAGAACGTCACGCGCGCGCCGGAATCGAGCATGGACTTGAAGCGCCACGCGCGATCCCAACGCGATTCGCCCACGTTCTCCATCCAGGTGCCGGCCACCAGGTCGGGTGACGCGTGCCGCGGCTGCATGGCGGCGACGACGCCGAGGTCGGCGAATCGCGGGAGATCCTGGGGCGCGAGGCACTCGACGTGCACGATGCCGTGGCGGGTGTCGAGCCGTCCGTTCGCGCGCTGGGCGGCCTCGATCGAATCGAGCGTCAGCCGGATCCCCCAGTCGCCGGTGGCATGGGTGTGCACCTGGTAGCCGAGCCGATCGAGTTCGACGAAGAGCTTCGTGAACTCCGTCGGTTCGAGGCTCGGATGCCCTCGGTGGCCCGGGCGGTTGGCGTAGTCCTCGAGCATCGCGGCGGTGTGCGGTTCGATGACGTCGTCGGCGTACAGCTTCACGGGGCCGAGCGTGAAGCGCTCGTGCTGCGGCGTCTCGCGGATGGCCTCGGTGATGCGCGCGCGGAAGTCGCCGTCGGCGCCGACCGGGTGGTAGATGGCGGCCGTGGTGCGGCTCGTGAGCTTGCCCTCGCGTTCGGCGCGGGCGAAGAGGTCGAGTTCTGCGAGGGGCACCTGCGGCTCGACCACCGAGGTGATGCCGGATCGCGCAGCCATCTCCAGGCTGTTCGTGATCTTGCGGTAGCGCCGGTCGGGCGAGTACATCGGAATGTCGCGCTGGAGCTCGGCCAGACCGTCGATGGTCATCGCGCTCGTGTAGAAGTCGGTGACCCACCCGGTGGGCTCGCCCGTTGCGGCGTCGATCTCGGGGTTGCCCCACGCGATGTCGCCGCCGTTCAGGATGCCGAGCTTCGCGAGCGCGGGTCGGTTCAGCCACACGGAGTGCTGATCGTAGGTCGTGATGAAGACCGGGCGGTCGGTGACGCCGGTGAGGTCATCGGCCCGGGGGCGGCGGCCCTCGACCACGGAGTACAGGGCGTTCTCCGCGCAGATCCAGTCGAGCTCTGGGTGCGTTTCGGCGAACTCGGCGATGCGCGCACGCACGACGTCGAGGCTCTGCACCTGATCGAGGCTGACCGCGAGGTCGTCGAAGCCCAGCAGCAGATGGTTGTGCGTATCGGCGACACCCGGCGTGAGCAGGCGCCCTTCGAGCTGCACGACGCGGCGAGCGGCGGGAGCGTCCGCCGCGGAACCGACGTACGAGATGCGATCACCGGTCACGCCGACCGCTTCGGCCCAGGGCTGCGCGGGATCGAAGGTGCGGATGCTCCCACCGGTAAACAGGGTGTCGACGGCCATGTCAGCTCCTCGGCGCTCGGCTCGACGGCGATCCGCCGAGTTCTTTTACTCAAGAGTAAATTAATTCACTCGTTTGTCAAATAATGCTGCTGTGCCGTCGGATGGATCCGACACCCAGCCGGCCCGACACCCAGCCGGCCGGCACTCAGCCGGCGCGACACCCAGCCCGCCGCGCCGGCAGCCGGGTCACTTTCGGAGGGTGTAGCTCCCCCGATCCCCCGCAACACGCTCCGCAACTGACCCGCCTCGGGCGAGGCGCGAGGAACGGACGGGCCGCGGCCCGCGCGCCCGCCCGCCCGCTCGCCCGCGCCTCGGCTGGCATACTGGCAGGCATGGCCCGACCGAGCACCCAGCAGCAGCGCCGCAAAGAGGTCGTCGATGCAGCGCTCGCGGCCGCCGCGCAGCACGGGCTCCGCAGCCTGTCGCTCACGGACGTCGCGAACCAGGCCGGCGTGACCCGCGGCGCACTGCTGTACTACTACGACGACCTCGACGCGATCCTCGTCGAGGCGCACGCCGCCGGCATGGAGCGCGTGGGAGCCGAGCGCGCCGCCCTCGTCGCGCGGGAGGTCGGCGCCCCCGCCAAGCTCGCGGTCGCCATCACGGCCGGCTTGCCGACCGGCCCCGACGACGCCCTGATGAGCCTGCTCTACGAATTCGACGTGCTGGGCGGCAAATCACCGCTGCACGACGAGCTCGTGCAGCGGCTCTACGGGGAGCAGTTCGCGCTCTACCGGGAGATCCTGGCAGAGGGCGTGGAAGCGGGCGACTTCTCGCTCACCGGCCCGCTCGACGACATCGCGATGAACCTCGTAGCGCTCGAAGACGCCTACGGATTGCACATCACCGGGGGCGGCAGCATCACGGTCGCCGACGCACGACGCGCGATCGCGCTGTATGCGCAGCAGGCCGGCGCCCCACTCCCGTCTTGATGCCGCGCTCCACCCCGCGCTTCACTCCGTGGGCTGCCGCCGTGGGCGGCACCGAGCGCTCCGGCGCCACGCAACGCGTGTCGCTTCAGTAGCGATCCACCCCGCGCTCCACTCCGTGGGCTGCCGCCGTGGGCGGCACCGAGCGCTCCGGCGCCACGCAACGCGTGCCGCTTCAGTAGCG
This sequence comes from Leucobacter sp. L43, assembly GCF_016597785.1. Lineage (GTDB taxonomy): Bacteria > Actinomycetota > Actinomycetes > Actinomycetales > Microbacteriaceae > Leucobacter > Leucobacter alluvii. The sequence continues at coordinate 477,768 of NZ_JAENJG010000003.1, read as the reverse complement.
CTCCACCCCGCGCTTCACTCCGTGGGCTGCCGCCGTGGGCGGCACCGAGCGATCCGGCGCCACGCAACGCGTGTCGCTTCAGTAGCGCTCGCCCACCCGCACGATGTAGCCGGCGTCGCGCAGGGCCTGGGCGACGATCTCCCCGTGGTCGTGACCGCGCGTCTCGATGTGGAGTTCGAGCTCCACCTCGCTGATCGGCAGCTCGGTCGCGTGACGGGTGTGGATCACCTCGACGACATTCGCGTTGTGCTCGGCGACGATCGACGCCGTGCGCACCAGCTGGCCGGGCACGTCGGGGAGCAGGATGCGCAGCTTGAGGTAGCGAGCCGACGCAGCCAGACCGTGGCCGATGACGCGCTGCAGCAGCAGCGGGTCGATGTTGCCGCCCGAGAGGATCACCGCGGTGGGTCCGCTGACCCGCGCCTTCCCGGCGAGCATCGCGGCCACACCGGCGGCTCCGGCGGGCTCGACGACCATCTTGGCGCGTTCGAGCAGCACGACGATGGCTCGAGCGATGTCGTCGTCGCTCACCGTGACGACTTCGTCGACGTAGTCGCGCACGTACTCGAAGGTGCGGTCGCCCGGGCGCGCGACGGCGATGCCATCGGCGATCGTCGGCTTCGTGAGGATCGTGACCGGCTCTCCGGCGTCGAGCGACGCGACGAAGGGCGACGCGTTCTCCGACTGCACGCCGATGATGCGCATGGGGGTTCCGTCGCGCTCGGCCCGCAGTTTCGCCGCCGCGGCGACGCCGGAGACGAGGCCGCCGCCGCCGATCGGCACGACGATGGTCTCGATCTCCGGCGCTGAGTCGAGGATCTCCAGGGCCACGGTCCCCTGCCCGTGGATCACAGCCTCGTGGTCGAAGGGCGGGATGAACACGGCGCCAGTCTCGGCCACGAACCGCTGCGCTGCCGCGTTGGTCTCGTGGAAGGTCGCGCCTTCGAGCACCACCTCGGCCCCGTAGCCTCGGGTGGCCTGCAGCTTCGGCAGCGCGACGCCGAGCGGCGTGAAGATCGTCGCCTTGATGCCGAGCTCGCGCGCCGCGAACGCGACGCCCTGGGCATGGTTCCCGGCCGACGCGGCGACGACGCCGCGAGCGCGCTCCTCCGGCGTGAGCTGCGTGAGTCGGTAGTACGCGCCGCGCAGCTTGTACGCCCCGGTGCGCTGCAGGTTCTCGCACTTCATGTACACCGTCGGGACGTCGAGAATCTCGGCGAGATACCGCGAGCTCTCGAGCGGGGTGCGCTGCGTCACCTGGTGCACGACCTCGAGCGCGCGCTCGAAATCGGCGAGCGTGGGCGCGGGGGCCTGCACGGGAAGCACCGGTGCTGGGGTCTGCTCGGTCATGAACGTCCTTCCTTGCGTCGCATCTTGGCGACGGCTCGCGCACGATGCTTGGCGCGATGCTGCAACTGATATCTGCGGTGGTAGTCGGCCACGGGGTCGACGCCCGTCTCCCACTGCCGCTTGACGAGAACATTGACGATCGAGTTCGCTGCCGCGGCGAGAGGAACGGCGAACAGGGCGCCCGGGATGCCGGCGAGCAGAGCGCCCGTCGAGACGGCGAGCACGACGCCGAGCGGGTGCACGCGCACCGCGCTTCCCATCACCAGCGGCTGGAGCACGTGGCCCTCGATCTGATTGACGAGGATCACGACGCCGAGCATGAGCAGCGCGTTGACCGGCCCGTTGTAGACGAGGGCGACGAAGGCGGCGAGCAGGCCGGTGCTGATCGCGCCGAGGAACGGGATGAAGGATCCGAGGAAGACGAGGATCGCGATGGGGATGGCGAGAGGCACTCCCAGCACCGCAGCGCCAACGCCGATGCCGACCGCGTCGACGAAGGCGACGAAGATCTGCACCCGGACGTACTGTCCGACCGACACCCACCCGGCGCGCCCGGCCGCGTCGACCGGCGCGTGCGCGCGGGCGGGAAGGAACCCGAGGACCCAGTTCCAGATGCGACGGCCATCGATCAGCATGAAGATGAGGGAGAAGAGCGTGAGCAGGAGGCCGGCGACGAACTGGCCGGCCGACGTGGCGACGCCGAGCGCGCCGTTCCAGAGCTCCGACTGATGCTCTTGGACGGTCTTCCAGATCTGGTCGGTGAAGGCCCCGATCTCGTTGGCCGAGATGCCGAACGTGGCCTCCGCCCAGCGGAGCATCTCCCACCACACCTCCTCGGAGCGGCTCGTGACGTCGCCGAGCCCGTCGCGCAGCTGGGTGATGATCAGCGTGAGCAGCACCCAGACGAGCGCGATGAAGAGCGCGAGGGCGAACACGACGCCGAGGGAGCGCGGCAGCTTCTGCCGCTCGAACCAGTGCACGATGGGGGCGAGGAGCGCGGTGAGCAGGATCGCGACCAGCAGCGGGATGACGATGATCCGCACCTGCACGACGAGCCAGAGGAAGCCCGCGAGGGCGATGCCGATCAGTACCAGGCGCCACGACCATGCCGCCGCCACCCTCACTCCGAGGGGAAGCTCGTGCGCCGCGTCGCCTCGAGCATCGAGGTCTCGGCTGTTCTGGGGGTCTTCCACAGGGCAATCCTAGCGACGGGGCGGTTCGAAGCTGGTCATATGCCGGGTTCGCGCAGCTTGCCGAGCCACCGACGCACCAGCGCATCCTTCCGCGACGTGAACGGCGGCATGATCGTCGAGGAGAGCGTGTCCGGGGTGAGCGGTTTTGCGAGCACGGCTTTCTCATGGCTGAAGGCGCGGAACGACCGTTCGCCGTGATACGCGCCCATGCCGCTCTCACCGACCCCGCCGAAGGGCAGCTCGGGGACGACCAGGTGCAGCGCCGGTGCGTCGAAGCCGAGCGCGCCCGAGCTCGTCTCGCGCTCCCACCGCCGCCGCACTGCGGTGTGCTCGCTGAACACGTAAGCCGCGAGCGGTTTCTGGCGGCCGGCGACGAATGCCAGCGCGTCGTCGAGCCCGGAGACCTCGACGAGGGGAAGGATCGGCCCGAAGATCTCGTCCCGCATCACCGCCGCCGTTCGCTCGACGCCGACGAGAACCGTCGGGGCGATGAATCTCCGTGCGGCATCGTACGCTCCGCCGAGTACGATCTCGCCGTCATCGAGGTAGGCGACGAGTCGGTCGAACTGGGCGGCGTTGACGATGCGTCCGTAGTCCGGGTTCTTCTCGGGAGCGCTCCCGTAGAGATCGTGCACGGCTTCCGCGAGCAGTGGAGCGAGTGCTCGGAGCACCTCCGGGCGTCCGAGCACGTAGTCGGGTGCGACGCACGTCTGACCGGCGTTCATGAACTTTCCCCAGGCGATCCGACGCGCCGCGAGGTGCAGCGGCACCGTCCCGTCGACGTACACCGGGGATTTGCCGCCGAGCTCGAGCGTCACCGGCGTGAGGTGCTCGGCCGCGGCGCGCGCCACGACGCGGCCGACGCGGGCGTTGCCCGTGTAGAAGATGTGGTCGAATCGCTCGGCGAGCAAAGCCGTCGTCTCGGGCACCGCCCCCTCGATGACGGCGACGGCGCGTCGGTCCAGCACGTCGGGCACGAGGCGCGCGATCAGCGCCGAGGTCGCGGGAGCGAGCTCGCTCGGTTTGATGACGACCGAGTTGCCCGCGGCGAGTGCGCCGACGACGGGCGACAGGGCGAGCATCAGCGGGTAGTTCCAGGGGGCGATCACGAGCACGACTCCGAGCGGCTCAGGCACGATGCGCGCGGAGGCGGGCTGCACGGCGAGGGGGACGCGCACGCGTCTCGGCCGCATCCAGCGGGAGAGGTGCGCGAGGGCGTGATCGATCTCGGAGACGAGGAAGCCGATCTCGGTGAGCTGGGCTTCCGTGCCCGATTTGCCGAGATCAGAACGCAGTGCCGCCTCGAAGTCTGCGCCGCGATCCTGCAGCAGCGCCCGGAGGCGCATGAGTTGCTCGCGACGCCACACCTCGGGGCGCGTGATGCCTCGTGAGAAGCTGTGCCGCAGCCCGGCGACGATCATCGGAATCCGGTCGAGTGCGGTCGCAGTCATGCGGTCACACTACTCCGGACGGCTTACCAGAAGTGCAGCGCCGGGATGATGAGGAAGATGCCGACGAGCACGACGAGCACGGAGAGCCCGAAGCAGATGTTCGCGAGCACGGTCGCCCAGGTGGGGCGACCGGCAGCGTCGACGTCGTCGTCCTCATCGTCGCGCGAGGGGCCGTTCGGCGCGACCGAGCCGTCGGCCAGCCGGGGCGCGGGCGCGGGGGTCGCGAGGAACCTCAGTCCGAGCGAGTACAGCGAGACCACGAAGAGCGCCGAGACGAGCGCCGCCCCGAAGACGATGATGAATGCCATCCAGTCGATCATCGGTCGCCCTCCTGCTGCTGCTGCTGCGCTCGGGCGGTCGGGATCGGCCCGTACCCGCCGGGCATCGCGTCGCCCGCGCGCTCGGCTTCAAGAGCTGCTTGACGTGCAGCTTCGCGCGCCGCTTCCTTCGCCGCCTCGTCGTCGCGGATCGCCGTCTGCGCGACGGGGCTCAACGGCTTCACCGATCCGGTCTTCGTCTTCGGCGGCTTGACCTTGCCCTTTCGAATCCGCACGGCATACCCCGATTCGGCGACGTCCGGCGCTGGGATCGCGTTGGAGTGGTCCACCTTGTTGCGGCTCGAGCGCCAGAAGATGAACAGGATGAAGGCGAGCCCGAGTACGGCATCGATGATCACGCCGATCATTCCGGTGTGCGCGATCGCGGCCGCGATGGCGCCGACGGCGCCGGAAGCCGGCAGGGTGAAGAGCCAGCCGGAGGCGATGCGGCCGACGGTGCGCCACCGCACGCTGGAGCCGCGGCGGCCGAGGCCGGAGCCGATGACGGATCCGGAAGCGACCTGGGTCGTGGAGAGCGCGAACCCGAGGTGGCTCGAGGCGAGGATCGTGGCGGCGCTGCTGGTCTCGGCGGCGAAGCCTTGCGCGGGCTTCACCTGGGTCAGACCGGCGCCGAGGGTGCGGATGATGCGCCAGCCACCCGAGTACGTGCCGATCGCGATGGCGAGCGCGCAGGCGACGACCACCCAGAGGTGGGGGCCGGTGCCGGGCTCCTGCAGGTTCGCTGCGACGAGGGTCAGCGTGATGACGCCCATCGTCTTCTGGGCGTCGTTCGTGCCGTGCGCGAGCGCGATGAGCGAGGACGATGCGATCTGCGCGTACCGGAACCGGCCGCGTCCGTCCTTCTTCCCGTCGTGGCGGCGGGTGATCGCGTAGGCCACCTTGGTCGCGGTGAACGCGACGATGCCGGCGGTGAGCGGGGCGGCGACCATCGGGATCAGGATCTTCGACAGGAACACTCCCCCGTTGATCGCCGCCACGCCGGCACCGACGATCGCCGCACCGATCAGACCGCCGAAGAGGGCGTGCGACGAGCTCGAGGGCAGGCCGTAGAGCCAGGTCACGAGGTTCCAGACGATCGCACCGATCAGCCCGGCGAAGATCAGTTCCGGAGTGATGAGCACCCCGTCGCCGCCCTCGTTGATCAGGCCGCCCGAGATGGTCTTGGCCACCTCGGTGGAGAGGAACGCCCCCACGAGATTGAGGATCGCGGCGAGCATCACCGCGGTCTTCGGCTTCAGCGCACCGGTCGCGATGGGCGTTGCCATCGCGTTCGCGGTGTCGTGGAAACCGTTCGTGAAGTCGAAGAAGAGGGCCAGTACGATGACCAGCAGCACGATGATGGTGAGTTCCACCGGCGTCTTTCGGTTCGGGGTCGGGGGGTCCTTTCGAACACCGGCGAAGTCATCTCGTGTTCACGTTCCCGTAAACCCGGGTTGGCCCGCAAGCGCCGTAATCATGGTTCCACCTCGCCCCTGGCAGGTCAAGCTGGCCCTTCCCCGTTCATGTTCCGTTCACCTGGATGTCGGAAACGGGCGCGAGCACGCCGTGAGCGAACCTCCGCCCGGCTCGGTGCGGCGACTCATGCGTCCTCATGCTTCGGCGAGTACGCTGTGCCCATGAGTACTGCGACGCTGAGCGAGTTCACCCCGGAAGCCGGCACGGTCACGATGTTCTCGACCGTGTGGTGCGGCTATTGCAAGCGCCTCAAGCTGATGCTCGACAAGACGGGCATCGGGTACACCGTGGTCGACATCGAGGACACCCCGGGAACGGAAGAGCTCGTGAAATCCGTGAACGCCGGGAACGCGGTCGTGCCGACCCTCGTCTTCCCCGACGGCTCCACGGCGACGAACCCGACGCTCAAGGACGTGCAGGAGCGACTCTCCGTCTGAGCGGTCCGCTCTCCACTCGGAGCGGAGCGCGTCACCCGAAGTTGAGGCGCGCCTCCTCGTAACGCGCCTCCGGCACGGTCTTCAAGTGGCCGACGGCCTCGGCGAGCGGCACCATCGCGATGCGATCGCCCCGCAGGCCGGCCATGGTGCCCCACTGCCCCGCTTCGGCGGCGTCGGCCGCCGCGATTCCCGTTCGGGTCGCGAGCACGCGGTCGAAGGCGGTCGGGGATCCGCCCCGCTGCACGTGCCCGAGTACTGTGGCCCGCGTCTCGATCCCCGTCCGCTGTTCGATGAGCGGAGCGAGCACCTCGGCGACGCCTCCGAGGCGCTTGCGCCCGAACCCGTCGAGCCCGTCGCGCGTGGTCTGCGCCTCGTTTCCCGCGAGTCGGAAGCCCTCGGCGACGACGACGAGTGAGGATCTGCCGCGATCGCGCACGCTCAGCACCCATTCGCTGATCTGCTCGATGGACTCGGGAAACTCGGGGACGAGGGTGACCTGCGCGCCACCGGCCATGCCGGCGTGCAATGCGATCCAGCCTACGTCGCGGCCCATCACCTCGAGCACCATGCAGCGGCGGTGGGAATCACCGGTGGTGCGGAGGCGGTCGATCGCCTCGGAGGCGATGGAGACCGCGGTGTCGAAGCCGAAGGTGTAGTCGGTGCCGCTGAGGTCGTTGTCGATCGTCTTCGGGAGGCCGATCGCGGGAATGCCGTGCTCGGTGAGGAGTTGCGCGACGGTCTGCGTGCCGTTTCCGCCGATCAGCAGGAAGGCGTCGACGCCGTACTCCTCGACGCGATCCCGGATCGCCTGGATGTCTGCCTCATCGCCGCGCCCCGACAGGAACGGCTGCACCCGGCTCGTTCCGAGAATGACGCCGCCGAGCGGAGAGATGCCGCGCACTGCTGCGCGATCGAGCGGCACGCGGTCGTCTTCGTGGAAGCCGCGCCACCCGTCCATGAATCCGACCATCTCGAAGCCGTGGACCTCGACACCGCGAAGCACTGCTCCGCGGATGGCAGCGTTCATTCCGGGGCTGTCTCCCCCTGAGCACAGGACACCGATGCGCATGCGACTCCTCATTCTGTGGCGCGCGAGTTCTGGGGCGAGCTCGCCCCGTTCCACCCTAGCTTTGGCAGGATCGAAGCGGACACCGCCATTCTCGCCAAATTTCGGCACAGAATCGGCCAGTCCAGCGCGGCCGGCCGAATCTCCGTCCGACCGCGCTGGGAACGCCTGCGAGCTAAGCGCGCGAGCGTTCCACGGCCTGCGTGAGAACGCTGATGAGCGCGATCAGCTGCACCGAATCGGCGTCCTCCGCCGGAGCTGCTGCACCGTCGAGCGCACGGGCCGCGAGACCGGCCTTGCCGTCGATGAGCTCGGCGATCTTCGCGTCGATCGTCTGGGCCGCCACGATGCGCCATGCCGTGACGGGCTCGTCCTGCCCGATGCGGTGCACGCGGTCGATGGCCTGCGTCTGCTCGGCATCCGTCCAGCTGAGCTCCGCGAGCACCACGTTCGACGAGGCCTGCAGGTTCACGCCGACGCCGGCGGCGGTCAGCGAGCAGACGGCGACCGCGACCTCCGGATCCTGGTTGAACGCGTCGATCTGCTCCTGGCGGAACGCCGCGGTCTGATCGCCGCGGATGGAGACCGTCTTGAGCCCGGCTTCTGCGAGCTGGCGCTCGACGCGATCCATCACGTCGATGTGCTTCGCGAAGAACACGACCTTGCCGACCGATCGCGCGAGCTGCGCCGCGTAGTCCGCCGCGAGCGAGGCCTTCGCCTGGCCGATCTTCCGCACCATCGTGAAGATGTTGAGGCCGTCCGCGGAGGAGTGCGATTCTTCGAGCTCCTGCGATGCGACCATGCGGATGATCGCCGCGTCATCGAGTTTCTCGCCCAGCTTGCCGCGCTTGACGATGCGGAAGCGATCGAGCAGTTTCTTCGCGAGCTGCGCCTCGGCGTCCCGGATGCCGCGGCCGAATTCGTCGTCGAGCTCGACGGGCAGGTCGACGACCCGCTTCGCGGGAAGGTCGGAGGCGACATCCATCTTGCGGCGGCGCACGATGCCCATGTCGATGACGCTCTGGCGCGCCTCGGGGTAGAACGACGAGTCCGCCGGCGTCCAGCCGTTGTTCTCGAGCTGCGCCATGAGCTCGGGCCCAGGCTTATCGCTCTCGATCCAGCCGAGGAACCGCCAGATGGCCCGGAAGTCGTCGATGTCGTTGATGAGCGGGGTACCGGTCAGGGCGATGAGCAGCGGGGACACCCCCGGGGTGCGTTCGCGGATGCGCTCCGAGATCGCGAGCACGTTGCGGGAGCGCTGCGACTGCACGTTCTTGATCATGTGCGCTTCGTCGACGACCATGCCCTTGAACCCGAAGTCGGAGATCCAGCTCAGGTGGCGATCGAGGATGTCGTAGTTCACGATGAAGACGTCGGCGAAGGCGTCGATGTCATGACCGTCGCCGTGGATCACCGTGACCCGGCGCTGCGGCGTCCACCGCTCCACTTCGCGCGCCCAGTTCATCTTCACGACATTGGGGACGACGACCAGCAGCGGATACGCATCGGCGACCGAGGCCGCGAGCACCGACTGAGCCGTCTTGCCGAGGCCCGGCTCGTCGGCGAGCAGGAAGCTGCGGTGCCCGTCGCGCACGCTGGCGAGAAAACGCGCCTGATGCGGCATGAGCTCGCGCCCGGCCGGGGCGAGGCGATCCGGCACCGGGGGTTCGGGGAGGTCCATGCACGCCGATCCGCCGCCGCCCTGCTCGAACGACTTGAGGAGGGGCCCGAGCAGCTCCCAGTTCGCGAGTCGCACGACCGGGGTCGGCTGCTTCGGCGGGGCGAGGTCGGGCTTCAAGAACGGATTCGCGAGCATGCGCGCCTCGATGCCGGCCGGCTCCACCTGACGCTCGGCGAGCTCGGGCGGCACGATCGCACGAGCGGGCTCGGGCGCTGCTTTCTCCTCTTCGGGGAGCTCGATGCCGGCCTGCGCCAGCATCTTGCGCTTCAGGAGGCGCGTCGCCTCGGTGATCGGCGCCGTCGGCTCGAGGAGGGTGATCAGACTCGTGTCGCGGGCGGCGGTCTTCGCGAGGATCGAGGCCACGCCGTCGAGCCGCTTCAGCGTCTCCGCGCGCTCGGAGTCGCTCACCTGCTCATCGGTTTTGACGCGGGCGCGTTCCTCGCGCATGAGCAGCGCGATCACATGGAACTTCGTGCGGTTCGCCGGCGTCGCCTTGCCGCGCTGAGCCGAAGCCTCGACCTCGCGGACGGCGCGTGCGAGCAGCGGGATGATGCCCTCGTTGTGCGTGTGCTTGCGGCGCCCGTTCGAGCGCGACTGGCCGCGCTGCGCGCCGCTCTTCGTCTGGGGCTGACGCGTGGCAGTGGTGGATGCCAATGGATCTCCTGATCGGCGAGTTGCAGTCTCGGAACGCGTACCGAGTCGCGGGCCGCTCGCGGGTTCGGAGCCTGACCTCATGCGCGGCATGGGACTCGCGAACCGCAGAAAGCGCGACCGTGCTACCGATTCTAGCATCCGGTGCGGACGGGATCGCGAGAGCGCTCTCAAGAAGGCGGGGATCAGCCGCTGCTCGAGGGGGTGCCGGCCCGTGGGCGCGGCGGCAGTGCCAGCACAGACCCGGGCGCGCGGTCAGCCTTCGAGCAGGGTGCGCGCCAGCGCCACGTCGGCGTTCATCTGCACGATGAGCGCGTCGAGACCGTCGAACCGCTCGGTGCCGCGCAGGCGATGCGCGAAGCGGATCTCGAGCGTGCGGCCGTAGATGTCTCCGGAGAAATCGAGGATGTACGCTTCGACGCGCGACACCTCATCCGGGGTGAAGGTCGGGTTGTTGCCCACCGAGATCGCGGCCTGGTGGGTGACCCCGTCGAGCACCGCCCATCCCGCGTAGACGCCATCGGCCGGCACGAGCCCCTCGATGCGGCCACCGAGATTAGCGGTCGGAAACCCCAGCTCGCGGCCCCGCGCATCGCCGTGCACCACCTCGCCGCGCACCGCCACGGGGCGGCCCGTCATGCGGCCGGCGCCCTCGACGTCACCTGCGAGCAGCGCCTCGCGGATGCGCGAGGACGAGACCTGCCCCTCCTCGTCGTCTTCGACCCAGTCGAGCACCTCCGCGACGAAGCCGTGCTGCTCGCCGAGCGCGCGCAGCAGAGCGCCGTCACCGGCGCCGTGGTGCCCGAAGCGGAAATCGGCGCCCATGAGGATGTGCTTCGCACCCAGCTTGCCGACGAGCACCTCGACGACGAACTCCTCGGCCGGGATCGCGGCGAAGTCGGCATCGAACTCGACCATTACGCAGGCGTCGAGGCCGAGGCCCGCGATCGCCTCGAGTCGCTGCGCACGGCTCATGAGGGGTCTCGGGCAGGCTTCCGGTCGCAGATAGCTCAGGGGATGGTTCGCGAAGGTGAACGCCACGCTGCGCGCACCGATCTCGTTCGCCGTCGCACGCATGCGCTCGAGAATCGCCTGATGCCCCAGGTGCAGCCCGTCGAACTTGCCGATCGCGATGCAGCTGCCGGCGGAGAAATCGCTGCGTCGGATCGCTTCGAGCGATTCGATGATCTGCATCAGGCGGATCCTCCGGGATTCGCCGGGGTCTGCGCCGACGTCTGCGCCGAGGTTCGTGCCGGACTCCGCTCGGCGGCCTGCGCCGCGGCGGCTCTCCCCGTACTGCGCAGCCAGATGAGGCCGAGCACCGGCAGCACCAGTGGGATGAAGAGGTATCCGCTGCCGAAGAACGACCAGACCGAGGGATGGCCGAAGAGCTGCGGCTCGACGATGCTGAGCAGGCCGACGACGAGTACGCCGCTCAGTTCGAAGATGAGGGCTCCCCAGGCGATCGAGCGCCAGATGCCGCGGCGCTTGATGAGCGCAATCGTCGCGATGATGTATACGACGCCCGACAGCGCCGACAGCGAGTAGGCGAGTGGAGCCTCGTCGAACTTCGCGATGATCTGGTAGACGGAGCGGAAGGTCGCGGCGAGCGCGAGGACGATGTAGACCGCGATGAGCACGCGCCCCAGGCCGCCGAGCCGATCGGAGCCGAGCCGATCGGAGCCGAGCCGATCTGAGCCGAGCCGATCGGAGCCGAGCCGCCCGGGCTCGCCGGAACCGGGCTCGCCCTGGCCGCGCGCCGCGGGTCGCGCGGCGGGTCCAGCGGGCGATGCGGTGGCTTCGGATTCGGCGTTCGACACGCGGATCAGTGTACTCGCCTTCGGCGGCCCACCAGACGTCCGCCGCGACCGGTGCGGTCACCGGGCTGCAGGGCCGCCGAAGCCATCGCCGATGGTGGCGAGGAAGACCTCGCCGTGGCCGGTGATGCAGATCGGTTCCCCCGCCGACACGTACAGCGATTGCCCGCGCCGAGCGCTCGCGACTTCGGCGGGACGAGCATCGGGGCGCTCCACGCGGACTTTGCCGGCGGTGACGACGAGCACGACGGGCGCCTCTGCCGGGAGATCGATGCGGACGGCGGCGTCGGCGTAGCCGGCTCCCGCCTCGGCTTCGGCCTCGCGCAAGCGCGCCCGTACGAGCTGGAATTCCGGCACCGCTGGTCGCCATGCGAGGAGGCCGTGACCGAGCCGCTCCGCCGGGAAGCGCGGGTCGGCGAGCTCGCCCGTGTCGACGATGCGGCACAACTCATCGATGTCGACGTGCTTCTGCGTCAGACCGGCGCGCAGCACATTGTCGGAGGAGGCCATGACCTCGACGGCGACGCCGCCCAGGTAGGCGTGGATCTGCCCCGCTCCCAGGAAGATCGCTTCACCGGGGGCCAGCCGAACGAGATGGAGGAGCAGCGAGACGAGCACTCCGGGATCGCCGGGGTGCGCGGCGGCGAGCGCGCGGAGGGCGGCCAGGCGATCCGAATCGACCGTGCCCTCATCGACGGCTCGTTCCCAGTAACCGACGGCGTCAGACTCCGCGGCAGCCAGCACCTCGGGCAAGCAGGAGAGCGCCTCGACGATGCGCGGCTCACCGCTGAACGCCCACGTCAAGAAGGTGCGTCGCAACTCCCCCGCCTCCCGGCCGACGAGACGGCAGGCGGCGCGCTCGAACCCTTCGGCCCCAGAGAGGAACCCCAGTTCCCGAGCAGCGGCGGCCAGCAGCAGCAGGTCTGCGCGGGCATTCGCGAGATCGCGGAACCCGCTCAGGGCCGTCACCTCGCTCAAGGCGACGAGGAGCTCGGGTTTGTGGGTCGGATCGCAGTAGTTGCGCTCGCGGGCGTCGCGAGGCACGCCGGCGGCCTCCTCGGCGGCGAACCCCTCCGCCGCTTGTTCGCGGTTCGGGTGCACCTGCAGGGAGAGCGGCGCGCCGATCGCGAGCACCTTCAGCAGGAACGGAAGCGGGCCGCCGTCGACGCCGTAGCGCTCGGGGTCGCTCTCGACCAGATCGATGAGCGTGTGCTGCACGGGGGTCGCTTTCGCGACATGCGCGGGACTGCCGGGATGGGTACCCAGCCAGAGCTCGGCCTGCGGCTCGCCGGTGGGCGCCGTTCCCAGCATGTCGGGGAGCGCATCCGTCGAGCCCCAGGCATACGCACGCGGGGTGTTCTCGATGAAGATCAGCACATCTCTCCTCCGCCTCGGCAGACCGGCCGTCGCACACCGTCCGCCGCGAGGCATGAACTACCATACCGACTATGTCGGAGAGCAAGACCAGACTCGGTGTGAGTGCGTACGCGATCTGCGTCTTCGTTCTGGCGTTGGGCAGCAACGGGTTCCGAAATCTCGTGGGATGGCCCGGTTTTCTGGGCCTCGCGGTGGCCCTCGTCGTGTGGGGCATCGTGATCTTCGGGCGCGAACGCCCCGAGCGCTTCCGGTGGTACCGGCTGCCGGCGCCGCTCTACTGGTTCCTCGGGCTGGCGATCCTCTCCATCTTCTGGTCTCAGTACCGGGTCGAGAGCGTGCTCGGCGTCATCGGGCAGCTCGCGACCACGCTGCTCGCGGTGGTCATCGCGTTCGTGCTCTCCTGGCACGAGGTGCTGCGCACCCTCGGCACTGCGCTGCGGTACCTCATCGGGCTGTCGCTCGTCTTCGAGCTGATCGTCGCCGTGTTCGTGCAGCACCCCGTCTTCCAGAACTTCATCGACGTGCCCGAATCGGGCAAGATCCCGAAGCTGCTCTACTGGAGCCGCGATCTGCTGTTCGTCGGCGGCCCCATACAGGGGCTCGTCGCGAGTTCGGTGCTGCTCGGCTTCATCGCGCTACTCGGCGTCATCATCTTCGGCATTCAGCTGCGCGCGGGGCTCGTGCGCCCGGTGCGGGGCTGGTTCTGGCTGGTGCTCTCGTTCGTCACCATCCTGCTCACGCGCGGTGCGACCGTATGGGTGGCGCTGGCAGCGGTCGTGGTCGGGTTGGTCCTCGCGCTCTGGGCGCGCCGCCTCGGACCCGAGCGCCGGGTGCCGCTGTACGTGACGGGCGGCGCGGTGCTGGCCGTGGCGCTCGGCCTGGTGCTGTTCGCACGCGACTTCGTCTTCGGGCTGCTCGGCAAGAGCGGCGACCTGACGGGACGCGTCGAGACCTGGCAGAAGGTCATCGACCTGGCCGAGCAGCGGCCGTGGTTCGGATGGGGCTGGATCAGCTACTGGGCGCCCTGGACCGAGCCGTTCGCCTCGCTCGACGAGAAGGCCGGTATCCAGGTGATGAGCGCCCACAACGCGTGGCTCGACGTGTGGTTGCAGCTCGGCATCGTCGGACTGCTCGCGTTCGCACCGTTGATCGTGCTCACCACGTGGCGCGTCTGGTTCCGCGCGGTCGACCCGCCGCGACGCGGGTACGGCCCTCCGCTGACCTACGCGACCAGCGCGCTCTGGCCGTTCCTCGTGATGATCGCACTCCTCGTGCAGTCGCTGACGGAGAGCCGCCTCATCATCGAAGGCAACTGGTTGCTCCTGGTACTGCTCGCGGTCAAGTCGCGATTCGACTTTCAGTTGCCCTCGCTCGAAGCCGAGCCCACGCAGTTGCCGTGGCGACGGATCCCCATCACGCACGACACCGACACCATTGGACTGAGGCGATGAACGCCCTGCATCTCACCACCGAGCGGCTCGTGCAGCTGCGCTCCGACGCCCGCCTTGAACGCGAGACGATCATGGAGCATCTCGTGCGCGACGGCGAAGACCCCGCCACCGCCTACGCAGAGACTCCAGAGGTCGACGACTTCGTGGTGCGCGCGCTGCGCGACGAGATGCTCGAGGATCGCGGGCTCCTCGCCGAGTTCGGCCTCGCGCGACTCGCCGCTCGGGCGGGCGGCTCCGACGCCCGGATCCACCAGCAGAACGCGGATCGCGTCGAGTTCGAGCTTCTCCGCGAGATCGCCGCCAGCGCTCCCCCGCTCACCGTCGCGGTGTGGCGGGCGGGACAGGAGCTGCAGGTTCACGGGGACTGACGCGATCGCTCGTGCGCAGGCGCGGGAGCGAACATCACTCGAGATGGCGGCCGCTCGCGTTTTCGTCGACCGAGCGCAGTCACCCATTCGATGTCTCCGTCGGGGTGCTGCGTCATCGTCATCCCGGCATGGTGCTTCATCGTGTGGTGCCTCCGGCACAGGACCGCAAGATTGACGACCGACGTCGCCCCTCCACGGGCAGCATCATGCGTGTGGTCGACATCTGCCCGAAACGGCACGACCTGACACCCCGGGAATCGACAATGCTGATCTCGCGCTCGCAGATATCGGAGCAGTTCCTCCGACGGTCGGTACCGATCGACCGCCAGCACGGCGCCCGACGCGTCATCGACCGCCACCCGATCCCACCCGCGCGCGAGCCCCGCGAGCAATCGCGCCCGATCCGATCCGATAACGCCGTATCCGGCGAGCATCGCGGGCGCGGAGCCGTCGGAGCCTCCTGAACCCTCGGAACCGTCAGAGCCGCCGGAGCCCGGGGGCTCGGCTCCTGGACCGACACCAGCAATGCGACTCGGGCCGGCACCGGCACCGGCACCGGCACGAGCTCCGGCCAGCGCGCTCACCGGGACGATCACCTGGACCCGTGCGTCGATCCGCTCCCCGCTCACCCCTCCTCGCGAACGCCACAACCCGGAAGGATCGCCGTTGAGGAGCACGTCGACGAACAGGTCTGCCCGCGCCTGGTCGAGTGTGCGCACGACCACCGCGTCATCTGCGCGGGCCGCGACGGCATCAGTGTCTCCGGCATCAGCACCCCCAGCATCGGCACCTCCGGCACTGGCACCCCCAGCATCAGCACCTCCAGCACCGGCACCGGCGCCCCGCCCGCTCGTGGACCTATCGGCCTGCTCGCGGTCGGCGACGACCTGCGCCTGCCCCACGCGCGTCAGCCGATCGTGCAACGCCGACGCGAGCACCGCGTCGACCACCGCGTGCAGTTCCGCCATGCCGTCGTCGAGCGGGGTCACCCACACCCGCCGCTCCGCCGCGGCCCGCTCGCACCGCTCCGCGAACGTACGTCCGGCGAAGCGCTCAGCCAGCACCTTCGCGGCTCGCCGTGCCCGATTCGGTGTCTCGGCCTCCGCGATATCCAAGGCCACCCGCGTGTACGCGCGCCGAGCCGCGCTATCCGTGATGAGCAGCCCCGCCTCCGCCACTGCGGCCGCGTGAGCCGCTGATATGCGGCCAGCAGCCAGCGAGGCATGGGCCGCCGGAAACTTTGTGCACAGGTCGAAGGAGCGCTCGATCAACCCCTCGGCGCTCCGGTCCGCGATTCCGAGCGCGAAGCCCACTTCGCCCGCAGCAGCCCGATGGACCAGTTCCGCGGATCGACCGGTACGCCTTTCCTCAGCGCAGACCGTGTCGGACACTGCACGGACGCGCGACAGCAGCGCCCGCTTCCGCGCCTCGAGCCCTCGAAGTTGCTGCTCGACCGAGGCCAGCTCGTTCACGAGCGCATCGAGCTCGCTGCTCTGCGCTTCGCGAATGTGCGGTGAGGCCTCCATGCATCAACTCTGCCGGCGGCCGCCGACATTCATCGCGGCCCGAAGGACGCTGCGGATCCAAAGATTCCCGGCGCAGATTATTGAGGAACCTACAAAATGAGTGCTTCAACCCAACCCAGCCGCTCCACCCCAGCCGACCCCAGCACCTCGCTCAGTAGCCGGCCGCACCCGTTCCGCCCTCGAGCAAGGTACGGCTCGACGAGAGACCGAGCCGGCTCGCACCGGCCCGCAGCATCGCTTCCGCGTCCTCGCGGTTGCGGATGCCGCCCGACGCCTTGATCGCCACGCGATCCCCCACCGCTCGCCGCATCACCTCGACGGCGTGCACGGTCGCCCCGCCTGCCGGATGGAAGCCGGTCGACGTCTTGACGAAATCCGCACCGGCGGCCTCCGCGGCGCCGCAGACCGCGGTGATGGTGTCATCGTCGAGTGCCGCCGACTCGATGATCACCTTCAGCACCGTCGGTGCAGGCACCGCCGCGCGGACGGCACGAATGTCGGCCTCGACCGCGGCGATCCGGCCGTCGATGGCCGCTCCGAAGTCGATCACCATGTCGATCTCGTCGGCGCCCTGGGCTACGGCAAGCGCGGCCTCGGCGGCTTTCACGGATGACGCGTGCTTCCCGCTCGGAAATCCGCACACCGCGGTCACTTTCAGGTCGCTTCCATCCGGCAGGGTCAGGGGAAGCTCGCTCGGGGAGACGCACACACTGTAGACGCCGAGCTCGGCTGCTTCGGCGACGGTCCGCTCGACATCCGCGCGGCGCCCCTCGGGCTTCAAGAACGTGTGATCGATCGTGCGGGCCAGCTCGGAAGTCGAGCGAGAAGCGGGGGCGAGATCGGGTGCGGCCACGGGGTGCTCCAGTTCGAGACGAGGATCAGCGCCCCGGAACGGGGGCGCTCCCTGCCACTCTATGACGCGACGGCTCAACCCGGCTCTCATCTCCTCGCCAGTAGACTGATCCGGTATTCTGCCCGCCGCACGCCCAGAGAGGCTCGTTCCCGATGCCGACCATCCTGCAGAACGTCGTGTTCCCCGTTGCCAAAGACCCAGACGTGCTGCCGCTCTACGCGGACGCCGAGACCTGGACCACGGTGCGGAACCGGCCCGTCCGGCTGAGCGAGAACGCGCACATCGACAACGTGATCTCGCGCGAGAGCATGCGCGTGCGCTCCGGCAATCGCGTCTCGTTCGCCAGCTACTTCAACGCCTTCCCGGCCGCGTACTGGCAGCGCTGGACCGTGGTCGATCGGGTGCAGCTCGAGCTGCGCACCCAGGGGCCCGGCACGATCATCGTCTACCGCTCGAACGCGTCAGGCGTGCAGCAGCGCGTCGATTCGCGGGCCGTGACGGGCGACGCCACCTCCGCCTTCGATCTTCCGCTGCGATCCTTCAGCGATGGCGGCTGGTACTGGTTCGATCTCATCGCGAGCACCGAAGACCTCGAGCTTCAGGGCGGTCGCTGGTCGACGGAGGCGCAGCCGGTCGAGACGGGCAAGCTCAGCCTCGGGATGACCACGTACAACAAGCCCGACTACTGCGTCGGCACGCTCCGCAACGTCGCCGAGAACCCGGGGTTGCTGGAGGGCATCGACCGCATCTTCCTCGTCGATCAGGGCACGCAGAAGGTGCGCGACGAAGCCGGCTTCGACGATGTCGCTGCAGCGCTCGGCGAGAAGCTGCAGGTCATCGAACAGGGCAACCTCGGCGGCTCGGGCGGTTTCGCTCGTTCCATGTCGGAGACGCTCGAACGCGAGGATACCGACTTCCTGCTCCTGCTCGACGACGATGTGGAGTTCGAGGCTGAGAGCGCACTGCGCGCACTGCAGTTCGGCCGCTTCAGCCGCACTCCCGTGATCGTCGGCGGGCACATGTTCGATCTGCTCGACAAGCCCGTGCTGCACGCATGGGCCGAGGTGGTGCGGCCCGGCCCGTTCATGTGGGGCCCGTCGTTCGAGCAGCAGCACCGCCACGACTTCCGCAAGCGCAATCTGCGCCAGACGCCGTGGATGCACGCGCGTCTCGACGCCGACTACAACGGCTGGTGGATGTGCATGATCCCGAAGAAGATCATCGCCGAGATCGGTCTGTCCCTTCCCGTCTTCATCAAGTGGGACGACGCCGAGTACGGCCTCCGCGCCCGCGACGCCGGTTACCGCACGGTGTCGATGCCCGGTGTCGCGCTCTGGCACGTCTCCTGGATCGACAAAGACGACTCGCAGGACTGGCAGGCCTTCTTCCACACGCGCAATCGCATCATCGCCGGGCTGCTCCACTCCGACCAGCCGAAGAGCGGGGCGCTCATGCGCAACAGCGGACGGCAGGACATCAAGAAGCTGCTCAACATGCAGTACTACGCGACGCAGCTCGCCGTCGACGGCATGCGCGCGGTGCTGCGGGGCCCGAAGAGCCTCCATGAGGATCTGGCGCGCGTCATGCCGGCAGCACGCGCTCGGGCCGCCGATTTCCCCGAGACGCACGTGTACCGCCCGGGCGATCCCGACACCCCGTACGCACGCGGTGGGCGTGCGCTCCCGATGCTGGAGAAGCCCACCGACTATCCGACCGGGCTCCGGTTGGCCGCGTTCACCGCTCGCATGCTGCCGCAGCACTGGCGCCGCACGGTGAACGAGACCGACGCACGCACCCCCGAACTCGAGTACGCGAAGAGCGATGCCCTGTGGTGGCGGATTCCGCATCACACGAGCGTCATCATCGGCTCGGCCGACGGGAGCGGCAAGATGTGGTACCGCCACGATCGCGAGAAGTTCCGTCGCCTCCTGAAGGAGTCGCGAACGCTCGCTCGGGAGATCGAGCAGAACTGGGATCGGCTCTCCGCCGAATACCGGGCCGCGCTTCCCGAGATCACCTCGCCGGAGGCGTGGAAGCGCACCTTCGACGGCCGCTGAGCGGTTCGCGTTCGGCGGGCGTGCGCACGCGAATGCAACGCCCACCCGTCGGCCCGCAGTTTGATATCCTGGGAGGGATGACTTCCCAGGGGCTCCCGCGAACCTTCACTCCGATGGAGTGGATGTTGTCGCACCCCGGCACCAACGGATACGTCTCCTCCTGGGGAGCGATGCTCTCGGGCACCACTCCCACATTCGTCGCAGCCTGAACGGCGCGCGGTCGACGTGGTCTGCACCGCAGACCTCGACGTCGCGTTCTGCCGTTCAGAAACGGTCCAGACTGCGAACGAACCAACGGAGACGCTGTGGAATCCACGCCCCCAACACACGATCAGACCGTACCCCGCTACGGAACCTTCTCCGAAGCTCGCAGGATCACGACGATCCTGCGCAAGGAGACCGTCGGAGGCGTCCTGCTCGTCTGCGCAGCCGCCATCGCCATCATCTGGGCGAACTCGCCCGCCGCCGATTCCTACTTCGCCCTCCGCGATTGGGAGATCGGCTACGAGCCGTGGCACTTGCGGCTCAGCCTGGGCGCTTGGGCAGCAGACGGGCTGCTCGCCGTCTTCTTCTTCTTGGTCGGGTTGGAGCTCAAGCGGGAATTCGTCGCCGGCGATCTCAAGCACTTCCGCACGGCGATGCTGCCGATCGCGGCCGCAATCGGCGGCGTCGTCGTTCCCGCCGGCATCTACGCGGCGATCGTCTGGCAGAACCCGGAACTCCGGGCCGGCTGGGCGATACCCACCGCGACCGACATCGCGTTCGCCGTGGCGGTGCTCGCGATCATCGGCTCGAAACTTCCGGCCGCACTGCGCATCTTCCTGCTGACGCTCGCGGTCGTCGATGATCTACTCGCCATCAGCATCATCGCGATCTTCTACACCGACACGATCGCCGTCGCGCCGCTGCTCTTCGCGCTGCTCGCGATCGCCGTCTACGGGGTGATCGCGCAGGTCTTCCGCGGGTTCTTCAGCACGCGGCCGTTCGCCGCGTGGGTCGTGCTGCTGCCGATCGGCGTCACCGCGTGGGCGCTCATGCACGCCTCCGGCATCCACGCGACGATCGCCGGGGTACTGCTCGGCTTCACCATTCCCGTGCTGCACGCGCGGAAGCACGAGCAGCGCTCCACCCCGGGTCTCGCCGAGGGCTTCGAGCATCGGTTCCGCCCGATCTCGGCGGGGTTCGCGGTGCCCGTCTTCGCGTTCTTCGCGGCGGGAGTCTCAGTCGGCGGCTGGGACGGGGTGCGAGCAGCAGCCCTCAATCCCGTCACGTTCGGCATCGTCGCGGCCCTCGTGCTCGGAAAGCCCATCGGCATTCTCGTCACCACCTGGTTGGTGACGAAGGTCACGCGCACGGCGCTCGACCCAGCACTTCGTTGGATCGACATCGCGGGAGTCGGACTCCTCGCCGGCATCGGCTTCACCGTGTCGCTGCTCGTCGCCGAGCTCAGCTTCGAGGCGGGTTCGGTCGCCCATGACACGGCCAAGGTGGCGATCCTCGCAGCGTCGGTCGTCGCCGCAGCACTCGCGGCCGTGCTCCTCGGCGTGCGCAACCGCCACTACGGGCGCGTACAGCGCCGCGATCGGATCGATGCGGACCGCGACGGCGTGCCCGACGTGTATCAGGAGAGCGTTTAGAGCACGTCCGCGAGCTTGTTGTTGTACATGGTGAGGGCCGAACCGATCGCCATGTGCATGTCGAGGTACTGGTACGTGCCGAGTCGGCCGCCGAAGAGCACGCCGTTCTCGCCTTCGGTGAGCTGACGGTACTTGAGGAGGCGATCCCGATCCTCCGGGGTGTTGACCGGGTAGTAGGGCTCGTCTTCGCGCGTCGCGAAGCGCGAGAACTCGCGCAAGATGACGGTCTTGTCGGTCGGGTATTCGCGCTCGGGGTGGAAGTGGCGGAACTCGTGGATGCGCGTGTACGGAACGTCCGCTCCCGCGTAGTTCATGACGCTCGTCCCCTGGAAGTCGCCGACGGGCAGCACCTCCTGCTCGAAGTCGAGCGTGCGCCACCCGAGCTCGCCTTCGGCGTAGTCGAAGTAGCGGTCGACCGGGCCCGTGTACACGACGGGAACGGTGCCGACGACGGCCCGCTTGTTCAACGGCTGGCTCTCGTCGAAGAAATCGGTGTTGAGGCGCACCTCGATGTTCGGGTGATCGGCCATGCGCTCGAGCCATGCCGTGTAGCCGTCGGTGGGCAGGCCCTCGTGCGTGTCGTTGAAGTAGCGGTTGTCGTAGGTGTACCGCACCGGCAGGCGGCTGATGATCTCGGCCGGCAGGTCGGTCGTCGGCGTCTGCCACTGCTTCGCGGTGTAGTCGCGGATGAACGCCTCGTAGAGCGGTCGGCCGATGAGCGAGATGCCCTTCTCCTCGAGATTCTGAGCCGACTTCGTGTCGAACTCCTCCGCCTGCTTGGCGATGACCTCGCGCGCCTGCTGCGGGCCGTACGCTGCGCGGAAGAACTGGTTGATGGTGCCGAGGTTGATCGGCAGCGGGTACACCTCGTCTTTGAAGTTCGAGTAGACCTTGTGCACGTAGTTCGTGAACGTGGTGAAGCGGTTGACGTACTCCCACACCGTCTCGTTCGAGGTGTGGAAGAGATGCGCGCCGTATCGGTGGACCTCGATGCCGGTCTCCGGCTCCGCCTCCGAGTAGGCGTTGCCGCCGATGTGCGAGCGGCGATCGATCACCACGACTCGCTTGCCGGCGCTCGCAGCGCGCTCGGCGATGGTGAGTCCGAAGAAACCTGATCCGACGACAAGAAGATCCATGGTCTCTAGCTTAGAGGCTGGGCGCCGCACCCCCGGCGCTAGACTGGGCGAACCGCATGACTCTGCCGCATATGAACTCACGATCCACGTCTCGACATCTCGTCTTGGAAGCGCTTCCCGAGCGCACGGTGTCCGTCGACGTCAGATTCGACGATGCGCGCATCTGGTCGATCGATGTGCGCGGGCTCGAGACACCCGCCGAGATCGACTGGCCGGAGACGCTCCGCCCGCATCTGACGGGCAGCACCCGCCTGAGCGTGCACGATTCGGCCAGCGGGTCGTGTCTCGAAGCAGCCGAGATCGCCTTCGACGAGGCCGAGCATCGCACTACGGTGGTCGACGAGTCGGGCACACCGCTCGTCGTCAACAAGTGGGGGCGTCTGGGCGTCGCGCTCGATGCGATGGGTGAGGACGTTCAAGCGCTCATCGTCGAGCGCTCCGCCGTGCTCGTCGAGCAGTTGCAGCAGCAGGGGCTCCGACCCTTCGTCGTCGGCGGCACCCTGCTCGGCGCTGTGCGATCCGGCGCGCTGCTCCCCCACGACGATGACGCCGACATCGCATACCTCTCGGAGCATACGCACCCAGTCGATGTCTCCGTCGAAGCGTTTCGCGTGGGACGCGCACTCGCGGATCTGGGGTACGAGATCAAGCGTCACAGCGCGACGCACATGCAACTGCTCTTCAGGGACGCGGATCACGGCGAGGTCGTGCACTACATCGACGTGTTCGCCGCGTTCTTCACGGAGGACGGGCTCATCAACCAGCCGTTCCACGTGCGCGGCGAGATGTGCATGGATCAGATGCTCCCGTTCGGCAGGGTGTCGATCAACGGCGCCGATTTTCCCGCCCCCGCCGACACCGATCGCTGGCTCACCATCAACTACGACGCGAACTGGCGCACGCCGATCCCGGGGTACGTGCTCGAGACGCCCGAGCCGACGCGGCGCCGGTTCGACAGCTGGTTCGGCTCCTTCAACTTCCATCGCGATTTCTGGGATGCGCACTATGCGTCGGCGTCGAGCGGCCACGCGAACGCGCCCGTCGACGCCGCTCACGAGGCTGCCCACGACGCGTCCGAGGCGCAGTGGGCGAAGGGCCGCGAGTGGCTTCTCGAGGCATTGCGCAGCGAGGCTTCGCCGGTCGTACTCGATCTCGGCTGCGGCAGTGGGGCGTTGACCCGCGCGCTGCAGGTGACCCATCCCGACGCACGTGTGGTGGGACTCGATTACGCGACCGAAGCGCTCCGTCGCGCGAGCGGGTTCGCCGGCGATCCGCCGGAGCCGACGTACGAGCACATCAATCTCTACCGGGCGCGGTCGCTCGGCATCACCGCCGAACTCGACATCCGAGGGTCGTTCGACGTCGTCGCGAACCACGTGCTCGATGAGATCGGGCATCACGGGCGCGGATACGCGTGGCGCCTCATGCGCATGGCGCTGCACTCCGGAGGCCAGGCCGCGTTCACCTTCCATGCGCGCCACGCACGCGACGTGACCTTCGAGGATCCCACCGGCTGGCATCTCGAAGAGACCCAGCTCGCGGATGAGGCCGCAGCGTACGGTCTCCGCCTCGTCTTCGACCCGATCCACGAACCGCTGCCCGAGCTGCCCGAGGGCGTCGTCGACACGATGCCGCTCGCGCGCGCGGAGACGTTCAGACGCCGCTCTCGTCGACCCGTCGGGGCGACCGTGCTGTTCGATTCGACCAGCGCCACGCCTGCATCGACCGAACCGATCTCTGGAGAACACGAATGAATGAACCGAATGCGGCACGACGCGCGCTCGGACGCGCTCGTCGCGTGCTCGGCACTCCGCATGACGCGATCGCGCGCCTCGAGGCCGAATTGCAGGCCGAGCGCGAACGCGTCTCCCGCCTGGAGTCCGAGATCGACGAACTGCGCCGCGACAGCCTGCGCGTCGCGGAGTTGATCGACCTCGCGGAGCGCGCGTTCACGCCCAAGCCGTGACGGGCCGGACTCCCGCCGCGCGAAGACTGCGCTAGCGCTGCCGGAGTGCCTCGGCGATGATGCGATGCGCCGGCAGGATGCTGCGCCGCTCGTCATCCATGTCGACGCGTCCCTCGACGAGGTCGACGAAGTGATCGAACTGCGCCGCGAGCGGCTCGGCGCCCGACACCTCCGGCACCTCCATCTCGGTCATCTGCTTGAAGCCGGCGTGCCCGATGGTGCTCTCGATGTTCGCGTGCCGGTACTTCGTCACGCCGCGCAGGAGCAGGTCGACCTCGACCATGGAGTCGAGCGACTGGATGGTCAGGCGTCGCACCTTGCGCTGGCCGATGCGGCTCGCGGAGGCGGATGCGATGCCGTTGCCCGGGAAGCGCAGGGTGAGATCGATGACGTCCTCGGCGTTCTCGAGCGACTCCGGGTGGAAGTACCCGAGCTCGGCGTTGACGCGCTCCGGCGACTGCGATCCGAACATGCGCGAGATGAGGTCGGCGTCGTGCACGAGGAGATCCCAGGCGACGCCCGTCTTGATGCGCGACCAGTACGGTGAGTGGCGCTCGGCGCGCACGTACACGGGCTCTTCGATGAGCGACTGCGCCGCGATCACCCCGGCGTTGAACCGCTCGAGAAACCCGCACTGGACCGGAACGCCGCGCTGTTCAGCGGTCGCCAGGATCTCTTCGGTCTGCTCGAGAGAGGGGCAGATCGGCTTCTCGATGAGCACGGGCAGCCCGGCGTCGAGGATCTCGCGCGCGATGTCGTAGTGGTACTCCGTCGATGCTGCCACGACCACGGCGTCGGCGTGCTTCAGCGCCGGCTCCGCCGAGGCGTACCATTCTCCGCCGAACGCGTCGGTCGCCGCGCGTCCGTTCGCCTCGAACGGATCGACGATTCCGACGAGGTTCGCTCGACTGGAGTTCGCGATGATGCGCGCGTGATTGCGTCCCATCGATCCAGCACCGAAGAGTACGACGTTCGGTTGTGCCACAGTGTTCCTCCACGTGTCTGCTCCACTTGCCCGCGCGACGGATGCCCACGAGAGCCGCGGCCCCTGGCCGCCATGCACTTCAGTCTAAACGTGCCGACCCGGCCCGGAGTCATGCCCGTGCTCAGCAGCGACATCGATCCATGCCGAGAGCAGTGTCTGAGCGCTGAATCCGCCCGAGTGCACCCTCCGCACGAAGCGCTCGCCCTCGGCTGCGAGCGCCCGGCTCCCGGTGCGGTCTGCAACGATCTCGCGCAGCACCGATTCGAGCGTGTCGGGCGTCGCCTCCGTGATGGGAAGCTCCGTCCCCGTCGCGGCGCGCACCGCCTCGCGCACCTGCGGGAGCACGTGACCGACCACGACGCGGCCCGCGGCGAGCGCCTCGCAGGCGGCGACGCCGTAGGAGCCGATCCTGAATTGATCGAGCACGATGTCGGCCTCGCCCACGCGTGCGGGCATCTCATCCGCGGCGACGCCCGAGACGCGACGGTACTCGACGAGGCCCTCATCGTGCAGGCGCTGCATCACCGGTTCGATCAGGTGCGTCCCCTTGGTCGCTGCCGAGCTCGGCACATGCAGCACGACGGGGCGGGCCCGTTCGAGCGGGGCGTGCCGCGCACTCCACCGCTCGACGTCGATCACCACGGGGCACCACACGCCGGCAGGCGCATCGAGCAGGAGGTCCGGCGTCGAGACGAACAGCGGAAGCCCGAGCGCTTCGATGAGCGCTGCGTTCCGATCCGCATCCGCCTGCAGCATCGCGTCCTGCCGCTCGTCCTTTCCGTACGGCGACCACGGGGTCAGACTGCGATGGCGCTCAGGCGAGCGCAGATCCGTGCCGTGCGAGAGCAGGGCGACGGAGACTCCGGCGAGCTGCAGGGCGCGCACCTCCCTGGCCACATCCCAGTTGAGCAGTCCCCCGAACAGGGAGCGCTCCGCCTCGATGAGGACGTGGGTGAAGCGCCGCACCGCAGCGAGCTCCGCGGTCTGCCAGGGTCGCGAGAGATTCTGCACGGGAAGCGGCACGTCGCGGTCGGCGGGGAATCCGAAGCCTCCTGGCAGTTGCACCGAGAGGTTCCTCGCACCGACGTCGGTGCGCTCCGCTTCGAGCGCGCGCGCCCAGAGGTATCCCTGACCGGAGTAGTTCGTCGGGGCGATGTACACCCGCACCGGCCGCTCGGGGACTTCGGTCACCGGTGGGCGATGCGTCGCGCGAGTGCCGCCCAGCGCGAATGCGATGAGCCGCGAGACCGGTCGGCCGGGCCGCTTCGCGACGCCCTCCATCAGGGAGACGACCCATCGAGGCAGCCGTGCGCGCCGGGCCATGAGCCCGTCGATCACTGTGCCGACGATTCGCCGAGGAATCGCGGTCACCCCCGCCCGGTGCTCGCTCAAGCCCGACGCTCCCGCACTCGCGCGGGAAGCACGGCTTCGGCGCAGTCGGCGACCTGCGCGGCGACGCGGTCGATCGAGAACGCATCGGAGGCCCACGCGCTGAGCTCCTGGCGCTCGGCATCGTTCAGCGGATCGCGCGCCGCATCTGCCAGCAGCTGCGTCGTCGCCTCGACGTCGTATCCAACGGCCGACCCCACCGGGTGCGAGGCGCGGTGCCGTTCGATGAAGTCGACCGTCGGGCCCTCGCCGGCGAACACGACCGGGCATCCCGACGCGAGCGACGCGTAGACCTTGGTCGTGAAGGCGTAATCGTATCCCTGCCGGGGCTTCAGGCTCGCCAGGGAGGCGACCGCACCCGAGAGCACGTGCGAGAGCTCCTCGCCGCCGACCGGCGCGAAGAACTCCACTCCCGTGACGCCCAGATCGGCGATGCGGCGCTCGAGCGCCGCGCGCTGCGACCCGTTGCCGTAGAACAGCAACCGGTAGCCGGGCCGTTCCTCCGAGAACCGCGCGAAGGCATCGATGAAGATCTCGGCTCCGTGCCACTCCGAATACGACCCGGCGTAGACGAAGTAGGGCGCCACCGCCGCAGAACGCGCACCCCGGAAGGTGAACGCTCCGGTGTCGACGCCGAAGCCAACGGGAGTGGCGGGCGTCTCGATCCCGATCTCGCGCATGCGCGAGACGAGGCCGGGTGAGATCGCGAACGCGGCCGATGCTCCCCGCATCGCGAAGCGCTCGACCCCGCGCAGCACGCGCAGCACGACGCGAGAGGAGGTCGCCTGGCTCGCGGCATCCGACCAGAGGTCTGCCGCGTCGTACACGTACGGACGACGCAGGATCGCCGCCGCGACACGCATCGCCGCGCCGGTCGTGGGCGGGGGTTCGACGATGTACAGGTCTGCGCGGCGCGCGAGGAGGAGCCGGAAGAACAGCGGAATGTCGAAGCTCATGTACTGGACGTATCCGCGCACGTAGCCGGCCGCATCGCGCAGCACCGGGAAGCGGCGCACGCTGACTCCCGCCGGATCCTGCCCGGCGGCGGCGGCACGGCCGGCTCGCGGTGCTCGGGTGGTCAGCACTTCGACCTCTGCGCCGCGCCGTGCGAACTCGCGAGCGATCGCCTCGAGCATGAACGATGCCGCGGCGGGCTCCGGCGCGAAGATGCGACTCGCGATGACGACGCGCAACGGCGACTGAGGCATGGGGGCTCCCTGGGATGGTGGATAGCGTGGCCGGCGCGGCTCACTCATTCGGCGTCAGTCCGAGGAGCTCGCGCTCGAGCACGATGCGCGAGGCCGAACCGTCGTGCACGAGGTCGACGAATGCCGGGCCGCGGGCGGCCTCAGCGCGGTACCGCTCACGATGCTGCACCACGTCGCGCAGGACCGATTCGAGGGAGTCGATGTCTGCTTCGACGATCGGCAATTCGAGGCCCGTGCCCTCGCGCACCGCCTCGCGGGCGTACTCCCCGATATGGGAGATCACGAGACGGCCGGCCGCCATCGCCTCGCAGGCTGCGACGCCGTAGTCGCCGAGACGGAACTGGTCGAGCACGACGTCTCCCGAAGCGAACATCGCAGGCATCTCGGCCTGCGAGAGGCCGGTCACCGTGACGTATTCGATGATGCCCTCGTCATGGAGCCGGCGCAGGAGCGGTTCGATCTCCGCCGTTCCTTTGACCAGCGGGTTCGAGGGGATGTGCAGCACGCGCAGCCGCTCGCGCTCGAGCACCGGCGCCTCCGTGCGCCACGGATCGGGGTCGATGACGACGGGCAGCAGATGCGCGTAGGGGACGTCGAGCATGAGGCCGGGGGTCGAGACGAATGTGGGCCCCGCGACGTCGTCGAGCAGCTGCCGATTCGCCGCCACGACCTGTTCGAGACGTTCGACGGGCACCCAGTCGTCATTGACGAACGGCGACCACGGCTCATGTTCGCGGTGGCGGCTCGGCAGACGGATGTCGTTGCCGTGGCTCACGGCTCCGACGATCAGGCCCCGCGCACGGAGCTCGCGCACCTGGCGCCGCACGTCGCCGTTCCACATTCCTCCGAGCGGCGGGAACTCGGCCTCGATGAGCACGTGCGTGAAGTCGCGGGCGAGCGCCTCGAGCAGGCGGCGCTGCCACACGCGGTCGTGCGTGACGGTGCGCCACGGCACCGAGTAGTCGGCCGGGTACCCGAAGGGGTTGATCTCGGCGTACACCAGGTTCTTCGCGTCGACTCGCTCATCGCGCATCGCCGCGCGACCCCAACGATACCCCTGGCCGGCGTAATTCGCGGGTGAGATGAACACGCGGGCCTCGCACCGCGTGTCCGCGCTCGGAACCGGCGGCATCGGAGCGCGCCGCACGCGGTCCACGGTCATCGCGATGCCGTCTTGCACGACCTTCGGCACGAGCTTCCAGAGCTTCTCGATCGCGGGGTGCATCATTCGCCTTCCTGCACAGGGCGCTGGGTGGTGCCTGGCGCGATCCAGTGCCGCATCAGCACCGCCGCGCTCTCGGCACCGCTGTGCCAGCGCTGCACGAACTCGGGGCCCTCGGCGCCGGCTCGGGCGAGGGCAGCGGGATCCTTCGCCACGTCGCGGAGCACCGCCTCGAGTGTGTCCGGGGTCGCCTCCACGATCGGGAGGTCGAGACTCGCGTCCTCCCGCACCCGCCCTCGCACCTGGGGGGCGATGTGACCGATCACGAGCTTGCCTGCGGCCATCGCCTCGCACGCTGCGACGCCGTACGACCCGAGCCTGAACTGGTCGAGCACCACGTCGGCGGACGCATACACCTCCGGCATCTCGGCCGACGGCACACCTCGTACTTCGCGGTACTCGATGACCCCCTCGGCCTCGAGACGACGCAGCATCGGTTCGATGAGCTGGGTCCCCTTGATGAGCGAGACACTCGGAGCGTGGATCACGCGAAGCCTGGCGCCCGCAGGTCTGCGCTCCGGAGCGGCGACGGCCCAGCGGCGCGCGTCCACGACGACCGGGCACCATGCGGCCTCGGGCAGATCGAGCAGCAGATCCGGCGTCGACACGAAGAGCGGGCGCCGACTGGCGCGGAGCATCGCGATGTTCCGCCGGGTCACGCGTTCGAGACGGCGGGAGTAGAGATCGGGATCCGTGTAGGGCGACCACGGCTCGCGCTCGGCGTGCGCGCTCGGCACCCGGATGTCGGTGCCGTGCGCCATGCACGCGGTGTCGACGCCCGCCGCCGACAGCCAAGCGATCTCGCGCGCGAAATCGCGCCCCATGAGCCGCCCGAACAGCGGTTCCTCCGCTTCGACGAGCACGTGGCTGAAGCGCCGCACCGCGTCGCGCTGCGCCCGCTGCCACCCGCGGTCGTTGTGATAGGTGGCCACGGGTACGACGAGGTCCGATGGGAAGGCGAAACCGCCCGGCACGTCGATCGCCATCGTCGCGGTCGATGCCGATGGGAGCGCTTCGCGCACCGCGCGGGTCCATTCCGTCGACTGATTCGAATAGTTGACCGGAGCGATCAGCACACGCGGATCGCCGGTCCCGGGCACTGAGACGCCGGGGCGATCCTTCGCACGAGGAATTCCGAGGCGCAGCGCTGCGATTCGGCCGGGAATGCTCATGGGGTGATCGGCGACGAAGTCGATCACCGCATTCAGCCACCTGGGGTAGTCGTTACGACGCTGCGGCAGCAGCCGCGCGAGAAGGGCGGATCGCGCCATACGTGCACGCGCTCCCTTCACGATTACGGGCGGCCGGTCGACCGGACGGATGGTCGGCACCAGTGTAGCCGAGGAGGATCGGGGCGACGGGGTGCGCCCGGTAGCATCGAAGCATGACCGAGCCGCTCGTCGACCTCACCATCGCCGTCCACTCCGCGACTCGTCCCATCGCGCGCGCCGTCGCATCGGTGATCGATCACACCGCGGCCGATGTGCGCGTGAACGTGGTCGCGCACAACATCGACCCCGAGATCATCCGCACCAACCTCGGCGAGTACGCGCAGCATCCCGACGTGCGGCTCCTCGAACTTCGCGATGGCATCCCCTCGCCGGCCGGCCCGATGAACTACGGCTTCGCCCAGTCGTCGGCGCCCTACATCTCGGTCATGGGATCGGACGACGAACTCGCGCCCGGTGCGCTCGATTCGTGGCTCGCCGTCGCGCAGCGCACGGGAGCGGAGGCGGTGCTCGCGCGCATTCAGCTCGACACCGGGCGAACGGACCCGTATCCCCCGGTGCGGGGCGGTCGACGCACGGAGCGCCTGCACCCTCGCAGAGATCGACTCGCGTATCGCAGCGCGCCGCTCGGACTGATCGACCGGCGCCGGTTCGGCGACCTCCGCCTGACGGAGGGCCTGCCCTCCGGGGAGGACCTGACCTACTCGCTGACCGTCTGGTACACGGCCGAGACGCTCGCCTACGATCTCGACGGTCCCGCCTATGTGATCAATGCCGATGCCGGTGACCGCGTCACGTTCGCCCCGCGTCCGGTCGCCCAGGATTTCGCGTTCCTCGACGAACTCGAATCACTCCCCTGGTTCGCGCAGTCGTCGCGAGCCGATCGCCTCGCGATCGTCGTGAAGCTCATCCGCATTCACATGTTCGATGCGATTCTCGCCCGGGCGCGCACGCAAGACGACCTCGATGCGAATCGTTCGGACCTGATCGGCCTGCTCAGGCGATTCGAGCGGCTCGCGCCGGGCGTGCGCAAGCTGCTCGCACGTACCGACCGCGCCGTGTTCACCGAGCTCGCGTCGCCGCACAGCTCACCGGCGAGCATCGCACTGGCACTCGACAAGCGGCACGTCTATCGGTCCATTCCGACGTTGCTGCCGCGCAACCCCTTCCGCGCACTGCAGCAGCAGGCCCCGTTCCGCACGCTGTTCTCGGGCTTCCGCATCATGAACGGCGCGCGCTGACCCCGGCTGGGACCGAAGCCGTGCGCCTGAGCTAGCGCGGGGGCAGCGTCAGAATCTCGGCGCCGTCGGCGGTGATCGCGATGGTGTGCTCCGAGTGGGCCGTCCGCGCGCCCGTGGCGCTTCGCAGGGTCCAGCCGTCGGCGTCGACGGCCAGGCGGTCGGTGTCGGCCATCACCCACGGTTCGACGGCGAGCAGCAGGCCCTCGCGGAGCCGGTACCCGCGCCCGGCGCGCCCGTTGTTCGCCACGTGCGGCTCCTGGTGCATCGTGGAGCCGATGCCGTGGCCGCCGAACTCCATGTTGATCGAGTACCCGGCGCCCTTGAGCACGGCGCCGATCGCGTGCGAGATGTCGCCGATGCGTGCATCGGGCTTCGCGACGGCGATGCCGGCGCGAAGCGCCTCCTCGGTCGCCGCAATCATGGCGACGTCGGCGGGATCACGGGTCTCGCCCACGATGAAGCTGATCGCGGAATCGGCGGCGATGCCGTCCACGGTGACGGCGAGGTCGAGGGTGAGCAGATCGCCGTCCGCGAGTGCGTAGTCGTGCGGCATGCCGTGCAGCACGGCGTCGTTGACCGCGGTGCAGACGTAGTGCCCGAACGGACCGTTGCCGAACGACGGCGCGTAATCGATGTAGCAGGAGACCCCGCCGCCTTCGCGGATCATCTCCCCCGTCATCCGGTCGAGCTCGAGCAGGTTGGTGCCGACTCGAGCGCGCTCGCGGAGCGTCTGGAGGATGGTACCGACGAGTGCGCCGGCGCGGCGAGCGCGGCGCAATTGGTCTTCGTTCAGAATCTCGATCATCGGTGCCCATCGTACTCGCCGTACGATCGGCATCAGCCCAGATTCGACCGCCGAGATTCGTCTGATGATGCTAGAGGCGGAGGGTCCGTCAGCGATACGGTAAGGGGGTGAATGAAACCGCTGCCCGCCGCCGCCCGGGCCCCGCAAGAGTCCTGACCGTGGAGCGGACGGAGCGCATCAGCCCGCATCTCGTGCGCGTGCATCTCGGAGGAGACGATTTCGCAGCGTTCATCGGCGAAGCCGATCCTGAGCGGATCGCGAAGACCGACAAGTACGTGAAGCTGCTCTTCGCGAAACCCGAGCTCGGGCTCGAGCCGCCGTACGATCTCGAAGCGCTGCGCCAACGCCTCCCGCTCGAGGATCTCCCGGTGCGGCGCACCTACACGATCCGCTCCATCGATCCCGCGACGGGCACGCTCGCGATCGACTTCGTCGTGCACGGCGACGCAGGCATCGCCGGCCCGTGGGCCGCCGCCGCACAGCCGGGCGAGCTGGTCACGTTCTCCGGTCCGGGCGGGCAGTTCGCGCCCTCCACGGACCCGCACCTGCCGCGTCTGTACTTCGCCGACGAGTCGGCGCTGCCAGCAGTCGCCGCCGCGCTCGAAGAGACACCCGCCAGTGCGCACGGACTCGTACTCATCGAGGTCGGCAGCGCCGCCGACGAGATCGAGCTGCGTCGCCCTGTCGGCATCGAGGTTCGCTGGCTCCACCGCGACCGAAGCGACGGGCCCCCGGCACTCCACGGCTCCCTCCTCGTCGAGGCCGCCCGCGCCCTCCCCGTGCCCGACGTGCTTCCCGAGGTCTTCGCGCACGGTGAGCGCGGCGCGATGCAGCAGCTGCGTCGGCTGCTGCACGACGAGTGGGGCATCGAGCGTCGTGCCCTGTCGCTCTCGGCCTACTGGGCCGTCGGCCGGGCCGAAGACGGCTTCCAGGCCGAGAAGCGCGAACCCGTCGGCCAGATCTTTCCGGAGTAGCTCGACCGGCGGGTTCGCGGCGACCCGTCAGATGGACGGGGTGACGGCCGACGTTGCAGGCGGATCGTTGCTCAGCAGGCTCGCCAGTCCCGCGAGGGCGACCTGCTCGCCGAATGCCGGATGCTGGCTCGCCACGTCGCGGAAGCTTCCCTGGGCCACGATCACGCCGTCGTCGAGATAGCAGATGCGGTCGTAGTCCTTGATCGTCGAGAGCCGGTGGGCCACCGAGATCAGGGTGACTTCGCCCTGCAGCGCGCGGATGGCCTTCGTGACCTCGTCCTCGGTCTTCGTGTCGAGCGAGCTGGTCGCCTCGTCGAGCACGAGCACGAGCGGGTCAGTGTAGAGGGCGCGGGCGATGCCGAGCCGCTGCTGCTGACCGCCCGAGAGCGACACCCCGCGCTCGCCGATGCGCTCATCGATGCCGCCTGCGCGTGTCGAGATCAGCGAGCCGAGCTGAGCGCGCTCGAGCGCGTGCATGACGCGATCCCGGTCGATGTCCTCTCCCCAGGTCAGCGCGACGTTCTGAGCGATGGTTCCGTCGAACAGCGCGACGCGCTGCGGCACGTACCCGACGCGTCCGCGCCACTGGCGCAGTACCGACTGCATCGAGGCGCCGTCGATCTCGATCGTTCCCCGCGAGGGCTGGCTGAGTCCGAGCAGCAGGTCGATGAGCGTCGACTTGCCCGCCCCGGATGGCCCGACGATACCGACCGAGCTGCCGAGCGGCACATCGAGGGACATGCCCCTGATCACGTCTTCTTCAGCGCTCGGATACCTGAACCGCACGTCGTCGAGGCGGAGCAGCCGCGGGTTCTCTGCGAGTGCCGCGGTGTCGGCCGGCGTCTGCGAGGTCTGCACATCGCGCTCGGATGCGATGAGGTCGCCGACGACGTCACGGGCACCGGGGAGGCTCGCGGTGGCCTGCACGATGCCGCCCTGCACCGCGGTCAGCGCGGGGATCAGACGGAACCCGGTCGTCGCGAACAGCGCGACCGATGAGAGCGCGCCCTGCACTCCGCCCTGGAAGAAGTACGCACTCACGCCGATGAGGGCGATGCCCCCGAGCAGCGCCATCTCGAATGCGAAACCGGGCAGCACCCCGAGGAACGAACCGTTCGCACGCGCGCGCGTTCCGTGCCGCCGGTTGTCGGTCACCAGATCTGCGACCTCGCCGAGGCGGTTGCGCAGGCTGAGCTCCTTGAGCGCGTCGATCATCTCGGTCATCAGGTTCGCGACCCGGTAGCTGTAGTCGCGGTTGACCTGGCCGGCCTCGAGCGAGCGGTTCGTGACGACGAAGTGCACGAGCAGCATGACGAGCGAGAGGTAGACGAAGGCGATGACCGAGGTCGCGGGGTCGGAGACCACGAGCACCCCGAGCACGAGCACGAAGGTGAAGAACGCGCTCGGCACGCGCATGAGCGGCAGCACGAAGCCGGCCATCGCGTTGGCGATGCCCGCGTCGGCGATGCGCGTGATCTCGGCGACGGTGCGCTTCGATCGCTCTTCCCAGCTCGCACCGATGTAGGCGCGGAACAGGCGATCGCCGACCTCGAGCTCGTATCGCGCGAACCGACGTGTGGCGAACCACTGCAGGATCACGTTGAGCAGCGACTTCAGCATCATGAGCGCGAGCGCGATGAGGATGAGCACGGGCGCCGCCTCGACGCCGATCTCGCCGACGAGCGGAATGGTCACCGCGTTGCCCGCGAGCATCGGCCCGATCGACAGTGCGAGGATCGCCATGCCGATGGCGTCGAGCGTCGTGATGAGGCTCGTGGCGACGATGTAGCCAACGAAGTAGCGCTGCGCGCCTTGCGGAAGCAGCGGGAGGAGCTGCCTGAGGGTGATCCAGATCTGTTTCATGATGCTGTCGGGTGACCCGCGTGCGCGGGCGAGCCCGGCCTAGGCTCCGGCTCGCAGTACCGCGGTGACGCCCGCGATGATGCGCGCGAGGTCCCCCTCGGTGAGCGACGGATGCACGGGCAGCGACAGCACCTCGGTCGCAGCGCGCTCGGTCTCGGGCAGGTGCAGGTCTGGGGCGAAATGCGCGAGTGACGGCAGGCGGTGGTTCGGGATCGGGTAGTACACCCCTGAACCGATCTGGTGCTCCTCCTTGAGCGCGTCGCGCAGGCGATCGCGCTCAGCGGCGTCGACGCGGATCGTGTACTGGTGATAGACGTGCACGGCCTCGTCGGCCACGATCGGCGTAGTGACGCCCGCCACCCCGGCCAGGCCCTCGTTCAGCGTCGCGGCATTCGCCTGGCGCTGCGCGGTCCACCCGTCGACCTTGGTGAGCTGCACGCGACCGATCGCCGCGTGCACGTCGGTCATGCGCGCGTTGAAACCGATGACCTCGTTGGCGTACTGCGTCTCCATGCCCTGATTGCGCAGCAGGCGGACGCCGCGCGCGAGCTCCTCGGTCGCGCAGGTGACCATGCCGCCCTCTCCCGACGTCATGTTCTTCGTGGGGTACAGGCTGAACATGGCGAAGTCGCCGAGCGTGCCCACCTGACGCCCGTTCCATGATGCGCCGTGGGCCTGCGCGGCGTCCTCGTAGATCGCGAGGCCGTGCTCGCGGGCGATCGCCTCGATCGCATCGACGAGGAAGGGGTGCCCGTAGAGGTGCACGGGCATGATGCCCTTGGTGCGCGGAGTGATCGACGCGCGCACCGATTCGGGGTCGAGCGTGAACGAACTCGGCTCGATGTCGGCGAAGACGGGGGTGGCCCCGGTGAGCGCCACCGAGTTGCCGGTCGCTGCGAAGGTGAAGGAGGGGACGATGACCTCGTCGCCAGGGCCGACGCCCGCGGCGAGCAGTCCGAGGTGCTGACCCGCGGTACCCGAGTTCACTGCCACCGTGGGCCGGCCGGCCGCGAAGTGCGCGCCGAACTCCTGCTCGAACGTGGCGACCTCGGGGCCTTGCGCGATCATGCCCGAGCGCAGCACCCGATCGACCGCTTCACGCTCCTCATCTCCGATGAGGGGCTTGGCAGCAGGGATGAACTCAGTCGACATATATGCAGTACCTTTCGCGCACGGGATGCGGATCGTCAGCTGCCAGGATACCGCCCGGATCGCCGTTCGGCTGAGAGGGCCTCACGGGCACGGTGCCGAAACCGGGGCGACACCGCGGCTCTGCGGCCCGTTTCACCCAGTATTCGGGCAGCGGTCTGTCAGAATGGACGCATGATGCCCGACCCTGCGGCTCCTCGGGAGTCCGCCAACGCCGACACCTGGGTCGTGATCCCACTCTTCAACGAGGCGACCGTCATCGGCGGAGTCATCGCCGAGCTCCTGCCCGTGTTCCCGAATGTCGTGTGCATCGACGACGGTTCGAGGGACGGTTCCGGAAGCGTCGCTCGCGCTGCGGGCTCGCACGTCGTGAAGCACCCGATCAATCTCGGGCAGGGCGCGGCGCTGCAGACCGGATTCGCGTATGCGCTCGAGCGCGGCGCACGGTACGTGGTGACCTTCGACGCCGACGGCCAGCATCGAGTGGTGGACGCCGCAGCGATGCTCGAGGTCGCTCGAGCGGAGGATCTCGCGATCGTCTTCGGCTCCCGCTTCCTCGACGACCGCACCAACCCCGGGGTGCTGAAAAAGCTCGTGCTGAAGACCGCGGTGTGGGTGACGAACATCACGACCCGTACCCGGTTGACGGACGCGCATAACGGCCTCCGCGTCATCCGTGCGGATGCGGTGTCGCGCATCAATCTGCGCCAGGACCGGATGGCCCACGGCACCGAGATCGTCGTGCAGCTCGGAAAGACCGGGCTGCCCTATGCCGAGTTCCCGGTCGAAGTGATCTACACGGACTACTCCAAGGCCAAGGGGCAGTCGCTGCTCAACTCCGTGAACATTCTCGTGGACCTCATCATCCGTTAGGCACCCGTGACACTCTTCCAAGTTCTCCTCATCCTGTTCGTCATCGCCGCGGCGAGCCTCGCCGTGCGGTTCCTTCCCGGCGAGCGGTCGCTGGCGCTCAAGCGCATCTTCGCGATCCTCTTCGTCGCGGCGGCAGCAGCGGCCATCATCTTCCCCGGGATGCTGACCGCGGTCGCGAATTTCTTCGGCATCGGACGAGGCACCGACCTCCTGCTCTACCTCTTCATCGTCGCGATGCTCATCTTCGCCGTGGCGGTCGTCCGGGCGAAAGCGCGCAGCGACGCCCGCGTTTCAGAGCTCGCGCGCGCGGTCGCGCTGATGGAGGCACGCATTCTCGAGGGCCGCTCGCGATCCGGGGGCGATCGGGATGCCTCTGATGGGGCGCCGCGCGCATGATGGCCTGGCTGAGCTTCGCGATCCCTGTCGCGACGACCCTCGCGATCATCGCGGTGACGGGACTCCCGGTTGCGTGGGCGCTTCGGCTGCGCGGATTCACCGTCGCCGTCGTCGCCGTGCCGGCGTCGTTCGCGGTGCTGGCCCTCTCGAGCATCGTCGCGCAGCTCATCGGCGTGCCGTGGTCGATCCTCCCGGCATTCGCGCTCACCGCGGTGCTCGCGCTGGTGCTTCTCGCGCTGCGACGCTGGATCGCGCGGGACGTCACCCCGCAGACGCTCCGACCGCGGGCCCTGCACGTGCGGCACGACCTCTGGGTATCCCTCGGCGCGGCCGCGATCGGCGGCATCGTGCTCGCGATCGCGCTGGTGGCCGCGATCAAGCAGCCGACCGCCATCTCGCAGACGTTCGACGCGAATTTCCATCTCAACGCCGTGCGCTACATCCTCGACGGCGGTTCGGCCTCGCCCGTGTCGATGGATCTCACGTCGCCCGGGTCGCCGGTGTTCTACCCGACGCTCTGGCACGCCCTCGTCGCCCTCGTGGTGCAGCTCAGCGGCGTCGGCATCCCCGTCGCGACGAACGCAGTGCTCTTCATCGTCGTGTGCGTCGTCTGGCCGATCGGGATCGTGGCCTTCGGACGCGCGATCGCCGGCCCGAGCGTGGCGACGACGGTCGTCTCGGGAGCCGTGGCCGCGGCATTCCCGAACTTCCCGCTCTTCCTCGTGGGCTACGGGGTGCTGTACCCCAACATCCTCGCGCTGATCCTGATGCCGTTCGTGCTGGTGGCCGGACTGCAACTGTTGAATCTCGGACCGGCTCGACGTGCGCAGCCGCTGACTCCCGCGACCCGCTGGCTGCTGTTCCTCGGAGCGCTGGGAGCCGCCGTGCTCGCGCATCCGAGCGTCATCCACGTGCTCCTCGTCTGGGGCGCGTTCCCGGTGCTCTTCGCCGTGCTGCGCGCACTGCGCGGGCGACCTGTTCCGGGAGACGGCGGGATCGTCGTCATGCCGAAGACCCCGCGCGCCCTGCGCTCCGTCCTCGCGCTCGTCGGCGCCGGAGTCTTCGCGGTGACCGTCGTGGCAGCGTGGATCGTGGG
Source organism: Leucobacter sp. L43 (assembly GCF_016597785.1). GTDB lineage: Bacteria > Actinomycetota > Actinomycetes > Actinomycetales > Microbacteriaceae > Leucobacter > Leucobacter alluvii. The sequence continues at coordinate 439,528 of NZ_JAENJG010000003.1, read as the reverse complement.
ACGCACGACCGACAACGCCTGGCAGGGCTTCTTCAAGGTGCACGACGCGCTCCTGCAACTCATCGGCGGCACGCCGCACATCCAGGGCCACGCCTGGGTCGTCGCCCTTCTCGTGCTGCTGGGAGCCGTCCTCGCCTGGCGCTACCGCTCGCTGCGATGGGCGGTGGGGAGCGCCGCGACCCTCGCCGCGTTCTACGTGATCGCCGATGGTTTTCCCACCTCGGAGTGGCGAACGTTCTTCGTAGGGCCCTGGTACAACGATTCCCGTCGTCTCGCCGCTCTCGTGCCGTTCGGCGCGCTGCCGCTCATGGTGCTCGGCGCGCGTGCGGCCTGGGCCATGCTCCGGCCGTCGTTCCTGCGTGCGGCGCGGATGTCATCGACCCGGCCCGGTCGCACGTATCGCTCACTCACGGCGTTCGCGCTCATCTTCCTCGTCGCCGTGGGGCACGCCGGCACCTTCCGCATCCAGCAGATCGTCACCGAATCGTACGATCAGGAGGCGGCGATGCTCGTGAACGACGACGAACTCGCGCTCATCGACCGGCTCGATGACGAAGTGCCGGACGGCGAAGTCATCGCGAACAATCCGTTGAATGGCAGCTCGCTCACCTACGCACTCGCGGACCGCGCTGTGACGTTCCCGCACTCCGGCGGCAATTACGATCCGCGGGACTACGAGTTCGTCAACGCCCTCGTGCCAGACCCCGAGCTCGCCTGCAGCCTGTCTCAGGAGCTCGACATCTCGTACGTGCTCGATTTCGGCACCGCATTCGTGATCCCCGACCCCGGCCCGCGCGGCGTGCCGTTCGAAGACATGAAGCACCTCGACCGATCACCGATCCTCACGGAAGTCGACAGCGAGGGTGACGCGGTGCTCTACCGCGTCACCGGCTGCTGACCGCACCCACTGAACTCCCGAAGGAGATCCATGAACGACATCAGCCCGCTCGCCTACATCGGCGAGGGAGTGGAACTCGGAGCGAACGTGCGCATCGGCCCCGGAGCGGTGCTGCTCGGCCCCTGCACGGTGGAGGACGACGTCTGGATCGGGCCGGGCGCTCAGATCGGCGCACCGCCCGAGATGTCGAGCCTGCCGCAGAACGCGGCTTGGACCGGGGACCTCCAGCATGCCGGAGTGCGCATCAAGGCGGGCGCTGTGATCCGCGAGAACGCCGTGATCCACCAGGGCACCTATCGCGAGACGAGCGTCGGCGCCCGCAGCTGGGTGCTGAACCGCGCCTACCTCGCGCACGATGTGGTGCTCGGCGACGAGGCGACGGTCTCGGCGGGTGTGTCGATCGGCGGGCACTGCGTCATCGGCGACCGCGTCAACATCGGCATGAACGCGGTCGTGCATCAGCGACGCGTCATCGCCGCCGGTGCGATGGTCGGCATGGGCACGCCCGTGACTCGAGACGTCCCCCCGTTCGCGAAGGTGTACGGCACGCCGCCGCGCCTCACCGGCGTCAACGCCGTTGGCATCGAGCGCGCAGGGCATGATGCGGCTCTCGCCGCAGTGCTGCTCGCGCACTATCGCTCGGGGGATCTCCTCACCGGCGGCGGCTGGATCTCCGACGCGTTCGGCACGCTCCGCGATGACGTCGCCTGGTGGCGCGATCAGGGCGAACTGCGTCCCGTAGGCGTGGTGGATGGCCTGTGACCGGGCGGTCCCCCAGACTGACGAAGTAGAATAAACGTTTGTGACTTACCAAAGTGCGCTCACTGACCCGGAGTTCGATACTCCGGGGAAGAGCAAGGGATTGTGGGATGTCTTCCGGCATCGCTACCTGCTGTCGCTCCTGCTGAAGAAGAGCGTCACCACCCGTTACTACGGATCCGCGCTCGGCTGGATCTGGTCGTACGTGCAGACCATCGCGCACTTCCTGATGTACTACGTCGTCATCGGCATCGTGCTGGGAATGCACAAGGACATCCAGTACTTCCCGGTGTACCTCTTCTGCGGACTCATCACGGTGAACCTGTTCAGCGAAGTGCTCAGAAACACCACGAGCTCGATCACCGACAACGCCTCGCTCGTGAAGAAGATCTACCTTCCCCGCGAACTCTTCCCTGTGGCTGCGGTGGGGGGCGCGATCACGCACTTCCTTCCGCAGGCCGGAGTGCTGCTGATCATCTGCATCGTTCTCGGATGGACCATCACAGTGATGCAGGTCGTGGCGTTCGTGCTGGGCCTGGTCGTCGTGATCGTCTTCGCGCTCGGACTCGGTCTCTTCTTCGGTGCGCTGAACGTCGCGTACCGCGATGCGCACAACGTGGTCGGCCTGATCCTGATGTTCGCCACCTGGGCCTCGCCCGTGCTCTACATGTCGTCGATGATCCGCGACATCGCCCCGAACTGGGTCTACACGATCTACATGCTCAATCCGGTCACCGCCACCGTCGAGCTGTTCCACAACGTCTTCTGGCTACCCATCGCGCCCGGCTCCGACCGCCCGAGCGGCCTGATGCTGAATGCGCTCATCGCCCTCGGCATCGCGCTCGTGACACTCGTGATCGGCCAGCTCACGTTCCGAAAGATGGAGGGGACTTTTGCCCAGTACCTCTGACTCCCTCGCCACGACTCCCGTGGCCGCAAAGCCCGCGATCGTCATCAATGACATCAGCAAGACGTTCAAGATCCGTCACGCGACATCCGTGAAGGAGACGTTCGTCGCCGCGCTGCAGCGCAAGGAGACGTCGTCGAAGTTCACGGCGATCGACGGCTTGTCCCTCGAAGTTCCGGAGGGGCAGTCGATCGCCCTTATGGGGCGCAACGGCTCCGGCAAATCGACGACCTTGAAGATGCTCTCCGGCGTGCTGAGACCCGACACCGGTTGGATACGCACACGGGGCAGGCTCGCGGGGCTCCTCGAAGTGGGCGCCGGCTTCAACCCGAACCTCACGGGCCGCGACAACGTCTATCTGAACGCGGCGATTCTCGGGATGAGCCGCGAAGAGACGGAAGCCCGGTTCGACGACATTCTCGAGTTCTCGGAGATCGGCGAGTTCATCGATACCGAGGTGAAGTTCTACTCGTCCGGCATGTACTCGCGGCTCGGCTTCTCCGTCGCCGTGCATACCGAACTCGACATCCTGCTGGTGGACGAGATTCTCTCCGTCGGCGATGCGGCATTCCGTGAGAAGTGCATCGAGCGCATGCAGCTGCTGCGGCAGCAGGGGAAGACCATGTTCGTGGTGAGCCACAGCGCGGGTCAGGTCAAGCAGCTCTGCGAACGCGGCGTGGTACTGCAGCGCGGCAAGGTGATCTTCGACGGGCCCATCGACGAGGCGATCGCCTTCGTGACGCCGGGCTCCGGAAAGCTGCCCGATGGTCCAGTGAGCTACTCGGTGCGCGGCCAGATCAAGACCGTGTTCGAACGGGATCGGAGCAAGTTCGGCCGCCCGTTGCACAACGCCCAGGAAGTCGCGGAGAACGGCGGCGGTTCGTACCAGCGTTTCCAGAACGGACTCATCACGCAGAGCACCGCCCTGAAGCAGACGCACGGGTTGCTCCCCGGCTCCTTCTTGAACGCGTATCTCGACAACGACGGCCCCGAGGGGCCGTGGGGATTCCTCGCGGGAGAGGCGAAGGGTCGGCTTCGCGACGGCGGCAAGCGCACGTTGCAGTTCCAGCACGGCGTCGCCACCTATACGAAGGAGCTCGGGGTGCAGTTCACCCCGAGTACACTTTCGTAGGTGAAACTCGCACGCGCGCTCCCGGCTCCGATTCAACGGGGGCTCGGGCTCGCCTTCGGCCGGGAGCAACCGTGGCGCCGCAGCTTCCTCGTGCTGCGCGCCCTGCAATCACGAGATGCCACTTCATCCCTCGCGGTCAGAGCACGCGACCGGTTCGAAGCCCAGCTCTCGCGCTACCCCGACGCCGTCGTGCCGTACCTCGACTACCTGGCTGAACGGCTTCCCGTCGATCAGGTGAAGCAGTACGCCCAGGCCCTGGCGGCACGGCCGGGCACTCGAGCCGGCGTGCTCGTCGAAGTCGCGAAATTCCACTACCTGCGCAACTCGCTGTCCGTCGGCGACGGCCTGATCGAGCGCGCGAAGGAGCTCGAGCCGGGCCTCGCGCGCATCTACGACGAAGAGGCCTGGAATCAGCGAGCTCGTGGCAACGTGCACCGCGAGTTGCACGCGGTCGAGAAATCGATCGAACTCGCCGACGACGAGGCCGCACGACTGCAGTGGCGCGGGTGGCGCATCGAGGTCCTGGTGCGGCTCGACCGTCTCGAGGAGGCGTGGGAGGAGTTCAGCTCCTTCCCCGCACTGGACGCTGGCGATGAACGACTGCTGACGGCAGCCTACTGCGCCCGTCAGCTCGGGATGCACCGTGACGTCGAACGGCTGTACACGCAATTCGCTCCTGCAGACGACGGCTTCGACACCTTCGCGGTGGCGTCCCTGCAGTTCGAGAAGTACCAGCACGCCGACGAGGTAGCGGCGTTGCTGCCAACGCTCGACGAGCACTCCGAGACCCGACTGCTCGACATGAGTTTCCGCGCCAGGGTGCAGCTCGGCGAACTCGATACCGGGATCGCTCACGCGCAGATCGCCATGCTGCGAGACGACTGCCCGCGGGCCATGAAGTCGCACCTCGGGCAGCTCCTCGAACTGCTCGACCGACCGGAAGAGGCGATCGTCGCCTATCTGAGCGCTCGCCCGAAACAGCGGTCTCTACTGCACCGCTTCCGTCTTGCGAGCCTCCTCGCCGAGCGCGACCACGCGAAAGCCGCGGTGACCAGCTATCTCGAGGACCTGGAACTCGCTGACGATCTTCCCACCGACGGCCTCGCTCGCGAGGTCGACCCGCAGCTCGCCGAGCTCGTCAACCAGTACAACCGGCGCCTCGTGCTCCCGCTGCGTGTAGAGCACCTCGAGCAGATCGCGGCGCGCGCGAGCAGTCGCAAGCTCCGCTGGCAGGCGCTCATGCGTCTCGCGGCGCAGTGCGCAGTGAGCGAGGAATGGGATCGCGCCTGGACCGCGATCTGCACCGCGCAGTACAAGCGCCTCCCGTCGATCCAATTGACACTGCCCCAGTGGAGCGATCTCGGCTCGTCGCGCAACATGTACTACCACGAGTGCACGGAAACGGAACCGCTGCAACGGCGCACCGTGCTGTACGAGTCCTCGCTGGGCGGATCCACCTCGTGCAATCCGCTCGCGATCTGCCTCGAACTTCTCACCGACCCCGATCACGCCGATCTGCTCCACGTGTGGAGCATCGAGTCCGATGCGGTAGTCCACCCGGCTCTGCGGGACCGGCCGAACGTCGTGTTCGTGCGCAAGGGCTCTTCTGGCCACTTCCGATACCTCGCGAGCGCCGGTGCGGTCATCAACAACTCGACGCTCGAATACAACTTCACGAAGCGTGATGGGCAGCGCTACCTCAACACCTGGCACGGCGTGCCGTGGAAGACGATGGGGCGCGACAACCGGTCTGAACCCTTCGCCTATGGGAACATCGCCCGCAACTTCTTGCACGCGGACTTCGTGCTCGGACCCGACCAGCATACGCTCGACGTGCTCTCACGCGGCCACGACGTCGACGAGCTCGTTCCCCAGGTCTTCGTGCGCTCGGGGTATCCCCGCAACGATCTCTCGGTGAACCTTCCCGAGGAGTCGCGCCACGCGATCCGCACCGAATTGGGCGCGCGCGATGGCGAGCACCTCGTGGTCTACATGCCGACCTGGAAGGGCACCTTCGCCGAACGCGACGCCGAGGTGCAGTCGGTCATCGAGACGGCTCGCGGCCTCGCAGCGCCCGGCTTCCGAGTCGCCGTCCGTGCGCATCACTACGTCAGCTCCGCCTTCCGCACGACACCGCCGGGTAATTTCGCCTTCGTTCCGGCGCAAATCGACACGAACGAGCTCATCGGCGCTGTAGACGCCGTCGTCACGGACTTCTCGAGCGTGCTCTTCGATGCGGCTGCGGTGGGAGTTCCCGTGGTCACGCTCACCGATGACATCGAGGCCTACACCGCCGAGCGCGGCCTGTACTTCTCAGCCGATGACGTGCCAGGGGCGAACGCTCGCTCGACGGCCGAGGCGCGCGCTGAGCTCCAGCGCGCCGTCCGTGATCCAGCAGCCTTTACGGCCTCGTACGCCGCGCAGACGGAGCGTTTCAGCTCGCCTGAGACGGGAACATCCGCACGCCGCGCGGTCGAACTCCTGTTCGGCGAGCCCCGGCCAGAGGCCCCCGAACGCGCTCAACGTCATCGTTCCGTACTCATCTCGACGGGCGGTCTCCCACCCAATGGCATCACCCGTTCGGTACGCAGCCTGATCGCGGCCCTCGAATCCTCGGAGTACACCCCCTACCTCATTCCGAACCGCAACGCGCTCGAAGGCGCAGAGTCAGAGACGCTCGCCGATGTGCGGGCCTACGCGAAAGTGCTCCCGATGGTCTCCCTCTTCGCGGGCACCCGCATGGAACGCGAGGCGCTGCAGTTCTTCTCCACGCGCCGATACGTCGACTACCCGCTCGTCAAGCGCTTCGTCCGCGCGAGCCAGCAACGCGAAGCGCGCCGTCTCTTCGGCGCCACGGCGTTCCACGCCGCGGTCGAGTTCAGCGCGTACGACGCGAAGAACATCGCTCTGATCGGTTACGGCGTGCGCGTGGACGGAGGCCGACGCGGCATCATCTTCCACAACGAGATGTGGAAGGAAGTCGAGAACAAGTACCCGCGTCTGCGTCCGGGGCTGCTCTCCATGGACGAGATGGACTTCTACGCCTCGGTGAGCGACGGTGTGCGCGACTACAACTCCCGCACCATGCACGAACACCTCGGGGTGCCCGTCGAAAAGCACATCACCATCGAGAACACCATCAACGTGGACGAGATCCGTCAGTTGGCGCAGATTCCCCTCGACGCCGAGGATGTGGCCTGGTACGGCACGGAGGGCGCGCACGCCTGCGTCATCGCGCGACTCTCGCACGAGAAGAACCACGCGGAGCTGTTCCACGCGCTCGCCGAGAGCCGCGACCGGCTCAGCCGCCCGGTGAAGCTCACCTGCCTCGGAGACGGCCCGCTGCGCCTCGAGCTGCAGGAGCTCGTCACCCGACTCGGTATCGACGATCTCGTTCGCATGCGGGGACTCGTGCCGAACCCTCAAGCGCATCTGCAGGCCGCGGGCGCCCTCGTGCTCCCATCGCTGCACGAGGGACAACCGCTCGTGCTGCTCGAAGCGCTCACGGTCGGCACCCCCGTCGTGGCGACCGACACTCCGGGGTCACGGTCGGCGCTCCACGACGGCGCATTCGGGCCGCTCGTACCGATCTCGCGCGAGGGGCTCATCGATGCGCTGCATCGCGTCGCCGACGGCCGATTGAACGGGTCGCGCGAGTTCGATGCCGAGTCCTTCACACGGCACTCATTGCGCATGTTCATCGAAGCCATCGACCCGGGTGCGCTCGACTGCGGCTCGGCGCGCCCGGCGCACCCCTAGTTCAGGTTCTCCCGCTCGCGATCTTCCGACGCACTGCATCCCGCAATCCCGCGCCGGGCGGCCGCTGCCGATGCCGCACCTCGGCGACGGTGCGACGCAGATGCGCGAGCTCCTCTTCGAGCCGCTCCAGCCGGAAATCGGTGTCGCAATTGTGCTGACGCTGCTGCTCATCATCCATCAGGGCGTTCAGCCGATCCAGGTGGGTCAACTCCTGAGCCCCGCGCGCCAGGGCCAGCGACTCCTGCATTCGCGAGTCGCCCCAGTGCACGGGAGTCGGGGCAGCGACATCGGCATACGCGACGGAACGCCCTTCGTGCATGCTCGCACTCAACTCGTCCCACCACCGCTGCTGGTGCTCGCGACCTGCCGTTCCAGCCGCGCGCAAGTGCTCGCGGAACTCGGGGAGCCGGGTGCGCAGCGCCTCGATCAGATCCGGTGCGAAACTGGATCTCCAGTGCTCGAACGGGATCGCGAAGTCTTCCATCCCGACATTCGCGAGCGCGCCGCGCATACGGATCGCCGAATAGTAGCTGGTGACGATGCCGAGCGCCGGCACTCCGAGCGCCGCGCCGAAGATGAGCGGGTGATACCGCGTCGATACCGAGAACTCGGCGTTCGCCGTGACGGACAGGAGCGCTCGCGCAGGCAGCAACGGTACGGCACGGAGACGCCCGGAACGCGAGAAGTCGACGATGCGGGTGTGCCCGTACACATCGTCTTCGACGCCGAGTGCGTTCGACACTTCGAACGTGCTCATGTGCGGCAGCAGCAGCACATCGACGTCCAGTTGCGCCGAGAGCTGATCGAGGATCGCCGCGAGTTCGCGATAGTAATCGTCGGCGTGCAGCGCGGTGGTCTTCGCGTGGAACGTGAAGCTCGCCACCGCGTATCGGCCGGCTGTGGGCAGATCGACGGACACGGGGCCGGGTTCGAGGAGAAGAGCGTCGTCGAGCGTTTGGATGATGCGGGCGTCGGTGCCGCAGAGCCCGCGCATGAGCGCGGCCGAGCTGCGTTCCCTCACCCCGAAGACCCGAGCGTAGCGGGCGATCTCGGCGACGAGAGCACGCTCGGCGTCCCGCAGGTGGGGGCCGACGGTCTGGCTCGTCACATAGAGCGGAACACCGAGCTGCTCGGCAATGCGTTTCACGGCGACCCGCTCGAAGACATGGTGGATGCCGATCGAGTTGAGATTGCCGCCGCCCGCGATCACGACGGCGTCGGCCGCGCGCAAGGCGTCGAGCGTGCGGCGCGTTCCGCACGGATCGGCCGCTCGGCCGGCCGCCGCCGACACGAGGTCGTCGAGCAGTCGTTCCTGTTCCGTCCGCGACAGCCCCCGGAACCCGAGTCGCGGGACCGCGGCGACGCCGTAGAAGCGCTGCGTGATCTCCGGGTCCCCGGCGATACAGGTCACCGTGTCACCGCGAGCGCGCAGCTGATCGAGCACGACCTCTGACATGGCTTCGTCACCGAGGTGATAGCGGCCTTCCCAGGCGAGATCACCGACGACGACGACCTGCATGACCCTCCCATGTTCGACCTGTATGCATGCGACCTTCGCAGCCTAACGAGACGATGTGAACGGGGAGAGAACTACGATTCGCCGGGAGATGAACCTGGTGCGGTGAGCGCGGATACCTCGCTTCGGGCGAAGCGGTAGTCCCCGCCATGCGCGATAAGCAGCCGCTGAGCACCGACTGATGCGACCACGACGTGATCGATTCGGGCCGGGTTCAGCACGCGGTAGTCCCGATCCTCGATCGTCTCCGCTACGTAGACCGACCGCCAGTTCGCCTCGAGCAGATCGTCGGGGAACGGGACGCGGGTGACGACCTCGAGCCGATCACTCACGTACGCGTCGGCGTGCTTCATCAGTACGAAGTGCTCGCGGCTGCCCCTGCCGACACGGTGCCGCACAAGGCCGTGCAAGCGCCGAAGCGGATGGCGCACCGGTTCGCCGACACTCCAGGTTGGAGCGGTGGCGGAAGCACGGATCCGATGCGCGATCTCGCGCACGCGCGCCTCGTCGCACGGTCCGCGAAGGTCGACGACGCACACTCCGTCCAGCCGTACGCCACTGCCGAGCAGACGGCTCACGCGAAGCGGAACCGAATAACTCGTCCGGCGGAGCAGGCGCTGCAGGCGTCGACCCGCGTGGCGGACCGGCGAGACGGGCGACGGTTGATGCTGCCGGGTCACTCCCCCGCCGGCCGGGACGAGATCGAGACGCTGGCGTATCTCCTCCTCACCGACTGGTTCTCCCGCGAACATCAGTCCGGCGTCGGAGAATGCCGAGACCCGCACCTCATCGGGCCGGTGCGAACGCACCAGCAGCACATGCTGGTCCACCCAGTACTCACCGAGAAACTCGACGCCGCGAACCTTGCAGTCGATGAGCTCGCCGCCGTGCACGTCATACGTGCTCGTGCTGTCTCCCGACGGAGCGTACAGGGCGACGCGGAGCGTGCTTCTGCTCGCGAAGAGCAGCTGCACTGGCGTACGCATACGATGATCTCCGAGCGGCCGTTCGCCTTCGAGCGCCGCGGCGAGCCAAGCCATCCGAATCTCGGTGGGGATCGCGACGAGGCTGAAGCGCTCGATGTGCGCCGCCCCGATTCTGCCGAGGTTCGCCCGGAGCGCGGCAGCGATCTCACGGAGCACGGTCCGATCCGTGTCGTACACCGGAGAATCGCGTTGCAGATTCCGGCGGAACAGATACGACGTGAAATAGAGCAGCGTATTGGCGAGCCACCTGGGGCAGTCGGGCCCTGCGGCTTCGAGCAGCGCCCGATGCGTGACACCGAACACGATGCGAAAGCGCTCGATATTGCGCTCCTGCGTCTTCACGATCGACGAGTCGTCGGCGCGGCGTTGGTAGAAGTACTCGGCGCCCGGGACGAGCACGTACTGCGCTCCGGTCGCGAGCAGGTACCGCATGATGAAATCGGCGTCGGAGGCCGTGGGAAGACCTTCGTGCATCCTCAGACCCAGCTCGGTGATCCTTCGCCGGTCGAAGAAGACGACGCCGCCGAGCGTGTGGATATCTTCGGGATCGTCCTCGAGATCGACGAGACGCACTCCATCGCTGCGGTACTTCCCATCGAGCGGATGCCGAACCGACGCTCCAGCCGGATCGAGCAGACGAATGCGGCCGACGAACATGCGGGCATCCGGGTGGGCGGCCCGAGCCGCCTCGATCGACGCGAGGTAGTGCCGGGACAGCCGGTCGTCGGGGTCCGGCGACGACACCCAGGTTCCGCGCGCGTGATCAAGTCCCGTGTTCCTGGCGGATGCCACCCCGCCGTTCTCCTGGACGATGATGCGCACCGCGAAGTCGGTGACGACCGACCACGATCGCACGACGTCTTCCGACCGCTCGGGGCAGCCGTCGATCACGAATATGAGCTCGTAGCCGCCATGATCCACGGCCTGCTCGTCGAGCGATGCGAGAAATTCAGGCAGGTACTGCTCGACGCGGTAGCAGGCCACGACGAGCGACGTGTGCGGTCGGCGGGCGTTCTCAGAGCTGTCGTCGAAGTTCGAATACGCCCGTGGCGCTGCAGTCGTCACCGCGCCTCCTCTCGCTTCCACCTATCGCTCGAGTTCAATCTAGCAAGGGGCAACAAACGTCTATCTTCCGTTCATCGGTCGTTTTTGTGGCATACCTAGGCTGACGCGAGTGAGCAACTCTCAGGCACCCAAACTCGTCGTCATCGGCCAGGGCTACGTCGGCCTGCCCCTCTCCGTTCGCGCGGTGGAGGCCGGGTACGACGTCGTCGGCATCGATTTCGATCAGCGTCGTATCGATGCGTTGAACCGTGGCGAATCCTACGTCGAAGACATCTCCGACGCGTCGCTGGCAGCCGCCGGCCAGACCGGCCGGTACCGTGCGACCACCGATTACGCGGAGGCCGTCGGGTTCGACTTCGCTGTGGTGACGGTGCCGACACCGTTGAAGGACTCGATGCCGGATCTCAGCTTCATCGAGAGCTCCGGCGCATCGCTGGCCGAGCACATCACGCCGGGCGCGACGGTCGTGCTCGAATCCACAACGTATCCAGGAACCACGCAGGAGTTGCTCGTGCCGATCCTCGAACAGGGTTCGGGCTTGCGCGCCGGGCAGGACTTCCATGTCGGATACAGCCCGGAGCGCATTGACCCGGGAAACCAGAAGTTCACCTTCCGAACGACCCCGAAGATCGTTTCGGGGATCGACGACCGGTCTCTCGACAAAGTGGACGGGCTCTTCTCCACTCTCGTCGATCGCACCGTGGCGGTGAGCTCACCGCGCGAGGCCGAGATGGCCAAACTGCTCGAGAACACCTTCCGTCACGTCAACATCGCGCTCGTCAATGAGCTCGCCGTATTCGCGCACGAACTCGGCGTCAACGTGTGGGAGTCGATCGACGCCGCCTCGACGAAACCCTTCGGGTACATGAAGTTCACCCCCGGCCCGGGAGTGGGCGGTCACTGCCTGCCGATCGACCCGAGCTACCTCTCGTGGAAAGTGCGGACCGAACTCGGGCGCAACTTCCGCTTCGTCGAACTGGCGAATGATGTCAATGAGCACATGCCCGACCACGTCGTGCAGCGCGCGATGCACATCTTGAACGATCACGGCAAAGCGCTTCGAGGATCGAAGGTGCTACTGATCGGAGTCGCGTACAAGAAGGACTCGGGTGACTCGCGTGAATCGCCCGCGCTCCGCGTGATCGAACTGCTGAAGAGCTACGGCGCCGAGGTGCTCGGCGTCGACAGCCACGTCGAGGCGCACCGCTGGCCCGCCGACGCTACGCGCGTCGATCTCACGGCGGAGACCATCGCGGGAGCGGACATGGCGATCGTGGTGACCGATCACTCCGACATCGACCTTCGGCTGCTCGTGGACACGGGGCTTCCCGTGTTCGACACCCGCAACAGCCTGCGGGGCGCCAACATTCACCGCCTCTAGCTCAGCCGCATCATTCAGAGCACCGGCAGAAGCGCTCTCGCATCATGCGCGTCGAGCGTTCGCCCGATCGCTTCCCGGTGCCCGGCGAGAGCGCCCGGGCTCTCCATCAGGAGCTGCAGCGTGCTCCGGATCTCTTCGGTTCCGCCGGGCAGTATCGTGGCGCCGTAGACATCTCGATAACGCTGGGGGGCGACGACGACGGATCCCGCGCGGAACGCCTGCCAGACGAGGTCGTGCCGGAGCGCGGCGCGGCGGTCGAAGGGGTCGATCACGAGTATCGTCGACCGGCTGATGACCTCGGCGGCAGGCGAAGCGGCTCCCTCGAGCAGTACACGACGCCCTGCCCCGCCGAGGTGCTCGACCAACCACCGCTCATGCAGTCGCGGCATGTCGGGCAGTCCGGCGTTGACCAAGCCGATCGTGACCATCTCAGATCGGGACGCCTCCGTTGACACCCCGGCCCCGTGCTGGTCGGCGCGTACGAATACCGCGCGGTTCGCCTCATTCCCGACGGTCAGCACCTCGGCCTCCGAGAGGCCAGCACCGACCACCCACTCCGGCGACACGTCGAAGGCGCGATGCGCAGCACCGGTGAGCAGCGCGCGATCGACGAACGCCGCGCGTCTCCCTTCGAGATTGACCGGATGCTCGACCACGACGAGGAGGCGCTCGACCGTGAGCCCGATCTCCGTTCGATCTGGAAGCAGCAGCAGATACTCGGGGTCGGTCACCACCAGCGTGTGCACGTGGCGGGTCTCGGCCCACGCGACCCACTCGGCGGCGCCGTCTTCGACCAGCTGCCAGGTTTCGTGCCGCACCGATTCATGCCGATGCGACGAGTGGCGGGGGTGTGCCCCGTTCACCAGTCCGATGGGGCCGGACATCGCTCCGGCCAGGTGTCGAAGCGCCCCCGCCCAGTCGTCGAACCGCTCGACGGCCGGCGCCCAGTCCCGCAGCACTGCGAGCCGCAGCGGTCCGCCTGCGGGAGTCCCGCGCAGGCGAGCGGGCGCGGCGAAGGCCGGCGCACCGTCGATCTCAACCCGAAGCGATCGTTCGTGCGCCACCGCATCCGCGTGCCATCCTCGAAACTGCTTCCGATACGCCACCCGGTCGCCCGAGTGCCAATTGCCGGGCTTGAAGTCCCCGCGCGAGAGCGACCCCGGCGTCAGCTGGGTGAGACCCAGATGCGCCGGCAGTTCGACAATGCTCCGCTCCGGCATCATCGCCCGCATGCGGTCCATGTACTCCGTGTCCCCGGCCTTGCGCACATCATCGTAGTAACCGATCAGGTCGACGACCTCTCGCCGCCGGAAGAGCAGTGACGAGGTGTTCATACGCTCCGGGGTGAAGCCGATCAGCGTCGCCTTCCCATCAACAGTGAGTCTCACAGCTCGGGAGAGCGTCGCAATGACCTCGGGGCGATCCCGGAACGGACGGAGCTGGGCTTCGATACGCCTGGGGTGCGCGAGATCGTCGGCATCGACCACCGTGACGAACTCGCCTGTCGCGGCGCGCAGCCCCGCGTTTCGCGCGCGGTAGGCACCTCCATTCGCTTCACGCCGGATCACTCGCACGCGGGGGTCCGACGCTGCTGCCTGCGAGATGTACTCCCGACCATGCTCCGAAGCGTCGTCGATGATCACGATCTCCAGATCCCGCCACGACTGCCGCGTCAACGATTCGATCGTTCGGAGGTATGAGGCAGAGGGGTTGAATGTGGGCACGATGACAGTCACAGAACCGAGACCCGTCTCAACCGATGCTGCGACTTCAGGCGCGCGCAATCCGGCGAACAGGGTCTGCCCCTTCAGCGGGTCGAAGCACCACGCCTCCACTTCCGACCGCTGCGTGATCTCGTCGAATCGGGTGCGCCACTCCGCGCTCCCCGGATCGGCGACGAGGTCGAGCCGGGCCGCCCACAGCGCTTCCGGGTACACGGCTTCGAATGCGGCGAGCCGTTCGACGAGGCCGCGATCCCGCGTCGCGACGGCGGCCTGGAATGCCCAGGAGAGCTGCGGCTGTGCCCCGAACGCGTCCGTTTCTCCCAAGTCGAGTGCGAGATGCGTCGCCGCCCGCGCTGCGTCGGTGCGCTCAGGCGAATCCTCGAGCATCATCGCGAGGTACGCCCCAGCGAGGATCTCCTTGATCCACCATCCGTCGGGGAGCGGACCGAGTTGCTTGCCGAGCAATGCGCGCTGCAGACCCGACCAGTCCAGCTGCCCCCGAGATGCCCGACGGGCGAGGAGATCGACGGCGGCGCTCGATCGGTAGCGTGCGCCGAGTCGGAGCAGCACCCAGGGTGATCGGCGCAGGATCGCGGCATACCCGTAACGGTCGAGCGCGCCGATGCGCGTGCGCGGTGCGAGAGAGGCAGCCAGTTCGCGCTGTGCTTCGCGCACACGTGCGCGCCTTCGACGCCAGATCCATACTCCCGCAGCGACGCCGACGCACACGGCCGCGGCGCCGAGCGCTACGGCTGCGACCGGCGATCCCAGAAGGGCGGCGACGATCGCGCCGCAGACGAGCACTCCGAGCAGGGCGATGCCGATGCGGCGCTTCGGGAGTCGCGCAGCGAGTGCGCCCAGTCGCCGCCTCATGCCACCTGCTCGCCGATGATGCGGGCGATCCGGCGACCTGCGTGCCCATCCCAGAGCGGCGGCGTGCGTCGGTGCGCGTGCTCAGCCGATGCGAGGCGCTCGCGAAGCGTGCTCGCCACGGTCTCGGCGGTCACCAGCGTGTTCGTGCCGTCGGAGATGGTGACGGGGCGTTCGGTATTCGGGCGCAGGGTGAGGCACGGAACGCCGAGCATCGTCGTCTCCTCCTGCACTCCGCCCGAGTCGGTGATGACCGCGCGGGAACCGCGCACGAGCCCCATGAATTCGAGGTATCCCTGCGGATCGATCACGTGGATGCCGGGCTCCGCGAGGATTCCCGTTGCAGCGAATGCACGGGCGCCGCGGGGGTGCATGGGCAGCACGATCGGGGCGATCGCTGCGCACTCGACGAGCGCATCGACGAGACCTGTGAGCGACGCAGGATCGTCCACATTCGCGGGCCGGTGCAGCGTGGCGACGAGGTATGGATCGGTCGCGCGCAAGCCGATACCCGAGAGCACGGCGCCCGCGTCGAACCGGTCTGCGCTCGAGAGCAGGGTATCGATCATCGGGTTCCCGACGAAGAAGATCTTCTCCTCTGGCACGCCTTCGCGTCCGAGGTGCGCATTCGCGTCGGCGCTCGTGGTGAACAGCAGGTCGGAGACCGAATCCGTGAGGATCCGGTTGATCTCCTCAGGCATGCCACGATCGAAACTGCGCAGTCCGGCCTCCACGTGAGCGAGCCTGATACCGAGCTTCGATGCGACCAGCGCGGCCGCCAAGGTGGAATTGACATCGCCGTACACGACGACGAGTTCCGGAGCGTGCTCCATGAACACGGCTTCCAGTGCGACCATGATCGCGGCGGTCTGCTGCGCGTGCGACCCCGATCCGACCCCGAGTGACATGTCGGGCTTCCGCAGATGCAGTTGCCGGAAGAAGATCTCTGAGAGCTTGTCGTCGTAGTGCTGCCCCGTGTGCACGAGCATCTGGTCCATGCCCAGTTCGTCGAGTGCGCGCATCACGGGTGCGGCCTTCGGGAAATTGGGTCGGGCACCGGTGATGTGGATGATGCGAGCTGACATGCGAACGCCTTTCAATTCTCGACGAGTGTGCGGAAGAGTCGTGTCCAGCGCACGTGCACCGTTTCGACGTCGTATCGAGCGACGAACGCCTTGGCCGCATCGGCCTGCGTCTGCCAGCTCCCGCTCTCGACCGTGTCGATGATGTGCCGGGCGATACGTCCGGGATCGTCTTCGAAGACATGAGCTGGCGGGTAGGAGCCCGACGCTCCCTCCCAGTTCCAGAGCACCGGCACAGCGCCCGATGCCATTCCCTCGGCAACAGCCTGGTGCGATCCCTCATCGGTGGAGGGCGAGAGCACCCAGCCCACCCGGCGGAACCAGTTCGCCATATCGGGTCCGAAACGATCGTGCAGCACGCCGCCGAAGAGTTCGCCCGGCTGCGTGATCTGCGCGAAGAGGTCTTGGTAATACACCCGGAAGAAGCCGCTCTTCTCGAAGTCCCGGTACGAACTCGGGAGGCGACCGCGCAGATGCAAGGTGTACCGCTCGTCGTGAGCGCGAAGCTCGCGGAGCAGTGCGAATGCACGGTCAGGTCGCTTTCGGATCGGCACGATCCCCGCCATACCGATCTGGAACCGGGCGTCTGCGACTTTGGGGCGATCGAAATCCAGCGCATCGATGGAGTTGGGAATGAGGTGCACGCGCGAGGGATCGATCTCGGTGCCTGCGATCATCCGTTCGCCGATGTGCGGAGCGATCACCACGAAGGCGTCGATGGCGTCGACGTCGAACCGTGCCGGCCAGTCGCCGAACATCTCGAAGCGATGCATGCGCACGATGAGTTTCTGATGCTCCAGCTTGTGCTTCGAATACCAGACGGCGTTGTTCGTCGCCCATTCGCAGAAGATCATGTCGGCGGTCGCGATCGTCTCCGTGTCGAGGGAGCCACGACCGGCTTTCGGCCCCTCCCACTTGTCGAAGAGCAGCTCGATGCTCGGGTCCCGGCTCCAGAAGTCGATCAGTTCCCCGAGGAACTTGAAGTCGTGACCCGCGATGAGGAGTCTCGTCCGGGCTCTCCGTTCCCCGAACACGGAGTGCCGGGAGAACACTCGAGTGATCGATTCGCGCAACTTCTCAGCCCTGACGGTGAAGCTGTAGGCGCGCACGGCGGCCTGCGCTTGACGTCGCCCGATCTCGAGCAGCGCACGGTCGACGTCGAGCCTCTCGAGCGTCGGCAGCACGTCGTCGCCTTCGATGAAGAGCGGGTAGTCCGCGCCGAGCAGTGCCTCATGCGACGAGTTGCGGCGAAGTAGCGGCGGCGTACCCGCCGCCGCGTACTCCAGCACTTTCGTGGAGAGCTGGCTGCTCATATCGACACTGATGTCTCGCCAGCTGAGCCCGCACGCAGCCTCTGACACCCGGCGCACACTCTCCTCCCGGCCGACTGCGCCGAGCCAGGTGACGTCGTCCGTCCCCTCCAGGGCCGCACGCATGCGACCCACCCACTCGGCATCCACCGGGGTGCTCATGAATTTGTCGCCCATGAACACGACGTCGAGCGCCATTCCGCGCTCCCGCGCTCGTGCGGGAAGCTGCGCCATTTCGAGCGTCTTCCATTCGTACTTGAACTTGCCTGAATAGACGAGTTCGAGCGGCACGGAGGGGTCGGAGAAGGGTTTCGGCTCGAGCGGCAAGAACGCCGCGTCGGGAATCATCGGGTGCATCAGCGCGGTCTTGCCCGCGATCTGCGGGAACTCGGCTTCGAGGAAGGAGCGCGCCTCTTCCGTCTGCACGAAGAAGATGCGCGATTGCGCGGCGACGTCGGCGATCTGCTCGCGCATGCGCGGTGTCATGTCTGCGAGGTTCTCGGGGATGTTCGTGAGGTAGGGGCACAGCCGCCCGCGGAGTGCCTGGATGTCGAGGAACGCGAGGTTCAACTGCAGGTCTCGCACGATGACGAGATCGCATTTGGTGCTGCGCACGTACCGGCGCGCCCGCTCGGCGACCTGCTTGTACGACAGCAAACCGTTTCTCGATTCGACCTCTTCGATCTCCGGCTCGAGGATGGTGAGTCCGGGGATGCGCACCAGATCCTGTGTGAGGCGCGATTCGCGATCCTCGATGCGCCCGCGCAGTTGCACGGCGACGTCGAAGCCGGCGAGCGTGAGTACTTCGGCGAGTGAGACCAGTTGCACGACAGCGCCATCGATGAAGTTCGGGTCGACGGCGCTGCAGAGCAGCACGCTGAGCCGTCGGGATTCTGTCGTGGCGTTCACAGGGTTCCTGCTCCATTTCGGTGTGCTGCGAGCGCGCCGTGCAATTGATGCAACTCGCGGAGAATGGCCGGGGCCGGGGCGCCTTCCACCGTTTCAGGGGTGTCGCCCGAGATGACCAGATGGAAGAAGCTGCGCACCGTCGCGGTGTTCACCCCGACCGGCATGTCTGCGTGATCGAAGAAGACGAGCAGGGCGCCGCTGCCATCGGCCCACAGCTTCAGTCGTTCGAGTTCCTGCACGAGCCACGTTCCCGCCGCATCGATCGCACGGTTCCACGGAGCCTCCGAGAAGACCGCCGAATCGCACAGCACGATCGTGGCGTTCGCATCTGCCGCCTGGCCCGCGAGCACACCGGGGACGAGCTGCACATCGCTCGCCCAAGCGGCCGGCAGCGCCGCGTCATAGCGCTCCCGGTTCCCGAACACCGCAACGGCGCCGGACGTGCGGGGTGCCTCGCTGCCGCGCGTCGCACTCGGCCCGAACAGCAGGCGTTCCTGCTCGCGGTGCGACGTGGAGACGGGTTGGCGGATCCCGGCTGCGCGACCGATGAGGATCGCTGGTTCATCCGCCGACTCGTGCGATGCGCCGACCTGCCCGGCATCGAGGCGATGCGTCAGGTGGTGCAGCGCATCGAGCATCGCGGCATCCTTCGCTTCGAGTCGGCGCCAGACGGCGGCGAGCGCAAGGGCCATCACCCCGATGGCAGTCGCCGTCACGAGCAGCGCCGGCCACGGCAGACCGAGGAGTTGCATCAGGAGTGCCGCGGTGAGCAGCACCGCCTCGGTTCCGATGAACGCCAGTACGGCGATCTTTCGTTTCGTCACGTTGCGCTCTCTTGTTCGTTCCAGTCGGGGGTTACGCCGAAGTGCCGCACGCAGATCGCTGCGAGTTCATCTCGCGCCAGACTGGCCTCGCGAGTGTCCGCACCCGACGCGGTCGGGGGCATCAGAATGCTCACCGCCGCCACGCGTGCGCCGACGTGGGCGGCAGCTGGCAGGGCGAGCAGGTAGGCCGGATCGGCGACGATGAGCCTCTCGATGTCGGCATCGCGCGCCCACGGCAGCCACTCCGCCGATCCCGATTCGATCCAGTCCCACGTCGACGCCGCCACCAGGTCGCGAGCCGGTCGGCTGAGCCGCGGATGAACGCCGTGCAGGAGCGCCACCGGCCCGCCCGCGAGCTCGGGCACGCGCGCGAGCAATGCAGCGCGTTCGAGCCCGCGTGCGGCTTCGGCCCAGTCCTGCAGCACTGCGAACTCGAATCGAGTGCACGGCGCTTCTCCGAGGTACGCGGCGGGCGCCACGAAGCTGCGCTCAGCAGCGATCGCCCGCACGAACGCGTCGGGATCCCGCGCGTTCTCCAGCTGTCGGTGCCAGCCGCGATACTGCTGCAAGTACGCCACCCGGTCCCCCGCGAGCCAGACGTATCGGATGTCGTTGCGCGAGAGGGAACCGGCAGTGAGCTGCACCATGCTGAGGTGTTTTCTCACCCGGATCACGGCCTGCTCGCCGAAGCGCGCGAGCAACCGGCCCAGGAACTCGACATCACCGCTCTTGCGCACATCGTCGAAACGACCGAGCGCTGCCATCACCTCAGCGCGCCGAAACAAGAATGCAGAGTAATTGCGCCGGGCCGTGTAGAAGCCGAACATCGTGAGCTCGCCGTTGCCGAACATGCGAATGCCCGCGATACCGGTCGCGACCGCCTCCGGGTGTGCCAACAACGGCGCGACCTGCAACTCGATGCGGCGCGAATGCGAGATGTCGTCGGCGTCGAGCACCGTCACGAACTCGCCCGTTGCAGCAGCGAACCCCGCGTTCCGCGCTGTGTACGCCCCCGAGTTCTGCTCCATCCGGATTACCCGCACGCGCTCGTCGAGGTGTGCGACGGCCTCGATGTGCTCGCGTCCAGCGATCGAAGCATCGTCGACGACGAGGATCTCGAGGCGCTGCCAGGATTGCCGCACGAGCGATTCGACCGTGTTCACGAGCCCCGTGTCGGGGTTGTAGGTGGGAACGACCACAGTCACGAGCGGTTGCTCGTGCGCCGCCACGCTGCATCCGATCACGTGGGGCGCGTGAATCGCGCCGAACATGGCGGTTGCTCCGGAGACCTCGTCGGCGCCCGCCTCGAGTTCCCAGGGCTCCAGCCCGTCCCGGATGAACGGTTCGTTAATAACGCGCCACCAGCGTGTGATAGCCCCCTCACTGAGGCCCGGTGCTTCATCGCCCAGCTCGGCCCACTCCGCTCGGGCGGCGTCGGCGCGGGCGGCCCAGGTGACGCTCGAGAGCGCAGAGGCGGACGGTTCGAGCGTCGCGACGAGTGCTTCATCACGGGCGAGAACAGCGGCTTGGAAGGCGAGCATCCGCAGTTCGGGGGGCCACACGTCGACATCCACGACTCGAAGCGCGCCCCTGAGATCGCGAGCCGCCCCCGTGAACGACTCAGGCGACCCCTCGATCACACAGCGCAACAGCGACGCAGCGACCCTGAGGCCCGCATCGTCGTCGCCCGCAGCGCGCCGCTCGAGCGATTCGCGCAGATCCGTGGAGAGCATTTTCGCTCCGATGGCGATCCACTCCAGCGGGGCGCGGTCGATGTCCGCGAGATACGCGTCGATCGATGCCGGTTGCGAGGGCCTGCTCCGGTCTGCTGCATCCAGCGGTGGCGTTCCTTGCCGTCGCTTCGATTTCTGCACGTCACTCCCGAATTCACCATGCAGCAATCCGCTGCCGCCACGATTATCGCGGCTCGCGCACCACGCGCATCGGGAGCCGCATTCATCGGAGGCACGATCGGGGGCCGTCAGCGCACCGGCGTGAATTTCGAGTGAACAGTTGCTATCGCATGAGACCGTTGCCGCAGCTAGCGGTCTCGCATCCGGCGGAGCTTGCCCCGCACGCGGTCGCGCAATGCGGCACCGGGTGGACGCAGCCGGTGCCGCACCTCGGCGAGCAAGGCGCGCACCTCGGCCAGCTCACGACGGAGCGCATCCGCTTCGCTCCGGGCGTCTCGCGCCTCGCGTTCGAGTTCTTTCAGCTGCTTCGCGTGACGCTCGACCGTGAAGAGATTGTTCATGCGGTACATGTTCGTCCCTTCCTGAGCGACCTGCGCGACCGCGAGCAGCTCTGCATTCCGCTCGTCCGTCCACTCGAACGCGTCGGTCGGCGCAACGTCGACTCGGAGCACATCCCCCGTTCCAGAGATGCTTCCCGCGATGCCATCCCACCAACGGTTCTGATAGGAACGCTGGCGCTCCCCCGCCGCCCGGCTGTGCGCTGCGAACGCGTCACGCCGCTCGGAGAGCGCTCCGAGCACTCGGCGGCCGAACAGCGACCAGTGCTCGAACGGGATCGCGAACGACTCCATACCGACGTGCGCCAGAGCCCCGCGCATCCTGAGGGCGGAGTAGAAGCTCGTCACCACGCCGATCGCGGGCACCCCGAGGGCGGCCCCGAAGACCACCGGGTGATATCGCGATGAAATGGTGAAGGCGGCATCGGCAGTGACGCTGAAGAGCTCTCGGGCCGAGATGAGCGGCAGCGACCGAACCCGACCGGAAGTCGTGTACGAGACGATCCGTTCGTGACCGAACTGATCGTTGTCGACACCCGCCTGCGCTTCGACGCCCAGTACGCCCATGTGCGGGACCAGCACGACCTCGATGTCGTTGGTCGCCACGACGTCGTCGAGCATGCTCGCCAGCTCCCGGTAGTATTCTTCCCGCGAGAGGCCGGTCGAGAATGCGTGATAGGTGAAACTGCCTACCGCGTACGCCGCCGGAAGGTCGAAGCGGCCGAGGAGCTCCGCGCGATCCTCGCTCGCATCGAGCAGCATGGCATCGTCGACCGTCTGCACGATCGTTCCAAGCCCATCGCAGAGCTCGCGCAGCAGCGCCGTCGTCGCCCGCTCCCGCGCCCCGAACACGGTGGCGTACTGGGCGATCTCGCGAACGAGCTCGCGGTGTTCCGGGAGCAGGTGCGGGCCAACCGTCTGACTGGTCACGTAGAGCGGCACCCCGGCCTGCTCGGCGATGCGTTTCAGCATCAACCGCTCATAGATGTGATGCACACCGCTCGAGTTGATATTGCCGCCCCCGGCGATGACCACCGCGTCGGCCGACTTCACCGCTGCGATGGTCTGAGCGTCGCGCTCGGCTGCGGTCGCTCTTCCGAGCGCCGACTGCTGAATCGCGTGGGCTCGCTCGTCGCGCGCCTGGCTCGTGCGACACGTCGCGAATCCGAAGACCGGAACCGCCGGCACCCCGTAGAACGCGCTCGACAGTTCGGGATCGCCGGCGACGAGCGTGACTTCGAGCCCCCGGGCCTGGAGCTGCGCGATCGCCGCCTCGGTCATCGCTTCGTCGCCGAGGTGGTATCTGCCGCGCCAGCTCACGTCACCGATCACGACGACCCGCTTCGGTGAGGGCTCGATCGCGCCTGTGAACACGAATCTCGCCGCCGCGCGCGGCTCAGCGACGAGCGCCCAGACGGAGCTCTTCCCCGCGTCGGCATCCGGCACCGATGTCTCAGCGGGGAGCTCGCTCTGCACCGGCCCGACGTTCTCAGACCCGTCAGCCGCTACTGCGCTGAGAGTGAGCATCCGCGGCTCCCCATCGTGCGGAGCGAGCTGCTCGGGGAGCGGCACCTCGGCATGCCATGAGACCCCTTCCGGCGTCGGCGTCACCACGACCGGGACTGAGAGGTCGACGCTGCCCGAGTCGGTGGCGATGCGCAGCGACGCGGAGGACCGCGGATCTGCGAGCACACCGAGTGGATCGGTCGCGATTCCGCTCAACCGCATCACGCCGTTCGCCGGCTGCACCTCCGTCAGCAGATACAGGTAGTCGAAAGCGGCGTGCGGCTTCAGCTTCGGCGCACGATCCGAAATGTCTGAGATCGCTCGCGCGAGCGGCGTACCGCTGGGCCGCGAATCCCGGTCGCGAGGCGCCCAGAACGTCTCGTCGCCAGCGGTGTAAATGCGCCCGGCGAGCGCTCCGCCGGCTTTGCCGCGCAGCACATCGCGCACTGCGGCGACGTCGCCTTCCAGTGCCGCGGCATACAGCGCGCGGTCGCCGAGGAAGCCGCGACGATACGCATCGAGCGGCGTCATCTCCAGCCGCGGCCGGATCGTCTCGAGTACCCACTCCCCCCATGCGTCGTCCGCCTCGCGAAGATCGTTGAGGTAGAACCTCAGGTGGTGGGTGAGCACTTTCCCTGCGAACTCGCGCTGCACGGCTTCGCCCGACCCGGCGAATGCCTGCTCGGCGAGCACGAGCGACTGCAGCCGATCCTCCAGATTGCGGCGCGTGTGCCGTTGATTGGTGATCGACTCGCGTTCGTCACGCGGATAGACATTCCACTCGTAGACCTCGTCGGGAATCAGTGCGATACCGCGCGCCTGCGCCAGCGTCTCTGCCGAGAACACGACATCCTCGTAGAAAATGCCCTGGGGAAAGCGTGCGTCGATGCGTTCGAGAAAGCTGCGCCGGTACAGCTTGTTCGTCGTCAGAGTGTCGTGCACGAGTTGCGGATAGGCCTCAAGAGCGTCGACGAAACGATCTGTCGCGTGCAGCTCGGGGAACCAGGGCTGGCGACGTGAGTCCTCCGCAAGGAGCACCCTGACGAGCTGAGCCGAGACCAAGTCCGCATTCGTCGCTCGGGCCTTCGTGAGCAGGGCTGCGCACGCGCCCGGCACCAGCGCGTCATCCGATCCGAGGAACATGATGTAGTCGCCTCGGGCACGGTCGAGACCGTCGTTGAGCGGGGCGCCCGGAGCGCCGGCGTTCTCATCTCGGCGGTGATACGTCACGCGCGGATCCGAACCCGCGAGCGCTGCCGCGACCTCGGGAGTGGCATCCGTCGAATGATCATCCGAGATGATGACCTCGAGAGACACTCCGGCCTGAGCCAGGACCGACTCCACCGCGTTCGCGAGATGAGGAGCATCGTTGTAGACCACGACGATGACAGAAATGTCGGGTACGTGCTCGTTGTCCATCGCAGCTCCTCAACCGATCACACACCGAGGCAGCCCTGTTCGAGCCCTCGGAATCTCTCCCCCACGATACTGGGGTGGTGCCGGTTCTCGGGCAGAGGTTGACCGGACGATGCTGTAGTCAAGTCGACGCCCCGCTGATACACCTCTTGTACACGTTACAATTTTCGAGGATCACCAACGACCACTCACCAGCATCGGGGAACAGCGCCACATGGAACATGGATCACTGGAATCAGTGCGAGTGACGAGCAATCGATCCCAGCCCGACCAAGGCCCGTTTCTGTCACTCATCGTTCCTTGTTACAGAGTTAGCGAGTACCTGCCCGATTTTCTCCTGTCGTTGGATGAACAGGCTCAAGACGCTGACGACCTTGAGGTCATCTTCGTTGTCGACGGTTGCCCGGAAGACTCCGAGGCGATACTCCGTGAGTGGGCAGAACGCTCTCCAATTCTTTCCACCATCTCCATCACTGAAAACGGTGGAGTAAGTAGAGCAAGGAACCACGGTCTCGGGCTCGCAAGAGGAGATTGGGTATCTTTCCCCGATCCGGACGACGAACTGGCTCCGTCATATCTGGAGGAAGTGCGCCGAGCGATTGCTCAGAACAACGACGTGACTCTCGTCGCGACGCGCCTCGTGCAATGCAACGCTCAGAAGACACGAGTGCTCAACCATCCTCTTGATTTTCGCTACGCCAATGGTTCTCGAGTCGTCGACCTGAATGAAAGTACCGATTTCCTTCAGATTGCCGTGCATACGGCGTTCTTCCGACGAGAAGTCTTGTCAAATTCCGGCGTCTCTTTTGATCCGAGACTGAAAGTTCTCGAAGACGGTAAGTTTGTCGCCGAGTATCTGCTTGCGGCGCGTTCGACTTCAGTGTTCGTTTGTAGCGAAGCGCATTATTACTACAAGGTGCGACGAGACGGCACTTCAGCTCTGCAGAAGTCGGCGCAGAATCTCTTCGAGCGCTATGTTTCTACTCTCGAGTACGCCCATCTAGCATTACTGCAAGACCTGCGGTCACCAGACTGCCCATTCTGGCTCGCAAACATTCTGCTGTACGACCTGTACTGGCTCTTCGCGCAGTATCAGCACATGCATTCGACGCTGTACTCGATATCGGCGGAGTCACAACGAGAACTGTCGGACCTCGCGTCCGCTTCGCTCAAGAAAATCGGACTCACGAATATTCGATCGTTCCGTGCGGTAAATACCCCTCTGGATATTCGGGCCGCTTGGGAAGCTCGAGCAGCAGATGGGGTTACTTCAAAGGCTGCAATCCTACGACGCTACGATCCTGTGCGACAGCTGCAGAAGATCGTGTTCCATTCTTCGCAGGTGAACGAGTCTTTCTCCGTCGTTCGAGGCGAATCAGATGTCTTTACCCCCTACCGTAAAGCCCGGGAGATTCTGTTCTTCGACGAAGTGTGGGTGTTCGAACACATTGTTTGGGCCGACGTGTCGAACGACGTCGACTCACTCGAGCCTCTTCGCCTCGTTTCGAAGAACGAAACATCCGACTTCTTGTTTGACGGCGTCGCACTTGAAGCTCGAATTACCGGTCGCGCGTTAGGGAAAGTACCGCCCGGACGAGGACCGCAGCCTGTCATCTCTGGCTTGACGCCGAGAAAACCGAAGCGCAGCAACGGAGCTCGTTTTAGACAGTTCCGCGCTCGACTCCCTTATGTACTCGCGTTCCGAGTGAGCCGGTTTTCCGGCCAAGCGCGAGCATTCCGTAACGCCTGGGTCCTGATGGACCGGGATGTGCAGGCCAACGACAATGGAGAAGCGCTCTATCGGTACCTCATGGAGAACCGCCCAGATATAAATGCCTGGTTCGTGATAAACCGAGATTCACCAGACTGGAAGCGGCTCAAGAGGGATGGTTTCAAACTCGCGGCCTACCGGTCTAAGAAGCACTTCAGCCTCATGAAACACGCGAGAGTTCTGGCGTCGTCGATGCTCGATGAACACATTGTCACTCCTTTCCCCAGGAAGTACCTTCCGCAAACGTGGATCTTCTCATTCCTCCAACATGGTGTCACCCACAATTCCGTGCACCGCTGGCTCAATCTGAAGAAGATCGATCACATTGTGACATCCACAGTGGCCGAACATGAGTTCATAGCTGGTTCCCCGTCCCCGTTCTCACTGTCTGAGCGTGAAACCGTTCTTTCTGGAATGCCCAGACACGACCGACTCTTCAAGCTCTCCGAGGCCGCAAAGCGCTCGACCGAAACGACAAAGACGGTCGTTGTGATGCCCACGTGGCGCAAATACTTGGCACCTCTACTGAACTCCGATGACGGGTTGCAGGGTTTCCACGAGTCGAGATTCGTTACCGAATGGTCCGCGATGTTCAACAGCTCCGTGGTCCGGGACCTCATTCGCCGCGAGGAGGTTCGTTTCGTGCTCCTCCCTCACCCCGGAATTGACGAGCATTGGAAGGATCTGAAGATCCCGAATGAGATGGATCGCATCTCTTACGTGGGGGATGACATTCAGTCGGTCCTCGCGAGCGCATCCCTCGTGATCACGGACTACTCCTCCCAGGCTTTCGAAGGCGCATTTGCTGAAGCTCCAACGCTCTACTTCCAGTTTGACCGGGAAGAGTTCTACTCAGGGGGACATATCGGGTCAGAAGGATACTTTGATCACGCACGCGATGGCTTTGGCCCAGTAAGCCTAGATCTCCACAGCCTCGAAGCGGACCTCGTCTCCATGCTCGACCATTCTCACCCGAGTTTCGCGGACTATAAACGCCGCATTAGCGCTCTCTACCCTTTGCGCGATGGTAACGCGAGCAAGCGGGTCGTTGCTGCGATCGAAGAGCGTCTGCAACCCATCAAGCGCTGAGTCGAGCATCACAGTCCGACAGCCCAGACCGGAACCAATTGTTCAACGCGCTAGATGTTCGCGTGGGACTTCCGGATGTGCCGCAAAGCTACGCGGCGCGCCGCCCGGGCCGCCATCCTTGCGGCCGCCCGGGCGAAGTATCCCGTTTTCGCCTAGTGCTCGAGCCGGTAGATGAAGGCAGCCATCGCTTCGCGCGTCACGGAGTTCTTCGGTGCGTAGATGCGCGTGCCGCCCTGGTTGATTCCGGTCGTGTACCCGCGGGCGTACATCCAAGTGATCTCGTTGTAGAACTTGTCGCCGCGACGCATATCGGCGAACGGGGACTTCGCCGGTCCGGTGTACTTGCCGCCTTGGAGTCTATAAATGAACGCCGCCATCGCCTCTCGCGAGACTTGTGACTTCGGCGCGTAGATCCGTTGCGATCCCTGTTTGATGCCCGTCGAGTACCCCTTGGCGTACATCCAGGTGATCTCTCGGTAGAACTTGTCCCCGGGCTTCATATCGGCGAACGGAGACTTCGCGGGTGCCTTGTAGTTCGCACCTTCAAGGCGGTAGAGGAACGCCGCCATGGCCTCGCGGGTCACCGCGCCCTTCGGGCTGTACACAGTACGCCCGTCCGACGTCTTGATACCGGTACTCAGACCGGTCGCCGCCATCCATTCGATCTCCGTGTAGAACTTGGAGCCCGGCGGCACGTCCGGGAAGGCGGAGTTCGGCGAGCCGAACCACGACTTGTAGAACTGATAGAAGTTGCGATTGCCGTAGCTTGAGCAGGAGTCGCCCTCACCCCAGCCCGCATTCAGAGCGGCCTGGTTGGGCCGGTATGGGGTGTAGATGTAGAGCGCTGCAGTCGCATAATTCTCGATGTAGACGCGCGACGTTCCGCACCCGGCGTTCGGATGCCATTGGATCGTATTCGTCGCGTACGGGCGGTAGTTGTAGCTCGTCGGGTGCGCCTTGTAGACCTTCAGCTGCCAGGCGGCGCGGTACACCTGCTGCGGAAACCCCGTCTGGCTGGGATCGCAGTTCGCCGAGTTGTTCGGCCCGGAGTCCGGGCACGCGTACCCCATCGCATAGTTGAACTGGCGGATCGTCGGCCAGGTGTCGGTGATGAGGCTCTGCTCCTTCTCGAGCATCACCAGCAGCACGCGGGGGCTGATCCCGCACGCCTGTGAGACCTTCGCGATGATCGCGCCGGAAGACTCCTGGCTTCCGCCTCGATACGCCTTGCAGTACGCATTCGCCGCACGATTCGCGGTCGTCCACTTCGCCCCGTTCAAGCAGGACCACGCGAGCGTCGTATTGCCCCAGGGCGAACCCGGTGCTCGCCCCGGGTCGCCGATCGTGCAGCGCCCGATCTTCTGATTCAAGAATGTCTGGATCTGGGATCCCGACATCGAACCGCCGTTGTAGAAGTTCTGATCGGAGATGATGTAACCGGCGTTGAACCCGCTCGACAGCGACCTCGTGGAGAGAGATCGGCTGGAGCGCTCGGCGCCGAGGCTCTCATCGATCGCCTCTTCCGGGAGCTCCTCGACGTCGTCATCCGTTGCCTCTTCCTCGGGCGGCGTCGTCGGCGATGGGCCACTCGCATCCCCCTCGGCTGCAGCTTCCGCTCCGGCATCGACGCCGCCGTCCACCTGACCCGAAGCATCCGCACCACCTGCGTCGGCATCAGCTTCGCTTCCAGCATCTGCGCCGTCGCTCGAAGCCCCGCCTTGCGCAGTGCCCGCGCCCTCCGCGTTCTGAGCGGCACCCTCCGCGTCGGCGTCGGCCGTGGAGTTCGCTTCGGCGGTCGAGGTCGCCCCCTCGCTGCTCGCGCTCGATTCCGCCTCGGCCTGCGCTCCGGCATCTGAGCCGCCACTCGTGTCTGCGGCAGCCTCAACGGCGACGGGAGGTGACGTGGGGTCGGGTGCCGTGAAAGCCGGTCCGCCCTGTCCGATGAGCCCGAGGCTCAATCCCAGCACCAACGCACACTTCATCAACATATGTTCGACCCCGACATTCCTCTACTGTAAAGCGTCGGTCGCGAACTCAACAGGTTTCTCATGATGTCGCGTCGAACGAGCGCTGCAATCCGCGCCGCAGCCTCGGGCGTATCGGGCGCTCCACCCAGCGCTCGATGACGATCGCGAGCAGAAAGCTCACCGCGAACGCCGCGCCAACCGCTGCCCACTTTCCTGCCACCGGGTTCACGATTCCGATCATCCACCAGCCCCAGTACTCGTGCACCAGGTAGAGCGGATACGTGAGCGCCCCGGCATAGGTCATCCATGACCACCCGCGATGCTGCAACGGAGTCAACGTTACGGCAGCGACCAACCCGAAGATCCCGAGCACGAGAACGACTCCGACGTTCTCCGACAGCTGCACT
The DNA here is from genome assembly GCF_016597785.1 of Leucobacter sp. L43. Classification (GTDB taxonomy): domain Bacteria; phylum Actinomycetota; class Actinomycetes; order Actinomycetales; family Microbacteriaceae; genus Leucobacter; species Leucobacter alluvii. The sequence continues at coordinate 409,999 of NZ_JAENJG010000003.1, read as the reverse complement.
CCGGTGTACTTCTGTGCTGAACCGAGTACGTCGAAGGTCACGGTCTGATGCGCGGCCAGACATACGTTGAAGAGCAGCAGCATCCACCGCAGGAGACTGTTCCCGCGGGAGTGCAGCAGGTAGAGGAGCATTCCGCCCGCGAACAGGGGCGCATACGCGGGAGAGAGCAGACTCGACAGGAACGCCGAATCCGAGGCATGAGCCAGAGCGCCGATCAGCGGCCAGAGAAAAGCGAACCAGTACACCTTCGCCTCGGTGAGCCGCACGCTGATCAGCAGCGCGATCATGATGTAGAACAGCAGCTCGATCCAGAGCGTCCAGTACACCCCATCGATATGCCGCACGCCGAAGGCCTTCTGCACCATGGTGAGGTTGACCAGAAACTCGGTGGCCGACACCTTGCGTTCGAACTGCGGCGCGATGACGACGAAGAGCAGTGTGGTCAGAATGACGCCCGCCCAGTATGCGGGGAACAGACGCGCCACACGGGCTGAGACGAACTGCCCCACGGTTCGTCCCTCAGCTGAGAGCAGGATCACGAAGCCGCTGATCACGAAGAACAGTTGGACTCCGAGAAACCCGTACGCCGTGAACTGAGAAACGAACTGGAACTTCTCCGACGGGACAGCGTCCCATTGATCGTTGAAGCGAGCGGTGTAGTGGTACAGCATGACCGCAACGGCGGCGCAGAGCCTCAGCAGATCCAAGAGGAGAAACCGGGGGCGACTCGCCACCGGGGCAACGGGAACGCTCGACATTCCACCCATAGTACTTCTGACTCAGACGAGAAACGGACGGCGCCGACCTTCGGCCACGAGCTACGAGGCGGAACCGCCCCTCCCCCGCCTTCCGGTAGTGTTGCGGTGCGAAACGAAGCCGACAACACGAATAGCGGTGCACTCACCATGACAGCGCAGGCCCCGCCCCAGCAGAAGCCGGGCCGGCTCGATACTCCGCGATATCGCGACGACATCGACGGTCTTCGCGCCGTCGCCGTGCTGCTCGTCGTCGTGTACCACGTCTGGCTCGGCCGGGTCTCGGGCGGGGTCGACGCGTTCCTGATGATCTCGGCGTTCCTGCTCACCGGCTCGCTGATGCGTCGGCTGGAGACGACGGGCCGAGTGCGGGTGGTGACGCAGTGGGTCCGCAACTTCAAGCGCATGCTCCCGGCGGCGGCGATCACGATCATCGCGACCGTGCTCGTCGGCCTCCTCGTGCTGCCGACGTCGGCTCACGACTCCCTCTGGCAGCACGCGCGAGCGTCAGTGCTCTACTTCGAGAACTGGTTGCTCGCCGCTGAATCCGTCGACTACTACGCCGATACGTCGCTCGCGAGCCCACTGCAGCACTTCTGGTCGCTGTCGGTGCAGGGCCAGGTCTTCATCGTCTGGCCGGTGCTATTTCTGCTCATCGCAGTGATCGCGCGGGTGCTGCGCGGCCGCGTCCGACCCCGGGTCGTCGCCTTCTCGGTATTCGGCCTCGTATTCGCCGCTTCGCTCACCTACTCGGTGATCACGACCGCGACCGAGCAGGCCTTCGCGTATTTCAACACCGGTGCGCGGCTCTGGGAGTTCGCGCTCGGCTCGATCCTCGCGCTCGTGCTGCACCGCCTCCACTTCGGAGTCATCGTTCGCGCCGTCCTCGGCTGGGCTGGCCTCGCCGCGCTCGTCGCGTGCGGCATGGTGCTCGACGTGCAATCGGGTTTCCCCGGCTATCTCGCGCTTTGGCCGGTCCTGAGCGTAGCTGCGGTGATCGTTTCCGGCAACGGTGAGGATCGGCGCTACGGTCCGGCGATGTTCCTCGAAACCGGCCCCGTGCTCGCACTCGGCAAGAGCTCGTACGCGCTGTACCTGGTGCACTGGCCGATCCTCGTCTTCGTGCTCGTCGCCCGTCAGGGAGAGCCGCTGAATTTCGTCGAGGGCTTGATCATCATCCTGCTCTCCATCGGCCTGGCGAACGTGCTCACACGGCTGGTCGACGCCCCGCTCCGTCGCATCGCGTGGCTCGATCGCTCGAATTGGCGGGGCATCGGGGTCATCGCGGTCTCGGTCGCCCTCGTCCTCGGGCCGGTGACGGGCCTGCAGGTGCAGGCAGAGCGCGCCGCCGCCGCCGAGCTCAGGGCGCTGGAGCAGGCGACGGAACGAGCACTCACCCTGCGCAATCCCGGCGCGGCCGTGCTGTTCGACAGTTGGGCGGACACCGACGCCGCAGGTGCGCAGACGGTCACCGCTCCCCGCCGCCCGCTCCCCGCAGAACTCAAGTATCAGTGGGGCACGCTCGCGCACGACTGCTCCGACGGCAGCCTGGTGCCGCTCCCCGACAGCGTCGAGGTCTGCTTCGACAATGGCGTTGACGCCTCCGAGGCGGAACGCACCGTCGTCGTCATCGGCAACTCCCACGCGCAGCAGATGCTCGAGCCGATCGAGCAGATCGCCGACGAGCAGAATTGGCAGGCGATCTCATTCCTCTACGCCGCGTGCGCGTTCGGCCTCCGAGACGTCGATGAGAGCCGAGGGATCTTCTACAGCCAGGAGTGCCGGGATTGGAACGAGGACGTGCTCGACGTCATCGAAGACCTCGACCCCGACGTCGTGATCACCATCGGAACAGAGACGGCCCCGGCCGACACGGACAGCCCGGCGAACGCTGGCAAGCGGGAGCGAACCCTCGACGGAGCGGAGCGCTCACTGGAACGACTCGATGAGGCCGGCATCCCCGTCGTACTGATCCGCGACAATCCGCGCTTCGCTTTCGACTCCTACCAGTGCGCCGAGCAGGCCGAGCGCCTCGCGGTGGACTGCTCCGTCACTCAGCGTCAAGCACTGGCCGCCACCAACCCCGCCGAGTCGCTGGTGGGCGCGAATGTCGCCACGATCGACCTCAGCGAGTACTACTGCCCGGATCGCACCTGCCCCGCGGTGATCGGCAACGTCAACGTGTACACCGACGACAATCACCTCAGTCTCGTCTACGCCGCCTCGCTCGCCCCAGTGCTCGGCCAGCAACTCCTCGACGCGCTCGACGGATTCAGCCGCTGGCGATAACGCCCGCGTGCGACGGCGCCGATAGGAGGCGTCGCGATTACCCGCGCTCGAGCCTGCAGAAACGGCGGCTACGGACGCGTCTCGAGACGGTACAGGAACGCGGCCATGGCCTCGCGCGAAACACCGGCCTGGTCCTTGTACAGCGGCTTCCCGCTCGGCTGGCGCGTGCCCGTGGAGAGGCCGGAGCTGTGCATCCAGGCGATCTCGCGATAGAACTTGTGGGACGGCGCGACGTCGGCGAACGGCGACACCGACGGCGCCGAGACGCCCTTCGGGGACTCCAGCCGGTACAAGAACGCCGCCATGGCTTCGCGTGACACCGACGACTGGGGTGCGAATGCACGACCTGATCCGGATCGGATGCCGGTCGAGAGACCCGAACCGTACATCCACGCGATCTCACGGTAGAACTTGTGCGAGGTGGGCACGTCGATGAACGGCGAGGTCTTCGGGGCCGCGTACGTCTTCGGAGCGCTGAGCCTGAAGAGGAAGGCCGCCATCGCCTCACGCGAGACTTCGTCGTTCGCCAAGTACTTCGGTTTGCCGGTCGCCTGCTTCACACCGGTGGACATGCCGGACGTGTGCATCCAGGCGATCTCGCGGTAGAACTTGTGCGTGGTCGACACATCGGCGAAGGGCGAGGCGGGCGGCAGCGGAGGCGTGCCGGGCACCTTGATCATCGACGACGTGCGCACCGCGGTCGTGTAACCGTGCTTCTTCCCGGTCACCGAGACGGAGATCCGCCTGCCGATGTCTCCGTTCGAGAGCTTGTACGTCGCCTGTGTCGCCCCGGAGATCGGATTGCCGTTGCGGTTCCACTGGTACGCCAGCTGCACCGGGCTCGGCCCCCAGGCGCCGGTGTCGGCGCGAAGGCTCGAGCCGGACTTCGCCGTTCCCGCCACCTTCGGCGTGATCGCCGTGAGTTGTCCGGGCGCTACGGTGGTTGCCGACGAAGCGGTCACCGACCGGGCATACCCGAACTTGCTGCTCGTCACTCTGAACGCGATCTGCTTGCCAGCATCGTCGGGCGTGAGCGTGTAGGTGAGCGACGTCGCCTGCGGGATCGCAGTGCCGTTCCGCAGCCACTGGTGCTTCTGCTGCACCGGTTTCGGTTGCGCAGCGGGAACCTTCGCACTGAGCTTCTCGCCGACCCGCGCCGTCCCGCCGACGCTCGGGCCGGCGCCCACGCTCAGGCGCCTCACGCTGACCGCACGAGGGTGGGCCGAGACAGACCAACCTCCCGCCGACTGGCCCATGCTCTGCAACTGCAACTTCGACGGCGCGAACCCGGATCCCGTGCTGAGTGAGACCCGCAGTCCGCCGGTGTCGAAGGCGACGACGTCGGCCTTGCCGTCGCCGTTGACGTCCGCGAGCATGCGCGGCTGCTTGTCGGAGCTCCAGGAGGACGACGCGAATTCACCCGTCCACTGCTGGATCGCTCCGAAACTCGAGCCCGTGTTGAGCGACACGACCACCTCATTTTGCGCGAAACCCACGAGATCCGGTCGGCCATCCCCGTTGACGTCCGCGAAGACCCTGGCGTTCCGTCCTGTGAGCCACGACGCGCTGATCCCGTACCCGCTTCGCCAGAGCACCGGCGACTTCAGACCGCTTCCCGTGTTCACCGAAACGTAGACGCCGTCACCTGCGAACCCGACCACATCAGGGCGCCCGTCGCCGTTCACGTCCACGAGCGTTCTCGGCGTCTGGCTCGGCGACCAGCCCGTCTGGCTCCCGAAGTACGTGCTCCACCGCTGGGCCGTCGCGAAACCGTTGCCGGCACTCAGGGCGACAAACACCCCGCCATCGTTGATGCCGACGACGTCAGCGCGGCCGTCGCCGTTCATGTCTTCGAGCCATCGCGGGTTCTCGTCGACCGCCCACCCCTTGTCGGTGCCGAAGCCCGCGTACCATCGCGAAGCCGGCTTGAAGCCCTTCCCGGTGCCCACCGCGACGTACACGCCATCGGTCGCGAACCCGACCACGTCGGGGATGCCGTCGCCCGTGACATCGGCCAGGGTTCGCGGATGCGCCTTCACCGACCATCCGGCTGCCGTGCCGAACCCGGCGAGCCACACCTTGGGTGTCGAGAAGCCCGAACCCGTGCTCGTCGACACGGTGACGCCCGCCTTCGCGAAGCCGACCACGTCGGCCTTGCCGTCGCCGTTCACGTCGACGAGGGTGCGCGGGTGCGCCGCCGTGTTCCAACCGTCCGCTGTGCCGAACCCGGCGACCCAGAGCTTGTCCGGCGCAAAGCCCGTTGCCGTGCGTGCGGAGACGTAGACGCCCTTCCCGCCGAAGCCGACAGCATCGGGCAGGCCGTCGCCCGTGACATCGGAGTTCCACGGAAGCAACTGCTGCGAATCGTCGAGGCCATCGCCGTCCAGGTCGGGCATCATCACCGCTGCGGTGGCGCTCGATTTCGCCGCCGAGGGTCGGTAGCGCGCTCGGGTGCCCGTCACCTCCACGGAGATCTTCGCGCCGTGGTCGGCGATCTTCGGGCGATACGTCTTGCTGGTCGCTCCCCCGATCACCGCACCATTGCGCAGCCACCGGTACGTGTAACTCGTCGCAGCCGGTGACCATCCCGATGCCGAGGCGGTGAGGGTGCCGTTGACCATCGGCACCCCGCTGATCGTCGCCTTCCCCGTCTTCGAGAACGGCGTGTACAGGTCTTTGATGTGGATGTAGCCCTGGAACTGTCTCGGGTGCACGACTCGCATGTTGTACGAGCCGCCCCAGCCGTAGTTGTACTCTTCGATCACGATGTTGCCGTCGCTCAGCACGTCGGCCACCCAGGCCACGTGACCGAATTCGGAGGCGTCGCGATAGTACGCGCCGCTCCACGCGACCGCACCCACTTCGGGGGTCGTGTCGACCGGGATGCCGACCTTTCGCGCGGAATCTCCCCACTCGCCCGCGTTGCCCCAGGCCCACAGGCCCATGTACTGATTCGAGAACGGCACTCCGTTCGCCGAATTCAGGCGCCACGCGACGAACGAGGTGCACTGCCGGTAGGCGAAGTTCCACTCGTCCCAGATGTAGCGCGGATCGTTCGGCCAGGGAAGGTTGCGGTACTTCGCCGGATAGTTGTCGCCGATCAGCGCGCGTGCCGAGAGGCTGTGCGCATCGAGTGAGGTCTCTCGTTCCATCGCCGGGTGATCCTCCGGCCACGGGGAGTCGGAGGCGATGCCGCCGTTCGCGCCACGGGGGCCCTCTCCATCCGCTTGCGCGCCCACTGCCTCATCGGCGCTGTCAGCGCCCGCCGTGCGGCTTCCGTCCGCGCCGACGCCCGATGCCGTCGCGTCGGCGTTCGCACCGATGCCCGCGGTCGCGTCCGCGGCAGCACCCGTTTCCGCGTCACCCGCCGCGGCAGCATCGGCGTCGCTCGTCGCGCCAGCACCCGCACCGGGTCCTCCGTCGGAGCCCCCCGCAGCACTGACATCGGCTGCGGAGGCATCACCAGCAGCATCGGCTGCGGTCTCGCCCTCGGGCGGGGTCTGCGTGGTCGGATCGACGTCGACCGAGGCGTCGGCCTCGGTGCGTGCGGCCCCCGTCCCAACCGCCTCGGCGGGGGCCGCCGGGGTCACCGCGGGCAGCGAGAGCATCATGGCTGCGGCGAGTGCCAACACCGAGGTGCGCCGAAACCGCGCGATGCGCGTCGCGCGCTGTGCAGACCGAACGGCACTCCCCATCGTCGCCTCCTGACGAGAGGCGCACCGCCTAGGCCGCCCCAGCGCCGGGACCCCACCCGGCAGGAGATAAATGTAGCATCCGCTGCATGCAGGGCATCACCCCGAAATCGTTACGCGCGATCCCCGGGAAGCCCTCGGCTGATCAGGCGCCTGAACAGCACGCGCTTCACTCCCGCGGGCAGCAGGCGGTACGCGCCCTTCATCGCGACGTTGCGCGCGTACTGCGGCACGGTCACGAAGCCCATGCGCAACAGCTCCCGCTGCAACTTCCACTCGGTGCGGGCTTCGCGCCATCCGCCGCGGCGCGCGAACGAGCCGGAGCCGACGCGATACCGCAGCAGCGGCTCCGCGATGTTCTCGACGCGCGCCCCCGAGTCGATGAGGCGCACACCGAGCCAATAGTCTTCCATTCGCCCGAAGGGCTCGTACCGACCGATCCGCTCCAGCGCCGAGACGCGGTACATCATCGTCGGGTGGTTGAACGGGTTGTGGGTGCGCGCGTGCTCCCGGATGCGGGCGGCACCGACGGGCGGGGTGCGGACGGAGGCCGGGCGATCCGGATCGGACTCGAACTCCGCCATCCCCGTGCCCACCAGGTCGAATCCCGCCTCGATCAGCTCCCACTGCCGGGCGAAGCGCTCGGGCACGGAGACGTCGTCGGCGTCCATGCGGGCGATGACCGGATGACTGACGGCGTCGAGCCCGCGATTGAGCGCTTCGGCAAGGCCGAGGTTCTCGGGGAGGCGCACGAGCCGAACGGGAATGGGGCTCTCGGCCGCGATGCGGTCGAGTTCGGCCGCGAGCGCGTCGGGCACCGGCCCGTCTTGCACGATCACGGCCTCGGCCGGACTCAGCGTCTGCTCCCCCACCGAGCTTCGGAACGCGGTTCGCACGAATGCGGGATCGTCACCGGCGTACACCGGGAGGAGCAGGGAGAAATCGGCGGTCGGCACGACGCCAGCCTAGCGCGCGGCGTTCACCGGGCCCCTGGCCCCGGGCCCTGCCCCTTGCTCCTCCTGCTCCCCTTGCCCCCTTCCCTCCACCCCCGTGAGCGGTCAGTAAGGTGCACCAAACCCGCGGATCGTGCACTTTACTGACCGCTCACGCGGGGCGCGGGTGCACGGGCTCCGACAACCGCACGGGAAGGGAAGGGCAGGGCAGCGCGTTTGCTTCGCTCACAGGGGCCCGCGAACGCCTTGGGCGCCGGGTTCTTCAGAGATCGAGCACCACTCCTGATTGAGCGAACACCGAACGACAGACTGAATGCATGGCACGGCCCCACGCACCGCTTCCCGAGTGTTTGGGGGCGACGTTCACCACCTCGGAAGCGCGCGCTGCCGGTGTCTCGTCGCGGCGTCTGGCCGGTCCCGATATCGAACGAGTCGTGCGCGGCGTGTACCGCCGCATCGACTTCGGTGCGGGCGATGCATCAGACCTCCATCCTGCGGAGCGCTGGCGCCAGCTGCAGTTCACGAAAGCTTGCGCAATGTTGAGGGCGCTTTCCCACGGCCAGTACTTCAGTCACGCCACCGCAGCCGTGATCCTCGGGCTGCCCGTGCCGCACCGTGCGGACAACGACATCGATGCGGCCTGCAGCGCCGACCGATGGGTGTCGCGGGCCCCCGGGGTGCGCAGTCATCGTCTCGCGCCGGGCCTCGTGCGCGTGGGTATCGCTCGCGGCCTTCCGACTGCGTCGCCCGCAGACGTCTGGGCAATGCTCGGCGACGAGCTTTCGCTCCCCGACCTCGTCGCCCTCGGCGACGCCGTGATCCGCCGCCCGCGCATTCCCGGAACGCAGCGGCTCGAGCGCGCACCGCTCGCGACGCTCGCCGACCTCGAGGCGGTGATCACCGCGATGCGCCGCCGCGGCAACACGGCACTGCGCCAGGCGCTTCCGCTCCTGGTCACCGGCAGCGCCTCAGCCCCCGAGAGCCACCTGCGCCTCAAGCTGCACGAGTGGGGCCTGCCGCAACCCGAGCTCGACGTCGACGTGTACAACGCGGCCGGTCGCCTACTCGGCGCCAGCGAACTCGCGTATCCGCAGTACAAGATCGCCCTCGAATACGAGGGGTCGCACCATCGCGTGCACGCAGCCCAGTGGAACCGCGATATCGACAAGTACCACGCGTATGAGAGCGCGGGTTGGCGGGCGATCCGAATCACGGGATCGCTGCAGTACGGTCGCGCGCTCGTGCTCCGTTCGCGCGTGGAATCGGCGCTGCGCGACCGCGGTTGGACCCCAATGACGCGCGACCGGTCAGTAACGTGCACCAAACCCGCGAATAGTGCACGTTACTGACCGCTCACCGGAGGCACGAGGCGCCCGGGTGAAAGTGACCGCTCACGGGGGCGCGACGCGGCTTACGCTCCGGCGCGCTCGGCGCGGAGACGAGCGATCTCGTAGAGCGAGACGCTCGCGGCGATGCCCGCGTTCAACGATTCAGTTGCCGACGAGATCGGGATCGACACGACCGCGTCGCACGTCTCGGTGACCAGACGGGAGAGCCCCTTGCCTTCGCTGCCGACCACGACGACGACCGGGCGATCCGCCAGCTCGAGACCGGGCAGCGACACCTCGCCGTCACCGTCGAGCCCGACGACGAACACGCCCTGCTTCTTGAACTCCTTGAGCGTCTGCGTCAGGTTCGACGCCATCGCGACGGGCACGCGCGCTGCCGCGCCCGCCGACGTCTTCCACGCCGCCGAGTTCAGACTCGCCGAACGCCGCTGCGGCACGATGACCGCGTGTCCGCCGAACGCGGCGACCGAACGAATGATGGCACCGAGGTTGCGGGGGTCGGTCACACCGTCGAGGGCGACGAACAGCGGTGTCTCGCCGCGATCGATCACCTCGTCGAGCACCTCCATCGGGTGCGCGTGCTCCAGCGGCGGCACCTTGAGCACGACGCCCTGATGCACGGTGTCGCGCTCGACCATGCGGTCCATCTCGGGGCGCATGATCTCGAGCACGGCGAGGCCGCGGTTCGTCGCGTTGCGCAGGATCTCGCGCATGCGATCGTCCATCTCGACGCGCGCCGCGATGTAGAGCGTGGTGGCAGGAATCTTCGCCCGCAGCGCCTCGAGCACGGCGTTGCGGCCGGTGACGAGTTCGCTCTCGTCCTTCTTGTTGCGGCCACCGCGCTCGGCCGGGCGGCCGGTGCGCTCGGTGTACCGGGCCTTCGCGGCGTCGTAGCGCTCGCGGGCCTTCTTCTCTTTGTACTTGGCGTGGTACTCGCGGTCTTCGGCGCGCGGCGTGGGGCCGCGACCCTCGAGCGCCTGGCGCCCTTGACCACCCGAACCGACGGCCTTGCCGAGGCCCTTCTTGCGTACGGCGCCAGTGCGGCTCTTCTTATTCGTCATGTCAGGCTCCAGCGGGGTCCGTTCGGGGTGTCTTCGAGCGCGATGCCGGCTGACAGCAACCGGTCGCGGATCGCGTCGCTCGTAGCGAAGTCTTTATCGGCGCGCGCCCGGGTGCGCTGTGCGAGGAGGTCATCGACCAGGGTGCCGAGTGCGGACTCGGCGTTGCTCGTGTCGGCGTTGCTCGCAGCCCAGTGCGGGTCGCGCGGATGCAAGCCGAGAACGTCAAGCATACGCGAGACTTCGCCGCCGTGGTGTGTCGCGAGCTGAGCATCGCCCTCCGCCAGCGCCGAGTTGCCGGCGCGCACCGCGTCATGCACTGCGGCGAGGGCCTGCGGGATCGCGAAGTCGTCGAGCATCGCAGCGACGAACGCAGCGGGAAGGCGGTCGGCGGCGCTGCCCGCATCGGAGTCCCCGGTCGTCGTGTCGAAGCCGGGCAGCTCCGCCACCCGCTCGAGGAATCCCTCGATGCGCGAGAACGCCGTTTCGGCTTCGGCGAGTGACGTCTCCGAGAATTCGAGCACCGAGCGATAATGCGCCGAGCCGAGGAAATAGCGCAGCACGATGGGGCGCGCCTGCGCGAGCAGGTCTTCGGCGAACAGCGAGTTGCCGAGCGACTTCGACATCTTCTGGCCGCCCGTGTTCACGAGGCCGTTGTGAATCCAGTGCCGCGCGAAGGGGTGGCCCGCTGCCTGCGACTGCGCGAGCTCGTTCTCGTGGTGCGGGAAGCGCAGGTCGAGCCCGCCGCCGTGGATGTCGAACTCCTCACCCAGGTAGCGCGTCGCCATCGCCGAGCACTCAATGTGCCAGCCCGGCCGTCCGAAACCCCACGGCGACGGCCACGCCGCCGTCAGCGGTTCGCCGTCGTGGTGCGCCTTCCACAGCGCGAAGTCGCGGGGGTCGCGCTTGCCGACCGGCTCGGAGTCTGCGGCGTCCTCCATCTGATCGCGCTGCTGCCGTGTGAGGGCGCCGTAGTCGGGCCAACTCGCCGTGTCGAAGTAGACGCTCGCAGAGCCGTCCGCTGCCGCGTATGCGTGACCGCGCTCGATCAGCAGCTCGATGAGCTCGACCATCTCGCGAATGTTGGCCGTCGCGCGCGGTTCGTAGGTGGGTGCCTGCACGCCGATCGCGTCGTACGCAGCGGAGAAGACCCGCTCGACGCGGTAGGCCAGCGCCCACCACTCCTCGCTCGAGCCCTGCTCCGCCTGTGCGAGCCGCGCATTGTCGAGAATCTTGTCGTCGATGTCGGTGACGTTGCGTATGAGGGTGACGTCGTGCCCGGTCGCAGCGAACCACCGCCGCATCTGGTCGTAGACCAGTGCGCTGCGGAGGTGCCCGATGTGGGGCGCGGACTGCACGGTCGGGCCGCACACGTAGAGACCGACCCTGCCGGCTTCGAGCGGGATGAAGTCGACGATCGCCTGCGCGCGCGAGTCGTAGATGCGTTGAGTCACGGGTATCAGCCTACCGCCGGTGCTCCCGAGCGGCCCGCTGCCGTCGCACGGCAGCCGTGTGCTGGGCCCGCCGTAGAAGCGACTGCGCCCCGCCCGGCGCAGAGCCGAACGGGGCACGGATGATAACGGGTCTCAGTCGAGCGAGCCGCTGATGAAGTACTGGATCTGACGTGCGATACCGACGGCATGATCGCCGAAGCGCTCGTGATACCGGCTCGCGAGCGTCGAATCGACCACGTTCGCCGGGGTCTCGGCGAGGTTGTCGCTGAGCACCTTCTCGAACACCTTCGCGTGGAGCTCGTCGAGATCATCGTCCAGGTCGCGCACCTCGGCGATAATGCGGGGCTCCTGCGTGCGCAGCAGATCGACGATCTTCCTCGCCATCTCCACATCGAGCGCTCCCATGCGGGCGAACGTCTTGGTGAGCCCCGCGGGGATCGCGCTCTCGGGGTACCGGTAGCGGGCGAGCTGGGCGATGTGCTGCGCCAGGTCGGCCATGCGCTCGAGCGACGCACTCATGCGCAACGACCCCACCATCAGGCGCAGATCGGAGGCGACCGGCTGCTGGCGGGCCAGGATGTCGATGGTCAGCTGATCGAGCTCGGCGGCCAGGATCTCGATCTCGTCGACGCGGTCGATGACCTTCTCGGCGATCGCGACGTCCGAGCTGCCGAAGGCGGTAGTCGCCTCGGTGATGGCCTGCTCGACCAGTTCGGCGATCAGTACCAGGCGATCTTGCACATCGCGAAGCGACTGCTGAAAGACCTCACGCATGGGGTTTCCTCTCTGTCTGCGCAGACGCGCAACCTCAACCAGTTTGGGCGGGACCGATGAACCACGGCGCACCAACAGGTAAACAACAGTTGAACTCTGGGGTCCCGACTCTGTGCGCGCATCTACGATGAGAGACATGGACCCGACCCTGCTCGTACTCGCTGCGACAGCACTCGGCATACTCATCGGCGTAGGCACCACCCTAGCAATCGTGGGAGCTCGCGCGGCAGGGGTTCGGCGGGCCAAGGAGATGCGACCGGAACTGCCGGAGGTGGCGACCGCGATCCTCGACGAAGTCGACACCTTCGCCGTGATACTCGACTCGGCCCTCGCGCCGGTCTACGTCAACCCGGTCGCCCGCCAGGAGCGGCACCTGAGCGACGACGAGCTGATGGACACCGAGTTCCTCGCTCGCGTGCGCCGGGTGATGTCGTCGGGCATCCCCGACACGCACGATCCCGACCCCAGCGATCCGTCGGACACCGTGCGCATCCACATCGTGCGCCTGCAGCAGCGCTTCGTGGTGATCCTCGCCGAGGACATGGGCGAGGAGCAGCGCGTCAACGCGATGCGCCGCGATTTCATCGCGAACGTGAGTCACGAACTGAAGACGCCGATCGCGGCGATCGGGCTCCTCTCCGAAGCGGTGCAGGAGGCCGCCGACGAGCCGGTGCTGGTGCGAGACTTCGCGAAGAGCCTGGTGAAGGAATCCCGCCGGCTCGGCGAGCTCTCCCGCGACATCATCCAGCTCTCCGAAGCCCAGTCGACGTTGCGTCCGGAGGATCGCGAGTCGGTCTCGTTGATCGACCTCGTGCGCGCGGAGGTCGAGACCCACCGCGCCTTCGCGGAGCAGCACCGGGTCGACCTCGTCATCACGGCGGACAACTCGAAGGACCGCGATGCGGTGATCCTCGGCCGCCCGACCTCGCTCAGCTCGGCCGTCGCCAATCTGCTCAGCAACGCCATTCGGCACTCCCCCGAGGGCGGACGCGTCGGCGTCGGCATGGCACGGGAGAAGAACCGCTTCGTCGTCACGGTGACCGACCAGGGCGAGGGCATCCCGTCAGAGCACCTCCCCCGCATCTTCGAACGCTTCTACCGGGTCGACGGGGCGCGCACCCGCGTCGACGGCGGCACGGGTCTGGGCCTCAGCATCGCGCGGCACACCATGCGGGCGCACGGCGGCGACGTCGACGTGTGGTCGCAGCAGGGCGTCGGATCGAGCTTCACGCTGACCTTCCCGCTGCAGCTCGAGAACGATCCGACGAAGAGCGCGAAGCGCGTCAAGAAGGCGAAGCGCGCGTTCAAGACGGCCGTGCGCGCGAACGAGGCGGCCCGCACCATTCCACCGGTTCCCACGGAGCCGGACCATGAGAAGGGACCACAGTAGTGGCACAACACATCCTGCTCGTCGAAGACGAGGAGTCGATCTCCCGGCCGCTCTCCTTCTTGCTCGAGCGCGAGGGATACCGGGTCACGGTCGTCGACGACGGCGCCGAAGCGGTCACGACCTTCGCAGCCGCACAGCCCGACCTCGTGCTGCTCGACCTGATGCTGCCCAGCCTGCCCGGCACGGAAGTCTGCCGCGCGATCCGCCAGACCTCGCAGGTGCCGGTGATCATGCTCACCGCGAAAGACAGCGAGATCGACATCGTGGTGGGCCTCGAGCTCGGCGCCGACGACTACATCACGAAGCCGTACTCGACCCGCGAGCTGCTCGCCCGCGTGCGGGCGGCGCTGCGGCGCTCGGGATCCGCCGAAGAGGAACGCGTCGACGACTTCGACGCCCTCGTACTCGACGAGCTCGGCGTGCGCCTCGACTCGGAGCGGCACGCGGTCGCCGTGCGCGGCGAGGAGATCTCGATGCCGTTGCGCGAATTCGAACTGCTCGAGATGCTCATGCGTCACGCCGGTCGCGTACTCACCCGCGGTCAGCTCATCGACCGCGTCTGGGGCAGCAACTACTACGGCGACACGAAGACCCTCGACGTGCACATCAAGCGCATCCGCGCCCGGATCGAGGAGGAACCCTCGAAGCCGAAGCTCATCTCCACCGTGCGCGGGGTCGGGTACCGCTTCGGGTAGCCGGCGACGCAGGCGCGCGACGCATGAGAAAGCCCCCGCGATCCTGACGGACCCGGGGGCTTCTTCGAACGACGGCTCGGAGTCGGTCGACTCAGCGCCGGACTACTCGGAGTCGGTCTCCCCGGCGGCGGCTTCCTCGTCGGTCACATCGTCGCCGATCTTCGACTGATCAGCGATCTCGTCGGCCTCGGTGATCTTCTCGCCCACGGTGCTGTCTTCACTCTTGCTCGCGGTGAAGTCTGCCGGGAGTACGTACTTGCGGTACTCCTCGAGCGTGCCGTCCAGCACGGGCACCTTGTAGGGAACCTCAGCGGCGCCCGCGACCTGGAAGTACGCCTCGATCGTCGCGCCGACCTCGAGCCCGTCGATGGACACAAGCACGGGGGTCTCCTCGCCCTCGGGATCACCGAAGAGCGTGTTGCCCGTCGGCACCTCGAAATCGGCGCTCGCCTGCTGCGATCCGGAGCCCATGAACGTGATCGTGAGATCCTGCGGCTCGCCGCTGCGGTTCACCGCACCGAAGACCACGTTGAAGTTGTCGCCCGACTCGTCCGCGACGAGCATGATGTTGCGCACATCGACGGGGCCGGCATCGACGTTCACTCCGTCGCTCGGACCGTAAGGGGTTGCGGTGGCGATCGGAGCGACGAGGCTGCAGCCGGTCGCGCCGAGCACGATGGCCGCCGCAACAGCGACGGTCGAGGCGATCCGAGTCTTCAAGGTGGTCCTCCGAGCCGTATGGTGATCCGCGATGTGCGCGCTGAATCACAAGCGCACAGTTGAGATCATCTTATCGGCGGCATCGCCGGCCTGCAGCTTAGGCTCTCCTAACTTCAGCGGCGCGCTGTGATATTCTGGACCCGGATCGTGAAGGAGCCGTTCGATGCAATTCGAGGTCGGAGAAACCGTCGTGTACCCCCACCACGGTGCTGCGAAAATCATCGATGTCAAGCAGCGCAAGATCGGTGGCCGAGAGCAGACGTTCTTGAAGCTGCGGGTCAGCGAAGACAATCTCACGATCGAGGTTCCCGCGGAGAACTGCGAGCTCGTCGGCGTCCGCGACGTCATCGACCGAGCGGGACTCGAGCGGGTGTTCGACGTCCTTCGCGCTCCCTTCACCGAGGAGCCGACGAACTGGTCGAGGCGCTACAAGGCGAACCTCGAGAAGCTCGCGTCGGGCGACGTGCTCAAGGTGTCGGAGGTGGTGCGCGACCTGTGGCGCCGCGACCGCGACATCCGCGCGCTCTCCGCGGGCGAGAAGCGCATGCTCGCCAAGGCGCGCCAAATTCTCGTCTCCGAGATCGCGCTCGCCGAGAAGACCGACGAGCTGCAGGCCGGTTCGCTCGTCGACGAGGTACTCGCCTCCTAGGCCTCGCCGCCTTCCCTCCGGCCGAGCAGAGCCGAGCCCGTCACCCCGAGCGCTACGCCTCGGGTCTCCTCGCGAGTAGCCTGGGCGCATGAGCAGCTCAGCTTTTCTCACCGAAGCGGACGACGCCGTTCCGCACCCGCTCGCGACACTGGGGGTCGTACTCGTCGGTGCGGGCAGCGGGCAGCGCCTCGGCGCGGCGCAGCCGAAGGCGTTCTTCGAGTTGCACGGCCGCCCGCTGATCGAGTTCGGCATCGGCGTCGTCACCTCGCTTCCGCACGCCGGGCACCTCGTGGTCGTGGTACCGGAGACCCATGCGGCCCAGACGCTCGACCTCGTTGAGCAGGTGCTGCCCGATCGCTCCCGGTGGGAGGTGTCCGTGGTCCCCGGCGGCCGGGAGCGCTACGAATCCGTGCGATTCGGCCTCGACGCGCTGCCCGAATCGATCGACACGGTACTCGTGCACGATGCGGCGCGTCCGTTCGCCAGCGTCGGCCTGTTCGAGCGCGTGATCGCCGAAGTGCGGGCGACGGGAGACGGCATCGTGCCGGCACTCCGCGTCACCGACACCCTGAAGCGGGTCGATGCCGACGGCCTCGTCCACGAGACGGTGGATCGCGATGCGCTCGTCGGGGTGCAGACTCCGCAGGGGTTCCCCCGCGAGGTGCTGGCTGCAGCGTACGCCGATGCCGAGCTGCAGAGCGATCCCCCGACGGATGATGCGGCCGTGGTGCAGCGCGGCGGCGGACGGGTGCGGACGGTGCCGGGCGAGCTGCGCGCTCACAAGCTCACGACGCCCGATGACATCGCGATCCTCGAGCATTTTCTGGCGGCGAACATCGCGGGGTTGGAGACTGAGCAGTGATTCGCGTCGGCACGGGATTCGACGTGCACGCGTACGCCGACGCCGACGCCGAGGCTGCAGCGGACGGCCAGAGCCGCGCCGAACCCGTGCTGCGACTCGCCGGCCTCGATTGGCCGGGCGAGCCGGAGCTCGCAGGCCACAGCGACGGCGACGCGGTCTGCCACGCGGTGGTCGACGCCCTGCTGTCGGCTGCCGGCCTCGGTGATATCGGCGGGCTGGTCGGAGTCGACGAGCCGGGCACGGCCGGGGCGGCGAGCACGGGATTCGTGACGACGGCCCTCGAACAGCTCGCGTCGAAGGGCTGGTCGCCGGTGAACGTGTCCGTGCAGATCGTCGGCAATCGGCCGCGGTTCGCACCACGACGCGACGAGGCCCAGCTCGTGATGTCGGAACTCGTCGGGGCTCCCGTCACCCTCTCCGCAACGACCACCGATCACCTCGGCTTCACGGGCCGTGGCGAGGGCCTCGCGGTCATCGCGACGGCGCTCATCGCACGCGCCGACGCCTGAGCGCGAGCAGGCCGGGAGCCGCGGCCCTGCGCCTCGCTCCCCCGTATGCCTGCCTGCGCGCTTGCCGACCCCCTGCGCGTTGTCGGGCCGGCGAGAGCGCGATTCAGCACCGATGGCTCGCACGACTCAGCACAAAGTGCGCTCTCGAGGGACCGAGCGCACGGGCCGAGCGCGCGAAGCCGCTCGGGGCGCGATGCCACCCGCGCGACGTACGGGACCCTACGCCGCGTACGACCCCACGAGGCGCACTGCGCCGCCCTGCACGCCCTTGGCTCCCTGCTCGAAGCCGGCGAGATCGCGCGAGGATGCGGAGATCGAACCCGCGACCCACACGTCGAGCCCTTCGGCGGCGAGCGCGGCGGCGACATGCTGCGCCGACGCTGCGTCGACCACGGCGAACATGCCGATGCCGAGGTTCCAGGCGCCCTCGACCGACTCGAGCGAGTGCCCGCCGAGGTCGGCGAGATGCCGGAAGACGGGAAGCGGCGACCAGGCACCGCGATCCAACTCGGTCCACATGCCGACGGGCAGCACCCGGGCGAGGTTCGCCGCGATGCCTCCGCCGGTCACGTGGGAGAGGGCGTGGATCGCACCGTCGAGCGCTGGGTCCTCGAGCACGCGCAGCAGCGGCGAGGTGTAGAGCGCTGTCGGCACGAGCAGCGCCTCGCCGTAGCTCGAGCCGAGGTCGGCGCTCGCATCCGTGTACGCGACGCCCTTCGACGCGAGAATGTGGCGCACGAGCGAGAACCCGTTCGAGTGCAGTCCGGAGGCGCCGAGGGCGAGGATCACGTCGCCGTCGGCGACGCGCTCCGGCCCGAGCACGCGATCGGCCTCGACCACGCCGACCGCGGCGCCGGCGACATCGTAGTCGTCCGGTCCGAGCAGCCCGGGGTGCTCCGCGGTCTCACCGCCGACGAGCGCAGTGCCGGTGGCCTCGCAGGCCTCGGCGATCCCGCGCACGATGTCGGCGATGCGCTGCGGCACGACCTTGCCGCAGGCGATGTAGTCGGTCATGGCGAGCGGCTTGGCGCCCACCACGACGATGTCGTCGACGATCATGGCGACGAGGTCCTGCCCGATGGTGTCGTGGATGTCCATGGCCTGGGCGATGGCGACCTTCGTACCCACCCCGTCGGTCGCGCTCGCGAGCAGCGGTCGACGGTACTCCTTCAAGGCAGAGGCGTCGAACAGCCCGGCGAATCCGCCGACGCCCCCGATCACCTCGGGCCCGTGGGTGCGCGTCACCGCGGACTTCATCAGCTCGACGGCCAGGTCGCCGGCAGCGGTATCGACTCCGGACTGGGCATAGATCGACGCGTTTTCGCTCACCCGACCAGCGTACCTTGCGGTGCAGCGCACGGCGATTGGTCGCGCCGATCGATCGCCCGGCTGCGTGTGGGAGACTAGGCGGTGCGTCACCTCGACTCGACGCACCACCCACTTCGCAGGGAGCATTCACTACAGCATGTGCGGCATCGTCGGTATCGTTTCGCCCGAACCCGTCAACCAGCAGATCTACGACAGCCTCCTGCTGCTGCAGCACCGCGGGCAGGATTCGACGGGCATCGCCACGCTCGACGGCGATTTCTTCCACATGGTGAAGGCCAAGGGCCAGGTGCGCGAGGCCTACCGCACCCGCGATATGCGCAGCCTCACGGGCAACGTCGGTCTCGGCCACGTGCGTTACGCGACGCGCGGTTCGGCGGCCGCCGAGGACGAGGCGCAGCCGTTCTACGTCGGCGCCCCCTACGGCATCATCCTCGTGCACAACGGCAACCTCACGAACACCCGCGAGCTCACGGCTGATCTCTACAACGTGGACCGCCGTCACCTCAATACGCACTCCGACACCGAGCTGCTGCTCAACGTGCTGGCGAATGAGCTGCAGTCGACGATCAGCGGGCTCTCGCTCGACGCCGAGCAGGTCTTCGCGGCCGTCTCGCGCGTGCACGAGCGCGTCGAGGGCTCGTACGCGGCGATCGCGCTCATCGCAGGGTACGGGCTCCTCGCGTTCCGCGACCCGTTCGGCATTCGTCCGCTCGTGCTCGGGCGCCGCACCGGCGCGAACGGCAACGACGAGTGGGTCGTCGC
Source organism: Leucobacter sp. L43 (assembly GCF_016597785.1). Taxonomy (GTDB): domain Bacteria; phylum Actinomycetota; class Actinomycetes; order Actinomycetales; family Microbacteriaceae; genus Leucobacter; species Leucobacter alluvii. The sequence goes on along the minus strand of NZ_JAENJG010000003.1, from coordinate 390,759 downwards.
CTCTGAGTCGCTGGTGCTCGAATCGGGCGGCTACGAGCGCGTGCGCGATGTCGAACCGGGAGAGGCGATCCTCATCTCCCCAGACGGCACCATGAAGTCGCAGCAGTGCGCCACCCAGACGAAGCTCGTTCCCTGCGCTTTCGAGTACATCTACCTCGCCCGCCCAGACTCCGTGCTCAGCGGCATCTCGGTGTACGAGGCGCGTCTGCGCCTAGGCGACGTGCTCGCCGAGCAGGTGCAGGCTGAACTGCCGGGCGTCGAGATCGATGTCGTCATGCCGATCCCCGACTCCGGCCGACCGAGTGCGATGCAGCTCGCGCAGCGGCTGGGCGTTCCCTATCGCGAGGGCTTCTTCAAGAACCACTACATCGGCCGCACGTTCATCATGCCCGGTCAGGCGGTGCGCAAGCGCAGCGTGCGTCAGAAGCTCAATGCCATGAGTTCGGAGTTCGCCGGCAAGAATGTGCTGCTCGTCGACGACTCGATCGTGCGCGGCACCACGTCGCGCGAGATCGTCGAGATGGCTCGCGCCGCTGGCGCCAAGTCGGTCATCTTCGCTTCGGCGGCGCCCCCCGTGATCTTCCCGCACGTCTACGGCATCAACATGCCGTCGCGGGGCGAGCTGATCGCTCACGGTCGCACGCCCGCCGAGATCGCCGCCGAGCTGAACGCCGATCACCTCGTCTACATGAGCGTCGAGGGCATGAATCGGGCCATTCTCGCGGGGCAGGATCGCGTGACCGAGCTCGAGCAGAGCTGCTTCACCGGCGAGTACATCACGGGCAGCGTCGACGAGGAGTACCTCGCCTGGGTCGAGGCGACGCAGGAGAGCTGAGGATCCGCAGACCTCGGCCCGCTCCCGCATCATGGCGTTCACCGCGTTCGAGCAGTACGTCGCGCACGCATTCGGTTCTGCCGACTGCGTGCGCTCGGTCGTGCCGGAAGAGCAGAACAGTGATTACGAATCGGGGCTCGCCGTCATCGATGACGAGCGCTGGCACATTCGCACCGCGCGGAACACCCCGAAGAAGCCAGGCGCGTTCGTCGCCGTCTGGTCGCGAGACGCGGCTGGCAACACGGTTCCGCTGCCGATGGACGACCCGGCGCGCGGCCTGCTCGTCTTCGTCGCCGATGGGGAGCGCCGCGGCGTCTTCCGCTTCACTGCAGAGCATCTGCGCGGGCTCGGCGTGACGGCGACAGCGCGCCGCCCCGGCAAGCGCGGCTTCCGCGTGTACCCCGCGTGGTGCCGGGATTTGAACGAGCGCGCGACCGCGAGCCAGGCGGCGCAGGCGTCGGCGTTCACCGAACTCCCCGCGATGTGACGGAGCGGCGCGTCCCGCACACATGAAGCACCCCCTGTCCGCGATCGCGGGCAGGGGGTGCTTCGCGCTTCAGCGGGCGTTCAGCGCTTCGGTTCTTCCGGGTCCACGGGGCTCTGCGGCACGGCCGGCGGCGCCTGCGGAGTCACGGGCTGCTCGGGATCGTGAGCGGGGCTCTGCGGGACCGCGGGTGAAGCGGTCGGCTCAGCGGTGCCGGCCGCGTTCGCGGGGCTCTGCGGCACGGCGGGCGCGGCCGGCGGCGTTGCCTGGCGCTCCGGATCGACCGGGCTCTTCGGCACGGCCGGCGATGTCGGTTCTGCGGGAGCAGCGTCGCCCGCTGCGCCGTCGCGATCCGAGCTGACTTCCTTGCGGAGGATCTTCATCGACTGCCCGAGGCTCTTCGCCAGCGCGGGAAGCTTCGGTGCGCCGAACAGCAGCAGCACGATGAAGAGGATGACGATCAACGTCGGTCCCGAGAGATTACCGATCATGGAAAACAGGCTCCGATCGTTGCGGCGAGACGCTTACGAGGCGTCCGTCTTGGTGTTGGAGGGCTGCGCCTCCACTGGCGTTTCAGCGTCGCCGCCGACCTCCTTGCGGAGGATCTTCATGGACTGGCCGAGGCTCCGAGCGAGCGCCGGAAGCTTCGGAGCGCCGAACATCAGGAGGATGATGAAGAGGATGGCAATGAGGTGCACGCCTGTGAGGTTTCCGAGCATGGCTGAGTCTCCGAATCGTAGTTGAGTGGATTATCGCACGTCGGACTGAATGGCGATACCGGTGCCTCGCTGACGCCGCACGGCGAGGCCGAGCAGCAGGGCGACGACCCCACCCAGACAGGCTCCGATCGCGGCGCCGATGAGCGCCATGAACCCGACGACCTGGCCGAGCGTGTACTCGGCGCCCTCTTCGATCGGGAAGAACAGGCACGCGATCATCGCGATGACCGCACCGGCGATGATGCCGCCGATCACGATGCGACCGACGCGCACCGAGCGCTCGAGCGTCACCTCCCGCTCCGTGACCTCGACGACGGGCTCCCGCTCGCCGGGGTCGGTGCCCAGCGGCGCGTCGGAGGATTGCGGTGCGGGCGCGCTCCCCGCTGGTGCAGCGTCGGCTGGCTCCTGCTCTGGGAGACCCGTCGGAAGATCGGACTGACTCATATCTCTAGTGTCTCAGCTTCGACTGGGTGCTCGCGCACGAGCGGGAGCAGGCCGACGAGCGCCGCCCGCGATCCCGATGCGACCACCCGTGCATCGCCGACCGCGGTGCTCCAGTCGAGTTCCCCGCACGCGAGCGCGATCCAGGTCTGCGCGTCGGTCTCGATGACGTTCGGCGGGGTGCCGCGGGTGTGCCGCGGGCCGCTCACGCACTGCGTCGCCCCGTAGGGCGGCACGCGCACCTCGACGGTGTTCCCCGGCGCACGCTCGGCGAGCTCCTCGAGGAGGTAGCGCACGGCGGTCGCCACCTCGTTGCGCGCCGTGCTGCCCGCCCGCACTGCGGCGAGCGCCGCGCGCCCGTCATCGATGGAAATCCTCCGCTTGGCCACGGGTCAAGCCTATCCGCGCTTCGGTAGTCTGGACGGCGTGAAGATCCTCGTCCTGGGCCCGGGTGCCCGCGAACACGCCATCGTCCTCGCTCTCCTCGCCGAGGGCGCCGATCACGAGATCGTCTGCGCGCCCGGGAACGCCGGCATCTCTGCGAGCGGTGTCGAAACCCCGGAGCTGGAGTACAGCGATCCCCGGGCCGTCGCCTCCTTCGTGCAGGATCGCGGATTCGATCTCGTGGTGATCGGCCCTGAGGCGCCGCTCGTCGCCGGAGTGGCGGATCCGCTGCGCGCCGCAGGGGTTCCGGTATTCGGGCCCGACCGGGCCGCTGCGCAACTCGAAGGCTCGAAGGCGTTCGCCAAACGGGTGATGGACGAGGCGCAGGTGCCAACGGGTCGTGCGTCGCGCGTGACGTCGACCGTGGAGGCCGGGGCGGTGCTCGACGAGTACGGCGCTCCGTACGTGGTGAAGGCCGACGGGCTCGCCGCCGGCAAGGGCGTGCTCGTGACCGAGGACCGGGATGCGGCACTGGCGCATGTCGAGACCTGGGCGCCCCGCGGAGAGGTGCTCATCGAGGAGTTCCTCGACGGGCAGGAGGTGTCGCTCTTCTTCTTCGCCGACGGCCACGACGTGCTGCCGCTCAGCCCGGCGCAGGACTACAAGCGCATCTTCGACGGTGACGCGGGGCCGAACACGGGCGGTATGGGCGCCTACTCTCCGCTCCCCTGGGTCGCAGATGACTTCGTCGCGGAGATCACTCGGACGGTCGCACTGCCGACCGTCCGACAGCTCGAGTCCGAGGGAACCCCGTTCGTCGGGCTGCTGTACTGCGGGCTCATCGTCACGCAGCAGGGTGTGCGGGTGATCGAGTTCAACGCGCGCTTCGGCGACCCGGAGACCCAGGTCGTGCTCGCCCGACTCGAGTCGCCGCTCAGCCGGTATCTGCTGGCAGCTGCGAACGGTGCGCTGGCTGCTGAGCCGGAGCCGGTGTTCTCTCCCGACCCAGCGGTCATCGTCGTCGTCGCGAGCGAGGGCTACCCGGGCGACGTGGTGACCGGTCGCTCGATCACCGGCATCGAAGAGGCTGCAGCTCTCGAGGGCGTGCACGTCGTGCACGCGGCGACCGCGCGAACCGATGACGGCGGGTGGATCGCGACGGGTGGACGGGTGCTCGGCGTCGTCGCGCGCGGCGCGGACTTCGCCGAGGCCCGCGATCGGGCGTACGCGGGCGTTTCGCGAATCGCCCTCGCAGGTGGTCAGTCGCGCACGGACATCGCGGCCCGCGTGGTCTGACGCCGGCGATCGGCGGCGCTCCGCATCCTGGGCCCACGCCCGAGACCGGCGCCGCGGCGCGTGCGAGCACGAACGGGCCCGGGATCGTCGATCTCGGGCCCGTTCTGCGAGCCGCGTCAGTTGCCGCGGATCAGGGTGTCGAAGTCGGGCTCGTCGGGCCGCTCAGCGCGGCGCTGCTCCGCCGATGCGTCTCCCTCGTTCGCGGGGATCTCCCCCGCATCGCCGACAGACTCCCCGGGCTGGGCCAGCGCGGCGTCGAGCTGCGCGCGGTCGATCTGAATCGTCTCGTCGAGATCGAGTGGCGCGCCGGATGCTGCGTCGCCTGCTCCAGCGACCACGGCCACTGGGCCGGTCTCGAGCTCGGGGTGGTCGCCCACCGTCGGCTCGGCTTCGAGCTCGATCTCGTCGGCGGCGTCCACCTGATCGACGGGCTCGGCAGCCTCATCGATCTCACCGACGACCTCGGGCTCGACGACCTCGAGCTCGCCCGCACCGGCCGCGGGCGTCTCCCGCTCACCGAATGCACCGGCCGCCTGGGCGGCTTCGAGCGCCGTCACCAGATCGTTCAGCAGCACCTGCCACCCCTCCTGGGAGGCTGCCGCCCGCTCGCTCGCCGCAGGCAGCGCGTCGAACCCCGTCTCGGTCACCGTGATGCCCGTGTCGACCCCCTGCGTGCGCAGGGTGATGAGCACGGCGGTGTCTCGCTCGTCGCCTGCTTCGCGCCAGGTGAAGCCGACGGCGTGGCCCTCGACCCAGACGTCGACGGTGCCGGAGGCGTCGCGGCTGACAGCGGCGTCGCCCTCGCCCTCGGACCACCGCTCGGCGACGGTGCCACCCACATGAGGCTCGAGCTGCAGCTCGGGCCACCACTCCGAGCGGCGATGCTGCTCTGCGAGAAACGTCCAGGCAGCAGCTCGCGCGACGCCCACTCGACTTCGCGCCACCACGGGCCCCAGCGGGATCATAGTTCTCCTCATCTCGCTCGCGCCGGTCATTCCGACCGGCAACCGGAAGCTCAGCGCACGCGCGAGTTTCCGTCTCTCTACAGAGCGTAACCGCACCCCCTGACATCCAGGTTCCAATCGGGTGCCTGTCGTGGTATTGCTGCGGAAATGGGGGTCGTGGGCAGGCATCCTGCCGTCCCGCACCCCACGACACCATGAGCCATTCGCGCAGTGCGAGAATGAACGGGTGACCCTTCTTCCCGCCCCCACCCAGCTCGCCGGTTGGCGCCACATCTATTCCGGCAAGGTGCGCGACCTGTACACCGCCGCAGACGGCTCGGATGCGCACCTCCTCGTCGTCGCGAGCAACCGCGTGAGCGCGTTCGACCACGTTCTCGAGCCGCCGATCCCCGGGAAGGGGGCCCTGCTCACAGCGCTGTCGAACTGGTGGTTCGCGCGCATCGATCTCCCGAACCATCTCGTCGCCGAAGAATCCGACGCCCCGGCGGTGCCGGCGGAAGTCGCCGACCGCGCGATGCTCACCCGCAGGCTCGAGATGTACCCGATCGAGTGCGTCGTGCGCGGAGCTCTCACCGGGTCGGGGTTCGCCGAGTACCAGCGCACCGGAGCGGTGTGCGGCATCGAACTGCCCAGCGGCCTCGACGACGGCGATCTGCTCGACCGCCCGATCTTCACACCCGCCTACAAGGCGCCGCTCGGGGAGCACGACGAGAACATCACGTTCGAGCGCAGCGTCGAGCTCGTCGGGCCGGAGGCCGCGGCCGCCCTGCGCGATGCCTCGCTGCAGATCTTCACCGCAGCACGCGATCTCGCTGCCGGGCGCGGCGTGGTGCTCGCCGATACGAAGTTCGAGTTCGGCCGCGATCCGCTCACGGGATCACTCGTGCTCGCCGATGAAGTACTCACCAGCGACTCGTCGCGGTACTGGGACGCCTCCGCGTATCACGACACGGCGCGTTCCCGGCAGGATCGCCTCGCCTCGTTCGACAAGCAGATCGTGCGCAACTGGCTGTCGGAGCACTGGGACCAGACAGGCGCGCCACCCGCACTGCCCGCTGAGATCGTCGCGAAGACCTATGACCGCTACCGCGAACTGTACGTGCGGCTCACCGGCGGCGAACCCCCCTTCGCGCCCGTCGCGGTCTGAGCAGATCGGGGCCCTGCGCCTCGTACCGCCTTCCGCGCGGGGCTGAGCGTGATCCGTGCGAGAATATGCAGTAGCTTCACCACGAGAAATGGAGATCCCGGGTGCCCACGATTGTCGTTGATGTCATGCCCAAGGCCGAGCTGCTCGACCCGCAGGGTAAGGCCACCACGGGGGCGCTCGCTCGTCTCGGCCACGAGAAGTTCGAGAACGTGCGCATCGGAAAGCGGTTCGAGTTCCAGGTCGCCGGCGAGGTGACCGACGCCGTGCTCGCCGAGGTGCGCCAGGTCGCAGACGACATCCTGTCGAACGGGGTGATCGAAGACGTCGTCGCGATCAGTGTCGACGGCGTGCAGGTCTCCGCCGACGCACCCGCTGCCGACGCACCCGCCGCCGACGCGCTCGCGGGCGAGGCTCGCTGATGCCGCGGATCGGGGTCGTGACCTTCCCCGGTTCCCTCGACGACCGTGACGCGCAGCGCGCGATCCGCCGCGCCGACGGCGAACCCGTCGCGCTCTGGCACGCCGATCACGATCTGCAGGATGTCGAGGCGATCGTGCTTCCGGGCGGCTTCAGCTACGGCGATTACCTGCGCCCCGGCGCGATCGCCGCGGTCTCGCCGATCATGACCGAGGTCGTCGCCGCCGCGAACCGTGGCCTCCCCGTGCTCGGAATCTGCAACGGCTTCCAGGTGCTCGTCGAGTCGCACCTGCTGCCCGGGGGGCTCATTCGCAACGCCCACCAGCAGTTCATCCGCCGCGATCAGAAGCTGATCGTGGAGAACGCTGATACGGCGTGGACGCATCGCTTCCAGCCGGGCGAGGAGATCGTCATCCCGTTGAAGAACGGCGACGGCGGATACATCGCGAACGACGAGACGCTCAAGTACCTCGAGGGCGAAGGTCTCGTCGCCTTCCGCTACGCGGGCGTGAACCCCAACGGGTCGCTCAACGACATCGCCGGGCTCTCGAACGAGCGGGGCAACGTGGTCGGCCTCATGCCGCACCCCGAGCACGCCGTCGAAGCGGGTTTCGGGCCGGATACGCCGGAAGCGATGCGATCCGGCATCGATGGTCTGCGCTTCTTCGAGAGCGCCGTCGAAGCGCTGGTGGCTCGCGCGGCCTGAGCGCGACTCGGCCTCACCCCGCGATGGGGGTCGAGATCCGGGCTATCGCTGCCCTCGCGGTGCCCCGAGAACGACCCCGATCGGGCCGCTCGACGGCGACTCGTCCGAGTGGCCGACGTCGAGGCCGTACGACAGGATGCGCAACGGGCCGATCTCGCGTTCGATGGTGAACTCGCGCTCAGGAATCTGCACGAATCCGAGGCGCTCGTAGAGGCGCTGGGCCGCGACCATCTGCTCACCGGTGTGCAGCACGACCCGGTCGAGCCCTCGCGTCCGCGCCAGATCTGCTGCATACCGCATGATGGCTCTGCCGACGCCTCGCCCGCGAGCGGCTGGCGAGACGCCGAGCAGACGCACGTCGAACTCGTTCTCCTCGGTGTCTTCGATCAGCCGCTCGCCCGGGAGGGGGACCGTGATCGAGCCGAGCAGCTCACCGCTCGCACGGTCGACGGCGACGAGCACCTCGGAGATCTGGTCGCGCCCGGCGACGTCCTCGATTTCAGCGAGGTATTCGTCGTTCAGCGTGTAGTCGCCCTCGTAGGCCGCCCGCACCATCGCGCCCACCGAGGCGTACTCGTCGGGGCTCACGCGCCGGATCGTGATCGTTTCTTGCACCCCGGAAGCCTACTCCTCTCCACGGGGGTGTGCGCTCGGCGCCGGTCGCGCCGGACGAGCACGGCTCAGCGCACGGCTGGGCGCCAGACGAGCACGGCTCAGCGCGCGTCTGCTCCCGAGGCTCCGGCTGCTGCGCGCGCCGCGTCGGGGAGAGCCTCGATGATGCGGGCGAGAGCGACGTCATCATGCGCCGCGGTCACGAACCACGCCTCGAACGCGCTCGGCGGCAGGTTCACCCCGCGCTCGAGCATCGCGTGGAAGAACGCACGATGCGCGCCGACGTGCTGGCGCTGCACCTCGGCGTAACCGCGCGGCGCCGACGGGAAGTCGCCGAAGAGCACGCTGAACAGGGTGCCTGCGCGTTGGACGCGATGCGGCACCCCAGCCTCCTCGAGAGCCGCGGTCACGGCTCCGGTGAGCACGTCCGCGGCGTGCGAGAGCCGAGCGTAGGCGTCGGCGTCGGCATGGCGGAGCGTGGTGAGGCCGGCCGCGACGGCCAGAGGATTGCCCGAGAGCGTGCCCGCCTGATACACCGGTCCGAGCGGCGCGAGCAGCTCCATGAGGTCGGCGCGCCCTCCGAGCGCGGCGAGGGGAAGCCCGCCGCCGACGACTTTGCCGAAGGTCAGGAGGTCGGGTGCGACGCCGGCGGCGACGCGATCCTGCTCGATGCCCCAGAACCCCGATGGTCCGGCGCGGAACCCGGTGAGCACCTCGTCGAGGATCACCAGTGCGCCGTGGGCGTGCGCGAGCCGGATCATCGCCTCGGTGAACCCCGGCATCGGCGGCAGTACGCCCATATTGGCTGCGGCGGACTCGGCGATGATCGCAGCGATGCGATCCCCGTGCTCGGCGAAAGCCGCCTCGAGCGCGGTCAGATCGTTGTAGGGCAGCACGAGCGTCTGCCCGGCGGTCTCGGCTGTGACGCCGGCCGACCCCGGCATCGCGAGAGTCGCGAGCCCGGAGCCCGCCTCCGCGAGCAGTCCGTCGGAGTGCCCGTGGTAGTGCCCGGCGAATTTGATGATGAGCGGACGCTGGGTGGCACCGCGGGCGATGCGGATCGCCGTCATCGTCGCTTCGGTTCCCGTCGAGACGAGGCGCACGCGCTCGATCACGGGCATCCGGGAGATGATCTCTTCCGCGAGCTCGGCCTCCTGAGGAACCGAAGCACCGAACCCGAGGCCGCGTGCGGCAGCCTGCTGCACGGCGTCGACGACCGCGGGGTGCGCGTGCCCGAGAAGCGCCGGCCCCCAGGAGGCCACGAGGTCGACGTACTCGTTGCCGTCCACATCGGTGACGTAGGGGCCAGAGCCGGATACGAGGAATCGCGGCGTGCCCCCGACCGACCCGTAGGCGCGCACCGGCGAGTTCACCCCGCCGGGAATCACGCGAGCGGCACGCTCGGAGAGGGCGGCGCTGCCGGAGGCATCTGGGTGGGGAATCAGGTGTGCGTTCATGGGTTCCATCCTGCGATTCGGGTGCGGTGGGGCGAGCTCAGCATCGGCGGGCGGGCTCGGGAGACTCGGGCGAAGGCCAGCGGGCGGTGTCAGATGCGACGAGCGAGCTCGGTGGCGAAGTACGTGAGCACCGTGTCGGCGCCGGCGCGCTTGATGCTCACCACCGCCTCCTCGATGGCGCGCTCGCGATCGATCCAGCCGTTCGCCGCGGCCGCCTCGATCATCGCAGCCTCCCCCGACACTTGGTAGGCCCACACGGGCACCGGGCTCACGGCCGCGACGTCGGCGAGCACGTCGAGGTAGCTCATCGCGGGCTTCACCATGACGATGTCAGCGCCCTCTGCGAGATCGAGCTCGGCCTCGCGCAGCCCCTCGCGGCGGTTGGCGGGATCCTGCTGGTAGGTGCGCCGGTCGCCCACGAGCTGCGAGTCGACCGCTTCGCGGAACGGTCCGTAGAAGGCGGACGCGTACTTGGCGGAGTAGGCGAGGATCGCCGTGTCCGAGAAGCCGTTCGCGTCGAGGGCGTCGCGGACGGAGGCGACCTGCCCGTCCATCATGCCCGAGAGCCCGAGCAGAGCCGACCCGGCGGCCGCCTGAGCGAGCGCCATGTCCCGGTAGCGCTCGAGCGTCGCGTCGTTGTCGACGACGATCTGGTCGCTGTCGCTCGATGTGACGCGCAGCACCCCGCAGTGGCCGTGGTCGGTGAACTCGTCCAGGCAGAGGTCGGTCTGCACGACGAGGGCGTCGCCCACTTCTTCGGCGACCGCGCGCGTCGCGACGTTCAGAATACCATCGGGGTCGTCGGCCGCGCTGCCGACCGCGTCGCGCACCTCTGGCACGCCGAACAGCATGACTCCACCGACCCCGGCCTCCGCCGCGTCGGCAACGGCTCGGCGCAGGGAGTCGAGAGTGTGCTGGTGGACCCCGGGCATCGAGGAGATGGCCTGCGGCTCGGCGATGCCCTCGCGGACGAAGAGCGGCAGTACCAAGTCAGCGGCATGGAGACGGGTTTCTGCGGTGAGACGGCGCATCGCTCGGCTGGTGCGGAGCCGGCGGGGGCGAACGGTGGGGATCATGCTGGGCTACCTCCGGAGGTACTCGGGAACGATGTGAGCGCGACGCGATCGAGCAGATTCGAGACGGTGTGCGGTTCGGCGACGATATCGGCGACCAGTCCGTGCTCGGCGAGCGCGCGCGCTGATGGGGCGCCGATCGCTGCGAGGCGCACGCCCGGGGGCAGCGGGGCGAAGCGCCGGGCGACCTCGTGCGCTCCCGACCCGCTGAGCACGAGGATCACGTCGATCTCACCTCTGGCGACGCGCTCCTCGATCGCGGTATCCCGGGAGGCCGGCAGCGTGCGATAGGCCGTCACGCGATCGACGCGATGGCCCGCGCCCTGGAGCGCCGTCTCCAACGTGCGATCGGCGAGCTCCGAGACGGGGAGGAGGAACCGCAGGGAGCCGTCGAGCGGGAGTTCGAGCAGCGCGGCTGCGAGACCGACGGCCGAGTAGTCGGCAGGAGGCACGAGATCGGGGTCGAGGCCGTGCGCCCGGAGCGCGTCAGCCGTGGCCGGGCCGACGGCCGCGATGCGGGCCGACGACGCGGCAGGGGTGTCGCTCTGCAGGGCACGGGACCCCGCGGCAGCGAATGCGTCGGCAGCATTCGCGCTCGTCATCAGCAGCCAGTCGTAGTCGCCGCGATTCCATGCGGCCGCGGCATCGCGGAGCGGACCGGAGTCTGCAGGGGGTGCGATGTCGGTGAGCGGGGCGAGCAGCGGCTCCCCGCCCAGGCCCCGAACCTCTGCAGCGTCGCGCTCACCCGCGGCGCCGCCGCGGGTGATGAGCACCCGGACGCCGGCGAGCCCGGCGCGGTCGGCGCGGTCGGCGCGGTCGGCGCGGTCGGCGTCGGTCATGCACGGCCCCCGAGCGGCGCGAGATCGGCCGCTCCTGCCGCGAGCAACTCGGCCGCGACCCGACGCCCGAGTTCGGCCGGCACCTCAGGCACCGGCACCCCGGAGTCCGGCGCGGTCGTGCTCCACGGAAGCGAGGCCTCGGCGGTCAACTGCTCCGATCCGTCGACGCGATACACGACAGCGCGCAGCCGCAGCTCGTCGCCCGTCACTTCGGCGCACGCCCCGATCGGTGCGGCGCAGCCGGCCTCGAGCGTTGCGAGCAAGGACCGCTCGGCGAGCGCCGTCGCCCGGGCCTCGGCGTCGTCGACAGCCGAGAGGGCAGCGATGTACGGCTCGGTCGTCGCGTCGGCCGCGCGCACCTCGATCGCCAGCGCACCTTGTCCGGGGGCTGCCGGAACGTCGGTGAGGGGGAACCGTTCGGTGATGGCGGCGGCGCGGCCGAGGCGATCGAGTCCCGCTGCTGCCAGCACGACGGCGTCAAGGTCGACCCCCACGCGGCCGAGTCGGGTGTCGACGTTGCCGCGCAGGTCGTGCACGTCGATGTCGGAGCGGCGGGCGCGGATCTGCGCGGCGCGGCGCGGCGAACCGGTGCCGACCCGCGCGCCGACCGGCAGGTCGGCGAGGGTGAGACCGTCGCGCGCGCACAGGGCGTCGCGCGCATCGGCGCGAACGGGAACGGCGCCGAGCGAGATGCCCGCGCACGCCCCGGTCGGAAGGTCTTTGAGCGAGTGCACGGCGAGGTCGCACTCACCGGCGAGGAGGGCGTCTCGGAGCGCGCTCACGAAGACGCCGGTGCCGCCGAGCTGCGAGAGCGGTGCGCGCGTGACATCGCCGTGCGTCGTGATGATCACCAGGGCGACATCGAGGCCGGTCGCCGTCGCCATCTGCTCGGCGACCATCGTGGTCTGCGACACGGCGAGGGCACTTCCCCGCGTTCCGACGCGCAGCAGCCCGGGAGCGGGCGCGAGCGGCGCGTCTGACCGGAAGACTCGGCCGGACGGGGAGGGAAGCGATGCGTTCATTTCAGAGGTCTTTCGATTCGATTCGTCAGTGGGAGGCGGCGAGGGCGGCGGCTGCCGCGGTGCGGGCCCCCTGCACGATCGCCGCGAGGCCGGTGCCGCTGACCCAGTCACCGGCGAGCGTCACGCCGGCGGGAGCGGTGAACGGGCGAGCGTCGCGCGATCCCGGGGGGCGGCCCATGCGCCACGTGCACCGCACGAGGTCGACGACGGTGTCGGCGCGGAGATCAACGCCGAGAATGCGTGAGGCGTCGTACCGGGCGATCCCACGCACCTCCGCATCATCGAGCCCGACGGTCTCCGGTGCCGAGCCGGCCCGGCCGTACGAGAGGCGCACGATGTGACGTCCGGGTCCTGCTTCGCGCGCACGCTCGGGCCACTTCGCGGTGACGTGCGTGAGCGCCTTCGCGAGGATCGGAGCCGCTCCGCTCTCGCGGCGCGCACCGGCCCCGACGGCGTCCCGCGCGACGAGCGCACCGGTGCCGCGCGGCGCACGGTCGAGCCTCGGATCATCGATGGCCAGCGCGACGACTTCGATGCGGTCGGTCGCCTGACCTGCGGCACCCGTCTCGCCGACGAGCCGTCGAGCCACGTTCTCCGGCACCGCGAGCACGACACGGTCGGCCGCTGCGAGCACGGCATCGTCATCGCCGAGCACGAGCCACGTGCCGGCACCCGCTGCAGCGGTCTCGCGCGCCTCGATCCTCCGCGCCTTCGTTCCTCGGAGCACGGCGACGCCGCGACGCCGCACGTCGGCTTCGAGCCCGTCGATCAGCTGCGTCATCCCGCCGCGCAGGCCCGCGACCGCTCCGCCCGCCGCTGCCTGGCCGTCTCGCAGTTCACGAGCGGCGGCGATGAGCGTTCCCCGCTTCGCGTAGGCCGCGGCGAGCCCCGGCACGGTGGCCACACCGAGGCGCTCAGGGTCGGCCGAGTACACGCCGAGCGCAACGGGCCGTACGAGGCGATGCAGGGCGCGTGATCCGAGCCGCGCGCGCACGAGCTCGGCGAGCGATCCGGCCTCGCTCCCGACGCTTCGGGGCAGCAGCGGCTCCACGGCTGCCCGCAGTGCGCCCTGCATCCCCAGCGCGCGAACGGTGGCGCGGGAGAGCGGCTGGGCGGGGATCCCGAGGGTCCCGGCGGCCGGCAGCGGGATGGACCGCGCACCGTCGATCACCCAGGAGCCGAGCGGCGCGGGCCGCACGACCTGGTCGGACAGACCGAGTTGGTCGATCAGCTCGGCAACGGTGCCTCCGCGGGTCGCGAACGACTCGGCGCCGATGTCGATCGTCGTTCCGGCGAGCGCGGCGCCCCGGATGCGGCCGCCGAGCCGCTCGGAGCCTTCGATCACGACCACGTCGGCGCCCGCTACGGCGAGCTCGCGCGCCGCAGCCAAGCCGGAGACGCCACCGCCGACGACGGCGATGCGCGGTCGGGGAGAGTCAGGCTCCATGGGCGAACGAGACGATGCGGGTGAGCACATCGGGGTCGGTCTCCGGCGGAACCCCGTGACCGAGATTCAGCACGTGGGCGGGCGCACTGCGGCCCCGGCGCAGCACGTCGGAGACGTGGGCTTCGAGCACGTCGGTCGCAGCACCGAGATACGCGGGATCGATATTGCCCTGCAACGGGAAAGCGCCGCCGAGCCTGCGGTTCGCCTCGTCGAGCGGCGTGCGCCAGTCGACGCCGAGCGCGTCCACGCCGACCTCGGCCAGCTCTTCGAGCAAGTGGCCGGAACCGACGGCGAAGTGGATGATCGGGACGGCGCGCGCCGCGGCCGCGTACCCCTCACCCGCTGCGTAACCGAGCCGGCGCACGGGCTCGAGCGTGCGCCGAGAGGCGGGGGCGACTCGATCGCGGTAGTCGGCAGGCGACAGCGATCCGGCCCACGAATCGAACAGCTGCACGGCGCTCGCGCCCGCCTCGACCTGCGCTTCGAGGAACACGCCGCAGAGGTCGGCGACCCAGTCGAGCAACGACGCCCAGGTCTCGGGGTCGGCGTGCATGAGGGTGCGGGCCCGCAGGTGGTCGCGCGAGGGCCCGCCTTCGACGAGGTACGCGGCCAGGGTGAACGGTGCGCCCGTGAAGCCGATGAGCGGTGTGCTGCCGAGCGCCTCGGCGGTCAGACGCACCGCGTCGCGCACCGGGTCGAGCGCCGCCCGCAGCCGCTCGGGGGTGAACTCCTCGCGCACCCGTGCGACGTCAGCCGCGGTGCGCACCGGATTCGCGAACACGGGCCCCCGGCCGGCGACGAGATCGACGTCCACCCCGACCAGCTTCATCGGCACGACGATGTCACTGAAGAACACCGCGGCGTCGACGCCGTGCCGACGCACGGGCTGCAGCGTGATCTCGCTGGCCAGCTCAGGGGTGAGGCACGCATCGAGCATGCGGTGGTCGGCGCGGATGGCGCGGTACTCGGGCAGCGAGCGACCGGCCTGGCGCATGAACCAGACCGGCGTAGACTCGGGTCGGTCGCCCCTCAGGGCTCGGATCAATGGCGCGTCGCCCGTTCGGCCGTCGACGAGCGGGTGCGAAGCTGGGAGGAAGTTCATCGGTCGAGATGCTAGCTTATAGATCTGATGTGTCACATCTGATGTGTTCAGATTCGAGCGAAATGCCGCGCGAAACAACCACGAATCCCTGATCAGAAAACGTATCGATTATCTATGCTGCTGTGCCTCTCCTTCGATCACCGCGGGTGCTCCTTCCCTCTGCTGGAGCGCCTCACTGCGCGCACCCCGGAGATCACCGAGGCGCTGACCGCGTCGAATGACCTCGACGGCGTCGTGGTGCTGTCGACCTGCAACCGCTTCGAGGTGTACGCGCAGGCCGGGCGGGACACGAGCGAGGCGATGGTCGAACTGATCTCGCAGGTCGCCGGCGTGCCGGTGTCATCGCTCTCCATGGCGGTCGATGTCGAGTTGGATCACCGGGCCGCCGAGCATCTCTTCGCCGTTGCGTCCGGTCTCAAATCAGCGGTCGTCGGCGAGGAGGAGATCGCCGGGCAGGTGCGCCGCGCCCACGTCGACGCTCGCGAGCGCGGCACGGTGACGCATCACCTCGAACGCCTCTTCCAGACGGCCACGCGCACGTCGCGCACCGTCAAGCACCGCACGGAGATCCACTCCCAGGGGCGCTCGCTCGTGCGTCTCGCCCTCCGGCTCGCGGAGAGCCGGGTGCCCGTCTGGCAGGACGCCCGCGTGCTGCTCATCGGCACGGGCGCGTACGCCGGCGCGACGATCGCGGCGCTGCGATCACGGGGCGCCGAACGCATCAGCGTGCACTCCCCCTCCGGCCGGGCGGCAGCGTACGCCGAGCGCCACGACCTCACCCCCGTCGATCCCGCGGAGCTGCGCAGCGCGCTCGACGCCACTGATGTGATCATCGCGTGCAGCCGAACCGAGGAGCCACTGCTCACCGAGGCCGATTTCGCGCCCCTGGGACCGGGCGCGACGGCGACGGCTGGGATCTCGAGGCCGGTCTCGCCGCGCCTCCTCATCGACCTCGGCATGCCTCGCAATATCGACCCGGCCGTCACCCGCATCGACGGCATCGAACTGCTCGATCTCGAAACTGTCGCACGGCACGCTCCGGTGACCGAGCTCGGCACCGAGCACGAGGCCCTCGAGATCGTCCACGATGCTGCGGTCGAGTTCGGCGCATCTCAGGCGGAGCGCGACACCCTGCCGGTACTGCTCGCGCTGCGCGGTCATGTGAACGCGATCTTGGAAGACGAGTTGTGCCGCGCCCGTCGCGCCGGAGACGACGAGGATGATGCGACTGCCGCCGATGTCGAGGCGGCGCTGCGGCGCCTCACCGGCCGCCTGCTGCACGCCCCCACCACGCGCATCCGGTCGCTCGGCCGGGAGGGGCGAGCATCGGAGGCTTCCGAAGCGCTCTCCGCGCTCTTCGGTCTGGAGTCTGCCGAACGCTCCTGACCGCGCTGGGCGGGGGGCGCGCGCTCTCGCGTCGGGTCGCGTCCGGGACGTCACGCCCAGCGTCCGAGCTCTACGGGCGGTAGTACACCGCGATACGCCCCCCGCCGTGCTCGACGACCTCGACGGGAGTGTCGAAGACGCGCTGCAGCACCTCCGGGGTGAAGATCTCGTCGGGCGTACCTGACGCGACCACGCGGCCCTCGGCGAGCGCCACGATCCGATCGGCGTATGCCGCGGCGAAGTTGACATCGTGGATGACGAGCACGACGGTCTTGCCCAGCGCATCGGCCGCGGCTCGCACCTGCGCCATCATCGAGACGGCGTGGCGCATGTCGAGCCCCGTGAGCGGCTCGTCGAGCAGCACGTAGTCCGTGTCCTGGGCGAGCACCATCGCGACGAACGCCCGCTGTCGCTGCCCGCCGGAGAGCTCGTCGATGAAGCGATGCTCCATGGCCGTGAGATCGAGAAATTCGATGGCGGAGGTGATGGCGTGCGCGTCGGCTTCGGTGAGTCGTCCCGCGGAGTGCGGGAAGCGCCCGAAGGTGACGAGTTGCCGCACGGTGAGGCGCGACATGAAGTGGTTCTCCTGGCGCAGAATCGACACCGCGCGCGCGAGTTCGCGCGGTTTCGCAGCGCGCACGTCGAGGTCGCCGATCGTCACCCTGCCGGAGTCGGCGTCGAGCAGTCGCCCGATGATCGTGAGCATGGTCGACTTCCCGGCCCCGTTCGGTCCGATCAGCGCCGTGACTCCGCCGCGTTCGATGGTGAGATCGATGGGGCCGAGCACGCGGTGCCCGGCGTAGTGCTTCTCGACCCCCGTGAGGGCGATCATGCGCGGTCTCCTCTCGGTCGGCGAAGAGTGGGACGGCTCATCATCTGAGCCCCTTTCTCAACAGGATCGCGAGGAACAGGAGACCGCCGGCGAACTCGATGATCACGGTCACCAGCCCCGCGGCGGCGAACACGTGCTTCAGCACGAAGGTGGCGCCCAGCAGCGTGACGAGCGCCACACCGATGGCGAGCGGGAGCGTTTCGGCATGCCGATCCTCCCGGGTGAACTGGTACGCGATCGTCGCCACGAGGAACCCGAAGAACGTCATCGGCCCCACCATCGTCGCCGATATCGATATCAGCACCGCGACGGTCACGAGGATCAGCACGACCTCCTTGCGGTACGCGACCCCGAGCCCGGTCGCCACATCGCGGCCGAGCGCGACGACGTCGAGGAGGCGGCGCCTCCGCCAGATGATCACCAGCAGCACGGCGACGATTGCGCCGGCGATCGGAAGGTAATCGGGGTTTCCCTTGCCGATGCTGCCGAAGAGGCGCGCGCTGAGCACGTCGAATTCACTGGGAGTCAGCAGGCGCTGCATGAACGTCGACAGTGAGCCGAATCCGATGCCGAGCACCACGCCGACGAGCAGCAGCAGGTGGAGGTTCGCCCGCTTCCCCGAGAACAACCACCCGTAGAGCACCGTCGCGAACGCGATCATGAGGAGGCTCTGCGCGATGATCTTCGGGATCCCCTCCATGCCGACCGCCGCCATGCCGAAGACGAACATGAGCGCCGTCTGCGACAGCACGTACAGCGCGTCGAACCCGAGGATCGAGGGGGAGAGGATCCGATTCGCCGTCGCCGTGTGGAAGAGCACGGTCGCGACCGCCTGGCACACCGAGACGAGCGCGATGGTTCCGAGCGACGTGAGCCGGGAGCGCACGATGATCCAGAACCCGTCCGATCCGGGGGCCGCCGGATTGCCGTAGACCAGGATCGCGATGGCGAGCGCGGCCGCCGTCGCACCGACCAGGAGCACCGCGCGGTGCTCGGCGACCCATGCGCGCCGTGAACGGCTGCCGCGCGGCAACCCTGCGAGCCGCGGCTCCCCCACCACGCTACGCATTGCGCTGCCTCAGCAGAATCGTGATGAAGGCCGCCGATCCGACGATGCCGAGCACCATGGAGACGGGCACCTCGAACGGCATGCGCACGGTGCGCCCGATTAAATCGCATACGGTCACGAGTGCGATGCCGCCGAGGCACACCCATGGCAGGTTGCTGCGCACGTGATCGCCGCGGATCATGGCGACGACGTTGGGCACCACGAGGCCGAGGAACGGCAGGAACCCGACGACCACCGTCGTCACTCCCGCCGCCACCGCGACGAGCGCCGTGCCGGCGACCAGCACCACTTCATAGCGCACGCCGACGCTCGTCGCGACATCTTTGCCGAGGCCGGCGACGGTGATGCGGTCGGCGAGGACGAAGACCAGCAGCGTGACGATGGCGACGATCCAGAGCACCTCATACCGTCCGCGCACCACCGCCGTGAAACTGCCCATGAACCAGGTGCCGATCATCTGCAGGAGGTTGAACTGCGCAGCGAGGAATGTCGTCAGTGCGCTCACCACGGCGCCGAGCATGATCCCGATCAGCGGCACCACCAGCGTCGTGCGAATGACGATGCGACGCAGGATCGCCATGAAGACGAGCGTGCCGACGAACGCCGAGAGGCTGGCGATCATCATCCGGCCGACGAGGCCAACCTGGGGCGCGATCAGCACCGTGAGCAGGAGTCCGAGCGCCGCCCATTCGGTGGTGCCGGAGGTCGTCGCGTCGACGAAGCGGTTCTGCGTGAGCATCTGCATCACGAGACCGCTGGTCGCCAGAGCCGCACCGGCCAGCACCAGAGCCAGGGTGCGCGGCACTCGGGTGATCCAGAACATCTCGCCGCCGCGCTCACCGCCCGCGATGTCGTACGCCCCGATGAGCAGCGACGCGACGAGCAGGCCCGTGACGATGAGGATCGCGAGGACCAGCGCGAGGGAGCCCTTCCAGCGCGAACGGCGAGCGGGGCCCGCACCATCGGTGCGGGCCCCGTCCCTGGCTGCTGGCGCAGCCTGCTGCGTCACGCTCATGCGCCCGCGAACGCCTCCTGCAGTTGTTCGTACAGCTCGGTGTACGCCTGGATGTCTTCCGTCAGGTAGAAGTCGGAGTCGAGGTACACGATCTGATCCTGCTCGACGGCCGTCACACCCTGCAGCGCTTCAGAGCCGGCGATCAGCTCATCCGCCGGCACAGCTCCCGGTTCTGGTTCGGCGAATGACGCATCGCGATCCAGCACGACGATCCAGTCGGGGTTCGCCGCTGCGATCGCCTCGACGCTGATGTCGTCGCCGTGCGACGTGTCCTCCGCCTGCTGCTCGATCGCGGGCTTCAGGCCGAGAGCCGAGAACACGGGCCCCACGCTGCGGCCGGTGACGGGAGCGGCGAACTCGATCTTTCCCCCCGAGGTGATGAGCCCGATCACGGAGTCGGTGCCGTTGTAGGCCTGCTTCGCATCGGCGATCGACTGGTCGAGCTCGGACGTGATCTCTGCGGCCTCGTCCTCTCGATCGAAGATCTGCCCGAGAATCTCGGTCTCGCGCTTGAGCTCCTCCATCGGGTCCTCACCGTCGCGCGGTGCGATCTCGATGACGGCTGCGTCGGGATTCTGCTCGACGATCGTGTCGTACGACTCGGAGAAGCGGTAGCCGCCGATGATGAGGTCGGGCTGAGCGGCGACGATGGCTTCGAGGTCCGGCTCGCGATGCGTCCCGACGTCTGCCACCTCGGCGTCGTCCGTGTAGTCGGGCCACGCGGTGCCCATGATGCCCTTCGGAGCCGCGACCAGTGGAACGTCCCACTCATCGAGGGTCTCGAACACGTGGTTGTCGAGCGCGACGACGCGCTCGGGGTTCACGGGGACCTCGACCTCGCCGTGGTTGTCGGTGATGGTCACCGTGGTCTCGGCCGGCGCGGCCTGCTCCTCGTTCGCCTCCGCGCCGGGGGCGCACGCCGACAGCGTGAACGCAGCGGTCAGGGCAAGGGCTGCGAAGCTCGCGCCGCGCAACATCTGGGTGGACACGATGGCTGCTCTTTTCGTCTCGGGTCTCATCGATCTGCGCCGACGACTGCATCGGATCGCAGCGGCCGCGCACGTTCTCGCGGCCCCGAGTTAGCCTAGCCAACGTTTCATCTGATGTTCAAGCCGAAGGGGTTCGCCTCAGCCGATCAGATCGGCATCGCCCCCGGTCAGACGGGTGTTATGGATTTCAATTCTTGAGCCTCCGGAGGGAGCCGAGCGAGTGCATCCCGTGCATGACGGACCACTGCTCCCTGTGCAGTAGGCACTCGATCTCATCGAAGCCCACTGCCCAGGGAGCAGTGAAGAACGGCCCGGAATGAACTCCGGATTGCCGCAGCCCTGTCTCGCGGGCGGTTACCTCGCCTGGGGCGGACGAGGCGCGCCCGGCACCGAGAAGTCGGGCTGGCCGTCTGGGCCGGCCGGAATCGGGCGGCCGTCGTCGAAGGTCGGCCAGGGCAGCAGCTCGGATTGGCCGCTCGGCTGCGCCTGGGGCTGCTGCAGCTGGGACTGCTGCTGCAACTGATGCTGCTGCTGCATCTGGGCTTGTTGCTGCTGCATCTGGGCTTGCTGCTGCGCCTGGGAGTTCTGCTGCTGCGCTCGCTGCTGCTGCGCGCGCCCGTGGGGCTGCTGCGCGATGTACGGCGCCGGCGCGCCCTGGCGCATGCTGCCGCGAGCGGCTCGAGCCGCATCACGCTCATCCGCGCCGAAGAACCAGCGGAGCAGCAGGGTGATCGACAGGCCGAGCGCGGTCAGGATCAGGATCGCGGTCGCGATCTTCCAGTACATATCCGGCACATTGAGCTCGAATGCCTCGATGCCGACCGGCGCGGTGAACAGAATGCCCGAGAGCACCGCGAGCACGCTCGTCACGAAGGCGAACCGCGTGATCGTCTCGGAGCGCTCGGCTCCGACCCGCAGCAGAAGCTGCGCGCAGAGGATGACCAGTCGCGTGACGAGAATCACGAAGAACGACTTCCAGAAGATCTCCCAGAGCAAGGAGTACGGGTTGTAAGGCGTCATCCAGATGACGATCATCAGCAGGCCGAGGATGTAGGCGTTCGCGATGAGGGCGACCGGCGCGTACCACTCGGACTTCTGCTCCCGCCGCGTGTCGAGCGCCGTGAAGATGACGAAGACCGCGAACAGCGCGAACGTCGAGAAGACGCGCTCGAATTTGCCCTCGAAGTCACCGATGAACAGCAACGAGATCGAGGCGATGGTCAGACCGGCGAGCAGAATGATGCTGACCTTCAAGAAGGTCGAGAGCTTGCGCTGCTGATTCGCCGCCCCGGAGGCCGGGCCCGCCGCGGGCCGTGCGGCCTGCCGCGACGCCTGGCGCGCTCCGTCCGGCGTGTACGACGGGGCCTGCGCATGATCGCTCGGCTGCGGAACGGGCGTCTGGCCTGCTGCGTGAGTATTCGGATCGCTCATGGCGTTCAGTCTCCCCTGATCTGCTGACAATCTCCACCCTAGACTGTCAGCCCTGCGGGCTCGGGAATGCTCCCGCGACGAGGGAGCAGTACGGGACGAGCCGGGTGACGCGACCACGTAGACTGAACCCCGTACGTTCGGCGCTCCCGTGCGCCGAAACCACCCCCGATCCACGGAGCACATCGAGCGTGACAGACATCGACGCCACCCAGAGCGGCCCCCGCCCCGACACGGTCGCCGATGCGATCGCGACGCCCGAGAAGGAGCAGCCGTACGGCGCACTCGGGTTGAAGCCCGACGAGTACGACCGCATCCGCGAGATCCTCGGCCGGCGCCCCACCTCCGGCGAGCTCGCCATGTACTCGGTGATGTGGTCGGAGCACTGCTCGTACAAGTCGTCGAAGATCTACCTCCGGCAGTTCGGCCAGAAGGTCAACGACAAGATGCGCGAGCGTCTGCTCGTCGGCATGGGTGAGAATGCCGGCGTCATCGACATCGGCGAGGGCTGGGCAGTGACCTTCAAGGTCGAGAGCCACAACCACCCCTCGTACATCGAGCCGTTCCAGGGAGCCGCGACCGGCGTCGGCGGCATCATCCGCGACATCATCTCGATGGGGGCTCGCCCCGTCGCGGTCATGGATCAGCTGCGCTTCGGCGCGATCGATGACCCGGATACGGCACGCGTCGTGCACGGCGTCGTCTCGGGCATCTCGTCGTACGCCAACTGCCTCGGCCTCCCGAACCTGGGCGGCGAGACGGTCTTCGACAGCGTCTACCAGGCGAACCCGCTCGTCAACGCGCTCGGCGTCGGCGTACTGCGCCACGAGGATCTGCACCTCGCGAACGCCTCCGGCGCCGGCAACAAGGTCGTGCTCTTCGGCGCTCGCACGGGTGGCGACGGCATCGGCGGGGCGTCGATCCTCGCCTCCGACAGCTTCAGCGAGGGCGGGCCGACCAAGCGCCCGGCCGTGCAGGTCGGTGATCCGTTCGCCGAGAAGGTGCTCATCGAGTGCTGCCTCGAGCTCTTCCGCGATGAGCTCGTCGAGGGGATTCAGGATCTCGGCGCCGCTGGCATCTCGTGCGCGACCTCCGAGCTCGCGGCGAACGGCGACGGCGGCATGTTCATCGAGCTCGACAGCGTGCTGCTGCGCGATCCGTCGCTCACGGCCGAGGAGATCCTCATGTCGGAGAGCCAGGAGCGCATGATGGCGGTCGTGCACCCCGACAAGCTCGACGCGTTCCTCGCCGTGACCGCGAAGTGGGACGTCGAGACGAGCGTGCTCGGCGAGGTCACCGACACCGGCCGCCTCGTCATCAACTGGCGCGGTGAGGAGATCGTCAACGTCGATCCTTCGACTGTGGCCGTCGACGGCCCCGTCTACGAGCGCCCCGTCGATTACCCCGCATGGATCGATGCGCTGCAGGCTTCCGGCGTCAACGCCTCTGGCCTGGCGCGTTCGGACTCCGGCGATGACCTGCGCTCGCAGATGATCGCCGTCGCCGCATCGCCCAACCAGGCCGATGTCTCGTGGGTGACGAACCAGTACGACAAGTACGTGCTCGGCAACACGGCGCTCGCGTTCCCCGACGGCGCAGGCATGATCCGCGTCGATGAGGAGAGCGGCCTCGGCGTGGCCATCGCCACCGATGCGAACGGCCGTTACTGCCAGCTCGACCCGTACGTCGGCTCGCAGCTCGCGCTCGCCGAGGCGTACCGCAACGTCGCCACGTCCGGCGCCGTTCCCACCGCCGTCACCGACTGCCTGAACTTCGGCAGCCCCGAGAACCCCGAGGTCATGTGGCAGTTCTCACGCTCGGTCGAAGGACTCTCGGATGCGTGCCTCGCTCTCGAGGTGCCCGTCACCGGCGGCAACGTCTCGCTCTACAACCAGACCGGCGACACCCCGATCTATCCGACGCCCGTCGTCGGCGTGCTCGGCATCATCGATGACGTCGCGCGCCGCGTGCCCAGCGGATGGCAGGATCAGGGCGAGCACCTCTACCTGCTCGGCACCACCCGCGACGAGCTCGACGGGTCGGCCTGGGCCGAGACCGTGCACGATCACCTCGGCGGCCGCCCGCCGATCGCTTCCCTGGCCGAGGAGCGCGCGCTCGCCGAGCTTCTGCACGCGGGCGCACAGGGCGGACTCATCTCCGGGGCGGTGGATCTTTCGGAGGGCGGCCTCGCTCAGGCACTCACCGATGGCGCGCTTCGCTTCGGCGTCGGTGCCCGTGTGTGGATCGAGGAGATCATGTCGCGCGACGACGTCGATGCCACCGCTGCCCTCTTCTCGGAATCTCAGGCACGCGTGCTCGTCGCGGTGCCGCACGAGGAAGAGGTGAAGTTCCGCGGGCTCTGCTCGGGCCGCGATTTCCCGGTGCTGCGCATCGGTGTCACGGACGGCGCGGGGGCGGATGCCGCGATCGAGGTGCAGGATCGCTTCACCCTGCCGCTCTCCGAGCTCGGCGCCGCTTCTCGCGCCACCCTTCCCGATCGTTTTGGCGCGGTCATCGGCTGAACGCATCGCGTTCGGCAGGCGACCGCGGTGGCGCTGCAGCGCCAGCCCACGGAGCGAAGCGCGGGGTGGCGGTCATCGGCTGAACGCATCGCGTTCGGCCGGCGACCGCGGTGGCGCTACAGCGCCAGCCCACGGAGCGAAGCTCGGGGCGGCGGTCATCGGCTGAATGCACCGCGTTCGGCCGGCGACCGCGGTGGCCAGGGTGCGGATGGCTTCGGTGGGAGATCGCGCTTCGGTGAGACGTTTTCTTTGGAAATCTGCTCACCGAAGCGCGATCTCTTACCGGTGAAGCGGTTCAGCGCGTGAGGAACCCGGAGACGCGTCCCACGATGCGCGTGTGGATCTCATCGACGGGCAGTGCAGCGTCGATGGTGAAGAAGCGGTGCGGGTCCGCCTTCGCGAGCGCACGGAAGCCGTCGCGCACCGCCGTATGGAACTCCACTGCTTCTGACTCGAGGCGGTCGCTGCTCCCACCGCGGTCGCGGCGGCGGCCGGAGCTGGTCTCGGGGTCGAGGTCGAGCAGAATCGTCAGGTCCGGCCAAAGTCCCCCGGTCGCCCACTCGCTGATGCGGCGCACCTCGTCGACGTCGAGCACGCGCCCCGCCCCCTGGTACGCCAGGGAGGAGTCGATGTACCGGTCCTGCACCACCACTGCGTCCCGCTCGAGGGCGGGGCGCACGACCTTTGCGACGTGCTGGGCGCGGTCTGCGGCGTAGAGCAGGGCTTCAGTGCGCACGTCGACCTCTCCGATCTCGTCGCCTCCGTGCAACAGGAGGCGACGCACTTCGGTTCCGAGACGAGTGCCGCCCGGCTCACGGGTGCGGACGACTTCGAGCCCGCGGCCCTCGAGCCACTGCTCGAGCAACTCCGCCTGCGTCGTCTTCCCCGCGCCGTCGCCGCCTTCGAGGGTGATGAAGGTTCCGCTCATGTGCTCCTCCGCGACCGCACGCGGCCGCACTCGTCGTTATGCCTGGGACTCTGCGGCAGCTCGGTTCGCGGCTCGGGTCGCCGCCGCCTTCTTCGCAGCTGCCGACCGCGCCGGGTCCACTGCCTTCGCGCCCGAAGCGGACTTCTTCGCTGCAGGCTTCTTCGTCGCCGGCTTCTTCGCTGCAGGCTTTTTCGCCGCCGCCTTCTTCGCCGCGGGCTTCCGCGCGGGAGCCTTCTTCTTCGCGGGGCCCTTCGCGCGCTTGATCGCCAGGAGCTCGACGGCGCGGGCGAAATCGATCTCGTCCACGCTGTCACCGCGCGGGATCGTCGCGTTCGTCTCACCGTCGGTGACGTACGGACCGAAACGGCCGTCCTTGACCTTGATCGGCTTGCCGCTCACGGGGTCGGCATCGAATTCCTTCAGCGCGCTCGACGCGCGCTTGGCGCCGTACTTGGGCTGAGCGAACAACTCCTGGGCTCCGGCGAGATCGATCGAGAAGATCGCATCCTCGCTCGGAAGCGATCGCGTGTCGCTTCCCTTCTTCAGGTACGGGCCGTAGCGCCCGTTCTGCGCGGTGATCTCAGCCTCGGACTCGGGGTCCACTCCGACGACACGGGGAAGGTCGAGCAGCGCGACCGCGCTGTCAAGCTCGATCGTGGCGGGGTCCATGCTCTTGAACAGGGACGCCGTGCGGGGTTTCTGGCCCTTCGGCAGTTCCTCGCCCTCATCGGGGAGCTCGGTGACGTAGGGACCGAAGCGTCCGTTCTTCGCGACGATGCGCTTCGAAGTCTGCGGGTGGAGACCGACGACGCGATCCTCGGCCGGTTCGGCGTCGGCGAGCTCGTGGGCTCTGGCAGGCGTCAGTTCATCGGGCGCGAGGCCGTCGGGGATGTTGACGCTGCGCGGCTTCACCACGCCGTCTTCATCGACCTCGCACTTGTCGTCGAAGACCTCGAGGTACGGGCCGTACTTGCCGTTGCGGAGCGAGATCTCATCATCGATCTTGATCGTGTTGATCGCACGCGCGTCGATCTCGCCCAGGTTGTCGACGACGCCGCGCAGGCCGGGGTGCGCGTCGGTGCCGAAGTAGAATTCGCCGAGCCATTTGCCGCGATCCGCCTCGCCCGAAGCGATGCGGTCGAGGTCGTTCTCCATCTCGGCTGTGAAGTCGTAGTCGACGAGCTCGCTGAAGTGCTCTTCCAGGAGTCGTACGACGGAGAAGGCGATCCAGCTGGGAACGAGCGCCTGCCCCTTTTTCGTGACGTAACCGCGATCCATGATCGTGCTGATGATCGCGGCGTACGTCGACGGACGGCCGATGCCGAGTTCTTCGAGTCGCTTGGTGAGGCTGGCCTCCGTGTAGCGCGGCGGCGGGCTCGTCTCGTGGCCCTTCGCGGTCGGCTCTTCGATGCCGAGCCCCTGACCCGAGGACAACTGCGGGAGCTTCGCATTCTGATCGCCGGACTTGTCGCCGCGGTTCTCATCGCGGCCTTCCTCGTATGCGAGGAGGAATCCGGGGAAGGTAATGACGGTGCCACTGGTGGTGAATTCCGCAGCGGTCGGTGCAGCGCTTCCGGCCTCCGACACCTGTGCCGAGAGGGTCACGGTGTCGGTGGAGCCCTTGGCGTCTGCCATCTGGCTGGCAACCGTGCGTTTCCAGATCAACTCGTACAACGCGAATTCGCCCTGCGTGAGCTTCCCCTTGAGAGAGCTCGGACGCTGGAACACTTCACCGGCCGGCCGGATCGCCTCGTGCGCCTCCTGGGCGCCCTTCGACTTGCCCGTGTACACGCGCGGCTTCTCGGGCAGCGTCTGCGCGCCGTACAGTTCCGCAGCCTGCGACCGGGCCGCCTGCACTGCCTGCTTCGAGAGCGAGGGCGAGTCGGTACGCATGTACGTGATGTAGCCGTTCTCATACAGCGACTGCGCGAACGACATCGTCTGCCGTGAGCTGTAGCGGAGCTTGCGAGAGGCCTCCTGCTGCAGCGTCGACGTGGTGAACGGCGCTGCAGGGCGACGCGTGTGCGGCTTCGTCTCGACGGAGACGACTTCTCCCCTGGCGTCCGCAGCGAGCAGGGATGCGAGGCGCTCGGCACGCTCCTGCTCCAGCGGAATGACCCCCGCCTTCGACGCACGAGCCGTCAGGTTGCCGTCGTCGCCGAAGTCGCCGCCGGTGGCGACGCGCTGGGCGTCGAGCCGTACGAGCCTGGCTTGGAACGCCGTGGTGTCGGTAGCGCTGTCGTCGGGTCGGAAGGTCGCGGTGAGGTCCCAGTACTCGGCAGCGCGGAACGCCTGGCGCTCGCGCTCGCGGTCGACGACGAGTCGCGTCGCCGCCGACTGCACTCGGCCTGCGGAGAGCTTGGGCGCGACCTTGCGCCAGAGCACCGGAGAGATGTCGTACCCGTACAGGCGATCGAGGATGCGTCGCGTCTCCTGCGCATCGACCAGCGCCGTGTCGAGGTCGCGCGTGTTCTGCTTGGCCTGTTCGATGGCGTCCTGCGTGATCTCGTGGAACACCATGCGATGCACCGGCACCTTGGGCTGGAGCACCTCGAGGAGGTGCCACGCGATGGCCTCGCCCTCGCGGTCCTCATCAGTTGCGAGCCACAGCTCGTCGGCACCCTTCAGCGCGCGCTTCAGCTCGGAGACCGTTTTGCGCTTGTTGTCGTTGACGACGTAGTACGGGGCGAAGTCGTTCTCGACATCGACCGCGAACTTCCCGAATGCGCCCTTCTTGAGCTCCGCGGGCAGGGCCGATGGCTCGGCGAGATCACGAACGTGTCCGACCGATGCAATGACCTCGTAGTCGTCTCCGAGGTAGCCGCCGATGGTCTTCGCCTTGGTCGGTGACTCGACGATGACGAGTTTCTTCGTACCCTTCACGGGTCTCCTTCGTTGCTTCACGCAGTGTAGGGCTGCTCCGCCAGGACCGGCTGAGGGTTCTGCTCCGACACGATACACATTCTGGCGTGAGAATCCACCTGCGGGATTCCACGCATGTTCTCTCTTCATTATGTCCGTCGCCGGCCGAAGTACCCGCATCGGAGTTTCTGCGCACTGCATCAACGGATCTCAGGGCCACCGATATAGAGGTATGGATTCACGTCGGGAAACGCGTTCGACGGGGTGGTCGACAGCGTGAAGTGCGAGTGCGGCCCCGACGTGCATCCGCTCATACCTGCGAGGGCCACCGGTTGTCCGGCTCGCACTGCAGTGCCCGGCGATAGCCCGAACGCGTCGGTCGATCCGGGGGCCACGTGATTGTGGGAACTGAAGAGCACTTCCCCCCGATAGCTGTGTCTGATGATGATCGTGTGATTCGGGCCATGCCACCACGAGGGTTCGGCGACGCACTTCTCGGGCGGCCCGTCGCTGTCCGTTCCGGCTGCGACGACGACGCCGTCGTAGGGAGCGTAGAGCGGTGACCCTTCAACCGCGCGGAGATCAATGGAGTAACCATCGTGGAACCCCTGCGTGATGCCCGGCTCCGAGCTGGGCCACGCCCAGCCATTTGCGCCAACCGCACCTCCCGGCATCGCGGAACTCGGCGGTGGACCAGCGTGCGCCGAAGCGGCGACGGCCCCGAGCGGCCCGTCCGCCACCACCTTCACGCGGGCGTCGGCGAGGGCGGGATCGAGCTCGCAGGACACGAGTTCGCTGCTCATCGCACTCGTGACAGCCCCCGCCAGGTCACAGGGGTCTCCCGCGAGAAACCCGGCGGCCGAGTCGGCTGCGGCGAGCGCTGCCGCGTCAGCGGCCCCTGCTGCACGATGGGAGGCTTCGAGGTGCGACGACGCCGCGATGATCGGTACGCCGAGACATATCGCAGCGGCTGCGCAGACGAGGGTCGCCGGTGCGCTCATGAGGTCGCTCCCTCACCGATTCGGGCGGCGCACGAGCGCGATTCGACCGCGATGCGGGCGAGGGGTCCCCCACCCGGGCGCGACCGAAGCGTGACGCAGTGCAGCACGCCGTCTTCCACACGTTCGATCTCCACTCGATCACCGAGCGAATCCAGATGTTTCTGGGCGAGCTCGGCATCACCGCGGGCCTCTGATCTCGCGATCTCAGCCGACGCCGATACGAGGGTGATGCGATGCGCCGCCACGTAGATGCCGCCGATCACGAGCCCGAGTACGGCGAGCACTGCGGGCACGACGATCGCGAATTCCGCCGTGACCGTGCCGCGTTCGTCGTGCCGCAGCGCCGCGAGCATCAGGACCCTGCGCCGAGGGCGTTCTCGACGAGTTCCACGAGCATCGCTCGGATCTCGCTCGACCGCATGATGGCAACCAGCAGACCGGCGAATGCTACGGCGGCCATGATGACAATCGCGTACTCCGCTGTCACGGCGCCGCGCTCATCGTCGGCGAGCGCGCGCATCTCGCCAACGAACGCCCGCCCGCGTCGTCGGCCTCCGCGACGGACGCGCTGCAGACGTGTGCGGCGGCGCTCGGGCCCGCCTTCCACGGATGTCGCACCTCGGTCGGATACGAGTTGGAGTGTGGGCTGCATCGGGAACCTCCTTGACCTCGCACGGCCCCGGCGATCGCCGGTGCATCCATCCTCACGGGAGAGGCTCGGCCCGACGCGGCCCGACGAACGATCTGTGGAGAACCCGAACGCCGATGCGATCGCCCTCCCCTGTGGAGTACGAACACCGTCGGGAAGCATCAGACAGCCCCGAACATGGACAGCACCACCGGCAGCACGCCGAGCACGATGAAGGCGGGCAGCACGCAGACCCCCAGGGGCACCAGCACGCGCACGCCGAGGCGTTCCGCCTCCCGTTCCAGTCGCGCAGCTGAGGCCACGCGCTCTGCATCCGCGTGTTCGAGCAGCAGCGGGCGCATCGGAACACCGGCGGCTTCCGCAGCGGCGATCGTCGACAGCAGCGGGCTCCCGGAACAGAAGTCGTCGAAGGCGATCCACTCGGCCCCGTACTGGTCCACGCGATCCACCACGTGTCTCAGTGCCACGGAAGGAGGGGCGCCGCCTCCCAGCGCGACCCAGAGCAGTTCGAACGGCAGACCGGCGATGTGATCGTCACTCGCGGTTCGATGCTGCATGGCGCGAGACCAGTGCACGCCGATGCCGAGCAGACCGATGCCGATCGCCGCGATCGCCGCCCCCATCCCGCTGAACAGCACCGGTATCGGATCGAATCCGAGCAGCAGGCCGAGCAGCAGCGCGAGGATCGGCAGGGCCGCCACCATGCGCACCGTCGCCCGCGGACCCGCCAGGAGCACGGAACGTCGTTCCCGCAACTGGTCGAGTTCGCGCAGCGCATACGCGATGCGTTGGAGCGCGGGGGCGAGCGGAGCACCGCATGCTTCGGCGAGGCGCCAGGCGACTGCCAGCACGCGCCATTCCGGATCGGGGGTCGCCGCGAGCGCGGAGGCGACCGGGACTCCGTCTGCCACACGGGCGGCGATGATTCCCGTGGCAGAGGCCGGCTCTGCATCGGCGGCGATCACCGCGAACGTCCGACCGGGCGGCACTCCCCCGCGAAGGAGCGCCGCTGCTCGTTCCGCGACGACCGTCGCCTCATTCCGTTGATGCGCGGTGACGCTCGAAGCCGTGCCCGAAGCCGAAGCGATTCGTGACCGGGCGAGGGACCGGAGTCGCTTCCACACGCGCTACGCCACCACCCTTCGCACTCCGAGCAACCGGTCACCGGTGAGCTCGAGACCGCCGATGGCGCGCACCCGAGGGCCGAGAGCACCCCGTTCGACGTGGACGATCGCGTGCAGTGCACTGACGGCCTGTCGAGCGAGCGCTTCCGGCGTCCATCCCGCGAGCGCACCCAGCGCTTCGAGGCGCGAGGGCACTTCTTCCAGACGGCTCGCGTGGAGGGTTCCGGCGCCGCCGTCGTGGCCGGTGTTCAGTGCCGCCAAGAGCGTCGAGATCTCGGCACCGCGGCACTCGCCGAGCACGATGCGGTCGGGCCGCATGCGCAACGCTTCCCGCAGCAGCCGATCGACCGAGACCTCCCCGACCCCTTCGGCGCTCGCCTGACGCGTTTCGAGAGACACGGCGTGCGGATGCCTCAACCGCAGCTCCGCCACGTCCTCGATCGTGAGGATGCGCTCGTGCGGTGGGGCGAGATCCAGCAGTGCGGCCAGCACCGTCGTCTTTCCGCTTCCAGTGCCTCCGGTGATCAGAATGTTGCTGCGGTCGATGATCACCCGGCGCAGCATCTCTGCCGTGCTCGTCGCGCAGAGGCCTCCCGCGACGAGTTCATCGAACCGAGGGGGCGAGATGCGGGGCAGCCGAATCGATACGGCCGCGCCCTCAACGGCGATCGGGGGCAGTACTGCGTGCACTCGAATGCCATCACCCAGCCTTACGTCGGCGCAGGGGTGCAGCTCGTCGAGGTGGCGCCCGCCAGCAGCAATCAGCCCGGTCGCCAACCCGTGCGCCGCTTCAGGATCGGCCTGCCAATCCGGCACCTCCTGCAGCGCTCCGCATCGGTCCAGCCACAGTCGAGCAGCGCCGCCGCGCACCTGCACGATGAGATCTCGCAGATCGGGGTCATCCAGCAGGGGCAGCAGGCCGCCGAACGAACGCTTCGCAGCGCGACTGAGCGCCGCAGATCGTGTCGACACCGAGGACCGTGGGTCGGGCGGCCGTGGGTGATCCGGAATCTCAGCAGGGGGCATGAGCCCATACCAGCAGGGTTCGCCACGGCCAGACCACTCGCCCGAGCATCTGTGCGCAGTCGCGGCATCACCGTCGCGGGCTCACCGATGTGAGCGGAGATAGACGAAAGGTATAGCCTGGTTCTGCGTTTTCGGGATGGTACGGATCCCGTACGCGACTGAGGGGCCGGGAGCGAGCGATCGCCCCGGGAATCGATCGAAGATAAGGGCGTCAATGAGCGATCAGACCGGCAGTATTGAAAGCCACCACCTCCCCGAGGGAGCAACAGCGGAGACGTATGCTCCGAGTCCGGAGTTCCGCGAGCAGGCCAATGTCACCGACCCGTCCGTCTACTGGAAGGCCGCGCAGGATCCCGAGGGGTACTGGGCGGAGCAGGCCCAGAACCTGCAGTGGACGAAGCCGTTCAGCGAGGTGCTCGACTGGACGAACCCGCCGTTCGCGAAGTGGTTCCAGGACGGCGAGCTGAACGTCGCGGCGAACTGCCTCGATCGCCACGTGGCAGCGGGCAACGGCGACCGCGTCGCGCTCCACTTCGAGGGCGAACCGGGCGACACGCGCACCCTCACGTACGCCGAGCTCACGCACGAGGTGAAGCGCGCCGCGAACATGCTCACCAGCCTCGGCGTCGCCGCGGGCGACCGTGTGGCCATCTACATGCCGATGATCCCGGAGACGGTGATCGCCATGCTCGCCGTCGCGCGCCTCGGCGCAGCGCACTCGGTGGTCTTCGGAGGCTTCAGCGCTGAAAGTCTGCGCGCTCGCATCGACGACGCTGAGGCGCGCCTCGTGATCACGGCCGATGGCGGATGGCGCAAGGGACGCGTGTCTGCGCTGAAGCCGACCGTGGACGATGCGCTCGCGCTGAACGGCGGAGGCAGCACCGTCTCTCGCGTGCTCGTCGTCGAACGCGCGGGCAACGACGTCGCCTTCGATGAGGATCGCGACCTCTGGTGGCACCGCGAGATCACCGCATTCGACGGCGAGCACGAAGCACAGGGCTTCCCCGCCGAGAACCCGCTCTTCATCCTGTACACCTCGGGAACCACGGGCAAGCCCAAGGGCATCCTGCACACCTCGGGCGGATATCTCACCCAGGTGTCGACCACCCACCGCGACGTCTTCGATCTGAAGCCCGACACCGACGTGTACTGGTGCACAGCCGACATCGGATGGATCACCGGTCACAGCTACGTGGTCTACGGTCCCCTCGCGAACGGCGCGACCCAGGTGATCTACGAGGGCACCCCGGAGACGCCTGATTGGGGCCGTTGGTGGTCGATCATTCAGAAGTACGGTGTGACGATCTTCTACACCGCGCCCACGGCCATTCGCGCCTGCATGAAGGTCGGGCGCCAGGTTCCGGAGCAGTACGACCTCTCGTCGATCCGGGTGCTCGGTTCGGTCGGCGAGCCCATCAACCCCGAGGCGTGGCGCTGGTACCGCGAGGTCATCGGCGCGGGCACCGCCCCCATCGTCGATACGTGGTGGCAGACGGAGACTGGCGCGATCATGATCTCGCCGCTGCCGGGCCTCACGCATTTGAAGCCGGGCAGCGCGCAGGTGCCGCAGCCAGGGATCTCGGTGACGGTGGTCGGCGAGGATGGCGACCCCGTCGAGAACGGGCAGGGCGGCCTGCTTGTCGTTCAGCGCCCCTGGCCGTCAATGGTGCGCACGATCTGGGGCGACGATCAGCGCTTCATCGACACCTACTGGGCGAAGTTCGGCGACCGCTACTTCGCGGGCGACGGCGCCCGTCTCGACGAGGACGGCGACGTCTGGCTGCTCGGACGCGTGGACGACGTGATGAACGTGTCGGGCCACCGACTCTCGACCGCGGAGATCGAGTCGGCGCTGGTCGAGCACCACGCGGTCGCCGAATCGGCGGTCGTCGGGGCGGATGACGAGACGACGGGACAGGCCGTCGTCGCCTTCGTCATTCTGAAGTCGCAGCAGAGCATCCTGTCGCTCGATGACGCCGAGCCCGAGCTGAAGAAGCACGTTGCAGCCCAGATCGGTGCGATCGCGCGGCCGCGCCAGATCTTCATCGTCTCCGAACTGCCGAAGACACGGTCGGGCAAGATCATGCGGCGGCTGCTCAAGGACGCGGCAGAAGGCCGAGAGGTCGGCGACACGACGACGCTCGCCGACACGTCGGTGATGCAGACGATCTCGGATCGCGTGCGCAGCGAACGCGGCGACTGAGCCGCACGTTACCGAACCGCCGGCGACACACGACCGAGGCCGGGAACCCGCTTCAGGGCTCCCGGCCTCGGTCGTATCGCACGTGCGCGGGCTCGCTGCTCGGAGCGCGCGGTGTCAGTCCTCGATCTTGAACACGAATTCGATCTCGACGGGCGCGTCGAGCGGGAGGACGGCGACGCCGACGGCTGAACGCACGTGGATGCCGAGATCGCCGAAGACGCGACCCAGGAACATCGAGGCGCCATTCGCGACGGCGGGCTGACCCGTGAACGACGGATCGGATGCGATGAAGGCAGTGACCTTCACGACCTGAGAGATCTTGTCGAGCGACCCGATGACGCCTCGAGCGGCGGCGAGGGCGTTCAACGCGCAGAGCTGCGCGAGCTCTTCCGCTCGCTCGGGCGACACGAGTCCTGCTCCCAGACCCACTTTGCCCGTCTCGGGCAGAGCACCGTTCACGAACGGGAGCTGGCCGGCCGTGTACACGTAGTTGCCGTCACGCAGTGCGGGCACGTACGCGGCGACCGCCGCTGCGACCTCGGGGATCTCGTATCCCAGTTCGCGCAGCCGGTCCTCGATCACAGATGCCATGTCAGGCCTTCCTCTTCTTCATGTATGCGACGTTGCCGCCGGCCGGGCCCTCGATGATCTGCACGAGCTCCCACCCCTGCGCACCCCAGTTGTTCAGAATCTGCGCCTCGTTGTGCAGCAGCAGCGGCGTCACGAAGTACTCCCAGGTCGGGGCGGCTTCGGCGGATTCACTCACGTGCGGATCTCCCTCGGTAGACGGTGTGCAGCGCATGCCGGCGACCGGCATCGCCGCGACGCGGACGGGCGCGTTGCTGTTTTGTCAGCTACGTCGCTTACCCTTAATTCTATGACCCGTCAGACATCTCAGTCTTCGCGCGTGCGCTCGCAGAAACCTCGCACCGCAGGAGGGGCCCTCGCCGGGCTCCTCGGCGCGCTCGCCATGAGCGTGATCGCCGGTGTTCTCGTCACCGCAGCTGTGACGCCGGTGGTCGCTCTGAGCGGCACGGCCACGAAATCCGCAGTCGGCATCTTCGAGAGCCTGCCCGACCATCTGGACCCGGGCAAGCTCGCCGAGCCCTCCACGATATACGCGACGGGCGCCGACACGACCGTGTACGAGATCGCGACCTTCTACGATCAGGATCGCGAGACGGTCAAGTGGGACCAGATCTCGCAGTTCGTCAAGGACGCGGCCGTCGCCGAGGAGGACCCGCGCTTCTACACGCACGGCGGCGTCGACGTGCTCGCGACGGCTCGCGCCGTGCTGCAGAACGCGGCGGGGCAGAACCTCTCGGGCGCTTCGACGATCACGATGCAGTACGTGCGCAACGTGCTCATTCAGGAGGCCATCGCGATTCCCGACAAGGAAGCGCAGAAGGAGGCCTACGAGGACGCGATGCGCCAGGACGTGGACCGCAAGCTCAAGGAGATGAAGTACGCGATCTCCATCGAGAAGAAGTACCCGAAGGATGAGATTCTGCTCGGGTACCTGAATATTGCGCTCTTCGGCCGTCAGATCTACGGCATCGAATCGGCCGCGAAGTACTACTACGGCAAGTCGTCGGCCGACCTGTCGCTCGCCGAGTCGGCGAGCCTCGTCGCGATCGTGAACAACCCATCGGAACTCCAGATCGACGTTCCAGAGAACATTCCGGCAAACACCGAGCGCCGCGACAAGATTCTCGGCAGCATGCTCAATCACGGCAAGATCACGCAGGCCCAGTACGACGAAGCTGTCGCAACGGAGGTCACGGGCGATCACATCACCCCACGAGTCGCCGGTTGCAACGTCGCCGAGCAGAACTTCGGGCTCGGTCATTTCTGCGACTACGTGCAGCGGTACATCAAGGCGGACCCGAACTTCGGCGATACCCCCACCGAGCGCGAGTTCAACTTCAGCCGCGGCGGGTACAAGATCTACACGACGATCGATCTCGACATGCAGGCGGCGGGCACGGCGGCGACGCAGGCGACTGTTCCTTCGCTCATGGACGGGATCGACGTCGGCTCAGCCTCGAGCAGCGTGGAGGTGGGCACCGGCAAGGTGCGCTCCATGGTGCAGAACAAACCCTTCAATAACGCACAGGACTTCCTGGACTCGAACCCTGGCTACACGACGGTGAACTTCAACACCGACGAGGAGCTGGGCGGCTCGAGTGGCTTCCAAGTCGGGTCGACGTTCAAGCCCATCACGCTCGCCGAGTGGATTCGAACCGGGCACTCGGTGCGCGACATCGTCAATGTGAACAGCCGCAAGGGCGTGCCGTATCAGTCGTTCGCCGCCTCGTGCATGCCCGACGGCGTCTACAGCTACGGATCGTTCGATTTCTCGAATGACAACGAGGGCATTCGCGGGAACCAGTCGGTACTCACGACCATCGCGAACTCCATCAACGGCGGCATCGTCTCGATGCAGCAGAAGATGGACCTCTGCGGCACATTCGAGACGGCCCAGGCGCTCGGAATTCACCGCGCCTCGGATCAGCCGATGAACCCCGACACCGGCCTGCCGAACAATCCGACATTGAACGGCAATCCGCGGGAT
Organism: Leucobacter sp. L43; assembly: GCF_016597785.1. Taxonomy (GTDB): domain Bacteria; phylum Actinomycetota; class Actinomycetes; order Actinomycetales; family Microbacteriaceae; genus Leucobacter; species Leucobacter alluvii. The sequence goes on along the minus strand of NZ_JAENJG010000003.1, from coordinate 354,204 downwards.
CTCTCGATGGTGCCGTCGAACGTGTACGCGGGCGTCGACGAGATCGCACCGATCACGATGGCTGCAGCGTACGGTGCGTTCGCCGGCGACGGGACCGTCTGCACGCCGGTTCCCATCGAGCAGATTCTTGACGACGACGGCAACCAGGTACCGTTCACGAAGAGCGAGTGCTCACAAGCCATCGCCCCAGAAGTGGCGGCTGGCGTCGCATTCGCCCTCCAGAACGCGGTGACGGCTGGTCTTGCTGACCATGCACGATCAGCCATTGGGGTCCCCCACCTTGCCAAGACAGGCACCACGGATGACGTTGTGGACAACTGGACGGTCGGCGCTAGTACGAAGGTCGCTACGGCGACCTGGGTCGGCAATGCCGGGCCCGTGCAAATGGCCGATGGCTCCTGGAGCCGCGTTTCCACGATGGGGTTCGGGAACCTCATGTACGCGGATCAGACGATCTGGCCCGCGATCATGAATGCGGCCGACGCCAGGTACGGCGGAGACGCCTTCCCAGAGCCCTCGGCTGCAGCGATTCGCCAGACGATGGTCTCCGTTCCCGACGTGAAGGGGAAGTCGATCGAGGAGGCCACGAGCATGCTGGAGCAGCTTGGGTTCGCGGTGAATGACGGCGGCGAGGTCGACTCGACCGAGGCCGAGGGCCTCGCGGCGCGCACCGACCCCGCGGCGGGATCGTCTGTGGGGCTGGGTTCGGGCATCTCGCTCTACCGCAGCAACGGCAAGGCGTCGAAAATCCCGGACGGGCTCGTGGGTCAGACGGGCAACAACGCAAAGTCCGCACTGAATAGCGCAGGGTTCGACAACGTCGAGTTCGCCTGCGGCACCGGCAGCGATTCCAAACCGAAATCGAACAAGGTGCTCTCGGCCAGCCCCGAAAGCGGCGCCGAGGTCAACCGTGGTGACACGGTGACGCTGGCGCTCGCCTGCGGCAAGAAGGACTGACCTTGGCAATGCATCCCGCACGTTCGACGGCGGCCGTTCTCGGAGCGGCCGCCGTCGGCGTACTGACCTGGTCCACGCTCATCGAGCGACGACTGTTCACGGTGCGACGCCATACGCTGCCCGTACTGCCGGACTCCCGCACTCCGATCCGGGTACTGCAGCTCTCAGACCTGCATCTGGCCCCATGGCAAGCGCAAAAGGTCGACTGGGTGCGCTCCCTCGCGGAGCTGCGCCCCGACCTGGTCGTGCTGACCGGAGATCTCATGGGCCATCGCGAAGCGCTCCCGGCGCTGCTGCATGCGTTGCGGCCGCTCGTCGAGCAGACGCCCACGGTGTTCGTTCACGGCTCGAACGACTACTACGGTCCGCTCTTCAAGAACCCCGTCAAGTACCTGCTCGAGCCGAGCAGGCGGAGCACGCGCACCCCTGATCTCGACAACGGTGCGATCACCCGCGGGCTGGCCGAGCTGGGCGCGATCGACCTCAACAACGACGCGGTTCGGCTCTCCATTCGCGGCAGCAGCGTCGAGCTGTTCGGCCTGAACGACCCGCACATTCGCTACGACGACGCAGATCGTATGCGCGCGGCCGCCGCAGCGTTGACGCAGAACGAGGGCGCAGCCGTCGACGCCGACCACCCGGCCCCGGTGCGCCTCGGCGTCGTGCACGCGCCCTATCAGGAGTCCCTGGGCGCGCTTCTGACGGCCGGATCGGACCTGATCCTAGCCGGGCATACGCACGGCGGCCAAGTGCGCGTACCCGGCGTCGGGGCGCTCACAGCGAATTGCGACCTCCCGACCGAGCAAGCACGCGGCCTGAGCGTCTGGTTCGACGCGCACCGCGCCGCGTTCCTGAACGTCAGTGCGGGGCTGGGCAACTCGATCTACGCGCCGGTGCGTTTCGCCTGCCGCCCTGAGGCATCGCTGATCACACTCGAATCGCGGTAGGTCGGAGAACGCACTCCAGCCTCGAGACAAACATCAGGCCCCGGTCGTCGACGTGAACGACCGGGGCCTGATGCTGTACTGGCGGCTCGCCCCTACTCGGCCCGCCGCGCCGCGATGATCTCAGCGATCTGCACCGCGTTCAGCGCTGCACCCTTGCGCAGATTGTCGTTCGAGATGAACAGCGTCAGGCCGCGGCCCTCGGGAGCGGACTGGTCAGCGCGAATGCGCCCGACGAGCGAGGGATCCTTGCCCGCCGCCTCGAGGGGCGTCGGGACGTCGGTGAGTTCGACGCCGGGAGCTGCTGCGAGCACCTCACGAGCACGATCCGCCGAGATCTCGCGAGCGAATTCGGCGCTGATCGACAACGAGTGCCCGGTGAAGACCGGCACGCGCACGCACGTTCCGGCGACTCGCAGCTCGGGGAGCTCGAGGATCTTCCGGCTCTCGTTGCGCAGCTTCTTCTCTTCGTCGGTCTCACCTTCGCCGTCTTCGACGATGGAGCCCGCGAGCGGCAGTACGTTGAATGCGATCGTCTTGGTGTAGACCTCGGGAGCCGGGAAGTCCACGGCGCCCCCGTCATGTACGAGCTGCTCGAGCTCGCCCGACTCGACGGCTGCAACGGCCTGACCGGCCAGCTCACGGGCTCCGACGAGCCCTGAGCCCGACACGGCCTGGAACGTCGTGACGATGAGCCGTTCGAGCCCGGCCTCGGAGTCGAGTGCCTTCATCACCGGCATCGCTGCCATCGTGGTGCAGTTCGGGTTCGCGATGATCCCCTTCCGCGCCTCGTCGATCGCGTGCGGGTTGACCTCGCTCACCACGAGGGGAACGTCCGGGTCGAGTCGCCACGCACTCGAATTGTCGATGACCGTCGCACCCGCTGCGGCGAACTCCGGCGAGTACTGCTTCGAAGCGGCGCCACCGGCGGAGAAGAGCGCGATGTCGATGCCGCTCTTGTCCGCTGTCGCGACGTCCTCGACGACGATGCTCTCGCCGCGGAATTCGAGCGTCGAGCCCGCCGAGCGCGCGCTGGAGAAGAAGCGGATGTTCGCGATCGGGAAGTCCCGCTCGTCGAGCAAACGGCGCATCACTGCGCCCACCTGACCGGTTGCGCCGACGACGGCGATCGAGAGTCCCTGCTGTGCAGCCATGTGTTTCGAGATCCTGTTCTGTGTTTCGCCGTGAAAGAGTTATCGGCCGGTGCCGGCGTAGACCGTGGCTTCGGTCTCGGCGTCGAGGCCGAACGCCGTGTGGAGTACGCGGACCGCCTTATCGAGAAGGTCGGCTCGGGTGACGACCGAGATCCTGATCTCCGAAGTCGAGATCATTTCGATATTGATGTCGGCCTCGTACAGCGCACGGAAGAGCTGCGCGGATACGCCCGTACTCGTGCGCATGCCGGCGCCCACGACTGCGAGCTTGGCGATCTGATCGTCGTACTGCAGACTCTCGAATCCGAGTGCTTCGCGTTCCGCTTCGAGCGACTCGATGACTTTCCGACCGTCGCCGAGCGGGACCGTGAAGGAGATATCGGTGCGGTTCGTTTGCGCCGCCGAGACGTTCTGCACGATCATGTCGATGTTCGCGTGCGTCTTCGCCACGATCTCGAAGATCTGGGCAGCTTTGCCCGGAATGTCCGGCACACCGCCCACGGTGACCTTCGCCTCGCTCTTCTCAGCGGCGATACCAGTGATGATCGGCTCTTCCACCTGATCTCCCTTCGGATGCCCCTTGGCGGGGTCGTAGACGATGGTGCCCGGCTCGTCGGAGAACGAGGAGCGGACGTGCAGCACGACGCCGTGGCGGCGGGCGTACTCGACGGCGCGCAGGTGCAGCACCTTCGCGCCGGACGCCGCGAGTTCGAGCATCTCTTCCGCCGTGATGGCGTCGATCTTCCGCGCGAGCGGCACGACGCGAGGATCGGTCGTGAAGATGCCGTCGACGTCGGTATAGATCTCGCACACATCGGCGCCGAGGGCGGCGGCGAGTGCAACGGCGGTCGTGTCGGATCCGCCGCGCCCCAGCGTGGTGATGTCTCGCGAGTCGCGACTGAATCCTTGGAAGCCTGCGACGATGGCGACGGCGCCCTGGTCGAGGGCCTCGCGCACGCGGCCGGGCGTCACATCGACGATCTTCGCCGAACCGTGCTCGGCGGTGGTGATCATTCCCGCCTGGCTGCCCGTGAAGGAGAGCGCCTCGATGCCCATGCCTTTGATCGTCATCGCGAGCAAGGCCATCGAGATGCGCTCACCGGCGGTGAGCAGCATGTCGAGTTCTCGCGGTGCGGGGATCGGCGTGCACGCCGCTGCGAGCTCGAGCAGTTCATCGGTGGTGTCGCCCATGGCGCTCACGGCGACGACGACCTCGTTGCCCCCGCGACGCGCCTCGACGATGCGCTTCGCGACGCGCTTGATGCTCTCGGCGTCGGCTACGGACGAGCCCCCGAATTTCTGCACGATCAACGCCACGCGGGTTCCTCCTGAATATCCGAGCCGAAAGCTCAGTCTATCGGACCAGAACTTCGGGTGACGTCTCCGGTTACTCCACCTTACGGCGGCCTTCGAAGGCGCGTCCGAGCGTGACTTCATCGGCGAATTCCAGGTCGCCGCCGACGGGAAGCCCCGAGGCCAGACGCGATACCGGCACTTCGATGGAGGTCAGCAGCCGCGACAGGTACGCCGCGGTGGCTTCGCCCTCCAGGTTCGGATCGGTCGCGATGATCACTTCTTGCACGTGGTTCTCGCCGACGCGACGCATCAGTGCGGGGATGCTGAGATCGTCGGGCCCGATGCCGTCGATCGGGCTGATGGCGCCGCCGAGCACGTGATAGAGGCCGCGGAACTGACGCGTGCGCTCGATCGCGACCACGTCTTTCGGCTCTTCGACGACGCAGATGATGCTGTCGTCACGGCGCGGGTCTCGGCAGATCGAGCACCGCTCGTGCTCGGTGATGTTGCCGCACACGTCGCAGAAGCGCACCTTCTCGCGGACCTCGCTGAGCAGTTCGGCGAGCTTGGAGACGTCGAAGTTCTGCGTCTGCAGAATATGGAACGCGATGCGCTGCGCCGACTTCGGACCGATGCCAGGCAGCCGACCGAACTCGTCGATCAGGTCTTGGACGATGCCGTCGTACACGGTGGAGCCTCCTCGGGTTGACGACGTGACGCGCGCCGTTCAGCACACACCCTAGTCGCGACGTTGCATGGGCCGCTCAACGCGGCGGGAGCGGGCGCTCCTCGACGAACCGGGCCCCGAGCACTTCGCGCACCACTGACTCGCCGTACCGTGTGAATGCGGGCCGAGCCGCCGGCGAGGCGGGGGCGGCAGCACTCGGCGCTGAAGCGGGAGCGGGGGCGGGAGCGGGGGCGGGAGCGGGGGCGGGAGGGACGGCTGCGGGCGCCTGGCCGAGCGTAGATGCGACACCTGCCGAAGATGCCGGGGTCGGTGCGTACGGGTCGCCCTCCGCCGAGTCGTCCGGCGCTTCGCCGAGGTCTCCCGCATAGGGGTCGCCGTACTCCGCCGGATCTGCGAACCGTGCGGGCGCCGCATCTGCGTCGACCGCTGCACGCGCGGCCGCAGGCGCTTCTCCCGCTGGGGGCTGTGCCTCGGCTGCGTCCTGCGTCATGGCTGCCTCATCGCGCGTCGCCGCGGCGGCAGAGGCCGACGGTTCGTGCTCAGCGGTGGTCGGAGCATCGTTCGAGTTCGATGCGGGGGTCGGAGCGTCGATCGAGCTCGATGCGGCCGGTGGCGCAGATTCGGGCTGCGGATCTGCCCAGGCGGGAGCAGCGAGAGCCGGACCCAAGCCGCTCAGGCGTGCCGCTGCCCGAACCATCGGGTCGTTCGCGTCTGGGGCGGCGACGGTCACGCCCTGCGGTTCGGAGGAGCGTGTGTCGGATGCGGTATCAGGCGTCTGCCCGGCTGGGTGAGGCTCCTCTGCGTCAGCTGCGGCCTCTGGCTCGCGCGCGGCGCCGTGACCGGCAGCCGCCTCGCCGGCGGTCATGCGCTTCGGCTTGTATTTCACGCTGATGCCAACGGCGGAGAGAATCGTCTCTCGGAGCGGACCGGCTCCGGTCGTCTTGAATGCGGCAAGATCGGATTCCGAGGCGAGGCCGACCGTGAGCACGTCGCCTTCGAGCGCCAGCGGCGCGATCACTCGCACGGCGTTCCATGCATCACGATCGAGCTCGAGCAGTTCCTCGAGCAGATCGGGCCACACCTCCATCAGGTCTTCGTACCCGCCGGAGGTTTCGGCGTCGGACTCCGTCGCGGCCTCGTCAGGGACGGGCCCTTCGGCCGCGGCCGCCTGCTCAGCCGGAGCCGGCGCGGTGTCACCGACGGTGCCACCGACGGTGGCCCCTGCTGCGGGCGCCGCCGGCCGGGGTGCCGGTGCATCGTTGCCGATGCTCTCGATCTGCGCCGAGCTGAGCACTGCCGAGATCGGACGGCCGAATTTCGCTGCGCCCTCATTCGGATGGGGTGCTCCAGCATGCGGTGCTCCAGCATGCGGAGCTCCAGCATGCGGTGCTCCGGCGTGCGGGGTCTCCGGTCGAGCCGGCGCGGCTGGCGGAGTCGCGGTGTCTTCGACTGCAGTCGCCCCCGCAGTCTCAGGATCGGACGCAGGAGCAGGTGACGGCGCAGGAGCAGGAGCAGGTGACGGCGCAGGAGTAGGCGCCTGCGCAGGCGCTGCTGGCCGCTCCGCCTCCCCGCCCTGCGCATCCTGCGACAGGAACTCCCGGATCGATGCTGCCGTCTGCGCGGCATTCGGGGCGCCAGTTGCAGCGTTCGGCGCGGCCGGACCACCCGGAGCCGGCGCCGGCCGAGGCGTTTCCGTCTGCTCAACCGCAGCGCTGCGAGCCGCCGCGAGCGCGGCCATGGGATCGGGCGCCGGCTGGGCCGGCGTGGCGGCGTTCGCGGGAGCAGCACCCGACGGCCGCTCGCCGGTCGGCACCGAGCCGGACTGTGCTGATTGCGCACGCGGCTCAGTGCGCTCCACCGGCTGCGCGGCGTGCACCAGGGCTCGCGCGATCATGAGTTCGAGCTGCAGCCGCGGCGCGGTAGCACCCGCCATCTTGTCGAGGGCAGCGCTCACGACATCGGCGATGCGCGACAGCTCGCCCGGCCCGAAAGCGCGGGCTTGCTCGAACATCCGCGTGAGCTGATCCTGCGGCACGCCGCGGAAGATCGCTGCAGCACCGTCGACGGTCGTGGCATTCACCACGATGAGGTCGCGCAGGCGTTCGAGCAGGTCCTCGACGAAGCGACGCGGATCCTGCCCAGTCTGCACGACACGATCCGTCGCTCGGAATGCTGCGGCGGCATTATGCGCCCCGAATGCGGCGACGGCGTCGTCGAGCAGCTCTGCGTGGGTGAAGCCGAGCAGGCCGGCTGCGCGGTCGGCGGTGACGAGCGGAGTCTCGGACCCCGCGATGAGCTGGTCGAGAATCGACAGCGTATCGCGCACCGATCCGCCGCCCGCTCGCACGACGAGGGGAAGCACGCCGGGCTCGACCTGCACGCCTTCGCTGTCGCAGAGCGACTGCACGTAGTCGATGAGGGTGCCGGGTGCGATGAGGCGGAACGGATAGTGATGGGTGCGCGAGCGGATCGTGCCGATGACCTTGTCTGGCTCGGTCGTCGCGAACACGAACTTCACGTGCGGCGGCGGCTCCTCGACGATCTTGAGCAGCGCGTTGAACCCGCCGGGCGTCACCATGTGCGCCTCGTCGATGATGAAGATCTTGAACCGATCGCGCGCCGGGGCGAAGACCGCGCGTTCGCGCAGGTCCCTGGCATCATCGACGCCGCCGTGGCTCGCGGCATCGATCTCGACGACATCGAGCGAACCGCCACCGTCGCGGCTGAGTTCGACGCAGCTCGGGCAGACCCCGCACGGCGTATCAGTGGGCCCCTCGGCGCAGTTCAGGCACCGTGCAAGAATGCGGGCCGAGGTCGTCTTGCCGCAGCCCCGCGGGCCGCTGAACAAATAGGCGTGCCCGATGCGACCGGTGCGCAGGGCCGTCATCAACGGTTCGGTGACCTGCGACTGCCCGATCATCTCGGAGAAAGCTTCTGGCCGATATCGGCGATAGAGTGCGGCAACCACGACACCATGCTACCGGCGGCCGCCGACATTCTGGCCGGGGCCGAGGGCTACCGGAGGCTCAGGTCAGGCGCTTCGAGCCCGTACTCGTGGCGCAGCGCCGATTTCGCCGCGTACCAGCCGCACAACCCGTGCACGCCGGGGCCCGGAGGCGTCGATGACGATGCGAGGTAGATGCCGCGGCCCGGAGTACGCCAAGGGTCGACCGAGAGGGTCGGCCGCGCGATCAGCTGCGGCAGCGTGATGGCTCCCGCGCTGAAATCGCCGCCGTGGTAATTGCGGTTGTAGCGCGACATCTCGTCCGCGGTCGTCACGCGCACAGCGCGGATCCGGTCGCGGAACCCGGGAGCGAAGCGCTCGATCTGCCGGATCACCGGCTCGCCCATGTCGACCGTCGACCCGCTCGGCACGTGCGTGTACGTCCATACGGCGTTCACTCCTGGAGCATTGCGGCCGACATCGAACTCCTCGGTCTGCGCGAGCAGCACATAGGGGTGAGCGGGGTGCCCGCCCGAGGCGACGACGCGTTCCGACGCTGCGAGCTCCGGTCTGCTGCCGCCGACGTGCACCGTGGGCGCCTGCGCCACGCGCGGGTCGCTCCACGGGATCGGTCCGTCGAGCACGAAGTCGACCTTCGTCGCAGCGTCGCCGTAGGAGAAGCGACGCAGGGCGCGCCGGTACCGCGATGGGAGCTCTGATCCTGCGATCCGCTCGAGCCCGCGCGCCGACGTGTCGAAGACGCGAACCCGGAACGACGAGAGCTCGCGGACGTCATCGACCGGGTGCGCCGTCTCGATGCGCCCTCCGTGCGCGAGCAGATCAGCCGCGAGTGCGTCGGTGATGGCGCGGGATCCCCCCACCGGCACCGGCCACCCCACTGTGTGGGCGAGCGCGCCGAGCACGAGCCCGACGCCCGCTGTCGCGAGGTTCGGGAGCCTGCCGATGCTGTGCGCGGCGACACCGGAGAGCAGGGCCGGGGCAGCGGCCTCGCGGAATCGCGCATTCCACAGCGGCGTGCCCTGTTCGAGCGCGCGAAGACCGGTGAGCAGCGCGGCGATCGGATGCGCTGGCCACCGCAGCATGCCACCCCCCAGCGTGAAGTCGAGCACTCCGGGGAGATGCTGCAGGAGCGGTCGGTAGAAGCGGCCGTAGTTCGCGCCGTCGCGCCCCAGCTCGGCGATCGTGCGGTCGAGGTCGTGGTACGCGATCGCCGCGCGATCCGTCCCGCCCCCGGCTCGGCCGTCGAGCGGATTCGCGTAGGAGGCAGCCGGAACCACGAACTCCATGCGTCGTTCGATCTCGAAGGCCCGGAAGAACCCCGTCGCGAGCGCCATGGGGTGGATGGCGGAGCACACGTCGTGCAGCACCCCTGGCTCCACGAGTTCAGTGGTGCGCGTGCCACCGCCGATCGTCTCGGCAGCTTCGAACACCGTCACCGGAACACCCGCACGCGCGAGCGTTACAGCGGCGGCGAGCCCATTCGGGCCCGCACCGATGACGGCCGCTCCCCCAGAAGACTGCATAGTCCGATCGTACTCTTCGTATGCGCTCCCACGCCGAAACGCCGAGTCGGACCGGCTTCCGAGGGCGGCGTGGGAATGAAAATACTCCCCACGCACCCGCCAGAGCCCAGGTACCCTTGCTTCGTTTCCGACCTGGGGGAGTTCCCTGAGATAGCGCCACGTGGGGAGCCAGACCAGTCTACCCGACGTTGAGCCCCGTTCGGTACGCGGCCAGCACCGCGCCGGGCAGCGCTCCCACCGAACCCGGCAGGAGCGCCGCTACGCCTGCGCGTCGCCCGCCGGCTGCGCCTCGGCCGCCAGCACCTCTTCGGCATGCGCCTCGGCGTCCTCGCCCGCGAACTGCGCCTGATACAGCGCGTAGTACGCTCCGCGACGGGCGAGCAGCTCATCGTGCGACCCCTGCTCGACGATGCTGCCGCGCTCCATCATGAGAATGGTGTCGGCGTCGCGAATCGTCGACAGCCGATGGGCGATCACGAACGAGGTGCGATCGGCGCGCAACGCACTCATGGCCTGCTGCACGAGCACCTCCGTGCGCGTGTCGACGGACGAGGTCGCCTCGTCGAGGATCAGCAGCGACGGATTCGCGATGAAGGCCCGAGCGATGGTGAGGAGCTGTCGCTCCCCCGCCGACAGCGACGACGCGTTCTCCGAGATCACCGTGTCGTACCCATCGGGCAACTGCCGCAGGAACCGATCGACCATCGTCGCCTCAGCGGCTGCGACGACCTCGTCGTCGGTCGCATCGAGTCGCCCGTACCGGATGTTCTCGCGGATCGACCCTTCGAAGAGCCACGCGTCTTGCAGCACCATGCCGACCTGGCCTCGCAGCTCCGCGCGTGACAGATGGGTGATGTCGATGCCGTCGAGCAGGATGCGCCCACGATCCAGCTCGTAGAAGCGCATCACGAGATTCACGAGCGTCGTCTTGCCCGCGCCGGTCGGCCCGACGATGGCGACCGTGTGGCCCGGGCTCGCCTCGAGCGACAACCCCTCGATCAGCGGCTGATTCGGTTCGTAGCTGAAGGCGACGTCCTCGAACTGCACGTGACCGCTCGTGCGCTCGGGCAAGCGCTCCGAAGCCGTATCCGCGTCCTGCTCATCGGCGTCGAGCAGCTCGAACGTGCGCTCGGCGGATGCGACGCCGGACTGCAGCATGTTCGCCATCCCCGCCATTTCGGCGATGGGCTGGGAGAACTCCCGCGAGTACTGGATGAATGCCGTCACATCGCCGAGCGTCATCTGCCCGCCGGTCACCCGGAGCGCGCCCACCACGGCGATGAGCACGTAGCTCAGGTACTGCACGAACTGCATCGCCGGCATGATGGTGCCGGAGAGCGCCTGGGCCCGGTACGCGGCGCCGAAGAGCCCCTCGTTGCGCCGGTCGAACTCCTCGAGCATCTCGGCATCGCGGTTGAAGATGCGCACCAGCTCGTGGCCCGTGAACGACTCCTCGATGTGACCGTTCAGGTCGCCCGTGTGCTTCCACTGCGCGACGAAGAGCTTCTGCGCGCGCACCCCGACGACTCCGGCGATGATGCCCGACAGCGGGAGGGCGATCAGCGCGATCAGCGCCAACTGCCAGGAGACGATGAACATCATCGCCGTGATGCCGATCACCATCAGCAGCGATTGCACCAGCTGCGACAAGGCCTGCTGCAGCGCCTGCTGGATGTTGTCGACATCGTTCGTCACCCGCGAGAGCACGTCGCCGCGCTGACGGCCGTCGAAGTAGCTGAGCGGCAGACGATTGATCTTCGCCTCGATGTCGGCGCGCAGCTGGTAGACGACCTTCATGACGAGGCGGTTCAAGATGAACCCCTGCAGCCACATGAGCACCGATGCGACGAGGTACATGCCGAGCACGGTCAGGATCAGGCGACCGAGCAGATCGAAGTCGATCCCTTCGCCCGGCACGATCTGCGCGCCGGCCAGCACGTCCGCGAACTGCTCGTTGCCGGATGCGCGCGCGGCGTCGACGGCCTGGTCCAGCGTGATGCCAGCGGGCAGCTGCTTGCCGAGAATGCCGTTGAAGATCACGTCCATGGCCTGGCCGAGGATCTTCGGCGCGATCACGGTCAGCACCACCGAGCCGATCACGAGCAGCACGACGAGCGAGAACTGCCATTTGTGCGGCGCGAGCAACCCGACGAGGCGCTTCGCCGACGGCCAGAAGTGCTTCGCCTTCTTGACGGGCTGACTGCCCGTCCAGTCGTCGTTATCGGGCTGGTAGTCGTCGGGCAGTTCGAGGTCTTCGGTGCTCTGAGCCTCGGCTGAAGATTGCTTCCGGGCCATTACGCCGCCTCCGTCGCTTCGAGTTGAGACCGGACGATCTCGCGGTACACCTCACTGGTGTCGAGCAGCTCCGCGTGAGTGCCCCGATCGACGATCTCGCCGGCCTCCACCACGAGAATCTGATCGGCTTCCGTGATCGTGGAGACGCGCTGGGCGACGATGATCGTCGTAGCTCCGGCGGTCGCGTGCGGAAGCGCAGCCCGCAGTCTCGCGTCGGTCGCGACGTCGAGCGCCGAGAACGAATCGTCGAACAGGTACACCCGCGGCTTCGCCACCAGCGCGCGGGCGATCGACAGTCGCTGCCGTTGTCCGCCGGAGACGCTCGTGCCGCCCTGCGACACGGGCTCGTCGAGCCCGAGCTCTTTCTCGCGCACGAAATCGTCGCCCTGCGCGATGCGCAGCGCCTCCCACAGTTCTTCGTCGCTCGCATCGGCCCGCCCGAAGCGGAGGTTCGACGCGATCGTGCCGGAGAACAAGTATGGGCGTTGCGGAACGAGGCTCACCGCTTGGGCCAGCTGCGCGCGAGTGAGCGCATCGACGGGCGCTCCATCGATCGTGATCGAGCCTTCCTGCGGATCGTAGAGGCGGAGCAGCAGGTTGAGCAGCACCGTCTTCCCCGCGCCGGTCGACCCGATGACCGCCGTCGTCTTCCCGGCTTCGGCGACGAAGCTCGCGCCCGTGATGACCGGCTTCTCCGCACCGGGGAACCCGAAGGTGACCCGATCGAACTCGATGCGACCGGCCGCGGGCGTCGGCACCGCCTCCTCAGACGGGAACGACAGCGTCGAACGCGTGTCGAGCAGCTCACGAATGCGCTCTGCGCAGACGACCGCGCGCGGGATCATCATCGTCATGAAGACACCCATCATCACCGCCATCAGGATCTGCAGCAGGTACTGCAGGAATGCGGTCAGCGACCCGACCTGGACGAGGCCGTCGTCGACGCGATGCCCGCCGAACCACAGCACCGCGGCAGTGGCGAAGTGCAGCACCATCATGATGACGGGGAACATCAGCACGAAGACGTTGCCGACCTTGACCGAGACCTCGGTGATGTCACGGTTCGCCCGCTCGTAGCGATCCGCTTCGAAGTTCTCTCGCACGAACGCGCGGACCACGCGGATCCCCATGATCTGCTCGCGCAGCACCCCGTTGATCGTGTCGACCCGCGTCTGCATCGTGCGGAACAGCGGCAGCAGGATCCAGACGAGGAACCCGACGATGACGGCGAGGATCGCCACTGACGCCCAGACGAGCCACGACATCCCCGCGTCTTCGCGAAGCGCCATGATGATGCCGCCGACCGCCATGATCGGCGCCGTGACCATGAAGTTGAGCGTCATGAGCACCAGCATCTGGATCTGCTGCACATCGTTCGTACCGCGCGTGATCAGCGTGCCCGCCCCGAATTTGGTGGCTTCGAGCGTGCTCAGCGAGTCGACCTTGCGATACACCTCGCGTCGCAGATCTCGCCCCACACCCATCGAGGTGCGCGCGCCGAAGTACACGGCGGTCACCGCTGTCGCGACCTGAGCGAGCGATACCAGCAGCATCGTGCCACCGGTGTTCCAGATGAAGCCCGTGTCTCCGCGTGCGATGCCCTGATCGATGATCTGGGCGTTCAGGCTCGGCAGCCAGAGAGCGGCGATCGTCGACAGCAGCTGGAGCCCGAGCACGGCGGCGATGAAGGGCCAGTACTGCTTCGCGTGGCGGAACGTCAAGGCGATGAGAGCCACGGGGATCCTTTCTCCAAGTGTCGCGGGGCGGGGACGCGCCCGAAGCGTGGGCGCCGAGCCTGCGCGGCCGGAACACGGTACTCACTCTGCGACGGCTGTACCAGCAGTCGTACCGACGACGGGGCGACACCCGTGCCGGGTGGAAAAACAAGTGGGGGCAGGTCCACCTTACGGCGAACCCACCCCCACAGGAAACAAGACTCAGCGACTGAGCCCCATCACCGCTCGTTAGACGAGCTTGACGCCAGCGCCAGCCTCTTCGAGCTTTGCCTTCGCTTCTTCAGCGGCTTCCTTCTTCGCGCCCTCGAGCACGTTCTTGGGAGCCTCTTCAACGAGCGACTTCGCCTCGCCGAGACCCAGGCCGGTCAGCTCGCGCACGACCTTGATGACCTGGATCTTCTTGTCGCCAGCCGACTCGAGGACGACGTCGAACTCGTCCTTCTCCTCGACGGCCTCAGCAGCGGCAGCCGGAGCAGCAGCAACGGCAACCGGAGCAGCAGCGGAGACGTCGAAGGTCTCCTCGAATGCCTTGACGAACTCGGAGAGCTCGATGAGGGTGAGCTCCTTGAACTGCTCGAGCAGCTCTTCGGTGGAAAGCTTAGCCATAATGTTTCTCCTTGATGTGTGCCCTCACGCGAAGCGTGCGGGCGGGGTTGTATAACCGATCCGGCGTGAGCCGAGTCTTACGCGTCCTGCTTCTCCTGCAGCGCGCCGAAGCCGCGTGCGGCCTTGGCGGGCAGGGCGGCGAACAGCTGTGCAGCACCGACCAGAGCAGCCTGCATGGCGCCGGCAGCCTTGGCCAGCAGCACCTCGCGGCTCTCGAGATCGGCAAGCTTGCCTACCTCAGCGGCGGTCATGGCGTTGCCATCGAAGTAGCCCGCCTTCACCACCAAAAGAGGGTGTGCCTTGGCGAAGTCACGCAGCGACTTTGCGACCGCGACGGTGTCACCGTGCACGAAGGCGAGAGCCGAAGGACCGGCGAGCTCGTCATCGAATGCGGTGATCCCGGCGTTGTTGGCCGCAATCTTCGTCAGCGTGTTCTTCGCCACAGCGTACGTCGCGTGCTCGCGGATGCTGTCGCGGAGTTCCCGCAGTTCAGCAACCGAAAGACCGCGGTACTCAGTCAGCAGAACGGCGTTCGACTCTTCAAACTTCTGCTGAAGATCGGTAACCGTAGCGTCCTTCGTAGCCATGGCGCTCCCTAGCTTGTCGTACCCGCGCGGCGGATGCCGCTCGGGGGCCGCGCCGCTCGAAGCGATTCGCTCGGAAATTCACCGAAACGAAAAGAAGCTCCGGCGCGCATGCACGGAGCTTCATAAGATCGGGATCGAGATCCCGTACTCAAGGAGTTCTGCACCTGCGCAGGTCTCCGCTCTCGCGGACGTTCCGGAATCCTCGCGGATCCTACCGGCGGTCTTGGGCCAGGGGAGACTCTACCATCACAGAGGAGGGAACGCAAAAGGCGGGAGCGAGCCGCGGCGATGCCGCGCCGCGGGCTGCGCAAGAGCGATGCTCTTGCGATGCTCAAGCCGCGGGCCCCCGCATGTAGCCCGCCACTCCTCGCTGCGCTCCGTGAGCCGCGGCGATGCCGCGCCGCAGGCTGCGCAAGAGCGATGCTCTTGCGATGCTCAAGCCGCGGGCTTGAGCATGTAGCCCGCGCCACGCACCGTGTGGAGCATCGGCACGCGGCCGGCATCGATCTTCTTGCGGAGATAAGAGATGTAGAGCTCGACCACGGTCGACTTCCCCGTGAAGTCGTACGCCCAGACCCGATCCAGAATCTGCGCCTTCGAGAGCACCCGATTCGGGTTGCGCATGAGATAGCGCAGCAGCTCGAACTCCGTGTTGGTCACCGTGATCGGCTCACCGGCTCGCTCCACCTCGTAACTGTCTTCGTTGAGCGTGAGATCCCCGACACGCAGCACGGGGTCGGGATGCTGCGCGAGCGTGAGCTGAGAACGGCGCACGAGGCCGCGGAGGCGAGCGATGAGCTCCTCCAGGCTGAAGGGCTTGACGACGTAATCGTCGCCCCCGGCAGTGAGCCCGTTGACGCGGTCCTCCACGGAATCGAGCGCTGTCAGGAAGAGCACCGGGAACATCTCCCCGGCCGAGCGGAGTCGGGCGAGCAACTGCATGCCGTCGAGGTCTGGCAGCATGATGTCGAACACAGCGACATCCGGATTGAACGAGGAGATCTTCTCGAGCGCTTCCCGGCCCGTCGCAGCGGTCTCGACCTGCCAGCCCTCGTACCGGAGCGCCATGGCCACGAGCTGCGTGATCGAGTCCTCGTCGTCGACGACCAGGGCGCGGATCTTGCCTCCGTCGGCACGCTGCAGCGATGATGATTCCATTCCTCGGAACGCTCCTCTCAGCCGATATGATCGCGCGCTCCCGAATTGAACGCGCGTCGCAAGCGGTTGGCTTCGTCTTCCCGATTCGCGGCACCCCTGCGCGGAGTGCGGCGAAATGTTGCGGGCTTCAGAATACTTACCTCACCTGCGTTTTCGCCTGCTTCAAACCTCTAGAACCAGTGTTTTTCCATGTGCCACCTATGCGAATGCTGCGTCTGCACCGGGTCACCGGCCGGTTCCCCGGACGCGGTTGCGCCGAGGCACGGCCCCCGCATTGGGCGCTCGCGATCCCGCGATTCGCGCACTGCGCGAGCTGCTGCCGGACCGCGCGTTGCGCGCCGCGGAGAGCGAGCCGTGAGAAACTGAAGGGGTGTTCGCCCCAGCTCCCGTTCATCTCCAGCGCATCGTGACCGATGGGTCCGATCGCATGGCGTGGATGCGAGCCCGCGCCCGCGGCATCACCGCGACCGACGTCGCGAAGCTGTCGACCTCGCGCTCGATCGCCGCCGCCGCGCACGAGAAACTGCACGGCAGTCGTTTCATGGGGAACGTCTACACCGAGCACGGGAAGCTCCGCGAGCCCGAGATCGCATCCTGGGTGCTGCGCGAGTACGAGATCGAACCGAGCCAGGCGCTCTTCCACGCGGAGACCGATCTCAGGCATCTCGCGACACCCGACGGGCTCGCATTCCGCGGCACGGGCGCGATCGAACTGGCGGAGATCAAGACCACGAACAAGGAATGGCGTTCCATCCCCCGCAATTACCTGCGCCAGGTGTGGTGGCAGCAGTACGTGCTGGGCGCGGAGCGCACGCTCATGGTCTGGGAGCGGCACGAGAATTTCGTGCCAGTGGGCGATCCCGAGTGCCGATGGGTCGATCGCGACGAGAATGAGATCGAGCGCCTCGTGAAGCTGGCGGGCGAGCTGATCGACGTGCTCATCGCCCGGACGACCTGACCCGGCACCGAGCACGCTGCGTGTTCACGCCTCAAGGTTCGTGAAGGCCACGTTCGAGGTGGGCCGGAACTCTCCCATTCGGCGCTCGACGCGCGTCGCGTGGGCGTAGTTGCGCTCGACGAGTTCCTGCAGGGCATCCGCCGCCGCCGACACTCCAGGCACATCGGGGATCGTCGTGCGCTCCGGGCCGATGAACAGGTCGACGTCTCCCGCCCCGAGGAGCCGTTGCAGCAGCGAGCGACGGGTGCGCACCTCGCGGATGCGCACGAACGAGACCTCGCTGCGATGGCGCGAGAAGACGCCGTGCCGCTGAATCACCCGCCGCGTGGTCACCGTCGTTCGATACGTCAGCCACCGGAGCACGGGGAAGACGCCGAGCAGCAGCGCGAGCACGACTGCTCCCACTCCCGCCAGCAGATTCATCCAGCCTTCGGCGAAGGCGCCGACCCAGTAGCCCGCTCCGCTCGAGAGAGCGACGAGCACCAGTACCGGCAGCACGAGTCTGCGTCCGTGCCGCCGGAACCGGAGGAGCACGACCTCGGGCTGACCGTAATCCGCGGGCGCAGGGCCGAGCACGGACTCGACCTCCGACGTCAGCGATTGCGGGTTGCGTGAGGGCATGCCCCTATTCTGCACCGTTCAGCCTGGAGCTCCGGCGGGGCCTACTGGGATCCCCCGCCGAACGGGTTCGTCTGGTCGCCGGCGGCAGCGGCACGCTCTGCAGCAGCAGCAGCAGCTGTGCGCGCCGCATCATTCGCCGCCTGCGCTGCGCTGTCCGCCGCGTCCGCCGCTGCATCCGCCGTTGCAGACGCCGCGCTGGTCGCACTCCCCGCGACCCGGCGAGAGCTCTCCGACAGATCGGACTGCCGGAACGATTCAGAGGATCCGGAATCGAATCGATCCCCGGCGCGGCGATCGCCGTGATCGCCACGGCCGCCCTCCGACGCATCCCGCGACGCGCGGCCGGCGGCCGCACCCGCGGCGCTTCCCGAGACCGCCCCGTTCAGCATGCCGGCGAGGTCGATGCCGACCGTGTCCTTCGCCATCTCGAGGAGGCCCTTGATATTGCCCATGGCCTCCCCGGCGACCTTCGACGTTCCGTCGGCCGACACGACGGTCATGTGCTCGATCGCGCCGATGGCGCGCGCGTACTCCGCCGCGATCTCGGGCAGCAGGTGGATGAGTTCCTGGGCGAGCACCGCCTGGGACTGCGTCTCGAGTGCGCGGGCGCGCGCGTCGATCGCCGTCGCTTCCGCGGTACCCTTCGCTTCGAGTGCCGCAGCCTCGGCGCGACCCTCGGCTTCGAGCGCTTCTGCGGCGGCGATACGCGCCACGCGGCTCGCCATGCCCTCGCGCTCGACGGCCTTCGCGCGACCTTCGGCCGCTGACACGGATGCGGCGGCTTCAGCCTTCGCGAGGGCCTCGACGCGGTACGCCTCTGCCTCGGCGACCGCGCGCACGTCGGCGTTCAGTCGCTCGGTCTTCAGCGAGACCTCTTTCTGAGCGGTGATCTGCTGCTGCTCGACGATCGCCTGCTGCTGGATCGCCTGCTCGAGCGGCTCGGCGGCCGATGCCTGCGCGGTGGCTTTATCGGTCTCGACCTGGATCTCGGCCTGACGCAGCTTCAGCTCGCGGTTGCGGTCGAGCAGCACGCGCTCGGCGCCGATCTTCGCCTCCTGCGACGCCTGGTACGCGATGGTCTCGGCGATGTCGGCGGCCTGGCGCACCTTGGCCGCCTCAGGACGGCCGATGTTCGAGATGTAATCCGCGCCGTCGCGGATCTCCTGGATCTGCAGCGTGTCGACGACGAGGCCCTGCTTCGTCAGGGCTTCCTCCGCCGCTTCGAGCACGCTCTGCGCGACGACAGCGCGGTCGCGAATGATCTGCAGTACCGTGAGGCCGCCGATGATGGAGCGGAGCGAACCCGACAGCACCTCCTGCGTCGACTCGTCGATCTCATCGGAGTTCGACAGGAATCGCTGGGCGGCGGCCCGGATCATCTCCTGCGTTCCGCCGACCTTGACGACGGCGACGGCCTGGGCCTGCATCGTGATGCCGTCGGTGGTCTGGGCCTCCGTGGTGATCGAGAGTCGGCGCGAGCGCAGGGAGATCGTGAACGACTTCTGCACGAACGGGACGACGAAGACACCGCCGCCGGTCACGACCTTCTGACCGGAGAGGTCGCGGCCGCGGTTGCCGGCAGCGTCGACGACCTCCTTGCCCTTGCCGCCGGTCACGATGATCGCCTCATCCGGTTTCGCGATCCGGTATCGCTTGATGATGACGAGCGCGATCAGCACGAGTGCGATCACCGCACCGAATATGCCGATGATCGCCGGGCTTGCGAGGAACATTACGTCTCCGTTCGGGGTAACGGTTGGGCGTGGGATTCAGGGAGTACGGGTTCGACGCGCACCGAGGTCGAGGTCACGACCTGCACGATGCGCACCTGCGCGCCTCGGGGCACGGGAGCCTCGGCGGACGCTGAGAGGGAGATTCGCTCGCCGTGCCGCGTGACCGCGACCTCGCCGAGTCCGTTCGCCGGGATTGCGAGGACGACGGCGCCGGTGGATCCGACCAGGTCGGTGCCGCTGACGGCGGTATTCGACTCTGCCCCTCTGATGGCTCGCGAGAGCCACCACGCGGCTGCGGCTCCGAGCAGGCCGGAGAGCGCGCCCACGATCGTCGCGACGGGGGTCGACATGCCGGCGCCGACGCTCGCGAACGACGCGAACCCGAAGATCGCGGTGAATGCTGCGATGGTCGTGAGACTCAGCGGCCCGTCGCCGAAGTCGAAGGCATCGAAGATGCCGTCGAGCAGGAGCGAGATCAGCAGCAGCACGCCGCCGACCACACCGATGATGAGGAAGATTCCGCCATCGAACAGGGAGCCGTCGAACACGCGCTCGATCCAGTTCATGATGCCGTCCATGGCCGCCCCCTCGATGGCTGTCACTGGCAGCGTACCAAGCGCCCGCTGCCAGCGCGCAACGGTCGAGCATCCTCAGGGGTGCGCTAGGGGATCCAGATCGTTCAGAGCCGCACGACCGAGGTGAGCAGCGCTCGGCCGTAATCCGTTCCGGGATCCGTGAAGAAGGCGCGGTCGCCGGATTCCACGACCGCACCATCGCGCATCACGAGCACCCGATCGCAGAGTTCGTGCACGACCGCGAGATCGTGCGAGACGAAGACGATGCCGAGTCCGAGATCGTCGCGCAGCCTCTGCAGCAGTTCGATCACACGGGCTTGAGAGGTCGTGTCGAGCGCTGAGGTCGGCTCGTCGGCCACCAGCACCTGCGGGTCGGCGGCGAGCGCGCGGGCGATCGCGACGCGCTGGCGCTGACCACCCGACAGCCGGTCGGGCGTGGCGCCGGCGAGGCTTGGATCGAGCCCGACCTGACGCAGCAGTTCCGCGATCCGAACCGCCCGAGCAGGCGCGAGACCGCGCGATCCCGCCTCGCGCGCGGTGCCGGCGCGTCGCAGTCGCAGCACCTCGTCGAGCGCGCTGCCGATCGTGCGACGCGGCGTCAGCGACGAGTAGGGATCCTGGGGCACGAGTTGGATCCGCCGCCGCTCCGACCGACCGCGTCGCGTGCCGAGCGCGACCCCGTCGAGCCGCACCTCGCCTGTGGAGAGCGTGGCTTGACCGGCGATGGCGCGCGCGAGCGTCGTCTTGCCCGAGCCCGACTCCCCAACGACTCCGAGCACTTCGCCGGCACTCAGGCGCAACGAGACACCGGACACGGCGCTGACCGCTCCGAAGTTCACGGCGGCGTCGCGCACTTCGAGGAGTGAGGGGCGCGCGTCGACGCCGAGCGCGTGCTGGGCCTGCGCTTCGCCGGGTCTCGAGGCGGGATCCGGATGCTCGGCGGGAGCCTGGCGTGCGGCGAGCCTCGGGAGCGCCGGGACCGCCGCGAGCAGCGCGCGGGTCTCCGCCGCGCTCGGCGCGGCGACCAGGGCGGCGACGGCGCCGGACTCGACGATCTCGCCCCGCGCCATGACGACGACCCGCTCGCACATCGCCGCCACCACCGCGAGATCATGCGAAACGAACACGAGCGTGAGCCCGCGCTCCACGCGCAGCTCGCGCAGGAGGAGCAGCACGTCGCGCTGCACGGTCACGTCGAGTGCCGTCGTCGGCTCGTCGCAGAGCAGCACATCGGGCGACCCGGCGAGCGCGAGTGCGATCACCACCCGCTGCCGCTGACCCCCCGAGAGCTGATGCGGATAGGAGCTGGCGATGCGCACCGTGTCGACGAGACGCACCTGAGCCAGGAGGTCGTGCACACGTTCGTCTGCGGCACGCGCGCCGAGACCCGGATCTGCGGCGCGCACGGCGGCGCGCACTTGCCTGCCGACTCGGGTCAACGGATCGAGCGCGGTGAGCGGTTCTTGGAACACCATGCCGACCGAGCCGCCGACCGCGATGCTCCCGGAGGCGATGCGGAGTCCGCGCGGCATCAGGCCGAGCACGGCGCGCAGAGTGAGGCTCTTGCCCGAGCCGGATTCGCCAACGATGCCGAGAGCCTCACCCGCCCGCAGCTCGAGGTCGATACCGGCGCGCTCCCCGACGAGCACGGCGCCGCTCGTCGTCGCGATGCGCAGTCCGCGGATGCTCACGGTCCCGCGCTCGGGCGCGACGTGCTCGCGCGGCCGGCGACGCGGATGCTCCCAGCGACGCGGATGCTCCCGGCTGAGCGAACGCTCGCGGCGGCGCGCACCGGGAGTGCCGGTGAGGGAGGGCGACACCAGGGAAACCCGGCTGCGCGGTGCGCCCACGCGCATCAGATCGCCGATGCCGTCGCCCAGCAGTGAGAGCGCGATGCCGGTGAGCACCACCGCGCACCCGGGGAGGGCCGCCAGCCACCAGTGCGTCGTCACGAATTGCTGAGCATCGGCGATCATGGTGCCCCAGTCGGGCGTCGGCGGTCGGATCCCGAGACCGAGATACCCGAGGGTCACGATGGCGACCATGATGAGCACGATCTCAGAGGCGAGCAGCACGATGGCCTGCGGCAGCACGTTCGGCAGCACGTGGCGGAGCAGCACGCGCGCGTGGGAGAGGCCGCCTCCCCGGGCGCTCCGCACCCAGCCGGCGTCGCGCATGGAGGCCGTCATCGCCCGGAGCACGCGCGCGTACCCGACCCAGCCGACGAGGGCGAATGCGACGACGATGCCTCCGGCGCCCGCCCCCAGGGCGAAGACGAGCGCGATCACGATGATGTAGAACGGAAAAGCGATGACGGTATCGGTGACGCGCGATGCCACCCAATCCACTGCGCCCCCGGAGTAACCGGAGATGAGACCGACGGCCACGCCGATCGCGAACGGGGCGAGCGAGGCGAGCACGGCGATTCCGAGGTCGATCCGCGCAGCGTAGAGCATGCGGGAGAGCACATCGCGGCCGAGCTGGTCCGTGCCGAACCAGTGCTCCGCCGAGGGCGGCAGCAGCCCCTGCGTGAGATGCTGTTCCGTCGGCGAGTACGGCGCCAGGGCGGGCGCGGCGAGCGCGATGATCAGCAACAGACCGGTGAGGATCACGCCGACGACGAGCGCCGGCGACCGGCTGGCGCCGCGTGCGGCGCTCGGATCCCTCATCGCTCGTCCTCCGTCGGGTCGGGTGCGAGTGCGGCCTCCCCGGAGGGCAGGAGCCGCGCATTCGATCCCGCACCGCCGATGGGACTTCGCGCGTCGCCGACCCGCAAGCGGGGATCCAGCGCGCTCGACAGCACCTCCGCGAGCGTCGTGATCAGTACGACGACGACCGCGCAGTAGAGGGCGATCCCCTGCACGACGGGGAAATCGCGCGTGCTGATCGACTGGAAGAGGAGCGAGCCGAGGCCATTGATGCCGAAGACCCGTTCGACGACCAGCGTTCCTCCGATGAGATACGCCGTGTTCACGCTGAGCAGGGTCAGCGTGGGAAGCGAAGCGCTGCGCATCACGTGGTGCCACACGATCCGCCGCTCTGGGATGCGCGCCGCCCGCAGCGTCGTGACGAACTCCGCTTCGAGCACATCGATGAGCTGGGCACGGAGCGACCTGATGAGCGGCGGCGCCATGCCGAGCGCGACGGCGAGCGCGGGCAGGAACAGACTGCGGAGCGGCTCGGCCGGCCCCGACCCGACGCCCCCGACGGGGAACCAGCCGAGCTGCACGGCGAAGACGATGATCAGGAGGAGTCCGACCCAGAACAGCGGCATTCCCATGCCGATGGCGGGGAGGATCCGCACGAGGTGATCCGCCAGGCCGTCGCGGCGCAGCGCGGCGACGAGCGACAGCGGCACGGCGATGAGCACGGCGAGCAGGAGTGCGAGGGCCACGATGCCAGCGCTCACGGGCGCTTTGTCCAGGATGAGCTCCCGCGTCGACACCCCGGTGACCAGCGAGGCGCCCGTATCGAAGTGGAACACCACCTGCCCGAGGAAATCGGTGAACTGCTGCCACAGCGGCAGATCGAGGCCGAGCTGCGCGCGCAGCGCGGCAACGGACTCAGGCGTCGCACGCTCGCCGAGGATCATGGCCGCGGGGTCGCCGGGAACGAGGCGCAGGAGGAAGAAGGTCGCGACGACGACCCCCAGCATCACCGGCACGATCCGGACGACGACGCGCCCCGCGGCCTGCACTCCCCGTTTCACCACGATCCCACTGTATGGCGTCGCCTCCGGCTACTCGGCGCCGCCGGCGAGCCACGCGTCCTCGAAGCGCACACTGCCGTTCGGAAGCACGGTGAAGCCGTGCACGTCGTCGCGCGTCGCCTTCAGGTTCGCCGGGAAGAACAGCGGGATGTAGGGCACCTCATCGGCGAGGGTCTGCTGGATCTCCTGATAGATCTCCGTGCGCTCCTCACCCTCGGGAGTCGTTCGTCCCTGCCGCATGAGTTCGGTGACCCGCTCGTTCGAGTAGTGCGTCCAGTACGACTTGCTGAACCCGTCGGGGTCGGCCTGGAAGGTGATGAACCCGTTGGGGTCGGGGGCGTCGGACTGCCCGCTGTTGAGCATGAAGTCGAAGTCGTACGCGAAGAAGCGCTCGCGGAAGGCGGCGATGTCGATCTGCTCGATCTCGACGTCGACGTCGATCTGCGCAAGGGATTCCTGCACGATCTGCGCGATCTGCGCGCGTTGCGAGTCACCGCTCGCGAGCAGCAGCGTGACGGAGAACCCGTCAGGATACGGCGACTTCGCGAGCTCCTCCCGTGCGGCATCGAGGTCGAAACCGAGCGGCCGCACCGTCTCGTTGGCCGAGTCCGTGATGGTCGGCGGCAGCAGCGCGTTGGCCACCTCTGCCGTACCGAACGTGGTCGCCTGCGTGATGCCTTCGCGATCCAGCGCGAGCGCGACGGCGCGGCGCACGTGCTCATCCGCGAACTGCTCCCGCTGGGTGTTGAAGAAGACCTGCTCCGTCGACCATCCGCTCGTCTGCGACAGCACCATGCCGTCACCGCTCTCGACCTGCGCCGCATTCGCCGCAGGCACGTCGTCGATCGCATCGAGCTGACCGGCCGCGAGCTGCTGCTGCAGTTGCGTGTCATCGGCCACGAGCTTGTACACGAGGGAGTCGACGTAGGGCTTGCCCTCCTGCCAGTAGTGCTCGTTCTTCGCGAAGGCGAGGTCCCCGTTCGGATCCCACGTCTCGACCACGAACGGGCCGGTACCGATCGGACCCTCGAAGAACTCCTCCTCGCTCGCGCCCCCGAAGTCCTGCGGGAAGATGCCGTTCGAGAAGCTCGCGAGCTCCGAGAGGAACGGGGTGTAGCGTTCGCTCAGCGTGATGACCACGTCGCGCTCGCCCGATTCGGTGATGGCTTCGATCGGAGCTTCCAGCGGCAACGGCCCGCCCACCTCGATATGCCGCTCGAGCGAGAAGACGACGTCGGCGGGAGAGACCTCCGTGCCGTCTGAGAACGCGAGTCCGTCGCGCAGCGTGAAGGTGTAGGTGAGCCCGTCTGCGGACTCCGCGTATTCCGCGAGCCACGGAACGATCTCGCCGTCCGAGTCGAAGCTGACGAGCGGCTCGAAGATCTTGTCGATCGCGAACGCGTTGTTCGCGGTGATCTGCTGATTCAGATCGAGATCGGTCACCGAGGCGACCCGCCCGAACTCGAGCGTGCCACCGCTCACCGGATCACCGGCCTCGCCGGAGCCGGCACCGCTCGACAATCCTCCCGCGCACGCGCTCAGCAGCAGTGCTGCGGAGAGCGCGAGAGCTGCGGTCGCAGTGCGACGGCCGGCGCGTCGGCTCGGGCGGGGGGCGTGCTGGCCGGCGCGGGGCTGAATGGCGCCGGGCTCAGTGGCGCCGGGCTCAGTGGCACCGGGCGTGCGGAGACGGAGGGCGGGGGTCACAGGTGGTCCTCTCGAGGATGGGGTGGGAAATCGGGGCGCCGCGGATCGATCAGCCGCCCTTCGAGCAGCACGCCGACGATCGACGCGGGGTCGGACAGGGCACCGGGTTCGCGGGGATCGCGGGCCAGCAGCACGGCGTCTGCGACCGCTCCCGGCGCGATCACTCCGAACGGCGGAGGGTGACTCGGCGCGTCGGGATCCTTCGCACGCGCGAGCAGTGCCGCTCCGGAAGACGTCGCCGCGACCAGCCCCTCCCTGACGCTGAGTCCGGCTTCGACCAGCGCATCGAACTCGACTCGGTTGGTGCCGTGCTGCTCAGGAGTGCCGAAGTCGGTGCCCAGCGCGATCGCCACGCCCTGGTCTCGGGCGATGCGCACCGCGTCGGGGTGCGCAGCCACCGCCGCGTCGACTCGGGCCGCGAGCCCTGCGGGGAGCTTCCCCGCGGCGATCATCTGCTGCACGAGGCGGTAGATGCGCAGCGTGGGCACGAACGCCGTACCCGACTGAGCGGCGCGACTGGCCTGCTCGACGGTCAGGTAGATGCCGTGCTCGATGCTCGCCGCTCCCGACTCGATGGCGAAGTCGATGGCGTCCCCGCCCCACGCGTGGACCATGACGCCGGCCCCGGCCGATGCCGCTCTGCGAGCGGCGCTCGCGAACTCGGTCGCCGAGAAGTGCGACTGGAGGGACGCGCCCGCCGGTGATCCCACTCCATCGGTGGCGACGATTTTGACCCAGGCCGCTCCCGCCTGGAGCACCTCCTCCACCGCACGGTCGATCCCCCCGGCAGCATCGGCTCGCGCCCGGTCGATGAGCGCCACCGAGCATGCGATTCTGGGCCTGGACTCGGCCGGGATGCGCTCACGTGTCGTGGTCGCGAGCCCCCCGGCGTCGCGTACGCTCGTGAAGCCGGCGCGCAGCGTGCGACGGAGCGCGTCTGCCGTCGCCCGGTGCGCCTCCTCCTCCGTGAACTGCGCGCGGTCCGCCGCGTCGAAGGCGTGCCACGCGGCATGCAGATGGGCGTCGACGAGGCCGGGCATGATCCAGCGGGCCTCAGTGGGAATGCGCGGCGCCGCCGCCGCGCCGAGAGCTCCGGACTGCGCCGCGTTGGCGGGGTCGCCGATTGCCGTGAAGCGTCCCCCGTGCCAGGACACCCGTTGCGGCTCCGAGAAGTCGCCGTGGGCGTCCATGACGCGCAACGTCGCTGTCGTCATGGTGCTCCTTCAACTGTGATGTCGGTGGGCGGTGCTGGGAATGTGTGCGGCGCGGGAGCGTGGTCTATCTCATCACCATATGGAAGCACCCGGAGGTGAACCACTTCCCGACCCAGGCGCTGGACCACGTCGCCCACCGAGCGCCGCCCCTCCCCTCTTCTCTGCGAGCGAGGTCACTCTTCGTGCGTGTTGTGAGCGCGACACGCACGAAGAGTGACCCCGCTCCCACGGGAGGGGGACGCAGGCGGCGGGCGGCGGGTAGACTGGTTCGGTGATCAGTAGTTCTTCGACACCCGCCCCGCACGCTGCGAGCCCCGCGCTGCTGCTTGCGCGCGGTCTCTTCCACCTCGCAGCGATCGTGATCGTCACCGTGTGGGGCTTCCTCGCCTGGCCGCTGCCGTTCCCCGGCATCTTCACGGGCCTCGGACTCTTCGTACTCGCGGTACTGCTCTGGGCGCTCTTCCTCTCGCCGAAGCCGGTACTGCGCGTCGATCGCTTCGCGCAGGCGCTGTTCGAGCTCTGCCTCATCGCCGCGGCCGTCGCCGCTCTGCTCGCGCTCGGCGTGTTCTGGGTGTGGCCGGCCGCGTTCGGCGTCGCCGCTGCGACCGTCGGCTTCATCGTGTCGAGCCGCCGCGCGTAGCAGCGCTGGGCCACGCGCAGGCACCCTGAGTCACGCGTAGTCGCACTTACGGATGCGGCATCCGGAATAGCCAGCGCGCTGACGGTGTTCTCACCGGCATGACCCCGCTTCGCGCCGTCGCCGGCGCTACCCCCGATCAGCTCATCCTCGGCCTCGATACGTTCGGTGACGTGACATTCGACGACGCGGGCGGGCGGAAGTCGCACGCGCAGGTGCTCCGAGACGTCATCGAGCAGGCCGTTCTCGCCGACCGCCTCGGCGTCGACGCGATCACGCTCGGCGAGCATCACCGGGACGATTTCGCCCTCACGTCGCCCGAGATCGTGCTCGCCGCCATCGCCGGTCGCACCGAGCGCATCCTGTTGGGCACCGGAGTGACCGTCCTCTCGAGCGACGACCCGGTGCGCGTGTACGAACGATTCGCCACCCTCGACGCTGTGAGCTCGGGTCGCGCTGAGGCGGTGCTCGGCCGGGGATCCTTCATCGAGTCATTCGCGCTCTTCGGCTACGATCTGAACGATTACGATGCGCTCTTCTCGGAGAAGCTCGACCTCTTCGCGCGGCTCCGCGAGGAGGGCCCGGTGACCTGGTCGGGGCAGCATCGCGCAGCGCTCGTCGACCAGCACGTCTACCCGAAGACCGAGCAGCCCGAGGGCGTGCGGGCGTGGGTGGGGGTGGGCGGCAGCCCCGAGTCGGTCGTGCGCTCGGTGCAGATGGGCATCCCCATGATGCTCGCGATCATCGGAGGCGACCCGTCTCGCTTCGCCCCGTTCGCGAATCTGTATCGCAAGGCCCAGCGCGAACTCGGTCGCGCAGCCATGCCGCTCGGAGTCCACTCCCCCGGACACATCGCCGAGTCGGACGCCGAGGCGCAGGAGCAGCTGTGGCCGCATTTCGAGAAGAATCGCAACCGCATCGGCGCCGAGCGCGGCTGGCCGAACACCACGCGCGCAGAATTCGAGCGCGAGGCCGACAGGGGCTCGCTGTACGTCGGGTCCCCCGAGACCGTGGCTCAGCGCATCGCGGCCACGGTGCGAAGTCTCGCCGCCGATCGGTTCGACCTGAAGTACGCCAACGGCACGATGCCGCACGCGTTGCTCATGCGCAGCATCGAGCTCTACGCGACCGAGGTGATGCCGCGCGTGCGGGAGCTGCTCGGCGCGTCGTGATCTAGGCGGGGCGGATCACGCGGGCGTCGTGCACCTCGCGTGTTCCGCGTGCCACGCGCCCGTCGAGCACCCCGAGCAGCAACCGCACCGCTGATCGGCCGTACTCGCGCGCACGGAGGTCGACTCCCGCCACTCCGGGAGCGCCCGGTTCCGCGGCCATCGTGGCCATCACGAGTCGCGATCCCGGAGCTCCGCCGCCGTCGCGCTCGACGCCGCCCGCCCTCTTCGCCCCGCCCGGACGACCGCTGCGGCCGGCGGACTGCGCGGCGAGTGCTCGGAGCACGAGGCCCTGCGCCACCCAGACGATGCCGTCGGAGCCCGAGGCGACGGCGCGGCGCATCGTCTCGGCGAGTTCCGTCTCGTCGGGGTCGAGGACTGATCGGAGCAGCACCGGCCGCGCGTCGTTCGCCGCGCACCAGGAGCGATACCCCTCCGCGACATCGTGCGCCCACGCCGGTTCGCGGTCGGCGGGGAGCGCCACCAGTGCCGGCGCCGTCGCCCCCGCCTCGGCCAAGCCGTCGAGCACTTCGGCGACGAGCGCCCGATGATCGGCGGCGATCCACGCCGAGATCCGCTGCCGCTCCGGGCCGAGGTACTCCCCGACGGTCACCACCGGGACGTCTCCGATGCGCTCGAGCAGTCGCGGGAACGCGGACGGCGTGGGATCGACCACGATCACGCCGTCCATGCTGGGTCTCCGCGCGGCACCTGGCACGGTGTCCGCGAGCAGCAGCAGGTCGCTTCCCGCCTCGGCCGCGGCGTCGGCGGCGCCGAATGCGAGTTCCATGTAGAACGACAGTTCCCTCACATCGTGCGGAACGCCCAGTCCGATGGCGCCGTTCCGGCCGCCGCGCAGGCGCTGCGCGGCTCGATTGGAGACGTACCCCATCGCGGCGGCCTCCGCGAGCACGCGGTCCCTCGTCGCCTCTGAGACGCGGCCGCTGCCGTGCAGCGCCGCCGATACGGCGGTCTTCGAGATGCCCAAGGCGCGTGCGATGTCGACGATCGTGACCCCGGATCCCTCACTCGCCATAGCCTCAGTGTACGGTCCGCGCACCGGCCCGGCGACGCGTACGAGTTGCGGGTACGACTCGCGCGACGTATATTTGCAGGCGTTGCGGGAACGTTCCCGCACTTGTGAGCGCCGTCGGCGTCCGCCGCGCTCACCCCGATCACGCGACGAAGGAGTCCCATGTCGAACACCTCTCCCCCGAATCCCGCCGCAAGCAGTCTCGCCGCACTCACGGGCAGGGTCGTCTTCGGGTTCGTCGGCACCTGGGTGTTCGCACTCATGGCCGCGAACCTCGTGCCCGTGCTCATCGCGGCGATGGTGCAAGACCTCGGTGTCGACATCGCGGCAGCCGGCGCGCTCGCGACGGGCATGACCGCCGGATCCGCGCTCGCCATGTTCGTGACGAACCGCTTCATCGCCCGCGCCGACCGACCGAAGCTCGGACGGGTCGGCCTCCTGCTGATGATCGTCGGATACGGGCTTCCCGCCGCGATCCTCACCACTCCGACCGTGATGATCGGACTGATCGTCGGCGGCATCGGCGCAGGCATCATGATCGCGACCGGCACCGCCGCGGCGTCATCGACCCGCAACCCCGATCGCACGGTGACCACGATCATGGTGATCAACCGCCTCGGCGCGGCCGCGCTGCTCGCCATCGCCCCGATCTTCCACAACGACCTGCGCACCGTGCTCATCGTGATCGCTGCGCTCGGGGTCATCGGACTGCTGCTCGCCGGCGGCCTGCCCAATCTGCCGGCGAGCGCACTCGACGCGACCGGCGCCATCGACACGGGCGACGGCCGGATGCGCACCACCATCGGAGCCGCCGCTCTGGTCTTCGCCGTCTCCATCCTGCTCTGGTCACTGACCGAAGACATGGTCTACTCGATGACGAGCGTGCTCGCGCAGCAATCCGACATCAGCCCCGAGACGAACAGCTCGCTGCTCGCCGGGAAGGTGCTCGGCGGTCTCGTCGGAGCGCTGCTCGCACCCCTCGCACTGCGCTGGCTCGGACGCAGCTGGTCGTTCGCCCTCATCATCGCGGTCAGCACCGTCACCAAGTTCATCATGGTGACGAGCACGACCCCGCTCGCGTACACCGTCGCGATCCTCATCTGGGGCGTCATGTACGGCGCGATCCTCGTGCTGTTCACCGGTCTCGCCGCCATCATGGACGTGACCGGCCGCACCGGAGTGCTCGTGTCGGGCTTCTACCTCGCCGGCGTCGCATTCGGCCCCCTGGTGGGCGGCCAGCTCGTCGGGCTGCTCACCCCGCTGCAGTACGCGATCACCGTGTCGATTCCCAGCGTGGTGTTCGCCGCCGCGCTCTTCGTCATCGCGCGCCGCAGCCGCAAATTCGAGCAGGGCAACACCACTGCCGTGCCCGTCGTTCAAGCAGCGGCCGCGCACCCCGACACCGCGCCCGTCCAGCAGCACTGACCCGGAGACCAGCATGACCCACTCAGCCTCCTCCCCTGCGGCGACCGCCGAACCCTTCGAAATCGCCGACCGCGTGATCGCCGTGGACCGCATCCGCACCTTCGCGGACGCGGCGGCCTCCCACCCGGCAGACCCCGACGCCGTGGCGATCCGTGACGGCCGTATCATCGCCGTGGGCTCGCGAGACGATTTGGCGATCCACGTCGGCGACCGCACCGTCATCGACGAGCACCCCGGTGCGACGCTGGTGCCCGGCCTCGTCGACGGCCACACGCACATCGTGTTCGGGCTCGAACTGACGCGAGGCGTGCAGCTCACCGATCTCACGCTCGCAGAGGCGCAGGATCGCATCGCCGCTGCCGCTGCCGAGGCCGCTCCCGGCACGTGGATCTTCGGGTGGGGAACCGACCCGAACATCTTCACCGAGACAGGATTCACCGGAAAGCTGTTCGATGACGCCGCCGCCGGGCATCCCGCGTTCCTCCGCCTGCGCGACGCTCACTCGGCCGTGATCAACAGCGCTGGCATCGCTGCCGTCGGCCTCACCGGGCGCGAGACGTTCCCCGACGAGTCGGCGGTCGGCGTGGACGAGCAGGGCGCCCCCACCGGGTACCTGCTGGAGCTCGCCGCGATGGACCTCGTGCTGGCGCACATCCCGAGCGAGGGCACCGACGAACTCGCCGACCGGCTCGGCGTCGTGCTCGACGGGATGGCGGCGAGCGGCATCACCGGTACGCACGTCATGGACTTCCACCCGGGCAGCCGGGAGGTGCTCGAAACGCTCGAGTCGCGCGGCGACCTGCCGATCCGGTTGCGATTCTCACCGATGGTGCCGCCCGGATCGACCACGGCGACGCTGGAGCAGATCGCGGCACTGCAGGGTCTGCACGGACGCAGGTGGCGCGTGGAAGGCGTCAAGTTCATGATCGACGGCACCGTCGACAACGGGTCGGCCTGGCTGCACGAGCCCGACTGCTACGGCCAGGGGCGCCGCTCCATCTGGACCGACCCGGCAGCGTACCGGGAGGCGCTCGGGTTCTTCGCGGAGCGGGGGATCGCCAC
This sequence comes from Leucobacter sp. L43, assembly GCF_016597785.1. Classification (GTDB taxonomy): domain Bacteria; phylum Actinomycetota; class Actinomycetes; order Actinomycetales; family Microbacteriaceae; genus Leucobacter; species Leucobacter alluvii. The sequence continues at coordinate 322,455 of NZ_JAENJG010000003.1, read as the reverse complement.
GGCGACGCACGCGATCGGCGATCAGGGCGTGGCATTCGTGCTCGACGCGATCGAATCGCTCGGAGCGGTCGCCCGCCGGGCTGCGCACCGCATCGAGCACATCGAGACGATCCCCGACGGCACAGTGCCGCGCTTCGCCGAGCTCGGCGTGGCCGCCAGCATGCAGCCCATCCACGGCACGCGCCACACGCGGGCGGACCGCACCGACAACTGGTCGGTGCGACTCGGCGAGGAGCGCGCGTCGCACGGGTGGCGGTGCCGCGACATCCGAGACTCGGGGGCGGTGCTGGCGCTCGGCAGCGACTGGCCGGTCACCCCGTACGACCCGCGTGTGATGATGGCAGAGGCGATCCTCCGCGCCCCGATTGCCCGGCCCGAACTCGCCCCGATTCAGCCGGAGCAGGCACTCACCGCGACGCAGGCGCTCGAGGGGTACACCTCCCACGCGGCCCGCGCGATCGGGGTCGTCGACGAGGGCGAGGTGCGGCCAGGCGCCCGCGCGGCGTTCACCGTATTCTCCGCAGACCCGCTCTCGGTCTCAGCGCAGGAGCTCGCCACCATCGGCGTCGTCGCGACGTACGTCGACGGGGTGCCCGTGGTGCGCTGAACCGCGCGCGGCGGGCGCCGCGCTCGCCCGTGGAAGATTCGGCTTCGGTGAGGAGCTCGGTGCGCGAAGCGCCTCACCGAAGCCGAATCTCTCACCGAAGCCGGGCCGGCGAAACCCCAGCGGCGAAGCCGCCGCTCATTTGGTGAGCGTCAGGCGGTCAGCCGAATCGGCTCGCGCCGTGCTCCGCCATCGCGACGGGTGAGCCCGGGTAGTACTCGAGCCGGCCCGCCGCGAGGTCGAAGCCGACCGTGAGCAGCGTCGACCACTGCTCGTGCAGCGGCTCGGAGGGGTCGGGCCGGAAGCAGATGGGAGCGAACGCGCCCGCCTCACCCGCCATCGCCCGAGCGCGCTGCTCGATGGGGAGCCCAGCCATGTGCGGCCGCTGTGCGACGACGTGGTCGAAGCGCGCGTAGGTCGTCGAGGTGTCGGGCGTCGCCTCCCCCGGCACCTGGGACGGGGCGAGGAAGTTGTTCGTGTGCGCGAGCCACCCCTGCTCGTCGGGGCGCACCGCAGCGAGCCCGTCCGACGAGATCTCGAAGCATGCAGCGCGGTGCTCGGCGTCCGCCCCGGCGACGACGGTGAGCACCGTCGACGCACTGGCCGGCGCCGATGCGATGATGGCCTCCGCCGCATCGACGGAGGTCGCCTCGTCGAGCACGCGCCGGGCGATCGCGTGCACCGGCACTCCCCCGACACCGCGATCGCTCGCGTGATGCAGGATGTTGAAGTGGACGCCGACGCCAGCGTCATTGACGCCGATCTTGCCGAGCACGCCGAACTCGGTGAACAGCGTGACGCGCCCCACCCTCGTGGAAGCCGACGCCCCCGCAGGGGCATCCGGCGTGTACGACATGACGAGCCCCGCGCGGCACAGGTACTCGTGCCAGTCCCAGGTCTGGATGCTCTCCGGCAGACGAGGGCCGCGCGGCGCGAAGACCGCGGTCGAGCACTCCCCCTCGGCGTCGGGTTCGACGACGGCGAGCACCTCGGTTCGGGCGTTCAGCGCGGCCAGCTGCCAGAGCGGAACCTCAGCGGCGAGCGCGGTCGCCTCGAGCTCGACGGCGAGGTGGGGAGCCCAGGCGCGCAACGCGTCGAAGCAGCTGTCTGCGATCTCGCGCACGCGATCCTCAGTGAGTCCGCGCACCCCGAAGAAGTCGAGGTAGCCGCCGACGGTCTCGCGGATCTCGGCGCCGAAGCGCGCACCGATCTCGGTGCCGCGCGCTCGCGGTCCGACTCCTGCAACGGTCGTCGTGATGATGTCCATTCGTCCCCCGCTACTTCGCCGCTTCGAGCAGCGCGTCCCACATGACTTCGGAGGCGATTGCTCCGAGCGCGGTGGCATTGACCGAGAGCCGGCCTCGTGATGAGCCGGGACTGATGGGGAGGTCGATCTCATCGGTCGTCACGGCGAACAGGGTGTCGCCATCCATGTCGGTGTGGAAGGGCTGGATACCCCGGTGCATCGAGCTGTGCACCTGCTTCGCGAACTGGTTCAGCTCGACGGTGCTCATCTTCACGTTCGTGATGAGCGCGCTGATGGTCGTATTGCCCGATTGCGTCTCTGCCGCCCGGTGCTCGGCGAACGCTTCGGCGTAGTCGAAGACGGGATGGCGGCGCTCTCCCGTAGCCGCATCGTAATTTCCCCGGACCACGCGCCCGGCGCGATCGAGGATGACTCCGACGGGATTCGGCACCACGACCGCGAGGATGCGCACATCCCCGATCTGCCTGAATGCGGCGCCCTGACCGGTGATCTCCGTGCGCTCCCAATCCACCTTCCCGGAAGAGGCGCTCATTCCTGCGCCGGCGCGGCCCTGCGCGAACTCGCCCTCGACCGCGAAGTCGAACGCGGCGCGGCCGAGCTTCCGGTCGGGGTAGACGGATGTGGAGCGCGCTGAGAAGTCGTAGATGATCGCCGACGAGACGAGCTGCAGGTCGGCGAACCCGGTGCGGTTCTCGAAGCGCTCGAGCAGCGCATCGCTGACACCGGCTCCTGCCTCCAACCCGTACACGGAGCCACCGGCGAGGCAGATGGCGTGATTGAAGTCGTAGCCGCCAGCGAGCCCGACTGCGCCGCCGCGCGCGTCGACCGCGGTGCGTGCGCCTGCCGGCAGGTGGATCACGGTCGCCCCGGTCGGCCCCTCCGCGTAATGCGCCGAACCGATGCGCACACCGGGGAAGTCGAAGCGCAGCCGTTCGCGTCCATCACTCCGTTGCGGCACGAGGTCGAAGTCGCCGTTGCCCGGTCCGCCGAAGACGGGTGCGCCGGCGAGGCGCGGTGCTGGGTCGATCACGGCGCCGGAGTCGATCTCTGCGAGCGCGTGCGGTTCGTGGGATGAGGGGTTCACAGGGACTCCAGGAGTTGTTGCGAGTAGGGATGGGCCGGGGCGTCGAAGAAGTGCTCGGTGGGCGCGGTTTCGACGAGATCGCCTCGAAACAGCACGGCGACCCGGTCCGCCACGCGCTGCACCGCACCGAGATCGTGCGAGATGAAGAGCGCGCCGAAGCGGTGCTCCTGCTGGAGTTCGCGAATCAGTGACAGGATCTGCAACTGCACCGCGACGTCGAGCGCGCTGACCGCTTCATCGAACACGATGAAGCGGGGTTCCGTGATGAGTGCGCGTGCGACCGAGACTCGCTGCCGTTGCCCGCCCGAGAGTTCGTGGGGGTAGCGTTCGGCGAACCCTGGGTTCAGCCCGACATGCTCGAGCATCTCGCCCACTCTCGCCCGCTGCTGCTCGCGCGAGAGATCTCGTCTCGCGACGGTGAGCGGTTCGCGCACGGATTCGCCCACCCGTCGCCGTGGGTTGAGCGACCAGTGGGGGTGCTGGAGAACCGCTTGGATCTTGCCGGCCGTGGCTTTCCGCGACCGACTGAGTGGTCGGCCGAGCAGACGCACCTCGCCGCTGTCGGGCGCGCGCAGTCCGAGCGCTACGGCGGCCGTCGTGGTCTTGCCCGACCCGGATTCGCCGACGAGGCCGAGGGTCTCGCCGGGAGCGACGTCGAGCGTGACGCCGTTCATCGCTCGCACCGTGCGTCGTTTCGCGCCGGCGCCACTCGTGAACGAGACGCTCACATCGCGCATCTCGAGTACCGCGTTCGTCTCCGTCGCCGTCATGAGATCTCCTCCGAATGGTGCGACGTCGCACGACTGGTGCTGGATGCGGCCCGCGCGCGATCCGGCGTTGTGCCGACCGGTCCCTTGCGCGCCGGGATCGCCGCCACGAGGGCGCGCGTGTACTCGGCCTCTGGCGCGTCGAGCACCCGTGCGGTCGGTCCGGTCTCGACGATCCGGCCGCGGTGCATCACCACGACTCGATCGCACCACTTGCGCACAGCCCCGAGGTCGTGGCTGATCCAGATGAGACTCGCGCCTGAGCGCCGCACGAAGTCGACGATCAGTTCGAGGATCTCGTCGCGCACCTGGGCGTCGAGCGACGCGGTCGGCTCGTCGGCGATGAGGATGCGCGGTTCGCGAGCGATGGTGAGCGCGATCGCGATGCGCTGAGCCATGCCGCCAGAGACCTCGTGCGGGAACAGGCGAAGCACGCGCTCGGGTTCGAGAATCTTCACGCTCCCGAGCAGCGCCGTGAGCGAGGCCGCGTCCGTCGGTCGCCCCAGCGGGGCGAGTGCGAGCTCGAGCTGGCGCCGAATGCGCATCGTCGGGTTGAGGGAAGCGATCGGATCCTGCGGGATGAAGCCGAGCGATTCACGGCGTATCCGCCTCACATCGTCGGGGGCGAGCGATGCCAGGTCGTGCCCGAGCACGCGCACCTCGCCCGCGGTGATGCGGCACGCGCGAGGCAGCATGCGCCCGATGGCGTGGGAGATCGTCGTCTTGCCCGATCCGGATTCCCCGACGATCGCGACGAGCTCGCCGGGCGCGATGTCGAGCGAGACGTCTTCGAGGGCGCGGGTCACTCCGAGCCGCGAACGGTACTCCGCGCTGAGGGTCGAGATCGAGACGAATGGCTCGGGTGCGTCCGCGTTCATACCAGACTCCTTGTCTCGCGCGGGTCGAGGCGATCCCGCAGGGTGTCGCCCACGAGATTGATGGCGAGGATCGCCAGCACCAGCACGACGGCGGGTGCGAACAGCAGCCAGGGCGCCTGCACCATGTAGCTCGACCCCTCCTGGATCAGCAGCCCCAGCGATGACTGCGGCAGCTGCACGCCGTACCCGAGGAAACTCAAGCCGCCTTCGACCAGGATGCCGACTGACAGCGCGTAGGTGCCCTGCACGGCGATCGTGCCGCTGATGTTGGGCAGCACGTGACGGAAGAGGATCACCGGGCCGGAGACGCCGCTGATCTTGGCGGTCGTCACGAAGTCTCGCTTCGCGACCGCCAGGGAAGCTGCACTCACCATCCGCGTCATCAGCGGCACGGTCACCAGGACGATGCTCGCAAGAGCAGCAACCTGGCCAGGGCCGACGACCGCCGCGATGAGAATGGCGAGCACGATCGACGGGAACGAGTAGAGCACGTCGACGAAGCGCATGACGCCCTCGCGCGTCCACCCTCCCAGGTACCCGGCGACCATGCCGAGCACGATGCTGATCACCGCGGTGCAGAGCACGGCCACTGCGGAGAGCACGAGCGTGGTGCCGATGCCTTCGAGCAGCCGGGCGAGCACCGAGCGGCCAAGCGCATCGGTGCCGAGCAGTGCCGCCGCTGAGGGCGGACTGAGCCGGGGGCCGACGATCTTGGCGGGGTCGCCGGCGAACGGCACGATCGCGGCGACGACGGCGATGCCGACGATCGCGGTCAGCGTCGCCACTGCGCCGACGAAGAGCCCGTCTCTGGCGGGGCGCGTGCTCGCCGGCCGCTTGCGGCGGACGAGCGGGAGCGAATACGTGGTCATGATCCTGCCTTCCCGGTGACTGCGACACGAGGGTCGAGCGCGCTCGTGATCAGATCGAGCACGAGGCTCACCACGATGAATACGGCCGCGGCGAAGAGCACCGATGCCTGCACGACGGCGAAGTCGCGGCGGTCGAGGCCGGTCACCATGAAGGAGCCGAGGCCGGGGATGTTGAAGATGGTCTCGACGATCACGGCACCGCCGAGCAGGTAAGCGGTGATGGTGGCGAGGAGGGTGAGGATGGGGATGCCGGCATTGCGCATCACATGGTGGCGAACGATGTGCCACGGCGTCTCACCTCGGGCGACCGCGGCGGCGATGTGCGGCTCGACGAGCACGTTCATCACGGCGTCGCGCGTGGTGCGGGCCGCGGCCGCGACGCAGAACACCGAGAGCACGACGGCCGGGAGCAGGAGCGCCTGGAACGTCGGCCCGAATCCCGAGCCGATGCGTGAGAAGCCGCCGACCTGAATGCCGAGCGCCAATCGGGAGAAGACGAAGACGACCACGCTGCCGAGCACGAACTCCGGCACGCTGATGCCGAGGCCCGACACGATGCGACCGACGGCACCGCCCTGTTTCGCGCCTGCGCGCACCCCGGTCCACACTCCGAGAGGGATGCCGATCACGACCGTGATGATGAGGGCCATGACGGTCAGCAGGGCGGTCACCGGGATCCGCGCGCCGAGTTCGGCGCTGACCGGGCTCTGGGTGACGAACGAGGTCCCCAGGTCGCCGGAGACGATCTGGCCGATCCAGGAGAAGTACTGGATGATGAGGGGCTGATCGAGGCCGTAGGCCGCGGCGAGTGCCGCCCGCTCCTCCGGCGAGGCGAGCGGGCCGAGAATGATGTCCTCGTAGCTTCCCGGCATCAGTCTCACCGCGGTGAAGATCAGGATCGACACACCGAGCAGGGTGATGAGCGCACTCATCACCCGCCCGGCCGACCAGCGGAGTTGTTGCAGCATGCCCGTCCTTCGTTACTCGGAAGCCGTGTCGGGAAGGCGGTACGCGGTGATGTCCCGGAAGATGTCGCCGTAGCCCTCGTTGCTCTGAATCGTCGGGCTCACCGCTCCGGCGTCGTACCCGACGATCGATGGACGGTGCACGAGCGGCACGATCTCGGAGTACTCATCCGCAGTCGCGCACAGTTCCGTGAGCACTTCGGCTCGTTCATCGGGGTCGGTGACTTCCGCTCCTTCAGCGATGAGCGCGTTGAGGTCGTCATGCTGACCGGTGAATCCGAGGTTGAAGCCGGCCTGCTCGGGATTCCACCACTTCGTCACCATCGACGGGTCGACGTACCCCGCGAACCAGCCCAGCGACAGATCGAAGTCGCCCGGTTGTGCGGTGAAGACGCGAGCATTGTACGTCGCGGTGTCGAATTGCTCGATGTTGACGGTGACGTCGATCTCGGCGAGCTGCTGCTGCACGAGCTGGGCGATCTGACCCATGACCGGCTCCGAGGTGTAGACGACCATGTCGAGCGTGACGTCGCCGGCGCCCGACTCCTCGATGAGCTTCTGCGCGTCTTCGACACTGGCCTGTTCCGACGGGAGTGCGTCCACGGCGCACGCCCCTGGCAGGTTCGACGGGGTCGCGCCCGTCGGAGTCGTCTCACCTGCGAAGACGATATCGGCGATCGCTTGACGATCGATCGCCGTGTTGATGGCGAACCGCACGTCTTGATCCTGCAGCGGTGAGCCTTCGACCTGGGAATTCACGTTGACGTAGTAGAAGTCGCTCTGCGTCTGATTGACGACCTGCACGTCGCCGGCATCGGCGAGCTGGGTGAGCGCGTCAATGCTGCCGAAGTTCGCAAGACCCGCGCTGCCCTCTCGCAGTGCGGCCTGACGCGTGGTCTCCTGATCGACGATCTGCAGCTCCAGCGTCTGGACGGCGAGGTCGTCGCCTCCGCGCCAATCGGCATTGGCCGTGAACGTCCACGATTCATCCTGCCGATGCGCGTCGACGACGTACGGTCCGGTGCCGAGCATCGTCGTTGCGAGGTCGAGGCTGCCGTCGTTCACCTCCTGCATGGGCAGGATCGCGGCAGGGGTGTTGGCGAGCGCCGCGAGGAACGGCGCGTAGGGGCTGCTGAGTCGCACCGTCACCTGATCGTCGCCCGTGGCCTCGATGGACTCGATCGGCCCCATCTGCCCCGACCAGACGCTCATGCTGTCGACCTGGCGCTGCAGGCTGCCGACGACATCGTCGACGGTCACGGCCCGCCCGTTCGAGAAGGTCGCGGTCGTGTCGATGGTGAACACGTACGTGGTGTCGTCGGGCTGCTCCCAGGCGGTGGCAAGCTCGGGCTGGATCTCGAAGTTCTCGTCGGTGGTGACGAGCGTCTCGTAGACGAGGCCCATGATGCTCCATGAGCGGGCGGTCTGCGCTGTTGCCGGGTCGAGACCGTCGGCTTCGCTCGTGTCGTAGTCGAGCTGCACGGTGAGCGCGCCCTGCCCGTCGAGCGCCGAGTCGGCGACCGCCAAGAAGCCGGGAGCCGCCTCCTCCTGCGCTACGGCTGGGCCGCTCGAAGGCGGCGCTGCACAAGAGCTGAGCACGCACGCGAGCCCGAGTGCGAGTGCGGCGCCGGATGCGGTCCTGACGCGCGTTCGTGAGAGTTTCAACACCGTAGTGACTCCTTCGACAGACTGTGGTGAGTGGGGTTCGCAGCGTGACGAGTCCCGCGGCTCCGCTTCGGTGCGGAATGCCCTGAGTCATCAAGCTAGCTTCACAAATCGTTTTATGCAATGACGTAACCGAATTGTCATCAAACGATGCATGTATCGATTTATGCCCGCGATTGCCACTAGGGTCGTTCACAGGATGCGAGGAGGACGAATGGCCGGTCACCGCAACGTCACCATCAAGGACGTCGCCGCTCGAGCTGGCGTATCGATCACGGCGGTGTCGCACGCCCTCAACGAAAAGGGAACACTCTCCGAGGAGACTCGTGCGCGCATCCGGGAGATCGCCACCGCGATGGGCTACCAGGCCGACGCGCTCGCGCGCGGTCTCCGCCGTTCGCAGATCGGCGTCATCGGCATCGTGCTCCGACCGCTCGACGCGCTCGCGAACTACAGCCCGCCCGGCGTCGATTACTTCCTCCGCTTCGCCGGTGCCGCCGCGGTGAGCGCGCTCGACCACGGCCTCAGCCTGATGCAGGTGGCCGATCTCGTGAAGGGGCCGGTGACACCACTGGCGTTCTCACTCGACGGCTATGTCGTCACGGACCCCGTGCGCGACGACCCCGTCGTGGATCTCCTCGAGAGCCGGTCAATCCCCTACGTCACCCTCGGGCGCGACCCCGGCAAGCCCGAGGCATCGAACTGGGTCGCCTCCGACGACGCTGCCGCAACACGCACCGCGCTCGATCACCTGGCAGAAGGCGGCGCCCGCAGCATCGCTTTCGTCGGGGGCACCGACGACAACTCGTGGAACGCCGATGCCGAATCGGCGTACCTGCAGTGGTGCTCGGAACACGGCGCCACCCCGCGCCATTTCCGCAGCCCGGAGGGGCTCGGCGAGGCCGGGGGGCGGGACCTCGTTCCGCAGCTCCTCGCGAACGGCGTGCCCGATGCCATCTACTCGCTGACGGGGCGCCATGCCGCCGGAATCCAGGAGGCGATGCGAGAGCGCGGTTACGTCGCCCCCGAGCACTACCTCCTCGCCTGCGGCACGGATGCAGCGCAGACGCGAACCGCCGAGCCGCCGATCACCGCGATCGACCTGAGGCCCGAAGTGCTCGCGAGGGAGACGGTCGAGCTTCTGGCGCGAATCACGCGCGGCCAGGCCCCGGAAGGGCGGCGCCTCGTCGCCTCCGAACTCATCGTGCGGAGGTCGTCGCAACGCGCGGAGTGAGGCAGGACCAGGCGCGGTCAGCCCAGTGCAGTGCGCCGCCTGCTGTGCCTCATTCTCGCGCCCGGTGCGGGCAGTCGATCCCGACCTGCTCCATCAGCTCGGCGACGTCGGGGTGCAGGTGATCCCCCTCGAGCAAGTCGTGCCGCACGCGGCCGTGCACGTCCGCCGGCATGTCTTGGCTGAGCTTGAACATCGCCGTTTCGCTCTCGATGTCGATCGTGAACGACACCACCCCGTCGAGGATCTTCTCGAACACATGCCTCGATTCCGTGGGGTCCCACGGCTCTCCCCGCGCGCCCTCGAGCTGCGCGACGGTTTGCTCCACGACGGCGAGATTCGCCTCCGCCGCTTCGAGCACGGTGACGCGGCCGGTCAGGTGCACCGTCGCATAGTCGAGCGTCGGCACGGCCGGGGTGAACTCGTAGACGCTGGGCGACACATACGCGTGGGACGACGCGAAGACGAGCAGCGCATCAGGCTGCTCAGCGAATTGCCGCCAGTGCGCATTCGCCGTCCCCATGTGCCCCCAGAGGCGCGTGCCGACCAGAGTCTCCCCCGGCTCGACCTCCGGTGGGAAGACGATGGGGACGTGGGTCGCGACGGGCGCCCCACCGGTCGACGTCGCGAGCACGGCGAAGGGGTGATCCCTCACGAACTCGACGATGGCGCGACCTGACGGAGCGACGTAACTCGGATACGTGTGCATGAGGGACTCCTTGCGGCGTGAGCGGCGCTGCGCATCACATCGGACGCGGTGCGTACGGTCAGCCTAGGCAAGTAAAACGTTTTATGCCAGTGGCGCGCTGCATGCAGCAGTGTGCTGCATGCCCATGCCAGTGCCAGCCGGCGCCCGCGGCATCGGTGCGGGATCCAGCTTCGGTGAGGAGTTCTGCGAGCGAACTGTCTCACCGAAGCCGAATCGCTCACCGAAGCTGCGGCGACCCGCTGCGGCGACCCGAAGCTGCGGCGACCCGCTGCGGCGATCCCAAGCTGCGGCCGCGCAGAGCGGCCGCGCCCGTCAGACGGTCAGCACGCGCCATTCCCCGGCTTCACTGGCCTGCGGCATGCCGTCGAAGATCCGGATCGTCCGGACGTCGGGGTCGGTGACGATCGTCGCGAGCGTGCCCCACCGATCGCCGTACTCCTTCGACATGTCGGGAATGCAGGTGAGCGGCGGCTGACCGGGTTCGGAGCGCAGCAGGCGCACGAGCTCGGTCGACGACTCCGGCACGCCAGCGGCCAGCCGCTCGCGCACGAGGTCGAGCCGCTCGGTCGAATCGGGTTCGTAGATCTCGCTCTTCTGCGCCATCAGCGGCTCAGCGTGCTGGAAGTGGTTCGTTCGCTGCACCGACCCCTCGACTTCCGTGATCTCGAAGATCCCGACCGGGCTGATCTCGAGCGAGACCGCGCGCGCGGCGTCGAGCATGGTGAAGGCCGACGACGATCCGATCGGCGCCGAGCGCACCAGCGCAACCGCCTCATCGACGGAGGCGCACTCCGACAGCACCGTGCTCGACAGCAGATGCATGGGGATGCCATCCGGTCCGTCGCTCGCGTGACCGAGGATGTTGAAGTGCAGTGCCAGCCCGGCCTCGTTCACGCCGATCTTCGACAGGATCCCCTGTTCGGTGAGACCGGCATACCGCAGCCCGTGCCCCGTCACGGTGTGCGTGTGCCAGTACGCGTCGAGTTCGACGTGCCAGTCCCAGGTCTGCACGCCGAGCCGGTGGTCCCCGAGGCGGGCCGTGACCGTCGAGCACTCGCTCGCGCCTCGGGCGCCGAGTGCGATTAGCTCGGTGCGGGCGTTCAGTGCGACGACGTGCTCGAACGGCACACCGGCTCCGTCAGCGACACCCCTGAGCTGCTCGAGCAGCTCGGGGCGCCACGAATCCACCGCCGCCACCACGCGAGAGACGCCATCGCGTTCCATCTCCTCGGAGACGCCCAGGATGCGGAAGAGTTCGGCGTACTTCGCGTAAGCCGTCGGCAGCGAGCCGCGGAGTGCTGAGCCGCGGCTCACCCCGAGTTCATGGGCGGTCGCACCCGTGACGTCGAGGTGCAGGCGATCGGTCTGTGTAGTCATGCAGCAGTGCTTTCTGTGGAGGGTCGGGCGAGTGCCCGCGGAGCGTGAGGGCGACGTCGTCGCCGGTGTCACGGCGTGCGATCAGCCCCGCCGATGAGAGCGTCGCGAAGCCCACGACGCGGCTTCCAGCCGGGGCGGGGCGCCGAGGCGAGGAGGAGGCGGGTGTACGGATCCGTGGGGCGGTCGAGAATGTCGGAGACGGTGCCGCGCTCGATGATGCGCCCGGTGCGCATCACCACGACGTCGTCGGCGATGTCGCGCACGACCGAGAGATCGTGGGTGATGAACAGGTACGACAGGCCGTGCTCGCTCCGCAGCCGTTTCAGCAGATCCAGCACTTGCGCCTGCACCGACACGTCGAGCGCGGAGACGGCTTCGTCGAGCACGAGCACCTCCGGCTCGGCCGCGAGGGCCCGCGCGATCGCGACGCGCTGCTTCTGCCCGCCGGAGAGGGCTTCCGGCTTGGCGTCGGCGTGACGCTCGGTGAGACCGACCTCCGCGAAGAGCTCGAGCAGACGTGCGCGGCGCCCGGCCCGGTCGAGATCGGGGCGGTGCGCCTGCAGCATCTCGTTGATCGTCGCCGCGACGGGCAGGGAGCGGTTGAGCGACCCCTGCGGGTCCTGGAAGACCATCTGCACGAGTTTGGCGCGCTCGTGCAGCGCCCGCCGCGAGGTGGTGGGCCGCACGGGCGTCCCTGCGATTCGCACCTCTCCGGCGTCCGCCGTCTCGAGCCCGACGATCACGCGCGCCAGGGTCGACTTCCCGGAACCCGATTCGCCGACGACCGCGAGGCAGGTGCCGGCTCGCAGCGCGCACGAGACATCGTCGAGCGCGGTGACGCTCGCGGTGCGGCTGAGGTGGAAGGTGCGCTCGAGGTGCTCGACCTCGATGATGGGGGCTGCATCGCCCCGCGTCGCCGACTGGGCAGGGGACGTCTCGGTCATGCGCGATCCTCCGTGTTCGTCAGTGGGCCGGTGCCGGGAGCCTGCTGCGGAGCCCCATCGGGGTACAGCTGCGGCCGCGCCGACATGAGCGTCCTCGTGTACTCCGTCTTCGGCCGATCCCGGATCTCCTCAGGAGTGCCGATCTCGAGGATCTCGCCGTCCTTCATCACCGCGAGCCGGTCGCAGATCGCCGCCGCGAGGTCGAGATCGTGGGTGACGTAGATCATCGAGAGCCCGTGCTCGCGGCGCTTCTCATCGAGGATCGCGACGACCTCGGCCTGGGTGGTGACGTCGAGAGCGGTGGTCGGCTCATCGGCGAGCAGCAGCTTCGGGTCGCCCGACATGGCTCCCGCGATCACGACGCGCTGCAGCATGCCGCCCGAGAGCTGATGCGGATAGGAACGCAGCACGCGCTCCGTGTCATCGATGCCGACCTGGCGCAGCAGCTCCGCCGCACGCGTTCGCGCCTGTGCGGCGGGAAGCGAACGGGCGTCGCTCATGCCCTCGATCAGGAAGCGGCCGACCGGCAGCACGGGGTTCAGCGATCCGTGCGGATTCTGCGAGATCAGGGCGAGATCATTGGCGCGGATCCGGCGGAGTTCTTCGCCGCCCGAGCCGAGCAGGTCGGTGCCATCGAGCTCGATGGAGCCTTCGACGCGCGCGCTCGAGGGTTCGATGCCGAGAATGCACTTCAGGGTCATCGACTTGCCCGAGCCCGATTCACCGACGAGGCCGAGCGCTTCGCCCGAGCCGAGGGTGAAGGAGTTGCCGTGCAGAATCTCGGTGGCCTGACCCGAATCCGGGTCGGTGACCGTGAGTACGAGTGAATCGACCTGCAGCATCAGCGGATCCTTCCTGCGGCACGACGTCCGCCGAGTTGCTCACCGACGTAGCCGAACGCCGCCACGGTGATGACGATGGCGAGGCCTGCGAAGATGCTCTGCTCCCAGAACCCCTGCTGCAGCGAAGCCTGACCGTTGGAGACCATGAGCCCCCAGTCGGGAGTCGGCGGTTGCACGCCGAGCCCGAGGAAGGAGAGCGCCGCGAGTTCGATCATCGCGTACCCGAAGTTGATGGTCATGCCGGTCAGAATCTGCGTGCGCACGTTGGGCAGGATGTGGCGAACGGTGATGAGAAAGCCCGAGATCCCCTGCAGGCGCGCCGAGGCGACGTAGGGCAGATTGCGCTCGCGAAGCGCCACCGAGCGGATCACGCGCGCCGAGTACGGGACGAACCCGATCGCGAGCGCCAGGGAGGCGGTGAGGATCGACGGCCCGAAGATGGCAACGGCGAGGATCGCGAGCAGCATGTTGGGGAACGCGAACAGGATGTCGAGGATGCGGCTGATGAAGGCGTCCACTTTTCCGCCGAACCAGACCGCCGTGAGTGCGAGCAGGGTCGCGAGCACCGCGGTGACGATCGTGACGATGGTCGGGCCGATGAGGCTCGTGCGGGCGCCCCAGATGATCCGGGAGAGGATGTCGCGGCCCGACTGGTCGGTGCCGAGCAGGTGCGCGAGGCTCCACGCCTCATGGCGGGCCGTGACGGCGCCGGCGTACGGATCGTAGGGGGCGATGATCGGAGCGAGGATCGCCATGAGCACCACCAGCGCGATGACGATGAGGCTGCCGACGCCGACCGGCCCGAGGCGGCGCCTCAGCAGACGCCAGCCCGACACGGGCACGTCGCCCCGGTGCTTGCGGAGCAGCTGCACCGCGATGGTGTTCTGCGAGCGAGTGCCGGTGCCGGGCTCGCTCGCGGGCTTCTGGGATGTCATCGTGTCGTCACTCCCTTGCTGAGACGGACTCGGGGATCGATCACGGAGTACAGCAGATCGACGATGAGGTTGACGATGCCGAATGCGAGCACCATGACCAGCGCGATCGCCTGCACCACCGCGAAATCCTTCTTCTGAACGGAGTTCACGAGCAGCGATCCGATGCCGTCGAGCGTGAACGCGTACTCGATCACGAAGGCGCTGGCGAGCAGCCCCGCGACCTGCGTGCCGATGACGGTCGTCACCGGCAGCATCGAGTTCCGGATGGTGTGCCGCCACAGCACCAGCTGCTTCGGCACTCCGCGCGCGATCGCCATGATCACGTGCTCGGATCCCTGCTCCTCCCGCACCGCGGTTCGCGTGATCCTCGCGACCACGGCGATGCCGGGGAACGCGAGCGCGATTGCGGGGAGCGTCAGGTGCCAGAGCCGATCGAGGAATCCCTCGCCGGAGCCCGAGACGGGGAACCAGCCGAGATTGGATCCGAAGATGAACATGAGCACCAGTGCGGCGAAGAACGTGGGGACGGCGAACCCGAGGTTCGATCCGAACACGACGATCTTCTCGAACACGCCTGAACGGGTCGCGGCGAGCACGCCGAGGCCGATCCCGAACACGATGATGAGCAGGGCCGCGAAACCGGCGAGGTACAGCGTCGTCGGGATGCGGGTCGCGACGAGCGTCGTGACGTCTTGCTGAGTGACCAGCGAGCGCCCCAGGTTGCCCTGGAGCACATCGATCAGCCAATGCCAGTACCTGAGAAGGAAGGGATCGTCCAGGCCGTACTGCGCACGGATCGAGGCGAGCACCTCAGGGCTCACCGTTCGCCCCTGCACGAGGAACTGCTCGGGGCTTCCCGGAGCCAGGTACATGCCTGAGAACACGATGAAGCTCGAGACGATCAGCACGGCGAGCAGCGCGCCGAGCCGTTTGAACACGTAGACCATGGACGATCCCTTCCTGCTGGTACTCGGCTCAGGCGGTG
The DNA here is from genome assembly GCF_016597785.1 of Leucobacter sp. L43. Classification (GTDB taxonomy): domain Bacteria; phylum Actinomycetota; class Actinomycetes; order Actinomycetales; family Microbacteriaceae; genus Leucobacter; species Leucobacter alluvii. The sequence goes on along the minus strand of NZ_JAENJG010000003.1, from coordinate 307,333 downwards.
GCGCCGAGGTCAGCGGCCCACGGGTAGTAGAGGTACACGAACGACGCAGGAGCACCGGTGATGCTCTCGTCCATGTACATGCGCACCGCGAGGTCGTTGATCGGCACCCACGGCTGCTCCTGCATGATCAGAGCCTCCGCTTCGACCGTCAGCTTCGCCCGCTCGGCATCGTCGCTCTCGCCGATGGCCGCGTCGAGCGCCGCATCGACGGCGGGATCGGAGAAGCCGGAGTAGTTCTGATCGCTGCCGGTCTTGGCGACGCTGATGAGATGCAGCAGCGGATCGGGTGCGCTCAGGTAGTTGGTGGTGACGAACCCGTCGTACCCCGCTCGCGCCTCCGGATCGGAGAAGAAGGCGCCGAACTGGGCGCTGGGCACTCCGGTCGGTTCCAGCGTGATGCCGAGTTCTTTCGCGCCGTTCGCCATCTCGTTCAGGATGTCGGCGTAGAAGCTGCGCTCGCTCGGGTAGGCGATCTTGATCGGCTGGGTCAGGTCGACCTCCGCGTCCTCCAGCTCGGCCTTCGCGGCCTCGATGTCGAAGCTCAGGTCCGGGAGCTGCTCGTCGCGCAGGTCGGCGATGCCGGGCGACGTCTCCTCGACCGCGTCCCACGGCGACTGCGGCACGACCGAGCGCGCCGGTGTTCCCGTGCCCTCGTAGACGGTGTCGGCGATCGCCTGACGATCCGTGGCGCGAGTCAGCGCCCGACGCACCGCTGGGTCGCCGAAGACGCCCTCGCCGGTGGAGATGATCGCCATGTTCTGCATGCCCTGGCCGGCGTACAGCTCGCCGGTCTCGCTCGATCCCAGCTGATTCAGGGCGGGCAGCGGCACGTCATAGGAGCCCTGGATCTCGCCGGTGCTCAGGCCGTTCGCGATGGCGGTCGGGTCGACGACGAAGCCGATGCTGACCTCTTTCGCCATCGCTTTTCCGTCGGCATCCCAGTAGTCGTCGTAGCGCTCGAGCGTGATCGACTGCCCCTGCTTCCAGTTGCCCGGCGTGAACTTCAGGGGGCCGGTGCACATCACGCCGGCTTCAGGGTTTCCGTAGTTCTCACCCGCGGCCTCGCGCTGCGCCTGCTGCACGACGACGCCGATGATCGTGCTGAGCGATGACGGCAGCGTGTAATCGGGGGTCTGGAGCGTGATCGTGACCTCGTTCTCACCCGTGGCAGCGACCTCGGCGATATTGGCGACCACACCACCGCCCCAGTAGCTGCCCTCGGCGGGATCGAGGTGGCGCTTGATCGAGTACACGACGTCGTCGACCGTCATCGGCGTGCCGTCCCAGAACGTCACGTCGTCGCGGATGCCGAAGACCCAGGTCTTCCCGTCATCGGTGTTGGACTCGGTCGCGAGGTTCGGCTGCACCGAGAAGTCCGGCTGCATCTCGAAGAGCGGCTCGCAGAGGTTCGACACGATCGTGTTCTCGGGATAGTTGAAGGCCTTGACCGGGTCGAGGCTGGCGAGCTCACCGTAGGTCGAGTTCCAGGCGACGGTGTCGGCTTCCGCGGTGGCCTCCGGCGTGGTCTGCAGCAGCTCCGTGTCTTCCGACGGTGTCGCGGCGTCACCTCCGCGGCTTCCGGTCGCGCAGCCCGCGAGGGCGAGGCCCCCGACGGCAAGCAGGGCGATAGACGCCCGAATCGGTGCGAATTTCACGTTGTTCTCCATTCGAAGTTTCATCGTTGAAGCTCCTCATCCCGACACCCGCCGAGCGAAGACCCATCGGCGATGCTAGCACCCAAAACGGTTTGTGAAAAACGGTTTGGTTGTCACGTTTCGGTGACGGATCGGCCGAGGGCCGCCTGGGAATCGCTCCGCCCGCCCACAGCCGACCGGCTATTCTGACGAGGTGCAAGCGAGCGGGCGACCAACCATCAAAGACGTGGCGAAAGCCGCCGGCGTCTCGCCCACCACCGTCTCGCACGCCCTGAACGGCAAGGGCGTCGTGCGGCAGGAGACGGCCGACCGCATCGCCCTCGTCGCGGGACAGATCGGATATCGGCCGAGTCCGATCGCCCGAGGGCTGCAGAACTCCCGCCTCGGGCTGCTCGCACTCGTGATTCGGCCACTGCGATCGCTCGACACCTTCCTCCCGGAAGGCGTCGACTACTTCCTCAGGATGGCCGGCGCGGCCTCACTCGCGGCGATGGAGCGCGGCTACAGCATGATGCTCGTCGACGACCCCACCCGCCCCGGAGCGCCGCTGAGCGCCACCGCAGCAGACGCGTACATCGTGTCGGAGCCCTTCGCGAACGACCCGGTGCTCACGATGCTCTCCGAACGCCACATCCCGTTCGTCTCCGTCGGCTCCGACCCCGCGCGGCGCGGCCAGTTCATCGAGCTCGCGACGCGCGACTGGGAGGAGACGGAGCTCGCACTCGACCACCTCGCAGAGGCGGGTGCCGAACGCGTCGCGCTGCTCACCGGCACCGATCAGAACGCCTGGAACCGGGAGTCGGAAGAGGCCTACCTCGCCTGGTGCGAGCGTCGGGGCCAGACACCCGACATCGCAGCGTTCCCCGAAGCGGAGGGCGAGCGCATCGGAGAGGCCGCGATCGAACGGTTCTTCGGCGCGGCGACCGGAACCCGCCCCGACGGGCTCTTCTGCCTGACCGGCCGCCACGCCGCCGGACTGAATGCCGCTGCGCACCGCCACGGGATCCGCGTGCCGGAGGACCTGCTGCTCGCCGCGGGCTCCGGAGCGCTGCAGAACCGCATCTCACAGCCCAGCGTCACCACGCTCGACCTCCACCCGGAGGGGATCGCGGCGCGAGCCGTCGAAGTCGCCGTGCACCTCGCCGAGGGCACGCCGCTCGCGGTGCCGCTCGAAGTGCCTCGAGCCACGCTCGACGTGCGCGAGTCGACGATGCGGGGCTGAGGCCGCCGCCCATCGCGGTGCCGCCCATCGCGATGCCGCCCGTCGCGGTGCCGCCGTGTGAGATTCGGCTTCGGTGAGTCGTACAGCCGGGCTCAGCTCTCACCGAAGCCGAATCTCTCACCGAAGCCGCACCCGCTCATCCCGGGCACACGAAAACGGGGACCGGCGCCGAAGCACCGATCCCCATTTCACCGCGCGCATTCGCGCCGAACGCACTAGGCCAGACGGGCAGCCAGGTTCTCGTCGATCGAAGCGAGGAACTCCTCGGTCGTCTGGTAGCCCTGATCCGGGCCGACGAGCAGCGCAAGGTCTTTCGTCATCTTGCCCGACTCGACCGTCTTGATGACGACGTCTTCGAGGGTCTCGGAGAAGGCGATCAGCGCCTGGTTCTGATCGAGCTTGCCGCGGTGCGCGAGGCCGCGCGTCCAGGCGAAGATCGAGGCGATGGGGTTGGTCGACGTCGGCTTGCCCTGCTGGTGCTGACGGAAGTGGCGAGTGACGGTGCCGTGGGCGGCCTCCGCCTCCACCGTCTGACCGTCGGGGGTCATCAGCACGGAGGTCATGAGTCCGAGCGAGCCGAAGCCCTGCGCCACGGTGTCCGACTGCACGTCGCCGTCGTAGTTCTTGCAGGCCCAGACGTAGCCGCCCTCCCACTTCATGGCCGAGGCGACCATGTCGTCGATGAGTCGGTGCTCGTAGGTGAGGCCGCGCTCTTCGAACTGCTCCTTGAACTCGGCGTCGAAGACCTCCTGGAAGATGTCCTTGAACTGGCCGTCGTAGGCCTTGAGGATGGTGTTCTTCGTGGAGAGGTACACCGGGTAGTCGCGTGAGAGACCGTACTTGAACGATGCGCGAGCGAAGTCGCGGATCGAGTCGTTGAAGTTGTACTGGCCCTGGATCACGCCGCCGTTCTCGGGCAGGGTGACGACCTCGAACTGCTGCGGCTCGGAGCCGTCGGCGGGCTCGTAGGTCAGTGTGACCTTGCCCGGGCCGGCCTTGAAGTCGGTCGCCTTGTACTGGTCGCCGTGCGCGTGGCGGCCGATGATGATCGGCTTGTTCCAGCCGGGCACCAAGCGGGGAATGTTCGAGATGATGATGGGTTCGCGGAAGACGACGCCGCCGAGGATGTTGCGGATCGTGCCGTTCGGGCTGCGCCACATCTTCTTCAGGCCGAACTCTTCGACGCGGGCCTCATCGGGCGTGATCGTCGCGCACTTGACGCCGACGCCGTGCTTCTTGATGGCATTGGCCGCGTCGATCGTCACCTGGTCGTCGGTGGCGTCGCGGTGCTCCATGCCCAGGTCGTAGTACTCGAGCGTGACGTCGAGGTACGGGTGGATGAGGCGGTCCTTGATGAACTGCCAGATGATGCGGGTCATCTCGTCGCCGTCGAGTTCGACGACCGTGCCTTCAACCTTGATCTTCGCCAACGCTTCTCCCGTTTTTCGTCGTATATGAGCCGGGATTCATTCTACCCGAGTCCGTTTGAGTATCTCGACATCGAGATATATTCGCCCCGATGCCGCCCCGTTGCGGCCCTCCTGCCGCCGCACGTCGCGTGCGCCTCACCCGTAGCGCCTGGCCCCATCGCTCCCCTAATGTGGGTCTCACCCGAACCGGGTACCGACGGCGATGCAGCCGTCTTCCACTGCAACGGATCGTCCGGCACGTGCCTGCCGGCAGAGGAGTTCATCATGGCAACAGTTACGTTCGACAACGTCACCCGGGTCTACCCGGGTGCTTCGCGCCCATCGGTCGATGCGCTCGACCTCGACATCGGGGACGGTGAGTTCCTCGTGCTGGTCGGCCCATCGGGTTGCGGCAAATCCACCACGCTGCGCATGCTGGCCGGGCTGGAGGAGATCGACGGCGGTCACATCCTCATCGGCGAGCGCGACGTCACCGACGTTCCCCCGAAGGATCGCGATATCGCGATGGTCTTCCAGAACTACGCGCTGTACCCCCACATGACGGTCGCCGACAACATGGGCTTCGCCCTCAAGATCGCCGGCGTCTCGAAGACGGAGCGCGAGGAGCGCGTGCGCGAGGCCGCTCGGATGCTCGACCTCGAGGAGTTCCTCGACCGCAAGCCGAAGGCGCTCTCGGGCGGCCAGCGGCAGCGCGTCGCGATGGGCCGCGCCATCGTGCGCCAGCCTCAGGTCTTCCTGATGGATGAACCGCTCTCGAACCTCGACGCGAAGCTGCGCGTGCAGACCCGCACGCAGATCGCGTCCCTGCAGCGCCGGCTCGGCGTGACCACGGTCTACGTGACGCACGATCAGACCGAGGCGCTCACCATGGGCGATCGCATCGCTGTGCTCAAAGAGGGTGTGCTGCAGCAGATCGGCACTCCGCGCGACCTGTACGAGACCCCGAACAACGTGTTCGTGGCCGGCTTCATCGGGTCGCCCGCGATGAATCTGCTGCCTGCGACGATCACGGGCGACGCGGCGCGATCCGGATCGCTCGACATTCCCCTGGAACCCTCCATCCGCAGCGCCGCGGCGAGCGGGGCGCTCACCATCGGCATGCGGCCGGAAGATCTGACGGTCGTGCCGGAGGGAGACGCCGGGATACGGGTGGAGGTCGATCTCGTCGAGGAGCTCGGCGCCGACGGCTACCTGTACGGGCACGCCGACGTCGACGGAGTGCGCACCGAGGTCGTGTCGCGGGTCGACGGGCGCGTGCACCCGGAGGCCGGCGAGACCGTCACTCTCGCCCCCAACCCCTCGCGAGTGCACGTATTCGACGGGGAGTCGGGCGCTCGCCTCTCCTGACGCTCGTGCCCGCTTCCGGATCGGGGTCGATCTCCGGGCACTCGCCGACCCGGCGACGCCCCGAAACCGACCCCGATCCGCGTCGGGCCCGCCGCCGGCGCCGCGGAGCGGCCGCCGAAGATCCTGCACCTTCTCCTTGCGCGAACGGCGCGAGGCGCTAGCCTTGATTCATGAGCGACCTGAGACTCGAAGAGCTTTCCGCAGCGACCATCGTCGCGGTGAATACGCTGGGCTTGAAGCGGGGCCAGGAGCAGTTCATCACGCCCGTCTCCTACGCGGCGGCAGCGGCGGTCACGCCCGCGCACACGGCGTGGCAGCGCGTCGTCCTGCGCGATGACGAGGTCGTCGGGTTCATCCACGGCAACTTCGATCCCGACGCCTCCCAGGAGGAGTTCAAGGCAGCGCTCTGGCGCATCAACGTCGACGCCGAGGAGCAGGGAACGGGCGTCGGCACCTTCGCCGTCAAGGCGCTCATCGAAGAGGCTCGGCGCCGCGGGTTCGAGCGCGTCACCGTGCTCTGGGAGCGCGGCGAGGAGGGACCGGAGGGGTTCTTCCTGCACATCGGCTTCGCCCCGATCGGCGAGACGCCGTACGGCGAGGTCATCGGCGCAATCGATCTCTAAGGAGTGACCGGCTCGCTGAGCCGCGACTCGAGAGGGGCGATCGTTTCGGTCGCCTCTTCTGTGCTGTTCGCGGGAATCTACTTCGTCACGCCGCTGCTCGCCCCGGCCCCGGCTGAGGCGATCTGGGCGCTGCGCACACTCTGCGCGATTCCCATCATCGCCCTCGCGCTCCTCGCCGCACGGCAGTGGCATCTCGTGGCCGAGCTCGGCCGCAGACTCCGGCGCACGCCGCTGCTCGTGCTCGGAGTGATCGCATGCGGCGCGCTGATCGCCGTTCAGCTCTGGGTGTTCACCTGGGCACCGCTGCACGGGCGCGGCCTGCAGGTCGCCCTCGGGTACTTCCTCCTCCCCCTGATGCTCGTGCTCGTCGGCAAGTTCTTGTACCGCGATCGCCTGCTGTGGTGGCAGTGGGCTGCCGCGGGCATCGCCGCGATCGGCGTCGGCTTCGAGCTCGTGCGCGCCGGCGGCGTCTCCTGGGAGACGCTGCTCGTCGCCGTGGGCTACCCCGTGTACTTCGTGCTCAGGAGGGCACTCGGTTTCGCGCACCTGGGCGGTATGTTCTGGGAGTTCCTCGCGATGACACCGATCGCCGCGATCCTGCTGGCGCGCGAGCTCGTCACGGGCACGTCCCTCGCCGTCAACCCGAATCTCCTCTGGTTGGGACCCGTCTTCGGCATCGGCACCGGCATCGCGCTCGTCTGCTACATCCTCGCCTCTCGACTGCTGACGATCAGCGTGTTCGGGCTGCTCAGCTACCTCGAGCCGGCACTCCTCGTCGTCGCATCGATGCTCAACGGGGAGCGCATCGCGTCTGAGGAGTATCCGCTCTACCTCGCCATCTGGGCGGCCGTGCTCGTGCTGATCGGCGGGGGTGTCGTCGGGTTGCTGCGCCGTCGGCGAACGGACGGCTGAACCCGGGTACAGTTCTCGCATGAGCGAAGTCATGGATGCTGCCTGCGCTGAGCACACGCACGGCTACATCGAGCACAAAGACGAACTGTTGAAGCGGCTGCGCCGCGCCGAGGGCCAGGTGCGCGGCGTCCAGCGCATGGTGCAGGAGGACGAGTACTGCATCGACATCCTCACGCAGGTCTCGGCGGCGACGAAGGCCCTGGAGCGCGTGGCGCTCGAGCTCCTGGACGATCACCTGCGTCACTGCGTCGCGTCTGCCGCTGCGGAGGGCGGAGCAGTGGCCGCCGAGAAGCTGCATGAGGCTTCGGCTGCGATCGCCCGGCTGGTGCGCTGACCATCGCGGCCGAGCCGCCGCCCCTTGCATCCCTCGCCTCCGGCCACCACGATGGAGGCATGAGCGAACTCGGAATCGATCCCGCAGCCATCCCTTCTGACGCGCTGGAGAGCGGCGTGCCTGAGACCACGTTCTCGCTCTTCGCGGCGTTCCGCGTGAGTTCGTCGCACCCGGTCGTGCTCGACGGTCGTGACGTGCCCGGCATCGTCCGCGAGCTCGAAGACGTGTCGCGGGAGATCGATGATGAGGGCGTCGTCGTCCGCGGCTGGTACGACGTCAGCGGAGTGCGCTCAGACGCCGACGTGCTCGTCTGGCTGCAGGGGGCCGCACCCGAGGATCTGCAGTGGTCCCTGCGTCAGTTGCGGCGCACGGCGATCGTGCAGCCCCTCATTCGCACCTGGAGCACTCTCGGCGTCGTCGTCGATGCTGCCGCAGCCGATGAGTCGCCGAAGCAGTGGCTCTCCGTGAGCGGGGCGAGCGACCGGCCTGGCCTGGCCGGCGCCTCGGCGGCCGTCTCGGTTCAGTCGGCTGCCACCTGCGGCATCGGCGACACCGACTGGATCGTGACCCGCGAGGCCGACGAGCTCGTCTGGATCGTCGACCATCTGCGCGACGCGGGCGACCGCTCGGGCGTCACCGGCGGCACGATCGCGGGCCGCCTCATCGATCCGGCGGAAATGGTCGAGGTGCTGCAGTAGCCCATCGGCGCACCGCCGCTGGTCTCCCGCTTACAGGCCCGAGTAGGCGTGCAGCCCCTTGAAGAAGACGTTGACGATCGTGAAGTTGAAGATGACCGCCGTGTAGGCGATGACCGACAGCCATGCTGATCGCGTTCCTCGCCAGCCGCGCGTCGCGCGGGCGTGGATGTACCCCGCGTAGAGCACCCAGATGACGAAGGTCCAGACTTCCTTCGTGTCCCAGCCCCAGTAACGGCTCCACGCGGCTTCCGCCCAGATCGAGCCGGCGATGAGCGTGAACGTCCAGAAGACGAACCCGATGATCGCCAGGCGGTAGGCCAGATCTTCCAGGCGCACGGCTGCGGGGAAGGTGGAGAGGAACCGCATGGTCGGCGTGGCGCCCTGCGCGTCGCGCGCTTCGCGTCGGGCTTGGAGCAGCTGCAGCACCGACAGTCCGAACGACAGGGTGAGGAACCCGACTGCGAGCACGGCGACGAGAATGTGGATCACGAGCCAGTACGAGTCGAGCGCCGGCTGCAGCGGGACGATCGCGACGTAGAAGTTCACCTTCGTGACGCCGAGGAACAGGATCGTCATGCCCGTGATCAGCGCGCCGAGGAAGCGCAGGTCGACGAAGAACTGCACGACCAGGAAGATCAGTACGATCGCGCAGGTCGCGGTCAGCGCGAACTCGTACATGTTCGCCCACGGAACGCGCTCCGCCCCGATGCCGCGCAGCACGGTCGCTCCGAGGTGCAGCAGGAACCCGAGGACGGTGAGCGAGAACCCGATGCGCAGCGAGCGTGATCGCCGAGGCTTGATCACGGTACCGATGGCGCGGCTCGGCGGCGCCGTCCGCACCATCGTCACGACGCCGCCGCCGGCCGTCGCCGCCTCAGCGTCGGCGACCGGCGTACGGACCGCTGCGGCGTCACCGCTGCGGTTCGCGAGATCCACCGCGTAGAACACGAATGCGATGGCGTAGACGATCATCGCCGAGTACAGGGCGATGGTCGAGTAGTTTTCCAGTTCCGTCAGCAGCACAGTCCCCTAGAGTAGCCGCTCCCGCTGTGAACGGGGCCCGTCGAGCCCGTCGTTCGCTCAGCCTGCGAGCACGACCTGCTCGAGACGCTGGTAGCCCGTCTCCATGCCCTCGGCCATGCCGGTGGCGAGCACCGCCTCGCGCACGGTCGCGTCCGGGTACGTGATGACGTAGGCGAGCAGTGTGCCGCCGTCGACGGGAACGAGCGTCATCTCATTCAGGGTCTCGGGGCTGCCAGAGCCCTCGGGATCCTGCGGCGAGATCATCCGCTCCGTCGTCACGAGCCGATGCGGTGCGGCTGATTCGACGACGACCCCGGCGAAGCCGAAACGTTCACCGCTCTCGTCGTTCTGCCATTCGGTGCGCAGGCGCTGGCCGACTTCGGCGCCGTACTCGCAGACGGGCATGCTCCAGCCGTCGGGCCCCAGTTGCCAGCGCTGCAAGAGGGAGGGGTCGACGTGTGCCTGCCACACCTGCTCGACCGACCCGCGGATGATGCGGGAGACCCGCGCCTGCGTCTCACCCAGCAGCTGCACTTCGGTCTCGCGCCCGGCGGCGAACGATCGGAGGTCCTCGACGACCGCGTCGATCTGCCCCATCGCAGCGCGCATGCCCTCTTCCATTCCCATCGCCTTGAGCTGTTCGAGCGCTTCGAGCGAACCGAATCGGGAGACGGTGGTGAGTCTGGAGCCGAGGGCCGACTCGGTGAAGGCGAACTCCATGCGCACGGTGGGGAACTCGGTGTTCGGCGTGCCGTCGTCGTTCGCGAAGCCGTCTCGCACCGCGAACGAGTGCGGTGCGTCGACGGACTCCCATTCCCAGTATCCGCAGCTCCGGTCTCCGTCGGGGCCCGTCATGATGTAGTTGCTCACGCCGCCCGCGACCGCGTCGTGGCGGGTGAACGTCGAGGGGTACTCGGGCGGCCCCCAGAAGCGTTCGATCTGCCTGGGATCGACGTAGGCGTCCCAGAGGCGGCGCACCGGGACGGTGAAATCGGCGACCACGGTGAGGGTGTACGCCTCGGTATCGGTCGTGACGGAGGTGATGGGCATGATGTCGACCTTTCTTCGCGTGCCGGGATCGCTGCGTCGGTGCAGCGCCGGCGTGGGTTACTCGGGGCGTTCGGAGAGGAACGCGTCGAGCCGATCGATGCGCGAGCGCCAGATCTGCTCGAAGTGGCCCAGGAGTTCCTGGACCCGACGGATGGTCTCGGGGTTGCCGCAGATGATGCGCTCCCTTCCCTTGGGGGTTCGTGCGACGAGATCCGCTGCTTCGAGCACGCTGACGTGCTTCTGCACCGCCGCGAACGACATGTCGTAGTCGGCCGCCAGCTCGGAGATCGAGGCCTCTGCGGTCAGGGTGCGTCGCACGATGTCGCGCCGTGTCGCGTCGGCGAGGGCGCGGAAGACGCGGTTCACCTGCTCGTCCGTCAGCCCGAGCGCGGGCTCGGCGCTGGCGTCAGCGGACTGGGGCGAGATTTGTGCAACCATTTGGTTGTACTTTAAGGCAGGATCAGCGCGCCGTCAACCGGCGAATGCCGCTCGTTCGCCGAGCGCTCTACGAGGCCCGCTTGCGGCGCGCGTTGCGCACCAGTCGGGCGATCACGAACCACAGGAAGAGCGCGACGATGATCACGATGATGGCGTCGGAGAGCACGCCGCTCCACTGCTCGAGTATCGGCTTGATCGCCGGCCCGAACGCGTACCCCAGTCCGATCCAGATCCCGTTCCAGACACCGGATCCGAGCAGCGTGTACATGCTGAACTTCGCGATCGACATGCGCTCGATGCCCGCGGGAATGGAGATGAAGGATCTGACGAGAGGGACGCAGCGGCCGAGGAGCACCGCCGTGCCTCCCCACCGCGAGAAGAACACTTCCGCACGATCGAAGTCGTCGTGGTCCATGAGCGGGATCTTGCCGACGACCCGACGGGTCCGGTCCCGGCCGAAGGCGGCGCCGATCGCGTACCAGACCCAGGCGCCCACCAGAGCCCCGAGTGTGGCCATCGCCCACGCGAACCAGAAATTCAGCCGCCCCTCGTACGCGAGAAAGCCGGCGCCGGGAAGCAGCGCCTCCGAGGGAATCGGCGGAATGAACGTCTCGAGGAAGACGGCGAGCCCGACCCCCCACTCGCCGATGCGCTCCATCAGCGTCAGGATCCAGCCGATGAGGCCCTCGTACTCGCTGCCCGGGTGCGTATTCATCTGTCTGCGCGCCCTCTTCAGACGATCTCGTCGCCGTCGCGCGAGAGGGGCGCGGCGACCGGAGCCCCGCGCTTCGCACGCCAGTGCGAGAGGGCGCGGAAGAGTTCGATGAGGATCGGGATGCCCGGGATCAGCACGAGGACGATGATGAATACCTCGCTGTACTCGCGCACGAAGGGGATCTGCCCGAGGAAGAACCCGAGGAGGGTCACCCCGACGCCCCAGAGCAGGGCGCCGATCGCGTTGTAGAGGACGAAGTGGCGGTACTCCATCTTGCCGACGCCGGCAGCAGCCGGCACGAATGCGCGGAAGATCGGGAGGAAGCGCGCGATGATGATCGCCTTCGGACCGTGCTTCTCGAAGAACGCGTGCGTGCGCGCGACGTTCTCGGGGTTGAAGAGGCGGCTCTTCTCCCGGTTGAAGACCGCAGGTCCCAGCTTCCGCCCGATCATGAAGCCCATCTGGTCGCCGGCGAAGGCGAAGGCGAAGAGGAGGGCGCACGTGATCCCGATCGGCACATCGATGATGCCCGTCGCGCTGAAGAGCCCGACCGTGAAGAGGAGCGAATCACCGGGGAGGAACGCCAGCACGAGCACGCCCGTTTCCAGGAACACGAAGGCGCACGCGAGCACCAGCGCGATCCACCCACCGGCCTCCAGCAGGGTCTCCGGATCGAGCCAGTCGATGCCGAGCAGCGCAGGGACGGTCGCGATCATGGAGAGTGCGGTGGTCGTCGATGTCACGTGCAGAGCTCAACTTTCGTCGGGATGGGCGGCGGGCACGACGCACACCAGTATGCCGCGCCCGCCTGAAAGTTCGGCATCCCCAACGGGCGGCGCAGAACTTGCAGCACTGGAGTCAGCCGCGCTCAGCCATCTCCACGACGTTCTGCAGCAGAAGCGCACGCGTCATCGGCCCGACGCCGCCCGGATTCGGTGAGACCCACGCCGCGACCTCGGCGACCGAGGGATCGACGTCTCCGACGACACGGCTCTTCCCCGTCACCGGATCGGTCTTGCGCGATACTCCGACGTCGAGCACGATCGCGCCGGGCTTCACATGCTCCGCGCGCACGATGCCCTCGGAGCCGGCCGCAGCGACGATCACGTCGGCCTGCTGCAGGATGCTGCCGAGATCCTGCGTTCCCGTGTGCGTCAGTGTCACCGTCGCGTTGTACTCGCGACGCGTGAGCAGCGGACCGATCGGTCGCCCGACGGTCACACCCCGGCCCACCACCACCACGTGCTTGCCCGCCCATGAGATGCCGTTGCGCTCCACGAGTTCGATCACACCGCGCGGAGTGCACGGCAGCGGCGACGCGATCGGTCGGTTCGCGTTGAGCACGAGCCGCCCGAGGTTCGTCGGGTGCAGTCCGTCGGCGTCCTTGTCGGGATCGATGCGCTCGAGGATCCGATCGGTGTCGATGTGCTTCGGCAGCGGGAGCTGGACGATGTAGCCGGTGCACGCCGGGTCGGCGTTCAGCTCATCGAGCACGGCCTCGAGCTCCTCCTGCGTCACCGACTCCGGGAGGTCGCGCTTGATCGACGCGATGCCGACCTCGGCGCAGTCCCGGTGCTTGCCGGCGACGTACCACTGCGATCCGGGGTCGTCACCGACGAGCACCGTCGCGAGCCCGGGCACGATTCCGCGCTCGCGCAACGCCGACACGCGGCCCGTGAGCTCCTGCTTGATCGCCGAGGCAGCTGCCTTCCCGTCCAGGAGTTCAGCGGCCATCGGTTACCACTCCTCGAGACCGGGGTACAGCGGGAACGCGTCGGCGAGCGCCGTGACGCGGGCCGAGAGCGCATCGACGTCGCCCGACTGCTGCAGCGTCAGTGCGATGATGTCGGCGACCTCGGCGAACTCGGCGTCGCCGAATCCGCGGGTCGCGAGCGCGGGCGTGCCGATCCGCAGGCCCGACGTGACCATGGGCGGGCGAGGATCGAAGGGAACGGCGTTGCGGTTGACCGTGATGCCGACCGAGTGCAGCGCATCCTCCGCCTGCTGCCCGTCGAGCGACGAGTCGCGCAGGTCGGCGAGCACGAGGTGCACGTCAGTGCCGCCCGTCAGCACATCGACGCCGGCTCCGCGCGCGGCCTCGGTCGTCAGCGCCTCGGCCACGAGCTTCGCTCCCGAGAGGGTGCGCACCTGGCGGTCGGCGAACTCCTCCGTCGCGGCGAGCTTGAACGCGGTCGCCTTCGCGGCGATCACGTGCATGAGCGGCCCGCCCTGCTGCCCTGGGAAGACGTTCGAGTTCAGCTTCTTGTGCAGGTCGAGATCGTTGGTGAGGATGAAACCAGAACGGGGCCCGCCGATGGTCTTGTGCACGGTCGACGAGACGACGTGCGCGTGCGGCACCGGGTTCGGGTAGAGGCCTGCAGCGACGAGACCCGCGAAGTGCGCCATGTCGACCCAGAGGGTGGCTCCCACCTCGTCGGCGATCTCGCGGAACTTCGCGAAATCGAGCGTGCGGGGGTAGGCGGACCACCCGGCGATGATCACCTTGGGCCGGTGCTCGAGCGCCTGCTGGCGCACGACATCCATGTCGATGAGGAACGTGTCGGGGTCGACTCCGTAGGAGGCGACCTTGTAGAGCTTGCCGGAGAAGTTCAGCTTCATGCCGTGCGTGAGGTGCCCGCCGTGCGACAGCTCGAGACCGAGGATCGTGTCGCCCGGCTCGGCGATCGCGGAGAGCACGGCGGCATTGGCGGACGCGCCGGAGTGAGGCTGCACATTGGCGTATGACGCGCCGAAGAGCGACTTGGCGCGCTCGCGCGCCAGGTCCTCGGCGACGTCGACGAACTCGCAGCCGCCGTAGTAGCGGCGGCCCGGGTACCCCTCTGCGTACTTGTTCGTGAGCACGGAACCCTGCGATTCGAGCACGGCGCGAGGCACGAAGTTCTCACTGGCGATCATCTCCAGCGTGGAACGCTGGCGGTTGAGCTCGTTCTTGAGGACCTCGGCGATCTCAGGATCGACGACTTCGAGCGGCTCGTTGAAAAAGGCTGACTGGGTGGTCATGCAATGCTCCTCGGTGGTGATTCGCGCGCGAGCGCGGCAACATTTCCGGATCCGACCCAGGCGAGCGGCCGTCCCATGCAAGCAGTGTGTCGTTTCCCGATGGTGACCATCTGTACGCCAGTCGCGACGGGCTCAGCTTAGCAAGCCGCGACGGCGGCGGCGAGCGGTCGAGCCTCGCCCGCTCGCCGTATCGCGGTGCGCCGCCGGCTCGTCGGTCAGCAGCAGCGCGCGCCGGGGTTCCGATCCTGCTCGGCGTAGTGCTCGCGCCAGAAGGTACGCACGTCGGGCACCGGCGCGTCAGGGTGCGCGACGCGAAGATGCGCGACGTAGCGCTCGTACTTGGCGTCGCCGAAGAGCTCGCGGCAGAACCAGCGCAGACGCGCCCCGCCTGCCCCGATCGCGCGCACGAGCCGACGCACTCAGTGCCCCCTCGCGCGCGCCGCATGCGGCTGGTCGTCGGCCCATCGGCGCTCGAGCCTGCGCTCGTTCGGAGTCGCCAGTATGCCGGCAGGAGCATAGGTGCGGGATGCGACCGGCGGATCGCTCGTATCGACGGCCTCCGGGCTTCGGTGCGAGCGGAGTACCGCCAGTACGGCGGCGATGATGACGATGATCGCGAGCGTGACGAACAGGATCGAGAGCGTCCCCTGGATCGCGGTGTTGCGCACGACGGCGCTCATCGCCTCGACTCCCTCTGCCGTGCCGTGCGACGTCTCCCCTGCGGCGAGCGCCTCGCGGAATGCGACGTGATTCGCCCAGTAGCCGATCGCCGGATTGGGCGAGAAGATCTTGAACGCCGAGGCCGTGATCGTGACGACGGCGGTGAGGGCGAGCGGCACGACGACCACCCAGAGGTACTTGAAGTTCTTCTGCGCCGCGACGATGGCCATGACGACGGCGAGGGCGATGGCCGCGAGCAGCTGGTTGGCGATCCCGAAGAGCGGGAAGAGCGTGTTGATGCCCCCCAGCGGGTCGGTGACTCCCATGATCAGGATCGATCCCCATGCCGCGACCATGATCGCGGTCGTGATCCACACCCCGGGACGCCACGAGTTGTCGCCGAACTTCGGCGCGACGTTGCCGATCGAGTCCTGCAGCATGAAGCGGGCGACTCGCGTGCCGGCGTCGACGGCGGTCAGGATGAAGAGGGCCTCGAACATGATCGCGAAGTGGTACCAGAAGCCCATCATGGCCGTGCCGCCGATGAGATCTTTCATGATGTTCGCCAGGCCGAGCGCGAGGGTCGGGGCGCCGCCGGTGCGCGAGACGATGCTCTCCTCGCCGACAGCGGCGGCCATGTCGGTGAGCTGCTGCGCTGAGACGTCGACTCCGGCGAGGCCGAGACCCATGACGAAGTCGACCGCGCCCTGCACGGTGCCGCCCGTTGCTGCTGCGGATCCGTTCATGGCGTAGTAGATGCCCTGATCGAGCGTCACTGCGGCGACCAGCGCCATCAGCGCCACGAATGATTCCATGAGCATGCCGCCGTACCCGATGACGCGGGTCTGCCGTTCCTTCTGCACGAGTTTGGGGGTCGTGCCGCTCGCGATGAGCGCGTGGAATCCGGAGAGGGCGCCGCACGCGATCGTGACGAAGAGGAACGGGAAGATGCTGCCGGTCACGACCGGAGCGGTGTCCGTGAAGGCGAACTGGCTGAGCGCCGGGGCCTCGACGTTCGGCATGACGAGGATCACCGCCGCGGCGAGCAGCAGGATCACGCCGATCTTCATGAAGGTCGAGAGATAGTCGCGCGGCGCGAGCAGCAACCAGACCGGCAGCACGGCCGCGATGAAGCCGTAGATGATGATGCACCAGGCGAGCGTCGTCTTGTCCAGGGTGAACAGGGCCGCGCCCCACTCGGTCTCGGCCACCCATCCGCCGGAGATGATGGCGGCCATCAGCAGCACGAACCCGATGATCGACACTTCCGTGATGCGCCCCGGGCGCAGGTAGCGCAGATACACCCCCATGAAGAGCGCGATGGGGATGGTGAGCCCGACGGAGAAGACGCCCCACGGGCTCTCGGCCAGCGCGTTGACGACGACGAGCGCGAGAATCGCGACGATGATCACCATGATGACGAGGGTCGCGAGAATCGCCGCCGTCCCGCCGATCCGGCCGAGCTGGTCGCGGGCCATCTGCCCCAGGGAGCGGCCTCCGCGGCGCATGGAGAAGTACAGCACCAGGTAGTCCTGCACGGCGCCTGCGACGATCACGCCGACGACGATCCAGATCGTTCCGGGAAGAAAGCCCCACTGCGCCGCGAGGATGGGACCGACGAGCGGCCCGGCGCCGGCGATCGCGGCGAAGTGGTGGCCGTAGAGCACGCGCCGGTCGGTGACGACGTAGTCGCTGCCGTTCGCCCGGTACTCCGCGGGTGTCGCACGGCGGTCGTCCGGTCTCGCGATCTTCCACTCGATGAACTTCGAGTAGAAGCGGTATCCGATGAGATAGGTGCAGACGCCCGCGAACACGAACCAGATGGCGTTCACCGTCTCGCCTCGCGCCAGGGCGAGCATGGTCCAGCCCACCGCTCCCAGGATGCCGACCGCGATCCAGATCGCGATCTTCAGACCGCGGTGCCTGCCCGCGTCCTCCGCGCGCTCGTCATCGCTGAGCGCGACCGGCGGAAGGCCGGGGTCCTGCTCGAAGATCGGGTCAGACGATTCGCCGGTACGTAGCTGCGACATCGATTCACTCCTTTGCGCTGATGCTCGCCGCCCGGTTGATGCTCTGCGCGCAACTCCGGGCGCCGCCCCCTGGCGTCACTGTAGCAAAATTGGGCCGATACGGCGCACGCACTACCCTGGAGACCGTGACTACGCTCTTCGCACCTCCCACCGCTTCCGACACCCAGTGGGTCCTGACCCTCTCCTGCATCGACGGACCCGGGATCGTGCACTCGATCAGCGGCGCCATCGTGGCAGCCGGCGGCAACATCGTGGAGAGCCAGCAATTCGCCTCGGCGGATACCGGCCGCTTCTTCATGCGGCTGCAGGTGGAGGCCGTCGCCCAGCCGGAGACGTTCGATGAGCGGTTCGCCGCTGCGCTCGCCCCGGTCACGGAGCGCTACCACATGACCTGGCGCCTGGATCGTGCGGACCGACCGGTGCGCACGCTGATCCTCGCCTCGACGGCGACGCACTGCGTGAACGACCTGCTCTACCGTCGCCGCGCCGGCCAGCTCGCCATCGACGTCCCCCTCGTGCTCTCGAATCACGAGACGGTGCGCGACATCGCGGAGTTCTACGACGTGCCGTTCGAGCACCGCACCATCGCCGGCGGCGACGACAAGGCGGCGTTCGAAGCGCGCGTCTTGGAGGCGGTCGCCGAGCTCGACATCGAGCTCGTCGTGCTCGCGCGGTACATGCAGATCCTCTCGCCCGAGCTCTGCGCCGCGCTCGAAGGACGCGCGATCAACATCCACCATTCCTTCCTGCCGGGGTTCAAGGGCGCGAACCCCTACAAGCAGGCGCACCAGCGGGGCGTGAAGCTCATCGGGGCGACAGCGCACTTCGTCACGACCGATCTCGATGAGGGGCCCATCATCGAGCAGGACACGATCCGCGTGGATCACGGCTACACGGTGCGGTCGCTGACGCAGTTGGGCCAGGACGTGGAGGCGCGCGTACTGCGCCACGCCGTGCGCTCCTACGCCGAGAACCGCGTGCTCGTCGACGGCGATCGCACGATCATCTTCTAGGAGCGTCGCCGATCGTCGTTCTTCTGCGCTGCGAGAGCGGCGTACTCGGCGCGGAGGCCGGCGAGCATCGCACGCAGGCCGATGCCGAACGCGTCGTCGGCCGGGCTGGTCCCGGAGGCCTCGAGCGCCTCGCTTCGCGCGCGGTAGACCGCTGAGAAGGCCGGCACGTCGCCCCGCCGCCCCGGATCGAGCATGGCCGGGTCCGCCGCGAGATCGAGCGCCGCCCCGAGGATGAAGCACTCGAAGGCCACGATCACCGAGAGCGCCCGCTCCTGCGGCCATCCAGCGCGCACCAGGCCGGCCGCGACCGCGTCGTACATGAACGACGTGCTCGAATCGGGGTCGAGTGGTTGCACGGCGAGCAGCGCGATCGTCGGCGGGTGCGACGCGAAGGCGAGCCGATACCCGAGCGCCCACTGCTCGAGCGCCGCATCCCAAGGCAGCTCGGCGAACGGGGCGGTGGGGATCCGTTCGCTCACCAGGTCGCGCACGCCCGCGATGAGTTCGGCTTGACCGGCGACGTGGTTGTAGAGCGATGAGGGCCGCACACCGAGCTCAGCCGCGATCGCCCGCATTCCCGCACCCTCGACTCCGTGCCGGTCGATGAGGCGGAGTGCCGTCTCGTGGATCAGCCGAGGCGACAGCACGTTCTGCTTGGGCCGGCCGGCTCGCCGCCGCTTCGCAGACTCCTCGCTGGCCATGCCACTCCTTCGTGCTCGTCGATACGGATTGCGCAACGAATCCGTGCGTTCGCTCGCTCTGCCGGAGAATCCGTACTATTCTCGACCCGCCGGTAAACGAACCCCGTTCGTTTACCACTCTAGACCTCCCGCCCTCCGGCACCGAGCAGCAAGGATGCAGCATGAGTGAAGCCTCGCACGTCACCGTCTTCGTGAACGGAACCGTCATCGTCGATCCGATGGGGGGCGCGGACCGTGCGACGAGCGACGCGATCGCCTTCCGGTCGGGCAGAGTCGCAGCGATCGGGGAAGACGCGCGGGCGCTCACCGCTGAGGCGACGACCGTGATCGATCTCGCCGGGGGCGCGCTCGTGCCCGGCATCGGAGACGGCCACGCTCACCCCGTCCTGGGCGGCGTCGAGGCGCTCGGTCCGCAGGTGCGGCAAGCCGCCGACCTCGCAGGCATCGTCTCCGCCGTCGCAGCATGGAAGGCCGAGAACCCCGACGCCGAGTGGATCGTGGGTGCGAGCTATGACGCGACCTTCTCCGAAGGCGGTCTGTTCGACGCCCGCTGGCTCGACGAGGTCACCGGGAGCACCCCCACCATCCTGCGCGCCTGGGATTACCACACCGCGTGGGTGAACAGTGCGGCGCTGGCCGCCGGCGGCATCACCGCCGACACCCCCGACCCGGAGCTCGGCCGCATCGTGCGCGGGGCCGATGGCGCACCGCTTGGAACCCTGCAGGAGGCGGCGGCCAACGATTTCATCGCGGACGTGGTGCCCCCGTTCGCGTTGGATCAGCGGCTCGAAGCGCTCGAACGGGCGACCCGGGGTTACGCGGAGCAGGGCACCACCTGGATTCAGGACGCCTGGGTGGAGCCGGCCGACCTCGAGCTCTACCTCGAAGCGGCGCAGCAGGAACGGTTGCACACGCGCGTCAACCTCGCATTCCGCGCCGACCCGGCGCGCTGGCGCGAGCAGGTCGCCGAGTTCGTCACGAACCGCAACCGCGTCAGGTCGCTGGACCACCCGCGACTGAGCGGAGAGACGGTGAAGCTCTTCCTCGACGGGGTCATCGAGAGCCACACCGCCGCACTCATCCAGCCATACGCCGACCGGCCCGATGATCGCGGGCTGCCGAACTGGAGCGACGCCGAGCTCGCCGAGGCCGTGCGCGCATTCGACGCGGAGGGGTTCCAACTGCACCTCCACGCGATCGGCGACGCCGCGAACCGCAGCGCGCTCGATGCGCTCGCGCACGCCCGCGCGACGAACCCCGCCAGGGAGCGCGCCGACGTCATCGCTCACGTCGCGCTGCTCGATCCCGCCGACGTCCAGCGCTTCGCCGAACTCGGGGTCATCGCGAACTTCGAACCGTACTGGGCGCAGTGCGACGCGGTGATGCGCGACCTCACGATCCCGCATCTCGGCCACTCCCGCGAAGGATGGCAGTACCTCATCGGGTCGGTGCATCGCAGCGGAGCCACTGTCACGTTCGGCAGCGACTGGCCGGTGACGACCCGCGACTGGCGGCCGGCGCTCTCCACCGCCATCACCCGCCACAGCCACACCGAGCCCGACGCCGACGCCTGGCTGCCGGAGGAGCGCATCAGCGCCGCGGCCGCGCTCGGCGCCTACACCACCGGCATCGCGCGGCAGGCCCTCGCGAATGATCGCGGCACCCTCGAGGTGGGCCGCGTCGCCGACGCCGCCTGGCTCTCGGCCGACCCGTTGACCATCGCCCCGGAGGCGATCGCCGAGATCGTCGTCAACGGCACCTGGCTCGCCGGCGACACCACCTTCCTGAGCACTTCCATCACCACCTGACCCGTTCCTCGACGTTGCACGAATCAAAGGAGACCATCGTGAGCGACACCCAGTCCAAGCCCCGATTGCAGCGGGCACTCGGCCTCACCGGCCTGACCCTCTTCGGGGTCACCTACATGACGGTCATCACCGTCTTCACGACCTACGGCATCGTCAATCAGGTCACCGATGGGCACCTCCCCGCGGCCTACGTCGTCGCGGTCATCACCATGCTCTTCACGGCGGCGAGCTACGGGGCGATGGTGCGCAAGTATCCCGTCGCGGGATCGGCGTACACCTATTCGCAGCAGTCCTTCGGGGGCGCGGCCGGGTTCCTGACCGGTTGGGTCATGCTGCTCGACTACCTCTTCATCCCGATGATCAACTTCATGCTCATCGGCATCTACATGAACACCCAGTTCCCGGCCATTCCGATCTGGGTCTTCACCCTCGTCGCGCTGGTGCTCGTGCTGGTCTTCAACATTCTGGGCATCACGCTCGTGAACAAGGTCAACTTCGTCATCATCGCCCTCTCCGTGGTGCTCGTGGTCGTCTTCGTCGCGCTCGCATTCAAGCAGTACCTCGGCGGCGACCAGTCGGTCGGCCTCATCGACCCCTTCACCTTCGGTGAGGGCGGCATCGGCGCGATCGCGTCGGGAGCCGCGATCCTCGCGCTCTCCTTCCTCGGTTTCGACGCGGTGTCGACACTGTCTGAGGAGGCGAAGAACCCGCGCCGCGACATCCCTCGCGCGATCCTGCTCGCGACGATGCTCGGCGGCTTCTTCTTCATCCTCGTCTCGTGGGCCGGCGCCCTGGCGTTCAACCCCGAGTGGTCGACCCTCAGCAGCGCTCAGATCGACGCTGCGGGAACGACCGTGATGGACAGCTTCGGCACGAGCTGGTTCACGTCGTTCTTCGTCGCCATCTACGTGGTGGGCGCCTTCGGTTCGGGTATGACCGGCCAGGTGTCGGTGTCGCGCATCCTCTACGCGATGGGCCGCGACGGCATGCTGCCGAAGCCGCTCTCGCGACTGCACTCCCGCTTCGGCACTCCCGTGATCGCCGCGGTGGTCGTGTCGGTATTCGCGCTCTCCGCGCTCTTCCTCTCGCTCGACACCGTCGCGTTCATGATCAGCTTCGGCGCCCTCGCGGCGTTCGCGATGGTCAACCTCTCGGTCATCCGCACCTACCTCTTCCCGAAGCACGGCAAGCGACCGGAGGGCGCCTGGGCCCTGATCCGGTACGGCGTCATGCCGCTTATCGGGTTCGCGCTCACGATCTGGCTCTGGAGCTCGCTCGAGGCCCTCACCTGGCTCGTCGGCGGGATCTGGCTGGCCGTCGGCGTTGTCATCATCGCGCTCGTCACCGGCGGCTTCCGCCGGCCCGTGCCGAAGATGGACTTCTCGGAGAGCGATCCGAGCACCGAGCAGATCGATCAGTTGGCGGAGGACTACCCGCTCGACCCGCGATAGTCACCGCGGCCGCGCGCACAGCGGCCCCCGCCCGCACGGGTGGGGGCCGCTGTGCGTCTATGCGTGCGCTCGCGCTCGCGCAGTGGCTCCGCGCTGTTCAGCGCGGAGCCAGCTGGGCCTCCCGTTCGCGCTGCTCGGATCGGAGGCCGCGCAGCAGCAGCTCGAGACCGGCGGCGAAGGCCTGATCCGCGGGCCCGGTGCCCGTGTCCGAGCCCTGCCGATCGCGCTCCTCGTACGCCGCAGTGAAGTTCGGAACGTCGTCGCGGTCGCGCGCGTGCATCATGTCGGGTGCGGCAGCCGCATCGAGCGCGGAGCCGAGGATGAAGGACTCGAAGGCGACGAGGATGTTGAGGGCAGCCGCCCGGCTCCACCCCTCCGAGGTCAGCAGCGCGACGATGCGATCGTACGAGGCGAATACGTGCGAGCCGGGGTCGAACGGCATGACGGCGAGCAGTGCGATCGTCGGAGGGTGCGCGGCGAACGCGTCTCGATACGATCTCGCCCAAGCGGCGAGGGCCACGTCCCAGGGCTCGTGCTCCAGTTCGCGCTGCGACACCCGGCCCGCGATCACCTCGCGGATGCCGCGGAAGACGTCTTCTTTGTTCTCCACGTGGTTGTAGAGCGCTGAGGGTCGCACCCCGAGCTCGCGCGCCAGGTCGCGCATGCCGAAGCCCTCGCCGTGCTCGTCGAGCAGATCGAGCGCGGTCTCCACGATCCTGACCCGCGAGAGCACCTGCTCGCTCGGGCGCCCCACGCGTCGCCGCACTGACTCAGTCACGCGCATCACTCCTTCGCTGACGCTTCGCGGCGCGAACCGATGCACTCGACTCGCGCTCCCGACGATCTCCGTCTAGTCTAGTCACGTCAAAAAGAACCTTGTTCATTTTGGTGGTCGTTCCGCAGACGGAATCGGCGCACGGCACCGGCACCAGCCGCCACATCACAGGAGATTCAGTGAGCGAAGCAACCGGGGCGCATCTCAAGCGCACTCTTGGCCCCATCACCCTCACACTGTTCGGGCTTTCGTACATGGCGGTCGGCACCGTCTTCACGACCTACGGCATCGTGAACCAGCTCACCGAGGGCCACCTCGTCGATTCCTACATCGTCGCCCTCGTCGTCATGCTGTTCACCGCGGCGAGCTACGCGGCGATGGTGCGCCGCTACCCCGTCGCCGGATCCGCCTACACGTATTCGCAGCAGTCCTTCGGGGGCACGACCGGCTTCCTCACGGGCTGGGTGCTCATGCTCGACTACCTCTTCATCCCGATGATCAACTTCCTGATTCTCGGGCTCTACGCCAGCACCCAGTTCCCGAGCGTCCCGACGTGGGTGTTCACGCTCGCCGCGCTGATCGCCGTGTTCGTCTTCAACGTGCTCGGCATCTCGCTGGTCGGCAAGATCAACACGGTGATCGTCGTCGTCTCGCTCGCCGCCGTCATCGTCTTCGCGATCCTCGCCATCAAGGCAGCGATCAACGACCCGAACGCGCCGTCACTGCTCGAACCCTTCATCCCCGGCTCCGTCGGCTACAGCCCGATCTTCACGGGCGCCGCCATCCTCGCGCTCTCGTTCCTCGGCTTCGACGCCGTGTCGACCCTGTCCGAAGAAGCGAAGAACCCGCGCCGCGACATCCCCCGCGCCATCATGCTCACGACCATCATCGGCGGCCTGATCTTCATCGTCGTCTCGTACGTCGGCGCACGCGCGTACTACCTCGACGATTGGAGCACCGCGTCGACCGAGCTGCTCGACGCGGCCGGTGCCGTGCTCTTCAGCCACGTGGGCGGCGAAGTGCTCGCAGCCATCTTCGTGATCATCACCGTCGCCGGCTGCTTCGGCTCCGGCCTCGCCGGCCAGGTCGCCGTGTCGCGCATCCTCTACTCGATGGGCCGCGACGGCATCCTCCCGAAACCGCTCGGCATCCTCTCGAAGCGCTTCGGCACCCCGATCGTCGCCGCGACCACCGTCTCGATCGTCGCCCTCGCGAGCCTCTTCGTCAGCCTCGACCAGGCGGCGTTCATGATCAGCTTCGGCGCGCTCGCCGCATTCGCCATGGTCAACCTCTCCGTCATCCGCACCTACCTCTTCCCGAAGGGCGGCCGCACCGAGCCCGTCTCGGCGTGGGGCTGGTTCCGGTACGGCGTGATCCCGCTCGTCGGATTCGGGCTCACCATCTGGCTGTGGACCTCGCTCGAGGGCCTCACCTGGATCGTCGGCGGCATCTGGATGCTCATCGGCGTCGTCATTCTGGCGCTGAAGACCGGCTTCTTCCGCAAGCCCGTGCCGAAGCTGAACTTCTCTGAGGAGATCCCGTCGACCGAAGCGATCGACGCCCTCTCGGCGGAGTACCCGCTCGACGCGGCAGAGGCGCGCTCAGAGCGCTAGCCCGTGCAGGGGGCGCCGCACGAGCGCGGCGCCCCAGATCCCCCCATTCACCACCTGACCTCCGGAGGCCACCGTGACGACCACCCTGTACCGCAACGCCGTCGTCTTCACCGCCGATCCCACCCCCGAGCAGCCCACCCCGATCGCCCAGGCCTTCGCCGTCGAGCACGGACGGTTCATCGCCGTCGGGTCGATCGACGATGTGCGCACGGCCGTCGGAGGGGTCGCTGGCGGCGCCGGATCGCGGGAGGTCGTCGAGGTGGACCTCGAGGGGCGATTCGTCGCTCCCGGCGTCATCGATTCCCACACCCACCTCGTCGGGTTCGGCGAGTCGCTCGCCCGCGTGCAGCTACGCGACTGCGCCTCGCTCGCCGAGATGCACGAACGCCTGGTCGCTGCGCGAGCCGCCGACCCGGCCGGGGCGAGAGTGCTCGGCAGCGGCTGGCTGTTCGACGCGATCGGCGACGGCATGCCGACCGCCGAGATGCTCGATCGGGTGCTGCCCGATGTGCCCGTGTATCTCGACGCCAACGACTTCCACTCGGTCTGGGTGAACAGTGCGGCGCTCCGAGAGATGGGCATCACGCGCGACACCGCGAATCCCGTCGGCGGCGAGATCGTGCGAGACGCCGCGGGCGATGCGACGGGCTTGCTGCTGGAGACCGCCGGTACGCAATACGCCTCGGCATTCCTGCTCTCCCAGACGACTGAAGCCGATGTCGTCGCCGCGCTCGATCGCGCGTTCGCGACCTATCTCGAGGCCGGCGTGACCGGAGCGACCGAGATGTCGCTGAATGCGGCGGAGGTCGACGGGCTGCGCGCCATCATCGACCGGGACGGCCGTCTCCCCTTCCCCATCACCGCCCACTGGATCCTCGAGCCGACGGGTGACGCGGCGCGCGACGTGGCAGGCGCAGCGCGCATCGCGACGCTCCGGGATGAGATCGCCGCGAGCAGTGCGGCCGACTGGCTGCGGGTAGCTGGAGTGAAGTTCATCATGGACGGCGTCATCGACGCGTGCACGGCCACGATGCTCGCGCCCTACGCGAACGGCAGCAACGCGGAGCCGATCTGGACAGCTGAGCGCATCCTCCCCGTCGCCGAGGCCGCCGATCGAGCCGGCCTGCAGATCGCCATGCACGCGATCGGCGATCGCACCAGTCAGATCGCCCTCGATGTGGTCGAGCACTGCGTGCGCATGAACGGGCCCCGCGCTCGTCGCCACCGGATCGAGCACCTCGAGAGCGTCGCGGACGACACCATCATCCGCATGGGCGAGCTCGGCGTCATCGCGTCGATGCAGCCGGTGCACTGCGATCCCGCCGTACTCGACAATTGGAAGGCGCAGCTCGGCGACGAACGCCAGGAACTCGGGTTCCCCTGGCACAAGTTCCGCGCGGCGAACGTTGCGATCACCCTCGGCACCGATGCGCCGACGGCGCCGCACGAGGCGATTCCCAACCTCTACATCGCGCTCACCGGCGCTTCAGCGCTCGATCCCGAACGGGCCCCGTACCACCCGGAGCGCACCTTCAGCCCAGCGGACGCGCTGACGGCGATCACCGCAGGCGGTGCGTTCGCCGGCGAGATGGATGCGACGACGGGCCGAATCCGACCGGGCCTCGGCGCCAATTTCATCGTGCTCGACGTGAACCCGCTCGAAGCGGCACCCGAGGCGCTGCTCTCCTCGCGCGTTCGCAGCACCACGGTGCTCGGCGAGGAGCTCTACCGGGCGGCGTGACGCGGCGCGACGCCGTCACCTGAGGTGCTCGACGTCGCCAGCAGACACGGTGAGTTCGCCACCGGTGGGCAGATCGACGACGAGTGACCCGTCGGCGGCGAGCGCCCGGGCGCGCCCGTCCACGATCCGGTCACCGGGCAGGTGCACCCGCACCTCGGTGCCGATCGTGAGCGAGTGGCGGGCGATCCGCGCCCGTGCGGCCCCCGGGTCGTCGGCGGCGAGGCGCACGAGCCGGAGCAGTTCTCCGGCGTACTCGGAGAGCACGCGGTCTGCGAGATCCCGGCCCGCGGCGTCGGCGAGACTCTCAGCGCCGCCCGTGTCGGCGCCCGCTGCGAGCAGCGAGGTCGCGCGGTCGGTGGGCAGCTCCCACTCGGGGATCAGCAGATTGATGCCAGTGCCGACGATGACGGTGTGCCCGCCGGTCGTGTCGCCCGGCAGCAGTTCGCACAGGATCCCGCAGAGCTTCTTGCCCGGCCTCCCGGCGATCGCGTCCTCCTCATCGCGCACGTGCACGTCGTTCGGCCACTTCACCCCGACGCGCTTCGCCTCGCCGCCTGCGGCCTCGGCAGCTGCCGTGAAGCACGGCTGCAGCGCGGTGACGATGGCGGAGCCGGCGAGCAGGGGAAGCCAGCTCACCCTCAGTCCGCTCGCTCCGAATCCGCGCACCAGCAACGAGGCCGCGATCGAGGTGTTCGGCGGAGTCACCCACCCGCGGTCGAGACGACCCCGGCCAGCGGTCTGATCACTCGTGGCCACCAACGTGCCGTGCGGAATGCCGTCAGCGTCTCGACCCGTCTCAGTCACCACGAGAGCACGGAGCTCGGCGTTCGTGGAGGGCGAGGTCTCTGCCCATCTGACGTCGGGCAGTGCCGCACGCGTGCGAAGGAGCTCCATGAGCTTTACGTTAGCGCTTGGAAAACAATTGGACCCGGATGCCGAGGCACGAATACACTCCGATTGTGGAGCACTCAGGCTTGTCCCCCCGTCCGCATCCTCACCGGCCGCGCATCGGGCGCTGGTGGGCGAGCGCGCTGATGGGCGCCGGACTGCTCGCGCTCGGCGCGTCGAGCGCTGCTGCTGTCGCTCCCGGCTCCCTCGGCACCGAGTACGTGACCGACGCCGTCGACGTGCTCGACCCCGCTGAGGAGCAGACCGCGAACGCTCGTCTCGCCGCCGCCTTCGACGAGACGGGGCTCGACCTCTTCGTGGTGTTCGTCGACGAGTTCACCGATCCGGCTGACAGGATCGCGTGGGCCGACGAGACCGCGCAGCGCAACGGTCTCGGAGATACGCAGTATCTGCTCGCGGTCGCGACCGAGGGCCGCCAGTACTACATCTCCTCGCCGGAGAACGGGGCGCTGAGCAACGACGCGCTCGACAGCATCGAGCAGCAGCTGCTTCCCGAGCTCCGCGACGAGGACTGGGCGGGCACGATCGCCGCCGCCGCCGACCAGCTTGAAGCGGAGCAGGCGGCTCCCGGCCGCAACACCGCGGTCGCCGTCGGGATCGGCGCCGGAGTGCTGGGTCTCGGTGGAGCCGCCTACGGCATCACGCGCGTCGTGCGCAAGCGCCGCACCGAGGAGGCAGCCGAGCAGGAGCTCGCGGAGCTCGAGCGCGTCTCGGGCTCCGCGCTGGTCGCCGCCGACGATGCCGTGAAGAGCAGTGCGCAAGAGCTCGAGTTCGCCCGCGCTCAGTTCGGAGATGCCGCGGTCGCGGCCTATGCCGAATCGATCGAGTCGGTGCGAGCCCGCCTGCTCGAAGCCTTCGCGCTGCGTCAGCAACTCGACGACGCCACTCCGGACACCGACGCTCAGCGGCGGGAATGGCTGGAACGGGTCATCGAGCTCTGCGCCTCCGTCGACGACGAGCTCGACGCGCAGGCTGAATCGTTCGAGCGGCTGCGCGCGATCGAGCAGAACGCTCCGGCTGCGCTCGCCGCTGCGGCGGCACGCCGGGAACAGGCGGCCGCGCAGGCGGCGCAGACCGCTGCCGAGGTCGCCAGCCTCACGGCGACGTTCGCCCCGGAAGAGCTCGCCGCCCTCGAAGGCGCCCCCCAGCAGGCGGAGGCACTGCTCGCCTTCGCCGCGGAGCGGGAGAACGCCGCGGCCTCCTCGCTCAGCGCCACGCCACCGGAATCCGGCGCTGCCGCCGTGTCGATCCGCGAGGCAGAGGCAGCGATCGCGCAGGCGGAGACGATCCACCAGTCCATCGCGGCGCGCGGCCCGGAACTCGCGGGCGTCGAAGCGCGATGCGCCGAATTGATCAGCGAGTTGGAGGCCGACATCGCTGGGGCCCAGTCCGTCCCGGATGCGGATGGCGCCGTCGCGGCGACGATCGCTGCGACGCAGGGGCGCATCGCCGAAGCACGGGACGATCTCTCGGGCGGCGGGCGCCGACCGTCGCGCGCCGTCGCCGCCCTCGAGGCCGCGAACGCGCACATCGACGGCGTCGTGCAGTCCGCCCAGCAGGCGGCGCGCGCTCGACAACTCCTCGACGCGCAGCTCATCCAGGCCGATGGCGACGTGCGCCAGGCCGAGGCATTCATCGAGGCGCGTCGCGGAGCGGTCGGCTCGATCGCACGCACCCGGGCCTCCGAAGCACGGGCAGCGCTCTCCCGTGCCGGGGCCGCGCGCGGCGCCGACCCCGCCACTGCGCTGTCAGATGCGCAACGCGCGAGCCAGCTGGCCCACCAGTCGCTCTCCGCCGCTCAATCCGACGTCTCCGGCTTCGGGTACGGAGGCAGAAGCCGGTCAGCATCGGGCGACCTCGCCGCCGTCCTCGGAGGGATTCTCGGCAGCGGCGGGGGCTCCAGCTACGGCGGCTCGGGCGGAGGCTTCTGGGGCAGCGGCTCCGGCAGCTCCTGGGGCAGCGGTTCCTCCCGCCGCTCGGGCGGAACCTCGCGACGCTCGAGCGGATCGTCTCGGCGCTCGGGCGGATCCTCGCGCCGCTCCCGCGGCGGCCGGTCGGGTCGCAGCGGCGGGGGCCGCTTCTAACTCGGCGCTTCCCCAGTACTGATCCCTACACTCAATCCAAACCGCTCCGCCGAAAGGAACTCACATGTCGAAGCAGTCCATCCTCGGGCGCATCACCACACTTGTCCGCGCAAACGTCAATTCGATGCTCGACTCGGCCGAAGACCCCGAGAAGATGATCGACCAGCTGATCCGCGATTTCTCGACCAACATCTCAGACGCCGAGACGGCCATCGCGGAGACCATCGGCAACCTCCGACTGCTCGAGCAGGATTACGACGAGGACGTGCGCACCGCTCGCGAGTGGGAGCGCAAGGCGATCGCGGCGAGTTCGAAGGCCGACGAGCTGCGCTCCGCCGGGAACTCCGTCGACGCCGACAAGTTCGACAACCTCGCGAAGGTCGCGCTCCAGCGCCAGATCACCGAGGAGAACGAGGCTCGTGCCGCGGAACCCACCATCGCCGCGCAGCGCGAGGTCACTGCGAAGCTGAAGGACGGCCTCAACGGGATGCGAGTGAAGCTGCAGCAGCTGCAGACCAAGCGCTCTGAACTCGTCGCACGCGCCAAGACCGCAGAGGCGCAGAACCGCGTCGCCGACGCCGTGAAGTCGATCGACGTGCTCGACCCCACGAGCGATCTCGGCCGGTTCGAGGACAAGATCCGCCGTCAGGAGGCGCTCGCACGCGGCAAGCAGGAGATCGCGGCGTCGACGCTCGATTCGCAGTTCAACGAACTCGAGAACTTCGAAGCCGTCACCGAGGTCGAAGCGCGGCTCGCCGCACTGAAGGCCGGCCGCACGCCGCAGGCGCTCGAGCAGTAACCACGGAGAACCGAGCGGAGCGGACCGAGGCGGGTTCGCTCCGCTCTTCCATCGAACCGCAGTAAGCCATCGCACGAAGCAGACAGGACACACCGTGGCATTTTGGGGACGCCGAGACCGCGAGTCGCAGGAACGACAGCACGCCTCCGACGCGCAGCAATCGCAGCGCGCCCGCAGTGCGATCGTCGCCGCCGACGAGCGGATCCGCGCGACGAGCGACGAACTGGCATTCGCCACCGCGGAGCTCGGCGAAGACGCCACCGCCGAGTTGCGGGCCGGCCTCGACTCCGTGCGCGAGCACCTGAGCGAGGCGTTCCAGCTGCATCAGCTCAACCACGATCACATCCCCGATACGCCCGACGAGGTGCGCACCCGCAACGCGCGCATTCTGCAGCTGTGCGAATGGGCCGAGTCGGTGCTCGACGAGCGCACGACGGCGCTGCAGGCGAGAGTGGAGCGCGCCCGCCGCGCGCCGGAGATGGTGGAGCGCGTGCGCGCCGACGCCGCGGCCCTGCGCGCGCGGGTGCCGGACGCGCAGCGCGCTGCCGCCCGATTGGCCGAGCGCTACAGCCCGTCAGCGCTGCAGCGCGTGCGTCTGCACTCGGAGGACGTGGAGCAGCTGCTCGACTTCGCCGAGCACTCCGCCGATCTCTCGGATCGTCGCCGCACGGCCGGCGCACTCGCCGACGCGAACCTCGCGCTCGAGACCGCGACCGAGACCGTGCGCCGGGCGGCCTCCATTCTCGACGGCGTCGACAGCTTCGAGATCGAGGCGCTGCGCGCGCAGAACACGCTCGCCGACGTCATCGACGACTCGCGGGGCGACATCGCCTCGGCCCGCACCGAACCCCGCAATGAGACGGTGGACGCTGCGATCGAGCGGCTCGAGCAGGCGCTCGCGGAGGTGAGCACGGGCCGCCAGCGCGACCCCTTCGCCGACCTCGCCCTCGTCTCATCGGCCAACTCCGCGCTCGACGCCGCTCGTGCGCGCGCGGCGACGCCAGTGCCGTCGGCCGCGCAGGTGCAGCACGGGGTCTCGGCAGCGGACCACGCCATCGGCATCGCCGCCAGCCTGATCGAGGGACACCGCGGCTGGATCGGCGCCGACGCCCGCACACGGCTCGCGGAGGCGCGTCGCCACCGCAGCGAGATCGCTGCACTGCCGGTCTCCGAAGACACCCGCGAGCAGGTGCTGCAGCTCGCACGCCGCGCCTCCGATCTCGCCGACGAGTCGCTGCGGCTGGCCCAGCGCGACATCGACTCGTCACGACCCGACGACGACGACTGGGGTTGGGGCGGCGGAGGCGGAGGCGGCCAGTGGGGCGGCGGAGGTCGCGGTCGCGGCGGCGCGGGCGGCGGCGGTGGCGGCATGCTCGGACCGGTGATCGGCGGCGTACTGCTCGGCGGGCTGCTCGGCGATATCTTCGACTGATTCGTAGGTATCGCACCAAGGAGTTTCGATTCCGTTGGAGAGGTTCGGAGGGTCAGGGGTGGTGCTCCGCGCTAGGCTGGCAGGCGTGACTGCAGAGAACATCGCACCCGCGACGACCGCCGACCGCATCGCGGATCATCGCCGCAAGTACCAGGAAGCCGTGGGTGACCGCGATGCAGCCGCCGCGGCGAAGCAGCATGCGCGTGGAAAGATGACCGCGCGCGAGCGCATCGCGGCCCTCCTCGATGCCGGCTCGTTCGTCGAGTTCGACAAGTTCGTCAAGCACCGCTCGCAGGGCTTCGGCATGGAGCAGTCCCACCCGTTCGGCGACTCCGTCGTCACCGGCGCGGGAACGATCCACGGCCGCCAGGTCGTCGTGTACTCGCAGGACTTCACCACCTTCGGCGGATCGCTCGGCGAGGTCGCCGGAGAGAAGATCGTGAAAGCCATGGAGTTCGCGCTGAAGACCGGCGCTCCCGTGCTCGGCATTCTCGATTCCGGTGGCGCGCGCATCCAGGAGGGCGTCGTCGCGCTCTCCAAGTACGCGAGCATCTTCCGGCTCAACACCATGTGCTCGGGAGTGATCCCGCAGATCTCCATCGTGATGGGCCCGTCGGCCGGAGGCGCCGTGTACTCCCCCGCGCTCACCGACTTCGTCATCATGGTCGACAAGACGAGCCACATGTTCGTCACCGGCCCCGACGTCATCAAGACCGTCACCGGCGAGGAGGTCGGCTTCGAAGAGCTCGGCGGCGCGCTCACGCACAACAAGACGAGCGGCGTCTCCCACTATCTCGCGAGCGATGAGCACGACGCGCTCGACTACGCCCGTGCGCTCATCAGCTACCTCCCCGACAACAACCTGGCCGAAGCGCCGATCTACGACACCGACACCGCGCTCGAGATCACCGACGCAGACCGTCGGCTCAACACGCTGATCCCCGACAGCGCGAACCAGCCCTACGACATGCAGACGGTCATCAGCGCGATTCTCGACGGCGGCGACTTCCTCGAAGTCCAGCCGCTGTTCGCCCCGAACATGCTCATCGGCTTCGGTCGCGTGGAGGGCCGAACCGTCGGCATCGTCGCGAACCAGCCGAACCAGATGGCGGGCACGCTCAACATCGATGCGAGCGAGAAGGCGGCGCGCTTCGTGCGCTTCTGCGACGCATTCTCCATTCCGATCCTCACGCTCGTCGACGTGCCCGGCTACCTGCCCGGCACCGACCAGGAGTTCCAGGGCGTCATCCGTCGCGGCGCCAAGCTGCTCTACGCCTACGCCGAGGCGACGGTGCCGCTCGTCACCATCATCACGCGCAAAGCGTACGGCGGCGCGTACATCGTGATGGGGTCGAAGCAGATGGGGGCCGACTTCAACATCGCCTGGCCCACCGCCGAGATCGCCGTGATGGGCGGCGCGGGAGCGGTGAACATCCTCTACCGCAAGGAACTCGCAGCGGCCGCCGAACGCGGCGACGACGTCGAGGCGTTGCGCGCCGAGCTCACCGCGAAGTACACCGCCGATGTGACGTCGCCCTTCCTCGCCGCAGAACGCGGCGAGCTCGACAACGTGCTCGAGCCCGCCGGAAGCCGCCTCGCCGTGATCAAGGCCCTGCGCGGGCTTCGCGGCAAGCGCACCGAGCAGCCGGCGAAGAAGCACGGCAACATCCCGCTGTGAGCGGGCCGTCTCCGAGCACGAGCACCGAGAGCGAGCACCACGTGGCCAAGCACGCTGCACCGCCCACCGACGTCGAGACCGACATCGACCGGCCGATCCTGCCCCCTGATGCCTCCGAGCGCGATGCGGCGAAACGGGATGCGGCGCTCGACGACGTGCTCCGCGGCGACGACATCCGCTTCGTCACCGGTAAGGTCGACGAGACGGAGCGCGCTGCGGTGATCGCTGTGCTCACGCAGGTGCGGGCTGAGGAGTCCGACCAGGTGAAGCGCGTCGCCCGACGCGACCGTGAGCCCTGGGCGCGCTCCCAGCGCGTACCGGACAGCATCTACGACCTGCTCGCCGACGCCTGACCGTCCGCGAGCCGAGCGGGCGGTTGTAGGGTGACGGGTATGCCGCGAACCGTTGCCGACGCCGAAGGCGAGCTCCGTGCGCTCCTCAGCCGCCGCGTCGCCGTCTCGTACGAACCGCAGGCCCCACGCACCGAGCGGCCGCTCCGACGGTCGGCGGTGCTGATCCTGTTCGGTGCCCTCGACCGTCGCCCCGCCGAGCGCGGCGCCCGCACGGTGCCGCCGGAGCTCGACGTGCTGCTGACCCGCCGCGCCGACAGCATGCGGCATCACGCGGGCCAGATCGCGTTTCCGGGCGGAGGCGCTGAGGCTCAGGACCGCGATGCCTCAGAAACCGCCCTTCGGGAGGCCGCGGAGGAGACGGGGATCGATCCATCGGGAGTAGAAGTGCTGGGATCGCTCCAGCCCGTGCACATCCCGGTGAGCAACAATCTCGTCACTCCGGTCGTGGGGTGGTGGCGCCGTGCGAGCGCCGTCGCCGCCGACCATGCGGAGTCGGTGGAGGTGTTCCGAGCTCCCGTCGCCGAGATGCTCGACCCGGCCGCACGCGGCACATCGGTGCTGCAGCACGGCGCTTCCACGTATCGGGGCGCAGCGTTCGCCCTCGGCCCGCACCTCGGTGGGCACCTCGTGTGGGGGTTCACCGGGATGACCCTCGCGAGCCTCTTCGACGAGCTCGGGTGGGCGGAGCCGTGGGACCCCCGGCAGGAGTTCCCGGTCGCCCCGTAGCCGCCGGCCCCGCCGAGCCCGGCTCCCGGTCAGGCGTGCGTCGCCCCGTCCTCGGGGAACGCGGTGATGGTGTCGCCGAGCTGCACGGCCAGGGCGGTCGCCTGCGCGGCGTCCTCGAGGTTGAGCGCCCTGCGGTACGCCATCTGCACGGTGTCAGCGACGACCGAGCATCCGTGATGCTGCATCACGACGCAGTTGTGATCGCGCAGGGCCTCGGCTGCCGTGTCGGCGAGTTCGTCGGTGCCGTTGTGGTAGAACGGGACGACGGCGATCTCGCCGAGGTAGTAGGCGTGATCGAGGGTGAGCCGCCGGATGGGAGTGCCGACGCTGGCCAGCACCACAGCCGTTCGCGGGTGCAGGTGCAGCACGCACTCTGCGTCGGGCCGCGCCAGGTACGCCCGGTGATGCAACTTCCACTCGCTCGACGGGCGCGGCCCGCCAAGCGCTGCGTCCCCCGACTCGGAGGCATCGAGCGAGAGCACCGCGAAGTCTGCGGGGGTCAAGCGATCGAGCCAGGTGCCCGACGCGGTGACGACGAATTCCCGATCCGAGATGCGCGCTGAGAGGTTGCCGGCACTCGCGAGCACCAGCCCCCGCCCGACGGCGTCGCGGCCGACTTCGATCAGTTCCTCGACGAGTCGGTCCCGATCCCGCAACGGCTCACTCACTGGTGACTCCTCCGGTCAACGCACGATAGGTGGTCACGGCTTGCTGGTCGCTGAGCGAGGCGACATAGTCGAGGATCGCGCGACTGCGCCCCTGTCGCCGCATGCCGGCGTCGCTCGTGTCGCCCATCAGCAGCTCGGGTCGGTCGCGGCGCACGGCGAACCCCGCCTCGGTGGCCTCGTCGGCCCATTCGAGGAGGCGGCGGGGCGCACGACCGGCGTCATCGGGGTCCGCGAGCCAGGCGTCGAACCCGATGGCGAGCTGCTCGACCACCTTCGCCCGCCCGCGCTGCGGCTGCGCCAGTTCCGGCCGCTCGAGCACGAAATGCGCGTGGACGAATTTGAGCACCATCACCTCGTGCCAGGCCTGCGTGTTGAGCCGCACGTGGCCGCTCCGCACATGGGGAGACTCCTCGACGACGATCGAGGTCCGCAGGTGGTCGATCCAGCGTCGGGTGAAGTCGGAGACGGATCGCTCGCTGTCGATGCCGCCGTCGTAGGGGGCGGCGAGGAGGGTCTGCCCCACCTCTTCGCTCACTCGGCGCACCGCGGCGCGGAATGCGTCGCGATCCGCGATCCAGCTGTCTTTCGCGTGCAGCCTGCGCCACAGCAGTTCCAGCGAGCGCCCCGGCGTGCGCCACTCCGCCGCCACAGCGTCATCCGCTTCGGTCGCGAGCGCCCCCGCGTGATCGAGCCAGGCGCGGAATTCGCCTGCGACCGACGATTGCTGCAGCACGCCCGCCCGGGTGAAGTCGTCGAGGTCGTGCACGGCGTAGGCGATGTCGTCGGCGAGATCCATCACGGCGCACTCGACCGTCTGCACACCGTCGGCGATGCGCCCGAACGGAGCGAGAGCGGTCTCCATCTCCGCGACGTCGAGCGCGTACACCGAGAATTTCTCGGCACCACCCGCGACATCGACCCCGACGCCGCGGGGTCGATCCGGCGCCGGTCGCGTGCTCGTGGAGACCCCGACCCATGCCCCGCGCGTCCAGGGGTACTTCAGGGTCGCCGCTCGCGTCGCCGCGGTGAGGTTGAGCCCGGGGAAGTCGCGCCCGAGGGTGTCGAGCTGCGTGAGGATGCGGAAGCTCTGGGCATTCCCCTCGAACCCCTCGGCCAGGCCGAGGCGCTCCCGGGCGACACGATCGAGCACGCGTTCGCCGAGGTGCCCGAACGGCGGGTGCCCGAGGTCGTGGGCGTGAGCCGCGGACTGCGCGACGATCGTGTCGCAGCCGCCGAGGCGCGTGATGATCGCCCCGATCGCGTCGTCCTCCCCGCGGTTGCCGCGCATGAACTCGGTGTGCTGCGCGGCGCGGCCCGCGAGCTGCGCCGCGA
Source organism: Leucobacter sp. L43 (assembly GCF_016597785.1). Taxonomy (GTDB): domain Bacteria; phylum Actinomycetota; class Actinomycetes; order Actinomycetales; family Microbacteriaceae; genus Leucobacter; species Leucobacter alluvii. The sequence continues at coordinate 271,092 of NZ_JAENJG010000003.1, read as the reverse complement.
TCACCCGCGCCACCGCGCTCACCTTGAGCGAATGCGTGAGCCGGTTGTGCATCACGGGGCCGACCCCCGTCTGGGGCACGACCTGCGTCACATCGGAGAGGCGGGCGAAGTACGACGAGAAGCGGATGCGCTCGAGGTCGACCCGGTACTCCTGCGGTTCGACCGACAGCCCCTCGACGTCGGCGGGCCACTGCGAATCGGCGATTCCGGCCGGGCGGTGCTGCGACGAGACGTGCTCCACATAGCGCCGGTGTTCGCGCCCGCCCCCCACTCCCTGCATACCCCTTATTCAAGCATGCGCCGCGCCACTACACTGATCGCAACGGCGAAAGGGGTCTTCCATGAGCGATGCAGCCGGATCCTCAGACGTCGCTCCGAACGAGTCCGGGGCATCGGCGACGGGGTCGAACCGCACCCGCGCCGAGAGCATTCCCGGCATCGAGCGGGCGACCGGGCGCGAGTGGAGCGCCTGGGTGACCCTGTTCGAAGCGCAAGGTGCCCCCACGCTGCAGCACCCTGCGATCGCGAAGATCGCTCGCGCAGCGCTGACCGACGAACTGCGCAATCCCGACTGGTGGGCGCAGGCCATCGCCATCGCGTACGAGCAGCACGCCGGCCTGCGCGTGCCGGGGCAGTCGTCCTCGGGAACGTTCCGCGTGAGCGCGAGTCGCACCCTGCCGTTCGATCGGGATGCGGCGATCGAGGCGTGGCGCACGGCGCACGGCGCACGCGTCGAACATCTCGGGCACGCGGTGATCGATGCGCGGGCGTCGCGCACCGAGAAGCGCAGTTTCTGGCGGTTCGGCCTCGAGGGCGCTGGCAGGGTTGAGGTGTCCGCGTCTCCGAAGGGCGAGAAGGTGACCCTCGCGATCAGCCAGGACGGCCTCGCGGACGGTGAGCGCATCGAAGTATGGCGCGCTCATTGGAAGTCGCTGCTCGCGGCGCTCTGATCGCACCGCCCAATGGGGAATGAGGGAGTGCAGTATGTCTGCTGAACGCATCGGCATCGTGTGGAACCCATCGAAGGTCGCGGAGCACGAGATCCGTGCCGCCTGGGAAGCGGCGGTCTCCCGCGTGAGCGGACCAGCACCCGAGGCCCTGTGGTTCGAGACCGATCCGGAAGACGCCGGACTCGGTGCGACCGCATCGGCTCTCGAGCAGGGGTGCGATGTCGTGATCGCCGCCGGCGGAGACGGCACGATCCGAGCGGTGGCGGAGGCACTGGGCGATTCGGGATCATCGAGCGCACAGCTGGGCGTCGTCCCTCTCGGTACCGGCAACCTGCTCGCCCGCAACCTGGGCATCCCGCTCGCGAATCCGCGCGCAGCGTTCGCGCGGGTGCTCACACAGCATGCGTCTCCCCTCGACCTCGGACGCGTGACGTTCACGAACGCCGCCGGTGTCGAGGAACGACACGGCTTCGTCGTGATGGTGGGATTCGGCATCGACGCGCAGATGATCGTCGAGACGGACGACGAGCTCAAGGCGACGGCCGGCTGGCTGGCCTACGTGGAGTCGCTCGGCCGAGCGGCGTCGGGCGCGGAGGTCGTGGAGTTCTCGCTCCAGCTCGATGATGCGCCGGCCGAGACGGTCGCCGCGCACACGCTGCTCATCGCCAATTGCGGATCGATTCAGGGCGGCATCACACTCCTTCCGGATGCGCGCCCCGACGACGGCGACCTCGATCTGCTCGTGCTGCGCGCCGATGGCGTGGCCGCGTGGCTCGAGACGATGCACAACCTCGTCTGGCACAACGGCCTGAAGCGGATGCTCACGCGATCTGAGACGGCGGAGAGCGCCGACGCGATCGAGCATCTCACGGCCAGATCCGTCTCGGTCGCGTTGCCGCTGCCACTCGCCTTCGAGGTCGACGGAGACGAAGTGGGCGAGGTCACGGCGTTCACCGTGGAGATCCTGCCCGGAGCCCTGCGCCTGCGCTGAGCGCAGGCGCAGGCGGGAGAGAAACCGGGGGTTCCCAGCTTCTTCACCGGGTTCCCCGGGGGTGCTCCTGGGACGCGCTGCCATGGTTGAGGTCCATCGAACGCAGCGCACGGGCAGCCCCCACCCGCTCCAGGCCACAGGAGACACTGTGAAGAAGTCCCAGAAAATCCTCATCGGCGTCGGCGCGGGAGTCATCGTGCTGGCCGCGGTCGCGGTCATCGCCGGACCGACGATCTATCGAGACCTGATCGCAGCCCCCGCCGCCGATGCTCCATCTCTGGCGTCGGATGAGGCCGACGGCGGCTCCGGGAACACGGATGATGCGGTCGCGGAGCTCGACCCCCGGTTCCTCGTCGGCGACTGGAACGTCGCAGAAGACTCGGAGGCCGGATACCGCGTGGACGAGGTGCTCAACGGCACCGACGTCACGGTGACCGGGCGCACCGATGACGTGACGGGCTCATTCACCATCGGCGACACCGGGCTCACGCTCGAGGCAGCCGACCTCACCGTCGACGTCGCCACCATCGCGACCGACAACAGCAACCGCGACCAGTACTTCCGCAGCGAGGCGCTGCGGACCGACGAGTTTCCAGAGGCGACGTTCGTGCTGAGCGAGCCGGTGACGCTCGACGGCGCTCCGGCCCTGGGCGATGTCGTGCAGACGGAGGCGACGGGTGAGCTGACCATCGCCGGCGAGACGCAGACCGTCACCGCTGAGATCGAGGTGCGCAGCGACGGAGAGACCGCCGAGATCGCGGGCTCGATCCCCATCACCTTCTCGGACTTCGGCGTCGAAGCACCGAATCTCGGATTCGTGTCGGTGGAAGACAGCGGCGCGGTCGAGTTCCAGCTGACCGCCGTACCAGCGCAGCGGTAGCCGGTGCCGCTGCTCGCCGGCTACCCGTCGGCGAGTTCGCGCGCGGCCTTCGACAGCTTGCGCACGCGCGTCCGGCGACGCCGACGCTCGGGGAGCATCGATCGCATCTCCTCGAGCTTCCCGAAGCAGAGCAGTCGGTCTTCGGCTTCGAGCACGAGGCTCTTGCGAGGATTCGGGATCACCTGCACGCCCCGGTGCAGCGTCAGCACCGTGACGTCGCGATCCCAGAGGCCGAGTTCGCCGAGCGTCTTCCCGACATATTCCGAGCCGTGCATGGTCAACTCGGCGACCCCGTACGCGGTCGAAACGCTGAGGCGCTGCCGCAGATCGATCTCGGGGAAGTTCACCTGGTTGGCGATGAAGTCGATGATCGCACCGGCGATGTCGAGACCGGTCGCGCTCTCGATCCCCTGCAGGCCCGGCGAGGAGTTGACCTCCATGACGAGCGGCCCCTCGTCGCCCTCGAGCATGTCGACCCCGGCAACGCGCAGACCCATGATCTGCGCCGCGCGCACGGCCGTCTGCTCGTACACCGCGTCGAGCTCGACAGGCTCGACGGTGCCGCCGCGGTGCACGTTCGACCGGAACTCGTCTCCACCCGCGGTGCGCCGCATCGCAGCGACCACGCGATCGCCGATCACGAGAGCGCGCACGTCGCGACCGCGACTCTCCGACACGAAACGCTGGATGAGCACGTTCTGCCTGGTCGAGTGCAGCGTTTCGATGATGGCTTCGGCAACCTTCACCTGCGGGGCGAGAATCACGCCGATCCCCTGCGTGCCCTCGAGCAGTTTGATCACGACCGGCGCGCCGCCGACGCTCTCGATCGCGGGCCGCACGTCCGCACGATTGCGCACGAACGCCGTGGCCGGCATCTCGATGTTGTGGCGGGACAGAATCTGATTCGCCCGCAGCTTGTCCCGCGCATTCGCAATGCCGTTCGAGGTGTTCGGCGTGTACACGTCCATCTGCTCGAACTGCCGCACGACGGCCGTGCCGAAGTAACTGATCGAGCTGCCGATGCGCGGCAGTATGGCGTCGTAGTCGCTGAGCTGCTTGCCGCGGTAGAGGAGGTCGGGCGCCTCGCCCGCGAGGTCGATCGCAAAACGCAGGGTGTTGAGCACGCGCACGGTGTGCCCGCGCTCGAGAGCCGCGGACTGCAGGCGCTGGGTGGAGTACGCCTGCGGGGCGCGCGAAAGAATCGCGAGTTTCATCGTGATTTCCTGCCAAGATAGATGCGTGACCGTACCCGACCATTCAAGCACTCTCACGGGGTGGCGTGAATGGGTGAAGCTCATCGGAATCGGCGTGCCGTGGATCAAAGCGAAGATCGATACCGGAGCCCAGACATCGGCGATGCACGCGACCGAGATCACCGAGTTCGAACGTTCGGGCGCGTCGTGGGTGCGTTTCCTCGTGCAGCCCTGGCAGGTGACGGATGACGACGCGGTCGAGGTGGAGCTGCCGGTGCACGACCGCCGCACCGTGCGCAGCTCGTCGGGGCATGCTCAGCTGCGCCCCGTCGTACTCATGACAATCACGCTCGCCGGCCGCAGGATCAAGGCTGAGGTGACCCTGACCGATCGCGAGGAAATGGGCTTCCGCATGCTCATCGGCCGCGAAGCGCTCCGACAGGGGTTCGTCGTCGATTCGTCGGCCTCATTCCTCGGCGGCAAGCCGCCCCGGGACACTCGACGCCGCAATCGCGGGAAAGCCTGAAGCCGCGGCGCCGAGCGCCGGGGCTTGCCGCCTGCGAGACCACTACGCTGGTGCCATGGACGCGCATGATGTCGATCTGATCCCTGCCGGCACGGCGTTCTCGCCGGCCGACATCATCCACTACGCCGATCCCGACATGCGGGATCTGGCGCAGGCGATCTCGGACGCCGATGTGCTCGTGACCGCTCCGCATGCCGGCGCCGCGATTCCGGAGGAGCTCGCCGGCTTCCTCTCACCTGACCTCACCCGTCGCCTGCAGTACGACTTCTCGGACATCGCGACAGCGGCCGTGGTCAAGCGGTGGGCCGAGATCGACCCGCGCATCGTCGCCGTCATCAATCCGCATCCGCGGCTCGTGCGCGACCCGAACCGAGTGCAGCCGTCCGATCTGCGCGCCGACGTGCGGGAAGCCTTCGATCGCGTGCGCGCGGCGGGCCCTCGTCGGGACGCCGACCTCACGGGGGTCGGTGCGGTGCGGCCCGTCACCTATTCGTCCTTCCCCATTCTCTCCGCCCTTCGGAGTGACGTCGAACTCGCACGGCTCGTCGAGACGCTCTCGCACGTCGCGTCGCAGGGGCTCGACGTGTACGAGGCCACGCGCGAAGAGCTCACCGATCTCTTCATCACGAAGGTGCTCGCGCAGGGCGGCGCGTTCACGCGTCTGTCGTTCCACGATTCGATGCACGCGCCCATGCGCGCAGACGGCGCCCTCAACGACGATCCGGCGGTGCAGGCCGAGATGCCCGCCGTCGTGGCGCTGTCGAACCACGGCGACGAGGCCGGCGAGCAATGCGGTGCTGCCGATCCCGTGACGATGGCACCCGTCGAGCTGCGACGTCTCGCCGAGGCGCACCGCCGGGAATTCGAGGTCGCCGAGCCGGAAGCCGTGACCCTCAACCGGCCGTACCGCGGCAGTCACGAGATTCTCGACGCCGCCGAGCGCTTCGCCCGCGTCTCCGCCGAGACGGGACCCGCCGACGCTTCATTCGCCGCAGTGCAGGCCGAGTTCTCCCGCGCGTACGTGCTCGGCCCGAGTGCGTTGGAGGAGCTCTCCGAGCCGGGTGAGGCATGGGTGGAGGAGGATCACGAGCGCATCGAGTTCCTCGCGTATGCCTGCAAGCGAGCGTGGGACGCGTTCCGCGACCGGAGCTAGCTCTCTCGCTGCAGGGTGCCGATCTCGGCCCCCGAGTCGTTGAACACCTGGAGCTCGTCGCCCGAGACCTGAACCTCGCTCACGGCTCGCAGCCAGTCATCGACCCCCAGACACGCCTTCAGCGTCGAGGCGAAGCTCTCGATGAGCACGCGATCGCCCTCGACCTTGTAGGTGGAGTTGATGCCGTTGCACCCGTCCGTGCCCGAGACCTTCCCGGCGTCGTCGAAGGTCAGCGTCGGCTTGCCCTTCTCATCGGAGGTCCACGTGCCCACCACATCTGACTGCGCAACCATCTCGTCGTCCCCCGCTCCCGAATCCGTGCCTGCACCGCCGCCGTTCAGCGCTGCGCATCCCGCCAGAAGCGCGATCGCGCCGGTCATCGCGAAGACACCGGCCGCCGTCCACATGCGTCGCTTCATCGCTCTCCCCCGCTTCGACCACGTTGCTTCCGTACCTATAGCGGTATCGTAACGACGCGAGATGCGCACTCCATCCGAAATTCTCGAATCGGACGGGCATCTGGGTTTTATAACGAATTGGTACACCACCCAGAGGTCTCGCCCCTTGCATGGTGCAAATTATCAGGTTACGTTTACTCCGGCCCCTGGTGTCGGACCAGGGTGCTCGCGCAGGGGTAACGCGCGTGCATCCGACCGACTTCCACGTTAAACCTGCTCCAGTGGCCTCTTTTGACCATTCGAACACATTGGGGAACACACGTGACGAAACGTCGTCCAGTCGCGCTAGGCGCGGCAATCACGATCGGTTTCGGGAGCCTCTTCTTCGCATCGCCTGCGTTCGCGAACGAAGTGAAGCAGCCCGCGGACCAGCAGGCGCAAGAAGTGCCCGCCGAGAAGACGGAACTCGAGACAAAGGTGATCGAGTCAGCGGCCGCATTTAAGGCTGCCACCGGCGAAACTCCGGTCGCAGCTGGCGAGAACTCGGCCGACGGCCTGGTCATCCTCGCGGACAAGGCAGCGAAGACCGACAAGGTGCTGGATTACGCTGAAGCGATCCGCAACGGTGAGGTCTCCGGCGTCTCCCAGATCCTCTTCGCCGACGAGGCCGTCGCCTTCGCAGAGACCGACGTGGTGGGTGGCGCAGGATACCTGTACGAGACCAACGAGGGAGGCTTTGCCTGCTCCGTTGGCTTCCCCGCATGGTCGCCCGAGGGCGATCCCGCTGTGATCAGCGCGGGTCACTGCACCGCGGACGGCGCCGCGGGCGAGACCATGCTCAGCAAGCCTTCCACGGATCCCGCGAACGGCGGTACCGGTGGCGACGTGAGCACGGCCGGCGCGCTTGGCGATTTCGGGTTCTACCGCTTCGGCGGCGAGAACAGCCCCGAGGGCGCTGAGAACGATCCTGCGTCGACGGACGTATCGGTAATCGACGTTACGAACTCCGCCTTGACGACTGTTCCTGAGGTCACCAACTGGACCTCCGCCGACAGCGATGACCTGTCGCAGTCCACGGTCTCCGTCCGCGGAATCGCCGATCCTGTTTCAGGAGCGGTAGCGAAGTCCGGCCGCACGACCGGTTACACCGAAGGCAACACGCTCGTGACGCTTGAAGACGAGAATGGTCAGCCCGCAACCGGCGAGATCCTTGACGGCTACGTCCGTATCGACGGTCGCTGGGTGCACGGCTTCCTCAGCTCCACCGAAGCAGCTCCCGGCGATTCGGGCGGCGCAGTGATGCAGGGTGAGAATGCGGTCGGCGTCGTCAGCGGCGGCCCGGAGACCGGCGAATGGCTCTGGTCGACGCGCCTGCAGGATGCGCTTGAGTACACCGGCGGTTACGAAGTCGCACTCGACATCGACGAGCCGGTCGTCAAGACCGACGTCTCGAACGGCGTGGCCGGTGGCAGCGACATCGTCGTGACCGTCCCGAGCAACGCCAAGGAGCTCTCGGTTGGCCAGGGCCAGTCGGGCGACGTCATCCCCGTCGAGGGCACTGAGGTCTCGTTTACCGCTCCCAACGAGCCGGGCAACTACTCCTACACGCTGGTCGCCCAGAATGGCAAGAGCAAGTCTGACAGCGTCGAGCTGAACTTCGAGGTCGTCCTCGCAGCTCCAGTGGTCGACAACATCACCTCTGAGGGAACCGATGTCACGCTGACCGGTACCGGCGTTCCCGGCGCTGAGCTTGCGATCACGGTGACCCCCGAGGCTGACGGCGCCGAGCCCGTCTCGCTCACCGGCACGGTGAAGGAAGACGGCACGTGGTCGGTTCCCACAGAGCTCGAATACGGCAACTACACCGTTTCCGCAACGCAGACGTTCGAGGGCGAGACCTCGGCTGCCGGCACTGGCACCGTCTCCGTCGTTCCTGCGGCCCCCTCGATCACCTCGATCGAGCCCGGCACCACCTTTGAGGCCGCCGATGCTCCCTCCTCGATCTCGGGAACCGGCATTGAAGGCGCGGAGGTCGTCGTGAAGCTCAACGGCGAAGTTGTCGAAGAGCCCGCAGAGGGCCAGGCATCCGCGCTCGCAGCTGTAGCCGGTGACGGCACCTGGACGATCGACCTGGGTGCGCAGCTCTCCGCCGGTACCTACACCGTTGAGGCCACGCAGGCGATCAACGGAGCGACCTCGAGCGCAACGAGCCTCGTCTTCAACGTGGCCGCTGCACCTGTCACCCCGGTCGCACCTGTTGACCCGGGCACCCCGGGCGCACCGGCTGATCCCTCCAACCCGGCTGCCCCGGGCGGACAGGGTGGCACCGGCGGAGCAGAGCTCGTCAACACCGGTACCGGCTTCTCGATGCTGCCCTTCGGGCTCGCAGCACTCGGCATGCTGATCCTCGGCGGCGGCGCGATCGTCTTCACCCAGCGTCGTCTGCAGGCCACCGCCGCGGAGTAATCCGCGCATCGGCTGACGCAGTCGCGCAGTACAGCGGGCCTCGATCTTCGGATCGGGGCCCGCTGTCGTGTTTCCACCGGGCGACCGCACGGCTTCAGGTCAGTGGAAGCACCCATGACGTCTCGCGGGTAGATGACGGCCCGTTACTTCGCGGTTCGCGCCCGGAAGCGGCTCCGCGAGACGATGGGGGCATGAACGACGCAGACTGTGCACCGAGCCCGACTGCCGTCGACCCGTCGGTGCCCCCGTCAACCGAGGCCACTGCCGATCCTGCAGGCGTCCCCTTCGCGGCACTCGATCCTCGCCTCCTCCGCGAGCAGCGCACGAGCCTCAAATGGACGCGTTTCGCCCCGGACGTGCTGCCGCTCTTCGTCGCCGAGATGGATTTCGCGATCGCGCCCGAGATTCAGCGAGCGATGATCGAACGCGTGCAGGCATCCGATCTGGGGTACGTGGACGGCGCAGGCGCGCTTGCTCCGGCATTCACCGCATTCGCCCTGGACCGCTGGGGCTGGCATATTCCGGACGAGCATGTGCATCTCGCCACCGATGTCGCGACGGCCGTCGTCGAGGCCCTGCGCGTCGGGCGCCCGGCCGGTGGTCGTCTCGCGATCTCGACGCCCACCTACCCCGGGTTCTTCGAAATGCTGGAGGAGGTGCCGTTCGAGGTCGTCGAGGTGCCGCTCACGGGAGATGCAGGCGCGGGGACCGATGCCCCAGGCCGCGCCACGAGCGGCTCGGCCGTGCTCGCCCCGCCGGTGCGTCTCGACCTCGCGGCGATCGAGCGCGCCTTCGCAAGCGATCCTGGGATCGACGCCTTCATCCTCTGCAACCCGCACAACCCCCACGGCCTCGTGCATACGCAGGCGGACCTGGCTGAGCTCGCTCGTCTCGCCGCCGCGCATGACGTGTTCGTGGTCTCCGATGAGATTCATGCCCCGCTGACCTTCCCCGGCGCGCGCTTCACCCCGTTCGCTCCGCTCGCGGCCGAGGCTGGAGCACTCTCCGTCTCGACCCTCTCGGCGAGCAAGGGCTGGAATCTCGCGGGCGCGAAGTGCGCGGTGCTCGTCGCCGCCGATGCGTCCGCCAACGAGCTGCTTCGCCGGCTGCCTCCTGAAACCGTCACGCGTGTGAGCATTCTGGGGTTGCACGCGAACGCGGCCGCATTCACCGCGGGGCGAGAGTGGCTCGATCGCGCCATCGCACAGGTCCAGGCGAATGTCGCGCTGCTGACGGACCTCGTCTCACGGCGCCTCCCCGGCGTGCGTCTCGTCGCCCCCGAAGCGGGGTACCTCGTCTGGCTCGATCTGCGGGGGGCCGGGCTGGGTTCGAACCCGTACAGCCGGATCCTGCACGACGCTCGCGTCGCCCTGAACGACGGCGCCGCCTTCGGTGCTGGTGGGGCCGGTTACGCCCGCATCAACGTGGCGTGCGCGCCGCAGACCATCCATGCGGCGGTGGATCGCATCGCGTCGATCCTGCCGCCCTTCGACGGCGGGGCCTCACCGGAGTCCCGCTCGCCCAATCTCGATCTGGAGGAATCCCGATGAGTGAATCAGCCAACGACACCGCCCAGCCGGTCACGGATTGGGAGGGCTACTCCTTCGACACGCGGCAGGTGCACGCCGGGGAGTACCCCGACCGCAACACCGGTCTTCGCGTGCCCCCCATCGCCATGTCCGCAGGGTACGTCTTCGACGACTTCGACGATCAGGTCGACCGGTTCGCCGGACGATCGATCGACCCCATCTATTCGCGCCAGGGGAACCCGACGAATGCGGTCGCCGAGGAGCGCCTCGCGTCGCTCGAGGGCGGAACGGGTTCGGTGGCCGTCTCGAGCGGGCAGGCAGCCATCTCTTCTGCGCTCTTCGCGCTGGCGCAGCACGGCGACCACATCGTCTCGACAGCGTCCATCTACGGCGGCACGCGCATCCTGTTCGGGCGCAGTTTCAAACGGTTCGGCATCGAATTCGATTACGTCTGGGACGCGGATGACGACGCGGAATGGGAGCGCGCGATCAGGCCGACCACGAAGGCGATCTTCACGGAGACGATTCCGAACCCGCGCAACGACGTCACCGACCTTCGACGCATCGCAGAGATCGCGGCCCGCTACAACCTGCCGGTGGTCGTCGACAACACGGTCGGCACGCCAGCGCTCATCCGCCCGTTCGAGCACGGTGCCGACATCGTCGTGCACTCGACCACCAAGTTCCTCACCGGGCACGGCGCCGCCGTCGGCGGTGCCGTGGTCGACGGGGGCCGCTTCGACTGGGCGGCGGCCGAACGGGATGGGCGCGCGTACCCGCTCATCACGGCCGCGCCCCGGCCGGGTCTCGGGTCCATGCTCGACCGGTTCGGCACGGGCGCGTATGCACGCGCCGTTCGCGAAGCCGTCGTGAACGACATCGGCCCCTCTCTGTCGCCCTTCAACGGCTTCCTGCTCCACCAGGGCATGGAGACGCTGTCGCTGCGCATGGAGCGGCACGTCGACTCGTCGCTCTCCATCGCCGCGTGGCTCGAGCAGCAGCCGGAGGTCGAGTCGGTCGACTACGCCGGTCTCCCCTCGAACGCATTGCACGGGCTCGCGCTGCGAGACTACGACGGCCGCACCGGCTCCGTCTTCGGGGTCACTGTGCGCGGCGGCATCGACGGCGCCCGCGCGTTCGTCAACGGTCTGCGCGTCTTCTCGCGCATGACGGGCATCGGCGACACCCGGTCCATGGTGATCCATCCGCTGTCCTCGACCCACGCGACGTTCCCGCAGGAGATCAATGATCGGCTGGGCATCACTCCGGGTCTGCTGCGCCTCTCGATCGGTCTCGAAGCGGTCGACGACTTGAAGCGCGACCTTCGCGCCGGGCTGGATCGCGTCGCCGCACTCGCGACGCCCGCGGTCTCTCTCGCGGGCTGATCGTCACACGCCGAGTTCGACGCGCGCCGCGGCGAGCGCTTCGTCCGTGGCGGCGTAACGGTGCTCGGGCGCCGGGAACGCGCCGGAGCGCACGTCGGCCGCGTACGCCTCGATGGCGGCGGCGGAATCATCGCCGATGCTGGCGTACCGCTTGACGAACTTCGCGGCCCGACCCTCGGTGATGCCGAGCAGGTCGTGCGCCACGAGCACCTGGCCGTCGGCGTCGCCGGCCCCGATGCCGATGATCGGGATGCTCAGATGCTCCCGCAGGAGCGCCGTGATCTCCGCCGGCACCGCCTCGATCACCAGGCAGAACGCTCCGGCCTCCTGCACGCCGCGCGCCTCGCGCACGAGTCGCGTCGCGGTCGCCTCGGTGCGCCCCTGAGCGCGGAGCCCCCCGAGGGCCGTCGCCGTCTGCGGGGTCAGGCCCAGGTGGGCGACCACGGGGATGCCTGCGGCGACGATCGCGCGAATCCGACTCAAGCGCGGCTCAGAGCCGCCCTCGAGCTTGACAGCGTCAGCTCCGGCCTCCTTCACGAACCGCACGGCCGTGTCGACGGCCTGCGCGTCGGAGACCTCGGTCGAGCCGAATGGAACGTCGCAGACGAGGAACGCCGTTTCGGTGCCGCGACGCACCGCTCGTGCGAGCACCAGCATCTCGTCGGTGGTCACCGGCACGGTCGAGCCGTACCCGAGTACCACTTGAGCCGCAGAATCGCCGACGAGCACCATGTCGACCCCGGCACGCTCCGCGGCGCGCGCTCCCGGGAAGTCGTAGGCGGTCACCATCACGATCGGCTCGCCGGCCGCGCGCTTCTGTGCGAGCGCGGGAATCGTCACCTGTGGCATGTCAGTGCTCCTCGATCACATCGGGCGGGGTCAGCAGGGTGTTGTCGATGAGCCTCACCGCACCGACTCGTGCCGCGATCGCGCAGAGCACGGGCCCGGCGATCTCTGCGACGGGCACGAACGAGTCGGCGTCGACGAACGCCACGTACTCGGGGGCGATGCCGCCGGCGGTGAGCACGGCGACGACTCGCGCGTGCACGTGCTCGACCCGAGTCTCCCCCAGCGCGAACGCCGTTTCGGCTGCTTCGAGCGCGCGCGGGATCGCTGCGGCCTGCGCTCGTTCCTCGGCGCTGAGGCGCACATTGCGGCTCGACATCGCCAGGCCGTCGGCGTCGCGCACCGTCAGGCACGCGACGATCTCGGTGGGGATGCTCAGATCGGCGACCATGCGGCGCACAACCATCACCTGCTGAGCGTCCTTCTGCCCGAAATAGGCGGAGTCGGCGTCGACGGCCAGCAGCAGCTTCGACACGACGGTCGCGACGCCGTCGAAGTGCTCGGGCCCTCGGCCCGCGGCTTCGAGCGTCTGCGTCAGCGGTCCGCCCACATGCACGGTCGTCGCGAAGCCGTCCGGGTACAGCTCGGACGGCTCCGGCGCGAAGAGGATGTCGACTCCGGCGGCCTCGGCGAGTGCCGCGTCCGCGGCCTCCTGACGCGGGTACCGCTCGAGGTCGGAGAGTTCCGTGAACTGCTTCGGGTTGACGAAGATCGACATCACGACGAGATCGCTGCCGTGCTGAGCGGCGCGCACGAGCGAGAGGTGACCGTCGTGCAGCGCCCCCATGGTCGGAACGAGCCCGACACGGGCGACTCCGTCCGTGCGCGCCAGTCGCACCGCTGCACGCACTCCGCTCACGCTGCGTACGATCTTCATTCGGCCTCCTCCGCCGGCGCAGCGGGCTGATCAAGCAGTCGCCGGCTCGCGTCCACCATCGCATCGTACAGGGCGACACTCGCCGGATCGCGCTCCCCGATCGCCGCGCGTTGCAGCGCAAGCGTCTCGTTATCGCCGCGGACGACCGGGCCGGTGAGCGCTTCCGCTGGCCCGAGTCGCGCCCAGTTCGCCAGCGACCGTTCGGCGAGCGGGATCAGCGCTTCCCGCGGAACGCCGGCCGTCGCCGCAACCCGCTCCGCAGTCGCCGCGAGCACGACGAGGAAATTCGCCGCGATCGAGGCGGACGCGTGATACGCCGCGCGATCCTCGTCGCGCACGCGGAACACTCGCAACCCGAGCAGGCGAGCGACCTCGGCCGCGGTGTCGACAGCGCGCTCCGTCGATCCGTCGATCGCCGCCCACGCCCCTTCGAATCGCGTGCGTGCACCGGCAGCTGAGAGCAACGGGTGCACGCTGCAGGCTTCATGCCCGACCAGAGGTGCGAGCGTCGTGATCCCCGACAAGTGGCCGACGATCGGCCCCGGCGCGATCATCGCCGACGCTTCGGCGATCGCAGCATCCGGAACGGCGAGGAGCACGAGATCTGCACCCGCCCCGTCGGCGCCTCGACCGCCGATCGGAAGCATCGCGGCTCCGGCCGCTCGCAGGGCGCCATCGATCGCTCGGCCCATGCGGCCACCGCCGACGACCTGAATGCGCATCGCCGCCTACAGCTCGAGACCGTACAGGTTCGGCTCGGGGGCCAGGATCACCCCGAACTCCTGCTGCACCCGCTGCACGACGAAGCGCGCGAGCTCGGCGACGTCGCCCGCACTCGCCCCGCCCTGATTCGTGATCGCGAGGGTGTGCTTCGACGATATCGCGGCACCGGATCCCGGCAGCCGGAACCCCCGCCGCACCCCGGCACGGTCGATGAGCCAAGCGGCCGAGAGCTTCACCATGCGCTCCGGCGGCGGCGGCGGAACGCGCACGGGCAGCCCGGCCTCGAGCTCGGCGAACGTCGTGATCGCGTCTTCGGGCTCGGGCACCGGCTGCGGAAACCTCGGAGCGCTCTCCGGCAGCTCGCGCGCGAAATGCTCGGAGACGATCGGGTTGGTGAAGAAGGAGCCGCAACTCCAGGTGTCGTGATCAGCGGCGTCGAGCACCATCCCCTTCGATGCCCGCAGCCGCAGCACGGAATCGCGCAGATCCCGGATCGGCACGCGTTCGCCGAGTTCGACGCCGAGCGCACTCGCGAGCTGCTCGTAAGCGATGGGCTCGGAGAGCACCTCTGGTGCCGCGTGCGCGCGCCGGCCCGGAGATTCCTCCCCCACGCTCAACACGATGTCGATCGACAGAACGACGCCTTCGAGCCCCTGCTTGATCGCCGAGTCGCGATAGGCCAGGCCGAGCGCGTCGGCCGGGATCCGGCGGGCGTGCCCGCGCTCGCGGTCGAGGAACTCGATCGAGTGGAGCACGTCCGAGAGCTCCTGGCCGTACGCTCCGATGTTCTGCACCGGCGCGGCTCCCGCCAGACCGGGGATGCCCGAGAGAGCCTCGACACCCGACCAGCCGTTGTCGACGCAGGCGGCGACGAGGTGGTCCCAGTCGTGCCCGGCCTGCACGCGCAACCGGATCTTGCCTTCGGGGAGCGCGTCGTCCGCGACGGGTGCGATCCCGTTCGTGCGCACGAGCAGCACGGTCCCGGCAAAGCCGTCATCATGCATCACCGTATTCGAGCCGCCGCCGAGCAGCATCCACGGCTCATCCGTATCCCAGAGGCCCTGCGCATAGGCGACGAGCTCATCAACGGCGTGCGCCACGAGCACGCGCTCTGCCGGCCCGCCCACGCGCATCGTCGTGAGCTCCGAGAACGGGGTGCCATCACCCGCGGGCTCCGGTCCGATCTCGGGAAGCATCACGCGAACGCCGCCACGAGCTGCGCCTTGCCGAGCACGGTCGCCCCGTCGAACGTCACCCGGAGGTCGATCCGCGCGGTGCGCGCATCGGCGTCCACCGCGCCGACCGTCGCGGTCACCGTGACACGGGCGCCGTCGACGGCATCCACGGGCACAGGACGAGTGAATCGGGACTGGAAGTCGCGCACGCTACCGCTCGTGCCGAGCCAATCGGTCGCGACCGAACCCGCGATCCCCATGGTCAGCATGCCGTGCGCCAGCACGCCGGGAAGTCCGACCGAGACTGCGATGTCGTCGCGGTAATGGATCGGGTTGAAATCTCCCGAGGCTCCCGCGTAGCGGACCAGGCGATCACGCGTCAGCTCGAACTCTCGCTCGGCGACGACGTCGCCGGTCGACAGGGATGCGAAATCAGGCGCGGTCATGCGGTCTCCTCCTCAGCAGCACGTACGACGAGCGTCGAGGTCGCCGTGACCACGTGCTCACCCGCAGCATCGACGACATCGCTCGATGCAGTCACCATCGAGTGACCGCCGAGCTGCTTCACGGCGGCGATCGTCAACGTCGCCGTCAGTTCATCTCCGGCGACGATGGGCCGCGTGTAGGTGAACCGCTGGTCGCCGTGGACGACGCGCGAGAAGTCGACGCCGGCTGCATCATCGGCGAGGAGCTGGGCGAGCGTCGCCTCCTGCACCACGACCGCGAAGGTCGGCGGTGCGACGACATCGGCGTACCCGGCAGCACGAGCCGCCTCTGCATCATGGTGCAGCGGCGACGCACTGCACACGGCGCGCGCGAACTCGCGCACCTTCTCGCGCCCCACGAGATAGGGAGCGGTCGACGGATACACCCGGCCTGCGATCTCTGGATTCACCACGGTGCAAGTGTACCGAGCGGTGCTTCTGACGCGCATACAGGCTGATTCCGGTAACGAATCACGAAAAGGTTTGTGCGATATATCCAAGGCTCCGCCCCGGCCCTCGAATAGGCTGTACCTCATGTCGCGCATCCGTAAAGTGCTCATCGCCAACCGCGGTGAGATCGCCGTCCGTATCATTCGAGCTGCTGCTGACAGCGGAATCGCTTCGGTGGCGGTGTACGCGGATCAAGATCGGGACGCGATGCACGCGCAGCTCGCCGACGAAGCGTACGCGCTGGGCGGCACCACGAGCAGCGAGACGTACCTCGTCATCGAGAAGATCCTCGGCATCGCACGGCGTTCCGGCGCCGATGCGGTGCACCCCGGGTACGGCTTCCTCGCAGAGAACGCCGATTTCGCGCGCGCCGTCATGGATGCGGGCATGACCTGGATCGGGCCGGGCCCCGACGCGATCGAGCGTCTCGGCGACAAGGTCTCGGCACGCCACGTCGCGGAGAAGGTCGGCGCACCGCTCGCCGCCGGCACGAGCGACCCGGTGCAGAACGCCGACGAGGTGCTCGCCTTCGCCGACGAGGTCGGTCTCCCGATCGCGATCAAGGCGGCGTTCGGCGGAGGCGGCCGTGGTCTGAAGGTCGCATACGAACGAGACGAGGTCGCAGAGCTCTTCGAGTCGGCGACCCGTGAAGCCGTGGCCGCCTTCGGTCGCGGCGAGTGCTTCGTCGAGAAGTACCTCGAGAAGCCGCGCCACGTCGAGACGCAGTGCCTCGCCGATCAGCACGGCAACGTCGTCGTCGTCTCCACCCGCGACTGCTCGCTGCAGCGTCGGCACCAGAAGCTCGTCGAAGAGGCGCCCGCCCCCTTCCTCACCGATGACCAGAACGCCCAGCTCTACGCGGCGTCGAAGGCGATCCTCGCGGAGGTCGGGTACGTCGGCGCGGGCACCTGCGAGTTCCTCGTCGCGAAAGACGGCACGGTCTCCTTCCTCGAGGTCAATACGCGCCTTCAGGTCGAGCATCCCGTTTCCGAGGAGGTCACCGGGATCGACCTCGTGCGCGAGCAGTTCCGCATCGCTGAGGGCGGCACCATCGACTACGCCGACCCTGAACCCCGCGGTCATTCCTTCGAGTACCGGCTGAACGGCGAGGATCCCGGGAACGGATTCCTCCCCGCCCCCGGACCGGTCGCACTGTTCAAGCCGGCCGCCGGGCCGGGCGTGCGCATCGACACGGGCGTCGCGTCGGGCGACGTCGTCTCCGGTGCCTTCGATTCGATGCTGGGCAAGCTGATCGTCACCGGCGCGACCCGCGAGGAAGCGCTGGAGCGCTCTCGCCGCGCGCTCGACGAATTCGAGATCCAGGGCCTGCCAACGGTGCTGCCGTTCCACCGCAAGATCGTGCGCGATCCCGCGTTCACCGCGCCCGACGGCACGTTCGGTGTCTACACCCTCTGGATCGAGCGCGAGTTCGAGAACGACATCGAGCCCTGGGAGGGCGAGGTGCCCCCGATCGGTCAGGACGCGAAGCGCCGCAGCGTCACCGTCGAGGTCGAGGGCCGCCGTGTCGAGGTCACGATGCCCGCCACGCTGCTGCCCCTCGTCGACCAGGAGGTCACGCGCGGGCCCGCACCCCGCCGCGCCAAGGGAGCCGGCATCGCCGCTTCGGCCGGCGACGGCGTCGCTGCGCCGATGCAGGCCACCGTCGTGAAGGTGACCGTCGCAGACGGCCAGGAGGTCGCAGAGGGCGATCTGCTCCTCGTACTCGAGGCCATGAAGATGGAGCAGTCGATCTACGCGCACCGTTCGGGCGTCGTCGCGGGCGTCGACGCGCCGGTCGGCCAGACAGTCTCGAACGGTCACCTGCTGCTGTCGATCATCGACCCCGCCTGAGTTCAGCTGACGGCGTACGCCTGAGGCCGCCGCCGAGGAATAGGCGCTGATCGAGCGGGGTTGCACTCACCATGACTGCAACCCCGCTTTCGATTCTGGATCTGGCGACTGTCGAAGCGGACGGTACGATCGCCGACGCATTCCGGCACTCCGTCGACGTCGCACGACTGGCGGAAGCCAGCGGATACCGCCGCATCTGGTACGCCGAGCATCACAACATGCCGTCCATCGCTTCGAGCGCGACGTCCGTGCTGATCGCCCACATCGCGTCGCAGACCGCGTCGATCGGCCTCGGCGCGGGCGGCGTCATGCTCCCGAATCACTCCCCGCTCGTCATCGCCGAGCAGTTCGGCACACTCGCCGAGCTCCACCCCGGGCGCATTCATCTTGGCCTCGGTCGCGCCCCCGGAACGGACGGTGCGACATTCCGCGCGCTCCGCCGCACCTACGAGGCGGCGGAGAGCTTTCCGAGCGACGTCGCGGAGCTGCAGCGGTACCTCTCGGACGAGCTGCCGCGCAATGCGGTGAACGCATACCCCGGGCGCGGAACGCGGGTACCGTTGACGATCCTCGGATCCAGCCTGTTCGGCGCGAGTCTTGCCGCGCAGTACGGCCTCCCCTACTCGTTCGCATCGCACTTCGCGCCGCAGGCGCTGAAAGCGGCAATCGAGCACTACCGCTCCCAGTACGTGCCCAGCGAGGCCCACCCCGAACCCTACGCGAGCGCGGGCATCAACGTGGTGGCGGCCGACACCGACACCGCAGCGGAATCCCTGTTCGCACGGGCCGAGGTCGATCGTGTGCGGCGCTTCCTGTCGCGCGGCCGTGAACGAGAGCTCACCTTCGACGAGGCGTCGCAGCTGATCGAGACGCCCGCCGGGCGGGAGATCCGCGGCATGATGCAGTACACCGCCATCGGCGGCCCCACTCGCGTGCACGAGGAACTCGAGGCGTTCGCGAAGTTCGCCGATGTCGACGAACTCGTCACGGTGCACATCGCGCCGACCCGGGCCGAGCAGCTCGAGTCCGTGCGCATCGCCGCAATCGCGTCGCAGGCCTAGGCCGGCCGGCTCGGCTCGGTTCTCCCGAGCCGCCCGCTCCGTCCGAGCCGGGTCACTTGGGGAGGGTGTCGCCCCGTCGACCTGGCGCAACACACTCCCCAAGTGACCCGGCTGCGGTGGGGATTGCCGCGGAGGTGCAGAAGCGCGGAGGCACAGCAGCGCTGCCGATCGGCGGCCCGGCCTCACTCCGCCGCGGCGCTCGACTCCTCGATGCGCTCGTCGATGCGCCCCAGCATGCTGCGGAGCGCGAAGACGATGGTGCCGAAGCCTGACTCGGTCTCGGCCCGCTCGAACACCTCGCCGACATCCTGCACTGCGGCGGAGTACGCCTCCCGCGCCTCATCGACATCCACCGACGTGTTCCACGCGCGGATGTACTCCGCGAGTGCGCTCAGCGCTCGACCGAGCGAATCGATCGCCTCGTCGGGAATCGTCACAGCCACGGGCTGATGCCAGATCGCACCCCCGAGCGCGTCTGAGATATCGGCGAGCCTGAGCCCGACGTAGCGCAGCGCCTCGATATCGGCGTCATCGCTCGACGCGTCGAACCGCCGCCAGATGTTGCGCGGATTACCGCGACCGCTCTCCTTCGCCTCCCGCACCATCTCCTCCGCGTCGTCGACGGAGCGCTGACGACGGCGGGCGTCGTCGAGCCAGTCGGCGCGATCCGGCGGCCACGCCGTCGTGAGCACCGTTGCGAGATCTTCCGCTGCGGCGGCGAAATCGCTCTTCAAGTCGGCGATGCGCGATCGGGCGTATCCGTACATGAGCGGCGGGATGAACACGAGATTGACGACGGTGCCGACGAACAAGCCGATCCCGAACTGCGCGACGTACCCCGCGACGTAGGAGTCGGGGTCGCCCGCGCCGATGATCACGACGAACACCGCGGCGATAGCGACGTACGATCGGCCCTCGCCCAGCTTGCGCACGCCCGCGATGAGCATGCCGAGGCCGGCGGCGACGGGCGCGCGCACGTACCAGGGACTGCCGGTCGCGACGAGCACCCATCCGATGCCCAACCCGATGACGATGCCGGTGATGAGCTCGACGCTCGTGCGCACCGAGCTCACGATGGTCGGCGCCACCCCGAGCAGCGCGCCCAGCGGGGCGTAGTACGCGTACTCGTTCAGTTCGCCCGGGAGCAGCCGCCCGATCAGCCAGGCGGCTGTCACACCGATCGCGGCTTTGAGCGCGAGGAGGAGGCGAAAGCGCGTGAAGATCGGTCGCGCGGTGTTCAGCCCGCGGCGCAGCACGACCGCCACGCGCGAGGTCTCGGTTCGCTCACCATTCGGCACAGGATGAGCATGCCCGGGCGGGGGCGGTCGCAGACACCCCCTTGGTCACCGTGGACGGACGTGCTAGCCCCCGTTCCGCCGTCATGCTCCCGTCGTCAGTCCTCCCGCAGGCGTCGCAGCCGATCCTCCGCTCGCGAGACGCGGTCGCCCTCGTCCATCTCCCACCATGCGGTGCCGCGTTCTCCGAGTCCCTCCTTGGCGAGCTGCACGCGGTCCCTGAGGGCCGCGCGCCCTGCGTCGTCGGGGGCGGTGCGAATGCGTGAGCGCGCGCTGCCCAATTCCGACTTCAGCGGCGCTGTGAGGCGTTCGGGCAGTGCCGGGTCCATGGCTCGCCATCGGCGTCCGCCGACGATGATGTACCGACCGTCTGGGGTGCGCTCTGGTCCGCTGGTTGCGTTCATGGTTTCGAAGCGGGATCGCGTGCGGCCGGATCGCTACGCCTGGTCCGAGGTTCTCTCCGGGAACAACTCGTCGAGGTCGAGATCCGGGTTCGTGTCCTGTCCTTCCACGAGTGCAGCCGCTTCTGCATCGGTGCCGACGCTGGGCATGGCGCCGGGAAGCGGGCGCCGTGCGGATTCCTTCAGCAGAGCGACGGCGACGAAGCCCGCGATCGAGGTGCCGATCACGTAGAACGCCGGTGCGAGCGCCGACCCGCTGAGCTGCACGAGCGATTCCATGATCACCGGCGCGGTCCCCGCGAAGAGTGCGACGGAGAGGTTGTACGAGATGCCCATTCCGCCGTATCGCGATGAGGTCGGGAAGAGCGCGGGCAGCGAAGACGCAAGATTGGCGACGTAGAAGGTCACGGGCACGGCGAGCAGGGCGAGCCCGAGAAGCGTCGACCACGTCTCGCCGTGCATCATGAAGAGGAAGGCCGGAACGGCGAGGACGATCGCGGTGCTCGAGCCGATGAAGAGCACCTTGCGCCGACCGATCCGGTCGGAGAGCCTGCCGGTGAGCGGGATGCACAGCGCCATTCCCACGAGCACGGGCAGCGTCAGGAGATTGCCGTGCACTTCGTCGTAGCCGAGGGTCTGGGTGAGGTAGGTCGGCATGTACGACGTGAGCGCGTACCCGACGGTGTTCGCGGCGGCGACGAGCACGAACGCGGTGAGCAGCTCGCGCCAGTACGCGCGGACCAGCGCGAGCACGCTCTTCGGGGCTTCCGGCGATGCCTCGGCGGATTCCGTGGCGCGCTCCGCCGCGTCGCGCGCCTCCTTGAACGCTGGCGTGTCTTCGATCTTGAGGCGGAAGTAGATCGCGATCAGGCCGAGCGGCAGCGCCACGAGGAACGGGATGCGCCAGGCGAAGCCTTCCATGGCCTCTGCCGAGACGGTCAGCTGCAGGATGGAGACGAACGCGGCGCCGATCGCGAAGCCCAGGTACGAACCCATGTCGAGCAGCGAGGCGTAGAAGCCGCGCGTCCGATCGGGTGCGTACTCGGTGATGAAGGTCGTGGCCCCGGCGTATTCGCCGCCGGTCGAGAATCCCTGCGCGAGCTTCAGCACGATGAGGAGGATGGGGGCGAAGACGCCGATGACCGAGTAATCGGGCAGGACGCCGATGAGGAAGGTCGCGGCCGCCATCATGATGAGCGTGAACGCCAGCACCTTCTGCCGCCCCATCCGGTCGCCGAGCTGGCCGAGCACGACGCCGCCGAGCGGGCGGGCGACGAAGGTGACGGCGAAGACGCCGAGGGAGAAGAGCGCCTGCGCCCCTCCCGAGGCGTCGGGGAGGAACACGCGACCGATGATGACCGCGAGGTACCCGTAGATCCCGATGTCGTACCACTCCATGAGGTTGCCGACGACCGTCCCGGCGATCGCGCGCTTGAGCATGGGGCGATCGACGACGTGGACATCGTCGACGGTGAGCCGCCTGGGTTCAGCGCTCTTCGCCTGGAAGCGAGCGAGCCATCCTCGCCAGAAGGCTCCGGCGCCGTTCGACTCGGGTGGAATGTGCATGCGCTGCTCCTTCGGTTTCCGCATCGATGGAAGGCGAATGCGAGACCACGGTGATGGAAGGGTAGAGAGGTCAGTCGAGTTCGTCGAGCGCTCGGGTCAATCGTTCGAGCACCCGCGCCGCCGTGCCGGCATCCGCGTCGTCGATCTCCTCGATCTCGGAGACGAGCGCGGCGTGGTGACGCATGAAGATCGCCTCGACGTTGGAGATCGCCGTCGCGGTGGGCCGCAGGTAGTGGGCACGACGATCGCTGGGGTGCTCGACCCGCGCGACGAGGTGCCGCTTCACGAGTCGATCGACCACGTTGGTCACGTTCGCGCTCGACGTGCCGAGCATGCCGATGAGGTCTTTCGGCCCGAGGTTTCGCTCGTCCCTCGTCGCCTGCACGAGGTATCGGAGCGCACGCAGGTCGAGATCGGAGAGACCCGAGAGCCCGAGCGCGCTGGCTTCTTGGCGCTGCTCCGCCCGGCGCATCCGCAGCAGCGCGGCCGAGAGCGCCCGTCCGGCTTCCGAGGCGGGCTCGGGCGCGTACAGGTGCTCCGATTCGTTCAAGATGATGTTCTGCGGCATCGTCACCCCTCCAGCAGGCGCCACTCCATTTCGATACTCAGCATATTACACAAGTTATATGCAGTCTAATTGCTGAATCAAAAGGTCGTCTCAGCTATCAGCGCCACGACTGCGCTCCTCCTCCGCCAGACCGACGATGCGCGCCACCATGCCGCTGAAGATCAATCCATGGAAGGGCAGCATTGCGAGCCAGTACAGCCGGCCCGCGAGTCCGCGCGGGAAGAACACCGCGCGTTGCCGATACACGGAACCGCGGCCCGTCGGCTCGACGGACAGTTCGAGCCACGCCAGCCCGGGAACCCGCATCTCTGCACGGAGTCGCAGCAGACGGCCGGGCTCGATCGACTCGACGCGCCACACATCGACGGCGTCGCCGACGACCAGCCGGGTGCGCGAGCGCCGCCCGCGCTGGAGCCCCACACCCCCGGTGATGCGGTCGTACCAGCCGCGCAGCGCCCAGAGCCGCGGTGACGAGTACCAGCCGGTCTCACCGCCGATCTGCGTGATCACCGACCACACCGCATCGGGGGACGCCGTCGACTCGCGCTCGCGCTGATCGGTGAAGACGGTGCGCCCCGCCCACTCGGGGTCGCTCGGCAAAGGCTCGCTCGGTGCAGCGACGCGAGCGTCGACCCAGCTCGTCTCGACCCCGTCGACTTCGATCCGGCCGAGCGCGAGCCGCACGGCTTCGCGATAGGGAGTCAGGCCGTGCTCCGGTTGCGGCAGGATCGCATCGACGTCGTGGTTCTGCATGACGCAGCGATGCTGCAACGACTCGACGAGCGGCCGGGCGATCGACGTCGGCACCGGCGTCACCAACCCCACCCAGTGCGAGGCGAGCCGGGGGGTCAGCACCGGCAGGGATGCGATTCCTCGCTGCGGCAGACCCGCCTCGACGGCATACCCGTTCATCATCTGCCCGTACCTGAGCACGTCTGGCCCGCCGATGTCGAGCGCTCGATTGACGTTGTGCTCCACCCGTGCCGCGGCGAGCAGGTAGTGCAGCACATCCCGCACCGCGATCGGCTGGATGAAGTTGCGCACCCATTTCGGGGCCGGCATGTACGGGAGCACCTCCGTGAGATGGCGCACCATCTCGAACGATGCGGATCCCGATCCGATCACGACCCCGGCTTGCAGTTCGAGCGTCGGCACTCCCGAGGCGAGCAGAATCTCTCCCACCTCTGTGCGAGACGCGAGATGGGGAGAGAGCCGCACCCCCTCGGGGTGCAGGCCCCCGAGGTAGACGATGCGCGAAACCTCGGCCTCGCGCGCCCGTGCGGCGACGTTCTCGGCGATCTCGCGATCCTTCTCGGCGAACTCCGCCCCACTCGACATCGAGTGCACCAGGTACACGATGATGTCGACGTCGCGCACCGCCCTGGCCATCGCCTCGGCGTCGCCCGCGTCGCCGACCTCGATCTCCGTCTCCTCCGACCACGGGTAGGCGCGGATGCGCTCTTCCGAGCGAGAGAGCGTGCGCACGCGATATCCCGCATTCAGCAGACGCGGCATGAGCCGCCCGCCGAGATACCCGGTCGCTCCGAGCACGAGCACTCGCGGCATCTCCCCATCGGGGCGAGGGATCGCACGAAGCACTTCTTCCTGCCCGGTCGGGGCGCTGAGGCCCTCTTCGCCCCCTGAACGATCTGCGCTGCTCTTCATCCGCTCCCCCACATCATCGGCCGAGACGGTACCCGTCTCGCGCTCCATCCCATGATCCGCGACTTCCCGCACGACCGCGATGGTCTTGACATTGTCGAGGACGCGAAAGTGCCCTCCCGTGTCGATCGGCACGTTGCGCGCTCCCGCGAGTTCACTGCCCTCGGGAATGTGGGGGTCGAACCGGGCGTACACCGAGACGATGCGCGCATTCACCTCAGGAGCCTCGGCGAGGAGCACGATGGTCGGGTCGACAGGGGAGAACGCACGCAGGGTGCGGCTGAGCAGGTATCGCGCGTACCGGGATCCGCCGAACGGAGCGGCGACGGCCACCATGGACCGAACCCGGTCGGCGTGCCGCCCGAACGCCATCACATGCTTGCCGATGAGCCCGCCCTTGCTGTGCGCCAGGAGCACGACGTCGGCCAGACCGGCCGCGGCGAGATACTCGTCCACGATTCGCGCCCCCTCGGCGACCGGAACACGGTTGTTGCGCAACGGGTCGAGCACGTGCACGGGGTGCCCGTCGCGATGCAGCCGTCGGATCAGCGGCAGCATGAACCGCCAGGGCTCGTACACGCCGGGAATCACGACGACCGGCGATTCCGAGCCGTTCAGGAAATCGCGCGGACCCGAGCGATCCCAGAGCGCGCGAGCCTGCCGGCGCACCGCGTAGACATAATCCGCGGCCCACCAGGCCAGGCGCCGCACGGTGCTGAAGCGGCGCTCGGCCGGGGCGCTCGTCGACGCGCGAGGCGCTGTGGCTGGCGGCGCGTTCGTGTTCGTCGTTTCCCCCCGAGATCGTCATCGCACCGCGGCCCGAGGTCACTTGGTCGCCGTGGCAGTACGTTCCTGCTCGCGTGCGACGGTATCGCGCTCAGGCCCGCGTGACAAGCGCCATGCCTCCCACATCGCGGCCGACACGGGGGCATGGCGCGACCCATCCTGTCGGCCGTGGTACGCGCGCGATAAGATTACTGCGGGCGACTCGCGTCGCCCCCTCGCTGTGGCCCATCGCGTTCTGTGCGACTTTGTGTCGATGGCTTTTTTGAAAGGTACGCAATGAACGTCAGTACGAGCAGCCTCGCGGGAGCGATCACGTGGGCGAGAATCGAAGACGATTTCTTCGTCGGGAGCAGGGACGGCGAGTTCCTCGGCTTCATCGATATCGAGGAATCCGGCAAGTACGTGGTCTGCAACCAGTTCTCTCGTCCGGTCGGGCAGTACTCGGAGCTCGACAGCGCGATGGCCGCGCTGAGCGACGCATCGCTCGCCGCTCTCGAACAGACAGGAGTCGCCTGATATGCAGACCAACATCGCATCCACCGAAACGCGCACCGAGACGCTCAAGTCGCTCGTCTATTCGAGCGTCGCCGTCGCCCCCTTCAGCGATGCCGAACTCGACGCCCTGCTGCTGCAGGCGCGTGCGCGCAACGAGGCACTGGGTGTGACTGGCATGCTCTCGTACCGCGGTGGCAGCTTCATCCAGTTCCTCGAAGGCTCCGAGGAGCACGTCGCGGAACTCATGGCCGATATCGAGGCCGACCCGCGTCACACGGACGTGCGCATTCTCATCGACGAGCGCATCTCGGAGCGGCAGTTCTCCAGTTGGACCATGGGGTATCAGCGCATGCGCACGACCGAGACACCCGTTCCCACGGGGTTCCGCGATACGTTCACGGACCTCGAGCAGGGCGCAGATGACGTGATCACCGCTCGCGCGGCGCGCGAGCTCACATTCTGGTTCAAAGTTCGATCCGCTCGCTGACCAGTCGGAAAGCCGCTGTCGCAGGCGACCGGAAGCTCGTAGGCACTGGAATAGTCGTATTCTGTACTAAAACCTGACTTAAAATGGTCAGGGGACCAAGAATACGCGCGTGAAGGAAGTGTCGTGAAGAGCATCATCAGCAGCGAAGAGGAGCATCTGTACTCCACGGAGCCCATCACGGACTCCGCGCGCGCGCTCATCACCGCGATGCAGCAGTTGCGAGGCGCCCAGCAGCGCCAGGAGGCCCGGTCGCTCGATCAGTCGGGATTGCACAGTCAGGACCTGCGCGCGCTGCGATACATCGTGCAGGCCGACCGCAGCGGGCAGCCGATCAGCCCGAAGGATCTGATCACCATGCTCAAGACGTCGAGCGCGAATGTGACCAACGTCATCGACCGCCTCGTGAAGAAGTCGCTGGTCACGCGTGATCCGCACCCGACCGACCGGCGCGCGCGGTTCTTGAAGCCGACCGGGGTCGCGATCAATGAGGTCGATGCCGCGTTCGAAGAGCATCATGCCGCACTGATCGCCGCCGCGAACGGCATTCCGCAGAAGGACGTGGATACCACGATTCGCGTGCTCGGCGAACTCACCGCCGCACTGAACGACGTCGCGTGACCGCTGAGGCCGGGGGTGTCCGGCCCGAGCTACCGATCGAGGAGCCGCGGTCGCCGACCCGCCCGGCGGTCGAAGTGACTGCGCACCTCGAAGTGCGCCCGCACGGCATCAGCCATCTGCTCATCGAGCACCCAGGGCTGGTGGCTCGGATGATCGGGGTAGCGAAGGCGCAGAAACTTGCGCACGCGATGCCCGGGATGCACTCCTGGGGTGTGGCCGAGTTCATCAGCCAGTTCGCTCGGGCTCATCGGGTACTGCAACGCTGGTCTCCCCTCGGGCGCACGGCTCACTGAGGCTGAGCCGGTGCGCCATTGATCGGTCGCCGCGCACCCGTTCGAGGGGTCCGCGGATCAAAGTCGCCGTCACCGACTCCACCGGTAGCGTGCCAGGAGATCACAGTTCGGTCACGCGGCGCGCCGCGAAAGGTAAGAAGTTGACTTTAATTCTTTCTTAAACCAAATCCAATTTTCGCGAGGGGCCACGCTCTCCCGCGAGTGTCGAGCCGCCGCTGCATCCGCGAACACGCGAGCGCAACGGCGGCTCAGATCACCGCGCTTAGGGCTGCAACCCTGCGATCGCCGGCTTGAAGCCGAGCCGCGGGTTCTCGCAGCACCCCGGGCGGCAGACGTCGAACCACGGACCGATCGACGTGGCGTTCGCACGCTCCTCGACCGGCCGCCCCTCGATGCGCTCCTGCACCAGATCGACGAGGGCTTCGACGAACGCGGCGTGCACCCCCGGAGTGGGCACGCGCGTGACCCAGAGCCCGCGCTCGGTCGCCGTCTCCGTCGCCTCCTCGTCGAGATCCCACATCACCTCCATGTGATCGCTGACAAACCCGAGCGGCACGATGACCACAGCCGTGCGGCCCTCGAGTGCAGTGATCGCGTCGTTGATGTCGGGCTCGAGCCACGGCTGCGACGGCGGGCCGGAACGGGACTGATACACCAACTGCCACGAGAACTCCGGGGCGGCCTGAGCGATGATCTCGGCGGCTGCGGCCAGGTGCTGCGCGGCGTACCCTCCGCCATCAGAGTCAGGGAAGAGACCGGCGCCGGACAGCTCGGCGTCAGCGGTCGGAATGCTGTGCGTCGCGAACATGATCTCGACCTGATCCCCGCGGTTCCCTGCGGCGAGCGCCTGCTCGACACCCGCTCGCACGCCCTCGATGAACGGCTGCAGAAAGCCCGGATGGGAGAAGAACTGCCGCACCTTGTCGATGCGGAGCGTCTCCTGCAGGCCAGCACTCTCGAGCGCATCCGCCCAGTCCTCCCGGTACTGACGGCACGACGAGTACGAGGAGTACGCGCTCGTCGGGATCGCCAGCATCGTGCGCACACCGTCCGCGGCGGCTGCTGCGAGCGCCTCATCGAGATACGGCGCCCAGTTGCGGTTGCCCCAGTACACGGGCAGGTCGATACCCGCGACGCTCAGTGCCGAGCGCAGCTCCGTGAGCAACTCCCGGTTGTGATCGTTGATCGGGCTCACGCCGCCGAAGTGCCGGTAATGGTGCGCCACCTCTTCCAGACGCTCATCCGGGATTCCGCGGCCGCGTGTGACGTTGCGCAGGAAGGGCAGCACGTCGTCCTGACCCTCCGGCCCGCCAAATCCCGAGAGCAGGATCGCGTCATAGGCGAACGGCACGGTGGTGTGCTCTGGCCCGTCCTTCGTCGCAGAGGTCGCACTCGGCACGCGTGCGCCCGGGTCGAGATGCACCCGAGTCGCTGCGGGCGGCTTCGTCTCCCGGCGACCCGTAGGCCGGTAACCCGTCTCCCCTGGAGCGCTCTCGGTCAACGATGCGTCACTACTGTCCATCACGGTTCCTCCCATCACACCTGCTCCAATCAGCATAGATCTGATCTATGAGCATGCTTGCCAGGCTTCTCGGCAACAGGCGCCGGTCACGAGATCGACGCCACTCAGCAAATGAGAAAGAAACTGTGTTACAAAGTGAGTGTTGGAACGCGGTGGTGCCATCGCACGCGGGCTTCGGCTCGAACCAACCGACGAAAGGGGATCATCATGGGACTCGACGACAAGATCAAGAACGCAGCTGAAGACCTCGGCGGCAAGGCGAAGGAAGCCGCCGGCAAGGCGACGGGCAACGAGAAGCTCGAAGCTGAAGGGCGCGCCGATCAGGCGAAGGCCGACATGAAGCAGGCCGCCGAAAAGGCGAAGGACGCCTTCAAGAACTGATTCTCGGGAGTACGCAGGTGGTGCGCGGAACGCGAGTTCCGCGCACCACCTGCGCGTGAGGCCCTCCTTCGAGCGGCTGCCCGCACCCGGCTACTCGGGCACTGATTCGAGATGCACGACCTTCACCGTCGACATCTCGTCCAGCAGTTCCGGCCCGTACCCGAACCCGGCACCGCTGCGGCCGCGAGGCTGGGCGGCCCCTCCGGGTGCGCCGCCGAAGACGTTGTTGATCTTCACGGTACCCACCGCCAAGCGATCGATCGCGGCGTGCGCGTGAGCCAGACTCGGCGTCAGCACCGATGCCGAGAGACCGTACTCGTCTGCTGCGGCACGCTCGAGCGCCTCCGCGAAATCATCGACGACCATGACCGGAGCGACGGGGCCGAACGTCTCCTCCCGCATCACGGCCATCTCGGGTGCGCACGCTTCGAGCACCGTGGCGGGATACCGACTCCCCGGCCCCTCCGGCACCACACCGCCGACGCGCGCTCGCGCCCCGCGATCCATCGCCGAGCGCACCTGCTCATGCACCTCGTCCCGCATCCGATCGTCGACGAGCGGAGGAACACGCTCTTCGGCGTCCCATCGCTGCGCCTCGGCGGCGAGCGCATCGATGAAGTCGGCCGCGATGTCGCGATGGACGAAGATGCGTTCGACAGAGGTGCAGATCTGTCCGGCGTTGGTGAACGCCCCGATCGCCGCCTGCTCGGCAGCCCACTGCACGGGAACGCCGGAATCGACGATCAAGGCGTCGTTTCCGCCGTTCTCACGCACCAGGTGGGCTCCGGTGAGCGCGACGCTCCGCGCGATCCGCTCACCGGCATGCGTGGATCCCACGTGAGCGACGAGGTCCACGTCTGCAGAGCCGACGAGCACCTCGCCCTCTCGGGCGCCGCCGGTGACGGTCGAGAGCACGCCGTGCGGGAAGTGCTCGGCGAGAATCTCACCCAGCAGCACTCCCAGGTGCGGGCAGCGCTCGCTCGGCTTGTGGACGACGGTGTTCCCCATCGCGAGCGCGGCTCCGAGCAGACCGGCGCTCACCGCGACCGGGTCGTTCCACGGCGTCACGATCGCCGCGACCCCGCGGGGCTCTGGGCGCATCATGTCGAGCGACGTGCCAGAGCCCAAGAGGCTCTTCCCCCGGTGCACGGGTGCCAGTTCGGAGTACTGCAGCAAGGTGTCCACAGCTGCCCGCACTCCGCCGAGCGCGCCTTCGAGATCCTTCCCCGTCTCTCGGCGGTGGAGCTCGGCGACCTCCGCCTCACGTTCTGCCAGCGCGCGACCGGCTGCGCGAAGCGCCTGTCCTCGCTCGCCCGCTGAGGTTCCCCGCCATGCGGGAAACGCCTCCCGCGCACGCTGAATGGTCTCGCGGATCTCAGCCTCCCCGGTCTTGGCGATACTGCCGACGCTCGTGCCGTCTGCCGGATTCGTGATGTGCAGTTCGCTCTCGGCGGCTGCGTTCGTGTCGCTCTGATGCACGCGCATCCCTTCGGTACTTGGATCAGTGTTTGGTGGGGAGTTCTCGGTGGTCTCTGCCGCAAGCGGGCTGTGCGCTGTGGCCAGCGCGGGCCTCACTGCTCAGCGGCTGCGGCAATGTGCTCGTACGCTTCGAGGAGACGAAGCGCCTCGGTGCCGCGAGCGCCTTCGGCATCGAGGCCGGCCCGAACCGACGACAGCTTCTCCTCCGCCCCCGGGAACGGCGGCAGGAGCGGAACGTGCTGGGACACTGCCGCTTCGATGACGACCGGGCGCTGCGCCTGAAACGCCTCGTCCAGCGCAGATCCGAGCTGCTCGGGGGCTTCCACTCGGATCCCCTCCAGCCCGAGCAGCTTCGCGTACTCGGCGTAGGCGAACTCGGGCAGCTCCTGGGACGGAACGAAGCGCGGCTGCGCCCCCATCTCGCGTTGCTCCCAGCTCACCTCTGCGAGATCTCGGTTGTTGAGCACCAGCACGATGAACTGCGGGTTCTCCCAGCTCTGCCATCGCTGCGCGACGGTGATCAGCTCAGCGTTTCCGAGCATCTGCATCGCGCCGTCGCCGGCCAGTACGGCGGCAGGCCGACTGGAGTCGGCTTCCTTCGCAGCGACGCCGTACGGTACGCCGCAGCCCATGCTGGCCAGCGTGCTCGACAGGTGCGCCGGCACCTCGCCCGAGAGCGGGATCTGCCGCGCGTAGTGGTAGACGCAGCTGCCGACGTCGCAGGCCAGGCGCATCGGCGGCGCGAGGCGCGACCCGAACTCCCGCACCGCGAGCTCCGGGTTGATGGGAGGAGCCGGCACCTCGGAGCGCAGTCGCGCCGTCTCGCGCCACTGCGTCACGCTGCCTTCGACCTCGTCGCGCCACGGCGTCCGGTCGCGCGGCCTCACTCGAGCAAGCAGCACCTCGAGGGTTTCGCCGGCATCGCCGACGAGACCCACTTCGACCGGGTATCGGTTGCCGAGCACGGCTGCGTCGACGTCGATCTGCACCGCCCGAGCGCTGCCGGGGGCGGGGTAGAACTCCGTCCACGGGTCATTCGAGCCGACGATCACCAGGGTGTCGCAGTGCTGCAGTGCGAAGGCCGACGCGTCGGAGCCGAGGTGCCCCATCGTTCCGGCCACGAGCGGGTGCGACTCGTCGACGTACGGCTTCCCGAGCAGACTCGTGGTGACGGCCGCTCCGAGGTGATCTGCGAGGCGGAGCAGCTCCGACTGCGCATGCGCGACTCCCCGCCCGGCGAGGATCGTGATGCGCTCCCCCGCTTCGAGCACGTTCACGGCGGCATCCAGATCCGCCGCGAGCGGGCGCGGCGTTCCTCGCGTGGAGAGCGGCGCGGTCACCAGGTGGCCGTGCTCCTGTCCGAGGTCGGGGGCGGGGGCCTCCTGCACGTCGTGGGGAAGGATCACCACGGTCGGCTGCGATCGGGCCCGCGCCGACCGGAAAGCGCGGTCGATCGCGAGGTAGATCTGCTCGGGAGAGCTCACGAGCTGCACGAACGGCGCGGCGACATCGTGGAAGAGGGTTTGGAGGTCCACCTCCTGCTGGTAATCCGATCCGAGCACGCTGCGGTGCTGCTGCGCGACCAGGGCGACGACGGGAACGCTGTCGAGCTTCGCGTCGTAGAGCCCGTTGAGCAAGTGGATCGCCCCGGGGCCCTGCGTCGACGTGACCACTCCGACTCCGCCGGAGTATTTGGCGTCGCCGACGGCCATGAATGCCGCGCTCTCCTCGTGCCGGGCTTGGATGAACCGCGGCGCTCCGTCACTCCGATCGAGCGCTCCGAGGAGCGGGTTGTTCCCGTCGCCCGAGTAGCCGTACAGTCGCTCGACTCCCCAGGCCGACAAGCGCTCGACGATCGCGTCTGCGACGGTGCCGCGTTCTTCCTCTGACTGTCCCATTACCGTTCCCTCCGTATTCGACGTGCTCGTCCCACCGCGGCGCAGCCCTACCAGCGCAGCAGCGCGAACGGCGGGCGCGGCTCGCGGGCTTCCCTGGCCGCGTCATCGGCCTCGGGTTCGTCTTCGATGATCCGAATCTGGGCATCGGTGAGCACCGCGGCCCGCGCGAGCGCTTCGGCGACAGGCACTCGCGCGATCTCGTGCGCCGCCGCGAACGCACCGCTCTCGGAGGCGACCCACGGCTCCGCATCCAAGACGCAGAGCGTCGCGGCCGAATCCTCGGTCGGACCCGGGATCAGACGCGCGTCGAGGAAGAGCTGCGCGACCTGAGCCTGCTGCAGCGCGGCGACGACCGCTTCCACGCCTTCCGCTCGGAGGCGCCCGCCTTCGGCGTGGGATGCGTCGATCGCTCCCGCCGTCTCCTCCGCGATGACGCGATCGAGCGCGGTCTCGATCGCCTCCGTCAACGCCGCATCATCCGCGCCGTCTGCTCGGGTGTTCGCGTCGACTTCGACGACGAGCGCCGAACTGTCGGGTGACAGCTGATCGCGCAGCAGCTGACGCGCCCGCACGTCGCCGGAGAGCGCGATGAATGCCGGCGACGCCTGCCGCGTCAATCGCTCGACGACCTCCGCCACTTCTGACTGGGTGTGCTTCCAGATCTCCTCCGAGTGGCGTTGCCAACGCGGCTGAGACCATCCACCTGCCTGCACCTTCGGGAGGGAATCGGTGCGCCCCTCAACGCTCTCAGCCGATTCGACGCCGCGCTGCCCGGCGGTCTCGAGGCGCACATCGGCTCCGTCGCGAGCGGTCTCCACGACGAGATAGCGAAGCATCGTGCCTCGGTGCCGGATGAGCGGGACGAGCAGGGGAAGGCTCCCGTGCGCGAAAACCTCCGGGCCGCGGCGGGGCCCCGCGAACGCTTCGCGGATCACGATGCTCCCGTCGCGCGCGAGGAGAAACAGCGTCGTCGGGTCGACCGCTCCGGTGCGGTCGCGAAGCACTTCGCGGATCGCCTCCACATCTGCGTCGGGCGCGCCGGCGGTCGCCACTCCGCGCAGCGTCCGCTCCTCGCGGGCCTCTGCTACGACCTGGGGCTCATCGCTGGTTCCGTCGGTGTACACCGTCGTCCACGGCCCAGGCGCCTGCGCTGCGTCCCGAAGTTCTCGTCCTGCGGTCATCACATCTCCTCTCGGTGATCGAAAGGCCTCGGCATCGAAGCTCCACTTCTAACCTGGGGCGTCGGGGTCGTCTTCGCGACGGCCTTGAAGCAATGCCGGAGTCCCCCTAAACTCCCCCATCACCGGCTCATGAGGCCGCCGCACGAGGCGGCGGCCAGACTCCGCTGATGCAGCCGGTCAGGATCCGCGCCGGCAGGCGCACCGATCCGCACCGAGAGAAAGGGAATCCGATGGAAGACCAGAATCCAGAAGTGATCCGTGACAGCGCGGACAAGGCCGAAGAGGACGTCGAGACCACTCAGGAGAGCGACACTCCCCAGCAGTCGGAATCCGAGCGCGCCGAGGAAGACGGGGGGCAGCAGGTGCTCCCGGAGACCGACCTCGGATAGCCGGACCGAAGCGCCGCCCCGCCCAGAGGATCTCACTGCTCAGTGAATGCGCGGCTCGCCGGTCGCGGTGATCGTCCTCTGGGCGACGCGGGTGCGTCTCCCGGCGTCGAGTGATCCGGCGTCGGGAGGCGCACGTCGCGACCCGGTTCGAGCTGCGCCTCGTCACCGAAATGCCGGATGCGGAGCGGTGGCCCCTCGCGCAGACGATACGTCGTCGCGTCCGGGGTGATATCCAGTTCGATCACGGAGCCGTGGAGGCGCACCGCGAAACTGAGACGGCTGAGGCGCGCAGGCAGCCGCGGGCTCAAGCTCGGCGCTGCAGCGCTGTCGCGGAGGCCCCCGAATCCGCACACGAGCGCCGTCCATACGCCTGCGAGCGCCGCGACATGGAGGCCCTGGTCCGTGTTCTCGTGGAGGTCGTCGAGGTCGAGGGTCGCGACCTCCGCGAGATAGTCGTACGCGAGGTCGAGGTGACCGAGTTCTGCGGCCACCACGGCTTGAGCGGCAGCGGAGAGCGAGGAGTCACGCACGGTGAGCGCCTCGTAGTAGGCGAAGGCGCGATCCTTCTCCTCGCGCGAGAAGTGCTCGTGCGCGAAGAACAGCGCGAGTACGAGGTCCGCCTGCTTGACCACCTGCTTGCGGTAGAGATCGAAATACGGGAAGTGATCGTGCAGCGAGTACTGCTCGGGATGCGTCGACTCGAAGTCCCAGCGCTCGAGATCCGTGTACCCGGCCGATTGCGGATGCACCTCGCGCTGGGCATCGAACGGGATGTGCATCGCATCTGCCGCAGCATCCCAGGCGGCGACCTCGTCGTCCGCGATGCCGAGGCGGCGTGCGACGTCGGGGTGCGCCCGTGCCGCCGACACGGCTCCCCGCAGATTCACCTGAGCCATCAGGTTCGTGTAGACGTTGTCGTTCATGACGGCTGAGTACTCGTCCGGGCCGGTCACGCCGTCGATGTGGAAGGCGCCCTGGCCATCGGTACGGCCGAGCGAGAGCCAGAGCCGCGCGGTCTCGGCGAGCATCTCCACCCCGCACTCGCGTTCGAAGTCGATGTCGCCCGTGGCGCGCACATACTGCACGACGGCGGCCGCGATGTCGGCGTTGATGTGGAACGCCGCGGTGCTGGCCGGCCAGTACCCCGAGCTCTCACGCCCATCGATCGTGCGCCAGGCGAACGACGCCCCCCGCAGATGCAGCAGCTTGGCGCGCTCGCGTGCGTGGTCGAGCGTTGCGTACCGCCAGCGGAGCGCCTGCTCGGCAGCGCCGGGCATGGTGGAGATGAGCACCGGAAGCACGAACGCTTCGAAGTCCCAGAACGTGTGCCCCTCGTACCCCGACCCGGTGAGCCCTTTGCCCGGGATCGAGCGCAGCTCCAACCGCGCCGAGGCTTGGTACATCTGGAACAGGGCGAAGCGCACCGCCTGCTGCAGCCGTGGCTCGCCTTCGACGCGAACGTCGGCGCCCCTCCAGAACTCGTCGAGGCGCTGCCTCTGGCTCTCCAGCAGGCCGTCCCAGCCCAGGCGCACGGCGCCCGCGACGGCTGCACCCACCTGTTCCTGCAGTGTGGCGTCGGATGCTCTCGCGGACCATTCGTGGCCGACGAATTTGACGAACTCCAGCGTCTCTCCCGCACCCAGTGAGGCTCGGATCGTCGTCCGCGCAACATCGCCCTCGGCGTGAGAGCGCAGGGTCGCTCCGACACCCCCGGCCGTCCGTCCGCCGCAGAGCACGTGATCCATGGAGGTCGCGACCGTCAATCCGCTCTCCCTGGTGCGGTGCACGACGGTGGCACAAGTACCGGCGACCGCACTGGAGCGGCCGATGAGCGGCTGGGCGAGCAGATCCTTCACACGAGGATCGCCATGATCGGTCGGGAGCGGTTCGTTGGCCAGCACTTCGGATTCCACCGTGATGTCGACGGGCGATTCCAACGCCCGAACGGAGTACCGCACCGCCGCGATGGATCGGTGTTCGAACGAGACCATTCGCGTGGAGCGGATCTCGACGGCTTCGCCCGCCGGCGTCGTCCAGGTCAGACTCCTGCTCAGCGTCCCGTCCCGGAAATCGAGGCGTCGCACGTGGTCGTCGACCGTTCCGTGTCGCACGGTGAACGGCTCCCCATTCACCGTGAGCCGGATGATCTGCCCGTTCGGCACGTTGATGACGCTTTGGCCGGTCTCCGGGTACCCGTAGCCGTCTTCTGCATAGGGCATCGGATGCTCTTCGAAGACGCCGTTGAGGTAGCTGCCAGCGACACCGCGAGGGTCGCCCTCGTCGAGGTTCCCGCGCCACCCGACGTGGCCGTTGGACAATCCGAAGATCGTCTCCTCGTGCGCGAGGTACCCCGCGTCGATCCCGCCGGTGCTGAGGCCCCACGGGTCCACGTCGAACTTCGGTGCCGTCACAGGATCCTCCTCAATTCGGGCAGCAACTCGGTCTCGCATCGCCTCAGGAACGTCAGCTGATCGCGCCCCACGTGATGCAGGTACACGTGATCGAAACCGGCGGCGAGCTGCGCGATGCGATCGGCCATGTCGATCGCCGAATCGGAGATCACCACTGCGTCTTCGAGCGCCCCGTCCGACAATCGGGCGACGGCCTCGTAGTCCTCGGGATCCTCCAGATCCCACATGAGCTCGCTCGAGACGATGCTGTGCGCCCACTGCTCCTCGGCGTCGCGCATCGCCTCCTCCGCGGTCTCGCCCAGACTGACATGCACCTGCAGCCGGGCACTCCCCTCAGCGTTCCCTGCTCGAAATCGTTCGAGGATGCCCTGCGTCTCCGCTGGCGTCGACGCCACCGTGATCAGCCCGTCCGCCCACCCTGCCGCCCACTGCGCCGTTTCGGCGCTCGCCGCAGCGCCGAGCAGCGGCACACGTTCGTCCGGGCGACTCCACACCCTGGCGTTGTGCACGTGGGTGAGGTCGCCGCGAACACTCACCCGTTCCCCGTCGAGCAGTCGTCGGATCACGTCGTGGCACTCCCGCAACCGGTCCTGGCGCGCAGACTTCACGGGCCATTCTTCGCCGGTGACATGCTCATTGAGCGCCTCGCCGCTGCCCAGCGCTGCCCAGAAGCGGCCCGGGAACATCTCGGCGAGGGTTGCGATCGCCTGGGCGACGATCACCGGATGGTACCGCTGTCCGGGCGCGTTCACGACGCCGAAGGTCAGGTCGGTCGTCGCCATCGCCGCTCCCAACCAGCTCCACGCGAACCCTGATTCGCCCTGCTGTCGTGTCCAAGGCGCGAGATGATCCGAGCACATCGCCGCTTCGAATCCGGCTTGCTCGGCGAGGCGAACCGTCTCCAGCAGCTCTCTCGGAGAGTGCTGCTCGTGCGACGCGTGGTAGCCGATCACTGCCATCTGTCAGACCCCTTTCCGGCCGGGCACGGGCTCGGTCGCTCGCGCCCGTGCGCACGACTGCGCACTGTTGAGACACGAGGCTACTGACGCCCGCCGGTGTGCATCAACGGCTTGCGCCCGGCCCACCCGATTCCCTATGCGGCGGTTCCGGGTATTGCCACTGCTGCCGCGACCCCGTCAATCCCCCTGCACCCGGCTCGTCGGTGCGTCACGCTCAGATCAGAGAAGCAGGGGGCGAGGAGAGAAGGTGAGGACGCTGTGCGGCAGCATGAGCGAGACAACAGAATCTCCCAGGCGGTTCCGTTCTGGGCGTGGATGACGATCGTGGTCGTCGGCCTCGTCGTCATGATCGCACTGCCGCTGATGGGGCGGTGAGGCGTGATGCGGGTGTTCATGCGGAATACACGACTCAGCCTCGTGTTCCTGATCATCTTCTTGCTGACGCTCATCGGGCAGTCCGTCGTGGGGTTTCTCTACAACAACGAGGAGCTCGCCCAGCACGGCCAACCGGAGATCGGCTACTTCGAGTTCGTGACCACCTCGGCGTTCCTCGTGGACGTCGCGGAGAACTGGCAGTCGGAGTTCCTGCAGTTCTTCCTCTTCATTCTGGCGACGATCTGGTTCATCCAGAAAGGGTCGCCGGAATCGAAGAAGCCTGGTGACGAAGGGCTCGGCTCGGATGAGGATCAGCTCGTCGGAAGTCATGCGCGGCGCGATTCTCCGCGCTGGGCCCGCGCGCACGGTGTGCGACTGTGGATCTATTCCAACTCCCTCCTGCTCACCATGGGTGCTGTGTTCGTGCTCTCCTGGTTCGCCCAGTCGCTGGCCGGGCACATCGTGGCGAACGATGAGAACATGCAGCACGGTCTTCCGCCCGAGAGCTGGGGCGCATACGTCGTCTCAGCGGAGTTCTGGAACCGTACGCTCCAGAACTGGCAGTCCGAGTTCCTTGCAGTGGGGGCGATGGTGGCGTTCTCGATCTACCTGCGTCAGCGCGGGTCCAGCGAGTCGAAGCCGGTGGGCATGCCGCACCACACGAGCAGCGAGGAGTCGCAATAGGGGGCTCGCGATGAGCACCCCTCGCGGGGAATGCACTCCCTCCTAGACTGGCGACCATGTCTGCACCGCTCAACTTCGTCGACTCTATTCACATCGCAGCGGATCCCCTCACCGTGTACGGCGTGGTGTCTGACGTGACGCGCACCGGCGAGTGGTCGCCGACCTGCCGTGAGTGCTGGTGGGATGAGGATCACGGTCCGCGCCCGGGCGCCTGGTTCACCGGGCTCAACGTCACGTCCGAGCGGGAGTGGAAGACCCGCAGCCAGGTCGTCGTCGCCGACCCCGGGGTCGCGTTCGGCTGGAGCGTCGGCCCGGGCCGTGTCGTATGGACCTACCGCATGGAACCGTCGGGTGACGGGACCCTGCTCAGCGAATCATGGGAGTTCACGCCGGAGGGGCAGGCGTACTTCGCCGAGCGGTTCGGTGAGCATGCCGCAGAACAGGTGGCGGTGCGCAGCGCGGCGGCGCGCGAGGACATCCCCGCGACGCTCGCCGCGCTCAAGCGCATCATCGAGCAGTAGGCCAGCCGCAGTTCAGGAGGTGAGGCCGGAGTCGAGGCGCCCGTCGTTCTGCCCGAACTCCTCGTACTCCGACCCTAGGGGTGATTCCCAGTAGAGATCCGAGCACGCTTCGTCGTCTCCCGCCTCGCACGCATCCCAGAGACGATCGAGGTGCGCGTCGTCACCGTAGGTGTAGGCGTGGCTGCTGCCCCGAGGTTCGGGCTCGTCCGGGGTCGCGTACAGTGTCGGCGCCGACCCGGCAGCCCCAATGAGCACGAACATGAACAGGGCCCACAGCAGCGCGATCGCGGTACCGACCGAGCCGATGATGATCGCCGTGATGGCGAGCCCGCGTCCGCTCTCCCGTGTTCGCTTGATCTGGCCCAGGGAGATCGCACCGAGGATGATTCCGGTGAACGACAGCAGGAATGAGCCGATGAACGCGATGATCGAGAGCGTGTTCGTGCGCGGCGGATATGGGTGCACCGTTGGCGGGGCGTACCGCAGCGGCTGCTCGTGTGCGTTCGTGTTCGATGGTGAGATTGGATGGGTCATGGACTCTCCTGGTGGGGCAGAACCGCTCACGGGTGCGTGATGGTGAACGTCTGGCTTTCTTCGAGCACCGGGTTGTCGTGGTCGAGGCCGTCCTCGGTCTCCGGCGTCAGAGTGATTGCCACCTCGTAGGGGGTGTCGAGGTAGGGCACCACGCGTGCGTTGGAGAAGGAATGACCCGCCTCCAGCTCGCTGATATCGGAGTGCGAGTTCCAATCGATGGAGCTGTAGAAGGCGCCCAGGCTGTCTCGCCAGTCCACTGCGCTTTCCACCTCGTGCAGGCCCATGAACGGCCACCCGTCGTTGTCGATCGACATGCGCAGCCCCGAATCGCCGATCGGGAGGGTCGCGTCGGTGACGTTCGTGATGACCGCGTTGAGCACCACGACAGGGGAACCCGCGGGAACGAGTGATTCGCCGGTATCGGGGTGCTCGACGCCGTCGTCTTCTGGGGCCTCGCCGAATGCCGTGGCGTAGAGGTCGACACGTACGCTGTCGTTTTCGTAGGTCGTGAGCAGTTCGCCATCAGTGTTGATCGGCTTCGACCAGCCCGCCGGGGTGACGTCGGAGTCGGTCTTCTCGGTTTCGGCTTTTTCCGGGACCTTCGGCTCGACCTTCTGCTTCGCGTCTTCCGTCGTCGTCACGTCGCCGGTCGAGGGCGCGACGCCCTCGGTGGCGTCGGGCGCACACCCGGCGAGAGCGATGACGAGCCCGGCGCTCGCTGCGACGAGGGCTATGGGGCGGAGCGTGTGCTTCTTCATGCGTGTTCCTTACGTTGTACAGGTGTCAGTAGTGTCAGAGAACGTCATCGCCGTAGGCGGAGCACATGACGTACTCATCCGTGAGCGCAAGCGTGAAGTCGTCGGCGAGCTGATCGTCGATGTCAGCGCTTCCCGATTCGAGCAGGCTCGCCACGCCGGCGTACGTTGCGGCATTGGAGCTCTCGGATTCACTGAGAAAGCGAAGCGCCGCGAGAGCTTCGCTGTCGGCGTGAGCGGCGGAGACGTCGATTTCGAGGAGTTCATCGACCGCGTCGCAGACGTTCTCGAAGTGCGGTGACGCGAATTCGTTCTCGAGTTCATCCGGCGGAACGATTTCCACGGTGTCGCCGGCGATCGGGTCAAAGTCGCGCTGAATGTCGTAGGCCTTCTCGAATCCTCCGTTGAGCAGCAGGGACGTCGTCACAATCGTCGCGATGATGGCGGCGACCACGTTGACGTAGCCGATGATCGTGCCTGCGAGCGCGAACCCTCGACCGCGCTTCGGCTGCTTCTTGAGCTGCCGCAGGGCGATGTGCCCGCAGATGATCCCGGCGAGTCCGACGAAGAATGAGGCGATGAAGGCGACGATCGCCAGTGGATTGAATGAGGTGTCGGCGCCCTGGGATGCGCTCCCGGGGGCGAATGCCACCGTTTCGGATTCGACTGTGCTCTGGGCGGCGAGAGGCTCGCCGGAAGAGGGGGAGGTCATGTCAGTTCTTCCTGTGCGTGGGTGTGGAGATGTTTCAAAGCATGGCGTGGGAGCGAGAACCGCTGTGCGGCCGCGCCTGCACGGGCGTTCCGTCGATGTACCTCGGCCAGGCGAGCACGGCATTGGCGGGCAGTGCGGCGAAGTCGGGGGTGCCGCTCGAGGTCGCGCGCAACGGAGTGCCATCGTGCAGTGTGGGCCACATCAGCGGCAGCCGATGCGACGCCACTGGTTGGGGCGCCCGGGGGCTGTCCCGGGGCTCGCGCGAACTCATCACGACTCCGGTGAGGAGTAGCGCGACCATGCCGAATGCTGAGAGCAACGCGGTTGCCGCCCATATCCTGCCGTAGAGGTCGAGCTCGAGCAGATGCTTCCCCCACGTGTGCAGCGAAATCGTCAGCAGCACCGCGGCAGCGGCTCCGGTGACACCGGTGAGGGCTCCGGTGAAGACTGTCAGCGGGGTGTTCCATTTGCGGAGCATCACTCGAATGAGGTCGACATACAGAAGCACCAGCCTCACGAAGACGAGCGTCGCGGGATGGGCGAACCACACGATCATGGGCCCGCCGATGTCTTCGGCCCAGATGTCTGTCACCCAGAACGCAAGCAGAAAGACACTGGAGCAGTACGAGATCGTTCTGAACCATGGCGGGCGCCACTTGCCGATCAGCGTGTCGATCCAGACCAGTCCGGTGAACACCGCCACCGCGAGCACGGAGTCGAACGCCCGCTCGAACCCGGACTCCCCATCGATGAGCATCGCCACCACGGAGTAGACCGCGCAGGTGAGCACTGCCACGAGCAGCAGGGAGGACACGAAACGGCCCGCGGGCCTCGCGGCTCGTGTGGCGTTCTCGAGCGAAGGCGCATCCGCGGTTGTGTGTTCAGGTATCGGCGTGCCTGCAGGCGTCGTCGTGTGCTCGGGCGCAGAGATGGGAGGTGTCGTCACGGGTATCGTCGGGGCCTGTTCGTCGTTCCGGAAGCATGAAGAGCGCGGCGTGGTACCTGGCACAGCAACCCGTTCGCGCTCGCATAACGGTACGTCGGTCACAACGGCGATCCCGTGGTTCCGTCGACGAACCCGCAGATGAGAGGATGAATTGCGGTAGGTGAAACGCGATTCCGTGCACAGGCTCCTCCGAGATACAGCAATCGAGGCCCGGCGCGTTCGGTAAACGCTCCGGGCCTCGAGTTGCCGCTCATTCCATGCGCTGCCGCATTCGACGAACGGCGAGGATGACGCCGCCTCCGATCAGGAGCGCTGCCGCCAGGCTGACGCCGATCCAGGGCAGCGGCCCGCCCGTGATCGAGAGCCACGGTCCCTCGCCCGGATCTTCGGCGCCCCCCGCTGCGACGGGGTGTACGGTGGCGCACTCGCGATCCGGGTCGCACGCCGCACGGGTGTCGATACTGGTGACCGAGTTGGCAAGGGTGCTGTTGCCTCGCCCATGGGCGGTGACGCTGTACGTCACGGTGACGCGATCCTCGGGTGCGAGATCTCCGGTCCAGTGCAGCACGCCGTCCGCAACATCGACTGTTCCGCTGCTGGCTGTCGCATCGTCGTTGTAGCTCGCGTCGTCGAGCACGTCGGCCAGATCGTCACTCACGGTCGCGTCTCGCACACGCCCCTCACCACGGTGTTCGATGGTGAGTGTGTATGTAACGGATGCACCTGCTTGAATCTCAGTACCAGAGGCCGGGTCCGACGCCTTGGAGTAGACGAACATTCCGGCCCCGAGCGTGAGTACGGTTTGGCAGCCGGTGTCCGTTGCGCATGCGCCGCGACCGTCGGTGGCTGCGACGGCGTTCCGTATGACGTCATCGCCCCCGCCCGTAACGGTGACGGAATACGTGATATCCACCTGTTCACCGCTTGCGAGGTTGCCGGTCCACCTCAGCACGCCGCCTTCGACGCTCACCTCTCCAGCGGTTGCGGCGGCGTCCGCGTTGTACTCGGCGTCGTCGAGCACGGCAGCGAGGTCGTCGACGATCCCGGCGCCCGCGACCGCTCCGCCGCCGTTGTGCTGCATCGACAGGGTGTACGTGATGCGATCCCCCACCGAGACCTCAGACCCCGATGCGGGATCGCTGGTCTTCGAGAACGTGTAGGCGCCGGGGAGGATGTCGAGCGCGGACTCGCACCCGACGCTGTCGTCGCACTGACCCCGCTCGTCGCCCGACGTCGCCGCATTGCGCACGGAGAGATCTCCATCGCCCGTGATCGTCACCGAGTAGGTGATCGTCACTGCTTCCGCAGCGCTGAGGTTACCGGACCATGTCAGCACACCATCGACGTACGTCACGCTTCCAGCCGAAGGTTCGACGTCTTCGTTGTACTCCGCGTCGTCGAGCACGTCGGAGAGATCGTCGGTGATCGTGGCATTGCGCACGTCACCGGCTCCGTTGTGCCGAACCGTGAGGGTGTACGTGACGGTGTCTCCGACCAGAACGCTCGAACCGGACTCGGGGTCGGAGGTCTTCGCGTAGGTGAAGGCGCCGACGCCAACGGGTGCCACATTCTCCGAGTCTTCGTCGGTGACGGTGTTGCCCCGTGGGCTTTCACCGCTGACGCTCGCCGTGTTCGCGATGAGTCCGCCGTCATCGCTGAGGTCTGCAGCGGTGACGGTGTATTGCGCGGTCCAGACCACGCGTTGGCCGGGCTCGAGCGCCTCGGGGGTGCCGGTGGACTGATCCTCATCGATCACCAGAGGACCGTTGAGGGTGATGTCGTCGCCCTGCGGGTTCGTGAAGGATTCCTCCTGCAGTGCGATTTCTTCGAGCGTCGTCTCTCCGGTGTTCGTCGCGGTGAAGGTGTACGTGATGGTCTCGTCGGCGTCGACGCCGTTCTGCGGGTCCGCCGTCTTGACGAGTTCGATGGCCGAGCGAGAGATGCCCGCATCGATCGTCGCGTCGGACATTCCCGGCGTGATGATCACCGGTACCGTCACACCATCTCCGTCAGCGTTCGAATCGAGCGCGGGGTCGTCGCCCGCTTCGGTGATCGTGAATTCATACCCGTTCTCTTCGAGGGCCTCGGGCATATCGAAGGAGACCGTGTACCCATCGGCGTCTGAGGCGCGCAGATCAGCGAACTCGTACCACCCGTCGGCGTCGGTCGACGTCGTCGCGATGACGGCGTTTCCGAGGTCATCGGTACCGCTCAGTGAGACATCCGCTCCAGGGACACCGGTTTCATCCTCGTCGTGTATCCCGTTGCCGTTGGCGTCGAACCAGAAGTAGTCGCCGATGGAGGATCCGACCACGTTGGTCGTCGCGAAGATCGGGCCGAGCTCGCGGATCGATCCCACCGCTCCGTCGTCGGTCTTGAGCACGGCCTCGCCG
Organism: Leucobacter sp. L43; assembly: GCF_016597785.1. Taxonomy (GTDB): domain Bacteria; phylum Actinomycetota; class Actinomycetes; order Actinomycetales; family Microbacteriaceae; genus Leucobacter; species Leucobacter alluvii. The sequence continues at coordinate 226,842 of NZ_JAENJG010000003.1, read as the reverse complement.
CGAAGCACATTGATGTAGCGGTCGCCCGGAGCGTTGCCGCGCGGGGTCATGACGACGGTCGAGGAGAAGTTCGATGCGCCGTTGAAGGCTCCGTCGACCTTCCATCTGAGTGCGGTCACGGCGCTCAGATCGGCGGGTCCGCTGTCTCCCCACTCCGCCCAGTTGTCGGGGTTCACCACGTGCGGTGCGCCGTCGGGGTTCGTGCCGCCGACCGAGTTGCTCGCGTGGTCGGGGTCGATGGACAGTTCACTCGCCGGGGTCGTCGAGTAGTAGACCGTCACGCCCGCCGGGATTTCGACGGATCGAAGGTCGAGCGTGCCGGAGAAGTCGGATGCGGGCTGCCCGTCGTCGGGCTCGGTGTCGACGCCACTGGCGGGAAGGATGTCGACGAGGTCGAGGTTGAAGACGTTCGCCTCGGGCCCGATGTTGGCTCCGCCGATCGTCCACGAGATGTCCTCGGTATTCGCGGCGCCGGTGTTGTTGACCTGCACCTGGGGAGTCGCGGGAGTCTTCTCGATCTTCACCCCGGCCGGGTTGATGATGCGAATCGTCTGGCTGTCCGTGCGCAGACTCTCATCGGAATTGTCGCCGACGGCGGAGATTCGCGCCCGGTTCACGTACTCCCCGGGTGCGGAGAGACTGCTGATGCGAACCGTGTACTCGACGGGATCGATCATCTCGTCGGTGCTGCGGGGGCCGAGATCCCAGCGCACGTAGTTCTCCTCGGCAGCGCACTCGAGTGCCCCCTCCACGGGCGCGGTCGTGTACGAGTAATTGGAGTCGAGCAGGATCTGGGAATCCGGCATGCAGTCTTCGATCCAGAGGTTGCTCGTGCTGCCGGTGGTTTCACCGGCGAGGATGTACGGCTGGATCCGGAACCGTCGTCCCTGCCCGGCCGTGGTCTCGGTGTTGCCCGAGGTCCAGTTGCCGTCATTGCCCAGAATCTCCTTGTTGATCGAGGAGTTCAGGCTCGACACGATGTGCCGGTCGCCTTGATCCCCGCTGTTCGTCGCGGGATCGTAGGTGCTCGTCGCCCACGGGCGCTGCGAGATCTGCTCGAGCGTTTCGTTGCCGGTGACATTCGTCGTGGAGTACCAGTCGACGAAGTTCGGAACGATATCGCCGGGTTCGAGATCGTCAGCGGCGGTCAGCCCGATGGATACGCCATAGCGCGTGGTGACGGCGTGATCGAGCGGCATCACCGCCATCCACCGCACCTGATTCACGGCGGTGTAGACGCCCTCGGCGGCCTTCTCGGGGTCGTTGCCAGGCACATCCGCAGGATCGGCGAACCACTCGCCCTGGCCGCAGTTGCCGCCGGCGGTGCCCGTGGAGCCGTTGGAGTACTGCGCCGTGAGCTCGGGTATGGCGCTGGCGCCCGGGGCCAACCAACCATCGCCGGCATCAGCCCCGCTCACCCATACGGGTGCGCCGTTCGACGGAATCGTCTGCGCGAATCCGCCCTCGGGCGTTGCCTGACTCCCCGGCCAGTTCCGCGCCTTGAGATGCAGCTTCGTTCCGTCCCAGTAGTCACAGCCGGCCATGAGCCGCTCCGATTCCTGGTCAACGATCGGTGCCGGGGAGTAGAAATTCATGCTGATGGTGTCGCCCCCCGGGAAGAGCTGCCCGTCGCCGTTGTCTCGACCCGTGGTCCCCGGAGGGCCCTGGAAGAAGTAGGGCCGGTAGTCGGCGGCCGACATGTTGCCTGCGGCACCCGGCACCCCTGCGAAGTACTTCTCCTGGCCGACCCCTGCCGTGATGCTGAGCTCGACCGTGCGAGTGTTGTTCGCCTGGTCGTCCCACGCCGCGTCGTTCTGGTTTCCGGCGATGTCGCGGACGTTGAAGTCGGTGAACGTGTTGGTGACGTTCAACTTCCAAGCACTGGCGCCGGTCTGTGTGCCGTAGTCCCGAATCACGGAGTTCGGCACTTCGAAGCGCAGAATGCCAGATGCTACGGCGGCACGGTCTGCCGGGATGGCGATCCCTCGAACGCCTTCCGACGGATAGGTCCAGGCGGTCGTGTCGGGGTTGTCGAAGGTGACGGCGATGTCGGTGCCCGGTCCGCCTGCCTGCGTGCAGCTCATCGTGCCGCTGTCGCGCACGGAGTTGTGCGGTTCTCCTTCACGGTCGCCCGTGCCGATTCTGGCCCAGGGAGTGTCGTCGTACGCGATCGTGGGGGCATAGCAGTCGCGCAGTCGCGCGCCGTTTTTCTCGAGGTCGTCGACGGAGACGCCGTAGAGCGACTCCGGGGAGACATCGTCGACGAGCGAGATCTGCGTGGCAGGGCTGGCACCCGCACCCGCGAAGGGGAGGGAGACGTTGATGGGGAACGCGAACAGGCGGCATGCGATGGTCCTGTCCCACGAGCATTCACGGGCGCCTGCGGAAACGGTGCTCGAATTGGGAGTGGCGCGGTACGCGTTCTTCGAGACGTCGTATCGGGGCGCGGCGACGACGCTCGCGGTCGCCTCAGCCGTGACTGCGGCGACCTGGTCGGAGCGAATCGCGGCGACGGCCGTGAGGGAGGTTCCGGCAGGCACTTCGGGGCGCACCCGGATTTCGAAGGGGAAGTCGAAGGTGGTTTCCGGGCCGACGAACTCGGGAGTGAGCTTGCAGGTCAGGGTCTGGGCCGGCAGCGATTCCCACGATGAAGCGGTGATCGGCGCCGCCGGCTCGGGGAGCGTCTGCGGATCGAGCGAGCTGCCCGACGCGTCGCAGTACTGAGGCAGGGAGACGAACTGGGCGCCCTGCGGTGCATTGACTTGGACAACCACGTCCGTTTGCGCTTCGGTACCGTGCTGCGTGGCTTTTGCGGTGACCGTCCAGATGTCATTGGTGCGAATGAGGTCATTCGTGGTACTCCCGTCGAGGGGATCATTCACGGCATCGTCGACGCCCGTCTTGCTCTGCAGAGCAATCTCGAGGGTTTCATTGGCGAACGGCGCGATGTCATCGAGTGGCGCCGCCGATTCCGGTTCCTGTGATCGCTGTGGCTCCTGAGGCTCCTGAGGCTCCTGAGATTCCTGTGCCCCCTGCGACTCCTCGACGTCCGATTCGGGCGTCTCGACCGCGGGGGGCTCCGTGACGACGGTATCGTCTGCGGGGCCCTCGAGCGCCGCTACGGGCGCTGTACCGATGCCGGTCAGGCCGAGGGCGAGCGCCGCGACGGCGGCCGTCAGCGCAGCGAGTCGTGCATGGGTTCGTAAGGTTCGCCGCTCCGACATGTCGCGGTACTCCGTTTCACTTGGTGTGAGTCTGTGGTGGACGCGTGAAGACACTCCGGGGCCAGACAGTCGAGTCAACTGCCGTGCTCACGCTCGCGAGCGGGCTCAAGGTTCGGGTCTCAGAGGTTCCGACCATGGAGTACCGCCCCATCTCAACTGGAGGTGTCGAGCCTCGGCGGCCTGCGGCGCTCAGGAGCGCAATGCGCGGGTCAGGCTGCCTGACACCGTGATGCGCCCAGTGTAGATTTCGATTTCGCCGCCGACTAGGGCGACTTTGGCCTCGCAACAGTAAGCAGATCAGCTGGGGTGGACTCACTCGCTGCGGATGTTCAGTAGTCGATTTGCTCCATTTACGTAGCACTCTGCGTCTGATTCAGTATCCATTGAATGGTGATCCAATTGACGCCGAAGCACGAGGGTTTCCGTTCCGCAAACACTGCGTTCACGCGCATCATCTACTGACTGTGCGATCACAGGGAGCCGCCTCAGGCGAATCTCCCTGCAAGCCGCGACCCGCCCTACTTCAAACGCCCTCGCACGAGCGCAATTCCGCACTTCGCGCACTGAACCGCGCAGCCAAGGACCACAAACCGCGAATGTGGACCATGCGTCACAGCATCCTTGATGATTGTGCAACCGATCATCTCCCCTTCACCCCGCCAGTTCCCCCTCCTATTCAGGCGGAGGTCCGCGATGAAGAACACTGCCACGCGAGGCAAGCGCCTCTCGCAGCTCGTGGCAGCGATCGCCTTCGCAGCGCTCGCACTCCCCGCGCTCGCGCCACCGCCTCCGGCGCACGCGGCAGAGACGATGACCAGTTGCTCCACGGCTGACCCGGGCTCAGGCAAGTACGCGGAGACCCTCTGCTGGATCGACTTCTCAGGGTACGACCACTACCAGGCGATCAGCTCCGAGGGGCAGAGGATGTCACTGCCCCTGCCCGGAGGCTGGAGCGCGTCGTTCGTATTGAAGACCACCGGGCATCCTTTGCACGCGACCCCGTTTCCAACCGACATCAATGCGTACTTCGGAAACGAGAACTACACCGGAGTGGCCGGATCCGCTGCACTCCTGCAGGACGATTGGAACCCCTTAGAGAAGGTCGATCCAATCGAATCGACCATCGCCATTGAGAACGTGGTGGTGAGTGACGCCTCGGGCACGCCAGTGCAGGGTTATTCGCTGGTGAGTGCGGATGCGGAGACCACCGACCAGCAACCTGATACGGGCAAGAAGGAGACGATCACCTGGAGGTCGAGTGATCCCATCTACGCGATCTCGGGTGACGGTGACGCGCTGGGGAACGCGTGCGGCGGCGAGCTCATTTTTGACGACCCGTACACCGTGATCTGCGATGGCGGGGATACGAAGGTCGAACTTCGTACGGGCGCCGCCATCGTGGCATCAGCCGCCTCCGAACGGATGACGCAGACGTTCTACGCCGAACGGGGTGTGGAAGCCGGCGCGTTCGGGTTCTTGATCTCTCAGGTGGAGCTGAGCAAGCAAGTGGAATCGCGCTACGGCGATGACAACTTCACGGTCAACGTCAGCAACGCCGATGGCAACGCAATCCCCGCGACCGCGGAAACGGGGCCGACGGGCGCTTTTGCGACCACCGGGCGTCAGAACATCCCGGTGAAGCTGGGCGGTTCTCCCGCGGATTTCAGCGAAACGAGTACCGGGCGCCTCGAGAACTACAGCGCCTCATGGGCCTGCACTCGAAATGGACAGGAAGACACGACGCTTCCGGTCGGCACCAGCGGGGGCTACGCACAATCCATCCACGTCGGTCTCGGTGATCTCGTCTCGTGCACCATCACCAACGCTGTGAAACCCGCGGGCATCGAGCTCGAGAAGTTCGTGGACCGGATTACGGACGTGAACGCGAATGAGCTCCACGACATCGGTGACCTCATTCATTACTCGTTCAGAGTCACCAACACTGGAGAAATTCCGGTCAGAAACGTTCTCGTAAACGACGCCATGCTCGCCGAAAGCGGGATCGAAGTGAGTTGCCCCATCAGGGCACTCCAGCCGGGCGAGCAACTCCGTTGCATCGCCACGAGCGGGTACGCCGTCACACAGGATGACCAGGAAGCCGGTCGCGTTGCGAACACCGCAATCGCGACTGCTTCGCCCGATGGCATCCCGAACGACATCGAGTCCAATGAGGCGAGCACGGACACCCCGCTGACGGCTGCGCAGCCGGCGATCGAACTCACGAAAGAGGTCGACCAGTCGACCGCCGCAGTCGGTGACACGGTCAACTACACCTTCACCGTGACGAATACCGGGAATGTTCCTCTATGGCGGGCCCAGATCACAGAAACAGACTTCACCGGGAGCGGTGAAATGAGCACGATCACCTGCCCGCCAGGCGGGTTCTGGCCTGGCGAGAGCGTGCGGTGCACGGCGACGTACACGATCACGATGGACGATGCTTTCGCGGGCCGGGTCACGAATACCGCAGTCGCAAACGCCTCGACGAGCCCGTCGGGGGCACCCGAAGTGACGTCCCCCGAAGACTCCGCTGAACTCGAGGTTCCGCCGAACACTTCCTCGTTCCAGCCCAAGCTTCCGATGACTGGAGCGAGCGCAGAGACCATCGTGCTGATCATCGGTGCCACCGCAGTGCTCGGCTTGCTCGCAGCCGCATGGTGGATGACCCGTACGAGGCGACGGAGCGAATAGGACTGTTCCGCACCATCGTGCCCAACCCCACTTTTACACCCCAACGAAACAGGAAAGGTAACAAGACCATGCGAGGATCACACCTCAAGCGAAGCCTCCTCGGCGTCGCTGCTGCGCTGGTCGCAGTCTCGACTCTCGGTCTCGGCGCCGCTACGGCGAACGCGGCCCCGGGCAACGTCGACCCCGACCGCATCGGTTCGATCACGGTGAACAAGTTCACCCAACCCGATAACCCGGGCTCCGTGCCCGGCGACGGGAGCAAGCTCGACAAGCTTCCGGCCGGCGCCCTCCCCATTGAGAACGTTGAGTTCTCGGTCACCCCGGTCACCGGCCTGGATCTCAGCGTGCCCGCGAACTGGGAGGGGCTCGGCGAGATGACGGTCGACGCGGCCCGCGCACTCGGTACGGGCTCGGCGACGACCGCGACCACCGCGGCGGACGGCGCGCTCACGTTCTCCGGTCTTCCCGTCGGGCTCTACATCATCGAAGAGACGGACATCTCGGGCGGCCTGATCGACGGCGAACCGGCGAACATCACCGCACCCGCGGCTCCCTACCTCGTGGCCCTGCCCACGGTGATCAACGATCAGTGGGTATACGACGTGCACACCTACCCGAAGAATTCGACCAACGCCGTTGAGAAGCAGCTCATCGACCCCGGAACGCCGGATTACGCCAAGACGCACCGGGCGTGGAGCATCACTGCGACGGCACCGAAGCTCGGCCAGGGCGACGTGCTCAAGGCACTCGCGCTCTCCGACACGCTGGACGCCCGACTGAGCTTCGAGTCGATCGCTGATGTGACCTACGCAAGCGCCGCACTCGTCGAAGGCACCGACTACACCGTCGAGGCGCAGGGTCAGAAGGTCACGCTCTCGCTCACCGCGGCCGGACTTGCGCGCGTAGCCGACGACTCGGGCCAGCCACTCGCCTACACGATCCACACGAAGGTCCTCGACCTCGGCGATGACGGCGTCATCACGAACGATGTCGAGTACTACACCAACCTCAATGACATTGAGAAGCTGATCGAGTCGGACCCCGCGGTCAGCGAGTTCGGCAGCATCCGCATCGACAAGGCCGATGGCGCAAACAGTCAGGCACTTGCCGGCGCGAAGTTCAGCGTCTACGCCACCGAGTCTGACGCGCGCAACAAGACGAACGCGCTCGTGAACGATGCGGGTGAGACCGTCTTCACCACTGACGACAATGGTTCGACGCTCATCCCGAGCCTCGCCACTGACTCGGCCACGCATCAGCGCGACTACTGGGTCGCTGAGATCGAGGCCCCGGCAGGGTACGTACTGCTCGCTGACCCCATCAAGGTCACGGTGAAGACGGCGGGCACTGCCACCCCGACGGTGCAGGTGGTGGAAAACCAGAAGGCGATCCTCCCGAACCTGCCCATCACCGGTGGAGCCGGAACCGCGATGCTCACGCTCGCCGGCCTCCTCGTGCTCGGCGGCACGGCCTTTGCGGCGACGCGCATGAAGCGCAAGGCGACGGCGTAACCGCACCCGTCTCGTTGGTGGGCGATCGGAAGCACGGCTTCCGGTCGCCCACCAACGCGTTCACATCTCTCAGCAGACACGGAATGTTCACCATGCAGCAGCGCAGTATCCGGACGAAAGCAAAGGATACGGGGATACCGACCCGCTCCCGCGTGGTCTTAGTCGTTCTCGTTCACCTCGGGCTGTTGCTCCTGCTGTACCCGCAGATCGCTGCGTGGTTCTCCCAGGGAAACCAATCCGCAGTGGGAACCGATTACTCCCACACGGTGTCAGGGTTGCCCGACGCGCTACGGCAAGAAACGCTTCGTTCAGCACGCGAATACAACGAGCACCTCGGCTACAGCGGAGCCTACGATCCGTTCACGATGTCGGTCGACGACATCGAATCAGACATGTACCGCACGTATATGCAACAACTCGAGGGCCTGCCGACCGGCGTCATGGCCCGAATTCGCATTCCCGAAATCGATGTCGATCTCCCCGTTCTCCACGGCACGACGGACTCCGCCCTCCTCCAGGGCGTCGGTCATCTCTTCGGCACGGCGCTTCCCGTCGGCGGGCCGAGCACGCACAGCGTGCTGACCGGGCACTCCGGACTCGCAAAAGCGGCGCTCTTCACCGATCTTCATAAGCTCGACGAGGGCGACCAGTTCTACATCGACGTGTACGGCGAGACTCTCGCCTATCAGGTCACGAGCACCGAGGCGGTGCTCCCCACGGAAACCGAATCGCTCGCTGTGGAGCCGGGCGAAGACTTCATCACTCTCGTCACGTGCACCCCCGTCGGCATCAACTCGCACCGCCTCCTCGTGCACGCGGAGCGACTCACTCCGACACCGCCGGCTGCGGACCCCGCTCAGAGCCCCGAGCTTCCCGGGTTCCCTTGGTGGGCCGTGATCCTCGGGGCGACCGTTGTCGCGAGCAGCGCCTACATCGCGCTCGGCGCCAGGGCCCAGCGTCGCGCTCGACGGGGCGACGAATCAGACCTGAAGACACGCTCGATCAGCACGGAAGAGGCACTCGCATGACACACTTCGCCGCCTGGCACTCCCTGTTGCAGCACTCCCAAGATGCTCCCGAACTCGTGGAGCGCGGCGTGGACGCCGGTCTCCCCGCCTACGTGTTCACCGCCCTCGGTGCGTTCGTCCTCATCGGCGCATTGCTTCTGTGGTGGCTCATTCGACGCTCCCAGCGGTGACCCCACGGTGACCCAACGTCGACAGCCTTCCGCCGGATCGGGTTATAGGCTCGGGATCGGGGGTGGAGATAAAACCGAAAGGACTCCATACCAATGGGAAAACTGTTGCACGACGGCAATGAATACGAATTCGAAGACCGCTTGCTCGCGCATCTGAAGTTCGTCATCGGACAGAAATTTAAGAAGCAGGAGTGCTTCTTTCTCAGTTGGGACATACCATCGGTGCGCGGGAACAGCCTCGTCTCCGTGTGGCTCAGCCCGTACATTCCGGTCACCTTCCACTTCTCCGGCAGCCGGGAGCCGCAGATGAGCAAGGCATGGGTTCACGCTCTGAACGCTCTCTCTCACGGGTCTCGCGGCCTCGTCGCAATGAGTGAAGAAGCAGCGGAGCAATACGTCAAGAAGAATCCCGATCTCATGTGAGTGATTCGCCCTTCGAGGACGGGCCCGCACGGTGCCGGCTCGTCCTCGGTGGGGCTGGCACAGATGCATGACTACCGGTCGCGCGCGCAGAACGCACCCAATTCCAGCGAGCAGATACGGCTTTCGTGCAGGCCAGCACGCAAACGCGCGATGACGCCGCTGCGTCGACGGGGACGAGTGCTGTACTTATCGGCGGCACGCATGAGCGTCGGTCTGCCGTATCCGGGGCACGATCAGCGCTCGCCGAAGCCGGACGCGCTCGCACTGCATACACGCGTGGTGGACCGTCAACCGAACCATTGCACGAATACGTCGAGAGTTAGATCGCATGCTGATAGAGAGCTGCCCCGAAGGGGAGACCGCGCGTCGGAGTGCAGCGGATGATCTCGTCGATACCGAGTCGTTCGCTCCACCCTGGACCGACTCGTCTCGCGTGCTCTTCCAGGGCGCCTTCGACCGACTGTGGGAACTGCGTTGCAGGTCCATTCTCGAAACCGTCATCGACCTTCGTGCACTCGAACCACTCGTGCTGCTTCCCGACGACATCCAGCTCGACCACTACGGGAGCCTGTACGAGACGATCTACGGCGATGCCGCCCTCGATGTACTGGCTTCACTCACCACGGGCGAAACAGAAAGTGCCCGTGGCCGTTTCCTCTTCATCGATCTCGAGCCCGTCATGCTTCCGCTCTGCACAGAGTTCGACGTCGCCCTGCACCGACTGCTGCACACTGGGAGGCCTGGCCTCCCGATGATCGGCGTCGCCACGTCGCGTCCGGAGTGCATCGCCATCACCGGCTTCGATCACCTCACCGACCAGACGATGCCGTGGCGCGACAGCGGCACGGCCCGTTCTTCGACTGCGTGCTGACCGGGATGCCGAGTGCGCGGCCCCCAGGGGTCTGCGTCTTCTCGAATGCAACCCCAACCCCATCCCCTGCCCCGAGACTGGAGTGCCTTCGTGACCGCCATCATCGCTGCTGCCGTGTACTGGGTTCCCTGGCTCGGATGCCTCTTAGCCGTCGCCATCGGAGCGACCATCGGCATCCGACTCCTGGTGAAGCAGAACACCGAGCTCTCCAACGTGGTGAAGTCGATTGCGGCTACGAACGACCAGATGCTCTACCGTCTCGAATACGTGGACGCGCGCCTCGCTGAACTGGAAGCCGGTCCCCCGGCCGAGGCGAAATAACCGGAGCACGTCGGCCACCTCCTCCGGGAACCAAGAAACCCCCTCCGAAGAGGGGGTTTCTCAGAGACTCTCTGTAGCTGAGGCGGGGCTCGATCCCGCGACCTCACGATTATGAGTCGTGCGCTCTAACCAGCTGAGCTACTCAGCCAAACTGGCCCGCACGAGTGCGAGCCAGAGAGTCAGAGCCCCGACCGGGATTTGAACCCGGGACCCCTTCCTTACCATGGAAGTGCTCTACCACTGAGCTATCGGGGCGTGGCCACCGTGCGATGACAACCGTTAGAGAATAGCACTGTTCGCGGCACAAAGTGAAATCTGGTTGGCTAGTACTGCGCACCCGGGCGGGTCTTCTGCCGGAGGTGCTGAGCACAGGTGAGGAGCAGGCGTGCGGAGCTCGGTCGTAGTCGTCGTCGGAGTGGTATTGGCGCTGTGGATGGCGGCCGGCCGCTGGCTGTTCGGCATCGGTGGCAGCCTGACCTGGTGGTACCTCCCGACGATCGGGTTGGTGTTCGTCTGGTTGCAGGTGTGGCAGGCGCGCCGGCTACGCGTGACCGCATCCCGCGGGCGTCGCACGAGCCGGAGCACGATCGTCACGCTGATCCTCGCGTGGGTCTGCGCGATCGGTTTCGGCCTGACCGTTCCTGACCGCGTCGGCGGCGGCCTCGTCTCCATCCTCAGCCTCGCAGGGGGTTCCGCGTTCTCGGCGGAGATGTCGCTCGCGCTCTGCAACCCGTTCGGCATCCTGGCGTTCACGCTCGCGATCGCCTCGCTCGCATTCGCGTATGCGGATGCCCGTGACCCGAAGCCGGAGGAGGACGAGCACCTGGACGAGCACCCGGGTGGCGGCACGGCCATGATGGCTCACCCGCTGGCGTGATCGATGCGCTCATGGTGGAAGTCGCCGCCTGACGGCCACATCGGCTCCGTGGCCAGGTCTTCTACCTCGCGCATCACGCGAAGAATGTTCTCACCAGCGAGCTTGGCGAGGTCCGATTCCGACCATCGTCGGCGCATCAGCTCCCCGAACAGCCGTGGATAACTACTGACATTCTCGAGCCCCTCGGGGAAGACTCGAGACCCGTCGTAGTCCCCGCTCACCCCGAGGTGCGCGATCCCGAGCTGTTCACGGGCGGCATCGAAATGATCGGCGACCTGCTGCAAGGTGGCGGCCGGCATGGGATTGCTGGCGTACCAGCTCGCCAGCAGCCTTCGCTGCTGCTCCGAGATCGGAGATTCCTTGGATCGCAGGTCCCGCACATTTCGAGCAAGCGTGTCGACGTGCGTTTCGGCGGGCTTCGGAGCACTGGGGAACAACGGCTTCGTTCCGAGCACGTACTCCTCGTTATCCGGTTCGATCTCGAGCTGCAAGCAGCGTGCGCGTCGTTCGGCGTCCCACTCGGCGACCTGTGCGGATACGAACTCCGGCACGAAGGTCAGTTGCAGCACGCCGCCGTTCCCGACCAGCGCGGAGAGCACGACGTCCGAGACGTTCCTCGGGTGATCCGTGAGGCGCCGAAGCGACGAATGCGAGAAGATGACCGGGGCCTCCGTGACCCCGATCGTCTCGAGCTGCGTCGATTCGGCCGTGTGCGAAAGATCGACGATGAGACCGATCCGGTTCATCTCCCGAATGATCGCCTCCCCGTGCACATCCAGACCGGAATGCGGGTGCAGCCCGGTCGCGGACGCGGCCCACTCCGTGTCGTCGTTGTGGGTCAAGGTGATGTATCTGACGCCCAGCCGGGCGAACATCCGCAGCGTTCCGAGCGACCCGGCGATCGAATGCCCGCCCTCGATACCGATCAGCGAGGCGACCCTTCCGCGTTCGAACTGGGCGACGGCTTCGTCGGCGGTGAAAGCGATGCCCAACTTGTCGGGATAGCGGTCGACGAGGCGGTACACCGCGTCGATCTGCTCCAGTGTCGCGACCACCGCATTCGGCTCCGCGAGGTATGACGGAACCCAGACCGACCAGAACTGCCCCCCGATGCGACCACGACTGAGCCTCACCAGATCGGTGTGCGTATCGATACGTTCTTCATCGAGGCCGTCGACCGAGTATCCGCTGACCTTGCGCAGCATCGAAGGCAGGTCGTTGTGGCCATCGATCAGCATATGCCGCGAGAGGAAGCTGTCCGGCTCGACCATGACGTCGACGCCGTGTGCGAGGCCAGTCACCCGGGAAGCCTGCCCATTCCATCGACCGCGGGAATGGCGGCGAGGAGCTTCTGGGTGTAGGGCTCCTGCGGATCGTTCCAGATCTCGGCCACGGGTCCGCGCTCGACGATTCGACCTCGTTCCATGACGGCGATGCTGTCTGCAACGACTCTCACCACCGCGAGATCGTGTGAGATGAACAGCAGAGCCGCGTCGCTCTCCAGAGCCAGTCGCCGCATCAGCAGAGCGATCTTCGACTGGAGCGACGCGTCGAGCGAGGCGATCGGCTCGTCACCGATGAGCAACTCCGGCCCAGCTGCGATCGCCCGAGCGATCGCGATCCGCTGCCGCTGGCCGCCGGAGAACTCGTGCGGAAACTTCTCCCCGGCCGCGCGGTCGAGCTCCACCTCAGTGAGCAGCTCAGCCACCGTCCACCGGGCACTCCCGGTGATGGCCCTGAGGCCGTCTTCGATCTGACTGCTCACGGTGCGTCGAGGGTTGAGAGACGCATAGGGATTCTGGAAGACCATCTGAATTCCCATGAGTTCACGAGGTCTGCGCCGGTTCTTCAAACGACGAACCGTCGTCCCATCGAATCGGATGCGACCTGAAGTGGGCGTCTCGAGCCCGCAGATCGCGCGCGCGAGCGTCGACTTACCGCACCCCGATTCGCCGACGAGCCCGAGCACCTGACCGCGTTCGAGTTCGAAGGAGACATCGTTCGTCGCGATCAGCTTTCCGAGACCCGGTCGCCGGTACGTGACCGTGACATTCTCGACCGAGAGCAGTGATGAGCTCACAACGACTCCAATCCTGTAGTTGTGGCGACGCGCGTCGGCGCTGCCGCCGGCAGCGAATCGATGAGCGACCGCGTATACGGTTCCTTCGGGTCGGTGATGACCTGGTGGCACGTGCCCGATTCCACGACCTCTCCTCGGCGCATCACAATCAGGGAGTCGGCGACAGCCGACATCACTCCGAGATCGTGACTCACCAGCAGAATCGCGAGACCGTATTCGTCGCAGAGCTCGCGCAGCAGGCGCAGGATCCCCGCCTGAACGGTCACGTCGAGTGCCGTCGTCGGCTCATCCGCGATGAGCACCTGAGGCCGGCAGATCATCGCGATCGCGATCGCGATCCGTTGCAGCTGCCCGCCTGAGAACTCGTGCGGGTACTTTCTGAGTGCCGCGGCCGGTTCGGGAACGTGGAGCGAGGCGAGCAGGTCGATCGCTCGGCTGCGGGCTGCCTGACGCGTCATGCGCTCGTGGAAGCGGAGGTGATCGGTCAGCTGATGCTCGATTCGCAGCATCGGGTGCAATGACGCGGTCGGATCCTGAAAGATCATGGCGATGTCGGTGCCCCGATGGGCATTCATCGCCCGTTCGGAGAGGCCGATCAGGTTGCGGCCCGCGAATTCGACCGTGCCACCGCGCTCAGCCCCCTTGGGTTGGAGCCCGCAGATCGAGAGCCCGGTCATCGTTTTGCCTGAGCCTGACTCACCGGCGAGGCCGGTGATCTGCCCGCTCGGCACATCGAAACTGATTCCCGAGACGATCGGAGTACCTCCGATTCGCAGTGTCAGATCCCGTATCTGCAATCCGCTACTCACAGTCGACCTCCCTTGATCTGCTTCGCCGTCGACGGATCGAGCGAGTCCCGCAACGAGTCACCGAACAGGTTGAAGGCGACGACGACGGTGAGGATCGCGAGGCCGGGATACAGCGAGATCCACCATGCCGAGAAGTGGTGCACGCCCTCGGAGACGGCGGCCCCCCAGTCGGGAAGCGGCGGAACCGCTCCAAGACCCAAGAAGGAAAGACCCGCGAGCTCGAGGATGGCGGTGCCGACGTTGAGCGCTCCGAGCACGAAGAGCGGAGATGCCACGTTCGGCATCACATCTCGTCGGAGCGAGGTGAACGGCCCCGCGCCGAGCATGCGCCCCGCGATGACGTAATCATGCTTCCTCGCGACGATCACGAGGGATCGGGCGACCCTGGCATAACTCGGCCACGAGACGAACACCAGAGCGATGAAGGCGTTCGTCAGGCTCGGCCCCAGCGCTGCGGCGATGACCATGGCGAGGATGATCGAGGGGAAGGCGAAGACGATGTCCGTGATCCGCATCAAGATCTCGTCCACGGCTCTGCCGAAGTACCCGGCGACCGCTCCGACGATCGTTCCGATGATCATCGAGGTCACGACGATCATGAAGGCGAGGGGCAATGACGTGCGCGCGCCGTACAGCACGCGCGACAGCACGTCACGGCCGACGGCGTCGGTGCCCATCAGGTTCGTATCGTTCGGCGGTTGCAGGCGTTCGAAGTCGTCGGCCAGCGGGTCGAATGGCGCTAGCCATGGAGCGGTCGCCGCGATGAGAAGCCATACCAGCACGATCCCTGCGCCGATGTACCCGAGCGGTGAACGCAGGGCAGTGGGCACGCGCAGGCGCGATGCTCGTTTCGGTGCTGCTGCGATCGTCATGTTGTCCTCGCTCTGGGGTCGACGAAGCCGTAGACGATGTCGACGACGAGATTGACGCAGATGTAGGTGATGCCGACGAGCAGACCGACGCCCATGACTACGGGAAGATCGAGTTTCGTCGCCGCGTTGTACGCGAGTTCGCCGATGCCGTGCCAGGCGAACACCTGCTCGGTGAGCACTGCGCCGGCGAGCAACGACCCGAAGGCGATGCCGACGACCGCGATGATCGGCACGAGCGCGCCACGGAGCACGTATCGGAAGATGACCACACGAGGCGGCAGCCCTTTCGCGCTCGCGGCCTTGACGTAATCCATGTTGAGCACCTCCAGCACGGACGACCTCGCGAACCTCGTGAGCAAACCGATCACCCCGAGCGCCAGAACGGAAGCGGGCATCACCAGGTGCAATACGGCATCGCCGAACGTCGTCCAGTTCCCCACGAGTAGGGCGTCGATCGTGTAGAAGCCGGTCACGCGGGGTGGTGGCATGGTGAGCGGCGACAACCGGCCCGAGCCCGGCAGGATGCGGAGCTGGAAGAAGAAGAAGAAGTACACGATGATCGCCAACCAGAAGGTCGGCACCGAGATCCCGATGAGGCTGACGACACGGATGAGGTGGTCCGTCGCCCTCCCGCGACGCAGTGCCGCCCACAGACCGAGCGCAACGCCGATGACGATCGCGACGATGATCGAAGCGGCTGCGAGTTCGGCGGTCGCCGGGAATGCCGAGACCAGTTCCTTCGCGACCGGCGCCTTGGTCTGCGTCGACGTGCCGAGATCCCCCTGGAAGAGGTTCGACATATACGTGAGATATTGCACCGGAAGCGGTTGATCGAGTCCCATGTCTTCGCGGAACTGCTCCACGATCTCCGGATTGCCCGAGGCTTGCTCGCCGAGCGCGGCCTGTACCGGATCCCCGGGAACGAGGTTCGCCAATGAGAATGTCACCAGCGTCACCCCGATCGCGAGGATGACAGCCATGCCGATCCGCAACGCGATGTACCTCACGAGCGGAGGAAGTGCCCACCGGCGACTCCGCAGTTGATCATCGCGCGCAGACAGGGTGATCATGACCTCAGTCGGCGGTGCCTGCGCCAGTGGCCCAACGTCCTCGGCGTCCAATACGGGTCTAGGCATAGCGGATGCTTGACAGATCGATCGTCCAGACGAGGTTCGAGTCGACCGACGCGATGGCCGGATCGGCCACGATGTGCAGCGCGGGCTGCAGCAGCGGGATGAACGGCCCCTCCTCGTTCAGTGCGACCTGGAGGTTCTGGAAGGCCTCGCCGCGCTCGTCCTCGCCCGACGCCGCGACTGCTGCTGCGCGCAGGTCGTCGATGTTCTGCGATGCCCCGGCCTGCCACATGGCGCGTGATCCGACGTTCTCACCGGGCAGGAAGACGAAGTAGTTCGAAGGATCCGGGAAATCGGCTCCCCATGACCAGATCCCCATCTCCTCTTTGCCGTTGCGGTAGTTGTCGAGTTCAGTCGCTTCGGGTGCCGGCGCCAGTGCGACGTCGACGCCGAGGGCCTTCAGGTCGGACTGCACGCTGAGCGCGATCGGCTCGAGAGCGATGCCGGCGACCGTCGTGTCGTTCGCGTAGTGCAGGGTTACCGTTTCGCCGGCATATCCCGATTCCCCGAGCAGCGCTTTCGCAGCATCGAGATCGAGGCTGTTCCCGTCTTCCGCGGGCAGGGAGCCCAGCAGGCTCGTCGGCACCAGGCCGCCGGGACGCTCGGCCCCATCCCCGCCCAGCGCGAGGATCTTGTCGTAATCGATCGCCGACTTCACGGCTGCCGTGAACTTCGGATCGGAGGTCACTGCGCTCACCGCGGGGTCCTGATTCAACATCATGTACGCCGTGTAACGCGACGAAGCCGTTTCAATGTTGAGCTCATCGGGATTCAGCTCCGCGATCTGATCCGGGTTCAGGTCGATGGCGATCTGGGATTCGCCGGACTGCACGTTCAGCTTCTGCGTCTCGCCGCTCACGTTGCGGAGCACAATGCGCGAGGTTTCCGATGCTTCGCCGCCGAACTCGGGGTTCGCCGTCAGCACGATCTGGGACGTCGCGTCGAAGCTCTCGAGCACGAAGGGCCCGGATCCCGCGGAAGTCTCGTTGAGGAACGACTCGGCGGTGTCCTCGCTGTCGGCGGATCCGCCGTTCTCCTGAAGCACCTTGGAATTGACGATGCCGAGACTCGGGTTGGGGAGCAGATAGACGAGCGTCGGATTGGCTTCGGCAGAGGTGAGCGTCAGTGTGGTGTCTGAGGTCTTCTCGACCTCGACGCCGTCGAGCATGAACGAGGGGTTGCCCGCGATCTCTTTGACACGATTGAGCGAGAAGACGACGTCGTCAACAGTGACGGGAGAGCCATCTGAGAATGTGGAGTCGCCCTTCATCGTGAGGGTCACGACCCGATCCTCGTCGGAGAGCTCGTAGCTCGCGAGCCCGTCGACGGGCACAGATACGTCGTCGCCATCGAAGGTCAGGAGCGTTTCGTAGAGCACATGATTGACGATGGAGCCGGTGGGCTCGAATGAACGCGCCGGGTCGAGCGTCTTGATGTCGAACGACGCGTCCACGACGACCGACTTCCCTTCCTCCCCAGCTCCGGACTCAGCGGCGCTCGAGCACGCGATCAACGTGCTCGAGAGGACGAGGGCTGCGGCAGCAGCCGCTATGCGGGTGGGTTTCATCGGGTTACCTCGTGTTCATCGGCGGTGCGGAACTTCAGTGTTCGGAAGCCAGGGATGCTGGGGGTCTGTGGCGCTGTCACGCCGCCGAGATCGAGGGCGCGTGCAACGCGAGCAGATCCTCGTAGGTTTCACGTCGCGTTACGAGCCGCGCCGTGCCGTCGTGTACGAACACGATGGCCGGACGGAGCGCTCCGTTGTAGTTGTTCGTCATCGAGTACGAATAGGCTCCAGTCGAGGCGAGTACGACGAGATCTCCGACCCGCGCCGCCGGCATGGGCGCTCCATCGACGAGCAGGTCTCCCGACTCGCATTGCCGGCCCACCAGCTGCACGGTCTCGGTCCAGGCCTCGCCGAGTCGATCAGCCAGCAGCGCTTCATACCGCTGCCCGGTCAGCGCGATATCAAGCTGATCCGCCATCCCCCCGTCGACGGCCACGAACGTCTTGACAGCCCGCTTGACGGAGAGGATGCGGTAGAGCGTGACTCCGGCACGGGCGACGATGGATCGCCCCGGCTCGATCATCAACTTCGCGTCGGCCGGCAGCTTCGCCTTCGCCTCCGCAACCACCGCATCGAGGTAGGCCTCGACGGTCGGCGCCTCTTCGGCGTACGTGTATTTCACTCCGAGCCCGCCCCCGACGTTGTAGATCGGAAAGCGACCGATGCGCGACACGCGGTCCACGGACTCCGCGAACTCGGCGGTATTCAGAATCTGCGACCCGATGTGCAGATGGATTCCTTCAAACTCCATCAGCGGATGACGCTGCATCCGGGCCACGACGCGCTCGAGCTCCCCCAACGGGACCCCGAACTTCGAGTTCTCACCGCCCGTCGCCTGAGAGGCGTGCGTCTCGGCCTCGACGCCCGGGATGACTCTCAGGAGGAGCCGTTGCGGCTGCGTGAGGAGACGGTCGAGACGATCCAACTCGTCTTCGTTGTCGACGATGATCGTGCCGACGCCGGAGGAGAGCGCAAGTTCCAGTTCTGCTTCACTCTTCGCGTTGCCGTGCATGTAGATGCGTTGTGGATCGACGCCTCCGGCGAGTGCCAGCTGCAGCTCACCGCCGCCGGCGACATCGATCGCGAGCCCCTCCTCGTGCGCGACGCGGTACATCTCGACAATCGGCAACGACTTCGACGCGAAGAGCACCTCGGAATTCGGCCAGCGAGCAGTCAGGCCATCCGCGAGCCTGCGCATCTGGCGCCGCAGGCCGCTCTCATCGATCACGTGCAGGGGGGTGCCGTATCGTTCGGCCAGTTCAGCCACTGCGACCCCGCCGACGACGAGCCGACCAGTATCGTCGCTCCCCGCTTCTTCGGGAAGAATGCTCCACAGCTCTCCGAGTCGCGTTCCCGACGGGTCGGTCTTCTCCACTGCGCTGCGCGTCATCCGTGTGTGTCTCCTTCACCGTACTGAAGGCCAACTCTAGGAGCTGACACCCGCTGTGGCTGTAGAGAATTCCTATAGATTTAACTCATGAGTACATCGATTTCTCTAAGTCGTTCAGCGCACACCACGACGCTGGGTGAGATTCTCACCGAACTCGGGTCGCGCACCGTGAGCATCCTCGGGCCCGACGCCGGCGAGCGACTCGTGCGAGGCACCGATTTCTACGATGCCTACGAGGAGCTCGGCGAAGATCCAGACACACTGCTCCTCGCCCCCTCCGCGACCGGACTCCCCGTCGCCCGTCTCGCATCGCTCGCCGAACGCGCATCGCTCCTCCGGTACGCGGCCATTGCGGTGAAGTGCCACGACGACGACGTCCCGACATACGCGGCAATCGCCGAGACGAGCGGCATACCGATCCTGCGCGTGAGCGAACGGATCGGCTGGCGGCTCTTCGACGCGCTGCTCTCCCAGCTCCTGGGCGAGCGACGCCACGAGGAGAAGACCGTTCGCGATCGTGGCGCCGAACCGCTCTTCACCCTGGCGAACGATCTTGCCGATTTCTTCGGCGGCTCGGTGGCGATCGAAGATCTGGGACGCAGGATCATCGCGTACTCGTCCGTACCCGGCCAGGTCATCGACACCCTTCGAACTCAGGGGATCCTGACCCGTCGCGTGCCGGCATCACCGTTCAACGACGACCAGTACCGCACGGTACTGCGTTCGGCTGAGCCCATCAAATACCCCCAGCTCGACGATGAGGAGCCCCGCGTAGCCATTGCCATCCGGGCCGGATCACTGCCCCTCGGGACGATCTGGGCGATCGATGCGTCGGGAGAAGGTCCTCTCGATGAGGAGCAGACCGGTCGCATTCGCAGCGCAGCAGTCGTGGCCGCGGAGTACATGCTGGACGACAGCCGCGTGCGCCGGGCGACTCAGATTCCCCGTGAGGACCGCATGCGTACACTGCTGGACGGCCGCGAGGTGATGGGCTCAGAGCTCGCCGAACTGGGGATCCATGAGGAGCGGGGAGCGACGCTCCTCGTCTTCGCTCCCGTCCGAAACGACTTGGCCTTCGTACCCGCACAACTGCGATCGACGGTGCAGCGCCACCTCGCCCTGCATCACCCGGAGGTCGTCTCGGTCGCCCACGACGGACGGGTCTACGCGCTCGTCGCGAACGACTCATCGGAACTCGCCACGTCGCTCGCCGCCCCGTTGCTTCCCATCATCGACCGCCTCATCGGCCCCGGAACCCGCGTCGCGACTCCGGGAGTCGCCTACCGGTCCGGTGAGGTGACGCTGCTGAAACGCCTTGCCGATCAGCTGTTCGAGACGGCGACTCAGCATCCGGAGCTCGCCGGGGAGCGCCTGCTCACCGTCGGAGCGATGCGCCCGTTTCTCGTGCTCGAACGCGCTGCGGCGCTCTTCGCCGAGCACCGCGAGCTGCGTTCGGACACGCTGGAACGGCTCGAAGCGGAGGATCCCCTGGTCGCGGAGACACTTCTGGCATGGTGCAGCAGCTTCGGGAATGTCGCCCGCGCAGCTCGCTCGCTCGCGGTGCACGAGAATACCGTCCGCTACCGCCTGAACCGAGCGGAGGAGAAGTACGGGCTCGACCTCGGGCACGCCGACACCTTGCTCATCGCGTGGTTGCAGCTCCGCTCGCCCGTGGGGCGCCATCTGCACGCGGTCGCCCGTCGACTCGATGTCGGCGCCCCTCCCTCTCGCTGAGCACGAGGGTTCCCGTCGACCGTGCACCGAGAAACGCAGCTCAACCCCTCGGAGTCGAGAGGAATCCTCGCTGTCAGCGCGAAGACGCGGTCAGTGCAGCCTCGATCGCCGTGAGCGACCGGGCGAGCGCGGGCCGGGGGTCGATCGCGTAGCTTCCGTCCCCGAACAGTTCCACGGTCATCCACCCCGAGTAGCCGTGCCGGTCGAGGGCCGCCAGAATGCCCTCGAGCGGAAGCTCGCCGTCGCGCCAGGCGAGGTGCCCAGTCGGCGTGCCGTCGATGAGGTGCACGTGACGCACACGGTCTGCGAGCAGCGCGAAGTATCCGTCCACCGTGTCTCCCGCCGCCGCCATCGCCACGGTGTCGAGCGCGACGCCGAGGTTCGCAGCGCCCACGTCTTCGAGCGCTCGAGCGGCGTCTTGAGCGGTGTTCACGAGGTTCGACTCCACCCGCTGCAACGGCTCGAGGAGGCACTCGAGTCCGAGCGTCTGCGCGTATGCGGCGATCTCCCCGAGTGCATCGATCGATCGCCGCCACGCCGATTCTCGAGCCTCGCTCTCGAACCCGCGGCCGGGGGTGAGAAAGAGCTTCGGTGCGCCGAGCTCGACGGCCAACTCGGCCGCACGTCGGAACGTTGCAACGCTCGTCGCACGCATCCGGGGATCAGGGGATGCGATGTTCACGGGATACATCACCTGCTCGGGCGTGAAGCAGACGATCTCGAGACCGCGCGATGCCGCAGCACGACGCATCGCCCGAGCATCGGCGTCACTCATCCACGGCACGTGCAACTGCGGTGCGACGCCCCACAGCTCGACGCCGGTGCGGCCGAGAGCCGCAAGATCGTCGAGGCACTGGTCGAGCGGGTGGTGCTGATACGAGAAATTGGATCCACTGACCTGCGTGAGCGCGAGCGACACGATGCGTCTCCTTACTTTCCGACCCCGTCCGCGAGGCCCTTCACGAAATAGCGCTGGCAGGCGAGAAACAGCACGACGACCGGCACGGCCGCGATGACCATCCCGGCGAAGACCACCGGGTAATCGGTGCCGTGCTTGCTCATCAGGCTCGTCAGCCCCACCGGCAGCGTCTGCGCGCCGACGCTGCTGGTGAAGACCATCGCGAAGAGGTATTCGTTCCATGCGAAAAGCACGTGCAGCAGCACCGTGGAGACGAGAATGGGTTTGCACATCGGCAGAATGATCCGCCAGAACGTCGTCCAGCGGCTCGCACCATCGATCTGCGCGGCCTCGTCGACCTCCATCGGCAAGTCGATCATGTAAGAACGGATCAAGAACGTCGTGAAGGGAATGCGGAAGGCGGTGTAGAGCACCATGAGCGCCCAGAAGGTGTTGTAGAGCCCGAGCGCCTGGAACATCTTGACGAGCGGTACCAGTGCGACGGCGGGGGCGAGCATGAGCCCGCCGAGAATGATGCCCGACCAGAATGCGCTGAACGGGATCTTCACGCGAGTGAGCCCGTATGCGGCCCAGGCGCTCACGAGCACCGTCGTGACCGTCGAGACGACCGTGACGAGCAGGCTCGTGGTGAGAAAGTCGCTCACGCCGCGATTCCAGGCGTTCGCGTAGTTCTCCCAGCTCCACTGCTGCGGCAGGGCGAACGGATTGCCGAACAGCTCGGTGTTGGTCTTGAAGCCATTGAAGATCATCCACAGCAGCGGGTAGATGACGATCACCGCGAGGCCGATCAAGAAAGACCAGGCGAAGACACGACCGATGATCCCGAGAAAACCCGCTCTGCCGATGCGAGCTCGCTGCGGTCGCACCGTCAGCAGTACTGCCGTCTCGGTACTCATACCTCGACCCTCCGTTTCCGTGTGTACCAGAGCTGTGCGAGGCCGATCCCGAGCGATAGCAGGAAGATCACGACGGCGATCGCCGCCGCGTACCCGAAGTCGTTCCTCACGAACCCGTTGCGGTACAGCCATGTGCCGAGCACCTGCGTCGAGTTGTTGGGTCCGCCACTCGTCATCACCATGACCTCGTTGAACACCTGGAATGCGCCCGAGATGGTGACGATCATCATGAGCCCCGACATCTCGCGAACGAGCGGGAGGGTGATGGTGAAGAACCGCCGGAACGGGCCGACGCCATCGATCTGCGCCGCCTCGTAGAGTTCGGTCGGGATCCGCTGGATCGCGACGGTGAAGAGCAGGGCGGAGTATCCGAATCCCTGCCACTGGCTCATCGCGATGATCCCGAACATCGCCGTGCTCTCCTGCCCGAGCCAGGGTTGCGCGAGGGCGTCGAGGCCGAAGAACCCGAGGGCGCTGTTGAGCATGCCGATGTTCGGCTCGTAGATGAAGTAGAAGAGCAGGCCCGAGACCGTGATCGAGATGGCCGATGGGATGAAGTAGATCACCCTCAGTGCGTTGCGCACCCGGGCATTCCTGACGCTCTCCACCATGGAGGCGATGACCAGCGCACCACCGACCTGGAAGATGATCGAGGCGGCAGCGTAGAGCAGGTTGTTGCCGAGCGAGCGCCAGAAGATCGGATCGTGCAGCAGCTTCTCGAAGTTCTTCGCTCCGACGAACTCCTGCGTTCCCGAGTAGATATCCCACTCGCCGGTCGCAAAACCGAAGTTCTGCACGAGGGGAAGATAGACGAAGGCGATGAGGATGAGAATCGCGGGGGCCAGCCACAGCAGCCCTCTGAGCGATGCGAGGCGCTTTTGCATGTCAGTCACCTATCCGTTCAGGATCCGGCGGGGCGGCCGAGCTGCAGCACTCGACCGCCCCGAGCAGGATCACTGCGCCATCGAATTCGCGTTCTGCACGCTCGCGAGGATCTCATCGGGTGACGTATCACCGCTGATCAGCGCCTCACCGCCCGCGAGCCACGCGTCGGCCACTTCCGGAACGGTGACGGTGTCGAGCCAGACCACGAGCTGCGAGGCATCATTGACCTGCTCGATCCCGCTGAAGACCGCTGCGCTCGAGGTCTCCTCGGTCACCGCTCCGATGACGGTACTCGGCTGACCGTAGGGCGGAGATGAGAGCGTCTGGGCGTTGGCCTGGTCGGTAGCGAACTTCATGAAGTCCACGGCGAGCGGAGCACGAGGAGACTTCGCGTTGATGAGGTAGCCCTCGGGCGACCCTTGGATGGCGTCGGTGTCGCCCTTCGCCCCCTCGGGAACCGGCAGCTTGAAGATGCCGAAGTTCTCGGGAGTGAGTGCTGCGCCCTCGGCCGTAACCGTGTCGAATTCGAGGATCTCCTGGTAGTACATGGCCGCTCGGCCCCCGGAGAGGGCCTCCTGCGCGGTGGTGTACAGCACCCCGTTGGTTCCCCTGCCGGAGTCCGTGCACTCCGTGACCAGCTGATCGAACTGCTCGAGCGACTCGACGTAGCCCGGGTCGCTCCACTCGGCCGTCGCGGGGTCGAAATCGGCGTGCAGGGTGTCGGAGGGCACGTTGTACCCGAACAGCTGCTGCAGGTAGTGCAGGGCGGGCCAGCCGTCCTTGTTTCCGAACGCGATCGGCTCGTACCCGGCCTCGCGCAGGGGCCCGCAGGTATCGATGAGCTCCTCGAACGTCGTCGGCACCTCCACGCCGGCCTGCTCGAATGCCTCGACGTTGTAGCCCATGAACTTGCCATTGTTGTAGAGCGGTACGCCGAAGTACTTGTCATCGAACTTGAAGGCGTCGAGCGAGGCTTCGCCGAACTGCCCGCCCCACTCCGTTCCGGGCGCGATCACTTCGCTGAGGTCTGCGGCGAGCCCGCCCTCCACGAAGTTCTGAGCCCATGTGCCCGCCCACGTGAAGTAGATATCGGGGAGCGCCCCCGAAGCCGTCAGCGTCTTCGTCTTGTCCTTGACCGACTGATCCGTCTCCTGGATGAACTCGAACTCCACGTCCGGGTGCTGCTTCTGGTATTCCTCGGCGACGTCGAGAAAGTACGGCTCGAGTGGTTCGCCGGCGAACTTGGTGAGGACGCTGAGCGTGCCAGAGTACTCAGGCTCGGCCGTGACGTCGACGGCTTCACCGCCGCCACCGCCGCCCCCGGTGCATCCGCTGAGCGCGATCGCCGCCGCGGCGGCCATCACCATGACCGATGTTGTCTTCCGATGCATATTCATGCCCTCCTCGTTGAGAGCGCCGCTGGTGCGCGACGGCCCGCCAGGTGTATTGAACGGCGTCGGCAAGTTTTCGTCCGGCGTACTGATACCGGTCCCACCTGCCTGAAAAGTATTGTGACCGAATGGCGGCGGCACCGCAAGCCCCGATGACGCGAGTACTCGGTATTTTCGGGCATGAAGCCGCGTGTTACCGGAAATGTGTTGACGAGGTTCGATTCGCCGTGGCACGATACTCGAACGTGATACCGGTATCAGGCCGGGTCAAGGAAGCGTCACGAAAGGAACGTCACCATGCTCGGTTTCAACGAGGAAGAACTGCGTGAGCAGCTCAGCAGTGCGGTCGCCCTCCGCCCGCAGATCGAATCACTCGTCGATCAGCTGCAGAACATCGACAACGTGCTCCTCATCGGCTCCGGAGGCACCTACGCCCAGATGTGGCCCTACGAGTACCTGGCCCGCCGCCACTCCAAGCTCCCCGTGCGCGCCGCCATCTCCCGTGAGCTCATCGAATCGGGCGACGCCTGGCTCGGCACCGGCACGCTCGCGGTCTTCGCCTCGGCATCGGGCACCACCGAGGACGTGCTGCTGGCGATCGACTACGTGAAGAGCAAGGGAGCGACCACGGTCGCGTTCACCGGCATCGGAGACTCCCCGATCGCGCAGAACGTCGATCATGCGCTGGTCTGCGCGCCCAAGACCTGGCCGTTCGATCCGCAGCTGCTGCTCCTCGTGGGCCGCATCATGCACGTTCGGGGCGAATTCGACGGATACCCGTCGCTCGCAGACGAGCTCGTGCACCTGCCCGACGCCGTGATCGAGGCCGCCAAGGCGACGGAGGAGAAGGCCAGGGCATTCGCGGAGGCGCACAAGGACTCCGACTACTACTTCCTCATCGGCGGCGGCCCGCTCTGGGGGCTCACCTACCTCTACTCGATGTGCGTGCTCGAAGAGATGCAGTGGCTCCACACCACGCGCGTGAATGCTGCGGAGTTCTTCCACGGCTCGCTCGAGCTGCTCGAAGAGGACACGCCGGTGCTCATCTTCCAGGGAGAAGACGAGACGCGTCCCCTCACCGATCGCGCCGAGGCATTCGCGAAGCGGATCTCGAAGGACGTCACCGTACTCGACAACCGCGATTATGAACTCGCCGGCTTCAGCCAGGAGAATCGGGCGCTCATCGCGCCGATCGTGCTCGACATCGCCGTCGGGCGCTTCAGCAAGCATCTCGAGCGAGTTCGGGATCACTCGCTCGACCTCCGCCGCTACTACCGCGTCATGGACTACTGACCCGGATTCCCACCCGGGCCTGCGCAAACCTCGCCGCGCAGGCCCGGGTCACCCCTCCCCTACGTGCGCGACGCCCGTTCCGCACGACTATCGCGCTTGAGAGGAACGCTCAGTGAAGATCCTCGGATTCGGCGACAACATCGTCGACCGCTTTCTCGATCGCCGTCTCGACTACCCAGGCGGCAACGCCGTCAACGTCGCCGTGTACGCTCGTCGCCTGGGCGCGAGCGCCGGGTATCTCGGAGTCTTCGGCGACGATCCCCTCGCACGCTTTCTGCAGGCCGCGCTCTCGAACGCGGGTGTGGACCATTCCCGCTCCATCGTGCGTCACGGCGAGACCGGCATCGCCACCCTGAATGTGATCGACGGCGAGCGCGTCTTCCTCGAATGGAACGACGGCGGCGTCACCGTGCGGGAGCCCATCGATCTGAATGAGGGCCGGTCTGAGTATGCGGCAACCTTCGACCTCGTGCACTCCAGCGTGTATTCGCGCACCGAACCCGAACTTCCGCGTCTGCGCCAGACCCCCGCGCTCGTGAGCTTCGACTTCTCCTCTGAACCGGAGTTTCGCACGAACGCGTACATCTCCCGTGTCGCGCCGCACATCGACCTCGCGCTCGTCTCGTGCTCCGATCAGAGCGTCGCGCAGACGCACCAGTTGCTCGACCGACTGATCTCGGCCGGCGCCGGCATCGCCCTCGCCACTCGCGGCACCGACGGGGCGATCGTGACGGATGGAACGCAGCGCGTCTCGGCGCCCGCCGCCATCATCAGCGATCCGGCGACCATCGTCGACACCATGGGCTGCGGGGACGCATTCGTGACCGGATTCATGGTGGAGCTGCTCGAACGCGGGTGGAGCCGTCAACACGCGCCGAGCCACGACGCGCTGCGCGCCGGCCTCGACGCCGGGAACGCATCATCACGCGCGCAGTGCTTCGTCGAGTCGGCGTTCGGCGGAGGCCGGGCGATCCCCGACGAGGAACTGCAGCGCTACGCTTCGACCGGCGACGCCGTTCGCAGCGGCCCCTAAACTGGAGTCTTCGGCATCGAGGAGGTAGACCGTGGGCAAGCCTCGCCCTTCCGCCCCGACGATTTCAGAAGTCGCAGCCGCCGCCGGCGTCGGACGGGCCACCGCAGCGCGCACACTGGGCGGGTACGGCTATGTCAGCGCCGAGATGCGAGACCGCGTGCTCGCCGCGGCCGATGCCCTGGGGTATCGCACCAATCAGCTCGCACGAAGCGTCTCCACCGGCGTCAGTCACACGATCGGCGTGGTCGTCGCCGACATCTCGAATCCGTTCTTCGGCGGCGTCGCGCTCGGCATATCCGAGGTGGCGAGCGCGCGCGGGTTCGACGCGCTGGTGCTGAGCACCGCGGAGCACCTCGAAGAAGAGATCAACGCCGTCAACGTACTCGTGGACAAACGGGTCGACGGCATCATCCTGTCCTCTGCGGCGTGCGCCGCCGATTCAACGGCGCACCTCCAGCTGCCGAACGAGCAGGGCATCCCACTCGTGCTCCTCGACCGACTGATCCCGGGGCTCGACCTCGACGCCGTCGTCATCGACAATCGCGCTGCCGCTCGGCATGCGACGACGGAGCTGATCGCTGCGGGACACTCGCGCATCGGCTTCATCTGGGGCCCGCCCGTGCCCGAGCGGATCGAGTACCGTCGAGAGCTCGTCGAGGCCGCCGGCCGCAATCTCTGGTCGGACGGCGAGCGACTCACCGGGTACCTCGACGCCCTCGACGATGCAGCGATTCCGCTCGACCTCGACCACATCATGCTCGGCGAGAAGACTGAGATGAGAGCGTACGAGGCGGTGACCCGCATGCTCGCACTCGATGCAGCGCCCACCGCGTTCTTCTGCACCGAGACCGATGCGCTGACCGGCACTCTGCACGCACTCCGAGATGCCGGCCTCGCGATCCCGAGCCAGGTCTCGATCGTCGGGTTCGATGACAGCTCGTGGGCTGCGGTGATGAACCCTCCGCTCACGATGGTGCGTCAGCCGATGCTCGAACTCGGCCGCCAGGCCGCCGAATTGCTGCTCAGCCGCATCGACTCGGGAGCGGGCGATGCCGAGCCGCCGATGCAGCGCGAGCTCGAGACGGAGTTCATCGAGCGGGAGTCGGTCGCCCCCGCTCCCACGCACAGCTGAACAGCTGAACAGCTGAACAGCTCGAGGGTCAGCGCGACTATCGCTGGCGCAGCACGGTGAACGATATCTCGCTCCCGCGATGGTAGTCCTTCGCGTGCAGCACGCGGCGCCCGGAGATGCTGAGTCCCACCTCGGTGACCAGCAGCCACGGCCCCATGCCGGAGAGATTGAACTGCGCTTCCCAGTCGGCCGGCAGTTCCACCGCTGAGAGGGTCGCGAGCGCGGTCTGCACGTACTCCCCGTGCGCGGCGAGGGCCGCGGTCAACGAACCGCCCCAGTCCCGATGCTCGATCGGACCGGGGAGGAGCTCTCTGGGTACGATGTTCTCGCTCACCACGAGCGGGCGGTCGTCTCCGAAGCGAATCCTCACGAGCCGGATCACACGCGTGCCGACCTCGACTTCGAGGGCAGCGGCCGCTTCGGCGTCCGCCTCCGCTTCAGAGACGCTCAGCACGGCACTCGTCACGCGGTAGCCGCGTGCGGTGAGCACCTCGGTGATGCTCTCGTACTTCGTCACCGGCCGCTCGACGCGCAGTCCGCCGGAGGCGGAGAGAAAGCGCCCCTGCCCCTGCACCGCGACGACGATGCCGCTCTGCTCGAGCTGACGAAATGCCTCCCGCACCGTGGAGCGGGACGTCTTCAGGCGGTCGGTCAGGGCCGCCTCGGTCGGGAGACGCTCGCCCGGCCGAAGGGCGAGCTCGTCGATGAGCGCGGTGATCTGCGATCGAGTGCGGTCGACGGCACTCTCCCGAGCCCCGCTTCCCGCGGTCGTGTCGGACAAGGCTCCTCCTCTGACAGAACATGCTCGGCGGCCCAGTGGTGCGCCGCGCATCTCCGCTTCAGCTTAACGAGATTGCGCATCGCATGGAGAACGCGGAGCTTGCGCGGATGTTGTTGCACTTCTAGATTAGTTGTCAGACAACTATTCTCGTCAACAGACAGGAGCAATGATGCTGAAGTTCGATCCCGAGTCCTATCTCGCCGTGCAGCGCGGAGCCGTCGCGCTCGCCCCCGAGATCCGCACCGCCGTGCGCGCCTGGCTCGAAGACGGAGGCAGGAATCTGTTCTTCATGGGTGCAGGTGGAGTGAACTTCCTCATGCTGCCGGCGGCTCGCCTCCTGCAGACCCGATCCACCCTGCCGGTGCACATCGAGATGAGCGCCGAGATCGTGCACTCCGGCAGTGCGCACCTCGGTCCCGGATCACTCGCCGTCTTCCCCTCGGTCTCAGGCACCACGAAGGAGGCGGTAGCCGCGCTTCGATTCGCCCAGTCGCGCGGCGCGACGATTCTGAGCCTCACCTCTCACCCGTCCACCCCGATCGCGGAACTCGCCGACATCGCATTCTCCAACGCCTGCGCCGATCCGACCTCGAGCGAGAACTTCCACCTGCAGTCGCTGCTGCTCGCACTCGCCATCATGGATGCCCGGGGCGAACTCGAAGACTACGACGCCGTCGTGGCAGAGCTGCGCCGACTCCCCGATCTCCTGGTCGCGGCGAAGCAGGCCTTCGAGGCGCGCGCCGAAGCGCTCGCGATCGAGATCGCCGACGAGCAGCATCACATCATGACGAGCGCGGGCGGTTCCTGGTTCGAGGCGATGTACTACGGCATGTGCATTCTCGAAGAGATGCAGTGGATCTGGACCCGCCCCGTGCACGCGTCCGACTTCTTCCACGGCACCCTGGAACTTCTGGAGTCAGACACGAGCGTGTTCATCCTCAAGGGCGAGGACGAGCAACGACCATTGACGGATCGAGTCGAGTGCTTCGCACGCACGGTGACCGAACGCGTCAGAGTCATCGACACGCTCGATTTCAAACTCCCCGGGCTCAGTCCGCGCGTGCGGGCGCTCGTCTCACCGATCGTGCTCGCCGCCGTGCTCGAACGCCTGAGCACGCACTTGGAGCGCGTGCGCGGCCACGACCTCACGATCCGCAGGTACTACAAGAAGGGAGACTTCTGAGCGGCACCACCACCGTGCCGAACCCGAGGGTTGCAGCCGCAGCACTCAGCGCACGCAGCCGCAGCAGCCGGTCAGGCGATCGTCGGCGCCGCCTCGGACTCGACGGGACGGCGCTTTCGCCCGATCTCGTTGAACAGCAGGTTCAGCAGTACCGCGGCGATCGCGGCCGAGCTGATCCCCGAGTGGAAGATCGTGCTGAACCAGGAGGGGAACTGATCGAAGAAGTCGGGTGCGACGACCGGGATGCACCCGATGGCGAGTGATGCCGCGACGATCAAGAAGTTGAAGTTGTTCTCGTACTGCACCTTGCTCAAGGTGCGGATGCCCGACGCGGCGACCGTGCCGAAGAGCAGAATGCCCGCCCCGCCGAGTACGGCCATCGGCAGGGTGGCGACGACGCGGCCGAGCACGGGCAGCAGGCCGAGAACGAGCAGGATCCCGCCTCCCGTCGCGACGACGAATCGGCTTTTCACGCCGGTGATCGCGACGAGCCCGACGTTCTGGGCGAACGCGCTCTGCGTGAACGTGTTGAAGACGGGGGCGACGACGCTCGACAGCATGTCGGCGCGGAGTCCGTCCGCGATGCGACGCGAGTCGACTTTCGATCCGGTGATCTGCCCGACGGCGAGAATGTCGGCCGTCGTCTCGGTGAGGATCACGAGCACGACGATGACCATCGAGATGATTCCGCTGATCTCGAAGACGGGCAGCCCGAAGGCGAAGGGCTGCGGAATCGCGAAGATCGCTCCGTCACCGACCGACGAGAAGTCGGTCTTGCCCGCGATGAAGGCGATGACCGTGCCCAGCACGAGGGCGAGCAGGATCGCCATCCGGTTGATACCGAAGGCTCGCACGCGAGAGAGCACGAGCGCGATGAGCAGCGTGGCCCCGGCGAGCGCGATGTTCCCCACACTGCCGTAGTCGTCGGCGGTCGCCGATCCTCCCATCGCCCAGCGCGCCGCGACGGGAATGAGGGAGATGCCGATCGTGGTGATCACGACGCCGGTGACCACGGGCGGGAAGAACCGCACGATCCTCGCGAAGAAGGGTGCGATCAGGAGGCCGATGGCCGCGGCGCCGAGTACCGCTCCGAACACCGCTGGCATGCCGCCGCCGCCGCCGACGATGGCGACGAGAGTCGCGACCGAGGCGAAGGAGGTGCCCTGCACGAGCGGGAGCTGGCTGCCGAAGAACGGGAGGCCGATGGTCTGCAGGATCGTCGCGAGCCCTCCGATGAAGAGGCAGCTCGCGATGAGCACGCCGATCTCCGTGCTCGACAGGCCCGCGGCGGTGCCGATGATGAGCGGTGGGGCGATGATGCCGCCGTACATGCTCAGCACGTGCTGCATGCCGTGGGCGAGGTTCTTCGTCCAGTGCAGTCGTTCGTCCTCGGGACGAGGAGCTCTGCGGGAGATTCGCGTATTCACAGCCGATGACTCAACTCTCGGTAGAGACTGATGCAGAGACGGAGCCGATGCCGCTTCCTTACCCGTCAGATGATGACCTACCGCGACAATAGCTTAGAATTTGTGTAAAACACATCTAAGCTTAAAATCTAAGCAATTATCGACAGGACGTGGGTGCGGCATGACAGTGGAATCGCTGCTGCGAACGATGCGCGAAACGGGCAGTCTCACCCAGGTGCTCATGGCGTCCGAACGGCTCTCCGACGCGGCGCGAGACGAGCCGACGTCCGTCGATGCCCTGACCGCGGCGATCGAGGGCGAAGATCAGGCCGTCGCAATCGCGGCATTGCACGCCGTCGCGCACATCGAGCACGACGAGCCCGACCCCCACGGAGCTGCCGGTGCGGCCGACACGGTACTGGCAGAAGCACTGCGCGATCCTCGAGCGTTCCTGCGCGCGCACGCAGCCTGGGGCGCCGCGCGGCGGCGCCCGCACCTCCCCTCCATCGCCCCGCTCGTCGCCCTGCTGACTGCGGGAGGTCTGGACGGCATGCTCGCTCAACGAGCGCTGGAGGCCTGGCGCATCGACGCGAGCGACGTCATCGTCGACCATCTGACCGTCGCACTCCAGACGCGATCGGACGCACCCGTGCGGCGCCGGTTGACGGAAACCCTCGGGCTCATGAGCGGCCCGGGCGCGATCGCAGCACTCGAGAGCATCGCACTCGATACCGACGAGGCCGACGCAGTGCGCGAAGCCGCACGAGACGCGCTTGACGACGCCCGACGAGGCGACGCCGCTCCTCGCGCAACCACACCCGTGGACCCGGGCGCAGACGAAGCGCTGACCGTCGCCCAGCTCTTCCTCGGCGCCGACATCGACTCCGGCCTGCGCACCGTGGGGAGCGGCAACAACGGGGGCATCGCCACACTCCTGGTCCGGCTCGGCGATGCGCTCCTGGCCGGCAGCGATGCGGGTGCAGAAGCGCACTCCGAGAGCCCCGCCATCGGCCGTGTACTCACGATCTCCCGAGGCGGTGACGCGACGGCCGACGGCGACGCGAAGGCGGCCCCGGACGGTCACGCCTACTCGCAGATCGGGCTCCCCGTCGCCGTCACGCGCGCCGAAGACGCTTGGTCGAACTACATCGCCGCGCGACGCGGCATCGCCCGGGCACTGGCCGCGCACGGCACCGTCCACGCGATCCACCTGCGCATGGCCGACGTGGGAACGCTCGCGGCATGGGATGTCGCTCGTGCAGCCGGGATACCGGTGATCTTCACCGCTGCGCCCGACCCTCACGCGCTCATCGAATCATTGGAGCTCGCAGGCACCCTCACACGCGAGAACTTCGGAGATCACGACGCGCGGGATCGCTACTGGTTCCGAGCCCAACTCGTCCGAGAGCTCGCGGAAGCCGCCGCGCACACCGTGCTCATGCCGCGCGAGCACCTGCAGGCCGACCTGCAGCGTCTCGTCGGAATCGACATCGACGACCCCGCACAGTACACGCCCGTCGCCGAGGGGATCGACGTGTCCGTCATCGACGCCGCCGTTGCCGAGGCCCGCGAGGCCGCGGCGGGTGCGCCTGCCGGCACCGCACTGCGGGAGCTCACCGGCCTGCTCGAGGAGCTTCCGCCGCACCGCCGCGGCCTCCCACTCCTCATCAGTGTGGGGCGCCTGCACCGCGTCAAGGGCATGTCGACGATCGTCGACGCCTGGGCCGACCCCGCACTGCAGGAGCGTTGCAACCTGCTGATCGTGGGAGGCAACCTCGCGCGTCCATCAGCCGACGAAGCCGACCAGCTCGCGCTGATCGACACCGTGGTGGACCCGCAGGCGCGCGCAGCGCGCGGCCTGCTCATCGTAGGGCACCGCCCGAATCAGGTCGCCGCCCAGTGGATCGCCGCCGCCCGCTTCGGCATTCCGGGACTCGCCGCGCCGCACGGCGTGTACGTCTGCGGCAGCATGAAGGAGGAATTCGGTCTGGCGATCCTCGAGGCCATGGCCGCAGGGCTCTTCGTCATCGCCCCGCGCCGCGGCGGCCCGGCGACGTACATCGAGCCGAGACGCACCGGGATCCTCGTTGACACGACGGACGCCGGGTGCCTGCGAGCCGCGATCGTGGAGGGACTCGGCCTGGCTGCGGAGCGCCCCGACGATCGCGCCGCCGCATCGCGCACGCTCGTATCCGACCGATTCTCCATTCACACGATGGCCCGCACGCTCGCGGGCATCTACGCAACAGCTCATCGACGTCGCACTGCTGCTGGGCTCCCCAGAGACTTGGAAACGAACGCATGACCCTCCTCATCATCAGTCCCGACTACGCATCGCACCTGTACCCCCTGGCAGCCATCGGCCAGGCCTGGCGGGATCACGGGCACCGCGTCGTCGTCGCCACAGGCCCGGCGACGGCGCCCATCGTGCGGTCATTCGACTACGAGCACGTGCCGCTGAGTCTCGGCAAGGGATCCAACCCCGGAACGATTCGCGCCGAGCAGCAGCCGAAAGGTGAGGACGACGTGCTGCGCGGCTTCTTCGATGCGACCCGCGCCGGGATGATCGAGACGCTCGCCTTCCAGGCGCGTGCGCGGCTGCACGACCTCATGTGGCAGCCCGTCCAAACCGCGCGCCGTGTGCTCGACATCGTCGCGGAGGTGCAGCCCGACGAGATCGTGGTGGATCACCTCGCATTCAGCGCGCGACTCGCCCTGCGATCGGCCGGCATCGACTCCATCGACATGGTGCTGGGGCACCCGACGGCGCTGCCGCTGCCCGCGTTTGGTGAGCTCTACGGATACCCGTCGGCGTGGCCTCGGGCGTTCTCGCCGAGCGCGCACGAACTCGATGCGCTTCGCGAACTCTGCTCCCGTGTCAGCGCGTCGTTCACCGCTGAGTGGAACCACGCGCTCGCGGAATTGGATCCTGCACTGCCCCCCTCGCACGAGGCGTTCGCCGAGCACGGCGACTTCTTGGTCTTCAACTATCCGGCAGAGCTCGTGCCCGAGGAGCGCCGCGAGATACTGCCGCCGCACACCTTCATCGGCTCGTCACTGCGACCAGAAGAGCCCGACGCCGCAGTGCAGCGTTGGCTCGATGCGAGCGCCGAGCCCTTCGTGTACGTGAGCTTCGGCAGCTTCCTGTCGGTGCGGAGCGACGTCCTGCGGAAGATCGTCGAAGCGCTGCGCCTGCTCGGCGTGCGGGCGGCGATCGCCCACGGCTCGTCGGATGTCGACTCACTCGGGGAGCTGCCCGCCGACTGGCTCGTGCAGGAGTTCCTGCCGCAGGTGACGCTGCTCGAACGCGCGGCAGGCGCGGTGTCGCACGGCGGCAACAACAGCGTGACCGAGGCCCTCTCGTTCGGCACTCCGCTCGTGGTGCTCCCCTTCTCCACCGACCAGTTCGCCGGCGCCGAAGCGCTCGAGCGGGCCGGGCTCGCCGAGGTGCTCGCACCGAACGAGGCGACCGTGCCCGAGCTGCAAGATACGATCGCGTCGATGCTCACGCGGCGTCCGCCGCGTCGCACGCTCCCCGAGGCGCTTGCCGATAGCCGCCGCAGCGCCGAGGCGGCGTACGGCGCGCGCCAGGTGGTGCGCGCCTAGCGACGTCGTGGCGCCCAGCGACCGTTCAGCCCAGGAGATAGATCCAGACATTCTCCGCGCCCTGCTCCACTGGCTCGACGGCGCGAACAGCAAGAGCTGACGGTGAGGAGGTGACGGTCAGGCGCTGACCGTCAGGAGTACCCGCTGCCAACCGCTCGACCCGTCGGGGGCAATCGGCGTGCGCTCCTCGATCTGGGTCTCGCCGTTCTTGTTGATGGCCCGCACCTCGACGTAATGGGTTCCGGCGGTGGCCTCCCACGGCATCATCCACTGCACCCACGTGTCGGAGTTGATGGGATTCGAGAGGGTGGCGGACTGCCAGTCGCCGTCGTCGATTCGCACCTCGACGCGATCGATGCCGACGGTCTGGGCCCACGCGACGCCCGCAACGGCGACTGTGCCCGCCACGACCGGCTTACCGGTACGAGGCGTGTCGATGCGCGAGGCGAACTTGATGGGCGCTTGCGCGGCGTATCCGCGAGGTGTCCAGTACGCCTCGTCGGCGTCGAACGTCGTGACTTTCAGCTCGGTGACCCACTTGGTCGCCGAGACGTAGCCGTACAGGCCGGGCACGACCATGCGCACGGGGAAGCCGTGCTCAAGGGGCAGGGGCTCGCCGTTCATGGCGACAGCGAAGATCGCGTCGAGCCCGTCGTCGGTGAGCGATTCGAGCGGGGTGGATGCCGTGTAGCCGTCGACGCTGCGCGAGAGCACCATGTCGGCTCCTGCTTGAGGCCCGGCCATCTTCAGGATGTCGCGGATGGGGACGCCCTGCCAGATCGCGTTGCCGACGAGCCCGCCGCCGACCTCGTTCGAGACGCACGTAAGCGTGACCGAATACTCGTCGAGCCCCATGCCGACGAGGTCGTCGAAACTCAGCTCCACCCGCTCGCGGACCATCCCGTCGATCACGAGCCGCCATGTGGTGGGATCGACCGCGGGCACCGTCAAAGCCGTGTCGACGCGGTAGAAGTCGGCGTTGGGGGTGATGAGCGGTGACAGACCATCAACCTCGAACTCGGCACCTTGAGGGATCGTGACGGTCGTCCGCGGCTCAGGCAGCCGCAACTCGCGGCGGGCGGCGTCAATGGAGGCGCTCGTGGCGTTGAGCATGCGAGCCCCGATCCCGACAGCCACGGCCGACAGGCCCACAGCGCCAGTGACGATCAAAAACGACCGGCGGCCGACCTCGCGTGCTGCGGGTGTCTCGGCGTCAGGCGGCCCGGTCCGAGCCGCGGAACCCGCGACAACGTCACCCGACCACACGCGCAGCCGGGTAATGAGCAGGATGAGCACGGCGCAGCCGACTAGGGTTCCCAGGACCGGCGGGGCGGCGGCGAGCACCGATGCACCGGAACGGGTGACGGTCGCGGCAGTCGAGAGCGCTCCGGCGATGACGATAACGACGAGCCCGAACGGGCGCGCGAAGAACTGCAGGATGCCGCCGATCGCGGCGGCGACGGCGACCGCCAGGCCGAGACTGCAGAGCAGAACGACCTTGTCGGCTTCGCCGAAGGTCGCGATTGCGAACTCTTTGATGGGTTGCGGCACGATGTCGATCACGAACGACCCGACCGCGAGGATCGGGCTGCTCTCAGGGGCGACGAGCAGAGTGACGAGTTCGGCGACGGCGAGGAACGCCGCAGCGCTCACAATGCCGGCGAGCGCGCTCCAAAGGGCCCAGACCCCGCGGCGGTTCTTCGACTTGGTCGTTGGTGCCGTCGATTTCGCCATCATCGTCGCCTCTCGATCGGCAGATCATTTTTGCCCTGCACAGTGTGTTCGTCGCCGAGCACGCAACGGATGGAATTTCCGCCGCGCACGTTATTCCAAGAACGCACCGACCAGGCGAGAGGGGACGCTGCGCGGTGCACCCTCGCCGTGACGGCACGTTCTCAGCGTCGGATGTCGCTCGGACTCCAGAGGCTGCTCACGAGTCGATACCCGCGCGCACCCAACGACGTCGACCATCTGACGCCCTCTTCGTGAGCATCCCGGACCACTTTTTCGTCGCCTTGGACGCCGCCATCGCGGAGTAGTCCCTGAAGCGAGAATCCTCCCGACCGGAACTCGGTCGGGAGGATTCACTGGTGGCGGAGGGTAGGGGATTTGAACCCCTGACTGGGGGTTACCCAGTGCTTGTTTTCAAGACAAGTTCCTTCGGCCGCTCGGACAACCCTCCGCGAACGAGCTTAGCAAACGGGGCGCGGCCAGAATGACGGCGAAGCGCGCCGCGAGCTATCGGATCACGGGGAAGCGATCGCGCAGCGCGGCGAGCAGACCGACCTCGTCGATCGTGCCGGTGACGCGACTGGCGACTGCCCGCACATCGTCGACGGCCTGGCCCATGGCGACCGCGTCACCGCGCTTCGCAGCCCACTGCAGCATCTCGATGTCGTTGCGCCCGTCACCCGCCGCGAAGACGCGCGATCCGTCGATCCCCAGGTGCGAGGCGACGACCTCGAGCGCGCTCGCCTTGGTGACCCCGTGGGGGGCGATGTCGAGCCACGACGTGCTGCCGACCGCGTACGACACGTGCGTCAGCCCGAGCGTGTTCACCACGTCGAGGAACTCCTCGAGCCGATGGTCGGGCGAGACGACGACGACGCGCGACGCCTGCACGCCGAGCAGCTGCTCGAACGGCACCCGCCGCTGCCGCGACGGCAGCGTGCCCGTGGGGATGTCGTCGGTGTACAGGAATCCGCCGTCTGCGAGTTCCACCGCGAAACGCGCCGTCACGAGCTGCGTGCGGATCTTCCGCAGGGCATCGCTCGGGTCGAAGGCTTCGACGAACTCGCGTCGGTACGCCCGGTGGGCGAGCGGGTCGCGACGCAGCGTCACCGCGCCGTTCGCCGAGACCACCCACTCGGGGCGGATCCCGAGCCGCTCGACGATGGGCAGCGTCGCGTCGACCGAGCGCCCGGTCGCGATGACGACCTCATGCCCCATCTCATGGAGGGCGAGGATCGCGTCGGCCAGGTCGGGGTCGATGTGGCCGCCGGCGGAATCGTCCCCAGCGCCCGCGCCGAACCCGTGGTTGAGCACGGTCCCGTCGATGTCGAGCGCGATGAGGTGCCGTTCATCGGCGGAGATGCGAGGCGCGGCACTCATCGGCTCACACCCCCGCGATCGGTGTGAGCACGTCGAGTCCGCCGAGGTACGGGCGGAGCG
This sequence comes from Leucobacter sp. L43, assembly GCF_016597785.1. Lineage (GTDB taxonomy): Bacteria > Actinomycetota > Actinomycetes > Actinomycetales > Microbacteriaceae > Leucobacter > Leucobacter alluvii. The sequence continues at coordinate 188,445 of NZ_JAENJG010000003.1, read as the reverse complement.
CCTCCGGCACGATGACGCTGCCGTCGGCCTGCTGGTGCGTTTCGAGGATCGCGACGATCCATCGCGTGGTGGCGAGCGTACCGTTCAGCGTCGCCACCGCAGCGGTCTTGCCGCTTTCCGTGCGGTAGCGGGTCGACAGCCGGCGCGACTGGTACGTGGTGCAGTTGCTCGTCGAGGTGAGCTCCCGGTACGCGTCTTGCGTCGGCACCCATGCCTCGATGTCGAACTTGCGCGCAGCGCTCGAGCCCAGATCACCTGCGGCGACGTCGATCACGCGGTAGTGCAGGCCGAGCGCCTGGAGGATCTCCTCCTGCCAGCCCACGAGCCGATCATGCTCAGCTTCCGCCTCTGCGGGGTCGGCGTAGACGAACATCTCCAGCTTGTTGAACTGGTGCACGCGCAGGATCCCGCGCGTATCCTTGCCGTGCGAACCGGCCTCGCTGCGGTAGCACGTCGACCACCCGGCGTACCGGATCGGGCCGGCAGAGACGTCGATGATCTCGTCGGAGTGGTAGCCGGCCAGTGCGACCTCGCTCGTGCCGGTGAGGTACAGATCCTGCGCGGGAAGGTGGTACACCTCGTCCGCGTGCTCCCCCAGGAATCCGGTGCCCTGCATGATCTCGGGCTTGACCAGCGTCGGGGTGATGAGCGGCGTGAATCCGTGCTGCAGGGCGCGATCGAGGGCCATGTTCATGAGCGCCAGTTCGAGCCGTGCGCCGACGCCGCGCAAGAAGTAGAAGCGCGCGCCCGACACCTTGGCGCCGCGCTCCATGTCGATCGCCCCGAGCATCTCGCCCAGTTCGAGGTGGTCGCGCGGTGCGAAGTCGAAGGTCGGCTGCTCGCCCACCTCGCGCAGCGTGACGAAGTTCTCCTCGCCGCCCGCCGGCACGCCGTCGATGACCAGGTTCTCGATGCGCAGCGAGATCGCATCGAATTCGGCTTCCGCCGCCTTCGCGCGGGCGTCGGCCGCCTTGACCGAAGCGGCGAGCTGCTGGGCCTGCTGAATCAGTGCCGGCTTCTCGTCTTTGGAGGCCGCCTTCACGCTCTTGCCGAACTCGTTCTGCTCGGCGCGCAGCGTCTCGAACTCTCCGAGCGCGGCTCGGCGAGTCGCGTCGGCGGCGAGCGCCTCATCTACCACCGCCTCGTCGTTTCCTCGAGCGCGCTGCGAGCGCTTCACGGCTTCGGGATCGTTGCGGAGGAGGACTGGATCGATCACGCGCTCCAGCTTACCCGCGCCCAGCATCAGAACTGCTGCCCGCCGTTACGCTGGACGCATGCCAGATACCCGCTCGCACCACATTCCGTGGGCGGCGGTCGTGTATCAGCCGTTCAAGACCGACCTCTCGGCACTGCGAGCGGCCGTCGCGCAGCAGGAGCAGGCCTCCGGGTGGGGTGCAGCCCGGTGGTACGAGACCAGCGCGGAGGATGCGGGCGTCTCGGCGGCTCGCCGCGCGGTCGACGACGGCGCGAATGTCGTGCTCGCGAGCGGCGGCGACGGAACGATTCGGGCAGTGGCCGAAGCGCTCAGGGGCAGCGGGGTTCCGGTCGCCGTCGTCCCGCAGGGCACGGGCAACCTGCTCGCGAGGAATCTCGGCGCCCCGCTGAATCGCCTCGACGATGTCGTGCGTGCCGCGTTCACCGGGCGCAACCGACCGATCGACCTCGGCATCGTGCGCATCGTGCGAGAGGACGAGTCGGAGAGCGAGCACGTCTTCCTCGTGCTCGCCGGGATGGGCCTCGACGCGCGCGCCATCTCGGCGACCAAGTCAACCTTGAAGAAGCGGCTCGGGTGGCTGGCCTACGTCGACGCCGGCGTGCGTACCATGATCTCCGACCGACCGCTGCAGATCCACTACTCCATCGACCGTTCGCCGGTGCGGCCGTTGTCGGTCTACACGGTGATGATCGGCAACTGCGGGTTGATGCCGGGAGGCGTGCTGCTGATCCCCGACGCCCAGCTCGACGACGGCAAGCTCGACGTCGTCGCCCTCCACCCGCTCGGCGCGTTCTCGTGGCTGCGCATCTGGCGCAAGATCGGATGGGAGAACGGGGTGCTGCGCCGCTCGCGCACGGGGCGGAAGATCATCGATCTCGTGCGCGACACGCGGAGCGTCTCGTACTTGCGCGCCGAACGCTATGCGCTCGCGGTGGCGAAGCCGGAGCCCGTGCAGCTCGACGGCGACGATTTCGGGTTCGCGCTCACCGTGAGCGGCGAGGTGGACCCGGGATCGCTCATCGTGCGCGTGCTGCCCGAGTGGCAGGCGCGCGCGTAGGCGTCACGCCTCGCCGTCGCGCGTGCCCTCGATCACGCCGCGCAGCCAATCCCGCGCATCCCGGAACGTGTCGTCGTCGTGCAGGTCGCGGATGGTCGCCGCTACCCGGTCGGCGCGCGGGTACGAACCCAAGAACGAGACCTTCGGGCTGAAGCGCTTCACGCCGAGCAGCGCGTCGGCGACGCGCTCATCCTTGACGTGCCCTTCAGCGTCGATCACGAAGCGGTACCGGCCCATGCGATCCCCGATCGGACGCGATGCGAGCAGCGTGAGGTTCACGCCGCGCGCTGCGAACTGCTCGAGCAGATCGAGCAGAGCGCCCGGCCGATCCTCCGGCAGTTCCACCATGAGCGACGTCTTGTCGGCTCCGGTGGGCTCCCCCACCGGCACGCTGCGGCTCACGAGCACGAAGCGCGTCACCGCGTCGGGGTTCTCGGCGATGCCCTCCGCGAGCACCTCGACGTCGTAGTGCGCCTCGATGCCGGGCGGCGCGATCGCGGCGTCGACGCCCTTCGTCGGGTCGAAGAGGTCGGCGGCGGCCTGCACGTTCGACGTCGCCACCAGGTGGCGATGCGTGGGCGCCGCTCCGTCGAGCCATGCGCGGCACTGCCCGTACGCGACCGGGTGCCCGGCGACGACGCTGACATCGGAGAGCGCGGTTCCCGGCCTCGCCACGAGCACGAAGCGCACCGGCACGAGGTATTCGCCGATGATGCGGAGGCCGGGGATCGTGGCGAGCGCATCCTGCGCGACGGTGACTCCGCCGTCGATCGAGTTCTCGATGGCGATCATCGCCGCGTCGCTGGCGCCCGTGACGACATCGTTCAGCGCCTCGCCGAGGTTGTCGACCGGGTTCCAGACCTGCCCCTCGGCCTCCGGCACCTGCCGCAGCGCCGCCTCGGTGAACGTTCCAGCCGGCCCCAGGTAGGAGTACCGGCGGGGGGCTGCTGAGGCGTGCGACATGCCTCTTAGCGTACCGGCGTCAGTCGGAGAGCACGCGCCTGACCAGCGCCTGCGCGGCTGCCTGCACCTCCGCGAGATGCTCGGCGCCGCGGAAGGACTCCGCGTAGATCTTCATGACGTCCTCGGTGCCGGAGGGTCGGGCGGCGAACCACGCGTGCTCCGTCTGCACTGTGAGCCCCCCGATCGGCGCACCGTTGCCGGGAGCCTCGGTGAGGATCGCCGTGATGCGATCCCCCGCGAGCTCGGTGTCGGTGACGTCGTCGGGCGATAGCGCACCGAGCCGGGCCTTCTGCTCGGGAGTCGCCGCCGCGTCGACGCGCGCGTATGCCGGTTCGCCGAACTGCGCAGTGAGTTCTCGGTAGCGCTCTGACGGGGACTGCCCCGTGACCGCCTGGATCTCGGCGGCGAGCAGTGCGAGCAGGATGCCGTCTTTGTCGGTGCTCCACGCGCTGCCGTCGAAGCAGAGGAATGAGGCGCCAGCACTCTCCTCGCCGCCGAAGACGACGCTCCCGTCGGCGAGCCCCGGCACGAACCATTTGAAGCCGACCGGAACCTCGAGCAGGTCGCGGCCCTGGGCGGCGACGACGCGATCGATGATGCCGGAGGAGACCAGCGTCTTGCCGATGCCCGCCTCGGCAGACCAGCCGGGGCGGTGCCCGAGCAGGTAGTCGATGGCGACGGCGAGGTAGTGGTTGGGGTTCATCAAGCCGTCGCTCGTGACGATGCCGTGACGGTCGGCATCCGCATCGTTGCCCGCGATGATGGCGAACGGGCCGCGGTGCTCGTCGACCGTCGACATGACGTGGGCCGACGACGGATCCATGCGGATCTTGCCGTCCCAGTCGAGATGCATGAAGCCCCACTGCGGGTCGACGCCCGGGCCGAGCACGGTGAGCTCGATGCCGAGTCGATCGCGGATCGCCGCCCAGTAGGCCACGCTCGCCCCGCCCAGCGGGTGCACGGCGAGCGGCACCTTCGCGGCGCGGATCGCGTCGAGGTCGATCGCCTCGCCGAGGGTGTCGACGTAGGCGTTCACGAAGTCGTACCGCTCGACGGCGGCGACCGCTCCCGCGTCCGCGCGCGCGATGTCGGCGCCGGCCTCGAGCAACTCGTTCGCCCGAGCTGCGATCCAACCGGTCGCGTCGCTGTCCGCCGGGCCGCCGTGGGGCGGGTTGTATTTGAACCCGCCGTCGCTCGGCGGGTTGTGGCTGGGGGTGACCACGATGCCGTCGGCTCGGCCGGCGTCATCGGCGTCGCGACCGCGGTTGTGGCGCAGGATCGCATGGCTCAGCGCTGGTGTCGGCACGAAGGCCGCGTCGCCGTCGCCCGCGGCGGCGATCACGCGCACGCCGGCCGCGAGCAGCACCTCGATGGCGGTGCGCTGGGCGGGCGCCGAGAGCGCGTGGGTGTCTGCGCCGATGAACAGCGGGCCGTCGATGCCCTGCGCGGCTCGGTACTCCGCGATCGCCGCGCTGATCGCAGCGATGTGCGCCTCGTTGAAGGAGGCGGCGAGCGCCGAGCCGCGGTGACCGGACGTGCCGAACACGACGCGCTGCGCCGGGTTCGCGGGATCAGGGACGATCTCCGTGTACGCCGCGAGCAGCGCGTCGACGTCGATCAGGTCTTCGGGGCGGGCGGGCGTGCCGGCTCGTTCGTGCATGCTTCCAGTGTGCCAGGCGCCCGGCTGGCGCGGGGCGGGCTTGACGCGCGCCCGCCCCGCAGTATCAGACCCGCGGCACTGCAGCGACGGCGGTGAGCTCGACCAGCATGGTCGGCCTGGCGAGCTCCGCCACGCCCACGGCGCAGCGCACCGGCACTCGGGAGCCGAACCGCCGGGCGTACACGTCGTTGAACGCCGCCCGGTTCTCGGCCAGATCGCGCAGGTAGATGGTCAGGTGCGCGATGTCGGCCAGCCCGACTCCGACTTCGCCGAGGTCGGCCTCGAGCGCGTCGATCACGGCCTCCGACTGAGCGGTGATCCCCTCGACGAGCTCCCCCGACGCGTCGAGAGGGATGACGGTCGTGTACGCCGTATCCCCGATCACGGTGACGCTCGACGAGAGCGCACCGTTCGACTCTGCCGGGACGCGCCGCACGCCCGCGCTCACGCGAGTGCTCCGGCCGCCGGCGCGAATCCGTCGTCGTAGAGCCGCTTCCAGTTGCCGAAGAACACCTGCCCGGCTTCTTCAGCGGTGAGCAGGCCGCGCTCGACGAGGCGATCGCGCACCTCCCCGAACTTGTGGAAATCGAAGTTGTCGATCCACGCCGCCGGCGGTGGGGCGATGTCGGGCCGGGATGCGCCGTGCTGCACCTTGCGACTCCAACGCCCGTTGCGCATCCAGGCCAGGTTGTTCTCGGGGGCGTTCGGATCGAGGTCGGACCCGTAGGCGACGTGATCGACGCCGAGCAGCTCGACGTGCTTCGCGATCAGCTCCGCCGAACCGTCGAGCGTCGCCGCGTACTCCCCCGCGATGTTGTTGTACGTGCACACGCCCAGGACGCCGCCACGGGCGACCAGCGCCCGCAGCACGTCGTCCCCCTTGTTGCGCGCGTGATCGTAGATCGAGCGCGCGTTCGCGTGGTTGATCGCGACCGGCCGCTCCGATGCCTCGATCGCCTCGAGCGAGGTGCGCTCGCCGACGTGCGACAGGTCGACGATCATGCCGACCCGGTTCATCTCACCCACGACCTCGTGCCCGAAGCGCGAGAGCCCGGTATCCACCGGTTCGTAGCACGACGATCCGATCGCGTTCTGGATGTTGTACGTCAGCTGCACGACGCGCACGCCGAGGTTCCAGAAGTGCTCGATGAAGCCGATGCGCTCGTTGAAGAGCGATGCGTTCTGCGTGCCGAGCACGATCGCGACCCGATCCGACGCGACCGCCTCATCGATATCGGCGCCGCTCCGAGCGATGAGCGCGACGTCGCCGTGCTCGCGCACGACGTCGTTCCACCCGGTGAGCGCATCCATCGTCTCGAGCGCGTCCTCCCAGAACGAGGCGGTGATCGTCACCGCCCGCACCCCGCCGTCCCGCAGTTGTTCGAGCACCTCTCGGTCGTAGCGGCCGCACTGCAACCCGTCGATTACCGGAGCGCCGCTCATGCGAGCACCGCCCGCTCCGCATCGTCCTCGCCGCGGCGCAGGTGCAGGTACGTCTCCTCGCTGACCTCGCCGAGGAGGTTGCCGTCCTCGTCGTACAGCTGCGATCCCGCATGGCGTCGAGACACCTCGGAGTCCGGAGTGAGGGCCTCGTTGGACTCGTGGAAGAGCCGCCAGAACTGATCGGCGTCCATGACGTAGCCCTCGAGCAGAATTCGGCGCATCGCGGGCCCTGCTGCAGATTCGGCCGGTCGCACCGGAGTCCGCGAGGTCCGCGTCGGGGTGAGGATCGCGCGGTCCGTGCCGGCGCCCTCGCCGCCCGCCTCGGGCTCGATGCCGAATGCCACACCGCGCACAGCGGCGTACTCGCCGAGAGCTGCGGCGATCCCGACGCCAGGGGTGTTGACGACCTCGACGCGCGCCGCGCCGTCGACGACCGCGAGGGACAGCTCGTCGACGAGCGCCGGAGCGAGCAGGATCGCGGGCGTGCCGTGCCCGTCGAGCACGACGGTGTCGCCGTCGCGGCTGACGTCGAAGCTCGTGCGCGCGCCGTCGTACTGGTCGCGCACCCGCTCCATCTCGGAGACCGCGTCGACCCCTTCGGCTTGAGCGGCCATGATGGCATCGCGGATGGCGTTGACCGCGTACCCTGGGCAGGATCGGGCGTGCAGGTAGCGCCCCACCATGTGGCGCATCTCTCGGGCGGAGGCCAGCATCTCGGTGGTCATCGTGCAGCTCCGATCGTGGTCACGGGCATCTGGGGGTAGCGGGTCTCGAGTTCGAGCCCCTCGTTCAGGTCGGCCGCAGTGGGGGCGCCGAGATAGATGAGACCGAGCACGTTGCGGTCATCGCCCTCGTCGACGGTGCGCAGCAGGCCGTGCACCGCAGAATTCATGAAGCGCACGATCGAGACCGGCACGAAGTCGTCGCCCAGCATGTTCATGTGCGGCGAGTGATAGCGGAAATCTCGCAGCGACTGGATGCGCTCCACGGTGGCGCGCAGCTCAGGGTGCTCGCGCAGCAGCTCGCCGACCTTCTCGCCGCTGGATGCCCGCAGTGCGGCATCGAGCGCCTGCACGTCGCCCGGCAGATCCAGAGCCCAGTTGCGGCCTCCATCGACCTCAGCGGCCGGCCCCCGCCGCGGCTCCTCCGCGTCAGCCGACTTGTACCAAACGAACTGCCGCGCGCCTGGAGCCTGCATGTCGACTTCCAATGCCCAGGAGTAATCCCGGTCGATGATCGCGCGCAGCTCGATCAGGGGCATATCCGCCTCAGCGACGAACTGCTCGGAGCGGATCCCGCCCTCGATCGCTTCCACGATGCGCTCGTACGGGAGCAGTTCGAGGAGGTTCGCAGCGACCAGCTCCCACGCTTCGTCCCGGATCACGCCGTCGAGACGGGTGAGCAGCTCGGCGCCGGTCGTCGCGCCTCGCGCGAGGAGCTCGTCGAGCACTTCGATCGCCTGCTCCAGCTGCTCCGAGACTCGGTGCGGGTCATCGAAGCGCGCGTAGACGTAGGGATCGACCCGGGTGAACTCCGCCGCTCGCTGCAGCAGCTCCCGGTACTGCTCGGTCGCGTCGGCGCCCCGCGGCAGCGGCAGCTGCGTGGCCTCGGCGAGGAGCGTCTGCCGCTGCTCCAGCCACGTGCCGACGAGCATGGGGTGCGTGTTCACGAAGAACAGCAGCCCGAGCGCCGATCCGTTGCCGATGCCGATCATGCGACGCACCTCGCGGTCGAGCACGACCGCCTGCGCGTTGCGGTGCTTCGCCATCGTCTCGACGAGATCGGAGGCGAACTCGCGCATGATGAACGCGGAGAGCAGCTGCGCGTGCAGCGGCAATCGCAGGGGATGGTCGTGTTCGAGTGTGAGGAACGACCGCGTGAGGAAGGTGCCGTTGCCGTCCAGGCCGGTGTTCCGCATCAGGTACCCGACCTCCCAGAGCGCCCGGGTGTCGGGCTGCCGCCCCTCTGACAGCGCCTGGACCGCGTGATCGAAGGCGCGGAAGCTCCGGTTCGATCGCGCCCAGGTCAGCGTGCCGGGCACGGCCCGTCCCGCGTAGAGCTTCGGCAGTTCGGCGCGGGTGTGCGCGCGGTCTGCAGGAGTGGTCGGCCCCTCGATGAGCGCGCCCATCATGTCCCAGTTCTGACCGGTGATGCGACCGGTGCGGCCGTCGAGCGTCGGCTCGAAGCTGAAGATCACGAAGTCGAAGATCTTCCCGCCGCCGGCGTGCACGCGGTAGAGCGCCTCGCCGTCTGCGCGCTCGTCGATGTCGAGGTGCACGAGTTCGAAGGTCCACGATTCGCGCTGCATCTTCTCCAGCAGACTACGCCCCGCCGAGATTCGACTCGCGGGCAGCGACTGCAGCCGGGATGGCTGCAGCAGCAGATCGGGATCGAGAATCCGGCGAGGGACCTCGACGATCGGGGGCGTAGTGGACATCGGCACTCCTTCGTGATGTGGGTGAGTCAGGTGAGCAGGATTCCCGCGCTCTGCACGGTCAGGTCTTCGATCGCTCGCGCCCCCGCTTCGAGGGTGGATATCACGTGATCGGGTTTGGTACGGCCGTGCGGCCAGTGCGCCGAGAGCGCGAATCGCACGCGTCCTGAGGTGCGACCGACCGGAACGGCGACGATCTCGATCGGATCGAATTCGTCGTCGACGAGCATGGCGTATCCGGCGCCGCGCACTTTGGCGCACTCGGCAGGGGTGGGCAGCTCGACCTTCGCCCGGCGCAGACGATCCAGATCGTCGTCCGGCAGGTAGCTGGCGAGCACGGATCCGAGCGCGCTGCCCGCGATGCCGAAGCGCTGACCGTGCTCCAGCGACACGTGCACGTTGCGCGGGGGCAGGCCGCGGCCGACGATGGTGACCGAGTCGCCGTCGAGCGTGCCGAGCGACGTACCCTCGCCGAGTTCGCTCGCGAGTCGGGTGAGCTCCTCTGCGATGCGCTGGTCGACGCTGGCGTGCCGCAGTGCGGCCTGGGCGACGCGCACCGGTGCGAATGTCAGCGAATACGCGCCCTGGGAGTCGGTCTGCAGCCACCCTGCCGCCACCAGGGTCACCAGTTGGCGGTGCACCATCGATCGCGACCCGCCGACGCGCCGCGCGATCTCGGAGACGCCGAACGGCGCACTCGTCTTCGCGATCTCCTCGAGCAGGCGCAGCATCTTGAGATTCGAGGTGAGCGGCGCGGTGCCGCTCGTCCCCGGAACGATCTCAGACATGTTTTCTCCATTCGTCCGTCATTACATAGTTGACAGAGCCGCGCATTGAATGACACGAAACTAGCCAGACATCGTCGGTTCGTCAACCCAAATATTTTGCCGACGTGAACGTGCCCATTTCGCATGAGACGAGCGACTCCGAGGAAAATCGCCTCTTGACGGCGCGGTCACGACCGGTAATATCGCTCTCACTGCTTCGTAAAATGGAAGCAGCTGTCACGATATAGTTGACACTAGTTTGGACGACGAGGTCTGACAAGCCCTCCCGACGAATCGGTGCAGCTCGAGGCAACCCCGACACCGAAAGGAATCGCGTCATGGCATCGAAGCCAATGCGAAAAGCAGTGGGGGCATGCGCCCTCCTGCTGACCGGAGCGCTCGCCGTCACCGGCTGCTCGAGCAGCGCGCAAGACAGCGGAGGCGCTTCGACGGAGAAGTCCGGAACGCTCGTGATCGACCAGGCGTTCACCGCCCAATCGATCGATCCGGCCACCATCTTCCAGGTCACCGACGCGATCACGGGAAGCGGCATCTACCAGACGCTCTTCACCTACATCGACAACGTCGCAGAACCTGAGCCGCTGCTCGCCGAGTCCATCACGGGCAACGACGCGGCAACCGAGTTCACCGTCACCCTGCGCGAGGACGCGACCTTCGCGAACGGCAACCCGGTGACCGCAGCCGACGTCGTCTTCTCGCTGAACCGCCTCAAGCACCTCGCAGCCAGCCCGGCCTACCGGATGGAGGGCATCACGGTCACCGAGGTCGACGAGCGGACCGTGCAGATCACCACGGAGAATCCGGCTCCCTACATCGAGCACACCCTCACCGCCCCGCCCCTCGCCATCGTGGACGACGAAGCAGTGCGCGCCGCGGGCGGCACCGATGCGGAAGACGCGGCGGACACGGATACAGCAGGGCAGTTCTTCACGCAGCCCGGCAACGGCGCCGGAAGCGGGCCCTATGCGCTCGAGAGCTACGACACGAATGCGCAGATCGTACTCGTGAAGAACGAGGACTACTGGGGCGAAGCGCCGGCCTACGACCGCATCGTGATCCGGAACGTCAACAACGCCCAGCAGCAGAAGGCGAACCTCGAAGGCGGAGACAGCCAGATCGCCCTCGACATCCCCGGGCGCATCGCCGAGGGCATGGAATCGGACGCACTGCAGGTGCAGTCGTCGTCTTCGCCGGAGGTGCTCTACCTCGCCCTCTCGCAGAAGGAGGGCGCGGCCACCGCGGATCCCGACGTCGTCGAAGCCATCAAGACCGGCATCGACTACGAAGCACTCCGCACACTCGTGGGGGCCGGCGCGAAAGAGGCGACGGGCATCATCCCATCCATGATGATCGGAGCCCTGCCCGAGGGTGAAGGGCCGAAGTCCGATCCCGATGCCGCGAAGAAGCTCCTCGCCGATGCAGGCAAGACCGGCACCGAGATCTCGCTCGACTACGCGAACGACTACACGCGTCTCGCGGGAATCGACTACAACATCCTCGCCCAGGGCCTGCAGACGCAGCTCGAGGCCATCGGCCTCAAGGTGACGCTGAACCCGACGCCGACCTCCACCTCGCTGCAGCGATACGTCGACGGGGAGACGGAGATGGCGCTGTGGTCATGGCCGCCGGACACCGCCGACGCCTCCGACGAGCTCGTCTTCGCTCCGGGCGGCCTCATCGGAGAGCGCGTGCACTGGCCGGCGGACGCCGCCCCTGAAACAGCCGAGCTCGCCGAGGCGGCGCGCGTCGCCACGGGCGATGACCGGGAGGCCGCCTTCACCGAGTGGAACGCCTCGATGAACGAGGAGGCGCCCTTCGCCTTCCTGCTCGAACCGTCCTTCTTCCTCGTCGCCTCGAACAGCGTCGAGCACGTGAGCCACGACCCGCTCGCGGCGATCAACCTGTCGCAGATCGACTAGGCGCGCGGGGATACGCATCGTGACTCACACCCTTTCCGAGACCGGGGCGGACGTCCAGACGCCCGCCCCGGCGACGGGCGGCGGCGGGTACTTCCGCTTCGTGCTCCGCCGCCTCGGCACCTCCCTCGTCACCCTGTTCGGCATCACGCTCGTCTCCTTCGGGCTCGGCGTGCTGGTGCCGCTCCGGCCCGAGACGGCAAACCTCAGCCAGCAGGCGCTCTCCAACCCCGAGGCGGTGGCCGCGTTCCGAGCGAAATTCGGACTCGACCTCCCGATCTGGGAGCAGTACCTGCGCTATCTCGGCGGGCTCTTCCAGGGCGACCTCGGAATTTCGCAGCAGACCGGTCAGCCCATCGCGACGGACCTCGCCAAGTACGCACCGGCAACGCTCGAACTCGTGCTGTGGGCAACCGTGCTCTCCGTGCTCATCGGGGTCTCGCTCGGCATCGTCGCAGCATACGCCCGCAACCGCTGGCCGGATCACCTCGCACGCGTCGTGTCGCTCATCGGCGTCAGTCTGCCGACCTACTGGCTCGCGCTCATCGGCTCGACGTTCTTCTTCCGCCAGCTCGGCTGGCTTCCCGGCAGCGGGCGACTCGACGCAGCCTCGACGCCGCCACCGCGCGTGACCGGGTTCATGACGATCGACACGCTCCTCGCAGGAGACGTGACCGCGTGGGCGTCTGCCGTCGCGCACCTCATCCTGCCAGCGACCATCCTCGCGCTCTCGAACCTCGGCATGGTGCTTCGCTTCACCCGCAGCGCGGTGCTCGACGGGCTCAACACCGACGCGGTGAAAGCTGCCCGAGTGAAGGGGCTGCCCGGGCGGCGCGTACTCATCCGCTACGCCGTGCGCAGCGCGTCGAGCCCGATCATCACCGTCACGGCGCTCTCCTTCGGCTTCCTCCTCGCCGCCACCGTCTACGTGGAGCAGATCTTCGCCTGGGGCGGGCTCGGCCAGTACGCCTACCGCTCGGCGACGAACCTCGACGTCACCGCCATCACCGGAATCTCCGTGGTGATCGCCGTGATCTTCCTCGCCGTGAACTTCATCGCCGACCTGCTCGCGTCGGCCTTCGACCCGAGGATCCGACTCCAATGACCCGCACCGATGTCATCTCAATGATCGCCGCCCCAGAGCGCTCGCGACGCCGAGTGCCCGCCTGGCTCCGCACGCCCTCCGTGATCGCGGCGAGCGCGGTGCTCCTCGCCTGGCTCGCCGTGATCCTGATTCCCGCGTTGACGCCCTTCGACCCACTGGCAACGGTGGGCCCAGCGCTCGCGCCGCCCGACGCGACCGCGCTCCTCGGAACCGACGCACTCGGGCGCGACAACTTCAGCCGTACCCTCGCAGCAGCGCGCACCTCGATTCCGAACGGTCTCATGATCGTTGCGGCGGCCGCCCTCATCGGCACCGCAATCGGCCTCATCGCGGGGTTCTTCGGAGGATGGATCGACGAGATCCTCATGCGCGTCGCCGACCTGGTGTTCGCGTTCCCCGGAATCATCCTCGCGATGGCCATCGCAGCGGCGCTCGGGCCGAGCGTGCAGAACGCCGTCATCGCCGCAGCGATCAGCTGGTGGCCGGCGTACGCCCGGGCCGTGCGCTCCATCGTGCTCGCCCTGCGCGAGTCCGAGTTCGTGCTCTCCAACCGACTCTCAGGGGTCGGGCCCCTGCGCTCCATCATCGTCGATCTGCTCCCGGCGGTCAGCGGCTCCGTGCTCGTGCTGGCGATGCTCGACATCGGCTCCGCGATCCTCTTCCTCGCCGGTCTCTCATTCCTCGGACTCGGAGCGGTCCCGCCGACCCCGGAATGGGGATCGATGATCTCGGGCGCCGTGCAGTACTTCGACCAATGGTGGCTCGCCGTAGCGCCAGGACTCGCGATCGTGACGGTCGTGCTGGCGTTCAACATCATCGGCGACGCGATTCGCGACAACCTCGAACCCCGCCTGAACGAGAACGGATCCGGATCATGACCCTCCTGCACGTTGACCAGCTCACGGTCGGGCGCGCCAGCGGTGCCGGGGCGCCACTCGTCGACGGAGTCTCATTCACCGTCGAGGCCGGCGAAGTCGTCGGCGTGGTCGGCGAGAGCGGATCGGGCAAGACCCTGACCGGCCTCGCACTGCTCGGCCTGCTCCCCGACGGCCTCGTCGCCGACGGCTCGATCCGCTTCGACGGCCGCGAGCTCCTCACCCAATCGAAGCGGGAGTGGGAGCGCACCCGCGGCACCGAGATCGCGATGGTGCTCCAAGATCCGTCATCGAGCCTGCACCCCATGCTGAAACTCGGCGAACAGCTCACAGACCACATGCGGCAGCACCTCGGCCTCTCGAAGCCCGCAGCTGAAGCACGTGCGATCGAGCTGATGGAGCGCGTCCACCTGCGCGAACCGAAGCGGCTGCTCGGCCAGTACCCGCACCAGCTCTCGGGCGGCATGAAGCAGCGCGTCTCCATCGCGATCGCACTCGCCTGCGACCCGAAGCTGCTCATCGCCGACGAACCGACGACGGCGCTCGACGCGAACATTCGCACCGGCATCATCGCGCTGCTCAACGAACTGCGGCGCGAATCCGGTATGGGCATCATCTTCGTCACGCACGACCTCGCGATGCTGAGCACGATCGCGGACCGCCTGAACGTGTTCCGCACCGGCGAGATCGTCGAATCCGGCGACTCCGATCAGGTCTTCCGCTCCCCGCAACATCCCTACACCCGCGTGCTGCTCGACGCGGTGCCGAAGGTGCCCTGGCCCCTGCCCGAGGAGGTACTCTCATGACCGACCGCTCACCGCTCGCAGAGCCGCCGACGGAGCCACTCATCGAGGTCGCCGACGCGGTCGTGAGCTACCGGGTCAAGGGCAAAGGACGCTTCGTCGCAGTCCACGGCGTCGACCTCGAGGTGCACCCCGGCGAGATCGTCGGCATCGTGGGCGAGAGCGGCTGCGGCAAGTCCTCACTCGCACGGGCCCTCGTCGGCATCAACAAGCTCTCAGGAGGCAGCATCCGCTTCAAGGGCGAACCGGTGACGCCGCTCCCGATTCGTCGGCGCCCCGCGCGACTCGTCCCGCTGCAGATGGTGTTCCAGGATCCGTACGCATCGCTGAACCCGCGTCGGCGCATCACGCAGCAACTCGAAGAGGTGTGGAACTCCGCCGCGCGTGCCCGCGGAGAGCGTCGTACGGCGGAGGAACGCCTCGCAGACATCACCGATGTGCTCGAGCGCGTCGGTCTCGACCCGGCGCTGCGCACCCGCTACCCGCACGCACTCTCCGGAGGGCAGCGGCAGCGCATCGCCATCGCGAAAGCACTGCTCGCCAAACCGAACGTGATCGTCGCAGACGAGCCGATCTCAGCGCTCGACGCCTCGTCGCAGAAGCACGTCGGCGACCTGCTGCGCCGCCTCGTCGACGACCTGCAGATCGGAATGGTCATCATCTCGCACGACCTCGCCGTCGTCGCGACCATCGCCGATCGCACCGCCGTCATGCGCGCCGGCGTCTTCGTCGAGCAGGGGCCGACGGAGCGCGTGTGGACGGCCCCCGAGCACCCGTACACGCGGGAACTGCTCGGCGCGGTGCCGGCCCTCGTCGGACGCGAGGGGTAGCGCTCGGCGATCCTGCACTCCCTCTTGCTATCGGGGAGGGCGGGCCGGGAGCGGGAGCGGGCGTGCGCCGCGAAACTGCCCGTTCACACGTGCGAGATACGCTGTGGGCATGACTCAGAACGAACCGCACCCTCGCCGCGCTGAGATCGAATGCTGGCTCACCGATATGGATGGCGTGCTGGTGCACGAGAACCGCGCCATCCCCGGCGCTGCCGACCTCATCCAGCACTGGCGTGAGCACGAGATCCCGTATCTCGTGCTCACGAACAACTCCATCTTCACCGCCCGCGACCTCAGCGCCCGCCTCGCCGCCTCCGGGATCACGGTGCCGGAGGACCGCATCTGGACGAGTGCGCTCGCCACCGCCGCCTTCCTGAAGCAGCAGCAGCCCGGCGGCTCGGCGTTCGTGATCGGCGAGGCCGGGATCCTGACCGCCCTGCACGATGCCGGCTACGTGATGACCGAATCGGACCCCGACTTCGTGGTCGTCGGCGAGACCCGCAATTACTCGTTCGAGGCGATCACGAAGGCGATCCGGCTCATCATCAAGGGTGCTCGCTTCATCTCGACCAACCCCGACGCGACCGGGCCGAGCCAGGAGGGCCCGCTGCCCGCGACGGGAGCGATCAACGCGCTCATCACGAAAGCGACCGGCAAGCACCCGTACATCATCGGCAAGCCGAACCCGATGATGTTCCGCTCGGCGCTCAACCAGATCGGCGCGCACTCCCACAACACCGGCATGATCGGCGACCGAATGGACACCGACGTCGTGGCGGGCATCGAAGCGGGACTGCACACGGTACTCGTCATGACCGGAATCTCGGATCGCACGGAGATCGAGCGCTTCCCGTTCCGCCCGGACGAGGTGCTGGGCTCGGTCGCCGACCTGCTGTAGCCCGCCCCCTTTCTCTTCTCCCCCTCCCCCTCCCCCTGTGCGAGCGGGGTCACTCTTCGTGCGTGTCGGCGGCGCAACACGCACGGAGAGTGACCCCGCTGCAGTGGGCAGTGGCGCCCCGGCCGAGCCCAGCCCGACCCAGCCCACCCAGCCCGACCCAGCCCCAGCGAGGCGGGTCACTTGGGGAGCGTGTCGGAGTTGTGGTCGGCCGCGACACCCTCCCCAAGTGACCCGGCTACCGGCCGGGCGGGCGGGCAGGCCGGCGGCTACCGGGCGGGCGGGCGGCTACCGGCCGGGCCGGCGGCTACCGGCCGGCCGGGCGGCTACGCCGCCGGCGGGGCCCCGGCGGCGGGTGCGACAGGATCGAGCGAGTTCGGGTCGATCTCGGGGAGCAGGCGCGGGCCCGGTCCGTCGACAGACAGCGCGTCTCCGGGATTGAAGACCCGACAGGTGCCGAGTGACAGGCATCCGCAACCGATGCAGCCCGTGAGTTCGCGCTCCATGCGTTCGATCTCGAGCCTGCGCGCTTCGAGCTTGCCGCGCCAGTGCTCGCTGATGCGCTCCCAATCGCGTCGACTCGGCATGCGGTCCGCCGGCAGGCTGGCGAGTTCCTCTGCGACTTCGGCGAGCGGCACCCCCATGCGAGCCGCCACCCGGATGATCGCGATGCGGCGCAGCACGTGTCGTGCGTAGCGGCGCTGGTTGCCCGCGGTCCGCACGCTGCTGATGAGGCCCTCGCGCTCGTAGAAGTGGAGCGCTGAGACGGCTACTCCCGTGCGCGCGGCCACCTCGCCGACGGAGAGCAGGTCGGTCGGCGCACGCATCACGGGCTCGGATTCAGGCATCTTCCCTCCCACCAGCAGTCGACACCGCATCGACCACTTGACCTCAACCTTAGTTCAGGTTTTACGGTACAGGAATGCCGAATCACACCACTGACCTCCCGATCATCGCAACCGATGCCGCCGCCCAGGGGCGCGGCCGCCTCCGCAGCGGGCGACCGCCGAGGCCGGGGAGTTGGAGCGAGTTGTTCAGCCCAGGCTACCTCCCGGCCGCCCTCGTTCTCGCGGGCGGCGTCGCACTGTACGCGACGAACGTCTACGTGACGGCCGCGCTTCTGCCGTCCGCGGTGGACGAATTCGGGGGCGCTCAGTACTTCGCGTGGGCAGCGACCGCGTTTCTCACCGCCTCAGTCATCTCATCGATGCTCGTGACGCGCACCGTCGCCCGCTCGGGTGCGGCGAGAGCGTACGTCGGGGCGTTCGCGGTGTTCGCCCTGGGCACGCTCATCGACATGCTCGCACCATCCATGGAGCTGCTGCTCGTCGGGCGCACCGTGCAGGGCCTCGGCGGCGGCCTGCTCGCGGGCCTCGGGTACGCGGTGATCCGCACGGCGCTGCCCGAGCGGCTGTGGACACGAGCTGCGGGCCTCGTCTCCGCGATGTGGGGCGTCGGCAATCTTCTCGGGCCGGCCCTCGGAGGGCTCTTCGCGCAGATCGGACTCTGGCGCGGGGCGTTCGCGACGATGGCTCTGCTCGCCCTCGTTCTCGCCTGGGTGTCGCGCAACGCGGTTCCGGGTGGCGCCGAGCAGACGGGGGAGGTTCCGTCGGTGCCGGTGCTCTCGCTCGCGCTCCTCGCATCGACGGCGGCCGCGTTCAGCGTCGCATCGGTGCTGCCCCGCGGTGCGAGCACGGTCGCGTGCCTGGCGGCCGCAGTGCTCCTGCTGTTCGCCTTCGTGCTCCGCGAACGATTCGGCGCGACGACGGTGCTGCCGAAGCTCACGTACCGACGCGGCAATGCGCTGAAGTGGGTGTATCTCGCGCTCGGGCTCTTGAGCGCCGGGGCGATGACCGAGGCCTTCATTCCGCTGTTCGGCCAGGAACTCGCCGGCCTGCCACCGCTCCTCGCCGGCTTCCTCGGTGCGTCGCTCTCCGTCGGGTGGACCGCCGCGCAACTCTGCAGCGTCAACATCGAGTCGCAGCGCGGCCGAAACGCGGTCATGCTGCTCGGCCCGGCGATCCTCGCCGCCGGTCTCTTCGGCTACGCAGCTCTCGTCACTCCTGAAGCCGGCGCCTGGCTCGTCGTGGCCTGGGCGGCTGTGCTGTTCGCAGCCGGAAGTGGCATCGGCATGGCATTCCCCCATCTCAGCGTCGCGGCGATGCGCAGCACCGATGACCCGGTCGAAGGCGGGAAGGCGGCGGCCGGTGTCAGCACCACGCAGCTCATCGCCAACGCCGTATCGTCGTCCGTCGTCGGCATGCTCGTCGTGACTGGCGGCCCGACCGCGACGGGTTCGGCTCAGACGATGGCCGTCGGGATCGGGATCGTCGCCGTGCTCGGTGCGGCGTGCGCTCTCCAGGCGATTCGCGGACGCGCCACGCGATGAGACGGGCGCTCTTCGGGCGCTTTTCGGGCGGCGAGCGGGGTCACTCTTCGTGCGTGTCGGCGGTGCAACACGCACGAGGAGTGACCCCGCTGCCATGAGGGCGCAGGGGGGGGGGGGCGATGCCGGGCGCCGGGGCGCTACTTCTTCTTGCGGAGCTTGCGCACCAGCATCTGGATGAGGATGAAGACGAGGTAGATCGAGAAGGCCACATTGCCCCAGAAGGGGTCGATCAGCACGGCGAAGAGATTGCCGACCGGTACGAAGACGCACGCGCCGAGCCCCACGATCGCCGCAGCGCGCAGGTCGACGTTCTGCCTGCGGAAGTTGCCGATGGTGCCCGAGATCGATCCGGGAATCATCATGAAGAGCGAGGTGCCCTTCGCGATGAGGTCGCTCGAGCTGAAGAAGAACATGAGCACGGGCACGACGACGACGCCGCCGCCGACGCCGAGCAGGCCCGACAGCACACCCGTGATGAAGCCGGTCACGATGAGCATGATCACCGTCAACACGGAGATCTCGATCTCGTCACCGCGCTGCGGCACGACGAACCAGAGGCTCACGATCACGATCGCGAGGAAGCCCATGAACCCCCACTGGATCGCGCCGACCGGCAGTTTCGCGAGCAGCGCGGCGCCCAGCTGCGCCCCGGCAACGATGCCGACGGCGAGGCAGGCGCCGGCGATCCAGTCGACGTGGCCCTGCAGCCCGTAGGTCGTCGCACCGACGATCGCGGTGGGCAGGATCGCCGCGACCGACGTTCCGGCCGAGAGCTTCTGGGGCATGCTCAACCAGAGCGCGAGTGCGGGCACGATGATGGTGCCGCCGCCGATACCGAAGAGCCCGGACAGAATGCCGCCGGCGATGCCGACGAGGAGGAGCGGGAGGAATCCGGGGCGGACAATCTGGTTCATGTGCTGCTTTCTCGCTGAAGCTGGTGCTGAGAGTTCGTGTGGGACGCGCGCGTTCGAGTGCATGCCGGCTGGTCGTTTCAGACGACGATCGCGGAGCCGTCGGATCGCGGATCGCTCGCGGCGTCGACGCCGTCGGCCCCGTGGACGCCCTCCTGCGCGAGTCGGATCAGATTCGAGTGGCCGAGATCCTCGTCGACGGGAGGCACGACCTTCAGTGGGAATCCGGCCTCGGCGAGCGCTTCGTGCACCGCGGCGGGCACGTCCTCTTCGATCGTAACGCGCACGACCCCGTCGGCGCCGGGTTCGTCGACGATCCAGCGCGGCGCGTGCGTCGCCTCCTCCGGGGTCGCACCGGCGAGGGACCGCACCAGCAGCTGCGTATGGATCTGCGGTTGCGCCGACCCGCCCATCGTCGCGGGCACCCATGCGAGTTCGTCGCCTCGGAGCACGAGCACGGGCATGAGCGTGTGACGCGGCCGCTTGCCGGGGCCGAACGCGTTCGGGTGCGCGGGGTCGAGCGAGAACGACGTCCCGCGATTCTGGAAGAGAATGCCCGTCTCCGGCTCGAGCACGGCAGCGCCGAATCCGAAGTACACGGAGTTGATGAGGGAGATGGCCCAGCCGTCGGCGCTCACGGCGCTGAGCCCGACCGTGTCGCCGCTCGGTTTGGCCTCCCGCACGGGCGGGTGCGCGGGGGCCTCCGCGTCGATCAGGTCGTTCCCCGTCGCGCCGCCGAAGCGCGGGTCGGCGAGGGACGCCGCTCGCACGGCGTTGCTCGCGCGGAACGAGCGGGCGAGTTCGCCGGCACCGCGCCCGAGCGGATCCTCGATGCCCGCCTCGATGTCTCGGAGCGCGCGCAGGAGCATGAAGCCTGAGGTGTTGGGCGGGCCCGTGAGCACGCGGTGCGCTCGGAACGATCCTTCGAGCGGCTCGCCCCACTCCGCGGAGTACGCGGCGGTGTCGGCGAGGGTGATGCGTGAACCGAGCTTCTGCAGGCCGGCGACCCATCGCTCGGCGAGCTCGCCTTCGTAGAACGCGGCGGATCCGCCGGCTGCGAGCGCCCGCAACGATGCGGCGAGCGCCGGTTGCACGAACGGGGCGCCTTCGACGAGCGGCAGCCCCTGATCGAAGAACACTCCGCGGCACCCCTCGTCGAGCTCCAGCACCTCGCGGTTCTCGACGATCGCGGCGGCGACCGACCGGGCGGTGGGCACGCCCGCCTCGGCGTGCCGGGTCGCCGCTTCGAGGTGCTGCTCCCATCGACGTGTGGCGCCGTACTCGTGCAGGGCGTTCCAGCCGCAGATGCCGCCGGGCACCGTGACGGTGTCGATGCCGCGCACTGGGAGCAAATCGCCGTAGCGCTCCCGCAGCACGTCGATCGACTGGCCGGCCGGAGCGGTGCCCGTCGCGTTCAAGAACCGCACCTCGCCCTCGGGGTTGCGCACGAGCGCCACGAGATCTCCGCCGAGTGCGACGTTGTTCGGGTAGACCACGCAGAGGGTGGCTGCTGCCGCGATCGCCGCGTCGATGGCGTTGCCGCCGGCCCGCAGCACCGCGGCACCGGCTTCCGTCGCCAGGTGGTGTGAGGTCGAGATGGCGCCGCGAGCGGCAGATGCGGTCGTCATACGGGGAGTTCCTCCTGGGTCGTCGCGGCGTGCGCGATCTGGTTGCTGATGTCGAGCACGTGAGCGCGCGCTTCGTCTTCGGCGAGCGCTGCGTCGCCTGCGGCGATCGCTTCGAAGATGCGTCGGTGGGCGATGCTCGAAGCCTGGCGTCGTGCCCGCGTCTGATAGCGGCTCGCCCGGCTCGGCGCGATGCGCTGCGCGATCTGCTCGTTGATGAGTTCGAGGAGCGGGTTGTGGGCGTACTGCGCGATGGCCTGGTGGAATGCGCGGTCGAGCTCGGCGTAGCGCTCTTTCGTGACGTCGACCTCCATGGCCTCCACGAGTTCGCGCAGCTGCGCGATGTCGCGGTCGGTCGCGCGCGTGGCGGTGATGCGGGCGATCGGCGGTTCGACGATGGCGCGCAGCTCCATGATGTCGTGCAGTTCCGGGCGCAGCGCGGCGAGCCCTCCGAGCGCCCCATCCGCGATATCGGCGCGTTCGCCCGGTCCGAGGACGATCGTGCCCCGACCCGGGCGGCGGTCGATGAGGCCGCGGTTCTCGAGTTCACGCAGCGCTTCGCGGATCGAGACGCGCGAGACGCCGAAGTGATCGGCGAGTTCGCGCTCGGGTGGAAGGCGCTCCCCCGGGGCGAGTTTTCCGTCGAGGATGAGTCGCTCGATGTCGACCGAGAGCCGATCCGGCAGCGACAGCGTCGTCGCCCGACCGATGTCGTTCCAGTCCACGTGTGCCTCCATCGTGCTCGCGGGATGCGGTCTGCGTCCTCGTGATGCTATCCGACCCCGCGATGGGGCCGGTTGTGTTTCAGTTGCATTTCGGCTCGGCCTGCCCGTTGACGTGGGAGCCGAACCCGGGGTATGTTCCATTCAGTTCATCGGTTGGTCTGACCAACTGCTGATCGAGCATACACCCGAACGAATCGGAGTATGCAATGTTTCTCCCGGCACCAGCCGGGGTCCACCGAACGGAGAAATCATCGTGGCTTTCCCCCCATCCGCGCGGCGCATCGCTCCCGCGCTGGCACTCACCGCGGCCGCCGGCCTCATGCTGTCGCTCGCCGCGTGCACCGTGACCTCGAACGACGCCGGCGACGCAGGCGGCTCCGGCGACACGAGCTCCGCGGAAGCGACCCTCGCACCCCCGACCATCATCAAGGAGGGCACGCTCACCGTCTGCACCGGCGATAGCGCACCCAACATCTTCTACGACGAGAACAACGAGCTGCAGGGCGTCGAGATCGACATCGCGAACGCGCTCGCCGACAAGCTCGGCGTGAGCACCACGCTCGGCGAGTACTCGTTCGCCGGCCTCATCCCCGCGTTGCAGGCGAAGCAGTGCGACGTCATCATGGGCTCGCTCTACATCAAGCCGGAGCGCGAGGAGATCGCGAACTTCGTTCCCTACCTCTACTCGGGCACGGCCGTCGCGGTGAGCAAGGACAACCCGAAGGACGTCACCGGGTTCGACGACTCGCTCTGCGGCACCAAGGTCGTCGGCATCACGGGCGCGACGGGCGCCGCATCCGCCCAGGAGAAGTCTGACGAGTGCGTCGCCGATGGCAAGGAGCCGATCGCGATCACCCTCGTCGACGAGGCGACCGGCGCGCTGCAGCAGGTGCTCGCCGACCAGGCCGACGCCTTCATCGACACCACCGAGATCATGAGCTACTACGAGCAGCAGTCCGACGGCGACCTCGTCGCGGTCGGCGAGCCCTTCGGCAAGATCCGCATCGGCGCGGCCACGCTCAAAGACAACACCGAGCTGAACGACGCGCTCGACGAGGCCTTCGCGGCCATGATCGACGACGGCACCTACACCGACATCCTCGCCGAGTGGGGCGTCGAGAGCAACGACATCACCCAGCCCGAGTAACCCGATGTCTGCGGCGGCCCAGCCGGCCGCCGCAGACATCGGCAACAGGAAAGACACTTCATGAAATTCGACTGGGACTACTTCTGGCAGAGCCTCTTCACGCCGAGCGAGAGCTTCCTCAACGGACTCGCGCTCACCATCGTGATCTCGATCGCCGCGATGGCGCTCGCACTGGTGCTGGGCCTGCTCATCGCGCTCATGGGCCGAAGCCGCTTCGTGCCGCTCCGCATCTTCGCGAGCCTCTACATCTGGATCGTGCGCGGCACCCCGCTGCTCGTCCAACTCGTCATCATCTACACCGGTTTCGCCGCGGCGAACCTGTTCAGATTCGAAGATCTGAACCTGACCATGCAGCTCCAGGACGTCACAGTCGGCTTCCTCATCAAGGGAGCCGTGCAAGCGGCGATCGTCGCGCTCATGCTCAATGAGAGCGCGTACATCTCGGAGATCGTGCGCGGCGGGCTCGAGTCGATCGAGAAGGGTCAGACCGAAGCGGCGCTGTCGCTCGGCATGACTCCCCTCGCCTCGATGCGGTGGATCATCGTGCCCCAGGCGATCCGCGTCATGGTGCCGCCGCTCGGCAACTCCTTCAACGGCCTGATGAAGAGCACTTCGATCCTCTCCATCATCGGCGTCGCCGAGATGTTCCAGGTGGGCAGCTCGATGAGCGCTGCAACGTTCAAGGTCTTCGAGATCTACATCGTCGTCGCGCTGTACTACCTGCTCCTCACGACGGTGTGGACGGTCATCCAGACCATGATCGAGAACTGGTTGAACGCGAAGGCCGGCCTGCCGAAGGCGGAGTCGATCTGGAAGCGCCTGTTCGGCTTCCGCAGCAAGCGCGATCGCGTCGCACCGAAGAGCCCGATCGCCGACCTGGAAGGAGTCGCGGCATGAACGCGCTCAGCGAGTACACCGCCCCCGTCTCCGTATCGGACGGGCCGATCGTTCGCACCGTCGACATCAACAAGTGGTTCGGCGACCGGCACATTCTGACGGATGTGTCGCTCGAGATCGAACGCGGCGAAGTGGTCGTGCTCGTCGGGCCGTCCGGCGCCGGCAAGACGACCTTCCTGCGCACCCTCAACCGGCTCGAACCGATCGACAGCGGCGAGATCTACGTCGACGGGCAGCGCATCGGCGAGCGCGTGAACGAGAACGGCAAGGTCACCGAGATCTCGGCGAAGGCCTTAGCCGCGCAGCGCGCCGACATCGGCTTCGTCTTCCAGCACTTCAACCTGTTTCCGCACATGACAGTGCTCGAGAACATCTGGCATTCGCCGGTGCGGGTGAAGGGCGAGAAGAAGGCCGAAGCGATCGCCTACGCACGGGAACTGCTCGACCGCGTCGGGCTCTCCGACAAGGCCGACGTGCGGCCGCGCTCCCTCTCGGGCGGGCAGCAGCAGCGCGTCGCGATCGCTCGGGCGCTCGCAATGCGCCCGGCTCTCATGCTGTTTGACGAGCCAACGAGCGCGCTCGACCCCGAGATGGTGGGAGAGGTCTTGCAGGTGATGCAGGATCTCGCGAAGGCGGGCATGACGATGATCATCGTGAGCCACGAGATGGGCTTCACCCGCGAGGTGGCGGATCGCCTCATCGTCATGGATGCGGGAGCCATCATCGAGCAGGGCGACCCCGAGCTGGTCTTCTCGAATCCGAAGCAGGAGCGCACGCGGCAGTTCCTGTCGAAGGTGCTCTGAGCCCGACTGAAGCGGCGACGGCCTCCGATCCCCTGGCGGGTTCGGAGGCCGTCGCCGTCTCGGCGCGTGCAGCGCACGGGCCGCGCGCGCTACTGCGTGTCGAGCCCGAGGTCGTCGAGGCCGATCGCGTAGCGGTACTCGAATCCCGCTGCCTCGATGCGCGCCTTGGCAGGCGCCTGGCGATCCACCACGACCGCGACCGCCGCGATCTCGGCGCCCACCTTCTGCAGCGCCTCGATCGCCTGCAAGGGGGATCCGCCCGTCGTCGACGTGTCCTCGACCACGACCACGCGCTTGCCTGCGAGGTCGGGGCCCTCGACCTGGCGGCCGCGGCCGTGGTCCTTCGGCTCCTTGCGCACTACGAACGAGTCGTACACCTTGCCCTGCGCGACGCCCTGGTGCATGATCGCCGAAGCGATCGGGTCAGCGCCCATCGTGAGCCCGCCGACCGCGACGACGCCGTCGATATCCTCGATGAGGTCGAGCATGACCTGCCCGATGAGCGGCGCCGCACGGTGGTCGAGGCTCAGCTTGCGCAGATCGATGTAGTAGGTTGCCTGCTTGCCACTGGTGAGCGTGAAGTCGCCGTGGAAGACGGCTTCGCTCGTGATGAGGTCGATGAGCTGTTCGCGCGCGCTGGTCATGAAGCCGATTCTACCGGCGGAGAAGCGCGTGCCTCGCGTGCGCCATCGGCGGAAGCCCCTGACCTCGCGCGCCTGCGTGCGCTAGCGTGAATGCCGGAAGAGGAGGCACATGGCGCATTCGATCGCACTCGAGCGGCTCGCGGGACTCTTCGAAGCCGCACCGCTCGCGGTGCTCACGGGCGCCGGCATCAGCACGGACTCGGGCATTCCCGATTATCGCGGTGCTGGTGCTCCCCCGCGCACGCCGATGAGCATCTCGCAGTTCATGGAGGACCCGGCCTACCGCCGCCGCTTCTGGGCCGGCGCGAGAGTCGGCGCGCTGCGAGCTGCGGGTGTCGCACCCAATGCCGGTCACCTCGCTCTGGCGCGCTTCGAAGCGGCCCGGCTGACGAACGGCGTCATCACGCAGAACGTCGACAACCTGCATCGACGGGCAGGATCCCGAAGCGTCGTCGAGCTGCACGGCAACGGGAGCGTGATCAGGTGCGTTGAGCACGACCATCGCTTCACCCGCGATCAGGTGCTCGGCTGGTTCGATGAGCTCAACCCGGGATTCGCCGCGCGCAATGCGGCGGCCGAGATCGCACCGGATGGTGATGCGATCGTGAGCGGCACCGACTCCGTCGAAGCCCCGACGTGCCCGGAGTGCGGGTCGATCCTCCGCCCCGACGTCGTCTACTTCGGCGAGCTCGTACCGAAACCCGTGTTCGAGACCGCCGAGTCACTGGTCGCCTCCGCAGGCGGCCTCGTGCTCATCGGAACCTCGCTCGCGGTGAACACCGGCATCCGTCTCGTGCATCGCGCGCAGCTGCGGGACATCCCGATCGCCGTCATCAACCGCGGGCCGACCGCGATCGATGCGCGCGAGTCGGTCACGGTGCGCATCGACGCCGGGGCGGCCGAGACCCTCGAGCAGCTCGAGCAGATCCTGCGCTGACGACGCGCCGCCCGCGCCTCAGCTACTCGCCGCGGGAGATGCGCGTCATCTCGTCTCGGGGCACGACCTTGACGCGCGCGCGACCGTGCGGCTCTCCGAGTCCGAGTTCGTGCGCGTCGAGGCGGTGCCAGCCCTCGATCGTCGTGTACGGCACGCCTCGCGCTTCGAGGAGCGCTGGAATGGCCTGCGGCTCAGACTCCTCCGGAGTCCAGAGGTTGTCGCGATCCTCGAGCAGGCACTCGAGCGTTTCCATCGCGTCGGACTTGGTGTGCCCGATGAGGCCGACCGGGCCGCGCTTGATCCAACCGGTGGCGTAGACGCCGGGAATCTGCTGCCCTTCGAGGTCGAGTACGCGCCCCTGCGTGTTCGGGATCACGCCCTTCGCATCGTCGAACGGGATCTCGTCGAGCGGGGAGCCGAAGTACCCGACCGCGCGGTAGATGGACTGGATCGGCACGATCTCGAACTCGCCGGTGTCGACGATGCCGCCCTGCCCGTCGGGAGCTGTGCGCTCGACTTTCAGCCCCGCGACGCGGCCGTCCTCGACCACGACCTCAACGGGCTTCGACCAGAAGTGCAGGTGCAGGCGACGCGAAGCGGGCGCCACTTCGCCTGCCTCGCGTGCGCGCTGCTCGTCGCGCCACTTGTCCATGATGCGAGTCATCACGATGACCTGTTTGTTCTTCATGAGCGTCTCGTCGGCGAACGCGTCGTCGTGCGAGAAGTCGCGCTCGTCGATCACCATGTCGACGTCGCGCACCTCGCCGAGCTCGCGCAGCTCGAGGGGCGTGAACTTCACGTACTTCGGGCCGCGCCGGCCGAAGAGGTGCAGTTCTTCGATGGGGTTCGCTTCGAGGCCCTCGTGCACGTTCTGCGGAATCTCGGTGGGAAGCAGGTCTTCGGCGTGCTTGATGAGCATGCGGGAGACGTCGAGCGCGACGTTGCCGTTGCCGATGACGCCCACCGACTTCGCTTCGAGCGGCCAGGTGCGAGGAACGTCGGGGTGGCCGTCGAACCAGCTCACGAAATCGGCGGCCCCGTACGAGCCCGCCGCATCGATGCCGGGAATATCGAGCGCCGCGTCGCGGATCGCGCCGGTCGAGAAGATCACCGCGTGGTAGTGCCGTTTGAGGTCTTCGAGCTTCAGATCCTGCCCGTAGCGGACGTTGCCGAAGTAGCGAATCGAGTCTTCGCCGGTCTCCCCTGAGCTCGCGCGATCGAGCACGTCGCGCAATGCGGTGATGATCCCCTTGATGCGCGGGTGGTCGGGTGAGACTCCGTAGCGCACCAGCCCGTACGGCGCGGGAAGCTGCTCGAAGAGGTCGATCTCGACCGCGAAATCGCGCTCCGCCTTCAGCAGCAGGTCAGCGGCGTAGATACCCGCAGGTCCCGCTCCTACGATCGCCAGTCGCATCTTGCTCATCGCTCGGTTCTTCCTTCCATTCCCCTGACGGTATTCTCCGCGGGGAGTCGAGAATTGAGGTGTTCGTAGGGCGCCGCAGCGCGCCGATGTCAGCCTTCGCGGTTGACGATCGAGTCGGCCATGCGCTCGAGCGCGCGCTTCACCGAGGACTTCGGCAGCGCATCGAGCGCGCGAACGGCATCTGCGGCCCAGCGGTGCGCGGTGGCCTCGGTCTCACGGGTGACGGCGTGCGTCTGCAGTGCCTGCACCTCGGGATCGAGCAACGCCGGATCCGCGCCGCCCCGAATCTCGGCGACGCCCGCCTCGATGCGTGCGAGCAGCGCCGCATCTTCAGCATTGCCGGCCGCCGCGCTGTCTTGCAGCAGCAGATACGGCAGCGTGACGACGCCGGCACGCAGGTCGGTGCCGGCGCGCTTGCCCGTCTGCTCCTTCTTCGGCGACAGGTCGATGACGTCGTCGATGAGCTGGAAGGCGACGCCGATGCGCTCGCCGTACTCCGTGACCGGATCTGCGAACTCCGCCGGAGCCTCGCCGAACATCACGCCCATGCGCGCGGCCGTCGAGATGAGCGCGCCGGTCTTGTCTGCGAGCACTTGGATGTAGTGCCCCTTCGGATCATCGCCCTCCTGCGGGCCGACCGTTTCGTGCAGCTGCCCCAGGCAGAGCCGCTCGAAGGTGCGGGCCTGCAGCAGGATCGCCTCCTCGCCCATTCCGGAGACGAGCGATGACGCGCGCGCGAAGAGCAGATCTCCGGCGAGGATCGCGACCGAGTTCGACCACACCGTCTGCGCCGCGTCGACACCGCGACGGAGCTTCGCATCGTCCATGACGTCATCGTGGTAGAGCGACGCGAGATGGGTCATCTCGACGGCCTCCGCCGCGCGACGAACCAGCTCGTTCGGTCCGGAGCCGAGCTCGCTCGTCAGCAGCGTGAGCATGGGGCGGATCCGCTTGCCTCCGGCACCCATCAGGTATCGCGCCGGTGCGTCGGCGACCGGTGAGGCGAAGCGAAGGTGCTCGAGAAGTTCGGATTCGACGAGCTCGAGCTGCTGCTGGATCTCCTTAGCGTGACGACGGTCGGCCGCCCCGCGGAACAGGCGCATCGGCAGCGCCTGGGTTGCCGTGTCTTCGGCGATGGGACGACTCACGGGGTGTCTCCAGGTCGAGGGGCGGTCTCGCCTGCGGCTTCTGTCGAGGCTTGCGGCTGCGGAGCAGCGGGCTTCGGCGCGGCCGGTTTCGGCGCAGTCGGCTTCTTCGCGGCCGCAGGCTTCGCGGCAGCCGGCTTCTTCGCGGCCGAAGGCTTCGCGGCCGCAGGCTTCGCGGCCGCAGGCTTCGCGGCCGCGGATTTCGCAGCAGCTGGCTTCGCGGCAGCGCCTGGCTTCGCAGCAGCGGCCGCCTTCGCGGCAGCAGGCTTCGCTGCAGCGGGCTTCTTCGCGGCAGCCGGCTTGGCAGCAGCCGGCTTCTTCGCGGCAGCCGGCTTGGCAGCAGCGGGCCGCTTCGGCGCTTCACGCGGAACGAAGCCGCGATGCAGCGCGACGATGCCGAACGTGAGGTTGCGGTAGGCGACGCGTTCGAACCCCGCCTCGCGCATCCACGCAGCGAGTTCACCCTGGTCGGGCCACGCTTCGATCGATTCGTTCAGATAGCGGTAGGCGGCGGCGGCATCGCGATTGATGGCCCCGGCGATGCGGGGCAGCACGTGCCGACCGTAGAAGGCGTACGGCCCCCGCACGACGGCGGCGGGCGGCGTCGAGAACTCGGCGATGACCACTCGCCCGCCGGGCTTCACCACACGACGCATCTCACGCAGTGCCGCCTTCGGGTCGTTCACGTTGCGCAGCCCATACGAAATGGTGGCTGCATCGAATTCGTCGTTTGCGAACGGCAACTGCGTCGCGTCGGCCCATTGGAACTCGATGAGGTCGTTGCCGGCATGCCGTCTGCGCCCCTCGGCGAGCATCCCCTCGGAGAAGTCCGCGGCGACGACGTGCGCCCCGTGCGCGGCGATGGCAGCCGACGATGTTCCGGTGCCGGCCGCGAGGTCGAGCACCCGCATCCCCTTGCGCGGTGCGATCGCTTTGGTCGTCGCCACGCGCCACAACCTGTCGTTGCCGACCGTGAGCACGTCGTTGATCAGGTCGTATCGCGGCGAGACCTCATCGAACATTGCGGAGACGTCTGCTGCGTGCTTGGTCGCGGTATCGGGGCGGGTCACCCCTCCATCGTATCCCGAACGGCTATGCAACTCCTGGAGCAGTGCTGGCGGCAGCGCTCGAGCCAGTGCGCCCAGGAGGGAGGAGTAGATTGGCACTGTGACGAGCACTCCCCCGGCGCCCCGCCTGCGCGCGACGACCCGGCCTCTGGAGCACGCCCCCGATCTCATCTCGCTCGCCGACCCGAACGCCCCGATGATCTGGACGCGAGGGGATCGCGGCTGCGTGGGGGTCGGCGAGGTGCTGCGCCTGTCGTTCTCCGGACCGCACCGGTTCACCGATGCTGCTGCCGCATGGCGCCGGATCGCTGAGACGGCGATCGTCGACGACTCCGTCCGCATGCCCGGCTCGGGCCTCATCGCGCTGGGAACGTTCGCGTTCGCCGACGAGAGCTCTGCCGAGAGTGTGCTCATCGTGCCGCGTCTGCTGGTCGCCCGTCACCGCGGGCAGGCCTGGATCACGGAGATCGCCGCCGTCGATGCTGATCCTGCACCGCTCGCCGTACCCGATGCTCCGGCGAGCCGCGCGTGGGAGGGCGTCCGCTTCGGAGATCGCGCGCTCGCCACCGGTGGAGACTCGGTGGCGTCATACCTCGCGGGCGTGCGCGAAGCGGGAGCTCGCATCGAGCGCGGCGAGTTCGAGAAGATCGTCATCGCCCGCCAGCTGGAGGGGGCGCTGCCCGGGGCCTCCGACCTGCGGGTGCCCCTCACCCGCCTCGCCGAGCACTACCTCGATTGCTGGACCTTCGCCGTCGACGGACTCATCGGCGCGAGCCCAGAGACGCTCATCAGGTCGACGAGCGGCGCCGTCTCGGCGCGCGTGCTCGCGGGGACCAGGGGCCGCCACTCCGAGGACGCCGCGCGAGACGCCCGCGCCAGGGACGAACTCCTGACGAGCGCGAAAGAGCAGCACGAGCACGCATTCGCAGTGCAGAGCGTCGTCACCGCACTGTCCCCCCACGTGCGCGACCTGCGCACCAGCGAGGAGCCCTTTCCGCTGCGACTGCCGAACGTCTGGCATCTCGCGACCGACCTCGGAGCGGCGCTCGGCGAGCAGAGCTCGTCGATCGAGCTCGTCGGCGCGCTGCACCCGACCGCCGCAGTCGCGGGCACTCCGACAGCGACCGCTGTCGCAGCGATCGCCGAACTGGAGCCCTTCGACCGCGGCCGCTACTCGGGCGCGGTCGGCTGGATCGACGCCGATGGCGATGGAGAATGGGTCATCGCGCTCCGCTGCGCGCAACTCGGAGCGCCCGATGCGCAGACCGGAGCGCGGGCCGTGGTGGCGAGTGCCGGCGGAGGCATCGTCGCCGGGTCCGATCCCGACCACGAGCTCGGGGAAACCGTGTCGAAGTTCCGCCCCATCACGGAGGCGTTCGCGCGCTGACGGCGTCCGGCACTGCCGTCTCCAACCTGTGGTGAGCAGGCCGGCGGGGACGGGCGGGCCCGGGATCCGCTACGCGGGCCAGCGCATGTCGAGCGAGTCGACCACGCGCTGCCGCTCGGCGGCGACGTCGAACTCCGGCTCCGGCCAATGCGGGCTGAGCTTCGCGAGCTCCGCTGTCACAATGCGCTGCACCGCGACGCGCGCGTACCACTTGGCGTTGGCGGGTACGACGTACCAGGGCGCCGTCTCCGAGTGGGTCCGCTCGATCGCGGTCTGGAACGCCTCCATGTACGCGGGCCAGTGCAACCGCTCATCGACGTCCCCGGGATTGTACTTCCAGTGCTTCTCGGGGTCGTCCAGCCGCGAGATGAGCCGCTCCGCCTGCTCCTCCGGCGAGATGTGCAACATGATCTTCACGATGCGCACGCCCTCAGCCGTGATCCTCGATTCGAATTCGTTGATGGCACCGTATCGCCGCTCGATCTCTTCGGGCGGCGCGAAACCGCGCACCTTCTGGATGAGCACGTCCTCGTAGTGCGAACGATCGAACACCCCGATCACGCCCGGCTCCGGCACCCGGCGCTCGACGCGCCAGAGGAAGTCGTGCGCACGCTCCTCAGCGCTCGGCGACTTGAAGGCGGTCAATGCGAGCCCGTAGGGCTCGGTCTGCCCGAAGACGTGGTTGACGATGCCGCCCTTGCCGGCAGCATCCATCGCCTGGAGCACGACGAGCAAGCGATCCTTCGCCCCCAAGCGGCTCTGCGCGAAGAGCTTCTCCTGCAGCACACGCAACTCCTGAGCGGCTCGCTCGAGCTCCTGATATCCCTCGCGCTTGCGCGCATCCGTGCCCGGAGTGGCCGAAGGATCGACCTCGCTCAACTGGAAGCCGGGCCGCACGCGCAGCAGCTCTCCCACTTCATCGGTCCAGAACGCCTGCGTCATGGTGTCTCCTTCTGTGTTCGTCGCTGTCCACTGTAGGGGCGCACCGACTCGCCGGGTCGCGTCACTCGGCCAGCGGAATCTCCACGATGCTCGGCCCGGTGACCGGCTCGGTGAGCAGCCGCTCGAGCTCACTGCGTGTGGCGACCCGGCGGTAGGCCCACTCATACGCTGCGGCCAGGGAAGCGATATCGACGCGCTGCGGGGTGCGCATCACCCGCGCGAATGCGTCGGCGTCCGCGGTCTCGGCGACCTCCAGACCGTCGAAGATCGTTCCGCCGCCGTCGTTCGCCACGAAGACCTGGATGCGCGGACGGGGCTCCCCCTCGAGCAGCAGGAGCGATCCGGCATCGTGCAGCAGCGCGAGGTCCCCGATGAGCACCCGCGTCGTCCCGGCCGCTCGAGCCGGATCATCGGCGAGCTGACTCGTCACCGCGATGCCGAGCGCCGTCGCGACGGTGCCGTCGATGCCGGCGAGACCGCGGTTCGCGTGCACGCCCACGCGTCGGGCGGGCGCGAGCGCGTCGAGCACGCGCACCAGACGCGACGCCGCGATGACCAGCCGATCGTGGGGCCACGTGCCGCGCCACACGCTCTCGACGAGCAGCTCGCGCGAGACCGGCTCGCGCATGATGGCGACCTCCGTGCGGGCGTAGGCGTTGCGCTCCTTGTAGCCCGGCGCGAGCGCTGCCTCGAGGTCGGGCTCGTGCACGGTGGAGCGCTCGCGCTGCAGCGCGCGGTCCGCGACGACCCAGGCCCCGAGCCAGCCTCGCAGGGCGCGGGCATCATGCTCGGGTGCGACGCGTGCGGCCGACACCACTCGAGCACCGCGGCTGGGATCGACGTACTCGGCACCGGATCTGTGGTGCGGATCGATCACGACCACGTCGACGTCGTCGCGACGCAGCAGCTGAGGAATCTGACGCGTGAGGGTCGGGTGTCCGAACACGATCGCGCGCTCCGTGAGGCCGCCGATCTGCGGGTCGTCGATCAGCGTGGCGTAGGCGGCGATGGTCTCGCGCCCGAATCGCGCTCCGCTCACCACCTCGGCGAGCAGCGGCAGGCCCGCGGCCTGCGCGAAGGCCTCGGCCTCGGGGCCCGCGCCCGCTCCGGCGATCACGACCGCGAGCGCATCCCCAGCGTGCTCGTAGAC
Source organism: Leucobacter sp. L43 (assembly GCF_016597785.1). GTDB lineage: Bacteria > Actinomycetota > Actinomycetes > Actinomycetales > Microbacteriaceae > Leucobacter > Leucobacter alluvii. Next base: position 155,268 of record NZ_JAENJG010000003.1, on the reverse strand, counting down.
ATCTGCATCGTCCGCGATCGGCCCCGACTCGTCCGGCTCCGGGTGCTGCGCCGCTCGTTCTGCGGCCTCGCGGGCGGCCGCTTCGAAGCCCGCGACGATCATGCGCTCGAACCCTGCGGTCCCGGAGAGCGGGTCCCTGAACGAGAGATTCAGCTGCACCGGCCCGGCGGGCTTTCCGCCGGAAGCACCGAGAGCCGCGGCGAGGCCCCGGGTCACGAGCGTCGCCGGATCGCGCAGGGCATCGCGCACGAGGTCGCCGTCGACGAATTCGGGGGCCGGCACATCGACCGACCAGCGAGCGAATGCGTCGAAGAGGCCCGCCTGGTGCGTCGCCTGGTTGCTGCGGATGCCGCGCAACTCCTCGGGGCGGTCCGCGGTGAGCAGCAGCATCGGCACGCGGGCCTCGTGCGCCTCGAGCACCGCCGGCATGAGGTTCGCGACCGCCGTCCCGCTCGTCACGACGATCGGTGCCGGCATGCCCGTTTCACGTGCAACCCCCAACGCGAAGAACCCGGCCGATCTCTCGTCGAGCTTCACGTGGAGCCGCAGCGCATCGGCGTGCTGCGCCGCCGCACCAGCCAGAGCGAGCGCCTGAGAACGCGACCCGGGGCACACCACGAGATCGCGCACGCCGCGACGGACGAGTTCGGCGAGCAGTTCGACTGCGAAGACGGAGGCTGCTGCCAGCTGCGCCGAGCTCACGGCTTGGAGTCGCCGTCGGAACGCGTTCCCGGCTCGTCCGTACTCCGGGGCTTCGGCGATTCCTCCGTGGGTACCGCGTCAGGAACAGCGGGCGGAGCATCGGCATCAGCGTCGGCATCGAACTCGGCTTCGGCATCGGCTTCGTTCACGATCGGCGCTCCCGCTTCCGCGGGGGATGTGCGCGCTGCAGCGGCATCGGAAGACGCAGCATCGCCGGTGCGATCCGGCGTCTCCGCACCATCGCCACCGCGGGCGAGCGTCGGCTCCTCCCCGGGAAACGTCTCGTCGTCGAGTTCGCGCAAGCGGTCTTCGAGATCCCGCATGTGCGCATCGAGGTCGGTGCTCGAAAGACTCGTGCCCGAGAAGCGCGGGTCATCGTCGGGTGCAGGCCGTCGCGTCGCCTGCGCCTGGGCGGACCCCTTGCCGATGAAGAACCAGAGCAGCGCGCCGATCACCGGCAGCACCGCGATGATGACGATCCACACCGGCTTGTTCATTCCGCGCGCACGCGATCCCTCGGTCATCGCCGCGTCGACCAGCGCATACAGCGTCAGTGCTACGGCGATGACGACCCCGATTATCACGAACCGCACCATACCCTTAATCGTACTCGCAAGCGTTCGCGAAACCCTGGGCCTTGCGCGGAGCCTCGCTTCAGGTGCCGCGGGTACACTCGTGCGGGTGAACAACCCGCGCACCGCCTGGATCGTGTACATCGTACTTCGTCTGCTCTTCTTCGCAGTGCCGTTCACCGTGCTCTTCCTCATCGGCCTGCAGCCGTGGATCGCAGCCGTCTTCGCCGCCCTGATCGGGGTCGCCCTCTCGGTCATCTTCCTCGCCCGCCCACGGTCGACGGCCTCCGAGAGCATCTACGACTGGCGCAATCGAGACCGCACACCCGACGACATCGTCGAGGACGAGGCCGTCGAAGCGCGCGAGACGCCGAGCGAGACCGCTCGGCCGGGCCCTTCCGCCGGACCGGACGCGTCCGGCACCGGCACTGGCACTGGCACCGCATCGAACTCGCGTTGAACCCGCTTCGGTACGAGATTCGGCGTCGGTGAGCCACGTTCCGCGCGAATGATCTCACCGAAGCCGAATCCCACACCGAGTACCGGCGCGGCGGCGCACTCGGAGCAGCGCTACACCTGGGTCGCCTCCCACCCCGCGTAGAGCTGCGCATACCGTCCGCCGAGCTCCACCAGTTCCGCGGGCGACCCGTCCTCGACGATGCGGCCGCTCTCCATGACGAGCACCCGGTCGGCGATCGCCACGGTCGACAGCCGGTGGGCGATGATGATCGCCGTGCGATCGGCGAGCAGACGCTGCAGCGCGTGCTGCACCAGTCGCTCGCTCGGCAAGTCGAGCGAGGCGGTCGCCTCATCGAGGATGAGCACCGTCGGATCGGCGAGGAACGCGCGTGCGAACGAGATCAGCTGGCGCTGCCCGGCCGACACGCGCCCGCCGCGCTTGTTCACGTCCGTCTCGTACCCGTCGGGGAGGGATTCGATGAATCCTTCCGCACCCACGGCGCGTGCTGCCGCCCGAATCTCGGCCGCCGACGCGTCCGGTTTGCCGAGCGCGATGTTCTCGGCGACCGTTCCGCTGAAGAGATACGCCTCCTGAGTCACCATCAGGATGGCGCGACGCAGATCGGCGGTATCGAGTTCGCGCAGGTCGACGCCGTCGAGTCGCACCGCCCCGCCAGTCGGATCGTAGAATCGCGCGACGAGCTTCGCGAGCGTCGACTTTCCGGCACCCGTCGTTCCGACGAGCGCGACCGTCTGGCCGGCCGGAATCTCGAGGTCGCAGTCCGCGAGCACCGTGCGGGCTCCACCGCGGTCGCCCCCGTAGGCGAAATCGACGTGATCGAAGCCGAGCTCGCCGCGCGGGCGCTCGAGGCGCACGGGCGCGGCGGGATCCTGCACCGTCGGTTCCTCCTCGAGCACGCCCGAGACCTTCTCGAGCGCCGCCGTCGCCGACTGATAGGAGTTGAGGAACATCGCGACTTCTTCCAACGGCCCGAAGAAGTTGCGCACGTAGAGCACGGCGGCGATGAGCACGCCGATCGCGAGCTCGCCGCCCGTCACGCGGAGCGCGCCCCAGAGCAGCACCACCGCGACCGTGACGTTCGCGAGCAGGATGAGCCCGGGATCGAGCACCCCGAAGAGCCGCAGCACGCGCAGGTTCGCGCGACGGTACTCGTCGGAGACGGCGCCGAAGTCGGCATCGCCGCGGCGCTCGCGCCGGAAGGCCTGCACCGCCCGGATCCCCGTCATCGTCTCCACGAACTGCACGATCAGGCGCGCGCTCGCGACGCGCGTCGAACGGAACCCCTTCTGCGACTCCACGACGAACCAGCGCATGAGGATCGCGAGCGGGATCCCCATGAAGAGCAGCACCAGGCCGCTCTTCCAATCCAGCAGGAAGAGCATCACCATCGTGAACGTTCCGATGAGCACCGCGTCGACGAGTTCGTTGAGGCTGCCGTCGAGCAGCTCCTGAATCGATTCGAGATCGCTCGTCTGCCTCGAGATGATGCGACCCGATGTATACCCCTCGTGGAATTCGAGGCTCAACCGCTGGGTATGCCGGAAGATGCGCGTGCGCAGCTCGATCATGACCGCCTGCGTCAGGCGTGCGATGAGCACGACGTACCAGCCGACGAGCAGCGAGCCGATCGCGCCGGTCACCAGGAAAGCGAGCGCAACCCCGACGGCCGGCACCCAGTCCCCGGCGTCCAGTGCGGCCGGCAGCGCCGTGTCGATTCCATAGGCGATCAGTGTCGGACCCACCGCACGCATCGCGGATGAGATGATCACGACGATGGCCGTCAGTGCGATGAGGCGCCGGAGCGGCCGCAGAATCGAACCGAGCAGACGCAACGAGCGGCGGCGGATCGCGCGACTCTCCTCGCGGGTATACGAATCGCGATCCTCGCCGCTCGTTCCCTGCACGCTCGCGAGGCTCATGAGCGAACCTCCTCGGTGTCGGTGTCGGTGTCAGCGTCAGCGTCAGCGGTTGCGGTGTCGGTCGGATCGGTCTCGGTCCGACCGGTCTCCGCCGTGTCGGCGAGGGCGTCCCGCTCGATCCCGGCGATCAGGCTGCGGTACTGGGCGCTCGTGCGCAGGAGTTCGGAATGGGTGCCGACGGCATCGATACGACCGTCGAGCATGACCGCGACGCGGTCGGCCAGCGCCACCGTCGACGGACGATGCGCGACGATGAGCGCGGTCGTGTCGGCGAGCACGCGTCGCAGAGCCGCCTCGACGAGCGCCTCGGTGTCGACATCGAGCGCCGAGAGCGGATCATCGAGCACCAGCACATCGGGGGCCGCCGCCACGACCCGGGCGAGCGCGAGCCGCTGGCGCTGACCGCCGGAGAGGCTGAGCCCCTCCTCCCCCACCTCGGTGTCGAGGCCGCGGGGGAGATCGGCGACGAACCCCGCCTGCGCAACGGCGAGCGCATCCTGCAGCACCCGATCCGCCTCGGCGCTGCCGAGAGCGAGATCATGGCGACCGAGCAGCACGTTCTCGCGCACCGTGGCCGAGAACAGGATCGGCTCTTCGAACGCCACGCCGATCCGGCGACGCAAGTCGTCGAGCGCCAGATCGCGCACGTCGATCCCGTCGAGCGTGATCGCCCCGCCCGTCACGTCGTACAGCCGCGTCGGCAGCGTCGTGAGGGTCGTCTTGCCGCTCCCCGTCGCACCGACGATCGCGAGCGTCTCGCCCGGACGCAGCGCGAGGTCGAGCCCGTCGAGGAGGTCGACCTCTTCGGCACCCGCGTCGGGATACCGGAAATGCACGTCGCGGAATACGAGTTCGCCGCGCGCCTGGGTGATCGTCTGCGGGCGCTCGGGCTCCCGCACGGTCTGCTCGGCGTCGAACACCTCGAACACCCGGTCGGTCGCGGTGCGCGTGTCGATCAAGAAGGCGAACAGGAAGCCGAGCGAGCCCATCGGCCACCGCAGCGCCGCCGCCATCGCGAAGAACGCCACGAGCTCCCCCGTCGAGAGCAGGTCGTGCGCAGCGAGCCAGACGCCTGTGATGAAGCACGCACCCATGGCGAAGATCGGCACGAGCTCGTACCAGAACCAGAGTCCGCCGACCTCCCGCGCCTTGCGCATCTCCGTCTCGCGCAGCGTCTCAGCCCGACGCGTGAACTGCGAGAGCGCATGGCCGCCCCGGCCGAAGGCCTTGAGCACGCGAATGCCGTGCACGCTCTCCTCCACAGCGGTCGCGAGATCACCCGTCTGATCCTGGCTGCGCCGCGACAGCACGCCGTAGCGCTGCTCGAAGCGGTAGCCGACGACCCAGATCGGGATCGAACACGCGACGAAGACGACGCCGAGCGCCCAATGCCAGCGGAAGAGCAGCCCCATACCGATCACGATCGTCAGCACGTTGATGAGCAGCAGGATCAACCCGAACGCCAACCACCGGCGGATCGAGCTGATGTCCTGCATCATGCGGCTGAGCAGCTGGCCCGACTGCCACCGGTCGTGGAAGGCGACGGGCAAGCGCTGCAGTCGCTCGAAGAAGGACTGACGCACCGCGTACTCGATCGCAGCGGACGGGCCGAGCACGAGACGCCGGCGCATGAACACGAGCAGCGCTTCGAGGACGCCGAGCAGCAGCACGGCCAGGGTCGCCCAGGCGATGAGGATGCGGTCGCCGGACGCGATGGGACCGTCCACCGCCCATTCCAGCACGAGCGGAACGACGAGGCTCGCGAGTGCGGCGCCCAGACCGAGGAACGCGCCGGTGATCAGTTTCGGGAGTGCGGGACGGGCGAACGGGAGCAGACGCGCGAGCGCGCGCGCCGTGGAGACGCGAGCGGGATCGCTCGGTGTGTGCTGAGTCGCAGCGAGGTGGTTCATGATGCCTGACGTGTGCCGGCGCCTGGACGCGGTCGCCCAAGGGCTGGCCGCGCGCGGCGCGAGAGGAAATGCTGAGGTGGAAGCGGAGAAGGGGCGGCCCGCGATCGGAGCCGCGTCGACCTACTGCCCTGGCTTCGGAGTGCCCGGGAGTCGCGGCGCCGACGGCTGGGTGATGATTGCCATGGTGCGCTCCTCTCCGGGGTCAGGGTTTCCGAACCTCAGCCTAGCCAGGCTGCGCGCTCGAGCACAAGGATCGCGTCGAACGCTCGGCGATCCTGCGCCGGATCACTCGGCGTCAGAACGCGAAGGCGATTCCGAGCAGCACACCGTAGGCGAGCGCGGCGAGACTCGTGAGCTGCAGGACGAGGATGAGCTCCCGCGCCGTCTTGGCGGTGAGTGTGATGATCGAAGCCGGAATGGCGAGGAGGAGCACGAACCAGACGAGGATCATGCCCGGCTGCGCGAGCGCGTAGAACGCCGGCACCGCGAACGGCAGCAGCACGCAGACGACGTAGAGGATGCGAGACGCGCGGTCGCCGATGCGAACCGCGAGCGTGCGCTTGCCCGCCAGGCGATCCGTCGGAATATCGCGGATGTTGTTCACCACGAGCACGGCCACCGCGAACAGGCCGACGCCGGCGCCCGCGACCCAGGGCTCCTGCACGTCGATGTCCGTCTGCAGCCACACCGTGCCGACCGTCGCGACGATCCCGAAGAAGACGAAGACGACGATCTCCCCCAGCCCCGCGTACCCGTAGGGGCGCTTGCCCCCCGTGTAGAACCAGGCGGCGACGATGGCCACCGCGCCCAGAGCGAGGAACCACCAGCGCTCACTGAGCACCACTGCGACGAGGCCCGCGACCGCGGCGAGCGCGAAGAACGTCAGCGCGACGGCCAGCACCCGCTTCGGGTTGACGAGCCCCGACCCGGTGAGCCGAGCGGGGCCGACTCGAAACTCGTCCGTACCCCGGATACCGTCGGAATAGTCGTTCGCGTAGTTCACCCCGATCTGCAGGAACACGGCGACGGCGAGCGCGAGCAGACTCAGTGTGAGCGAGAACTCCTGCACCATGTGCGCGATGCCGCTGCCCGCAGCCACCGGCGCCACGGCGAGCGGCAGGGTGCGCAACCGTGCTCCGCCCACCCAGTTGCGCCAGGTGATCCGCGGCGGCGCCCCCGCTGCGGCCTGCCGCTCAGCAGCGGCCCGAGCCGCGGGATTGCCCGATCGTCGACGGTCGTGTGCCTGGTTCACGTCTGATCCTTCTCTCCGTGCGCATCGCCCTGCGCATCTCCGTGCGCTTCGCCGTGCGCACGCATTTCGTGCGCGTGGGCGGCATCGCCGCGCCGCACCTCGCTGAAACTCGAGCGCAGTCGCCCCATCCATTCGCCGATCGCGGCGTAGTCGGGCTTCCCGCCAGGAAGCCGCGGAATCGCGTCCACCTCCGTCACCCATTCGGGCACGGCCGCAGGGCCGAGCGACGCGCGCAGCACCTCCTGCACGCGCTCGAAAGCGGCGCGTTCGTCGGGGGCGCTCTCCACGCCGGAGCCCGTGCCTGCGCCCGGGACCACATCGACGACGAGCGACACCCGCTCCCCCCACTCGGGATGCGGGGCGCCGAGTGCCACGGCGTGCTCCCACCCCGACTGCTCGCGCACCACGCGCTCGACCTCGTCGAGGGACACGTTGACGCCGCCCGAAATGATGACCCGATCGAGACGGCCGGTGACCGTCAGCATGCCGCCGAGCAGCTCACCCGAGTCGCCCGTGCGATACCAGCGCACCGGCACCCCGTCACGCCCCGCCTCGGTGATGAAGGCGCGATCCGTGAGCTCCTGGTCTCCGACGTAACCCAGCGCGAGGGCGCTGCCGGCGAGCTGCACCTCGCCGGCGCGAATGCGCACACGGGTGTCGCCGATCTCGACACCGTCGTACACGCACCCGCCCGCCGTCTCCGACATCCCGTAGCTGCGCGTCAAGGCGATGCCCAGCGCGTGCGCACGGCTGCGGAGCGACACGCTCACGGACTGCCCGCCGACGAGCACCGCATCGAAACGGCGCAGCACATCGGCGGCCGAGCGATCCTGCTCGACGTGATCGATCAGTCGCGCGAGCTGCACCGGCACCAGCGAGACGTAGCGACGATCGGCGTCGAGGGTCTCCGCCTGCTCGAGAAAGGCGGCTGGCTCGAAGCGGCCGTCGAAGAAGACGGGCGGCGTACCGGCGAGATCGCTGCGCACCAGCATCTGCAGGCCCGAGATGAGGTGCGTCGGCAGCGCCACCAGCCACTGCCCGTGCCCGCCGAGCCGCTCGGCCGTCGCCTCGGCGCTCGCGCGCAGGGCCTCGGCGGAGAGCGCGACCGCCTTCGGAGTGCCCGACGACCCGGACGTGCGCACGACGACAGCTGTACCCTCGGGCAGATCCTGCTGCTGCAGTGCGACGAACGCGTCGGGGTCGGCACCGGGAGCGACCGGCACGACCGGCGCCCCGCCGCGCAACGCATCGGCGAGACCGGCGGTCAGCCAAGCACGATCTTCGGTCGGGATCGCACGGAGTCTGTGGGGCGCAGTCACCCGACCAGGGTACTCCGCGCAGCCCTGCTGTGCGCATCCCCGGCGAGCGGGCGCGGCGGACGGGCGGCCGCGTGGCCGCGTGGCCGCCGTCGCCGGCCCCACGCCAGCCCACCCACGCCAGCCACATGCGAGCCCAGGCCACCCACATGCGAGCGGGGTCACTGTTCGTGCGTGTCGCGGGCCTGACACGCACGAACAGTGACCCCGCTCCGGTGGCGACAGTGAGCGCAGCGGTGCCGCAGCGGTGCAGCAGCACCCGTCGTGGTGCCGCCAGCTCGAGGCGGGTCACTGTGAGAGTGTGTCTGGGTCCACCGAGGTGCGACACGCTCCGAAATCGACCCGGCTCGGGTGAGCGCAGCGGTGCAGCAGCGGACCGCGGCGCTCAGTAGTGGTAGGGGAAGGGGCTCCAGTCGGGCTCGCGCTTCTCCAGGAACGAATCGCGGCCCTCGACCGCCTCATCGGTGCCGTAGGCGAGGCGGGTGGTCTCCCCCGCGAAGAGCTGCTGCCCGACGATGCCGTCGTCGACGGCGTTCATCGCGTACTTGAGCATACGGATCGCGGTCGGCGATTTACCGAGGATCGTGCGCGCCCAGGCGATGCCGGTGCGTTCGAGCTCCGCGTGCGTCACTACCTCGTTGACGGCGCCGATCTCTCGCGCGCGCTCGGCGGAGTACTCCTCGGCGAGGAAGAAGATCTCCCGTGCGAACTTCTGGCCGACCTGCTTCGCGAAGTAGGCGCTGCCGTAACCGGCATCGAACGAGCCGACGTCTGCGTCGGTCTGCTTGAACTTCGCGTGCTCCCGGCTCGCGATGGTGAGATCGCAGACCACGTTGAGCGAGTGGCCGCCGCCGGCCGCCCAGCCCGGGACGAGTGCGATGACGACCTTCGGCATGAATCGGATCAGCCGCTGCACCTCGAGAATGTGCAGCCGCCCGGCGCGCGCCGCGGCCTCCGGCCCCACCTCGGTCTCGTCATCCGAGTACTTGTACCCATCGCGGCCACGAATGCGCTGGTCGCCGCCCGAGCAGAACGCCCAGCCGCCGTCTTTGGGGCTCGGCCCGTTTCCGGTGAGCAGCACGACCCCGACCTTCGGGTTCACTCGCGCACGCTCCAGCGCATCGGCGAGCTCGTCCACGGTGCGCGGGCGGAAGGCGTTGCGCACCTCGGGCCGGTCGAACGCCACGCGCGCGATGCGGCCGTCGAGGCTGAGGTGGGAGGTGATGTCGGAGTAGTGCTGAGCCCCGGGGGCGATCTCCCACTCGGCGGGGTCGAAGAGCTCGGATACCTGCTGCGTCATGCCCCTAGCCTAGGGCGCGGAAGCGCGACGAACCCCGCCAGGGCGTGACAGGATCGAGGCATGACCGACACCCGCAGCGCCGCGCCCGCCGCCCCTCCGCTGGCCGAAGTGCTCGCGGCCGCGCACGTGGTCTCGATTCCGACGCGTACGCGGTTCCGCGGCATCGCCGTGCGCGAGGCGATGATCTTCGATGCTCCGCTGGGCGCGAGCGAGTTCTCGCCGTTTCTCGAGTACGACGACGCAGAGGCCGCTCCGTGGCTCGCGGCGGCCCTCGACTTCGGATGGGCGCCGCAGCCGGAGGCGCTCCGCGAGCGGATCGAGGTGAACGCCACGGTGCCGGCGGTGGGCGCGCACGAGGTACCCGCCGTGCTCGCCCGCTTCCCCGGCTGCACGACCGCGAAGGTGAAGGTCGCCGAACGCGGGCAGTCGCTCGCCGATGACGTCGCCCGGGTGCGAGCGGTGCGCGAAGCGCTCGGGCCGGCGGGGCTCGTCCGCGTGGATGCGAACGGCGGTTGGAGTGCGGACGACGCTGTCGCCGCCCTCGCGGCACTCGCAGACTTCGACCTCGATTACGCTGAGCAGCCGAGCGCGAGCGTCGACGAGCTCGTCGAGGTGCGTTCGAGGCTGCGCGCGTCGGGCGTTTCAGTGCGCATCGCGGCCGACGAGAGTGTGCGGAAGGCCGAGGATCCGCTCGCGGTCGCCCGAGCCGGAGCCGCAGATCTGCTGATCGTCAAGGCCCAGCCTCTCGGCGGCGTGCGCCGCGCGCGGTCGCTCGTGATCGAGGCTGGGTTGCCCGTCGTGGTGTCGAGCGCTCTCGACACGTCGGCCGGCATCGCGATGGGACTGCATCTGGCTGCCGCCCTCCCCGAGGGGATGCTCGCGGGCGCGTGCGGTCTGGGCACTGTCGCGCTGCTCGACGGCGATGTGACGGCGTCGCCCCTGGTGCCGCTCGACGGTGCGATCGAGGTGCGGCGGCCCGACCTCGACCCCGCGTTGCTCGAGCGCTATCGAGCGGCTCCGGATCGCGAGGAGTGGTGGCGGCAGCGCGCGTCTCGCGCTTACGCGCTGCTGCGATCCCGACGCGACCAGCGCTAGGCGGGCGCCGGGCCCGCCTCAGACGAGCTTCGCCGCGCGGCGCGCGCCCTCGCCCAGCGCCTCGAGCTTGGCCCAGGCGATCTGCGGGTGCACGCGGCCGCCGAGGCCGCAGTCGGTCGCGGCGATGACGCGATCCGCTCCCACGACGTTGGCGAAGCGCTGGATGCGCTGCGCGACGAGATCGGGGTGCTCGACGAGGTTCGTCGAGTGACCGACGACGCCCGGGACGAGGATCAGGTCGTCTGGAATGATGCTCTTGTTCTCCTCCCACACGGCCCACTCGTGCTCGTGGCGCGCGTTCGCCGCCTCGAAGGAGATCTGTCCGACGTTCGCTCCGAGCACGGTCTTGAGGATGTGCTTCAGCTCGATGTCGGTGGTGTGCGGGCCGTGCCACGATCCCCAGCACAAATGCAGGCGCACCTGCTCCTTCGGCAGCCCCTTGATGGCCTCATTGATCGCGTCGATGCGGATCTGCGTGAACGCGAGGTAGTCCTCGACCGAGGGCTCCGGATTGATCTGATCCCAGTTCTCGGCGAGTGAGGGGTCGTCGAGCTGCACGATCAGCCCGGCGTCGGTGATCGCCCGGTACTCCTCGCTCAGCGCCGCGATCCAGGCATCGATGTGCTCCTGCTCAGAGGCGTAGAAGTCGTTCTGAATGCGCGCGGCCGATCCCGGTGCGATCGCCGTGATGAACCCCTGCTCGCCCGGCTGCAGCGCCGCTCGGAGGTTGCGGGTGTCGGTCGCGACGAGCTCCTGCCCGGTGTAGGTGATCGCGTCGGTCGTGGTGGGGAACGGCGTCGCGTTCGTGCCCACGTTGATCTCGGCCTGGTAGGCCTCGGAGAAGCGCACCCAGTCGCGGCGATCCGGGAACGACGTCAGCTGGATGTTTCCGGGCGTCGAGCGCACCGGTTCCTGGGTGAAGATGTTGCGCTCGGTGATCGTGAGGCCCGAGGTGCGCTGGAACGAGTACGTCCACCATGCGCCGTAGTCGACGGCGTTCGACATCGCCTTGCCGAACTCGCCGTCGCCGGGCTGCGTGATGCCGAGGTCTCGCTGGCGTGCGACGACGTCGCGCACGGCCTCGGTCACGAGCGCGTCGAACTCGGGCGTCGACTGCAGCGTCAGGCCGTCATCGGCAAAGGTGCGTGCGGCGTTCGCCTCGATGAGCGCCTGCGTGCGGGGCAGGCTGCCTGCGGTGGTGGTTTCGATCTGCGTCATACCTCGAAACTATCCGGCAGGACCCCTCATACGGCAATCGCGTGACGCCGCATGACGGCGGATCAGCCGGCTGGGTGGTCGTCCGGTCGGGGTCGCCGATCCTGCGCACCGCTCAGCCCTTGAGCCCCGGGAAGTCCTCCTCGCGCCATTCGCTCGCAATGCGTTCGCCCGCCGCATGGGCAGCCTCCTCGCGCTGGCGCAGCTCGATGCGACGGATCTTGCCAGAGGTGGTCTTCGGCAGCTCGAAGAACTCGACGCGCCGTACCCGCATGTAGGGCGGCAGTGCGCCGCGTGCGTGGGAGAGGATCTCGCGTGCGGCTGCCTCATCGGCGGTGACACCGGCTGCGAGCGAGACGTACGCCTTGGTCACGTTCAGTCGCGTGCCGTCCGGCGCTCCGACCACGGCGGCTTCGGCGACGAAGGCGTGCTCGATGAGCGCGCTCTCCACTTCGAAGGGCGACACCTTGAAATCGCTGGACTTGAAGATGTCGTCGGTGCGGCCGACGAAGGTGAGCACGCCGTGCTCGTCGCGCTGGGCCACATCGCCGGTATGGAAGAGGCCTCCTCGGGTCGCGCGCGCCGTCGCTTCCGGATCGCCGTAGTATCCCGGCATCAGGTTGACGGGGCGCTCGGGGTCCAGGCGCAGACAGATCTCGCCCTCTTGCGCCTCCTCGCCGGTCGCAGGATCGATGAGCACTGCCGAGACTCCGGGGAGCGGCCGCCCCATCGCGCCGGGCACGATCGGATCTCCGGGAAGGTTGCCGATGAGCGCCGTCGTCTCGGTCTGACCGTACCCGTCGCGGATCTCGAGCCCCCACCACTCGCGGATGCGCGCGATGACTTCGGGGTTCAGCGGCTCGCCTGCCGAGACGATCTCGCGCAGCGCGCGCGGCTTCCTCGACAGTTTGCTCTGGATGAGCATGCGCCACACGGTGGGCGGAGCGCAGAAGGTGTTGACCCCCGCGCGGTCGAGCTCGGAGACGAGGAATTCCGCGTCGAAGCGGGCGTAATTCGCGACGAAGATGGTCGCGCCGACGTGCCAGGGGCCGAAGAAGCTCGACCATGCATGCTTCGCCCAGCCCGGGGCGCTGATGACCAGGTGGGTGTCGCCGGGGCGCACCCCGAGCCAGGACAGCGTCGTGAGATGCCCGAGGGGATAGCTCGTGTGGGAGTGCACCACGATCTTCGGCAGGCTCGTCGTGCCGGAGGTGAAGTACAGGAGCGCCGGGTCATCGCTCGTCGTCGTCTTCGCGATCGGAGCGAGTGATGCCGCGGACGACTCCTCGTACCGCGCCCAGTCGTAGAGCCGCGCGCGGTGATCGGCGGGTGCCGCATCGAATCCCACCCCGATGCCACGGTAGTCGCCGGGGACCTCGCCGAATTTCATCGCATCCTCGGCGGCGGCGAACACCCATCGCACCGTGCCGCGCTCGACGCGATCCACGAGCTCGTGCGGCCCGAGCACGACCGAGGTGGGCAGGAGCACGACGCCGAGCTTCATTGCGGCGAGCATGATCTCCCACAGCTCGACCCGGTTGCCGAGCATGAGCATCGCGACGTCGCCGGGCTTGGCGCCGATGCGGCGCAGCCAGTTCGCGACTTGATCGGAGCGCTGCTTCAGCTGCGCGAACGTCCGCTTCAGCTCGCTTCCGTCGGCTTCGGCGATCCACAGGGCGGTGGTGTCGTTGCCCTCGGCGATCACGTCGAAGATGTCGTGCGCCCAGTTGAAATCCGGTCCGACGTCGGGCCACTCGAATTCGGTGCGTTGGCGCTGCGGCTCTCCTGCGAGCGCGAGCAGCTGATCCCGTGCGGCGAGGAATGAGGCCGTGGCGTCGTTTTCGGTCATGCTCCCTATTGTCCCTTCTTCCGAGTGCCGGATCCCGTTCGCCGCGCCACCATCGCGCCCTGGGCGATGACCGCGGTGAGCATCACCGCGCCGAGCGCGATGGCTCCGCCACCCCTGACGTCGCTGCCCGCCATCGGCAGCACGACCCAGCAGAACGTGATGCACTGCGCGAGCGCTAGGATGGGAAGGGTGAGCCAGGCGGTCGTCCGCAGACTGGCGCTGGCAGGGCGCCGCACGCGGGTCGCGAAGACGATCACGCCGGCCGAGGCCACGACGACGATGCCCAGGAGCCCGAAGACCGCGACGAACGGCAGGTTGAGGCCGCGCTCGGAGCGTTCGAGGGCCCCGTCGTCGACGCCGCCGAACGTATCCGGGTGAAATCGCAGGAGCACCCCGAGATCGTCGTCCAGGTCGAGTGCGTACTGGTCGAGTGTGCGGTTGAGGTCCGCGTCGACCGTCCATTCGCCAGCTGGTGTGCCCGCGGCGAGGTCCTCGGCGACGCGCGATTCGACGGTGTCCGCGTCGATCTCGACGACGAGGGCCCCGTCGTCGCGCACCCGCTCGGATCCGATGCGCAGCTCTGAGTGCGTGCGATCCTCGAAGTCGGCCTCGTCGGAGTAGTGGCTCTGCTGCGTCACCCAGGGCTTGGCAGCGTTGCCGTCTTCGAGCGGCGAGCGGTCTTCATCCGAATCGGTGGTGATCCAACCGGCGTCGGTGAGGTTCCCGACGAGATCGGGGTGCACTGCGAGCTGGATTCGGAGCGGCCGAACGGGGAGCTTCGCCCCGGAGTAGTCGCCCGGTTCCGCGGAGTACTCGTCTTCCCAGAACGACAACCACGCCGCCCAGCGCACCTCCTGGACAGCATCGTCCCCGGCGGCGGCGTCGACCGCTGCGTGTTCGAGCGAGTAGGCGATCTCGATCTCGTGCTCCCCAGAACGCACGTCGGGAAAACGGGTGAGCATCGCGAGGCTGCTCGTCTCCGATTGCGGCAGTTCGGTGTAGGGCGCGGCCTCCCCGTCGATCGTGACCGATTCGAGTTCGAAGCCGAGCGACTGCCCGAGGCGTTCCGTCGGCCATTCCTTCGCGATCTGCGGCACTTTCGAAGCCGAGTCGTCGAAGACCACGTCAAGCCGCTCGACGACGTCGAGGCGCGCTCCGCCGTCGTCGCCGCGTCGCAACTCGGCTTCGATGTCGAACCCGGAGACCTCGGTGTACAGCGTGCCGGGGAGGTCGTTCGACCAGGTGACGAAGTCGATATCGGTGCGGTACGGCGCCGGCTGCGTGGATACGGTGACGATCGAGCCCGCGAGCACCACGATCGATGCGAACAGTGCGAGAAGCGCGGGCGCACCCACGAAATGCTCGGTGCGCCATCCGCGTGAGATTGCGCGATCGCCGGTCTCTGCTCCCGCGTGCTCCGCGATCTTCCGACCGGCGCGGCGGGGGCGCTCGAACAGCAGGGCGTAGGGCAGCAGCGGGTCGTCGAGCGGTCCGCGGTCGAGCAGCCGGGTAGCCCGCGCCCACACGTCGATGCCTTTCAGCTGCTGCATCGCGAGTGCGCCGGCTCGCGTGAGGGGGCGGGGGCGGGAGACTGCGACGTTCGACATGATCGCCAGCACGGTCGAGACGAGCACGAATACGGCCGGCCACCAGACGACTGCGAGGATCACCTGGTGCGAGAGCTGACGCAGCACCCCCCACTGCAGCAGCATGATGGCGATGGGGGCGACGGTGAAGAAATCGCGCACGTAGCTGTCGGGCACCCATCGAAGCCCGGCCCGCACGGCGGCTCGGCTCGATCCCCACGACCGCGTGCGCCGCAGCACCGTCGGAGTGTTTCCGAGGCTGCCCGCCCGACGGCCCGCCCGGGCGAGACGCCGGAGCCATTCCGCTCGTCGAGACGACCGCGGCCGGGGAGGGTGCTCGAGCGCAGTGAGGAGCTCGACGTGCCGTCTCTGCCCCATGAGCTCCGCGGCGAGCATGGGCGAGAGCCGTTCCGGGGGCTCGTTTCTCGGGAGGTACCACGGGTCGCCGGCGCTGTCGGCCCACACCACGCGCCGAGCGGCGAACGCGAAGAGCGTGAGCACGACGAGCACGGCCATCGGGAGCAGCGGCCCGTACGTCTGCACCCAGAAGAGCGTCGTCGTCTGCGGTTGCGTGAACGTGCCGGGTGCGAACTGGGCGCTGACCGAGAGGTCCGCGTTCGGCGGCAGCGCGTCATCGTTCGAGAAGGCGTACCGCACCCCGGCGGCGTCCTCCCCCTCGGGGGTCAACCACTCGGTGCCGCTGATGAGCAACCAGCCGATGTAGGCCCGCGGGGCCCGCACCAGAGCCTCGTCGATCTCGCGGGCGAGCGTCACGGATACGTCGATGCCTTTCGTCGCCTGCGGCCACGTCGGGGCGAAGAGCGGCCAGTCGAAACGATCGACGCGTTCCGCGGTCGCCTCGTCGACATCCCTCGTGACGAGGTCGTGCAGGTCGTATGTGAGCGCGATCTCCCGTGTACCGGAAAGCGCTTCGCCGTCGCTGCGGGTGAGCCGCACCTCCGTGGTGGTCGGCTCGTGTTGCACGTCGATCTCGGCTTCGGCGCCGTCGATCGTCGCACTCGTCAATGAGAAGCGCACGTCGTGTCCGTGGTACTCGGTCAGAACGGTGCGCGCCACGCTCGATTCGGGGCCGTTGCGGAATTCGGCGTCGAAGCGCTCGCTCACCTGCGCGACGAAGCCTCCTGCTGCGTCGCGGTCGATGACGTAGTCCACCTCGGCGTCTCGCGCGACCCAGTCGACGTCGTCGATCTCGGCTGATGCGATGACGTCATCGAAGTCGAGCGGCTCATTGATGATGGGGCCGACCAGCAGGAAGACTCCGACGAGGGCTACGAGAACCCAGAAGAACCGGATCGCGTTCCGCAGCGCGGTGTCGCCGCGAGCGCGCAGGCGCGACTCGACGAGCTGCAGCACGTTCGCGAGCCACCGGAACACGGGCGTGTGCTCGGGGAGCGGATCAGGGATCCTCCCGGACGTGAGCAGCTCAGGGTCGCTTCCCGCGAGATCGAAGAAGTCGGGGGCGGGCAGCCGCTGCCCGCTGCGCTTCGATGACCGACTCATACTGCAAGCATCAGGCGAACCGCGGACATCGCGGCGTCAGCTCCGGAAGACCGTGTGCAGCGAGGCATCGGCGACGGTCTCGCGCCCGCCGAGGCCATCGATCTCGAAGAGCACCGACGTGCCTGCGGCGACGTAGCCGAGCCGCTCGACGAGTTCGTGGGCGGCCGCGAGCGTCCCGCCGGTGGCGAGAACGTCGTCGATCAATAGCACGCGGGTGCCCGGCGCGAAATCGTCGTGCGCTTCGACCTCTGCGGTGCCGTACTCCAGCTTGTAGCCGACGCTCGCCGCAGGACGGGGGAGCTTGCCCGCCTTTCGAATCGGCATGAGGCCGGTGCCGCTGGCGTACGCCGCGGCACTCGCGAGCAGAAACCCGCGCGCTTCGAGGCCCGCTACGACGTCGAACGAACCGTTGAACGGTTCGATGAGGGCGTCGACCGTCGCGCGCAGCGCGCCAGCATCGCCGAGCAGCGGCGTGATGTCGCGGAAGAGGATGCCGGGCGACGGATAGTTGGCGATCTCGCGGATCAGTGCTTCCGCGCGGGCGAGTTCTGGGCTCAGTGACACGGGTTCCAGGGTACCGCTCGCTCGCGACACGCGCGGCGCCATTGTGCGAAGGGGGCGTGATTTTCGTTTTTCGATCGTCTCGTGTAGTCTCTTTCGAGTTGGGAAACCAACGGGCGCCCCTAGCTCAGCTGGATAGAGCATCTGACTACGGATCAGAAGGTCAGGGGTTCGAATCCCTTGGGGCGCACCAGTTCACGCAGAACCCCCGTCGCGAAAGCGGCGGGGGTTCTGTCGTTTCGAGGCGGAGCACCGATTTCAGCTGGAGCCCGCGTACCGCCTCGTGACGTTCCTGACGATCACCGTACCGGCCGCAGGAGCCGTCGCTGCGATCGCTCGAGCCGTTACCTGGTTCGAACTCGCCGCGCCTGCCGTTCATAGCCGAGCACGCCTGCCGCGCACGCCGCTGCGGCCGCGACGCCGAACGACGCCGGGTACCCCGCTTCCGCGACGAGGGCACCGACGACGGCCGCCCCCGCCGCCTGGCCGATCATGAACACGACGAAGAGCACGGCGGTGCCCGTAGCAGCGCGCGAACCATCGATCTGCGTAGTCCACTCGATCAGGGCGCCGGTCGCGGTCACGTATCCCCAACCGAACACGGCGCACACCGCTCCCGCAAGCAGAGGAGAGCCGGAGGACACTCCGAGAGCGGCTGTGGAGACTGCGGCCGGGATCGTGGAGACTGCCCAGAGGCTGCGCGGCCGCAGCCTCCGCACGAGCGGCGCCGTGAGGATCACTGCCGTCCCGCCGACACCGAGCAGCACCCACGCGAGCAATGAGACACCTGCAGAGGCGCCGGCATCGATGAGCGCAGTTCGCCCGTAGTTCCAGACCGCTGCAGCTCCGAAGCCGAAGGCGGCAGCGGCCAGGAGTGCTGCGCGATGAGACGCCCACCAGGCCGCGGGCGGCAACCGGAGCGCGGACCGCGCTTCCACGGCTTCCGACGCTTGCTCCCGACCCAACCAGAGCACCGCGATGGTCGCGAGCGCCGTCACTCCGCCGGCGATCACCCAGGCGAGCCGCCAGTCGGGCGCGAGCGACCACGCGATGCAGCCCGCTGCGACGAGGCCGGGGCCGGTCCCCGCGTTGACGACCGATTGCATCGTCGCCCGGTCGCCGGGGGACGCGGCCCGATGAATGATGCGCACGAGCCCGGGAGACGCGCACCCTGCACCGGCCGAACTCACGATCGCGCACGCGCTGAAGATTCCGACGTCGTGCGTCAACGCGATGCCGATCGATCCGCCGCCCGCGGTGAGACCGGCCGCGAGCACCAGCGCGCGCGGAAAGCGGTCCCCGACGAGGAACCCGGCGCAGGCGGCGAGCCCGTAGACCACGGATGCCCCGGCCGAGATCAACCCGAGGGTCGCGATGCCGAGACCGAACTCACGGCTCATCTCGGGGAGGTGGAGGCCGAACGCGAGTCTGACGAGGCCGTAGGTCGCGGCGATCACCGCGGTGCCCGCGACGACGAGTGCCCACATCTGCGGCGTGGCTCGCCGTGAACGAGTTCGCTGCTGCGCCGACATGCGCACCCCCAAAACGATAACGTGCGTTTCACTTATCGCTAGCCTAGAGTATTCCCATGGGGCTCAGGTCGAGTACGGAAGCGCGAATTCTCGACGCCGCCGAAGATCTGTTCTTCTCGCAGGGGATCTTCTCGACCCCGATCGACGCCATCACGGCGCGCGCCGGAGTCTCCCCCGCGACGCTGTATCGCGGATACGCCAGCAAAGACGCACTCCTCGCGGCCGTGCTCGAGCGACGCCAGAACGCCTGGATCGAATCCTGGGATGAGGCGATCGCGAGAGCTTCGACCGATGAGCAGCGTCTGCTCGCGATCTTCGAGGCGCTCGACGCGTTTCGCGAACAGCCCCGCGGCTCGCGCTGGTGCGCGTTTCTCGGAGCATCGGCCGAATACGCGTCGGCTCCTCCCGAAGTGGCTGCGGCGATCCGCGCAGACACCGACGCCATGCGGTATCGCTTGACGCGACTCGCCGAACCGGTGTCGGCGCAGGACGCGCCCGCACTGGCGGAGCAACTGCTCCTCATCGTCAGCGGCGATCTCGCCATGCGCTTGCGCGCGCCCGATCACACCACGGGCACTGCTCGCGCGATCGCCGCATCGTTGATCCCTCAGCGCGCCTAAGAGCTATGCGAGCACGGCCACGCCGAGCGCCGCGAGCACGCCGAACACGACGCCCCAGATGATGATCGAGATGATCTGCCAGAAGATGACCTGGTTCTTCGGAGCCCCGAACGAGACCATCGCCGCCGACGTGATCTGACTCGGCAGGAACACCTGGCCGAGCAAGCTGACCCCGGGCACCCCGTAGCGCTCGAACCGCTGCTTGAGCTTCTCGCGTCGCGGCGTCAGCGGCTTCGCGTCCTTGCCTTTCGTCGCGCTGGCACGGACCCCGTGCGCGGTGAGCACGAAGACGAGCATCGAGATCGCGTTTCCGACGACCGCTGCTGCAACCGCGATCACCGGATGAATACCGACGATGACCCCGATCGCGGAACCGAAGTAGGACTCGACGAACGGAATCGCCGCGATGACCAGTACGCCGAGCCACTGCAGCGGCTCCGGGAGCGAGGCGGCGAATTCCTGGAGAGTGGTGATCATGGGGACCTTTCACGTCGGGAGAGGATCAGCCCCGCCGTCGGTCGTGAGGGCGCTGCTGATGAGGTACGTCCATCGTTTCCCACTCGTCTTCGGAGCCGTAGTGCCCCCGTGTCATCGGTCGGCATGCACATCCGCACCACTTCGGCATGACATGTGTCACGCGACGGCGCACGCCGGGCCCGATCGCCCGAGATGCTCGTAGTCTGGTCAACGCTATGATTTCAGCTGACATGCACCGGGCTCCCGGCGCCGGTGTGACCGCGACGTGGAACTACACGCTCGGCTCCATCGTGTTCTTGTTCGTCGTCATCGACGCGATCATCGCGTTCGACTACCTCGCCGACTTCGCGGCGACGCGCGATCCTCTCGTGCTCGCGCTCCTGATCACGAGCGTCCTCGCCGCGGCCGCTCGGATCCGCTACTGCTGGTTTCTCCGCGATGATGCGCCCGACACGCGACCGCACCGCGGGTGGACCGTCGCACTCTTCCTGCCCCCCGCGATCTCGTGGGCCCTCGCCTTCGCCTCTCCCGAGTTGGCGGTCTACGCCGCGGCGCAGCTCTGGTTCTCCGGCGTCCTGTTCGCGGCCGTGCTCTCGGGCGGGCGCCGATGGGGGGCCACCGGCCTGGCGCTGGCTCTGGCCGCGATCCCGCTCCTCGTTCACATCAGCCGGGGATCGGCGATCCTGCAGCACTCACTGGATATCTCGAGCGGATTCGTGCTCCTCTACGGCGCTCTGCTCCCCTTCATGCTGTTCACCAGCCTGTGGATGTGGCGGATCATCCGGCGGCTGGACGAGGCCCGGTCTCTCGCGGCGACGCTCGCCGTCACCCGAGAACGACTGCGCTTCGCCGCAGACCTTCACGACATTCAAGGTCACCATCTGCAAGTCATCGCGTTGCAGGCCGAACTCGCCGAACGCACGCTCGGCCGCGACGCAGCTCGCACCGCCGAGCAGCTCACCGAGATCCGCCTCACCGCCAAGCACGCCATGGAGGAGACGCGAGCGCTCGTCGCCGGACTCCGGGACGTCGACCTCCCGGATGAACTCGAGAACGCTCGCGACGTGCTGACCCTCTCGGGAGCGGAATGCACGCTGGACATCGCGAGGAGCCCGGAGGACCCAGCCGCTCAGCGCGCGCTGGCCTTCGCGGTGCGCGAGGCCACGACCAACATCCTCCGGCACAGCGTCGCCTCCCGCGCGACCATCGCTCTCGCGCCTCAGCGAGACGGATTCGCGCTCGCGATCACCAACGACGGCGTGGAAATCACGCATGATGCGAATGCTGGCTCCGGGCTCGCTGGGCTGCGCGACCGCATCATGGCCGTCGGCGGCACGCTGACCGCGTCGCACGACGACGAAGCGGGGCGTTTCGAGCTCACGGTATGGGTCCCGGGCGGAGGAGCACGATGACAGAACCGATCCGGCTGCTCATCGCCGACGACGAGCAGCTCATCAGAAGCGCACTCGAAGCGCTTCTCGAACTCGAACCGGATATCGAGGTCGTCACGGGCGCCGACGACGGCGCAACAGCCGCTGCGCTCGCGATCGAGCTGCGGCCCGATGTGTGCCTGCTCGACCTCGAGATGCCCGGCACCGATGGCATCGAGGCTGCAACGCTCATCGCGGCAGGCGCTCCCAGTACGCGCATCATCATCGTCACGCGACACGCGAGGCCGGGCGTGCTCCGGCGTGCACTCGCCGCGAAGATCGTCGGATTCGTGCCGAAGTCGACGCCCGCCGGTGAACTCGCGCAGGTCATTCGCGACGTGGCTGCAGGCAAGCGCTACATCGATCCGGAGATCGCGGCCGCCGCGCTCTCGGCCGAGCACTGCCCGCTCACGGATCGCGAACTCGACGTGCTGCGCGCCACCCGCGTCCACTCGAACGTGCGCGACATCGCCGAAGCGCTGTTCCTCTCACCCGGCACGGTGCGCAACTACCTCTCCGCGGCGATGACGAAACTCGGAATGGGAAATCGCCAAGAGGCGGCTGAACACGCCTGGCAACAGGGGTGGATCTGACTCCTACGCACAGTTCGAGGCCGCAGTGCCAGGGGCTTGCACGTCGCCACGCATTCTTCGACGATGGAACCACTGCGCGGCGGACTCGTTCGCCGCAATGTGCGAACAGGAAGGAGCACTCATGACCGGTCGCGCCGATGACGAACAGGTGAATGAGCAGGTACCCGGATCCGAGGAGTCGCAGGACATCACGGAGAACGCGGAGAATGCGGAGTCACGCGAGGATATCGCGGAGCACCCGGGTTCGACCGAGGTGTCGCACGAGCACGCGGACGCCGTGGCAGACGAATGGGGCGAGGATTCCTTCCCCGGAAGCGACCCGCCCGCGCACTACTGATCCGATGAACGCAGAGGGCCGGCGGATTCCGCCGGCCCTCCGTCGTCCCGGCGAAGCGCCCACGGGCGAAGCGGGCAGGTCGTCCTACTCCCGAGACGCCCCGCCGCGATCCTCCATGATCGAATTGCCGCCGTCGACGACGATGACCTGGCCGGTCACGTACGAGGCATCTGCCCGGGCGAGCCAGGCGATGGCACTCGCGACCTCCTCGGGCCGCCCCGATCGTCCCACCGGCGTCGCTTCTCCCATGCGGAGCTCGTGAGGCGTGGACGACCCGGTGTCGATCCACCCGGGCGCCACAGCGTTCACCGTCACCCCCTGCTCGGCGAGGTCGATGGCGGCGGCCCGTGTCAGACCGACGGCGCCGGCTTTCGCCGCGTGATACGCGATGTCGCCCGCGTAGGCCGTCACCGGCCCGGAGAGCGAGGCGACGTTGATGATCCGGCCGGCGCCGCTGCGCACCAGGGGCGGGGTCGCCGCGCGCGTGACGAACAGCATGGTGTCGAGATTGCGGCGGAGCGCCGCGTCCCACTGCGCGTTCGAGATGTCTCGAATGCCCGCCGGCTGCTCCGGATCACTGACCGAGGTCATGCCCGCGTTGTTCACGAGCACATCGAGTCGACCGAAGGCCTCGAGCACCTCGGCGACCGCACGATCCGCCTCCGCCGCATCGGTGAGGTCGGCGATCACAGTCACCACCTCGTGCCCGAGAGCGCGGAGCTCCGCCGCGCGCTCCTCGATGCGGTCGGACGTTGCGGCGATACCGAGCCGGTGACCCGCCTCCGCGAGCGCCCGAGCCGCCGCGAAACCGATTCCGCGGTCGCTTCCCGCGCCCGTGATGAGCGCAACACGAGCCTCCGATGAACGCACGGCTGTCATGGTGCACCTCTTTCTGCTGGGGAACTCGCCACAGCCCGTTTTCGAATACCGCCTCACCCGATGACCGGGCGCTCCTCAGGGTAGGAGAACATCTCGCGGCGTTGCCGAACGGCGAGCCCGGAGGCGAGTGCGATCGGCCCGATGCGACCGACCAGCATCAGCGCGGACAGCACGTACTTGCCGAATGAATCGACTTCCGCGGAGATTCCAACTGAAAGACCGCACGTCGCGAATGCCGATATCACTTCGAACAGGATGCGGTCGAGGCGCGCATCGGTGACCGTCGTCAGGAGCCCGGTCGCGAGTAGGACGAGCGTTGCGCCGAGAAAGATGACGCTGATCGCGAGCCTCATGGCACTGTTCGGAATCTTGCGCCCGAGCGCATTCGTGTTCTCGGTGCCGCGCGCTTCGGCGAGGATCGCCAGAAACAACACGGCCAGAGTCGTCACTTTGATCCCGCCCGCCGTCGATCCGGAGCCTCCGCCGACGAACATGAGCGCATCGCTGAGCAGCATCGTCGTCGACGTCGCGGCCTGCATGTCGACGACGGAGAATCCCCCCGATCGCAGCATGGTCGACGCGAAAAACGCGTGCCCGATCTTGCTCAGCGGAGTTTCCTGACCGACCGTGGCCTCGTTGGACCACTCGAAGCCCGCCCAGCACACCGCCCCGAGAATCAAGAGGACGGTGGTCGTGATCAATGTCAGCTTCGTATGCAGTGTCCAGCGCTTTCGCGCCCATTTCGCGCGGATCAGGTTCAGGAAGACCGGGAACCCGAAGCTCCCGACGAATACTCCCACAGCGAGCGGGACGAGAATCCAGGGGTTGTCGCTGAAGCCGGCCAGCCCCCCGACGTGCGGCGAGAACCCGGCATTTCCGAACGCGGAGATCGCGTAGAACGCTCCGAACCACACCCCTTTTGCAAAGGACTGCTCCTCGACGCTGAACGCGGGTACCAGCGCGAGCATGAGGACAGCCTCGACGATGAAGGTCGTGGTGACGACGGTGCGCAGCAGATGGCGAACGTCGCCGAGACCGGAAGTGCCGATCGTCTCCTTCGCGAACACGCGACCGCTCACGCCGAGACTGCGCGTCACCATCATCATGAGCAGCAGTGCGATGGTGACGACGCCGAGCCCGCCTGCTTGGATGGCGACGAGGATCACGACCTGTCCGAATCCGGACCAATGCTCGCCGGTGGGAACCGTGGTGAGCCCCGTGACGGTCAGCGCGGAGACCGCGGTGAAGACGGCGTCGGCGAGCGGCGTGACGATGTTCTTCGCGCTCGAGATCGGGAGCATCAGAGCCGCACTGAAGATGAGCACTGCCGCGGAGAAGATCAGCATCGCCATGCGGGCCGGGGCATGACCAGCGAGGTGCCTCGCGCGGGCCCCCGCCTGGCGCACGAAGCCTGTCACCGCGGTCACCTCTCCCCGCGATGCTTCGTGCACGGACGGTCCTTCCGCTCGTTCTGCGCCCGGATTCGGGGAACCAGATGAGAGCAGCCCCCGACACAACGCACCCGACTCTACTCGCGAACTGCCAGCACTGTCAGATCCGAGGCGCGCTGAGTTTGGAGCGTCACGCGTGCCCCGCCGGTATGCTTGAAGCCCGTTCTCCTCGCTGGGGCGAGAGGAACCGCATGCCGTGCGCATCCGTCGACCATTTCAGAGAAAGCACTATGGCGCAGTCACCACCGCAGACCGGATCGACGTTCCCCGAGTACGGGAGCTACCGCGAAGCCGGGCGTATCACGACACTGCTGCGCAAGGAGACGGTGGGCGGCATGCTGCTCGTCGTCGCTGCGATCGTCGCGATCATCTGGGCCAACTCGCCGTGGTCTGACGCGTACGTCGCACTGCGCGATTTCGAGTTCGGCTACGAGCCGTGGCATCTGAAGCTGAGCCTCGGCACCTGGGCAGCAGACGGATTGCTCGCCATCTTCTTCTTCCTCGTCGGGCTCGAGCTCAAACGAGAGTTCGTCGCCGGAGATCTGCGGAGCTTCCGCTCCGCAGTCGTACCGATCGTGGCCGCCGCCGGCGGCGTGCTCGTTCCCGCCCTGATCTACACCGCGGTCGCTGCACAGCGACCCGAACTGCATCACGGCTGGGCGATTCCCACCGCCACCGACATCGCGTTCGCGGTGGCGGTGCTCGCGATCATCGGCTCGCACCTGCCGCCGGCGCTCCGCATCTTCCTCCTCACGCTCGCGGTCGTCGACGATCTGCTCGCGATCAGCATCATCGCGGTCTTCTACACCGACCACATCGAGGTCGTTCCCCTCGTTCTCGCCGTCGCCGTGATCCTGGTCTACGGCATGCTCGCGCAGCGATTCCGGGTGTTCTTCAGTCGCCATGCGTCCGCGGCGTGGTGCATCCTCCTGCCCGTCGGCGCGGTCGCCTGGGCGCTGATGCACGCCTCCGGCATCCACGCGACCATCGCCGGCGTGCTGCTCGGCTTCGCGATCCCCGTGCTGCACCGGAAGGGAGCGCGCGACGACCGCTCCTCCGCCCCGGGCCTCGCCGAGGAGTTCGAGCACCGCTTCCGACCGATCTCCGCCGGGTTCGCCGTTCCCGTGTTCGCGTTCTTCGCCGCCGGGGTCTCGCTCGGCGGCGCCGACGGACTCCGTGAGGCGTTCACGCATCCGCTCACCTTCGCCATCATGGCGGCGCTCGTGATCGGCAAGCCGATCGGCATTCTCGCATCGACCTGGCTGACGACGAAGGTGCTGCGCGCCCGGCTCGACCCGGATCTCCGGTGGATCGACATGGTCGGCGTCGGGCTCCTCGCCGGAATCGGGTTCACGGTGTCGCTGCTCATCGCGGAGCTCACCTTCGCGCCGGGCACCGAGGAGCACGACATCGCGAAGGTCGCCATTCTCAGCGCATCCGTGGTCGCGGCCGTGCTCGCCTCGCTGCTCCTCGGTTCTCGCAATCGCAGGTACCGGCGCATGGCGCTGCGCGATGCGGTCGACGAGGACGGCGACGGGATCCCCGACGTGTACCAGCGGAACCGCGAGGATCGGGCGCCCGAGACGGATGGCCGCGCTGACGCCGCGTCAGATCGTTAACCTCCGAGGAAACCGACGAGAGCCTCGGTGATCTCGGCGCGCGCCCGGTCGTCGGAGATCGTCGGCGTTCCATCTCCGGGCTGCTCGCCGTACGCGCCGAACTGCGCGTGCACGGCCCCTGCGATCGCCTCGAAGCGGGTGCCATCCGGCAAGTCCACGGCCGACGCCTCGATCTTCTCCGGCGTCGCGAGCCCGTCATTCGTCGCCGAGAGCGACAGCACGTCGACATCATCGCGACCGGCGAGGGCGTCGTCTGCGCAGTACGACGCGAACAGCACGAGAGCTGTGACGTCCTCCGGCTCGGATTCCGCGAACATGCAGGCCTTGACGCCGCCCATGCTGTGGCCGCCGACCGCCCACGTCTCGATCTCCGGGGCGAGACTCGTGAAATCGCTCAACGGGCGCGTCTCGAACAGGGGCAGGTTCAAGAACGATTGCACGATGACCACCGTCTGGCCTGCAGCCACCGTCTCACGGAAGGTCGCCTGGTACGCCTCGGGTTCGACTTTCGCCCCGGCGAAGAAGACGAGGCCGCTCGTCTCGGCACCCTGCGACGGACTCATCACGATCGCCCCGTCTCGCTCGGTCACCGTGACGCGCTCGTCCTGCGCCACCGATTCGAGCGGGCCTCGCTCCGCTGGATACGTGAGGTTGGCCCAGACCACGAAGGCGACGACGGCGAGCACGAGCAGCGCACCGATCGCCGCTCCGCCGATACCGACGATGCGGCGCGCTCGACCCGTTCGCCCGGGCATCAGAGGGTGGCCTCGTCCCAGCCCTGCTGGGGCGTGCGGCACGTCTCCCGGTACACGAACTGCGATGGCGGGCGGCGCTCACGACTCGACCAGTCGATCTTCGGCCGTCGCTGGTCCTGCGGCACGTAGCCGAGCCGATACAGCGCCATCAGTTCGAGGTGATCGG
Source organism: Leucobacter sp. L43 (assembly GCF_016597785.1). Taxonomy (GTDB): domain Bacteria; phylum Actinomycetota; class Actinomycetes; order Actinomycetales; family Microbacteriaceae; genus Leucobacter; species Leucobacter alluvii. The sequence goes on along the minus strand of NZ_JAENJG010000003.1, from coordinate 128,130 downwards.
GAACGTCGAGCAGTTTCGTCAATCGCTCCCACTGCTCCGGCGCCTCCATCGGGAACGAGATGAACTGGATGCCCATGCCGAGCTCGACGGTCGTCAGCCAGATGTTCTCGACGGCGGCCCCCATGCTGAACTGGCAGTAGAAGTCTGCGAGCGGGTGAGCCCCGCGCTCCGCCCGATCGAGCATCACGCCGAAGATCAGCGGGGATCCCGCGACCAGCTTGCGATTCTCCTCGCCGAGCGTCTGCGGCACCCTGAGCATCCGCATCATCGCGAGCCCCGAGGCCGTGAACACCGCGCGCGTGAACGGGCGCAGAGGTGCGGGCAGCTTGTCGAAGTACATGCCGGAGCGATGCTCGGCCATCTCCTCCGCACTGAATCGGAAGTGTCGCTTGTAGCGGGTGAAGAACGATCCCTCGCCGATGACCGAGGTCATCGACTCTCCGCTCACCCGCGCGATCGTCTCGATGGTGTCGCGATCCTCGATCACCACGAAGCGCCAGGGCTGACTGTTGAACTGCGACGGCGCGGTGGCCGCGGCCGCGATCAGCAGACGCTGATGCTCCTCTGAGACCGGATCCGGGAGGAACGGTCCGTTCGTCGTTCTCCGATTGAACAGCACATCGCGAAACTCCATGCTCGCCTTCCTCTCACTCCTTCCTGGACCCTACACGCGGTGCAGTGTCAGAAGGCGGCGACCGCCCAGAGCAGCAGCGCAATCGCGAAGCACGGTGCGGCCACCAATCCGATGATGATGTGCGTACTGGGACGGCGGCGCACCGGTCTCCCCACGAAGGGCAGCGTCAGGAGTGGCACCAGCGCGACGATGAGAGCGGCGCCTCGAGCACCGTGCTCTGGGAACGAGGTCGCCGCGGCTATCGCGGTGAGCGCGAGCGCGACGAGGAAGACGCGACCGTGCCATGAGCGCGGCACACTGCGGCCGCGCAGGCTCGCCGTGCCGATGCAGACGTTGCCGGAATACGCGAGACATGCGAGCAGCGTCCACGGCACCTCCGCAACCATCAGCGTGCCGTCACATCAGGTCGGGATTCTTCTTCGCGTAGGCCTCCGCCTCTTCCTCACTGATGACGATCAGCCCACGCGGGGTGTTGGAAAGCGCATTCAGCGCCTTCAACCAGGTCATGTTGAGTTCGGGGCGCTTACTGCCGGAGAAGCGGAAGGCGACCGTGACGTACGGCGAGAGCCACACCGATACGCGTCCGCTGCCCTGGTCCGGAGTGCGCGACCAACTGAGGAAGAAGCTCTCCTGCTTCACCAGTTTCTGCCCGATGACCGTCTTCAAATGCGTGAGGAGACGATCCTCGAACTCGTAATCATTGCCGCCATGAATCAGAAAACCCATGCAAGCAGCATGGCACATCCGGACGGATTCGGGCAGGATCGATTTCGTTTTACCCGCAGTGCTGCGGCCTCCGCTCGACTCCCGCGTATACCCGCCCCTCCCCCGAAAACACAACCGTCTAATCAACACCGCGAATGCATGCGAGAGTCTCACCATGAGAACGATCACCTACGCTGGAGAAACCGTCACCACCACTGACGACGTCGCCGAGGCGCTGGTCAAACTCACGGCCGCCGTCGCGAAGAACGGACGTGCCGAGGCGGTGAGGATCCCGATCGTGACCGACGATCACGATCGGGTGGGCACCGCCGACCTCGTCATCGGAGTCGGCAACGACGTGCTCTCGCTCCCCGCCAAGTGGGAGGGAGAGGAGCAGCCGGACTTCTCAGAGCACGCCGAAGAACTGCGCACGCATCCCAGCTTCCCGCAGCTGGTGACCGGAGGCCCGCTCCTCGATGAAGAGATGCGAGCCCCCGACTGGGATTACGAGTTCGACGGCTTCGATCGATCCTGACGCGCCGGTCACGCGGTGGGCTCTCCCCGCGAGAGCGCTTATACCGAGCCGAACGCGTGCACCGGCCTTCCATGCGCTCCCCCGTCGAACATGTAGATGGCTCCTGAACCCGGAGCGGCCCGCAACTGCGCTTCGGTGAGGTTCTCGCGCGCAGTGCCGACGAGGGCCCGACCGAGACCCGGTCCGGCGAAGGCGACCGAGGTGACATTCGGCACAGGAATCGCGACCTCCTCGATCAGTTCTCCCGCTTCCGACCACCGCGCCACCACGCCCTCGCCGTAGAGCGCATTCCAGAACGTCCCGTCCGCGGCGAGCGCGAGGCCGTCACTCGGACGGCCCGACACGAATGGCTCGAGCTCCCCGAGGAGGCCATCCGGGCCGTACGAGCCGCGGTAGACCGTCTCGGTCGAGGTATCCGTCACGTACATGGTGCGCCCGTCGTCCGACCATTCCATGCCGTTCGTGATGCCGAAACCGCCCCGGAGTACCGTGACCGCGCCATCCGGCGCGACAGACCAGAGATCCGCATCCGGGGTCTCACCGATGACGCTCATCCCGCCGACCACGAAACGTCCGAACGGATCGACCTTTCCCTCGTTCAGACGCATCCCGTCGCGACGGTGCCGCAGCCGCGCCAACTCGCGAACCACTGCTCCGTCGGCGTCGAGCAGCACGACGGAGTCCCGGAGCGATGCGACATACCCCTCGTCGGGGCCGGGTTGCACCGCCGAGAGCGGTGGAGGCAAATGGACCACGCGATCCTCACTGCCATCCACCGACCCGTCGAGGCGTCCGCGATGCAGCAGTCCAGCCACGATGTCGACCCACACGACCTCCTCGGTACGGGCATCCCACCAAATGCTCTCGACGAGAATTCCGGGCGTCGAGCGGAACACCTGCATCTCGCGCTCGCTCATCACGGAGTCGGCATGCCGCCGTTGACGTTGAGCGTCTCCCCCGCGACATAGCTCGACTCCGCCGAAGCGAGGAAGACGTATGCGGGCGCGAGCTCTGCAGGCTGGCCCATCCTGCCGAACGGGGTCTCTGCGCCGAACTCCTCGATCTTCTCCTGCGGCTGGCCGTCGCTCGGCTGCAGCGGCGTCCAGATCGGCCCCGGCGCGACCGCGTTGACGCGAATGCCCTTGGGGGCGAGCTGAGCCGCGAGCCCCTTCGTGAATGCGTTGATCGTCGCCTTCGTCGACGCGTAGTCGACGAGGATCGCAGCCGGCGAGTACGCCTGGATCGACGTGGTGTTGATGATGGTCGACCCGGGAGCAAGATGAGGCAGGGCCGCCTTCGTGATCCAGAACATCGCGTACACATTCGTCTTGAACGTGTCGTCGAACTGCTCATCGCTGAGGTCGGCGAGTGATTCCTGGAACACCTGCTTGCCGCCGTTGTTCACCAGGATGTCGAGCCCGCCGAGCTGGGACACCGCATCGGCGACGAGCGTGCGGCAGTACTCGGCATCGCGCAGGTCTCCGGGCAGCGTCGCCACCGTGACTCCGGCGTCGCGGAGGATGCCTGCGATGCGCTGCGCATCGGTCTCCTCCTCCGGCAAGTAGGAGATCGCGACGTCGGCGCCCTCGCGCGCGAAGGCGATGGCGGTCGCCGCACCGATTCCCGAATCACCACCGGTGATGAGGGCTTTGCGGCCCTGCAGGCGGCCGGTTCCGCGGTAGCTCTCCTCGCCGAGATCGGCCTTCGGGGTGAGGTCGGCGTCGAGGCCCGGTTCGGGCATGTGCTGCTTCTGCGGCTTGATATCCGCGTACAGTTCCGCAGGGTTGACGAAGGTGTACTGGTCACGTGACATGGTGTTTCCTTTCACTCGTGTTTCCTGTTGGGGGTGCGTGCGCCCGGTGCGACCGTCAGCGGCCGTCGAGCATGTCTGGTGGCACGACATCATGAATCGTCATCGCCGCTCCGAGAAAGGCGAGGTGGCTGAGCGCCTGCGGCGTATTGCCCCACGCGGCCCCCGTCTCGGCATCGATCATCTCTGCGTAGATGCCCACGTCGTTGGCATGCTCGACGAGGGCCTCCATCAGCTCGAGGGCTTCGGCGTGGCGGCCGACGCAGGCGAGTGCCTCGACGCGCCAGAAGGCGCACGCCACGAACGTGTGCTCCTCGCGCTCGGCGCCGCTGTAGCGGTAAAGCAATGGGCCGGCCCCGAGTTCGTCGGACAACGCATCGATGGTCGACGACATGCGCTCGCCGCGGTCGAAGCCGGTCGGGGCGTGCAGCAGCACGGATGCATCCAATTCGTTCCCTCCCGCGTAGAAGAGATACGAGCCGCGCTCCTCAGACCAGCCGTGCGCATCGATCCAGGCGCGGATGCGGTCTCGCTCCGCCCGCCATCGGCTGGCGTTCCCCGGGATAGCCGCAGCCTCGACGAGCGCGACAGCGTCGTCGAGCGCCTTCCAGCAGCCCATCTTCGAGGAGATGTAGTGCCGCTCCACTGCGAGCTCCCACATTCCCGCATCCGGATTGCGCCACAGATCGCAGGTGCGGTCGGCGATGCCAGCGAGCATGCGAGCCGTCGCCACGTCGAGTACGTTCCCGGCATCGACGTAGGTTCGGCAGATCGCGATGAGGTCGCCGTACACGCCGAGCTGCAGTTGCTCGCTGGCGGGATTGCCCGAGACGACCGGACCGATTCCTCGCCATCCGGCCACATGATGCTCCTGAGGGCCCGCCACGAGATCACCGTCGAGCGTGTACATCACCTGCAGCTCCGGGCCGTGCTTGCGAATGGTCTGCAGCATCCAGGAGAGCGCAGCCTGGGTCTCCTCTCGAAGCCCGAACCGCACCAGCGAGTGGGCCGTGTACGCGAGGTCGCGCACCCAGGCGAAGCGATAGTCCCAGTTCTTGCCACCCTCGGGGTTCTCGGGCAGCGATGTCGTCGCTGCCGCAGCGATGGCTCCTGTCGGACTGTAGATCAGGAGTTTCAGCGCAAGCGCGTTCCGCTGCATCAGCTCGGCGTAGGGGCCGTCGTAGGAGAACACGTGCGACCAATGCCGCCAGTTCTCGATGGTCCGATCGATCCCAGCGTCGACGTTCTCAGGTTTCGGAAAGTGCAACGGCTCGTCATGCGTCGCGGCGATCGCGATGAGATGCCGCGACCCCGCCCGTGCGGTGAACCCGCCTTCGAGCTCCGGCCCCCGAGCACCGTCGGAGTCGGGCTCGCCCGGGCCATGCTCGAGACCGACGACGGTGAAGGCGGTCGCGCCGCTGCGCACCACATGCCCATGAGCGGTCGCCTCGATCCACGGCGCCGCGGTCTGCAACGACGTGCCAGGGTGCACGGCCCAGCGCACGGGCACTTCTCCCTCGATACCCGTCACCCGACGCGCGAGCTCCGCCCACGGGAGACGGCCCGAGACGCCGACGAGCAGGGCATCGGTGACGCGCACGCTTCCCGACTCGGCGACGAACGTCGTCTCGAGCACGTTGGTGCCGGGCACGTATCGACGCTCGGTCCGGTACTCCGTCTCGGGGAGGTCTGGCGCAACCTCGAAGTACCCGCCCGTGTCGGCGTCGAGAAGGTGCGCGAACACCGGAACATTCGTGAGGTTCGGCAGGGGAAGCCAGTCGATCCGCCCGTTCGAGCCGACCAGGGCGACCGTGCGGCCGTCGCCGATCGGTGCATATGACTCAATCGGGCGCGCCATGTGAGCCCGCCGAGGCGATCGCGATCCGGAATGCCATGCGCCCATCGTCGAATGCGGTGCGGGATCACGGCAGAGCCTTGCGTCCGGCCCGTCTCCCGCGATAAGAGTGTGGCATGCCCACCCGTCTGCTCATCATCGCCGATACCCACCTGCCGAAACGGGCGAAGCGAATGCCAGGGGCGGTGCTCGCGGCTGCGGCGACGGCCGACCTTGTGCTGCACGCGGGCGACTGGGTGGATGCCGCGACCCTCGACCTGCTGCAGGCCTCCTCTCGTTCGCTCGTCGGCGTATGGGGCAACAACGACGGCCCGGAGTTGCGCGCGCGGCTTCCCGAGGTCGCGCACATCCGCGTCGAGGAGCTCGACATCGCGATGGTGCACGAGACCGGTGCCGCAGCGGGGCGCGAGCAACGGGCGGACACCGCATTCCCCGACGCCGACGTGCTGGTCTTCGGCCATTCGCACATTCCTTGGGACACGGTCTCACCCGGCGGCTTGCGCCTGCTCAACCCGGGTTCCCCGACCGATCGTCGCCGCCAGCCGCAGTGCACCATGATGCTCGCCGACGTCGACGGCGCGGATCTCTCCGTCGAGCTGATCCCCGTGGATCGCGACGCCTGACTCACTCTCCCTGATTACGCGCGGATGGCACATGATCGGCACTCGTGCAAGGCCCGTCCCCTCTCGAATTCCTTCGACTACAAACGGTGTCACACCGGCAACGATCCGGCGTGGAAGGAGAGAACATGTCCCATGAGAATGAGCTCCTCGGGAGCGGAAACGCGAATCCGAATCGCACACCATCATCCGGCACGGTCGACACCGCCAAGGAGGAGGCCGGCGAACTCGCCCACACGGTGCAGGAGGGTGCGAGCAACGTCGCCCACACCGCGAAGGACGAGATCGGCAACGTCGCTGAGGAAGCATCGATGCAGTTGCACGAGCTCGTCGCGCAGACGACTCGCGAGCTCAACGACGAAGCCTCCAAGCAGCAGTCGCGGCTCGCCTCCGGCCTGCAGCGCGCCGGCGACGATCTCGAAGCAATGGCTTCGAGCGCTTCGGGCGGCGGTGTCGCACCCGATCTCGTGCGCCAGACCTCTGAGAAGGTCGCGCGCATCGGCGACTGGCTCGACAGCCACGAACCGCGCGAAGTCGTCAGCGAGGTCAAGGCGTTCGCGCGCCGACGGCCGGGCGCCTTCATCGGTATCGCCGCGGTCGCAGGCGTCGTCGCGGGGCGCCTCACCCGCGCTCTCGCTGCGAATGCGCACGAGCAGTCCTCGTCCGAGTCGAGCGCTCCCGCGGGCGGGACGACTCCGGCGCGCCCCGTAACCAGTCCCAGCACCAGCACGTCTGCTCCGGGTTCGAGCCCGGCTGCACCCGTATCGCGCCCCGTCGCTCCCGCTGCACCTCCGGCAGCGCCCCCGGCCCCGGTCGCGCCGGCATCTGGTCAGCCAGCACCCCCTGCTCCGGTCGCGCCGGAATCTCCCCTTCCAGGAGTGGGCCCCGGCGCCCCGGGAACCGCGCCGGGTGCGCCCGGAGCCTCTCGCCACGGCGACGTCACGGGAGGAGGCGCAGATGGCCGACCCAACCCCCTCTGAAGAACGGGCAGCGAACGAATCGCTCGGTGACCTGCTGAGCGAGGTGACCGGAGATCTCTCGACGCTCATGCGCCAGGAGCTCGCACTCGCGAAAGCCGAGCTCCGCGAATCGGCGAAGAACACCGGCCGCGGAGCAGGCATGCTGGGCGGCGCGGCGTACGCCGGGAGCATGGTGGTGCTCTTCCTCTCGATCGCGCTCTGGGCAGCGCTCGCGACCCTGGTCGGCGGCGGGTGGTCGGGCGTCATCGTGGCCGCGGTCTGGGCGGTGATCGCCGCCGTACTGTTCGTCATCGGCAAGGCGCAGCTCAAGAAAGTCAAGGGCGCGCCGCAGACGATGGAAACCCTGCAGGAATTCATTCCGACACTCAAGAGAAATGAGGAGAACTTATGAACGAGTCACCGGATGCCATCCGAGCCGATATCGAGCGCACGCGCCGTTCCCTGGGCCAAGACACCGACGCCCTGGTCGACAAGGTCACTCCCGGCAAGATCGTGGACCGCCAGAAGGACAAGGTGCGCACGAAATTCGGATCCATCAAGGAGCGCGTGATGGGCGCCGCGGACGATGCGAGCGGCACCGCATCGGGAGTCGCAGGTCGAGCCGGGGATGCCGCCCATGACGCCGCACACACGGTCAAGGCGAAGGCCGAGGGGAACCCTCTCGCCGTCGGGCTCATCGCATTCGGCGTCGGGCTGGTCGCGGCGTCGCTGATCCCGAGCACTGACAAGGAGAAGGAACTGTCGCAGACGCTCCGCGAAGAGGCCCAGCCCCTCGTCGACGAGGCCACGGCTGCGGCGAAGTCGGTCGCATCGAACCTGCAGGACCCCGCCACGGAGGCCGCTGAGGCCGTGAAGTCGACGGCGACGGAGGCTGCCGAACACGTGAAGAGCGAAGCCACCTCGGCGACCGGAGACGTGCAGTCGCGCGCGGGCGAGGCGCGCGAGAACCTCTCCAACCAGTAGGGGCCGGTGCCGGCGAGTCGTCCGGCGTCGACGGATCGCCCGCTTCGGCGGGCGCCTCGTCGGCGCCGGACACTGGCGTGCACGGCCCGGTGCCCGCCCCCGCCGCCGCCGGGCCTCCGTTCGTCGACGCCCGCTCCGATCGCAACCCCCTGGCGCTCCTCGGTCTGGATGGGCAGAGTGGAGCGCACGTGGCCGAGGCGGCCATGCGATCAGCGAAGGGGGCGTCGCTCATATGGATGCGCAGGTAGACGAAGATGTCATCGCCCGGGCGAAGGGACCGACGACGTTGCGCCAGGTGCTTGTCGCCGTCATCTTCCTGGTCATCGTGGCCGCAGTGGCCTTCGGCGGTTCCATCGCTTCCACTGGCAACGTCGACGGGTGGTACGCCGATGCGGAGAAGGTGCCGTGGGATCCGCCGAACGCCGTATTCGGGCCCGTGTGGACGGCGCTGTACGCCCTCATCGCACTCGCGGGCTTCCTGATCTGGCGCCCGGGTTTCCGCATGGGCGGGCCGAACGCCGCCCGTTCCACCCTCTCGCTCTTCGTTCTGCAGCTGGTGCTCAATGCTCTGTGGACCCCGGTGTTCTTCGCCGGATATCCCGTTTTCGGCGAAGCAGCCTGGTGGATCGCCGCCGTCATCATCATCGCTCTGATCGTCGTGGTCATCGCACTCGCCGTGTCGGCTGCGAAGTGGTCGCGGGTCGCCAGCCTCATCATGGTGCCCTACCTCCTGTGGCTGTGCTTCGCGAGCACGCTGAACATCGGCATCATCGTCCTCAACTGAAGCGGGGGCGTCGTCTCCCTGAGAAGATCGGGGCATCATACTGCCTCCGATTGGGCAAATCCGCCGGAATCGGCTAAAATTAGTAGGAAGTGCAAGTTCGGGGGCACAGCGGACCGCATATCGCGGCGTCCAGTCCCTTCGCACTCGTCGAGACCGTGAGGCATCCAGCCCGCGCGTCCGCACACGACATTGCCTGAGGAGATCACTATGCAGCAGTCTCACGTCGTGGGACATACCCTCGTGTACCCGCACCACGGTGCGGTTACGATCACTGCGATCGAGGTGAAGAAGATCGGCGGCGTCGAGCGCACCTGGCTGACGCTGCAGCCCCTGCTCAACGAGCTCTCCATTCAGATCCCCGCGGATCAGCTGAACGAGATCGGCGTGCGCGAACTCATCGATCGCGATGGCATCGAGTCGCTCATCCAGATCCTTCAGGAGGAGTTCACCGAGGAGCCAGGCAACTGGTCGCGGCGCTTCAAGGCCAATGGCGAGAAGCTCGCTTCCGGCAGTGTGCACCGCGTCGGCGAGGTCGTTCGTGACCTGTGGCGCCGCAGCCAGGGCGCAAAGCTCTCCACGGGCGAGAAGGCGATGTACCAGCGGGCAAGCGGCATCCTCGTCACGGAGTTCGCGCTCGCCCGGGGCATCTCGGAGACTGACGCATACGAAGAGGTCGAGAAGATTCTCGCCGGCGAGAAGATCGCCGTCTGAGTTCCCCCTCCCGCAGAACGGGCCGCGCACGAAGACTCGTGCGCGGCCCGTTCTGCGTGGTGAGGAGCTTCGGCCGCGGCTGACGTCGAGTGGTGCCTTCGGCAAACCAGTGGCTGCCGCCGGAAGACGGTGACGGTCAGGCGGCGGCGTTCGCGACTCGCGCTGCGCGAAGCACTTCGACGAGCGAGGTAGTCGGGCGGCCGATCAACTCGGTGAGCGTCGGATCCTCGACATCGAGATCCCCCGCCGCGATGCCAGCGTCGAGCCCCTCGAGGAAGCCGATCGTCCCCGCATCCAGTCCGGCGCGTTCGAGCGCCGCGCGGAATTCGACAGCTGACACGTCGTGGTGCACGACCTCGCGACCCACCGCTTCGCCGATCGCCGCAGCGATCTCGTCGTACGTGACGGGTTCGCCCGCGAGCTCGTACACCTTGCCGACGTGCGCGTCATCGGCGAGCACGACCGCTGCCGCTGCCGCGTAGTCAGCACGAGCAGCCGCTGAGACGCGACCCCCGTGCGTGGCGGAGAGCAGCACGCCCGTCGCCTCGGCCTGGTCGAGGTTCGCCACGTAGTTCTCCGCGTACCAGTCGTTGCGGAGAATCGTGGCGGGGAGACCCGACTCCGCGATGGCGCGCTCCGTAGCGAGGTGCTCCGGCGCCAGCGCCAGGGAACTGCGCTCGACGTTCGCGAGGCTCGTGTACACGAGATGCTTGACGCCCGCGCGGGCCGCCGCCTCGATGACGGCGAGGTGCTGAGCCGTGCGCTTGCCGACCTCGCTCCCCGAGATGAGCAGTACGCGGTCGACGCCGGCGAACGCTCCCTCGACGGACGAGGTGTCGTCGTAGTCGAGCGGCACGACTGTGACGCCGCGCTCCGCGAGGTCAGCGGCCTTCGCGGGCGTGCGCGCACCGGCGACGATCTGCGCAGGGGCGATGCCGCGAGCGAGCAGTGCATCGATGACGAGGTGGCCGAGGGCGCCGGTGGCGCCGGTGACGAGAATGGTCATGGGGTTCCTTTCGGGAGGGGTTCGAGGAGTGCAGCGGTCTTCGACGGCCGCACATTCCCGAACGCGGGTACCCACTTTCCGGTAAGGTACTCCCCAAATGGTAAGTTATGCGGAATTGCGCGAAACCGGAGCCTTCGCTCCGGCGTGCTCGACGCGCGTGGTCCTCGATCACGTCATGAGTCGCTGGGGCGTGCTCGTGCTCTGCACGCTCTCAGACGGCACTCATCGCTGGGGAGAGCTGCGCCGTGAGGTCGAGGGCATCAGCGAGAAGATGCTCGCTTCGACCCTGCGCCAACTCGTCGCGGATGGCATCGTCCACCGGGAGTCACTGCCGACGGTGCCGCCGCACGTCGAGTACTGCCTCACCGAGCGCGGCCGCGACCTGATGGACCGCATGCTCCCGCTCATCGAATGGATCGCGGTGCGAGCCGATGACATCGTCGGCGTCGCATCGCGTGCCACGCCGAACGCCCGCTGATCCCGCACTCAGAGACCACCGGGTGGGCGACGGAATGGCTACATCTCTTCGTGAGTTCGGGGATCCGCACCGAACAATCGGCCGTCGGAGCGCCCGAGCGCGGTGATGGCCGACACCTCGGCCTCGTCCAGCACCACGTCGACAGCCGCGAGATTCTCCCGCTGCCGCTCCAGGTGCTGCGACCGCGGGATTGAGACGACGCCCCTCGCCGCATGCCACGCCAACACGACCTGCACCGGGGTGCACTCATGCGACTGCGCCAGCTCACGGATGACGGGTTCGCTGAGGATCGCCCCCGCGCGCCCGATCGGGCTCCACGCCTCCGTGATGATTCCGAGCTCGCGATGCGCTTCGACCGCTTCCACCTGCGGGAAGTACGGGTGCACCTCCAGCTGGTTCACGACGGGACGCACGCCGGTCTCCCCCTCGATGCGTTCGAGGTGTTCGAGGAGGAAGTTCGACACGCCGATCTGATCGACCACTCCCCGCTCGCGAGCGTCGATGAGACCCTGCCAGGCGTCGACGTACTGCGCCTGCGACGGATTCGGCCAGTGGATGAGATGCAGACCGATCGCATCGACGCCGATACGGGAGCGGCTCTCCTCGATGCTCGTCCGATTCGCGGGCGCCTCATGATGCCGGCCGGGCAGCTTGGACGTGACGATCACCCCGGCACCGGAGTCACCGGCGAGGCGCACACCGCGGCCGACGGAGCCCTCGTTCTCGTAGTTGACGGCGGTATCGAGCAGACGGTAGCCGGCACGCACCGCTGCCGCGACCGATTCAGCCCCAGCGTCGCCGTTCAGTCGATAGGTTCCGAGCCCGATGGGCGGGAGGACGAACCCGTTGTGCGCGGTGAACGGTGCGTACTCTGCCATGTTGCTCCTCCATTGGTCGCCGACTCGCGTACCTCCTGTCTAGCACGCCACGCTCGGCGCGGCCTGCCTCTCCCCGCCCCAATCTGCGAGCGGGGTCACTCTTCGTGCGTGTCGGGGATGCAACACGCACGAAGAGTGACCCCGCTCGGTGGGTGGGTGGGTGGGTGGGGTGAAGGTGGGTGGGTGGGGTGACGGTGGTGGGTGGGGTGGGTGGGGTGGGTGGGGTGGGGTGGGGTGGGGTGCCGCGTCGCGTCAGGCGAGCCAGGCCGGCGCGCGACCGCGCAGGAGCGGGCGGTCGAGGGAGAGCGATCCGGCGCCCGTGAGCGCGATCCCGAGCGCCGCCGCACCGAGCACCGCGACGAATTCGTAACCACCCTCGGCGACCCAGAATCCGGCCGCCGCGTGCACGAGCACGAGCGCCACGACCATGTCGATGGCGAGCAACAGGGCGACGAGCCGAGTCAGCAGCCCCAGAATCAGCAGGATCCCGCCGGCGAATTCGAGCACGGCGACCAGCGGCGCGGTGATCTCGGGAAGCGGAGCGCCCATCGCGCCGAACGATTCGACCGTGCCCGGGATCGTGAATTCGAAGAGCTTCTGCGCGCCGTGCATCAGGAAGACCGCGCCGAGCGCGAGGCGGATGATCAGCAGGCCCCACGCCGTCGAGGCGGTCGGGGTGGAGGCGTGTGGCGAACGGGTGCGGGGCATGTGTGTCTCGCTTTCATGGCATTGGTTCATTCGGCCGTTGGGGCCGGGCGCCAGGTTAGGAGATGCGGAGAGTATGAATCTGAGGAGTTGCGAACTCTGCGGTTTTGAGACGTCCGCATCTGGTATTCGTACCGGCGGGCCGGGTCAGCGCCGTCCGGCCTCCCGCGCCGCCCGGGCTCCCGCGCCGCCCGGGCCGCCGCGAGCCGGGTCACTTGCGGAGGGTGTCGCGAAGCGAAACCGGCCGACACGCGCCGAAAGTGACCCCGCTCGCACAGGGACGGCAGCGCAGCAGCGCAGGGACGGCAGCGCAGCGCAGGGACGGCAGCAGCGCAGCAGCGCAGCGGCGGGTCAGGCCGAGTGGATGTAGCTGCGCGGCACGCGCGAACCGATGCTGGTGAGGATCTCCCACGGGATCGTCTGAGCGGCGTGCGCCCATTCCCGCGCGTTCGGGCGCCACCCCTCCGCCGGACCGAAGAGCACGACCTCGTCCCCCTCGGCGACACCCGAAGCATCCGGCCCGAGATCGACGACGAACTGGTCCATGCAGACGCGTCCCACGCTCGGGAATCGGCGCTCTCCGATGGCGACGTCGAACTTGCCCGACATGATGCGCGGCACCCCGTCGGCGTAGCCGAGCGGCACGAGCCCGAGTGTGGTGTCTCGCTCGGCGGTCCAGGTGTGGCCGTACGAGACGCCATCGCCGGCGTGCACGCGCTTCATCAGCGCGAGCGGAGCCTTCAACGTCATCGCGGGCGTCAGCGACGTGTCGGGGTTCTCGAACGGGGTGTACCCGTACATCGCGAGTCCCGGGCGCAGAGCATCCAGGTGCAGGTCTGGACGGGCGAGTGCGGTGCCCGAATTGCCGAGGTGCATCTGCTCGACGGGAATGCCGTGCCGGTCGAACGAGGCCCGGGCGGCCAGCAGTCGCTCGAGTTGCACGCTGTTCTGCGGATGATCGGGTACATCGGCGTGCGAGAGGTGGCTGAAGAGGCCGTGCACGCGCACGGCGCCTTCCGCCCGAAGGCGCCCCAGCTGACGCAGCACCTCCGGCAGCTCGGCCTCGGTCACGCCGTTGCGGCTGAGCCCGGTGTCGACCTTGACGTGGACCTCCACGGGCCGGCCGATCTCGCGGGCGGCGGCGGCGATCGCGTCGAGCTGGCTGCGCGAGTTCACGCCGAGACGCACGTCTTGCGCGATGGCTTCGGCGTATCCGCTCGTCGACAACCAGCTCAGTATCGGGGCGGTGACCCCACCGGCGCGGAGCGCCAGGGCCTCGGAGATCGTGGCCACGCCCAGCGACCCTGCGCCGGCCGCGATGGCGGCGTGCGCCACCGGAAGTGCCCCGTGCCCGTATCCGTCGGCTTTGACGACTGCCATGAGCTCGGCGGAGGGCGCGAGCGCGGCGAGCACCCGGATATTCGACGCGATCGCGTCGAGGTCGACTTCGGCTACGGGTTCGGTGATCATCTGAGCGGCAACCACCCTTCCTTGGTTCGCCGCCACGTACGGAACGCAGCGTACCCACCAGTCTAGGCCGCGCGCGCAGTGCAACCTGCGCGCACCCCTCTGCTACGCCACGCGCACCCCGTGATCAAGTCGCACGATACGGTCGGCATTTGCGATCGCCGCGTCGTCGTGGGTCACGCACGCGACGGTGGCCCCGCGATTCGCTTCTTCGACGAGAATCGTCTGCGTGCGTGCGCGGCTCGCGGCGTCGAGGCCGGATGCCGGCTCGTCGAGGAGGAAGATCCGAGCCCGGCGTGCGATGCCCTGGGCGAGGAGCACCCGTTGGCGCTGCCCGCCGGAGAGCGCGGTGAACGGCCGCTCGGCGAGGTCGGCGAGGGCGACTCGCTCGAGCGCATCGACGACCCGGTCCCGCCGCTCGCTTCGGGCGAGTCGCCGCCGCTCCCAGGTGCCCATGGCGACCACCTCGCGAACGGTGACGGGGAGCGCGTCGGGTGCGGCGATGCGCTGCACGACGAGCGCGATGGATCCGGATCGCTCGACGCGGCCGCTCGACGGGGTGCGCACTCCCGCCAGCACTTCGAGCAGCGTGGATTTGCCCGCGCCGTTCGATCCAGCGATGACGGTGACGCTGCCGGGTTCGAGCTCGATGTCGATGCCTCGGAGCACCGGGGTGGTGTCGAACGAGAAGTGGATGCCGGTGGCGCGGAGACCGGCCGGCGGAGCGGCCGCGCGGGAGGTGCGCGGGTCCGTGAGAAGTGACATGCCTCAAGCCTAACTGATTTTGATAATGATTCTCGTTTATGAATATGATGAACGCGTGCTGCCACTTCTCGAACCCTTCACCGCCGACTTCGTGCTCCGCGCGCTCGTCGGCGGCGCCCTCGTCGCAGTCGTCTGCGGCGTCGTCGGCACCTGGGTCGTGATTCGCGGCATGGCCTTTCTCGGCGAAGCGCTCGGACACGGGATGCTGCCGGGCGTCGCCCTCGCGACCGTGCTCGGTCTGCCGACCCTGGCCGGGGCCGCTGTGAGCGCCGTCGCGATGAGCGTGCTCATCGGATGGGTGCAACGCCGCGGGCGCCTCTCGTACGACACCAGCATCGGCCTGCTCTTCGTCGCCATGCTCTCTCTCGGCATCATCATCGTGTCGCACTCCCGCAGTTTCGCCACGGATGCGACGGTGATGCTCTTCGGCGACATTCTCGCCATCACCCCCGCCGATCTCTGGCTGCTCGTCGGAGCCGCCGCGATCACGATCGCGGTCGCCGCCGGGTTCCACCGCCGGTTCGTCGCCGCGGCGTTCGATCAGCGCATCGCTGCAACGCTGCATCTGCGGCCGCAGCTCGCCCAGGTCGTCCTGGTCGGCCTCGTCACGCTCGCAGTCGTCAGCTCCTATCAGGCCGTCGGCTCGTTGCTGGTCGTCGGCCTCCTGCTCGCCCCCGCGGTCGCAGCAGCGCCATGGACCAGCAGCATCGCCACCCGCATGGCGCTCGCCACCGCGATCGGCGTGCTCGCGGTCTTCGCAGGCCTGCTCGCATCGTGGCATCTCGGCACCGCCGCGGGCGCATCGATCGCGGCGGCCGCCATCGCTCTCGCAGCCCTCTCCGGGGTCGGCGTCCGCATGGTCGATGTCGTCCGTCGCGCCCCGCTTCCCCAGATCACCGCACTCTCGTGAAAGGCACGATGTCTCCGCACCCCCTCCGCCCGTCCCGCGCGACTCCTCTGGCCGGAGCCGCCATCCTCGGCCTGCTGCTCGCCGGATGCAGCGCTTCCCCCTCCGATTCGAGTGCGCCAGCAGACGCAGCGTCGTCTGCTGAAACTCCGAGCGACGACACGGGCTCCGGCCACGGCGAGATCGAAGGAGCCGCCGAAGCCTCCGAGCCGCCGCTGCATCTCGTCTCCATCGATACTGCCGGATCGGTCTCGCTGCTCGACCTGCTCGACGGCACCGAGACCGGACTCGACGGCGTCCGCGCTCCGCGCTCGGTCGCCTCTGATGGGCGGTACGCCTTCGTCGCTGACGAGCACGGCGTTGACGTCGTCGACAGCGGCGCCTGGACGTGGGATCACGTCGACCACTTCCACTACTACCGGGCCGACCCGGCTTCTCCCGGAACCGTCGAGGGCTCCGGCGTCGCGTCGATCGCCACCGGCATGCTCTCGACCGCCGGCGGCACCGGCGTGTTCTTCCCCGACTCGGGTGAGGCGGTGCTGCTCGACAACGGAGCCCTCTCGAAGGGTGAGATCAACGAGACGCTGCGCCTCGAGGTCGCGCCGCACGACGGACTCATCGCCCCGCTCGGCGAGGGAGCCCTCGTCACCGAGGCTGACGGCAATGGGTGGATCGAGCGTGTGCGCGCCGTCGATGCCGCGGGTGACGAGATCGACTCCATCGCGTGCACCGAGGCCTCTGGCACGATCACCACGCGGCTCGCGCTCGTGGTGGGTTGCGCCGACGGGGCTGTGCTCGCGACTTCCGTGGCAGGCGAGACCGCATTGACGAAGGTGGCGTACCCCGCTGACGCGAGCGGTGACGCCCCTCCCGCGACGGAGTTCTCCGCCCGAAAGGGCCGCCCCACCGTCGCCGGCCTCGGAGATGGGAGCGGTGTCTGGCTCCTCGATACCCGCGAGCAGTCATGGCGCTGGATCGCGATGCCCGAGCGTCCCGTCGCCGCGTCCGCCGTCGATGATGAGGCGGGTCACGTCGTGACACTGGCTCCCGACGGCCGGGTGCGCGTCTTCGACGCAGATGGGGCGGAGCGCGCGGCGACCGATCCGATCGTCACCGATGCAGTGGGCGGCGGCGGCCAGGTTTCGCTCACCGTCGACGCGCAGCGCGCCTATGTGAACGACCCCGCTACGGGAGCGGTCTTCGAGATCGACTACGCCGACGGCGCACGCGTCGCTCGCACGCTCGAGACCGGGGTCCCGGCTCATTTCGTCGCGGAGGTCGGCCGGTGACCCCGGCGATCGAGGCGTCCGCATCTCGACGCCGCGCTCGGCGGGGAGATCATCGCACGCGGCGGCCGATCCGGCACGCGACTCTCGCGGCTCTCGCGACCGCGGTATTCGCCCTCACGGGCTGCTCAGCAGCGGCCGGATCCGGCGGCCTCGATCAGCCCCAGATCGTGGTCACCACCAACATCCTCGGCGACGTGGTCGGCGAGGTCGTAGGCGATCAGGCCGAGGTGACGACGCTCATGCGCGCGAACGCCGACCCGCATTCCTTCGAGATCTCAGCGCAGGAGGCCGCCATGCTGGGCGACGCCGACCTGATCGTGTCGAGCGGGCTCGGCCTCGAAGAGGGGTTGCAGCAGCACCTCGATCGCGCCGCCGGGGCGGGCGCCCCCCTGCTCGTGGCCGGCGACGCCGTCGAAGCGCTGCCCTACACGAGCGGTGACGCCGCGGGCGCCCCCGATCCGCATTTCTGGACGGACCCCGGCACCATGATCGACGTCGTCGATGCCATCGAGGTCTCCGCGTCGGAGATCGACGGCATCGACCGGACGAAGCTCGCCGAGCACGCGGATGCGTACCGGGAGGAACTGCGCACGCTCGATGCGGAGATGACCTCCGCCTTCGAGGCCATTCCGCAGGAGCGCCGCGCTCTCGTGACGAACCATCACGTGTTCGGATACCTCGCCGAACGCTACGGCTTCCGCGTGGTCGGTGCGGCGATTCCCGGTGGCACGACCCTCGCCGCCCCGAGCGCCGCCGACCTGCGGGAGCTCAGCGATGCCATCACCCGGGCGGGGGTCTCCACGATCTTCGCCGAATCCTCCCAACCCGACCGCTTGGTGCAGGTGCTCGCCAGCGAGGCCGACATCGATGTGCGCGTCGAGGAGCTCTACACGGAGTCGCTCACGGGCCCCGGCGAGGGCGCAGAGACCTACCTCGAGATGATGCGCGCGAACACCGCTCGCATCTCCGAGGGACTGACGAAGTAACACCCACCGAAAGAAAGCAGGACACCACTATGACCCGACGACACCTTCGATACGCCGCTCCCGCGGCGCTGCTCGGGCTCGCGCTGCTCGCAACCGGCTGCTCCTCGAGCACCGCGAACGATTCAGCGGCGGAAGAGTCGCCAGCGAACGCGTCGAGCGAGGATCACGCCCACTCCGACGAGCAGCGCGTCGCCGTCTCGTACGAGGGAGGCATCGCCGTGCTCGACGCCGAGACGCTCGAGCTGGTCGACGAATTCGAGAGCGAGGAGTTCACCCGTCTGAACGCTGCTGGCGATGGCCGCCACGTCTTCGTGACGACGTCGAAGGGGTTCGAGCTGCTCGATACCGCGAAGCCGGCGCTCACCGGCCTGACCGTGGACGCCTCGGCCGCCGGGCACGTCGTGCGCCATGCCGGCAAGACCGTGCTCTTCGACGACGGCACGGGCGAGACGACGATCTTCGACTCCCACGACCTCGCCCACGCGGAGGATGCGCTGCCCGAATCGGTGACGCACACCGCCGAGCACCCGCACCACGGCGTATCGATCGAGCTCGAGGACGGCACGCTCGTGACGACCCTCGGCGATGAGACCACTCGTTCGGGGGCCGTCGCCCTGCACGCGCACGACGACCACTGGGACGAGGTCGCTTCGAACGACCAGTGCCCCGGCATCCACGGCGAGGGGACTGCTGCTGACGAGGCGGTCGTCTTCGGATGCGAGAACGGCGCGCTGCTCTACCAGGACGGCGCGTTCACCAAGCTCGATGCCCCCGATGCCTACGGCCGCATGGGCAACGCATTCGTCTCCGAGACGAGCCCCATCGTCGTGGGCGACTACAAGTCCGACCCCGACGCGGAGGGCTACCTGCTCGGCTCGGTCGCACTCATCGACACCGCCACACAGGAGCTGCAGGTCGTCGATCTGCCGGAGAACGTGCGCTACACCTTCCGCGATGTCACTCGCGGCACCGACGATCTCGCGTACATCCTCTCGACCGACGGCTCCATCCACGTGCTGGATCCGGAGACCGGCGAACTGGTCGACGAGTTCCCCGTGATCGACGCCTGGGAGGGTCCGGCCGAGTGGCAGGATGCGCACCCGGCGATCATCGGCACCGGAGGCGACACGGCGTACGTGACGGAACCGGCGGCGAATTCGGTGCACGCGGTCGACCTGCGCACCGGTGAGATCACCGCCACAGCGGAGCTCGAGCACACGCCGAACGAGTTCGCGGTCGCGCTCGGCGAGCACTGACCCGCACCGACCGCAGCGATGCCGCGGTCGGCGGGAGTGCGCTGAGCAGCGCGCACTCACCCCTGAGGGCGTCGCATCACTCCGATGCGGCGCCCTCAGCCGTCTCTGCGAGCGCTCCGGCTTCGGCCGCCTCCGCCCAGGCGATGCCGCTGACGTCGATCTCCGCGGTCATGTCGCGCAGGAAGCGCTCGACGACCTCGCGCTCGTCGGGAGTGAGGCGCGCGGCGGCGTTGAAGCGGTTCGCCTGCTGCTGACCGACCGTGCGCTTCGCGGCTTCATGGGTCTCGGGCGTGATGCGGATGACGAGTGCTCGCCGATCATCTGGATGCCGCTCTCGCGAGATGTGACCGCCTCGCTCGAGACGATCGAGCAGTTTCGTCGTGGACGCGCTCGATATCCCCAGGTGGGCTGCGATGGCTCCGGGTGTCGGCAGCACCTCGGTGTTGCCTGCGACGATCAAGAAGTGCAGCGCCCGCATGTCGACGCTGCTGAGGCGCATGTACTTGAGCGAAGCAGCCGAGAGTCGTTCCTCCGCTTCTCGCAGTGTTCTGAGCGCCTCCATGAGCCGCGCGATCTGCTGCAGGTCGTCGTGGCTGAGACCGGTCCGGTCGACGAGTTCTGACTTCGGGTCGGAATGGTCCATCCGGTAGAGCGCGGAGGCGTCGCCGACATCGGCCGACACGTCGGTCTCAGCGCTCCGCTTGTTTTTCGTCACACGAGAATATTATCCTGAAGTTGATCACTTTCTAGGTGAGTAATCAAGATTTCTACATGAGCGGGGGCAACGTGGACGAGTTGCGAGAACACCGCGCGGTGCCGGGCACCGCAGCGCCGCTCGACAACGGGGGCCTGGTCTCCCGGTCGATCTCCGAAGTCTTCGCCACCCGCGGACGTTCGGCCGAGGCCTATCACCCCGCGTTCGCGCAGCTCTGGAAGATCTGCGGGGAACGCATCGCCGGCGGCAAGCGCATCCGCCCACGTCTGATGCTCGACATGTTCGCAGCGCTGAGCGACGACGATCTGCCTCCCGCGGCGATCGAGATCGCAGCGGCGATCGAGCTGCTGCACGCCTCGTTCCTGCTGCACGACGACGTGTTCGACGGGGACCTGACCCGCCGTGGCTCCCTGAACCTCGTCGGCCTGCTCGCGCACGATGAACGGCTGCCCCACGACCGACCCTCCCCGCAGCGCCTGCACTGGGCGCGCAGCTGCGGCATTCTCATGGGCGACCTCCTGCTCGCCGAAGTGCATCAGATCTTCGCCAGGGTCGACGTCGAGCCCGCCATGCGCACGCGCCTCCTCGACCTCCTCGCTCACGCGATCACCGAATCCGTGGTCGGAGAGCAGCTCGATATCGGGCTCGAAGACGGCACCGTCGTCGCCGACACCGCGACCGTCCTCGAGATGTGCCGCCTCAAGACGGCGACCTACACGTTCGAACTGCCGCTGCGAGCGGCCGCCATCCTGGCAGGGGCCGACTCCCCCGCAACCGACGCCGCGCTCGCTGCGGCAGGCGCTCACCTCGGGCTCGCGTTCCAGTTGCAGGACGACGTGCTCTCGACCTTCGGCGATCCCGCCGCGCACGGCAAGGATGCGTTCTCGGATCTGCGCGAGGGCAAGGAGACCGCTGTCATCTCGGCGGCGCGGATGACGAGCGCGTGGCCCGAGATCGAGCCGTCGTTCGGCACCGGATCCCTCACGAACGCCGAGGGCGAGCGCCTGAGAGGCCTGCTGCGGGACTGCGGGGCCGAAGCGTTCGTGCGCGGCCTCATCGACGATCAGATGCGCGCACTGCACGAAACGCTCGCCGATCCCGCATCCGGCCTCCCCGACAGCGCGCGGCAGCCTCTCGCGGCGCTGGCCGGTCGACTCGACGGGCGTCGCTCGTGAGGGCCGACACCCCGCTCGACCGGTACACCCGTTCGGCGATGCGCGCCTCCGCCGTCGTGATCCGCAGCTACTCCACCTCGTTCGGCGCCGCGACCCGACTGCTCGGGCGACGGCACCGCGCGCACGTGCGCAATGTCTATGCACTGGTGCGCGTCGCCGATGAACTCGTCGACGGCGTCACCGAAGGGGCCGGGCTCACGCCCGGCGAGCAGGCGGACGCGCTGCAGCGACTCGAAAGCGAGGTCGGGAGAGCGATCGGCTCTGGCTACTCGAGCGACCTCATCGTGCACGCCTTCGCGCGCACCGCGCGGGCCGCTGGGATCGACGCGGCGCTCACCGCCCCGTTCTTCGCCTCGATGCGCGCCGACCTGCCCGCGCCGACCGACACGGCGGAGCTGCGCGGGTTCGATGCCGAGCAGCACGGCGCCTACGTCTATGGCTCGGCCGAAGTCGTCGGTCTCATGTGCCTGCGCATCTTCACCCGGCATCGCTCGCTCGACGCGCTCGAGCAGCACCGCCTCGAACGCGGGGCCCGCAGCCTCGGGGCCGCATTTCAGAACGTCAACTTCTTGCGCGATCTCGCAGATGACACCGACCGCCTCGGCCGCAACTATCTCGGCACGCAGGAGCGTCTCACCGACGCCGATCGGATCGATTGGGTGCGTCGAATCGAAGCGGAGCTCGCCGACGCGCGAGCGGTGCTGCCGCTCCTGCCCAAGGACGCGCGGGCCGCGGTGCGCTCCGCACTGAACCTCTTCGCAGCCCTGAGCCGCCGGATCTCGCGCACGACGATCGATGAGCTGTACGCTCGCAGGGTGCGCGTGCCCGACTGGCAGAAGACCGCGATCATCGTGCGATCCATCGCCCGCACTGCGGGGGAGACTCGATGAGCGCGGCATCCGCACGCCGTCGCGGCTTCGACGCGGCTCCGCGCACCGTCGTCATCGGCGGCGGTATCGCCGGTCTCGCTACGGCGGCGCTCCTGGCCAAGGAGGGCCATGCCGTGACGGTGCTCGAGCGCGGAAACCGCGTCGGCGGCCGTGCTGGCACCGTCTCACGAGACGGCTTCCGGTTCGACACCGGACCCTCCTGGTATCTGATGCCGAGCGTGTTCGATCACTACTTCGAGATGCTCGGCACGACGACGCGGGAGCAGCTCGACCTCCGCCTGCTCGACCCCGGCTACCGCGTCTTCAGTGAGCCGGGCGCCGACGGCAGCGCGCCGGAGCCGATCACGATCCCCGCGGGCCGCGGCGCCGCGCGAGCCGTGTTCGAGCGCCTCGAGCCTGAGAGCGGGCAGGCGTTCGATGCATACCTCGATTCGGCGGCCGAAACCACGGTGATGGCCGAGCGGTACTTCCTCTACAACCCATTCACCCGGCTGCGCACGCTCGGCGTCCCGCCCGTGCTGCGCGCACTGCCCCGGCTGGCACGGCTGCTCGGCACCTCGCTGCGATCCTTCGTGGCGCAGCGCTTCGAGCACCCGGTGCTGCGCCAGGTGCTCGGGTATCCGGCGGTCTTTCTCGGCACGAACCCGAAAGACGCCCCCGCCATGTACCACCTCATGAGCGCCCTCGATCTCGACGAGGGCGTGCGCTACCCGATGGGCGGTTTCCACTTCCTGGTCGAGCGCCTCGCCGCGCTTGCGGAGGAGGCGGGTGCGCGCTTCGTGCTCGGCGCCGACGTGACCGAGATCGAGGTGGGCGCCGGATCCCCTCAGGCCGATCACCCGGCGGCCGGCCGCAGCACCGGCTTCTCGACGTCCGCGCGGGCCGTGCGCTGGCGGGATGCCGACGGCGACGAGCACCGCCTTCCCGCGGACGTCGTGGTCTCCACCGCCGACCTGCACCACACCGAGACGCAGCTGCTGCCGGAGGCCGCTCGCACCTACCCCGAAGACTGGTGGTCGAAGCAGATCAGCGGCCCCGGCGCCGTGCTCGTGCTGCTCGGGGTGCGCGGGGCGCTGCCGGAACTCCCCCATCATTCGCTCTTCTTCGCCCGCGATTGGGAGCGGAACTTCGGCGACATCTTCGACGAGCCGCGGCGGATCCCGGCGCCCGCCTCGTCGTACGTGTGCAAGCCGAGCGAGACCGATCCGAGCGTGGCGCCCGCCGGCCACGAGAACCTCTTCGTGCTCGTGCCCGTGCCGGCCGATCCTGAGATCGGCAGCGGGGGCAGCGACGGCGCAGGTGACGGCGTCGTCGAACGAGTCGCCGATGCTGCGATCGATCAGATCAGTGCGTGGGCGGGTATTCCCGACCTGCGCGAGCGCATCGTCGTGCGCGAGACGATCGGCCCGCGCGATTTCGTCGACGACTACCACTCGTGGAGCGGCGGCATGCTGGGGCCGGCGCACGTGCTGCGCCAGAGCGCGCTGTTCCGCGCCCAGAACCAGTCGAAGCGCGTCGACAACCTCTACTACGCCGGGGCGACGACCGCTCCGGGCGTCGGCATCCCGATGTGCCTGATCAGCGCCGAACTCGTGCTCAAGCGCATCCGAGGCGATCACTCAGCCGGCCCGCTGCCGACCCCGGAGCGATCCTGACGTGGGAATCATCTACCTCGCATCCCTGCTCGGAGCGAGTGGCTGCATGCTGCTGCTCGATGCGCGCTTCCGGCTCTTCTTCTGGCGCGACTGGCGCGCCGCGACCATCGTCACCGCCGTCGGCGTGCTGTTCCTGCTCGCCTGGGATCTCGTCGGCATTGTGACGGGCGTCTTCCAGATGGGCGCGAGCCCGGGCATGACGGGCATGCTCATCGCGCACGAGCTTCCGATCGAGGAGCCCGTCTTCCTGGCCTTCCTCGTGCTGTGCACCATGGTGACGTTCACCGGCGCCGTGCGCATCATCGAACGGCGAACGAGCCGGGCGGGCCGCGCGGGCCAGGGTGAAACCATCGGGGAGGATCGATGACCTACCTCCTCATCAGCATCCCGTTTCTCGCCGCAGCGCTCCTCGGAGCGCTCGCGCTGACGCCCTGGCGCGAACCGGCCGTCGCGCGACGCCAATGGGCGGCGACCGGCATCGCGATCGTCGTGCTCGCGATCCTCACCGCCGTCTTCGACTCACTCATGATCGCCGCCGATCTCTTCTCGTACGGCCACGGGCGCACGCTCGGCCCGACCGTCGGCCTCGTCCCCGTGGAAGACTTCAGCTACCCGGTGACCGTGGCGCTGCTCGCCCCGGCGCTCTGGACCCGGCTCACCACGCGGAAACGCGTCGCAGGAGAGGACCCGACCGATGCACGCGCGTGAGCACTCCGGCTGGAACGCACAGCTGCTGAGGCAGGCATTCGTCGCATCTCGACCTGTGAGCTGGATCAACACGGCGTACCCCTTCGCGGCCGCGATGCTGCTCACCACCCGCGAGGTCGACTGGGTGCTCATCGTGGGAGCGATCTACTACCTGATTCCGTACAACCTCGCCATGTACGGCATCAATGACGTCTTCGATTACGCCTCCGACATCAACAACCCCAGAAAGGGCGGGATCGAGGGCGCTCTGCTCGCTCCGAAGTACCACCGGCCGATGCTGTGGCTCGCCGCTCTGACGAATATCCCGTTCCTCGTGGTGCTCGCCATCGCCGGCGGGCCCGGATCATGGCTCGCCCTCGCGGTGAGCACATTCGCGGTCCTCGCCTACTCCGCGCCGGTGCTGCGATTCAAAGAACGACCGTTCATCGACTCCGCGACATCGAGCACCCACTTCGTGAGCCCCGCGATCGTCGGGCTCACGGCGGCCGGCGCGCACTTCACCCCGGAGCTCTGGCTGATCCTGCTCGCCTTCTTCTGCTGGGGCATGGCCGCGCACGCCTTCGGCGCCGTGCAAGACGTCGTGCCCGACCGGGAGGCCGATATCGGGTCGATCGCTACCGTGCTCGGCGCGGCAGCGACCGTGCGAGTCGCGCTCGCACTGTGGGCGCTCGCGGGAGTGCTGATGCTCTTCACACCGTTCCCCGGACCGCTCGCAGCAATCGTCGCGGTTCCGTATCTCGCGAACTGCGCGCCGTACGCCCGCATCAGCGACGCCGGCTCCGGGCGCACCAATCGTGCCTGGCGCCGCTTCATCTGGCTGAACTACGCCTCGGGGGCGCTCGTCACGATGATTCTCATCGTCTGGTGGTTGCGCACCGCGTAGCACTCGGTCTCACCGCTGCTCCCGTTCGCAACATTTCGTGCCCTAAGAACCTCGTTACGTCAAGGGCTTATCGGGAAACGGCGCGCACTCGTACGCTGATGCATGCAGGAGCCGCACTGCGGGGTCCCCTGCCGCGGCAGTTCAGAAGGAGTTTGGCATGCGCTTCCCATCGGATCACAGCCGCGAACCGGAAGCCCTCCGCACCGTCGGCGTCGAGGAGGAGTTGCTGCTCGTCGACCCGCGCACCGGCCGGCCGGCCCCGGCGATCGAACTCGTTCTCGCCGCCGCCGCTTCTGACGACGTCGCCGCCCTCGTTCCCGAGGCGGCGGGCGTCACGCATCTCGAGCGCGAGAGCAAGCGCGAGCAGATCGAAGTCATCTCGGTGCCGCATACCTCGCTCTCCGACCTCGCACGGAGCATCATGGCGGGGCGCACGCTCGCCGACGCGGCCGCTCAGCAGCTCGGCTTGCGCGCGGCGGCGATGGCGACCAGCGCGACGGCGGGGCCGACGCAGCTCACCGTCTCCGGTCGCTACAGCGCGATGGAAGAGCGATTCCAGGGCATGATGCGCGAGCAGCTGACCTGCGGCCTGCACGTGCATGTCGGCGTGAGCGACGACTCCGAGGGCGTCGCCGTGCTCGATCGCATTCGGCCCTGGCTGCCGCTCGTCCTCGCGCTGAGCGCGAACTCCCCCATGTGGAACGGCGCGGACAGCGGCTACGCGAGCCAGCGGTACCAGGTGTGGAGCCGATGGCCGACGGCGGGGCCGTACGACACCTTCGGGTCTCCCGCGGACTACCACCGCACGGTCGACGAGCTGCTCGCCACCGACGTGCTCGTCGACGAGGGAATGATCTACTTCGACGCGCGCCTCAGCCCGCGCTACCCGACCGTCGAGATCCGCGTCGCCGATGTCTGCCTGGAGGCCACGCATTCCGTTGCGATCGCCGGGATCATCCGCGCCCTCGTCACGACCGCCGCGCACGAGTGGCGCTCGGGCTTCTCGCCCGACCCGTTGCCGACCCCCGTGCTGCGCCTCGCAATGTGGTCGGCGAGCCGGCACGGTGTCACGGGTCCGCTCCTGAACCCGATCCTCGGCAAGCCGAGCGCCCCCGACGTCGCGATCGACGCGCTCCTCGCGCACATCGCTCCGGCCCTCTCGGCGTCCGGAGATCTCGATCGCGTGTCGCGCATGGTCGCCGACGTCTTCGCGAACGGGACCGGTGCGGAGCGGCAGCTTCGCGCACTGCACGCCCGTCGCAGCGCCCGGGCGCTCGTGGAGGAGGCGATCGAGCAGACGCACCGCTCGATCGGCCCCTCATCATCGGTGCTCGATCCACTGCCCATCTGAGCCGATCGACGATGTCGCTGCGTGCACCGGCATCGATCCGTCCGACCGCATCTCGCACCGCATCCATCTCCAAAGGAGTTCACCGTGATAGAGCCGCATCGCGCTCGGCCGACCCAGCCCTCGGCGGGACCCGTCGCAGCAGCCACGGCGGTTTCACTGTCGTCGACGGCTCGTTCGCAACCCGTGATTCCGGTGCACGCGGACGCGGAGCCGCCGCAGCAGCACCCGCTGCGGCTCGCGAGTCTCGCCGCGCTCTTCGGTCTGAGCCGCCGCCGGTCGGTTCCCGCGAATTCGGCACTCCCCGATGATGACCCGTACATCGCCTACCTGCGGTGGGCGTCGAAGAGTGCCGCGGCAACCGCGGACCGCTCGATCCCCCGCGACCGCCTCGGCCGGAGTTCAGCTCTCGACGATAGCGAAACCGCGGCCGCGTAGCCGGGAGCGCTCCTCGGCGAGATAGTCCACGAGCCGGACTCGTGTGGCCTGCGTGTGAGCGGCGATGAGCGTCGCCGCCCGGTCGGCGTCTCGTGCCTGCACGGCGCCCAGAATCTCACGATGGCCGTCGCGCACCTGGGCTCGGGACGCCGCGGTGCGCACGACGAGCCATCGCGGGCGAGCAAGCCGCGTGAGCGTCGACGTGACGGCGTCGAGCAAGAAGGGGTTGCCGCTCAGCTGGGCGAGCGATTGGTGGAATCCGCTCCCCTCGCGCAGGCTCGTCGCCTGGTCGTCGAGTTCTCCCGGCGCGATGAGCGACTCCTCCAGTGCGCGCAGTTCGGCGTCGCTCGCACGCTCCACCACCAGGCGCACGACGCCGACCTCGAGGAGCTCCCGGTACTCCATGACCGCGCGCACCTCGGTCACGTCGATCGGGGCGACGCGCCAGCCACGACCCTCGCGCCCGGTGAGCCCTTCCGCTTCCAGCCGGATCAGCGCGGCGCGAATCGGGGTGCGCGATGCGCCGAGAGCCTGCTCGAGCCCCCGCTCCGAGAGCCGTTCGCCGGGCATGACGTCGAATTCGAGGATCGCCGTTCGCAGAGCTTCGTACGCCCCGGATTCAGAGCTCGTCACCATGCCGCCAGTATGACATACCGAATTGGTATACCATTCGGGTACACCAGAGGGGGCAGAATGAGTCACGAGTCGGCGAGATCGAGCGACGCAGTACCCGCGCGGGCCTGGGCCGTGCTCGTGCTCGGTCTCCTCGCGCAGGCTGCCGGCACCATGCTGGTCAGCGCACCCGTCTACCTCATCCCGCTGCTGCACCTCGAGTTGGGGTTGCCTCTCGCCGCGGTCGGGATGCTCACCGCTGCTCCGACGCTCGGCATGGTGCTCACCCTCGTGCTCTGGGGCGCAGCGGCGGATCGCTTCGGCGAGCGCTGGGTGATCGCAGGCGGGCTCGGACTCACGGCGGCGGCGGCGGGCGCTGCGGCCGTGACTGCCGCGCTGACCAGCGACCTCATCCCGCTCGGCATCGCGCTCTTCTGCGGAGGCGCGGCCGCCGCGAGCACCAACGCGGCAAGCGGCAGAGTCGTCGTCGGTTGGTTTCCGCGTCACCGGCGCGGACTCGCCATGGGCGTGCGTCAGATGTCTCAGCCCCTCGGTGTCGCAGCTGCCGCGGTCGCCGTGCCTCCCATCGCGTCGGCGCTGCAGACCGCAGGCGTCTTCCTCGTGCTCAGCGCCGTGCTCAGCGTCATCACCGTCGCGTGCGCCATCGGCATCCGCAACCCGCCGAGACCGAGCCTCACCGGCGCCGCCAGGAGCGAGCCGGCACGCCATTCGAATCCGTACCGAGCGAGCGGGTTCCTCGCGCGAATCCATGGAGTCTCCGTACTGCTCGTCGTGCCTCAGTTCGCCCTCGCGACCTTCGGCATGGTGTGGCTGATCTCGGGGATCGGATGGAACGCCACTGCTGCAGGTCTCCTCATGGGCGGCGCTCAGTTCATCGGCGCCCTCGGCCGCATCGTGATCGGCGGCCTGAGCGACCGCGTCGGCGATCGCGTGCGCGTACTGCGCTGGGTCGCCATCGGCGGCGTGATCGTCATGGTGCTCCTCGCCCTCATCGGCTTCACCCACGAAGCGATCCCGGGAGGGTTCGCCATCGGCGGCATCGTGCTCGTGCTCGCCACCGTGGTGAGCGTGGCCGACAACGGCCTGGCGTACACCTCCGTCGCCGAGGCGGCGGGCAGCGCTTGGGCCGGACGCGCCCTGGGTGTGCAGAACACCGGTCAGTTCATCGCCGCATCGGCCGTGGGTCCAGGTATCGGAGCGGCGATCGCATTGCTCGGCTACCCGCTCGTGTTCGGCATCATCGCGCTCGCCCCGCTGATCGCCATCCCGCTGATCCCGCAAGAGGATCGGCACGGGTAAGGCGATCCGCCGCGCATCGCGCGCAGCTTCGGCGCGGCGCCGCCGCGATCCTCGCGCGTTACCAGTCACATCTGCCGACGACAACCCCGCTCCGCGAAGCGGCGGCCTACCGTAGCGTCGAGAACCAAGGAGGTCATCATGACATCGAAAGACGCATCACACCCGACCGCAGCATCGCCCGACTCCGTCGAGGAATCGGTGCCGGAGGCCATGGACCGGGTCGGCCAGACCGGCCCCGACGCTGCAGACCCACCGCGCGCCGGCGCAGACGATCCACTCGACAGCACGAACGGCAAGCCCAACAGCGACGCGCAGCTCGACGGCGAGACCTCGAACCCGGCGTCCGATGAGGAACTCGACGACGACGAGGGCGCCGATGCCTTCGAGACCCAGCAGGAAGCGGATCGCAACAGCCGAGACGAGGGCGGCGAGCGAGACGACCTGGATCACATCACGGTCGACACCCCCGACTGATCACTCATCATCGCCCGGCCCGCGAGGGTCGGGCGTGCTGCCGCGCCGGAACGAGATGCGCGGCAGCACGGCCCACACGCCGACGACGACGACACCGCCGATCGCCAGCGTGATGAGCCCCGCGGAGCGCCCGACGGCGAAGTCGAACACCAGCGCCGTGACGCCCGCTGCGAGCAGTGCGAGTACGACGAGGTCGGCTGAGAGCAGACGCCCGCCGAGCCGCACGATGTCTGGCTTGCGCCCTTTCCCGAAGAACGTGCGGTGCAACGTGACCGGAGCGAGACCCAGCACGGCGGCGATGCCGGCGAGCGCCACGAGCACCAGGTACAGGGTGAGCTGAAACCGATCGAGATCCTGAAACCTCGGCTGGAACGCGAGCGCCAGCAGAAAGCCGCCGAGGATCTGCGTGCCCGTCTGCGCGACGCGCAACTCCTGGAGTATCTCGTTCCAGTTTCGGTCGGCGCGCTCGTTCGTCGACTCGGAGCGGCCGTCGCCGTTCAGATCGGTCATACGCCGACTGTACGGCCTCGCGGGGCTCGGCAGCCAGCCCTCCGGTTCACGCGAATTCCCGGATCGCGGCAGCCACCTCACGAGGAGCGGTGTGCTGCACCGCGTGACGATGACGGGCGAAGGTCACGGAACCCGATCGGGTCGCACGGTCGCGGAGCAGCCGGGACCATCGCGCACCCGCCACGACGTCTTGGCCGCCTCGGACGACGAGTGCCGGGACGCGCACTTCAGCAATCCGTTCCTCGAGGCGGTACCGCACCATGTACCGCGCCTGTCGCAAGAAATAGCGGGGCCCGCAACGGAGGTACGCCGTGAGGACGAGCCCGTTCACCGACGGTGTCTCCCTCAGGGCGTCCACCACCAAGGCCCGGAATTGCGCCAGCACCGATCGGTGCTCCCGATCCACCACCGGCCCGATGAGCACCACCGCGCGCACCAGATCGGGTCGCAGCCGCGCGACCTCCGTGACCCACTGGGCGCCCATGGAGTGTCCGATCATCACGAACGGCGGCCCGCCCACTCCCTCCAGAACCCGGCCGAGCGCATTCGCCATCTCACCGACGTCGGGCGCCGACGCAGGCTTCGGAGCGCTGCCGAACCCCGGGAGGTCGATCGACCACACGTCAGCGCTTCGCGCGAGTTCGCGATGCAACCGCGAGAGGTAGTGATGCGAGGTGCCGATGCCATGTACGAGAACGTACCGGGAATCGGGGGAAGCGGCGGAAGCATGAGGTGCTCGCGTCGCGAACACGCCGAAGCTCAGGCCGCCAACGCGAATGCGGCTCCCTCGCGACGCATTCACTGGGCGTCGGCAGGAACTCGGATCTGCAGAGCCCCGGGTTCGATCCACGCGTTGAACGCTGTGGCTTTGCCGAAGCCGTCACCATCGAGCTCGATCTCCTCCGGGCGTGAGAGACGAGCGACAAAGCGCTTGCCCGTGCGGTAGCTGAGGTCGCCGTCGTCCTTCTGCTTCCCGGTGAGTGCTCTGCCCGAACGAGTGCGGCGGATGACGCCGTTCACCCACGCCACTTTCGCCCATACCCTGATCCAACCGAGAAGCCCGCCGGGGCGAATGAGGAGGATATCGAACTGACCGTCGTCCACGACCGCGTCCGGCAGGAGAAGGATATTCGCCGGCAGAGACCCGCAGTTTCCGATGATCACCGTATGCGCGACGGCCCGTTTCGTCCGCCCATCGTCGAGACGGAAGCGGAAGTGCAGCTCGTTCGGGTCCCTGAGCGACTTGACGATCGCACCGAGATACGCCAGCCAGCCGGCCTTCGCCTTGAGGTCGTCATCCGTGTTCTCGATCATTTTCGCATCGATGCCCATACCCGCCATCACGACGAAGACGTGCTGGTCTCTCGTCGCGTCCGGCCGCTCGATGTCGATCACGCCCAGATCGATGGGCCGATCCCTCCCGGTGAACGCCGAGGTGACGGATCCCGGCATGTCGTTGAGCGTCAGCTTGAGGTTGCGAGCGAGCAGATTGCCCGTGCCGGAGGGGAGCAGGGCGAGCGGGATCCGCGATCCGCGAAGTCCCTCCGCGACCGCGCGCACCGTCCCATCACCACCGGCGGCGATCACGAGGTCGACATCAGCTCGCCTCGCTTCTTCGACCATGCCCTGGCCGGCATCGTCCGCCGTGGTCTCCAACCAGACCGGCTCGTTCCAGCCGGCATCTGCAGCCGCTCGCTGCACTTCATCCCGAAGCACGTCGAGGTCGACCTTGATCGGGTTGTAGATGACGGCAGCAGTCTTCAGATGGGTATCGACCATTTGCTCATCGTACGATCTCGGGGCGCTGAGGCGCCAACCTCATCGTGGGGTTGACAGGCCGCCGGATCACGCCGGAAGCGACCCCGCCGCGCCTGCGCCGGGCCGCACCCCCACTCGCGCTTCGCGCTGCTCGCCGGCGCGCGACACGGCATCGTCGATGCGTTCAAGGTCGAACACCGCGCCGACGAGCTCCTCGAACGGGAAGTCGCGCCCGTGCTGCACGAGGAAATCGATCGCCGCCGCGAGATCCTGCTGCGCGTAATTGTGCACGCCAGAGATCGTGATCAGGCCGCGCACCACTCGTTCCGGCACGACGGGCACCGGCTCGGTCGGGAACACGCTGCCGACCCAGACGACCGCTCCACCGACCGCGACGGCCTCGAGGCCGGCTGCAACGGCCGCGGGGGCGCCTGAAGCGTCGATCACGATGTCAAAGGCCCCGGGATCGATGGAGTCGCATGTCGGATCGAGTGCGTGCTCGGCGCCGAATCGACGTGCGAGACGGCGCCGTGCTTCATCTGGGTCGGAGACCGTCACCGACGCCCCCTGCACCGTCGCCATCGCCGTCACCGCCAATCCGATCAGCCCGCCTCCCGTGACCAGCACTGCCGCTCCCGGCGCCTCTGCGCGTCGCGCGAGCGGCACCGTGCGCAGTGCGACCCGAAGCGCCGCGCACGCCGTCGCGATCCCGCACCCGGCTGGCGCGAGCACTGCTGCCGGTGTCTCGGCCGGCACCCGCGCTATCGCCGTGCCCGCGAGCAGGTGCACGTGCGTGGCGAATCCACCGCTGAGCTCCCAACGATTCGACGCGGCTTCCGCCCCGAACCGCTCGTGACCGTACTTGCGCAGTGCCCGGCATTTCTGCGTCATCCCGCGGAGGCATCGGTTGCAGTCCCCGCAGTGCACGGTGAGCGACCAGACGACGCGATCACCCGCCGACAGCGGCGATCCGTCGAGCGCACGCGCGCCGTGCCCGACGCGTTCGACGCGACCGACTGCTTCGTGCCCGAGCACGAGGGGCACCGGTTCCTCGCGATGTCCGAGCACCGTGTGCACGTCTGAGCCGCAAATGGTCGCCAGCTCGACCCGCACCAGCGCCTCTCCCGCACCGAGTACCACATCCGCGATCTCCCTGTGCTCGTGAGGTCTTCCGGGCCCAGTGAAGACCATGGCCGTCGCAGCGGTTCGAGACGCAGCGCCCCGCATCAGCGACCCGGTGCGCCGGAGACGGGCTCGGACAGGATCGCGGCCCGCAGGCCGGTCACGTCGTCGAGCACGATGTGAGCGCCCGCGGCCTCGAGTGCCGCGCGGTCATGCGCTCCGCTGAGCACTCCCGCGACGAAGCCGGCCCCCGCGCGCCGCCCCGACCGCACATCGCTCGTCGTGTCGCCGATCACCGCAACACGGTCCACGGCTTCGGTTTCTGTGCGCATGAGTGCGGTGAGCACCAGGTCGGGAGCCGGGCGCCCGCGGCCCGCGTCCACCGGTGAAAGCGCGAGGTCGATGAGGTGCTCCCATCCGAGGCCCTCGAGAATCGCGTCGCGCGTGGCCGGGGCGAAGCCGGTCGTCAGCGCGACGGTGAGGCCCGCCTCCCGCAGCTCGCCGATCACCTCGGCTGCTCCGGGAATCTCCTCCACGCCCTGCTCGACGACGAGTTCTCCGTATGCCGTCTCGAACGCTGCATTCGCCGCCTCCGCCAGCGCGAGATCGCCTCCTGAGAGGTGCGTGAAGACATCGATCTTCGACTGCCCCATCGTGTGCCGCACGTACCCGAGCGCCTCGTCCCAAGGCATCCGCGAGGCGACCCCGGTGCGCTCGTTGGCGCGGGTGAACGCTTGCTCGACGACTCCGTCATCGCGCACCGTCGTGCCCGCCATGTCGAGCACCACGAGTTCGATCGGTGCGGAGTGTGTCGGGCGGGGGGAGATAGTGGTCATCGGAGATCCTGTTCGTGAGTGACTGCGGGGAGGGGAAGACCGGTGGCGGCGGCGACCGCCTGTTCTGCGAATCCGAGGCCGCAGGTCATGCCGATGCCCGTGGTGACGGCGATCGCATGCGCACCGGGTGCGATCTCGCGGCTCAGGAATTCTCGGGCCGCACTCGCGTAGACGCCCTGCCACCGCTCGATGACACGAGGTGCTGAGATCCCGAAGATCACCTGCGCCTCGTCGAGGATCGCCTGCTGCGCATCCTCGGATTGGAACGGCGATGCGACCGAATCGCGCACGTGCGTGTCGCCGAGCAGCAGACTCCCGTCGGGCAGCTGCGTATACATCTGGTTCAGGTCGATCGCGGCGAGATCCGGTCGCTCCGCGTGCAGGCGTTCCCGCACGGGTGCCGCTTCGGCAAGCCGAGCGAATCGCCCGTACCGTACGAGCGACCACCCGGTGAGCAGCGGTGCATCGAGGGGGCGGGCCAGGGCGGCTTGCACGCGCATCATGTCGAGCGCGCACCGTTCGACGCCGGCTTCGTGCGCGAGATCAGGGAGCAGATGGTCCAGGTCGTGCCCCACCGCGACGATGATCGCAGGAGCATCGACGCCGCCGCGAGACGTCTCGACTCGACCGCTCGACACGGCAGTCGCGCTCGTCCGCATGCGGAACTCGACCCCCTGCGATTCGAGGTGGCGCGCAATCCGTTCCGCCGCCACTCGCGGGTTGGTCTGCAGATCGACCTCGACCCGCGCGCCACCGACGGCGATGCCCGGAGCGAGAGGCGAGGCGGCCTCGATCTCACGGGCGTCGAGCAGGCGAATTCCGCCGTCGACCGCAGCGGCCTCCAGCAGACGCAACTCATCGGCGTGACGCGCCACGATCAGCGTCCCGGACTCCCGCATCCAGAAATCCGCTTCTCGCGCCAACTGCAGCCAGAGCGCGCGGCCCGCATCGGCGTACGCGCTGGCCTCACCCTCCTGGGCGCCGATGCACAGGTGTCCGAAGTTGCGAACCGAGGCGCCCGCGATGCGCGCACCGCGCTCGATCACGACCACGCGCAACCCCCGCCGCAGCGCCGCATACGCTGCCCCGAGCCCGACGATGCCGGATCCGACGATCGCAACGTCGAATGCGTCAGACGAACGTTGTCCCGGATTGCGGTTCATCGCAGCGCCTTCCTCATCCACATCGCGAGCCCCTCGACGAGAAGCACGACCACCAAGATCATGAGCACGATCGACCCGACCAGCTGATAGTTCGAGCCCTGCCCTGCGTTCAGCAGGTAGTAGCCGACACCGCCTCCGCCCACGATCCCGAGCAGCGTGGCTGCACGAACATTCGTATCGAGCAAGTAGAAGGTGTGCCCGATCAGCGCTTGCGCCCCCTGCGGAACCGTCGCACCGAAGTACATCTGCAACCGGGTCGCGCCCGTGGCGGTGAGCGCGCGCTCCGGACCGCGCGGCACCTCCTCGAGTGAATCGGCGATGAGCTTGCCGAGGAGACCGATGCCTCCGAACGCGAGGGCGATGGTGCCGGCCTGCGCACCGAGACCGGTGATGACGATGAGCACGATGGCGAGAATGAGCTCCGGAACGCCGCGGATTCCGACGAGCAGGAACCGGAAACCGGACCGCGTGGCCGGGTTCGGTGCCACGTTCCGCGCCGCGAGCGAACCGATCACGATCGAGGCCATGCAGGTGAGCAGCGTCGCAGCGAGCGCGATCTCGACCGTTTCCACCATTGCCGTGAAAATGGTCTCGAACCCGTAGTTGCCGAAGTTCGGCGGCCAGAACGATGCGGCGACCGCGGGCACCTTGGCCCAGAACGTCACGAAGTCGCCCCAGTTGATGCCGCTCACGACCACTCCGGCCACGACGGCGGCGAGCGCGAGCCATGCGCCGATCGCAGTGCGCACCCGCACGCTCCCCCACGGGCGGCGCATCGCCGCGTCGACGGACGCGAAACCGGTCCGCGCGCCGGGGGCGGCCCCGCCGCGACGCCCGCCGCGTGCACGCGCCAGCAGCTTCACGAACACGCCCTTGCCGGCGCGCTCGCCGAGCATGCCCACTCTGACTGCGCTCGAGATCATCTCCATGGCGACACACAGCACGAAGATGACGAGGGCGATGCCGAGGCCGAGGCCGTAGTTGAGCGACTTGAACGCGTACGACATCTCGAGCCCGAGGCCGGCGACGCCGACGTATCCCAACACGACGGAGCCGCGCATGTTGATGTCGTTGCGGTGCAGCACGGTGGCGACCCACGAGGGCATGACCTGGGGCAGGATCCCCGCGCTGAACTCCTGGAGCTTCGATCCGCCCGCGGCGCGAATCGCGAGACGCGGACCCTCATCGATCTGCTCGATGGCATCGGCGAAGAGCTTGGAGATCATGCCGATCGAGTGGATGCCGATGGCGAGAATGCCCGGGAGCGAGCCGAGCGAGAAGAGCAGCACGAAGACCATCGCGAGCACGACGTCGGGCAGCGCACGAGTGAACACTCCGATGAAGCGCGCGAGTGCTCGCCATCCCCGGCCCGGCGTCGTGTTCTCAGCCGCCAAGTAGGCGACCGGCACGGACAGTACGGCCGCGAGCACGGTGCCCGTGAGCACGAGCCCGACGGTCAGCACCGTCAGCTGCAGCAGGTCGGCGGGTTCCGGGAACTGCAGGCCGCCAACGCGTGCGAAGAAGCGCTCGGCGTTGGAGGCGCTCTCGATCATTCCCGGAACCGATATGTCGACGCGCATCAGTGCGACGAATGCGACGACGACGAGGATCCCGAGCGAGATCCCGGCCGCCGCCCGCTGCGGATCCCGGCGCTGCCCGGGTGCCCGCGAAGCCAGGTCGGCCCTCCGGTCGCCGGCCTCCGGCTCGGCGTTTCTCTCGGGCAGGAGCAGCGTCATCGAACCAGCTCCGGCTGTTCCACGGCTGACACGGCTCCGCCGGCACCCGGAGCGCTGAGCTCGCGCTCGACGGCTTCGAGTTCGGCGGTCGATGTCGCGACGCGACCGTAGATCTCCATCACTTCCGCGCGACTGAGCCCCTCGGCCGGAAGGTCGAGCACCCGTGAGCCGTGGCGGAGCCCGACGATGCGATCCGCCCACGAGATCGCGAGGTCGACCTGGTGCAGGCTGCAGACGACGGTGAGCCCGTCCGCCGCGGCGATCTCCCGGATCAGCGCCATGACTTGAGCGCTCGATTCCGGATCGAGCGACGCGACGGGTTCGTCTGCGAGCAGCACCTCGGGGTTCTGCATGAGCGCCCGCGCGATAGCCACGCGCTGCTGCTGGCCTCCGGAAAGGGTGTCGGCTCGCTGATACGCGCGATCGAGCAGTCCCACCCGATCGAGGTGTGTGAGGGCACGGTGCTTCAGCTCGCGCGGGTAGCTGAAGAGTCCGAGTCGCGGGCCGCGAAGCGCGCCGAGCGCCCCGGTGAGCACGTTCTCGAGCACGGTGAGCGGGCCGACGAGCTCGAACTGCTGGAAGATGAAGCCGACGCGGCTCCGCAAGCCGCGCAGCCGGCGACCCCGCATCTGCGGAACCGACTCGCCGAGCACTTCGACGGATCCGGCACTCGGCGTCTCCAGCCCGTTGATGTGCCTGAGCAGGGTCGATTTGCCCGAGCCTGAGAGGCCGAGCAGCACGACGATCTCCCCGCGATCGACCCGCAGGTCGACCGCGTCAAGCGCCAGGGTGTCGTCGTAGCGCTTCGTCAGTCCGCTCAGGCGAAGCACGGGGGCGTTGGGGTTCTCGTTCATGTCGACGGCCTCTCAGGGGTGGGGGTGGGCCGGGCTTACGCCTGGCACTGCTCCGCGTCGGTCTCCTTGCAGATGTCGCGGATCGTGTCGTAGTACGCGTCGTCGACCGGCTCGGTCGAGTAGAACGTTGCGCGGAACGCGTCGCTGTCGGCGCTTTCGATCCCCGACTCGATGATCTCGTCGATCGTGACTTCGCTCAGAATGCCGGTGAGCTGGGTTTGCAGCTCCTCGGGCAGGGAGTTCGACATCACGATCGGCGCACCCGGCACCATCGTCTCGTCGACGACCTTCACGGCGTCGGATTTCTCGACCTCGCTGTCTTCGGCGAACCCGACCTCGCACTCCACGGCCTCGCCGACCTTCTGCACGCTCACGTCGTGCTTGCCGGCGAACACCGGCGTGACGTCGGTCTTCGGGTCGATATCCGCTTCGAGCAGGTTGTAGCTCGGGAAGAGGTAGCCGGAGGTCGAAGAAGGATCGACGAAGCACACCTTCTTGCCCG
The DNA here is from genome assembly GCF_016597785.1 of Leucobacter sp. L43. Taxonomy (GTDB): domain Bacteria; phylum Actinomycetota; class Actinomycetes; order Actinomycetales; family Microbacteriaceae; genus Leucobacter; species Leucobacter alluvii. The sequence continues at coordinate 90,097 of NZ_JAENJG010000003.1, read as the reverse complement.
CGAACTCGTCGATCGAGCTGATGTCGCTGTCGACCGGCACGATCGCCTGGGAGTAGTAGCCCGGCTCTTGGCCGTTCTCCGTGACGATCGACGAGATCGGGGTGAGCTCCGCGCCGTTGTTCGTGGCGGTGACGTACGTGAACCCCGAGAACGAGGCGACGTCGATCTTGCCTGCGATGGCGCTTTCGATGAGTGCCGCATAGTCGGTCGACTCGTGGTACTCGACCGTCTTCCCGGTCTCCTGGGCGATGTAGTCCATCAGCGGCTGATAGTTGGTCTCGGTGTCGACCGAGTCGGGCACGACCCCGAAGACCAGGGTGTCGGACTCCGATGCGAAGGTTCCGGCAGCGTTCGCTTCGCCGCCGCCTTCTGCTGCGTCGGCCGATCCGGCGCAGGAGGCGAGGCCGAGGCCGAGGAATGCAACTGCTGCCAGTGCGGCGGTCGATTTGAGAGCGCGGAGCTTCATGTGTGCCTTTCACAGTGGTGGGGAACGAACCGCGACCACCATCGCACCTCGAAGGAGCAAAAATGTACCTATCTCGCGAGGGTTCAACCGTTGTTCACGCTCAGGGGCGCAAAGTTGAACACTCCGTGACCGAATGCTGCCCGCACGCAGAGAAGGAGATGCAGCGGTAATCTGCCTATGTGACTCAAGTTATCTACATGCGGATCGCCGAGGCCCTCCGCGATCGGATCGTCTCCGGGCAGCTCGCCCCGGGCGCCGACGTGCCGACGGAGGCGGATCTCGCAACCGAATGGGGTACCTCCCGCGGCCCGGTGCGCAATGCGCTCGCCCTGCTGAGGGCTGAAGGGCTCATCGAAACGGGCCGGGGACGACCCGCACGGGTGTCCGTCCACGAGTCGACCCAGCGCCTCGACGTGCAGGTGCCGTTCACCCGGTGGGCGGAGGAGTCGGGGGCGGTACCCGGCGCGGTCACGCAGCAGTTCTCCCGCAAGCGCGCCTCGGCGCGCACTGCGGCCCGCTTCGGGATCGAACCGGGCGACCCCGTGGTCGAGGTGGTTCGGTTGCGCCTGCTCGACGGCAAACCGAGCATGCTCGAACGACTCGTCTACATCGACGACGTCGGGAGAGTGCTGTTCGCCCACGACCTCGACCGCATCTCGATCACGGAGCTCCTCACCGCGAACGGCTTCCTCCAGGGCGGGGTGGAGCACGAGATCGATGCGATCGCCGCCGATCAGCTCGACAGCGAGCTCCTCGGCGTCGCCGAGGGCTCGCCGATCCTGCGCCTGCATCGCGTGTCGCACGACGCCGACGGCCGCATCATCGAGGTCTCCGACGACCACTACCGCAGCGATATCGTGCGCTTCACCTTCGGGGCGCCGGGAGCCGCGGCACGATCCGTGCACGGCGGGCAGTTCCTGCGCGGTTTGCAGAGCTGACAGTCCGCGGCGGGCTACGGCAGGCTGAGCAGCGCGATACCGCCGACCACCACGACGGAAGCGGCGATGCGCGCGACGGGGCGGTGCTCGCGGAAGACGAGCGCCCCGAAGAGGCTGACGAGCACCACGCTCACCTCGCGCACCGGCGCGACGAGGGCGACCGGGGCGATCGTGATGGCCGTCAGCACCAAGATGTACGAGAGCGGCGAGAGCACCCCGAATGCCAGGAGCCTCCCCCACTGCGCGCGAAGCGTCGGCAGCAGTTCGGCGCGGCGGCGCCACGCGGCGATCGTGAAGAGCGGGATCTCGAGCGCCGTGCATCCCACCATGAACGCCACCGGTGAGAGCTGCCACTCTCGGAGCGCATGAGCATCCCAGATCGTGTACGCAGCGATCGCGACACCGGTGGCGAGGCCGGCGGCGATGCCGGGATCCCAACCTCTGCGACCGACTGCACGATCGACGGCGCGGTGGTGACGATCGGGTCGGCCACCGGCATCGAACTTCTCGACCCCGGGGGACCTCGGCTGGACGGGTCGCCCGATGATGCCGATGGCGACGATGCCGCCGACCACGACGAGCACTCCCACGAGCGCGAGCGGCGCCGGCCGCTCACCCAGCAGAGCGACCGCGATGATGACCGTGAGCAGCGGCCCGGTCCCCCGCGCGGTCGCGTACACCGTCGAGAGATCCCCGACCGCATATCCGCGCTGCAACACGAACATGTAGCCGACGTGCAGCACCGCGGAGACACCGGCGCCGAGTGCGAATCCGGCCCAGTCGGGCGCACCGCCCGCTCCGTACCCCGAAGCCCCGACACCGCCGGTGAGGGGAATCACGCCGACCCAGAGGACCGCCCCGAAGACCGACCCCCACCAGAGAAAGGGCACCCCGATGCGACTCGCGCCGTGCGCGATGATGTTCCATGCGGCGTGGGCGACGGCCGCGGCCAGTACGAGCGCGAATGCGGTTTCAGACATGCGGAACCTTCCGCTCGCCGGGTTCGGGCAGGCGAGCGTGGTTCCTCCGGGCTTTTGTCCTGTCAGATGACGCAGAATCGCGGGAACCTGCGTGGCGCCGCTCGGACCAGACGAACCGCACCTCCGTGCGGCCCCGGAACCCTAGGCGCTATCGCTCTCCACTCTACGTCGGTGCGGCTGCGGTGCTGCGCTCGATCGACCGGCGTTCATCGAGCATTCATCATCTATGGGTTCCCCGGTGCAGGTCGTCCGTTCCGGTCTCCTCGTGCGCACTCGTCTCGGAGACGTCCGGGCGCTCTGATCCGGTTTCCGATCCGAGCGAGTCCGCCGCGGGCACACGCTCCACTCGGATCTCCTCGTGACGCACGGGAACAGTGATGGTCTGCTGCTCGGTGATCACGTATTTGCGCAACCGAACGCGGCTCCTGGAAGCGTCATTCTCAGACCGGTTCCGGCGCGCTTCCTGCTGCGCCCCCCGATCCTCGGTACTCCCCGGCGCCTGACTCCCACCGGGAGCCTGGGCGTCGTCTGCTGCAGTGTGATCGTGCTCGTTCCCCGTCTTCCCGCGGTAGTAGTCCCACAGTCGATCGTGCTCGTCGTCGGAGAGCGCGCCGTCCGCATCGATCCTGGGCGCGTCCTTCACCGTGGCCTTGTCGTACGCCACGCTCAGGGAGTCTCCGTCGAAACTCGCGTCGCGCAGTGGGACGAATGACTCGGATGTTCCGAAGAGGCCGGTCGCGACGCTCACGAACAGTGGCTGCTGATCGTCTTGGTCGACGAACACCTGCTTGACGCTGCCGATCTTGTCGCCGTCGACGTCGAAGACGTTCGCGTCGAACATGCCGTTGATGGAGGTGGAATCGATCATAAGTGCATTCCTCTCATTCAGTGGTGCATCGGTGACGTGCTGACCTCATCGTCCGAGACCGATATGGTCGACCTTCCGGTGGTATCGCATCCCCGAGATGCCGCCGAGGATTGCTCCGCCCAGACTGACGACGACGAGCACAACCGCGGTGATGATGCCGGTGGCCGTCAGAGTGCCCTCATCGATCGGAATGCGGGGAAACCCGTTGAGATTTCCGAGGACGTTGAACTGGGAACCGGCGATCGCCGTGAGTATTGCGACGAGAATCGCGATGACGATGGCCCACACCCACACGGCGACGCCCTGTTTCGCGCCGGAGAATCGGGCCATGCGTCCGGCGACGTACCCGCCGCAGAAGTAGGCCACGAAGAGGATCACGGCGAGCACAATCGCTCCGATGATCCCGACCGTGTCAGCGTTCGAGGTGAGATCCTCGGCAGCCGCCTGCGCATCCCCGTCCGCAGCCCCGAGCCCGACTCCTGCGCCGACAGCGCTGAGAATCGCGGTCAGCAGAACTGCGGTTCCCATCGCGGTGAGCCAGCCGAAGAAGGCGGAACCCCACTTGATTCCCCCGAATTGCTGCTTCTCCCGATCGAGAACCTCTTCTCGGCGGGTCGGGCCTCGCTCCGCCGCAACAGCAGCGTGGTCTCCCGAAGATTCAGAATTGTGCTCAGTGTTCATTTCCGTGCTCCTGCCCTCGTCGTCAGTGCGGGATCGAGCCTCTCCGTGTGGGGGCCTGGCACCAGGTTCCCCCGACTTTCCTCTCCGCGCGCGGGGGTTGACCTCTGGCAATGCGGTGAGAAAATGCCCCAAGCCGTCCCATCATTCATCTCTCACTCCGATGGGACGGCCGAAGCCCGTACCGTGACTATTCCCTTACGACGCGGATCGTCTCGATGGACGGGTCACCCGGATCGGGAAGACGACCAATCCCTGGCGATGACCGGGCGGGGTGAATCCGTACCGATGGCGGTGGCGCTGATCCGCCAGGGCTGCCAGAACCGAGCGTGTTGTTGATCCATGCGCCTACTCTCCGCATGAACTTCCAGCCTCGGCGCCCCCGTGACACTGACGCGAGTCTCGGTGTGCATCGTGTGGCCACGAGACCAACATCTCGGTGTGCTCTTGTACGAAGCAGTGAGACATCGTAGTTTTCGGGCTATGGCCTCACCCCTCCAGGAAACATCGAGCAGCACAAGTTCCGCATATCGCTCGAGTCTCTCAGCCCGGCAGTTGCTCGGGGCTTCGTCGATCGCTTGCAGCGGCCTGCTCTTCGCACTCTTCCCCATCCTGCGCCCCTGGTCGGATACAACCGAAACTGCGGCTGGCCTTGCAGAAGCCTTCACGTCACCCTGGTGGATTGCATCTCATCTTGTTGGCGCACTCGCCCTCGTGCTGCTCCCGTTCGGCGCCATTCCCATTCGAGATGCGCACCTCGCGTCGCCCGGAGCGGCAGCTGCACGCGCGACCCTCCCGCTGCTCTGCGCGGGCGTCGGGCTGACGCTCCTCTACTACGGTGCCGAAACGTTCGCACTACCCGCAGTCGCCGGAGACGCGTCGACAATTCTCGAACGCTCAGCGTCGATTCGCTTCGGAGCGGTGCAGGTCACCCTGCTCGGCGTCGGACTCCTCTGCATTGCGGCGGGAGCGATCACGCTCGCCATCGCTGTGTGGCGGGGACGGATCCTTCCACGATCCTCCGCTGTGCCCCTCGCCGCAATGATCGCACTCTATCTCCCCCAGTTCTTCGCGCCGCCGCCAGTCCGGGTCGCCCATGGCATCTTCACCGCGATCGCTGCACTCTGGCTCGCAGGGTCGCTGTGGCGCGCGAGAGCATCTAGCCCCAGTGACGCACCGGCCAGCGTTTGACACCAGTCACGCCTGCGCCCTCCGGGTCTTGCGCTCCGTGATATCGGTCAGCGACAGCTCGTTCGGCGTGTCAGCGGCGAACACGTGACGCGTTCTGCCGTCCGCGTCGACGACGGTGTAACCGTACGGCTTGCGCAGCATCGGATCCACAGCCGAGTCTTCTGAGAGATCGACGGAAACATCTTCGGTCCCTCGTGCGTCGAGTTCCTTGTGCCTCGTCATGCACTGGGCGCAGCTGGGGATGGTGTAAACGGTGATGGTGTTCATGGTGCGCCTCCTGCGACCCAGACTCGGTACCCCGCGCTGTTCGCCGAAGGCTTCGCTCCAGAAACGGGGCATAGCCCGAGAAGAAGAGAGCCGCCCTCCGTGCAGGCTCCTCATGTCACACGACGTTCGCTCTGATCTATGAAGGGTGAACGTGAAGGGGTTACTCAACGTGCTGATCGCGATCGGCATGGTCACCGCAAAAGCCGTCCCTCCTGAAGCGCTGGTTATTCGATCGTGATCGGTGCGCGCTGTTCCACTGACGCGATGGAGGCTAGCGCGATTTCGAGCGCTGCGCGTGCGTCGCGTCCGGTAGGAATCGAGCCATAGAGATCGGCTTCTGACGGAAGAGCACGAGTGGCATCGGCGAACGCCCGCAGTTCCTCGACGTAGGCGTCATGAAAGAGCTCGACGTTGAGTCGTGAGGTCGGCGACTGAGCGCCTGCGCAGGTGTAGTACCTCATGCTTGAGGCGTGCACATCACCCGCCGTCACCATGCCTGCGGATCCAAACACCTCTCCGCGTACGTCGTACCCGTATGCGGCTGAGAAGTTCGCTTCTGCCGTGGCAATCGCCCCGTTGTCGTAGCGGATCGTGACGACTGCCGTGTCCAGGAGCCCTGCTTCCTTGAATTCTGGCGCTACGAGTGCATCGGCGACCGCGTAGACCTCGATTGGTCGCGCTCCGGCGTTGAACCAGTTCAGCGCGTCGAAGTCGTGAATGAGTGTTTCGAGAAAGATCGTCCACGGTTTGACCGCGCCGGGATTGGCAAGACCGGGATCGCGCGTGACCGATCGAAGCAGTTGAGGTGTCCCCACTCCCCCGTTTTCGATAACCTCGTGAGCGGCGGCGAAGTCCTGTGCGAAGCGTCGATTGAACCCGACTTGCAGATGAACGCCCGCGTGACTCGCGGCAGTGATCGCCCGATACGCGTCATGCAATGTGAGAGCCATCGGCTTCTCCACGAAAACAGCCTTCCCTGCTTCCGCCGCCGCGACGACAAGATCCGTGTGAGTGAAGGCTGGTGACGCGATCACGACTCCGTCAATGTCGTCATCCGCGATGAGCTGCAGCGGATCGAGGAACACTCGACCAGTGCCGAGCGGGTGAGCGACTCGTTCGGCCGCGCCGGGTCGTGGGTCTGCAACAGCGGCGAGTGTCGCCCCTGGGACCCTCAGTGCGATGCTCTGAGCATGAAAAGCACCCATCCATCCCGAGCCGATGAGGCCGATGCGCGCGATGTCGTTGGTCATCTGTGACTCCCGGAAGCATGTATGCGGTAGCCGTCGTCGGCGACGGCTATTGAGCTAGCGACCACCCTAGCGACGAAAACTGGCACGTGCCAAGCTTTGTTCGGACATTTGCTCAGTTTTCCCCCGCTCGAAGCGCTGGGAAGGGCGGCTTCGTCCTCGCCAGGCGTATGGGATACACAGTGGAACGGAGCGGCACCAGAGCTCTGGAGCTTGATTCGCCTCACAAACAGCCGGCTCGGACACGACACTGCTCTGTTCATTGCACCTCACGCAGTATTTCGAGGTGCACCCATGTCTCGAGACTCGCTACCTCGGGTCGTGAATGCACGCTATCGAGCTGAGCTCTCAATTCTGCAAGACTCCGCGAGGATACGGTGGCGATTATGTCAAAGCGTCCGATGCCGGTCGCGACGAATTCGATCGAGGTGAGGCGCGCGATCGCCTGGGCCGTCGTCTCGGGGTCCCCGTACACATTCAGACCGACCCCCATGGCGACGTTGCGAGACGCCGCTCCACGCTTCACCAGTGCGCCGATTTTGATGAGTCCATCGTCGAATAATCGACGAACACGGGCGAAAACGGCTCCGCTGGTGAGGTTGACGCGCTCCCCCAGCTCGCGATATGTGAGACGGCCATCCTCCTGCAAAAGTGCAATGAGAGCTTCGTCAATGGCGTCGATACTCAGGTCTGCATCGAGCACGGGTACTGGTAGCGAGGCGAAACGAAACACGCGATCGTAAATCACCGTACTTACCGCTTCGACGCCGGGGGTGCCTCGGATTTGAGTCAGTGCTTCTTGGAGCTCGCGTCGCGTGCCCGCGTGGAGTTCAGCGATGACGCTGAAGAGCCCGCCGATGGTCGAGATGAAGTGCGCTTGCGGCATGCCCTTCAATACGTCGAGCACCGGCTCGACGAGTTTGACTGCCCAAATCGAGACGTGAGCTCGATACTCTTTCCGGCCCAGTTCCGGGTTTTCGACAGCAGCTATTCGCACCTCCCCCGATGACTGCAAGCGCCGCACAGTAGCGCGTGCCACGGCGGGAGTGATTCCGGCGCGCTGGGCGATACCCGAGTAGCTCTCTCGCCCGTTTTCGCGCAGAACATTCAGAACGCGGTCTTCGATTTCCAACTTTCATCACCTCTTCCGCCTTGCGACGAAAAATTAGAACACGAACGGCAAAATTAAACCTTTTTCGAACGAGCTGATCATATAACGCACTTTGTTCAGTTCGGCGAGACTGATTTTGCACGAGTCCATTTGACGCATCACGGTGGGAAACGTACCTTGAAGCCGTCCAGCAACCTGATCCGCGCAAGGAATCTCAATGAAGCGATTACTCAACCGCCGCACTTTCATAGCGTTTATCGGCGCATACGTCGTCGCATACTTCAGCATCGACTTTGTCCCATTGGTGCTCAATGACCTCACGATTTCTCGAGGGCTTTCGATCTCCGAGGCCGGGTTCGTGGTCACGTTCCTCACGCTCGCCATGGCGATCACGAGTGCTGTCAGCGTGAAATTTGTTGCCCGGTCCCGACGCGCGCCAATTGCACGAATCGGACTTCTCGTGGCTGGAGTGGCTTTCGCGGCCGCCGCGTTTGCCCCCTCGGCGGTGCTGATCGCTGCATGTTTCGCACTCGCCGGCACGGGTGTCGGGGCAAGTATCGCCGCAGCCTCCGCGGCGCTTGCTGCAACAGCCGATCCGGATGCTGCAACTACAACAGTCACGTTCATCAACCGTGCTGGTGCCGGTCTCATCATCACGCTGCTGCCCTTTCTCGGCAGTGACCTCGCCATCACACTCGGAGCACTCTCCGTGCTGATGTTGATCTCTTCCGCTTTGGTGTCCGGACTTCCGGAGTCACCAGTGCACGATCTCAATACGATCCAGATCTCGACGTTGGACCACGAGCGTCCTTGGATTGCAGCAGCACTCCTGATCGGGGTTGGAGCATTTATATGGTGCCTTTCAGAGGACATGGTCTACGCGATCGCCGCGACCGTTGCCATCGATGCTGCAGGAGTACCTGAACCACAGGTCGGTCTCGTGCTTTCAGCTTCAATGGTTGGAGGCATTGTGGGCACGTTATTCAGCCAGCCATTGCAGCGACTCCTCAAGCGGCGAAATGCGCTCGTGTTGACAATCCTTATCGGCTCGGCCAGTAAGATCCTGACGCTCACCGCCACTTCTCCGGCGATGTTCGCAACCGCGATGTTCATCTGGGGTACTGCATACGCGATGACACTGATCTACATCATCGGTTTCGCCGCCTCCATTGATGCGACAGGACGAACGAGCACTCTTGTTTCGTCGTTGTACCTCGCGGGTTTTCCGTTATCACCGCTGGTGGGCGGATGGCTTGCAGAGCACGTGACTGCCTTCGAATTTTCGCTGTGCGCGGCCATCCCGAGCACGCTGGTGGCACTCCTCTACCTCAGCACCGGCAATCGCATCATGAACAGCGCACACAGCCCAACAGACCATCCATCAATCGAGCACGCCGAGGAGAACGTACGACCATGACATCGATCCATGAGGGGATCACGATCACCTCCCCCGACCCAGAACGGACCGCACTGGGCCTTTCGGTGTTCGGGCTGGTGCCCTACTCCGGCACAGAAGAACTGATGCTCCGTGGCGCGGGCAACGGGCCGAGCGTCATGATCAGGCAAGGACAGCCAACCGTTCCGACTTCAGCCGTGTTCTACGGGGTCGATCTATACTCCAGCAACGCCGAGCTATCGGCAGACCTTGCAGAGCGTGCGGGGTGGCTTGCCCGGAGGCCCTCGGCGTATTGGGCGAGCGGACGTCCGATCATCGAATCGCGAATTCACCGAGAAGACGACGCCCTCACGGTGTTCGCAGCCCAAACAGATCCAGCACTCGCACTCAAGACGCGTCTTGATGACCACCCAGAAGAACTGCACAGCGATATCGTCACGACCGTCTGGTTCGTGGAAGAGGCCGCAGTCGCTGGTGAGGTGGAGTTCTGGACGAAGGCAATGGGGCTGCATCTTTTTGAAGAACCCGCGTGGTATGACGCTCGATCGATGGCGCAACTCTTCGATCTCCCAGAACCGCGTCGAGTAGGCGGAGTACTGTTCGCGGACGACGCCGGGACTCATCTCCTAGAGTTCCTCTACCTCGAGGGCGCAGGGATTCTCGAACCCAACGCGTCTGGCGTCACAGGATGGCAGTCCATCCACTTCATTCGCGAACAGATGCCCGACCTCATGGATGCTCGTCTCATCGGGAAGGATGCTGCCGAGCGAGACCTTTGGGAAAGCCCAGGAGGTGTGAGATTCACTGTCGAAGAGGCCGGGAATGACGCAGGGACGGATACTGCATGAGCATCTCAGCAATTTCAGAGATCGTTCTCCGATCCGAGGATCCACTCAAGACCGCCGCTTTCCTCACCAGTTTCGGCACTGCCGTGGAGTGGCTGCCACCAATTCCACTGGACCAGGCGCGCCGCTGGTATGGGGCCGATCGCGAGCTCCAGCAGTTGCGAGTTGCGACGCCGGCAACGAGAGGCGCGGTCCGGGTTCTCGAGTCCATCACCCCTCTTCGCAGGCTCCGGCCGTTCACCGAAGGCGGATATGGAATCGACTTCTACACCAGTGATGTTCAATTTGCGTCACACACGGTCGCTCGGCGAGGACACCTCCCGGCGCCGCCGCTCGCCTGGTTTGAAGAGAAAGAAGAACTTATCGAAGCTCGGCTCGAGGATCCGACTGGCACGTACGCTGTCTTCCTACCTCAGATGGATCAGGTAAGCCGTCTACATCCCTCACTGATCGATATCACCCCGAACCGCCTGTACTCGGAACTCTGTATGACCTCGTGGATCATCAAACGGGAAGACCGTGAAGCGGAGCGTGACTTCTGGGGCGAACAGCTCGGGCTGCGCTCCGTCATCGACACTGACATGGACGCCACTGATATGGGCACCCTTATGGGACACGTACCCGCCCCACTGCATTCCATGCAGTTCGCACTCGACGGCTCACCGTGCCTCATTGACCTGCTGAGCTACGAGCTCGGGCAAGTGACTAGCGCAGATCCACAGACCAGTGCAATCAGCGCGATCGTGCTCGACACTTCACCTGATATGGCAGCGAAGATCAGCGGCGGCGAGGTTCCCGAGGAAGCGAATCGTGGCCGCGGTCGCGAAAAAGTGGTTCGGACGCAATCTCCGTCTGGCATCCCCCTCGAACTCTGGAGTACACGATGACCGCATCTTTCCCCATCGCACTCACGCATGGAACAGGCCGGAAGAACACGCCGGAGCTCAGCGACTATGACGATGTGTCTGAGCAATGGAAGGAAACAGAATTCCTCGCTGACACTGACCCAAACCATGTGCTTGCCGGTGCATGGGAAGGCGAACCCGGATGGGTCCGGTTCGACAGTTGGCCGTACACCGAGATCTGCTTCATTCAGTCCGGCCGCGTAGAGGTTGAGGACGCTACGGGGCGAAAGGAGGCCTTCGGGGCAGGCGACGCATTCCTTATTCCAGTCGGGTTCGCCGGGATTTGGAGGACCCTTGAGCCCACTCAGAAGATCTTCGTCGGCGTGCCAGTGTCCAATCCGTAAGATTTGGGGCTGTCCGTGAGCATGGGCAGCCCCGCACCGATACCGCGCGACCCGCCCCTTACTGCGATCATTGCACCCCTCCGGAGCTGTGGCTCGGTCGGCTTCGACTCACGATGCAGACAGATCCTTACTGAACGTCAGGGCGGTAGTGGTCCACCCGAGCTTCCGGTAAACGGCGTGAGCGTCTTCGCGGTTCATCCGAGAACTCAAGCTGGCTTGAGCGGCACCGTGCTCCCGCGCCCAGTCTTCGAAGACTGACACAAGTCGCCGCGCGATGCCCTGACCACGTGCGCGTTTGTCGACCACGAGCGCTGAGAGTCGCGCTACGAACCCGTCTCGTTCAATGCGCCGACTGAGATCTCCAACCAATAAGCCCACGGTTCTTACGTCGCCCTCCGCGATCCAGCATCCGACACGCGAATCCGAGAGGAGAGACGCGACGCGCTGACGGATCGCTTCTTCGGTGGACGGATAACCGAGCTGATCGAGAAGTGGAACGAGAGCCGCGGAGTCTTCGATCTGGAGCTGGCGAACAATCATCCACCGAGCTTAGTAGACCTCTAGTCCGCGTTCGTGAGGAGTGATCATCGATGGTCGCTGGCAGGTGATCGCGGGCGAGGTATTCCTAGCGGAGCAAACGGACCAGCTCACGCGCCTTCGGATTCGGCATCGATGCATCCGTGACCGCCCGTTCACGCGACGCTAATCCATACCTTCGAGCAATTCGGAGAGGTTGTTCGGCGTCGCGCCGGAAGCCTCGGCGAGTTCGCCGAAGCGCGCATCAGAGGCCGTGTTCGCGGCATCGCCCGCGTCCGTGAAGAGCGAAAGGTACTCTGCGTCGCCCCCGGTCTCCTCGACCGACTGCACACGGATCAGCCAACACGTTGCGTCCGGCGTGAAGCCCGCATGAACGTCCCACGCGATTGCGAGCGCACCGATGCAGACGGTATTGGCATCGAGGAGTTCGTTGACCGTAGCGTCCTCGTGCACGAGCGCCAACTCGAAGAGATCGGCCATCGTGTGCGTGGGTGAGATGCTCGCGTCGTTGGAGAGGAACTCGTCCGCGACCTCGCGGTGCTCTTCGCAGAGGAACCGTGCGGCGAGCCAAGTGATGGCCGGATCCTCGAGTTCCGATGCGGCAGCCGCGTCGTCCGCCCGCTTGCAGGCGTCGAGCCCCATGCCCACCACGGTCTCTCGCATCGTCGGGTCGGCATCGTCCCACGCCGTCGGTTCGACGGAAGCCCAGGAGGACGAGGGATCGAGGCTTGCGACCATCGGGGCCATCAGCATGACATTGTCGAAGAACTGCTGCTGAGCTGCAGCATCACCACGCTTGTCCGAGGCACTGGACTCAGCGGCAGCGCCCGGAGCACTGTCGTCGGTCGTGAAACTCGGGAGCAATCCGCATCCGCTCAGCACCAAGGATCCAGCAATCGCTGCACTGGCAGCCAGCGCTGACCATGTCCGCTGTGATCGTGAATTCGACACTGCGACGTTCCTCACTCTTCGGCGATCCGTGGCATGGAGAACCTCGGACATTGCTCCGGGTTATTGCCTGCACTCTATCGCGGCCGGAATCACGGGTCGCGAGGATCACGAGACGACGGTGATCGAATCGGTCATTCCTGGCGCTGAGATGCGAAACGTTCCGCGCGCAAGCTGCTGAGTGATTCGGGAGAGGTCAAGCCCCATCGTGGACTGCGTCCACCGTTTGAGAATGTTGCTGTCGTCCCGGATCTCCGTGTACCCCATACCTGTGACTGGGATCGACACAGCCGCCCCTCTCAGAACCACGGGAGGGGCGGCTTTCTTCCGCGTCAGATCACGTCCGGGTTCTGCTTGGCGAAGCGCTCTGCCTCTTCCTCGGAGATCGCGATCAGGCCGCGCGGGGTGTACGCGAGCGCGTTGAGCGCGCGTATCCACACCTTGCTGAGCTCTGCCTCCTTGCTCCCCGAGAAGTGGAACGCCACAGTGCCGTATGGAGACATCCAGAGAGACACTCGTCCGTCTCCTTGATCATGCGGCTTGTGCCAGCTGAGAAAGAAGCTCTCCTGCTTCTTGAGCTTCTGCCCGATGACGAACTTCAGGTGCGCTAACAACCTGTCTTCGAATTCGTACTGCTGTCCGCCGTGTATGAAGTTCCCCATATTCGGCAGTCTGTCAGTCAAAACAAACGGCGGTAGAGGTTGCTTTCCACCGCAGAGTGTGCAGCCTCGAAAATCAGCTGTGGCTGCGTCTTTGGATCACATGTCGCCCGGGTAATGGGTCGTGTTCGGTGCTTCGGCGATCGCCAGCGAGCCGTCCTCTTCGGTGACTACCAGGCCGGTACTCGAGTTCGCCGATTCACCCAGACGTTCCAGCCATTCCTTGTTGACGTCGGGCATGACATGCTCCATGAACGTGAAGGTGAGTGGTATCTGAGGTGAGAGCCAGATCGATGTGCGTCCATCGCCACTGCTCTGGCCAGCCTTCCAGGACATCAAGAAGCTCTCTTCGCGCATCAGCTTCTGCACGATGACGATCTGCATGTGTGTCAGCAACTCGTCGTTGAAATGCGTGGTGATCCCGTCGTAGCGAATAGAGCCCATGGTGGTCGTCCTTCCGTTGACGTTGTTCGACCACTCGGGTGCGAGTAAGCCAGACCTCCAGGAAAGCACGCCCGCCGCTCGTAGGCACAGACCTTGACAGTTGGAGGAAGCTGCCCGAAACGACGAAAACGCCCCTGCGGCATCCGGAACGGCGCCTCAGGAGCGAGGAAGTACGCGGATGGTTCCCAATGGCTCAACATCCCGCCCTCGAGACTCAGGTGGCGCAGAAATGCAACCGGCTCTCGAGGCGTTCCATTGTGATCTCGTTGCGGGCATCGACGCCCGTCACATGAGCGGGAATGCGCCGACAAACAAAAGGCCCCTGAGATCCGCATGTTTCCAGGGAATCTCAGGGGCTTTCGTATTGTTCAATTGGCGGAGACGGGGGGATTTGAACCCCCGGTCGAGTTAACCCCGACCCTTCATTAGCAGTGAAGTCCATTCGGCCGCTCTGGCACGTCTCCATACACGAACAACGTCATCCACTCTACCCGAACGAACGGGCGCGGTGGAAATCGATCGGGCTCAGTACGCGGTGCGACCGAGGGAGCAGACCGACTTGTCCGCCCGCACGCCGGTCACGTTGTCGGGCAGCGGGGTCTCCCCCGCGCCGCCCCCTGTCGCCGGGTCCGTCGGTTCAGCAGCCGGGTCAGCAGCCGGGTCCTCGACTGCCGGGTCCGGGATCGGCTCGCCCGTATTCGGGTCGATCGCGGGCGCCTCTTCCGTCGCCGGAGTCTCGGCTCCCGTCTCGGGTACGGTGCCGTCGTCGGCCCCTTCGACCTCGACGCCTTCACCGACGCCGTTCACCGCGAACGGCTGGCCGCTCTTGATGACCTCGAACAGCGCGTTACCGCTCGTGTAGTCGGGCGTGAGCCGGCCCGACTCGTAGGGGTGGTCGAACGATGGGTACTGCACGAAGTTGATGTTCTGCAGGTCGATGTCTTTCACCGTGTTCGCGACCTGCTGCATGAACTGCACGCTCGCCATGTTCTTCGACATGGTCATGTTCTCGACCGCAGCCTTCGCGAGCCCGTACACCTTCACCGGATCGGAGAGCGTGTCGGCGCTCTTCATCTTCTGCACGAGCGCAGACATGAAGACCTGCTGGTTGCTGATGCGACTGGTATCGCCGCCGTTGCCGACGCCGTGGCGGGTGCGCAAGAACTGCAGCGCCTCGAGCCCCACGAGAGTGTTCTCACCGGCGGGGAGGTCGAGATCGGTGTGCTCGTCGACGATCGGCTGCGCGAGGCAGACCTCGACGCCGCCGATCGCGTTCGAGACGCCGATGACGCCGTCGAACGTGATCAGCGCAGCGTTCGGAATCTCCATGCCGGTGAGTTCAGACACCGTCTCGGCGACGCAGGGCAATCCTCCGTTTGCGAGGGTCGAGTTGAGCTGCTGCTCGCTCATCGCCGAGAAGTAGTCGGGTTCGCCGTTCGGTCCGGGGCAGCTCGGAATCGGCAGCATGAGGTCTCGCGGGAAGCTGACGACCGTCGCATTCTTGTGGTCGGCAGACACATGCAGCATCATCGTGACGTCGTTGAGCTCGCCCTCTTCGCCGTCGTCGATCTCCTGGCCGGCCCGTGAATCGGAGCCCACGAGCAGAATCGTGAGGGGCCCGTCGATCGTGGCATCGCCCACGCCCACAGCGGTCGACTCGTTGCCGAGCTCGACCGTGTCGATGTCTTGCACCAGGCCCCAGACGGCGTACGAGACGGTCGCGACACCGCTGAGCACCACGACGATTGCAGTGGTGAGCAGCACGCGGAGCGCGTTGCCCCATGCGCTCGAACGACGGAGCTTGCCATGTCGCACGAACGAGTGCCGTTCGAGTGCTCCAGCAGGTTTCTGTGTCATTCAGCTTCCCAGGATCGCGCGGGCAGCGCTGATCGCGCCCGACATAACGATTCAATGTACATGGTGGCACTGGGTGTGCCCTTGGAAACTCAGCTGAGCATGCCGGTGCACGACGCGCTGGAGGCATCGGGGGAGATCCCCGATGCCTCCAGTGCGTCGTGTCGCGACTACGAGCGACGAGTACGCGTCAGCGATACCATCAGCCCACTCCCGACGATCAGCGCGAGGGCTGCCGCTCCCAGCAGGGCGGCGTCACCGGACGCTCCCGTCACTGCGAGCAACGGCTGCTGCTGCGTCACGTGCATCGGCGCCGCGGGTGCGGGCTGATGCGTCATCGACGGGACGGTCGGTGGCTGGACGAGGCTCGGCTCGACCGGCACGGCCGGTGGTGCAGGCGGCGCAGGCGGTGCAGGCGGTGCAGGCGGCTCCGGCGGGGTCACCGGAGTCACCGGCTCGCACCGCTCGAGGACCACGGAGCCCGAAGCGACGGTCATGCCGCCCCTCAGCAGTTCCACGGTGTAGGTTCCTGTTCCACTGAGCGGCAGTGCGTAGCTTCCGTTTCCGTCCACCGGCACAGAGGCTGTCTCACCCGATCCGCCGCTGATCTGCAGGAGGTACCCGCCCTCGTCGGCCAGTGCTGCGCCGTCCTCCGGCGGGACGAGTCCGCTGACGATCACTGAGATCGTGCCCGGCAGCTCCGCGTCGACCTCGACGCAGGCGAGGTCCGGCACCTCGATGACAGGCTTATCGGTTCCGCGCGGGTCGGGGCACCGAGCAATGACGAAGCTCGCTGAACCGGCGACGGTGTCGCCGTTCCCGATGGTGACGGAGTAGCTGCCGACACCGCTGACGGGAACCGCGTACACGCCGTTCCCGGTCACGTCGACCGAGCTGCTCCCGTTGGCTCCACCGGTCACGGTCAGCGTCCAGCTGCCCGCTTCGGTGAGGCCGGAGACCGTGACGGCGACGGTCTCGGGCAGCGGGGCATCGATTGCGACGCAGGCAATGGGATCGATGGTGAGCACGGGCGAACCCGGATCGGGATCAGGATCGACCGGCTTGCAGCCGTTCGCCCAGATCGCTTGACCGGCTGCATCCCAGTTCTGGCCGCCGTATGACATCTCCGAGCCGTGCTCGTTGTAGGTGAACGGGGGGATGATGTCGCGGCCGCCCTGGTGGCCGACGTGTCCGCTGGCCGTGCCGTTCGCGTTCACGGTGTGGGAGACGTACGGGTTCTTCTCCGAGCCGGTGGCGTGGCACAGCGCGACCTTGTTATGCGGGTTCTCGCTGCCGTTGCCGGTCTTCGTCTTGGCGTCCTCCGCTGGAGCGGGCTCGGGTGCCGCCGCGGGTGCGACCGGCTCTGCGGCAGGTTCGACCACGGGTTCCACCACCGGCTCGACGACCGGCTCGACGACCGGCTCCACCACCGGCTCAACGACCGGCTCCAACACCGGCTCAACGACGGGCTCGACCACCGGTTCGACGACAGGCTCCACCACCGGCTCCACCACCGGCTCTGGAACGGGTACCGCGGCGGGCTGCGCGATCTGTGGTTCCGGCTCCGTCACCGCGCCGGCATCGGCGGCGGAAACCTCGACGGTGCCGTCGACCGGGGAGAGCGGTTCTGCCGCGACGGCAGCGCCGATACCGGGGCCGAGCGTCAGCGCAACGGCGCCGACGAGAGCAATCAACCAGCGACTGCGTTGCAGACGGGGTGCGGCTCCATCGCCGTTGCCCCGAATCGATGTATGCATGATTCGTCTCGCTTCTCAGGTGCGCATGGCACTTGAGAATTCCCCCGGGCCGCGCGACTTCGGTCAACCTGATCGCAGGCTACGTGCGCGATTTCCGGGGCGGATCCGGGGGAATTACGTACTTTTCGCGGGCGCCATCACGGAGCGATTCCGTGCCACCCACTCGCGCAGTTCATCGCGGTTCTCGACCCCGATCTTGCCGAAGGCGTGCGAGAGATGCGTCTCGACGGTGCGGGCGGAGATGGAGAGTCGCTCGGCGATGAATCGGCTCGAGTATCCGAGCGCAGCGAGCAGCACGACTTCGCGTTCGCGGGGCGTCAACCCACCGGCTGGGGGGAGCGGAAGCCAGACTCCGAGATCTGCGAGCAACCGGATCTCGGGTTCGTCCTGCCCGGCGGATTGCTGCTCGGCAGCGGTGCCCGCTCGTGAGCGAGTACCGCCTCCGGCCGCTGATCCGGCCCCGTCCGCGCGAGCGAGCCGCTGCATGTGGGAGACGAGCGCCGCCCCGAGGGGACCATCGACACGGGACGCCAGGTGCCGCGCATGCTCGAGTTCATCGGATGTCGCACTGCGGGACTCGAATGCGCGCGCGTGCCGTGCGAGCAGTTCGATGTACGGCAGGTGCTCCTGCGCAGCCCACTCGGCGATGTCGGCCGCGCCGGTGACCGCGTTCGGATCCCGCAGCCATTGTCGGGCGCGGAGCGCGAGCATCCGTCGGTGTCCGCTGAGCGCCATCGCTACCCCGCGTTCCGGCGACTCCGATGCGGCGAGCGCGCGCAGTGCGGGGTCGCGTTCCCCCAGCACCGCGAGAGCCAGTGCGATGGCGGCCTGAACAAGCGGCGCGAGGGAGTACGGGTCGCTCGCGCCGAGGCGATCCGCCAGTCGATCACCGCTCGCGGCCGCCTCGGTCCATCGCCCCTCCTGCACCGCGAGCAGCATCGCACCGACCTCGACGAGCCCGGAGTAGTGCGCTTCCGCGTGCGCATCTGCCGACGCTTGACCGGAGAGCTCCTCGTACACGCGCCGCGCGCTCTCGCGGCTGCCGCTGACCCAGTAGCCCAGCAAGGTGCAGAAACCGTGGATGTCGACCAGATCGCTCCGAGAACGAGGCCCGAGGCGGCTCAGCGCCTGCGCATGCTCGGCGCTCGCCACGGCGTCCTCGAACGCGCCGCGCTGCTCCAGGATGAGGGAGGCCATCGCACGACCGGGGGATCTGGCCCACTCGATGCCGAGATCCGGCGAGAGTTCGAGCGGCGGGCATGCGTCCGCCGCCTCGCGCAGCCGGCCGGTGTAGGCGAGCACGTGCACGCGGGTGCTCCCGAGCATCGCCATGGCGGCGTCGTTCGACGCTCGCACCTCGAGTGCGTCGAGATCGCGGAGCACGGCGTCCAGATCGCCGCCGTCTCTCACCCGTTCCCGTGCGACGGTGGTCGCGAGCCCGATCTCCAGCGTCGCTGGCATCTCATCGCGGCGCTGGGCGTCGTCGAGCAGTTCCTCGATGCGGTCGAGCGTGCCGCGTCGGGAGGGTTCGTCGCCGAGCAGCCGAGCGATGCGCACGGCTCGAAGCGCAGCGCTTCCGGCCTGCGCCCCGTCGGCATCCGTGTGCGCGGCGATGACGCGCGCGAGACGCAGCAGCAGACGCGGGTCGCCGCCCGTGGCCATGGATTCGAATGCGCGCCAGATCCAGGCGAACGGCACGTTCCGGCCCGCGGCCGTGCCGAACACAACGAGCCGGATGAGTCGCTCGGTGTCGAGCACCGGGTCGACGCCAGCGCGATCCTCATCGAGCAGGGTGAAGATGCGGTCGTCGAGTTCGATGCGCCGCACCGGCGATATGCCTGCCCGCAACGATGCGGCGAGCAATGGATGCCCGAGCGTGAGCGAGGGGGTGCCCGAGCGCGACTGCGTGACGACGAGGCCGCGTTCGAAGAGCGCCGTGAGCGCGCCCGCATCGACGCTGCGCAGCAGCGCCGTCTCGATGATGGGCTCCGCCTGCGCGATGAACTCCAGCGCCCGCCATTCCTCGTCGGTGCACGAGTCGGCGAGCAGGTGGGCGTACTCCCCCGTCACGACGTCGTGCAGCCGTGCCGCCCACGCCGTGCCGTGGCTGCGGCGGAGCTCCCCGCTCCGGTCTGCGGCGAGCGCGAGCACCGCGAGCGCGTACCCGTTGCCGCCCGAGACCGTGTGCCACCGGCGGAGCGTATCGGGGTCGATGCGGTCGACGCCGAGCATGGTGCAGAGAAACAGAGCGCTCTCTTCGAGGTCGAGGGGTCCGACGGTGAGGCGACGCACCTGCGGCCCGCTGCCCACGCGCTCGATCGCACTCGACAGCTGACGCGCGGTGGCGATGATGCGCAACGCGCGGGTGCGCGCGAGTTCGGTGAGGATGCGCAGATCCTGCGGGGAGTACTCGTCGATGTCAGGCGCGACGAGGATCACGGGCGCCGCCGGATCCGCGCGCCCGATGGTGGCGCGCACCTCTTCGACTCGGTCGGCGGGCGAGGCGTCTCCGAGCGCGTGCTCCCCCGCAGACTGAGACGCATCCGCGGCGAAAACGGAGGCGATGCCGCTCGCAGGGCGCGGGGGCCGCGGCAGCACGTGCACCGAGACGACGCCCGGATGCTCGTGGGCGAGCGCCAGCGCGGCCTGTTCCGCGAGGTATCCCTTGCCGTTCCCCGCTTCTCCGAGCAGCAGCGTGACCGAACCCTCGGCGCGCGCGGTTTCGACGACGTCTCGGAGCCTGCGTCGTGGAACCGCGATGCGCTCCCCGACCGGACCGCCCTGCCCCCGCGCCGCCATGACGCTCCCTCCGCGCCCCGAATCCTCGCGGGCCTTGCCCAGAGTCTGACTCGGGAAGCGGAGTTGCGCAAGCGCCCAGCGGTAGGCTGATTCGCATGCGCATCGCCACCTGGAACGTCAATTCGATCCGCACTCGTTTCGGCCGCGTGGTCGACTGGCTCGTGCGAGAAGACATCGACGTGCTGGCGATGCAGGAGATCAAGTGCCGCCCCGAGCAGTTTCCGATCGCCGCGTTCGAGCAGGCCGGCTACTCGGTCGAGATCCACGGGCTCAACCAGTGGAACGGCGTGGCGATCGCGAGCCGTCACGAGATGACGGACGTGGCGCGAGAGTTCGACGGAATGCCCGGGTTCGGCAAGCCGGTGAAGGGCCAGGAGGCCGTGCAGGGCTTCGGCCCGAACGAGCTGCCGCACGAGGCCCGTGCGCTGGGCGTCACGGTGGGCGACCTGCGCCTGTGGAGTCTCTACGTGCCCAACGGCCGCTCGCTCGACGATCCGCACTTCGCCTACAAGCTGGCGTGGCTCGAGGCGCTCCGCGAAGACACGCGCGCCTGGCTCGATGAGGATCCGCAGCTGCCGCTCGCACTCATGGGCGATTGGAACATCGCGCCGCTCGAGACGGACATGGCCGATCCCTCGTTCCGTCCGGGAGCCTCCACGCACGTCTCCCCGGAGGAGCGCTCCATGTTCGCCTCCTTCGAAACGCTCCTCACCGACGTCGTGCGCCCGATCGTGCCGGAGGGCTACACCTTCTGGGACTATCAGGCCGGCAAGTTCCCGAAGAACCAGGGCATGCGCATCGACTTCATCATGGGATCGCCCGCGTTCGCCGACGCCGTGACCGGCGCGTCGATCGAACGCGACGAACGCAAGGGCGATGCGCCCAGCGACCACGTTCCGGTCGTCTGCGACATCGACGTCGATCTGCTCGGCGGCACCTTCGACGACGACAACGACCGCCCGATGGTGTTCTGACGCGTTCGGCGCCTCACGGCCCGGCCGGGTCGAATACCGGCGGCTCTCGATGCTGCCGCCGCTCCCGACGTAGACTGGCGGGTATGGCTGAAACCTTGCGCGTCGCATCCGTCAACGTCAACGGCATCCGGGCCGCATTCCGGAAGGGCATGGGCGAGTGGCTCGATGCCCGCGGTGTCGATGTGCTCGCGCTGCAAGAAGTACGGGCGGACGATGCCCACCTGACAGAGCTCCTCGGCGACGAATGGCACTTCATCCACGACCCCTGCCAGATCAAGGGCCGCGCCGGAGTCGCGATCGCGAGCCGCGTGCCCGCGACCGCGCACCGCGTCGGACTCGGGGCGCTCGCCGCTCAGGAGCAGATCCAGTCGTCGGGTCGGTGGCTCGAGGCCGACTTCGATCTCGGCGGCACCCCCCTCACGGTGGTCAGCAACTACACGCACTCCGGCGAGGTGGAGACCCCGCGCCAGGAGGCGAAGTGGGCCTTCCTCGACGCGATGGGACAGCGCATGCACGAACTCGCGGCAGAGCGCGAACTCGTCGCGATCGTGGGCGATTTCAATGTCGGGCACCGCGAACTCGACATCAAGAACTGGAAGGGCAACGTGAAGCGCGCCGGCTTCCTCCCCCGAGAGCGCGCCTACTTCGACCGCTTCTTCGGCGCTGCGGGCGAGCCCGTCGTCGGCGTCGACGGCACCGACGGCGTCGGCTACGGCTGGGTCGATGTGGGGCGCCGCTTCCACGGCGAGGTCGATGGGCCGTACACCTGGTGGTCGAACCGCGGGCAGGCGTTCGACAACGACACGGGCTGGCGCATCGACTACCAGGTCGTCACGCCGGCGCTCGCCGAGCGCGTCGAGTCGTACACGGTCGATCGCGCCGCGTCGTACGACGCGCGATGGTCGGATCACGCAGCAGTCGTCGTCGACTACCGCGTCTGACGCGCGGCGCGAGCACCTCCGGCCGATCCGGCCCTGGCACGCGCCTCTTCCATCCCCACCCACGCTTCGCAGCATCTCCCGCAAGGAACTCCCATGAGTGCACACTCCAAGCCCGTCCTCTTCTCCGGCATGCAGCCCTCGAGCGATTCGCTGCAGCTCGGCAACTACATCGGCGCGCTGAGCCAGTGGACCCAGATGCAGGAGGACTTCGACGCGTTCTTCTGCGTCGTGAACCTGCACGCCATCACGGTCCCCCAGGACCCGGCAGAGCTGATCGCCCGCACCCGACGCACCGCGGCCCAGTACATCGCCGCCGGCATCGACCCGGAGAAATCGACGCTGTTCGTGCAGTCGCAGGTCTCGGCGCACGCGGAGCTCGCCTGGGTGCTGAACACAGTGACCGGGTTCGGCGAGGCCAGCCGCATGACGCAGTTCAAGGACAAGTCGCAGAAGAACGGCGCCGACGCCGCCTCGGTCGGGCTGTTCACGTACCCCGTGCTGATGGCCGCCGACATCCTGCTCTACCAGGCCGAGAGCGTGCCCGTCGGTGAGGATCAGCGCCAGCACGTCGAGCTGACGCGCGATCTCGCGAACCGCTTCAACTCGCGATTCGGCGACACGTTCGTGGTTCCCGAGGCCCAGATCCCGAAGGGCACCGCGAAGATCTACGACCTGCAGGAGCCCACCGCCAAGATGTCGAAATCGGCGGAGTCGGAGGCGGGCCTCATCAAGGTGCTCGACCCCGCGAACGTCACGAAGAAGAAGATCATGCGAGCGGTGACCGACGCCGATGGCGAGATCCGTTTCGACCGCGAGGCGAAGCCGGGCGTCGCGAATCTGCTGACGATCTACTCGGTGCTGAGCGGGCGCCCGATCGCGTCACTCGAGCAGGAATACGCAGGCCGCGGCTACGGCGACCTCAAGAAGGGCCTCGTCGAGGTCGTGGAGGAGAGCCTCGCGCCCGTGCGCACGCGCACCGAGGAGTTGCTCGCCGACCCGGCTGAGCTCGACCGGCTGCTCGGTCGCGCTGCGGAACGGGCCAATGAAGTGGCGAATCGCACCCTCGACCTCGTCTACGAACGCATCGGCCTCATTCGCTAGCCGCCTCGCAGTCCGCTCTTTAGACTGAGCCCATGACTGCCCCCGTGGTGCCGAAGAGCGCCGACGAGCCCGTTGCACGCACTCGATCACGCGTGGGGCACGTGCTTCGCAGGACGCCGTTCACCGCGTCGTTCATCGTGGCTCTCCTGGCCGTCGGGCTCGCCACCGGGACCCTCTGGAGACCGACCGCGGAGCAGAGCTGGTATTCGCAGGTCGCCACGGGCATCCCGTCGTTCGCCGACGGTCGCTGGTGGACGCTGCTGACATCTCCGTTCTTCGTCGATCACCCGCTCGTCTACCTGACGCTGCTCCCCCTCGTCGTAGTCGGGCTCGGCTGGGCGGAGTGGCGATTCGGGTCGTTGCGGACGGTGGCGATCGCACTCGGCGGCCACATCGTCGGAGTGCTCGGCGCGGCCGGGATCCTCCTCCTCGTCTCGTCGACCGGGTGGCACTGGGCCGTACGACTCACCGAATCCGTCGATGTCGGGCCGTCGTGCGCGGCGTTCACCGCCCTCGTGTTCGCCATCGCCACGCTCCCCGCCCCCTGGCGCCTGCGCGCGCGCATCGCGATCGGGCTGTGGGTGGGCATCTCCGTGCTCTACCTCGGCGAGCTCTACGATCTCGAGCACGCCGTCGCGATGACCGCCGGCCTCGCGGTGAGCGGATGGCTGCCGGCCTTCCGGCACCCCGCGGGGCGCCCCACCCAGCGCGAGTGGCGCCTGATCGGGCTCTCCGGACTGGTCGCCGTCGGCGTCATTCAGGTGTTCGATCTCATCGTCCCCTTCAACGGGCCGCTGGGCGAGAACCACCCGACGGCGTCGCTGATCGACGTGGCGATCGACGTGATCGTGATCGCGCTCGTCGCGAACGGCATTCGAAAGGGCTACCGGGTCGCCTGGATCGGCGCGCTCGTGCTCGGCGGGTTCAACCTGCTGACCGCGGCGCTCGGGTTCGCTCTGCTCCCCGCGCTCGTCGACACGGGAGCGCTGGATTCACCGCGGCAGGTCTTCGCGCTGCTGCTCGCTCCGGCGTTGCTCTGGGCCGCGATCCTCGTCTTCCTGGTCATCGGTCGAGGTGCGTTCCGCGTCAGATTGCGCCAGTCGCGACGCGTGCTGCCCGCAGCGGCGCTCACTCGCGACGAGCTCGTGCACCGGCTCGAGCGCTTCGGGGGAGGCACGATCTCCTGGATGTCGACGTGGGAGGCGAATCAGCGGATCGCGAGCGGCACCGGTGCGATCGCCTACCAGTCGCACGCGGAGGTCGCCATCATGCTCGGCGATCCGATCGTCCCGGAGGGCGGCCACGCCGACGCCCTGGAGCAGTTCGCGCACGCCACCCAGCAGGCCGGCCTCATACCGTGCGCGTTCTCGGCCGGCGGAGTCTCGGCCGCGGCGAAGCCCGATGGGTGGCGTTCGGTCATCGTCGCCGAGGACACGATCGTCGATCTGCCCGGGCTCGCGTTCACGGGCAAGGCCTGGGGCGCGGTGCGCACCGCCATCAACCGCGCCGGCCGCGAGGATATCTCGTTCCGCATGGTGCGTCTCGCTGAGCAGCCGTGGAACGTACTGGCGCAGGTGCGTGCGATCTCCGAGCAGTGGACCGGCGACAAGGGCCTGCCCGAGATGCGTTTCACACTGGGCACGGTCGAAGAGGCGCTGGATCCGGCGGTCTACGTCGGCCTCGCCGTCGATGCGGGCGGCAACCTGCACGGGATCACCTCGTGGCTCCCGGTCTACGGGCCCGCGGCGGCGCGCGACGACGGCTCGGGCGAGACCGAGCCGCGCATCGTGGGCTGGACGCTCGACCTCATGCGACGCCGCGACGGCGGCTTCGGACCGGTCATGGAATTTCTCATCGCCTCGTCGGCACTGCATTTCTCGGAGGCGGGCTACGAGTTCGTCTCGCTTTCAGGGGCGCCGCTTGTGCGACCCGAGGACGCGCAGGCGGGGCCCGTCGATCAGGTGCTCGACCAGCTGGGCGCGCTCATCGAGCCGCTCTACGGGTTCAAGTCGCTGCACCGCTTCAAGCAGAAATTCAACCCGCGCTCCGAGCCGCTGTACCTGCTCTACCGCGACGAGGGCGATCTGCCCCGCATCGGCATCGCACTCACGCGCGCCTATCTGCCGGACGCGTCGATGCGCGACCTCGTCTCGTCCGCGGTCGGCATCTCGTCGCACGGCGCATCCTGATCGCGTCCCTCGACCCCGTCGCGAAACGCTGCTGAGAGCTGGCGCGGAACACTGCGGAGCGTTGCGGAGTGTTGCGCCCCGGGCGAAATATCCGCCATCGAGTGCGCGCTGGATCGTGCGGGCGACTACGATGAGGATCGTGTTCCGGGGTCGGTGTGATTCCGAACCGGCGGTGAGAGTCCGCGAGCGTCGCTCCAGCGATGTTGAACCGGTGGAACTCCGGTACCGACGGTGATGGACGCCACGTGCGTTCGAGTCCGGATGAGAGGAACGCGTGAGTCACGGACGTCCGTGGACCCTTGCGCACCCGGCACTGAGTGAAACGGT
This sequence comes from Leucobacter sp. L43, assembly GCF_016597785.1. Lineage (GTDB taxonomy): Bacteria > Actinomycetota > Actinomycetes > Actinomycetales > Microbacteriaceae > Leucobacter > Leucobacter alluvii. Next base: position 64,331 of record NZ_JAENJG010000003.1, on the reverse strand, counting down.
GGACCGGGGATGCTCGAGCAGAGCCTCATCGAGGATGGGATGCGCCGCGGTTTCGCCATCGCACGGCGCGGGCCCTCCGACACCCCGAATCCCCAGGTCGGCTGCGTACTGCTCGACCGGGCGGGCCGCGTCGTCGCCGAGGGCTGGCACTGCGGCGCCGGCACTCCGCACGCGGAGGTCGACGCGATCTCCCGGCTCCCGGGCGAGTGGCGCGATCGGGCAGGAGAACTCACCGCGGTCGTCACCCTCGAGCCCTGCAACCACACCGGTCGCACCGGCCCGTGCGCCGCAGCGCTGATCGCCGCTGGTGTCGGGGCCGTCGCGTACGCGCTCTCCGATCCGGGCCAGGAGTCGTCCGGCGGAGCTGACACGCTGCGCGCGGCAGGCGTCGAGGTGCACGGCGACGTGCTCGCTTCAGAGGCTCGCGAGTTGCTCCGCACGTGGCTCGCGAAGCAGGATCCCGCGGCCGCACCGCGTGCGGCGGCTCGACGTCCCCCCGCCGACGCCTCCGCGCGCCCGCAGGTCATCGTCAAGTGGGCGCAGACCCTCGACGGCCGCGCAGCCGCGAGCGACGGGTCGAGCCAGTGGATCACGGGAGCCGAGGCTCGCGCAGACGTGCATCGCCGACGCGCGGCAGCCGACGCGATCCTCATCGGCACCGGCACGCTCCTCGCCGACGATCCGGCGCTCACCGCCCGTGCCGCCTCGGGCGACCTGCTCGTACCCGCGGTCGAGCAGCCGATTCCGGTCGTGCTCGGGCGCCGTTCCATTCCGGACGGCGCCCGTGTTCGCGCCCACCCAGCGCTGGCAGCCAACGGCCTGACCGAGCCGCTGCACTACAGCGGCACCGATCTCGTCGCCGACCTCGCCTCGCTCGCCGCGCGGGGCGTGCGCAGCGTCTTCGTCGAGGGCGGACCCGCGGTGGCGAGCGCGCTCATCGCGGCGGGCCTCGCCGACGAGGTACTCGTGTACGTCGCTCCCGCGCTGCTCGGAGGCGGGCGGCTGGCGATCGGCGACCTCGGGATCCCGAGCATGTCGGGCATCCAGCGCCTCGCCGACGCTCGTCTGGAGCCCCTCGGCGACGACGTACTCGTGACCGCCGCGCTCCCCGCACTCCACTCCGCGCCCCTCATCCCCCGAGCTCCCGGCTCCGCCACGGAAGGATCCTGATGTTCACTGGACTCATCGAAGAAATCGGCGAGGTCGTCTCGGTCGAACCCGTCGACGATTCACTGCGACTCGTCATCGCCGGGCCGCTCGTCACGAGCGACGCCGCCCACGGGGCATCCATCGCAGTGTCGGGCGTATGCCTCACCGTGATCGATCGCGGCACCACGGAGGACGGCCGCGGCACCTTCACCGCCGACGTCATGGCCCAGTCGATCGCGATGTCGACCATCGGCGACCTCGCTGCCGGCGCCCGCGTCAATCTGGAGCGCGCGGTGCGCGTCGACACCCGCCTCGGCGGCCACATCGTCCAGGGGCACGTCGACGGTACCGCCACCCTCATCTCCGCGACGCCCCACGAGGCCTGGCGGGTGCTCCGGTTCTCGCTCGACCGAGCGCTCGCTCCACTGCTCGTCGACAAGGGATCGGTCACGCTCTCCGGGGTATCCCTCACCGTCTCGGCGATCGCCCCCGAATCGGAGCCGGAGCAGTGGTTCGAGGTCTCCCTCATCCCCGAGACGCTCACCGCGACGATCCTCGGGGACCTCGAACCCGGCGACCGCGTCAACGTGGAAACCGACATCCTCGCCCGTCACGTCGCCCGCATGCTGCGCCTCGGCGTCACCGATGCATCAGCCCATCCGAACACCGAAGGAACCCGCGCATGAGCACCACCGACCCCGCGGCCACCCCGCGCGCCGCAGCCCCCCGCACCCCCGGGATCTCGACGATCGAATCGGCCATCGAGGCGATCCGCGCCGGCCGGCCGGTGATCGTCGCCGACAACGAGGATCGCGAGAACGAAGGCGACATCATCATCTCGGCCGAGCTCGCGAGCTCCGAGTGGATCGCGTGGACGGTGCGCTGGTCGTCCGGTCTCCTCTGCGCCCCCATGACCAACGCGATCGCCGACGAGCTCGATCTGCCCATGATGGTCTCACGCAACGAGGACGTGCGGGGCACCGCGTACACGGTCACCGTCGACGCGGCCAACGGCGTCACCACCGGCATCAGCGCGAGCGACCGCGCCACCACGCTCCGCGCGCTCGCGAACCCCGAGGCGAAGCCGACCGACGTGCGCCGCCCCGGCCACGTGCTGCCGTTGCGAGCGGTCGACGGCGGGGTGCGCGCCCGCGACGGGCACACCGAAGCCGGCGTCGAGCTCATGCAGCTGGCGGGCCTGCGGCCGGTCGCGGCCATCGCCGAGATCGTCGCGGACGACGGCGAGATGATGCGCCTGCCGGAGCTCATCACCCTCGGCAACCGCGAGGGCGTGCCGGTCATCACGATCGAGCAGCTCATCGCGTACCTCAACGCCCACGATCCCGAGGGCGCTCCCGCGGTGCAGCAGCAACGCCGCGGCGTGAGCCTGCGCGCCGACACGCTGCTGCCGACCGAGCACGGCGAGTTCCGCGCGATGGCCTACCGCGACCGGCGAGCCGGCATCGACCACATCGCGCTCGTCGCGCCGCTGCCCGACGGCTCACTGCCCTCGGGCGAGACCCTCGTGCGCGTGCACTCCGAGTGCATCACCGGCGAGGCGTTCGGCTCCCTGAAGTGCGAGTGCGGCCCGCAGCTCGACGCCTCGCTCGACCGCGTGCACGAGACCGGCGGCGTGGTCGTCTACCTGCGGGGGCAGGAGGGTCGCGGCATCGGCCTGGCCAACAAGCTGCGCGCCTACCAGCTGCAGGAGCAGGGCGTCGACACGCTCGACGCCAACCTGCAGCTCGGGTTCCCCGCCGACGCCCGCGACTACACGGCTGCGGCGGAGATCCTCGCAGACCTCGGCATCGACCGGGTACGCCTCCTCACGAACAATCCCGAGAAGGTCTCGCAGCTCGAAGCGCACGGCATCGCCGTGACCGAGCGCGTGCCGCTGCTCGTCGGCGTCACGGAGGAGAACCTCGCGTACCTCGCGGTCAAGCGCGACCGCATGGGCCATCAGCTGCCCGAGAACGTGCGGGACGCCCAGTAGGCGGCGATCCAGCGCTCGATCACCAACCCCACCCACACCCCCGATTCGAAGGAGCACATCATGAGCGGAGCCGGAGCCCCGGATCTCACCGTCGACGCCACCGGCCTGCGGGTCGCCATCATCGCCGGCAGCTGGCACGCCGAGATCATGGAGCACCTCGTCGCTGGCGCCCAGCATTCGATCTCGGCAGCCGGAGCCGAGCACGAGACCTTCACCGTGGCCGGCGGGTTCGAGCTGCCGCTCGCGGCCCAGGTCGCCCTGGCGCCTCGTGAGGCGGGGGGCGGCGGGTTCGACGCTGCCGTGTGCCTGGGCATCGTCATTCGCGGCGGCACCCCGCACTTCGAGTACATCAGCTCCGCGGTCACGGACGGCTTGACGCGCGTGCAGCTCGACGCGGGAAAGCCGATCGGGTTCGGCGTGCTGACCACCGACACGGAGCAGCAGGCGCTCGACCGTTCCGGCCGCCCGGGCGCTCCAGAGTCGAAGGGTCGCGAGGCCGCCGAGGCCGCACTGCACCTCGCGGTCGCCCTCCGCCGCATCTCGGCGTAGCCGCGTCCTCACCCACTCTCTGCGAGCGGGGTCACTCTTCGTGCGTGTCACCATCCCAACACGCACGAAGAGTGACCCGGCTCGCAAAGAAAGGGGGAGGTGGGGGCCGCAAAGGGGGGCGTCGCTCGGCGCTGCCGATCAGCGCGACGGCGTAGGCTGGGCGGGTGACCCGGCCAGCAGCATCAGCAGAACATTCCGCCGCAGACGACACCGTATCGGCCGGCAGCGCGACGACCACCGCCGCACCCCGCGGGCCGCGGGCCTCGTTGCGGGAGCTGCTCCCCTACCTCTTCGAGCAGCGCCGCCTGCTCGTCGTCGCCCTGGTGCTCGGCCTCGTCGCCGCGGTCGCCTCGCTCGTGCAGCCGCCCCTGCTCGGGCAGATCATCACCCGCGTCCAAGAGGGCCTGCCCCTGGTCGGCCTGCTCGGCCTGCTCTCCGCGATCGTCGTGGTCGGTGCCGTGCTCAGCGGCCTGCAGCACTACGTACTGCAGCGCATGGGCGAGGGCGTGGTGCTCACGAGTCGGAAGCGCCTGATCGCCAAGATCCTCCATCTGCCGATCGCGCAGTTCGATCGCCGCCGCACCGGCGATCTCGTCTCACGCGTCGGCAGCGACACCACGCTGCTGCGCGCGGTGCTGACGCAGGGCCTCGTCGAGGCGGCCAGCGGCATCCTCATCTTCGTCGGCGCCCTCGTCGGCATGCTCGTGATCGACCCGGCGCTGTTCGGGATCACCTTCAGCGTGATCGTCGTAGCGCTCGTGGTGGTCGTCGCAGTCTCCTCCCGGATCCGCCCGGCGGTCGCTCGCGCGCAGGAGAAGGTCGGCGACCTCGCCGCGCAGGTCGACCGGTCCATCTCGTCGATCCGCACCATCAGGGCGGCGGGGGCCGCCGAACGCGAGCAGGCCGCGACGGAGCGCGACGCGACCGAGGCGTATCTGCTCGGCATCAAGGTCGCTCGCATCTCGGCTTTCATCGTGCCCGTGTCGTTCCTCGCACTGCAGCTCTCGTTCCTGATCGTGCTCGGGCTCGGCGGGTTCCGGGTCGCCACGGGAGCGATCACCATCGCCCAGCTCGTCACGTTCATCATCTTCCTGTTCTTGATGGTGACGCCGCTCGCCCAAGCGTTCGGGGCGATCTCGGCCGTCAACCAGGCACTCGGAGCGCTCGGCCGCATCCAGGAGATCGCGAGCCTGGAGACCGAGGCGGAGCGCGACGTCGCCCGTTCCCCGCTCGGCCGCCTCGTGCCGCTCGCCGAGGTCCGCGACGACGGCGCGCCTGCGATCGAGCTCGCCGATGTGCGCTTCACCTACCGTTCGGCCGCACCTGAGCGCGCCGACGCGCGCGAGCTCGTGCGCGGAGGCCGAGGTGCGCGCCGCGACGCTGAGGCCGCTCCCGCTGCACTCATCGAGACCGAGGTGCTGCGGGGGGTGAGCTTCACGGTGCCCCGCGGGTCGCGGGTCGCTCTCGTCGGCCCGTCCGGTGCCGGCAAATCGACGATCCTCGGGTTGATCGAGCGCTTCTATGACCCCGAAGCGGGAACCGTCGCACTGCACGGCGCCGATGTGCGCACGCTCGATCGGGGCGAGCTGCGCCGTCAGATGGGGTACGTCGAACAGGATGCGCCCGTGCTCGCGGGAACGCTGCGCGAGAACCTGCTGCTGGCTGCACCCGAGGCGAGCGACGCTGCTTGTGAGCGCGTGCTGCGCGCCGTCAACCTGGGCGGCCTGCTCGAGCGCGGAGGCGCGTGGAAGACGGGGGATGCGAGTGCTGCCCTCGCCACTGCGCTCGACATGCCCGTCGGCGAGAACGGCGTGATGCTCTCGGGCGGTGAGAAGCAGCGACTCGCGATCGCGCGCGCCCTGCTCACGGCTCCGCCGATCCTGCTGCTCGACGAGTCGACCGCCAGCCTCGACGGTGTGAATGAGCGCCTCATGCGGGAGGCGCTCGACGCGGTCTCGACGGGGCGCACCCTCGTCGTGATCGCGCATCGACTGTCGACGGTCGTCGACTCGGACAAGATCGTGGTGCTCGACGAGGGACGCGTCATCGGCGAGGGCACGCACGAGCAGCTCATCGCGAGCACCCCGCTGTATCGCGAGCTCGCGCAGCATCAGCTGCTCGTGCCCGAAGATCGCTGAGCGACGCCTGCAGCTGCGGCGTCAGGGACCGCCGCGATCAGCGTCTTGACGCGCGCTCCCGAACAGCCAGTCGACATTCGGCGTCAGTATCCAGCGGAAGGCGCGTTCGACGGGCGCGAGAGCGAGCACCGCCGCGAGCGAAACGGCTCCGGCGATCAGGATCACGACGCCGGACGCGCCGAGGCCGCCGATCGTATCGATCACCCCGGTCTGGCGCAGCGCCCAGACGATGGGCCCGTGCAGGAGGTAGACGGAGAGGGTGCGCGCGCCCCAGTCGGTGATGACGAGCCGGCGACGCGGGGTCACCCCGAGGACCGCGAACGTCATCGCTGCCGCGATCACGAACAGCGCCGCGGTGACGGCGACTCCCCCCAGTGAGGTTTCGAGCCAGTGGTGCGGCGCCCAATCACCGATCGGCGCTTCGGAGAAGCGCGCGCCGTAGCCGTCGCGCCAGGTCAGCCAATCATCGACGCGCCACCACGACCGCAGGCCGGGCACTGCGATGAGGATCGCGGCGACGAGCGCCAGGATGCCCCACGACACGGTGCGCACCCACCGGTGGGGCAGCGCGAACCACTGGCCGTTCAGCCATCCCCGGGTTCTCGCGAGCCAGCCGAGGACGAAGAACGGGAGGAACGTGAGCGTGCGGGCCGCAGAGAATTCGGTGCCGATCACCGGGATCACACCGCCGACGAGCGCGATCGCGACCGACACGACCAGCGGGCGACGCAGCTGGGCGAGGTACGGCAGCATGATCCGCATCGTGACGATGCTGACGAGGTACCAGAGCGTCCACGACGGCGAGATCAGGAACGATTCGGCTGGTGTCTCCTCGACGACGGCGAATCCGATCACCGCCCAGATCCCTTCCCAGAGCACCCAGACCACGATGAGCTGCACCGTCGCGCGGATCGTCTTCGACGAGGCGTTCGCGCGAGAGAAGTAGCCGCTCAGCAGGATCAACGCGGGCATGTGGAACAGGTAGAGGTAGGTGTAGACGCCGTAGGCGAGGGCCGTTTCGTGACGAACGGTGGAGATCGTATGGCCGACGACGACGAGCGCGATGAGCGCGAAGCGGGCGTTGTCCCAGAAGGCGACGCGGGGCGCCCCCGCCTGTCGGGCCGCCGATGCCGTCGCCGGAGAACTCATTTCTGTAGCCTAGCGACGCCGCCCGGCGTATTCTGACCGCATGTGCGCTTCTTACGGCCTCGGCGGCTCGCTCCCACTCGATCTCGAGCCGCTCAGCGAAACGGGCAGTGCAGCGCTCATCGATGCGTGGCTGGAGCAGCGGTCGGGCAACGCGAAGATCACCGGCAAGAACGCGCGCAACCTGAATCCGGTGATCACCGCCGATGCGTCGGGCGTGCGCCACGTGCAGCTCGCCTGGTGGTGGCTCTGGCTCGATGCGAGCGGTCCCGTGAAGTTCTCGGCGTTCAACTCTCGCGACGATCGGCTGCTGCGTTCGTGGAAGCGCCCGTTTCAGCACCGTGCGATACTGCCGGCGACCTGGTACGTCGAGAAACAGGGGCGCTTCCGTCTTCCGAGTGACGAGGCGTTCGGGATCGCCGCACTGACGTCGACGGTCACGCTCGAAGACGGCTCGGAGCTCATCAGCTATTCGATGGTGACGCGGGACGCCGTGGGTGAGGCCGCGGAGGTCTGGCCGCGCATGCCGCTCGTGCTGCCCCGCGAGATGCACGACGAGTGGCTGGATCCTGAGCGCCCGGGAGACGCGGCACTCGTCTCAGAGGTGCAGCACGCTTCGGACGGGATCTCGCGCGAGCTGACGAGGCGATGACGCGCCGGCGACCCACGCAGAAGGCCCCCGCCGGAGCGAGGGCCTTGTGGAGCCGACTTCGGGATTTGAACCCGAGACCTGTTCTTTACGAGGGAACTGCTCTACCCCTGAGCTAAGTCGGCGGAGTGCGAGAACGCTCTCGCACACGAGAGATCACTTTAGCACGTTCTGGCACCCGGTTCGCACACGTCGCTCACGAGCACTGCGGGTCGGAGGTCGGCACCGCCCCGGTGAGGAGGTACTCGTCGATCACGCCGTTGATGCAGGCGCTCTCGCCGTAGGCGGTGTGCCCCTCGCCGTTGTAGGTCACGAGCACGCCGCTCTCGAGCTGCTCCGCGAGCGACTCGGCCCAGCGATACGGCGTTGCGGGGTCCCCGGTGGTTCCGACGACGAGAATCGGATCGGCGCCGGCGCCCGTGACGGACCCGCGCTCCGCCGCCGGCTGCTCGGGCCACGCCGCGCAGGCGAGGTCGCCGTAGCCTTGGAACCGTCCGATCGTCGGCGCGATCTCGGCGAGCTCGGCGGCGTCGGCGCGCATCTGATCGCGGTCGACGTCTCCGGCCGGGTAGTCGAGGCAGTTGATCGCAGTGAAGGCCTCGGTGGAGTTGCTCCGATACGTCCCGTTCTCCCGGTCGTAGTAGAAGTCTGCGAGCGTGAGCCCGATGTCTGGATCCCCCTGCGCCACCGACGAGAAGAGCTCGTCGAGGTAGCCCCAGTTGCTCTGCGCGTAGAGCGGAGTGATGATCGCGGTGAGCATCGTCGATGCCGTGAAGGAGCGGCCGTCAGACCCGGTCAGGGGTTTCGCGTCCACCTGGTCGAGCAGTGCGCTGATCTGCGCCATGCCCACGTCGACGGGTCCGTTCAAGGGGCAGTCCTGCCGCGAGATGCAATCGGCGACGTAGGTGCGCAGCGCCGTCTCGAAGCCGCGTGTCTGCTCGCGCACGACGTCGGAGAGGCTGGCCGCGGGGTCGATCGCACCGTCGAGCACCAGGCGGCCCGCACGCTCGGGATAGGCGTCCGCGTAGCGCGCACCGATGTAGGTGCCGTAGGAGTACCCCAGGTAGTTGAGCTTCGGATCGCCGACGATCGCGCGCAGCATGTCGAGGTCTTGCACGGTCTCCGCCGTGCTCACGTGCGCCAGCAGGTCTCCGGTCTCTTGGAGGCAGGCATCCCCGAAGGCCTGCTCGTGCGCGAGCGCCGCCTCCATCCATGCGTCGCTGCCGACGTCGAGGTCGGCCTCGGCTGGGTCGACGCCGAAGAGGTACTCGTCCATTCCGGCGTCGTCGAGACAGGTCACCGGCGACGAGGCCCCCACCCCTCGCGGGTCCCACGCCACGACGTCGTAGGCCTCTTGCACGTCGGGCTGCACGGCGCCGTCGGCGCCGCCCGAGAGGTAGTCGACGCCCGAGGCGCCGGGGCCGCCGGGGTTCACGAAGAGCGTGCCGGCGGCTTCACCCCCGAGCGCCTCCTGTTTCACGAGCCGGAGCACAATGGTCTCCCCCGACGGCTGATTCCAATCGAGCGGGGCGTGCACGACGGCGCATTCGAGGCCGTCCTCGCACCCGACCCATTCGGGTTGCTGCGCGCCGAAGCCGGCCACGGTGCCGTCGGGGAGGGCGGGGAGCTCGGGCTCCGGTGCCGTCGCCTGCTGCAGGAGTGCGGCGATCGGTGCGCAGCCGGTGACGGTGAGGGCCGCGACGGTGGCGAGTGCGGCGAATCCGAGGACGCGACGGGCGCGGGTCGAGCGCGAGTCGCGCTCACGATCATTCGCGAAGCGACGCAACGGGCGGTTCATCGAAGCGCTCCGTTCTCCGACGCCCCGAGCACGAGCATGTCGGCGGTGCTCTGGGTGGCGAAGAGGGCTTCGAGCACCAACCCGGGCGTGATGCCGCGCCCGAGGCGCTCCCGAGCGACCTCCACTGCGGCGACGACGGCGAGCGCGCGCTCCGCGCCCCATCGGTCGGCGAGTTCGGCGATCGCCGGCTCGCGTTCGAGGTTGATCAGCTCCGGTGATGCGCGCAGTGCGGTGAGCAGCACGTCTCTGAAGAGCGAGAGCAGATCGGTGAGGATCCGATCGATGCCGTCGCGCAGGCTTCGCGTCGCGCGGCGCTTCTGGTCCTCTTCGAGCGCGCGGATCTGGCTGCGCATCTGCGGGGGGATCGCCGCCCCGGCGGGGAGGCCGAGGCTGCGCAACGCGTCTTCGCGCTCGCGCTGGTCCAGCTTCTCGGTGAGCGCGGCAGCGTCGGCCTCTGCGATCTTCACGAGCGTCGCCGCGGCGCGCATGCCGTCCCCCAGCGTCTGAACGCTGAGGGCGACGTCGATCGTGCGCTCTCGGCGCGCCAGCGCGTCCGCGTCGCTGGCGAGTCGTCGGGCCATGCCGATGTGGCTCTGCGCGAGCCGCGCCGCCCGTTCCGCGACTCGGGCATCGATGCCATCGCGCTCGTGCAGCAGTCGCGCGATGTCGGCGGCGCCAGGCGTCACGAGGCGCAGCGATCGGGCGCGGGAGCGAATCGTGGGGAGCAGGTCGGCTTCGCTCGGCGCGCAGAGAATCCAAACGGTGCGCTCGGGCGGCTCCTCGAGTGCCTTCAGCAGCACATTGGATGTGCGCTCCGGCATCCGGTCCGCGTCTTCGATCACGATGACCCGGTATCGGCCTGCAGCCGGGGAGTAGTGGGCCGTCGTGACGATATCGCGTGCGGCCTTGATGTCGATGAGGAGCTTCTGCGTCGTGAGGACGCCGAGATCGGGGTGCGTGCGGGCGCGCACCTGGGCGAAGACCGCGTCGCGATCCTGCCCGCGCGCGATCAGGGCCGCGGCGAAGCGGAACGCGAGATTCGAGCGACCGGAACCCGGGGGACCCGTGATGAGCCACGCGTGCGACGGCGTCGTATCGAGGGCTGCGGCGGCGTCGAGGGTGCGCACCGCCTCCGGTTGACCCACGATCTCCGCCCAGTACTCCACCCCGGAATCGTATCGCGCCCCGCCGACACCGCGATGGGTGACCTCCCCTCGGCGATGCGAATCGCTCGACCCGTCCCGCACCCGCACCGCCCGCGTCCCGGCCGAGGGTGAAACCGCGGGTGAATAGTGCGTCGGGCCCTCCCGAAGACCGCACCCCGGGCATATGCTCTTCAGTGGTTGAAGATTCGTTCCCCCGAGTTCAGACCACGCTCCCGAGCCGTGTTTCCCCATATGGCACGGGAGACACGCCCCCGAACCTGTCCCCCAGGATTTCGGGGGCTTTTTCGTGCCCGCTCAGCGGAGATCGACGTACTCGGCGGTTCCCGCTTCCACTGCAGCCGCTCCCGCGCTGAGTTCCGCGGCGAGCGATGCCAGCACGGCGACCTCCTCCTCGGCGACGGAGATTCGCTGCAGCACCCGATCCGTGTACTCCGCTGCTCCCACCGCCCATCCCCGGCGACGCGCCTCGGCCTCGATCTGCGGCGCGATGTCGTACGCGCAGCTCACGGTGACGGATCGCCGCATCGCCCGTCGTTGCCGGCGCGCCCGCTGCGTCGCGATCGCGACACTCGACCGGTAGGCGCGCGTCAGCCCTCCGGCGCCGAGCAGCACGCCGCCGAAGTACCGCGTGACCACGGCTACCACGTCGCTGAGCCCGGCCGATACCAGGGCATCGAGCATCGGGGCTCCAGCTGTGCCGCTCGGCTCGCCGTCGTCGTTCGAGCGCTGCACCCGCCCGTCCGGCCCGAGCACGAACGCGGAGCAGTGGTGCCGTGCGCGCGGGTGCTCTGCGCGCACGCGGGCGATCACCGCGCGCGCCGCGTGCTCGTCCTCCACGCGCTCGAGCCGCACGAGAAATCGTGAGCGGGAGATCTCCTGCTCGGCGTCCACCGGGGCCGCGATCGTCTCGTATTCCATCGCCCTCGCTCCGACCAGGGGCCTCGCTCCCGGCCCGAGTACCATCGAGTCTATGGGCGGTGAAAGCGTACGGGTAGACACGTGGGTCTGGGGGGTGCGCCTCGCGAAGACTCGGAGCCAGGCCACGACTGCGTGCCGCGCCGGCCACGTCCGGGTGAACGGCGCGACAGCGAAGGCGTCGCAGGCGGTGCGGCTCGGAGACGAGGTGCGCGTGCGTCAGCACGGTTTCGACAAGGTCTACCGCGTCACCGGCCTCCCGGTGCGCCGCGGAAGCGCTGATGAGGCGGCGAAGCACTTCGAAGACCTCACGCCGCCTCCGCTCCCCCGAGTGGAGCGGCCGGCTGAGATCGTGCGCGATCGCGGCGCCGGCCGGCCGACGAAGCGCGAACGGCGCGACATCGACCGGCTGCGGGGCCGCGACGGCGAGGGCTAGCCCGCCGCCACCGCTTCCGCCTCACGTCGTCGTCGCACGATCAGCAGCGCTCCCGCCCCGGTGAGCAGCAGGAGCAGCGCCGCCAGTGCGGCGAACGCCGCGGCATCGGCCCCTGTCGTGGGAAGTCCGGCGCCGGCTCCCACCGAGACCGTGGCCGAACTCTCGAGCTGCGCGTGCTCGGTCTGGCTCGTCGGCGTCGTCACCGTCACCGTGTTCGTCACCGACGGGTACGCCGCCTGATCGACGTGCACGACGAGCGTGAACTCCGCCCGTTCACCGACCGCGAGCCCCTGCGGCAGCGTCCAGGTGACGGTCGATCCCGCGACCTCCACGCCGTCGTCGGGCGAGGAGGCGAAGCGCAACCCGTCGGGCAGTGCGTCGGTCACGGTGATCGGGCCGGGATCCAGGGTCGGTCCCTGGTTCTCGACTGCGATGCGGTATTCGCCGAGCTGCCCGACCGTGAAGGTTCCGACGGCGAGCTTCTCGGTCACGAGCGTCGCGACCGGATCCACCACCACTGCGGCGCTCGACACGTCGTTCACCGGGTTCTCGTCGTCTGCGGCCTCGACGGATGCGACGTTCGTCAACCCATCGGTCGAGACCACGGTCTCCGCGACCGCGGCCTGCAGCACGATCTCGACCGTGGCGCCCACGGCAAGATCGTCGCCGTCCGTGACCGGTGTCCAGGTGAGCCGGTCACCGCCCGAACCGGCGGAGACCGAGGGGTCGAGTGCTGCGGAAGCACCACCGACCAGCGACATGCGCGCGCTCCCCTCGACGTACGTCATGCCGATCGGCAGCGCATCGGTGACCGTGATCGGGCCGCGGGCGATGCTCGGGCCCTCGTTCGTGATGAGCAGCCGGTAGTCGACGACGCCGCCGGCGTTCACGCGATCCTGCTCGCTCGTCTTCACGATCGAGAGATCGGCGCTCGCCTGCTCATCGCTCGCGTCCACGGCGGGCGGGCGGTTGATCGCGTTCGCCGCTGACGCCTCGGCGACGTTCACGAGCGGCTCGCTCACGTCGAGCGCCGGATCCGTGCCGTAGGTGACGACGAAGGAGCGCACATGCTCCGGGCCGACCTGCTGCGTGCCAGAGAGCGCGAAGGTGTCCCAGCTCTCGTGCATCGCACCATCGGCGTCGACCCCGCCTGAGGCGCGATCCCAGTCGCCAGACTCGCTCGCGAACGCGGTGTACGTGAGACCGGCGGGTGCCTGATCGACCACGTGCACGTCGCGCGCATCGGCGGGACCATCGTTGCGCACCGTGATGCGGTACGACACATCGGTGCCAGGTACGACCTGCGGCACGGGAGCGAGCGAGGTCGCCGGCACCCATTCGCCGTCGGACTGCACGACGCGCGTCTTCCACAGCGTCAGGGCCGTGCGGTCGCCGGGAGTGATGGAGGCATCGTCCGAGTTGTTCTGGGGATCCGGATCCGTCGTGACTCCTGGCTGCACCTCGGCCGTGTTGACGATCTCCCCACCCGTCCATGCGGCGTCGACCACACCGGTCAGCGAGATGTCGGGCTCGGCCCCCACCAGGAGGGCGGCACCGGTATAGGTCCAGGTGATCGTGTCACCCGCCGTCGCAGAACTCCATCCGCCCGCATTCGAGACACTCGCGCGCCACAGCTCGGTCGAGGGGTCTTGCGCGAGTGCGGAGACGCCCTCCGGAATGGTGTCGGTGACCGTGATGGGCTGCGCGTCCGTGCCGCGCGCCGTCGAGGGCCCGAGGTTGCGGGGCTCGAGACTCCACGTCACCTCGGCGCCCGCCGTGATGTTCTCCGGCGCCGTCGTGACCCGCTTCGACAGTTCGAGATCGGACGAGCCGGTCACTTCGATGAGATCGACGTCTCGGTCGTTGAGGGGGTTGTTGTCATTCGGCCCCTCGACGAGGGCGACGTTCTCGACGCCCTCCGCGGGTGCGAGGTCGGCATCGATCGACACCGCGAACGTCACCGCCGCGGTGTCCCCCGGCGCGAGCACGACCCCGGAGGTCGCGTCGGCCCAGGTGAGCGAGGAGCCCGTCACCGTCGGCTCGAGCGCCACCGCTGCGGCACCGCCCACCGAGATCGACCCCGAACCGGTGATGTAGCTGAAGCCGGTCGGCAACTCGTCGGTCACCGCGACGGGCGCATCGGAGATGCTGGGGCCGTGATTGGTGACGAGCAGGCGGTACTCGGCGGTCTGGCCCGCGATCGCAGCCGTATTTCCAGCTGGAGCGGTGTGCGACTTCTCGATCTGGAGGTCGGCGCTCCGCGTCGAGTCGACGCCTTCCGTGTCATCGGCGTACGAGGGATCGCCCTCCGCATTCCTCCAGTTCACGGCCCCCACTTCCACGGTGTTCACGAACGATTCGCCGTTCGGCATCGCGGGGTCGGTCGTGTAGGTCACGACGAAGGATCGCGCGTTCGCCGAGCCCGCCTGCTGGGTGCCCGAGAGCGAGAAGGTGTCCCAGTCGTCGCTCGTGCCCGTGCTCGACACGCCACCGGAGCCGCGGGACCACTGAGCGGACCCCTCGGACTCGTGCGAGTCGTACCGCAATCCGGTCGGGGCCTCGTCGACCACGCTGATCTCGCGCGCATCGGCGGGACCATCGTTGACGACGGTGACGCGGTAGCTCACGTCATCGCCCGGCAGGAACGTCGGGATCGGATCCTGCGCTGCTGCGTCGACCCACTCGCCGTCGACCAGCACCACGCGGGTCTTGGCGATGCGCAGCGACGTCGCGTCGCCGGGTGCCGCGGTCACGGCGCTCTCGTTGTTGGAATCGCGGGGATCGCGCGTGGCTCCGGGGACGACCTGCGCGATGTTCTCGATCGCGCCGCTCGTCCAGGCCGCGTCGATCACGCCGGTGAGCGAGATGTCGAAGGCACTCCCGTCGAACTCGTCGCCGGAGCCGACCGGATACTCATCGCCCGTGAACGTCCACGTGATGATATCGCCGGCGCGGGCCGGGAACTCGGCGGCACTGCCGCCGCGCTCCACAGCTGCCGCCCAGAGCTCGGTCGACGGGTCGGCGACGCCGTGGATGCCCTCGGGCAGCGTGTCGGTGACCGTGATCGGCGCGTCCTCCTGGCTCACCGAGACCGAGGGTCCGGCATTGCGCGGTGCGAGCTTCCAGGTGATCGGCTCTCCTGCGGTGATGCTCGCCATCGGGGTGGCGAGCTCATCGAGCGTCTTCGCGACCTCGAGGTCGGCCAGCGGCACGACCGTGATCGTATCGTCGTCGCAGAGAGCTGCGGCAGACGTCGAAGCGCCATCGGCCTGCGTCTCAGGAGATGCCGCACACGCCTCGTTCGTCACTGACGTCCGGGTGCCGATATCGACGGTGACGAGCGCCGACAGGCGCAGCTGCGGAGCCGAATCGCCTGGAAGCACCGTTCCCGCATGCTGAGCGACGACGGTGGTCGTGCCATCATCGTTGACCGTCGCGCGCGTCACGCTCCAGCCGTCGCCGCTGGCGCTGCCGTCGACGTAGCTGAGCCCGGCGGGCAACGTATCGGTCACGGTGAGGGCGGTCGACGACGACGGCCCGCTGTTGCGCGCGTCGAAGGTGAACGTCACGGTATCGCCGATCTCGAAGGCGTCTGGATCGGTCGCGACGTGCCGCTTGTCGACGTCGACCTCCGCCGAACGGGAGACCGCGACATCGGCTGCATCCTCGTTGGGGTGCGGATCCACCGCGGGCTCGGGTGTCTCCGACGCGACCGCTGCACGGTTCGTGAGCGTGCCTGCAGCGAGGGTCGGCGCGAACTGCGCCTCGAACTCGATGACGGGAGCGATGCCGCGATCCTCGTCCGATGCCGTGGCTGCCAGGAGACCGCTCGCCAGGGTGAACGTGACCACCTGCGGCGTCCCGGTGTCGGCGTCGGTTGCGCTGACGCTCCACGGCCCGACCGAGGTCAGCGATGCCGGAACGGTGACGCCGAGCGGCAGGGTGTCGGTGACGACCACCGGGCCCACCGCATCGCTCGGGCCGTAGTTGCGCACCTGCAGGCGGTACCGGACCGATTCGCCGGCGAGCACGGTGCCGTCTGCGACGACGTCACCAGCGGGAGCGTCGATCACATCCTTCGCGATGCCGAGGTCGGCTTCGGCGACGACCGTGATGGTGGCCTCGTCGCCATCGGTGCGCGTGCCGGCGCTGTCGCTCCAGGTGAGCGTCGCGGTGTTCTCCAACTCGGTGCCCGCAGAGACCGTGGGTGCGATTGCCGCCGTCACCTGCAGGGTGCTGGTGCCGACCGGAAGGAGTCCGTCGTTCTCGGCGTACTCGCACGTCGCGCTCTGCGCACCCGCGACGGAGGCGTCGCAGTCCCAGCCGGTGCCCGAGATCTCCACGAGCGTCAGCCCTGCGGGCAGTGCGTCGGCGATCCGGGCCGGAGCCGCTGACGGCCCGGCGTTCGTGACCTGCAGCGTGTACGTCGCCTCGCCGCCCGCGACGAAGGTCGCGCTGTCAGCGGTCTTCTCCACGGTCATCGACGCTGACCGCTCGATGTCGACGAGATCTTCGGCGTGGTTGTTCTCGGGATCCGTGTCGTTCGGCGCCGAGACATCGGCGGAGTTCAGCACCGCGGTCTGCGGCGCGAGGTCGGCGTCGACGTGCGCGATGAACGTGATCACCGAGGTAGCGCCCAGGGGCAGATCGGCGCCGGCTGTGGCGTCGGCCCAGGTGAGCACGCTGCCTGCCGAAGTCGGCTCGAGCGCGGCCGCAGCCGCACCGTTGACCGCGACCGTGGCGCTGCCCGCACGGTAGGCGAACCCGTCGGGGAGCGTATCGGTGACGGTGATCGGGGCGTCCGAGTCGCTCGGGCCCTCGTTGGTGACGACCAGCTGGTACGTCACCGAGGCGCCCGCCTGAGCGGCCGCACCGGCTGCCGGTGCCGTGTGCGACTTCTCGATCGACACATCCGCGCGCCGGCTCGATCCCGTGCTGTCCGTCGCCTCCGGCTCGTTGGTCGAGTTGTCCGCTGAGGCGACGACCGTGTTGCTGATGGTGTTCAGCACCGACGGCGCCGAGGTGTACGTCACCACGAACGAGCGCGTCGTCTGCGGGGCCTGAGCGCTCTGCAGCGTGAAAGTGTCGGTGGCAGCCGTATGGCTGTCGCTCCAGACGGTGGCGTCGAGCCCGACGTGGCTCGCGTAGCTCACGCCTGCCGGGCGCGTGTCGACCACGCTGACCGAGCGAGCATCAGCCGGCCCGGTGTTGGCGACATCGACGCGGTAGCTCACCGGCGTACCGGGCACGAACGGCTCATCCGCCGTCGCCGGGCGCCAGGTGCCCTCGTCGTTGACGACGCGCGTCTTGGTCACCCCGAGCGCGGTGCTGTCGTCGGGTGTGACCCTGACCGCTCCGGTGTTGTTGCCAGTGCCGTCGGCGGGCTCCGCCGTCGCACCGGGACTGACCGTCGCCGTGTTCAGCAGCTCACCGGTCTGCGAGGTCAGGATCGTGCCCGACAGCGTCACCTGAGCGGTCGAGCCGAACGGCATCGACGCGCCCTGATAGGTCCAGACGATCTCCGTACCCGCGTCGACGCCGTCCTCGGGAATCGCGCTGCCGTCGGCGAGCGTCGCCTTCCAGTCAGTGTTGCTCGGTGCGGTGACTCCGGTCACGCCGGCTGGCACCGTATCCGAGATGGTGATCGGCTCGCCCTCGGTCGCGACCGAGACCGACGGGCCGAGATTGCGCACGGTGATGGCCCAGGTGATCCCGGAACCGACAACCGGCGTGGCCGTATTGACGACATCCTTCCGGATCGCGAGATCGGCGATCGGCGTCAGCGTCTGCTGCGCAGTCGATGTGTTGTCGCCCTTGCGATTCTCGGACTCGAAGGTGCGGCCGATCACGTTGGCGGTGTTCGTCAGCTGCTCAGCCGACGCAGTCGCTGCGTCATTCGACGCGACGTTCGCCGTGAGCACGATGCGGTCACTGCCGTCGGCCTTCAGGCTCGTCGTCGACAGGCCGACCGACGCCGTGCCGTCACCGCGCTGGGTCAGCACCAGGGGCGTTCCCGAGGCGTCATTCGCGCTGGCGTAGTATCGCGCCGAGAACGCACCGGTCGACACTCCGGCGGGTTGCACGGTGGTATCCGTGAACTCGAACGGGCCGAAGCTGGCGTCCGGTCCCTGATTCTTCACCGTCACCTGCCACTGCGGCTGAGCGTAGCGATTCGCGACGACCTGCTGCCCGGGCACCCAGGTGCCGGTTGCGAGACCGTGGAGGTTCGTCGACTGCGCGCCCGAGTTCGTCACGCCGCCGATCGGCTGCTTCTCGACGATGAGATCGGCATCGCCGAGGAAGGCGCTGTCGGTCGCGTTGGCGCCCGTGTAGCTGCCCGAAGCGCTTCCGGCCGCGTTGCGGCGGTCAGTGGTCACGGCGCTCAGCGTGTTCGTGTGCGGCTTGCTCGTGCCGACTCCCGGTGCCGTGATCGCATCGGGATTCTTCGGCGTCGCCGTGTAGCGGATGGTGATGCTCTGGCCTGGCTGCAGCACGACCGGCGTGGATGCCTCGACCGAGTCGCTGCCGAAGGTCCACGCGAGCGGGCCCGAAGCACCGCCTGAGGGCTGCGTCGCTGCGACCGCAGTGCCGGCGACCGTGATGCTCTGGGTCTCGGTGAAGGCCCAGTTCGCCGGAAGCGTGTCGGTCAGCACCACCTTCTGGGCGGCACCGCCGTTCGCCGCGTTCGTCGCCGTGAGCACCCACTCGAACGGCTCGCCGGCGTACGCGGTCTTCGAGGAGACAGCAGCGGCCTTCGTCAGCGTGACGCGGGGAAGGAGCGGAGTCACCGTCGCCTGCGCGGTCTGCGTCGAGGTGAAGCGCTCGCCGTTCGTGGGGAACGAGTCGTACCCGCTGATGCCTGCGGTGTTGCGCTTGCCGCCCGCGGTCAGGGTCGCTGACGGTGCGAAGATCGCTTCGTAGGTGAGCGCCACGGTGGCGCCCGGTGCGACCGGGCCCGGAATGCTCCAGGTGATCGTGCTGCCGCTCTTCGTGACGGCACCGGCGGGGGCCTCAGCGCCGCCGATCTTGAAGGTCGTCTCGTCGACGACGATGCCGGCCGGAACCTGATCCGTGATGACCGCGTTGAACGCGTCGCTGCGGTTGGCTCCGGTGCCATTGACCGCGCGCACCTCGTAGGTGAAGCGCTGGTCGACCTGGCCGTTCGCGGTGCCCGTGTACGCGCCCGTGGCGCCCGTGCGCTTCACACCCTTCGCGACGGTGAGCTGGGGGCGCAGGATATTCACGTCCGCGTCGCTCTCGAGCGTCTGGAACACCGCGTTCTGCGCGGTGCTCGACTTCCACTTGAAGTTCGCCGTGTTGCCGATCTGCGCGTTGGTGACGAGATCCTTCGTGATGAGGGCCTCGTAGCGCAGCACGATCACTCGAGCCTGATTGCTGCTCGCGATCGCACCCCCGTTTGCCGTGTACGTCCAGGTGCGCGTGTCGCCGGCGGTCGCGGCGACCGACCAGTCCGCGGTCACGTCGTCGGCAGCAGGGCCGGTCTCGAGCGTCACCGACGCGTTCGAGATCGCCTGGCTCGTGTTGAGCCCGATGTCATCGATGCGCACGTCGTAGTAGTTGACGTACGGCTTCAGCTCGACGCGCACCTCGTACTCGGCGGTCGCGCCGATCGGGGCGCTCGCAACGCGGTCGAAGGCCGATCCGGATCCCTTGACCCGCACCTGCTTCGTGATGCCAGCGGTGTCGGCCGTGACGGTCGCCTCGCTCGACGTCGTGAGCTGGCCGCCGCGCTCGTAGTCGACATCGATGGCGGCGGGCAGCGTGTGCCCCTGCACCTCGACCGTGTTCGTGTAGGCCTGACCGGCCCCGGCCTGCGGGTCGAGCTGCGCCTGGTACGTGAGCGTCACGGAGCCCGGAATCTCGCTGAGCTCGGAGATGCTCGCCGCATCCCAGACGATCGTGCCGCCGGTGCCGTCGAGGGCACCGGGCGCCGCGGCGACCGACGACGACGCAACGGATGCGCCGTTGACCGTGAACGACGTCGGAACGACCTTGAGGCCCGCGGGCAGCTCGTCGATGACGACGTTGTCGTAGCTCTTCGGAGCCGAGGCGCCGTTGGAGACCACGATGGTGAAAGTGACGGGCTCGCGGACGTTGACGCCGACCGTCTGGCTCGCGGACTTGGTCACGGCGAGCTTCGGTTCGATGAACTGCACCGGAGCGTCGACGCGCTTCGCGAGCTGCGCCCCGCCTGCCGGGTTGTCGAAGGAGAACGTGGCGCGGTTCTGCAGCGCACCGGGCGCGGCGTCGCCCACCCAGTACGTGGCCTGCGCGCGGAACACCTGATCGCTGCTCGTGCGGTTCGTGTAGGTCGCGGGGAACTCGAGCGCCCCCGACGCGGCGTCGG
Organism: Leucobacter sp. L43; assembly: GCF_016597785.1. Lineage (GTDB taxonomy): Bacteria > Actinomycetota > Actinomycetes > Actinomycetales > Microbacteriaceae > Leucobacter > Leucobacter alluvii. The sequence continues at coordinate 44,024 of NZ_JAENJG010000003.1, read as the reverse complement.
AGCAGGTGAACCCGGTGAGCGCGCCCGCGCCGCACACGTCAGCGTTCGCCGAAGCGTTGCCCGGCGCGAAGAACTTCGCGCTGCCACCGACGTAGCTCGTTTCGACGGGCCGGCCCGCGGTGTTCAGAAGCGTGCCGCGGTCGGCGAGGCTCGCGTTCGAGACCGTCGAGTTCGCCGGAATCGTCACGGAGTACTCGAACGTTGCGTACTCGCCCTGCACGACGGCGCCGGCGGCGTTGTCGGCGTCGGCGACCTCGGTGCCGCTCGGCGCGACCTGCGTGGAGACGAGTCGCTTCGCCACACTCGCATCGGGCAGGTGGATCTCTGCGGAGTCCCTGGTGTTCTCGTCGCCGAAGCCGACCTCGTCCGCGCTCGGCGTGCGGGTGGTCAGCAGCTGACCGCCGCCCTCCTGCTGGGGCACGACCGTGGTCGGTTCAGCCGACGAGCCGGGGTGCGGAATGTCGTAGCTGACGATCCCCGCTGTGTTCTCGTAACTCTGCGTGAGCTGCGCGGCTGCGCCACCGGAGCCATCGGGAACGTTCAGCGTGTACCCGAGGGTGAGCCCGCGCGTGATCGCGGCGCTCGTGTCGGTCGCGGCAGATGAGCCGGGTACGTCGCTCGAGATGTTCCAGATGACGACGGATCGGCCGGCGTACTCGGAGCTGAGCTGCGGCCCATCGCTCGGCACTGTATCGACTGCCGTCGCCGTGAAATCGCTCGGATCGAGCGCGGTCTCATTCGCGGACTGCGCGCCGCCGTCGTAGAGGCTCGCGGTGAAGCCGCCGCCCGCCACGTCTGCGGCGGTCACGCCCTCCGGCAGCACATCCCAGATCACGTAGCCGTTGGTGGTGTTCTGCGGCGTCGTGACGTCGATGCGGTACGTCACCGAGTCGCCCTGCGCGACGGTCTCGTCGGTGCCCCCCTCGCCGAACGCCCGGTTCGAGCTGCCGTTCGCATGGGTGTTGGTCTTGATGCCCTTCTGCAGCGTCGCGCCCCAGTCGAGATCAATCGTGGCGTCGGAGCGCCGGAAGGTGAGCTCGCCGTCGACGTTCACCTGCTGGTACTTCGCATGGTTCGCCGGGTTGTCGACGTCGTCGGCCGAAGCCGACTGCGCGGTCACAACGCCCTCGAGGTAGACCGTCAGGGAGCTGTCGAGCGGCATGAAGCGGAAGTCGCCGCGCTGCTCGCCCAGGTCCCAGGAGACATGCGATCCGTCGACGCTCGGCTCCGGAATGTACGCCTGCGGGAATCCGCTGTCGGAGCGATCCCGCGGCGTCGTCTCGTCTGCCGAGCCGAGCACGCCGGTGTAGGCGTACTTCGCCTGCACGAAGTCGACGCCCGGCGGCAGGTAGTCCTCGAGCACGGGATTGCGGGTGTCGATTCCCTCGGTGAAGGGCACCTGAATGCGATACCAGACGTGGTCCCCCGGGGAGAACGGCGTCGACGCCTGCTTCTCCCAGGCGGCCGGATCGGACACGCTCGCCTCGAGCGACCGTCCGCGCTCCAGCACCTCCTTCTCGATGCCGGTGAAGTGCGACGAAATGGTCGCCTGCGAGTCGTCGAGCGGATACCGCTCATCGCCGACGCGCTCCAGCAGCGCCGGATCGGCGGCGATGTCGGCGATGGGAGAAGTGGTCCCCGTGATCGACACCCGGTTGGTGAGCCGGTCGCCCGAGCTCGTGCTGCCCTGCGCCCCCGTGTAGTTGGGACGCTGCATGAGCGTGTAGCGCACGTCGGCAGTGCCATTCGCGACAAGCGAATCGATTGCGAACACGACGGTGAACCGGCCCGAGTCTTCGTTGAACTCGATCGACTCCACTGCGGCGTTGTCGACCGTTGCACCCGTTTCGGCGTTCGGGTAGTCGCACGCGGAACTCGGCACGACGTCTTCGCTCCACTCGGCGGCGTCGCTGTAGCTCTGTACCGTGTCGCCTGTCTTGATCGTGAGCTGCGGCTGCTGGGACTGGGCTGGGAAGGCCGGGCAGAGGCCGTTCGGAATCACGTCGGTGAGCCGGACGTTCTGCGCATCGACGTACTCGCTCGCACGCACCTGCAATGCGTAGTCGGCGAGGGCCCCGGTCGTGAAGGCGTCTTCTTCCACGCTCTTGATCACGTGCAGGTCGACGGCTTCCACGCTCTCCGTGTCGGAGTCGGAGGTGGTGCGCAGCGCCGCGTCATCGTTGAAGACCGGGCCGGTGAAGGCTCCCGTTGCGACGGCCGCGTTGGTCAGCGCCTTCGCATTGGCCGGGTCTGCGGCGTCCTCGCTGCCGTGTCGCGTGGACGCACCGGTGTTGTTGTCGAGGTTCGCCCCCTGCACGCCGGTCGCGGGGTCCGGCGCATCGCCCGTCCACATCGCATTCTCGAACAGCGGCACCGCCGCGTAGTACTTCAGCTCGATCGACCCGGAGGTCGCGGGCGCGTCGGGGAAGGACTGCGCGGTTCCACCGGCGAGGTCGTTCAGGTCCCAGGTGATCTTCGTGTAGACGCCGGCCCCTGCGAGCCCGAGAGCGGTGGCCTCGGCTGCCGACAGCTGCACGGTCTCCACGCGCTCTGAGGCGGGAGCGGCGAGCGGGCTCTGAGCTGGAATGCGACGGGGCTGCCCGTCGACGGAGTACTCCCCCGCACCCGCAGCGGAGTTGTCACCACCGGCGATCCCGAGATACTCGAGGCCGGCTGGCAGGTAATCGGTGACCGTCACACCTTCGGTGGCGGCCTGCCCCGTGTTCTCGACCTTGATCGTGTACACGGTCGGGTGGTCGTGCACTCCGCGCAGCAGCTCCCGTTCGGGGCTCGGCTCCGACTTCGTGACGCGCAGTGCGCGCACGTCGGGCTGCGCGAATTTCTCGTCGATACCCGGGTTCGACGTGTGGTCGGTGGTCTTCGCCTTGCTCTCGGAGCCGTCGAACGTCGGCAGACGCGACGGGTCCGTGCTCGTGTACGCGGTCGCGTTGAAGTTGATGGTGCTGCCGACGGGGTACGCCCCCGCGTCGGGGCGCACCTTCACGTTGAGCGCGACCGTGCCGCCCTGCGGCAGATCGTCGATGTTCGCCCACACCCACAGCTGCTGACCCGCGGGCACCGCGCAGCGATTCGCCGGACCCGCAGGGTCGAGCGTCGAGGCGGGAATCAGGCCGCTTGCCGCGCAGCTCTCCGCCGTCGCGGTGCCGGTGCGCGATGCGTTCGGCAGCACCTCGAGCGGGCCGTACACCTTCGACGGCCGCTGCGATCCCGCACCGTCGACGAACGAGACCGACTCGGGCAGCAGCGCCGAGACACCGAGATTGAACTGCTTGCCGCCGTCGGCGTTCGAGATCTCGACCGTGAACGCGGCGTCCTCACCGGCGAGGATGAAGTTCTTCTCTCCCGACCCAGTGCTCGCGACCGACACTTCGGGAGCCCACTCGGCGGCAGCAGCCTGCTGGGCGCCGATGCCGACGGCGACGAGGGATCCCGCGACCACCGCGCCTGCTGCGATGCCTGCGATGAGTGAACGGATACGGCTCCGCTTCGGAGCCGCGATTGCTACCACCATGTCGTCCACTTTTCTTTTTGCGCGCACGTCTGCGCGCCACCCCAACGAAGTTCGCTTCGACGCCCGGTGCACCGTTCGCGTCGACCGGTGGTGCAGGCGCAGAGCGCTCCCCACCACAAACTCGTCAAGCTAAACAGCTGCGGCGCCGGCAACCAGCGACTTCAGCAGAACTTCACCCCCTTTTTCACCCCTGCGCGCTGCAACGCCGCGTGCGGGTTCCGAGCGCTACACTCGCTGGGTGCCGGCTCCCGTTGTTCTCGCGTCATCCGAGTGGTGTGCACGTGCGGCATCCCATGCGAGCCGGGCCCGCGCACTCACCGCCGCACACCTCGACCGCCGGCTCCGGCACGAGCGTCACCCGGTCGAGGATTTCCTCTGGACCTACTACTCCGTGAAGCCGTCCGAGCTCGCGAAGTGGCATCCCGGCGCCGGGGTGCGGCTCGCTGAGGCGCACGATCGCGCCACGTGGAAGTACTACCGCGCGGTCGGCACGGATCCGATCAGTGCTGGCAACGCCGACCGTCGCGTCAGCGCTGCCGAGGTTGATGTGGGTGCGTTCTTCGCGCGCCGCGGCGGCACGGTCGATTACGTGGAGCGGCTGCTGAGCGAGACGCTCTCCCGGCCGCCGCGCTTCGGATGCTTCGGCTTGCACGAGTGGGCGATGGTCTACCGCATGTCGCCAGAGCAACTGCGCCACACCTCGCTCCCCCTCCGCATCGGGCACGCGGCGACCGACCACGTCGTCGAGACGCACCCGATCGGGTGCTCCCATTTCGACGCGTACCGCTTCTTCACCCCCGATGCGGCGCCGCTCAACACGATGCGCCCGACGCGCGAGACGCAGCCGGAGACCGAGCAGTCAGGCTGCCTGCACGCCGGCATGGACGTGTACAAGTGGACGGCGAAGCTCGGGCCCATCGTCCCCGGCGAGGTCCTGCTCGACGCCTTCGTGCTGGCCCGCGATATACGCGAAGTCGACATGCGAGCCTCCCCCTACGATGTGAGCGCGTACGCGGGCATCGACGGACGGCCGCTCGCCGCGGTGGCGATCGAAACCGCAGCTGGGAAGCGCGAGTACGCGCACCTCCAGCGCGGCTTCGCCGAACGCGGCGATGCGCTGCGTCGACGCGTGCTCGACGCGATCGCGGCGGCTCGCGCCGCCGCCGCGCCCGATGCGCAGCGTTAGAAGAGTGTGGGCGCGGGCACGCCGGGGGTCGCCTCCGCCGCCGCGTTCTGCGCGAGCGTGCGCGTGCGCGAAGTGCCCGTGCGCTCGAGGCCGTATCTCGAGATGAGCGGCCTGATGCGTGCGGCGAGTTCCACGCGGTACGCCTGCGGCGCCCGGCTCGATGCGCCCGGGTACAACGATCGGTAGAGCGGCAGCAGCTCACGGTGCTCCCGTTCGAGCCATTCGAGAAACCACGGCTTCACGTGCGATCTCAAGTGCAGTGCTCCGTAGACGACGGATCGCGCCCCGGCATCGCGAATGTCTCTGATCAAGCGCTCGAGCTCGTCCGGTCCATCCGTCAGACCGGGGAGCACGGGCATGATGAAGACGTCGGCCGCGAGGCCCGCGTCCCGGGCGGCCGCGATTGTGTCGAGCCGCGCGCGAGTGGTCGGAGTGCCCGGCTCGATCGACTGCTGCAGTTCGTGGTCGCCGACGGCGATCGACATCGCCAGCTCGACGGGCACCCGTTCACTGGCGTCGACCAGCATCGGCAGGTCCCGCCGAAGCAACGTGCCCTTCGTCAGGATCGACATGGGCGTGCCACTCGCGGCGAGCGCCGAGATGATGCCGGGCATGAGACGGTACCGCCCCTCGGCCCGCTGGTACGGGTCGGTGTTGGTGCCGAGCGCGACGCACTCGCGCCCCCATCCGGGCCTCGCCAGCTCGCGGCCCAGCACCTCGGCCACGTTCACCTTCACGACGATCTGCGCGTCGAAGTCTTTGCCGGTGTCGAAATCGAGATACCGATGCGAGCCGCGGGCGAAGCAGTACACGCACGCGTGCGAGCACCCCCGGTACGGGTTGATGGTCCAGGAGAACGGCATCGACGATTCGCCCGGCACACGATTCAGCGCGCTCTTCGCGAGCACTTCGTGGAACGCCATGCCAGCGTATTCCGGTGATCGCACGGTGCGGAGGTGCCCGGGGACTGCGGCCACCTGAGACATCGACAGACCGGCCAGCGCCCCATCCTCGGGTGCCGCAACCGATTGCCCACTCCACCTCATGCGAGTATTCGAACATATGTTCGAATGGATTGCAAGTGAATCGCCAGCCGATGGCTATTTGTGCGACTCGCCCGCCACGCCGCGGCGCCACTGCGTCGGCGAGCAGCCGTAGCTGCGCGTGAACGCCCGGATGAACGTCGCGGAGTCGGAGTACCCCGATTCTCCGGCGATCGCGCGCACCGTCATGCCGCTGCGAACCCGCTCATCGAGCAGCTCCGTCGCACGACTCAAGCGAACGCGCCGCAGGTACGCCGCCGGCGAGTCCTCCGCTTCGGCGAAGAGCGCGTGCACCTGACGCACCGAGAGGAAGTGATGCGCCGCCAGGCGGTCGACGGTGACACCGGGATCACCGCAGTGCTCTCGCAGCCAGCGCTGCAGCACCGCGAGGCGCGCCCGGCGATCCTCATCGGGCGCCCCCTCCTGCGCGAGGGCTCGCATCACGACAGCGAGCGTGTCGCTCACGGCCCGCGCGATACCCGCCCCCGAGTGGGCGTCGAGCGAGAGCTGCCGCGATTGCAGGCTGAACAGCAGCGCGCGCAGCGCCGCCTGGCCCGGTACCGAAGACTCCATCAACCGCGCGACCGAACTGCCGATCGCGCGGTCGGAAAGCCCCAGCGACTCCCGGGTCAGCTGCAGCACGATGAGATCCTGCCCCTGCGTCGGCACCGACATGCGATACGGCTCCCCGGCATCGACGAACGCCAGCGCACCGGCGCCGAGCCGCGCGCCGCGGCCGCGCTGCGTCAGCGTCCAGGATCCGCGCAGCTGCATCATCACGAGCAGGTGATCGGTGGCGTCGGCGTCGACGAGGGCGCGCGGACGCTCGGCCTCGTGCGCGTCGAACGCCACGCGACTCACCCACATCGACGGAGAGATGCGGCGCTGGGCGATCCGGGCCGAGAAACGGGACCCATCCGCACGGCAGCGGAGCGGGACGAACATGCGACTGGCCAGACGCTGCCACGCTTCGATCCCGTGCACGCTCATCGGCTCCATTGGCATCCCCCGGCGCTTCGACACTGCTTTGCTGCAATCCGCCATCACGCACCCGATCAGCGCCGCTCACTCGCGCAGATACTGCCAATGCTCCTGCAGAGGCGGCACATGCCGACGGGCATTCGGTGCCATACCGTGGTGTTACCGGTGATGCTACACGGTACGCAGCGGCGCAACGCAGCGCCTCGTCAGAATGGAGTCTCCATGTCAGGCAACAGGATCGTCGTCTACAAGGGCCCGGGCGAAGTGGCGGTCGAGAACTTCGACTACCCGACGCTGGAGCTGCCGCAAGAAGTCGCTGAGGGGCTCGGGATCAAGCGATCCGCCCCGCACGCCGTGATTCTCAAGCTCGTCACGACCAACATCTGCGGGAGCGATCAGCACATGGTGCGCGGCCGCACCACGGCGCCCGTCGGCCAGACGCTCGGGCACGAGATCACGGGCGAGGTCGTCGAGGTCGGCGACGACGTGCTCTTCCACAGCGTCGGCGACATCTGCTCCGTGCCGTTCAACATCGCCTGCGGCCGCTGTCGCATGTGCAACGAGGGCCAGACCGGGATCTGCCTGAACGTGAACCCCGCGCGTGCGGGCGCAGCCTACGGGTACGTCGACATGGGCGGCTGGCTCGGCGGTCAGGCCGAGTACGTCATGATCCCTTACGCCGACTTCAATCTTCTGAAGTTCCCCGACCGCGATGAGGCTCTGGAGAAGATCCTCGACCTCACGATGCTCTCCGACATCTTCCCGACCGGGTACCACGGCGCGGTCTCGGCTGGCGTCACCACCGGATCGACCGTCTACGTGGCGGGTGCCGGGCCGGTCGGCCTCGCAGCGGCGTACTCCGCGCAACTGCTCGGCGCCGCGACGGTCATCGTCGGCGACATGAACGCCGACCGCCTGCGGCAGGCCGAGAGCTTCGGCTGCGCCGCGGCAGACCTCTCGAAGGGCGACGCACTCGCCGACATCATCGCCGACATCGTGGGCGAGCCCGAGGTGGACGCCGCCGTCGACGCCGTCGGGTTCGAGGCGCGAGGGCACGGTCATGATGCGGCAGAGGCTCCGGCGACTGTGCTCAACGACGTCATGAGCGTCGCCAGGGCCGGCGCATCGCTCGGCATTCCGGGGCTCTACGTCACGGGCGACCCCGGAGCCGTCGACGAGGCGGCGAAGCACGGGCAGATCGGCGTGCGCCTCGGCCTCGGCTGGGCGAAGTCGCACCGCCTCGTGACGGGCCAGTGCCCGGTGAAGAAGTACAACCGGCAGTTGATGAACTTGATCCTCGCCGACCGCGCGCACATCGCCCAGGCGGTCGGAGCGACGACCATCAGCCTCGATCAGGCTGCCGAGGGCTATGCCCAGTTCGACGCGGGCGCCGCGCAGAAGTTCGTGATCGATCCGCACGGCATGGTGTCGTAGCCCCGAGCGGCGTCAGTGATGCGCGGTGCACGTTCTCATCGACGTGCACCGCGCATCACTGCGTCGGGGCCGACTTACGCGTTGTGCTCGTCGGCGATCTGCGTGTGGTGCTGAATCACCTCGGCGACGACGAAGTTGAACCACTTCTCGGCGAACTCCGGGTCGAGGTGCGCGTCGACGGCGAGCCCTTTGAGTCGGTCGATCTGACGCGATTCCCGCGAGGGATCGGCGGCCGGCATGTCGTGCTCCGCCTTCAACTGCCCGACCTCCTGCGTGCAGCGGAATCGTTCGGCGAGCATGTGCACCAGCGCCGCATCGATGTTGTCGATGCTCGATCGCAGCCGTTCGAGGCGTTCGAGGGGGGTCGGCTCGCTCACGCGGTCCTCCGCCTATCCGAGGAGGTCGTGCAGCACCACGACCTGCTCGCGCTCGGGGCCGACGCCGACGGCCGAGATGCGCGATCCGCTCATGCCCTCGAGCGCGATGATGTAGTCCTGGGCGTTCTTCGGCAGATCCTCGAAGCGACGGGCGCCCGAGATGTCCTCGTTCCAGCCCGGGAACTCCTCGTACACGGGCTTCGCGTGGTGGAAGTCGCTCTGGTTCACCGGCATCTCGTCGTGCCGCACGCCGTTGACGTCGTAGGCCACGCAGACCGGGATCGTCTTGAGGCCGGAGAGCACGTCGAGCTTCGTCAGCACGAAGTCGGTGACGCCGTTGATGCGTGCGGCATAGCGAGCCATGGGCGCGTCGTACCAGCCGCAGCGGCGCGGCCGCCCAGTGGTGGTGCCGAACTCAAACCCCTGCTTGCGCAGGTAGTCGCCGGACTCGTCGAACAGTTCGGTCGGGAAGGGTCCGGCGCCCACGCGCGTGGTGTACGCCTTGACGACGGAGATCACGCGGTCGAGCGCGTGCGGCGGCAGCCCCGAACCGGTGCTCGCGCCGCCGGCCGTCGCATTCGAGGAGGTGACGAACGGGTAGGTGCCGTGGTCGATGTCGAGCATGGTCGCCTGTCCGGCTTCGAACAGCACCGTCTTGTCGTCCTGCATCGCCTCGTGCAGCAGCAGCGCCGTGTCGCACACCATCGGCTCGAGCATCTCGCGATAGCTGAGCAGGTCTTCGACGACCTCGTCGGCGGAGATGGCGCGGCGGTTGTAGATCTTGACGAGCACCTGGTTCTTGAACTCGAGCGCGGCCTCGACCTTCTGCCGCAGAATGCCCTCGTCGAAGATGTCTTGGATGCGGATGCCGACGCGGTTGATCTTGTCGGCGTACGCGGGACCGATGCCGCGACCCGTCGTGCCGATCTGACGCTTTCCGAGGAAGCGCTCCGTCACCTTGTCGAGCGTGCGGTGGTACGCCGTGATGACGTGGGCGTTCGCGCTGACCTTGAGCCGCGAGACATCGACGCCGCGGCCGCCGAGCGCTTCGAGTTCACCGCGGAGCACTTCGAGGTCGACGACGACGCCGTTCGAGATCACCGGGGTCACGCCGGGGGTCAGAATCCCTGACGGGAGCAGGTGGAGCGCGTACTTCTCCGCCCCGACGACGACGGTGTGGCCGGCGTTGTTGCCGCCGTTGAACTTGACGACGTAGTCGACGCGGCTGCCGAGGAGGTCGGTGGCCCGACCCTTCCCCTCGTCGCCCCACTGGGCACCGGTGATGAGCACTGCGGGCATTTCAGCCCCTTCCTTCGGCAACGGCACGTACCGGCCCAGTCTAGCGAAGGGCCGCCGTCTCCCGGCGGAGCCCGCCGTCCGGCGACGGATCGCCGGGGCGGAACGGTCAGCGCTCCCGTTCGATCGCGGCGATCGCCGCCGGGTCGGCGCCGTCGAGGAACTCCGTGAGCCGCTCGACCTCGCTCGTCTCGCCGATGCGCTCGGCCGCGCGTCGCAGCGCGTACAGTGCGCGCAATACCCCGCGATTGGGCTCGTGCGACCACGGGACGGGGCCCGCCCCGCGCCATCCGGCCTTGCGCAGCGCGTCGAGGCCCCGGTGATAGCCGACGCGCGCGAAGGCGTACGCCTCGATCTCGCGCCCCTCGGCGTCGGCTGCGTCGGCGAGCAGCGCCCAGACGAGCGGCGACTCCGGGTGCTCGCGCACGACGGCGTCGAGGTCGCGCTCCGAGTCGAGCGCCTGCGACACCGCGGTGTCGGCAGCCAGGAGAGTGGGTTCTGGTTCGAGCAGATTCGCGCCGATCATCCTGTCAGTGTAGCGATGCGGCTCCGAGGAGACGCCGGTTCACGCCTGCAGCCGCATCGACATGAGGATGCGCTTGAGCGTCGCGTACTCTTCCGACTGCATGAAGGCTTCGGCTTCCGCTCGACTCGCGAATACGCGCCCGCTCGAGGTGCTGTCGACCTGCATCCAGTCGGCGGCGACAACGGAATTCGACGGCGTCGCCCCCGTGCCGCCGAGCAGCCGGTTGTAATACATGCAGCTGTCGCGCGGGGTGAAGTTCGCGAGCGACAGGCTGGCCACGGCGCCGTCTCCGAGGTTCGAGACCCGGTACACGAACCGCGCGTCCGTGGTCGGCGCGCCTGCCTCATCGGTGGGTTCGGGCACGAACCCCGCGATCTCGACCGGCTCCGCGTCGAGCTCCTCGATGTGCAGGGTGGCCATTTCCGGAGTGCATGCACCGCCCAGCCCGGTGACCCGGTTCGAGAAGTAGAGCTGTGCAGCACCGTCCGGGTCCACGATCTGCGCTTGGAAGAACCCCATCTCGTCATAGGCGGAGGGCAGGCGCACCAACGACCACCCGGTGGGCAGCTCGAAGCTCACGGGACCGGCCGCGTCACCTGCGCGATCCCACGGCTCCGGGGTGGGCTCCGGCGGCGTGGTGGGCTCCGGAGTCGGCGCCGGTTCCGATGTCTCGGTCGGAGTGGCGGAGGGATCGGACGTCGACGGAGTGCTCGTCGCTCCGGGCGCAGTCGAGGGCTCGGTCGCGCACCCGGTCAGCAGGATCGCACTGCACAGCACCGCGGCAGCGCAGGTGAGGATCGTTCGCATGCGCTCACCGTAGCGCCGACCGCTCCGTTGACGCGAGTGGTCAGCGGTAATTCACGAACTGCAGAGCGACGTCGATGTCAGCGCCCTTGAGCAGCGCCATCGTCGCCTGCAGGTCATCGCGGCTCTTGGAGGAGACGCGCAACTCGTCGCCCTGGATCTGGGACTTCACGCCCTTCGGGCCCTCGTCGCGGATCAGCTTGTTGAGCTTCTTCGCGGTGGCCTGATCGATGCCTTCCTTCAGCTGCGCGTCGATGCGGTACTCCTTGCCGCTGGCGTAGGGCTCACCGGTGTCGAGCGCCTTCAACGAGAGCCCGCGCTTGATGAACTTCGAGTGCAGCACGTCGAGCACGGCGTTCGCGCGCTCTTCCGTGTTCGCCTTGATCTGCACCTTCTCACCGGAGAGCGAGACGTCGGCGCCGACGCCCTTGAAGTCGTAGCGCTGCTCGACCTCCTTGCGCGCCTGGTTCACCGCGTTCTCGACCTCCATCGAGTCGATCTTGCTCACCACGTCAAACGAAGAATCAGCCATGCCCCCAGCGTACCCGAGGGGCAGCGCCGCCACCCCCTCCCGATCCGGGTCGCACGGGGAGCTACAAAAAGTGATGACACGTATTCGCTGAACGAATGATTTGCTAAGCTGTCTGGGTTCCGCACGCCGCACCGCACTCGAAAGGACTCCTCACCGTGTCTGCAACTCAGGCCGCCCCGCATCGGGCTCGCCGCCTCCCCCGCTGGATGACGTCGTTCGGGTGGCAGATCCTCGCCGCCCTCGTCATCGGCCTCGTGCTCGGCGGCGTCGCCATGTCGCTCGGCCCCGACGCCGAGGACAACCCCAACGGCTTGCACGCCACGCTGGCGACCATCGGCGACAGTTACGTCTCGCTGCTGCGCGCGGCAGTGATCCCGCTCGTCTTCACGGCGATCGTCTCGAGCATCGTCGGGTTGCGCAAGGTGACGAATGCGGCTCGCCTCGCGGGCCAGACTCTACTCTGGTTCGCCATCACCGCGCTGATCGCGGTGACCATCGGCATCGTGCTCGGCGTCACGCTGCAACCCGGCTCGACCGCATCGCAGACCGCGCTGACCCCCGAAGAGCCCGGTTCGGTCGGCACCTGGTGGAACTTCCTCACCGGCCTCGTCCCCGCCAACTTCCTCGGGCTCGGCGTTTCCGGCAGCGTCGATGCCGGCAGCGGCGCGCTCTCTGCGAGTCCGAGCTTCAATGTGCTGCAGGTCATCGTGATCTCGGCCGCCGTGGGCATCGCAGCGCTCAAGATCGGCGAGAAGGCCGAACCGTTCATCGTGCTCACGGAATCAGCGCTCGCGATCATCCAGAAGATCCTGTGGTGGATCATCCGCCTCGCCCCGATCGGCACGATCGGCCTCATCGGCAACGCCGTCGCCGAGTACGGGTGGAACCAGATGGGCACGCTCACGTGGTTCGTCGCGGTGCTGTACCTCGGACTCGCGCTGGTGCTCTTCGTGGTCTACCCGATTCTCGTGAAGTCGCACGGCCTCTCCGTGAAGCAGTACTTCTCAGGAGTGTGGCCGGCCGTGCAGCTCGGCTTCGTGAGCCGCTCGTCCATCGGCACACTGCCGCTCACCCAGCGCGTCACCGAGCGCAACCTCGGCGTGCCGCGCGGCTACGCCTCCTTCGCCGTGCCGCTCGGAGCGACGACCAAGATGGACGGGTGCGCCGCGATCTACCCGGCAGTCGCGGCGATCTTCATCGCGCAGTTCTTCGGCATCGACCTCACGATCGTGCAGTACCTGCTCATCGTCATCGTCTCGGTAGTCGGCTCCGCGGCGACCGCGGGCACGACGGGCGCGACCGTGATGCTGACGCTCACGCTGTCGACGCTCGGGCTTCCGCTCGAGGGCGTCGGGCTGCTTCTCGCAGTCGACCCCATCATCGACATGGGTCGCACGGCCGTGAACGTCGCCGGTCAGGCGCTCGTTCCCGCGATCGTCGCGAAGCGCGAGGGAATCATCGACCTCGATCTGTACAACGCGCCACGTCAGGGGCTCGCATTCGACAACACCGACGTCGAGGAGCACCGCGCGTCGGAGGAGGCGTCGCGAGACGAGCGCGAAGCGACGCTGCGCCGGGGCTGACACTCGGCCCTCCCGAAACGTGCGCTGAGCATCGGAGACGGGCGCCGGTCGGGTTCCGATTCGAACCCGACCGGCGCCCGCTCGGCGTCGTACGGCAGGAGATGCGCGGCCGCTATCGCACCGCTGCGCGCCGCATCGCGAACCAGGTGACGACGAGCGCCAGCACGATCGTGACGATCGCCCCCAGAGCGATGTCTGCCCGGGTGATGCCCATCACGATCTCCGGCAGTTGCGGTGCGAACACCAGGAGGAGAATCGCGAGCACGAGCCCGATGGCCGATCCCACGATCGCCGGGCCCTTCGCCCCGAATCGCACCCAGATCGCACCGAAGAAGCCGCCGATCGTGAGGCAGAAGAGCACTCCGAGAAAGCCGGTGACGGCGAGCACCCACGGGTCGCCGGCGCCGAGCAGATACACGTCGAGCACGTACACCGACATGAACCAGTGGTCCGTGGCGAGTTCGATGCCGAGCAGCAGCACCAGCAGGAGCGCGATGTACGCGGCCTGCAGCACGTTCGAGAGCATCGTGCCGAGGATGAAGTTGCGGCGCGTGGTTCCGAGGGTCAGCGCGAAGGGATAGGTCGTCGCCACGGCCTGCACGCCGTAGTAGACGAGGAATCCGGGCAGCGACCAGACGACGCCGCCGTTCTGCCGCGCTCCGTCGACGTACTCGGCACCGCCAGCACCTCCCGTGGCGCGCTGGATGGCGAGCGCGATGACGATCGAGATCACCATGACCAGTGCGAGGATGACGATCGGAACTGAGACGAAGCTCCCGATCTTGTTCATGTGCAGGCGAGTCACATTGATGATGCGGTTCATGCTGCGCTCCGTTCCATATGCGTGTCCGCCCCGTCGTCCGCGACGGTGTCGCCGAGGCCGTAGGCGGCGACGAGATCTTGCAGTGATACAGGGGCGAGTTCGAGCCCGCCGGCCTCGGCTCGATGCTGCGCCGTCATCGGCGTGTTGACGACCGCTGTTGCGAGGCCGCCGACGCGTCGGCGCGACAGCACCGGCAGTCCTGAGAGGAAGCCGTCGACCTCGCTCGCCTTGCCCGCGACCTGGAAGGCGCTCCCGCGCATCGCATCGACGTCTTCGTGCCGCACGATGCGCCCCTGGTCGATCACGATCACGCGCTCGAGCAGCCGGTCCATCTCATCGATGAGATGGGTGGAGAGCACGACCGTGCGAGGGCGCTCCGCGTAATCGCGCAGCAGCTCGTCGTAGAAGATCGCCCGCGCCGTCGCGTCGAGACCCAGGTAGGGCTCGTCGAAGAAGGTGATGGGCGCCCGGGAGGCGAGTCCGAGCACGATGCCGAGCGCCGACATCTGTCCGCGCGAGTACTTCTTGATGATCGGCTTGGACGGGATGCGGAACGCGTCGATGAGGCGATCCGCGACCTCCTGATTCCAGTTCGGGAACGAGAATCGTGCTGCTCGGGTAGCGAGTTTCAGGGTGTAGTCGTCGGGGTATCGCTGGTTATCGCGCACGAAGCACATCTGCTCGATGGTCTCGGCGCGCTCGAAGGGATCGTGGCCGCCGACCTTGACCGAGCCAGAGCTCGGCCGATCCTGCGCCGTGATCAGCGACATGAGGGTGGTCTTGCCCGCGCCGTTGCGGCCGAGCAGCCCGGTGATGGTGTTCGCGTGCACCTGCACGGTGACGTCGTCGAGCGCGGTGGCGCCGCGGTAGCGCCGCGTGAGCCCGTGCGTCTCAATAGCGATCTGGGTCATTGTTCCGCTTCCTGTTCGATGAGCCGGATGACATCGGAGTGGGTGAGGCCGAGGGCGGCGGCTTCATGGAGCAGCGGCCGCACGAATCGTTCGGTGAGGCCGTGCTGACGCTCCTGAGCGATACGCGCCCTCGCGCCTGCGGCGACGAACATGCCGATGCCGCGTTTCTTGTAGAGGATCCCCTGATCGACGAGCAGGCTGAGCCCTTTGCCCGCCGTCGCGGGGTTGATGCGCATGTGCGCGGCGAGCTCGTTCGTCGAGGGAACCTGCTCGTCCTCGTCGTACGTGCCGCGCAGGATGTCGTCTGCGAGGCGGTCGGCGAGCTGGAGGAAGATCGGACGGTTGTCATCGAACACTCCTCACCTCGTTTCAGTCGGGGTCGCTGACTCGGACGGATTCGCCTCGCAGCTTCCTTGGTTAGTTACTTCACTAATGAACCTACATACCGCCGCCGAGTCTGTCAACGAGCACTTGCGGAGCATTCATCTGATGAACTACCGTTGGGGTGCTCCGGCCGCGTCATGCCGCCGACTCCCGCGAACCGAAGGATCCGCCATGCCCTCCAGCAACATCGTCGTCGCCCACGCGGAGACCGGTCTCGTCACGGCCGAGGTGCTGCGCGCCGATCGCATATCCCCCGGCTTCGTGCGCCTCACCGTCGGCGGCGACGACTTCTCACGCTGGCGTCACCTCGGCTTCGATCAGTGGTTCAGACTCGCCATGCCCGTTGCCGGCGAAGCGACCCGATTCGATCGCATGTCCGATCGATTCGATACTCGCGGGTACCTGAAGTACCTGGCCCTGCCGAAGGCGACGCGGCCCGAGATCCGCAACTACACCGTGCGGGCGTTCCGACCCGAGACGAACGAGATGGACATCGACTTCGTCGCGCACGAATCGGACGATCCGGCGCACGCGGGCGTCGCCGGGCCCTGGGCGACGTCGCTGCCCATCGGCGACCGGGTGGCACTGATCGATCAGGGATGCGGATACCGCGCGGTCGAGGACGCCGATCGCGTCGTGCTGGCGGGCGACGAGAGCGCGCTCCCCGCGGTGCTCGGCATCCTGCGCGACATCGGACCGGAGAGCACGGGCCACGCGATCATCGAGGTGCCCAACGCTGCGGATCGCCAACCGGCCGAGGCCCCGAGCGGCGTCGACGTGCAGTGGATCGTTCGCGAGCCGGGCGCTCACCCCGGATCCGCGGCCCTCGATGCGCTTCGCGAGCTCCCGGCATCGGCCACGGCTGGCCCCGTCTCGGCGTTCGTCGCAGGCGAGCAGCAGCTCGCAACCGGCGGCCGCCGTCACCTCGTCAACGAGTGCGGCGTCGCCAAGCAGGCGGTCGATTTCTGCGGATACTGGCGGCACCGATAGAGCTCTGGAACGGACCGATCCTGGCCTCGAATGACAACGGTGTAATTCTCCACAGTACCGCTACAGTCCTGTGTACAACCATCCCGAGAGCCACTCGGGGAAGCGCGCACCCACCCTCAAGAACGCCGTGATTCCGCCGAAGCATCGACCATCCACAATGTGAATCACACCCGTGTAGTTATCCACAGGCGCAGCGCAGCGCAGCGCTACAGTATCCCGCACTCCATCGCGCGCGTCACCGCTCGCGTGCGATCCGACACGCCCAGCTTCTCGAACGCTCGCAGCAGGTGAGTCTTCACCGTCGACTCGCCGATGAACAGCCGCCCCGCGATCTCCGGGTTGCTCATCCCGTCCCCGACCAACCGCAGGATCTCGACCTCCCGAGGAGTGAGCCGCGGGCCCCGCTCCGCGCGATCCTCAGGGCCGGCGTGAGCCCGAGCGACCAGCTGCGCGGCGATCGACGGCGCGAGCACGGTCTGCCCGGCGGCAACCGCGCGCACACCGGCCGCCAGCTCGTCAGCGGGCGCAGCCTTGACGAGATACCCGTTCGCCCCGGCCTCGATGGCGGCGAGGATCTGATCATCCTCCTCGTACGTCGTGAAGACGAGCACGCGCGGAGGCGACGCCGTGAGGCGGGTGAGTCGACGGGTGGCCTCGACGCCGCCCATTCCCGGCATCCGGAGATCCATGAGCACGACGTCCGGGCGCGCGGCCGACACCAGGTCGAGTGCGGCTTCCCCGGAAGCCGCCTCGCCGACCACCTCGAAATCAGGCTCGGTCGCGAGCAGACCCGCGATACCAGCACGCACGATCGGGTGATCGTCCACGACCAGAATGCGCACCATCAACGAACCCCTTCTCGCTCGTGACCGGGCGCGGCCGCCGCAACGCTCGCCGGCAGTCGCACCTCCAGGCGCGCACCGCACCTCGGCCCCTCGCCGAACCGCACCTCACCCCCCACTCCTCGGATGCGGTCGGCAAGGCCCGACAGGCCGTACCCGCCGACAGAGGCCCCGCCGCCCGCGGCTTCCGGCCCCACCCCGTCGTCATCGACTCGGAGGACGACGGATCCGTCATCACCGCGCACCAGCATCACCGAGATCCTCGTCGCCTGCGCGTGCTTGCGCGCATTCGCCAGGCCCTCCTGAGTCGCCCGCAGCAGCATCACCTGCCGCTCGCGGTCCAGCTGCAACGACTCGAGCTCGCACGTCACCAGCAGCCCCGTATCCTCCCTGAGGCGGGTCACCGTCCGCTCGATCGATGCCTCCAGGCCGCCGTCGCCGAGCGGTTGGGTCGTCGCAACCAGCACCCTCGCCTCCTGCAACGACTCTCGGGCCGCTGAGCGCACCCGTTCGAGCCGATCCCGCGCGGCAGCGGCATCACCTGCGGCGAGCGCGCGATCCACCTGCTCGCTCAGCATCACGAGACCGGTGAGCGTCTGCGTGAGCGTATCGTGCAGGTCGCGCGAGATCCGCTCCCGCTCGGCAGAGGCACCGGCGGCCTCCGAGAGCGCGGCCACTTCGTGCTGCGAGCGCCGCAGCGCCTCCGCGAGTTCGCGGTGACGCTCCCCCTGCGCGTGAATGCCCGTGATCCACGTTCCCATGACCAGCGCGAAGACGAGCGAGAGGGCCGAGACGGCGAACGCACCCCAGAAGCCGCCGGCGCGACCGAAGGGATCACCCGGGCCGACGAAACCGATGCACACCGCCACCGCGAGTGCCGCACTCCACGCGACCGCTTCTCGATAGCGGCGCGCGACCGTCCAGACCAGCGGATACCCGATGGTCTGGAGCGTGGCGTACGAGGTCACCCCGAACGTCGCAACCCCCACCAGCAGCACCAGCCCGACCAGGAAGAGCGCATCGGCAGCGGTCGCAGGCAGATCGCGCACGGCTCGAAGCATCACGCGCCGCCCGACCGCGAGATACCAGATCGCGAGCGCCGCCAGCGGCGCGAAGGTCCAGGCCACCCGATCCGGCGCCGCGGGCGCACCGTCGAACTGCAGCTCGCGACCGCCGACGATGCCCATCGCGACGAGGGTGACCACGACGCCGGCATCCCACCAGCGCAGCGGAAAGCGCCCCGACGCGATCCCCGGTGTCTCCAGCTGACTCATGGCATCACTCTCTCATGACCGCCGCTCACCCCGCGCTCCGCTCCGTGGGCTGCCGCCGTGGGCGGCACCAGCGGCGGTCGCGAATGCTCACGCATTCGCCTATGACCGCCGCTCACCCCGCGCTCCGCTCCGTGGGCTGCCGCCGTGGGCGGCACCAGCGGCGGTCGCGAATGCTCACGCATTCGCCTATGACCGCCGCTGCCATCTGAACGTGAGGAGGCTGAGCGCGAGGCCCGCTGCGAGCCAGGCCGCCAGGTTCAGGGCGACGAGACCGAGATCCCACGACTCCCCGAGCTCCTGCAACTGGAAATGATTGGGCAGGAACACCGAGCGCATCCCCTGCGCCAACCACTTCAACGGGAACAGGCTCGCCACCTGCTGCAACCACTCCGGCAGCATCGAGAACTGCAGGTACACGCCCGAGATGAACTGCAGCAGCAGCACCACCGGCAGGATCACCGCCGTCGCACTGCGCGACGAGCGGGGCAGCGCCGAGAGCGCGACGCCGAGGAGGGCCATCGCGATGATCCCGAGCCCGAACAGCCAGGCCAATCGCCCCCACAGCTCCGGCTCCGTCGGAAGCTCCACCTGGAAGGCGAGCACGGCGAACGCGATGAGCAGCAGCAGCTGAGCAAGGGCGGTCACGAGGATCATGCCGATCTTGCCGATGAAATAGCTCACCGGCGACAGCGGAGTGCCGCCCAAGCGCCGCAACCATCCGTCGCTCCGCTCGCGGGCGATATCGGTGGCGAGATTCTGCACTCCGATGAGGAGCAATCCTGCAGCGGCCATGCCGGGGAGGTAGTAGGCGGCCATCGTCACGCCCCCGGTGCCGTCTGCACGCGCACCGACCTCGCCGGACGTCTGAAAGGCGACCCCGAAGATTCCCAGCATCACGAGCGGGAAGAGGAACGTGAAGAAGACGGCATCGGGCGTGCGGAAGTAACCGCGCAACTCGAATCCGATGTTGTTCCACCCCGAGCGGAGGATCCCGGGGAGCCGGGGTGCGACGCCGTTCGAGTGGGGCCCCGAGTCGTCCGTTCCTGCCGCTCGCGCTGGCCCTGCCACCTGAGCGGGACCCGCCCCCCGTTTCGCATCGTTCGTCGTCATCGTTCCGCTCCGTTCGCGCCGATCAGGTTCAAATAGATGTCTTCGAGTGCCGGGCGTCGCACTTCGAGCTCGGCCGGCCCGGTCGGGATGCCGATCTCTCGCGCCTCGTGCATCAACCGTTCGACGACCACACCGGGCACAGCGGTGCGCTCCTCGTGACGCACCCCCGCGGCGTCGCGCCAGCTGACCACCGGGGTGCGAGCCTCGGCGCCGCCGAGCAATTCGGGCGTCGCCTCAGCGACGATCCTGCCGCCGGAGAGCACGCCAACGCGATCGGCCAGGTACTCCGCCTCGTCGAGATAGTGGGTGGTGAGCAGCACCGCAGCGCCCTCACCCGTCAGGCCGTCGAGCATCGCCCAGAAGTGACGCCTCGCTTCGGGATCGAAACCGGTGGTCGGCTCGTCGAGGAAGACGAGCTCCGGCCGCCCGATGATGCCGAGTGCGACATCGAGCCGCCGCTGCTGTCCGCCCGAGAGCTTCGTCGCCCGCGTCTTCGCCTGCTCCGTGAGCCCGACGAGATCGAGCACCTCGTCGACGCCGCGAGGGTTCGGGTAGAGCGTCGCGAAGTGCGCGATCAGCTCGCGCGGGGTGTAGGGGCCGGCGTCCCCGGTCGACTGCGCCACGATGCCGATCCTCGACTTCCACGCGCGCGGCGCCGAGAGGGGGTGCTCGCCGAGCACCGAGATGTCGCCGCTCGTCGCTCGTCGCACGCCTTCGAGTACCTCGATGGCCGTGCTCTTACCCGCGCCGTTCGGCCCGAGCAGCGCATACGTCTCGCCTCGGGCGATGTCGAGGTCGACGCCGTCGAGCACCCGTCGCGATCCGTACTGCTTCGTGAGCCCGCGCACCGAAACGGCTGCGGAGCTGAGTGTGCTGTTCATGTTTCCAGACTGCCCGTCGCGGCGGCTGACGGGAACGACCGGATGGGCGACCTGATGTCCACCGATCGGAGGACCCGCGCCGGGTTCCGCGTGGGGTCCGCGCTCCCGCTGCGGGCTCGCCGAGCGTAGGCTGGAGCGATGAGCCAGCACGCCGCATCGCCAGAAGCAGCCACCGCGCCAGTCTCCCGCGCGTTCGCCTCCGACAGCTGGTCGGGCGCGCATCCAGAGGTGATCGAGGCGCTCGCGCTCGCGAACACGGGCCACGTCCCCGCGTACGGCGGCGACCCGGTCACGGCCCGCTTCCAAGAGGTGGCTCGGGAGCTGTTCGGCGTCGAGGCGGAGGCGTTTCCCGTCTTCAACGGCACCGGCGCGAACGTGCTCGCGCTGCAGGCCGCACTCCCCCGCTGGGGCGCCGTCATCTGCGCGCGCACCGCGCACATCAATACCGACGAGGCGGGTGCCCCGGAGAAGACCGGCGGTCTCAAGCTCTTCGGCATCGAGACGCCCGACGGCAAGCTCACCCCCGAACTCGTGGCTCGCGAGGCGTGGGGCTTCGGCAGCGAGCACCGGTCTCAGGCGGGCGCGGTGTCGATCTCGCAAGTGACCGAGCTCGGCACGGCCTACACCCCCGATGAGATCCGCGCCCTCGCGGATCAGGCGCACGAACTCGGCTTGGTGCTGCACGTCGACGGATCCCGGCTCGGCAATGCGGCAGCGCACCTCGGCGCGTCGCTGCGCGAGCTCACCACCGACGTCGGCGTCGACCTGCTGAGCCTGGGCGGCACGAAGAACGGCCTGTTGGGTGCGGAGGCCGTCGTCGTGCTGCGGCCGGAAGCTGCTGACGGGATCCGCTATCTGCGCAAGATCGACCTGCAGCTCGCCTCGAAGATGCGCTTCATCTCAGCGCAGCTCGTTGCACTGTACGAGGGCGACCTGTGGCTGCGCTCCGCAACGCGTGCGAACGAACTCGCGCAGCGCCTGGCGTCGGGCGTGCGCGCCCTCGAAGAAACCGTGCCCGGGGTCAGGATCGCCCACCCCGTCGAGTCCAACGCCGTATTCGTCGAGCTGCCCGCAGAGGCCGCAACGCGGGCCCAGTCCGCGTTCGCGTTCGGCGCGTGGCCGACGCAGCCCGGGCTCTACCGCCTGATGTGCGCGTTCGACACGACTGAGGCGGACGTCGACGCACTGCTGACCGCGCTCGCCGGCTGACCCGCTCAGCCCGCGAACGGCTTCAGCCCGCGAACGGCCGCCGGGGCGACAGCCGCGCCAGGGCGAATGACAGCACCAGGGCTGCGACGACGCCGATGATCGGAGGAATCCCGATCCCGAATTCGCCGGCGAACCAGGCGAGCGCGCACGAGATCGCGTAGACGCCCAGGTTGACCCAGTTCGCGCGCGGCAGCGCCTCCCCCTCTGGCATCTGGGTGCGCCGCCACCGTGCGAGGTAATCGCCGATGATGACGCCGCCGAGGGGCGGGATGAATGTGCCGAGCAGCCCGAGGTACTGGGGCAGGTGCTCGTTGACGCCGAAGAGCGCGAGCACGGTGCCGATGATCGAGCCGATGATCACGAACCGGGTCTTGCTGGGCTTCTCGAAGAGCTCGGCACCGGCGACGCCGAATGAGTACGCCGCGTCGGCATTCGACTTCCAGAGGTTGCCGAAGAGCAGGAAGAGCCCCCAGCCGACGAGGCCGAGGTTGAAGAGCACGAGCACGAAGTCGCCTTCGCCGAACGTGATCGCGCCGACCGCGCCGAAGAAGATCATCAGCCCGTTGCCGATCAAGAATCCGATGACGCAGGCGAGCACCGCCTGGCGGCCCGTGCGCCCGAAGCGCGTCCAGTTGGGCGCCTGCGTGCCAGCGGAGACGAACGTTCCGACGACCGTGGTGACGGCGACCGCGATCGGCATCGACATCGACGCATCCGGCTGCACGGCGGCGAGACCGGCCCAGCCGCCCACCTCTTCGAGCGACCGGAACATCACCCAGAACGCGAGGATGAGGATCAGCGGAGTCGAGATCAGCGATACCCAGTACATGCCGCGGTACCCGTAGACGGCGGTCGCGCACATGAGCGCGCTCACCACCACCATGACCGCGGCTTTCGCGGCGAAGCTCTCCCACCCGAACGCCTGCGCGGTGAGCTCGCCGATCGTGCCGATCACGACGCCGTACCAGCCGATCTGCGTGCCTCCGAGCAGGATCGATGCGAGCTTCGAGCCGCGGCTGCCGAGCGTGTACCGGGCCATCACCACCGTGGTGAGTCCGGTGCGCGCACCGATCCATCCGAGCACCGCGACGTATGCGCCGAGCACGGCGGAGCCGAGCAGGATGACGACGAGCAGATCGTTCAGCGCGAACGACTGCCCGAGCGCGGCGCCCGCGAGCATGGTCGGTGTGAAGATGGTGAAGCCGAGCAGCACCACCATGAGCGAGAAGAATCCCTTGCGTGCGTGCTGCGGCACGGGGGTGACCGGGTAGTCCCGGTCGATGACCGTCTCGGTCTCGGGTGCTGCGCTCACTCGCCGACCCGGGCGCCGCCGGCGAGCTCGTCGGTCTCGATGCCGATGTCTTCGGCCCAGATCTCGGGGCGTTCGCGCATCATGCGATCCATCAGGTCGATGCAGGTCGCGTCGTCGGCGATCACGAGTTCCGTGCCGTTGCTCGCGAGCCAGGCCTCGGAGGCTTCGAAGCTGCGGTGCTCGCCGATGACGATGCGCGGGATCTCATACAGGATCGCCGTGCCGGCGCACATGGTGCACGGCGAGAGCGTCGTGTAGAGGGTGCACTCCCGGTAGACGCTCGCCGGGAGGCGACCGGCGCTCTCGAGGCAGTCGGTCTCGCCGTGGCGGATCACGCTTCCCATCTGCACGCGTCGGTTTCGACCGACGGCGAGCACCTCGGGTCCGTCGGCGCCGTGGCGCACGAGGGCGGCGCCGATGGGCACCCCGCCTTCGTCCCAGCCCAGCTGCGCCTGTTCGATGGCGAGGTCGAGATACGTTCGGTCTTGAGCGGAGATCGGCATGACTGCAATCGTATCGCCGTGCGAGCGCTGCGGCGTTCCTCGCGGCGTTCCTGACCCGGCGCCACGTGTTCGGTGAGAGGTCCGGCTTCGGTGGGACGACTCGTCGTCCGAGCGTCCCACCGAAGCCGGACCTCTCACGGAGACCGCGCCCGAGCGCCTAGGCCCCGACCGACTGCCGATCGGCCGCCTCGGCCGCCTTCGCGCGGCGCCGACCGACGATCCGCCCCCGCACCGCGAAGACGAGCACGAGCAGCAGCAGTCCGTACAGCGCCATCGTGATCGGCCCGCTCACCAGCACCGAGAAATCGCCGTTCGCGCTCATCGCGGCGTCGCGCAGGCTCGTCTCCGCGAGCGGCCCGAGCACCATGCCGATGATCAGCGGTGCGATCGGGAAGTCGAGCGCCCGCATCAGGAATCCGACGAATCCGATGCCGAGCAACAGGAACAGGTCGAAGATCGAGCCCGACGTGGCATAGATTCCGAGGGCGCAGAAGACCGTGATTCCGGCATACAGGTACGGCCGCGGGATCAGCAGCAGCTTCGCCCACAGCATCGCGAACGGCAGGTTCAGGATGAGCAGCACGATCATCGCGATGAAGAAACTCGCGAGCAGCACCCACACCAGGTCCGGGGCGCGCTCGAAGAGCAGCGGGCCCGGCTGCAGGCCGTACTGGCGGAAGGCGGCGAGCATGATCGCGGCGGTCGCCGAGATCGGGAGACCGAGTGCGAGCAGGGCGCCCATCGCCATGCCCGTCGTCGAGTTGCCGGCAGCCTCGGGGGCGGCGAGACCGCGGATCGCACCGGAGCCGAAGCGGGGCGTCTTGCGACGCGCGTCGAGCCGCTTCTCGAGACCGTAGGCGAGAAAGGTCGGGATCTCCGAGCCGCCGGCCGGCACCACGCCGAACGGGACGCCGATGACGGTGCCGCGCAGCCACGCCGGCATCGCCTCGCGGAACTCCGCCTTCGACAGCCACGGGCGCCCCTTCGGCTTGATGATCGCCTTGTCGTTCATGTGCCGTTCGAGGCATGCGACGTAGATGACCTCGCCGAGCGCGAGCACCGCGACGGTGACGGTGACCAGCGAGATGCCGTCGAACAGGAACGGCGAGTCGAGGGTGAAGCGCGGTGCGCCAGAGGCGCCGTCGATCCCGATCACCGCGATGCCCAGACCGATGAAGAGCGCTGCGAGTCCCTTCACCGCGTTATCGGTGACCACCGAGGAGGTTGCGACGAACGCGAAGACCGCGAGCGCGAAGAACTCGGCGGGGCCGAAGCTCGAGGAGAAGTCGGCGAGCGCCGGCGCGAGGAACACGACGAGGATCGACGCGATGAACCCGCCGACGAAGGCGCCGATCGCAGCGGTCGCGAGCGCCTGCGCGGCCTTGCCGTTCAACGCCATCTTGTGGCCCTCGAACGTCGAGGCGATCGCCGAGGCCTGGCCCGGCGTGTTCATGAGAATGCCCATCGTCGAGTCCCCGAAGAGCCCGCCGAAGTAGACGCCGGCAAACATGATGAAGGCGGCCGTGGGCTCGAGCGAGAACGTGACCGGCAGCAGCAGCGCCACCGCCATCGACGAGCCGAGGCCCGGCATGACGCCGACGGCGGTGCCGAGGAGGCAGCCGACGAGCACCCAGACGAGGTTCTGCCAGGTGAGGGCTCCGGCGAAGCCCTCTATCAGGAGCTGGAGTGATTCCATGGTCAGAACCCCCCGCCCAGAATGCCTGAGGGCAGCGACATGCCGAGCGCCATGTCGAACGCGATGTAGGCGAGCGAGCTCACGGTGAAGCCCGTCACGAGACTCGCGATCGGCTTCTGAGAGCCGAAGCCGCGTGCGACGCACCAGAAGAGCAGGCCGGCCGCGATGACCCACCCGAGCACGTCGAGCAGGAGGGCGAACGCGGCGAACGATCCGATCACCCAGGCGAGGGACCGCCAGTCGATCTTGACCGCGCGCGCTCCATCACGCGCAGCTCCATCGCCCGTCGCTCCGTCGCGCTCCGCCAGCGCGTCGTGCTCCGAGCTGAGCAGTTCGAAGTCATCGACCTGGCGAGTCGCAGCCGTACGTGCGGCGCTGTCGGCGCGAAGCTGCCTCGCCGCGGCGAGAATGAGCAGGATCGCGAAGAGCACGAGCCCGCCGGCGATGATCGCTGGGAAGAAGCGCGGGCCGGGGAATGCGGTGCCCTCGGGAACGCGCATGGTGAGCATGCCGAAGCCGAGATAGGCGGCGAATGCCAGCAGCAGCACCGGCATGATCAGATGCTTGAGCCGGGCGGTCGTGCGCGGGCTCCCGGTCGAGAAGCGAATCTCCTCGCCGACGACCGCGGACATCGCGGTCGGGTTGCTGGTCGGCGTCATTGCCCCATCTCCTCATACAGGCGAGCGATCCGATCCCGTTCCTCCGCGAGGAACGGGATCGGATCGTCGCCGGTGATCACCTGTTCGGTCCAGTGGTAGCGCTCGACGGCGGCTGCCCACTCGGGCGTCGCCAGCGTGTCAGCGACGAGTTCGCTGAGCCCGGAGGTCTCTTCCTCGGTGAGCCCCGCCGGTGCCGCGAGCATGCGCCAGTTCGCGAGCGTGATGTCGTAGCCCTGCTCGCGCGCCGTCGGGATGTCGATTCCCTCGATGGGCTCCTCGGCGACGATCGCGAGCGCCCGAAGCCTGCCCGACTCGATTTGGTCGATGTTGTCGGGGTAGCCCCCGGTTGCGGCCTGGGCCGTGCCGTTCAGCAGCGCGGCGACGGCCTCGCCGCCGCCGTCCGAGGAGATGTACGTCGTCTCGGTGGGCTCGATCCCCGCGGCGAGCGCGAGATCGGTGACGACGAGCTGATCGAACGAGCCGCCTCCCGTCCACGGAATCGATTTCGGGTCGTCGCGCCAGGCCTCGACGAGGTCGTCCAGAGTCTCATAGGGCGAGTCGGCCGGCACGACGATGACGTCGTACTCCTCGAACACGACGGCGAGGGAGGTGACGTCGTCGAGCGTCGCATCCGAGCCGTACTGGATGGTGGCGGCGAGCAGCCCGGTGCCTCCCACCAGCATCGTGTTCGCCTCCCCCTCGAGCGTCGACAGGTTGCCCAGGGCGATCGTGCCCCCGGCTCCCGGCATGTTGACGACCTGCACATTGGTGCTCAGGCCGTTCGCACGCTGCGCATGCTGCATCTCACGCGCGACCGTGTCCCAGCCGCCACCCGCTGCGGCCGGGGCGACGATGGTCAATGACGAGTGGATGTCGCTGCCGGCCGACGCGGAGCTGATCGATCCGAATGCGGCCACGCCGACGGCGCACGCGGCGATCGCGCCGCCGATGACGCGCAGCACCGTGCGGCGCACGTTTCGTTGCGGTGTATCTGTCATGTTCACTCCTTCGTGCGGACGCCGTTGTGCCGCA
Source organism: Leucobacter sp. L43 (assembly GCF_016597785.1). Lineage (GTDB taxonomy): Bacteria > Actinomycetota > Actinomycetes > Actinomycetales > Microbacteriaceae > Leucobacter > Leucobacter alluvii. The sequence goes on along the minus strand of NZ_JAENJG010000003.1, from coordinate 17,104 downwards.
CTGACGCCTATAAGATGTCAACCATTTCCCGTGCGCGCCCGCTCCACGCGATTTGTGCTCATAAATGCTCACGGTGATCGCGGCGGCGCGATCCGGGGCTCGCACCGCCGCGCGGATCCGGGGCGGGCGAGGAAGCGGAAGGCGACGGTTGTGACAGGAGGTGCTGCGATGCCGCATTGGTCGACGTCGCGCTTCGCGCGGCTCGCGATCCTGCTGCTCCCGACCCTGCTCGTCCTGGCGAGCGTCGGGGTCACCACGAGCATCGCCGTCTCAGTGCAGGAGTCGAGCATTCGCGAGGCCACCGGGGAGCGGGTGCGCGACGTCGCGACCAGCCTGGCGCAGCTGGACCAGGTGCGCTCGGTACTCGAACGCACGGGTGACGACGTCGGCGATGCGACGCGCGAACTGCAGCCACTGGCAGACGTCGTCGAGCAGGCGGCCGGCGTCGACTACCTGGTCATCACCGACGATCGGGGCATCCGGATCACGCACCCCACCCCCGCGCTGCGCGGCGGGCACGTGTCGACCTCGATCGACGACGTGCTCGCCGGGCAGGAGTTCCTGGGCACCGAACGCGGCACCATCGGCACCACGCTGCGAGCGAAGGTACCGGTCCGCGACGATGCCGGCGCTGTGATCGGCTCCCTCTCCGTCGGCATTCTCGAGTCGCGCATATCGGCCGATTTCGAGGGGGCGCTCCGCCAGCTGCTGCCCTGGGCTCTCGGCGCCCTGCTCATCGGCACGCTCGCGAGCTCCGCACTCGCGGCGCTCCTCGAGCGACGATTCCGCCGCCTCGATGCGCTTGCCACGGAGGCGGAGAGCATGCGGCGAACGTCCGCCGCCCTGCGGGAGCAGACCCATGAGTTCCACACGCGACTCCACGTCATCCACGGGCTCGTCTCCCACGGCGATACGACGGAGGCGCTCGCGTACATCGCCAGCGCGGCCCCCATCGACGAGAGCGATGGTCCCGCCGAGGTCCACCACCCGTTGCTGCGCGCGACGCTCGACGCCTTGCGGGCGGAGCTCGGAGGGCTCGGAGCCGTGCTCGAGACGGCCATCGACGTCGAGCGGGATGTCGACGAGGACGTGACCCTGGTGCTGGCGAATCTCTGCCGCAATGCGGGAGAAGCGGGCGCGACTCGGGTGCGCTGCGCACTCATCGAGGCCGACGGCGTGCTGCACGGCGAGGTCGCCGACGACGGACCGGGAATCGCGGCGCCGACCGCTCACCGGGTGTTCGCGCGCGGCTTCTCCTCGAAGGGCGACGCCACGGGGTTCGGGCGCGGCATCGGGCTCGACCTCGTGCGACGCGTCATCGCCGACCGGCGCGGCACCGTGGAGGTCGGGCGATCCGATCTGGGCGGCGCCCGGTTCCGCTTCGAGCTCGAGGCGCGCACATGAGTTCGTCTGATTCGGCCCCCATTCGCGTGCTCGTCGTCGACGACGATGCCGGCGCGCGCAAGCTGCACGGGCACTACGTGTCGCGGGCCCCAGGGTTCGCGGTGACGGCGACGGTCGGCACGGGTCGCGCGGCCGTGCAGCACAGCTTGCGCGGTGACGTGGATCTCGTGCTCCTCGACATGCGTCTGCCCGACGTCAGCGGCATCGAGGTGCTGAACCGATTGCGCACGGTGCGGGAGGCCTCTCCCGACGTACTCGTGATCAGTTCGTCGCGCGATCAGGTGACCGTGCGGCAGGCGCTCGCGGCGCGCGTCATCGGGTATCTGGTCAAGCCGTTCACCGAGCAGGCCCTGCATGCGCGCCTCGCGAGCTACCGAGACGAACGCCGGGATGCCGCAGCCGCCGCGCGGGAGATGACCCTCGGGCAGGGGGAGATCGATCGCCTGCAGTCGACCGGGCGGATCGACCTCCGCGCACCGGCGCGCGCTGAGCGGGATCAGGCCGATGCCGCGTTGCCGAAGGGCATCTCCGAGGTGACCCTGTCGGCGGTGCTCTCCGCGCTCGATCCCGTGGCTCCACTCTCCGCGGTTGAGCTCGCGCAACGGTGCGAGATCTCCCGCGCCACCGCGAGACGCTATCTGGATCATCTGGTCGAGACCGGTGCGATCGACCTCGCGCACCGCTACGGCAAGCGGGGGCGCCCCGAGGTGCTCTACCGCCTGGTGCCGCCGCCCGCCGGTTAGCCCTCTCCCGAGCTCTGGCCTCAGGCGCCGATGCCGCCGAAGGCGATGCGCGCCGCGATCACCAGCATCGTGACAGCCACTACGGAGTCGAGGATGCGCCACGATCGAGGGGTCTCGAAGAAGCGCGTGAGCGCTCGTGCGCCGTACCCGAGGAGGAAGAACCAGCACAGGCTCGCGAGGGCCCCGCCCAGCACGAACCACCAGCGATCCGGATCCCCCTGCGCGTTCCCCAGCGACCCCATCAGCACCATCGTGTCGAGGTACACGTGCGGGTTGAGCAGCGTGATCGCCAGGCAGGCCGTCACGGTCTGCCGCAGTGACGCGGCGTCGGCCTGTCCGGCGACCAGCCCGGCGGGGCGCAGGGCTCGACGCGCCGCCGACCAGGCGTACCAGAGCAGAAAGGCGACGCCGCCCCAGCGCACGATTTCGAGGAGCACCGGTGCGCGTTCGACGACCAGTCCGATCCCGGCGACTCCCAGCAACTCCAGAATCGCGTCGGCGAGTCCGCAGATGAGCACCACGGGAAGCACGTGCTCTCGCCTGATGCCCTGCCGTAAGACGAACGCGTTCTGAGCGCCGATGGCGACGATGAGCGATAGCCCGCTGCCCGCGCCGATGAGAAAAGGAATGATCACCATTCGAACGTACGCTGCGCGGGGGCGGAGGACCTCATTGAACCTGCGTGCATATCCTTCACCATCATGAATTCTGCTTAAGATCTGAGTATGGACTTCCCCGTCGAGCACCTCGCCACGTTCGCTGCGATCCTCGACGAGGGGAGCTTCGAACGCGCGGCGCGGCGCTTGCACATCACGCCATCGGCGATCAGCCAGCGCGTGCGCGCCATGGAGCAGCGGGTCGGAACGGTCCTGCTCCAGCGCACGCGTCCCGTCACCGTCACCGCTGCCGGAGCCGTCGCGCTGCGCGCAGCCCGTCAGGTGCAGCAGATCGCGGTCGATGTCGCTGCGGAGCTCGGCGCTGACGAGGCGACCGGCACGCTGATCCCGATCGTCGTGAACGCCGATTCGCTGGCCACGTGGTTCGTTCCGGCGCTGGCCCGAGCCTCCCGCGAAACCGACGCCGCATTCGAGGTGATGCGCGCGGATGAGACCATCTCCACCGAGCGCTTGCGCAGCGGCGCCGCTATGGCCGCGCTCACCGCGACTTCCACCGCCGTGCCCGGATGCACCTCGACCCGCATCGGCACCGACCGGTACTTCGCCGTAGCGAGCCCAGCCTTCGCAGCGCGTCACTTCGAGGATGGCGTCACCGGGGCCGCGCTCGCCACGGCTCCGCAGCTGGAGTTCGATCGGCACGACGTGTTCCAGCAGCGATTCATCCGCCGAATCACGCGGACCACCGTCGCACCGCCCCGCCACTTCATTCCATCATCGGCCGAGTTCGCGCACGCCATCGAACTCGGCATGGGCTGGGGCATGCTCCCCGAACTGCAGTGCGCAGCCGGGCTCGCCGACGGGCGCCTCGTCGAGCTCGGCGACCGGCCGGTCCTCATGCCGCTCTTCTGGCAGCGCTGGAAACTCGACTCCCCCGTGCTCGACGACCTCTCCCGGATCATCGCCGCAGAGGCAGCGGCGGCGCTCGGGTGAACTCCGGGCCTCCCCCTAGGATGGGAGGGGCCGGGAGGAGCTGAATGTTCGGAGTGCTGCAGGGGTTCGCGCTCATTCTCGGGATCATCGGAGCCGGATACCTCACCGCTCGATTCGGAGTCGTGCAGGGCGACCAGCGCCGCGTGCTGAACAATGTGGCGTTCTTCGTCGCAACCCCGGCGCTGCTGTTCACCGTGCTCCGACAGAGCGACCCGAGCGTCATCCTGTCACCCGTGATCCTCATCACGAGTCTCGCCGCTGTCATCGTCGCGGCCGTCTTCGTCATCGCCTCCCGTCTCTGGTTCAAGCGCGACCTGGCGACGACGACACTCGGCGCTGCCTGCTCGGGATACGTCAACGCGAACAATCTCGGGCTGCCGGTGGCGGTGTACATCCTGGGCGACGCCGCCTACGTGGCGCCGCTGATTCTCGTGCAGCTGCTCTGCTTCGCGCCGACCATTCTGTCGATGCTCGAGGCGACGCGCACCGGCAGACTCGTCGACGGCGCTCCCGAGGCAGAGGCGGCCGCGGCGTCCGCGCCGAGGCCTCGAGGCGCCTTCCAAGGCGCCCTCGCCGCGCTCGGACGCGCGGCCTCCAATCCGATCATCATCGCGTCGGTGCTCGGCCTCATCGTCGCGCTCATCGGCCTCCCCATCCCCGAGATCGTCTCGGCCCCGCTCGAAATGCTCGGCGACGCCGCCATCCCGATGGTCCTGCTGAGCTTCGGCATCTCGCTCTACGGGCAGCGCGCCCTCCAGCGCGGCACCGGCCGCGCCGCGGTCTTCACTGCCTCCGCGCTCAAGCTGCTGCTCATGCCCGTGGTCACCTGGAGCCTCGCAACCGCTTTCGGCCTCGGCGCGCATGAGGTCTTCGTCGCCACGACCATCGCGGCACTGCCGACCGCGCAGAACGTGTACAACTACGCCGCCACCTACCGACGCGGAGAGACGATGGTGCGAGACACCGTTTTCCTCACCACATTCGCGTCGTTGCCGATCATCGCGGGCGTCGCCTGGCTCCTCGGCTGAATCGAGCAGCCGCCACGTTCGCCTTCGAACCGGGAATAGTCCGCGCGCCCCCGCAGTTGCAGTCAGTCGGATACCCCGTTCGCACAACCTGAGGAGCCCCATCGTGAGCCCGCGCACCGCAATCACCAGCGCACCCGTCATCGAATCTCTCGCCGAACGCTGGAGCCCGCGCGCCTTCGACACCACGCACTCGTTCCCTGAGGGCGCTCTCCGCGGTATCCTCGAGGCCGCCCGCTGGGCGCCGAGCGCGAACAACACCCAGCCGTGGCGGTTCATCATCGCACGCAGGGGCGGTGAGATCTTCGCTCGGATCACCGACACCCTGGTCGGGTTCAACCGCGAATGGGCCGTGAACGCTGGCGCACTCATCGTGAACGTCGCGGAGACCACCGACGCCGAGGGCAACGCTCGGCCGTGGGCGGAATACGACCTCGGACAGGCGGTCGCGCACCTCAGCGTGCAAGCGACGTCGGAGGGCCTGCACCTGCATCAGCTCGGCGGGTTCGACCGCGACGCCATCCGCGCCGCATTCGATCTGGAGGATCGTCTCGTGCCGGTCTCGATCAGCGCGATCGGCAAGCTCGGCTCAGCTGACAGCCTTCCCGAAGTGCTCCGCGAACGTGAGCTCGCCCCGCGCACGCGTCTCGATCTCGACTCGCTCGTGCTCGTCCGCGACTGACCCGCTGGCCCCGCGCCTCGGTACCGGGCATCCAGCACCGAGCGGGCGTGCACCGGTTCTCGTCCGGCTTCGCCGCACGCCGGCACCTCAGGCTTCGGTGTCGACCGCGGTCTCGCCGCCATCGAGCCGCAGGGCCTGAATGAGCTCTCCCGCGTGCACCGATGAGACGATCACCCGCGAGAAGTGGTCGAATTCGCCTTGCCAGCCGTGATCCTCTTCGGCGCCCTCGGGGTTCTCGAAGTCGATGACGACCGCTTTCCGGCCTCTGCGCACCAGCACGAAATCCCTGCCGGTGAAATTGCGCCAGGTTCCTGCCGCGAGGCGGCCGGGAATGGCGGCACCGGGAACTCGCACGCCACGCACCCAGACCCACGGGTCGTCCGTGACGATGGCCGATGTGATCGCCGACCGATCGAGCACGATGTCCCGGCGGCGCATCGCGGCGAACCGCTCGGCAGCGGTCATGCGGATCACCACGCGATCGGGGTGCACCTCGACTCGTGCCATCGGTCAGTCCAGCATGTCGCTCTGGTCGATGACCGATTCGACGGTCTCGATGAGCGCGCGCTTGAGCGCGTAGTCGGGGTGCGACGGATCGTCCGCATCTGCGGGGAGTCCGAGCTCCGCAGCGGTCTCGAGCGTGTTCACGCCGACGCACGCCACGATCGTGTCGGAGGGGAGGTCCGGGAACTGCGCCGCGACCTCTTCGGCGATCTTCGCCGAAGCGACGAGCAGCGCGTTGATGCGGCCCGACTCGATGTCCTCTCGGATGTGCACGGATGCGGGCACGCCCACGGTGCGGAACGCGAGCACCTGGGTCACGTCGTGCCCGCGGTCCATGAGCCCCTCGGTGAGCACGGGAATCGCCACATCGGAACGCAGCGTGAGCACCTTCAGCACCGCGTCCGTCTCGATCTCGCTCCACTCCTCGAGCAGCGCATGCGTGCTGTTCTCTTCGCTCGGCGTCCGGGTGATGGGATATCCGGCGTCGGTGAAGGCGACGGCCGTCGCCTCTCCGACCAGAGCGACACTCGTCTCCGGAGGGATCACCGCGTTGTGGTGCTTGAGCACGTCGGCGACTGTTGAGCTCGTCGCCGTCAGCCAGTCGAATGCACCGGCCTCGAGGTCTTTCAGCGCGCTGACGAGCTTGTCTTCTTCGCTCGTGTGCGCGAAGTCGACGAGCGGTGCGATGACCGTGTGCGCACCGCGTTCACGCAGGGCTCTTGAGACCAGATCGCCCCAGGTACCGCCCCGAGGAACGAGCACCCGAAGGCCACTGAGCGGCTTCGCCTCAGCAGACATACACCCCACTCACTCGATACCAATACGAATGGCCATCGCCTGCAGCGCAGAGCTGCATACGGGCCCTTCCCGGAAATCCATTGACCCTATTCTTACCCTGCCACCGCGCCGAAGCAAAACGACGACGGTTCCCGGGGTGAACGAAATAGAACTGTGACCTGCGCGCGAATCAGGAGAAGCGTCGCGCGACCGCCGATGCGATGCCCCAGACAGCGAGGCCCGCCAGCACCGCGACGCCGGCGACTCCTGCCCCGAAGCCTGCCGGGTTGTCCCGCTTCTCCTCGGCGATCCGCACCTTCGCGTCCTCGACGGCGTCGTCGACGCGCTGCGCGTAGTTCAATCGCACCTTGAGTTGTGAGAGCGTGTCGTACAGCTCGGTTCGGGCCTGATCCGCTTCGGCGATGCCGTGGCGCTTCTCTTCGGAGCTCATCGCCAGTTCCCTTCTTCACCGACGCGCGGCATTTCGCGCGCGGAATGGTGCGTCGCGGTCGGTTCTGCGTTCACGCGCACCTCACCGATCGCAGAGAGATCTCCGCCGACGCGGTCGAGCGTCTCCTCCGGCACCGGATTGCCGCGCTTGATCAGCGCGATCCCACCCAGGATCGCGACGGCCGCGAGCAGCAGCAGCGCGGCCGCCACCACCAGTGCCGCCAGCCACCACGGCCAGACGATCGCGAGAGCGGCGATCGCCGCGATGACGAGAGCTTCGAGCATGAAGAACAGGAAGAACAGCGCGACGACGATCGCACCGGCTCCGATCCCTGCGCGCTTGGCCTTCGTGATGATCTCGCGCTTGGCGTTCTGATACTCGATCTTCGCCAGACTGACGATCTGATGCGGCAGGCGGGTCAGCAGCTCGAACGTGCCGGCCTCGTCCTTCCTTCGACTCATGCGTTCCCTCCGTCCGCCTCCGCGGACGCGTTGGTGTCCGCGGAGTCAGCCTGCGCGGAGGTCGACGAGTCACTCGGCGACTTCTTCGGGGTGCTGCTCGGCTGAGCCGGCACCGAGGATGCGTGCTGGGACGACGCGGCATGCTGCGACGAGGCGCTGCGCTGCGGAGCTGCACCAGACTGCGACGACGAGCGGCTCTGCCCCCCGACGAGGGAAGCGAAGGCGTTCTTCCCGGCGCGCAGCGCCGTGTCCTTCACGTTCTCCACGGTTCCCCGGGTCGCGTCGCGCACAGCGTCGACGCCCTGCTGCACTGATGGGGTGTTCCACACCTGCTCTGCGCCACGCTTGATCTGCTCATAGCGCTCGCGTCCGGCACGTGAACCGAGCACGTACCCCACAGCTGCGCCGAGAACGAATGCGATCTTGCCCTTCATGATGCCTCCAGTTCGTGGCGGTTCCTGGTCTTCGCCCAGCCTACTCCCGGTGCGGGTGCGGGTGCAGCGCTTGGGGGCCGCTTCTCCGGCGATTCCCCCATCTCGCGCCGCTGTCGTCACTCAGCGATGCCTGTGAGCCTTCGGCGCAGGTGCACCGACCGCTCTCGAGCCTCAGCGACGGCTGCAGCGAGGTCTCCACTATGCACTGCGGGACCCACCCTCAGGCAAGTGGATTCCGCTGCGACCGGTGAAGTGGTATGGAGCAGCGAGCGGTCGCGTGCCTCGACACTCGCGAACAGAGCCGGCACCATGCGGAGGTCGACCGGCAGGTCGGGATCCATGCGCCGCGCCCCCGAGGCGTCGAGCACATCGCGCAGCATCGTGTCGATCGCGGCGCGAACGTCGGCGAGCGCCTCAGCTCGTGGAGCACCCGCCCCGTCGACGTCTTGAGCGGGCCCTGCGAAGCGGATCCGCCACGTCGAGGCCTCGGAATCGCCGAGCGCGCTCTCCCAGGCGACGCTCCACAGCTCGCCGTTCGGCGCGGCAACCGTCTCGAGTGCCGCACGACGGCCTCCCGCTGCGCGAGCGGCCGGGACGAAGTCAGGTGCCGTCACGTCGAGTTCCGCGACCCATCGCATCGATGACGCCTCCGGGACTTGCCCCTCGGCGGGCACGCCGGTCAACCCGACCGCGCGGTCGCCCATCACGACGGCGCTCGCCGGGATCCGCACGCCCGCTTCCTCGATCAGCCACTCGGTCGCTCCGCCGCGATCACTGTCGGCGCCGGGGGCAGAGGCGTCACCGGCGCCCGGAGCGTCACCGGCGTGTGATTCGTCACAGGCCGCGGCCCCGATGCTGCGGACGCCGACGACGGGCGCACCAGCCACTTCGGCTCCGTACAGCGCGAGTCGCTCGAGCAGAGCTTCGCGGAGCGCTTCCCAGCCGGCACTGGGTCGCACGCGGGTTTCACGTGCAACATGCCGTTCTGCGTACGCGAGCGCTGCACCGCAGAGCGACCCGGCTGTGGTGACATCTTCATTGAGCCCTGGGGCAGCGATCGCCACGTCGACTTGATCGGCGCTCACGCCGTACTTCGCTCGCGCGATGGGGTCCACCAGCCGGTCGAACGCGCTCTTCCCGAGCCGCGATCGTACGAGGCGACCGAGCGAGCGCGTCTTGCCGATCGTCAGCACGGGGCGCACGCGATCGAGAAATGCACGCGCGGCACCGCGACGCCCCAGCACCGCGAGGCTCTCTCGAGACAGCGGCACCGCGGGAATCCCCAGGACCGCGGGCGTTGGCTGCATCGTCCATGCTCGGTCTGCGCCGCGCAACAGCACCGGCACCGGCGCCTCGCTGATCGGCCGAGCACCGGTCAACGGTGCGCTGCCCGGCGAAAGGGGCGACGCCACATGGTCGAGGAACGCCCGCAGCGTTCCGTCTGGATCCGTGACTTCATCGGGCGAGAACCCGGCTCTAGCCTCGTCAGCTCGGTCGGCACCGCCACCATCGGCAGCTCCAGCGGCGAACGCCGCGCCACCGGACGTCGCGGCGCGACCGATGCGCACGCTGAGGCCCACCTCCGCGAATTCGAGAGCCGCCGCCAGCTCCACTGGGCCCTCGCCGATGACATAGACGTCAACCATGCTGCTGCGGACCCTGCGGCGCCCCACCGCCGATCATCGGCGCTCCGCCCGCGAGAGCCGGCTCCGTCACCGGCACCTGCACGAGATCGATGCGCGAGCGGCCGTACCCGTGCTTGCGGAAGATGCGCAGCACGAGCCAGATGAACAGGGCATATCCGACCAGCGAACCGATGAACGACCCCGGGCCTCCGGTCGCCTCGACCTGCGCGGTTTCGCCGCCGACGGCGAAGGTCATGAAGCCGAAGGCGATGAGGTTGTTCACGATGTGAATGGCGATGGCCGCCTCCAGACCACCGGTGCGCCAGGTCACCCAGCCGGCGACGAGCCCGAGGGCGCCCACTGCGAGGAGGCCCCAGATGTCGTAGATATGGGCGAGCGCGAAACCGACCGAGGGAATGATGATCCCGAACCACGGGCTCTTCAGCCACGATCCGAGCACCTGCATGAACAGACCGCGGAAGACGACTTCCTCAGCCGTCGCCTGCAGCGGAACGAGCAGCACGACCAGAATCAGAGACGTCCAGGCTGCCGTCCAGTCGAAGTCCGCTCCCGAAGACGACGTCTCCGCGGTCTCCGTCAACGAAGCGGGGTCCATCGCGATCTCGAGCGCGATTCCAGCGACGTTCATCACGATGACGGCGAGCAGTGCCGCGAGCGAGAGGCGGCCGAGCAAACCCCACCGAATGCGGCCGGCCACCGACCAGATGCGCCCGGTGGGGCGCATGCCGAGGGTCAGCATCGCGAGGATCACCGAAGGAATCATGATGATGATCGACACCAGGGAGAACAACACCGATAGTGGCACCTGGGTGTCGATCAAGGCGCCTTCACCCGACATGATGCCGTCGAAGTACGTGGGATCCAACATCAGCACCGGGACGAACGCGAAGCCCACGACGAGGGAGAAAATACCGAAGTAAACGGCGGAGAGCAGCAACAGCAGCAGCGGCTTCCACCAGCGGTAATTCGCGACGCCACGGAGCAGGCGATGATATTCCAGGGGTTCCGTCTCCACGGTCTGCAGCACCGCCTGCGGGCGCACCCAGCCCCACTCAGGTGCTGGACCGCCCTGCTGCGCACCCGGCGCGCCGGGCTGCTGCGGGGCGGGGAACTCAGGGCGCTCGGGAAGCTCGGGAGGCTCGGATCCAGTGCTCGTCATGATCCCTATCCTCTCACCCGCCACCCGCAGACGCCTGAGGCGTGTCGTCGGCCCTCGACACCGAATCCCTGCGCGCGCGCCGAACCCCTATCGAACGAACGTGTTTCCGATAGGGGCTCGGCCTGGCGACCGAGGGCTTGGCCCGAGAACGCTCCATGGGCTGACGCTCCGCGTCACCGGAGCCGACCGAAACGCGTTGCGTTTAGCTAGGCTCCCACCCTTCGCTGCGCTCCATGGGCTGACGCTCCGCGTCACCGGAGCCGACCGAAACGCGTTGCGTTTCGCTAGGCTCCGCGCAAGCGTTCGGCGAGGAAGGCGTGCAGCTCTGCGCGCGGCACGCGCACCTGCTCCATGGTGTCGCGCTCGCGCACGGTCACCGCGTTATCGTCCAGCGAGTCGAAGTCCACCGTCACGCAGAACGGCGTGCCGATCTCGTCCTGCCGCCGGTAGCGACGCCCGATGGCCCCCGAATCGTCGAAGTCCACGTTCCAGTCATCGCGAAGCTCCTGCGCGATCTCCCGCGCGAGCGGCGACAGCGCCTCGTTGCGGCTCAGCGGAAGGACCGCCGCCTTGATGGGCGCGAGACGCGGATCGAGCGCGAGCAGCGTGCGCTTATCGGTGCCGCCCTTCGCGTTCGCGACCTCCTCCTCACGATACGCATCGACGAGGAAGGCCATGAGCGAGCGGGTGAGGCCGGCTGCTGGTTCGATCACGTACGGCGTGTACCGCTCGTTCTTCGTCTGGTCGAAGAAGTTGAGATCCTTGCCCGAGTGCTTCGAGTGCGTCGAGAGATCGAAGTCGGTGCGATTCGCGATGCCTTCGAGCTCGCCCCATTCTCCGCCGGTGAATCCGAAGCGGTACTCGATGTCGGCGGTGCGCTTCGAATAGTGGGAGAGCTTCTCCTTCGGGTGCTCGAAGAACCGCAGGTTCTCGGGGTCGATGCCGAGGCCGACGTACCACGCCATGCGCTCGTTCATCCAGTATTCCTGCCACTCCTCGTCCGTGCCTGGCTCGACGAAGAACTCCATCTCCATCTGCTCGAACTCGCGCGTGCGGAAGATGAAGTTGCCCGGCGTGATCTCGTTGCGGAAGCTCTTGCCGATCTGTCCGATGCCGAACGGCGGCTTCATGCGCGCTGCCTGGAGCACGTTCGCGAAGTTCACGAAGATCCCCTGCGCGGTCTCAGGGCGGAGGTAGTGCATGCCGGCCTCGTCGTCGACCGGGCCGAGATAGGTCTTGAGCAGACCGGAGAATGCACGAGGCTCCGTCCACTGCCCACGGGTGCCGCAGTTCGTGCAGACGATCTCCGCGAGCCCGTCCTTCGGAGCACGCCCCTTCTTCTCCTCGAAGGCCTCGATGAGGTGGTCTTCGCGATAGCGCTTATGGCAGTGCAGGCACTCGATCAGCGGGTCGCTGAAGACCTCGACGTGCCCTGAAGCCTCCCACACCTGCTTCGGAAGGATGACGCTCGAGTCGATGCCGACGACATCGTCTCGCTTCTGCACCATGGCTTTCCACCACTGGCGCTTGATGTTCTCCTTCAACGCGGTGCCCAAGGGGCCGTAATCCCACGCGGAGCGCGATCCGCCGTAGATCTCACCCGCTTGGAAGACGAAGCCGCGGTGGCGGGCGAGGGCGATGACCTTATCGAGGCGGGACTGCTCAGCCATAATTCTGTATCACTCCAAGGTGCAAGCGGGGATCTTGGCGCCGATGCGCTCGTGACGCAACGGCAGAGACGCCCAGTCTACCGACCGATGCCGCTCATCCCGACGGTGCCTGTCGAGAGGTGAGCTGCTGCCCGCTACGCTGCGAGCGCGGCGGGCTGCGTCTGGCTCGCAGTGAGCTTCGAAGGAGTCTCGGCGGTGTCGGCGCGCGGCAGCCACGGGAGGCTGATGGGCGCCGCCACGGTGTTGCTGGGATCCCAGGGCGATTGCGGGAGCGGCAGCACCGGGAGGGGCACCGTCATCGCCAGCGTCGCCGCCGACGCGGAGGGTGACCCGGGCACGTCTTCCGCGCACATCGGCGCCGGCCTGCGCCTGAACGTCGCGAGCAGGCCGTAGGCGCCCATGAGACCCCACACGATGTTCGACGCGAACGAGGGCCACGCCCCGTATGCGAGCGCGCCGCCCGCGGCGAGCAGTCCGCCGACGGTGTTCAACGTGAGATAGGCCCGCGTCGACGGCGACCAGGTACCGCGCAGCATCAGCACGTACGCCACGAATGTGCCGAGGGTCCCCACCCAGCCCAGTACGCTCCCGATCAACGTTTCCAACGCCGCCCACCTCCCACTCGTTTTCAGACACGCCTCAGGAACCCCGACCGATGCCCCCACCGGCCCGACGCGCCGACTCGTCAATTTTCGAACGCTCCGCGATCCAGCACAATCGAATCTTTCGTCATGCCGGATGTAGAATTTCTGAATATGAGAATTGCGGTTTCCCGACTGCCCTTCCTGCTCCAGATCGCGCGCAGCGGCGGGGTTCTGGCCGCCGCGGAGGCGTTGAGCCTCACGCCGTCGGCGGTGTCTCAGCAGCTCGCGAGGCTTGAGGCGGAGGTGGGTGTGCCGCTGGTCGTGCGGAGCCCCCGAGGCGTCACGCTGACCGCTGCCGGTCGCGAGCTCGTCGAACTCGCCGAGAACGTCGAACGCGAGGTCAACGAGGCCGCCCTTCGCGTCGGAGCGGCAAGCGAAATGCCGAGCGGCACCGTGCGGTTCGGCGCGTTTCAGAGCTTCCTGAGCGGCGTGATCGCACCTGCGCTCCCCCGGTGGCGCACGGAACTCGCCGGCGTCCACCTCGAGGCCGTGGAAGGCGACCTCCCCGATCTCCTGCGGGGCCTCCGCACCGCCGCCTTCGATCTCGTCGCCATCGAGCGCGACGAATCGATACCGCCACCGCCCCTCGGTCCAGGCGTGCGCGAGGTCGCACTCCTCGATGACCCGTGGGTGCTCGTCGCCCCGGCGGGAACGCAGGCGACGATGGGCGTGATCGCGTTGGATCAGCTGCGGCTCCCCTGGCTCGAGGTCGACCGCAGTTCAGGCGTGCATCACGCGGCTCAGCGGGTACGCGAGCGGCTCAGATCCTCGACGACCTCTCCGCACCGGTACGCGAGCCATCAGTCGGCGCTCGCCCTCATCGCCGCCGGAGAGGGCGTCGCTCTCCTTCCCCAGCTCGCCCTGCAGGAGTTCACGTTGACAGGGGTCGAGACTCACGAGCTCCCCGGACTCGGCACGCGCCAGATCTCTCTGCGCTATCGCGTCGGGCGCAAACCCGATCCCGCTGTGGGAGCCGCCATCGAGTTCTTCCAGCTGCTGACGGCGCCCCGCGAAACCGCTTCGGATCACCAGCACCGCTGAGGGATCCGCGCCCCGGGTCGCTCGGGCGAATTCAGCCCCAGGTCCCGAGAACGAGGTTCTCCGGAGCCTCGCCGCGCTGCAAGTGGGCGATCTGACGGCGAATCAGCGCCGACATGCGCGGGAGCATTGCGCTCGAGTCTCCCCCCACGTGGGGGGTGATCAGCACGTTGGGAGCCTTCCAGAGCGGGTGCCCAGCGGGAAGGGGCTCGGGATCCGTGACGTCGAGCGCTGCACGCAATCGACCCGATTGCAACTCGGCGACGAGCGCGTCCGTGTCGACGACCGGGCCGCGCGCCACGTTCACGATCAGGGCCCCATCGGGCAATGCCGCGAGCGCTGCACCGTCGAGCAAGCCCCGCGTACCGTCGGTCAACGGCACCGCGAGCATGACGATCTCCGCGTCGGCGAGGCACTCGTGCAGCGAGTCGAATCCGCGCACTTCGACGGTGTCGCCGGCCAGATTCTCTTCTCGTCGGGCGGTGCGCGCGAGGCGGGTGATCTCTACTTCGAACCCGGCGAGTCTCGCCTCGATCGCCTTCGACACGCCCCCGTAGCCAATGAGCAGCACGCGACGGTCGGCCAGGCTTGGAAGCGAGCGAAGCTGCCACCGTTCCACATCACTGTCGCGCACGAACTGGGGGATCCCGCGCTGCGCGGCGAGCGCGAGTCCCAGAGCGAGCTCGGCGGTCGAACCCTCGTGCACCGTCGCAGCGTTCGCGAGAGGAAGGCCCTCGGGGAGGTGCTTCGCCACGCCGTTGTACCCGATGGACTGCCACTGGACGAGCCTCGCCTCGACCTCGGAGAGATGCGCGAGCGGGCGGGCGCCTCCCCAGTACGGCGGTACGACGATATCGAATTCGTCGCGCGGCGCCGGTCCGTCGAGGTCCCATCCGCAGAAATCCACTCCGTCGACGTCGCCCACCGCCTCGCGGAGTCCGGGGTCCGATGGCAGAGACACGACGAGGTCACTCATGGCTGCGAGTCTAGCGTCAGCTGTAGCATCGAGAGGCTGCGGCACAGCGCGTGCGGCACCGGGAGGATCAGACATGACGAGTCGCGGGAAGCGAGGCGGACTGGCGCTGGCCTGGTGCATGCTGATGCTGCTCGCCGGCTGCGCGTCCCCGCCCGCCGGCGCCGTGGTCCTCCCTCCCGAGGGCGGAATACCCGACTATCAGCTGGGCGGCGGCTACGAGCCGGCCTCTGAAGTGGAGATCGTCGCTCGGGACCGTCTCGACGAGCCGGATCCGGCTCGGTACTCGATCTGCTACGTGAACGGCTTCCAGACGCAGCCGGGCGAGCGCGGCATCTGGCCAGACGAGGCACTCCTGCGCGCGGGCTCGGAGTTCGTGGCTGACCCGGACTGGCCCGATGAGACACTCCTCGACACGTCGTCGCGTTCATCTCGTGAACGCATCCTCGAGGTCGTATCGCCTTGGATCGACGCATGCGCGCAGGCGGGGTTCGACGCTGTGGAGTTCGACAACCTCGACACGTATACCCGGAGCGATGGAGCGCTCGCGCGCGAGGACAATCTCGCCCTTGCAACCGCCTACGTGCGCGTCGCGCACGATGCCGGGCTTGCCGCGGCTCAGAAGAACTCTGCCGAAGATGCCGAACTGCTGCACCGGCGTGCCGGCTTCGACTTCGCGATCACCGAGGAGTGCGCGGCGTACTCGGAATGCGGACGGTACACGGAGGTGTACGGCGCCGCCGTCATCGACATCGAATACGACGATGCACTGCCGCGGGCGTTCTCCGAGATGTGCGCCGACCCAGAAACGCCGCGTTCCGTCGTCCTGCGGGATCGACAGCTGTCGCGCCCGGGGAGTTCAGCGTACGAGTTCTCGACCTGCCGCTGACGTCGCGACACCCGGCTCAGCGAGTGTCGGAGGCATGAGGCACAATGAACGGTGTAGACCATGCGTCACATGGACCCGCCTGCAGGGCGGCGGGGTGCGGGGGCACGACGACGCGCAAATGAGATGGAGAAGCTCATGGCACCCGACGGCTCCCCCGGTTTCCAACCCTTCGTGATCGCACTGTTCGACGACATCGATCCCGAGGGTGCCACCGTACTGTACGGCGATGATCCCGGGCTCTGGGAATGGCTGACGCGTGCCGAGTCATTCCCGCCGGGCAGCGAGTTCGTGGAGCTCCCGATCCCCGGAACCGATGAGCGCGCGCACGTCACCATCTGGGCGCCGAGCACCGACAAGGCGCAGCACCTCACGAGACTTCCGGGCACGCGACGCCCCCACCCGTCTCTCATCGAACTCGAGCTCGGCCGCACCGATGAATTCGAGTTCCACGCGAAGTACGCGAGACTCCTCCGAGCCATCCCGAGCGAGCGAGTCTTCGAGAGTCGCTGGTGACTCGCGCGAGGAGCAGCTACCGGTTCGCGGCGTCCGCGAGTGCGGATGCGCCCATGTCGAGTGTCACCTGGGTGAACAGCTCGGACAACGGCACCTCCAGGGCACCCGCGATGCGCGCTGCAACGTCGAGAGTCGGATTGCGGCGTCCGCTCTCGATTCCGCTGACGTACGTGCGGTCGAGGCCTGCGTGCAACGCGAATGCCTCTTGAGAGCTCCAGCCGCGAGCGACCCGCAGCTCACGAAGACGGGACCCGAAGGCTTTGCGATGAGCTGGAATCTCCACTCAACCACCTTGCCGGTCGTGCGGACTATGAGTCCACCGATCATGAGTCACACTGTCGGGGCTTTGCGGGCCCTGAAATGGCGAAAGGGTCGTACAGTGTGTGCCGTCTCTGGCTTACACTGTACGACCCTTTCTGTAAAAGGTGTCCGGCGGTGTCCTACTCTCCCACAAGGTCCCCCTTGCAGTACCATCGGCGCAATC
>NZ_JAENJG010000002.1 GCF_016597785.1 Leucobacter sp. L43 | reverse complement strand
GGATGTCGGGGATTATAAATTAAATTGGCATATGACAATTTAAGTGCACACTATTGAGTTCTCAAAGACCAGACACCACCCGTCACACCCAACCAAGGGAAGCTCCGAACAGCAACCTGTCTAACTTACCACAAGAACGTGGCGAGAAGCGCATGTAAATGAGCCGGACCGTTTCAGTCCGGCTGCGTCGCGCTGACAAGGGAATACATTACGGCCCCCGACCCCCGACCAGCAACACCACGCAGCATCCCGGGCGTGTCCCCGCATGAATCCGCCAATTCACCCACACGACACCCCACCGACACCCCAACCGACACCGGGTCGGTCCACGGCAGAGATGGCCGAAACGCGCCCGTTTTCGCCTCGCACCCCACGATCCCGGGCGCGTCGCGGGAGGTGCTTAGATGGGTGGGTGAACGCACCCACCGCACCAGCGAGTCCCCCCTCTCCCGCAGACTTCGGCTTCACCGTCGATCAGCAGCTCGAATCCGGCGGGGCGGTCGGTTCCGGAGGCGAACCGCTCGGACGGAGCGGGACGATCCGCACCCCGCACGGGGAGATCCAGACCCCCGCATTCATCCCCGTCGGCACCAAGGCCACAGTGAAGTCGCTGCTGCCAGCGACCGTGAGCGAACTCGGCGGCCAGGCCGTTCTTGCGAACGCCTACCACCTCTTCTTGCAGCCGGGAAGCGACCTCGTCGACGAAGCGGGCGGCCTCGGCCGATTCATGAACTGGGACGGGCCGACCTTCACCGACTCCGGAGGATTCCAGGTGATGTCGCTCGGCGTCGGATTCAAGAAGGTGATATCGATGGCGGAGTCCGCCCACTCCGGCGCCGAGGTGATTGCGAAGAACAAGGAGCGTCTCGCGCACGTCGACGAGGACGGTGTCACCTTCAAGTCGTTCTTGAACGGCGACAAGCATCGCTTCACGCCGGAGGTCTCGATGCGCATCCAACACGAACTCGGCGCCGACATCATGTTCGCGTTCGACGAGTGCACCACACTGCTGAACACCCGCGAGTACCAGGAGGACTCGGTGGAGCGCACGGAGCGGTGGGCGGTGCGGTGCCTCGACGAGCACGCGCGCCAGACCGCATCGCGAACGCACCGCCCCTACCAGGCTCTCTTCGGAGTCGTGCAGGGGGCGCAGTACGAGGACCTGCGACGGCGCGCGGCGAACGGGTTAGCTCATCTTCGCGGGTCGGAGGCCACCGAGCAGGAGTTCGACGGATTCGGCATCGGCGGAGCTCTGGAGAAGCGGGATCTCGGCACCATCGTCGGCTGGGTCTCCGATGAACTTCCCGATTCCAAGCCGCGGCATCTGCTCGGCATCTCAGAACCCGATGACCTGTTCGCCGCCATCGCTGCGGGCGCTGACACCTTCGACTGCGTCGCCCCCTCCCGGCAGGCGCGAGGCGGTTCCATGTACTCGCCGACGGGACGCATCAACGCCAAGTCCGCAGGCCAGCGACGCAGGTTCGAGCCGCTCGACGCGGAATGCGACTGCTACACCTGCCAGAACTACACGGCGGCGTACCTGCATCATCTCTTCAAGGCGAAGGAGATGCTCGGTTCGACGCTCGCGACGATCCACAACGAGCGTTACATCGTGCGCCTGGTCGATCGCATTCGTGGGAGCATCGTCGACGGCACGTTCGCGGAATTGCGCGAAGAAGTGCTCGGCCGCCAGTACGGCATGGAGTTCGCTCGCGACGCCGCAGCCCGCGTCGCTGCGGCGGGGTGATATCACCCGCTGCACCCAAGCCTGAGACCGCCGCCCGGGCTAGTCGTCGACGAGCCCCACTCCGAGAGCACCGCGAATCATATCGAGATTCAGCTTTGCGGCGACGCGTGCGCCATTGCCCGCCGCGATGACGAGTTGCTGCGGCCCGGGCGGCACGATGTCGCCGACGCCGTACACGCCGCGGATCGAGGTCTCACCGCGTTCATCGACCTCCACGAGACCCCAGTGATCACGAGCGATGGGCAGATCGCCGAGGAACTCCACCGGCGCGTGCCAGCGCGGCCGCACGAAGCCGCCGACTCGCGCGATCACCTCTCCATCCGCGAGGCGCACCCCGGTCATCTCAGCACGCTCGCCGACGATGTCGTCGATCGGACGCCGTTCCACACGGATGCCGATGCGCTCGAGCTGCGCTTCCTGCTCGGGACGCACGGTGTCGGCGCCGTTCGTGAAGACGATGAGATCCGAGCTGAAGCGGCTGATGAGCAGGGCCCGCGAGAAGACGTCGCTGGTCTCGCCGATCAGCACCAGCGGCTTATCGGTCTTCTCGAACCCGTCGCACTCGACGCAGCTGTGCAACGCGGTGCCGTAGTACGCGCGGATCATCGGCAGTGCCGGCAGCTCTTCGGTCAACCCGGCGGCGATGAGGACGCGACGAGCCGTGTACTCGACATCCGCCGCGCCGCGAATGCCGGTCCCCCGCACCGAGAAGCCGATGCCGTCTGGAAACCCCGCCGCGCGCGCCTCGTCGGGAGCGAGCGGGGTCACCTCGCGAGTGATCGCCTGGGCGTACATCGCTGACGGGTAGCGTTCGAACTCCTCGCGGCCGAGGCGCCGGAGCTCGAGTGGAGACACTCCGTCGCGCGTCAGGAACCCGTGGGATTGCAGGGTCGCGGAGTGGCGCGGACGGTTGCTATCGAGGATCGCGATGCGTCGGTTCGCACGCACGAGCTGCAGTCCGGCGGACAATCCGGCCGGTCCGCCGCCGATGATCGCAACGCCGATCGGCGCCTCGCTGCTCCTCATGCGCTGCCACCCCTCGACGTCAGCCCGCGAGGTGCTGTTCCAGGCGCCGCAGACGCGCGAGCGACTCCTCGCGGCCGAGCAGCTCGAAGGACTCGAAGAGAGGAGGCGACACGCGTCGGCCGGAGGCAGCCACGCGGAGCGGTCCGAAGGCGAGGCGGGGCTTGATCCCGAGCCCGTCGACGAGCGCGGATTGCAGCGCCTCCTGAATGCCTGCCGTCTCCCACGCGTCGGCGGGGAGCGCATCGAGCGCCGCAATGCCCGCGGCGAGCACCTGCGGTGCGTCGTCCTTCAACGAGGCGAGCGCGTCGTCTTCGTAGTGCAGCTGCTCAGACGTGGTGAAGAGGAAGCCGAGCATGCCGACGACCTCGGAGAGCACGGTGACGCGGCTCTGCACCAGCGGCACCGCGCGGGCGATCACCGCGAGCTGCTCCTCCGTTGGTTCGATCTGCAGGGCTCCCCCCGCGATGAGGTACGGCAGGATCCGCTTCCCGAAATCCTCTTCCGACAGCAGCCGGATGTGATCGGCGTTGATCGCGTCGGCCTTCTTCTGATCGAAGCGGGCCGGGTTCGGGTTCACGTTCGCGACGTCGAACGCCGCGACCATCTCGTCGCTCGAGAACACGTCGCGATCCGGAGCAAGCGACCATCCGAGGAGCGACAGATAGTTGAGCAGGCCCTCCGGAATGAACCCGCGCGACCGGTGGTGCAGCAGGTTGGATTCGGGGTCGCGCTTCGACAGCTTCTTGTTCCCCTCGCCCAGCACGTACGGCAGATGACCGAACTGCGGGATCGCCTGCGCGATACCGAGCTCGACGAGCGCGTGGTACAGCGCGATCTGGCGAGGCGTGGACGACAGGAGGTCTTCTCCTCGCAGTACGTGCGTGATCCCCATCAGCGCGTCGTCGACGGGGTTCACGAGCGTGTACAGCGGCGCGCCGTTCGGCCGAACCACCACGAAGTCGATCGTCGATCCGGCGGGGAACGTGATATCGCCGCGCACGAGGTCCGTGAACGACAGGTCGGTGTCGGGCACTCGGAATCGCAGCGCCGGCTCGCGACCCTCCGCCCGGAACGCGGCGCGCTGCTCATCGCTGAGGTCGCGATCGAAATTGTCGTAGCCCAGCTGCTTCGGCCGCCCGGCCGCGATGTTGCGCGCATCGATCTCTTCAGCGGTCGAGAAGCTCTCGTAGAGGTACCCGCCCTCGATCAGCTGCGCGATGACGCGCTGATAGATCTCGCCGCGCTCGGACTGGCGGTACGGACCGTGCGGGCCGCCGACATCGATGCCTTCGTCCCAGTCGAGCCCGAGCCACCGCAGCGAATCGATGATCTGGCTGTAGCTCTCCTCGCTGTCGCGGGCCGCGTCCGTGTCCTCGATGCGGAAGACGAACGTGCCCCCGGTGTGCCGGGCGTACGCCCAGTTGAACAGTGCGGTGCGCACCATTCCGACGTGGGGGGTGCCGGTGGGCGACGGGCAGAACCGAACGCGAACGTCGGCTCCGGTCGCGGTGGAAAACTGGGGGCTCTCGGTGTGTGACATCACCGTCATTCTAGCGTCGAGCGAGCACCCGAAGTCGAAGGCTCACGGCGATCCCGAGCACGATGAGCACTCCGGCAACGCTCGACAGCACCGGAAATCCGCCGACCGCGAAGAGCACCCCTGAGGCCGCGCCGAAGACGGCTCCCGCCGCGTTCATCGCGGTATCCGACTGCCCCTGCCGCGCCGGGCGCTCCACTTCGGGAGTCAGCGCGGTGACCAGTGTCGCGCCGGCGACCGTGACCATGCACCAGCCGAGCCCGAGCAGCACCAGCGAGGTCTGCACGACCACGACCGAACCGCCTCCGAACGCCGTCCCTGCGGCGGCCGCTGCGAGCGCCGCGTAGCCCGTGAGCACCACCGGGATCGGGCCGAAGCGGCCCGCCGCGATTCCCGCGAGCGGGGAGAGCGCGTACATGCCGGCGATGTGGATGCTGATCGTGATGCCGACGAGCTCGATGCTGCCGCCGTGGTGCGTGAGGTGCAGCGGGGTCATCGCCATGATGCCGACCATGACCGCGTGGCCGAGGGCGACGAGCGCGATCGCGAGGAACTGCGGAGCGCGACCGACACGCATCGCCGTCGTCGGGGCCGGCGATGCCGAGGCTGGCTCGTCCGGTTCGCCGCCGAGCGCCGCAGTGGCGTGGTCGCCTGCGGTCTTCGCGATCCCGCGCGCCTCCAGCAGCGGATCCGGCCGCAGGCCGAACCAGACGACCAGGCCGGCGCACAGCTGAGCCGCGATCGTGAACACGAAGATGCCGGAGAGCGCGTGGAGACCGAGCGCGTCGCCGAGGGTCTCTCCCGGTCCGATGAGATTCGGTCCGATCACCGCCCCGATGGTGATCGACCACACGACGAGCGAGAGATCGCGCGCGCGATGCGCGGGAGTCGCGAGGTCGGTCGCCGCGAAGCGGGCCTGCAGCTGCACGGCGGCGGCGATGCCGAGTGCGGCGAGACCGACGAAGAGCAGGACAGGAATCTCGACGAGTGCTGCTCCGATGACGAGGAGGGCTCCCCCGACGGCGAGCAGATTGCCGGTCGTCAGAGCGACTCGTCGTCCCCGACGAGCGGCGAGCCGCGCGAGCGGAATCCCGGCGACCGCGGCCCCCACCGCGTTCATCGTCGAACCGAATCCCGACAGCGCGGGGTTTCCGGTGACATCGGCGATGAGCAGGGCGCCGGCCGACAAGGACGCTCCGATGCCGAGGCCCCCGAGCACCGTGGCGAGCGCGAGCACCGCGACCGAACGGCGCTGCAGAGCGCGCACGCCGTCTCCGGTCCGCGAATCCGGGGTCACCGGCTGTGCGTGAGGCATCTCGATCCCTACGCCGCGTGCGGGACGGTCTCGAGGTGCCACGCACTGCCGTCGACCGAGGCGAGGAGGCGCTTCGCGAGTCGCACCTGGGGGCTCTCGTTCGCCGTCGCCATCGATACCAGTCCGATGGTGCGATAGCGGGGCGGGTCGAGAGGCAGTGCGCAGGCGTCGTCGGGGAGGCTCCGCGCAGCTGCGAGCGCGAGTCCCGGTACAAGTGCGACGGCTCCGCCGGCCGCCGCCATCGCCAGCATGGCTGGCACGTTGTCGGTCTCCTGGATGATGTCGGGTTCGAAGCCGGCGTCGCCAGCCGCCGCGAGCAGATGTCCGCGGCATTTCTCACATCCCGCGATCCAGTGCTCGGTCGAGAAGTCGCCGAGTTTCGCCGTGCGCTCCCCTGCGGCCCGCTCGTCCGAGACGACGAGGTGCACCTCTTCTCGCCACAGCGGCAGGAACGCGCTTCCGGCGGGCAGCTCGGCCGCGCCCTCGTAATCGAAGATGAGCGCGCAGTCGACTTCCCCGTCGCGCAGCATCGCCGTTGCGGCGGGCGGCTCGGCCTCGCGGTACTGGAGTGCGACGTCCGGCGCTTCCATCGCGAGCCGCCGCATCAGCATCGGGACCAGCGTGGCGCTGGCGCTCGGGAAGCCGACGAGCCGCAGGGTCCCGGCGCGCTCACCGCGCAGGTCATCGATCGCGGCCAGCGCGGCATCGATCTCGCTGACGACGGTGCGCCCGTGATCGGCGAGGATCTGCCCGGCCGTCGTCAGCCGGATGCCTCGCCCGCTGCGCTCGATGAGCGGAACGGCTAGCCGGGTCTCGACTCGCTTGATGCGCTGACTCACGGCCGGTTGGCTCAGCCCGAGTGACGCGGCAGCAGCAGTGAGCGAACCGGTGGTGGCGAGCGCGTGCAGGATGCGGAGCTCGGTCGAATCAATCGAGGCGAGCGGATCGGCGGTGCGCATCGAAGTCATGGTGGCAGTGTACACCCACACATAACCAGACGCGAGGCAAAGCATAAGAATGATTCTGTTTCATTATGACTCACGGGCTCCTACGCTGGCAGCATGGACGCACAGACCACGCTTCTCGAGCTGCAGCGGCAGTACGCCTCGGTGCCCGGCTATCTCTCGGCCTGCACGGCGGGGCTGCCTGCGACCACCACCACCGCCGCGCTGCAGACCTTCATCGACGAGTGGTCGACGGGTCGCATGGACGCGCATCGGATCAGCGCTCAGGTCGAGCAGTGCCGAAGCCTCTACGCGGGGCTCGTCGGCGTCGCGCCCGAGCGCGTCGCCGTCGGCACGCAGATCTCCCAGTTCGCGTCGGTCGTGGCGACCGCGGTTCCTGATGGGGGCGAGGTGCTCTGCGTGGCCGGCGATTTCTCCTCGCTGACCCACCCGTTCGAACAGGCCGGCCGCAACGTGCGCGTGAGGTACGTCGAGCTCGAGCACCTCGCCGATGCGGTTCGCCCTGGCACGTCCCTCGTCGCCTGGTCGCACGTGCAGTCGGCATCGGGCGCAGTATCGGATCATCGAGCGATCCTCGCCGCGGCGGAGGCTGCCGGGGCGCTCACCTGCGTCGACCTGACGCAGGCCGTCGGCTGGCTCCCGGTGGATGCTGGCGACTTCGACATCACCATCTGCCACGCCTACAAGTGGCTCAGCGCGCCCAGAGGCTCAGCGTTCATGACCGTTCGCGCGGGTCTCGACGATGCCCTCGTGCCGATCGCGGCCGGGTGGTATTCGGCCGATGACCCCTGGAGTTCCTGCTACGCCGGGCACACTCCGCTCGCAGCGGGTGCCGGGCGCTTCGACCTCTCCCCCGCCTGGCCCGTCATTCCCGGTACCGTCGCCGCGCTCGAGACCATCGCGAGCATCGACACGGGTGCCCTGCACGAGCACGCGCTCGGTCTTGCGAACGCCGCCCGATCGGGTCTCGGGCTCGAACCGGGAGATTCGGCCATCGTCACCTGGAGCGACATCGAGGGGGTCGACCTGGCGTCGCTGACGCGCGCCGGAATCGTCGCCTCGGGACGCGCGGGCAACGCGCGCGTCGCGTTCCACGTGTGGAACACCCCTGACGACGTGGTCGGCCTCATCGAGGCGCTCAGGCGCTGAACCGGACCGGTGGACCGTCGCTCGCGCTGCGGGTCAGCCCGCTGCGGCGAAGGCCTCGGCCTCGGCCACGTCTTGCTCGGTGGCCACCAGCTGCCCGCATGCCCCGTCGATCTCTTTGCCACGGGTATCGCGGAGCGTCGTGGGGATGCCGGCTGCGTTCAGGCGGTCGACGAATTCGCGGGTCACCTCCCGCGTCGATGAGGTCCAGATCGAGCCCGGTGTCGGGTTCAGTGGAATCGGGTTCACGTGCACCCACCCGCGACCGCGCTCGTTGAGCTTGTCGGCGAGCAGGTCGGCGCGCCAGCCGTGGTCGTTCATGTCCTTGATGAGGGCGTACTCGATGGAGACGCGGCGACCCGTCGTCTCGTAGTAGTGGTAGGCCGCGTCGAGCACCTCTTCGACCTTCCACCGGCTGTTGACCGGGATGAGCTCGTCGCGCAGCTGATCGTCGGGCGCGTGCAGCGACAGCGCGAAGGTGATCGGAATGTTCTCGGCGGCCAGCTTGCGGATCGCCGGGGCGAGCCCCACGGTCGAGACGGTGATACCTCGCGCCGACATGCCGAGGCCCTCCGGCGACGGTGCGATCATGCGATGCACCGCGTTCATCACGCGCTTGTAGTTCGCGAGGGGCTCGCCCATGCCCATGAAGACGATGTTGTTCACGCGCTCCGGCTCCGCGCCCTGAGCGACGCGACGAGCGCCCCCCAGGCCGCCTTCGGCGATGACGCGATTGGCCTGCACGATCTGGTCGAGGATCTCGGCGGTCGACATGTTCCGGGTCAGCCCCGCCTGCCCCGTGGCGCAGAAGGGGCAGTTCATGCCGCACCCGCATTGGCTCGAGACGCAGAGCGTGATTCGGCCGGGGTATCGCATGAGCACGGACTCGACGAGCGCGCCGTCGAACAGTCGCCACAAGAACTTGATGGTGTCGCCGTCGTCGGTCACCAGGCGCTTCACCTCGGTGAGCAACGGCGGGAAGAACGCCGCGGCGAGTTCCTCGCGGCGGTCTTTCGGAAGATCCGTCATCTGCTCCGGATCGGTCGTCCGGTGCTCGAAGTAGTGCTTGGAGAGCTGCTTCGCGCGGAACTTCGGCACGCCCAGCTCGACGACCTTCGCCTCCCGCTCCTCGAGCGTGAGGTCAGCCAGGTGGGTGGCCGGCTGCTTCACGCGCGGCGACGCGAACTGCAGCGTCGGGCGACCGTCTGGATCCGCGATCTGCTTCCAGCCCTCGGCCTTCGGGCGCACCTGCGGGCGAGCCGCAGCGTCGGCCGAGCGAGGCCGGGTTTTGCGCAGCGGCGTGCTCTCGGGAGCGCGGTCATGGTTGAGCTTGTTGGGATCCACACGTCTATTGTCGCAGGTCGCAGGCGCGACCCCCTCCGAGAGTGCCGATCAGAGCAACCGCGACCGGATGAGAAAGCGCAGACCCTCCGGAGCTTCGAGCGAGAAGCCGCTGCCGCGACCGGCGACCGCGTCGACCGTGAGATGGGTGTGCGCCCACACCCCGAACTGCTCCCGCGACATCCAGAAGCCGATCTCCCTGGGCGCCCCCGCGGGGCCGGGCGCCGAGCCGCTCTCACCGAGCGACGGCAGCTCGAGGGTGCCGAGCAGGACGTCTTGTCCGCCGGTGCGGAACTCGCCCAGCGGATAGCACATCGGCGCGCTGCCGTCGCAGCAGCCACCCGATTGATGGAACATGAGCGGGCCGTGCATCGCCCACAATCGCTCGATGAGCTCGATCGCCGACGGCGTGAATGCCAGGCGGCTCTCGGTCTCTCCGGCCACCTCTGGTCTCGCCGCCCGAGGCGCGGCTGCGTCCGACCCGCTCATGATCCTGTCTCCTTACCTTCGTCGGGTTAGAAGAATCCGTCGGCGCTCTCGCGGTAGCTCACGAGCAGGTTCTTCGTCTGCTGGTAGTGGTCGAGCATCATCAGGTGATTCTCCCGCCCGATGCCGCTCGACTTGTACCCGCCGAACGCCGCGTGCGCGGGGTACGCGTGATAGTTGTTCACCCATACCCGGCCCGCTTCGATCGCCCGCCCAGCCCGGTACGCGGTTGCGCCGTCGCGACTTCACACCCCCGCGCCCAACCCGTAGAGGGTGTCGTTCGCGATGCGAATCGCGTCGTCGAAGTCGGTGAAGGTCGTGGCCGAGACGACCGGGCCGAAGATCTCCTCCTGGAAGATGCGCATGGAGTTGTCGCCCCGGAAGATGGTGGGCTGAATGTAGAACCCGTCCGCGAACCCGCCCCCGAGGTCTTCGACGCCACCGCCGGTGAGCACCTGCGCGCCCTCCTGCCGCCCGATGTCGAGATACGACTTGATCTTCTCGAACTGGTCGTTCGACGCCTGCGCGCCGACCATGGTGTCGGTGTCGAGCGGGTTCCCGCGGGTGATGCGCTCGGTGCGCTCCACGACTGCGTCGAGGAAGTCCCCCGCGATGGACTCCTGGATCAGTGCGCGCGACGGGCAGGTGCATACCTCTCCCTGGTTGAGCGCGAACATCGCGAACCCCTCCTGCGCCTTGTCCCAGTAGCCGTCGTCCGCGCGCATGACGTCGTCGAAGAAGATGTTGGGGCTCTTCCCCCCGAGCTCCAGCGTCACGGGAATGATGTTCTCGGAGGCGTACTGCATGATCAGTCGGCCCGTCGTCGTCTCGCCCGTGAATGCGATCTTCCTGATCCGGGGATTGGAGGCGAGAGGCTTGCCCGCTTCCGCGCCGAACCCGTTGACGATGTTGACGACGCCGGGCGGGAGCAGGTCTCCGATGAGTTCGAAGAGGAACAGAATGGAGGCCGGCGTCTGCTCCGCGGGCTTCAGCACGACCGCGTTGCCGGCTGCGAGCGCCGGTGCGAGCTTCCAGGTCGCCATCAGGATCGGGAAGTTCCAGGGGATGATCTGTCCGACGACGCCGAGCGGCTCGTGGAAATGGTAGGCGACGAGGTCTGCATCGATCTGGGAGAGTCCGCCTTCCTGGGCACGGATGGCGCCGGCGAAGTACCGGAAGTGATCGATCGCCAGAGGAATATCGGCGTTCAGCGTCTCGCGCACGGCTTTGCCGTTGTCCCACGTCTCGGCGACGGCGATGGCCTCGAGATTCTCCTCGATTCGATCGGCGATCTTGTTCAGGATCACTGCGCGTTCCGCCGGACTGGTCAGCCCCCACGCGGGTGCGGCGGCATGGGCGGCGTCGAGCGCTGCCTCGATGTCTTCCGCGGTGCCGCGCGCGACTTCGCAGAATGCTCGGCCCGTGATCGGTGTGACGTTCTCGAAGTACTGCCCCCGCACCGGGGCGACCCATTCTCCGCCGATGTAGTGCTCGTATCGCGGTGCGAAGGTCACCAGTGCGTCGGGGTGGCCGGGTGCTGCATAGACGGTCATGTGCATCTCCTCTGACATCGTTGTCCGGGTCGATCCGCTGGTGCAGTGCGGATGCTCGACGGTAGAACGGTCGAGGTTGCACGGAGGTTGCACCTCCCGCGTCGCGGGTGCGCGCCGCGGATGCTGGTGCCCCGGTCAACTCGTGTCGCGGGCGAGATGCTCCAGTCTCGCCACCACGCGTGCCCGCTTCGGAGACAGCGCCGGCAGCACTTGCAGCAGCGTCTCCCAGACCTGCACGTCGTCGCTCGCCCAGCTCTGCGCGTAGGCGAACAGCGGGTCCGGGCCCGCCCACTGGAGCATCGCCTCGCGCAGCGTCGCGTCGACGGACGCCCGGAGCTGCTCGGCGATCGGCGCTCTGGAGGTCGGCAGCACCGGCCCCTCGTACGCCGCGAGCGCGAGGCGGTGGGCGCCCCGCCCAATTGCCTCGAGCGTCTCGTGCGCGTCGATCCGGATCCCGGGTACGAGCCGATACGGCTTCGAGCTGAGGTCGAGCTCCACGCAGTGCCGTTCCAACCACCTGCGCAGCCGCACCATCTCGGGGCGCAGCGTCCGCTCAGACCCCTGAGCTCCGTAGACCGCCTCCGCCAGCGCCCGCGCCGAGAGCCCCTGCGGGGCCGCGGCGAGGGCGAGGAGGATCTCGGCGTGCCTCCCGCTCACGGGCTCCGCGCCTCCGAGATGCTCGAGCAACGCGGGCTCACGACCGAGCACGATGAGACGTGGCAGGGACTGCGGTGCGCCGTGCGTCGCGCCCGTTGCCGCACGTGAGCGGGAAGGCGCCGCTGACGAGCGATTCCGAGCACCGCGATCCAGCTCGATTCGCCGGCGGAGCGCCACGAGCTGCAATTCTGCTTCGACCGCGGCGAGTGTCGCTTCCATGAGTGGCATGAGATGCGGCGACGCGGCGCCATCGCCGCCGGTGACGTCGATCACACCGATGATGGCGCCGCTTCCCGGGTCGTGCACCGGCGCTGCCGTGCAGCTCCACGGATGCACTGCTCGAGAGTAGTGCTCGGCGCCGAGCACCTGTATCGCGTGGTCCAGCGCGAGCGCGCTGCCGGGAGCGCTCGTGCCCACGGCCTGCTCCGACCAGTCCATTCCGGCACGGAACCCCATCTCCTCCGCCTGGCTGCGCAAGGTCCGATCACCGTCGACCCACAGCAGGCGCCCGGACGCATCCCCCACGGCGACGATGAAGCCCGATTCGCTCGCCTCATCGAGCAGCAACCGGCTCACCACGGGGAGCACACTCCCGATCGGATGGGTCGCACGCATCTCCGTCAGCTGCGCCTCAGACAGGGACGGACGTTGCGGGATACCGTCGGGGTCGATGGTCAACCGGCGGGATCGCAGCCAGGATTCGAGCACGACCGTGCGCACGGCAGACGCTTGGGCGAAGCGATCACGGAGCTCCGGATCACCGGCGAGCTGCGGCGAGCGGTCGTCCACGAATCGCTCGTGCGCCCGCTCCAGCAGCTTTCGTCGCTCGAGCACGGATTCGCCCCGTCGGAGCGCATGCCATCCGTTCGTCATCCCGACCCCTTCCTCGCGGTCTCGGATGCCTTGAGCGTACCCGACCGACGTCGGAGGCCGCACGGCCGTGCGCTGCCCCGGTGCGCTACCGTTCCCGGTGTCCGGCCCGGTAGAGCTCGAGCAGACCGGGCATGCCAGCAGCCCGCCAGCGATCCACCTGCACCTGGGCCGGCCCGCCATCGGCTCTCCGGCGGTCGAGGAACGCTCGCACAGTATCGAGGTCTCCCGCGTGAGTCAGCTCATCCGACACGTATTCCAGGAGTCGATCGATGGCGTCGAAGGCAGGCGTCGGATTCCCCGTCACGGGATCCACGAGTTCGCTCCTCAGGCCGTTCCGGGCCGCGAGCCAATGCGCGCCCCGCACGACATCCCGCTGCCACCGCGGCGACTCGACCCCCATGGCGGAGTCGCGCAGCGCCCGAGCGACAAGTGCGCGGAAGAGCACGCCGTAGGCGACCGCATCGCGCGGGTCGAGCTGCGCGTCGGCGAGACGCGCTTCGATGGTCGGATACTTCTCGGAGAGTCGGATCGACCAGTTCACGAGTCCGCCGTCGAGCAGGGCGCCCGAACGCACCAGGTCGGCCACGACGCCGTCGTACTCTGCGGCATTCTCGAACCGCGGCGGGTACCCGGCTGTCGCCCACTGCTGCATCGACATGTACCGCCAGTCGGCGTAACCTGTTTCCTCACCCACCCACAGCGGGGAGTTCGCCGTCAGAGCGACGAGCAGCGGGGACCACGGCGCGATGCTGGCGATGGCTGCGACGCCCGCCTCTCGCGACGGCACCTCGACGTGCACGTGGGTTCCCGTGGAGTAGTAGCGCGTGACCATGCCTCGCATGGCCTCCTCGATGTCGGCGTAGCGCTGCTTCGCAACCCGGCTGCCCAGGCGATCGCCGCCGAGCGGCGGCAACCCGGTCCCGGCGAGCACCACTCCCAGTTGGTCCCCTGCTCCGGCCGCGGCGGACCGGAATGCGCTGAGAGCCTCATACGCCTCATCGGCGCGCACGCAGATGGGAGTCGCCGTCTCCAGCTGACTGTGGAAGTACTCGTGCTCCGCCAGGTGCCCCGGGATCGCCGCGATGATCTCGTCCACGCGGTCGGAGGGCAGGCCGGTCGCCGAGTCGAGCAGCAGGTACTCTTCCTCGATGCCGAAGCGCGGCGAGGCGGGGAGGGAATCGGGCATATCAGCACCTGCTCCTTCGTCGGGAAACACCAGTGTGTCACAGCCCTCAGCCGGGACTCACACGACCCGGTTGCGCAGGATCCCGATGCCCTCGATCTCGACCTCGACGACATCGCCGGCTTCGAGTCGACCGACCCCGGCCGGCGTGCCGGTGAGGATCACGTCTCCGGGCAGCAGCGTGAACGCCTCCGATGCGTAGGAGACGATGCGGGCGAGCGAATGGATGAGCTGAGCCGTACTGCCGTCCTGCCGCACTTCGCCGTTCACCCGGGTCATGACGCGCGCGTCGGCGAGATCAGGATCGGTCTCGATCACCGGTCCCAGCGGGCAGAAGGTGTCGAAGCCCTTCCCTCGTGCCCATTGCCCGTCCTTGATCTGGATATCGCGCGCCGTGACATCGTTCGCGCAGGTGAATCCGAAGACGTACTGCAACGCCTCGTCCTCCGGCACGTTCTTCGCCATCGCACCGATCACGACCGCGAGCTCTCCCTCGTGCTCGACGCGGTCGGAGACCGCGGGCCGCACGATCGCGTCGCCGGGGCCGATGATCGAGGTGTTGGGCTTCAAGAACAGCAGGGGCTCCGCTGGCGCGCCGCCGTCGATGCCCGTCACGCCCTGCATCTCTGCGACGTGATCGGCGTAGTTCTTGCCGACGCAGACGATCTTCGAACGCGGAATGACGGGGGCGAGCAGCTGCACGTCTGCGAACGCGAAGCGTCGCCCGGTCGTCGCGTAGCCCGCCACCATCGGGTCGCCGGTGAGCTCGACGAGCTCGATGTCCGCCCCCGCCTCCGCCTGATCGAGCACGCCGAAGGCGATCTCGCCGTCGACCTGGAAACGCGCGACCTTCATCGAGCCACCTCCGAACCCGCCGGAACCATCACGTGCAACCAGCCGTGCCGATCCTCGCCCGCGCCGAACTGGATGCCGGTGAGCTCCTCCCGCAACGACATGGTCAGCGGGCCGGGCGCGCTGCTGCCGAAGTCGATCTCGAGATCGGTTCCCTTGAGGCGCTGGATCGGCGTGATGACAGCGGCGGTGCCGCACGCGAACGCCTCCGTGATCGTGCCCTGCGAGACGCCTTCGCGCCACTCGGACACGGTCACCTCGCGCTCCTCGACCGCGTGCCCCCGATCCCTCGCCAGCTGGATCAGGCTCCGCCGGGTGATGCCGTCGAGAATGTTGCCGTTCAGTTGCGGCGTCACGAGCGTGCCGTCGGAGCGCACCAGGAAGAGGTTCATGCCGCCGAGCTCGTCGATCGTGTCGTCCGTCGAAGAATCGGTGAAGAGCACCTGCTGGCAGCCGTTCTCGGCTGCCACCTGCTGCGGCAGGAGCGAAGCCGCGTAATTGCCGCCGCACTTCGCAGCACCCGTGCCGCCCCGACCGGCTCGCGAGTGCTCCTCGGAGAGCCAGATGGACACCGGCTTGACGCCTCCGGTGAAATAGGGGCCAGCGGGGCTCGCGATGATCAGGAAGCGCGCGCGCTCGGCGGCGCGCACCCCCAGGAAGCTCTCGTCGGCGATCAGGAACGGTCGCAAGTACAGGCTCTGATCATCGCCACTCGGCACCCAGTCGGCGTCGGCGGCGACGAGCTCCTGAATCGCGGCGACGAACAGGTCCTCGGGGATCTCGGGCAGCGCGAGGCGGCGTGCGGATTCATTGAGCCGGCGCGCGTTCGCGTCCGGACGGAACGTGACGATCGAGCCGTCGGGGCGGCGGTACGCCTTCAGGCCCTCGAAGATCTCCTGCCCGTAGTGGAGTACCGAAGACGCCGGGTCCATCGGGATCGGCCCGTACGGCACGACCTCCGCGTCGTGCCAGCCGGCTTCCTTCGTCCACACGATGGAGATCATGTGATCGGTGAAGTGGTTGCCGAAGCCGGGATCGCGGAGGATCGCGTCGCGCTCGGTGTCGGAGAGGCGCTCTGCCTCGGTGTGGGTGAACTGCAAGTCGGTCATCAACATTCTCTCTCGCGTGGTGGAGTGCGCGGTCAGGCTCCGCGCGGCATCAGCTGGGCGATCACGGCGTCGCCGATCGCACCCGTGCTCCTCGTCGCGGCGCCGCGCGAGGCGAGGTCGGCTCGGACAGCGGAACGCAGGCGTTCGCCGTCGGAGACGAGTCCCAGGTGATCGAGCATGAGACCGGCGGAGAGGATCGCCGCGGTCGGATCGGCCAGCTGCTTCCCCGCGATGTCGGGAGCGGAGCCGTGCACGGGTTCGAACATGCTCGGGAACGTGCCGTCGGGATTGATGTTGCCGGAGGCCGCGAGCCCGATGCCGCCTCCGATCGCGCCGGCCAGGTCGGTGAGGATGTCTCCGAACAGATTGTCGGTGACGATCACATCGAAGCGCGACGGATCCTGCACCATGAAGATGGTGGCGGCGTCGACGTGCATGTAGTCGACGGCGATCTCCGGGTACTCCGCGGCGACCGTCTGCACGATGCGCTGCCAGGTCGCGCCCGCGTGCACGAGCACATTCGTCTTGTGCACCCAGGTGAGCTTCTTGCGTTGACGCGTGAGTGCGGTCTCGAAGGCGTAGCGGACCACGCGTTCGATGCCGAACGCCGTGTTCACCGACACCTCGGTGGCGACCTCGGCGTGCGTGCCGGGCCGGAGGCGCCCGCCGTTGCCCGCGTACGGCCCCTCGGTGCCCTCGCGCACCACGACGAAGTCGACGTCGCCCGGCTCGGCGAGCGAGGAGACGACCCCGGGAAACAGGGTGCACGGGCGCACGTTGGCGTAGTGCTCGAAGTCGAAGCGGAGCTTCAGCAGGAGACCTCGCTCGATGTTCGCGTGCTGCAGTCGCGGGTCGCCGGGCACTCCGCCTACGGCGCCGAAGAGAATCGCGTCGTGCCCGGCGATCGCCGCCTGCTCGGACTCGGGAAACGTCTCGCCCGTCTCGAGGAAACGCTGCGCGCCGAGGGCGAACTCGGTGCGGTCGAGCACCACATCGCCGCCCTCCAGCACGGCGTCGAGCACACGATTCGCCTGCTCGATGACCTCGGGTCCGATCCCGTCGCCCGGAATGACGGCGAGCTTGATGATACGGGTCACGTGACGCTCCTTCGTATGCTGGACAACCCTTCCAGCATACTGCGGCCGATACGCGCCTCGTCGCTGGTCGGGAGCGGGCCCGAAAACGCCAGAAGCCCCACCCGAAGGTGAGGCTTCTGCATTCGGTGACCCCAGCGGGATTCGAACCCGCGTTACCGCCGTGAGAGGGCAGCGTACTAGGCCGCTATACGATGGGGCCGAATGGCGTTACCCGCTTCCCGGGCTTCCCCGGCTGCGCTGGCAACTCATATATATAAACACATCAGCGCACCGCAAGCCAAATCGGGCCGCGCAGCCCGGGTGTGTCCCGCGTGATTCTGCGCTCCTGGGCAGCCATCGCGCGGGACCCTCCCGGGCGGGCGACTCAGAAGTCCGCGGTTCGGTGGGGCCGCGCCCACTTCGCAGGAGTGTTCGCGCCGTCCCATACCTGGATGACTCCCCAGGCCACAGCGGCGATCGGCACAGCGAGCACCGCGCCGAGGATGCCGCTCAGAACGGTACCGATCGTCAATGCGAGCAGGATCACGAGCGAGTGCAGCTTGAGCGCGCGCCCCATGAGCACCGGCTGCAAGAAGTTGCCCTCGAGTTGGTTGACGAGGATCACCACGCCGACGACGATGAGCGCGTTGACGAGTCCGTTGGACACGAGCGCGACGAGCGCGGCGAGAATGC
Organism: Leucobacter sp. L43; assembly: GCF_016597785.1. Taxonomy (GTDB): domain Bacteria; phylum Actinomycetota; class Actinomycetes; order Actinomycetales; family Microbacteriaceae; genus Leucobacter; species Leucobacter alluvii. The sequence continues at coordinate 592,521 of NZ_JAENJG010000002.1, read as the reverse complement.
CGGCTACCGTCGCGCCGACGATCGGGATGAACGCGAGCACGAACACGAGCACGGCGAGGGGCAGGGCGAGCGGCACCTGCAGGATCACGAGGCCGAGACCGATGCCGATGGCGTCCACCGCTGCGACGCCAGCGGTGCCGCGAACGTACGAGCCGAGCGTCGCCACGGTCTTCGCTCCGGCGCGCTCCGCCCGGCGGAGCGACTCGCCCTGGAACGGACGCAGCAGGAAGCGCCAGATGGTCGGGCCGTCCTTGAGGAAGAAGAAGAGCACGACGACCATGAGCACGAGCCCCGTGATGAAGCTCGTCAGCGCACCGACACCGGCGAGCGCCCCCGACCCGAACTGCGCGCTCGTGATGAAGTCGAGGATCTGATCGCCCCACTCGTGCAGCTGCGAGTCATCGGCCAGGAACGGCAGGGTGCGAGACCACTCGACCACCTGCTCGAACCCGTCCTGCGCCTGGGACGAGAGATCATCCCACTGGTCCCGCACGGCCCAGACGATCAACCAACCGATTCCGGAGAGGATCACGACGATGCCGAGGAGCACGATGACTGCAGAGAGCGCGGCCGGCACATTGCGGCGACGCAGCCAACTCGTGACGGGAGAGAACGTGCTCGCGAAGATCAGCGCCAGCAGGATCGGGATCACGACGGTGGTGAGGGAGCGCATGCCCCAGATGATCGCGGCGGTCAGGATCAGGACGATGATCACCTGGAGCGACCGCGTGGCGGTCAGCCCGAAGCCGTCGCTCCACGCTGAGCGCATGCTTCTCGGCCGCTCCGATCTTCCATCGATGCCGAGCTCGATCCGCGTGAGTCGCTCATCGATCTCGCGCTTGGCGCCCCATCCGAACATTCGCACTCCCCTATCGTTCGATCACCACTCTTCGGGCCGCCGCGGCGGCGGCTGCTTCTGCTTCTGCTGCCTACCGATGCACGGCGTGAGCCGAGATGAACGCTCGCAGCTCATCGGCGTCGTCAGCCATCTCGGTGACGCGCTGCGCGCGCTCCAGCAGGCCGGCGAGCTGCTCGGGAATCCCGAGCTGCACGCCTGTCGCTTCGAACACGATGTCCGGGAACTTCTCGGGCTTCGCGGTCTCCAGCACGAGCATCGGCACTCCGGGCTCCACGTACTCGCGGGCGACCTTCACGCCATCCGCGGTGTGCGGGTCGATCAGGATGCCGCTGCGCTCGTGCACGGAACGGATGGTCGCCACGCGATCCGCGTGCGTGCTCGAGCCGCTGCGCAGACCGTACTCCGCTTCGAAGCGCACCAGTTCGGCGGTGAGATCGATGCGCCCGGTCTCATCGAGCTCGCGCCAGGCCTCGCCGAGTCGCTCGGAGTCGCATCCGACGAGGTCGTAGACGAACCGCTCGAGGTTGGACGCCTTCGAGATGTCCATGGACGGGCTGGAGGTCGCATGCGTCTCGGCCGCAGTGCGCGGCGCGTAGACGCCGGTGCGGAAGAAATGATCGAGCACATTGTTCTCGTTCGCGGCCAGCACCAGTTTGCGCAGCGGCAGCCCCATCGTCTTCGCGAGATGTCCGGAGAGAATGTTGCCGAAGTTGCCCGACGGAACGGTCACCGACACCTCGTAGCCGGCGCGCTCGTCCGCTGGCACGCCGTCGCTCGCGCGGAGCCACGCCCAGAAGTAGTAGACGATCTGAGCGCTGATGCGGCCCAGGTTGATCGAATTCACGGTGCCGAGGTGATGGGCGCGTTTGAACTCGAGATCGCTCGAGAGGGACTTCACGAGGTTCTGGCAGTCGTCGAAGACGCCTGCGACCGCGATGTTGTGGATGTTCTCGTCTTCGAGTGAGTACATCTGCGCGCGCTGGAACGCGCTCATCCGACCCTGCGGGGAGAGCATGAACACCGCGATGCCGTCTTTGCCGCGCAACGCGTATTCGGCCGCAGAACCCGTGTCTCCCGAGGTCGCTCCGAGAATGTTGAGCGCGCGATCGCTGCGGGCGAGCACGTACTCGAGCGCCTGCCCGAGGAACTGCATGGCCATGTCTTTGAAGGCGAGGGTCGGCCCCTCCGACAGCCCGACGAGCGTGATCTCATCGTCGATCGGGGTGAGCGGAACGATCTCCTCCGTGACGAAGAGTTCCGAACTGTACGCGTCCCGGCACATGCGATCCAGGTCGTCACGGGGAATATCCGTGGCGAACCGGCTCAGCACCTCCGCGGCGAGCTCGGGATAGCTGAACGACCGCCACGACTCGATCTCATCGGCCGTCACCCGGGGCAGCGTCTCCGGCACCACGAGTCCGCCGTCGGTCGCGAGCCCTTCGAGCAGGATCGCGCTGTAGGGGGCCGGCTCCATGCCGCCACGGGTCGAGATGTACTTCACCGATGCTCCTTACGGTCGTAGATGCACCAGTCTATGGGGAGCACCCTCTCGCGAAGCGGCCGATGGACGGAATCGAGGATGAAATCGACTGCCGCTCGAACGCGCTCGGCTACCAGGAGACGGGCAGCGCCTTGCCCTCCTCGTATCCCGCGGCCGACTGCAGTCCGACGCGCGCCCGGTCGTGGAAGGCGGCAACGCTCTCCGCTCCCGCGTAGGTGAACGACGACCGCACCCCCGACGTGATCATGTCGATCAGATCCTCGACACCCGGTCGCTGCGGGTCGAGATAGATCTTCGACGACGAGATGCCCTCGGCGAAGAGCTGCTTGCGAGCGAGATCGAACGCGTCGAGCCCCCCGAACCGACCCTGCACGGCTTTCGCGGAGGCCATGCCCCACGACTCCTTGTACTGCCGCCCATCGGCATCCGCCAGGAGTTCTCCCGGCGACTCCGCGGTGCCCGCGAACCAGGAGCCGATCATCACCGACGACGCTCCCGCCGCGAGCGCGAGGGCGACGTCCCGCGGATACCGCACGCCGCCGTCTGCCCAGACATGTGCGCCGAGTTCGCGCGCCGCATGCGCGGTTTCGAGCACCGCCGAGAACTGCGGGCGCCCCACTGCGGTCATCATGCGGGTCGTGCACATCGCCCCGGGCCCGACGCCCACCTTTAGGATCGAGGCGCCCGCCGAGACGAGATCCTGCACCCCCTCCGCCGTCACGACGTTTCCCGCGACGATCGGCACTCCGAGATCGAGCCGGGCCACCGACTCGAGCGCGCGGAGCATCCCGCCCTGATGGCCGTGCGCGGTATCGACCACGAGCACATCGGCACCCGACTCGGCGAGGGCGCGCGCCTTCGCGGCGACGTCCCCGTTGATGCCGACGGCTGCCGCCACGGCGAGCCGTCCCTGCGCGTCGAGCGCCGGCCGGTAGATCGACGCGCGAAGCGCGGAGCGCCGCGAGAGCGTCCCGAGCAGCATGCCGTCGCGGACCACGCACACGGCGTCGGCCGAGCCGCCGGGGTTCGCTCGCAGCGCGGCGTCGACCGCGTCGAACGCGGCGCGAGCATCTCCGAGATCGGATTCCTCGATCACGACGGTCTGCGCGTGGAGGAGATCGCCGAGCCGCGCATCTGACGGGACCGATGAGAGCCGATGCGCCCCGAGCGTTCCGCGCACCGCGGTGATCGGCACCAGCGAAGCGGGCGCATCGGAGTTCGTCGCCGTCGCGCGCGAACTCGACCGGTCATCATCGGCCACCACCACGAGTTGACCGTCGGCGTTCGGAATCCAGCGGAGCGCGTCGGCGGCCGTGGCATCGGGTGGAAGCACGATCGCGCCGTCAACCGCAACGGGTTCGTGCTTCACGCGCCGAATGGCCTCTGAGGTCGCCTCCGGCGACAGGTCCTGCGGGAGCACCGCCAATCCCCCGCGGCGCGCGAGCACTGCCGCCAACCGCGGGCCGGTCACCGAGTTCATGTTCGCCGCGACGAGCGGGATCGTCGCCGGCGTGCCATCGTCGGGCGCAAGAGCCACGTCGAGCCGGCTGCGCACCTCCGAATGCCGCGGCACCAGGAAGACATCTGAATACGTGAGATCGACTGTGGGGGTCGCGCCGAGGAACTCCATGCGTCTAACGCTAAGCCATCCAGCCTCCTGGACGCTGGTGATTGCAGACACCGAGCGAAATCGGACGGCGTACGCGGTTCGCGCATAGGATGGCATGGTGCGACGGGGACCCGTGTCGCACCACCGGGGTCGCGCTCGTCGTCGGGCGACGCGAATCGGCCCGGGGAAGCCGATCCAGCTGAAGGAGCCAGACCGCTCATGTCCGACCCGAATCTTCCGAACGGCGAGCAGCCGAAGCAGCCCACCACGCCGCTGCAGCCGCCGTCCGTGTCCGAGCCGGAGCTCACCTCTCAGCTCCCCTCCGATTTCCAGCCAGGGCCCGCGGTGCCTCCGCCTGCGACGACGCCGCTTCCCGCGGGCGCATCGGTGCCTCCCCCGCCGGGTGCGACGCCTCCGCCTCCCGGCGTGACGCCGCCAGCACCGCAGCAGCCCGGCGCTTCGCAGCCCGGCGCTTCGCAGCCGGGCCAGGCGCCCTACGGCGGCGTCCCACCGCAGGGCCCGCAGTCGCCCCAGGGCGGGTACGGCTCAGGCGGCTACCCTCCGGCGGCGCCGAAGGGCCTCGCCATCGCGTCGCTCATCATCGGTATCGCCAGCCTCGTCTTCTTCTGGGCGTGGTTCATCGGAATCCTCGGCGGCATCGCCGCCGTGATCCTCGGTATTCTCGCGCTGAGGAAGCGCCAGTCGAAGGGCATGTCGCTCACGGGCGTCATCACCGGCGGCGTCGCCGTCCTCGCGGGCATCGGGGCACTGATCTTCTCCCTGTTCATCCTCGGTTCCGTGATGAACGCCACCGGTGCGGCCGTCGACGACTACGAGCAGATGACGGAAGAGCTCGAGACCGCTTCTCCCGCTCCGAGCGAGAGCGAGCTCGACGACGCAGCGGAAGGTGCCGCCGAGGGCGCCGCCGATGCAGCGGCTGATAGCTCGAGCGGCACCGGTGAGGATGTCGGTGAACGCTCCGCAGAGTTCTGCGATGCGCTGACCGCGTTCTCGACGCTCGGCGCCTCCGGAGAGCTGACGCCGGAGGTGCTCGACTCCCTGAAGCCGCTCGCCGACATCTCGAGCCCGAATCAGTCGGTCTACGAGCGCTTCTACGAGTACGCCAAGGACCCGACGAGCGTGGACGACAGCAGCACCCTGATCAGCGACTACTTCGACGCCGTCACCGACGACGCGATGGCCTGCGTCTGACACGTCTCGACCTTCGGGGCCCGGTGCGGATTGTTTCGCACCGGGCCCCGACTCGTGTGCGGGAACCGCTAACGTGGAACCGCAGTCGTGACTAGGGAGGGGAACACATGTTGAGTGGATTCAAAGCGTTCATTCTGCGAGGAAACGTGATCGAGCTCGCGGTCGCCGTCGTCATCGGCGCCGCGTTCAACACCGTCGTGCAGCGAGTCGTCGATTCGCTGATCAACCCGATCATCGGGCAGGCGTTCGATGCCGACTCGCTCGACGGCGCATTGATCGTCGGGTTGCCGCGGGGCGGAGAGATCGCGTTCGGCGCCGTCATCGGAGCGATCATTAACTTCGTGATCGTCGCCGCGGTCGTCTACTTCGTGTTCGTCCTGCCCATGAACAAGCTCCGCCCGAAGGTCGCCGAGGCCCCGACCGGACCGAGCGACGTCGACCTGCTCGGCGAGATCCGCGATCTCCTCAAAGCTCAAGCAGCACAGGAGCCCGGCTCATCGCAGACCGCTCCGGAGGGACCAGCGGCTCAGCCGGTCTCTCGTGCGGCGGATATCACCGCGGCCGACGATGCGAACGGCCCCGCGCACAAGCATTGACGCGGCGTCGCGCGACGGCTGACGCCCATCGCGCGACGCCGATGGGTCAGGCGATGCGCTGATCGAGACGAGCGAGGAACAGCGCCTCCGACAACAGCGATTTGCGGAACGATTCGAGGTGCAGCGACTCGTTCGGACTGTGCGCGCGCCCGTCGGGGTCCTCGACGCCCGTGACCAGGATCTGCGCTTCCGGAAACTCGTCCACGAGCTCCGCGATGAACGGGATCGATCCGCCGACGCCGATATCCACCGGGTCGCGCTCCCAGGCGTCGGCCATTGCACGACGCACCTCGGAAACGGCCCAGCCGCTCGTGTCGACCTGGAACGCCTGCCCCAGGCCAGGGTCTTCGAAGGTCAGATGCGCGCCGAACGGCGCGCGATCCTGCAAGTGCTGCACGAGGGCCGCATACGCGGCATTCGGGTCCTGCCCCGGAGCGATGCGCGCGCTGATGCGCACACGAACGCTGGGTATGAGCGTGTTTGAAGCGTTCGCGACGTCGGGAGCGTCGAGGCCCGTGATCGAGATCGAGGGCTGAGCCCAGAGCCGCGAGAGGATCGCGCCGCGACCCACCGGACTCACCCCGTCGAGCAGTCCCGTCTCGGAACGCAGCCGCGCCTCATCGTAGTCGGGCACGTCGAGGTCCGCCGCCCCGAGCCCGTCGACGGCGACGGCGCCGTCCGCGTCCCACAGCGTGTCCAGCAGGCGCACGGCCGCGAGCATGGCGTCGGGCACCGCCCCTCCGAACATGCCGGAGTGGGAGGCGCGGTCGAGCGTCTGGATGCGCACGTTGAACGCCACAGCGCCGCGCAGCGCCACCGTCAACGCCGGCGTCTCCTCATCCCAATTGCTCGAGTCGGCGACGATGATGGCGTCCGCCGCGAGCATGTCGCGGTTCTCCCGGAGGAAGTTGCCGAAGGACTGCGACGCCCACTCCTCCTCACCCTCGATGAAGAGCGCGATGCCCAGGTCGAGATCGCGCTTCTCCGATTCGGCCGCCGCGGCCAGCGCACGAATGGCTCCGATGTGCGCCATGACGCCCGCCTTGTCGTCGGCGGCCCCGCGTCCGTACAGCCGCCCGTCGCGCAACGTCGGCTCGAAGGGCGGCGACAGCCAGTCTTCGTCCTTCCCGGGAGGCTGCACGTCGTGGTGGGCGTACAGCAGCACCGTCGGTCGCCCGTTGCGTGCCGCACGACGAGCCACCACGGCGGGCTGCCCCAGATCGGTCCCGCCCTCGACGGGGGCGCGACGCACATCGACGACATCGAAGACGCCGGTCTCGCGGAGCAGTTCCGCGATCTCCTCGGCGCTCGCGGCGACGTGCGCCGGGTCGAAGGCGGGCCACGACACCGACGGAATGCGCACGAGCCGTTGCAGGTCGTCGAGCGTGCGCTCGTGCCCCGTCCGTGCCGAGGCGCGAACGGCCTCCTCGAAGTGGTGCTGCTGGTCGGTCACGTGCGCCTGCCTTCCGTCATCGCGAAGCCTCATGCGCCCGTCGGTGCGGGCGATCACTTCACCCTATCTCTCGAGCCGCGGACGGCGACCTGCTACTGCCCCGGCCGCGACGCTCGCTCCGCCGTTGCTCCTGCGTGCGGCTCCCCCGTCGCATCGACAACCCCTTTCGCGCGTTCGCTCCGCTCAGCCTCCTGCGCGGCGCGCAACTCGCGCGTCGCAGCGTGGACGAGTTCCTCGGCCCGAAGTCGCCGGCGCTGCACCAGCGTTTCGGCGCCGAACTTCTCGCGCAGTCGGTCTTTGGATTCCGCTGTTGCAGTGATGATGACGCTGCAGGCGATGAGAATCACCTGGGACGAGAGGTTGATCCAGAGCAGCAGCGCGATCAGCGTCGCGAACGACGCGAGCAACGGGTTCGCGGTGGCTCCCCGCACGAAGAGGCCCGAGAGCTCCTGCAGCACGACGAGCCCGACGCCGCCGACGACGGCTCCGCCCCACAGCGCCTTCGCCGGCGCTCGCACGCCGGAGAGCACGCGGAACACCAGTGCGATAGCGACGGTATCGATCACGAAGACGACGAGGATGCCGAAGACGCGGGTCGCCCACTCCGTGAACGACCCGTTCCCCATTCCCAGCCATGTGAGCAGTGACGAGATGCCGAAGGAGCCCACCACGCTCACGACGGCGGCCGCCGCGAGCAGCCCTCCGAACAGCACGGCTACCAGCAGGTTGCGCAGGATCACCCACAGCACGAACACGTCGTCGTGCACTTCGTCTGCGAGCGTCCGCAACGCGATGCGAAGACTCCCGATCGCGCTGATCGCCGCACCGAGCAGGCCGAGCAGGGAGATCACTCCGACGATGGAGAATCCGGGAGCGGCGAACGTGCTCGGATCGACGATATCGCCGATGCCGGGGATCACTCGATCGAGTGTCTCGGTGAGCGTCGCCATCGCCTCCGGGTTGGAGCTCAACCAGAGCGCTGCCACGGAGAACCCGAGCGAAATGCCGGCGAAGACGCTGAACAGCGCCCGGTATGTGAGGCTGTCGGCGAGCATGGAGCCGCGATGCTCGCCGTACCTCAGGAATGCGCGAACCAGTCTCATGCGCAGGGCCCCGGCGATCAATCGGGGCACCAACCCTCGGTCGGCCGCCGGCGCTGCGACCGCAGCGCTCTGGGACGGGTCTCGGTCGTGCGCGCTCATGGTGCTCCTCTCGGCGCCCCGCTCGAGGCAACATCTCGACGCTAATGGGCTGACGGGCGCCACGGCAACTGGCTTACTCCGGTCCTGCGGGGTGCCGTACACTCCATGCGGAGCGCGATTCCTTCTGCGCGCCCCTGCAGCCTGGACGAGCGGAGCGCCTCGATGTCGATGACCGATGAGCTGCTCGGTCGGGACCGCGCGGAAGCGCTCGCCAGACTGCTGCTCAATGCGAACCCGGCTGCCGACGGCGACGCACTGCGGGGCGCAGCAGCCTCGCTCGCCGGCCGCGGCCTCAGCGAGCGAGCGCGTCTGCTCGCCGGCGCCGTGCGCGAGGACCACGGCACCGCTCCGGCTCGACTGAACGCGATCGTCCGCGCGGCGCAGCAGGATCCCGAGTTCTCGGGCTGGATGCTCTGGCCAGTCGGCCTCGCCGTCGCCTGGAGCGCACTCGAGGCGGGGGCGCCTGAGGCGTTCGACGACGCCCTCGCCCTGCTGCGTGAGCTGACACCCCGCATGACGTCGGAGTTCGCGATTCGCCCGCTGCTCCGGCACGATCTCCCCCGGGCGCTCGCGCAGATGCAGGGATGGACCGGCGACCGCGACTGGCACGTCCGCCGTCTCGCCTCCGAGGGCAGCCGACCGCTCCTGCCCTGGGCAGAGCGCATCCCGGCACTCATCGCCGATCCCCTTCCCACACGAGGCATCCTCGATGCGCTCTCCGACGACCCAGAGGAAGCGGTGCGCCGATCGGTGGCGAACCACGTGAATGACCACAGTCGGCACCATCCCGGATTCGTCGTGGAGTGCGTCGCCGGGTGGCGGGCCGCCGGCGGTGCACATGTCGACCGCACCTCGCGACACGCGCTCCGAACGCTCGTGAAGCGAGGTGACGCGGATGCGCTCGCACTGCTCGGATACGGGCTCGCGCGGCTCGACGTCACCCCGCTCGCGCTCTCCCGCCCGCGCGTGATGATCGGCGACGAGGTGCAGTTCTCGGCGACGATCACCAACCGCGGCTCCGACGCCGCGCGCATCATGATCGACTATGTGCTCGAGTTTCCCGATGCCCGCGGACGCGAGCGCACGAAGGTGTTCAAGCTCGCCCGCCGCGAACTGGCGCCCGGCGAGGCGGCGCGCGTGTCAGCCGCGCAGTCCTTCCGCCCGATCTCGACGCGCAGATACTACCCGGGACCCGCCTCCCTCGCCCTGCAGATCAACGGCGTCGTGCACCGTCGCACCGAGTTCGCGCTGGGCGAGCCGGCGCCTCACTCGAACGCGCCGCTCCCGAGACCGACGACGTAGGACGCCTGCCCCACGTGTTCCAGGGCGTCTGCCGAGATGCTCACGAGTCGTGAAGCACGGGTCACCGGCGGATCCCAGGCTTCATCGATGACGTCGTCGAGCGCGGGGTCATCGAGCGACATCAGATAGGCCACCTGCGCCTCCACCGCGGCGCGCAGGTGCTCGAGCAGCAGCGCCGCGTCTCCGGAGACGATGCTCCTCGCCTCCTCCGCGCTGTGGCCGTATCCGATGCTCGACGCAGCTGGGCCCAGGTCGAATCGCCGGTCGAACCCCTGAGCCGTCCAGATCGGCTCCTCGCCGGAGAGGCTCGCGACTTGCTCGTCGATCTCGCGCGCCGCATGCCACAGCAACCACGCAACGGAGTTGTCGTGGTGCGGGTGCGCGTTCAGCAGTTCTGGTACGAGCTGTGGACGCAGCGCCTCGGCGGCGTCCAGCGGGCGCCGAGCCAGGTCGACGAGAGCTTCCGTTGCGCGCATGGTGAATCCTCCGTGATCGTTCTTCCGCAGTCCGGCAGGGATGGGCGCGGCCTCTGAGGCGTCGGGTCAGCCAGTCAGAGGCGCGTCGGGTCGCCGGGGTCGCCCGGCTCGGGCGCGGCACTCGGGTTCGCGTTCGGGTCCGGGTTCGCCGCGGCGCGGCGCTTGCGCACCGCCGCGAAGATCATGAGCGCGGCCGCGATGACGATGACGATCGCGGCTCCGATCACCCACGGGAGCACGCTCTGCCCGCCGGTGTTCGCGAGTGCATCCAGGTTGAGCAGCATCAGACTCTCCTTCCGACCTCGTGGAGCACGAGGCTCTCCGCTTCCACCCTACGACGTGCAGCGATCGCTCGGGGCGATCCGAGCGGCGCCCGTTCAGTGGCCGGCGTGGGATGTGCCGTGCGGGACGGCGAATTCGCCGGCCTCGCTCGCAGCGAGCGCGGGCGTCGCGATCGCAGCGACGAGCATCGCCTCGACCACCAGCACGAGTGCGAAGACCCCCGCCCGACGCTGCCGAGACTCCGGCGCCGGCTCCCCCGCAGCAGCTCCGCGCCGAGCGCGCTGGCCGCGCAACTCGATCACGGCGGCAATGGCGATCGACCAGTGGAACACGAACAGCGCGAGAAACGGAATCAACGCGAGCGGTCCCGTCAGCAGCAGGAATCCCGACCCCACGATGCCGATCGCGCCGCCCGCCACCGCGGTGCGAGGCAGCACGAGCCGCCCCGCTCGCAGAACGGCGAACGACCATGCGAGTTCGAGGGCCCCGATGATACCGACGGGAACGGCGACGCCCGGAGACGCCCCGGCGGCCGTCGCGAACAGCACGAGGCCGGCCCCGAGCGAAGCCAGGGCCGGCCACATTGCTCTGATCATCATCAGAACGCGCGCATGTTAGATCGCCGGACGCGTCGCGGGCTCGACGTGCTTGTCGGCCGCGATGGCGACGACGAGCAGCACGAGCGCGCTGCCGAGGTGGAGGATGTGGTCGGCGGTGTTCAGCGCCAGGATGTTCGCAGCGGTATCGGCGATGAAGAAGCCGACGATGCCGAGCAGGAGGTACACGGCACCCACGGTGCCGTTGACGCCCTTCGCAGCGCGAACGTTCGCGAGGCCGGCGAGCAGCAGGGCCGCACCGATCAAGAGGTGGGCGATGTTGTGCAGCGGGTTCACCTCGAAAATACCGAGGAGCAGACCGCCCTCGGTCGCGACAAAGCCCACTCCACCGGTGACGGCGAAGCCGAGCAGGCCGACCAGGACGTAGACCGCGCCGAAGATCACTCCGAGAATGCGATTAGGTGAGTTCTTCACGACGTTCTCCTTCTATATTCATTGGAGGTGACGATGTCGGCACAGCGCATGTCACCGGGTTGTCTTAGTGTGAGTGCTTCGGAGCCCTCCCACTAGGTGGTTGCGCCTGGGAGACGATATGCAGTAAGTTCCCAGCTTTCGGAGTCGGGGCGTGCGACCACGCGGTCTCGGAATGCCGCGATCCCTGTCAAGCCCCGAGTGCCGCGCCGGCAGCACCACTAGGTTTGCCTCATGGTCACGCAGATCCTCGCCATCGGTACCGCAATCCCGTCCGCGCGCTTGGCACAGGCGCGCACCCGAGATTTCTTCGCCGCCCAGCCCGGAGTCGACCGGCTCACCGCCAGACTCATCGGAGCGGCGTTCGATCAATCGGCGATCGACACCCGATATTCCGTCATCGGCAGTCTCGACTCCGACAACGGCCCGTCTGCGAACTCGGACGTGTTCATGGAGGACCACGAGCTTCTCCGCTCCCCCTCGACCGGCGAACGGAATCTGGTGTACCGGCGAGAAGCGCCGCCCCTCTCCGCAGCCGCGGCCCGCGACGCCCTCGAACGAGCCGGTCTCTCGGCGGCCGACGTGACGCACGTCGTCACCGCGTCGTGCACCGGATTCTTCGCGCCGGGCCCCGATTACCTGCTCGTGCGAGAGCTCGGCATCCCGACGAGCGCCGAGCGCACCAACATCGGATTCATGGGATGCGCCGCAGCGTTCCCCGCGCTGCGCGCCGCCACGCGGATCGCCGACGCGCAGCCGGGATCCGTGGTCCTCGTCGTCTGCACCGAACTCTGCTCGCTCCACATCCGCTCCTCCAACGATCCCGAGCAGATCGTCGCCTCCGCGGTGTTCGGCGATGGATCGGGGGCGGCGATCGTGGCCTCCGATCCGATGGCGGCACGACGCTCGACGCCCGTGCTCGACGTCGGGGCATTCTCGACCGCGCTCACCTCTGAGGGCGAGGAGGACATGGACTGGACGATCGGAGACCACGGATTCGAAATGCGATTGACCGCCAACGTCCCGCGTATCATCGGGCGGGAGATTGCGTCTGTGGTGGGACCGATGCTCGGTCGCGACGCCACGGGAGCCGTCTCCGGCATCGACGCGTGGGCCGTGCATCCCGGAGGGCGGAGCGTGCTCGACCGGGTGCAGAGCGGCCTCGATCTCCCGGACGACGCGATGCTCCCGTCCCGCGAGGTGCTCCGGGAGTACGGCAATATGTCGAGCGCGACGATCCTGTTCATTCTGCAGCGCATCCTCGCCGACGATTCGCTCGCCGACGGTGCGACCGTGGCGGGGCTGTGCTTCGGCCCGGGCTTGACCGTGGAAACGGCGCGGTTCACCCGCGTCGCCGCGCGCACTGAGCAGGCCCAGACCATCCCCGAAGCCGATGTGACGGGTGCCACGGGGATCCCCGTCGGCGCTGCGGCGAGCGCCCCGGCGACCAATACGGCATCGCGCAACGCGGTCTGATCCGGCCGTGGCTGTCACGATGGAGCGCAGGACGTTCGTCTCGCTCGCCGAGCGAGACACCCGGCTGACGGAGATCATGGACGATCCCTCGTGCGACGCGGGCCGGCTGCGCCGCACGCTGCAGGGATTCGACGCGGTCAATCGCGCTGTCTCATCATGGGGCCGGGTCTACCGCACCCACATTCGTCCCGCGCTCGAGGCTGCGTCGCGCTCGACGAGCGGATCCGCGCCTCATCTGCGGATACTGGACGTGGGATGCGGCGGCGGAGATGTGCTGCGGCGGATCGTTCGGATGGCCGCCCGCGACGGGTACGCAGTGCAGGGGGTCGGGATCGACCCCGATCCGCGCGCCATCGCGGTGGCGAGAAACGCGCGGCGTATTCCCGGGGTCGAATACCGCGAGTGCTTCTCTTCGGAACTGGTGGCCGCGGGTGAGGGATTCGACGTCGTGGTCTCGAACCATCTCCTCCATCACCTGTCCGAACCCGAGTTCTGCGGGCTGCTCGCCGATTCCGAGGCTCTCGCTTCAAGGCTCGCCGTGCATTCCGATATCGCTCGCGGTCGACTCGCCTACGCTGCATTCGCCGTGGGCGCGGTGCCGGTGAGCGCCGGCACCCTCCTGCGCGTCGACGGGCTTCGGAGTATCCGTCGCAGCTACACCAGGAGCGAGCTGTCGCACGTGCTGCCGCCGCGGTGGCGGGCGGAGCAGGTCAACCGGTTCCGGCTCCTCGCGGTGCACCGCCCCGATCAGGAGGGCGTCGAGCTGCGGGGCGAGCGGTGAGCGTCACCGCCTGCGATGTCCTGGTGGTCGGTGCCGGGCCGAGTGGTTCGCTCGTCGCCTCCGAGCTGCATCGTCTGGGGGTCGAGGTCGTCGTGCTCGAGCAGCGCGCCGATGCGTCGCCCGGTTCTCGCGCGATCGGCGTGCATCCTCCGGTGCTCGCCGCGCTGGAGGCGGGCGGTGCGACGGAGCGCATTCTCGCAGAGGCTGTGCGGATTCCCCGCGGTATCGCCGTCGCCGCCGGTCGCACGGTCGGCGAGGTGCGCTTCGACCGCCGCCCATCGCGCTTCCCGTTCGTCGCCTCCGTCCCCCAGGCGGTCACCGAGGCTGCGGTGGCCGCGTACGGGCCGATTCCTGTGCGTGGCGTGCGCGTCGTGGGCGTGCACCCCACGCCGGAGGGGGTGCACGTGCACGCGTTGGACGCTGACGGAGCATCGCGCACCTGGTTCGCCCGCACCCTGATCGTGGCTGCTGGTGCATCCGGGCGGCGTCTGCTGAGCGGGTTGTTCACCGGGCGTTCGCGGGCCTATCCCGACAGGTATCTCATGACCGATCTGAGCGCTGCTCCCGGGCAGCCGGAGGGCACGGCGGTGATCACCCTCGGCGCGTGCGGCGTCGCGGAGTCGTTTCCTCTGCCCGGCGGCCGACGCCGCCTGGTGGCGAGGATCGCGTCGGATCCGGAGCATCCGAACGCCGAGCGCGCGGCCGGCGACGGCGAACGACTCGCCGAGGCGATCGCGACGCGCATGCTGGCCCCCGCTCTCGCAGCGCACGTGGTCGAGGCGAGTCGTTTCAGCATCCGCCGCGTCCTGCTCGATCGCATGGTGTTCGCCGGTTCCGTCATCGCGATCGGTGATGCCGCGCATGAGGTGAGCCCGATCGGCGGCCAGGGCATGAACCTGGGGCTCCTCGACGCCGCGACGCTCGCTCCGGTGCTCGCACAGGCTCGCCGCTGCCGGCAACGGCGCACGGCGCCGGATGGTGACGGTTCGCACCGCGCCGCGCTCGCGCGGTGGGAGCGCAGCAGACTCGCCTCCGCGCGAACTGCGGCCCGGCTCGCCGCGTTCAACACGTCATTGGGCCGACCGTGGCCGAGGCGACTCGCATCGGTCTCCGCCGCCGCACTCGATGCAGCGCTGCGCACTCCGCTCGCCGGACTGCCCGAGCGAGCGTACGCGATGGGGTTCGATCGTGCGGCCCGCGGCGCGGCTGACCGGCTGCCCTAGCCCGCCGACCGCAGCAGTGCGTGCAGCTCCGCTTCGAGCGGCGGCACTCTCGGATCGGTCAGCATTCCGGTGCCGCGCGGAATCTCTCGGGAGACCGCCACCTCCCCGGCCAGGGCACCGGGGGTTCTGGGAAGCACGAGCACGCGATCGGCCAGGCGCACGGCTTCGCGAATATCGTGCGTGATGCACACGATCGTCCACCCGGAGTCTCGCCACATCTCGAGCAGCCAGCGTTGCAGATCGTCGCGGGTGATGGCGTCGAGTGCGCCGAACGGCTCGTCGAGCAGCAGGATCGGTTGCTCCTGCACGACGGCTCGGAGGAACGAAACGCGCTGGCGCATCCCGCCGGAGAGCTGCCGCGGGTATCGGAACTCGGTACCCGCGAGACCGAACGGCTCGAGGAGCTCACGTGCGCGACGCCGCGCTTCCCGTCTGCTCACGCCCTGCACTTCGAGCCCGATGGCCGCGTTCTCGACGACTCTCCGCCACGGCAGCAGCGCATCGCGCTGCGGCATGTAGGCGAATGGCCGACGCCGCTGCGGCAGCGGCGCACCCGCGAAGCGGATCTCCCCGGAGTCGGGATGCAACGCGCCGGTGAGGAGCGACAGCAGCGTCGACTTCCCGCTCCCGCTCGCGCCGATGATCGCGACGATCTCGCCGTCGTCGACGTCGAAGGAGACGTCTTCGAGCACGACCTGATCGGCGAAGCGCTTGCCGACGCCGCGGACCTCGAGCAGCGTCACGATCGCGTCCCCCGGTGCGTGCGATCCCGTCCCTGTTCGATGCGCAGCCACGGCGCCGCCACGCGCTCGGCGAGTACGACGATGCCGAACAGGCACAGGGTGAGCAGCGTGCTGACGCCGACTGCGGCGAGCACCAGGTCGGTGCGGAAGACGTTCTTCGCCGACTGCATGTAGACGCCGAGGCCGGCGACGGCTCCCGCGTACTCGGCGAAGATCGCGCCGACCACCGCATAGGTGATCGAGATGCGCAACGCCGAGAAGAACGAAGCCGTCGACGCCGGGAGCCTGACCAGGCGGAACACCGTCGCCCGCGACGCACCCATCGATGCGAGCAGGCGTTCGGCCTCCGGGTCCGCCTCCGCGAACCCGCGCAGCAGCCCGACCACCATCGGGAAGAACGTGACGAAAGCGACGAGCAGGAGCTTCGGGAGCAGGCCGAAGCCGAACCAGAGCACCACGAGCGGTGCGAGCGCGATGAGCGGCAGAGTCTGGCTCACGACGAGCAGTGGGAGCAGAGCGCTGCGCAGGATCCGCGAGAAGTCGAGCACGGTCGCCGTCACCCAGGCGACCGATACCGACAGGGCGAATCCCGCGACGGTCGCGATCAGCGTCGGGATCGCGTGCCGCAGGAGCGCGGTGCGCTCGGCGGCACCGGCGCTCACCACGCGCGTCGGAGCTGGCAGCATCTCCGCGGGCACGAGGCCCGCAGCGGCCACCCCCTGCCACGCGGCGAGCAGCAGCAGGAACGCGATCGTCGGCGCCGCGATGAGGGCGAGTCGTTCTGACCACGAACCGCCGGTCGCGAAGAACCCCCGTCGGACACTGCGCATCATGCGGCTGTTCACCCCAGGTACGCGTCGGTGGCGTACTCGCTCCAGTCGGGTTGCTCCGTGAGCGGCCGCCCCTCCGCGTCGGTCAGGAATCCGCCGTCGAAGAGAAACGCGCCGAACGCGTCCCACGCCTCGGGGTCGATCGCGCCGATCTCGCGTTCGGGAGAGGCGAGGTAGTCCTCGGCGAGCAGCCGGGCGCTGGCATGGACGAGCTCGTCGGCCGCCCCGAGGGTGTCGGGGTTCGCCGCGATGAGCAGTTCGGCCGCAGCTTCGGGCTGTTCGGCCGCGTACGCGTACCCGCGGGCGACCGCCTGCACGAACGCGCGGGACTCCTCCGGGTGCGCTTCGAGATATGCCTCGCTCGACACGATGCCGGTGGACTGCTGCTCCGGCACCCCGAAGTCCTGATACCCGAATTCGCGGTACGGGTGGCCGTCGAGCTCTGCCTGCAGATTCTCCCACGTCGCGACCGACAGCGTGAAGTCGATGCGCCCCTGCGAGAGCGCCTCGTAGGCGCCCGTGTCGAGCACCACCTCCTCGAACGACCCCTCGCCGCCGTCGCCCTCGATCGTGGCGCGCGCGAGGGCGCTGTAGAGCGGTGAGCCGAAGCCGCCGAACGTCATGCCGTCGAGATCGGCGGGGCGGTCGACGTCAGCACGATCCGCCAGAGTGACTAGACGTCCCGAGTCCCGCTGCGTGACGCGATACACCGACACGAGGTCGAGCCCGGCGGTGCGCGCCACCTGAACGGTCGACTGGCCGCCGATCCCGAAATCGGCTTCGCCTGCGGAGACCAGCTGGGTCGCCGGGGTCGAGCCGTACGGCAGTATCTCGACGTCGAGTCCCGCCTCGTCGAAGTACCCGAGCTCGTCGGCGACGTACACGCCGATGTGGTTCGTGTTCGGCGCCCAGTCGAGGGCGAAGGTGACCCGGGTGCTGCCGGCGTTCTCCCCGGCGCTCGCGCCGTTCGGCGCCGCCGCGGTGCTCGCGCAGCCGACGAGTGCGATCGCAGCCGTCGACAGCAGCGCGGCCGCGCGGGTCAGGGTGCGGGTATGGGTGTGATGGCGCATGAATGCGTGCCCTTCCGTTTCGTTCGGGCACGGGTTCGTAGAGTGTCTCCCTGCGCTGGCATGATCCAGATCAGGTTCGACGGTCGAAAGCTGTGGACTTTCCTCTCAGCCCGGCCTACCGGACTCCCGTGTGAGGTTCACCCTAGCAACATCCCGCCACCCGCTCCACGACGCACGCGATCGTCGCCTAGGGTTGGGGCGTGACTTCAGCGACGCATCCGACGCCCACTCCCGAGCAGTACGGCGTTGGAGCGCGCTTCACGCTCTCGGTCTACGACTCGGACTACGTGCGCATCATCCTGGGGGCACTCGGCTCGGCCGACGCCACCGGCCTCACCATCGAGACGAATGACATCTCCACGTTCGTGACCGGCGGCGAGCAGCGCGTGCTCGCCTACGTGCAGAGCGTCGTCGCCGCGGCCGCGCGAAGCGGCGCGCATCTGTCCGCCGCGATCCTGCTCTCCCGCGGCTGCCCGGGAGAACTGCAGTGCGCGCTTCCGCCCGGCGTGCACGCGCTCGCCGCCGCTCCGATCGCGCTCCCCGAGAGCGGCGTTCGCGCTCGGGCGCACTGGTCGCTGTATCCGCTGCTCGACGCAGGATCCGCATCGCCTGCGGTGGTCGCGAGTGCCGCAGCGCCCGCCGCCCCCGTCGACCACATGACGCCGATCTACGCCGCGATCGATCGGGCGAAGGCGTCGGGGGTCTACTCGGGCTCCGATCACTACGCGACCCGGCTCGACGGAGGCCTCTCCGCGGTGCTCGAGACGGCCGCGAACGCCTGGATCGGAGTCGGCGCGCAGGTGCAGCACGTGGTGACGCACCTCACCGTCTCCATCAACAGCCCGTCGGTGGTCGGCACCGACGCGCCTCCGGCGACCGAGCCCGAGTCGCACGCCTCATGAAGCGGGGCATGCACCTCGTCGGCATGGTGAATCCGCCCACGAGCCAGTACGCCGAGAACTGGCGCAATCCGCTCAGCCGCGCCGACTGGTTGAGCGGGTCGTTCACGGCGGATCTCGGACGCACACTCGAGCGCGGCTGCTTCGACATGATCTTCTTCGCGGACGCGCTCGCGGTGCCCGAGGACGGCGCCGGCGACTACGCCACGACCCTCCGCACCGCCGGGAAGGGGGCGATCTACCTCGACCCGATCGCCAAGGCGGCGCTCGTCGCCGGGGTGACGTCGCGCATCGGCATCGGCGCGACCGTGTCGACGAGCTTCGTGCCCGCGTACTCCATCGCCCGTCAGCTGCTCTCCGTCGACCACCTGTCGGGCGGACGAGCCGCATGGAATATCGTGACGTCGACGACCGATGCCGAGGCGCGCAATCTCGGTCATGCTGGCATCGCGGCGCCCGGCCAGCGCTACGACCACGCCGACGAAGTCGTGCAGACCGTCGTCGAGCTGTGGCACTCGTGGGAGCCCGATGCGCTCGTGCACGACCAGACGGCAGGCCTCTTCGCCGACCCGTCGCGCGTGCATCGGGTCGGCGGAGGGCTCTCGCGGGGTCCGCTCACCCTGCCGCAGAGCCAGCAGGGCCACCCGGTGCTCATGCAGGCCGGCTCCTCGACCCGCGGCAGGGCCTTCGCGGCGCGCTGGGCCGAGGTCGTCTTCGCGATCGGCGACTCCCCCGAGGCCATGCGGGAGCTGCGCACCGAGATCCGCGACCGGGCCCGCGTAGATCACGGTCGTGATCCCGATGCCATTCGCGTACTGCAGGGCGTGCAACCGATCGTGGGGTGGACCGACGCGGAGGCTGACGCGAAGCTCGCCGCGCTGGTCGCGCAGATCGACCTGCCGAGCGCGCTCGCGAAGCTCGAGCGGCTGCTGCACGCCGAGTCCCTCGACCCCGCGGCTCCCGCGACCGGGATACTCGCCGCGCACCGCGGCGCCACCGGCAGCGCCGGGTTCGAAGACATGCTGGCAGCGGTGAGCGAGCGGCGTCGCTTGACGGTCGCCGAGCTCGCGATCGAGCAGGCCCTCAACCAGCTGCACCCGCAGCTGGTGGGGTCGCCCGCGACGATCGCCGACGAGCTGCAGCACCTCTTCGAGAGCGAGGCCGCCGACGGCTTCATCATCATGCCCGCCCTCTACCATTCGTCGTTCGAGGATTTCGTGAACGGCGTCGTGCCCGAGCTGCAGCGACGCGGCGTCTTCCGCAGCGCCTACACGGGCTCGACGCTGCGCGAGCATCTCGTCGGCTGAGAGCTGCGCGGCCGCCCTCGCCCGCCGGTCGGGCGCTTCGCCTACTCCTCCAGCGCGTCGGCGAGCACGGTGAGCACTGCGGAGCGCGCGTCGCGGCCGCGGTCGCCGCGCATCTCGACGAATGCGTCGACGAGATGCTCGGTCAGCAGCATCAGCGCCGCACGCGAGGTGTGGATGAGCTCGTCGTGGAAGCTCCCGCCCACGGGCGGCACCACCAGCGTGACATCCGACAGCTTCTCGACAGCTGATCGCGCGAATGATGTGATCGCGATGACTCGCGCGCCGCTCAAGCGCGCAGCTCCCATCACGTCAAGGGTCGCCCGGTTCGCTCCCGAGCCGGAGAACACCGCGCACACCGACCCGGCCCCGAGCTGCCGAGCGGCGATCTGCTGCGCCATCGGATCTGCGAACTGCTCCACAGAGCGCCCGGCCGAGTTGAGCCGCATGGCGAAGTCGAGGCCGATCGGGCTCGAGAGGCCGTTGGCGACGACGAGCAGCCGGTCGGCCGAGTCGAGCGCCTGCACGAATGCGTCCACCGCTTCCGGCGTGAGCGCCGCCATCGAGTCATCGAGACGGGCGGCGAGCTGCGCGATCCTCCCCCGCAGTGCGCCGAGGATCGTGGGGTCGATCGCATCGCCACGAGCGCCGCTTCCCGCTCTTCCTGCGGCGCCACCCGAGCCTGCCGCGCCTGCCGCGCCCGTCGTGCCCCGGCCCGCCGCAGTGCCGGCGACCGCAGCGCCCTCGAGGGCGAGCTCCTGCACGAGGGCGACGCGCAGCTGCGGGTACCCGTCGTAGCCGAGGGACTGGGCCGCGCGAATCACCGTGGTGCGCCCCACCCCGACCCGCTCGGCGAGCGCCTGCGCCGTGCACTCGACCGCGCGCTCCCGGTCGGCCGCGATGGCTTCGACGACGCGGCGCTCGGTGCGCTGCAGCGCGGGAGCGAGCGAGGCGATGCGCGCACTCGGACGGGCGTCGGGTGAACCCTGCCACGTGGTGGTCATCTGCTTCCGTTCATGATGCGGCGACGAATGGCTCCCGAGACGGCGTCCATGAGCATCGTCGCCGCGATGACGACGATGAGCAGCATGCCGACGGTGTCCCACTGCCGGTAGTTCGTGTAGTTCGACAGCATACTTCCGATACCGCCGGCGCCCACGAGTCCGAGTACCGCGGAGGTGCGGATGTTGATCTCGAATCGATACAGCGCGAACGAGAGGAGCGCGGGGGCGACGGCCGGCCAGATCGCCCACCTGGTCACGTCCGCGGTGGTGCCGCCCGCTGCGCGCACGGCCTCGACCGCACCGTCCTGCGCTGACTCGACGGTCTCGTACACCCATTTGCCCTGGGTGCCGATCCCCGCGATCGCGAGTGCGAGCGCTCCCGTCAGCGGCGTCAACCCGGTGACGGTGAGCAGCACGAGCGCGATGATCACCTCGGGAACGGCGCGCAGCACCGCGAAGATGCCGCGCAGCAGCGCTCGCACCCAGAGGGGCCCGACGCCGTTCGCGGCGAGCATCCCGAGCGGAATCGACACGGCGACGCAGAGCATGGCGCCGATCCACGCCATCGAGATCGACCGCCACGTCTCGAACAGCGCGCGCGGCAGCTTCTCCCAGTTCGGAGCCTCGAACATCAGCCGGAGATAGTGGGCGACCTGGCCGGGAACCGACGGAAGGTCGTTCCACGAGATCTGCAGCGTGCCTGCCGCCGCAAGCACGACGAGCGCCGCCGCGATCGCCCACGCCGTCGCCGCGACGCGCGAAGGCCGCGGCGGAAGGTCGCGCGAGCCCGGGCGGGGCGCAGTGGGTGCGCCTGGCACCGGGGCGTTCAGCATCACGGTCATACGAGCCTCCGGCGCAGCAGATTGGAGAGGACCTCGATGGCGATGACCACGACGAGGATCTCGAGGATGATGACGGAGACATCGGAGTAGGCGTAGAACCCCCGCCGCTCATCGAGCAGACGCCCGATGCCGCCCGCGCCAACGATGCCGAGAATCGCCGATACGCGCACGTTGAGTTCGAGCGCGTAGAGCCATTGATTCGCGAACAGCGGCCAGGCCTGCGGCAGCGCCGTCGCCCGGTTGATCTGGAACTGCGTGCCTCCAGCCGCACGTCCCGCCTCCATGTAGCGGTGATCGGCGGCATCGATCGCCTCGGAGACCAGCTTCACCACGATGCCGATGTTGAAGAGGAAGAGCGTGATGACGCCCGGCAGTGCGCCGACGCCCACCATCGCCACGAGCACGGTGGCGAACACCAGGTCGGGCACGGCGCGGTTCACATTGTTGAGCGTGCGCACGACGCCCCGAGCGACGCGGTTCGGGTTCGTCGGAGCCGCTGCCCACAGCGTGAGCGGGATCGAGCACAGCGCCGCGGCGGCCGCGCCGACGAGCGCCATCTGCAGCGTCTCGAGCAGCGGCGCCAGGGTGCGCGGCACGAAGGCGAAGTTCGGTTGCGCGAGCTGCACGAGCTTCGTCACGCCGTTGCGCCAGTGCTTCGCGATCACCGCGAGATCGAGCTCGATGCCGCCGATCGCCGGCAGGCAGGTGGCGATCGTGAACGCCGCGATGGCGGAGACGATCAGCACCGTGCGCAGGGTGTGCCGCGGTTTCGGCGGCACCTCGAGTTCGCGCAGAATCGCGGTCACGCCCGTTCTCCGAGGCGATCGCGCGGCTGGATCGGACGCCCGTAGATCTGCTCGAAGTCGGCGTCGGTCGCAGCGGCGGCTGATCCGTCGTACACGACCCGGCCGTCGCGCAAACCGATCATGCGGTTCGTGTACTGCCGCGCGAGGTCCATGAGGTGGATGTTCACGAGCACGGTGAGACCGCGCTCCGCGTTGATGCGCTCCAGGTCGGCCATCACCGCGTGCGCCGTGGGCGGGTCGAGGCTCGCGACCGGCTCGTCGGCGAGCATCACACTCGGCTCCTGCGACAGTGCGCGGGCGATCGCGACGCGTTGTTTCTGGCCGCCGGAGAGCGCACCGGCGCGGTGCCACACCTTGTCGAGGATGCCGACGGAGTCGAGCGCGCGCAGCGCGAGCTCGCGATCCTCAGCGCTTGGAATGCCGAGCAGCGTGCGGTACGCCGGGGAGTGCGCGAAGCGGCCGACCAGAGTGTTGCGGTAGACGCTCGCCCGCTCCGCGAGGTTGAAGGCCTGGAAGATCATTCCGATGTGCCCGCGTGCCTCCCGGAGCCCGCGACCCCGCAGCTCTGAGATGCGGTGCGGGCCGACCGTGACGCTTCCCTCGGTGGCGCCGACGAGACCGTTGATGGTGCGGATGAGGGTGGACTTGCCGGATCCGGAGAGCCCGACGATCGACACCATCTCGCCGGGGTCGATGCTCAGCGAGACATCGCGCAGAGCGCGTGTGCCGGTGGGATAGGTGACCGAGACGCGGTCGAGGGCGATGCGCCACGAGGCGGCGTCCGGCGTGCACCGGCCGCTCGCCCCGCGGCGCTCATCGAGTGAGTGTGACATGTACCTGGTTCTGGTCAGTTGGAGAACTCGCCCAGGATCTCGCCGTAGCGCGCGATCTCATCTTCGGCGGTCTCGGTGGTCCATCCCGAGAGTCCGACGAGGTCGAACATCACGGCCTCGGCTTCCTCAGAGGAGTCGGCGTACTCGGCCATCAATTCGGTGAGCTGCTCGACGAGATCGGCGGGCAGCGACGGGGCGACCGCGACGCCGCCGTTCGGAATCATCTCGGTGTAGGCGAACGCCGTGACCTTCTCCGCCACATCGGGGGCCTCGGCCGTCACGGTCGTGCGAGCATCCCAGTAGCCGAAGCTCACCTCGGCGTCGCCGTTCGCGACCGCGAGCACGGCGTTGTTGTTGCCCTCCACCGGCACCTGCTCGATGTCGGTGTCGGTGTCGATGCCGGCGTCGCGCATGGCGACGACCGGGTACTGGTAACCGGCGGGCGAGGTCGCCGCCTGCAGTGCGACCCGGGTGCCCTCGTCGATCTTCTCGAGCGCGTCGATGCCGGCCGGGCCGGCACCCATCGCGTCTGCGCCGGCCGCTTCGGTGCCGTTGCAGTACGACAGCTCGATGTCGCTCGCGGCGTAGGTCGCCATCACCGGCTCGGCGTCGCAGTACTTGTCGGGATTGTTCGTGTACGCGACCGCGGCGTACGAGGTCGCGCCGAAGCGCACGTCGCGCAGCACCAGCTCGGCGTCGTACTGCTCGATGGCGTTGTACAGGGATCCCGCATCGGTGATGACGACCTGCGCCTGGTCGGCGCCGAGCGCTTCGACGGTCGCGGCGTAATCGCTCGCGACGACGCCCTCGACCTCGATGCCCAACCCGTCGGAGAGATACGTCGTCAGTGGATCGAGTGCCTCGGCGAGGTCTTCGCCCTCGACCGACGGCACCAATGAGAGCGTGATGGAGTCGGGCCAGGCCTGCGCTTCGTCGGCTGACGATGCCGCCGAGTCGGTGGCGCTGCAACCGGCGAGACCGAGCGCGGCGACGGTGAGAGCGCCTACTGCGAGAACGGATGAACGCATGAGTGGGGTTACCTTTCGATACCGGATCCCGCGCCGAGCGGCGCGGACGTGCTGGATGCCGCAGACGCGGCCCAGGTGTGAAGGTCGGGGACGAGGTCGGCGAGCGAGCGCCCGCGCATCGTCACCGAAACTGGAGCGGTCGCTGCAGTCGCACCGACGAGAGCCGTGTCGGCGCCGAGAGCGGCCGCCGGCGCGAGGTCGAACTCGAAGATGTCGCCGATCGCGAGCACCGGTCCCTCGGCGATCAGCCGCTTGATGAGCCGCGCGAGGCCGACCGGCTTGCCGACGGTGTAGTGCAGTTCGTCGAAGCGATCCCGCACCCCCCAGGCGTCGAGCACGGCGGCGACGCCGGTCTCCGGCGCGTTCGTCGCGAGCACGAGACGGGCGGTTCGGCCCAG
The DNA here is from genome assembly GCF_016597785.1 of Leucobacter sp. L43. Lineage (GTDB taxonomy): Bacteria > Actinomycetota > Actinomycetes > Actinomycetales > Microbacteriaceae > Leucobacter > Leucobacter alluvii. The sequence continues at coordinate 567,764 of NZ_JAENJG010000002.1, read as the reverse complement.
CCGCTCGAGCGCCGAGTCGAGGTCGGCGATCGTGTCGACGACGGCGAGGTCGCTGCCGAGACGTGTGCGGCTGCGCTCGTAGGCCGCGGCGCGATCGCCGTCGCTCACGCCCGCTGCCTCGGCGAGAGATCCGACGATGTCGTATCCATCCCGATACGAGCTCGCGCCCGCGTCATAACGCGCGAGCTCGGCGTCGACGCGCTCGATGAAGCCCGGCTCGACTGCGGCGCCATCGGCCACGCACGCCGCGTACGCGCGGACGGGCCCGTGACCGATGGCCAGGGTGCCATCGAAGTCGAAGACGATGCTCGGTGCCATGCGCACTCCCTTACGACTTGGACGATGCATCCAAAGTTAGAGTGCGAAATGGACGAAATGTCTATCGCGGGATGAACACCGGGTTACGAGTCGGCGACCGCATTCCAACGCGGTGCGGGATACGCCTCGAATTCCGCGATGAGCTCCTGCCGGTCGCCTTCGTAGGGGAACGCGGTGATGAGCCGAAGGGGCTCGTCGACGTGGGTGACCGACGCCGCCGCGATCCCGTAGACGAGAGCCGCCGGACCGTCCGCCCCCGCACGCTCCACGAGCACGACACGGCTCAGACGCTCGCCGATCAGCGCCTCGCCGACAGGAGACCCCGCGATCGGGTGCCGCAGCGGAGGGAGCGCGGCCTCAGTGACGCGTTGGAGCGGCGTCGACTCGGGATCGCGGAGCGGTGATCCGCGCCTCAGGTGGAACGCATCGTCGGAGCGACCGAGAGCCCGGGCCAGCTCGCCGTCCTGCCACCGCGCTCGCTTGAACCCGAACGGGGTCGCCACTTCGGAGAACCAGTAGCCGTAGACGTGGATCAAGCCAGCATGCCCCACCGGGAACTCGGCATGCAGGCCCGCCGCCGCGTGCAGGGCGTCGAAGAGCGCACGACCGAACGAGGCCGCGTTCGTGTGCTCGTCGATCACGCTCGACGATCCCCACTCGGCGAGACGCCCGGCAGCCGCATCGTCGCGGACGCAGTCGAGCACGAAGGCGAGGTCAGGGGCAGGATGCGGAGCGTTCACCCCACGACTATCGCATGCTCCCACGGCGGTGGTGATCCCGCTCCGCAGTGGCGATCCAGCTCCGCACAGGCGATCACCGCGACCGGAGTGCGGCCACCGCGACGTCCGTGCGGTCCGTGACGACGCCGTCGACCCCCATCTCGAGCAGTTCTCGCATCCGCTGACCGTCGTTGACGGTCCACACATGCACTTCGACGCCGTGCGCGCGGGCTGCGGCGATGAGGCGCGGGGTGAGCACTCGGAACCGGCCGTGACGCTCCGGAATCTGCAGAGCGTCGAGTCCCGCGAACGCTCGCTCGATCACACGCGGGGCTCCGCTGGCGACGGCGAGCAGCACACGCACCAGCGCATGCTTCCCCGGGGAGGTCGCTGGCGGCGTCGCCCGAGGTTCAGCCGCTGCGGCGGCGAGCGCTGCCCGGCGATAGGCGTCGGAGAAGCTCGTCACCAGCACCCGCGCTCCATGCGGGGCGACAGCTCTGCCGAGCGGCGCGGCGACCGCCCTCGATTTGACGTCGATGTTCCAGTGCGCCCGCGGAAACTCGGTGAGTGCCCGCTCGAGCGTCAGCAGCCCGCCGCGCGCGGCGAAGATCTCGTCGAGCTCGGCGAGATCGACCTGGGCGATGGCCCGTGAATCGTTCGCGACTCGCGTGAGGTCAGCATCGTGAGCGAGCACCACCACGCCGTCGCGCGTCAGGCGGCAGTCCGTCTCCAAGCAGTCGGCCCCTGCGGCGAGCGCAGCCGTGAAGGCGGCACGCGTGTTCTCCGCTACGCCGATGGCCGCGAGCTCCGAGGCCACGAACCCTCGGTGCGCGATGATCTGCGGCCGTGCCCGGCCGGCGAGGTACGGGTGCTGCGTTGACTCATCAGTCGACATGCGATCACAGTAGCGGCTTTCCCGCGCTCGTCTACGCTCAGTGGAACGGGCACTTCGCAACGGCCGCCGCCGCGCGCACCTTGCCTCCCGAGGCCGGCTTCGTCGGCAGACGGCGTCGGTTCACCTCGAGGCCCTCGTCGAGTATGCGCACACGCGGGTCGCTCAGTGCCGCGGCCGCAGCAGCGAGCCCTGCAATGGCGAGCTTCTCCCCGGGGCAGCGGTGGCCCGTCGCGACTCCCGCACCGCCGTGCGGGATGAAGGTGTCGATCGCCTCGTAGTCGTCGACCCCCAGGAATCGCGAGGGATCGAAGGCACCGGCCCGCTCCCACGAGCGGTCGTCGGTGTTCGTGCCGAGGATGTCGAGGACGACGCGCCCGCCCTTCGGCACCACTTCTCCGTCGACCTCGATGTCCGTCGTCGCCCAGCCAGGCAGCACCGGCACGAAGGGAGCAGTGCGGCGCACCTCCTGCGCGAAGGCGACCGCGACCGGGTCATCGACGAGGGCGCCGCCGCGCTCCTCCACCGACGCGGCGATGCGATCGCGCCACTCGGGCCGGTCGTGAAGTTCTTTCGCGGCGAACGCGACGAAGCGGGCGACGGCGACCATTGGACGGATGCAGTTCTGCAGCTCGATGCCGGCGAGATTCGCGGGGAGCAGCAGGTCGTTCTCGTCCCGGTGCCACGCCCAGGCGCGCAGCGCCGATCCTTCCGGAGCGTCGAGCTCGCCCCCGCGCACCGCCTCGATGAGCTTGCGCGCATGACGGTCGGACCACGCGCGATTCGCGGCTGCGAGCGGAAAGCTCGGCGAGTACGGCGCCCCGAAGCCGTCCACGATCTGCGCCATCCGCGCCGACCAGCGGGTGAGCGCCTCATCGGTGCCCGGCAGCCCGGCCCAGTGCATGATGGCGCGTCCGAGAGCCCCGGCTGCCGCGTCGTACGCGGACCGATCGCCGCCCGCGATCCACTCGTCTCGCTCGGCGCGCCACTCGCGTTCGAGCAGCGGCTTCAGCGCCTCGACCGCCGCGTCTTCGTACGCGACGTCGACGAAGGTCGCTTTCCGGTGACGGTGCTCCGTGCCGTCGAGGCTGTGCACTGATCCGTGGCCGAACAACGTCTCCTGCACGAATGCCGGCATCGCCCCGTGGCGAGCAATGCGGTCGTTGTCGTAGAACGTCGCAACGCCTTCGGCTCCGCGTACGAGCAGCGCCTGCCGCCCCAGCAGCCGCATGGGCACCGCTCGCGCTCCCGCTCGGGTGCGGTCCCAGATCGCCGCACCGAAGCCGTAGCCGCGGGTCATGAGCTTCGGTGCGTCGTCCTGCACCAGTTTCGCAATCCCGACGCGCGCCTTTCGCGCCGAGCGAGAGAGGGGGTCGGTGAGTACGGAAGGTGAAGTCGCCATGGAACCCATGGTCGCAGCGCCCGGGCTGAGCGGCCAGGGGGCGGCGTGCGGAAACCCGTTGTGGTAGGCGGTGAGCGTCGCTTCTGCCGACGCGGCTCCTCCGTGCACCGGTATGGGAGCAGTACGCTGAACGAATGGCGATCCTCATCGACCCGCCGGCTTGGCCCGCGCACGGCACCCTCTGGAGCCACCTCGTCTCGGATACGAGCACCGATGAACTGCACGCGTTCGCGCGGTTGCTCGGGTTTCCGCGTCGAAGCTTCGATCTCGACCATTACGACGTCGCCGCCGCGAATTTCGATCGTGCCGTGGCGCTCGGAGCACTGCCCGTGACGGGCCGCGAGGTGGTGCTTCGACTGCGCGAGAGCGGGTTGCGAGTGCGCCAGGTGGATCGCGATGCGGTCACTCCCCTGCGCCGCCGGCAGTACCTCCACGAGCAGTGGGGCGTGCTGGGCGTGCAGCTCGGGGTCGCGAGCACCGCCGTCGATGCGTGGCGGAAACTCGGCGACGATCTGCTCGTGCGGTGGAACGAGCCGCACCGCAGGTACCACGACGAGCGCCACCTCGAAGATGTGCTGCTCGCTCTCGACCATCTGGAGACTCGCGGGGAACGCGTCTCCCCCGCGACGCTGCTGGCAGCCTGGTTCCACGACGCGGTGTACACGGGAGCCACCGGTGAGGACGAACGTGCGTCTGCGGCGCTGGCATCGTCAGCACTCACCGCATTGGGACTCCAGAGCGACCTCGTCGACGAGGTTCGCACGAGCATCGTCGCGACGATTCCCGATACGGATGCGGGCGTGAGCGGGCCGCGATCCGGCCCGCGGGCACGGCCGGGCACCACACTCGCGCACCTGCTTGATGTGGATCTCTGGATCTTCGCATCGTCTCCGTCTCGCTATGCGGAGTACGCAGCGGCCGTGCGCTCGGAGTACGCGCACGTTCCCGACGCGGACTTCGCGGCAGAACGCGCCCGCATTCTCGAGGCGTACCTCGATCGGCCGTCGGTGTACTTCACCGCCGCCGCGCGCCATCTGTGGGAATCGCGTGCGCGCGCCAACGTCGCTGCAGAGGTCGCGCGCCTCCGGGGATAGAGCGGATGCCGCGACTGCATCGGCTGTATCGGCTGTATCGGCGGTATCGGCGGTATCGGCGGTATCGGCGGGCGATTCGTCTCCGGGCGACACGCAAAAACCCCCGGTAGAGACCGGGGGTTGCACTCGCTGGGATACCAGGACTCGAACCTAGAATGACGGTACCAGAAACCGTAGTGTTGCCAATTACACCATATCCCAAAGCGGAAATCCGCGGCCCTGGAGGAGCGCGGCACCGAGAGTTAACTCTACCCCGGAACGCCCGCGAACTCAAAACGAGGCGGTGACGTGCGCGGCCCGCGCGCGTCGCCGCCTCGATTCGACAGCGGTTCGCCGCGGACTACCCCTCGAGCGCGGGCGCGTGCAGCGCCAGCAGTTCTTCGTACGTCTCGCGCCGAGCCACCAGGCGGGCGGCGCCGTCGCGCACGAACACGATCGCGGGCTTGAGCGCACCGTTGTAGTTGTTCGCGAGGGTGTACCCGTACGCACCGGTCGTCGCAACGACGGCGAGGTCGCCGACGCGAGCCTCGGGCAAGGGTGCACGATCGACGAGCAGGTCGCCCGATTCGCACTGGCGACCGACGAGCTGCGACGTCTCCGTCCAGGGTTCGAGCGCTCGGTTGCCGAGCAGCGCTTCGAAGCGCTGGCCGGTGAGGGCGGCATCCATCTGGTCGGCGAGGCCTCCGTCGACGGCGACGAACGTGCGACCGGTGCGCTTCACCGTGGTGACGCGGTACAGCGTGACACCGGCGCGCGCCACGATGGCGCGTCCGGGTTCGATCATGATGCGGGCACCGGACGGCAGGTGCGCGCGAGCCGCCGCCACGATCGTGCCGAGGTATGCGTCGACCGACGGCGCGACCTCGTCGTAGGTGTATTTGACGCCGAGTCCGCCGCCCACATCGTAGACGTCGAACTCGCCGGCCGTCGAGATCTTCGCAACGGCCTCGCCGAACTGCTCGACGTCGAGGATCTGCGAGCCGATGTGCAGGTGCACGCCCTCGAATTCGAGGAGGGGGTGCGCGCGCATGCGTTCGATGGCCGCGAGCGCCTGGTCCATCGGGAGTCCGAACTTGGAGTCGGCCCCACCCGTCGCCTGGGAGGCGTGGGTCTTCGCCTCGACACCCGGAATCACGCGCAGGAGGAGCTTCTGGGGCTTCGTGAGCAGGCGCTCGAGGCGATCGAGCTCGTCGGTGTTGTCGACGATGATCGTGTCGACTCCGGCGTCGATGGCCATGCGCAGCTCGGCGTCCGTCTTCGCATTGCCGTGGAAGTGCAGCTTCGACGGAGACACTCCGGCTGCGAGTGCGAGGCGCAGCTCTCCCCCGCCGGCGATGTCGACGGACAGCCCCTCTTCAGCAGCGACCCGGTACATGCCGACGGCCGGGAACGACTTCGACGCGAACAGCACCTCCGACGCGGGCCACCGCGCGCTGAGGCCGTCGATGAAGCGCCGGATCTGTCGGCGCAATCCGGCCTCGTCGTAGACGTACAGCGGCGTACCGTACTGCTCGGCGAGCTCGGTCACGGGCACTCCGCCGAGGTGCAGCACGCCAGCTTCGTCGACGGCGGATTCCTCTGGCAGGATCGACCAGAGCTCACCGAGACGGTTCCCCTCCGGGGTGGGCTGCGAGAGGACGGGGGTCGACGTGGAAACGCGAGGTACTGCGGTCATCTGGGTACTCCAAAGATCAGGTCGGGATTCGACCGGTGGGCGCTGAGGCGCGCTGAGGCGCGCTGAGTCGCCTCGAAACAGTGGGATTGGGCACGGCGCTGATCGCGCTACACGTACCCCGTCCACGCCTGCAAACGGCCGACCGGCGGCGAGGCCGATCGGCCGCGCTTCGCGACTCGCATCCGCTCCTCCTGCATACGCTCCATCTTGTCCGGCGCCCCGTGCACGGTCAACTCGCGCCGAACGTCGCCCCACCGGCACGACGCAGCGAAGCCGCGGGCCGGCCGGTGAGCGGCTACTTGTGCGGCGCCACGCGATCCTCGGACTCCTCGAGCTCGCCGCCGTCGTACAGCTCCCCTTCAGAGGAACCGAGCCGGTAGCGCCCGGGCCCGACGAGCACGATCATGCCCGTATCGATGCGACGCCCGAGCACCGAGTTCTTGCGGCCGGTGAAGTAATACCAGACGAGCACGAGCGCGGTCCAGATGGCGAACACGATGATCGTGATCGGGCGCAGATCCTTGATGATCCAGAGGCAGCCGATGATCGACAGAATCGGGATGACGGGATACAGCGGCACCTTGAATTTGCGCTCCAGATCCGGTTCGCGATGGCGCAGCACCATGACCGCGATCGATACGACGGTGAAGGCGGCCAGTGTTCCGATCGATGTCATCTCGGCCAGGAAGTTGATCGGCAGCACACCGGCGAGGATCGCGACGATGACCGACACGATGATGGTGTTGGCGATCGGGGTACCGGTGCGCGGGTTGACCCTGCTGAAGATCTTCGGCGCCATGCCGTCGCGCGACATGGTGAAGAGGATGCGCGTCTGGCCGTAGAGCACGACCAGCGTCACGCTGAAGATCGAGATGACGGCGCCCGCGGCGACCACGGTGCCCGGCCACGAGGCTCCGACGATGTTCTCGAGGATCGCCGAGAGTCCGGCGCTCTGGCCGTCGAAATCCTCGGTCGCCTGCGCACCGAGCGCGGTCACGGCGACGAGCACGTAGACGGTCGTCACCAGGATCAGTGCCGTGATCAACGCGATCGGCAGGTTGCGGCGCGGGTTCTTCGCCTCATCGCCGGCGGTGGCGACGGCGTCGAGGCCCACGAACGAGAAGAAGATGATGCCGGCGCCGGTCATGATGCCGCCGAGCCCGAACGGCGCGAAGTTGGCGAAGTGGTCGATGTTCCAGCCCGTGATGCCGACCGCGACGAAGAAGAGCAGCACTGCGATCTTGATGACGACCATCACCGTGTTGGTGACGACGGAATGGGTGGTGCCGCGAATCAGCAGCAGGCAGCAGAGCGCGATGAGGATCACCGCAGGCAGATTGATGATGCCGCCCTCTTCAGGCGCGTACAGCAGCTCGGGCGGGAACTGGAATCCGAAGAGATTGTTCACCAGCTGGTTCACGTACTGCGACCAGCCGACCGCGACAGCGGCGGTCGAGACGCCGTATTCGAGAAGCAGGCAGGCGGCGACGCCCATCGCCGGCAGCTCGCCGAGCGTGCTGTAGGCATAGGAGTAGGAGGATCCGGAGACCGGCACGGAGCTCGCGAGTTCCGCGTAGCACAGTACCGAGAGGCCCGCGACGAGCCCGGCGATGATGAACGACCAGATGACCGCCGGCCCCGCGATCGGCACGGCCTCGGAGAGAATGAAGAAGATGCCGGTGCCGATGGTGCCGCCGACGCCGATCATGGTGAGCGGAACGAGCCCGATGCTGCGCTTCAGCTGACTCCCGCTCTCACCCCCGTCGCGTGGAACGGGCTTGACTCGGAAGAGCTGCTGCCGCAGAGAGCTTGCCATACGTGTCTTCTCCAGACTTCGTTGTCACTGGGCCCCGAGGGCCCCGTCATTCGTCCCTCGGTGCTCGCGCAGTGAGGGTTCCTGGTCTTCCAGGAGATGCTCGGATCTCGAGCAATCCGCGGCGGTGGGCCGCGAAGTCAGAGCGGCGCCGTCGCAGGCGCCGCGGGGTCAGCCGCCGGCCAGTACTCGGAACCGATCGACCGCCGGGTCGATCGCGCCGCGCACGTAGCCGGTCGGAGAAGCCGCGACCGCCTGCAGAAAGGCTACCGCTTCCTCGGTGATCTCTTCGCCGGGCATCACGTTGGGGATCCCGGGCGGGTACGCGGCGAGCGTGTCAGCCGAGACACGGCCCACAGCCTCGGTCGCGCTCACCACTTCGGTCGCGCCGAAGAATCCGTCTCGCGGGCTGACGCGGTACGCGCCCGGTGCCGGCAGGCTCGGGAAGTCGTGGGCGTCGCCGGCAGCGGCCCGCTCGCGGTCGGCTTCGGGCGACTCGACGCTCGCCACGATCGCGGCGTACACGGCATCGAAGTCATGCGACTTGCCCGCGCCGATCACGGCCACGATCGACGTTGCCGTCGACATCTCGAAGTACATGTCGTGGTGCTCGACGAGGTGCTGCCGCAACCAGTGCCCGCCGACGCCCGCTCCGCTCACGTCGATCGGCACGCGCAGCAGGTCGGTATCCACGATGTCGTCGAACCGGTCGAAGGTGTCGCTCACCACGGCGAACCGGGGGTCTTCGCGAAGGATCTCGCGGAAGCGGCGCGCTCCCGCGACCGAGCGCCCGATCGACTCCTCGCCCGTCGCGAGTGCGTGCCGGGCGATGTCGAGCGATCCGCGCAGCAGCGCGCTGGTCGACGTCGAAGCGGTCATGCTGAAGGCTCGTTCGATGAGCGGCTCCAGGCGATCCGCGAACGGACCGTCGCCCAGGTGCAGCATCGCCGACTGCGTCAATGAGCCCGCGAGCTTGTGCGTGCTCGAGATGACGACGTCGGCGCCGAGGCGTGCGGGCGACTCGGGAAGCTCTGGGTGGAATCCGAAGTGCGGGCCCCAGGCGCCGTCGACGATGAGCGGAGCGTTGTGGGCGTGCGCGACCCGCGCCAGACCCTGCACGTCTGAGACGGACCCGAAGTAGCTCGGCGAGATGACGTAGACCGCGTGGGCGGGGTTCCCAGCCTGTTCGGCTTCGACCAGCGCCGCTTCGAGCGCTGCGGGCGAGACGCCGTGCGCCATGCCGTGCTCCGCATCGACGTTGGGCATCACATAGCTCGGCGTGATGCCGGCGAGCAGGATGCCGTCGCTGAAGCTGGAGTGCGCGCTGCGCTGCGCGAGGATGCGGTCGCCCAGACCGCGGGCCGCGAGTGCGATCGTGCGATTCGCCTGCGACGCGCCGTTCGTCAGGAACCAGGTGCGCTTCGCGCCCCAGGCGTCGGCGGCGAGCTCCAGGGCTCGGTCCAGGGGTGTCTGCTCCTGGCCGCGCGCGAGCAGGTCAACGCCGTCCATGAGCATGGGGATGTCGAGTCGGAGCGCGCGCTCGCCGAGGAAGCCGGCCAGGCGTCCGCTGAGATCGTCTTCCGTTCCTCCGTGCCCGGGCACCATGAGCTGCACCGAGCCTCGATCCGCGTACGCTTCGAGCGCATCGGCGTAGGGCGCGGCGCTGTGGTCCAGCCGGAAGCGCGGCGTCGGCTGCTGCTCAGCCGCTGCGCGCTGCTCCGACGGCATGATCGAGGTCCCGGCTCCCGAGAGCTCGGAGGGCGCGATCGTCTGTGCGGGAACATCGGTGTGCAGCATGGTTGCCATCATGACCGGGACCGGACGTGTGCGGAACCCCCGTCTCCCCTGTGATGCCACATACGTCGTATGTGAGAGGATCACTCGTGTGCCCGAGAGCACCACATGAGATAAGTGACTGGAGCAGTGCAGCGATGATCGATCTCCGACAGTTACAGGCGCTCCGCGCGGTGCAGCGCGAGGGATCCGTCACCCGCGCCGGGCGCGCGCTCGGCTGGAGCCAGCCGACGGTCGACTACCACCTGCGCAACCTGGAGCGGCTCGTCGGCTCCCCCGTGCTCGAGCGCTCCAAGCGCGGTTCGACGCCGACACCCGTCGGAGTGCTGATACTCGATCGGGGCCAGGAGATCCTCACCCTCACCGATCGCGCGCTGCGCGATGCGCGCGATCTCGCCCAGATGGGACGGGCGCGCCTGAAGTTCGGCACGTTTCCCACCGCTGCGGCGAAGCTACTGCCATCAGTCGTGTCCCAAGTCGCCGACCTCGGCATCGAGATCGACGCGGTACTCGAAGAGGTGGGTCCGCTCGTCGCGCACGTCAACGATCGCACTCTCGACGCCGCGCTGCTGTACTCGGTGCCCGGATACGAGGTGCCGCTGCGACCCGACATCGTGACCACCGAGGTGCTGCGCGATCCGCTGCTCCTCGCGCTCCCGGAGGATCATCCGCTCGCCGACCGCGCCTCGATCGACCGCGAAGCGCTCATGTCACTGCACGGTGAGCGCTGGCTGCTTGGCACGAGTCTGCACGACCCGATGGACTCGGTGCTCGTCGACGCGTTCGCCGCTGAGGGGCGCGCCCTCGAAGTCGCAATTCGAACCGATGACTTCCAGGTGATGCTCGGGATGATCGCCGCCGGCATGGTGATCGGGCTCGTCGCGAAACTCGCAGCCGGCCCCACGCACCCGGGCGTCGTGCTCCGCCCGATCGACGACCCGGCATTCGCGAGATCCGTGCTCCTGGCGGCCCCGCCTGAGGGAAACGGCGAGCAGCCGACGACGGCCGTGCGACAGCTCGCCGTCGCGATCCGGCACGCGGTGGCGCTGAGCGAGCACCCAGCCGCCGGGTAGGGTCTGCGGGCTGCCGCGGCCCGCCCCCGCGCGCTCGCGCACGCGCCCGCACGCTCGCGCACGCGCCCCCCACCGCCCCGTCTGCGCGAAAGCGCACTTCGGCACCCGCGCACCCTGGAAGCGAGCCGAAACCGCGCTTTCGCGGCTCGAATTCCGGCTACGCGGAAGAACAGCAGTGCCCCCTCGGTCGAAACCTCGAGGGCACTGCGCGCTTCAGGCTCAGCTTGCGTGGTCAGCGCGCGCGCTCACGCCGGCACTCAAGCACGAGCGGAGCTACTGCTCGTCAGCTGATCGCTGGCGCGCGGCGCGCGCATCGGCGATGTCGGATTCCGGGTCGGCTGCCCGGTCCCGTCGTTCCTCGATGCGCTCGGTGGCCTTGCGGTCGCCGCGCGTCTTGCGAAGACTCAGGATGGTGGCGACGGCGATGGTCACCGCGATGAAGAGCAGTGAGAACCAGATCGGAATCTCGGGCACCCAGAGCAAGGGCTCACCGCCGTTGATGAACGGGAGCTCGTTGACGTGCAGCGCGTGGAAGACGAGCTTCACGCCGATGAAGGCGAGAATGACTGCGAGTCCCTGCGAGAGGTAGACGAGACGTTCGAGCAGGCCGCCGATCAAGAAGAACAGCTGGCGCAGCCCCATGAGCGCGAACGCGTTCGCGGTGAACACGATGTACGCCTCATTCGTGAGGCCGTAGATCGCGGGGATCGAGTCGACCGCGAAGATGAGGTCGATGAACCCGATCGCGACGATCGTGAGGAACATCGGAGTGAAGAAGCGCTTGCCGTCGATCTTGGCGGTGAGCTTGTCCTCGTGATACTCGTCGGTGACCGGGAGCACGCGGCGGACGAACTTGATGAACCGCCCGTTCGCCGGGTCGGCGTCGTGGTTCGCGAACGCCTGGCGATAGGCGAGGAAGAGCAGGAGCGCGCCGAAGACGTAGAAGATCCAGCTGAGGTTCTCGATGAGCGTCGCACCCACCGCGATGAAGGCGCCGCGCAGGATCAGCGCGATGATGATGCCGACCATCAGCACCTTCTGCTGGTACTTCTTCGGCACCGCGAACGCGCTCATCACGAGCAGGAAGACGAACAGATTGTCGATCGACAGCGCCTTCTCCGTGAGGTAGCCCGCGAAGTACTCCCCTCCGAAGTTCCAGCCCGACGTGAAACCGATGCCGACGCCGAAGAGGAGCGCGAGGCCGATATAGAACGCCGACCAGCGCGCCGACTCGCCGATGGTCGGCTCGTGCGGCTTGCGCACGTGCGCGAAGAACTCGTAGACGAAGAACGCGATCGTGACGAGGATCGTGATGATCCAGATCATGGGGGTGACCTGCATGGGGGCTCCTAGGGGTCGGTGGAGGACACCAAGGTCTCTTCCACCCCGATCGTGTCACGGATTCCGTGAGTTCGAGGCCAATAGCCCGAAGTACATCGATGCACTCGTATTGACGGGACTACTGCGGATGGGAATACTCCCCCTGCATCACCCACCTTACCGAACCCGCATTGGAAATCGCACACATCGCGAACGTTGCGCAGGAGTCTGCGCTGAAACAGCCTCATAGTGAAGGGAGGTAACAATGATGTAGAGTACCGATATGTCCCAGCCCGCCAGTTCACCGATGGCGACTCCGCCTCCCACTGTGCTCGATCGCGTGCTCGCCATCGGCCAGCTCCTCCAACTCGACATGGAGCGGAGTTTCGCCGGCACCGGTCTCACCACCTCGCGGACGCACCTCCTCTGGGTGCTGCACCACGCCGGCCCGTCGACACAGCGCGACCTCGCCGCTGCGCTGGAGGTGAGCCCGAGGAACGTGACGGGCCTCGTCGACGCACTCGAATCGACCGGGTACGTCTCCCGAGAACCGCATCCCTCCGATCGCCGAGCGACCCTGGTGACGCTCACCGGCATCGGCAGAGGAGCGATGGAGCGAATGGCGGATCAGCACGCGGATCTCTCACGCGCACTCGTCGCAGGTCTCGCCCCCGATCATGCGGATGCGCTCCTCCGAGGGCTCGAGCACGTGGAAGGCGTCCTCGCGCGTCTCATCGCCGACGCCTACCCCGAGGTGACGGAGGCGACGTGACACAGCCAGAAGACTCGACACCGGCGACGCCCCCACGATCCGACGCACGTTCGTCCAATCGCCTGCGCACACGTCTCGCACGGCTCGCCCGGCAGGCCTGGCGCTGGGAGGTCGGAGTCTGGAGCAGCCTGTGGCGCTTCGCGGCGCGACGGCCGCGCGCCCCGAAGGGCGGGGTCGCGTTCGCGTATCACGCTCCGATTCGCTCGATCCTCGTCATCTTCATCGTGCTCTCGGCAGTGGAGATCCCGATCCTCGATCTCATCGCCCGCCCCTGGCCGGTGATTCGCATCACGCTGCTCGCAGCGGGCATCTGGGGACTCATGTGGATGATCGGCCTGCTCCTCGGGTTCATCACGCGCCCGCACACCGTCGCCCCCGGCGGGATCCGCGTGCAGGAGGGGCCGCAGCTCGGTCTCGATCTGAGTTGGAGCGATATTCACTCCGTGGCCATCGTCGCCGATGTTGCGCACCCTCCGCCGAAGCCGCCCAGATTCACGAACAGCGACCGCGGCCGGATCCTCCATCTGCGCGTGCAGAACGAGACGAACCTCGAGATCGTGCTCAAGCACCCAGTCGAGGTGCGACTCCCGGATGCGACCGAAACGGCACGGATCGTGCGCTTCTGGGCTGACGAACCGCGCGCCATGCTCGAAGCGGCACGGCCCCACCTCGAAGGCACATCCGCATCACATGCAGCACAGTCCTAGCCGGTGCGCCAGCGCGGGCGCTCCAGCCGAGCGCTCATGCTCGTTCCCGACCCCAAGACCTCAGCCCGCGACCGTTCGCCGGCCTCTCCAGCGCGCAGCGCAGACGGCGGCCAGCAGGGAGCACGCGGCGATGCACCACGCCGGCGCGATCAACGCGAGCGGCGCCGTCGCACCGACCAGTGCGACGAGCACCACGCCGTCGATCGACCAGACGAAGCGCATCGCACCGCTCAGGTCGCCCTCCGGGGTGGGAATCGGAGCGAGCAGCCGCAGCGGCAGCGGACCTTTCAGTGCGTTGCTCACCCGCGCGAGCACGGCGCACATTCCGACGATGGCGGAGCCGAGCACCGCGGCGAGCGGCGGCGCTCCGAGCAGGAATGCTGAGATGGAGGCCGCGATCACGCCGATCATCAGCACGGCGAGCACCGGGAAAACGGTGTGCAGTACGAGCAGGTGGGCGTCGCCGACACCGTAGATGGGCAGATCGGCGGAGACAGCCGCGGCGTGACGAACGCCGTCGGTGAACGGACCGAGCGCGCCGAAGGCGAGCACTGCGGCGAGGGCGCTGAGTACCCCGAACCCGACGCCGGGCTCCGTCGCGCTGCTCGCGAGCGTCACTGCGACGCTGGCAGCGGCGACGCCGACCGCGCCCCCGGTCAGTCGTCCCGGCGTCCGCGCGGCACCGAGTACGTCGCGGATCAGGAATGTCCGTGCGAGTGCGACTCCGCGTCTCCCGCGTGGGCCCGCGCGCACCGCACGAACACGCCTTCCGGCCCAGGGGCTGCCGCGGTAGGTCGACAGCGAGGCGTTGAAATCCATGCCGTACGCGTGCACCGCGGAGGCCGCCCATCTCGCGGCCTGCGACTCGAGCACCTGAGTGTCCAGTCGCGCGAAGAGCGTCGGAGCGATCGACATGAGCACGAGGGCGAGCGCGCAGAGCAGGGTGAGCGGCACGAGCCAGGACGCGCCGACGGAGAGTTCCCCCGCGGAAAGCGCCGCCTCGCGCCAGAGCGCGGCGACCCATCCCCACGGCGTGAAAGGAGTCAGCGAGGGAAACGCGATCGTGATGCCCGTGAGGATCGCCAGAGCTGCGGACGAAGCACTCGCCCCCCGCGGTACCGCTTGCCCGGTGAGCCAGGCCAGCGTAGCGATGACGCCGACGCAGGCGCCGATGCACACACCCAGAGAGGCGACCGCGAACAGGTCGAGGAGCGTCACCCCGCGCGCCACGCCGAGCAGCGTTCCGAGCGCTGCGCCGACCATCGCGGTCGTCGCAGTGAGCGCGGCACCCGCCCGCACGACGCTGCCGCCGAATGCCGAAATGCGCGACAGCTCACTGCGCGCAAAGGTGTACGTGAGCAGAGGCGGACGCAGTGCCGGGCCGCGGAGACCGCCGAAGAGCAGCGCGAAGACCCACAGGCCGGCGACGCAGAGCCCGCCGACCAGCGGAGCCTCCGGCGCCACGAGCGCGTGCAGCACGTGCGGCTGCGAGACAGCACCCCAGAGCGCGCGCACCGCGGGGGCGACGAACGCGATCGCGACCATCACGCCGAGGTAACCGGCGTAGCGCCGGTCGCTGGGCGAACGAGCGTGCGAGGCGTTCCAGATGGCGAGGGCGGCGCGAGCCGGGCGGTATCTCATGCGGCGCCCTGCAGCCAGAGGGTACGGCCCCCGATGCCGGCTTCGAGCACGTCGCTGTGCGTCGCCACCACGACCGCAGCACCAGACTCGCGGCGCCGATTGACGGCGCCGACAACCAGTCCGATGCGATCGACATCCAGCCGCTGCTCGGGTTCGTCGAGCACGAGTGCGTCAGACGGGCGGGCGAGCACGAGGGCGAGCCCGAAGAGCTGCGTCTGCCCCGACGAGAGTTCGTGCGGGAACCGTGTGGCGAGGGGGCTCAAGTCGAGCTCATCGAGCACGCGGCAGGTCAGCCGCTCGGCGTCCCGGCCCGACGCGGACCACGTCGTCGCGACGAGCAGCACATGATCGCGCACCGTGAGGTCGGGCGCGAGCGGCGGCATCCCGATCATGGCCGCGACGCTGCGCCGAGTGTGCGGGTCGCGGGACGCGGCGTCGCGCCCGTCGATGCTCACTGTGCCGCTCGACGGCGACCTCAGGCCTGCGACCAGTCGGAGCAGCGTCGACTTCCCCGATCCGTTCGCTCCGCGCACGACCACGGCGTCACCGCCCGCCGCTGCGAACGAGGTGGGACTCAGCAGCGTCACCTCGCGCTCCCGAACCTCGGCATCCTGAACGACGATCATGCGTCCATCTTCGCAAACGCGGGCCCGAGTCGGATCTCTCGACCGGTTCTGCGCGGCACGTCGGACGAACGCGCAGTTCGGCATCCGGGTCGGCGCGCGATGGACCTCGACTGCGCTCTCGACGCACGACGGGCCGAGACTCCGGCGAGACACCTCGTCCGGCGACTCACCGGTTCAGGCCTCGGAGCGCACCGGCTCGGCGCCGCGGCCGTCGAGCGCGTCGATGTATCGCAGCACGATCCCCTCGCGCAGCGCCCACGGCGAGATCGTGAGCGTCTCGACTTCGAACACCTTCATCGCGGTGCGCAGCACCACGGCACCGGCCATGATCTGGTAGCCGCGCTCCGGAGTGATTCCAGGCAGGTACTCCCGCACCGCGCCGGGCATCTCGCGCAGGGAGGGCTCCCATTCGCGCAGGCCGACATAGTGCAACTGCGCGAGGTCTCCCGTCACCGGATCGGAGGGACCCCCGACGAGCCGGGCGAGTGAGCGGATCGTCTTCGACGTGCCGACCACGCGCTTGGGGCGAGGACGGTCGGCGAAGAGCTCGTCGCGCACCCTCGTGAACTCGGCTCGAGCGTGGGCGCGCAAGCGGGAGACCGCTTCGCGCGAGGGCGGATCCTCGGCGAGGAAGTTGATGGTGGATCGCCCGGCGCCGAGCGGCAGCGACACCTGCACATCGGGGTACTCATCGGCGCCCTGAGCGATCTCGAAGGAACCGCCGCCGATGTCGAACAGCAGCACTTCTCCAGCTGACCAGCCCAGCCACCGACGCACCGCCAGCATGGTGATACGCGCCTCATCCTCCCCCGACAGCACGTGCAGCACGATGCCCGTCTCGCGGGTGACGCGCGCCAGCACGTCCTCGCCGTTCGCCGCTTCGCGGATCGCGCTCGTCGCCGTCGAGATCAGGTCGTCGACGCCGATCTCCCGCGCGATCTCGGCGCATTCACGAATCGCTTCGACGATCCGCACCACGCCTTCCTCGGCGATGGCGCCGTCGGCGTCGAGGTAGCGCATGAGCCGCAGCACCGAGCGCTGCGAGTGGAACGGCACAGGGCTCGCGCCCGGATGGGCGTCGACGACGAGCAGGTGGACGGTGTTTGATCCGACGTCGATCACTCCAAGACGCATGGGGCGATTCTAGTGGGATTCGCAGCCGCGATGACGCGCGCCCGTTCCCCCCGCTAGCCTGACGGTATGAGCGACGCCGCACTCGACCTCTTCGTCATCGACCCCGGATCACCCGAGCCGCCGTACCGCCAACTCCACGATGGGGTGGTGCGAGCGATCTCCCAGGGCCGCCTCGCGCCGGGCGCGAAGCTCCCGACGGTTCGCGGGTTGGCCGCGCACCTGGGGCTCGCTGCGAACACGGTCGCGTCGGCCTACCGAGCCCTCGAAGCGACCGGAGTGATCGAGGGACGCGGCCGAGCGGGCACTTTCGTGTCGCTGGGCGACGATCCCGTCGAAGCAGCGGCGCGGGGTATCGCACTCGGAGCCGTCGAACGGCTGCGGGCGCTCGGCGTCAGCGACGACCGTGCTGCACAGATACTGGCCGACGCGGGTCGGAGCGCTGAGACTGGGTGATCCCGCGGGGTCAGGCTGCGCCGTCGCCCGGCACGCCCTCTGCGGATGCTGGCTCGATCGCCTCACGTTTCGTTTTCGCCCAGCTGTTGCGCCCGGTCAGCTGACGTATCAGCGACCGATAGACGACGGGGAAGATCAGCCACGAGTAGATGAGATACGCGTGAGCCAGCAAGAGGTTTCTGAGAACCGAGAGCAGTCCCTGCGGAGGACGCGCGAACAGCACCCCGGCGATGCCCGGCGTCGCCGAGAACACGTAGAACAGCACCAGGATGACGATCGAGCCATCAGGAACAACGATTCCGACGGCGAGGAACACGACGCTCAGCAGCACGGATAGGCCGACCCACGCCTGAATCAGAGGCGTCAGCAAGTACCACAGCTGATCGCAGCGCGCCGCGAACGACAATCGCCGGTTGCCGACGCTCTCGGGAAGGAGGTCGAGCACCTGCCAAGCGCCCTGCGCCCAACGCGTGCGCTGCCGATACAGGGCGCGGAGCGAGCTCAGTCCTTGTTGTTCGATGACGATGTCGCCCGATTGCGCGCCTCGCCATCCCGCATGGATCATGCGCAGCCCGATGTCCTGATCCTCCGTCAAACGGCCGGCTTTCCACGGGCCAACCTGGCCATGCGCATCCTCCACCGCGACGGAGTCGAGCGCTGCAAGACGATTGAACTGCCCGTTTCCGCCCATGTTCGCGGTGCCCCATCCCATGCGTCCCAACTGAAACACGGAGCCGAAGACGCCGAACTCGAGGTCCTGCGACCAGGTGAGAAAGGTCGAGCGATTGTAGATTCGCACCTGCGACTGCACTCCGCCGCACAGGTCGTCGGCATCGAAGATCTCCGCCGCTCTCCAGGCTTTGCGGTCGAGTCGACCGTCCGCATCGACGATCGTCACGATGACGCGCTGCGGATCCCATCCAGCGAACGACCCCTGCCCGATGACCACGCGATGCAGGTAGCGCCAGGCATCGTTCAAAGCCTCGGACTTGCCCTGACGCGCGTTCGGCGCGACTCGTGTGAGCACCGTCAACTCGGGGGCGTCGATGTTCGCGAGAATATCGCCCGTCGCATCGTCCGACCCGTCGTTGATGACGAGGATCGACTTGTTCGTCACCTCGATCTCCAGAAGGCGCGACACAGAGTCCGTGATCGTCACCTCCTCGTTCAAGGCGGGCACCATGTACACCCAGAGAAACTCCGCCTCGGAGGAATCCTCACGCGTCTGCGGACCGCGCCGGGCCAACCGGCGCTGCCTGCGAGCTCGCGCAATGAGCACGATGAGCGAGACGAAACTCGCGATGATCAGCACGAGAGCGATGAGGAAGACGGGCAGCGCCCAGAGCGGCATGCCGTCGTACATGTGGAAGAGGTAGTCGATGACCTCGGTGACGATCTCCGTCCCGGGATCCACGATGCCAACGACGATCTGCAGCACCACGGCTGGGACGAGCGCGGCCCCGGCGGGCAGAACGGGTTCAGGCATGAATCTCGCCCGCCTGCAGGCCGAGGCGTCGCCGCACGGCTTCCCGCAGTTCGTTTCCCGACACCTCCTTGGCAGGTTCACCACCGCGAAGAATGTGGTCGAGCGCCTGCACGATGCGCTCCGATGCGAGCCCATCGCCGTACGGATTGGCGCGCGCCGACCGGCGGGCGTACTCCAGCTCATCGGTCAGCAGGCGGGTCGCCTCGGTCACGATCCGATCGACATCCGTTCCCACGAGGGTGAGTGTGCCGGCCTGCACCCCCTCTTCGCGCTCCGTGGTCTCGCGTGCGACGAGCACGGGGGTGCCGAGTGCCGGTGCTTCTTCTTGCACTCCGCCCGAGTCCGTGATGATCAGGTGGGCGGCGTCCATCAGCCGGGCGAAGTCGAGATAGTCGCGCGGCTCCACCAGGTGCACGTTCGACACCGCGCCGAGCGCATCGAGCAGTGGTTGCCGAGCGACAGGATTGGGGTGCATCGGAACAGCGAACTGCGTCTCGGGGTGCTGGCCGGCGAGGATGCGCACGGCTGTCGCGATGTTCTCGAGCCCCTTCCCCCAGTTCTCGCGTCGGTGAGCGGTGACGAGCACGATGCGCGGCCTGGGCTGCGTGTCCAGCGCCTCGAGCCCAGGACCGAATCCGCCCTCCCAGGTGGAGGCCCAGCGCAGCATGTCGATCGAGGTGTTCCCCGTCACCAGGACGCGGTCGTAGTCGACGCCTTCGCGCACGAGATTCATCTTGTTCGTGGTCGTGGGTGCAAGGTGCAGCGCGGCGATGCGCGAGATCAACTGCCGGTTGCCTTCCTCCGGGAATGGCGCGAGGAGGTTCGATGTGCGCAATCCCGCTTCCACGTGCACGACGGGGATCTGCAGATTGAACGCTGCGAGGGCGGCGGCGGCCGCTGAGCTCGTATCGCCGTGCACGAGGCAGGCGACGGCTCCGGCAACCTCGCGTCGTCCGTCGGCGCGGAAGCGATCTTCGACTTCCTGGTTTGACCAGATGCGGTCGATGCCGGTCATCACTCTCGCGAACATCTCGTTGAGTGTGGGGCGAACACCGTCGACGATCTCGCTCGCGCGCAGGTTGGCGTCGACGCGCATGCCCGATTGGCGGAGGAGGTCGTCGACGAGATTCGTGTGCTGACCCGTGGCGATCACCACCGGCCGAAACGTTCCCGAATCCTGCAAGGCGCGGATGACCGGGATCATCTTGATCGCCTCCGGGCGCGTGCCGATGACGACGAGTACCCGAGTACGCTCTGCAAACGGAATCACAATGAGGCCCCCCTCTAGACAATTGGTCCGATTCTAGGGCTACAGGGGCTTCCATCGGGGCAGGCCCGGCGTGCCGCGCCTGGGCGTCGCCGGTGCGGCTCTCCGAAGGCGGCTCGAGATCACTGTGCGCGAGCCGCCGGGCGGTCACCCGGCGAACGGGCCGACGCGCTCGACGCGCACGACGGGTTCGCCCTCTGCTTCGGATTCGGCGAGGTCGACAGAGCCTTCGATGGCCCAGTCGTGGTCGCCGTTCGGGTCGAGCAGCACTTGCCTGAAGCGCCAGAACCCTTCGGGTGCGCTGCTCCGGTCGAGTTCGAGCAGGGACGCCGCGCGCGCATCGGCGTCGACGCGGATGTCGTCGTACTCGTCGTAATAGCCGGCGAGGGCGTCGCGCCATTTCTGCTCGCCGAAGCCGCGAGCCGCGTCGAGTTCGGCCAGTTCGTCGTAGCGCTCGAAGGCGGCCGCCTGGACGCGCCTGAAGAGTGCGTTGCGCAACATGACGAGGAATGCGCGCTGGTTGGTGAGCACCGATCGTGTCGGCGGAGCGAGCGCGACGGCTGCTTCCGCTCCGTCGACATCGAGGCCGAGCAGGGCCCGCGCCCTGCGGTGCGCGTCCGGGTCGGGGTTCGAGAGCGCTTCCCACTCGTCGATGAGGCTGGAGTCGACCTGTCTCACGAGTTCGCCGAGCCAGTCGATGAGTTCCTCGAGCTCGGGGCTCTTCGCCTGCTCTGGCACGGTGCGTTCGATGGCGCGGAAGGCGTCGCTCAGGTATCGCAGCACTCCGCCCTCCGCCCGGCCGAGCTGATAGAACGAGACGAGATCGCGGAACCCGAAGGCGCGCTCGATCATGTCTCGGACGACGGACTTGGGGCGGAGCGCGAAGTCGCGCGCCCACGGTACCTCCTTCAGGTACTCGGTGAAGGCTTCGTCGAGCAGTTCCTTGAGCGGTTGAGGGTGCGTGACCGCCTCGAGCAGTTCCATCCGCTCGTCGTACTCGATGCCCTCCGCCTTCATCGCCGCGACGGCCTCTCCGCGAGCCTTGTGCTCCTGCGCGCGGATGATGGCCCGAGGGTCTTCAAGAGTCGCCTCGATGATCGAGATCACATCGAGGGCGTAGGTCTCGGACTCGGGATCGAGGAGTTCGATCGCTGCGAGCGCGAACGGCGAGAGCGGCTGGTTCAACGCGAAGTTGGACTGCAGATCGACGGTGAGTCGCAGCAGGCGCTGACCCCGTTCATCGACGTGGACTTCGACGATGCCGCCTTGTCGCAGCGTACGGAAGATGGCAATCGCGGTGCGCGCATGGGCGTACTGCACGGGGCGGGGTTCGTGGCTGTCGAAGACGAGTGTGCGCATCGTCTGCAGCGCGTCTCCCTCGCGGGCTTCTCCGCGCCCGATGACGCCGAGCACCATCGAGTGCGTCACCCGCATGCGGCTCACCAGTGGCTCCGGCTGGGAGCCGACGAGCTTCTCGAGGGTGCTTTCGCTCCAGGCGATGAACCCCTGCGGCGGTGATTTCTTCTTCGCCGGCTTGGCCTTCTTCCCGCCCGTCGCCTTCGCTGCCGCTTTCGCGGCTGATTTCGCGTTCTCGACCTCGTGCTCCGGGGCGAGCGCGACCACGTCGCCCTCGGTGTCGAATCCAGCGCGCCCGGCTCGTCCGGCGATCTGATGGAACTCTCGAGCGGAGAGTCGTCGCATCTTCTCACCGTCGAATTTGGTGAGCGCTGTGATGACGACGGTGCGAATCGGCACGTTGATGCCGACCCCGAGCGTGTCGGTGCCGCAGATCACACGGAGCAGACCGCGCTGAGCGAGTTGTTCGACGAGCCTTCGGTAGCGGGGCAGCATGCCAGCGTGGTGCACGCCGATACCCGAGCGCACGAGGCGTGACAGGGTCGAGCCGAACCCCGTGGAGAAACGGAAATCTCCGATGGCGGCCGCGATCTCGTCGCGACCGGCACGATCGACGATGCGGATGCTCGACAGTGCTTGCGCCTGTTCGACGGCGTGGGACTGGTTGAAGTGCACGAGGTATGCGGGCGTCTCGCGATCCTCGATCAACTGCTCGACGACCTCGTGGGCGGGCGCGACCTCGTAGGAGAACGTGAGCGGAACCGGCCGCTCGACGCCCGTGACCAGCGCTGTGTCGCGCTGGGTGCGTCGCGAGAGGTCGTCAGCGAGTTCGGAGACATCGCCGAGCGTGGCCGACATCAGGAGGAACTGGGCGTCGTTCATCAGCAACAACGGCACCTGCCATGCCCAGCCTCGTTCCGGTTCTGCGTAGAAGTGGAACTCGTCCATCACCACCTGCGTGATGCCGCCCGCACTGCGATCGCGGATGGCGAGGTTGGCGAGGATCTCTGCTGTGCAGCAGAGGATCGGTGCATCCGGGTTGATGGACGTGTCACCCGTCACCATGCCGACGCGATCCGCGCCGAACACGTCGACCAGATCGAAGAACTTCTCACTGACGAGCGCTTTGATCGGCGCCGTGTACACCGTGCGGCGCCCTTCTGCGAGCGCGATGAAGTGCGCTCCGATCGCGACCAGCGATTTTCCGGTGCCCGTCGGCGTCGCGAGAATGACGTTGCTGCCGAGGGCGATGCCGAGCACCGCTTCCTCCTGCGCCGGGTAGAGACGGAGTGCGCGCTCCTCCCACGCCCACTCCTCGAACGCGGCGAATGCCTCGTCCGATTCGTCGAAGTGCGTGGAGTCGAGAATCGTTCCCAGATTCATGTGCGTGCGCTCCTGTCGGCGCCTGCCCCCGCTGTCGCGTCTCCGCGCTCCAGCTCGGAGAACTTCGTCTGCATCGTCGGGTTGCCGCGCGTCAGCTTCTTGATGGTGACCCCCTGGGCCTTGTCGTTGGCGAGGCGCAGGTTGTTCTCGGATTTCAGCAGATTGTCTTTCACCTTCTGCATCTCGGCGATCGACGTATCGATTCGTTTGATCGCTTCCTGGAACTGGCGCGATGCCAGGTCGTAGTTGCGGCCGAAGGCGTCTTTGAAGCTGTCGAGTTCGCTCTCGAAATGCGTGATGTCGATGTTCTGCGACTTCACCTGCTCGAGCTCGGCCTTGTACTTCAGTGAATTGAGTGCCGCGTTCCGCAGCAGAGTGATCAGCGGGATGAAGAACTGCGGCCGAATCACGTACATCTTGGGGTAGCGATGGGAGACGTCGACGATGCCGCCGTTGTACAGTTCGCTCTCGGGCTCGAGCAGCGACACGAGCACCGCGTACTCGCATCCCTTCTCGCGCCGGTCCTTGTCGAGCTCCTTCAAGAAATCCTCATTGCGGTGCTTGGTTGCGGTGCCATCGGATTCGTTCTTCATCTCGAACATGATCGAGACGATCTCGATGTCACTGAGATCGAGATCTCTGAAGATGTAGTCGCCCTTGCTCCCGGTGCGCGCGTCGTTGTCCTTCTCGAAGTACGCGTTGGGGAACGCCGTGGCTCTGATCTGGTTGAAGGTCACCTCGCAGTGCTGCTCGAGGGTCTCCCCCACCATCTTCGTCGAGAGCCGCGCCTTGAAGTCCTTCAGCCGTTCGATCTCGCCGTCGCGGTCCCTGAGCTGCAACTCGTGATACTCCTTCAGGGAACGCTCCGCGAGCTGCTTCTCGAGGGCAGCGCGTTCCAGGTTGTTCTTCAGCTCATCGCGTTCTCGAGCGACGACACTCACCGCCTCGGAGAGCTCCAGCTTCTGACTGAGCTCCATCGAAGCGAGCTTCGCCCGCGCACTCTGCAGTTCCCGCTCCTGTGCGGCGATCCGCTGCTCCGCCTCAGCCGCGAGCTTCGCTTCGGCGAGCTCGATCGCGGTCCGCTGCTCGCGCTTCGCCTGGTCGAGCTCGCCGGCAAGCGCGTCGCGATCCTTCTCGACCGCGCTGAGGGCCTCGGCCACCGCGAGCTTCTGCGCCGTGGCGCTCGCCTCGATCCGCGCCTGCAGCTGCTGGATCTCCGCTGCTTTCGCCGCCTCGGCCTGCTGCAACCGACCCGCAGCCGCGGCCTCGGCCAGCTGCACCGCCTGCTGCTTGTCGTGCTCCGCCAGTGCCAGACGTTCGTGCAGCTGCGCCTCGAACTCGCTGTCTCGCACCTGCTTCACGATGTCGGCGTACCCGGCTTCGTCGACGGTGAACGCCTTGCGGCAGTGCGGGCACATGATCTCGTGCACGGGAGCCTCCTTCACGAACTCACGAGCGGTCGCCGGGCGGTCGGTGACACACGACAAGACTGTCATAGACCCCGGACATCGGCGGCGACGCGCTCTCGCTCGGGCCTCACCCCACCACGTCGAGTTCGCGGAGCCGCTTGCGATCGGAAGACGAGGGTGACGCCTGCAGGGCGAGCAGCTCCGAATAGATGCCTCCGGAGGCTGCGAGTTCCGCCGGCGTGCCGATCTCATCGATGCGTCCGTCGCGCAGCGTGAAGATCCGATCGACCTCCGCGATCGTCGACAGTCGGTGGGCGATGATGAGGGTGGTGCGACCCACCATGAGGTCTTCGAGCCCCGCCTGCACCATCCGCTCCGATTTCGTATCGAGGGCCGAAGTCGCCTCATCGAGCACGAGGATCGGGGCGTCCTTCAGCATGGCGCGCGCGACCGCGATGCGCTGTTTCTGCCCGCCGGACAGCTTCACGCCCCGCTCGCCGATCACCGTGTCGTAGCCCTGCGGGAACTTGCGCACGAACACGTCGACGGCCGCACGGCGCGCCGCTTCGTCGATCTCCTCCCGCGTCGCCTCCGGTCGACCGTACGCGATGTTCTCCGCGATGGTGCCCGAGAACAGCGCCGGCTCCTGGAACACGACTCCGATGTTCCGTCGCAACGACTCGAGATCTGCTCCGGATCCCTCGACCGAGATCGACCCGGAGCGCACGCCGTAGAGTCCCATGAGCAGGTTCGTCAGTGTGGTCTTCCCGCCGCCCGATTCCCCGACGAACGCCACCCGCTCCCCCGGGGCCACATCGAACGTCACATCCGAGAGCACGTTCGCATCGTCGTCGTAGCCGAAGTGCACACCGCGGAACGAGATCGCAGCTGCCGGTGCCTGCTCCGGCTCGGCGCCCGGCGCTACCGCCGAGCGCGAGCCGCTGGCGTCGCGATCGGCGTTCACGGGCCGGGTCCCCCCGCCGTCGACGTCGCGAGGGTCGAGATCCATGACCTCGAAGTACGACTTCGATCCCGCGATCGCCCGCTGCGCGGTGTCGACGACCCAGCTGAGACTCGTGACGGGCTGCCGCGCCATCGACATGAGCTGCACCAGCATCACCATCTCGCCGAGCGTGAAGAAGCCGAGCACCGTGCGCACGAAGATGATCGTGTACAACCCGAAGAAGATCGCGTGCAGCACGCCTTGACGGAGTGCGTCCATGCGATGCCAGTGCTTCGACTGCTCGGCGGTGAGCGACTCGGTCGACCGGAAGCGGCTGCTGAACGCGTTGAGCTCGCGGCGCTCGCTCACGAACGACTTGACCACGCGCATCTGGCCGACGACCTCGGCGAAACGACCGGAAGCGACATCGACATGATCGTTCTTGTCGCCCTCGAGACGCTGCCAGCGGCGGCTTGTGAGCGCGGTGAGCCACAGGTAGACCGGGTAGGCGATCGCCAGCAGCACGGCCAGCGGCCAGTAGTACCACGCACTGATTGCGAGCACCGCGATGGTGGTGAGGATGAGCGTCACGAACATGTTCGAGAACGACTTCATGAAGTTCGTGATCTCGGAGATCGACCGGTTCAGGCGCGCCACGATCGTGCCGGTCAGCTCATTGTCGTAGTAGCGCTGCGGCAGCGAGAGCAACTGCTCGAAATACCGCGTCGACAGAATCGTTCGCATCTTCGCGCTCATCACGTCGCCCCAGTAGCCGCCGACGTTGCCCACTCCCGCTTCGATCAGGCTGACCGCGAGCAAGGCCACCGCGAGCAGGATCACCGTGATGATCGTCGACCGCGTCGCGCCGGGGGCCGCACCGCCATCGCTCGCCCCCGCGCTGAGCGCCTCCGAGATGACGTCCGTCGCCCGGCCCGTGATGAACGGGACCGCCAGGCCCGCCGCGGTCACGATCGCGGCGGCGATCATGATGCCGGCGTAGTACGGCGCGAGTGATCGCGTGAATTTCAGTATGCGGATCAGCACGGTCACGTCGTGAGCGCCTCCTTCAATGGTGTCGGAAGGTGCAACGTACCATCCGCCGTTCTTCTTCCCCGCATCGCGATTGTCGGAGGCCGGGAGTAGGCTCACTGGCTATGGCAGATCCCCTCCTCTTCCGCTCGTTCACCCTCCGCAATCTTGAGATCCGCAATCGACTCTGGGTGGCGCCGATGTGCCAGTACTCGGTCGAGTCCGAAGACGGGATCGTCGGCGATTGGCACCTGCAGCATCTCGGCAGTTTCGCTCGCGGCGGAGCCGGTCTCGTGTTCATGGAGGCGACCGCGGTGACGCCTGAGGGACGCATCAGTCCGCGCTGCCCGGGCATCTGGGACGACGCGCAGCTCCCGCCCCTCTCCCGCATCGTCGACGCAGTGCACGCCCATGGGGCGAAGATCGGCATCCAGCTCGCGCATGCTGGCCGCAAGGGATCGACGTATCCATCGCTCCCCGGCTTCGCCGATGGCTCGGTTCCGATCGCGGAGGGCGGCTGGGAGACCGTCGCGCCTTCGGCGCTCGCGTTCGGTGACTTCGCTGAGCCTCGCGCACTCGACACGGCCGACATCGCAGATCTGGTGCAGTCGTTCGTCGATGCAGCGCGCCGCGCAGTCCAGGCCGGCTTCGACGTGGTCGAGATCCATGCCGCTCACGGCTATCTCATCCACGAGTTCCTCTCGCCCTTCTCCAACGAACGCGCCGATGAGTACGGCGGTGATCTTGCAGGGCGTGCGCGGTTGCTCCGTGAGATCGTGCGCGCGGTTCGCGCAGCGCACCCCGAGCTGCCGATGGTGGTGCGCGTCTCGGCCACCGAATGGCTCGACGGCGGGTTCGACGGCGCAGAGGCGGCCCGCGTGACGGGGTGGCTCGCGGAAGACGGTGCCGATCTGGTCGACACCTCGACGGCCGGCAATACACCAGGCGCCCCGATTCCGGTCGGCCCGTCCTACCAGGTGCCGCTCGCAGCGCAGCTGCGGGAGACCGGAGCGCTCCCCATCAGCGCAGTCGGGCTCATCACGAGCGCCGAGCAGGCGGAGGGCATCCTCGCCACCGGCCAGGCCGACATCATCTCCCTCGGCCGCCCGCTGCTCGCCAACCCGCATCTGCCGATCAGCTGGGCGCACGAACTGCGCGCACCCGTTGCGGAGGAGCTCGTACCGCCGCAGTACGCTCGGGCTCGCTTCTAAGCGTTGCGGCGCGGCGCGCGGGTCAGAATCGCGATCGGTTGCCTGACCCCCGCTGCGGCGTCGGCACGTGCGTTGCGTGCGGCCGGAGAACTGGTCGCCCTACACGAGCGCTGCGGACTGCTCCCACAACTCGCGCGCGAGCTCGGGATCGTGCACCTCCGGGCTCACCTTCGCGGCGATCGCGCGAGACTCGTAATAAGCCCCTGGCTCGAACGTTGAACGCGGCTCGCCTTCAGCGAGCCACACGAGCTGATCGGCGCCCTTCTCCGCGCTGATCGTGAACAGCCGCTTCAAGGGGCTGTGATAGATGAGCCGCATGATGTGCGTCGTGTCGCTCGCGAAGCTGCTCGCGACCACGCCGGGATGAAATGCGACGGCAGAGATTCCCTGACCGCCGTACCTGCGCTGCAATTCGATGGTGAACAGGATGTTGGCGAGCTTGCCATTGCCGTAGGCGCGCTGCGGCGCATACTGCTTCGCGTTCTGCAGATCGGTGATGTCGAAACGACTGAAGGCGCGGGCGGCGAGGCTTGCCGTCTGAATCACCGTCGCGCCCCCCGCGACCAGGGCGGGCATCAGCAGATTCGTCAGCAGGAACGGCGCGAGGTGATTGACCTGAAACGTCTGCTCGTACCCGTCGATCGTGAGCGCGCGCTCCCCCATGATGCCTCCCGCGTTGTTCGCCAGGACGTCGATGCTTCGGTACTCCGCGAGCAGTGCCGCCGCGAGCGCGCGCACCTGCGAGAGATCGGCGAAGTCGGCCAGGAAATACCGTGCAGCGAGTTCTTCGGCAATCGCACGGGTCTTATCGGCCGAGCGCCCGACGAGCACGGCCGTGTGCCCGTCACGGTGCAGCTGACGCGCCGCAGCCGCCCCGATACCATCGCTCGCACCGGTGATGATGATGGTCTTGGTGGCCATGGATGCTCCGCTCAGTCGCACCGGGCGGCGGGCCGTCGCACGGGTGACTCCAGGCTAGCGACGACCGGACGATGAGGCTGAGTGACCGTGATGTCCCTGAGCGACGGGACGGGACCTGCGAAGGTGATCCCGTCCCGTCGAGTGACGCGCGCGGCCGCGGCCACGGGCGTTCGTTCGATTACAGCAGGTTCGGCTCCCCCGGGTCAGCGATCTCTGCCGGGAAGCCGTACTTCTCGGCGAGTTCGGCGATCGTCCCGTCCTCGCGCAGCTGCGCGATGTTCTCGTCGATGGCTTCGCCGAGCGATTCATTGTCAAGGTTGACGGGGAAGTTCGTCTGCCCGACATTCACCGTCGCCGAGAGGCGCGGATCGGCTTCGAGCGGTTCGACGGTCGCCCCTTCGACGGGGTACAGCTCGAGCAGCGTCACCGCGGCGCCAAGCCCGAGCACCGCACCGTCGATGCGGCCCGCCTGGAAGTCGGCGAACTCAGCATCGTTGTTCGCGTAGAGTTTGAGCTTGCCTCCGAGGAGGGCCTGCATCTCTTCGACGCCGACGAGCGCCTGCCCTGCACCGACGGCATCGAGCTCGGCGAGCTCGTCGACGGTCTTCACACCGCTCGTCGAGACGACTGAGAGCGGGGACGTCACGACCGGGCTGCTGAGTCGCACCACCTCCGCGCGTTCCGCGGTGCGGTACCAGCTGCCCAACGTGGTGTCTGCGCGTCCGGTCTGCACCGATGTGATCATCGCGGAGCCATCGCCCTGCACGAGCTCAAGGTCCAAACACTCCATCTCCGCGATCTGAGTCATGATTTCGCCCTCGATGCCGACGAACTCCCCTTCCTCCATATATGCGAATGGTGGGTAGTCGTAGTGGGCGACGGTCAGCACCCCGGGCTTGATGGTTTCGATGCCCTCGTGAGCGGGAACGCAGTCCTTGCTCACCGCCTGCGACGAGTCGTCGCCTGAGCTGCTGCAGCCGGCCAGGAACAGCGCGGCAACAGCGCCGATCGCTGCGGTGCGGGTCAGTCGGTGCTTCATTGGTGCCTCCTGATTGATGTGCGTAATAGTGGGTGACGGTGAATTTCAGGTCGGGGCAGCGTCAGGCCGGCGCGGGTTCTCGAGCCGCGGCGGGTGCCGCGGCGGGGCCGGGATCACGGGAGTTCCGCAGGCCTCGGCGCTTGCGTCGGGTCGGTGCGCCGCCCCCGAGTCGTTGCTCGAGGCGGCCGGCCAGCACCGCCCCGGGAATCGCGATGATGGCGTACACGAATGCGGCTGCGATGTAGACGGACATGTATCTCCAGTTGATCGCTCCGCTCAGATACGCGGCGTGCATGATCTCAGCGACGGTGATGATGCTCGCGAGCGACGTGATGTGGAACATCGTGATCGTGAGGTTCACGAGCGGCGGGATCGAGATTCGCGCAGCCTGCGGCAGGATGATGAAGCGGAACCGGTCGGCCCGACCCAATCCCAATGCGTCTGCTGCATCGGTCTGTCCGTGCGGCAATGCTGAGATGCTGGCACGGATCATCTCGGCGGAGTAGGCGGCTGCGGTGATGGTGAGCGCAATGATCGCTGACGGAATTGCATCGATCAGGACGCCGAGTTGGGGAAGACCGCGGTACACGATGTACAGGAGCACGAGCGCAGGGAGCCCGCGCCCCGTCTCGACGACCGCGATCGTCGTCCATCGGACCCAGCGGCTCCGCGCCTCGGAGAGGATCGCCAGGAAGAAGCCGAGCGGGTACCCGATCACGCAGGAGACGACGGTGAGCATGATCGCCACTGCAAGACCGGGCAGCAGGGCGGGAATGTGCGTCGGCCAATCCCACAGCCAGGAGAAGTCGTTCATAGGACCGCGTACCTCCGGGTCAGGCGGGCGTGGATGACGCGCGACAGTGCCCCGAGCGGAACGCTGAGCGCGAGGTACATCAGTCCCGCGAATGCGAAGAAGGTGAGCCCCTCGCCGAAGTACTGCACCTGCAGCCCGGCGACGAAGGTGATCTCGGCGACACCGATCGTCGAGGCGAGCGCCGACTCCTTGATGAGGCCGACGAGATAGGTCGCGACGGTCGGCGAGACCGCGCGGAAGAGCTGCGGGAAGAGCACGTCGCGTGCGGTGGCGAACTGCCCCAGCCCGAGCGCCGAACTCGCCTCCCACTGCCCCGGTTTGATCGCGTTGAGACCGCCGCGGTAGATCTCGGCCATGCTCGCGACGGCGATGACGCTGAGCGTGATCAGGGCGGAGGTCACGGCGCTCAGCGTGATGCCGAGCTGCGTGATTCCGAAGAACACGATGAAGAGCCAGACGAGGGTCGGCACGCCGCGGACGACGTGCACGAAGCCCCAGTAGCACGCGCGCACCGGGGCGAACCGACTGCGCGAGAGCAGCATCACAGGCGCCCCCAGCACGATGCCGATGACGCCGGATACCGCCGTGAGCAGAATCGTCATGCCGGCGGCGAGCGCGATGGCGAGCAGTGCGTCGCCCATATCAGCGGCCCAGCACTGCTGAGAGGAAGCGCCCGACGCGCGGGTTCGTCGGCTCGGTCATGATCTGCTCGGGCTGCCCCTGTTCTACGATCGCTCCGTCGACCATCACGATGACTCGATTGGATACGTGGCGGGCGAACTCCATTTCGTGTGTCGCGATCAGCATCGTCATTCCGGAATCAGCGAGTTCACGCATCACCGATAGAATCTCTGCCCCGACTTCAGGGTCGAGGCCGGATGTCGGCTCGTCGAAGAGCATGAGCTCAGGATCCATTGCGAGTGCTCTCGCAATGGCGATGCGCTGCTGCTGCCCGCCCGAGCACTGGCTCGGGAAGGCGTCTGCTTTCGCCGCAAGCCCCACACGATCGAGCAGCGATCGGGCGCGCTCCCTGGCCTCTTCCACGCTCCGCCCGAGCACGCGCTTCTGTGCGAGCTCGATGTTCTGCGCAGCGGTCAGGTGCGGGAACAGGTTGAACGATTGGAAGACCATTCCGGCCTGCCGCCGCAAACGCGCGACCTGGCTGCGTCCCGGGGCGCGCCCCTCCTCGAACTCGATCTCTTCATTCCCAATGGAGAGGGACCCCGAGTCGGGTATCTCGAGCAGGTTCAGGCATCGCAGGAAGGTGCTCTTTCCCGCGCCCGAGGGACCGATGACGGAAATCACCTCTCCGCGCCCGACTGCCAGCGAGACGTCGTCGATGGCGCGGTGCTCGCCGAAGCGCTTCACGATCCGATCCGCGTGCAGGAAGGGTCGCAGTGTGGAGCCGGTGTACGTCGTCGTTGACGTATCGATGACAGCCATGGGTGGTTCCTCTCGGCCTAGATTTCTCGGAAGACGGTGTCGTAAAAGCGAAGCCAGTTCTCGCCCATGATCGCCGCGACTTCCTGCTCAGCGAACCCGCGCTCGCGCAGGCACTCCTCAGCATTCGGAAACTGCGCGGGCGACTGGAACCACTCGAGCGGTGGCGTCGGACCCGGCGTCGACGCGCTCGACGCGCCGTACTGAATCTCTCGCGCCCAGCGCCCCTGACGCATCCACTCGACGTATGCGAACCCGCCGTTCTGATCGAGATCCGTGCCGATCCCCACGCGGTCGATACCGACGCGGTCGACCGTCCATGCGACGAGCTCGGACCATTGCTGCGGCGACGTGTACTCCCCGACGAGGTTGCGGTACACCGACACTCCGATCATCCCGTCATGATCACGAAGCGCATCGAGCACCCGATCCGACTTGTTGCGCGGATGCGGCGCGAGAGATGCGGGATTCGCATGTGTAATGGCGACGGGTTCGTTCGAGGCCTCGATGGCGTCGAGCGTTGTTCGTTCGCCGACGTGGGAGAGGTCGACGACCATGCCGCAGCGATTCATCTCGTGTACCACGTACTTCCCGTATCGGGAGAGCCCGCTGTCGTGCGGTTCGTAGCAGCTGCCCCCGAGGTCGTTCTGAATGTTGTACGTGAGCTGCCCGACGCGAGTACCCATGCGAGCGAAGAGCTCGACATAGCCGAGACGTCCTTGAAGGAACGACACGTTCTGGAATCCGAGGATGATGGCGGTTCGGCCCGATTCGGCGATGCGTCTGATGTCGCTCGCACCGTAGGCGATCTCGACGAGGTCTGCATTGTCTTCGGCCATATAGCGCCATTTCACGAGCTGATCCATTGATTCGGTGGCGTCCTCCCAGAATCCGACCGTCACGGTGATCGCTCCGATCTTTCCGGCTGCCACCTCCTCGAGATATATGCGGTTGTTCGGGCGCTCGGTCTCGAGTGGCGAGCAGAGCAGGCTATCGACGTAAATCATCAGTCTCCTTCAGACGGACGCTGGTTGAGCGGTGGTGAGCGGGATGAAGTGATCCGTATCGCGGTTCGGATCGGTCGAGTTCTCGACTTCCGCAGGATCGAAGAGACGCGTCAGCTGTTGCCCGGGCACGTAGACGTCCTTGACCGTTCCCGTGTGCTGCCGCGAAAGCGGAGTATCCGGGTAGAGCCCGGCGTTTCCCGGATAGTAAACGTCCCACCACTGCTGGGCCGGCACCTCGATGCCGTCGACCAGCAGCGCTGTGAAGGCCTCCTCATAGAGGCTTCGAATCGCGGCCGGGTCTTCTGCTCGCCGCGCGCGGTACTCGCTTGCATCACCTTCGGTCGGGCTCCATTCGATGCCGACCCGCGCGAGGGCGAGGGCGAGACCGGCCGCTGCCCCGTCGACCTTGAGATCGGAGAGGCGGACGACGACCTCCGAGTTCGACGCTGCAGCGGCGATCTGGTGGACGAGCACATGACCGACCGTGTGGAGGCTGGCACCGTGACCCTTGATGATGAGTCCGCCGGCAGCGGGGCTCGCGACTGGCGCACGCCATGACGGCGCGTTGCCCTCCTCGTCGAGTTCACGTGCGAGCGCTGCCGCGAAACCGGCGATCGCCTGGGTGTTCGCCATCACCGCCGTAATGAAGAAGTCGCGAGCGCCGTGCCAGGATCCCTCGGGAACGTTGAGCGCCTGCATCGCACGGCCGCTCGCCAGCCTGAGCTCCCGAAACTTCATGGTGATGCGCTCCGCCGCATCGTGCCGGGGTGCCACGATCGCGCTGACTTTCGGCGTGAGCGTGGGCGAGGATGGCTCACCCGGCCCCTCTGTGCGCTTCACCTCTGCCGGTCGGTACTGCCACCACCAGCCATCCGCATGCGCTGCAGCGAGCTCATCACGGAACGGCGCTCCGTCGTAGATGAGTCCGAGTACGGACCGGTTCAAGAAATCTTCGGTTCGGTCGAGCCCGTGGATGCACGCATTCATGAGGCGCACGAGCCAGACCGGAACGAAGTCGATGTCGTGGGGATCGGCGTGCGGAATGGCGTACGGCATTGCTCGAAGCGCGACGGCCGATCGAGCCACGTGCTCCAAAGATGGATGTGCCGCGATGATCTCGCCGATGGGTGTCTCCGCTTCAGCGCTGTCGAGCACGTCGAGCAGTTCCCGGGCTCGCGAGGGATAATTCGGGATGACTTCATGAGCTCCCGGAACTTCCTCCGCCGGCCCAGATCGCGGTTCTTCTGCTGCACGCGACTGATACCACACCCGGTCGCGATGCTCGGCGTCGTTCAAGGGGAGTGCGAGCGCCCAACCGAGGGTGTCGAGCAGTGCTTCCCGCATCTCACACGCAGGCGTCCGCGGATCGAGGTCGAGGGCTTCGTCGAAGTTCAGGCGCTCCTGCACCAGCGCGTCCGCGAAATCAGGGTCGAGTTCGATCAGGAGCGTATTGAACGTGCTCAGAGCTTCCGGAGACACCCGTCCGCTCACGAACCGGTGCACCGCTATCAGCGCGGTTTCTCCGCTCAGGCGCGTGATCTCTCCCCGGCGAGCAGCTCGAACAGTCGCACGGATACGACGGAGATCTGCGGCGAGCTGCTTTCCGTTCGTGAACACCCGGTACTCGGTGTCTTCGAGGGCGCGGTACTGGATCGCGCGATTGAGCAGCGCTTCGAGCTGATCGAACCGTGCGTCGCCTGCCTCAATCGGTAGCTCTAGCGCGTGCCGCACCGCTTCGACCGTCAGAGAGACATACGTGTGGATCAGCGCCGGCCGGTTGTACACGAACATCACGAGTCCGAGCGCCGATCCGTTACCGACGCCGATGTGCTGACGCACTTCGGGCGCCAGGCGCACCGCGGTGTCGGGGGCGTCGAGCCGCGCGAGTTCTTCGACGACATCGACGGACAGCTCGCGCATGAGATATGCCGACAGCATCTGCGCGTGATACGACAGCGCGAGCGGATGCCCGGGGGGAATCGCGGGAAACGAAACGGAACCGAACGTGCCGTTCCCGTCGAGGCCCGTATTGCGCATGAGATAGCCGACTCGTTTCACTTCAGCCGCGTCGGGCTGTTGCCCTGCGGCGAGCGAATCCCGCACGTGTTTGAAGAGCCTCAGGCTCTGGTTCGATCGCATCCAGATCAGCGTGCCCTCGGGCGCTCGACCCTCGTACAGCTTCGGAAGCTCTGACGCGGACGTTGCGATTTGCTCGTCGCTTGCAATCCCATCGATGAGGGTTCCGATCATGTCCCATGACGACCCGATGATGCGACCGGTGCGATTCACTCCCTGTGGTTCGCTGAGCCATGCGGCATAGGTGATACTCCCTGCCGGAGTCTCGATCGTGTAGCGAGCCGCCCCGTTGCCGCGTGCATCGAGTTCGAGAGCATCTCGGCGGATTCTCCACTCCTCGCGCAACATCTTCGCGAGAAAACTGCGTGATGCGCTCAGCCGGCTCGGCTGCAGCGCTCCGAGGCTCCTGGGGTCCATTACCCGTTGGGGCGAAAACACCTCATCAAGGTAAGAATTCCGCATCTTATCCGCTCCAATCATCATTGATTCGACAGCACCCGTTGTAGCGACGATTAAGTATTATTTAATCGTGATTCAGTTATGCTGAAAACAATAAACACGGTGCTTCGGCGCGTCAAGAGGGCGTGCGAGAAAAACTCGACGAGTGTGAGAAGCACGCCAGCGCCCTGATCGGAGAGAGCAATGTCAGGTCCCACCACCCTGCAGTCCGTCGAGAAGACGATTCGCGCCCTCGAGGTCTTCATGCATTTCGACCGCGCGGCGGTTACGCTCTCTGAGATCGCGGATGCGCTGGGGTGGAGCCGCCCTGCCACACACCAGTACCTCACCACGCTCGTGCACACCGGGTGGCTTCAGCAGGACAGCCGCCGCCAGTACCGCCTCTCGATCCGCGCAGCTGCGTTCGGTCGGTTCGCCATTGCACACGCCGGCGTGCCCGAAGCGGTATCACGCCATATGCGCACGCTCGTCGATCGACTCGAAGAGCCCATCTCGTTTGCCGTGCGCAACGGCGATTCCGCACTCATCGTCGAACGATTGGAACCGAAACGCTCCCTCTCCGTGCGCCGCGAAACCGAGCTTCTCTTGCCGCTCGGCTCAACTTCTGGCCAGGTACTCCTCGCCTGCGATCCGCACGCAACGGCCGAAGAACAAGCGCCCTATGAAGAGGAGCTCGCGATCATCAGAAGACAGGGCTACGCGGTCCACCGTGCGGTCTGGATGGGCGACGCGATCGAAGTGATCGCGGTCCCGCTCATGCAGGGGCATGAGTGCTTGGGTGCTCTCAGCGTCATCGCCCCGGAAGGACGCATGGCGCTTGATGACGCAATCCAGATCATGCGGGATGCTCGCCGACAGCTGGAAGCAGACCTCGATCCGGGGACCGTCGCATAACGCGACCTACACTGAGGCCATGACCGAGACCCTCTCCCCGACCGACGTGCTTCGCGTGCGCGTGCATGCGCTCGGTCTGACAGCGACGAGCTGGACCCGCGGCGAACCAGAAGCGCCGGGTGCGGAGCGCATCGCCGGTGTGGCGCGGCGCATGCTCGCCGTGCAGGGGCAGGACTGGCGGTCAGCTCGGTGGGCGCTCGGGGTGCGGGCGCCCGGTTCGGCGACCGCCGATGTCGAGGCGGCCTTCGCCGAACGACGTATCGTGCGGTCGTGGCCGATGCGCGGCACCGTGCACGTCGTCGCGGCCGAAGACATCGGGTGGATGCAGGGAGCCACCAACCACCGAGTGCTCGCCGGCGCCCCGAAGCGCCGCGCCTTCCTCGGCATGAGCGACGCCGTGCTCGAGCGGCTCGTCGAGGTCTCCCTCGTCGCCCTCGACGCCGCTGGCACCGCTGGTCTTGAGCGCGACGCACTCGCAGAAGCGTGGACCGAAGCGGGTATCGACTGGCAGAGCAATTGGCGCTATCACGTGATCTGGTGGATCTGCCAGAACGGAATGGCGACGTTCGGCCCGATCGGCCCGTCTGGCGAACCGCTTCTCGTGAGAGCAGAGCACTGGATCACCGCGCCGCGACAGTACTCGGGCGATGATGCGCTGCGCGAGCTCGCGGTGCGCTACGCCAGGTGCCGGGGCCCGTTCCGCGTCAACGACTTCGCCTGGTGGACGGGGCTCACCGTCGCGGAGGCCCGCGTGGGCCTGGCCGCAGCACGCGATGCCGGGGAGCTGGCAGAGGCTCGCGCACGTGATGCGTCGGGAGACCCGGTGTCGGGTGCCGCCGGCAGACTCTGGGTCGATCCTGAATCGCTCGGCTCTGCCGTCTCGGAAGCGCGGCTGCCCGAGTGGACGCTGCTCGCGGCGTTCGACGAGCACCTGCTCGGGTACACGGATCGCACCGCTCAGCTCGATCAGCAGCACTTCGACCGCATCGTTCCGGGGCGCAACGGCATGTTCCTCCCTACCGTGCTGCGAAAGGGCCGGGTGGTGGCCACCTGGAAGCGCCTTCGGACGAAAACCGGAGGGCTCGAGATCGCGTCGTTTCCCGATACGGACATCGATGCGCCGGCGCTCGCGCCGCTCAGTCGAGACTGGGCCGACTTCCACGGCGTCGAGACCGGCGGCATCTCCGTCGTGCAGCCCGCCGACGCAGGGTGATGCGGAGCGCCCTCGGTAGAATCGGTCCATGGAAATCGGCCTGATCGCAGTCGCCGCAGTGGTCGTGCTCGTCGGGACGTCGATCCTCGGCAGCAAGATCGGCGTCGCGGCGCCGCTCCTCCTCGTCATCGTCGGCATCGGAGCGGGGTACCTCCCGTTCATTCCGAGAATCGAGATCGACCCGGAGATCATTCTCATCGGGGTGCTCCCCCCGCTGCTCTACTCGGCGGCCGTGAATGTTCCCCTCATCGATTTCCGAAGAAACCTCCGCCCCGTCATCGGACTCTCGGTGCTCCTCGTCATCATCTCCGCGGTGACGATCGGATTCGCGCTCCACTGGTTCGTTCCCGCCATCCCCCTGCCGGCTGCGGTGGCTCTCGGAGCGGTGATCAGCCCGACGGATGCGGTTGCGGCGACGTCGATCGGCAAGCGCCTCGGCATGCCGGAGCGTCTGGTGGCGATTCTCGAGGGCGAGAGCCTCGTGAACGACGCCACTTCTCTCGTACTCCTGAAGACGGCGCTCGCGGCCGTGGCGGGCAGTTTCGTCTTCTGGGACGCGGCCGGCTCCTTCGGGTTCTCGGTCGTCGCGGCCATCGTGATCGGCATCGTGATCGGCATGGTCACGGTGTGGATCCGCGCACGGCTGCGGAACCCCGTCTACGACACGATCATCTCATTCGTCGTTCCCTTCGTCGCGTTCATGCCCGCGGAGGCGCTCGGAGCCTCCGGTGTGCTGGCCGTGGTCGTCACCGGCCTGTACACCGGGCATCACGCGGCGAAACGGTTCTCCGCGACCGCCCGGATGAACGAGCGCCTCAACTGGCGCACGGTGCAATTCGGCTTGGAGAACGGCGTCTTCCTCATCATGGGTCTGCAACTGCACACCCTGCTCGACGAGGTCAATGAGACGGAGCTGCAACTCGAGCACATCGCGCTCGTCGCACTCGGCCTCGTCGCGATCCTCATCCTGCTTCGCGGGCTGTTCATGGTGCCGCTCATCTGGACGATGCGCGGCGACAAGGGGCGGTATCAGCAGCGAAGCGACGGGTTCTCGCGCATTCTCACGCGGGCTCGTCGCGCCGACACGACGGAGCGGCGCCTCCGCAAACTCGAATTGCTCGAACAACGATCGCGGGCCGACCTCGCTCACGAGCAAGAGCAGCAGCTTGGCTGGCGGGACGGAGTACTCCTGTCGTGGAGCGGTATGCGCGGCGTCGTCACCCTCGCAGCCGCCCAGTCGATCTCGACCGATGTGCCGTATCGCCCGCAGCTCATTCTGATCGCGTTCGCCGTCGCCGTCGTGACGCTCCTCCTGCACGGGCTCACGCTGCCGCTCTTCATCTCGAAGCTCTGGCCGGACGGAGCGAACGGCTCGCGCACCGCCGAGCTGCAGTCGCTCGGCCGCGATCTGCTCGACGCCGCCAACGCGGCGCTCGCGGATGAGATCGAGATCGATGCGGAAGCCGATGATGGAAGGATCGTGCCCGACGACGACCTCGTGAGGCGTGTGCGCGCGACCGCGAAGAGCACGCTCGCTCCCCTCGCGTTTGCCCTCGCCGCCACCGGGTCGACGCCGGCACAGGCCCAGGAGTCGCAGGCCGCCTGCTACCGTCGGCTCGCACGCACCGTGCTCGATGCGCAGCGCGACGCGCTGCTCGAGGAGCGCGCGATCGGCCGCTACAGTTCGCAGGCGCTTCGGGCGGCGGAACTCGCGCTCGACGCGCAGGAGACGAGAACCAGTCCACCTCCAGCCCACTGACGAGCGCCCCGCTGACGTGCCGTACGGCCCAGGATGGCCCGGCGCCCGCGTTATCCCTGCATGCGCACCGGGTTCTGATGATGGCTGAAGACGATGCTCGTACGCGTCGAGGAGATCGCCGGATGCGCCGAGAGATGCTCGACCACGAAGTCGCGCACGTGATCGGAGTCCCGCACGGCGAGATGGATGATGAAGTCTTCGACACCGCCGAGGAAGAACAGCTGCATCACCTCGGGCAGCCCGCGCAGTTCCTCGCTGAGCTCGGTGATGCGTTGGCGCGCCCCAGAACGCACCGTGACACTCACGAGCACCTCGAGGTCGAGGCCGATCGCGCGCGGATCGACCGAGGCGGTGAAACCGGTGATGATCTTTCGGGCCACCAGGCTGCGCACGCGAGCGATGCAGGTCGAAGCGGCGACGCCCACGCGATCCGCCAGCTCGGCGTTCGTGATTCGCCCGTTGGCCTGCAGTTCCTCGACGATCTTGCGATCCACATCGTCGAGATCTGCACTTTCGCGCAGAATCTTCGAACTCTCGACCATCTCACGCCGCCTTTCACTCATTTCCCGACCACTTCTCCGACGTGAGCCGAAGAGTATTCAGAGCAACTGCATCTCTGACGAATATACTGCACACTGTAGTGGTTCGACCGCAACGGATCGCGCCGCACGAGGCCGGTCAGCGAGTCGGCATCGCATCAGTACATCGCAGATCCCATTGGAGCTTCTCATGCGCGTCGGTATTCCCACCGAAATCAAGAACAACGAGAACCGCGTCGCTATCACGCAGGCCGGCGTCGTCGAGCTCACCCGCCGCGGGCACGAGGTGCTCGTACAGGCCGGTGCAGGCATCGGCTCGGCCATCACCGACGACGAGTACGCCGCCGCCGGCGCGCAGATCGTCGAAGGTGCCGAGGACGTGTGGGCGAAGTCCGACATGATCCTCAAGGTCAAGGAGCCCATCGCTGCCGAGTACGACAAGCTGCGCAAGGGCCAGGTGCTCTTCACCTACCTGCACCTCGCCGCTGACAAGACGCTGACCGAGAAGGTTCTCGAGTCTGGCACCACTGCCATCGCGTACGAGACGGTTCAGGCCGGCCGCGCCCTGCCCCTGCTGGCCCCCATGTCCGAGGTCGCCGGTCGCCTCTCGGCTCAGGTCGGCGCCTACTCGCTCATGAAGGCCAACGGCGGGCGCGGAGTGCTGCTCGGCGGCGTGACCGCCACGCGGCGCGGCAAGGTCGTCGTCATCGGCGGCGGCGCTGCCGGCGAGCAGGCCGCTCGCATCGCGTTCGGCATGGGCGCAGAGGTCACCGTGATCGACATCTCGATCCCCCGCCTCAAGCAGCTCGAAGACGAGTTCGGCGGTCGCATCCAGACCCGCACCTCGAACGCGCACAACATCACCGAGTCGCTCAAGGACGCCGATCTCGTCATCGGCTCCGTGCTGATCCCGGGCGAGAAGGCGCCGAAGCTCGTCACCGACGAGATGGTCGCGCAGATGAAGCCGGGCTCCGTGCTCGTCGACATCGCGATCGACCAGGGCGGCTGCTTCGAGAACTCGCGTCCCACGACGCACGACGATCCCACCT
Organism: Leucobacter sp. L43; assembly: GCF_016597785.1. Lineage (GTDB taxonomy): Bacteria > Actinomycetota > Actinomycetes > Actinomycetales > Microbacteriaceae > Leucobacter > Leucobacter alluvii. The sequence continues at coordinate 527,037 of NZ_JAENJG010000002.1, read as the reverse complement.
TCCAGGTGCACAACTCGATCTACTACTGCGTGGCGAACATGCCGGGTGCCGTGCCCGAGACCTCGACCGCTGCGCTCACCAACGCCACGCTCCCCTACGTCGTCGCACTCGCCGACAAGGGCTGGGTCTCCGCGCTGCGGGCGGACGAGTCCCTCGCCAAGGGCCTGAACGCCCACGACGGTGTGCTGACCTTCAAGGGTGTCGCTGACGCGTTCCCCGAGCTCGCGTACTCGAGCATCGACGAGGTGCTCTCGGCGAACGCGTAACTCGTGCCCGCGCGCTTCGTGGTGCACCGAGCTGCTGCGAAGCGCGTACCCTGGAACTCATGGATTTGAAGTTCTCATTCGGAGGGGCGTCTCCCGATCATCATCACGATGACGGGGGCGCCCCTTCGGGCATTCCGCTCCCCTTCACGACCGTGACGCCGGGTTCGACCAGCGCTGATCTCGAAGCGGCGGTGCGCCGCGATGGGGCGCTCATGGTGGGCGAGGTCGTGACCGGCGACGGGGTCACATATGCACGCGCCGAGGTGCCCCTGCACGGCGAGCAGCAGGACCCCGCCGTCCTCGGCAAAGCGGCGCGCTCTGCGCTTGCCCGCGCGGTCGCAACACTCGAAGGCCCGCTCGCCGAGTCGGTGCGCACGGTCGTATTCTCGCTGGGCGCCGACTCCCGGAGTGCCGTTCAGTGGCTCGGGATCGCGGATCTCGACGCGCCCGCCGTCGACGAGGCCCTGCAGCGCCGCGTCGGAATCGCCGCAGGCACTCCGATCCGCATCGACGAGTAGGGCGACGGTTTCGTCGCGGCGCAAGGAAGCTTCTCCTGCGCCATGCGGGCGAAAGGAACACTGAAGGGCCCACTGAGGTCGCCTCGCTCCAACGGCGTCACGCAGTCACGTCGCGGTATTCGATACTGCAGTTCCCGTTGCGCACACCGCACTTCCTGCTGCGACAGCGTGACGCGGCGCTCCGGATGCAAAGCTCGGACGTCTGAGTTCGTTCCGTAGACCCTTGCAGGAGGCGCCGATGTCGGAAGCGCATGAGCCCACCGTCCGTCACCGAGATTCGATCACTCGCGCCCAGGTGGCGTTCCTGGTGGTGTACATCGGCTACCTCCTGTTCGGCATGCTGGTTTCTGGGCGTGGGCTCTCACCGAATTTCATGTTCCCGTTTCAACTGCTCTCATACGTCGTACTCGGAGCGGCTGGGCTCTGGGTGTTCCGGAAGGAACTGGGTGCGGGATGGCGAGCCAGCCGCGCGACCCCGTGGAGAACACTGGGCTGGGTCGCACTCGGGTTCGTCGGCGCCCATGTGCTTCTGATCATTGCCAGCAACCTGTTGTTCTGGCTCGGCGTCTCCCCAGTAGGCGAAAACGTCGAAGCGACGTCGCGAGCGACGGAGTTCGCGAAGGGCTCTGCAGCGCTGACCGTGCTGCTGATTCTCGCGTCGTCATTGTGCGGTCCGCTGGTGGAGGAGTTCGTCTTCCGCGGCACCCTGATCGGCAAAGTCCCTCATCGTATTCCGGCGTGGCTGTGCCTCGTCGTGTCCAGCACGCTGTTCGGTGCTATGCATCTGCACAGTTTCAGCGAATGGCCGCTGATACTGGATTACGGCAGTGTGGGTGTGCTGCTCGGAGCGCTCTATCTCGTCTCGAACCGGAATATTCTCGTTCCGATCGCCGTTCACGTCGCCTGGAACGGCTCGGGTGTCGCGCTCAGCATGGCCCTGGGGTGAGCGTCAGCCCTGGAATCGGATGATGCGGTCGAGCGCCTCCGCCACGGCTGGTTCTCCGGCCGCGTAGGAGAGGCGCACAGCTCGCGACCCGTCTACGGGGTCGAAGTCGACGCCCGGTACGACCGCGACGTCAGCGTCCGCGAGCAGGCGCCGTGCGTACTCGACCGAATCCGTGAAGCGCTCGAGCTGCGGCCCGAGCTCGGAGTAGTAGTAGAACGCGCCGTCCGAGGGGGCGGCCACGCCCCAGCCGAGCGAGCTTTCAGCGTCGAGAATCAGCTGGCGTGCCCGGGCGAACCCCGCCACGATGGCGTCGCGCTCGGCATACGTCTCGGGCGAGAAGGCGGAGAGCGCGAGTTCCTGCGCGGGGGCCGGCGGTGAGAGGGCGAAGTTCGAGGCGAGTGCTTCGAATGGACCGACGAGCGCGTCCGGAAGGATCGCCCAGCCGAGACGCCACCCCGTCATGCCCCAGTATTTCGAGAACGAGTTGACGACGATCGCCTCGGCGTCGAGCTCGCGAGCGGTCACGCCGCGATGGTCCGCTCCGTCGCCCGCGAATGTGATGCCGTGATAGATCTCGTCGCTCACGAGGCGCACGCCGCGCAGTGAGCACCAGGCGACCAGTGCCGTGAGCGCCGCGCGGTCGAGCATGGTGCCCGTCGGATTGGCCGGGGACGCGATCACGAGCCCCGCGAGGTCGCCGTGCTCCGCGACTGCCGCGTCGAGCAGCGCGGGTGTCGGCTGATAGCGATTCTCGGGCCCGGTGGGGATCTCGACGACGTGCACGCCGAGCGCGGTGAGAATGTTGCGGTACGCCGGGTACCCGGGGCTCGCGAGGGCGACCCGGTCACCGGGATCGAACGCTGCGAGGAATGCGAGCTGGAAGGCTCCGGATGAGCCGGTGGTGATCGCAACGGTGGCTGGATCGATCTCGACGTCGTACCACTCCCGGTAGTGCCCTGCGACGGCTTCGCGGAGTGGGGCAGTGCCGAGGGGCCCGGTGTAGCCCGCCGGCTTCAGCGTGCCCGGAATGGCTCGCGCGCTCGGCTCTCCAGCGCAGAGCGAGACGACGTCGTGGCCACCGGCTCGGCGCCGCGCGATTTCGTCGGTGATCCGCATGACTTCGAACGCCGGAATGCTCGACCTTCGCGAGACACCGGGCCGCACCGCGACGGACCGCGGTGCTGTCTGCTCGCCGGCTGCGGATCCTGAACGCGGCGGCAGCGGCGTGGACGGCGGCGTCTTGAGGGGTCCTCCAGGATTCACCATGACTCCACGTTAGCGGGGTGGGCTCGTTCCACAAGGCGCAGATAGCCGGAGAGCGCAGCGACTCCCTCGGCGCTCGTCGGCAGGCCGTCTCCGAGCCGGTCGGAGGAGATGATGTGGGCGGCCCATTGCGCTCGGCTGATCGCCACGTTCAGTCGGTTTCTCATGAGGAGGAATTCGAGACCACGAGGGACGTCGGCGGCGCTGGACGCGGCGAGCGTCACGATGGCGATCACCGCCTCCTGACCCTGGAACTTGTCGACGGTGCCGACCCGGACCTCGCCGAGGCCCGCACGGTGCAGCTCGCGCGACACGCATTCGACCTGCGCATTGTAGGGTGCGACTACGATCAGGTCGGCCGGAGTGAGCGCTCGATCGACGTCGCCGACGGTGCGCAGCGTTCCCTGCAGCGAACGACGAACGACTTCGACGACCCGTTGCGCCTCCGCTTCGGAGTGCGTCGAATTGCCGCTGTGCTGCACCGCGTGCCAGTGCACGCCCGCTGCGCCGACGCCGATCACCTCGCGTTCTGAAGCGCTCGCATGCGCGTGCAAGCGGCCCTCGTATGCCAGCTCGGAGACCACTGCCGCGAGCTCGGGTCTCATGCGCCTGGTCTCTGCGAGGAAGTAGCCGAGGTGCTCGGGGATCGTCTCGTGCTCGCCGAGCAGCCACCCCAGCGCCGAGGTGTCGACCGGCTCGGGGTGCGATCCTTGCGAGACCTGGGGCAGCTGCTGCGGGTCTCCGAGCAGCAGCACGCGGCGAGCGGCGACCGAGGCGGCGATCGTCGGGGCCAGCGAGAACTGGCCGGCCTCGTCGACGACGAGCAGGTCGAGCTCATGCCGCGCCACTCGTTCAGCGTTGCTGAAGTCCCATGCGGTGCCTCCGATGACAGCGCCGCGCTCGGCGCGTCGATGCCCCGCGAGAAATGAAGCCTGCCCACCGCTGCGGAGCACTGTGTACGGCGCTGCGGCGACATCTGCGGGGTCCGCCCCTCGCTGGGCCGCCTTCCCGACCAGGGCCGGGGCCAGTCCGGCTCGCACGACGCCCGTGAGTACGTTCTCGACGACCCGATGCGATTGGGCGACGACGCCGATGGTCCACTGGTGTCGCTCGACCAGCTGCCGGATGACGCGGGCGGCGAGATAGGTCTTTCCCGTTCCCGGCGGACCCTGCACGGCGAGCGCTGACCGATCGAGCTGCAGCAGGGAGGCGATGACGGCTCCGATTCGGCGCGCGTCGACATCGCCACCCGCTGCCTCGAGCGCCTGCCCGGACCCGGGCGAGACGAGCGCCGTTCCGCCGCTGAGACGCGGCGGTACTCTGCGGAGCAGGTCGACCGCCGGATCGGCGGGAAACGATCCGCGATCCAGCGACCGGGCGAGCGCGGCACCCCACTCTTCGATCGCGCTCTTCTGAGCGCCAGCACGCGGCGGCGGTCCGGGCGTCAGCGCCACCGGGAGGACTGCATAGTGCTCGACCTTCGCCGGCAGGTTCTCCTGCACCGTCGCGCCCTCATCGCGGGCTTCGAGGATGCTCACCTGCCTCGCGCCGCGGGAGCCCGGCGCTGCGCCGTACTGCGGGAAGGGCGATGGGTGCGCGTACAGGGCGAACGCGTCGCCGTTCTCCCGAAACCGCGATCCAGGGGCGGCTTCCCCGGCGAGGCGGATGTGCCTCCGCTCGGCGCGCGCTCGCGGCGGCACATGCCAGTCCGCCTCGACGCGGCTCGAACTCGGATCCACGACGAGCACGTCGCGCGTATCCGCCCAGTCTTCGATGGGATCGACCATTCGGGCGAAGTGGGCCCACCAGAACGATTTCTGCTCGCGCTCGTGATAGTCGATGGCGCTCGCTGCGAGGGCGGCTGCGGCTCGGTCGGCTGGCCGATCGTGTTCTGCGAACGCAGTGGCGTGTTCTGCGAGTGCGGCGCCGATGCGGCTCAGCTCGAGCTGCGGCCGGCTCTCGGACAACGCGGGCTCAGGAACATACGGTGCGACGCCGTGCTCCTCGGCGAGCCGCAGCAGCCAGTCGCGCAGCCGCAGCGTCGAGACGCAGTCGTAACGGTTGTAGTCGCCGATCGCTTCCATGCGCCGCTGGCCCTCGAGGCGGATCGCCGGGTCTTCGGAGCTGAGCTGAGCGCTCGCCTCGGCGTACTCGGTCACCGACTGCGCGCCGCTCGTCACGCCCGCTTCGTCGCGCAGTTCGTCGCCCATGTAGAGCGGTTCGAGCTTTTTGATCGAGTACGATCGCGTGCCGACGCGAAGTGCCGCGCGCACGATCGGATACAGGTCGACGAGCACGTGCTCGCGGAGCAGCGCGTCGACCTCCGCTTCTCCGACGCCGTGGCGGGCGGCGATGGAGGCGAGGTGCGTGCGCTCGTATGCGGCGTAGTGGTAGATCTTCATGCCGGGGTACCGCTGCCTGCGCTCCGCTACGCATGCGAGAAACGCTTCGAGGGCGCGTCGCTCTGCCATGAGATCGTGCGCCCAGATGGCGGTGAATCGCTCGTCAGTATCGACCATTCCGAAGAGATAGTCGATGCCCCAGTGCGCGGTGTCGTCGGGGCCAGGAGCTCGAAACAGCGGGTCGCCCTCGAAATCGAAGAAGAGGTCGCCGGGGTTCGGCTCGGGGATCGCCGCGAGCGCGCCCGGCTGCGCGACGAGAAACGGCGGCGCGGATCCTTCGCCGGCAGCCAGTGCCCGCACCTGCAGCTGCGCCTGCTCCGCGAGCCGGAGCAGCACGGGACCAGCGACGCCCGGCACCTGCACGGTCTCGGAGCGCACCGGATCGAGAGCCTCCGCGACGCGGTCGACGGTGTCGAGCCCCGCGGCGACGAGCGCATCTCGTTGCGTGGCGCGGATGCCGGCGATGAGCAGCGGGTCGCGGGTGCGCTCCACTTCGGGGGTGCAGACCTCGCATCGCCCGCAGGCGACGATGCCCGAGGCGCCCCAGGCGATCGGCTCGGCGTGCGAGCGATCGCCGTCGAGGCCGGCTGCGCTGAACCGTGCGGTGAGCAGGGCGTGCATGCGAGCCCGACGTGCGCGAAACACGGGAGCGATGTCGGAGATGCGGTGTCTCGATTCGGCGCCGTCTCCCAAGATGAGCACCGCCGTCTCGGCAACGGCCACACCGACGCGCTCGAGCTGCTCGGCGTAGGCCGCGAGCTGCATGAGCGCCGTCACCTTCGCTCGGCGCGCGAGCTTCGTGTCTTGCACCTCGTACCGGCCGTCGGGAAGGCGGCGCAGGAAGTCGGCGAATCCGACGAACCCGATCTCGGGCTCGCCACCTCGCGCCGGGCGCTGCTCGGGGTCGAAGAACGTCGCCTGAAAGACGACCTCGGCGCCGCCCGCGAGCGCTCGCACGGTCTCGAAGGCGACCGCCCCGAGGTCACTCGCCGACATCGATTCGGGTCGCGGCACTGAGACCACTCCCCCGGCAGAGCCGCTGGTGCCCGCACCGAGCCGGTCGATGTAACCCGCCAGCACGCGCTCCTCGTGCGCGTCGCCGAGACGTGCAGCGCGCTGCAGCATCGGGTCGTCGTCGGGCGGCATCACCACATCGCGGCCGAGTTTTGCGTCGAATCGGCGCAGAAAGGCGAACTCGCAGCGGCTCGCCGCAGTGAGGTCGCTCGCGCTGGTGACGACGCGATGCCCGGCACCGGCCGGCCGATCCTGCACGAACATGCGCGCTCCCTTCATCGACGCCGCGATGGGTGCCGGCTCGATGGCCTGCGCGGCGGCTGCCTCCGACGCTACCGCGTGCGTCCGACATCGAGTGCTGGCAGCGCTGCGCCAGAGAGAATCGACGGCTACAGGCGGGCCAGCGCCTCGATGTCCTCGAGAAAGGCCTCCTGCTGCTCCGTCGAGACGGTGGCGCGCGTCACGGAGAGCGCCGCGGTGTAATCGTCGGTCGAGAGATGCGTGGGCGATGTCGCGGACGCGGCGGAGCGAGCCGCGTCCTCCCCGCCCCTGAGCACTCGCGCCAGCGCATCCTGGGAGGCGCGACGCGCGGCGTACTCGATATCGGCGGGCGTGAGCCCTTCGCTCACCCGAACGAGCTGAGCGAAGTCGATCGCGGGCGACACGCTGGTCGGCACGTACCGGCGCCAGATCGCCTCTCGCGCCTCGGCGTCCGGCAGCCCGATGGGCAGCACGTAGTCGAACCGGCCGTGCCGGAGAAAGGCCGCGTCGAGCGCGCGCACGAAGTTCGTCGCGCACACCAGCAGCATGCCCTCCCGGTCGCGGAAGTCCGCGACGACCTTGAGCAACTCGTTGGTGACACCCTGCGTCGGCGTCGGCGGGTCGCTGCGCTGCGACGCGATCTCCTCGACCTCGTCGATGAACACCACGCCGTGCTCCAACTCCGCGATCTGCTCGAAGACGGCCCGGAGCGAGGAGGCCATACTCGTGACGCCGTCCCCGAGACGCGACGGGAAGACCTCGATGAACGGCCAGTCGAGCCGCGATGCCACGGCCTTCGCGAAGGTCGTCTTCCCCGTGCCGGGCGGCCCGAACAGCATCACCGCGTGCGGCGGCACCACACCGTACCGGTCGGCGAGATCGGGCTGCGCGAGCGGCGCCACGAGGCGCTCCTCGAGCAGCTGCTTCTCGTGCCGCATCCCGGCGACCTGCTCCCACAAGTGGCGGGGCAGGATCCGACCGCCCAGATCCTTCAACAACTCGAGCTCGCGTCGCTGCACGGGCATCTGCCGCTCCAGGTAGCGCAGGTTGTGCTGCAACTGGAATCCGTTCGAGGTGAGCAGGTCGATACGACTGCTCTCCGGCGTCAGCACCGAGAGCGTGCCGAGCCCGAGCGGCGCCATCTTCCGTTCGAGCGCGTCGAGCAGCGCCCCAGAGGTATTGTCGCTGCGCGCATCCTCATCGACCCCGAAGAACACGATCCACCCCTGCGCGTGGGCCGCCCGACCGACTGCGGCGGCCACCACGTGATCATCGCGGACCGCGACCACCGCATGGTCCTCGCGACACGAGGCGGTGACCTCGGCGAGCGAGTACACCGGCTGCTCCGATGTGGAGTGCGCCTCCCACCACAAGCGGACGACCGCGTCGAGGTCGTCGTCGTGGAATTCGCGTATCGTGATCCGTCCCATGGCCACATGCTGGCAGAGTGCCGGCCGCTAGCGCTCGTGAATCTCAGAACTTTCCGTCGAAGAACACCAGATTTTTCGAGAATGCGAAATCACTGATGCACAGCCGGCCGACCGGGCCGGTGCGATCCCCCGTTCATCACATGCGCGCCCAGGTCGGAGATCTGCGTGCTGCCCACTGAGCCCATCGCGGTTCTCAACTCGTCCAAGAGGATCTCGAAGACCCGTTCGACGCCAGCCCGCCCGCCCGCAGCGAGCCCATACGCGAACGGCCTCCCGCCCGCCACGAGGTCGGCGCCCGCTGCGATCGCAGTGACGATATCCGATCCGCGACGCACCCCGCCGTCGACGATGACCGCCCCGCGCCCGTTGACCGCCTCGGCGATCGCCGGCAAGACGTCGAGGGTTCCCGGTTGACCGTCGAACTGCCGCCCGCCGTGGTTGGAGACGAATACACCATCTGCTCCGTGATGCAATGCGAGCTCTGCATCCTCCGGAGTCATGATCCCCTTGACGAGCAAGCGGCCATCCCACCGGCGCCGAAGCTCGGCGACATCATCCCACGTGGCACGGGTGTTTCCTCCGTTGCTCTCCATCCAGCGCTCCATCTCGGACATCTTGATCGGCCTGCCGGATATGGCGTAGGTGCCCCACGTCATTTTGCGCCCGGTCAACCAACGCGTCACCCAGCGCGGGTGCAGCGCGACGTCGAGCACATCCCGAACCGGTGGTTTCGGAGGCATTGCCGTTCCGTGCCTGAGATCGCGCTCGCGCTTACTCGAAACGGCGACATCACCGGCGACGACAATGGTGTCGACGCCAAGGTTTCGTGCACGCGACAGGTGCTGGTCCGTCTCTCCAGGCTGTCGCCAGAATGCGATCTGCTCCCACATGCGCCCGCCCGCTGCTTCGAACGTCTCCTCGATCGACACGCCGGACCAGGGGCTGTGCACCATCAGACTTCCCGCGGCTCGCGCGGCGGCGGCGATCGCGACATCGGCGTCGGGATGACACACCGTGAGAAGCCCCATGGGCGACACGATCATCGGCACGTCGTAGCCGTGCCCGAGCACTGTCGTCATCGGATCGATGCGCTCGAGATTCACGAGCACTCGCTGACGCAGGGACACGGCTTCGTACGCCTCGCGGTTGCGGCGAAGGGTGGTCTCGTCGAGCGCGCCGCCATCGAGGAAGTCGGACACCATCTTCGGCAGCCTGCGCACGGCACCGCGCTGCATCTGCTCGACGCTCATCATCTTGTCTAGGTTCACTGCACTCCCTCAGGGCATCTCGAATGGGGTGGTACGTCTACGCCAGCACGCGGGAGAGGAACGCGCGCGTACGATCCTGCTGCGGATCACCGATCACCGACTCAGGCGTTCCGCTCTCGACGACGACGCCGCCGTCCATGAAGACCACCTGGTCGGCCGCCTCTCGCGCGAAACCGAGTTCGTGCGTCACGACGAGCATCGTCATGCCTTCGGCGGCGAGATCCTTCATCACAGCGAGCACCTCGCCGACCAGCTCGGGGTCGAGCGCCGACGTCGGCTCATCGAACAGGAGGAGCTTGGGCTGCATCGCGAGCGCACGAGCGATCGCGACGCGTTGCTGCTGACCCCCCGAGAGCTCCTGCGGGTAGGCATCGGTCTTGTGGGCGAGGCCAACGCGCTCGAGCAGTCGTTCAGCTTCGGCCTGCACCTCGCCCCGGGGCCGCCGGAGCACGTGCACGGGCCCCTCCATGACGTTCTCGAGTGCTGTGCGATGCGGGAACAGCTTGAATCGCTGGAAGACCATTCCGGTCTGCGTGCGCGACCGGGCGATGGCCCCGGGGCGGGCTTCCACGAGCCTTCCTCGTCGGCGCTCGGCGCCGACGAGCTGCCCGTCGACGAGCAGAATCCCCGCGTCGATCGTCTCGAGGCGGTTCACGCAGCGCAGGAGCGTCGTCTTCCCCGACCCCGACGGTCCGATCAGACAGGTGACCGACCCAGCCTCGACCGAGAGCGAGACATCGGCGAGCACCACATTGTCTCTGAAAGACTTGCGCAGTCCGCGAATTTCGATCATCTTGCCGTTCATCTCCGGTCCTCCTGCTCGCCGGTGCGCACCGCAGCACGCGCGCTGCGGCGGAATCTCCGTTGGGGGCGGGGTTGAAATCCTCGGCCGTACCGCACTTCGAGACGCCCCTGCACGGCGGTCAGGATCGAGGTGAGGAGGAGGTACCAGGCGCATGCGACGAGCAGCAACGGAATCGTCTGGTAGTTCAACGCGTAGATGATCTGCGCTGAGTACAGCAGATCCGAGATCGCCAGCACGCTCACCAAGGAGGTGCCCTTGAGCATCGAGATGACCTGATTCCCCGTCGGCGGGATCACGATGCGCATCGCCTGGGGAAGCACCACACGCCACATGAGCTTCGCGTCGGTCATCCCGATCGCGCGACCGGCGTCGCGCTGCCCTTCGTCGACGGCTTGAATTCCGCTGCGGATGATCTCCGCCATGTAGGCGGCCTCATTGAGCGCGAGCCCGAGCAGTGCTGCGGTGAGCGGCGTGATCAGCACGTTCGCCTCGCCGATGGCGACGCTCGGACCGCCGAACGGCAGCCCGAGGGCGATCACCGGGTAGAGAGCCGCGATGTTGTACCAGAAGATCAGCTGCACGAGGAGCGGCGTGCCGCGGAAGAACCAGATGTAGGCCCCCGCCGCCATCGAGATCGTCGGGTTCTTCGCGAGTCGCATGATCGCCAGCACGATCCCCAGCAGAATGCCGAACGTCATCGATACGACGGTCAGCGTCAGCGTCAGACCGACCCCCGAGAGGATCTGCGGATTGAAGAGGTACTCGAACACGACGGGCCAGCGGAAGCGCTCGTTCGTGGCGACATCCCAGAGCCCGGCCACGACGATGAAAACGACGACTGCCGCACCGAGCAGCGGGAGCCACCGCTTGCGCGGCTGAACTTCGAGCGAGGTGAGCGTCGACTGGACCTGCGTCGGGGTTCCGACCGTGTGCATCATTGCGCCCCGCCTGCCTACTGTGCCACGTTGACGCGGGCCTCGGTGACGGCCATCGATTCGAGTCCGTATGCGCTCAGCACGGAACCGTACTCGGGAGATTCGATGATCGCGGTCATCGCGGCCTCGACGGGTTCGGTCATCCCAGTGCCCTTGGTGATGCCGATGCCGACCGGCGCGACATTGTTCTCCTCGGCGACCTCGAAGTCGGGGTTCTGCAGGGTCGCATAGCTCAGGATCGGACCGTCCGCGTACACCACGTCGCTTCGATCGCTCGCGAGTGAGCTAATGGCCTGCCTGGTGTCCTGGAATTGCTGAATCTCGAGCGGATCTTGCCCCGCGGCCGTGCATGCGGCGTCGAGGTCGGGAATCTGAACCGTGAGCTGGTACGAGCCCGTCAGTACGGCCACGCGTTTTCCGCACAGCGCATCGAAGGCGATCCTGTCTGGATTGCCCGTCGGCACGACGAGCGCGCTGCCCATGTTGACGTATTCGACGAAGTCGAGCGCTTCCATCCGTTCGACTGTCGGCGTCATCGATGAGACCGTCATATCGAAGCGGTTCGCAGCGAGCCCCGGAATGATGGAATCGAAGTTGCTCACGACCACCTCGAGTTCGAGGCCGAGGGCATCGGCGATGAGCGCAGCGATGTCGGGGTTGAGGCCCGTCATCTCCTGGGTGCCCTCACGATAGAACTGGGTCGGTGGCTCATTGGTGGGGATGGCGACTCGGAGCACGCCCGCGTCCGAGATCGATTCGGGCAGGAGCGCGACGGCCTCCGGCACGGCATCGATGCTGACGGGCTCAGCGGCTTCCCCGGCCCCGGTCTCCGAGCCAGGCGCTTCGCTCTGGCTGCAGGCGGACATCAGTGCGGCGACGACCAACGCCGTTGCAATCCCCGCGCAGGCGCGGGTTCGAGTCGTCAAGTGCATCATTGCTCTCCCTCGATATCTATGGAACTTCCCACAGTGTGGAGGACAGCGAGCGAGAACGATATAGAGTTCTCTCTGAAGAGACGTTCCATTCATTGGAGAATTGTATGAACGCGAACGCTACCCCCGACCGAGAGGCGACGCGCTTCCGCGCCGCCCTCGATGCATTGGATGGCATGCTCGCGGGACTGGATCCGTCGGCAGAGGCGGGAGATCGTCGTTTTCTGGGGTGCGTCTTCTTCGAGAACGAACCGCACGAACGCCGGTACGCAGATCACCTGGTACTCGCGCCTGGTCTCGATGCTGCAGGCCCGAATCTCGCCGTCCGCGTGCGAGCCCTCCTCGATCACGGTGCCGCCGGTGTCATCGTCAAACGGCCCGAATCGGGTCTTCCGCGACTGCCTTCCGACCTCGCATCCGCACTGCTGCTGCTCGAACGGGAGGCGGACTGGGCCGATGTCGCGCAGTCACTGCGCGCCCTCGGTTCGGCGGACGCGCGGCTCGTTACGGGAGGCATCAGACAGGGGGACCTCTTCGCACTCGCGAACACGCTGGCCTCATTGTCGAACGGCGCCGTCAGTCTCGTCGACATCGCGGGTCGCATCATCGGGTATTCCACGCATGTCGGCCAGCCCATCGATGCGCTGCGCCGGTCGACGACGCTCGCGCTGCATGAGGGACATCACCCGCGTGTCGACGCGCAGTTCCAACAACTCGCCGCGTCCACGGCGGCGCTCCACTTCCCCGGCAAGCAATCTCGCTACGGTCGCGTCGCACTTCCAGTCCGCGCGGCCGGTGAACTCTTGGGAACCGTCTGGGCGATCCAGGTGGACCCGAGCGGCGCCGACGAAACCAGGCAGTTCCTCGACTCCGTCGAGCCGCTCGTCGCGCATCACATGCTGCGCGCGCGTGAAACCGCTCAGGCGGATGAACGACGGAGCACCGACCTCATCCGTGCGTTGCTCGAGGACGCGACGAATCGCCGGGCGGCTGCAGCGCAGCTCGATCTCGACCCCGGTTCCGCGCACACGGTCATCTGCTTCCGCTTGTGTGAACTCGGTGACGCGAATCCGGTGCTCAGGGCCCAGCAACTCCTCCACCAGGTCTCGACGACCGCGAAAGGGCAGTTCGCCTGGGCGCACTGCGCCCTTCTGGACGGCGTCGCCGTGGCCCTGCTCCGCAGCTCAGACACGGCGCACACGCGGCTTTTCGCAGACCGCATCACCCGGATCGCGGAAGGCGGCGCAGTCGCCGGAATCGGCCGGATCGCGCAGAATCAGTCGCTGATCCCCCGGTCGTACCGCGATGCGGCGAGCATCAGCCGCATCATCGTCACTCGCAATGCAACGGCGCGGGGAACTCAGGCCACGCGATCCACCGCCGCGGCCGGGCATGTCACCCGGGACGACGACGCATCCGACGTCGCCGAGTTCTCCGAGATGCACTCCGATCTCGGGCTCGCGCACGTCGGCGAGATCCTGCATGACTCCGAGTTGCTCGAGGGTGATCTCGTCGAGAGGATCCTGGCACACGACCGCGAGCATGAAACGAGACTCGCCGAGACACTGCTTTCGGTGCTCGATCATCAAGGCAGCGTGCGTCGGGCCGCGCTCGATCTGCACGTGCACCAGAACACGGTGCGCTATCGGCTCAACTCGATCAGGGCGGAACTCGGAATCGATATGGACCACCCGTCCGCGCGCCTCTGGATCTGGTTGCGCCTCACGACGGAGGTGGCGTCAGGAGGCTTGATGTTCGCACCCGAGCCCCGGTCGCCCGCATCCGGAGCAGCACCATCGAACGACTCGCGCCGCACCAACATCCGAGCGATCAGCCCCATGGGGTAGAATGCTCTGTGTAGCGCTTCGAGCGTTACGCGTCGCAATTCACCGCACCGCCCGCTCGACTCCTGAGCCTGGGCGCCGTTCGGCCCGATCCGCGGCGAACGGATGCGCGATCCCGCGCACTCTGACAAACGGCAGCGACGCACGCAGCACCGCGGTGAACGCGGCACTCGAGATGATCTCCGAGTGTTCTGCTCGCAGCGCTGTCTCAGCATGAAAGGTCCCCGTGACCGAACAGACCACCACCCCAACGCCTTCCTTCCTGGATCTCGGGGTTCCCGCACCCATTGCAGACGCCCTCGCCAAGAACGGCAAGGACGCACCGTTCCCGATCCAGCGCGACACGCTTCCCGACACGCTCGCCGGGCGCGACGTGCTCGGCCGCGGCCGCACCGGCTCGGGCAAGACGATCGCATTCGGCATCCCCCTCGTGGCGAACCTCGCCGAGGATGCGGCCAAGAAGCGCCGCCCGAGTCGCCCGCGCGCGATCGTGCTCGCCCCGACCCGCGAGCTCGTCACCCAGATCGCCGAGACGCTGAAGATGCTCGCCGACCCGATGGGCGTCAAGGTCACGACCATCTTCGGCGGCGTGCCGCAGCGCCGCCAGGAAGTCGCCCTCGAAGGCGGCATCGACATCGTCGTCGCCGCACCGGGTCGCCTCGACGACCTCATGAAGCAGCGTCTCGTCGATCTCAGCTCGGTTGAGATCACGGTGCTCGACGAGGCCGACCACATGGCCGACATGGGCTTCCTGCCCGTCGTCACGCGCATTCTGAACGCGACGCCGAAGCAGGGACAGCGTCTCCTCTTCAGCGCGACCCTCGACAACGGCGTGGACAACGTGGTGAAGAAGTACCTCCACGACCCGATCCGGCACTCCGTCGATTCCGCCGAGTCACCGGTTCCGCAGCTCACGCACCACGTCTTCGAGGTCGCGGGCAAGGATCAGAAGGATGCGCTCATCGAAGCGCTGGCGTCGGGCACCGCTCGCCGCATCTTCTTCACCCGGATGAAGCATCAGGCCAAGAAGCTCGCGAAGCAGCTCACCACCGCCGGCATCCCCGCGGTCGAACTGCAGGGAAACCTGTCCCAGAACGCGCGCGACCGCAACCTCGCCGAGTTCGTAAGCGGCGAAGCCCGGGTTCTCGTGGCGACCGACGTCGCAGCGCGCGGCGTGCACGTCGACGGCGTCGATCTCGTCGTGCACATCGACCCGCCCGTCGAGCACAAGGCATACCTGCACCGCTCGGGTCGTACGGCCCGCGCAGGCAACGAGGGCGATGTCGTCACGCTGGTGCTGCCGGAGCAGCGCGGCGAGATGCGTCAGATCATGCGTGCAGCCAAGATTCACGTCACGCCCCGTACCGTGAACCCGAGCGCGGCCAACATCGATCCTGAGGTGCTCTCGCTCATCGGCGAGATCGCGCCCCGCGTCGACCCCCGCGAGACCGAGCGCAAGCGCGCGGCGGCGCAGACGGCACAGCAGCGCGCCGCCGGCCACAGCCCGGCGGGCGAAGGATCGAGCACGGGAGCGAACGCGAAGCGGAAGCGCTCGCGCGGCGGTCGCGGTCGCAGTGCCGGATCGGCGAGCGCCGGTCAGGGTCAGTCGGGTGACGGCCAGCAGCGACGGTCTTCGGGCCAGGGCTCCGGCGCTCAGGGCGGCGGCGGACAGCGCCCCGGCGGACAGGGCGGCGGTCAGGGCGGACAGAGCCAGCAGGGCGAGCGCGGGCAGTCGCGCGGCCAGGGCGCTGGCGCCGGATCCGACGGCGGGCGTCGTCGATCGGGTCGTCGCGCCCAGAGCTCGGGTGGCACGGTCTACTCGACGAGCAGCACCAGCCGCTGACCGAAGCGGATTTCCAGCACTGCCGGGCGGAGCGATCATCGAGACGCTCCGCCCGGCAGTGCTGTCTCGTCTGCCGAACATGCAGCGGCGGGAAGGGGCGTGTCTCGTCGAGCGCCGCGGACACCTCGGATTCGCTCGCTCTTCATCGAAACGACGCGCGAATCAGTGGCCTGAGCACTCGAATATCGCCGATACCACGCGTATACTCGTCTGATGGGCTTGTATCGTGATCTGGGGAGCAATCCCGGCGTCTTCCGCGTGCTCGGGTCGCAGCTCATGGCGCGCTTCCCCTTCGGGATGCTGTCGATCATCGTGCTGCTCCACATTCAGCTCGCCTACGGCGACTACACCTCCGCGGGCATCGTGCTCGCGTCGCAGAGCGTCGGCCAGGCCGTCTCCGGTCCGCTGAGCAGCCGGCTCATGGGTAAGTGGGGCATGCGCCCCGTGCTCACCGTGACATCGATCGCGTGCTCGGTGCTGCTCGTGGTCATCGCCGTCGTGCATCTCCCCCTGCCCATCGTCACGGGAATCGCCCTGCTGGTCGGACTGACGACGCCGCCGATCACGCCCGCCGTGCGCACGATGTACCCGAAACTCGTGCCGGGCAAGCAGTTGCAGGCGCTGTTCTCCCTCGACGCAGCCGCGCAGGAGATCATCTGGGTGATCGGCCCGGTCGTCGCCGTCTTCGTCACCTCGCAGTTCAGCACCGCTGCCGGCCTCTGCGTTGCAGCGGGCTTCATGCTGCTCGGCGGCGCCTGGTTCATCTCGAGCCCGGCGCTCGGGCAAGTCAAGCTTCCGCCCTCGAAGCGCGGGCTGGGCGCCGTGCTGCGGTACCCGACGGTGGTCATCGGCACTGTTGTCAGCTTCTTCTTCGTCGCTTCGTTCGCAGCAATCGAGGCGGGCATCGTCGCCGCATTCGTCGGGCCAAACGGCGGGCACGGCAGCATCGAATCGGGCATCGTGCTCGCGATCTTCGCCGGAGGCTCGCTCGTGGGCGGTCTGCTCATCGGGCACCGCGAGATGCGGCCCTGGTCGCCGGCGCTCCGCATCCTCCTCGTGCTCGCGGGAACCTCCGCGTGCCTGCTCAGCCTGAACATCTGGTGGCTGAGCGCCGTCCTGTTCATCGGCGGTCTCGGAACTGCGCCCACCTTCGCCGCGATCTCGAACATCGTCAGCTCCACCGTCCGCTTCTCCGAAACCGCCGAAGCCTACGGATGGATCGGCACCGGCACCCTCGTCGGTGTGGCAACCGGATCGGCCTTCGCCGGCATCGCGATCGACATCGCGGGCGCACACGGTGCCATCGCCGTCTCAGCTGGGCTGCTCGTCATCTGCGCGATCATCGCCGTCTCGACCCTGCGTTGGATGCCCGATCTCAAGGGCCGCTCGATCGAGCCCCCGGCAGAGACCGGAACGCTCTCCATTCCGCTTCCGTAGCATCGCGCCCTGGCTGAGCGGGAAACACGGCGACGCAGCTACGGCACCCCGCTCGTTTCGATGCAGCACCTCATCGTTCGCAGCCGCGAACGAGCCCGCCGCGGCTTACGATGAAGCCATGCATCCCAGACGCTTGTCGGCCCGACGCCCGCGCCGCACGTACGCCGCGCTCCTGACGGCCGCGCTGCTGCTCGTCCCGCTCTCCGCGTGCACGGGTGCTGAGCCCGCCGACTCAGGTGCCCCCTCCTCAGGCGCCGCTCCCGCCCCCCGTTCTGCATCGTCGGAACCAGGGGCTGCCAGCGATGAGGCATCCGGGCAGGATGTCTCGACCGAACGCTCCGTGATCCGTACGGGCGAGCTGCTGATCGAGGTCTCCGACCCCTCCGGGGCGATGGATCGCGTGCGTGCCATTGTGACCGACCTCGATGGCACGATCGAGTCGGAGCATGTGCAACGTTCAGGCGACGGGGCGAACGCCGAGGCGAGCATGACGGTGCGCGTTCCCTCCCAGCGACTCGATGACGCGTTCTCCGAACTCGCGGGGGTCGGGTCGGTCGTCTCGCAGAGCCGTTCGGCCGTCGACGTCACCGCCGAGCGCGTCGACCTGCAGGCGCGCGTCGAGGCACTCGAACGGTCAGTGCAGCGTCTCACCGATCTCATGAGCGGGGCTGCGACGACCGGCGAGCTCATCGAGGCCGAGTCCGCGCTCGCCGAGCGGCAGCAGGAACTCGATGGATTGCGCGCCCAACTCGAGGTGCTCGAGGGCCAGGTCGACGAGGCGACCGTCACCGTGACGCTGAGCGCGCCGAGTGCGCTTCCGGGTGGCGGGCCGGCCAACTTCTGGGAGGGGCTCCTCACCGGTTTCGCATCGATGGGGGCTGCGGCATCGGGCGCACTCGTACTGCTCGGGGTGCTCCTGCCGTGGCTCCTCCTGGGTGCACTGGGAGCGGGGGCCGCGTGGTTCGCAGTGAGGCGAACTCGACGGCGGCGCACGCGGCTCACCGCTGAACCGGCCTCCGAAACTAGGAGGCGGTCGTCGTCGGGGCCTCCGGAGCCAGCGCCGTGAAGTCGAGCGCCCGGCCGAGGATGCGCTCAGCGGCCCGGTGCCCGGAGTAGAGCGCGGCGGTGACGGTTGCGGGATCCTCCGTCCACGTCGCTTCGCCGGCCAGGTGCAGCACGCCGCCGGATCCTTCTGCTCCGCCGATCGGCGTGGCGAGCACATCGTGGTGCTCGGTGCGGGAACCCGGCGTCATGAAAGCGTATGAACCGCGCGAGTAGGGGTCGTCTCGCCACCGCGAGACGCGGACGGTTTCGGGGTCGGTCACCGCGACGCCGTAGATCTCGCGGAGCGAGGCGAGCACCGAGGACGCGATCTCGTCGTCGTTCCACTCACGAGTCGCCTGAGCGCTGGGGCCCGCGGCGAAGGTGAGCAGGGTCGGCACCCCGTGCAGCTCGGTGAGGTCGTACCAGGAGTGCCACCACAGCGCGGCAGGTCCCTGCCTGCGGATGGCGTAGACGTCCTCATCCCAGAAGCGCTCGGAGAACCGCAGGAAGATCTTCTCGAAGTCATTCATCTCGAATCCGGCGAGGGCCTTCGCCACCGGCTCTGGCAGCGCGGGATCGATGACGAAGTCCTCCGATGCGAGCACGCCGACGGGTACCGTCACCACGACGTGATCCGCAGCGAACTCACCGTGCCCGGTCACCACGGACGCACCCGCGTCCGACCATTCGACGCGCCGCACCACGTGCTCCAGGCGCACGTCGAGACCCTCGGAGAGCCCGCGTGCGAGCGCGTCGTATCCGCCGGGGAACACCACCTCATCGCCCTCGACCTGGTCGTCGTCGAGGCCGTGCGCGTCCAGGCGCTCGGCGGCGACGCCGTACTGCTCCTCCGAACGGTGACGCAGGAACTCGCGCACGCGGGCCGCTCGTTCCGCATCCCAGTCGAGCTCAGCGAGAGCGCGATCGATGGCGTCGGCGTATGCTGACCCATCCGGGGCTGCGTCGATCATCGCGGCCAGCATCGTGTCTGCGGCGCGCAGATCGTCGGCGAACCTCGCAGCAGTCTCGGCGTCGAGCCGCGACCCCTCCGGTCCGTAGGTGGCGATCGGGCGACCGTCGGGCTGATAGCTGCCGACGGTGAACTCGATCGCGTGCATGTTCCAGGCGCGGGTCAGTGTGTAGAGCGCATTGTCATCGATCCCATGGATCCAAGAGGCTCCGATATCCGTGATCACGCCGTCCGCGTGCTCGCTCCAGGTGCGTCCGCCCACCCGATCGCGCGCTTCGAGCACGACCACTCGCTGGCCGTGCCTCGCGAGGAATCGCGCTGCCGTCAGACCCGATACTCCAGCTCCGACGACGATCGTGTCGAAACGCTCCATGGTGACCTCCCGCGGCCCGCCCGGAGGCTCCGGTCGCCCCACCCCTGCGCGCCGTTCTCAGCGTAGCGGAGAGCCGTCGTCGAGCGCTCGGGATCGTCGGCGCCGAGTGCCGCGGAGAGGGCGTCGAGCTGCGCGCACAGCGCTCGCTCGCGCTGCACGTGCACCGCACGACGACGGAGCCACGGCGCGAGCAGACGCGTCACTGCCGGCATCATGATGAGGCACATGACCGGCGCGACGACGGTGACGACGATCGCGGAGCGTGCGGGCAGCGATACGGCGCCCCACCACGGCAGCATCGTGATCACCCACGAGGTCGCGACGTTGACCGGGTACATGCCGATCCAGATCGACAGGACCTTCTTCCACTGCAGACGCTCACCCATGGCTGTATTCCACGCCATCCGCGTTACGACGTCGTCACGAGCGTCGCGCAGCTTCGTGACGACGTCGTAACGGATCCGGTGCTATTCGTCCGGAACGAGGATCGGCGTCTCCCGATTCAGACTCTCGCCGCGGAAGAACGGCTTCGCCGCGGGTCGGAGCGACCAGATGCCCATCAGCACGAATCCGAGCAAGAGGGCCCCGACGCCGATGACGAAGGCGCCGCCGATACCGAAGATGACGGTGTAGCTGTAGTCGACGCTGATCATGTCGATGCACGACTGCACGAAGGCATACGCGAGCATCAGCCCGCCGAGGACGGGCAGGATGCCGCGCATCCAGAGGTTGCGCGCGCTGTCTCGGAGGGTGTCGCGGAAGTACCAGGCGCACGCGAACGACGTGATGGCGTAGTAGAGCGCGACCGCGAGACCCATCGACGTGAGCGAATCGGCGAGCATGTCTTCCGAGAGGATGGACATGCCGACGTAGTACACGATGGCTGCAGCGCCCATGACGGTGGTCGAGAACCACGGCGTCTTGAACTTCGGATGGAGATCCGCGAACTTCGCCGGCAGCGCCCGGTAGACGGCCATCGAGAGGGTGCCTCGAGCCGTGGGAAGGATCGTGGTCTGGGTCGACGACGCCGCCGAGAGCATGACGCCGAGCAGCAGGAACCAGCCCCACGGCCCGAAGAGGGCGCCGCCGAGCACGGTGAAGACATCGTCGAGGTTCGCCTCGTTCGTGAGACCGAAGCCGGTGTCGCCGAACCCGGCGAACATCATGACGGCGACGGAGATGCCGACGTAGAGCACGATGAGCACGACGATCGTCGAGATCGCCGCGCGGCCCGGCGTCTTACGGGGGTTCTTGGTCTCCTCGTTCAGCGCGAGGCACGTGTCCCAGCCCCAGTAGATGAAGAGTGCGAGCAACACGGCCTCCATGAACCCCGACCAGGAGGTGAGTTCGGCCGGGTTGAACCACTGCCAGTCGAACGCGACGGATCCGGCGTTGCTGCCGTCGAGCGAGTGCACGAGGGCGAGCACGCCGAAGAGCAGCATGGCGACGATCTGGATGGTCATGAGCACCATCTGCAGCTTCTCGCCGATCTGCACGCCGATCGTGCTGATGAAGGTCATGAGCGCCATGAAGACCACCGAAGTCGCCACCACGATGACCCGGTTGTCGGCGAATTCCTCGTTCCCGAGCAGCAACCAGAAGTACTTGCCGGTGATCTCGCCGACGTTGGCGAGCACCATGACGGCGGAGACCGCCACGGCCCAGCCGCCGATCCATCCGGTGACCGGCCCGAACGCCTTGGCGCCCCAGACGAAGGTCGTGCCGCAGTCCGGCATCTCGCGATTGAGCTCTTGATAGGCGAACGCGGCGAAGACCATCGGGATGCAGGCCACGACGAACACGAGCGGGGCTTGCGCGCCGACGGCGAGAATCACGTATCCGAGCGTCGCCGCCAGCGAGTAGAGCGGCGCGGTCGAGGCGAGTCCGATGATCGTCGAACCGACGACTCCGAGCGCGTTCTGGTTCAGGCCTTTGCCGACGTGGATGTGCCCGGTGTCGGTGGCGTTGCTGAGCGTGTGTTTCGCCAAAGCGAATCCTCCTCTATGAGGTCGGGGGTGCGACAGCGATCATCCTATAGGTGCGGCGGCCCGTTGAGACGGATCGCGCCTCGGGTCGCGAGCGCAACGGAATCCGCAGCTCCGCCGCCGATCCACTTCCGAAATCGTCGGCGAGTACCCGGTGAATTCGCATGATTCGATCCTCTCGGGCGGTAGTGCTCACGACCGCCGATGTGGGAGACTGGGCGTGCACAACACCGACGATCACTAAGGAGTGAGTCACCTATGAGCACGTTCGCCGTCATCAATCCGGCTACGGGCGAGACAGTCGCCGAGTACCCCGACGCGACCACCGAGGAGATCGAAGCCTCGCTCGCGTCGGCGCAGGAGACGTACCAGAACTGGTCGCGCAAGACCACCGTCGCCGAGCGCGCAGCGCTCGCCCATCGCGCAGCGGAGCTGTTCGAGGAGCGCAAGGAGGAGCTCGGCGCGATCATCAACCGCGAGATGGGCAAGCCCCTCGATCAGTCGATCGGCGAGGCCGAGTTCTCGGGCGCCATCAGCGCCGCGTTCGCCGCCAACGCCGAGAAGTGGCTCGCCGATGAGCAGCTCGAGGTCGAGGACGGGCTGAAGAGCTTCTTCCGCTTCCAGGGCACGGGCGTGATCCTCGGCATCATGCCGTGGAACTACCCCTACTATCAGGTCGCGCGCTTCGCCGTGCCGAACCTCATTCTCGGCAACACCGTCATTCTGAAGCACGCTGCGCAGTGCCCCGAGTCGGCACTCGCGCTCGAGCAGCTCTTCCTCGACGCCGGGTTCCCCAAGGGCGCCTACGTCAACGTCTTCGCGACGCACGAGCAGATCGAGGACATCATCGCCGACGATCGCATTCAGGGCGTCTCGCTGACCGGCTCGGAGCGCGCAGGCGCGATCGTGGCCGAGCAGGCCGGGCGCGCGCTGAAGAAGTGCGTGCTCGAGCTGGGCGGCTCCGATGTGTTCCTGGTGCTCGACACGGATGATCTCGATCACGCGGTCGAGCACGCGGTCGGCGGGCGCATGGAGAACACGGGTCAGGCGTGCAACGGCTCGAAGCGCATCGTCGTCATCGATTCGCTGTTCGACGAGTTCGCCGAGAAGTACAAGGCGGCCATCGCCGGCCAGTCCTACGAGGCCGGCGACTTCGGCCCGCTCTCCTCGGCGGGCGCGACGAAGACGCTCACCTCGCAGGTGCAGGGCGCGATCGAGCAGGGCGCTGAGGTGCTCGTCGGCGACAACACGCCCGATGGCAACCTCTACACCCCGTCGATCCTCACCAACATCACCCCGTCGATGGACGTGTACAGCCAGGAGCTGTTCGGCCCGGTTGCGCAGCTCTACAAGGTCTCGAGCGACCAGGAGGCGATCGATCTCGCGAACTCCTCGCCGTACGGCCTGGGTTCCGTCATCATCTGCGACGACCTCGAGCGCGCCGAGCAGGTGGGCAACCAGCTCGACGTCGGCATGGTCTTCATCGGCGGCGCCGGCCTCGAGGGCGCGGATGTGCCCTTCGGCGGCGTGAAGAAGTCGGGCTACGGCCGCGAGCTCGGCAAGGTGGGCATGCTCGAATTCGCGAACAAGAAGCTCTTCCGCTTCGCCGCGAAGTAACTCGCGTTCGACGTACTGAGGCCCCGGAATCCAGCTGGATTCCGGGGCCTCAGTACGTGCCCGCGCGACTCGATCGCGCCCAGCACCCGCGCGATCGATCCTGCGCGGTACAGTAGGCGCACATCGTTCCCGGGGCGCGGGCGCCGGCGAACGACTGCACGTCATCACGACCACGACGCACGACGGGAATCATCATGGCGCAGTTGAACACTGAGGCCGTCGCTTCGATCGGCGACGATCCGAGAGAGCACGGCACCGGCCTCAAACGGGTCATCGGACCGAAGCTGCTCCTGCTCCTCATCATCGGCGACATCATCGGCGCCGGCATCTTCGCCATCACCGGCCGAGTCGCCGGTCAGGTGGGGGGCGTCGCCTGGCTCCCGTTCCTCCTCGCCTTCGTGATCGCGACGCTCACAGCGTTCTCGTACCTCGAACTCGTCACGAAGTACCCGCAGGCTGCGGGCGCTGCCCTCTACGCGCACAAGGCGTTCCGAGTGCACTTCGTCACCTTCATCATCGCCTTCGCGGTGGCGTCCTCAGGAATCACGAGCGCGGCGACATCGGCCACCCTGGTGGGCAAGAACCTCCTCATCGGCATGGGGCAGTTCTTCGATGGGGTACCGCAAGACGCCACGGCGACGATGTTCGCGGCGATCGCCATCATCCTCGTACTCGCGCTCATCAACCTGCGGGGCGTCGGCGAGAGCGTGAAGTTCAATCTCGTGCTCACGCTGGTGACCATCGCGATCATGGCGGTGATCATCCTCATCGGGATCATCGCGATCGCGCAGGGCAACGGCGACGTCTCGCGTCTCGTCGTCTTCGAGACCCCCGGGGACCGCGGCGCGTTCGCAGCTGTGACGATGGCGACCGCGATCGCGTTCTTCGCAATGGTGGGATTCGAGGATTCGGTGAACCTCGTCGAGGAGTGCAAGGATCCCCAGCGCGACTTCCCCAGGATCATGCTGACGGGCCTCGGCATCTGCGCGATCGTCTACATGCTCGTGGCAGTGACCGTCATCATGGTCATCCCGCCAGGAGACCTGCTCAACCCGAAGAACCCCGACGCCGGCATCCTCCTCGACGTGGTCCGCATCGGGGCGCCGGGCATTCCCGTCGACGCCATCTTCCCGTTCCTCACCGTGTTCGCAGTGGTCAACACCGCACTCATCAACATGCTCATGGCGAGTCGCCTGCTCTACGGCATGGCGAAGCAGGACGTACTGCCGAAGGTGCTCAGCAAGGTGCTGCCGAAGCGTCGCTCGCCCTGGGTCGCGATCCTCTTCAGCACCCTGCTCGCCGTGGGCCTGGTCGTCTACGTGAACCTGAACTCGGATGACGGCATCGTCGGCGCACTCGGCGGCACGACCGGTCTCCTGCTGCTCTGCGTCTTCGCCGTCGTCAACATCGCACTCCTCGTGCTGCGTCGAGAACCGAGGGTCGAGGGCGGCTTCCGCGCGCCGACCGCGATCCCGATCCTCGGCGCCGCGCTGTCGCTCTTCCTGGTCGGCCCCTGGGCGAGGAGTGTCGAGGACTGGATCCAGTACGAGATCGCCGGTCTGCTCCTCGCGATCGGCGTGGGGCTCTGGGTGCTGACCTGGGCGGGTACCACCATCAGCCGGAGGCGGAAGCTGGCTCGTCAGAGCTGAGGCAGGAACGTCCCGCTCAAGAACTCCGCGAGCTCGTCCGTCGCGGTGAGCGGCAGCACCGTCGAGACGTATTGATCGGGTCGCACGACGACGATGGCCCCGTCACGGCTGACGCCCCGTGC
Organism: Leucobacter sp. L43; assembly: GCF_016597785.1. Classification (GTDB taxonomy): domain Bacteria; phylum Actinomycetota; class Actinomycetes; order Actinomycetales; family Microbacteriaceae; genus Leucobacter; species Leucobacter alluvii. The sequence goes on along the minus strand of NZ_JAENJG010000002.1, from coordinate 502,113 downwards.
CTCGAAGATGTCGTCATCGGGATGGGCGGCGTAGATCTTCTCGTAGTCCGTCAGCCCGAACGGACCGGATGCGGGCAGGAACAGTCGTGAGACCCGCGCGATATCGACCTCGTGGTGATGCTGTTGGAAGACCGCTTTCACATCGAACACGGAGTCGAGGTCCGCACCCTTCGGGGTGAAGCGCGCGAGCGGCGACTCGGCTGCCTCGAGCATCCACTTCGCCCACTCGTCGAGCCTGGTGCCGTCGACGTCGGCGAATGCGTAGATGCGGAAGCGCCCATCCGCCCGGTGATGATGACCGAGGTGCACGTCGACCGCGTCGGCCACCCGAGTGGTGAGCACCGACTTGAAACGCTTGCCGATCGCGAACCCGCTCGCAAGCTCCTGATGCGCATCGGTCCCGACGAGGATCGAGTCGGTGTACTGGGTCATGAAGCCTGCGGGGAACTCGGCGGTCTGCACGTAGAACTCGGCCACCTCGTCGGGGGACGCGAACTCCTCCGGCTTCTTCGCCATCAGGGTCGACCACTGGTGATCGAAGTCGATGAGATTCTTCGACGTCACCCAGCGCTCGTCCGAGTAGGTCTTGAGCAGCGACTCCGGGCTGCGCCCCTCGAGCACGTACCCGAGCTTCCACCCGAGATTCCAGCCGTCCTGCATCGAGACGTTCATGCCCTGCCCGGCCTTCGCGCTGTGCGTGTGGCACGCATCGCCCATCAGGAAGACGCGTCCCTTGCCGTCGGGCGAAGTCGCAGCGTCGTCGAACCGGTCGGTGAGGCGGTGCGCCACTTCGTACACGCTGTGCCACGGCACGTCGCGCACGTCGAGCGTGTACGGATGGAGGATCGCGTTCGCCCTGGCGATGATCTCGTCGAGCGACGTGCCGCGCACCTTGCCGGCGTCGTGCTCATCGGTCTCTCCGAGGTCGACGTAGATGCGCGCCAGGTGGTTGCCCTCGCGCGGGATGTGGAGAATGCTGCCGGCTGCCGAATGGATGATGCACTTCTTGCGGAAGTCGGGGAAGTCGGTCACGGCGAGCACGTCCATGACGCCCCAGGCGTGCAGCGACGAGGATCCGGCGAGTGACCCGCCGATCGAGCGCCGCACCGAGGAGCGGGCGCCGTCCGCGCCGACGACGTACTTCGCGTGGACCACCAGGGTCTCCCCCTCGTCGTCGCCCTCCTTCGCGGCGTTGATTCCCGCGCCGGTGAACCCGGAGATCTTCCGGAGCGTCACGGTGACGGGATAGTCGCCGTCTCCCGTCACCTCGAGGTCGACGAACTCGTACCCGTAGTCGATGTCGCCTCGGGCGGGCGCGCGCCGCGCGTACTCCGCGAAGTAGTCGATCACCCGGGCCTGGTTGACGATGAGGTGCGGGAACTCGCTGATGCCCTTCGGATCGTCGGGCGTGATGGAGCTGCGCACGATGTTCTCGGGATTCTCGGGATCCGGACTCCAGAAGTCGGTCTCAGTGATGCGATACGCCTCCTGGATGATCTGCTGGGCGAAGCCGAATGCCTGGAACGTCTCGACGCTGCGCGCTTGGATGCCATCGGCCTGACCGAGCACGAGCCGTCCGTCGCGGCGCTCGACGACGCGCGTCACGACGTTCGGGAACTGGGCCAGCTGGGCCGCCGTGACGATGCCGGCGGGGCCGGAGCCGACGATCAGCACATCGATCTGCTCGGGCAGGTCGACGGGACGGTCGACGCCGACGCCAGCGGCCGGAAGGATGCGCGGATCGGTCGAGACGTACCCGTGGTGATGGAACTGCACTGTTTCTCCTCACTCGCCGCAGCCAGCGCCGCGGTGCATGTTCACTAAGTGAACACTCAGTCTGAATACTGCACACATAGAATATGTGCGTCTCCGCTCATGCGCAATACGTGACCGCCGGAGAATCCGACAGAATAGGAGTCATGACCTCCGCGAGCGAAGCCGGAACGACCGCCGGCTCCCAGACACTGTCGCGCGGCCTGCGCGCGCTCGAACTGCTCGCCGAGGCGGAATCCCCGATGTCGATCGCCGACCTCGCCGCAGGTCTCGAGGTGCACCGCTCGAATGCCTACCGGATCCTGCGCACCCTCGAGCAGCACCGCTTCGTGGCGCGCGACGAGGCCGGCCTGATCCGCCTCGGCCCGAAACTCACCGTGCTCGCCCGCGGCGTGGCCCCGGCGCTGCACACCGCCGCCATGCCGGTGATCACCGAGCTCGCCTACGAGCTCGGCATGACCACGTTCGTCACGGTGCTCGACGCGGATGAGGTGGTGACCCTCGTGACCGCCGAACCGTCGAACGTCGCCGCCACCATCGCCCGAAACCCGGGTGTGCGGCACCCGCTGCATCGCGGCGCCCCCGGCCACGCCATCGAATCGTCGCTCACCCGCGCTGAGCGGAAAGCGTACCTCGGCGACCCCGAGATGAGCCGGGCCGGCAGCGAGGCGCGACGCAAGGGCTACGCGCTCAGCCGCGCAGAGGTCATCGACGACGTCACCGGCATCGCCGTGCCGCTGCGCATCGCCGGCGAGCCCCCCGCAGCGATCGCCGTCGTGCATTTCAAGGTCCCCGAGACGATCGGCGAGGTCGTCGACGCCCTGCAGGAAGCGGCAGAGCGGATCGCGCAGAGCTACCGGTGAGCGGGTGCGCTCACTAAGATGAAGAGGTCCAGCTCGGTCGGGTTTCCGCCGGCCCTGCCGGGGAAGGCGCTCGAAAAAGGGGCGCTGCTGCCGGAGCGATGCCGCCCGGCGAGACACACACGGTTCCCTGTATTTCGAGTACCCTCCCGAAGGACCTGTCATGTCTCACACCACCCTGGTGCGCGCACTCGCGACCGCACTCGCCCCCCACTCCCGCCTGATGTTCGGCTTGATGGGCAACGGCAACGCCCACCTCATCGAACAGCTCGGCGAACTCGGCCTCAAGTACGTCGCCGTGCGCCACGAAGCCGGCACGGTCGCCGCCGCTGACGCGTACACGCGCGTCAGCGGGGAGCTGGCCATCGCCACCACCACGTACGGCGCCGGTTTCACGAATGCGCTCACCGCGCTCGCCGAGGCGGCTCAGGCTCGCACGCCGATGCTCGTCGTTGTCGGAGATGCACCGAGCGCCGGGCCGCGCCCGTGGGATGTGGATCAGGAGATGCTGGCGGCGGCCCTCGGCATCCGCACGCACACGCTCTCGGTGACCAACATCGCGCGGACGGTGGAACGCGCAGTGACCTACGCGCTGCGCGTTCGGCGCCCGGTCGTGCTCGCCATCCCCTACGATCTCGTCGGTGTGGAGGTCGCCGGCGCGGTCGATTCCAGTGCAGCATCCGCGCCTGGAGCGGAAGCGCAGGGCATCGACCTCGCCGATCCCGCGGTGCTCGCCGCCCTATCCGCCTCCGTGTCCGGAGCGGAGCCGTCTGCGCAGAGCACCGGCTCCCTGGCCTCGGCGCCCACCACTCCCTCGCCCGCCCCGGCTCCCGTCTCCCGTCCCGCAGACCATCAGATCGAACTCGCGGTGGTCGCCCTCCTCGAAGCCGAGCGCCCCCTCGTCATCGCGGGCCACGGCGCGCACGTGTCGGGAGCCTCAGCCGAGCTCGGGAGCATCGCGTCGGCGCTCGGGGCACTGACCTCCACGACGGCGCTCGGCCGAGGCATCTTCCCCGAAACGGCGTTCGACCTCGGCGTCACCGGCGGTTTCGGCCAGCAGCGGGCCATGAGCGTCGTCGAGACGGCCGACGTCGCGCTCGTCGTCGGAGCGAGCCTGAACCAGTTCACCATGCGGTTCGGCGATCTGTTCGGCGCCGGCACCACCGTGATTCGCGTCGATGCCGAGCAGGTCGCCCCTCCGAGGACGAATCGTCCCATCTCGCACCAGCTGCTGCAGGGCGATGCCCGCGACATCCTGGACCGGTTGCTCGCGGGAATCGCGGCGGTGCGCGACGTTTCGGGGAGCTCGGCGGGCGGCTGGCGCACGACGGTCGCGGGGCTCGAACCGGGAGGCGCACTGCGCGAGCGCAGCACCGGTGTCGTCGACGGTGTGTGCGCAGACGGCAGGCTCGATCCTCGCGCCGTCGCCGCGCGCATCGGCGCACTGCTGCCGGCGGAGCGTCACGTGACCACCGACGGAGGTCACTTCCTCGGCTGGGCGAACATGTACTGGCCGGTCGCCGCTCCGGAGCGCATGATCATGGTCGGCACCGCCTATCAGACCATCGGCCTCGGCTTCTCGACGGTCGCGGGCGTCGCTGCGGCGGTCCCCGGCACGACGACCGTGCTCAGCACCGGCGACGGCGGCGGGCTCATGGCCCTCGCCGATCTCGAAACCGCGATCCGCACCTCGTCCAGCTGCATCATCGTGGTGTGGAACGACGGCGCGTACGGAGCGGAGGTGCATCTCTACGGCGAGCTAGGCCTCGATCAGGAACCGATGCTGATCCCCGACGTGGACTTCGCGGGTGTCGCCTCCGCGCTCGGCGCGACAGGGGTTCGGGTGCGCACGCTGGCGGACCTCGACGCTCTGCGCACGTGGACCGAAGCGGGCGCCTATGGAACGATCCTGCTCGACTGCCGCGTCTCGCGCAGCGTTGTCGCCGAGTATCAGCGGGAGATTCAGCGCGTGAACGGCATCGACGTTCCGGCTGAGACCGAATAGGTCGGACGCCGGACGCACGGGGGCCGACCGCGGCCCCCGTGCGTCGACTACGGCGCGAGCGCGAAGACGACCTCGCCGGCTACCACCGTGAGGGCGGTGCGGGTCGCGATCACGGCCTCCATCGGCCCGGTGAACGGATCGCACGTCGCCACGGCGATGTCGGCGCGCTCGCCCACGCGGATGCGTCCGGGAGCGTCGAGCACCAGGGACGCGGAACCGCTCGTGTACGCCGCGAGGCTCTCCGCAAGGGTCAGGGCCTGAGCCGCGTCGAGCACGTCCGGGCTCCCGCCAGTCGCAGCATGGGCATCGGGTGGGGCCGGGAGCGACCGGTTGACCGCGACGTGCATTGCGAGCCAGGGGTCCGGGGGCGATACCGGCCAGTCGGAACCCATCGCCAGATCCGCTCCCCCGTCGGCGAGGGAGCGGAACGGGTACCCGCGGCGCATGCGCTCCTCGCCGATCATCGGCACCACGTACGGGTCGGGTGCGGCCCAGAGCGCTTGCATGTTCGCGGTCAGCCCGAGCGGGCCGAATCGGCTCGCGTCGTCGGGGTGGATCATCGACAGGTGCGCGACGTGATGCCTCGGCCCGCTCCCGTTCGCGGCGCGCGCCGCTTCCACCGCGTCGAGGGCGACCCGGATGCCTCGGTCCCCCATGATGTGGAGATGCAGGGCGAACCCCGCGGCATCGAGCTGCTCCACGAACGCATGCACCGCGGCTTCGCTGAAGTGCAGCTCGCCCGCACCGGCGTCGCCCGTGCCATCGCCGTGGGAGCAGTACGGTTCGAGCAGTGCCGCGGTGCCCCCGTGGGGCACCCCGTCGATCATCGCTTTGGCGGTCGACGTGGCGAATCCGGCCGCAGCGTTCTCGGCGCGCAGGCGCACGAAGCGCTCGACGAGGGCGGGCACATCCGCCTCCTCGAGTCCGGGCGCGATCCAGAGGGCGCCGGAGACACGGCTGGGCAGGGTTCCGTCGTGAATCACGCGCCGGTAGGCTGCGGTGCAATCGGCCTTGCCGTTGTACTCCCCGAGGATGGCCTCGTGCCAGCCAGTGATGCCGAGGGACCACAGGTACTGCTGCGCGTCGAGGAGCCCGGCGGCGATTTCGTCGTCCGTGGCCGGGGGGATCACGCGGCCGACGAGTTCGGCGGCCGTCTCGTTCAGGTACCCCGTCGGCTCGCCATCGCCGTCGACCGCGATGCGCCCGTTTGCGGGTTGCGGGGTGTTGCGCGTGACCCCGGCGAGTGCCAGCGCTCGTGAGTTCGCCCAGAGCGTGTGATGGCCGGCATCTGAGAGCGCGACCGGACGGTCCGCGACGATCTCGTCGAGGAGGTGCCGCGTCGGGTGCGGGAAGATCTCGTGGCTCCAGCCGCCCCCGGTGATCCAGGAATCGGGATCGGCTCCGGCTGCGTCGGCCCCCTCGACGGCCGCGCGTATGAGCGCGAAGGTCTCGTCCGCATTCCGCGCGCTCGACAAGTCGCAGCTCAGCCGCTCGACACCTGCGAATGCGGCGTGCACGTGCGCATCGACGAACCCCGGAGTGATCAGGCCGCCTCGCGCATCCACGATGCGGGTGCCTGGCCCGCGCAGGGCGAGAACGCTGGCATCGTCGCCGACGGCGACGATGCGGTCGCCCCGCACCGCGAGTGCGGTGCGATCGGTTCGCACTCGGCCATCGAAGATGCGGCCCGATACCAGGCAGAGGTCGGCGAAGTCGGTCATATCATCTCGTCTCTGATCGGCACGCCGCGGGGTGCGGCCTGCGGGGGTTCATGGCGGCTCAGATGAGTCGGAACACGCGGATCACCACGTGCCCGGGTTCTGGCCGCGCGTATCCGATGAACTGCGATGACGTCAGCCATTCGAGTTCGGGGTGCTCGGTGTGGAACACGAACGCGGTGCGGTAGTAGAGGTCGCGCTCGTCGAGGTCCTCGCCCGATTCGAGTCGCGCCAAACCGGCCTCGTCCGTGCGCCAGATGCCGCGGTTCACGACGTCGACGGCCGCGGTAGCGCCGCCGTCGAGCTCAGCTTCGATGATGTACCGGGCATCGAGGCGCACCGTGAGCCCGTGCCCGGTCCACCAGTCGCCGCCGCCCGGAAGGATCGCGCCGCGCAGCCGGGGCCCGGCGAAGCTGCCGCCCGAGATCGGCGCGAAGTGCAGGCCCTCCCCTGGGGCGGAGCCGCCGATCGGAACGGCGTCGTCGACGGCGACGCGCAATTCGAAGCAGTACTCGAAGTCGGGGCTGAGGAGTGCGGAGGTCATGAACGGCCTTTCGATTCGAAGCGCGCGCCGGTCGATGCCGGTGCGGCGATGGGTCCGGTGATGGTCGGGAGTGCTGACGTGCGTCCGAGCCTACGACGCCGCGGCGTCCATCCTTCGCGAGGGATGGAGTCGAGCAGCAGCCGAGTGTACTCGGCGCGCGGCGCGTCCAGAAGCTCACCGGTCGGCCCCGCTTCCTCGACGCGCCCCGAGCGCATCACCACGACACTGTCGCAGAGCCTGCGGATCACGGTGAGATCGTGCGTGATCATGAGCAGCGCGACGCCGGTCTCTCGACGGATCGTGTCGAGCAGCGTCAGTATCTCGACCTGCGTCGTGACGTCGAGTGCGGATACCGCTTCATCGAGCACGAGAATCTCGGGGTCTGCGGCGAGCGCGCGTGCGATGGCGACGCGTTGCCGCTGCCCTCCGGAGAGGGACCGGGGCCTGACGTCGAGGAGCGCGGGTTCGAGCCTCGCCTGGTCGACCAGCTCGCCGATGCGCGCAGCGATCTCCGATTGCGGCGCGCGCTTCCGGTGCACGCGGATCGCCTCGGCGAGGCACTGGCGAACGGTCTGCCTGCGATCGAGCGATTGGTAGGGATCCTGGAAGACCATCTGCACCGTCTTCGCTCGAGATCGACGTTCAGCGCCGCCGCGGGCCGGCCGACTCCAGTCGGCTCCGCCGACCGTTACCGCGCCGGCGTCAGCATGCTCCAGGCCGCAGATGATGCGCGCGGTCGTCGATTTGCCCGACCCTGATTCGCCGACGATTCCGAGGCAGCCTCCCGGGGCGAGTTCGAAGGCGACATCGTCGACGGCGACGAATTCCTCTCGAGCTCCCCCCGTCGCACTGCGCACGCGAAACGTCTTCCGCAGTCCCGTCACCGACAGGATCGGAGCCGCGCGTTCCTCGCGCACCGCCGACTCGTCCGCCCGCAGCCCGTCGGGATCGGTGGTCTCGTTCACGGACGGAGGCGACGGCGTGTCGCCGAGCGAGGCCGACATGAGCACGCGGGTGTAGTCCTCTCGCGCGTCGCGACGCATGGTCGCGGCATCGAGCGTCTCGACCGTTCGGCCCCGCTGCATCACCGCGACTCGATCGCACACGGCTCCCGCGAGGGCGAGATCGTGCGTGATGAACAGGAGTGACAGCTGCCGTTCGCGGCGCAGGTCGCCGATCAGGGCCATGACTTCCTCCTGCGTGGTGACGTCGAGGGCCGTCGTGATCTCGTCGGCGAGCAGGATCTCCGGATCCATCGCGAGCGTCGCCGCGATCATGACGCGTTGCAGCAGCCCGCCCGACAGCTCTGCGGGGTACTGCTTGAGCCGCCGTCCGGCGTCGGTGATGCCGACTTCGTCGAGCAGCTCCCTTGCGCGGCGTGTCGCCGCTTCGGGGGGCACGCCGTCCACGGTGATCTGGGCTTCGGTGAGGAAGTCGCCGATGGTGCGCAGCGGGTTGAGGTGGGCGCGCGGCGTCTGGAAGATCATGCCGACGCGCCTCGCCCGCAGGTCTCGGAGCACGGCCGGCGGCGTCGCAGAGATGTCGTGGCCCAGGAGGCGGATCGTTCCGCCAGTGGTGAAATGCCCGGGAAGCAGGCCTGCGACGGCCCGCACCGAGAGCGTCTTCCCCGATCCGGATTCGCCGACGAGTCCGACGGCCTCGCCTGCGCTGATGGTCAGCGTGCAGTCGTGCACGAGCGTGCGGTCGGCGGTCGCGATGGAGAGCGCGTCGAGTTCGAGTACGGGAGCAGTCATCGTTCCTTCTCCTCTGCCCAGGTGGTGATTCGTGCGCCGATGACGCTGACGGAGAGTACGGTGACGACGACGAAGACCGCCGGGTAGAGCGCCTGCTCCGGGGCTCCCGCGAGGATGCCGGCTTGCCCGCCGGCGATCATGGAGCCCCAATCGGCGGCCGGAGGCTGCTCGCCGAGCCCGAGGAATGAGATCGCCGCGAGGTCGAGCATCGCGTAGCCGAAACCGACCGCCACCTGCGCGGCGATCACCGGGATCAGCGCGGGAACGAGGTGCCGGAAGCAGATGGCCGCGGCGGAGACGCCCTGTACTCGCAAGGCGGCGATGTAGGGCTTGCCGAGTTCTCGGGACGCCGCGGTCTGGGTCAGCCGAGCCACCACGGGAATGTACGCGATGGACAGCGCGATGACGGGCGCCAGGACTCCTTTGCCGAACATCGCCACGGCGAGCACGGCGAGCACCAGGCCGGGGATCGCGAAGATCACGTCGACGATGCGTGCGATGACGCCCCGCACCGCTCCTCCGAACCACGCGGCGATGATGGCGAGCGCCGAGCCGAGCACGGTCGAGAGCGCGACCACCGCGATGGGCGCGATGACGCTCGTGCGGGCTCCCGCCAGCACCCGAGAGAGGATGTCACGACCCACGTCGTCGGTGCCGAACGGGTGGGCGAGCGAACCGATGCCGTTGACGTCGCCGGTGTAGAGTTCGGCGGGATCGTACGGTGCGATCCACGGACCGGCCAGCGCTGCGAGCGCGACCACGCCGAAGACGACGAGCGCGCTCCTGAAGAGCCAGTCCTTGCGCGCGACCCGGGTGATGGCTTGCGGGGATCTGCCCCCCGCGAGTTGTGCGACGCTCATGCTGCCCTCCCGGCATTGATGCTGTCGGGGTCGATGAGTGCGCTCACGATGTCGGCGACGGCGTTGAGCACGACGAAGATCGTCACGAGCAGCAATGAGACCAGCTGCACGACGGGAAGATCTTTGCGAGCAGCGGCCTCGGTGAGCAGGGAGCCGACGCCCCCGAGCCCGAAGGCCTGCTCCGCGATCGCCGAGGCCGCGAACAGACCGGCGACGGTCGTGCCCGAGATCGCGAGGATCTGCGGTGCCGCGTTGCGGAACACGTGGACGCGGAAGATGCGGCCGCGTGGGATGCCCCGCACGCGCGCGGTCTCGACGTGCTCCGAGTGGATCTGGGCCACCAGCGAGCTGCGCGTGACTCGGCTGATGTACGCGATGAACAGCACCGCGAGGGAGCAGGCGGGCAGGGTCAGGTGCCAGAGACGATCGAGGCCCCCCGATCCTTCGCCGTACACCGGGAACCAGCCCAGCGTCTTCGCGAAGATCCAGATGAGCAGGATCGCGACCACGAACGTCGGAAGCGCCATGCCCAGTGCGGTGAGCAGCCCGACCGCCCGGTCGATCCGCGGGCCCCTGGTCGCGGCGAGAATGCCCGAGCCAACGCCCGCGATGAGAATGATGACGACGGTGAGCAGCACGAGTTGCAGCGTCACTCCGAACCGAGGAGCCACCAGGTTCATCACGTCGGTCTTGTAGACGAAGGATCGCCCGAAGTCGCCCGAGAAGACCCCTCCGAGCCATTGCAGGTAGCGCGACCAGATCGGATCGTCGAGGTGGTACTCGGCGCGGATCTGCACGATGAGCTCCGGCGTGGGCTTCGCGCCGCCGGCGAGCGCGGCGATGGGGTCGCCTGGCGTCAGGAGCAGCGCGGCGTAGATCACGACGCTCGCCAGGAAGAGCGTCAGCAGCAATCCGCCGAGCCGGCCAACGAGGGTGCGTATGAGGAGAGAGTTCACGTCGGTCCTTCCGCGCAGCTCCGCCGACTACTGCCCGCCGAGGTGCAGCGCCCAGGGGCTGCTGTACACCGCGACCGAAGTGGTGATGCCGGTGAGATCGTCGTTCACGTAGCTCAACTGGTAGGCGCCCGAGAGGGTGATCTGGAGCATGTCGGGCGCGAAGATCTCCTGCGCCGCGACGAACTCCTCGGCCGCGGTCTGCTCGTCAGCCGCCGTGCGCGCCGCCTGCATGTGCGCGGTGACCTCTTCGTTGGCGTAGCCGCTCCAGTTGAACACGCCGCCGAGTTCCTCCGGCAGCATGAACAGCGACGGGTAGCCGAGCACTCCGGGGGTCTCGAGGTAGCCCTGGGTCGCGACGAAGTCGATTCCCTCACGAGCGGCCGGGTCGTAGAACATCGCCCCGAAGTCGGAGGCCTGCATCTCGTTGATCTCGATGTCGACGCCGATCTGCTTCGCGGCGCTCTGCACGATCTGCGCCGTGTTCTTGAACTCCGTCGCGCCTGCCGGCACGGCCAGCACCAGCGGCGCACTCAGGTCTTCGCCGCTCTCGTCGACGAGCTTCTTCGCCGCGTCGAGGTCGACATCCGGAGCGGGGAGCGCGTCGTACCCGGCCTGATACACGTCTGCGGTCGCGAGCTCGTGGAACGTGAACGGCGGCACGATCGTGCGCTGCGGTTCGCCGAACCCGTTCAGCACGGTGTCGATGTACTGCTCCCGGTCGATCGACAGGCTCAGCGCGCGTCGGATCGCTGGATTGGCCGCGGGCCCCTCCGACGTTGCGGGCCCGAAGCTGTAGGACGCCGTCGACGGCCCGACGATCAGACTGCCAGCCCCGTCGCCCTCGAAGGCGGCACGGGAGCTCGGCGACACGTTCAGGGCGCCGTCGATCTCGCCCTGCGTGAGCGCGGTGGCGAGCGTCGATGCGTCGGAGACGAACACGTAGGTGAGCGTCGAGACGAGCGGCGCACCGTTCCAGTAGTCGGGGTTGGCCGTCGTGACGATCTCGCCGCCGGGCGTCCACCCCCCGTCTGCGAGCTCGTAGGGGCCGGTGCACATCAGTCCGCCGCCGGACGTGCCGAGATCGGCTCCGGCTTCAGCGCCGAACGCGGCGCTCATCACTGCTCCTCCGCCACCGGCGAGCGCGTCGCGGAATGTGGAGTCGGGCGCGTTGAAGGTGACCGTGACCTCGCGATCCCCCGTCGCCTCGATGCCGCTGACGAGCGCGAAGGCCGCGAACCACTGCGACTCGGGCGAGCGATTGCGCTCGAGGCTGTAGACGACGTCTGCCGCGGTGAGCGGCGTGCCGTCCCAGAACGTCACATCGTCGCGCAGTTCGATGACGAAGGTGGTCGGATCGGTCCACTCGGCTCGCGTCGCGACTCCGGGCTCGACCGAGAAGTCCGGCTGCAGTGCGAGCAGGTTGTCGCACAGGTTCGGAATGATGAGATTCGCTGAGGAGGCCGGATCCAGGGTGGCCGGCTCGCCCTCGACGATCGACCAGGTCACTTCGTCGACCGGCGACGTGGCCGCCGGGGTGGACGCGACGAGATCCGCTGTCGCGACGCTGGCGCGGGTGTCGCCGGACGAGCCGTCGCGCGGAGCGCACGCGGTCAGCGCGAGCAGCGCCACGGCGCCGATCGCGGCGCCTGAGATCACACGGGAACGAAACATGGTGGGTCCTTTCGATGGCGCGGCCCTGATCGTCGGTGATCCGGCCGCGGGTGTGCTGAGGAGAGCGGTGCGGTCTAGCGAACGACGAACACGCGGATACAGACCTGCCCGGCGTCGTCGCGAGCGAGCCCGATGAACTGGTGTTCCGCGAGCCAGCGGTGTGCGGGAGCGTCCGTCTGAAACACCGGGGCGGTGCGGAAGTAGAGCCCGGCCGTCGTCTCCGGCAGGTCTTCCCCGGCCTCCATGCGCGCGATCAGGTCGGGAGTCGCTCTGAAGTACCCGCGGTTCAGCACGTCGATGACCGAGCCGTCGTCGGCGCGGATCAGGTAGCGCGCCTCGAGCTGGGCGGTGGCGGATCGCCCCACGGCCCAGTCCCCGCCGCCCGGCAGCACCTCTCCGGTGAACTCTGGCCCGTGCACGCTGCCTCCGGTCACCGGTGTGAAGCTCAGCTGCTCGTCGGCGCCGCGCCCGATGTGAAGATCGGGTCCGATCGTCGCCCGGATCTCGAAGACGAATTCGAGCCGGGGAGCCGGCAGCGCCGCCAGCTCTTCCGCCGGTGTGATGCGTGAAGCGGGAGGTGAGGTGCTCATGCGAATGCTCCTTGCAGTACGGGGAGGTCGAGCGCGAGTGCGTCGGCTCCCCCGATGATCAGTGTCTGCGTGTTCGGCTCGGTCTCGAGACCGTCCGTCCACGGATCGCGGCCGGTGCCCGGCTGCGGGAGGAACTCGGGGTAGTCGCTGCTCGATACGTGCACCCGAAGCCGGTGGCCCGCCCGCAATCGATAGCCGATCTGACCGAGATCGATGTCGAGCGTCTCGGCCTCGGTCGCATCGAGCAGCTGCTGCTGACCGCGCGCGAAGCGCACCGCGGTGCCGTCTGGAGCGACATCGAGCAGGCGCACGAAGCAGTCCATGACCGGCCCCGTCGAACGCACGCGTACGCGGGTGCGCACCTGCCCGGCGAGATCGATGTCCTCCGTCTGCTGTGGGCCGGTGAAGACGATCACGTCTCCGCGCTCGCCGAGCGGTGCCTCATCCGGCAGATGCAGCAGATATGAGAAGGCGTCGGGAGCGGTCGAGGGCACGAGGTCCTGCGGATCGTGCACCCACGTGCGCTCGCGGCTCGCGGCGGGGCGCTCGGGCGAGAGCCCGCCCTCGGCGGTCGCGTAGCGTGTGACGGTTCGCGATGCTGCAGGAGGCCAGACGGGATCGATCCGCTCCTCATCCGTTCCCGCCAGCTGCCAGACGACTCGCGGGATGTCGGCGACGGTGCCGGAGCCCCGCACGAACACCTCGAAGAACTCCAACGCGGGATCGAGCGTGCGCGGCAGGATGGCTCGGATCTGCTGCTCGGTGCGATCGGCCACGCGGTCGCCCTCGGCCTCGACGAGCTGGTAGCTCTCATGATCGATCGCCTCGATGCGGAGGTAGTGGTGCGCTTCCCACGCCGGGTGCTGCTGCATCTCTGCGACGTCCTCCCAAGAGAGCGGAGCGCAGTTGTCCCACCACCCGATCGTGTGCAGCACTGGCACCGAGCGCCCCGCGAACGCGCTGCCGTTCGGGAATCGAGGCAGGGTCACCGGGTGCGGCACCCATTGGTCGTAGGAGCGCGACCGGGTGCCCGCCCACTGCTGGAAGGCCTCCGCCTGCGCCTCGAAATCGCGACGCGACCAGTCGGGCTCCCAGAGGAAGGTGTCGTTGCCGTGGAAGTGCGTGAGGGGGTACAGATTCGTGATGCCCATCTCGACGGCTCGCACGCGGGCGCCGGGGTCGCGGTGCACCGGTTCGCCCAGGCCGGTCCCCGTGACGCGCGGGGCGATCGCCTTCAGAGCGGGGTGCCCGCTCGCGGCCGCGGCCCACTGCGTGTACCCGTAATAGCTGTCGCCCCACATGGCGACGCGACCGTTCGACCACGGCTGCGCGATGATCCAGTCGAGTGTGTCCTCGCCGTCGCGCACCTCGTTGACGAAGAGCTGGGCCACCCCTTCGGAGCGGAACTTGCCGCGAACGTCTTGGGCGACGACGCGGTAGCCGTGCTGCAGCAGGTACTCCGCGACGAGCGGGATGAAGGTGTACTCGCCGCTCTTGTCGTATGGCAGGCGGATGAGGATCGTGTCGCCCGGCGAGTCGTCTCTCGTGCCGTCGGCAGCGGACGGCAGATACACGTCTGTGGCGAGGTGCACGCCGTCGCGGGTGCGCACGCGCTGCTCTCGAGCGAGTTCGCTCACGGGCGCCGCGCCCAGGCGGTAGTAGTCGGCCATGTCACTCCTTTGAGACGGGGTCGAAATCTGCTCTCGCACGAGCGAATTCGAGTTGCGGCGGGTGCCGGTGAGAACAATGTACGAGTGAGCCCAGTAAATAGTCAAGTCTGACTAGACAATTTTTACCTCCGTGAAATACTCGTTAGTCTTCGGGGATACGACTCGCCCCGTCCCCCGGAGAGGAACCCCGCATGGCACGCCCCTCAGTCGCCGACGCCCGCCGCGAGCAGATCATCGAAGCGACCCTCACGACGATGGCGCACCACGGAATCAGCGGCACCACGCTCGATCGCATCGCCGACGCCGCCGGCATGTCCCGCGGGCACGTACGCCATTTCGTCGGCAATCGGGATCGCCTGCTGCTCGACGCCGCACGCGCCTTCTACGTCGCGCCGGCCGTCATCCCACCAGGGGTCGACTCCCTCGAGCCCGCCCTCGACTACCTCTTCGGCGAGGAGTTCGCGAGCTCGAGCTCCGACAACGCGATCGTGCTCGCCTTCGTCGAGCTCGCCCGATCATCGGAGGACATCGCAGCGGTGCTCGCCGAGGCCTACGGGTCCGCCCGGGAGCGACTGCTCGCCTTCATCGCCGCCGCGTACCCCGGTTCCACCCCCGCGCAGCACGAGGTCGCCGCACAGGGGGTGATCTCCACCGCACTCGGCAATGTCTTCATCGGCGATTTCGACCGAGAGCCCAAGCGCACAGCGCGCTCCCGCAAAGCGGTCGACGCACTGCTCAGCTCACTGCGGGGGTGAGCGAGGGGCGAGGGTCAGCCGGCGGCCAGGCCGTCGATGAGGCGCGTGAACGCGGCGAAGTACGTCGTCGACCCCGACGGTGTCGACGCGATGCCGATCGCCGATTCCCGGAGGGCGCCGACGAGCAGTACCGCCGTCGCCCGCGCGTCGACCTCCGCGCTGACGGCTCCGCCGCGCTGCGCCGCGAGGAGGGTGTCGCCGATCATCGCCGCGCTCGCACCCGAGCCGATGCCGCGCTCGGCCCCATCGACGACGAGCGTCGGTCCGGACACGTTGTAGAAGTGCCCGAGCCGCGCATCGGCGGCGAGATCGAACATGGCGCTCGCGTGCGCCAAGAGGCTCTCCCGCCAGTCGTTCGCAGCGGCGGCGGCGGCGCGCGTCCGCTCCACGAGCTCGCGCCCCAGCCTGGCGTAGGCATCGCGGAGCAGCGCGTCCCTCCCGCCGGGATAATGCGCGTACACGGTTCCCCTGGAGATGCCCGACACCTCTGACACCCGCTCGATCGTAGCGTCGGGGAGGCCGCCCTCGGCGATGATCTCGAGTACCGCATCGACGAGCTCGTGGCGGGTGCGCTCCTGTCTCCGCTCGCGAAGGCTGCGGCGATCAGGCGACTGCTCAGGGGCGTTCGAGGCGGATGGTGCTGTGCTCACGGAGACCAGTCTACAAAGGCGCCGGCGAGTCTTGTGGACGCAGCGTTCAGTTTCTATACTCGGAGTACAGATTGCGGTGGTCCGTCGATTCCGGCCCGCCCGGACGAGAGGACCCCGATGACCACCGTGACGCTCGAGATCGCCGAGGGCCTCGCCCGCGAAGCCATCACCGTCTGGGGTTTCGACGCCGCCACGCACCTGGAGCTCTTGAAGAACCGTGAGAACTTCGTCTACCGATTCGACTCCGATCATCGGCCGTACGTGGTGCGCGTGCACCGGCAGGGCTACCACTCCGACGCGGAGCTCGGGTGCGAACTCGACTTCGTCCGCGCATTGCACGCTGAAGGCGTCGCGGTGCCCGAGTTCATCGCCGCGCCAGACGGGAGCGGCTTCGTCGTGGTCGGCGCCGAGAGCGCAGTGGGGCCGCATCAGGTCGACGTGCAGCGCCTGATCCCGAACCGGGGCATGTTCGGCGACGAGCGCACCGCGGTCGCCGGCACCGCAGATCTCGAGCCCTCCGATTTCACCGCACTGGGACGCCTGATCGGGGAGCTCCACGCCGCCACCGAGCGCTCCGGCTACGCGATGGCCGTGTCTCGCGACGACTGGGACCTCGAGGGCCTGATCGGCAGCGAACCGGCCTGGGGCGATCCTCTCGGGCTCACCGAGCTGGTGGGAGACGAGCGCGCGACCGTCTCTCGCGCGATCGAACGCGTACGCGAGCAGATCACCGCCTACGGCACCCCTCCGCATCGATTCGGCCCGATCCACGCCGACCTCACCCCCGAGAACGTGCTGCGGACGGAGACTGGTCTGGTGGTCATCGACTTCGACGACTTCGCGGCCGGCTGGCACCTGTTCGACCTCGCCACCGCGCTCTACTTCTACACGCCGCACCCGCGCGCCGCCGACTACCGTTCCGCGCTGTTCGCCGGCTACGAGGCCGTGCGTCCACTCGACGAGGCCGACCACGAGGTGTTCCCGGCGATCCTCCTCGCTCGCGGACTCACCTACCTCGGCTGGTCGGCGGATCGTCGCGGCGAACCGACTGCCGAATGGCACGCGCGCACCGTGCTGCCGCACGTGGTGCGGCTCGCCGAGGACCTCATCGCCGATTGACGGCCGCACCCGCATCGCCTCCGCCGCTCACACACAGACAGGAACCCATGTCCTCCACCGCAGACCTGCTCGCCCGCCGCAATCGCACCATCGGCCCCTACTCCCCGCTCTTCTACCGCGAACCGCTCCAATTCGTCGCCGCCAAGGGCGTCTGGTTCACCGAGGCCTCGGGCGACCGGTACCTCGACGGCTACAACAACGTGCCGCACGTCGGCCACGCGAACGAGCGGGTGGTCCGCGCGCTCGCGGATCAAGCCGCGACGCTCAACGTGCACACCCGGTACCTCAACGACCGCGTGATCGACTACTCCGAGCGTCTGCTCGCAACCTTCGCCGACGACCTGGACCGCGTCTTCTTCGGCAACTCGGGTTCGGAGGCGAACGAACTCGCACTGCGCATCTCGCGCCAGCTCACCGGCGCAACCGGAGTCATCGTCTCCGATTACAGCTACCACGGCACGACCATCGCGCTCGCCGAGATGACGACGGGCCTGGAGACTCGCGAGCCGCTCGGAGCCCACGTGCGCGCGATCCGCATTCCCGACCTCGATCGGGATTCCCGGCCGGAGGCCGATGTGCTCGCCGCGACCCTGAGCGAAGTGGACGCAGCGATCGCATCGCTGCAGGAGGCGGGGTTCGGAGTCGCGGCGTGCCTCTTCGATCCGCTCTTCTCGACGGAGGGCATGCCCCGCGTGCCCGAGGGTCTCCTGCCCGAGATCGCATCGCGCGTGCGCGTCGCCGGCGGACTCGTCATCGCGGACGAGGTGCAGAGCGGATTCGGCCGCACCGGATCCTACATGTGGGGCCACGAGCTCGCGGCCCTCTCCCCCGATCTCGTCACGATGGGGAAGCCGATGGGCAACGGCCACCCCATGTCGGCCGTGGTCACGAGCGAGCCGGTGCTCGACGCCTTCGGCTCGCGCAACGAGTTCTTCAACACCTTCGCCGGCAACCCGGTCTCGGCCGCGGTGGGCGAGGCCGTGCTGCTCGAAATGGAGGAGCACGGGATGATGGCGAGGGCCCGATCCCTCGGTCGCACCGCACGCGCCCACTTGGACGGTGTGGCGGACAGCTACGACTTCGTGCGAGCCGCGAAGGGCACGGGCATGTTCCTCGGTCTCGACTTCGCGATCGACGGAGCGCCGGCGCCCGAACTGGCGGCGCGGGTCGTCGAGGAGATGAAGGCGCGCAAGGTGCTGATCTCGCGGATCGGCCGGGACCAGAGCGTTCTGAAGGTGCGCCCACCGCTCGCGTTCGGTGAAGCGGAGCTCCCGATCCTCCTCGACGCCTTGGACGCATCGCTCGCGAGCGTTCGAGCCTGAAGGTGTATCCTCTCGAAGTGACACGCCGTGAGCGGTGCGCATCGCAGTGACCCCTCCGGTGCGGGTGCGCCAACCCGAGCACGAACGTCAGAGATGCCGAAGGGATCCTGGAATGAACACTGCAATGACGCAGAGCGAAGCCCTTGCGAACGCCCAGCGCACCCGTGCCGACGACCTCGGAGCGTTCCGGCAGATGGTCGCGTCGTCCTTCGTGCCACTGCGCGTGTCCACGGAGTACGCCGGGCGCTTCTCCGCACGGATGGTGTCGGCCGACGCCGATGACGTGGTCTTCACGGAAGTCGTCGCACGCCCGCACCTCGTCGAGCGCACGCCGGAGACCATCGCTGATGGCGGAAGCGGTTACTACAAGGTGAGCCTGCTGCTGTCTGGGAGCAGCATTCTCGTGCAGGACGGGCGCGAGGTCGTCATGCGCCCCGGAGACCTCTCCGTCTACGACACGTCGCGCCCGTACTCGCTGCTCTTCGGCGAGGAGTTCCGGAACCTCATCATGATGTTCCCGAAGGATCGCGTCGACCTCCCCATCCCGTTCACGGAGCAGCTCACAGCGGTGTCGCTGGGACGCGAGCACAGCGGTCTCGCGCCTGTCGTCACAGCGTTCCTCTCACAGTTCCCCGCGCAGCTCGCGAACCTCGACGGGCGCGTGCGCGCCAAGCTCGCGCACACGAGTCTCGATCTCATGGGAACCCTGTTCTCGAGCATTCTCGACGCCGACCCAGCGCAGCGCGATCCGCATCAGCTCCTCCTGCAGAAGATCACGGCGTACATCGAGTCGCATCTCGGCGACACCGCTCTCTCCCCCAGCACCATCGCCGCCGCGCACTACATCTCGACGCGACACCTCCATTCCCTCTTCCGCGAAGCCGACACCACGGTGTCGACCTGGATACGCGAGCGTCGACTCGAGCGGTGCCGTGCCGATCTGCTGGATCCGGTGCTGCAGGATCGGACCGTCTCGACCATCGCCGCGCGCTGGGGCTTCACCGACGCCGCGCATTTCAGCCGCGTGTTCAAGGCGGCGTTCAACGCCTCGCCGAGCGAGCTGCGACGCGCCTAGCCCGGACTCCCGGCTGGTTCGAGGCCGTTTCGTGACCGTTGTTGTCGCGCAGCGAACGACGGTTGACTGAGACAGACGAGCCGCCTGCAGCCGCCTCCGCACGCCCCTGACGCTGCGTACAGTGAATGCCACCTGACGGGCGACGAAGCCCGGTGGCATCCGCCCTCGGCGTTGCTCACCGCCTCTTCGCCGCTCTCCGCGCACGAAGGAGTGACGGCACCATGACCACGCACGACATCACCGCAGCAGATCCGAACGAGTGGCGCAGCTACGACGAGTTCGCCGCCGGCATCGACGCCTTCCGGCTTCCGAATGCCAGCCTCGCGGGCACGGCGCTCGCCCTGACACTCGATGACGGATCCTCGCTTCGCCTGTCCTTCGGCACCGAGCAGGTGACGTGGTGGGCCGACGGTTCGCTCCCCGCCGGCGACGAGCACCGCGACCCGTACGACGCGGTGCGGGTGCGCTCCGACACCGTGTTCGTGAACCTCCCCCTCGAATCACTCGAGCGGGAATCACTCACGGTGATCTTCTCCGAATCGACGCATCGGGCGCTCGTGGTGCGCTCCACCATCGGTTCGGAGGATCACGCCGGAGAGCCGCGCGTGGGCCAGACCTTCTGGGCGGCGGTCACGGACGGCGGCGAGCCGTCGGGCGAAGCACCCGGGCCCTCACGCGATCTGATCGGAAAGCGCAACCTGTACCGCTACAGCCCGCACCACCTGTACGAGCACGTCTACATCTCCAGCGAGCGGTACGCATGGCAGTGCGTCGAAGGGGTGCAGCGCGGGCACGGAGACATGGATCTCTCGACCGTGTGGAAGTTCTCCGACGGCCTCTACCTCTTCTGCTTCCGCGAGTTCCGGATCGCGGTCGCCAGCGTGTGGCTGCACGATCTCGGATACCAGTTGCGCACGACGGGCGTCTTCCTCGGGCTCACGGGCACCGGCGACGCCGAGCACTCCCGAGCCGGCGGCCACATCTACCCCATCGGGTCCGTCGCGTATCCCGATGTCCAGCCGGTCTGAGCGCTCTGCAGAGCAGACGCCAGCCCCCCCCCCCCCACGCACTTCCCGCATCACGATCCATTCGAGAGGACATGACATGAAGAGACGCATCACCGGTGTCGCCGCCATCGCGGCGGCATCCGCTCTCGCGCTCTCCGGCTGCGCCGGAGGCGGAGGAGACGGGGGCGAAGGCGCCCCGATCAAGCTCGGATCCGTCAACACGCTCAGCGGCGCCGCGACCTTCCCCGAGGCGAGCGCCGCGGCGCAGGCGGTCTTCGATCGCGTCAACGCCGATGGCGGCATCGACGGGCGCATGATCGAGTACAACACCGTCGACGACAAGGGAGATCCGGCGTCTGCGACCGCCGCCGCACGCGAACTCGTCGGCAGTGACGAGGTCGTGGCGCTCGTCGGCGGCGCGTCGCTCATCGAGTGCGAGGTGAACCAGGACTACTACGCGCAGGAGAGCGTCCTGTCCATGCCCGGCATCGGCGTCGACACCGGCTGCTTCAACTCCCCGAATATCGCGCCTGCGAATCTCGGTCCGTTCAACGACATGACGCTCACGTTGCTCAACGGCTCGGAGAACCTCGGTCTCGACGACATCTGCGTGCTCCTCGAGATCGCGGGTTCGACGAAGCCCTCGTATCTCGCCGGGGTGGAGAAGTGGACCGAGATCACCGGCAAGGAGCCCCTGCTCGTCGACGACAGCCTGCCGTACGGCGGCTCGGACTACACGCCCTACATCGTGAAGGCGAAGAATGCCGGTTGCTCGGCGATCGCGGTGAACGGCATCGAGCCCGATGCGATCGGCCAGGTGAAGGCCGCGCAGGCCCAGGGCTGGGACGACGTCACCTTCCTGTTCCTGACCAGCGTGTACAGCGAGAACTTCGCGTCGGCGCTCGATTGGACGGGCAAGGGCGTGCACGTGCCCGCCGAGTTCTACCCGTTCACGGAGGACAGCGAGATCAACGCCGACTGGAAGTCGCTGATGGAGGAGAACGACATCGCACTCACCTCGTTCAGCCAGGGCGGGTATCTCGCGGCGATGAACTTCGTCGAGGTGCTCTCGAACATGGACGGCGAGTTCACGCGCGAGTCCGTTTCCGCGGCGCTCCACGACATGGAGCCCATCGAGAACCCGATGGTCGCCTTCCCGTACCAGTTCGACCGGATCGCGGAGCAGGAGTACACGCCCGGCGGGTGGCCGGTCGTACTCGAATCGGGCACCCGCGCCTGGGAGAAGTCGGCCGACGATTGGCTGCTCCCGGCGAACTGACGACCGGCCGGTCCCCGAACGGCGGACCGGCCGGCGCACATCACGGGAGTCCGGCGCGAGCCCGCTCGTGCGCCGGGCTCCCGATCCACCATTCCGAATGCACTTCGGTGAAGGAGCCACATGCGTCACCCCACTCTCGACACTTCATGCGCCGGGGTCGGCGCATGAACAGCGGCGCGCTCGTGCAGGGCGCCCTGGCCGGACTCGCGTCCGGTGGACTCTACGCCGTGCTCGCGGTCACCCTCACGCTCATGAGCCGCCTGGTTCGCGTCGTCAACTTCGCACAGGCCGCGACCGGCATGTTCGCCGCGTTCTCGGCGGTGTGGTTCGCCACCGAGCTCGGCCTCCCGGTCTGGGCGGCGACGCTCGTCGGCATCCTGGTCGGCGCAGCGTTGAACGGCGCGATCGGCTGGATCGCCGCGACCTGGCTCTCGGAGGCGACCGTCACCCTCCGCTCTGCGATGACCGTCGCTCCGCTCCTCATGCTGATCTCACTGTCGTTCATCATCTTCGGCAACAAGCCGCAGCCGTTCGAGCCGATCCTCTCCGGTCCGGCGTTCACCGTTGCGGGCGTCGTCGTCAGCTGGGTCACGATCGTGATGGTCGTCATCGCCGTGGTCGTCGCTGCCGGCTGCGCGCTGCTCCTCACCCGCACCACGATCGGCACGCAACTCCGAGCACTCTCTGAGCGACCGACGACGGCCGAGCTCATCGGCATCGCGGCGAAACCGCTTTCGATCGGCGTCTGGGCGGTGACGGGGGCGATCTCCGCTGTCACCATCCTCGTGATCGCACCCTCCCAGTCGAACGATGCCATCAGCCTGTCGATGCTGATCATCCCCGCCTCCGCCGCCGCCCTGCTCGGAGGCTTCCGACGCCTCGACTTCGCAGTCGCGGGCGGGTTGCTCCTCGGCATCATCTCCGGCATCGTCGCGCAGGTCCCAGCCGTGTCGTTCGTCCGCAATTTCATCCCGTTCCTGTTCATCGTCGTGCTGCTCCTGTGGTCGCAGCGGAAGGAGGTGTGGGATGTGGCTCGCTAACCACCGCTTCCGCGTGATCCTGCCCATCGTCGTCGCGGTCGCCGGCGTCGGCGTCGCCTGGGCGCTCAGCGTCGGTCTCTCCGGGTACTACGTGTTCCTCGGCATCAGTGCACTCACCGCGATCATCGCCGTGCTCGGCCTCGGCGTCGTCACCGGATCGGCCGGAATCATCGCACTGTCGCAGCTCACATTCGCCGCGATCGGCGCGTGGGTCGTCGCCTGGCTGAACACCCTCGACGCCCCGGGCGGATTCATCGTGTGGCTCATCGCGGGCGGAGCCGCCGGCGCCGTCGCCGGCATCGTGATCGGCCTCCCGGCGCTGCGACTGCGCGGTGTCAACCTCGCCGTCGTCACCCTCGGCTTCGCGGCCGCGTTCGATGTGATGCTGGTGCAGATCCAGTTTCCCGGCGCATCTGACGGCATCGCCGTCGCCCGCCCGAACGGGTTCACGAGCGATCGCGAGTACTTCTTCTTCGCCGCCGTCGTCATGGTGATCTGCGCGCTCATCGTGTCCGCGCTGCAGCGCAGCCGCATGGGGAGCGGCTGGAAGGCGGTGGCGTTCTCAGAGCGAGGCACCGCCGCGGTCGGCCAGAGCGTGTCTGCAGCGAAGCTCTCAGCATTCGCCGTGAGTGCCGCACTGGCCGGTATCTCCGGCGGGTTGCTCGCAGGGCAGGTCCAGCTGCCATTCGCCTCGAGCTTCGCCCCACTCCAGTCGTTGGCGCTCTACATCCTCGCGGTGATGAGCGGCGCATACCTCATCGATATGGCCATCTTCGGCGGCATCCTCTGGGTCGTGGTCCCCGAGTTGCTGAAGAAATGGGGCGTGCCGCAGGACTGGGGGTTCGTTGTATTCGGACTCCTCGGCATCCAGGCCCTCACGAGCGGCTCGAATCTCGGCGAGGGGATTCGCGGGCTGCTCCGCCGTCGTTCGGCCGCACGAGGAGCAGCACGCGACTCCGAGCATGCAAGCGTCACGGAGGTCGGAACGAGCGTGCTCGACGTGTTCGCCGTCCCCGAAGCCGCCCAGCCGATCCCCGCGGATGCTCCTCCGGTGCTCGAGGTCTCGGGCCTCGGCGTGCAGTTCGGCGCACTGAAAGCGCTCGACGACGTCGCCGTCACCGTGCGCCAGCGATCCATCATGGGCCTCATCGGTCCGAACGGTGCGGGGAAGTCGACGTTCGTCGACGCGGTCAGCGGCTTCCTTCCCCAGCACGCGGGGCTCACCCTCCTCGACGGGGCCGACATCAGCCGGTTGTCGCCCACGCAGCGCGCCCGGCGCGGTCTCCGCCGCACGTTCCAGCAGGATCGCGTTCCCCCGCAGCTGACGGTCGAGGCGTACGTGCGTTTCGTGGGACGCCGCCGACTGGATCACGACGAGCTTGCCGATGCGCTCGCCTTTCTCGGATGCCCCTCCCCCGAAACGCCCCTCACCACCGTGGACGTCGGCACGCGGCGCCTCGTCGAGGTCGCCGCCGCGGTGCTGGCGGGGCCGCGCGTGCTGATCCTCGATGAACCCGCGGCGGGCCTCTCGCACGACGAGCATGTGCAGTTCGGGCACCGACTCACACGGATCCCCTCGCGGTTCGACACCGCGATCGTGTTGATCGAGCACGACCTCGATCTGGTGCGCTCCGTCTGCACGGAACTCACCGTGCTCGACTTCGGGCGCGTGATCGCGCAGGGCCCGACTGCCGAGGTGCTCGACACCCCCGACGTCATAGCCGCCTATATGGGAGATGCGGAGATCAGCTCATGACCGAACTGCGACTTTCCGGAGTGACCGTGAGCCGCGGCGCCGGCCCGGTCGTCTCCGATGTCGACCTCGTGGTGCGCTCGGGAGAGATCCTCGCGCTCGTCGGCCCGAACGGTGCCGGCAAGTCGAGCCTCCTCGAATCCGTCTCCGGCGTGATTCCGCACTCGGCCGGAGACATCGCACTCGACGGGAGCTCGATCGCGAAGCGCAGCAGGGTGCAGCGAGCGCGGGCGGGCATCGCGCACATCGAGCAGGGGCGGGCGATCTTCCCCTCACTGACGGTGCGCGAGAACATCCTCCTCACGGCGAAGACGGAAACAGCGCTCGCAGAGGTGCTGCAGTCGTTCCCCGAGCTCGAGAAGCGCATCGACGCGCAGTCCGTGCTGCTCTCCGGCGGCGAGCAGCAGATGGTGGTGCTGGCTCGCGCCTTCGCCGCGAAACCGCGATTCCTGCTCATCGACGAGATGTCGCTCGGTTTGGCGCCGGTCGTCTTCATGCGGCTGCTCCCCGTGATCCAGCAGATCGCCGAATCGGGTGTCGGTGTGCTGCTCGTCGAGCAGTTCACCCACCTCGCACTGGGCATCGCGGATGAGGCGATGGTCATCGCCAGTGGTCGCGTCAGCCACGCACAGGGGCCAGCGGCAACGCTCGAGCAGGATCCGCGGCTCCTGCGCGCCGCGTACCTGGGGGGCTGACCGACGGACGGGCCGGTCGCGCGCAATGCGCTCCCGGCCCGACCCGCGGCTCCAGCGCGGCTACTACATTCCGGCGTGCTCGAACGCGACAGTCGGCAGATCGACGATGTGCGCGCCCCCGTCGGCGACCAGCACGGATCCGGTCATGTACGACGACTCTTCAGAACCCAGGAATCGCACGATCGACGCGATCTCGGACGGTTCAGCGGCCCGTCCGAGCGGCACGTCGCGCGTGACCGCCGCGTAGCCTGCGTCACGATCCGCGATCCGCGCGGCATGGGCGGCGAACTCATCCATCTCGGCATCGGCCATGGGTGTGCGCACCCAGCCAGGGCAGACGGCGTTCACCCGAATGCCGACCCGCCCGTAATCGCGCGCCAGGCTGCGCGTCAATCCGATCAGCGCGTGCTTGCCGACGGTGTAGCCGGCGACCGACGGGCCGGCGAAGAGGCCCGCGAGCGACGAGACGACGACGATCTCGCTCCCGCCGCGCCGCGCCGCGCTCTCGGTCAGTGCCGGCAGCGCCTCGCGCGCCATCACGAACGCTGTGGTGAGATTCGCCGTGAGCGCAGCGTTCCAGTCCGCGTCACTCGTCTCGCCCACGGAGGCGAAGCCGTGGCCCCCCGCATTGGCGACGAGCACATCGATACGGCCGAAACGCTCGAGGATCCGCGCGATCGCTGCACTGGCCGAGACTCGGTCGGCGGCGTCGGCCACCACTGCGAGCGCTCCGGTGGCAGCGGCGACCTCTGCGAGCGGTTCGGCGCGTCGCCCGACCACCGCCACCGCCGCTCCCTCGTCCGCGTAGCGCTTCGCGATCGCAGCTCCGATGCCGGTGCCTCCGCCCGTGATCACGATGACGCGCTGCGATGCTGGTGCCTGGTCGCTCATGTGGGGTCTCCCTGTCGCCGATGAGTGCTGGGCGGCGGAAGATCCGCTGCCCGTTTCCGACCATCCTGCTGCGGCATCGTGACCGCCGGGGCGATCGATCCCGCACCGTCAAGAGCGCCGCGCGCTGGGTCAACGGCGTGAGGGCGACGGCTGCGATACTGACGGCAGACCGCCCGATGCCCCCGGCTTGCGGGCCCAGCACGCTCACGAAACGGAGTCGCCGATGACCCTGTCGCCCCCCGATCTCATTCTCACCGGAGGCCGCGTCTACACCGTGGATCCCGAGCAGGCGTGGGCCGAGGCCATCGCGGTCGCGGGCGGTCGCTTGGTCGCGGTCGGCGACTCGGACGATCTGCTTCCGCTGGCGGGCCCTGACACCGAGATCCGCGATCTCGCCGGGGCGTTCGTGATGCCCGGGCTGGTCGATGTGCACAATCACCACTTCCTCGCGGGAAAAGAGGAGCTCTTCGAATTGCGCGTTCCCATCGGCGCGAGTCTCGACGGCATTCTGGAAGCCGTTGCCGCGCACGCGGCAACGCTGCCCGACGGAGCCTGGATCGTCGGTGGACCGTGGGCGAGCGATCGTCTCGGCGACGTGAACACGGCGGCGGCGCTGGAGCGTCTCGATGCAGCGGCCGGCGGCCGCCCCGTCATGCTCTCCGACGACTCGCATCACAACCGATGGGCATCGTCTCGCGCGCTCGAACTCGCGGGGGTGGAGCCCGGCTCAGCAGGCGTGCTCACCGACCTGAACGCGGGCGATCGGGCGACCGGCGTGCTGCTCGAGGCTGCCGGGCTCCCCGTGGCCCGAGCGCACGCCGCTGCGGGCGCTCTCACCGCCGAGCAAGAGCGAGCTGCGGCTCAGCGCGGAGTGGAGATCCTCAACTCGTACGGCGTCACCGCATTTCAGGACGCTGGCGTCTCCACCCATATCCTCGAGGCGCTCCGCTCGCTCGACGCATCCGGCGACCTCGACGCCTGGGTCGTGAGCTCCCTGCTCATCAACGATGAGATCTTCGGCTTCGCCGAAGTGGGAGACGACCTCGTCTTCGGCGGCGAGCGCTTCCGCACCGAGCACCATCGCCCGGACTTCGTCAAGATCTTCCTCGACGGCGTACCGCCGACCCGCACGGGCGCGTTCCTCGAGCCGTACTTGCCCGACGATGCGCACGGCGATCACTTCCACGGCGAAACCCTCCTCGACCCTGCCGAGCTCACCGACTGGCTGCGCCGGGTCGCTCGAGCGGGGCTCTCCGCGAAGATCCACTGCACCGGCGACGCCTCGGTGCACGAGGTGCTCAATGCTGTCGAAGTGCTGCGCGGCGAGGGAATCACCGAGCCGCGGTATCAGATCGCGCACGGCCAGTTCGTGCATCCCGACGACATCCCGCGGTTCGCGGCACTCGGTGTGTCCGCCGACATCTCACCGTTCATCTGGGTTCCCGGCCCCATCGTGGAGGCGATTCGCGAGGTGCTCCCCCGCGACCGCGCCGATCGCATCCAACCGAATCGTGCGCTCATCGATGCGGGAGCGGTCGTCGCCGGCGGATCAGACTGGCCGGTCTCCCCGTCTCCGAACGCGTGGGAGGGGATCCACGGCCTCGTCACCCGCGAGGATCCGAGCGGCGCGTACCCCGGTGCCCTCTGGCCCGAGCAGGCGATCTCGCTCGCGGAGGCGATCGCCGCCTTCACGATCAACGGGGCGGAGGCGATGGGGCTCGCGCACGAGACCGGCTCGCTGACCCCGGGCAAGTCCGCTGACTTCGTCCTGCTGGATCGCGACCCGTTCGCGCATGACGCGCGCTCGCTCGTCCAGACCACCGTGACCGAGACATGGTTCGCCGGCCGTCGGGTCTACGAGCACCGGCCCGCAGCAGCGTGACCGCGGACTGGAGCAGATGATGACGCACCGACTACTCGTGCTGTACCCCGAACCGGCCGATCGAGCCGAATTCGAACGCTACTACCGCGACGTCCACCTGCCGCTCTGTGCGCAGCTGCCCGGCGTGCTCAGCATCGACTTCTCGCTGGCGATCCCCGAATCGCCGTATTTCGCGGTCTTCGAAGCGACCTTCGCCGACGCCGACGCCCTGCGGGCCGCGCTCGAATCGCCCGAGGGGCAGACCGTCGCCGCCGACGTGCCCCGGTACGCGACCGGCGGCGCGACCGTGATCACCTTCGCAGCAGAGCCGTTCCCGTTGGAGTGAGCTGATCACGGGCGCAGCGACGGGCAGCATCGGGTGGGGCGGATGGCGGCGGTTCCGATGCGCAGCTGCGTCAGTCGAAGAGCACGAAGACGAGGCTCGCCGCGCCGGCACCCAGCACGAGCAGCGTGACGGCAGCGGGAGGCCCGCCGCTCGCGCGCGCCCGGCTTGCGAGCACGGATCGCGCCCAGCGTCTGCGATCCCACATCCCGATCGCGAGGGCGAGCACCACCCCGGTGACGCCGAGGGCGAACGACCACGTTCCGAATACCGCCTGCAGCAAGCGCATGGAGACGATTCCCGCAGTCGCGCAGGCTAACGCCGTGCGCCGCCAGGCGAGCGAGGTGCGCTCGGGTTGCAGGCCGGGATCGCGGGCCGGCTCCGTCATGCGAGGAGCACGCCGCCGAGCACCAGCAGCGCCGCTGCGACGACGATCGCGACCAGGGGAAGCGAGCCCAGGGCCGGGGGCAGCGCGGCGCCCAGTCGCAGGGCGCGCTCGGTGCGCGCCCATCCGAACCAGGCCTGCAGCGCGACCATCGCTCCGCCGAGAATCAGCAGGACCGATGCCGCGAGACGGGCCCCAGGGTGCATGCCTGTTCCGAGCACGTCGAGAGCCACACCACCGGCGAGCAGTGCGAGCGCTGTGCGCACCCAAGCCAGGAACGTGCGCTCGTTCGCGAGAGAGAATCTCCCGTCCGGTTCAGAGCCGACGGCGAACACCGTTGCGGGAAATCTTCTGCGCATCACGGACCGCGCTCAGTCGGCGAGCTCGGCGACTGCTTCGCCGATGCGCCGCAACTCGGTCGGATCGTGCGCTGAACGAGGGCCCGGCGTATAGACCAGTCGCTGGATCGTCCCGCCGTGGAAGCGGAAGGCGCCCCACCGCTCATGCAGCTCCCAATCGACCGGACCTCCGTAGTCGTACCCCACGCTGATGCCGGTGAAGGGGGCCATGCCGATGAGCATCGGCACGCTCGGAATCTCGGCGATGTCGGCTCCGTCGAGCGAGACCACGAGACGCCAGCGCAGTCCTTCGAGCTCTTCGACGCGCAACTCGAGTTCATGGGCACCGCGGCCGAGCCCGGGACCGCTGGCGCGATGCATCACTCCATACGCGTTGTAGGCGAGTCGTACCGTATCGCGGTCGATGGCGACCAGATATCCGCCTCCCTGGTCTCCGTGCGCAACGATCACACCGGCAGCTTCGGGCGTCTCCGCGTCGCCCTCGATGCGCAGGGTCGCGTTCACCGTGAAGGAGCGAAGGTTCGTGAGGCGCGCAGAGCGGAATCGCTCCAACGGCGGACGAAACGGGATGAGCGAGACCGGCGATGATAGCCGCGCCTCGGTCTCCGGACGCACCGATTGCAACGTGCCGTCGTCGTCGAGGGGAAACACCGTATTCCGCCATGCCTCAGCGCGCCAGCGTTCGGCGAGCTGAGCGGTCTGCGTCGGCCGCTGGGATGCGAGGTCGCGCGTCTCCGTCGGATCGTCGCCGAGGTGGTAGAGCTCCCAGGCGCCGCCTGCAGCCCCCTCGTCGCGAGTCGGCGGAACGCGCGAGAGCGCCTTCCACTCACCATCGACCATGGCCCGGCGCCCCACGCACTCGAAGTACTGCGCTTCGCGTCCCGGCGCATCCCGGTGCGTGAGGAGTTCTGCGACGCTGCGACCGTCAGGCTCGAGTGCGGCGACGCCATTGCGCTCCGCGAGCGGGGGCACTCCCACCAATTCCAGAATCGTGGGAGCGAGGTCCGACACGAACACGAACTGGTCGCGGAGTTCGCGCACCGCAGATGACTGTGCAGGCCACGACACGATCAGCGGCGCGTGCACCCCGCCCTCGTAGGTGGAGGACTTGAAGGAGCGGAACGGGGTGTTCGACACGCGTGCCCACCCCGTCGGATACTGGTTGAACAGTTTCGGACCACCGATTTCGGCGGGATCCCGCGGCACATCCGTCACCCAATCAGTGGGAAGCGAGGTCGCCTGCCCGAACTGCGCGAAATAGCTGCGCGTGCCGTTCGGTCCGCCTTCCGCGGTGCCGCCGTTGTCGCTCGCGATGACGATGATCGTGTTCTCGCGTTCACCCAGCTCGTCCAATCGAGCGACGAGACGCCCCACACTCTGGTCCACCTCGTCCACGGCCGCGGCGTACACCTCCATGTGCGCCGCGAACAGCGCCTGATCCGTTTCGGCGAGATCGTCCCACGCCGGAATACGGTCTCCGTCGGCAATCGCATCTGCTGGGAGCTCCGCGTGCTCGGGAATGATGCCGAGTTCCCGCTGACGTTCGAAGCGCTCCTTCCGCATCGCATTCCACCCGGCGGCGTATCGACCACGATGACGGGCGATATCCGCCGGCTTCGCCTGGATGGGACCGTGCACCGAGGTGTGCGCGAAGTAGAGGAAGAACGGCTTGTCCGTGTCGTTCACCCGGAGCTCATCGATCATCGCGATCGATTCGTCGACCAGTTCGTCGGTGAGGAAGTACCCGGGTGGGAACTCGGGGCGGTCCACGACGGAGTTGTCGCGGATCAGCCGATGCGGATGATGCAGCGAGGTGAAGCCGTCCATACTGCCGAAGTACCGATCGAAGCCGCGCTGCAGCGGCCACGAGGAGCGGTCAGCGGCGTCGTGCAGTCGCGACTCCAGCGTGAGGTGCCACTTGCCGACCATGAACGTGGCATATCCTCCCGCGCGCAGCGATTCGGCCAGCGTCGGCGCTGCTGCCGGCATCTCGCAGGTGTACCCCGGGTACCCCGGATCGATGTGCGCGACGAATCCGAACCCCGCGCGATGCGGATTCAGCCCCGTCAGCAAGGACGCGCGCGCTGGGGAGCACATGGGCGCCGTGCGGTAGTTGGAGAAGACCCACCCGCGGTCGGAGACGCGGTCGATGTTGGGCGTGGGGATCTCGCTGCCGAACGGTCCCAGATCACTGAATCCCAAATCGTCGACGAGCATGACGATGACGTTCGGCGCGGTCCCAGGCGCGACGCGTCCCGGCGACCAGGCCGGAGTCGACTGCGAGGCGAACTCCGCGGCGATGCCGGCGAACCCCTCGTACCCGCGGCGCTCGTGCTCCACGTCACCCCGCCTTTCGGATGTGCTCGAAGACGCGGGTTCGCAGCGCTGCGAACTCCGGACGGGAGCGCGTAGTGATCTGATCGCGGTCGGCGCCGAGCTCGACATCGATGATCTCGGTGACGCGAGCCGGCCGTTCCCCGAGGACGACGACGCGGTCCGAGAGGTAGACCGCCTCGTCGATATCGTGCGTGACCACGACGATGGTCATGCCGAACTCGTCGCGAATGCGGATGCAGAGATCCTCGAGCTCGAAACGCGTCTGCGCGTCGACGGACGCGAACGGCTCATCCATAATCAGCACTTCCGGGCGATAGGCGATCGCCCTGGCGATCGCGACGCGCTGCTGCATGCCTCCCGAGAGCTGCCACGGGTACTTCGACTCCGCTCCCGCCAGACCGACTGCGGCGAGCGCAGAGGTGATGCGCTCCGACTGCTCTGGCTTCGACAATCGCAGGTGGCGCAGCGGAAGGAGCACATTGCGCTCGACCGTCAACCACGGCATCAGGGATCGCGTGTACTCCTGGAAGACGAGCGCCATCTCCTTCGGGGGTCCGTCGATCGGCTCGCCGTCGATGCGGGCGGAGCCCGAGGTGATGGATTGGAGCCCGGTCAAGCACTTCAACAGGGTGGTCTTGCCGATGCCCGACGGGCCGACGATGCACGCGATCTCGGCAGCACGGACATCGAAGGTGAGGTCGGCGATCACCTCCACCGGCCCCTGCTTCGTCTCGTACGTCTTCGCAAGCCCCACGACGCTCAGTCGGACGGGGGCGTCGGCGAAGGCGGATGCGGTGGACGTCATAGGTTCTTCTCCTGCTGTCGAATTGCGATGTACCAGCGCAGCACGCGCCGACGGAAGAGTGAGAGGAGCGCCGTCGCGAGGTATCCCAGCACGCCCAGCACGAGGATGCCGACCCACATGTCGGCGATCATGAAGGACTGCTGCGCGAGCAGCGTTCGAGATCCGAGTCCCTGCGATGAGCCGAGCATTTCGCTCGCGATCATGACGACGAAGGCCGTGATCAGCGCGACTTGCATTCCCGAGAGGATGCGAGGGCTCGCTTCCGGCAATGCGACGCGCATCACCCGGTCCCAGCGCCCCAGACGATAGCTGCGTGTGACGGCGCGCCGCTCCGCATCCGTGGAGCGGATGCCGTCGATCGTGGAGATGAGCACGGGGAACAGCGCCGACAAGGTGATGGAGAGGATCCTGGTCTCGTTGCCGAACCCGATCATCGACACGAAGATCGGCACCAGCGCGACTGGAGGGATGGCTCTGAAGAAGTGGATCGTCGGTTCGACGAGCCACGACAACCAGTTGACCGATCCCAGCAGCACGCCGAGCAGCACGCCGATCACGCTCGCGAGCACGAACGAGAGGATGAGATTGCCGACCGACGAGGCGACGTCCCCCCAGAAGACGCCGGTGGCTGCGGAGGCGGCGAAGCGTTCCAAGATGACCCGCAGCGGCGGGAAGAACGTGTTCGTTGATCCTGACGACGCGATCCACCACCAGGCGAGCAGCACCACGGGGACGAGCACCTCCGCGGAGATGAGCACCCACCGCGGCACGCCGCTCCGCCGCTGACGGCGTGCTTCTCGCGTGCGGATGAGAATTGTTGACGTGATCGACATCACACGACCTGCTTCCGATACTGGGGGTGCCAGTGCAGCAGCCTGCGCTCCGCCCACTGGCTGAGGCCCTGCACCAGGAGGCCGAGCACGCCGAGGATGAGCACGTACGCGAACAGCTGCGCCTGGTTTCCCGTGATCTGGGCGAGCAGGAGACTCTGGCCGAGGCCGGGGCCTCCGCCGAGCAGCCCGGCGACGACGGCGACGATGAGCGCGGTCGGGGCGGCGACGCGCACCGCAGTGCCGATGTACGGCAGGGCGCTCGGGAGCACGATCCGACCGAGGATCTCGGTCGGGCGAAGCCCGTAGGAACGACCGGTCGCCCGCGCGACCGGATCGGTATCGAAGACGCCGGCAGAAGTCTGCACGACGATCGATACGCAGCACCCGATGAAGACGAGGAAGATCCCCATCCCCGCTGTCGGCCCCAGCACCAGCACCACGATGGGCAGGATGACGATCGGCGGGATGGGCTTGAGGAATTCGAGCGGCACTCTCGTCGCGTGCAGGGCAAGGGGTGATACGCCGATGCCGATGCCGAGCACCACCCCGGCTACGGTGGCGAGGGCCAGGCCCGTGAGCGCCATGACAAGCGTGTCGCCCGTCGCGACCCAGACCTCCGGGGTGCGTACCAGGGCACCCAGCGCTGCAAGCGCTTCGCTCGCGCTCGGAAGCGGAGCATCGGCGAGCGGGCCGATGCTCGCCGCGGCCTGCCACACGGTGAGCGCGGCGAGCACGCCGCCGGCGCCGATGACCAGCTGCAGGGTACGAGAAGCGCGCACGATCAACCGATCGGCAGGATCACGCCGTCGAGATCGACGGGCGTCGGAAGAAAGCCGAGCTGCACCATCTTCTCGTTGGGTCGCTCGAGGTCCTCGGGAAGCACTTCGCTCGGCCAGATCGGAGTTTTCACGTCGTCGATGCTCAGCTCGGAATCGGTGTAGTCGAGACCGGCCTGGATGACTTCTTCAGGATGCTCGGTGGCGTACGCGTTCGACTTGACGACGGCCCGCTGAAACGCGGCGATCGCATCCGACTTCTTCTCCACGGTGTCCGTACCAGCCGTCCAGAGGCCCGTGGCCCCTGATTCGAAGAACCCGACCGAGGGCGATGCGATGAGCTCGTTGCCCGCTTCAGCGGCTTCGGTCGTGAACGGGCTGACCAGCCCCGCGGCGTCGACGGTGCCGTTCTGCAGCCCGGCGACCGCCGAGGTGAAGTCCAGCACGACCCAGTTCACGCCGGTCGCCGGATCGATGCCCGCCTTCTCGAGTTCACCTGCGATCACGACTTCGAGCTGCGCCTTTCGCGCAGGGATCGCGATCGTCTTTCCCTCGAGGTCCGCCACCGAGGTGACGCCGCTCGATGAGCTGGCGTACAGGCCGGTGTCGTCGACGTTCTCCGCCTCCGCTGCCGGAACCCCGTCCTCCGGGTAGCCGTCGGCGGCAGCGATCACGGTGATCGGCACCCCCTGGCTGAGCGCGTTCAAGATGGGGATGCTCGGGGCGTATGCCACGTCCACTTGACCCCCCTGCACGGCAGCGAGGCCGGCTGGCGGGTTCGCCACGATGGAGGTTTCGATCTGCAGCCCCTCCTCCTCGAAGAACCCCTGTTCCATGCCGGCAAGCAGGCTTCCGTCTGACGTCAGGCCGATCGTCGCCACTTTCAGGGTGGTGACTCCTCCAGGTTCCTCGGAACTCCCGCCTGCAGCGCCGTCGCCCGAGCACGCGGAGAGGACGAGTGCCGCGGCCGGCAGCAGCGCGACTGCGGTCAGGGACCTTCTGAGTTTCTTCATGTGCACGACTCCTTCGTCGACGCCGGAACGAGAACCGGAACGTTTTAATCACCAAGCGGTGATCAAAGCATAATCTCCAGCTGTTCACGAAAAGTAACGACCGGGTAACGTTTGTCTCCATATGGTGTTTTTCCGAGACCGGTCCCTGCAGAAAGCGGCGATGCATCCCTAGGATCGACTCAACGAAGGGAGTCGCATGCCGAAGATCGTCGACCACGACGAACGCCGCACGCACATCGTCGAGGCTGTCACCCAGATCATCATGCGCGATGGATTCGACCGCGTCACGATGCGCGAGATCGCCGCTGAAGCCGGATATGCGCACGGCGCCATCTCGCGCTACTTCCCCGACAAGCAGAGTCTGCTCACGGCCGCGTTCCTCCACGTCTTCAACGGATCCCACGCGCGCACGCTCGAGCGCGTCGAGCATGTGCGAGGGCTCGAGGCGCTGCGACGCATGTCTCGCGTACTGCTCCCGTTCACGGAGGTCGGCCCGCAGAAATCCAGGATCGTCCTCTCCTTCTGGAATCTCGCCTCGCAGGATCCGGCGCTCTGGGAGATCCACCACGAGAACATCATGCGGCGTCGCGCCCTCATCCGCAGGTTCCTCACGGAAGCCGAGACCGACGGCGAGCTCGCTGCGGGCGTCGACATCGACGTCGCGGTCGAGGAGATCTCGGCGCGCAACGCCGGTTGGCAGATGCTCGCGGTGCTCGTGCCAGAGGCGACCACCGATTCGAAGCTCGAAGCAAGCCTCGACGCGCTCATCGCCGGCCTCGCGCGAGCCGAGGTCAACGCGTGAGCGTCGACGCCTCTGACCCCGCAACACCCCGAAGCTGCTGCGCACCTGCGCGAGCCGGCGCAGATCCCCTCGGCGGACCGGGAGGCGCTGCGTCGAGCCGCGCGCCCGGCGTTTCGCTCAGCGCGCCAGGGGCACTCGATTCGCGCTCCACGCCGCACGGCATCGAACAGTGCGCGCTACCCGCGGGTCGTTTCGTGATGGGTGACGCCAGCGGCGACGGGATCGCCGCAGACGGCGAACGACCGACTCACGACGTTCGCCTCTCCGCGTTCGAGATCGACGCGACTCCGGTCACCAACGAGGAGTTCGCGCACTTCGTGCGCGACACGGGCTTCATCACGGACGCCGAGCGGCTCGGATCCTCGTCGGTCTTTCATCTGCTGGTCTCCGCGCCGACCGAGGACATCGTCGGCAGGATCGCCGGCACCCCGTGGTGGATCGACGTTCGCGGCGCCGCCTGGCGCACACCGGGAGGGCGTGCATCATCGCTGCTCGGGCTCGACGATCACCCCGTGGTCCACGTCAGCTGGAATGATGCGCAGGCGTACTGCGCATGGGCGGGGAGGCGGCTGCCTTCCGAAGCCGAATGGGAGTACGCGTCGCGCGGCGGTCTCGCAGGGGCGCGCTTTCCATGGGGAGACGACCCCATCGACGGGAGCGACGGGACGTGGCGCGCCAATGTCTGGCAGGGCACCTTCCCGGCGCACAACACGGCCGCGGATGGGTGGATCGCCACGGCTCCCGTGCGCAGCTACACCCCGAATCGTTTCGGCCTCTGGCAGACGGTGGGCAATGTGTGGGAATGGTGCGATGACCGATTCTCGGCCGCCACCTATGCGGAATCACCCCTGGTCGATCCGCGCGGGCCTGACCACGGCACGCGACGCACCCTGAGGGGTGGCAGCTACCTATGCCACCCCTCCTACTGCAATCGGTACCGCAACTCGGCGCGCTCCTCGAATACCCCAGAGTCCTCGATGGGCAACGCGGGCTTCCGCACCGCGCGTTCGCTCCCCTGAATCGGAGACCGGCTGATTCAGCGCTCTCCGCTCAGCAGGAACCGCGCACCGAGTTCGCCGATCAGCACGGCCGGCGCATTCGTGTTGCCGGTCGTCACCCGCGGCATGATCGATGCGTCGATCACGCGCAGCCCGTCGACGCCGTGCACTGCGAGTCGGGGGGAGACGACGGCGAGCTCGTCCACCCCCATCTTGCAGGTGCCGACCTGGTGGTGATACGTCGCGACCGTGTCGCGCACGTAGTCGACGAGGTCGTCCCCATCTCCGATCTCCGGCCCGGGATAGACCTCCGTGGCGCCCCACTCCTCCGCCAGAGCCTGCTGCCGGCCGATGCGTCGGCACTGCTGCACCGAGGCGACGAGCGAGGCGACGTCATCGTCGTGGGAGAGCGCGCCCAGGTCGATGATCACCGGGTCTTCGGGGTCGGGCCCCGACAGCGCGAGCGAACCGCGGGACTTCGGGGTGACGAGCCCTGCCATGAACGTGAACCCGTCGGCGGAGCGCGGTTCGAGGAAGTCTCCGTACATGGGTACTGAGAAATTGATCGGCTGCGTGTCGGGCCGGTCGAGCTCGGCACGGCTTTTCCAGAAGATATGGGTCTGCGTGACCGATCGGCCGGCCTCCGGGGGTCCGACGGGCTGCTCGGTTTCGAAGATCACGGGCGCGAGGTAATGATCGTGCAGGTTCTTCCCGACTCCGGGGAGGTCTACGCGCGCCTCGATGCCGACCTCGGCCAACTCGTCGGCGGGCCCGATTCCGGAGCGCAGCAGCACGCGCGGCGAGTCCAGCGCGCCCGCCGCGAGCACCACTTCGTCTGCGTGCAACTCGCGCAGCTCGCCGCCCTGCGAGAAGCGGACCCCGGTGACACGGGGCCGCGCCGCCCGATCCCCGGTCGCATCGGCGTCGTCGTCCGCGAAGAGCAACTCGTGGACGTGGCATCCCACTTCAACGTTCACGCGATCCCGCACCGGCTTGAGATACGCCATGTACGTGTTGAATCGTCTTCCGTCGCGCACGGTGATCTGCTGCTGCGACACCCCGTCGAGCGAGGCCCCGTTGTAGTCGGGATTGTGCGGGAGCCCTTCCTGCACCGACGCGTCGATGATGGCCTGCTGGATCGGCGCGAGCGCATACGCGTCGGTCACGTCGAGCAGCCCGTCGGTGCCGCGCAGCCCGTCGGAGCCGTCACCTGCGCCGTGGAAGTTCTCGATCGCGCGATAGACCGGCAGCACGTCCTCCCAGCCCCATCCGTCGTTCCCGAGAGACGCCCAGTGATCGAAGTCGAGCGGTGAGCAGCGCACCCAGATCATCGCGTTGAGCGAGTGCGACCCGCCGAGCACCTTGCCGCGCGGCAGATGCAGACGATGACCGTTCGCCCCGGGCTGCGGCACCGTGTAGTAGTTCCAATCGTCGGCGCTGTGCCAGAGCTCGCCCATCCGCATAGGGTCGTGGATCGCTGGATTCCCGTCTTCCCCGCCCGCTTCGAGCACGGTGACCGAGACACCGGCGTCTGCGAGACGGCGCGCCACTACGGACCCGGCGGAGCCGGCTCCCACCACGATGACGCTGCGAGGCGGTGCGCCTCCAGTAGACCGAGCCGACATCGTTCACTCCTCTCACGGCGCGGCGGCGTTGCCGCACCGACGATTCGAGCGTTCCAGCCCTGGGGCGCGGCGTCGAGCTTGAGCGCGACGGTGTGCCGCGATCGTCAACGGCACTGCTTCGCCAGACAAGCAGCGGCCCCCGCCCCCGCATACCCTGGAGCCACTGACCGGACTCGAAGTGGAGGATCCATGAACACCTACGACAGCCTGCTTGCTGCCATCACACCTGCTGGCGGCGAGACGCGCGAGGTCTTCGACCCGGCGACGGGAGAACGCATCGGCACCGCTCCCGTTGAGGGGCTCGACGACCTGCATGCCGCGATCGATCGCGCGGAAGCGGCGCAACCTGCCTGGGCCGCGCTCCCCGATGCGGAGCGCCAGGCGATCCTGCACCGTGCCGCCGACGCCATCGAAGCCGCTTCGGAGGCGCTCGCCGAGCTGCTCTCGCGGGAACAGGGCAAGCCGCTCAACGGCCCGAATGCCCGGTTCGAGGTCGGCGGCTGCGTTGCGTGGACGCGCGCCGCTGCCGATACGCCGCTCCCCGTCGAGGTCATCATCGACGACGAGTCCGGCTATGCCGAGATGCACTACCGGCCGCTCGGTGTCGTCGGCGCCATCTCCCCCTGGAACTGGCCGATGATGATCTCGATCTGGCAGATCGCCCCGTCGCTGCGCATGGGCAACACGGTGGTCATCAAGCCTGCCGAGACGACGTCGCTCTCGGTGCTCGCACTGGTCGCGGTCATGAATCAGGTCCTGCCGGAGGGCGTGCTGAATATTGTGGCCGGCCCCGGGCGCACCGTGGGCGACGCGCTCACGCGGAGCCCGAAGATCAGCAAGATCATGTTCACCGGCTCGACCCCGGTGGGCAAGCGGATCATCGAAGCCTCCGCTGCGAATGTCGCGCGCCTCACGCTCGAGCTCGGCGGCAACGACGCGGGCATCGTGCTGCCCGACGTGGATCCCGCTGCCATCGCAGAAGATCTCTTCTGGGGGGCCTTCATCAACACGGGCCAGACGTGCGCCGCACTGAAGCGGCTCTACGTGCACGACTCCGTCTACGACGCGGTGGTGGACGAGCTCGCGAAGTTCGCGGCGAACGTGCCCATGGGCGTCGGGCTCGACGAGCAGAACGTGCTCGGCCCGCTGCAGAACCGTGCGCAGTTCGACGAAGTCGACCGCCTGGTCGAGTCGGCGAAGGCGTCGGGGGCTCGGGTCGTGCTCGGCGGGGAGCCGGATCGCGACGCGGTCGGCAACTTCTATCCGACCACGCTCGTCGCGGACATCGATCCGCACAACGACCTGGTCGTGGAGGAGCAGTTCGGCCCGGCCCTTCCCATCATCCGATACTCAGATCTCGACGAGGTCGTGAAGCTGGCGAATGAGCTCGAGTTCGGTCTGGGTTCATCGGTGTGGTCGTCGGATCGCGCACGGGCGCTCGAGGTCGCCGCACGCATGCAGGCCGGCACCACGTGGATCAACTCGCACGGAGGGCTGCATCCCATGATCCCATTCGGTGGTGCGAAGCAGTCGGGGTACGGGCGCGAGTTCGGCGTCGCCGGCCTGAAGGCCGTCGCCGAGCCGCACGTCATCAGCGGCTGAGGCCGGCTGCGCCCCCGGTCACAGCACAGCACCCCTGCCGCTCCGGCGCACGCGCAGAACGCGTGTGCAGTGGAGCGGCAGGGGTGCTGTCGTCAGGTTTCTCAGTTACCAGCGCGGCTTGCGCTTGCCGTCGGCGCGACCTGCGCCGCCGTCACGGTTTCCACCGTACCCGCCATCGCGTCCGCCGCGATCGTCACGGCTGCCACCGTAGCCGCCGCCCGAGCGTCCGCCGCGATCATCGCGGTTTCCGCCGTAGCCGCCACCGGAACGGCCGCCCCGGTCGTCACGGCTTCCGCCGTACCCGCCATCGCGTCCGCCGCGATCGTCACGGTTGCCACCGTAGCCGCCGCCCGAGCGTCCGCCGCGATCATCGCGGTTTCCGCCGTAGCCGCCACCGGAACGGCCACCCCGGTCATCGCGGTCGTAGCCGCCGCGCGCGCCGCGGTCGTACCCGCCGCGTCCGCCGCGATCATCGCGACCTCCACGACCGCCGCGGTCGTCGAACCCCTTGCCGCGCGGGCCCGGGCCGTTGTCTTCGCGGAGCTGGATCGACTTGCCGCCGATCTGCGTGTCTTCGAGACGCGCGACCGTTTCTGCGGAGAGCTTGGCCGGGAGCTCGACGAGCGAGAAGTCGTCGCGCACCTGGATGCGTCCGAAGTCATCGCGGGTCAGCCCGCCCTCGTTCGCGATCGCTCCGATGATCTGGCCGGGCTGCACGTTCTGGCGGCGCCCGACCTCGATGCGGTACATGCGCAGGTCGTCGCGGCGCTCGCGCGGTCCGCGATCTTCACGGCCGGGACGGTCGCCTCGACCGCTCCCCGAATCCTCGAGGAACTTCGCGGCCTGCTTGCGGTCGCGCTCGAACTTGCGGTCATCGTCTTCGGTCAGCAGCAGCGGGGTCTTCCCCTGAGCGACGACCGCGAGCGCAGCTGCGACGTCGGTCTCCGGTACGTCGTGGTGGCGCACGTAGTGGGAGATGATGTCGCGGAAGGCATCGATTCGGCGGGTCTCGCCGAGAGCCGACGTGATCGCGTCGTCGAAGCGAGACAGTCGCGTTGCGTTCACCTCGTCGATCTGCGGCAACGGCATCTGCGTGAGCGGCTGCTTGGTCGCCTTCTCGATCGCCTTCAGCAGGCGCTGTTCCCGAGGGGTGACGAAGCTGATCGCATCGCCGGTGCGACCGGCGCGGCCGGTGCGGCCGATGCGGTGCACGTACGACTCGGTGTCGATCGGCAGATCGTAGTTGATGACGTGGCTGATGCGCTCGACGTCGAGGCCGCGAGCGGCGACGTCGGTGGCGACGAGGATGTCGAGCTTGCCGTCCTTCAACGCCTGCACCGTGCGTTCGCGCTGCGCCTGCTGGATGTCGCCGTTGATGGCGGCGGCGGAGTAGCCGCGAGCGCGCAGCTTCTCGGCGACCTGCTCGGAGTCACCGCGCGTGCGGGTGAAGACGATCATGCCGTCGAAGTCCTCGACCTCGAGAATGCGGGTCAGCGCGTCGAGCTTCTGCGTGTACGAGACGACGTTGTAGCGCTGCGTGATGCTGGAGCTCGTCTGCGTCTTGCCCTGGATCTTGATCTCGCGGGGGTCGTTCAGGTACTGCTGCGAGATGCGACGGATGGCGGC
Source organism: Leucobacter sp. L43 (assembly GCF_016597785.1). Taxonomy (GTDB): domain Bacteria; phylum Actinomycetota; class Actinomycetes; order Actinomycetales; family Microbacteriaceae; genus Leucobacter; species Leucobacter alluvii. Next base: position 460,761 of record NZ_JAENJG010000002.1, on the reverse strand, counting down.
GGGCATGGTCGCCGAGAAGAGGGCGACCTGCTTCTCCTTCGGGGTGTCGGCGAGAATCGTCTCGACGTCCTCTGCGAAGCCCATCTTGAGCATCTCGTCGGCCTCATCGAGCACGAGGTACTTGATCTGCGTCAGGTCGAGCGAACCGCGCTTGAGGTGATCCATGATGCGGCCGGGGGTGCCGACGACGATGTCCACGCCGCGACGCAGCGCGGAGAGCTGCTGACCGTAGGCCTGGCCGCCGTAGACGGGGAGGAGGTGGACTTCGGGCAGGTGCGTGGCGTAGCTCTCGAACGCCTCGCAGACCTGGAGCGCGAGTTCACGAGTAGGTGCGAGTACGAGGGCCTGGGGAACGCCCTGGCCGGGGGTGATACGGGAGAGGATCGGAAGTGCGAAGGCAGCGGTCTTGCCGGTGCCGGTCTGCGCGAGGCCGACCACGTCTGCTCCCTCGAGGAGCGTGGGGATCGTGGCGGCTTGGATTGCAGAGGGCGTTTCGTATCCCACATCCGTCACTGCGCGGAGAACCTCGGGCGCAAGGCCCAGGTCGGCGAAGGTCGTGCGCTCGCCCTCGGATTCGGTGGGGGCGGCGTTTTCGGAAGAGGTCATCATACTATTCTACCGCGTTTCCTCGTCGCTGGAGTGACGCCGTCATATCGACACGCAACCGGCGCCGAACCGCCACCGCCGATTCACCCGATTCGCACCGGCGCTCACCGCTGCGCCCCACCGCGGCCCGGCCCCGCCGCGAACCCTGGCGCGCGCACCGGAAGATCGTATACGATTTACACCACACGCCAGACAACGGAGGTCACGTGCTCGAGCAGACGCAGATTGCAGCCATTGCAGACGAACTGGTGCAGGCGGACAAGGATCGCGCGATCCTCCCCCGACTGACCACCCGGTACCCCGACATGGTGATCGAGGACTCGTACGCCATTCAGAAGGAGTGGTCGGATCGGCGCATCGCCGCCGGGGCCCGCCTCGTCGGCCGCAAGATCGGCCTCACCTCGAAGGTGATGCAGGTCGCCACCGGCATCAGCGAGCCCGACTACGGAGTCATCCACGACGACATGGTGCACGAGTCAGGGGCCGCCATCGAGTTCGACAGGTTCTCGAACGTGCGCATCGAAGTGGAACTCGCATTCGTACTCGCGAAACCCCTCACGGGGCCGAACGTCAACCTGTTCGATGTGCTCGACGCGACGGCCTACGTGGTGCCCGCGCTTGAGATCCTCAACTCCCATCTCGAACTCGAGGGCCGCACCATCGTCGATACGATCAGCGACAACGCCGCCATGGGCGCCATGGTACTCGGCGGTCGTCCGGTGAAGGTCGACGAGGTCGACCTCACCTGGGCGAAAGCACTGCTCTACCGCAACGAGACGATCGAGGATTCCGGGGTCGCGGGTGCCGTACTCGGGCACCCGGCACTCGGGGTGGCCTGGCTTGCGAACAAACTCGCGCAGCACGGCCAGACGCTCGACGCGGGCGAGATCATTCTCGCTGGGTCGTTCACCAAGCCCATGTGGGTCGAGCGCGGGGACACCGTGCACGCCGACTACCACGAGCTGGGGTCGGTGACATGCCGCTTCATCTGAGTCTCCCCGAGACGCTCCGCGAGCGACTCGCCGCATCGGACCGCGCCCTGATCGGCCTCTGGGCGTCGGCGAGCAGCCCGGTGACGGCCGAGATCGTCGCCGGCAGCGGTTGCGACTGGGTGCTCCTCGACGCCGAGCACTCCCCCAACGGGCTCGAGTCGGTGCTCGCGCAGCTGCACGCGATGTCGGCGTATCCGGTCGCACCGCTCGTGCGCGTCCCATACGGCGACACGGTGACGATCAAGCAGTTCCTCGACCTCGGCGTGCAGAACCTGCTCGTTCCGATGGTGGACTCGGCGGCACAGGCCGAGGAGATCGTTCGCGCCGTGCGCTACCCGCCGCGCGGGGTGCGCGGCGTCGGGTCGGCTCTCGCCCGCTCCGCGAGGTGGAACCGCGTCGACGAGTATCTGCAGCACGCAGACGAGACGATCAGCCTCACCGTTCAGATCGAATCCGCCGCGGCGGTCGCCGACGCAGACCGGATTCTCGCGGTCGACGGCGTGGATGCGATCTTCATCGGCCCGTCGGACCTCGCAGCTTCCATGGGCCTGCTCGGACAGCAGAATCATCCCGATGTGGTCGAGGCGGTGCTCGGCACGATCCGACGGGCGATCGCGGCAGGCAAGCCGGCCGGCGTCAACGCCTTCGTGCCCGAAGACGCCGAGCGGTACGTCGAGGCCGGCGCATCGTTTGTCGCCGTCGGAGCCGACGTCGCCATCCTCGCGCGACAGACGGAGGCACTCGTCGCGCGCTTCAGAGGCGATGACGAGTCGAAGCGCGCCTCCTACTGAATGGAGAGCGCCGCTCGCAGGCCCCGGCGGGGGCTCCGCCCCTTGGCAAACCGGCGCAAATCGTATACGATTTCAGATATAACCGAGAAGTGAGGTCACGATGACATTCGGAATCGCAGAAATGGGCATCCAAACGCCCGGAAAAATCATCGCCGTGCACCTCAACTACCCGTCGCGGATCGCACAGCGCGGCCGCACGCCGAAGCACCCGTCGTACTTCCTGAAGCCGGCGTCGTCGCTGGCACCGACCGGCGGCACCGTCGAACGCCCGGCCGGCACCGAGCTGCTCGCGTTCGAGGGCGAGATCGCGCTCGTCATCGGTGCGCCGGCACGCCGCGTCTCTCCCGAAGACGGCTGGAAGCACGTCGCCGCCGTCACCGCGGCGAACGATCTCGGTCTCTACGATCTGCGCTCGGCCGACAAGGGCTCGAACCTGCGCAACAAGGGCGGCGACGGCTACACCCCGATCGGCCCGCGCGCCATTCCGACTGAAGGAATCAGTGCGGACGCCTGGCGCGTGCGCACCTGGGTCAACGGCGAGCTCGTGCAGGACGACTCGAGCGCAACCCTGGCGTTCCCGTTCGGGCAGCTCGTCGCCGATCTCTCCCAGCACCTGACGCTCGAAACCGGTGACGTGATCCTGACCGGCACACCCGCTGGCTCCTCGGTCGTCGTGCCCGGCGACGTCGTCGAGGTCGAAGTCGATGCCCCGAATGCTCCCGGCGCCCCGAGCACCGGCCGGCTCGTGACCACGGTGACCCAGGGCACGACCCCGTTCGGAGACTTCGGCTCCCAGCCTCAGGTCGACGACTTGCAGCGCATCGAAGCCTGGGGCAGCGAGGAGGAGCACGCTGCAGCCGTCGAGGCCGGACGAGCGACACCGCTCTCCGCTCCGCTCGAGAGCGAAGGCGAGGCGTCCAGGCCGGAGTCGCCTCTCACCGACGACATTCGCGCCCAGCTCGACGGCGTCGCCGTGGCCACCGTTTCGGCCGCCCTGCGCAAGCGCGGGTACGTCGACGTCTTCATCGACGGGGTGCACCCGAACCACGAGGGCGACACGATCCTCGGCACCGCGAAGACCCTCCGCTTCATCCCGTTCCGCCCCGACCTCTTCGCAGCGCACGGGGGCGGGTTCAATGCCCAGAAGCGCGCGTTCGACACGGTCAATCCGGGTGAGGTGCTGGTCGTCGAGGCTCGCGGCGTGCCCGAGACCGGCACCGTCGGAGATGTGCTCGCACTGCGCGCGCAGGTGCGCGGGGCGGCCGGAATCGTCACCGACGGCGGGGTGCGCGACTTCGCGGCGGTGCAGCAGTTCGACATCCCCGTCTTCTCGCAGGGCGCTCACCCGAGCGTGCTCGGCCGGAGGCATGTGCCCTGGGAGGTCGATGTGACCATCGGCTGCGGCGGCGCCGCGGTGCAGCCGGGAGACATCATCATGGGCGACCGAGACGGTGTCATCGTGATTCCGCCGGCCCTGATCGCCGAGGTCGCGGCCGAGGCCGCTGCCCAGGAGGAGGCCGACGCCTGGGTGGCCGAGCAGGTCGCCGCCGGCGCCCCGGTCGATGGGCTGTTCCCCATGAACGCCGAGTGGCGCGCGAAGTACGAAGCCGCGCGCGCCCAGAAGGCGGAGCGCTGACCCATGGGAGTCGAATCGAAGTCGGAGCAGGCGTACCGGCTGATCCGCTCGCGCATCGACAGCGGTCAGTACGTGCCCGGGTACCGACTGGTGCTCGCACCGATCGCCGCCGAGCTGGAGATGTCAGTGGTGCCCGTACGTGAGGCGATCCGGCGCCTGGAAGCGGAGCAGCTCGTCACCTTCGAGCGCAACGTGGGGGCGCAAGTCGCACTCATCAAGGAGACGGAGTACCTGCACACCATGCAGACTCTCGCGCTCGTCGAAGGATCGGCGACCGGTCTCGCCGCTCCCGACATCACCGCCGACCAGATCGCGCGCGCTCGCGCCATCAACGACCGCATGCGCGAGTCGCTGTCGGGTGCGTTCGATCCCCAGCGATTCACCGCGCTCAATCTCGAGTTCCACAGCGTGCTCTTCGAGGCGTGCCCCAACCCCCACATCCTCGACCTCGTCCACCGCGGCTGGAACCGCATGAACGTACTGCGCAACTCGTCGTTCAGCTTCGTTCCCGCCCGCGCAACGGAATCCGTCGACGAGCACGAGCAGCTCCTGCGCCTCATCGAGCGACGAGCGGAACCACTCGAGATCGAACTCGCAGCGCGCGCTCACCGCACGGCGACGCTGGACGCCGTGCTCGCATACACCGAAGAACATCACCACCAGCAGCACCCCGCGGCCTGACCGCGGCCCACTTGGAGGAAAACGCATGACGCACCAGAAGCCCGCAGGGCTCCCAGACCGCATCCGCCATTTCATCGACGGCGAATTCGTCGACTCGGTGGGAGGCGAGACGTTCGACGTGCTCGATCCCGTCACCAACGAGAACTACATTCAGGCCGCCGCCGGCCAGCAGGCCGATGTCGACCGTGCCGTCGCCGCGGCGAAGCGCGCGTTCCAGGAGGGCCCCTGGCCGAAGCTCCTGCCCCGCGAGCGCTCGCGCGTTCTGCACAAGATCGCCGACATCGTGGAATCCCGCGACGCGCAGCTCGCCGAGCTCGAGAGCTTCGACTCCGGTCTGCCGATCACGCAGGCGAAAGGCCAGGCGCGCCGCGCTGCCGAGAACTTCCGCTTCTTCGCCGACCTCATCGTCGCTCAGCACGACGACACCTTCAAGGTGCCCGGCCGCCAGATCAACTACGTGAACCGCAAGCCGATCGGCGTCGCCGGACTCATCACGCCGTGGAACACCCCGTTCATGCTCGAATCCTGGAAGCTGGGCCCCGCGCTCGCGACGGGGAACACCGTGGTCCTCAAGCCCGCCGAGTTCACGCCTCTCTCCGCATCGCTCTGGGCGGAGATCTTCCGCGAAGCCGGAGTGCCCGACGGCGTCTTCAACCTCGTCAACGGCCTCGGCGAGGAGGCCGGCGATGCGCTGGTCAAGCACCCCGACGTCCCGCTCATCTCCTTCACCGGAGAGAGCAGCACGGGATCGCTGATCTTCGGCAACGCAGCCCCCTTCCTCAAGGGCCTCTCCATGGAGCTCGGCGGGAAGAGCCCAGCGGTCGTCTTCGCCGACGCCGATCTCGAAGCCGCGCTCGACGCCACCGTGTTCGGCGTCTTCAGCCTGAACGGCGAGCGCTGCACCGCTGGCAGTCGGATCCTCGTGCAGCGGGATATCTACGACGAGTTCGTGGAGCGCTACGCCGAGCGCGCCAAGAACGTGGTCGTCGGCCTGCCGTCCGACCCCGCGACCGAGGTCGGGGCGCTCGTCCACCCCGAGCACTACGACAAGGTGATGAGCTACGTCGAGATCGGCAAGGGCGAGGCCCGGCTCGTCGCCGGAGGCGGGCGCCCCGAGGGATTCCCCACCGGCAATTACGTCGCGCCGACGGTGTTCGCCGACGTCTCCCCCGACGCGCGGATCTTCCAGGAGGAGATCTTCGGGCCCGTCGTCGCGATCACGCCGTTCGACACCGACGAGGAGGCGCTCGAGCTCGCGAACAACACGAAGTACGGTCTCGCCGCGTACATCTGGACCTCGAACCTGAAGCGCGCGCACAACTTCTCGCAGTCGGTGGACGCGGGAATGGTGTGGCTCAACTCGAACAACGTCCGCGACCTGCGCACCCCGTTCGGCGGCGTGAAGGCCTCGGGTCTCGGGCACGAGGGCGGCTACCGCTCCATCGATTTCTACACCGATCAGCAGGCCGTGCACATCACGCTCAACGAAGCGCACTCGCCCAAATTCGGCGTCGTCGCTCCGTAACCGGCCGGTCGTCAGGGAATCGCAAGGAGGCACACCATGGCAAAACTGAATGAAGAAGACAAGCAGTCCGCGGGATTCTGGGTGACGAAGGAGGCTCCGATCATCTCGGACGATCCGATCGCCGCCCCGACGTCACCCGCACCCGACATCCTGCGCTGCGCGTACATGGAGCTCATCGTCACCGACCTCGCCGCATCGCGCGAATTCTACGTCGATGTTCTCGGGCTCTACGTGACGACCGAGGACGACGAGGCGATCTACCTCCGTTCCACCGAGGAGTTCATCCACCACAACCTCGTGCTGCGCAAGGGACCGGTCGCCGCGGTCGCCGCGTTCTCCTACCGCGTGCGCACTCCTGAGGATCTGGACCTGGCCGTCGCCTTCTACGAGGAGCTCGGCTGCGAGGTGCGTCGCAACCCGAACGGCTTCGTACGAGGCATCGGCGACTCGGTGCGCGTGGTGGATCCGCTCGGGTTCCCCTACGAGTTCTTCCATCAGACCGAGCACACGGAGCGCATGTCCTGGCGCTACGACCTGCACGTGCCGGGCGAGCTCGTGAGGCTCGACCACTTCAACCAGATCACGCCCGATGTGCCGCGCGCGGTGGGATTCATGCAGAACCTCGGCTTCCGCGTCACCGAGGACATCCAGGACAACGAGGGCACCGTGTACGCGGCATGGATGCGCCGCAAGCCGACGGTGCACGACACGGCGATGACGGGCGGTGACGGGCCGCGCATGCACCACGTCTGCTTCGCGACCCACGAGAAGCACAACATCCTGGCGATCTGCGACAAGCTCGGCGCGCTGCGCAAGTCGGACAGCATCGAGCGCGGCCCGGGCCGGCACGGCGTCTCGAACGCGTTCTACCTCTACCTGCGCGATCCCGACGGCCACCGGGTCGAGGTGTACACCCAGGACTACTACACCGGGGATCCCGACAACCCCGTCGTCACCTGGGATGTGCACGACAATCAGCGCCGCGATTGGTGGGGGAACCCGGTCGTGCCGTCGTGGTACACCGACGGGTCGCTCGTGCTCGATCTCGACGGCAATCCGCAGCCGGTCGTCGCGCGCACCGACAGCTCCGAGATGGCCGTGACCATCGGCGCCGACGGGTTCTCGTACACCCGCGACAGTGAGGGCGAGAAGGGCTTCAAGCTCGGCAACACCCTCTGAGTACTGATGCAGGATCCGGGCCGGGGCGCAGTGCGCCCCGGCCCGTCGCCGTTCCCGCTCCCGCACATCTCACCGACTATCCATCTGGACAGCCTTGCGCGCATGTCCAGGTCCCCTGCGCTCCACGCATAGCCCCTCTCGCCCCGCGCTTCTTAGACTCGTCAGCGCAGCGGGCTGTCGTACCTCGCCCCGCACCGGCAACGCCGCCATTTGTGAGAGGAAGTACCCCGATGAGCGCACCGAGCACCGCGCCCCGGTCCGAGACGACCGCCGCCGAGCACGACCCAGGCCTGAGCCGCCGCACACTCGGCGTCCCCGCGATCACCCTCATGATCATCGCCGCCTCCGCGCCGCTCACCGTCATCGCCGGCGGCGTCACAACCTCGTTCGCGGTTACCGAGTCGCTCGGAGTGCCGCTCGGGTTCCTGCTGATCGCCGTGATTCTCACCGTCTTTGCCGTGGGGTACACCGCCATGGGACGCCACATCACCAACGCCGGCGCCTTCTACGCGTACATCTCTCAGGGTCTCGCGCGCCCGCTCGGTGTCGGCGCCTCCCTCATCGCGCTCGTCTCGTACAACGCCATGCAGGTCGGCATCTACGGCCTCTTCGGGTTCCAGCTCTCCATGTTCCTCGAGGCGAAGTTCGGCTTCGCGTCGCCCTGGTGGCTGTGGATCCTGCTCTGCATCGTGGTCGTCGGCGTGCTCGGCGTGAACCGCGTCGATCTCTCCGCGAAGGTGCTCGGCGTGCTCGTCGGGCTCGAGTTCCTCGTCGTCATCCTCTTCGACATCGTCTCGTTCGGGGCTGCCCCGGAGGGCGCCTCCGCAGCCGCGCTCGACCCCACCGCGCTCTTCGGTCCGGCGCTCGGCATCATCCTGGTCTTCGGCGTCGCCGCCTTCATGGGCTTCGAGGGCGCGGCGATCTACGGTGAAGAGGCGAAGGATCCGAAGCGCACCGTGCCCCGCGCGACCTACGCGGCGATCGCCATCATCGGCATCTTCTACGCGTTCAGCGCGTGGGCTTTCTCGGTCGGCATCGGCCCCTCGGCGATCGTCGGCTCTTCCCAGGAGTTCGGCCCCGACCTCATGTTCGTGTTCATGACGGATCAGACCGGAGTGATCGTCTCCGACATCATGACGCTCCTCTTCCTGACCAGCCTCTTCGCCTCACTGCAGGCCTTCCACAATGCGGTCGCCCGCTACTTCTTCTCGCTCGGCCGCGAAGGGGTGCTGCCCGCCTGGTTCGCACGCACCTCGCGAGCCGGCGCACCCTGGGCCGGCTCCGTCGCGCAGACCGTCATCGCCGTCATCGTCGTCATCGCGTTCGTCCTCGGCGGCGAGGTCTTCGGAGGAGCCGCAGGACTCGGCGACTCCGCGTTCCTCTTCCCCGTGCTCACCATGTTCACGTGGCTCACGAACACGGGCGCCATGGGCCTCGTGCTCCTCATGGCGATCACCGCCATCGCGGTGATCGGCTACTTCGCCCGTGATCGGCGCGGGCTCAGCATCTGGGTCACCGTCATCGCGCCAGCGGTGTCAGGCGCAGCGCTGCTGTGGGTCTTCATCATGATCCTGCAGAACTTCCCGCTGATGCTCGGTCAGACCGAGCCCGATGCGACGACGTTCCTCCTGCCCGGCATCGTCTTCGCCGCCGCCATCATCGGGATCGTCTGGGCGCTCGTTATGCGCTCGCGTTCGCCGCAGCAGTACGCGCAGATCGGCCACGGCACCGAGCCGGGCGCGTACGGCACGAAGCTCGTGGACGTCGTACCGGAATAGGCCAACCCGCTACTCGTCACCGAACCCCTCCCGGCGCTCCGGTAGGGGTTCGGTGCGCCGGTGGGCGCCGTCTCAACTCTCCGCGTCGTCGCCGAACTGGCGGACCTCCTGCGGGCATCGGCACGCCCGAGCGAAACGCGCCGCCCATTCGAGCGCGACGTCGCGAGACGGAGCCTCAATCACGGTGAACCCTCCGGTGAGGGGGCGGGTCTGGGGGGAGGCCCCCGGCAGCACGGTTCCGTCTGCGTCGACGCTCACAGGCGCGACCGCTTCATCGATGCCTCCGCCGAACACCCACACACCGGCAGATTTGGCCTCACGCACGACCGCGTGAGAGTCGGCGACGACCTGCGGGAACTCAGCGTCTGACACCACCATCGCGTCGCTCGGAAACGAGATCAAGTACTTGGACATGGCGGCCTCCTCCGTGCAGTGATGCGCCCATTCCACCACTCCGCGCACGAAAACGCGATGCGTTTTCGCTAGGCCGCCGCCCCTCGCTGCGCTCCGTGGGCTGGCGCTACGCGCCACCGCGGCCGGCGCCGTAGCGCCACCGCGGCCGACCGAAAACGCGATGCGTTTTCGCTAGGCCGCCACCCCGCGCTCCGCTCCGTGGGCCGGCGCTGTAGCGCCGCCGCGGCCGACCGAAAACGCGATGCGTTTTCGCTAGGCCGCCACCCCGCGCTGCGCTCCGTGGGCCGGCGCTGTAGCGCCGCCGCGGCCGACCGAAAACGCGATGCGTTTTCGCTAGGCCGCGCCCTCAAACATGGAGGTGACGGAGCCGTCCTCGAAGACCTCGTGGATCGCCTTCGCGAGGAGCGGCGCGATCGACAGCACCGTCAGCTTGTCGAAGCGCTTCTCGGCAGGCACCGGAAGCGTGTCGGTCACGACGACCTGGTCGATGAACTCCTGCGACAGGTGCTCGATCGCACGTCCGGAGAAGATGGCGTGGGTGCAGGCGATCGTCACACCGCGAGCGCCATTCGCCTTCAGCGCCTCGGCTGCCTTCGCGATCGTGCCACCCGTGTCGATCATGTCGTCGACGACCACGCACCAGCGATCCTTCACGGTACCGACGATCTCGTGCACCGATACCTGGTTCGGCACCAGCGGATCGCGCCGCTTGTGAATGATCGCGAGGGGCGCATCGAGCTTGTCGCTCCACACGTCGGCGACACGCACGCGTCCCATGTCGGGAGAGACGACCGTCAGATCGTCGCGGGCGATCGTCTTGCGGAAGTGCTCGAGCAGCACGGGCATCGCGAAGAGGTGGTCGACGGGGCCGTCGAAGAAACCCTGAATCTGCGGTGCGTGGAGGTCGACCGACATGATGCGGTCGGCTCCGGCTGCCTTGAAGAGATCGGCGACGAGGCGGGCGGAGATCGGCTCACGACCGCGCCCCTTCTTGTCTTGACGCGAATACGGGTAGAAGGGCGCCACAACGGTGATGCGCTTCGCCGAGGCTCGCTTCAGCGCGTCGACCATGATGAGCTGCTCCATGAGCCACTCGTTGATGGGGAACGTGTGCGACTGCAGCACGAATGCGTCCGACCCGCGCACGCTCTCATCGAAGCGCGCGTAGAGCTCCCCGTTCGCGAAGGTGCGCGAATCAGTCGGCACGAGTTCGGCGCCGAGCTCCGCGGCGACCTGCTCGGCGAGCTCGGGGTACGCCCGGCCCGTGATCAGGACGAGCTTCTTCTGCCCGGCCATCTCGATTGTGCTCATCCCTGCGTGCTCCTCATCGGTGCTGACATACCCAACAAACCTCGGTTACTTCTCCTGCTCCGCAGCACGCTGCGCCGCATCAGCGGTGCTCGTGCCGGGACGATTCTGCGCGACCCATCCCTCGATGTTGCGCTGAGGGGAGACGTTCATCGCCAACGAACCGGCCGGAACGTTCTTGCGCACGACCGTGCCGGCCGCCGTGTACGTGCCGTCCTCAATGGTAACGGGTGCGATCAGCACATTCTTCGAGCCGACCCGCACACCATCGCCCACCACGGTCTGGTGCTTCTGCACGCCGTCGTAGTTCGCGAAGATGCTGCCGGCGCCGATGTTGCTGTCGGTGCCGATCGTCGCATCACCGACGTAACTGAGGTGAGGCACCTTGCTGCCATCGCCGATCTTCGCGTTCTTAGTCTCGACGAACGCTCCGATCTTTCCGCCTGCACCGAGTTCCGTGCCGGGGCGGATGTACGAGAAAGGCCCCACGGTCACGCCGGCCGAGAAGACCGCGAGCGTTGCCTCACTGCGGCGAATGCGGGCGTCCGGGCCCACTTCGCAGTCGACGAGCGTCGAGTCCGGTCCGATGACGGCGCCCGTGGCGATCGATGTCGCACCCTGCAGAAAGGTTCCGGGGAGGATCTCGACGTCGGGTTCGATGGAGACGTCGGCGTCTATCCAGGTCGTCGTCGGATCCTGAATCGTCACGCCCGCCCGCTGATGCGCGCGCACGATACGCGCGTTGAGCTCGCGCCCCGCCTCAGCGAGTTGCGCTCGATCGTTCACGCCGGCGATCGTCCAGGGATCATCGGTCGCCACGGCCTCGACGTCTCCGCCCGTGACGAGGATGCGGGCCGCCGCATCGGTGAGGTACTTCTCACCCTGCGCGTTGTTCGTATCGATGCTCGCAAGCGCGGTCTGCAGCGACCGACGCGAGAAGACGTAGATGCCACCGTTGATCTCGGTGATCCGACGCTGATCGTCGTCGGCGTCCTTCTCCTCGACGATGCCCAGCACCGAGCCGTTGTCGTCGCGCAGGATCCGCCCCAAGCCAGTCGGGTTGTCGAACACGGCGGAGAGGAGCGTCATCGCGCGACCGCCGCCGAGGTGACCCTTGACGAGCCCCTCGAGCGTCGGGGTGTCGATGAGTGGGGCGTCGCCCGAGAGCACGACGACCGAGCCATCGAAGTCATCGGGGAGTGCGGCGAGCGCCTGCTCCACGGCGCGGCCCGTGCCCGGCACCTCATCCTGATCGACGATCACCGTGTCAGGCGCGTGCTCGAGGATGGCTGCCGAGACGCGATCCCGCTCGTGGCGCACCACGGCCACCACCTGCGTGGGATTGAGTCCAGCTGCGGCGTCGAGAACGTGCGCGATCAGCGAGCGCCCCCCGATGCGGTGCAGCACCTTCGGCAACGCCGACTTCATGCGGGTTCCCTGACCCGCTGCGAGAATGACGACTGCGAGGTGCTCTGCCATGGTGTCCTTTCTTCGGCGACGACCCGAAGCGATGCTTCGTTCCATCGCTCCCCACACACAGAGTAGCTGCGCTACCCCGACATTGACGGCGCTCGTAAGCGCCGCGCGGAGCGACGACCCGAAGCGATGCTTCGTTCCATCGCTCCGCCCCCAGGACTCGAACCTGGACCTAACAGCTCCAAAGGCTGTCGTGCTGCCATTACACCAAGGCGGACCGCGCCGATTTCGGCACGCGTACTAGTCTGCCACGGCTCCGCTCCCCATCGCACCACGCCAGGTCGCGAACAACGCCTCCCTGGCTCGATAATGGAGGGATGAAGCACGAAGACGAGGTCGACCGGATCATTGCGGACTGGGAATCAGCGCGCCCGGATCTCGATTTCGCTCCGCTCGCGATCTTCTCCCGCATGTGGCGCGTGACGAAGCACATCGACCGCGCCCGCGCGCAGGCATTCGAGCGTTCAGGCCTCATGTCGTGGGAGTTCGACGTACTCGCCGCGCTGCGGCGCAGCGGCGAACCGTTCCGTCAGAGCCCCAAACTGCTCGGGCAGCAGACGATGGTGTCGAGCGGCACCATGACGAACCGCATCGATCGCATGGCGGAGCGCGATCTCGTGCGTCGCCTCACCGACCCGAACGACGGCCGCGGAGTGCTCGTCGAGATGATGCCCAGGGGCCTCACGCTCGTCGACGCCGCGATCACACGCCTCACCGACTCCGAGGAGCGCCTGCTGAGCGGGATCCCGAAATCCGAGCGAGACCGTCTCGGCGTACTGCTGCGACGGCTCGCCCTGAGCGTGGACCGGTACGTCCCGCTCTCCGAGCCTCTCGGCGAGGCCGAGAGCGACGTCGTCTGAGCTGACGCCCCGCGCGACCGGCGCTACCCGAGGCGGTCCTCGGGAAGCGCCGGTGTCGACGCGGGCGCGACCCGGAGTGAGCCGCTGCCGCCCGCTTCGAACGCCGCCGCGTACCTGAGCAGTTCTGGATCCGAATACGCACGCCCGGCGAACGTGATGCCGACGGGCATCCCGATGTCGTCCATCATGCCCATCGCCGTCGTCACCGTCGGAATGCCGAGGTGCCGCAGCGCGTAGTTGCCGTTCGAGAAGAAGACGCCGTTCGCCCATGCGCGATCCGCCGCCGTCTGATCGACATCGGCGTTCCACGCGCCCACGTCGGCGTTCGCCGGGAAGACCACGCCGTCGAAGTGTTGGTCGCGGAGCCACGACTCGAAGAGCTGCTCGCGGAGGCGAACGAGAGCGCGCAATCCGTCGGCGAAATCGGCCCGGTCTCGAGGATCGGAGATTCCCGTCTGCGCCATCGTCACCGTGGCGCGGTACCGGTTCTCGTAGTCTTCGACCTCTTCGTATCGATCGGGAAGCGCGCCGGGTGGCTGGGGGAAGATCGTGTCGGGGTCGACGGCGCCGAGGTTCGGGATGTTCGGATCGCCATTGGCTCTCAGGAAGTCGTCCCACCCGAATGCGAGGAAGTGGTTGAACTCCGTGTCCATCCAGCCGTCGGGCAGCACGCCGAGCGCTCCGACGTTCTCCTGGCCCGGCCGGTCGCCCTCGTACTGCTCGATGAGGGGGAAATCGGTGACCACGATCTCGGCGCCGAGCGCTTCGAGCCGCTCGCGGGCCTCTGCGAAACGCGCGAGCACGGACGGGCGCACCTCGATCGGAAAGCGGGGATCCTCGCCGAGATACATCGCCGGCACCGCGAAGCGCTTGCCGCGCAGCGCTTCGCGGTCGTTCAAGTCGAGGTAGCTCGCCGGCCGGTGCTCACTCGCGCTCGGCAGGTCGACGACCTGCTGGTTGCGCCAGAAGTCGCCGCGAGTGTTGGCATCGTCGCGCACGAGCACGTCGAGCACGCGCAGCATGTCGGGCATGGAGCGCGTGTGCGGCACGACGACGTCTCTCGCCGGGAAGAGCGGCCAGTTGCCCCGGATGCTGAGCACGCCCCATGAGGGGGTGTACGCGCAGAGACCGTTGTTCGACGCTGGGCTGCGGCCCGATGAGACGGTCTCCTCCCCCATGCCGAACACGGCGAGGTTCGCTGCGGTCGACACTCCGGAGCCGTTCGAGGATCCTGAGGCGTACGCCGCTGCGAGGTACTCCGGGTTGTAGGGGCTCTCGGCCCTCCCGTAGACGCCGCGCTGCATTCCGCCGTCCGCCATCGGAGGCATGTTGGTCTTGCCGACCAGCACCGCTCCGGCTTCCCGCAGCTGGGCCACGGTGAAGGCGTCCCACTGGGCGATGAGGTGCTCGAACGCCGGCGACCCGGCTGCGACGCTGAGCCCCTCGACCATGTACGAGTCCTTGACCGTGAACGGCACCCCTTCGAGCGGGCGTGCGAGCCCCTCGCGCCAGCGACGGTCCGACTCCGCGGCGTCGCGCAACGCATTCGGATTGGCCACGACGATCGAGTTCAGTCCCTCTGACCCGCGATCGTAGGCCTCGATGCGGGCCAGGTAGCGCTCGGTGAGCCAGGTGCTCGTGATCTCGCCGCGCGAGAGCGCGTCGAGCACGTCCGAGATCGATGCCTCGATGAGTTCGAAGGGGGTCGTCGCTTCGTCCATGAACATCCTCGTTTCCGTCCGCAATGCGGAGCTCGCGCTTGTCGGCGCCGCATGCAGCGCCTATCCTGAAAACAGTTTCAGTTGCCGCAGCGCCCCTGTCAAGTGGACGCGCGATCCGAGGGAGTCGACGTGACGAACGACGCGCGCGAGCGCATCCTCACCGCGTGCGAGCAGACGATCGCCCGCGCAGGGATTCGCGGCTTCCGCATGCAGGACGTCGCGAGCACCGCGGGGGTCTCGATCGGCCTGCTGGCCTACCATTTCGGCGACCGAGACGGATTGCTGCAGGCGGCCCTCGACCACGTCACGGAACGCGCAGCGGATCGCGCCACCCACTCCGCTGATGCGACGACCGCCGCGACGCGTCTCGCGGCCCTGCTCTGCTCGGAGTTCGGCCGGGATCCCGAGATCCGCGCCGGCTCCATCGCCTGGAACGAATTGCGGGCGCTCGCGGTGTTCGAACCGGCCCAGGCAGCCGCCGTGGCCCGTTCGACGGCTGCCTGGCAGCGCACGGTGCACGAGCTCATCGCCGAAGCGGTGCAGGATCGCGGAGGCGATCTCGACCCTGCCGCGGCAGCGCTGATCCTCACCGCCCTCGTCGAGGGGCTCTCCGGCCGGTGGCTCACCGGTCAGGTCACGGTGGAGGAGGCTCAGGTCTCCGTGCGCGAGGCGATCCGGGGGCTGGGACTCTGACTCCCCGGGAAGCCGAGAGCGCGATTCGTGCGGCTAGCGCCGTGCGGCGGTGAGCCGCTCGAGGATCTCCCCCAACCACCCGACTGCCGCCGGCATCGGCCCGCGCCGCGTGACGAAGGAGACACGTCGCTCCCCCAGGTCCTGCTTCGCGGGTCGCAGCACGACGTCGAAGTCGGCGTCGACGGCCGCCCGGGTCGTGAGGGCGCAGCCCAGCCCCTCGGCGACGAGTCCGTGGATCATGTACAGGTCGTCCGTGCGCATCAGCTCGCGCATGGGCACGCCGAGCGATTGGTAGACGCGTCGCAGCACCCGGTCGGAGGCTTCATCGTCGCTGCGGCTGCACACCCAGGCGACCTCGGCGAGATCAGCGAAGTCGAGCGCGTCGAGTTCCGCGAGCGGGCTGCGCTTCGCCACGAGCACGCGGTACGGCTCGGAGAACAGCGAGCGCTGCACCAGGTCGGTGCCGACGAATCCCGGCTCGGTCGATACGTGGTAGATGAGCCCGGCATGCACCTCACCCGCACGCACGAGGCCGACGACCTCCGTGGGCTCCGCTTCGATCACCTCGACCCGCACCGAGCTGCGCTGCCGCAGTTCGGCGATCGCCGCGGGAATGAGGCGCGACCCGGTCGACGAGAACGTGCCGACCCTGATGGTCACCGCGCCCGCGTCACGCAATTCGTGCACGGCGCGCTCGGCGCGCTCGATGCGGGTGAGCACCGGGGCGACCTCGCCCGCGAAGA
Organism: Leucobacter sp. L43; assembly: GCF_016597785.1. Taxonomy (GTDB): domain Bacteria; phylum Actinomycetota; class Actinomycetes; order Actinomycetales; family Microbacteriaceae; genus Leucobacter; species Leucobacter alluvii. Next base: position 444,358 of record NZ_JAENJG010000002.1, on the reverse strand, counting down.
GTTCGCCGAGCTCGGTCAGCCGCGCACCGTTGCGGTCGCGCACGACGAGATCCGCTCCGAGATGCGCCTCGAGCGCGCGCAGGTGGTGCGTCACCGTCGGCACGCCGTACCGAAGTGCATCAGCGGCGCGCGTCAGGCTCCCGTGCTGGCGCACGGCGAGGAGCACTCGGAACTGCTGCAGGGTGATCATCTGATACAGACTATGTCACGCAGTGTGAATACTTGATATTCCGCAGGGGTGCCGCGTTGCCTATGGTGAGGGGCGTGCTCGATTCTCTCCGCCGCGTTGACGCGGCCCCCACCGCCGCTGCCGCCCGCCAGCAGGAGACGCCGTACGTCGACGCGCTCCGCTCCCTCGCCCAGCAGGACTGGCAGCGTCTGCACGTGCCAGCGCACCACGGGGTCGTGGAGAACGCCCCCGGTGTCGCAGCGCTCGTCGGCGCCGATGCCATGCGCATCGATTTCCCGGTGCTCTTCAGCGGTGTCGATCAGGAGACCTGGCACCTCACGACCCCTGGCCGCGTCACCCCCCTGATGCGTGCTCAGCAGCTCGCCGCCGAGGCATGGGGAGCCAGCCGCACGTGGTTCGTCACGAACGGCGCATCCGGGGGCAACCATGTGGCGACGACGGTGGCGCGCGGCCTGGGCGTCGAGGTCGTCATGCAGCGGAGCGTGCACTCGAGCGTCATCGACGGCGCGACGCACGTCGGACTCGACCCGCACTTCGTGCAGGGTTCCGTCGACGCCGGGCTCGGCGCCTCGCACGGCGTCACCGCGGACCAGGTCGCCGAGGCGCTCGCGGAGCACCCGGAGAGCGCATCGGTGTACATCGTGTCGCCGAGCTATTTCGGTGCCGTCGCCGACATCTCCGCCATCGCTCGCGTCGCGCACGACCACGGCGTCCCGCTCATCGTCGATGAGGCGTGGGGGTCCCACTTCGGCATGCACCCCGATCTGCCGGCCAATGCCGCGCGCCTCGGTGCCGACCTCGTGATCTCCAGCACGCACAAAGCGGCGGGATCGCTCACGCAATCCGCGATGCTCCACCTCGGCCACGGTCCGCACGCGCAGGCGCTCGAATCGCTCGTCGATCGCGTCGTCCGCTCCTTCCAGTCGACGTCGAGCAGCGCGCTCCTGCTCGCCTCGCTCGACGAGGCGCGCATGCACATCGCCACACGCCCCGATCTCGTCGGACGCGCGATCGACTCCGCGCAAGCGATCCGCGCGGCCGTGCGCGCCGATCGCCGCTACCGCGATGCGACGCCGGACGTGCTTGCACGACCGGACGCCATCGCGAACGATCCGCTCAAGATCGCCATCGACACCCGCGGCGCCGGGATCACGGGCGGGGATGCGCAGCACCTGCTGTTGCGCGACCACCGCGTCTACTGCGAACTCTCCACCCCCTCAGCGCTGCTCGCACTCGTCGGAGCGACGTCTGCCATCGACGTCGACCGCTTCCTCACCGCGCTGCAAGCGCTTCCCGAGGCCGATGCCGAGCCGGAGCGGCCCATCGCCCTCCCGTCGCAGTGCGAGCGCGCCATGGGTCTGGGCGAAGCCTTCTTCAGCGGCGTCGAGGTCGTCTCGGCGACGGATGCCGTCGGCCGCGTCTCCGCAGATGCGCTCGCGGCGTATCCGCCCGGTGTGCCGAACGTGCTCCCAGGGGAGGTACTCTCTGCTGAGGTCGTTTCCTTCTTGCGCGCCACCTCGGCCAGCCCGGCCGGGTACGTGCGCGGCGCGGCCGATCCCGCGCTCGACACGTTCCGCGTCGTAGCCTGACGGCGATCCAGACCGCTTCCACCCCACCGCATCGAGGATCTCAATGCGGACTGCACACAGGAGTGTCATGACCAGCACCGAAACCGCATCTTCGCAGCATCCAGACGAGGTCCCCCCTGAAGCGCCCGACGGCGGCATGCAGCGCGGCCTGAAGAACCGTCACCTGCAGCTCATCGCCATCGGCGGCTCGATCGGCACCGGGCTCTTCCTCGGTTCGGGCAAACTCATCAGCGTCTCGGGCCCCGCGATCATCTTCGTCTACCTGGTGATCGGGTTCTTCGTCTTCTTCATCATGCGCGCTCTCGGCGAGCTGCTGCTCTCGAACCTGCACTACAAGACCTTCGGCGACATCGCGAAGGACATGCTCGGCCCGTGGGCCGGGTTCTTCGTCTCCTGGAACTACTGGTTCTCCTGGGTGATCGCGTGCGTCGCCGACATCGTCGCGATCACGGCGTACGTGCAGTGGTTCAATCCGAACGTCCCCGCGTGGGTGCCGGCGTTGATCACCGCCGCGGTGCTGACGCTGCTGAATCTGCAACCGGTGAAGTTCTTCGGGGAGACCGAGTTCTGGTTCGCGATCATCAAGATCGTCGCGATTCTCGGGCTCATCGTCGTCGGCGTCATTCTCATGGCGACGCAGTTCCAGTCCCCCGACGGCACGACGGCTTCGATCACGAATCTCTGGACGCACGGCGGAATGTTCCCCATGGGCATCAGCGGCTTCGTGCTCGGGTTCCAGATGGGCATCTTCTCGTTCATCGGCGTCGAGCTGGTGGGCACAGCCGCTGCGGAGACCCAGAATCCGCGGAAGACGCTCCCCAAGGCGATCAACTCGATAGTCATTCGCATTCTGATCTTCTACATCGGTGCGCTTGCCGTGATCATGGCGGTCACGCCGTGGGACGAGATCGCGCCTGACAAGAGCCCCTTCGTCGCGACCCTCGCCACCGCCGGATTCGGCCTCGCAGCGGTGGTGATCCAGCTGGTCGTGCTCACCTCGGCCGCCTCGAGTGCCAACTCAGGGCTCTACTCCGGCACGCGAATGCTGTTCGGCCTCGCGAAGGACGGGCACGCACCGTCCAAATTCGCGATGACCGACAGTCGAGGGGTGCCGAAGCGCTCGGTCTTCTTCACCTGCGTCTTCCTCTTCGCGGCGATCCCGCTGCTGTTCGCGGGCGACGGCGTCATCGCGGCCTTCACCTTCGTCTCATCGATGTGCGCAACCCTGATTCTGTTCACATGGGGCTCCATCGTCGTGAGCTACATCGTGTACCGGAAGCGGTACCCGGAGCGGCACGCCTCCTCCGGGTTCAAGATGCCGTTCTCGCGCATCGCGCCGTGGCTCGTGCTCGCGTTCTTCGTCTTCATCGCGGGCACGCTCCTGTACGGCGACGACACCCGGCCCTCGATCCTGGCGGCGCCCGCGTGGTTCGCGATCCTCGCAGTGCTGTGGCAGCTGCGGAAGCGCCGCTTGATTCGCGATGGCCGCCCGCTCACGGGCGCCATTCCGACGGTGCCGCACCCGCTCGACGACGAGTAGATCGCCGGCGCGGCTCCTGCGCCGCGCGCCTGCGAATGCCCGGGAATAGGACCCGGGCATTCGCGTTGCATCCCACATGGTTGAAATTTCACGCACTCGCGAGGGTGATCGAGCCTCATCCGCTGCGACGGTGCGGACCCAGGTGCGCATCCCCCTCCGGTTTCCCGACGGCTACACCGCAGCAGCCGACGTGTTCACCTTCGACGGGCTCGTCGACGGGAAGGAGCACCTCCTCCTCGCCCTCGGAGAGTGGCAGGGCGCCCTCCCGACGGGTGACGCCGGGCCCGTCAGCGGAGCGGCGAGCGCGCCGCCGGCACCGCTCGTGCGATTGCACAGCGAGTGCCTCACCGGTGACGTCTTCGGCTCGGAGCGCTGCGACTGCGGCCCGCAGCTCCGCGAAGCCGTCGAACGCATCGCGGCCGAAGGCGGCTTCCTGCTCTACCTGCGGCAGGAAGGGCGAGGGATCGGGCTCTACGCGAAGCTCGACGCGTACGCGCTGCAAGACGCCGGCCTCGACACCTACGCTGCGAACGTCGCGCTGGGCCGCGGGGAGGATGAGCGCGACTACACGGCCGCTGCCCAGATGCTGAGCGCAGTCGCCGCTGAGCGAATCCGGCTGTTGAGCAACAATCCCGATAAGGCCGAGCAGCTCGGCGCCCTCGGCATCGAGGTCGTCGATCGTGTGGCGACGTCGGTGCACCTCTCCGGCTTCAACCGGAAGTACCTCGAATCCAAGCGCGACCACACGGCGCATACGATCGATCTCTCGGCAGCGTGATGGAGCCGGAGCCGGAAGAACCGGCGGCGAGCGCGGTGGCGACCGCGAAGGATGCGACGGGCCGGGGAGCCGGGCGCGACGATGCTCGACCCGCTCCCGACCGCCGCCTCGGCGACGACGAGATGCGCACCTGGCTCCCCGCCATCAGGTTCGCCCAGCTCCTCCCCCAAGCGCTCGACCGAACGTTGCGCGACGGCGCGGGGATCAACCACGCCCATTACGCGATTCTCGTCATGCTCGCCCGCCCGGGAGACGAGCAACCGCCGATGTCCGAGATCGCCCGCCTCGCAGGGCTGAGCCGATCGCGTCTGAGTCACGCCATCGACGCGCTCGTCGCGCGCGGCTGGGTCGCGCGCTCCGCGTGCGGCGGCGACGGCCGCACGCGCACGGCGCGGCTCACCGACGACGGTCTCGCCGCGCTTCGCGCCTCCGCTCCCGCCCATGTCGCGCAGATTCGCGAGCTCGTACTCGCCCCGCTCGACACCGCGGAGCGGGAGCAGCTCGCCGTGATCCTCGGCAGGCTGCTCCCGGGTATCGAGGCCTCCGTCTAGCTCGCGGCCGCCGCTGAACGTCAGCGCCGCTCGAGCAGCGCGATTCGGGCCGTATGGATGCGGTGAGCCTCGAGCGCCGTCTCGACGTTGGGCTCCGATCCTTCGAGCGGCTGTCCGGCGCTCTCACGCAGGAAGCAGACGGTGATGAAACCGACGACGGACATGCCGATGAGATAGTAGGCCGCGGCGAGAGGGTCGTTGGTCACGCGGATCAACGAGTCGATCACGAGTGGGGCCGTGCCTCCGAAGAGCGCGATCGACACGTTGTACGAGACTCCCAGGCTCGTGTTGCGCGAGCGCGTGGTGAAGAGCGCCGGATAAGTCGAGGCGAGGGTTCCCATGTAGAGCGCGACCGGCAGCCCGATCAGCGCGAGGCCGCAGACGATGCCCACCGGCTGCGCACCGCCGATGAGGTGGAACGCCGGCACGCTGAGAACGATCACCCACAGGGACGCTGCGAACAGCACAGGCTTGCGGCCCACGCGATCGGAGAGCATTCCAACGAACGGCATGCAGATCGCCATGAGCAGCATGAGCGGAAGGGAGAAGAGATTGCCCTGAACAGCATCGTGCTCGAGAACCGTCGAGAGATACGTCGGCATGTACGAGGTGAACGCGTAACCGGCCGAGTTCGCGGCCGCGACGAGCAGCACGACCACCAGCATCGGCTTCCAGTTGGCGATGAATACGCGCGCCGGATTCACCCGCAGGGTCGGGCGCCCATCCGCCCGCGGACGTGCGAGCGGCGCCGCCTCGGCGAGCAGCGCCGTGAAGTGCGGCGATTCTTCGACGCGCATGCGGAGGTAGATCGCGACGAAGCCGAGCGGGCCAGCGATGAGGAACGGGACGCGCCAGAGCCCGTCGACCATCGCCTCCTGACCGAACGCGATCTGCAGCACCGTGACGATCGCTGCGCCCAACACGAAGCCGAGATAGCTGCCCGCGTCGAGGAAGGCGGCGTAGAACCCCCGCTTCTTGTCGGGCGCCGACTCACTGATGAAGGTCACGGCGCTCGTGAACTCCCCGCCGGCGGAGAACCCCTGCACGATCTTCAGCACGATCAGCAGCACAGCCGCTGCGATGCCGATGGAGGCATAGCCGGGAAGCAGACCGATGAGGAACGTCGCCAGCGCCACGGTGGTCAGGGTGATGAACAGCACGCGCTTGCGTCCGATCTTGTCCCCGAGCCAGCCGAAGAAGAGACCGCCGAGCGGTCGGAACAGGTACGTGCTCGCGAAGGTGCCGAGCATGAAGATGACCTGCGTCGCAGGGTTCGCCTCGGGGAGGAATACGGGGCCGAGGGTGACGACGAGGTAGCCGAAGACTCCGACGTCGTACCACTCCATGACATTGCCGACGAACGTTCCGCGCACCGCGCGGCCGAGCTCGCGTTTGCGCACGATGTTCACCGCCCCGGTGTCGAGCACCGGGCTCACCTGCTCTTGGTGTTCCGCCATCGTCCCACTCCCTCACTTCATCATGCGAAACCGAACGCGCTCCATCGACGCGTTCGATCGGGTCAGTCGTCGCTGTGTCGTTGCCCGAACACGGCGAAGTAATAGCAGAGATAGGCCGCGAGGGTCGCGGTCATGTCCTGGTGATCCGTCATCGGGTTGACCTCGGTCACTGCGAACGAATCGCAGTGCGGTGCAAGCGCCATGATCGTGTCGATCGCCTGCCGTGACGTGATCCCGCCCGGCTCGAGGGCTCCCGCGCCCGGCGCGTGCGCCGGATCGATCGCGTCGATGTCGAAGCTCAGATGCACATGGTCGGCGCCTGCGGTGCGTTCGAGAATTCGTTCGACAACGGCTGCGGTGCCGCTCCTATCGAATTCCGCCGCGGTGATGCGCGCCAGGCCGGCGCTCTCCAGGTAGGCCCGCGAAGACGGGAAGTTGAAGTGCCGGAGCCCCACCTGAATGCTGTGCTCAGTCCGCGCCCGATCGAGTTCGAGCGATCGCCGCATCCCACTGGACTGGCTGTGGGTGCCCTGCTGCTCGTTTCGGTCCATCACGTCGAGGTGCGCATCGAAGTGGATCACGCCGACCGTTCCATCGGTGGCATCATGAAGCCCCTTGGTGCCCGCATACAGGAAGCAGTCGTCGCCCCCGAGCAGAATGGGCACGTTCCCGGACCGCACGCTCCGCGCGATTCGCGCACTCGTGCGCTCGAGCGTCGTCAGCACGTCGTGGGCCACGATGTCGGCGTCGCCGCCGTCGATGATCAGCGGAGCATCGTGCAGCTCGCCGGTTTCGAGCGAGAACACCGATCCAGCCTCCACGCGCTGCGTGATCCAGCCGAGTTGCTGACGAATACGATCCGGTGCGTAGCGGGACCCGGGATACCCGAGCGTGGCCGCTCCGTCGAAGGGCGCTCCGATGATCTCGAACTGACGCGCGGTCGCTGGCATGACCCCTCCTGGTTGTCGTGATGCGCTGAGATTCCAGCATCGTCGGCCACTGCATCGTCCGCAATCGCGCTGAGGGTGAGTACCAGCAGATACACTCACTCATACAGTGAACGCGCTTGCGCATGGAGTCAGGAGGAGCACATGCCAGCACCGCGACCGGCTCCTTACCCCACACTCGCCGATCTCACCCGCGCGAAAGAGTTGGCACTCACCTGCGTCGTCGGCCACGACTGGTTGAGCCGGTCGGTCACCTGGGTGCACGTCGCGGAAGTCACCGATCCCAGCCCGTGGCTGACGCGAGGGGTGCTGCTGCTGACCACCGGCCTCATCGAGCGCACGCCGGAGTCGCTGGACGAGTTGTTTCGGCGTCTCCGCGAGCACGGCGTCGCCGGCGTCGGGTTCGGAGTGGGACTCACCGTGGAGGAGATCCCGCAGGAATGGCGCAGCGCAGCCGTGAAGCATCAGCTTCCGCTTCTGCGCGTCCCGCTCACCACCCCCTACATCGCCATCGCCGAGCACGTTTCCGCTCGTATTGCGGAAGCTCAGATGAGCCAGGTGCAGCGTCTCCTCGACCTGCAGCAGCGCCTTGCCGCCGCGCCGGGCCCCGGACTGCGCACTGAAGCACTCGAGACCCTTGCGGCCGAGCTCGAGGCGACGGTCGTCTGGCGGGACGCCGCCGGAGACCCCGCCTCCGCAGGACGGGTACTGGGGGACGGCGAAATGCGGGCCATCTCCGGCGAGCTCTCCCGGCACGCGGCATCCGGACGGCGCTCGACGAGCGTCTCCCTCGGCGCACGCTTCGTGCACATCGCGAGTACCGCAGGCGCACCGATCGCCGTCACTCGAATGCGCCGATACTCTCCGCTGGAGCAGGGCATGATCGGCTCGATCGCATTCTTCATCGATGACTCGCGCACGAGCAGTCGAGGCGACGTCACCGCGACCTCGTTCCGCGAACGCGTGCTCACCGAGGCTCTCACCGGGCGACTCGAAGGCGATGCGCGGTTGTTCGAGCTGCTGCTCGGATCGAGCACGCGCTGCACGGTCGTGCACCTCGGCCCCTCGCCCGACCCGGGGCTCCCCAGCATGAAGGAGCCGGCTGCCGGCCTGCTCCTCAAGGCTCATCTCGCGAATGCGTGGAATCAGGCGGAGTTCACCGTGGTTCCGCTGCTGTGCGCCGTCGGATCGGAGTTCATCATCGTGATCCCGGGGGCCGATCATCAGGAGGTGCAGCCGCTCGTCACCCAGTTCCTCGCGAACGAGACCGGCAACCTCGCGAGCTGGCGAGCCGGTATCAGCCGCACCGCGCCCGCGAGCGGGCTGCTCGACTTGCGAGCCGAAGCGGCACGGGCGCACCTCGGCACCCGGGAGCGCGACGTCGTCGCGGTGTCGTACGCCGAGCTGAGCCGTCGGGAGGCCTGGAGCGCCTCGATCGACGCCTCCAGAACCGTCCCGGTGTTCGCGGAATGGCGACGGCGCCTGGAGATGCTCGATCCCGCCCTCGCCGAGCGCACGCGCGTCGCACTGCACGCGTACCTCGCGGCCAACGGAGCCATCGAACGCGCGGCCGCTCAGATCGCGGTGCACCGGCAGACGCTGCGCAGTCACCTGCACGCTGCCGAGCGCGATCTCGACGTGCGGCTCGACGCCCCCACCGAGCGCGCACTCCTCTGGCTCGCACTCGACTCCGGAGCGCTCGCACCGGCCACCGGTTCCCCGAGGTCCCGGGGATCAGCCGGGGTTGCAGCGCCGCTCGAGGACTGAACTCAGGCGAATGCGGAGATTCCCGTGATGTCGCGACCGATGATGAGCGCCTGCACCGTCTCCGTGCCCTCGTACGTGTGCAAGGCTTCGATGTCGGCGAAGTGGCGAGCGACCCGATTCTCGAGCAGAATGCCGTTGCCGCCGAGCAGGTCGCGAGCGTTCCGCGCCAGATCCCGCGCCGTGCGCGTGGCGGTGTACTTGCCGAGCGAGGCGCCGGGCCCCGACAGCTCACCCCGCTCCTCCGCGCGCGTGAGCTGCATGAGGAGGGACTGCAACGAGGTCACGCCGCTCAGCATCTCGGTGAGCCGGGACTGGACGATCTGCGAGGCGGCGAGCGGCCTTCCGAACTGCACGCGCTGCTTCGCGTAGTGCACGGCCGACTCGTAGACGGCGACGGCGTGCCCGAGCGCGGACCAGGCGACGCCGAGGCGCGTCGCCTGCAGCACGCGGGCCGTGTCCTTGAAGCTGTTCGCGCCCGGCATCCTCGCGCTCGCCGGCACCCGCACACCGTCGAGCTCGATGTGCGCCTGCCAGATGGCGCGCAACGAGACTTTCCCCTCGATCGTCGTCGCCCGATATCCTTCCGCGTCTTGCGGCACCAGGAAGCCCTGCACCTGACCGTCATCGCCTCGGGCCCAGACCACCGACACCTGACCGACGCTGCCCGACCCGATCCACTTCTTGTGCCCCGTGATGACGTACTCGTCTCCGTCCGCTTCGGCGCTCGTCTCCAAGCTGACGGAGTCCGAACCGTGCGTCGGCTCGGTGAGTGCGAACGCTCCGAGCTCGGTGCCCCTCGCGAGCGGTTCGAACCAACGATCGCGCTGCGCTTCGGAGCCGCAGTACGCGATCGAGCGCAGCGCGAGACCGCCCTGCACGCCGACGATCGTCGCGATCGACCCATCTCCGCGCGCGAGCTCCATCATGGTGAGGCTCGCGGCCAGCAGGCTCTGCTCCGGATAACCCGGAACGTCGATGCCGTCGCGCATGAGGTCGAGTTCGCCGAGGCGAAGCGCGAGATCGAGCGGATACTCGGCCCGATCCCAGATGCCTGCGATGACGGGCCGCAGCTCATCCTGCACGAACGCGCGAGCCCGATCCCGGTATGCGAGATCCTCGCTCGAGACGCCGCGGAAGACTCCGGCGACATCGGGATCGAGTGGTTCCCAGAGCGCATATTCGGGCTCCGCGGTACCCTGGCTGACGACCGGCTTCGAGTTCGGCATGGGTTCCTCCCTGCGACGGCGCGCGCCGACGCGTTCGCCGTCGAGCATGCCTGACACTCGGTGTCAAGTCAAGTCCATTCCTCACAGCGAAACCCCGACCGCCCCGCGCTCGTAACGCCTTCACGAGTGGAACTCGGTTTCACCGCGTCACCGGTGTGCTAGTTTCTTGGCATGCCACCGCACGGAGCCGGAATGACGCCGGAGAGCTCGACCGCGGCGATCCGCCACCTCGCGGAACGCGGCTACGAAGCGACGACGGCTGAAGCTCTCGCCGCAGCGGTCGGGATGAGCCGGAGCACGTTCTTCCGACGCTTCGGCAGCAAAGACGACGTCATCTTCGCCGACCACGATCACGCGCTCGCCCGTCTCGAGGCCGCCCTCGAGGACACGACCCTCACCCCCGCGGACGCTCTCGTCTCTGCGACAGCCGATGTGCTGCGACTCCTGCTCCGCGATCCAGAGGCCGCACGGCTGCGGTTCGAACTCATGCGCCTCACGCCCGCTCTCCGCGACCGAGAGCTCGTCATCACCCACCGCTACGAACGCGTGTTCACCCGCTACATCCGCGAGGTGCAGCAGCCGGGTGCGCCTGCCTGGGTGGCGTCGACCCTCGGCGCCTCGCTCGTTGCGGCCCACAACGCCGCACTGCGCGCGTGGTTGCGCGGCCGCACCACGGACGCCGCGGCCGCGCTGACCGAGGATCTGCGCGAGCTCATTTCGCTCTACCTGCGCTGGCTCACGGCCGATCACGACAGCAGCGAGCGCCGCGTCCTGGTGGCGGTCTACGACGCCACCGGTTCCCCCGATTCCGTACTGACAGCAGTCTCCGAGCAGCTGCGCCGCTAGACCCCCGCGCTTTCGGTGCCGCTCAGCCGCGCGCGCGGCAGCAGCGTCACGGCACCCCGCGCGCGCGGCAGCAGCGCCACGACTCCCGGAGTCACGACTCCCAGCGATACCGCCCGCCGCGCGCCGCGAACTCAGCATCGACGGCGGCCCGCAGCGCCCCATCGGCGAGGTAGTCGATCGCCACTGCACCGTGTCCTGCGGCCGCATCGGTCATCGCGGCGAACGCGGATGGCTGCACGGTCTGGTCGGCGAACGCGGCGTGGTGGGGGTGCACCGTCTCCGGACCGCCGATCCCGATCGACGGATGGATGGCGGGGATGAACTGCGTCACGTTTCCCATGTCGGTCGACGGCCCGGCCTGCGCGGCGACCACGGGTGACGGCGGCGTCTCTCGTCCTCGCTCACCGAGCGCTCCGGCCCAGCGGCGCATCAGCTCGACGCTCGGCTCCAGCGGCAGATACGGCGGTACGGGGTCGACTTCGATCTCCGCGGTCGTGCCGGTGGCGAGCGCTGCCCCGCGCAGCGCATCGACCACGCGGTCCGTGAGCACCCGCAACGTATCGATCTCGCCGGATCTCACGTAGAAGAGCGCTGAGGCCTGCTCCGGCACGACGTTCGGCGCGGCACCGCCGTCGGTGATGATGCCGTGCACGCGGTCGATGGGGAGGATGTGCTGCCGCAGCTGGGCCACCGACTGGTATGCGGATACGACGGCGTCGAGCGCGTTGATTCCGAGCCATGGCTCCCCAGCGGCATGGGCAGCGCGGCCCCGGTACGTCACCGCGATACGGCGCACGCCCGTGGTGCGCTCACCCCAGATCGGGGAGGCTTTCGCACCCGCCGCCGGATGCACCATCGCCGCGGCATGAATCTCATCGAACCCGCCGGCTCGCAGAATGTGCTCTTTGCCGCCGCCGTTCTCCTCCGCCGGAGTCCCGATGAGCGAGAGGGTCGCGCCGAGTTCACGCACGATCGGAGCGGCGCCGAGAAACGCGCCGACGGCGATGCCCGCGATCAGGTTGTGCCCGCAGGCGTGACCGATCCCGGGGAGCGCGTCGTACTCGGCGAGTATCGCGAAGTGCGGCCCGTTCCCGGTGCCGACTTGCGCCCGGAGGGCCGTTTCGAGGCCGTACGCCCCCACTTCGGGCTCGACGCCGTGCTGGATGAGCACAGCGGCGAGCTCCCGCACCGAGCCGTGCTCTGCGAAGCCGATCTCGGGGGCTTCGTAGAGGCGGGTTGCGAGCGTCTCGAGCGCAGGCCTCAGATCGTCGACGGATCGCCCCAGCTTCGTGTGAGCGTCTGCTCCGGCTCCGGCGAACCGCGACGGCTCGTCGCCCGGGGGCGTCTGCGGGGTTCTCGAACGTCGCTGGTACTCGAGGTACACCTCTTGCGCATGGTTCGCGCCACCGCTGCGGGGGGCGGGCATGTCAGCAGGTCACGAGCGCGCCATCGGCGCGCTGCAGCTCGAGTCGATACCCCGGGCGAGGTCCAGTGATGGTCTCGGCGGCACCGTCGCCCAGGCCGAGCGCCGCGAGCGCAGTGTCGACCGCCAGAGGGTCCGGCTCCTCACGGACGAAGGAGACGAGTTCGATCGTCGGCAGCTCTCCCGTTCCAGGCTGCGCCGTCGTTCCCCAATCGATCAGGAATGGCACGTCGAGGCGGTGCATCGCCGCTCCGGTGAGGCGCCATTCGAGCAGCTCTCCCGCGGGGGTGCGCCGGGAGAGCTCCCAGACGTCACCGGGATCGAACCCGCTCGCCCGGGCAGCGGCGACCGTCGCGTCGATGTCGTGCGGGTGCACGGCGTAGGCCTGCACGCGAGGCTCGTCGAGAGTGTCGATCGCGAACGTCGTCGGGAGCGCAGCGGTCTCGCGATCCGGATCAGGGCCGATGAGTTCGATGTACTGCGGGCCTCGTTGCTCTCCCACCGTGAGCGCAACGAGGGCATTCGCGGTGCCGGTGGGGTGCGCCCCTCCGCGTTCGGCGGTGACCCCCGTCCGGTCAGCGAACCACTCGATGAGTGCGTCGAGATCGGGGCCGGCGATGACGATGTGGTCGAGAAGACGCGGGATGCTCATGTCGAGAGTTCATCACACCGCGGCCGCGCGCGTGACGTCCGCCGTCATACGACGTCACGCGCGCGGCATCGCGAGTCCGCGGATCTGCTCGCAGTGCTGTTAGTGCCCGCGCGCGATCCACTCGTCGAGGTGCGGGGCCTCATCGCCGATCGTCGTCGTGTCTCCGTGTCCGGTGTGCACCACGGTCTCAGCCGGAAGGGTGAGCAGCTTTCCGCGGATCGACTCGATGATCAACGGGAAATCGCTGAAGGAGCGACCGGTCGCACCGGGTCCGCCCTGGAACAAGGTGTCCCCGGTGAACACCGCGTCGAGCTGGGGCGCGGTGAACGAGGTCGAGCCGGGCGAGTGCCCGGGCGTGTGCAGCGCCGTCAGCTCGACGCCCGCCACCGAAAACACATCGCCGTCCGCGATCTCCGCATCGGGGGCCGAGTCGTACACGGTCTCCCACAGCATTGCGTCGGCTGGATGCAGATGCAACGGCGCCTGGAGTCGATCGGCCGTCTCGCGTGCCGCACGGATGTGGTCGTCGTGCCCGTGGGTGAGCAGGATCGCGACGGTGCGGCGCTCGCCGACGGCCTCCGCCACGGCTTCGGCGCTGTGAGCGGGATCGATGACGATCACTTCGGAGTCGTCGCCGACGATCCAGACGTTGTTGTCGACGTCCCACGTGCCGCCGTCCAGCGAGAACGTGCCGCTCGTGACCAGTCGTTCGATACGCGCGGCCATCAGAGCACCACCACCGAGCGCAGCACGGTGCCCTCGTGCATCCGGTCGAATGCGGCCTCGACGTCGCCCAGGCCGATGCGCTCGGTCACGAACCCTTCGAGATCGAGACGCCCGAGCTTGTACTGATCGATGAGCATCGAGAAATCTCGGCTCGGCAGGCAGTCGCCGTACCACGACGACTTCAGCGATCCGCCCCGCCCGAAGACGTCGAGCAGCGGCAGTTCCAGCTGCATCTCGGGCGTCGGTACGCCGACGAGTACGACGCGGCCAGCGAGATCGCGAGCGTAGAACGCCTGCGTGTACGTCTCAGGACGGCCCACAGCATCGATCACCACGTCGGCGCCGAACCCCTCCGTCAGCGCGCGAATCGCTTCGATCGGATCCTCGGAGCGCGAATTCACGGTGTGCGTCGCCCCGAAGCGCCTCGCCTGCTCGAGCTTCGCGTCGTCGATGTCGACGGCGATGATCGTGGTCGCTCCCGCCAGCTGCGCGCCGGCGATCGCCGCAGTGCCCACGCCGCCGCAGCCGATGACCGCGACCGACTCGCCGCGCTGCACGCCACCGGTGTTGATCGCCGCACCGATGCCCGCCATGACGCCGCAGCCGAGCAGTCCGACTGCGGCGGCATCCGATTCCTCGTCGATCTTCGTGCACTGGCCGGCGGCGACGAGGGTCTTCTCGATGAACGCTCCGATGCCGAGTGCTGGTGAGAGCTCCGTGCCGTCCTCGAGCGTCATCTTCTGCTTCGCGTTGTGCGTGTCGAAGCAGTACTGCGGCTGCCCTTTCGCGCAGGCGCGGCACTGCCCGCAGACCGCGCGCCAGTTGAGGATCACGCGATCCCCCACTGCGACCTCGGTCACGCCCTCGCCGACAGCCGCGACGCGACCCGTCGCCTCGTGGCCGAGGAGGAACGGGAACTCGTCGTTGATGCCGCCCAGCTTGTAGTGCAGGTCGGTGTGGCAGACGCCGCTCGTGAGAATGTCGACGACGGCCTCACCCGGGCCCGGGTCCGGCACGATCACCGTTTCGATGGTGACCGGGGCGTTCTTCTCTCGGACGACAACGCCTTGCACTCGATACGCCATGGGGTTCCTTTCACGGATCTCTGCAGCTTGCGCGCCCGCGCGCTCGGTGCACGTGCGGGCTCTGCATCCAGGCTATCGAGTACCGTCGACACGCGCCCCTCCCGGCTCAATCGATTTCTTCGACCCCGCACCATTCGGCGATGAAGAGCGCCATCGACTGCGTGCAACGGCGAATCGACTCGATGCTGACGCGCTCGTCGAACCCGTGGATGTTCTCGGATACCGGCCCGTACACGAGCGTCGGCGTGTTGCCGTAGTTCACGAACACGCGACCATCGAGGTAGCCCGGCGTGGTGAAACTGGTGAGTTCGCGCCCGAACGCGGCCCGGTGCGTCCGCTCGAGCACCGCCTCGGCGTCGCTGCCCGGTTCGAGCACGTAGCCCTCAGCGTAGAACCCGTCGGGCGTCACCTCGACGTCGAACGGGCGGCGATCCTCGGCGCCCGACGCGGCCGCACGCACGCACTGCTCGACCGCGGCGTGCGCATCCGCGGCGGCCATGCCGGGGTACAGCGCCACGCGAAGCCTCAGTTCGCACCACGCCGGAACGCTCGACGGCCAGTCTCCGCCTCGGATGCCGCCGATGTTGAAGTTGATCGGGTGATCGAGATCCTCGAAGTACCGGTGCTGTGACTGCTCGGCATTCCATTCCTGCTCCAGCCCGCGAAGCGCCTCGATCACCTCGTAGGCCGCGTCGATGGCGTTGAAGCCGTTCGCCATCTCACGCGGATGGGTCGGCTCGCCGCTCACCCGAATGGTGCACCACAGGACGCCGACGTTCGCGCGGACGAGCGCGTCCTCCTCGGGTTCCGAGATGATGACGGCGTCGGCTTCGTAGCCGCGCAGCAGTGCGGCGAGCGAACCGTTGCCGGTGCACTCCTCCTCGACGACGGACTGCAGGTGCACACGGGCGGTCGGCGCCAGGCCGGCGCGGCGCAGCGCATCGAACGCGAACAGGTTCGCGATGAGCCCGGCCTTCATGTCACCGGCGCCGCGACCGTACATCCATCCGGCGCGCACCTCGGCGTCCCACGGCGAGCGCGACCACTGCGCTTCCGGCCCCTCCGGCACGACGTCGATGTGACCGTTCAGAATCAGCGATCGGCCAGCCTCTCGCGCCGGCGTGTAGGTTCCGACCACGTTCGTCATCCCCGAGTAGTCGACGGTGGACGGCCCGTACCCGGGATGCGATTCGAGTTCGGGCGAACCGATCGTCCAGCGGTCGATGTCGAGGCCGAGCGCGGCCATGCGCCCCTCGATGAGGTCTTGCGCGGCTTCCTCGTCCGCGCGCAACGAGGGCGCGGAGACCAGGTCGGCGGTCGCGCGCACCTGCTCGTCGAATGCGGCGTCGACGGCGTCGAGGATGCGCTGGGTCTGCGTGGTCGAGATCATGGGGCCTCCGGGTCCGGTGTACTCGCCGGCGGCGCGCAGGTCACCGGCCGCGGGTCATTCCGCATGCTCCGAGGCTATGTCCAGGAGCGCCGCCGATCCGTGTCGGATCGCCTCCGCTTGTCGTCGCTTCGTGTGCATTCGGACACCCGTCTCACCCCCTCAGAGGTCGAGGATCACCATCGCGATCGCGGCATCGCGCGGCACGGTGACGTCGAGGCCGCTGAGGTCCTGGAAGACGCGCAACCGCTTGAGCACGGTGTTGCGGTGGAAGAAGAGCTCTTCAGCCGTGCGCTGCATCGAACCCGTGCGGATGAACGCGCGCAGCGTCACCGCGAGGCGCTCCCGCTCTGCATCGGGAAGCGAGTCGAAGGCTCCGGTCAGTTCGTGCATGAATCCGTCGACCCGCTCGAGCATCGTCTCGCGTGCGATCGAGGCGAAGCCGTCGCGCAGTCGGAAGACCGCTCCGTCGTCAGCGCGCTCGGCGAGGTCGATCGCGATGGTCGCCGCTCGCCCGACGCGGTCGAGACCGCCCACGCGCGAGAGGTAGCCGCCGCAGAGGGCAGGATCGGCGTCGACCCAGTCGATGGGCCCGCGTCGTGGACGCAGCAGTACGGTCGTGCCGCCGTCGTCGACGTACTGGCCGCCGCTCTCGAGCACCTCCCGCGCCAACCGGTCCCCGTCGCGCGTCGTGGCGAGCATCTCGTATTCGACCGACGATGAGAGTCGCAGCAGGTGCGCGATCGCCACCAGTTCGTCGCCGTCGGCCTGCCCGGAGAACAGTCTCGATCGCGCCCGTTCCTTCGCCGTTCGCCGCTGCTGCGTCATCGAGTCCGATTCCTCGAGGAACGAGCGCTGCACCTCCGTCGCGTAGCGTTCGACGACGTCGAGCACGAGCTCGCCGTGGGCCAGCAGCGCGTCGGTGAGGTCGGGCTGGGCCGCCCGTTCGAGCCCTCGCCAGAGCACTCGGAAGTTGATGCGCACCGCTTCCATGAAGCGCTCGACGCGCACACCCTGCCGCGCGCGGCGTCGCCCGAGCGCCTCGGCGAACTCCGACGGCGCCTCCGCCCCGGCCTCAGCGGCGAGGCGCGAGGCGAACAGCGCGAACGCGTTCCGCGCGGTGCGCTCGATATCCTCTGCCGCGACCGCGTCGCCGACGTACCCCTCGTGCGTGCTCAGCTCCGTCAAGAAGTCGTCGAGCAGCCTCGGCGTGTCCGCGCGCACGCGATCGATGAGCTGGAGCCAACGCGGATCGTGCATGACTCCATTGTGCGGCAGAGTGGTGCGCTGCGGAGTACTGGATCGTTCACGGGCGCGGGATACAGTGGGGCGGGGGCCGCTGCCGGACGGCCGGCGAGGAGGGACACGATGAGCGTCGCACGCGAAATGCACATGGCCAACAGCTTCGACCCGGGACGCGCGGCCGATCTCTCGCCAGCGGACGCGCAGCTCATCGCGCGGCGAACCCGCGCGATGGGCGCCGCCTACCGGCTCTTCTACGACCGGCCGGTGCACTTCGTGCGTGGCGAGGGCGTGTGGCTCTACGACGCCGAGGGCAACGCGTTCCTCGACGCGTACAACAATGTGCCGGTGGTCGGTCACGCGAACCCGATCGTGCAGCAGCGCGTGGCTGCCCAGCTCGGCAGACTCAACACGCACACCCGCTATCTGGGCGACGAGGTCGTCGCCTATGCCGAACGCGTCACCGGGCTCCTGGGGCACGGTCTCGAGCAGGCCGTCTTCGTCTGCACCGGCAGCGAGGCCGTCGACCTCGCGCTGCGCGTCGCCCGGCACGTGACGGGCCGCCGGGGCATCATCGCGACGGCGCACGCCTATCACGGCACGACCGCGGCGGCGGCGGCCATCTCACCGAGCCTCGGCCCGAACAATCCGATACCCGACGATGTCGAACTCATCGCAGCGCCCGATCTCGCCCGGGAGTCCCCCGACCGGGCTGCGGCCGCGCTCGCCGTGCGCGTGCGCGAGGCGGCGGATGCGCTGCGATCGCGCGGCCACGAGCCTGCCGGGCTCATCGTCGACTCGATTCTCTCGAGCGACGGACTGCAGGGAACGGCGCCCGGATTGCTGCGCGGCGCGGCGACGGAGATCCGCGCGCAGGGCGGCCTCTACATCGCGGACGAGGTGCAGACCGGGTTCGGGCGCACCGGCGCCTGGTGGGGCTTTCCGCAGCACGAGGTCGCACCCGACCTCGTCGTCGCCGGCAAGCCCATGGGCAACGGCCTGCCCATCGCCGCACTCTTCTCCCGGCCCGAGCTCCTCGACCGCTTCGGCGCCGACATGCGGTTCTTCAACACGTTCGGCGGCAATCACGTGAGCGTCGCCGCTGGCCAGGCCGTGCTCGACGAGATCACCGAGCGAGACCTGATCGCGCGTGCGGCGGCGCTCGGCGCACGCATGCTCTCAGAGCTGCGAGGGATCGCTCTGGCCAATGACAGCATCGGCGCCGTGCGCGGATCCGGCTTGTTCTTCGCGCTCGAGGTGGTGGACGACGAGGGCGTGGCGGATCCGACTCTCGCAGCCGCCGTGGTCAATCGCATGCGCGCTGATCGCGTGCTCATCAGCGCATCGGGGCCGCAGGCCAACGTGCTCAAGATTCGGCCTCCGCTCGTCTTCGGCGACGAGCACGCCCCTCGGCTGCTGGAGTCGCTCGCGGGCGCGCTCTCGCGCTAGTCCGCGCCGCCCGTCTCAGCGCTCCGGGAGCGGCTCTGCGGCGAAGCGCGCTGCGGCCTCCGCGGGTGCGACGCGGAGCAGCTGCTCGAGCGCCGGCCAGGTGGCGGCCATGCGCGCCTCGGCGTAGGCGCGGTTGCCCTCACGGCCCCGGTGCGTCCACGTGCTCGCGTTCACCGCGAGTCGGGCGACGGCGAGCGGGTACAGCACCTCGATCTCCTCAGCCGTGAGCGAGCAGTGCGCGACGTAGCCCGACACGACATCGGAGAAGGCCGCGAACGCGTCGCCTTGGCGCAGCGCCGCATAGGCCGCCGCAACTGCGAGCTCGGCGATCCGCACGGTCGCGACGGCATCGTTGAAGTCGACGATGCCCATGATGCTGACGGCGCCGTCCTGACGCCGCTCCGCGAGCAGATTGAAGTCGTGGAGGTCCTGGTGCACGACGGCTCGCGGGAGCGTCGAGAGCTTCGGCTCGATGACGTCGAATCGGCGGAGGACTTCCTCCAGCAGCGCCCGTCGTGCCGGGTCGACGACCGCATCCCAGGTGCTTCTGATCGAATCGCCCGCGCGGTCAGCCATCCAGTGGTGCAGATTCTGGCCGTCGTGTCGTTCCGCGAGCGGGTGAAGACTGCGCGGAACCTCGGCGGCGAGCGCTCCGAGACTCCGGCGGTATGCCGCGTCGGTGCCGCCGAGTTCGGCGACGCTGGTGCCGGCGACCCAGCTCGTCACCCGCGCACGAAGCGCGCGGCCGTCCCTTGCGACGAACGACTTCGCGACCGACCCGTCTGCAGCGCGCTGCAAGACCGGGGTCGCGACCGGGAGGGGGCGCTCCTCGAGCTGTTCGAGCACGGCGTTCTGCCACGCGAAGGTCGCCTCGTCGAGAGGCGTGGGTGAGAGGCGCACGAATCGGGCGCCTCCGTCCGCAAGGGTCGCTCGATAATTGATGTCGAGTTCGCCGCCGAGCCGCTGCCAGTGCACCGCCTCGACGTCGAAGTGCTCATCGAGCACTGCGGCGAGCGCGCGCTCGTCAGCGGCGGTGAGCGGATCGAGAACGTGCATCGAGGAGCCGCCTACTCCAGCGCGCCCGACAGCTCCAGCCACCGTTCCTCGAGGGCCGCGACCTCGTCTTCGATCGCGGTGATCTTCGTCATCTCGGCGTTGAGCTTCGTGTAGTCGCCCTGATCCATCGCCGCGAGGCCGGTGCGCGCCTGCGCGGCATCGCGCTGCAACCGCTCCATCTTGCGCTCGACGGCCGACAACTCCTTCTCTGCGGCACGCCGCTCCGCGCCCCCGAGCGCCGGCTTGCGTGCGGCTCCGGCTGCCTGCGACGCGGTGCTCCCCGTCGATTGCGATGCCGATCCGGACGACGACGCCGTCGACCCCGACTGCTCCCGACTGCGCAGTTCGAGGTACTGGTCGACACCGCCCGGCAGGTGCCGAAGGTGCCGGTCGAGAATGGCGTACTGCTGATCGGTGACGCGCTCCAGGAAGTACCGGTCGTGCGACACCACGATGAGGGTGCCCGGCCAGGAGTCGAGCAGATCCTCCATGGCGGCCAGCATGTCGGTGTCGAGGTCGTTCGTCGGCTCGTCGAGGATCAGCACGTTGGGCTGGTTGAGCAGGATCAGCAGGAGCTGCAGTCGGCGCTTCTGCCCACCGGAGAGATCCTTCACGGGCGTCGACAGCTGCGCGCTCGTGAAGCCCATGCGCTCGAGCAGCTGACCCGGCGTGAGATCCTGGGCCTTCGATCCGCTGCCGACGGTGAAGCTCGTGCGCAGGCCGTCGATCACCTTGCGCACCGGATCCTGGAGATGCTCCTCGAGCTCGTCGAGACGCTGGGTGAGGGTCGCCACCTGCACGGTCTTGCCGCGCTTGACGCGCCCGGACGTCGGCTCGACGGTGCCGGAGATCAGGCCGAGCAGCGTCGATTTGCCCGCTCCGTTCACGCCGAGTATTCCCGTGCGCTCACCCGGGGCGAGCAACCAGTCGACGTCCTCGATGATCACCCTGCCGTCGTAGGCGACTCCCGCTTCGACGAGGTTGACGACCTCTTTCCCGAGACGGGCGACGGCCATCGACTGCAGCGACACGCGATCCCGGATCTCGGGAACGTCTGCGATCAGCTCGTTCGCCGCGTCGATGCGGAACTTGGGCTTCGACGTGCGAGCAGGCGCACCGCGGCGCAGCCAGGCGAGCTCCTTGCGCGCGAGATTCTGCCGCTTCTGCTCGATGGTCGCCGCCTGCCGGTCCCGCTCGACGCGCTGCAGGATGTACGCGGCGTACCCGCCCTCGAACGGTTCGACGATGCGATCGTGCACCTCCCAGGTCATATTGCAGACCTCATCGAGGAACCACCGATCGTGCGTGACGACGAGCAGTGCGCCCTGGCCCTTCGGCCAGCGGCGCTGCAGGTGATTCGCGAGCCAGGCGATGCCCTCGACGTCGAGGTGGTTCGTCGGCTCGTCGAGGAAGACGATGTCGTACTGCTGCACGAGCAGCCGCGCGAGCGCCACCCGTCGGCGCTGACCGCCGGAGAGCGCGTCGAGCGGAGCCTCCCAGTCGAGGTCCGAGATGAGGCCGGCGATCACCTCGCGCGCTTGCGGGTCGCTCGCCCACTCGTACTCCTCGCGGTCGCCGACGACCGTGCGGCCCACCGTCTGGCCCGCCTCGAACACGTCCGCTTGATCGAGCACGCCGATCGTCGTCCCGCCGCGCAGCGTCACTTTGCCGCCGTCGGGCTCGCGCCGACCGGCCAGCATCATCAGCAGGCTCGACTTGCCGTCGCCATTGCGCCCGACGATGCCGATGCGGTCCCCCTCGGCCACGCCGAGCGTGACCGAGTCGAACACGGTCTTGGTCGGTACTTCGAGGTGCAGGGCCTCGGCTCCCAGTAAATGCGCCATATGTTTCCCAGCGTAGTCGTGCCGCAGGAGTCTCACTACACTGGCGATGTCGCGGTCGCGCGATGGATCGAGTCAGACCCGCTCCTCGCGGATCCAGCCAGGGAAGGCCGCCCGTGACATCCAGGTTCTCACGCACCGCGTCGCGAGTGCTGTTCGGTGCTGCTGCCGTCGCGCTGGGAGCGGCGCTGATCTTCGCTCCCGTCACCGTGCACGGCATCGCGATCATCACGGGGCTCGGGCTCATCAGCGTCGGGGCGGGGTCGTTCTTCCGCCCCTCGCCCGCGGTCGGAGGACCCAAGGGCGCGCCGCGGATCCCTTCGCTCACGCGACTGGTCGGCGGTGCGCTCGTCGCGCTCGGCGCGCTGATGGCGCTCTGGCCCGACGCGGGTGCGCCCTGGCTCGCGTTCCTCGTCGGCGCCGCGCTCGTCGTGCACGGCGCGCTCGCGCTGTGGAACGCGATCACCGGCCGCGATGGGTGGCACGCCGACGCCCGCGCCGCGTCGGCGATCATGGGTGCGGCGACGATCGTGCTCGGCGTCGTCGCCTTCTCCTGGCCGGTGCTGACGCTGACAGTCTTCAGGCTCGGACTCGCACTGTGGCTGGTCGCGGTCGGCCTGCACGCCATCTGGGATGCAGTGGTGCGGCTGCGATCCGCCCGAGTCGGAGGTGCGCTCGAGGTCGGCGCGCCGGTTCGCGATGCAGCATCCCGCACCGGTGCGCGGCCCTCGCGACTGCGTCGATGGGCCAGAACCGTGGGCGCCGTCGCGTCGCTCGCAGCCGCCGCGCTGCTCGCCTGGGGCAGCGGCACCGTGCTCGGAGGGTCGCCGATGCCCCAGCCGGGCGCGTTCTACTCGCCGCCTGCGGACGTACCGGGCGCCCCGGGTCAACTGCTGCGCTCCGAGCCGCTCGACTCCGGGGTGCCCGAGGGCGCGCGAGCCTGGAAGATCCTGTATACGACCACGCACCCCGACGGCACGCCCGCCGTCTCGAGCGGCACCGTGCTCGCCCCGGTCGAGCCGACGAAACGTCCGCTGCCCCTGCTCAGCATCGCTCACGGTACGACGGGCGTCGTAGCGCAGTGCGCGCCCTCCATGAGTGCCGCGCCGTTCTCGGACGGAGCGGGTACCGCTCTCGCCGAGATGGTCGCGCAGCACGGCTGGGTCGCCGTCACGTCCGACTACGTCGGGCTCGGCACCCGCGGCGTGCACCCCTACCTCGTCGGAGACGCGGAGGCCCGGAATGTGCTCGACGCCTCGCGAGCCGTGCAGCAGCTCGACGCCGTCACGACGACGACGGAGACGGTCGTCTGGGGACATTCGCAGGGCGGGCAGGGCGCGCTCTGGACCGGGCAGATCGCCGAGGACTACGCGCCGGAGCTCACCGTGCGCGGGGTCGCGGCCTTCGCGCCGGCAGCCGACCTGTTCGGGCTCGCCGAGGTCGACAAGAACGACGCCGCCGGCAAGACCGTCTCCGCGTACATCGCGACGACATGGGCGCGGCTGTACCCCGACCTCGATCTGAGATCGCAGCTCACGCCGGGATCACAGGGCCCGGTCGAGCACATCCGCTCCCTGTGCTTCAACGGCAGCGACGTGCTCGCGGCGATCCTGAGGGGGTCGCAGATCCCGAACCAGATCTTCCCCGACCGCCTGCTGAACGGCGAGTTCGGCGATCGCCTGAAGGCGCAGACGCCTGTCGGCCCGTTCCCCGCCCCGGTGCTCGTCGCCCAGGGTCGGGCGGATCCGCTCGTCCGCCCGGAGATGCAGCGCGACTGGGTCGAGGCGCGTTGCACGGACGGCGTCGACATCGACTACCGCACGTTCCCCGGCCTCAGTCACAACACCCTGGTGGCGGCGGACTCGCCGCTCACTCCGCAGATCGTGCAGTGGACGCTCGATCGCTGGGAAGGCAAGCCGGCGACCCCGAACTGCGACGACCTTCCGGCCTCGACGCCCGATGCGGAGCAGACGCCCGGGTAGCAGGCCTGAGAAGCCCGCGCCTCATCGCTCTAGGCCGCGCAGCACGACCCGCCGCAGCAAGATCCGCCCGACTCGCTGTCGCCCAGCAGGTTCAGGATCTCTCGCGTCTCGGCGTCGGCGAACGATGCGGCGCCTTCGAGGCCCGTCTCCGATCCGACCGACGGTGCGTCTCCTGCAGTGGTCTCGGTGCGGTGCTGTTCAGTCATCTTGTGCTCCTTCTGAATGTGGACGAGTCTAGACCGTGCCGGCCGGCGCGTCGCCCCGCTGGAACCCGAGCACCTGGTCGAAGACGTTCGCGAACGCCTCTGCTGATTGCGCGCCCGAGACCCCGTACTGCCCGTCGAGCAGGAAGAACGGAACGCCGGTGATGCCGAGCTGCCGCGCGCGCACGATGTCGCGCTGCACCGCCTCGCCGTACGCCTCGTCATCGAGCGCTGCCCGCACCTCATCGGCGTCGAGCCCCGCCTCGGCGCCGAGCCGCGCGAGCGCATCGGCGTCGGACATGTTCTCGCCCTCCGCGAAGTACGCGCGGAACAGACGCTCCTGCACCTCCGCCTGCACGCCGCGATCCCGTGCGAGGTGCAGTACTCGGTGGGCGCGCTGCGTGTTCGCGTGCTTGACGTCTGGGAACCGGAACTCGACATCCTCGGTGGCGCCGAGCTCGGTCATCTGCCCGAGCATCTGCTCGACCTGCGCTGCAGGCATGCCCTTGTGCCGCACCAGGAAGTCGATCTCGCTGCCGGAGAAGTCCAACGGGGTGTCGGGCGCGAGTTCGAAGCTGTGGCTCTCGACCTCGACTGCGACGCCGGGGTGCTGCTCGCGGAACGCGCGCACCGCGGCATCGAAGCGGTGCTTGCCGAGATAGCACCAGGGGCAGGCGATGTCGGACCAGATATCGACGCGGATCGTCTCGCCCGCTGGCAGTGTTTCATTCACACACGGTGCAGCGCCGAGCGGGTCGCGCGTATTCCCGCGGAGGATCAGCAGGATGTCGAGCGTCGCGGCGATCTCGCTCAGATGACGCGCGCGCCGGGCACGGGCCCCGACACGATGAGCGCCCGGAAGCCGCGCCGGCCGAGCACCGCACGCACTTCGGCCGCCTCCTGCGGCGTGCCGACGAGGAACGCGATGGTCGGGCCGGATCCGGACACGATTCCCGCCAGGGCGCCCCGCGACTCCCCCAGTTCGAGGATCTCGGTGAGCTCAGGGGCGAGCTTGAGCGCCGCGACCTGCAGATCGTTGTGCATCGCGTCCGCGAGGGAGTCGGCATCGCCGACGCGCACCGCCTGCAGCACCGCCGTCTCCACTTTCACGAGATCGGGTTGCGGGCCGAGTGCGCTGGCGTGACGGTCGCGGTGCTCGTCGAGCGTCCGGTACACGACCGGCGTGCTGAGCCCCGAGTCGGAGAGCGCGAGCACCCAGTGGAAGTCGCCCTTCGCGAGGGCCGGACTGAGTTCATCTCCTCGTCCGGTGCCGACGGCGGTACCGCCTTCGAGCGCGAACGGCACGTCCGCCCCCAGTTCAGCGGCGAGCGGGAGGAGGCCTGCGCGGCCGAGGCCCGTGCCCCACAGTTCGTCGCAGGCGACGAGCGTGGCAGCCGCATCGGCGGAGCCGCCGCCCATGCCGCCGGCGATGGGCACGCGCTTGAGCACCGTGAGCGCGACGCCGCCCGCGTATCCCGTGCGCTGCGCCAAGAGCTTCGCCGCCGCGATCGCGAGATTCGAATCGTCTCGCGGGAGCCCGGAGGCGTCGACGGGGCCGACGAACTGGATCGAGAAGTCGGCGGCGGCGACGGCGGTGACCTCTTCGAAGAGCGACACGGCCTGGTACAGCGAGGCCACGTCGTGGTACCCGTCGTGCTGCAGCGCGCCCACGCGGAAGAACACGTTGATCTTCCCTGGCGCGCGCACCGTGACCGGGCCCCCTCGGCTCCTACCCATGGTCCTACGCTAGCGCAAGCGCGGGCGCCGATCGGACGTGCGTGTCACACTCGTTCGTTAGTTGACAACGGTCAACCAAGTGGTATGGTTGATCTTCGTCAACTGTTGACTTGCATCAACCGATGCTCTCACGCTCACAGCACTCCGCAGCACACAGAATCAGGAACCAATGTCTCTCCCCGCATCCGCACCCACGGAACCGCCGAAGATGACGCATCGCCAGGTCCTCGAGGCGCTCTCAGGGCTCCTCCTCGGCATGTTCGTCTCCATGCTGGCCTCGACCGTCGTGTCGAGCTCGCTGCCCGTCATCATCCACGACCTCAAGGGCGATCAGGCCGCGTACACCTGGGTCGTCACCGCGACACTACTCACCACCGCGATCTCGACGCCGGTCTGGGGCAAGCTCTCCGATCTCTTCAATCGCAAGCTCCTGTTCCAACTCGCGATCGGCATCTTCGTGCTCGCGACGGCCGCGGCCGGGTTCTCGCAGGACCCCGGCACGATGATCGCCTTCCGCGCGGTGCAGGGCATCGGCGCTGGCGGACTCGCAGCCCTCAGCCAGGTCATCATGGCCGACATCATCAGCCCGCGCGAGCGCGGACGCTACATGGGCCTCTTCGGGGCCGTCATGGCGCTCTCGACCGTCGGCGGTCCGCTGCTCGGCGGCGTCATCACCGATTCGATCAACTGGCGATGGAACTTCTTCGTCGCACTGCCGTTCGCCGTCGCAGCGCTGTTCATCGTGCAGAAGACCCTGCACCTGCCCAAGCGTCCGCGCAAGCGCACCAGCATCGACTACTTCGGCATCGTGCTCCTCTCCGTGTCGGTATCGCTGCTGCTCATCTGGGTGACCAATGCCGGGCGCGACTACGACTGGTGGAGCCTGACGACCATCCTGATGGTCGGCGGCGCCCTCGTCGCCGCGACGCTGTTCATCATCGTCGAACTGCGCTCCAAAGAGCCCCTCGTACCGTTGACGCTCTTCCGCAGCCGCACGTTCACGCTCGCCGTCGTCGCCTCGATCGCCACCGGCATCGCCATGTTCGGCTCGTCCGTGTTCCTGAGCCAGTACATGCAGCTCTCGCGCGGGGCCACCCCGACGCAGGCGGGCGTCATGACGATCCCCATGATCGCCGGCCTCCTGCTCGCCTCGATCGGCGTCGGCGGTCTCATCACGAAGTACGGCAAGTGGAAGCCGTACCTGATCGTCGGGGCCGTGCTGCTGATCGCCGGCTCGACGATGCTCTCGACCATCCATTACGACACGAACTTCGCTCTGGTTTCCCTGTACATGTTCCTGCTCGGCGCCGGCGTCGGCATGACGATGCAGAACCTGGTGCTCGTCGTGCAGAACACCGCGGATCCCGCGCAGATCGGCGTATCCAGTTCGGGTGTCACGTTCTTCCGCAGCCTTGGCGGCACGATCGGCGTCTCAGTGATGGGCGCAGCGCTAGCGGCCCGCGTGAGCGACCTCATGGGATCGGAATCCA
This sequence comes from Leucobacter sp. L43, assembly GCF_016597785.1. Lineage (GTDB taxonomy): Bacteria > Actinomycetota > Actinomycetes > Actinomycetales > Microbacteriaceae > Leucobacter > Leucobacter alluvii. Next base: position 417,194 of record NZ_JAENJG010000002.1, on the reverse strand, counting down.
TCCTTCGCAAGATGGCCACCGCGGTCCAGTCGCTCGGCGAAGAGGGCATCGCCGTCGCGCAGCAGCTGAAGTCGGGGGCTCTGCCAGAGGTCTCGACGATGCCGCACGCGATCAGGATCATCGTCGAAGACGTCTACGCGCAGGGCATCTCGCACTCCTTCCTCATCGCCGTGCCGTTCGCGGTGCTCAGCCTCATCGCGATCATCTTCCTGCCGAACACCCCGCTCACGAGCATGACGAACAGCGAGCGTGCGCACGCATCTGAGGCGGACTTCGCCACAGTGTCGACCTCGGAGGGCATGGGGGTGCTGACCGCGACCGGTGGCATCCCCGTGGTCGAGGACGACGACGCTCCGAACCGGCCGTCGGAGAAGTAGCGACATGTCGTCACCCACGCGTCCGGCTTCCGCGGCTCCCGCTGCGCCCTCCTCGGCTTCCGAGCACGAGGACCGCAGTGGGAGCCCCGCGGGCGACCCGCGCACGCAGGCCTTCGAGGCGCTCGAGCGGGAGTTCGAGCTCATCTTCACTCAGTTTCGCAGGTCGGCGATGGCGAATGCGTCGCAGGTGAGCGAGGGGATGCTTCCCGGCGCCTACAAGGTGCTGACGACGATCTCCCGGGTCGGGAGTGCGACGCTCTCCGAACTCACCGAGATACTGCTCACCGACAAGGGGCAGATGAGCCGCACGATCCGCGATCTCGACGAGCGAGGCCTCATCGACCGCGCGCCGGATCCGAGCGACGGCCGGTCGATCCGCATTTCAGTGAGCGAGTTCGGGACGCAGCGTCTCGCGATGACTCGGGGCGAGAAGGAGCACGAGCTCCGCGACGCGATGGGACGTTGGACCGTCAGCGACATCGTGCGGTTCACCGAGCTCCTGCACGCTCTCTCGCTCGGCCTTACTCCCCGGACTCCGTAGCACTGGCTGCCGCGCGGGCGATCGCGAGGAACTCGTCGATCGCGAGTTCCTCCGCCCGCGCTGCGGGGTTCGACCCTGCTGCCGTGATCACGCCCACGGTGCGATCGAACCCTCCCAGCACCGGCTGCAGGGCTTGACGCAGCATCTTCCGGCGCTGCGCGAATGCCGCGTTGACGAGCTCGAAGGTCAGACGCCGCTCGGCCTCGGTGCCGCGAGGCTCGTCTCGACGCTCGTATCCCACGAGCACGGAGTCGACGCCGGGCACGGGCCAGAAGATCTTGCGGCTCACGGTGCCTGCGATGCGCCACGGACCGTACCAGGCCGCTTTCGCGCTCGGCGATCCGTACTCCTTCGATCCGGGCTGCGCGGCGATGCGGTACCCCACTTCGGCCTGCACCATCACGAGGCCGCCGCGCAGGTCGGGGAGCAATTCGAGCAGATGCATCAGGATCGGCACCGACACGTTGTACGGAAGATTCGCCACGAGCTTCGTGGGCGCCGCGTCTGCCGCGAAATCCTCGGCGGTGACGTCGAGCGCATCACTGCGCACCACACTCAGACGCGGGCGCTCCGCATCCGCGAAGACCTCCGGCTGCATCGCAGCCACCGTCGCCGGGAGCTCGGCGGCGAGCCGGTGATCGATCTCCACAGCGGTGACGCCCGCGCCGGTTTCGGTCAGTCCGAGCGTCAGAGAACCGAGCCCGGGTCCGATCTCCACCACGCGCTCCCCCCGCTGCACGCCGGCGAGCCGCACGATCTTGCGCACCGTGTTCGGGTCGATGACGAAGTTCTGCCCGAGCTTCTTCGTCGGCGACACGCCGAGTCGCTCGGCGAGCTCGCGCACCTGCGCCGGACCGAGCAGCGCAGGCGCTTCGCGGTTCTCGTCGCTCACGAAGTCGCCTCAGCTGATTCGAGCTGCCACGATCCGTACACGCGTTCCGTGTTGGCGGCGATGAGCGCGCACACCTCATCGAGGGGGCGCTCGAGGGTCTCCGCCAGGCGCCGCACCGTGTAGGGCAGCAGGTACGGCGCGTTCGGCCGCCCGCGATAGGGTTCCGGCGTCAAGAACGGGGCGTCGGTCTCCATCAGCAGGAGCTCTGGCTTCGCGACGGCGATCGCCTCGCGGAGCACGGGCGCGTTCTTGAAGGTCGAGGGTCCTGCCACCGACACGTACCAGCCGTGGTCGTTGCAGATCTTCGCGAGGCGCGCATCGCCCGAGAAGCAGTGGAACACCGTGCGCTCGGGTGCGCCCACGCGGATCAGGGTGGCCACGACCTCGTCGTGAGCATCGCGATCGTGGATCTGCAAGGCGATGCCGTTCGCCTTGGCGATCTCGATGTGCGCCTCGAACGATTCGATCTGCGCGTCCCGGCCGTCCTCGCCCGTTCTGAAGAAGTCGAGCCCGGTCTCGCCGATCGCGCGCACGCGAGGCTGAGCTGCGAGCCGGGCGATCTCGGAGAGCTGCTCGTGCAGCAGCCCCAGCTCAGCGACGCGCGGCGCCTCGTTCGGGTGGAGTGCGACCGCGGCCAGCACGCGCGCGTCGCTCGCCGCCAGTTGCGCGCTCCACCGGCTCGTCTCGAGATCCGTTCCGACCTGCACGACTCCCTGCACGCCGACTGCAGCGGCACGCGCCAGCGACTCGAGCGGGTCGAGCTGATCCACACCGTCCTCGAACTCGAGGTGCGTGTGGTTGTCGTATACGGGCAGCGGCAGGGGCTCCGGAGCCGCAGGCCGCGTGAGGTCCCGCCCGTCCGACTTGCGTTTGCGGAGCCCGCCCTCGGGAACCGCTGCAGCAGCCTGACTCACTTGCCCGTCTCGTCGGCTTCGATCCGCGGGAACAGCACCGTGAGCGGCTGCTGCTCGGTGCCCGGCGCAAGCTTGCCCCAGACGGCCGCATCGCGGAGCGGCTGCTCGTCGAGTGCGCCGAGCGCGGACTCGGCGCCGAGCGCTGCCCACAGCTTGTCGGTCGCGAGCGGCACCACCGGAGCGAGGAGCTCGGCGAGCACGCGCAGCCCTTCGGTCGCCGTGTAGAGCACGGTGCCGAGACGCGCGCGCTGCCCCGGATCCTTCGCGAGCACCCAGGGCTCCTGCTCGGTGATGTACCCGTTCAGCGCGTCGACGAGCTCCCAGATCGCGGCGATCGCCTCGTGGATCGCGAACGCATCCATGCGCTCGTCGGCTCGCGCTGCCGCCGATGCCGCGAGTTCGCGAATCGCCTCGTCCGCCGGCGCTTCGTCGGCCGCCTCCGGCACTCGGGACTCGAAGTACTTCGCGTTCATCGCGAGTACCCGGCTCGCGAGGTTGCCGAAACCGTTCGCGAGTTCGGCCTGGTAGCGTGCCGCGAGATCCTCCCAGCTGAACGAACCGTCGTGCCCGAAGGAGATCGCTCGCATGAAGTAGTAGCGGAACGCGTCCGAGCCGAACGTATCGGTGATCTCGTTCGGCGCGATGCCGGTGAGCTTCGACTTCGACATCTTCTCGCCGCCCACGAGGAGCCAGCCGTGGGCGAAGACGTGGTTGGGCACCTCGAGCCCTGCTGCCATGAGCATCGCCGGCCAGATCACCGCGTGGAAACGCAGGATGTCTTTGCCGACGAGATGGTTCGCCGGCCACCGGCGCGCGAACTCCTCATCGTCCTGGCCGTAGCCGATGGCTGTGACGTAGTTCAGCAGCGCGTCGAACCAGACGTAGGTGACGTGCGATGCGTCCCACGGGATCGGAATGCCCCAGTCGAACGAGGTGCGGGAGATCGAGAGATCCTCGAGTCCCTGCTGCACGAACGCGATGACCTCGTTTCGCGCGCTGGCCGGTTGCACGAAGTCGGGCTGCTCCTCGTAGAGCGCGAGCAGACGATCCTGGAAGGCGCTCATCTTGAAGAAGTAGTTCTTCTCCTGCAGCAGCTCCAGGGGCTTGGAGTGGATGGCGCAGACCTTCTGACCCGCGAACTCACCGGTGCCGTCGACGATCTCGCTCTTGGGCTTGAACTCCTCGCACCCGACGCAGTAGAGCGCTTCGAACTCGCCCGCGTAGACGTGGCCGTCGTCGTGCAGCTTCTGCAGGAACTTCGCGACGCCGGCCTCGTGGCGCGCGTCGGTCGTGCGGATGAAGTCGTCGTTGGAGATGTCGATCAGATCGAGCAGGGGCTTCCAGGCCGACTCGACCAGACGGTCCGCCCACTCCTTCGGTGCGACGCCGTTCGCAGTCGCGGTGCGCAAGATCTTCTGACCGTGCTCGTCCGTGCCCGTGAGGAACCAGGTGTCGTCCCCGGCCTGGCGGTGCCAGCGAGCGAGCACATCGGCGGCCACTTCGGTGTAGGCGTGCCCGATGTGCGGGGCGTCATTGACGTAGAAGATGGGGGTCGTCAAGTAGAACGAGGAGGGGTTGGCCATGGGTTCCATTGTATTGGGAACCGGGAGCTGAGCTGGTCGCGCGACGTCGCCCGGCCTCACTCTCCCGCGGCGACCACGATCTCCGGCTCGTGCCGCACCGGGAAGTTCACCGAGTTCGCGATGAAGCACGCTGCGAAGGCGTCTGCGTGCGCCGCCCGCGCCGCGTCGACCATGCCGGACGCGGCAACGGTGACGCGCGGACGCAGGATGACCTCTTCAAAGGCTCCGCCGATCCCCTGCTGCCGCATCACGCCGGTCGCGGCGTCGCTGTACGCGACGACGACGACCCCGGCGCGCACGGCCATGTGCAGGTAGGAGAGCATATGGCACTGAGCGAGCGCGGTGACGAGGAGCTCCTCCGGGTTCCACCGGTCGCGGTCGCCGTGAAAGGTGGGATCCGCCGAGCCCTCGAGCGGAGCCTTCCCTTCGGCGTGGATCAGCAGCTCGCGCCCGTACGCGCGATACCCGCTCGTGCCGGAGCCGCGGTTGCCCGTCCACTCGACACCGACGCGGTACTCGTGCAGATCCTTCATGACCCCACTCTAAACGGTGTCGCAGTGCCCCGAGAGTAGGATCGAGACCATGAGTTCAGCGACCAGCGCCGTAGCCGTCAGCACCGAATCTTCAGTTCCTCAAGAGCGTCTCGTACGCACCGAGATCCCCGGGCCCCGCTCGAAGGAGATCCACGAGCGGCGACGCGCAGTCGTGCCTCCCGGCGTGCACAGCGTGCTCCCCGTGTACATCGAGCGCGCGCACGACTCGATCCTCATCGATGTCGACGGCAATCAGATCATCGACGTCTGCGGCGGCATCGGCGTCACCACGATCGGGCACACTGATGATCGCGTCGTCGCGGCGGCGACCGCCCAGCTGCAGAACGTCACCCACACGCTCTTCACGATGACCCCGTACGAACCCTACGTGCAGGTCGCCGAGCATCTCGCGAAACACGTACCGGGGTCGACGGCGAGCGCTCCGTACAAGACACTGCTCATGAATTCGGGGGCCGAAGCAGTCGAGAACGGCGTCAAGATCGCACGGAAGTTCACGGGACGGCCGGGGGTCGCCGTGCTCGAGCACGCCTACCACGGTCGCACGCTCCTCACGAGCAGCATGAATCACAAGGCTGCGCCGTACGCGCTCGGGTACGGCCCGCGAGTCGGCGACATCTACAAGGCGCCGAACTCCTACCCGTTGCACGACGGACTCACCGGTGCAGAGGCCGCCTCGCGCACGATCGCCTACCTCGAGAAGCAGGCCGGGGCATCCGACCTCGCATGCCTCGTGGTCGAGCCGATCCAGGGTGAAGGCGGCTTCATCGTGCCAGCCGACGGCTTCCTCCCGGCGCTCGCCGAGTGGTGCCGCGCCAACGGCATCGTCTTCATCGCCGATGAGGTGCAGGCGGGGATGGCGCGCACCGGCACGGTCTTCTCGATCGAGCAGTTCGGCGTCGTGCCCGACATCGTGCTCTCGGCCAAGGGCATCGCCGGAGGCCTGCCGCTCGCGGGGATCACGGGCAGGGCCGACATCATGGACCAGTCGCAGCCGGGCGGACTCGGAGGAACCTTCGGCGGCAATCCGGTGTCGTGCGCGGCCGCCGTGGCCGTCTTCGAGCAGATCGAATCGCTCGGCCTGCTCGGCGAGGCCCGACGCATCGAGTCCTCCTTCGGGGCCGGCCTGCGCGAGCTTCAGGAACGCTTCCCCGCGATCGCCGAGGTGCGCGGCATGGGGGCGATGCTCGCCATCGAGGTGACGAAGCCCGGCACGCTCGAACCCGACGCCGATCTCGTCGCTCGAGTCATCGACGCGGCCGCGCAACGGGGGGTGCTGCTGCTGAGCAGCGGCGTGCACAATCAGGCGATTCGCTTCCTGCCCTCGTTGAAGATGAGTGACGCACTCATCGCCGACGTCATGTCCGTGCTGCAGGAGTCGTTCTCGGTCGCGAGCTCGTAGGGGCTCGCGGCGGCGCGCCTCGGCGAGCGCTGGGCCGCAGCGCTCAGCGTTCTTCCGGGCGGGGCGTGCTCGGCGCATCGGGGAGGATCACGGGCTCGACGTCGTCGCAGTCCTCCTCGTCCTGGCCATCCCGGCTCGGCGTGTGCACCGGAGCCGATGTCACTGCCGCCGCAGCGCGGCTCCGGTCGCCCTCGGAGCACACGCTCTCCGTGTGGTCCGAGAGATCGATGCCGGATCCCTCGATGCTTCCGGTGTCGACGACATCTCCGACCGCGTGCACATCGATGACGACGACGGTCACATTGTCGCGGCCCGCGTTCTCGAGCGCGTGCCGCACGAGCGAGCGGGCGGCAGCCTCCGCAGTGACCTCCGTCGCGAGGAAGTGCTGGATGCCGACATCGGTCAGCTCCTTGGTCAAGCCATCGGAGCAGATGAGCAGCCGCTGACCCGCGATGAGCGCCAGCGACGTGTAGTCGGGAATGGGCGCCTCGTTGAACCCGACGGCGCGCGTGATGACGTTGGCGTGCGGGTGCACCTCCGCCTCTTCCTCGGTGATCGCGCCGGTATCGATGAGGTGCTGCACGACCGAGTGATCCACGGTGATCTGGCTCAGCGCACCCTTGAAGTACTGGTAGACGCGGGAGTCGCCGATGTTGAAGACCTTCCACGTCGGCTCGGGATCCGTGCCGAGCACGACTCCGGTCACCGTCGTGCCTGCTCCGAGCTCCGTGTCGCCGGCGTCGAGCTCGATATCGTCGACGGCGTCGCCGAGCGTCTCGTCGATGTCCTGCTCGCTCACCAGGTCTTTGCCGCCGAGTTCGGCGAGACGTCGAACGACCGCTGCCGAGGCGATCTCGCCGGCGGAGTGACCGCCCATCCCGTCCGCGATCGCGAACACCGGCGGGGCCGTCACGTAGCTGTCCTGATTGTTCTCTCGACGGCGCCCGACGTCCGTCATCGCGAACCACGAGAGTTCGAGCTCGAGATCGCCTCCGGCACGATAGTTCAGCCGTCGCCGAACTCCGTTCTCTCCGCGAGCCGTCACAGCTTCCCTCTCATAGACACCCGAGCCATATTACCCTGCATCCGCTTGCCGCGATGCGGTCATGCCCGGAGCACCGAGCTGCGTGACGAGCGTGAGGGTCCGCTCGTCGGGGTCGGCGTGCAGCTCGAGCCCTGCCGACGAGCCCCAGCTGAGGAGCGCGTCCATATCTGAAACGGCGGCCTGGTCGCTCGCGAGGCGCCGCACCAGATCGCCTTTCGCCGCCTTGTTGAAGTGGTTCAGGGCGCGTACCTCGCCGTCCGCGCTGCGCTGCGCGACATGCAGGAACCATCCGATACCGTCCGGGAGCGGGGCGAGAGCTGCGTAATCCTGTGAGCGGAGATCGAGCACCAGTCCGGGGGCGTCATCCCACGAGATGGCAGCGTGTGCGCCGCTCCACAGGCGTTTCAGCGGCATGGCGAGTTCCGGCAGGCGCGAGCTCGCGGAGAGTCTGTACGCGGGGATCTCATCCCCCGCACCGATCAGGCCGAAGAGCGCGGACTGCACAGCGACGTGATCGTCGAGCCACTTCCGGGACGCCGTATCGAGCGTGGCGACTTCGAGGGCGTCGTACAGCACTCCCGTGTACCGCTCGATCGCCGGCAGCACGCCGCTCTCACCCAGTCGGCGGTTGTGCGCGAGCTCGGAGCGGTTCTTCACCCCGAGCTTCAGCGCTTTCGCTGCCGCCGCCTCGTCGCTGCTCAGCGATTCGAGCGCTTCGCGCACGCGTCGTCGGAACTCGGCGAGCTCGTCAGCGAATCGGAGCCGTGCTGGATCGAACGCGCCGGCGCCGCCGGGCCGCTTCGTCTCGGACGGCGGAAGCAGGAGGAACATGCGTACCTTTCGTGCGCTGCACGAACGAACGGCCGATCAGTGCCCCGTGGAGGGCATGACCGGCCGTTCGCTGGTGTTGGGGACTACGCTACGGTGGCGCGTCCCGCGACAATGGTGATGGTGTCGTGGTCGACCGAGAGGAACCCGCCCTCCGCCTCGACCGCGACTTTCTCGCCGCCAGCGGTGGTCACGCGCACCTCGCCCTTCGCCAGAAGCGCGAGCAGTGGCTCGTGGCCGCTGAGGATACCGATCTCGCCTTCGACCGTCTTCGCGATGACCTGGGAGGCTTCACCCGCCCAGACCTGACGCTCGGCCGAGACGACGCTCACGTTCAGCGCCATCGTTTAGGCCAGATCCTTCTGCATCTTCGCCCAGTTCTCCTCGACATCGTTGATGCCGCCGACGTTGAAGAACGCCTGCTCTGCAACGTGGTCGAACTCGCCCTTGGCGATGGCATCGAACGACTCGATGGTCTCCTTGAGCGGAACCGTCGAGCCCTCGACACCGGTGAACTTCTTCGCCATGTAGGTGTTCTGCGAGAGGAACTGCTGGATGCGACGTGCGCGCGACACGGTGATCTTGTCTTCCTCGGAGAGCTCGTCGACACCCAGGATCGCGATGATCTCCTGGAGTTCCTTGTTCTTCTGCAGGATGGCCTTGACCGTGGTGGCGACGCGGTAGTGATCCTCGCCCAAGTAGCGGGGGTCGAGGATGCGCGAGGTCGACGTCAGCGGATCGATCGCCGGGTAGAGACCCTTCGATGCGATCTCGCGCGACAGCTCGGTCGTCGCGTCGAGGTGCGCGAAGGTCGTCGCCGGAGCCGGGTCGGTGTAATCGTCGGCGGGAACGTAGATCGCCTGCAGCGAGGTGATCGAGTGACCGCGCGTCGAGGTGATGCGCTCCTGGAGCACACCCATCTCGTCTGCGAGGTTCGGCTGGTAGCCCACAGCGGAGGGCATACGGCCGAGCAGCGTCGAGACCTCGGAACCGGCCTGGGTGAAGCGGAAGATGTTGTCGATGAAGAGCAGCACGTCCTGCTTCTGCACATCGCGGAAGTACTCCGCCATGGTCAGCGCCGAGAGGGCGACGCGAAGACGCGTTCCCGGCGGCTCGTCCATCTGGCCGAACACGAGCGCGGTCTTGTCGAAGACGCCCGCTTCTTCCATCTCGTGGATGAGGTCGTTGCCCTCACGGGTGCGCTCGCCGACGCCGGCGAACACCGACACACCGCCGTGATCCTGCGCGACGCGCTGAATCATCTCCTGGATGAGGACGGTCTTGCCGACACCCGCGCCGCCGAACAGGCCGATCTTTCCACCCTGCACGTAGGGCGTGAGGAGGTCGATCGACTTGATGCCGGTCTCGAAGAGCTCGGTCTTCGACTCGAGCTGGTCGAACGCCGGCGGGGTGCGGTGGATGCCCCAGCGCTCGGTGATCTCGATGGTCTCACCCTCGGGGAGGTTGAGCACGTTGCCCGAGACGTCGAACACCTTGCCCTTGGTGATGTCGCCGACGGGCACGCTGATGGGGCCTGCCGTGTCGAACACTTCCTGGCCACGGACGAGACCGTCGGTGGGCTTCAGAGCGATGGCGCGGACGAGGTTGTCTCCGAGGTGCTGTGCGACCTCGAGAACGAGCTTCGAGGACGCGGTGCCGTCACCGAAGTCGACGCTCGTCTCGAGAGCGTTGTAAACGGCGGGAATCGCATCGTGGGGGAACTCGATGTCGACGACGGGCCCGGTGACTCGAGCGATCCGCCCGACAACCTTGGTGGCCTCAGTCGCCACTGCGGCGGTTTCGGTCATGATTCTCTCTCTTCGTGCTGTTTTAACCGGACAGCGCGTCAGCGCCGCCCACGATCTCGGAAATCTGCTGGGTGATCTCCGCCTGGCGCGCGTTGTTCGCGAGGCGGGTGTAATCCCGGATCAGCGTGTCGGCGTTATCACTTGCGGACTTCATCGCCTTCTGCGTCGCAGCATGCTTCGCTGCGGCCGATTCGAGCATCGCGTTGTACACGCGCGACTCGATGTAGGCGGGAAGCAGGCGGTCGAGCACGGTGTCTGCATCCGGCTCGAACTCGTACAAGGCTTCCGGTGCATCGGTTGCCTCGGCTACGCCCTCGACGATCTGCAGGGGCAGCAGGCGGTGCACCTGCGGCACCTGGCTGACCATGCTGATGAGGCGGTTGTAGACGAGGTGGATCTCTTGCGCTCCGCCTTCAGCAGCGGGGCGCCCGAAGATCTCGAGCAGCGCTTCAGCGACTTCGCTGCCGGTCTCGAACGTCGGGTTCTCGGTGTCGCCCGTCCACACGCGCTCGGAGGCGCGGCGGCGGAACGAGAAGTACCCCTGGGCCTTGCGGCCGATCAGGTAGTACACGACGTCCTTGCCCTCGCTGCGGAGCAGCTCGCTCAGCTCCTCGGCTTCGCGCAGCACCTGCGAGTTGAAGGCGCCTGCGAGGCCGCGGTCCGAAGTGAAGATGACGACCGCTGCGCGCTCGACCTTCTCAGCCTCGGTGAGCAGCGGATGGTCGGAATTCGAGTGCGTGGCGACGGCAGAAACCGCGCGTGTGATCGCGGTCGTGTACGGCGTCGAAGCTTCGACGCGCGCCTTCGCCTTCTGGATGCGAGATGCCGCGATCAGCTCCATCGCACGGGTGATCTTCTTGGTCGTCTGGGCAGAACGAATTTTCTGCCGGTAGACCCGAAGTTGCGCTCCCATGTCTCTCCTGTAGTGGTTGGGGCTGGCTGGTGATCAAGGTTCGGGGTGGGCGGGGACGATCGTCCCCGCCCACTGATCCCTACTTCTTGTTGACGACCAGCTGCTCCTGCTGGATCTCGGCTTCGTCGATCGCGTCGAACTGCTCGGCCAGGCTCTGACCGCTCGACGTGCGGAACTCGCTCGTGAACTTGCCGATCTGGCTTTCGAGCTCGGCGACGGTTTCGTCGGCGAGGACGTTCGTCGTGCGGAGCGTGCCCAGCACCTCGGAGTTGCGTCCGAGGTAGTCGAGGAACTCGCGCTCGAAGCGGAGGATGTCCTCCACCGGAACGTCATCCATGAAGCCCTTGGTACCCGCCCAGATCGACACGGTCTGCTCTTCGACCGGGTACGGGGTGTACTGGGGCTGCTTGAGGAGCTCCGTGAGGCGCGCACCGCGGGCGAGCTGCCTGCGGCTGGTCGGATCGAGATCCGACGCGAACATCGCGAACGCCTCGAGCGCACGGTACTGAGCGAGCTCGAGCTTCAACGTACCCGAGACCTTCTTGATCGACTTCACCTGAGCGTCGCCGCCCACGCGCGACACCGAGATGCCGACGTCGACGGCGGGCCGCTGGTTCGAGTTGAACAGGTCGGACTGCAGGAAGATCTGGCCGTCGGTGATCGAGATCACGTTGGTCGGGATGTAGGCCGAGACGTCGTTGGCCTTCGTCTCGATGATCGGCAGACCGGTCATCGAACCCGCGCCCAGCTCGTCGGAGAGCTTCGCGCACCGCTCCAGCAGACGGGAGTGGAGGTAGAAGACGTCACCCGGGTATGCCTCGCGCCCCGGCGGACGACGCAGCAGCAGCGATACCGCGCGGTAGGCCTCAGCCTGCTTCGACAGATCGTCGAAGATGATGAGGACGTGCTTGCTCGCGTACATCCAGTGCTGGCCGATGGCCGAGCCGGTGTAGGGGGCGAGGTACTTGTAGCCAGCGGGATCCGAAGCCGGGGATGCCACGATGGTCGTGTACTCCATCGCTCCGGCGTCTTCGAGCGCGCCCTTCACCGAAGCGATGGTCGAGCCCTTCTGACCGATCGCGACGTAGATGCAACGCACCTGCTTCGAGATGTCGCCCGATTCCCAGTTCGCCTTCTGGTTGATGATCGTGTCGATCGCGAGGGCGGTCTTGCCGGTCTGACGGTCGCCGATGATGAGCTGGCGCTGGCCACGGCCGACGGGGATCATGGCGTCGATCGCCTTGATGCCGGTCTGCAGAGGCTCGTGCACCGACTTGCGCTGCATGACGCCGGGAGCCTGGAGCTCGAGGGCGCGACGGCCTTCGATTCCGGTGATCTCGCCGAGTCCGTCGATGGGCTTGCCGAGCGGGTCGACCACGCGGCCGAGGTAGCCCTCGCCAACGGGAACGGAGAGCACCTCGCCGGTGCGGGTGACCTGCTGGCCCTCTTCGATGCCGGTGAACTCACCGAGCACCACCACACCGATCTCGTTCTCTTCCAGGTTCTGCGCGAGACCCAGGGTGCCGTCCGCGAAGCGAATCAGTTCGTTCGCCATCACGCCCGGGAGTCCCTCGACGTGCGCGATGCCGTCAGCGGCGTCGACGACCGTGCCGACCTCGGTCTTGCCAGCCTCGGTGGGCTCGTACGACGCTGCGAAGTCCTTCAGCGCGTTACGGATCTCATCCGGGCTGATTGAGAGTTCTGCCATTTCGTTTCCTCTGTCTGTTCCGGAAGCGCAGCCCCCGGGGGTGAAAAGTTGTCGCTATGCAGCGAGCTGCTGTCGGAGATCGGCGAGCCGCGCGCGAACGCTTCCGTCGATCACGTCATCGGCGATCTGCACCCGGATTCCACCGACCAGAGTCGGGTCGACCACGGTCGTGATGCGCACGGGGCGCCCCGCCGACTGCTCGAGTGCGCGTGCCAGACGCTGCTGCTGCTCCGCCGTGAGCGGCGTCGCAACGGTGACCGTTGCGAGCTCGCTGCCGGCCTCATCCGCCGCGAGGCGTGCTGCCTGACGCAGCGTGGCGTCGAGACGCCGACCGCGCGGGCTTGCGACGAGATGCGAGAGGACGGTCAGGGCCGAAGCCGATGTCTTCCCCTGGAAGAGGCGCTGCACGAGGGCGAGCTTGCCGGCAGGGTCTGCCAGCTTGCTGCCGAGGCTGAGTTGCAGTTCATGGTTGCGATCGATCACATCGACCGCAGCGAGGAGCTCATCGGAGAGCGCCGGGTTCACGGCGCCTTCCGCACGAATGCCGAGCTCTTCGACGCCCGAGACGAACTCGGCGACATTCGACCACCGGGCCTGAACGGCAGCGGTGAGTACTGAGCGCGCGCCAGCGGAGAGACCGCTGAAGAGTCGCTCGACCAGCTGCGACTTCGCCTCGGCCGGAGCCGAAGCATCGCCGAGCGCCGCTGCGAGCGCGGGGCTCTCAGCAACCCGGCTCGCCGCTTGCAGCAGCTCACCGCCGGCGTTCGTGTCGAGACCGGACCTGAGCGCGGTTCGCGCCTGGGCCAGTGCTTCGCGTGACGCGCTTCCCATTACTGAGCCGCCTTCTCGGATGCTTCGAGGTCGGCCAGGAAGCGATCGACGAGCGCCGAAGCCTTCTGGTCGTCGGTGAGCGTCTCGCCGACCACGCTCGAAGCGAGGTCGATGGCGAGCGAGCCCACGTCCTTGCGGAGCGAGACGACAGCGCTCTGGCGCTCGGCCTCGATCTGCGCCTGCGCGGCGTGGGTGATGCGTGCCTGCTCGGTCACCGCATCCTCCTTCGCCTTTGCGACGATCTTGTTCGCGTCGAGACGAGCCGACTCGCGGATCTCGCCGGCCTCCTGCCGAGCGCTCGCGAGCTGGGCGGTGTATTCCTGGAGTGCGGCCTCGGCCTTCGCCTGAGCCTCGTCGGCTTTGGCGATGTTGCCTTCGATCGCCTCTGCGCGAGCATCGAGCATCGTCTGCATCTTGGGAAGGAAGACCTTCCAGAATGCGACGAGGATGATGGCGAAGACGACCGCAGACCACACGATGTCGTACGTTGCGGGGAAGAGCGGATTGAGGTTCGCGCCCTCCTCCGCTGCAACGAAGACTGCGTTATTCATCGAGCCTCCCTTTCGAGACTAGGGAAAGGTGAAAGCGGCTTACGCAGCGAAGATGAACGGCGTCGCGATCGCGATGAACGCGAGCGCCTCGGTGAACGCGATACCGATCCACATGAGGACCTGGAGGCGGCCGGCGAGCTCGGGCTGGCGGGCGACACCCTCGATGGTCTTGCCGACGACGATACCCACGCCGATGGCGGGTCCGATGGCAGCGAGGCCGTAACCGACGGTTGCGATGTTGCCCGAGATTTCAGCGAGAACAGACACGGTATGTGTTTCCTTCCGTATGTGAGTGCGGCGGTTGCCGAACCCGATTGGTTAGTGCTCTTCAGCCAGCGCGAGCTGGATGTAGACGGCGGTGAGAAGTGCGAAGACGTAGGCCTGCAGAACGGCCACGAGGATCTCGAAGAGCGTGAACGCCGCGCCGAATGCGAACGTGCCGACGCCGAAGAGCTTGAAGAAGCCCTCGCCCGAGAAGAGGAAGAACTGCGTCGCTGCGAAGAGCAGGACCAGGAGCAGGTGGCCTACGAGCATGTTCATCAGCAGTCGGAGCGTGAGCGTGACCGGACGGATGATGAACGTCGAGACGAACTCGATCGGCGTCACGATGATGTAGATGGCCTTCGGCACGCCTGACGGGAAGAGCGCGTTCTTGAAGAAGTTGCCCGGGCTCTTCTTGATGCCCGCGTAGATGAAGGTCACGTACGAGACCGCCGCGAGCGTCAGCGGGAAGCCGATGACCGAGCTGGCCGCGATGTTCAACCCTGGGACGATGCCCGTGATGTTGAACGCCAGAACGGTGAAGAAGATGGCGGTGAGGATGGGAAGGAAGCGGCGTCCGTCTTTCTTTCCGAGCAGGTCCTCAGCGATGTTGACGCGCACGAAATCGAGCGCCATCTCTGCAAGGGACTGCCCGCGCGTCGGGATGACACGCATCCGGCGAGTGCCGAGCCAGAAGAGGAGCAGCAGTACGACCATCATGAGGACACGGATCAGCATGATCCGGTTCATCGCGAACGGCGTACCTTCGAAGAGCACGATGTCGGGGAAGAACTCGGCCATCGTCGGCGCGTGGAATTCACCCTCTTCGGCCGCGAAAAGTACGGGGGCCACGAGGTGCATAGCGTTAGCGAACAGCGCCATTCTCCTGACTTCGGTGCGGCATCAGCCAGCACGGTGTCGAACGGTGGTCGTGCCCCCGGGGCGGCGGTGGCACAGCGCAACCAGCCCAGCAGGGAACATACTTGAGTGTATCAACCTTTCCGCTCCAGAAGAAACTCGAAACGGTGTGATCACAGGTTCAGGATCGCCGGGTATCCGAGATGATCGGGATGCGCGAGCGCGAGATGACCACGACGTCGAGCACCAGCGAGGCGATGACGCTCGCGATCACGCCGAAGAACATGACCCGCGTATCGAGCCACTCGGCGTCGCGCAGCAGGACGACGGCGACGATGAAGACGATGAATTTGAAGACCCAGCTTCCGAGCACGATGCCGAAGAAGGCCGTGATGTAGAAGTCGCGCTCGATGAATCGATTCGCGAACGCGATGCTGCCCACCGTCATCATCAGGAAGAGGCCGCCCAGCGCGGTTCCGATGACTCCGCCCCAGAGGCCCGGCTGACCGGACGCGAGGTACCCGATCACCGCGAAGGCCACGATCAGGGCCGCGGTGACGACCAGGCCCCACCGCAGCGCGCGCAGCAGCACGGGCTGGGAGGACGGCATCGGCCGAGGGTCGGTCTCGTTCGGCTGCGCGAGATCACTCACTCTGGGATCCTTTCGGCGGCGCCTGCTCGGCGAGCGGATCGACGCCGGCGGCGTCGGCTCGGGTGGGCCGTCGCGTCAACGGTACCAAGCCCTTCCGTGCCGCAGCTGCACGGACGCGACGGGCCGGGTACATCAGGAGCGCGAACGTCGCCGCTCCCCCCATGCCCAGCACGACCGCAGGCAGTACGAAGCTCTGAGTCGTGAAGACGAGCAGCACCGCCACCGAGAGCACTGCCGTGCCCGCGTAGAAGATGCAGACCGCTTGGAGCGGCGAGTGGCCCATGTCCAGCAGGCGGTGGTGCAGATGGAGTCGGTCCGCGGTGAACGGGCTCTTCCCCGCGCGCAGCCGTCGTGCGACCGCGAGCGAGAAATCGGCGAGCGGCAGGGCCAGCACGGCGATCGGAAGGATGATCGGGATGTAGCTCGCGAGCACGAGCTTCTGATCGAGGGAGGCCGGATTCAGCTGCCCGGTCACCGACACGGTCGACGTCGCCATCAGCAGTCCGACGAGCAGCGCTCCCGTGTCCCCCATGAACATCCGCGCGCGGTGCCAGTTGAACGGCAGGAATCCGACGCAGATGCCGACGATGACGATGGCGATGAGGCTCGCGAGGATGACCGAGTCGACGCGCCCGATCTGGTCGTTGAGCAGACGCGTGTAGATGAAGAACAGCGAGTTCGCGATGATCGCGACACCCGCGACCAGGCCGTCGAGGCCGTCGACGAAGTTGACGGCGTTCATCACCAGCGTCATCAAGAACACGGTGAGGAGGAAGTTCACCACCGGGGAGCCGATGATCAGCGTGTCCCCGAACGGCAGGGAGACGATCTGGATGCCGCTCCACGCGAGAATGCCGGACGCGACGAGCTGCGCGGCGAGCTTGATCATCCAGTCGAGGTCGAGCAGGTCGTCGAGCACGCCGACCACGGCGATGATGCCGCAGGCACCGAGCAGGGCCCACATCTGGTTGCGCTGGGCGAAGAGGGACGCGAACTCGTGCTGGGTGCTCGCGACCGCGAAGGCTGCGACGATCCCGAGGAACATCGCGACCCCGCCGAGTCGTGGCGTCGGGGCGGTGTGCACATCGCGGGCGCGCACTTCCGGCGTCCAATGGAAGCGGCGGCTCAGCCGAAGCACTCCCCAGGAGGCGACCGCAGTGACGAGAGCCGCGACCGCGACGACCGTCACGTAGGCAAGCACGCTACTCCCCGAACACGACCTGCGGCAGCAGTTCCGCGATCAGATCGCGGGAGACGCCGCCTTCGCGCAGGATGCGGATCTCGCCGCCGTCCTCGGTCAGGCGCGTGGCATCGACGATCGTCGATGCGACGCCGTCGCCGGCCGCCGGGCCAGCGTCCAGGTAGACCGAAACGGAGTCCCCGAGCATCTCCCGCGCTTCGGCCGCCGTGCGCGCCGCCGGCCGACCGGTCAGATTGGCCGAGGAGACGGCGAGGGGCCCGGTTTCACGGAGCAACTCGAGCGCGAGCGGCTGATGCGGGATGCGGAGCGCGACGGTGCCCCCGGTCTCGCCGAGATCCCAGCTGAGGAGCGGGTTGGCTTGCGTGATGATCGTGAGCGCGCCCGGCCAGAACGCGTCGGCCAGGGCGCGAACGGGGGCGACGACCTCAGCGGCGAGGGCCGCGAGCGTATCCGTGTTCGGAATCAGCACCGGGGGCGGAGACTGCCGGTCGCGACCCTTCGCGTCGAGCAGGCGCTGCACCGCATCGGGGTTGAAGGCATCGGCGGCGACGCCGTAGACCGTGTCGGTCGGAACCACGACGAGTTCACCCCGGCCGATCGCCTGCCGTGCGGTGCGCGTACCGGCGAGCAGTTGCGAACTATCGGAGCAATCGAAGAACTCGGCCATAGCTCGCCAGTCTACTCCTGTCGCGCACGGGACCGACTGGATCGCCCGCCCGGCCTCTCATCGCAGGGCGGTCGTCGCCCGGTCCCGCCCGGTGAGATCCGGATGGGTCGCGGCTGCGCGCCAGCCGTCCGCGGTCAGCACCTCCCGGATCGCGCGCCCTTGCGACTCCGCGTGCTCGATCACGAGGGTTCCCCCGGAGACGACGAGTGCGCGCGCCGACCGACTGATGCTCCGAACGATGTCGAGGCCGTCCTCTCCCCCGTACAGCGCGAGCTGCGGATCGTGATCCCGCACTTCCGGATCGCGGGGCACCATGCCGCTCGGCACGTATGGAGGATTCGACACCAGTACGTGCACGCGCCCCGCGAGCGGCGCGAGGTCGGCGATCTCCTCCAGAGCGGTCGCGTCCCCCTGCACCAGCGACACGCGACCGTCGCCCCACTCTGCGACGTTCCGCTCCGCCCAGGCGAAGGCCTCGCGACTCATCTCGACCGCCCAGATCCGGGCCCTCGGGACTTCGTGCGCCATCGCCAGGGCGAGCGCGCCGCTCCCCGTGCAGAGGTCGACGGCGATCGGCTCGGGATCCGGGACCAGCTGCAGCGCATCGATCGCGAACTGGGCGACGACCTCCGTTTCGGGGCGCGGCACGAAGACTCCAGGACCGACCGCGAGCTCGATGGATCGGAACGGCGCGCGGCCGGTCAGGTGCTGCAGCGGGACCCGGCGGGCGCGCTCCTCCGTGAGCTCCACCGCCGCTGCCGCGTCAGCAGGCGTGATCTCTGCCCGCATCACGGCCAGCGCCTGCACCCGGCCGCGCGACTCGCCGAGCACGTGCCCGAGGATGAGCTCGGCATCGGCCGACGGATCCTCGATTCCCCCGGCGAGCATCCGCTGCCGCATCGCGTCCAGCAGCACATCGACCCGTGCGGTCGCCGTCGGGGCAACGCCCTGTTCGTCAAGCATGACTCCACCCTCCCACATCGGTCGCGAGCCGTCGTGCGGCGCACGTTCGACGCCGTCTGGCGCCCGGCGTCACACTGCGACTTGCTGCATAACGTCTGCGAACGCGAAGGATAACCGATCGATATAGTTTGAGGAGGCCTCGCCGCCCCAGCGGCCCGCAACGATTCGACCCCAGGAGGATGCAGCACCATGGCACGGACCTACGACAACATCACGCAGGCGTTCGGCAACACGCCCCTCGTCCGACTGAACCGCGTTACGGAGGATGCGGGCGCCGAGGTGTTCGCGAAGCTCGAGTTCTACAACCCGGCCGGCTCGGTGAAGGATCGCATCGGCATCGCCATCATCGACGCCGCAGAGCAGTCGGGCGATCTGCAGCCCGGCGGCACCATCGTCGAAGGCACGAGCGGCAACACCGGGATCGCACTCGCCTTCGTCGGCGCGGCCCGCGGCTACCGCGTGATCCTGACCATGCCGGAGACCATGAGCATCGAGCGCCGCAAGATGCTGCGCGCCTACGGCGCCGAGATCGTGCTCACCGAGGGCCCCCTCGGCATGAAGGGCGCCGTCGCGAAGGCCGAGGAGATCGCGTCGAACACGCCGGGCGCTGTGCTCGCGAAGCAGTTCGCGAACCCCGCGAACCCGGCAGTCCATCGCGCCACCACGGGGCCGGAGGTCTGGAACGACACCGATGGCTCGGTCGACATCTTCATCGCGGGAATCGGCACCGGGGGCACCATCACCGGCGCCGGCGGGTACCTGAAGGAGCAGAACCCGAACGTGCAGGTCATCGCCGTCGAGCCGATCGACTCGCCGCTGCTCACCGAGGGCAACGCTGGTCCCCACAAGATCCAGGGACTCGGCGCGAACTTCGTTCCCCCGATCCTCGACCGCGAGGTCTATGACGAGGTCATCGACGTCACGCTCGCCGATTCCATCGCGAAGGCGCGCGCGCTCGCAACGGACGAGGGCATTCTCGCCGGCATCTCCGGCGGCTCCGCCGTCTGGGCCGCCACCGAGGTCGCCAAGCGCCCCGAGAACGCCGGCAAGAAGATCGTCGTCGTCGTCCCTGATTTCGGTGAACGCTACTTCTCGACGGTGCTCTTCGAGGACCTCGATGCCTGAGGCTGCAGGAATCTGACGACGCAGACACCCCCTACGAGATGAGCGTGTTCTCCCGCATTCGTGAAGACATCTCCGCCGCCCGCGCGCACGATCCAGCAGCGCGCAGTGCGGCGGAGGTGTTCTTCGTGTATTCAGGCCTCCATGCCGTCTGGTGGCATCGCGTGTCGCACGCGCTGTGGCGGCGCGGCATGCGGTTCGTGCCGCGCGCCATCTCCCAGGTATCCCGATTCTGCTCCGGTATCGAGATCCACCCCGGGGCCACGATCGGCCGCCGACTGTTCATCGACCACGGCATGGGAGTCGTCATCGGCGAGACCGCCGTCATCGGCGACGACGTGCTCATCTACCACGGCGTCACCCTCGGAGGCACCGGGCATGACCGCGGCAAGCGGCACCCGACCGTGGGCAACCGGGTCATCATCGGCGCCGGGGCGAAACTGCTCGGCGACATCGAGATCCAGCACGACAGCGCGATCGGCTCGAACGCCGTGGTCGTGCGGTCGGCACCGCCGTGGACCACGCTCACCGGGATCCCCGCGCAGGGGCGACCGCGGCGAGGTGCCCCGATCGAGCAGCCGGACATGGCCGACTTCTACGTGATCTGAGCGGGACGCGGCGCCCTCAGCGCAGCGTGCGTCCGTTCTCGTCCATCCAGCGCTTCGTGCGCCGCTGCTCCACGATGATCATGACGATGCCCAGCGCCCAGAACGGGATCTGCACGGCGAACGCCACCTGGAAGGCGTGGAGCGAGTAGTTCTCGGGCGATCCGGCGCCCTGCACGTCGAGCACCAAACCGATGAGCAGGATCACGAGCAGCGACGCCGTGAACCCGCCCGTGTTCACGAGCCCCGTGCCGAACCCCGCGTAGCTCCGAGGCGTGTGCGACCGGGCCACCTCGAACGCGATCATCGAAGCCGGTCCCCCGAGCGGCAGGATCAGCAGGAGCACCAGTACGAGACCGAGCGGCGGCGTGCCTGGCCAGACGATCACCGATGTCCAGACGAGCGCGATCGCGACGGTGATGCCGAGATTGAACCAGACGCGGCGCTCGATGAAGCGAGAGCTCAACGGGCCGAGCACCACGCTCGCCACCATCGAAGAGATGACGGTGAGGCTGAGCAGACCGCGCGCGTCCGCCTCATCGAGCCCGAGGCCGCCGACGAGGAACGGGGTTCCCCAGAGCAGCAGAAACACGTTCGCTGCGAACGGCGAGGCGAAGTGCACCCAGTACGCGAGCCTGACGCCGGGCAGTCGAAGCAGCCGCCGCGCGCGGTTCCAGAACCCCAGTCCGCGCACCCGAACCTCGGAGATCACGGGGATCATCTCAGTCGCGGGCGGCTGCACCGCGGCCATCGCGGCCGTGCGAGTGTCGGCGAACGACCGCGCATTCTCGGTCGTGCGACCCCGCCTCCCCGTGACCCGCTCGAGCAGTGTCTCCTGGCCGGGCGCATCTCGCAGCACGACGACGCCGAGAATCACGACCAGCAACCCGACGGCGGCGAGGCCGAGGAACCCGCCCATCCAACCGGCGGTTCCGACGAGCACGGCGAGCGGCACGACCGAGACGAGCTGACCCGACTGCCCGATGAGGCCGGTGGCCTGGCTGATGGTCGGCAGTTGCCGCAACGAGAACCATTCGGGCAGCATGCGCATGACGCTGATGAACGTGCAGGCGTCACCGGCGCCCACGAGCACGCGTGCGACGATGGCGAGCCCCACCTCGGGTACGGTCGCCATGGCCGCCTGCCCGACGATCATCAGCACGCCCCCGATGAGGATCATCGCGCGCGGCCCGATGCGATCGAGCAGCACTCCCACAGGGATCTGCAGGCCGGCGTACACCAGCAACTGGATCACCGGAAACGAGGCCAGCGTCGTCGCATCGATGCCGAAGTGTTCCTGCGCCGCCGGACCGAGGGCGGAGAGCGACGAGCGGTTGATGATCGCTATCGCGTAGGCGAGCGCCGCGGTTCCCCAGACGACCCAGGGAAGGATCGGACGGGCAGCGCGCATAGTGCCATGCTACCGCCGCGGGCAGAGCTCAAGCGCGCGACGGGAGCGGCGGGCCGTCGGGAAAGTCGGATCGCGTGAGGTCGAGCAGCAGCGCGTCTTCGAGCGCCCCACCGGGTCGCACCTGGTAATCGCGGAGCACGCCGACACGCTGGAACCCCAGGCGCTCGTAGCTGCGGATCGCACCCGGGTTGTTCACGTTCGGGTCCAGAGTCACGCGCGTGATCCCCTCCGCGAACTCGGAGCGGATGGCGAGCGCCAGCGCCTCCTCGCCGATGCGCCGCCCGCGAAACACGGTGCCGATGAACAGGTGCATCACCGTCGTCGGATACTCGGGATCTTCCCCGCGCAGCACGAACATCGCCCCCGCGGTCTGCCCCTCCACCTCGATGATGCGCGCGACGTCCGGGGCGTCGATGAACTCGGCGCGCACGCGCTGCGGGCTGTAGCCCACCCACCAGAGCGAGACCTCCGGCTGGTCGAGAATCGCGACGAGCGGGTCGAGATCGGCCGGGCCGGGGGCGCGGAGAGTGACCAGGGGACCGACGAGCGGCAGCACGGCATCTGACATGGGTTCAGCGTACCGGCCTCCTGCCCTTCCCCGGGCCTGTGGTGCGCGATTTCTCCAGGGTGCAGGGTGGCGGTTCGGGTTGCGGGGTCGCGGTTCGGCGCGTGGCCCCCGGTGCTTCGGTGAGAGGCAGGGCCAGGTCCAGGACCAGAGCCACGCCCACGGCCAGGGCCTGGCGCGCCTACTCCTGTCCGAGGTCGGCCAGGCGCGCCTCCTCATCGGCACGGATGCACGACTCGATGACGGCGTCGAGCGCGCCGTTCATCACGTGGTCGAGGTTGTAGGCCTTGTATCCGGTGCGATGGTCGGCGATGCGGTTCTCGGGGAAGTTGTACGTGCGGATGCGCTCCGACCGATCCATCGTGCGGATCTGGCTCGACCGGTGCGCGCTGGCCTCTGCCGCGGCCTCCTCCTGCTGACGCGCGAGCAGTCGCGCTCGCAGCACGCGCATCGCGGCCTCGCGGTTCTGCAACTGGCTCTTCTCGTTCTGCATCGCCACGACGATGCCCGTCGGGAGGTGCGTGATGCGCACGGCCGAATCGGTCGTGTTCACCGACTGACCGCCGGGGCCCGACGACCGGTACACGTCGATCTTGAGATCGTTCTGGTTGATCCCGACCTCCTCCGGCTCGTCCACTTCGGGGTACACGAGCACACCGGTCGTCGACGTATGGATGCGCCCCTGCGATTCGGTCACGGGAACGCGCTGCACGCGGTGCACGCCTCCCTCGTACTTGAGGTGCGCCCAGGCGCCCTGCGATGGATCCGCCGCGTTCGCCTTGATGGCGATCTGCACGTTCTTGTACCCGCCGAGGTCGCTCTCGTCGGCCTCGATCATCTCCGTCTTCCAGCCCTTGGACTCCGCGTAGTGCATGTACATGCGCAGCAGGTCGGCGCCGAAGAGGGCCGACTCGGCGCCGCCTTCGCCGCCCTTGATCTCGAGGATGACGTCTCTGGCGTCGTCGGGGTCGCGCGGAATGAGCAGGCGCCGCACGCGCTCCTGAGCCTCCGCCAGGCTGGCCTCGAGCTCCGGGACCTCCTCGGCGAACGCCTCATCTTCTTTCGCGAGCTCGCGCGCCGCCTCGAGGTCGTCGCCCACCTGCTGCCAGTGCTCGTGAGCCGATTTGATCTTGCTGAGCTCGGCGTATCGCCGATTGACCTTCTTCGCACGCGACGCGTCTGCGTGCAGTGCGGGATCCGCGAGTTCTTCCTGCAGCCGCGCGTGCTCCGCGATCAGCCCTTCGACCTGTTCGAACATGTATCTTCCTAACGTCTCGCGGCTGCGATGGTGTCGCCGCCCCCAATCTAGCGCCGCATCCGGCGACGACTGAGCCCGCCCCGGATCACCGGGGCGGGCTCGTGCGTACTAGGCCAGACCGCCCGAACGCTGCACCTCTGCGAGAAGCGCGGCGTTCGACGCCGTCGCGCTCAGGCGCTCGCGGAGTCGTTCCTCCGCGCCGTCGGAACCGAGATCCGCGCGAAGCGTTGCCAGCGCCGCCGTCTCATCAGCACCGAGTACCGACTCGGGGTTGCGCGTACGCGACGCGGCGAGCTTGACGACCGGAGGAAGGCCGGCGGCCGACTTCGCGAATCGCACCTCGCTGTTGACGACTGCGCGCACCTCGCGCAGCAGCAGCTTGTCGGCTGCGAGACCGGTCTTCGAGTGCACCGTCGCGAGCACGGTGAGCGAGCCGCCGTTCTCCACGTTGCGAGCCGAGGCGAGCAGACGCTTGATCTGGGCGAGTGCGAGCTCGTCGATCTCGTCCAGAGCCGGGCGGCTCTGCGCGTGCTGGGCCTGAGCGTAGGCACGCGCGAATCGGTTCAACGAGTCGACGAGTACGACGACGTCGTGGCCGAGTTCGACGAGTCGCTTCGCACGATCGATCGCGAGTTCGGCGATGATCGCCTGATCCTCGGCGCCGCGGTCGAAGCTCGCGGCGACGACCTCACCGCGCACCGATCGCTGCAGCCGGGTGATCTCCTCCGGCTGCGCATTCGCGAGCAGCAGCACGAGGTGCGCATCGGGTCGGTTCGTGCTGATCGCCTCGGCGAGCTCGCCGAGCACCGCGGTGCCGTCGGAGTGCGCGGGAAGCACGAGCGCTGCGCGCTGACCCAGGCCGGTCGGTGCCACGAGGTCGATGGCACGACCGAGCACGCCCTGCTGCGTCGTCTCGAAGCGCAGCCGCTCTTCGGGGTAGATGGCCGTGAGGTCGGCGATGTCGACGCGCTCCTCCGGCTGCTCATCGACCGGTCGACCATTGACGGTATCGATCTTCACGATCGCGTTGTACTTCTGACGGCTCGCGCTGTCGTTGTCACGGGGTTGACGGATCGCTCCGACCACCGCGTCGCCGCGTCGCAGGCCGTACTTCTTGACCTGCCCGAGCGACACGTAGACATCGCTCGTGCCGGGGAGGTAACCGCTCGTGCGCACGAACGCGTAGTTGTCGAGCACGTCGAGAATGCCCGCGATCGGCAGCAGCACGTCGTCTTCGGTGATCTCCGGCTCGAGGTCGTCGCCCTGACCGCGACGCTTGCGGTCGCGCTGCCGGGTGCGGCTCGACCGGCTCGAGTTGTCGCCGTTCTTCGCGTCGCCGTTCTTCTGGCCGTTCTGCGGCCCGTTGCCGTTCTGACCGGAACCGCGCTGCTTGCCCTCGTCGTCAGAGGAGGCGGCAGCATCGGTCTGCTCGTTCGACTCCGCGTTCTCGTTCTTCTGGCCTCGACCGCGGCCGCGGCGGTTGCGCCCCGACCGCTCACCGTCGGAGTTCTCCGACTTCTCGCCGCGATCCGAAGCGCGATCCGACTGCTCGCCGCGATCCGACTTCTCACCGCGATCCGACTTCTCACCGCGATCCGACTGCTCCGAGGAATCGGCCTGCTGGCCGTTGCTCTGAGCGGCATCGGCGTTCGACGCGGCGCCCTCGTGCGATTCCGGCGTGCCGGTCTCCCCCGTACCCGTCTCTGCTGCAGCGGTCTGGGCCGCGGCCGTCGCTGACGAGGCCCGGCGGCTGCGCGTGCGCTTGGCAGGAGCCTCCTGAGTCGGAGCTTCGGCTGCCGTATCGGTCGACTGCGCCGGAGCCGCGTCAGTCGCGGCAGCGGCGGCATCGGCGGAGGCATTCGCGTCTGCAGATGCAGCGGTCGCAGGCTCGGCGGGCGCTTCAGCCTTCTTGCGGCTGCGCGTCGCGCGCTTCTTCGGAGCAGCAGCTGGCTGCTCTTCCGGCGCGCTCGATGCATCGCCCGCCTCGGTGCTCGAGGATGCAGTCGTTGCCGTGGCATCCGACTCGGCTGCCGGATCCTGCGCCGTCGCATCGGCGGGCGCGTCGACCTTCTTCCGGCTGCGCGTCGCGCGCTTCTTCGGCGCAGCGGCGGCGGGTGCTTCCGCTGCGTCAGGGGCCGGCGCCTCAGCAGCCGGCGCTTCGGCAGCCGGAGCTGCAGCGGGCGCCTCAGCAGCCGGAGCGGCCTCGGGAGCGGCAGCCCCAGCGGCGGCGCTCACGCGACGAGAAGCACGGCGACGCGTCGGCGCGGCGGCTTCCTCGGGTGCGGGAGTGGTGTTGTCTTCAACGTTGGATTCCACGTTCTTCCTTTCGGAACGCCGACGGGACTGCACGCGCAAGTGGGCGCGCATTCCCGCGGTAGTGCACATGTGTGCTTCGGGATCACCGTGCGATGTGTTCACGGTGCGATAACGACCCACGGTTCCGCATGAGCGGACATCGACGGGCGAGGCTAGAGCGCCGCTCCCGCAGGGGTCGTTTCAACTGTAGCACCCTTGGTATCGACGGCCAGGGTGAGCACGCGCCAATCCGGGTGATGGGCAGCCACGAAATCCGCTGCCTGCATGCGATCCAACGGCCCGTTCGAGAGCACGAGCACCGACGGGCCGGCACCGGAGACCACTGCTGCATGCCCCGCTGAGCGCAGCTCGCCGATGAGGTCGCGCGTGGCCGGCATGGCGGCACCGCGATAGTTCTGATGCAGCCGGTCCTCGGTCGCCTCGAGCAGGAGTTCGGGGCTCTGCGTGAGTGCGGCGATGAGCAGCGCCGACCGAGAGACGTTGAAGACGGCGTCCTCATGCGGCACCTGCTTCGGCTGCAGGCTTCGAGCGAGCTCGGTCGACATGGTGAAGCTCGGCACGAGCACGAGCGGCGCCACGCCGCGGTGCACCATCAGCCGTTTGAAGCGCGGGCCCTGCTCCGTCGTCCACGCGATGGTCAGTCCGCCGAACAGCGCGGGTGCGACATTGTCGGGGTGCCCCTCGAGTTCGGTCGCGAATGCGAGCAGCTGCTCCTCGGTGAGCGCGACAGGAGCTTCGGGGTCGCTCTGCAGCAGGCCGGCGGCGATCATCACGCCGGCGACGATGGCCGATCCGGAGGATCCCATGCCGCGCCCGTGCGGAATGCGGTTCGTGGCGGCGACGTCGATGCCGGGCATGCGGCGTCCGAGTTGCGCGAAGACGTGGGCGGCGGAACGGACCACGAGGTTCGTCTCATCGGTGGGAACCTCGCCGGCTCCGACGCCCGTGACCTCGACGGTCGCGCCGGGCGCGTCGCGCACGACGACCGTCAGCTCGTCTCCGTACGCAAGCGCGATGCCGAGCGTGTCGAATCCGGGGCCCAGGTTCGCGCTCGTCGCGGGCACGCGCACCTTGACGGTGCGACCGATCCCGCTGCCGGTCGCGCTCACGCCTGACCCTCGAGGCGCAGCACGCTCGTCACGGCGGTGACGACCTCGGCGGCCCGCAGGGCTTCGACCGTCGCAGCGAGATCGGCTTCGCGCGCGCGGTGCGTGCCGATGACCAGAGCCGCGCTCGGCTCGTCGCCTGCCCCGCCTCGAGCGACGGTCTGCTCGACGCTCGCGGCAGATACTCCCCGCTCGGCGAGGATGCCCGCGATGCTCGCGAGCACGCCTGGCTGGTCGCGCACTTCGAGCATGATCTGGTAAGCCGTCATCACTTCGCCGACGGGAAGGATCGGCAGCTCGGCATGCAGCGACCCCGGAATGCCCGGGCCGCCGACGACGTGCCTGCGCGCTGCGGAGACGAGGTCTCCGAGCACCGCCGAAGCGGTTTCCGCTCCGCCGGCTCCGGCGCCGTAGAACATCAACTCGCCGGCGGCCTCCGCCTCGACGAACACGGCGTTCTTGCCCTCGTGCACCGCTGCGAGCGGGTGGTCGCGGCGGATCAGCGCGGGGTAGACGCGCGCCGAGACTCCGTCGGTGCCGTCAGCGGCCTGCAACCGCTCGGCGATCGCGAGGAGCTTGATGACGTACCCAGCGCTCTTCGCCGCTTCGATCTGCTCCGCCGTGATCTGCGTGATGCCCTCTCGGTGCACCGCGTCGACGGGCACCTCGGTGTGGAAGGCGATGCTCGCGAGGATGGTCGCTTTCTGCGCGGCGTCGTAGCCCTCGACGTCGAGGGTCGGATCGGCTTCGAGGAAGCCCAGTTCGCTCGCCACCCGCGATGCGTCTTCGGCGCTGTCGCCGAATCGGTCCATGCGGTCGAGGATGTAATTGGTCGAGCCGTTCACGATCCCGAGCACGCGGGTGATGTGGTCACCGGCCAGGCTTTCGCGCAGAGGGCGCAGGATCGGGATCGCCGCGGCGACGGCCGCCTCGTACGAGAGCTGTGCGCCGACCTGTTCCGCCGCTTCCGAGAGCTCGGGACCGTGCGCCGCGATGAGCGCCTTGTTCGCGGTGACGACGTCGGCGCCGCCCTGCAGTGCCTGCGTGATCAGCGTGCGGGCCGGTTCGATGCCGCCCATGAGCTCGATGACGATATCGGAGCCCTGGACGAGACGTTCGGCGTCGGTCGTGAACAGCTCCCTCGGCAGCTCGACATCGCGCGGCGCGTCGACGTTGCGGACCGCGATGCCTGCGAGCGTCAGACGCGCCCCGATGCGCGCGGCCAGCTCGTCTCCGTGTTCCAGGATCAGCCGGGCCACCTGTGCGCCGACCGAGCCGCAGCCGAGCAACCCGATGCGGAGGTCACGATAACCATTCATGTTCGTCTCCTTGATAGTGCGTCGTGTTCGATCCGCCGAGAACGGCGGGAGAATTCTGGGCCGGCGATCCTCAGCCGGCGTTCGCCGGGGCCACCGGCGCCGGAATCACGGACTTCGCGAGCAACTCGTCCTCGGTTTCGCCCCGCACGATGACGCGCGAGGAGCCGTTCGACACGGCGATGACCGGCGGTCGCGGCACGTAGTTGTAGTTGCTGGAGAGGGACCAGCAGTAGGCTCCGGTGACCGCGACGGCGAGCGTGTCGCCTGCGCGCACATCGCCCGGGATCACGTCGCGCTGCACGACGATGTCGCCCGACTCGCAGTGCTTGCCCACCACCCGTACGAGCGCCGGGTCGGCGTCGCTCTCGCGGTTCGCGATGCGGACCTGGTAGTCGGCGCCGTACAGGGCGGGTCTGGCGTTGTCGCTCATGCCGCCGTCGACGCTCACGTAGAGGCGTTCGGCGAATCCCAGGTCGGCTGGGTCGGCCGCCGCATCGGAGCCGGCGAGCAGCACGGGCTTCGTGGTTCCCACCGTGTAGAGGGTGACCCCGGCCTGCCCGATGACGGCGCGACCCGGTTCGAACGCGAGTTGCGGAACCGATACGCCGGCTTCAGCGCAGGTCTCCGCGACGATGTCGGCGAGCTGTCGTGCGATGGCAGCGACCTCGGGAGCCTGCTCCGCCTGCGCCGACGTATAGGCGATGCCGAAACCGCCGCCGAGGTTCAGCTCGGGAATCGGTCGGCCGGCGATCCGCTCGAGCTCCGGGTACACGCCCACCAGGCGCCTGGCGGACTCGCGGAAACCGTCGGTCGCGAAGATCTGGGAGCCGATGTGGCAGTGGAGCCCCACGAACTCGAGGCTGTCATGAGCGAGGATCGCCTCGACCAGTCGCGGCGCCTCGCTGAGCGGCTGACCGAACTTCTGATCTTCGTGAGACGTCGCGAGGAAGTCGTGCGTCGATGCGTGCACGCCGCTATTGACGCGCAGCCGCACGCGCTGGCGGCGATCCGCCGCCGCTGCCGCACGCGCGATGCGCTCGGTCTCGACCTCGCTGTCGATGATGATCGTGCCGACGCCCGCCTCGACCGCACGCGCGATCTCGCGTTCCGATTTGTTGTTGCCGTGGAAGCCGATGCGCGCCGGGTCCACTCCGGCGGCGAGCGCGACGGCGAGCTCTCCCCCGCTCGCGACGTCGATCGCGAGGCCCTCTTCGGCCATCCACTGCGCCACCTCGACGCACAGGAACGCCTTGCCCGCGTAGTACACGGTCGCACTCGTTCCGATGCGCTCAGCCTCGGATTCGAGGGCGACTCGGACCTCGCTGGCCCGATCGCGGGCGGCCGCCTCGTCGATCACGTACAGCGGCGAGCCGTACTGCTCGACGAGCTCGGTCGCGCGCGCACCGCCGAGCTGCAACTCTCGGCACTCGGTCCCGCGACGCGCAGACGAGGGGAAGACGCGCGGGTCGATGCTGTTCGGGTCGGCGGCTGGTGTCGCACCAGCGGGGTTCACCTGTGCCATCGTCGCTCCTGGGTTCGGTCTGCCTCGGGTCGGTCTGCCTGGTGTCCGTCGTGCTCGCGGGCCGCGAACGGGCAGCCGATGGCGAGCGGACCCGGATTGGCCCCTGAAGCCGTGCGCACGGAGACCCTGTCTCTGAACGAACCCGTCCAGCTTAGCGGGACGGACGCGCCGATGCGCATGCGCCCGTGTGGTCAGCGTCGCACTGCGAAGGGCGCGAGGTCGACTCGACGTCCCTCGACGAACGGTTCCCGGTCAGCGACGAGCGCGGCAACGATCTGACCCGTGATGGGTCCGAGCGAGAGTCCGTGCATATTGTGCCCCGCCGCGACGATGACATCCGGCCGCCGTGGAACGCGTCCGAGCAGAGGGAGCCCATCGGCGGTCATGGGCCGTGCTCCGACCCATTCATCGGTGCGCGCCGACCAATCGGCGTCGGCGATGAGTCGCGATGCGGCGCGGGTGAGCACCTCAAACCGGTGCGGATTCGACCGCTCCGGGTGGCCGTCGAATTCCATCATGCCCACGATGCGCAGGCGGCCGTGCATCGGGATTGCGACGCAGTGGAGGTCCATGGCGTGCACGAGCGAAGACGGCATGCGGTCGACCGGCACGGTGAAGCTGTATCCCTTGCCCGAGACAACGGGGGCGGAACGAATCCGAGATCGGCGCAGGATCGAGGTCGTCCACGCGCCCGCCGCAATCACGAGTCGGTCACCGCGGATGGTGACCTCGGCGCCGTTCTCGTCCGCGCAGACAATGCTCGCGCTCGGACCCGTTCCAATGCGCATTGCGGCGAGTCCTTCGCGGATCTCTGCGCCGCCCGCCCGCACGCGTTCGACGAGACTTGCGACGAAGGTCACGGGATCGAGCGAGAACTCTCCGGGCAGCACGAACCCGCCCACCACCGACGGTTGGAGCGCTGGTTCCGCGGCGCGGAGTTGATCGCCCCGCAGTACGGGTCCCGGACCGGCACCCCATCCGCGTTCCGCTCGTTCCCGGTATGCGGCATGCGCAGCATCCAACTCCGTCTCGTCGGACGACGTCATGAGGAACCCGTCACCCCCGCCCGAGATGTCGACGCCATCGTCAGCCATGCGCTGCAAGGCCGCGCGAATGCCTCCGGAGAACTGTGCGAGGGCGGCGGCTCCCCTGCTCGCATTCGCAGTGCGGGCAGCGCGAAGGAAGCCGAGCCCGAAGCGGGCGAGACGGGGCAGCTGCAGCGGATCGATCGAAAGATACGAATTTCGGCTGAGCACGCCGCGGAAGACATCGCGCGCGGTGTTCGCCGATGCGAGCGGGGCGACCTGCTGGGGGGTCAGCTCCCCGGCGTTGCCGGTCGCCGCACCGCTGCCCAGTGCCCGCTTCTCGACGATCGTGACCTTGTGGCCCTCGCGCAGCAGCGCGTGCGCCGTGCTCAGTCCAATGAGGCCGCCGCCGACGACGACCACGTGATGTCGGATCATATGGTGCTCCCTTCCGCTGCTGTGCCGACGTCGCGGCACTCGATGGCCAATGACTGCACGAGGGGACCGCGCAGACCCACGAGCCGGATCTCGCAAACGAGCGAACCGCGAGCGCACGCGATGCGCCAGCGCAGCTCCGCGGGCCCCCGCGGCGCGAGCACGCGTTCCTCGAACGGTTGCTGCCGCAGCGACACCGGGCCAGCGTCGCTGCGTGCGTGCACGAGTCTCTGCTCCCGCACTGCTGCGGGCAGGTCGTGCATGACGTTCGCTGAGAAGAGGCCGGCAAGACCGTCCAGGGGTTCGCCCGTCCGCACTGCATCATCGATGCGCTTCCCGGCATCGAGCGTCTCCGGCCATGGGGGGAGGTGCTCCGATGG
The DNA here is from genome assembly GCF_016597785.1 of Leucobacter sp. L43. Taxonomy (GTDB): domain Bacteria; phylum Actinomycetota; class Actinomycetes; order Actinomycetales; family Microbacteriaceae; genus Leucobacter; species Leucobacter alluvii. The sequence goes on along the minus strand of NZ_JAENJG010000002.1, from coordinate 385,584 downwards.
CGCATCGACCGCCTCGAGCACTTCGGCGAGCGCACGGGTCGCGAGTCCGCCCGCCCCGAAGACATCCGAGTTACCGAAAGCGACCACGCCGCAACCGCTGGGGACATGCCACCGCATATGAGACGAGAACCCAGGCAGCCCGCCCGCGTGCTGCACGATGCGCCCGAACCGGCGATCCTGCTCCACGACGAGCCCCATGCCGTACCCGATCGCCTGCAGTTTCGGCAGCTGCGGCTCGGCCGACGGCTCCGCATCGAGCGGTATTGCTGTGGAAATGCGTTGCATCTCCCTTCTGCTCCGAGCGCTGAGCACCTCGGGGTGCAGAGGGGCATCGGAGAACGCGGATTGCAGGAAAGCGGCCCAACGGGCAACGTCATCCACCGTGCTGAACAGGCCTCCGATGCACGAGAGCGCGCCCGCGCCGACATACGGCTCATCCGAGAAGCTGCGTCCCCCGTTGAAGGTGCGGAACCCGGCGGCGAGCGTCCGATCCGCAGAGTACGCTGCCGGCTCGAATCGAGTGTGCGCGAGACCGAGCGGTTCGAGCAGGCGCTCGGTGATCTCGTCCTCGACCGCGTGGCCCGTCACTGCCTCGATCGCGCGTCCTACGTACGACATTCCGAGATTGGAGTACTGGTAGCGATCATCCGGTTCTGCCGTGAGCCGCAGGCCGGCCGCTCCGAGTGCGTCGATGGCCCCGGGATCAGCCCCGAGCAGACGGTCCGCCCAAGCGTTGTCTTCGGGGAGGCCGGACCGGTTCGTCAACAACTGCCGGACGGTCACGGGTACCGCCTCGCCGGCGAAGTCGAACCGCACGCCCGGTACGTACGCGTCGATCGGGCGGTCGAGATCGAACTCGCCTCGGTCGCGCAGCTCCAATGCTGCTGCGGCGAGGAAGCTCTTCGTCATCGACGCGATTCGGAACACCGAGCCGCGCGTCACAGGCCGTCCATCCCTCCGAGGTTCACCGGTGGCCTTCCACGAGATCACGCCCTCGGGGTCGAAGATTGCGGCGAGCGCGGCAGGAGCGAGCGCGAGATCGTGCCGATCGAAAGCGCGCTGCAGCGCGGACTCGGCGCACGTCGCGGGAATCTCCGCGAAGCCCGTGCGGTCGATGACGCGATTCATGTTTCGGCCCGAGCGCGCTCGAGGATCTCCTCAGCGAACGCGTCGACGAGCGCATGGCTCGCACGGGTGTTCTCAGCGTCGTCCCGCTGGGCGGCCGCCAGCAGGATGCCGATGTCGTACCCCTCACCGGTGAGTGCTGCATCATCCCAACCGGCAAGGTTCGCGGCGCTCGCCTCGGGGTGGAACTGCACGCCTCGCACGTGTTCCCCGATGCGGAACGCCTGGTGCTCGACGGCATCGCTCGACGCGAGCAGCGTCGCACCCGCGGGAAGCCTCGTGATCATGTCCCGATGGTTCTCGATCATGGGGGCGGCTGAGCCGATCGCGGAGAGCACGGCGTCGGCACGACCCGCTCGGGTCGAGCGGATCACGGTGCTTCCTCGTTCCTTCGGCCCGAAGTTCTCGCGCACCTCTCCCCCTGCCACGTCGGCGATCACCTGCGCGCCCAAACAGATTCCGAGCGTCGGAACGTCACGCTCGATGGCCTCTTCGGTGAGGTGGCGCTCGTCGCCCAACCATGGCGCCTGCTCGTAGTCGTCTGGCATCAATCCTCCTCCGAGCAGCACCAGTCCGTGGTAGCCCTCGAGCGTTCTGGGGAGGCCGTGCTGTCCCAGTCGCTCTACGACGTCCACGCCGCGATCCGCGAGCCAATCGGCAAGCCGTCGAGGTCCAGAGCCGGGAGAATTCACTACCACCAGCACACGGGGAATCACGACCAAGATCATCCTGCTTTCTTCTTGGAGAGGTCGACCGCCGGGGCGATTGCGGAGGCCGGAGGCTGCGGGGCGCGGCCCGCGAGGAAGTCGAGGTAGTCGCCGTCGGAGGCTTCGAGCACCCGGAGCACATTGTCGGTACCGAGACCCCGGAGTTCATCATCCGACCACCCGCGTCGTTCGAGCTCTTCGAAGAGCCGGGGGTAGCCCGAGACGTCCCCCAGGCCGATGGGCATCGCGTCGGTTCCGTCGTAGTCCGCGCCGATTCCCACCGCATGCACACCCGCGACATCTCGCATGTGGTCGAGATGGTCGGCGACATCTCCAACTCCCACCGGTGGCGGATCACCCTCCTCTCCGGCCCGCACCCACGCGTGCCGGTCCTCCGACAGGAATGAGGGGACGAACGCCACCATGATCACACCGTCGCTCGAACCGATCTCGGCAAGTACGTCGTCTGGCACGTTGCGAGGGTGATCGCACACTGCCCGCGAACCGGAATGACTCACCATCACAGGCCGCTCGCTGACAGCAAGCGCATCGCGCATCGTCGTTGGTGCGACATGCGCGAGATCGACGAGCAGGCCGATGCGTTGCATCTCGCGCACCACTTCTCGGCCGAATTCCGTGAGGCCGCCGTGCCGCGCGTCATCGGTCGCCGAATCGGCCCAGTCGGTCGTGCGGGACCAGGTGAGCGTGACATACCGAGATCCGAGCCTCGCGAACTGCCGCAGCGCCGCAAGAGACCCGTCGAACTGCGCACCCCCTTCGACGCCGATGAAGGAGGCGATGCGCCCCTCGGCCATCGCGGTTCGCGCTTCGGCTGCCGTGCGCGTCAGACGAGCCCGCTCGGGGTAGCGCTCCACGAATCGATGGACGAAATCGATCTGCTCCAGGGTGGCGACGACTTGCTCGGCTCCCTGCAGTGCAGGATCAACCCAGACCGACCAGAACTGCCCCGCGACGCCGCCTGTTTCGAGGCGCGCGAGGTCCGTGTGCAGACCTGTCGCTCCGCTCTCAAGCCCGTTCACTGAGTAGGCACGCGTCTCCCTGCAAGCCCAGGCAAGATCGTTGTGCCCGTCGATCACTGGATGGAGATTCACCCTGGCACCCCCGCGAGCTCCCTCGAAGCAGAATCGAACGTGCGATTCGCGTCGACCGAGACCCGAGCGACATCCACCTCGTGCCCGATGCCCACCGCCGTTGGAACCGCAACGCGACCTTCACGCGCCCGAATTGGCGGCTCGATGAGATCGTTCGCGTAGTACTTGTCCGATCCCGAGACATCAGAGGGAAGATGGAAGTTCGGCAGTGATGCCAGCGCGACGTTCGCTGCGCGACCGATCCCGAACTCATGCATGCCCCCGCACCACACCGGGATACCGGCTTGCTCAGCGACGCGATGCGCGTTCTGCGCTTCGGTGAGACCGCCCATCCTGGACACCTTGATGTTGAGGATGCGCCCCGCGTCGAGCCGGATCATCGTCTCGAGGTCGGCGACCGTCACCACGGACTCATCGAGGCAGATGGGCGTCTCGATCCGCTGCTGCAGTTCGGCATGGGCCATGAAATCACGCGCGGCGAAAGGTTGCTCGAGCATGGTCAGCGAGAACCGGTCCAGTCGCTGCAGCACCTCGAGCGCCTCGCTCGTGCGCGGATACGCCCCGTTTGCGTCGACATGCAGATCGATATCCGGAAAGGCGTCGCGCACGGCGGCGACGGGGGAAACATCCCAGCCGGGCGCGATCTTGAGCTTCACACGACCGTACCCGGCGTCGAGCTGCTGACCTACCTGTGCGAGGAGATCCTGCTCTGACCGTTCGATGCCGAGCGAGACTCCCGACTCGATCTCATCCCGTGTGCCTCCGAGCGCTCGCGCGAGTGAGATGCCGTCGTGCTTCGCGGTCAGGTCCCAGGCCGCCGCCGAGAATCCGGCCTTCGCGAACTCGTGCCCTCGAATGTTAGACCACGCGCGCTCGACCTCCTCCGGCCGGTCCCATTCGGTATCGAGCACTCGCGGCACCAGATAGTTGGTGGCGATGTACCACGCAGTATCCGTGTTCTCTGCACAGTAGTAGGGGTCGCTCGGTGAAGCGATTTCACCCCAACCGGTCGTTCCTGAGTCGCTCGTGAGCTCCACGAGCACGTGCTCGATGCCGGACTTCCGGTGCGAACTCGTCTCGAAGCTGTGGAGCAGCGGCAGACGGAGCGCGAAGAGTCTCACGCGCTCGATCTTCATCGCTCGTTCTCCTGCTCGTGTTCGGGGAGGTAGAGAGCGAGTTCGGCGGCGTACTGGTCGCGAACCGTGAGGCGCCGTCTGGCCCCCTTTGCGCTTGCAGTCGTCAGTGTGCTGAGGAGGTGGCAGACCGCGGCCACCGCGGTGGGCGAGTCCGCGTAAGAGGCCGACTCCGTGTGCACTTTGATCAGCGCGCTCGCGAGGCGCGCGAGCGGCGCATCGTCGCTGTCGGTGATGACCACCAGCTGACCTCCGGCCTCATGGAAGAGCTCGCCGAGCCGCACCGTTTCAGCTCGATACCGGCGCATCGAAAACACGATGAGCACGTCGCTCGCGCGCACATCGGTGAGCACGGTGATCGGAGAGAGCGCTCGCCCATCGACCAGGAATACGTTTGAAAGGGTCGCGGAGAGATCGGCGTTCAAAAGTTGCGCGTACGCGGCTCCCTTGCCCTCGCCGCCGATGAAACGGCGTCTGGCTCCAAGAATGAGCGCCGCGGCCTGCGGCACCTCACCGCTCGCTGCGAGTTCGTCGAGGGTGCGCTGGAGCGATCGCTTCTCGCTCTCGATGACTCGTGTTTGGATGTTCTCGGCCGAGAGGTTTGAACGGATCCGCTCTCCGAAGCGGTCTCCCGGCGACCTCAGGGTGCGGTCGAGGTCGCTCTCGCTGCGCGCCGGCGTCTCTTTCGTCATCGCTGCTCCATCCGGATATCGGGGACCGCAAGATAGGCGGCGGTCTCGTCGTTGATCCTCGTACATCCGACGAGCACACGCCCGGAATCGATCGCCGTGGTGAGGGAGGCCGCGAGGTGCGACCGCATTTCGCTCGCCACTTCGGTGCGCACTGGCGGTACCGCGGGAAAGGCGATCCACAGTGCGTCGTCGACCGCTTCGATCTCGCCCCACTCGTGCACCCCGAGGGCTGGAGCACGACGTTTCGAGGGGCTCGTCCGGGTCTGTTCGCGGTCTCCGCGGTCATCAAGCACCCACTCGACCAGGATGCGATCGGTGCCGGCTCGGGCGTAGTAATCGGGCAGGTACGCGATGCCCGATGCGCCGAGCGAATCGAAGTTGAAGTGCGCGTTTCTCGCGAGGAGCGGATCGAATGTCCACCGCATCGTGCGATGGCCCCAGTGCTCGGCGACCTCGGCTTGCAGATGCTTGAGCATGCGCCCCACTCCACGGCCCTGGAACCGTGGATCGACGGTCGCCGCCTGGGAGTAGTGGAACTCGGTTCCGTCGGTGTCCCGCCCTGCGAAACCGTATGCGAAACCGACGAGTTCCTCGTGGCTCGTGAATACGCCGACGGACGATCCTCCGTTTTGGGCGAGCGCGCTGAGCAGGTTCGGGTTGAGAGCGAACTCAGGAGCGCGATACTGGAACACGTCCACATAGAGCGCTGCTGCGGCCCTGAATTCCTCGTACCCACGCAGCTCTCGCCCGGAAAGCGTCTCAGAGGCATCGCCAGCTGTGGGCGTTTCGAACGTGAGTGTCAGCAACCCGGGCGCCATCATACGTTTCCTATGCAACGAGATTCATCAGTGAATGGCTCGATGCTATAAGGGTCTTGCGGCCCTTGCAACCCTAGGATACGTTTCATAAACATGAACGCAGCGCCGTGGATGTCGCGCCAGACCGATCCGGTCGTGGATTTTCTTCGCATGCTCGTAGAAATCGAATCGCCGTCCTTCGACACCGAAGCGAGTGAGCGCATCGCGACTCCCCTCAGCGAGCGACTCGCCGCCATCGGCGGCGCCGTTCGACGCATTCGCACCGATGCCGGCACGAGCATCCTCGCCGACTTCGGCGCCGGGCCCGATCCACTCCTCCTCGTGGGGCACACCGATACCGTCTGGCCGCGCGGCACACTCGATCAGGCGTTGCCGTGGTCGCACGACGGTACCGTCATCCGAGGGCCGGGCGCCTACGACATGAAGAGCGGCATAGCCGTCATGTGCGAGGCACTCGAGCGCATCGGCGGAGCCCCGGCGATGCCGGTGAGAGTGATCCTCACGTGCGATGAGGAAGTCGGATCCCCGACCACCGCCTCACTCATCACGCAGGAGGCGGTCGGGGCACGTGCGGCCATCGGCTTTGAATCGCCGCACCCCGACGGGGCACTCAAGGTCGGACGCCGCGGGAGTACGAGGGTGATCATCCGAGCCGTCGGTCGATCCGCCCACGCCGCGCTCGATCCCGAGCTCGGGATTTCGGCCATTGACGAGCTCGTCGATCAGCTCATGCGCGTGCGCATGCTGGTCGAGGACCCCGCGCTTTCCGCGCCAGTACTCTGCAACATCGGCACCGTTGCCGGGGGAACCCGTGCGAACGTCGTTCCGGACGTCGCCGAGGCCGAAATCGGACTGAGGTTCATCGACGGAGAGTCCGAAACTGCGGTGCTGAACGCCCTGGACGGCCTCGCTCCGATCCGGCACGGCTCCCGCCTCGAGGTCGAGACGCTGAGCAGCCGGCCAGCATGGCGTGCCACGGCACCCGATGCCGCTTTGACAGCGACCATTGCATCCACGGCTGCAAGCCTTGGCCAACGGATCGACGGGCGTCCGGCAGCGGGCGCGGGTGACACGAACCTGCTCGGGAGTCTCCGCATTCCGACGGTGGACGGTTTCGGTCCGCGGGGAGGCGGTGCCCATGCGCTCGATGAGCACGTCATCGTGGAGTCGCTTCGGGAGCGGATCGACCTGCTCACGGCACTGCTCTCATCCGCGTGAGCACGCTCCCCGAAACGTACACCGGTCCGGATCCATGAACGATACGTTACGCATATCGGCACACAGCCGCAGGCGTTCCCCAATGATGGAGTAATACCGATGCACACCTTTTTAGAAGATACGTCACGAATCTATTGACCACCATGCCGTTTTGAGGTTCGATGGTGAGCACCGACCCCACATCAGCGTTGAATGTGGTCGAAATCGAAGGGATGCCAAGCAATGATGCACACTCCTCCACGCAGACACCGGCTCCGCGCGCTCGCAGCGGGAGCTGCGGTTGCATGCGCCGCACTCACCGTGGCGCCAGCGACCGCGTTTGCCGCGCCCGCGTTAGCCGAGGCCCCGACTGACGAGGCAGCAGACGCGAGCACGTTGCGCATCGCGACCTCGGGGTTCGTCGACAACTTCAATCCGTTCATCTCGATCTACCTGCTCCCCACGAACACGATCCGCTACATGTACGAGTCGCTCGTGCAGAACAGCTCAGAGGACGGCTCACCCACTGAAGGTCTCGCGGAGTCGTGGACCACGGAGAAAGACGGTGCGCAGTGGGTGTTCACACTCCGTGAGGGCATGCAGTGGTCCGACGGTGAACCGATCACGTCGGCCGACGTGAAATACACGTACGACCAGATGATGTCGGTTCCCGAACTCGGCACCGCGAACGGCAACCTGGTCTCGGGCTTCGAGTCGGTCGAAGCCCCCGACGATCTCACGGTCGTGATCAACTTGAAGGCCCCACAAGCGCCGAACCCCGGGTCAGAGATTCCGGTCGTGCCGAAGCACATCTGGGAGCAGATCGACAATCCAGCCGAATTTCAGAATGACGCCGATGTCGTGGGCTCCGGCCCCTTCGTGCTGGAGAGCTATCAGGCCAACGAATCCATCGCGTTCAAGGCCAACCCGAATTTCTGGAGAGGCGCACCGAAGGTCGACAAGCTGCAGTACGTCTACTACACGAACTCAGACGCACAGGTGCAGGCGCTGAAGGCGGGCGACGTCGACATGGTCACTGGCCTCACACCGACCCAGTTCAAGGCTCTCGAGGGAGTCGAAGGAGTGACGACGCACTCCGGCATCGGCCGCCGCTACCAGTCGTTCAGTCTCAACCCGGGCATGCAGACCCGCGAAGGCACGCCGTACGGCACCGGTGCCGAAGCCCTCAAGGACGTCGAAGTGCGACAGGCGATCCGTCTCGGCACCGACACGAAGACCCTGCTCGACAAGGTGCTCGAGGGCGAGGGCGTGCCAGCCACGAGCTTCATTCCGGCGTCATTTCCCAAATGGCACCTGTCCGACGACGATTCGGCCATCGTCGAATTCGATCCGGAAGCCGCAAAGGAGAAGCTCGATGCGGCGGGCTGGGTCGAAGGCACCGACGGCATCCGTGAGAAGGATGGTCAAAAGCTCGAGCTCCGTCTCCTCGTTGACGCGGGCGAACCGAACGAGCAATCGATCTCCGAGTTCTTCGTCCCATGGATGCAAGACATCGGGATCAAGATCAACGTCGAGTCGTCCGATGCCGATACCGTCAGCGCGGCTTCCGTGAAGGGCGATTACGACATCTACTTCACGGGCTGGTCGGTGAACCCGGACCCCGACTACCAACTCGGCATCAATACCTGTGCGAACCTTCCCACGAGTGAAGACGGCACCGGCGGCACCTCGCAGGACGGCTACTGCAACCCCGAATTCGACAAGCTGTACGCGGAGCAGCGCTCGGAGCTCGATGAGGGGAAGCGTCAGGAGATCGTGCAGGAGATGCTCGCGATGAATTACACGGACACCGTGCAGATCGCGAACTGGTACGCCAACGGCCTCGAAGCGTACCGCTCCGACCGCTTCGATGGGTTCACGCTGCAGCCGGAGGACGGCGGCATCATCGCGAACCAGGCCGGCTACTGGGGCTACCTGACAGTCGCCCCCGTCGAAGGAACGGACGCTTCGTCCGATCAAGGCGCGAACACCGGTCTCTTGATCGCCGGAGGCGTCGTACTGCTCGTCATCATCGGAGGCGTCGTCTACATGGTCATGCGTCGAAAGAACCTCGCCGACGTCGAATAGGCCCGGCTCGTGCTGCGGAGGCCTCGGCCTCCGCGTCCTCCGCAGCACTCCAGGATCGATCCACAGGAGTTCTCATGACCAACTCGGTGCCACCGTCCACATCGGCAATAGCGACCAGCGCGAGCGCAGAGGAACGCCCGCGCGATACCTCAGCGATACAGTACGTCCTCTCCAAGCTCGGCGGAGCTGCGATCAGCCTTGGCATGGTGATCGTGCTCGGCTTTTTCGCGTTCAAGATCCTGCCCGGAGACCCCGTCGCCTCGATGGCGCGCGAACGGCAGATGACGCCGGAGCAGATGGAACTGCTCCGCGAGCAGTTCGGCCTGAACAAGCCGCTCTGGCAGCAGTTCTTCGACTACCTCGTCAACGTGTTCACCCTCAACTTCGGCGAGAGCTACGTCTACAAGACGTCGGTGTCGAGTCTCATCGGCCAGTACTTCTGGCCGACGATCCTACTCACCGGCACCGCCGCCATTCTCGCAATCGCCCTCGGGTTGTGGCTCGGCCAGAAGGCCGCCTGGAAGCACGGCTCGCGATTCGATCGTCTCGCCTCGTCATCCTCGCTCGTGCTCTGGTCAGTGCCGACCTTCTGGCTCGGCCTCATCCTGCTGATGATCTTCGGCGGGACATTGCACTGGTTCCCGACGGGCGGCATGCGCTCCCCGAACCCGCCGACGGATGCGCTCGGTGCGACGCTCGACATCGCCTCGCACATGGTGCTCCCGGTCATCACCATGGTCGCCGTGGTCTACGCGCAGTACCTCATGGTGATGCGCAGCTCGCTCATCGAGGAGATGAGCGCCGACTACCTCACCACTGCCCGCGCCAAGGGGCTGCGGGACGACCTCGTGCGCAGGCGTCACGCGGTCCCGAACGCGCTGCTCCCGACCGTCACGCTCATCTTCATGCATCTCGGCGGACTCATCGCGGGCGCCGTGACCGTCGAGACGGTATTCTCCTGGCCCGGCCTCGGAAAGCTGACCTTCGAGGCGATCAAGGGTCCAGACCTCCCGCTCTTGCAGGGCACCTTCGTGGTGTTCTCCGCGATCATCATCGCGATGAACCTCATCGCCGACCTCATCTACCGTCAACTCGACCCGAGAGTGAGGCGCGCATGACCACGCTCACCGCAGATCCGAAGCAACAGCGTTCTCCGCGTTACTACGCCTGGGCGCGCCGCCGCGCCGCGCTGCACGATTTCTGGGATCAGTTCCGACATCATCGCGCCGGAATGGTCGGCCTCGGATTCCTCGTGCTCATCGCAGTCGTCGCGGTGCTCGCCCCGGTCCTTGCGCCGGCGCACATGCTCGATGTGACGACTCTCGTCGATCAGGAGCGCTTCGCCCCACCATCGCTCGACCATCCGCTCGGCACGGACCATCAGGGCCGTGAACTATGGGTCCGCATGGTCTGGGGCGCGCGCGTCTCCCTGCTCGTGGGACTCGCAGCGACTGCGATGTCCATGGTCATCGGCACGCTCGTCGGCATCGCAGCCGGCCACTTCACCGGCGCAGCGGGCAACGTACTGATGCGACTCATCGATTTCTTCCTCGTTCTGCCGGCGCTCATCCTCGCGATCGTGCTCTCCTCGGTACTCAGCCGCGGCGTACTCACGATCATCATCGCGATCGGTCTCACGTCGTGGGCCGGTACGGCGCGAGTCGTGCGCTCGCAGACCCTCACCGTCGAATCGCGCGGCTACATCGAGCGCTCCCGGGCACTCGGCGCAAGCCACTGGCACATCATCACGAAGCACCTGCTGCCCGGGGTACTGCCGCTCGTGCTTGCGAACACGACGCTCACCGTGGGTTCAGCGATCATCTCCGAGTCGACGCTCGCCTTCCTCGGACTCGGGGACCCCCGCGTTCAGTCCTGGGGCACGATCCTCAAGAACTCCATGGACGTCTCAGCCGCCACGAGCGGCTACTGGTGGTACGTCATCACCCCGGGCATCGCGATCGTGCTGGTCGTGCTGGCATTCACGCTCATGGGGCGCGCCGTCGAGAACATCGTCAATCCCACCCTCAGGAGCAGATGAGCCATGCCCGGTCTGACATTCGATAACGTATCGATCACCTATCGCACCTCTGGCCGCAACGACCGCGGAGAGATCGCGGCCGTACGGTCGGTGTCACTCGAACTCCCCGCTGGGGGCACGCTCGGAATCGCCGGAGAATCAGGATCCGGGAAATCGACGCTCGCCATGAGCGCACTCCGTCTCCTCCCGAAGAACGCACGTCTGGACGGCCGAGTCCTCATCGGAGAGACCGACGTCGCTTCGCTGAGGTTCGGGGAGCTGCGTGCGCTGCGGTGGGCTCAGGCCTCGATCGTGTTCCAGGGGGCGATGCACTCGCTCAATCCGGTGCACACGGTCGGCGCTCAGATCACCGAGGCGCTGCAGATCCACGTGACCGAACGCTGGAAGACAGCCAAAGCGCGGGAGACGCGCGTGCTCGAACTGCTCGAAATCGTCGACCTGCCGCCAGAGAAGGCGGGAGCATTTCCGCACGAACTCTCGGGTGGTCAGAAGCAGCGCGTCATGATCGCGATGGCCCTCGCATGCGAGCCCGACATCATCATCGCTGATGAACCGACGACCGCTCTCGACGTGATTGTGCAGAAGCAGATCCTCGACATGATCTCCCGACTCGTCTCGGAGCGTGGCATCTCACTGCTCATGATCAGCCACGACCTGTCGGTTCTCGCAACCGCATGCGAGCAGATCGCGATCATGCGCAATGGTGAGCTCGTCGAAATCGGCGAAGCGCGCATGATCTGCTCCGAGCCCAACGAGCCGTACACCCGCAAGCTCGCAGATGCGTTCCCGGTCATCGGTGACCCGGCATCGCGCATGCGACCGGTTACTCGTCACGGCGCCGGAGCGCATGAGCCGGGCCGTTCGGAGCCGAGCAACGAGGTGCTCCTCTCGGCGCGCGGAGTCAATGTGACGTACCACGGCGCCGGAGGTACGCGCGCAGTACGAGATGTCGACCTCGACGTACACCGCGGCGAGATCGTCGCCCTTGTCGGGCAATCGGGATCGGGCAAGACCACTCTTGCTCGAGCGCTCATGGGGCTGCAACCGACGGACGAGGGAAGCGACATCCGCTTTGCGGGTGAGCCCCTGCCCGACAAGGGAAAGCAACTGCGACGCTTCCGCAGACGGGTGCAGCTCGTGCTGCAGGATCCATCCGCAGCGCTGAACCCGAAGCTCAGCGTGTACGAATCTGTGGCGGAAGGACTGCGTGTGCAGGGCATCTCGGGTGACGAACGGGAGCGCGTGGCCCAGAGCCTCGTGGATGCCGAGCTCTCGCCTCCCGAGCGGTTCTTCGGCGCGATCCCGCAGGAACTCTCGGGGGGTCAACGTCAGCGGGTCGTCATCGCCGGCGCACTCGCTCTGCACCCGGAGATGCTCATCGCCGACGAGCCGGTTGCTTCGCTCGACGCCTCGGTGCGCGGCGAGATCCTCGGACTCATGCTTTCGCTGAAGCAACGGCTCGGACTCTCCGCTCTCGTCATCACTCACGATCTCGGCTTGGCGTGGAACATCGCCGATCGCGTCGCCGTGATGTACCACGGCGAGATCGTCGAGCAAGGACCCACTGAGGAGGTACTCCTGCGCCCGAAGCACGAGTACACGAAGGAACTGCTCGCGGCGGCGCCGAGTGTCAGGGAGAAAACCGCATGACCGAACTTCGCACCGCGTATCTCGACAGGGCTCCCCTCGCCCCGGGCGACACCGTCGCGATCGTCGCACCCGCAGGGCCGAGCACGAGAACCAGCCTTGCACGAGCCGTCTCCTACTACGAGGCGTGGGGGCTCACCGTTCGCGTCGGCGAGCACGTGCTCGACAGGCACTCGCGATCCCGATACCTCGCGGGAGAAGACGATGCGCGCCGCGATGATCTCGTCAACGGATGGTGCGACCCAGAGGTCGACGCTGTCGTCTGCCTCCGCGGCGGATACGGCGCCATGCGCCTGCTCGACGGCATCGACTGGACGCAGATGCGAGCCGCCAGAGCGCGAGCCGATGGCCGACCGAAACTGCTCACCGGCTCGTCCGACATCACCGCCCTCCACGAGGCGTTCAGGGTCCACCTCGATGTTCCGAGTCTCTTCTGCCCGATGCCGGGCAACGGCGTCTTCCGCGATTCGGAGTTCATTCGGTCGGACGTCCGCCGCTGGCTCTTCGAGCCGTGGGCCGATCGCGAACTCACGGGTCCGAAGACCGACGTGCTCGTCGCTGGCGCGGCATCGGGACGCTGCACCGGCGGAAATCTGAGCCTGCTCGCGGCAGCGCTGGGATCGCCGGAAACAGAACGTTCTCCAGGCGGCATTCTGTTCCTCGAAGACATCGATGAAGACCTGTACCGTCTCGATAATCTTCTGCTGCAGCTGCAGCGTGCGGGGCGCCTCGCTGCGGCTGAAGGGATCGTGCTCGGCTCCTGGCACGAGTGCGGCGACCCCGATGAAGTGCGCGACCTCATGCACGAGTATCTCGGCGGCCTCGGCGTTCCTGTGCTCTGGGAGCAGGGGTTCGGGCACGACCCCGAAGCTCTGAGTGTTCCGCTGAACGTCGACGCCACCCTCGACGCGACGGGAGCTACTGCTCGGCTCGTCGTCGACGGACGAGAACGATGACCCCGTCCCTGCGGCTGCCCCGACTGGACCCGCGGGCGACGTGGAGTATCCGCGTGGTCGACGCCTCTACTGGTGACCCCCTGCTCGAGCACGATCCCGATGTGCAGTGCGAGACCGCGAGCATCGGAAAGATCTTCCTCCTCATCGAGGTCGCGCGGCGCATCGAATCCGCGGTTCTCGATCCCGACGAGTCTGTGGAGATTCCTCCGCACCTCGCGGTGGCGGACTCGGGAATCCTCTATCGCATGTGCGCGCAACGGTTGGGAGTCGAGGATTTGGCCCTCCTCGTCGGCGCTTTCAGTGACAATCTGGCGACGAACGCGCTCATCCACCTGTGCGGACTCGACAGAGTTCGGGCGGTCGCGCCAGCTCTCGGGTACGAGCGGACCTCCCTCCACGATTACATCCGCGATCACCGCTCGCCGGAGATGCCGTGGACGCCCTCCTTCGGCACGGCGCGCGAGCTCTCCGACGTGATGCGACGCCTCGATGCTGGCGACGTGCATTCGGCGGCCGTCAGCGAACGGGTGCTCGGTTGGCTGGCTTCGAACGCGGACACCTCCATGGTCGCCGACTCGTTCCTGCTCGATCCGCTCGCCCATGTGGACGCGGAGTACCAGGGCATCGTGCTCAGACACAAGACCGGCACCACCGACTTCGCGCGCGTCGACGTCGGTCACGCGCGCGGCGCGGCCGGCTCGGTCGCCTATGCGGTTGCAGCGAACTGGAAGGGCGTGCGCTCCGATCTGCGCGCGCCGGTGCTCGATGCGATGCGTGACATCGGCGAGCAGATCCGGCTGCGCGTCACAGGTCTTCCCCGAGAGGAATGGAAGCGATGAGCGGCCTGTTTCCTGATGCCCATGGCACGAGATGGTCGGTGCTCGCAGTCGACGTCGACTCCGGAGAGGAACTCCTCCGGCACGACGCGGCGCGCGTGCTCGACACCGCAAGCATCGGCAAGGTCTTCCTGCTGCATCGTCTTCTCGCCGAGGCCGACGCCGGCACGCGGTCACTCGAGGACCGTGTGACGAGACGTCCGGTCGAATGGATGGACAACTCCGGCCTCTGGTATCTACTCCAGGCCGATTCGCTCTCGCTCTACGACGCAGCCGCACTCGTCGGTGCAGTGAGCGACAACGCCGCGACGAACACCCTCTGCCGGGTGATCGGACTCGACACGGTGCAGGAGCACACCAGATCGCTCGGATACGTGGACTCAGCGCTCGACGACGTCGTGCGCTGGCCGCTTCCGCCAGGGGCGCCTCGAACGCTCTCACACGCGAGCGCCGAAGAACTCGTGCGGTTCGTCATGCGCACCGCCCGTGCCGAGGACCTCTCCCCCGCCTCCGCTGACACGCTGCAGCGCTGGCTCGGGGCCGGGATGGATCTCTCGATGGTCGCCTCCGCGTTCGGCCTCGACCCGCTCGCCCATTACTTCTTCGATCGCGGAATCTGGCTGTGGAACAAGACGGGCACTGTCTCCAACGTGCGCGCCGATGCGGGTCTCGTCATGAGTGGGGAACGCAGGATCGCCTACGCCGTCCTCGCGAACTGGCGACGCGGGGCAGATGCGCGCGACGGGGTGCTGGCCTCGATGCGCGAGGTGGGCGACCGCATCCGGGCGTCGCTGCAAGCTTGATCGGGTGGGACTCGCGGCTTCCGCGAGCCCCGCCCGAACCGGCCCGTTTATGCCAGCGCACCCATCGGGTCCCATGGATCGAGCACGATGGGTGCTGCCGAGAGCGCGGCCCGAAGCTCCTCGGGAAGCCGGTCTTTCCTCACCACGACCTCGAAGACGTACTCGTCGAACCACGAGTCGTCCATGGTGCAGAAGCCCTTGTCGAACTTCTCGGTACCCCAGCTGTTCTCGACGCGCCAACGACGCGGTGCACCGGCCACGAGATCGACACCGGTGAAGAGCATCGCATGCGTCATCGCGGAATCGCCGTAGCGCACACGCTCTTCTTTCGTCGTAGCGAGATCTACACCGTAGACCGCCGAGTAGTCGATGAGATCCGCCGACCAGATGCCCTGCTTATCCTCCATATGAGGATCGACATCGCAGCCGAACCACACCGGCTCCTCCTCGACGATCGCCTCGGCCGCGAGGCGCTTCATCGTCGCGGTGTCGGTGTTGAGATAGAGCACGGGTTCAGCACCGACGACGTTGCCGAGATGCGCGACGGTGAGCGCGTGGTTCTTCGGGTGCTCGGACCGGGGATCGTCGACGAGGCATACGTAGTCGGCGAGGGAGACGTCGGTGTACTTCGTAAGGAACTCCCGGGGCGTGAAGTGACCGCCGTCGTGGAAGGCGCCGTCGTCGTCGTTCCAGCGCCATTCGAACCGCGCGGGCGGCACGCCCAGGTGAATGGTCAGGATGCGGTGCGCATCTGCCAGGATCGAGCGTTTGAGCTCGTCGATGTCGTCATGCACCGCACCGTCGGCGATCGCGTCGCGGAGGAGGCGTGCGCCCTTGCGGAGCAGCGTGCGGAGCGACGCATTCATGCGGGAGGTGTTCGAGGAGGACTCAGTCTCTGGCATAAGCGTCTTCGGCACCACGCCGTGCTTCTCGAAGATCGCCACCTCCATATTCCACTGGCCGCCGTCATCGAGCACGTTACCGAGAAGGAACGCGGTCACGCGGTCGTCCGGTTCCGCCCCGGCGAGCTCGATCATGTCTTCGAGGAAGAAGTTCGCGCGCTCGATCTTGTCCCAGTACATCGCGTGATTCTGACTGAACTCGAAGTTCTTCACGCCAAGGTGCTTGCGGGCATCGGCTCGGAGGAGGTTGAGGGCCGCGAACAACCAGCACCGGCCCGACCGCTTCTGATCTGCCGCGTCCCAGTCGTCGAGCCGATTCGACATGCTCGGCTGCACCGCGAGCAGCCGAGCTCGGTCGACGGCGACCGCGTCGACCGAGGTTCGCGCCACCGCATTCATCGCCAGTCGGGCTGCGGGATCGGCCGCGAGCGCGGCGGACCACGCTCGCAGTTGATCGGAAGTCAAGGACTGACGTATACGTTTCGTATCAACACTGGTACTCATACGAAAATGTTACCCGTGAGGGCGATTTTCGTCGACTATTTGAAACGTATCCATGCCGTCGCATGCCGGGAACGCGAACCGGGATGGTGCCCCCACCGCTTTCGCGCTCGAGCACCATCCCGCGATACATGCTCAGCCGATCAGCCGACGCCCTCGAGCATGTCGGTGTGCGTGTTCCCGATCCGCTGCAGCACCTCGGGGCGCTTCGCGCGCAGCCACCAGAAGCGGATGAACGCGAGCAGCATCGTCGCAGCGAACAGGTATGGCAGCACGTTGATCGGGAACGCCGGGATCGGCCACACGTTCGCGAAGAACACGTACGCCATGGCGACGACGGCGACGACCGCCGTCACCGTGATCATTCCGCTCCGCATTCCGCGGCGGCGGGTGTAGACGACGCCCGCGACGGCGACGAGCGCGTACGCCACCATGTAGCCGTAGGTCGCATAGGTGTCGACCCACACCACGATGTCCATCGGATGGGTGCCCGAGATGAGCAGGATGACGTCGAGCGCGATCGCCGCGGGGCCCGCGATCAGCAGGACGCGGTGCGGGGTGAGATGCGTCTCGTGGGTGCGACCGAACCGCTCGGCGACGACGCCCTCCTTCCCCATCACGTACAGGATGCGGCCGACGACGTTCAGCGGCGCGACGACGACCGCGAAGAACGATGCCGCGACGCCGAACACGAGCACGGGTGCGAACCAGACGGGCATTCCGATGCGATCGTTGATCGCCTGCAACGGGCTGGCGACCTCACCGAGCTCGTCGCCGAGGACGGCGATCTGGGTGTACGCCGCGAATACGTAGAGCACGCCGACGGCGACGGCGCTCCACATGATGGCACGGGGAATGGCGGTGTGCGGATTGCGCGCCTCGCGCCCGAGCGCATCGGCGGAGGAGAAGCCGACGAACCCCAGAATGCCGAGCACCATGCCGGCTGCGACGCCCTGGAACGGCACGCCCTCGAACGAGAACTGCGTCGGATCCCACGCCTCGGGACCGAGCCAGACGAGCGCGGCGATGAGCAGCACCAGAATGATGAAGACCGAGAGCAGTTCGAGCACGAGAGAGATGCGTGCCGAGATGCGAATGCCGCGGATCGTGAAGAACGTCGCGAGGCCGCCGATCACGACGGCGAGCGCGACCAGCCAGACGGTGCCGGTCGCGGGAACGCCGAACAGCTGGAGCAGGTCGGAGGCGTACGAAACCGCGCCGCCGAGCGAACCGGCGGCGATGCCCCAGGATCCGATGAGCAGGGCGACGCCGGCTGCGAAGGCGCCAGTGGGACCGAGCCCCTTCGCCACGTACGTGTAGAGCGAGCCGGCGGAAGCGTGCTGGCGGGCGAACATCGACACGATGTAGCCCACGCACAGGATGACGATGGTGGCGAGCAGGAATGCGAAGATCGTGCCGCTGCCGGCTCCGAGGAAGATAGAGGCGGCGGTGAAGGCGATGACGGCGCTCGGGGCGATGCTGGCGATGGCTTGTGCCGCCAGTTCGGGCCCAGACATCACCCCTTCTCGAAGGCCGGCGTCGGCCTTCCGTGCTGCGGTTTGGGTCATGAGTACTCTCCTATGAGTGCGTGGTACGAAGGGTGAACAGGTGCTTACGGAATGAGCAGTGTGCGCAGCACGCCGCCGGTCTCGAGGTCGTCGAGCGCCTCGGCAGCTTCGGCCAGGGGGCGACGGCCCGAGATCAGCGGATCGAGCTTCAGCTGGCCGTCCATGTACCGGTCGACGAGTGCCGGGATGTCGATCGAGGGGCGCACCGACCCGTAGTTCGAACCGAGGATGCGCTGATCGGCTTCGGCGAGCACGAGCGGCTCGAACGAGGCTTTCGCACCGGTCGGCGGCAGTCCGACGATCACGGCGGCGCCGCCGAGGCCGAGCATGCGGATCGCCTGCTCAGTCGTCGAGGTGCGGCCGATCGCGTCGAACACGTAGTCGGCGCCGTCCGGAAGGAGCTCGAAGAGCTGCTCGACGGCGTCGCGCTGTGATCCGTCGATGCGGTCCGTTGCACCGAATTGCAGGGCCATCGCGGTCTTCTCTGGAACGATGTCGATCGCGATGATCCGTTCTGCCCCCGCCAGTTTCGCGCCCTGCACGACGTTCAGGCCGACGCCTCCGCACCCGATGACGGCGACGGTCGCGCCCGGCTCGACGCCAGCGGTGTTGAGCACCGCGCCCACACCGGTGGCGACCGCGCACCCGACGACCGCGATGACGTCGAGCGGTGCGTCGTCGCGCACCTTGATGGCTCCGGAGACGGGCACGACGACCTCTTCGGCGAACGAGGAGACGCTCAGGTAGTGGCGCAGAGGCTCGCCGTCCTCGGTGCGGCTGAGGCGGGAGGTGCCGTCGAACAGCGACCCGTGCGCGTTGTTGATCTCGACCACCTTCTGGCAGCGGGCCTCATGCCCCTGCAGGCAGTACCGGCACTCTCCGCACGGCGGCACCCAGCTGAGCACGACGTGGTCTCCCACGGCGAGCGATGTGACGCCTTCTCCGAGCTCGACGACGGTGCCAGCGCCCTCGTGCCCCATGACCATCGGCGCGGGCGCATCCCACTCACCGCGCTTCACATGGAGATCGGAATGGCATACGCCTGCGGCGGCGATCTTCACGCGGACCTCGCCCTGCTTGGGGGCGTCCAGGGTGACTTCGGTGACCTCTGCGCGGGTCTCGGGGTTACGGAACACGACAGCCTGCATGCTGCACTCCTTCGTTCGTTCGCTTCGTCGGATCGCCGGGGCGCGGTGCACAGGTTCGACCACGCCGGCGACGTAAGGATGCTACGGACCCGATCGGGTGCCTGTCATCGCACCAGGTGTCGATTTCGAGATCGCATCACCGACACTTGGTACGCTCCTCCTATGGCTCTTGATCTCTCCGCCGTCAGGCGCGCCGTCGGCGGCACCTGCGTGACGGCCCGTCTGCCGGAGCGCACCCCCGTCGACGGCGTCGCCCATGTCGAGGCGTTGGTCGTGATCGGCAATCCCGATTACGCGACACTCGTGACGGGTGACCGCGAGGTCCTCCTCACCGCTCTCACGACACCGGGTCCGGCCTCGATCGCGCTGCCGGGCGCGGTGTTCGTCTCACCGGAGGACGACGCCGAGCTCCGGTCGGCCCTCGCTCGTCACCGCATGACGGCGATCCTCGGGACCCGCCTCTCCGGCACCGCACTGCACAGCAGCCTGCTCGCGCTCATCGCGGATGACCGCGCTGCAGCCGACCGTCTCGTGACGGCGGGAATGAACGTACTCACGCAGGTCGCCCGGCGTGGCGGCGTGACGGCGGTCATCGCCGAACTCGCGCGCCGCATCGACGGGTGGGCGGTGCTCCTCGATGCGCACGGCCAGGTCATCGCGAGTGCCGGAGCCGGAAGACTCCACGTGTCGGACGCGGCGGCGTTCGCGCTCGGGCGCCCCGTACGCGTGCGTCACGACGGGCTGCAACTGCACCGCGTGGGTTCGGAGCAGGATCTCGCAGGATCGCTCGTGATCGCGACCCGTTCGAGCCGAACGAGCCACGCACGCGATCTCTCGTCGCTCGCAGCGGCGCTCTTCGATCTGCTGTTGCGCAGTCACGATCCCACGCTGACCGAGCACCTGGGCCGCGGCGCGCTCATCGACATCCTCGTCGACGGCGGCCAGCGCGCCGAGGCGCTGCTCCATCGATGGGGCGTGCACGAGCGCACGCTCACAGCGTTCGAGGTGGGTACGCGAACGCGCACGATCGACCTCGAGCGACTGCTCCGCCGCTGGTTCGACGAGCTGGGCGCCGAGCACGTGTTCGCAGCCGACCACGGGCACATACGCGGGTTCGTGCGCGATGATCTCGCGGCCGGACTGCTCGACCGAGTTCGTTCGTTCAGCCCGGTGGCGGGGATGCGCGTGCACATCGGCGTCGGAGACCCCGCTCCGGTTGGCGCGCTGTCGCGCACCGCGACGCAAGCTCATCAAGCGCTCGATGCCGCGCTCGAAGACGGCCGGCCCGGGGTGAGATACGCCGAACTGCCATCCGTCGAACTCGTCCTCTCCGCACTCGGAGCCGCAGCACAGGGGCAGCTCGCCGGACTCCTCGAACCGCTCGTCCAGCCCTCGGGCGAGAGCGGCGATCTCGCCCGCACCCTCCGCGTATTCCTCGCAGAGAACGGCGCCCACCGCGCCAGCGCTGCACGTCTCGGCATTCACCGACAGACACTGGTCGCGCGCATTCGGCGCGTCGAGGCCCTCACCGGCCTCGCGCTCGAACGCGCCGACGATCGCGCCGTCGCGTGGCTCGCGCTGCGCGAATACGGGCTCTGACTCAGCCGCAGGTGCCCTTCTCCCGCTGATCGGGATCCGACAGGATGCCGGGCGCGAGGTCCGCTCGTATCGTCACCGTTCCCGTGCTCGAGAGCACGATATCGGTCAGCGTGACTCCGGCTGGGAGTTGGTCGGCGATGCAGACGGTCTGCGGCTGCAGAATCGGGTCGAGCAGTGTTCCCGTCGCCTGCGCGAGTTGCTCCGCCGAGAAATCGAATCCCGCCGCCTGCAGCCCGAGCGGGTTGATCTCGACCGCACCGTCGACGGCCTCAACGCTCAATCTCGCGGAGAGATTGACCTGCTGCCCGAATGCTTCGAGCGCGCGCCCGACGACGAGTTCGCCGTCGCGCACCTCGCCCGACTGAGCGACCCCCTGAGTGACGGTCTCGATGACCGGTCCGAGCTGCTCCTTGTCGAGGCGAAGCTCGACCACCCCATCCGAGATCTCACCCGAAGTCGGGTTGAACGGTACCAGATCCGCGTGCAGCGCGGCATCGGCCTGCACCCCTTCGACGAGCGGGGCGTCCGGCACGTCGACGGTCACATCACCCACTCCGCCGCGGAACGCGTTGAGCAGGGCGGATCCCCCCAGCGCCACGTCGACCGGATGGTCGTCGGTGAGGTCCAGCTGCGAGCGCACTGCGCCGGCGACCACTCCCGGAATGATCAGCCGGAGCGCCAGCTCGGCCGCACCTGCGAGCAGCCCGACGACGACGATCACGATGATCAGCTTGGTCCACCAGCGGGACCCGTTCCGCTCCGCACTCACGACGGCTCCTGGGTCAGAGCCGCTCGGGCGCAGAGACGCCCAAGAGGTCGAGGCCGTTGCGGAGCACCTGGCCGGCGGCATCGTTCAGCCATAGACGGGTGCGGTGCAGATCTTCGACCGGCTCGTCTCCGAGCGGGATCACGCGGCAGTTGTCGTACCAGCGGTGGTAGGCGGCGGCGAGCTCTTCGAGGTAGCGGGCGACGCGATGCGGTTCGCGCAGCTCTGCGGCACCGGCGACGATGCCCGGGTACTGCTGCAGTTTGCCGAGCAGGTCGGTCTCGGTCGCGTGCGTCAGGAGCTCCGGCGCGAAGGCGCTCCGGTCGATGCCCGCCGCTTCGGCGTTGCGATCGACGGCGCACGTGCGCGCATGGGCGTACTGCACATAGAACACGGGGTTGTCGTTCGTGCGGCTCCGCACCTTCTCGCCGTCGAGCGACAGTGGCGAATCAGCCGGGTATCGCGCGAGCCAGTAGCGCAGGGCGTCGGAGCCGAGCCACTCGAGCAGGTCGTCGAGCTCGATGATGTTGCCGGCTCGCTTCGAGAGCCGGGCTCCGTCGAGGTTGACCAGCTGACCGATGAGCACCGAGATGTCGGTCTCGATGTTATCGCCCGCCGCACCCGCGATCGCGGTCAAGCGACCGATGTACCCGTGGTGATCTGCGCCGAGCAGATAGATCTTCTCGCCGAACCCGCGGTCCATCTTCGACAGGTAGTAGGCGGCGTCGGCGGCGAAGTACGTGTAGATCCCGTTGCCGCGCGTGAAGACTCGGTCCTTGTCATCGCCGAAGGCGGTCGTGCGCACCCAGATCGCATCGTCTTCCTCGAAGACGTACCCCTGCTCGCGCAGCCGGTCGACGGCGGAGGAGATCGGGCTCGGCGATCCGTCAGGCCCGTCCTCGTGCAGCGACCGCTCCGAGAAGAAGACGTCGAAGTGCACGTTGAAGCGCTCGAGCGAATCCTTGATCTCCGCGAGCTGGATCTGGTAGGCGGCCTCCTGCACCTCCTCGAGAGCGCGCGCGCGATCGCTCGTGGCGAGCTCCACGATGTGCGGCAGCTGCTCGCGCACCTTGCGCCCGAGCTCCTGGATGTAGGCGCCGGGGTACGCGTCTTCCGGGGCCGGCTCGCCGAGCACCGCAGCGAAGACCGAACGCCCGAACTTGTTCATCTGCGATCCGGCATCGTTGATGTAGTACTCGCTCGTCACCCGTGCACCGGCCGCGCGCAGCACGCGAGCGGTCGAATCGCCGAGTGCTGCCCAGCGGGTATGGCCCATATGGAGGGGGCCGGTCGGATTCGCCGAGACGAACTCGAGATTGATGTTCTGACCCGCGAGGGTATCGGTGCGGCCGTAGTTCTCGCCCTGCTCGACGACGCGGCGAGCCGTCTCGCCCGCGCTCGCCGCGTCCAGCGTGAGGTTGATGAAACCGGGGCCCGCGACCTCGGCCTTCGCGATGCCGTCGATCTCGAGGGCGCGCCCCACGATCTCCTCAGCGAGCTCGCGCGGGTTCGCCCCAACGCGCTTCGCAAACTTCATCGCGACGTTCGACGCCCAGTCTCCGTGGTCCCGATTCTTCGGTCGCTCCACCTGCGTGTCTTGCACCGTGACCGAGATGTCGGAACCGCGAGCGGCGACGAGGTCGGCGAGAATATCAGCGAGAGCTTGGGAGAGTTCTTGAGGCGTCACAGAGATCGATTCTACTCGGCGCACCGGGGTGCCCAGTCCACGGCACCGGTGCGAAGCGGCCCGATAATTGCGCTAGGCTGGTGGGGTTGCACATGCTCGCCTCCGTAGCTCAGGGGATAGAGCGCCGGTTTCCGGTACCGTAGGTCGGGGGTTCGATTCCCTCCGGGGGCACTGCAACACTGGCTTCCATCGCATCAGCGGTGGGAGCCTTTTTCATGCTCCGGAGACGCTCGGGCATCGGCAGTCATCGCGCGAGGCGAACCATCCAAGTTCGTCGCGGTGTTCCTGGTCGTCAGGTCGCACGATACCCGAGGGGTGCCGCTTCCGCGCACGAACAGATGTTGCATCGAAATGAACAATCGCGCCCCAACCTGCCCCTCGCATGACCCCACCGCGTAGGATCGGTTCGTTTGCGGTTCATCCGTGAATCGCTGTTATGCGCGAGGAAGAGCTAGGGGCAAGAATGAGTTTTCGTTGGCCGGGAGTGCGTAAGCGTTCCGTTGAACATTCGGCAGGTGCGCGACCGAGGGGAACGCGAGCACTGGCATCGATTGGCGCTGTAGCACTCCTGGTGTCCGGTATTGGCGCCGCCGCGGTGACCACTACCACCGCGCCTGCCGCCGCTGTTCCTGGTACTCCTGGTGATCCTCAGGCGTCGTCTGTGGTGTTCGAGGAGCGCTTTGAGAACATCCCCCCGCGTTTCGTCCTGGGCCTCGCCAACTACATTGGTGTCAACGGTGAGCGCTACACCGCTGACCCTGCATGGCTGACGGCCTGCAACGGCCAGGTCCGCAGCATGAACGCTCCGTTCCAGTCTTTGGGGAACTGTGCTTCTACGCAGTTCACCTCCAACCTGGGTCAGCTCGCATGGGCATTGGGCTCGCACGACGGTGCCGCAGACCCTGCAGCAAATAACGCGGTCACGGCCTACACATCAAATAACCCGGGCGAGAACACGGTCCAGTTCCAGACTGTGAACAACGTCCCGCTCGCATCCACCTCCGGCCGGTTTCTCACACTGAGCGTCGATACGGCAGCCGTGAACTGCCAGGTCTCGGCCCCGCTGTATCAGTTCGCTTTCATCGACGCCGATGCCGCAGCTACGAACGTTGGCGGTCTCATCAACGCGTGTGATTCCGGAATCACTGTGCGAGCCCCGGCGTACGGGACGCTTGCCGCGCGCGATGTCAACGTCGGTACGTACACGTCCAACGGCTCGGTCTTGTTCACGGGTTCCACCCTCGGCATTCAGATGCGCAACGCGAACGGATCCGGAAACGGCAACGATGCCGCATTCGATAACGTCCGCATCCTCGATGTCACCCCGCAGCTCGATAAGAGCTTCTCTCCCGGGGTTGTCCCGACCGGTGGCACCTCTGCGTTGACGTTCACCGTTACGAACACCGATGAACTGGCAGGGAAGGAGGGCTGGTCGTTCACTGACGCCCTGCCCGAAGGGTTGACCGTCGCCGAGCCTTCTGCAGCGACCACGACCTGCACCGAGGGTGTCGTGACTGCAGCAGCTGGTGCCACGTCGATCGGTGTCACCGGCGACCTTGACGCTGGCCAGGCGTCGTGCACGGTCACCGTCAATGTGACCTCCGAGGAAGCGGGATCCTTCACGAACGGCCCTGACAACGTCACGACCACGGGGCTGAATGCGCCCGGCGAGGCAAACGTCGTGTTCGAAAGCCCGGCTCTGTACCTGCAGAAAAACGCAGGCGATCCCGTCGACGTGAACGAGAACGGCGTCACCGACGCGGGCGACACGATCCAGTACACCTTCGACGTCACCAACTCAGGCGACGTCGATATCACCGAGCTCGCGATCACCGACGCCAAGCTCGGCGCGGTCACCTGCCCAGTCACCACTCTCGCACCGGGCGCATCGACGATGTGTGCTGCAGATGAGGTGTACACGGTCACTTCCGCGGAGGCTGAAGCAGGCGAAGTACTCAATACCGCGACCTCCTCCGGCACCTCCCCTGCGGGAGGCACCGTGACCTCTGATCCCTCCTCGACGAACACCCCCGCCGAGGTGGCAGTCCCCGGGATCACGATCGTGAAGTCCGCCGATCCTTCCGATCCGGCCAGCTACACCCCCGGCCAAGAGATCACCTATCATTTCGTGGTCACCAACACCGGCAATCTCCCCCTCAGCGATGTCACCATCACCGATGACGACTTCACTGGCACCGGGGAGCTGTCCGCAATCGACTGTCCGGCAACCACCATCCCGGTAGGTGAACAGCTCCTCTGCGAAGCGAGCTACACCCTCACCGAAGCAGACGTCGACGCGGGATCCGTGTCCAATATCGCTACCGCCTCGGGAACTGTCCCCGGCAGCGATGACCCGATCACATCCGATCCCTCGGAGACTGCAGTTCCGATCGACTCAGCCCCCGGCCTCACCATCGCGAAGACCGCGGACGCCTCCACGATCTCGACCGCTGGCGAGACCATGACATATTCCTTCCTGGTCACGAACACCGGCAACGTCACCCTGAACGATGTCGCGATCGCTGAAGGTGAGTTCTCTGGGACAGGTGAACTCGGACCGATCGACTGCCCCACCAGCACGGTGCTCGCCGGTCAGTTCATCATCTGCACGGCTGAGTACACGGTCACGCAGGATGACGTCAACAATGGCGGGGTCCTGACCAACACGGCGACCGCTGGCGGAACCCCGCCCACGGGCGACCCGGTCGTGTCGGATCCGTCGACGTCGAACGTTGAGATCGTGCGCACCCCGGGTCTCGAGATCGTGAAGACTGCAGACGCTGAAGCTGCTGCTGTGGGACAGACGATCACGTACTCGTTCCTCATTACGAACACCGGCAACGTGACGGTCACGAACCCGCAGGTGAACGAGACCGAGTTCTCGGGCACCGGCGAGCTCTCCGAGATCGAGTACCCCGCAGAAGACGTTGTCCTGCAGCCGGGCGAGAACGTCACCTACATGGCGACCTACACCCTCACGCAGGCTGACATCGACTCAGGCGAGCTGACGAACACGGCAACCGCAACCGGTGACGTACCCCCGGGCACGGAGCTGCCGCCCACTCCCCCGTCGACCGTGACCGTGGAGACGGATCCGATGCCGGCTCTCGCCATTGAGAAGACCGCCGACGTGACCACGATCTCGACCGTGGGCCAGGAAGTCACCTACTCGTTCCGTGTGACCAACACGGGCAACGTGAACATCTCGGACGTGACGGTCAACGAGGGCGAGTTCTCGGGTAACGGTGAGCTCTCCGCAGTGGTCTGCCCGGCAGATCAGACCGCGCTCGCTCCAGGTGAGAGCGTGACCTGCTCGGCCACGTACACCGTGGTCGCAGCAGATTTCGTTGTTGGTGCTGAATTGTCCAATACTGCGACCGCATCGGGCGCAACCCCTGATGGTGGGACGCTGACCTCGGATCCTTCGACGATCTCGATCTCCACCGATGTTCCGGTTGATCCCGCGAATCCGGGCCAGCCCGGTACCCCGCGCAACCCGGGTGGCCTGCCTGTCACGGGTTCTGACGGTGCGGGCCTGGGGCTTGCGGCTTTGTTGATGGCAGTGGGCGGCACGTTCCTGGTGCTGCGTCGTCGTCAGCAGCGTGGTGCAGAGGTCACTGTATAATGAACGACTTTTGATTGAAGGGATGTGATCCCTCTTCTCAGAAGCGAGGGTGTGGCCCGGTACAACGCGAGTTGTACCGGGCCACACCCATGAGGAAGAGTTTTTCGTCTTCTGCCTTGGAATCCTCCACGCCCCCATTCTTAGAAGAGGTGAGGTACGTAATAGGCAGAGAGTCTGCGCCCGGAGTCAAGGCCTATGGTTCGCGCCCTCGCTCGTCGACGAATGGACAGTGCCCCTATGAGATCGATTCAGTACGACGGCCTGATTACGCACTTCGAAGATCGCTTACTCTCACATCTGCAGATCGTGATCGTGCAGAAGCTCATGCGCGAGGAAGCGTTTCTGATGTCGTGGAAGGACAGCGTGAGCGCGGGCGACGGGCGGGCCAGGACAGATCAGAGCTTGCGTCTGCGCGCCCGTGATCCCCCGGGTATAACAGTTTCTGCTAAATATTGCATCGAGTGCGAGAATGGCGCTCATGGGGTATATCAAACACGGGGGACGCGACTACGAGTTCGAAGACCGGCTGCTGGCGCACTTGCAGCTGGTCATCGGACAGAAACTCAAGAAGCAGGAAAGCTTCTTTCTCAGTTGGAGTAAGCCACACGATCAGGGTGAAGGACGCGTGTCCGTGTGATCTCCCCATATACGACGATGGCATTCCATTTTTCGGGGAGCAAAGAACCAGAGCTCAGCAAAGTGTGGGTCCGTTCGCTCAACGCGCTCGCGCACACTCCGCGCGGGCTGATCGCCATCAGCGAGGAAGAGGCCGAGCGGTTCGCGAAGAACAATCCTGACCTGGTCTAAGCAGCAGAAAACCACCCCTCCCGACGTTCTCGGAGGGGTGGCCTTGTCGTTCCCAGGCTTATGTATGGCGTCCACGGAGGTCCGGGGCGACGCCATCATTCTTGAACAGTGGACTTCGTCCACGAAGGGGGCTGACCTCTCGATAGAGGGTGCGTTAGGCACTCGAGGTGCTAGGGGATTCGAGTCACACGACGAGGAATGCTGCCACGCGCGTACTGGTCAACGTATCCCTGAGCGCATCCTTTTCGAGCTTGCTCTCGCGGTTCTCCATGGCTGCTGTGATCCGGTACACCTGAACGCGTGTAATCCCCCTGATGCGCCAATCGCGGTCGGCTTCAGCCCTTCGGCGTTGGCGGCGAGGATCATCGCTCAGAGCTCGGCGCGAACGTTCTCGAGTCCCCGGGCGGTCTTCGCGAGTTTTGAGTGAGAGTCTGGCCAGACTCCCTCCCCGCTCAGTACGCTGACCCACAAGGGCGCGTACCCGCGCGCCGAGGTAGGGGTTGCGATGGAAACCGTGCTGTTCATCTCCCAACTCTTGGTGGTGCTCGGCTGCATCGTGATGGGCACCCGCTCCAGCGGCGTCGGTCTCGGACTGTGGGGTGGCACGGGGGTCGCGATCCTCGTCTTCGTCTTCCGGCTCGCACCCGGCAACCCGCCCGTCGATGCACTGCTGATCGTGCTCGTCGTCGTGCTCGCGTCATCCATGATGCAGTCGGCGGGCGGCATCGACTGGATGGTCTCAATCGCGGCGAAACTCATCGAGAAGAACCCGAAGCAAATCACGCTCGTCGCACCGCTCGTCTCATTCCTCTTCTCAGTGGGCGCCGGCACATCGAACATCCTCTACCCGTTGCTTCCGGTGATTCAGGATCTCGCATATCGCAACGGAATTCGGCCATCACGGCCGTTGTCGTTGTCGGTGGTGGCCACCGGCGTGGCACTCGCCTGCAGCCCGGTCTCCGCGGCGATGGCGGCGATGGTCACCCTCACCGATACTGCGCCTTGGAACTTCGAACTCGTCGACATCCTGAAGGTGACCATTCCCGCTGCTGTCGTGGGCATCGTGCTCTCCAGCATCGTGGTGAATCGACTCGGCAAGGACATCGCCGACGATCCCGAGATCCAGGCGAAGATCGCAGCGGGCGACATCGCGGCTCCCCATGCCAACGCTCAGGCGGTGCGCGCCGAGGTGACGGTGACCACCGCCGGCCGCAACGCGGCGACCATCTTCCTGCTGGGAGTCGCAGCGATCGTCGTCTTCGGCCTCTTCAAAGGACTTCGCCCGCTCGACGCGGCGGGTGATCCGATCGCGATGACACCGATCATCGAGATCGTCATGTTCGTCGCTGGCACGTTGATCCTGCTGATCTCACGCCCGAAGGTGTCGGAGATTCCGACGATGACGGTCTTCAAGGCGGGCATGGTGTCGGCGATCGCCCTGTTCGGTCTCGCGTGGCTGACGGACACATTCCTCGGAGCGCACACCGAGCTCATCGCCGGTGGGGTCGGCGGTCTCGTGACGGCCGTCCCCTGGATCTTCGCGCTCGGCGTCTTCCTCGTATGCGTCCTCACGACGAGCCAGTCGACGGCGACACGGACCATCGTGCCGATCGGCCTCGCAGCCGGCATTCCACTGGGGCTGCTCTCAGGCATGTGGGCAGGAGCATTTGCCGGCATCTATCTGCTCCCGACGAACGGTTCGCAGATCGCGGCTGCGAACTTCGATGCTTCCGGCAGCACGAAGCTCGGCTCAAAGCTGGTCGACCACTCGTTCTTCGTCCCGACACTCGTGCTCGCGGCCACGACGATCGCTGCGGGAGCCGCCTTCGGGGCGCTGTGGGGTGGGTAGCGGCGATTCAATGACCAGAGCGCGCTATTGCACGTCTCGGAACGCGTCCCAGGAGCGCTTGCACGCGTAGGCGAGGGCGTCGATGTGCTCCCGGTTCTCGGTGACCCACTCGGTTCCCGGCTCGTGCAAGATCTCCGTCGCCGCGGCGCCGAGTAAGAACTCCCGCAGAAACTCCGCCTGCACCGCTCCCAGCTGCAAGCCCGCCTCCCCCGCATCCTGCGCGAGCAGACGGAACTTCGCACCGTCGGCACGGATCTCCTGGCTGCCGAGGTACGGCTGATTCAAGAGCACGGCAGCCGGGTCAGCACTCTCGAAGCCTTCGCGATGGGCAGCAGCGAGATCTCGCAGCGCCTCGGGCCGCATCGTGGGCGGATCTTCAGGATCGCGCTCCTCTCCGTCATGGTCTCCCCGATTCGAGAGGGCGACGATGGCCGGGAGGCGGTCCTGCTCAGCGCGCGGCACCGACACGGCGCCCTCCCGCGTCGTCGTCGTGTTCATCGTGTCGTGGAACGACAATCGGGTGAAGGATCCGCCGTGCGCGAGCCCGTGGGCCAGGAACAGGTCGGTGAGCTCGTCGCGGGTGCGCTCGTAGACGCCGAGTCCCTGCTCAGCAGCCGAGTCGAACGCCTCGACCAGGCGCTGCACCCCGGCATCGGTCTCGGGAATCTGAAGAATCGGAAAGAACGAGAAGGTGACGGGTCGTATCGCGTCGACACCCGTGAGGTCGACCCGCTGCCACGGTCCCGCCTTGCGCACGCGCTCGATCGCCGTTGTGAGGTCCGCGCGGATGTCTGAGGGCTTCGGGCGATTCGGATCCCGCACGAGTCTCGGATGCGGGTTCACCACAGCGACGATTCGCGGATCGATCTCGGCCCATCGCCGCACCACCGCCGCCGTCGACACGTCGCTGAAGTCGTACTGGAGGCGACGCGTGAGCTCCGGTGAGAGGAACTCGGCGACCTCCTCGGGGATCGCCGCGCCCGCATGCGGAGCGCTCACCAGCACATCGGCTTCGACGACCGCCTGTTCCAGGGTTCGGGTGTCGGGGTCGGCGTAGTGGGTGATCTGCTCCGACGTGTACACGGTGCCGGCCGGGATGAGATCGAGATCACTGGCGGTCATGTGCCCAGGGTATCCCCGCGGTTGTCAGCTGACTAGATGGGGCGTGCGGGATCGCGAGCGACGAGGATCGGGCCCCCGCGATCTGGCACGGCGCCTGATGACGATACCGTTCGCTCATGCAGGAACGAGCCCGTGCCCTCCCTGATGGGCCACCCGATCGGTGCGACCGTCGCTAATACCCGGCCATCGCGGCGGCGATGCTCATGAACGTAGCGGCCAAAGCTGCAAGCAGGATCGGGGTCGCGGCAATGAGGCCCATCGTCCAAGCCGCCCAGCTCGGCCGCTCGCGGCGTGCCAGCGACACCACTGCCAGAACGAGCCCGGCGAGCAACGCCGCCAAGAATACTGCATATGCAACAACGCCCGGGACGCCGATGAACCAAGCCGCGATGAAAATGGGCCAGCCGATCACCAGAGTCCGCAGAGCCCATTTCCCGACCGATGGTGTCCGGTTCCCGAACCAGGGCGTCCGGTCGAGCGACTGACACGTGCCGGTGCAGGTGTCGCAATTGGGGTGAGAAACCACGAGTGAAGTCCTTTCCTTCCCCCCACTTCGAACGTACCTCACGCCCCATGCCGAAGCGGTGAGGGTCCTGAACATTCGCGTTCTTCATTAAGCTGGAGGCAGCGATCCACGCGGGCGAACGCAGTCTCGCGATCCGACGCGCAGGCGGTCCGTGGATCGGGACGTAGAGGAGCAACACATGGCATTTGCAGACAAGGTTGCGATCGTTACGGGCGGCGGATCCGGCATTGGAGAGGCCACCGCGAAGGAGCTTGCCGCGCACGGCGTAAAGGTCGTCATCACGGACATCAAGCTCGACGCGGCTCAGCGCGTCGCCGACGAGATCACGGCCGCTGACGGGACCGCGGTGGCGATCCAGGGCGACACCGCGAACGCTGAGGACAGCCGCAAGGCGGTGGAGTTCGCCGTCGAGACATACGGCAAGCTCAACTACGCGTTCAACAACGCGGGCATCGGCGGACCCTCGGCACCGACTGGCGAACTCGACATCGACGGGTGGGACACCGTGGTGGGGATCAACCTCAGCGGAGTCGCGTACGGTCTGCGCTACCAGATCCCGGCCATTCTGGAGGCAGGAGCGAGCGAGGGTGCGATCGTCAACATGGCGTCCATCCACGGCGCCGTCGCGGCACCCGGCAACTCCGCGTACACCGCTACGAAGCATGCGGTTGTCGGACTGACGAAGAACGCTGCAGCCGAGTACGGCCCGGCCGGCCTCCGCATCAACGCCGTCGGCCCCGGCTACATCGACACGCCGCTCCTCGCCGGAGCCCCGTCCGAGGTGAAGGACGGCCTCATCGCCAAGCACCCCCTCGGACGGCTCGGTCGCTCCGAGGAGATCGCGAAGGTCGTGCGGTTCCTGCTCTCAGACGACGCCTCGTTCGTCACGGGGGCCTACTACCTCATCGACGGCGGATACACGGCCGTCTAAGTTCGATGCGCGGTGCCCTCCGAGTCTTCGGAGGGCACCGCGATCATGAGCACCCGCCGACCGTAGCGGTCGAGGTCGAGCGACTCTTCGACGGCGACAAGTGCCCGCTGAAACGGTGTCGCGGGATCTCGCTCGGCGAATCCCATCGTTTGGTAGAACGGCGCGTTCCAAGGTACGTCGGAGTACGTGCGCAGCGACATCGTGGGGCAGCCCCGTTCGGCCGCCTCGCGCATCGCAGCGGTGACGAGCGCCCGCCCGATGCCCTGCCTCATGTGCGCAGGAGCGACTGAGAGCTGCTCCAGATGGCAGCCGTCCTCGGTCTCCAGCACGTGCACGAACCCGGCGACCGCTGCGTGTCCGGTTTCGGCCACCAGTATGTACCCCGGCTCGCGAATCCGGCTCTCCCCCGTTGGCGCCGGTTCCCAGCGTTCGGGTCGCAGCAGATCGATGAGGAGCTGATCCGCCGCGTTCTCGACCTTCTCGATCTCAGACAGATCCGGAGCATGCGCGAAGCGGATACTGAAGGCCATGGGCCCAGCGTACGGCTTCTTCAGTCTGCGATGGTGATGCCGAGGTGCTGAGCGAATGCGCTCGTCAGGTCGACCGCCTGGGTGAAGGAGATGATGGTGCCGCGCATCGATTCGACGCCGCTGACACTGCTGAGATCGAGTTCGCGAAGGTCGACATCGCGCAGTTGCGCGTGGTCGAGGCAGAGGGAGCGCACCGAGCATCCCGTGAACGCAATGCGCTCGGCCCGCGCTTCCGCCAGGTCGAGTTCGTCGATGACGCACTGCTCGAACTGCACGTCGCGCAACCTCGAGGCCCGCAGATTGACGAACGAGAGCTTGCTCTCCGAGATGTGCAAGCTCTCGAGATCAGAGTCGAACATCTCGACCGCGCCGAACCGTGAGTTCGAAATGCGAACCTCACGCCACGTCGTGCGTCCGGCCCGCAGCACCGGCGCATTCGCGCGCTGAATTCGGGACTCGATGACGCGCGCTCCCAGCAACTGGGTCTCGTGAGCTTCGAGCCCGTCGAACTCGCACTCGGTGAACGTGACACCGGTGAGGTCGCGACCCGAGAGATCAGCGCGCTCGTAGCGGCTGGCCTCGTATGCACCCCGAGCGACGATGTGCTCCGCATCGGCGTCGACGAGATGACTCAGTACGACGTCGGCGATTCGAGGTGAGGCGGTCTGGGAGCGACGTGCGGGCCGCTCACCCGGCCCTCGACGCGCGCTCACTTGTTGCGCTCGGATTGGCGCACGTCGCGCGAACCGCCGACTTCTTCGGGGAGCTCGTCGATGGGAACGAGCACGATGTCTTGCACCTTCCAGTCGATGTCGATGCACCCGTCCCGCGCCTCCATCAGCTGGCGCAGCGTGGGCGACTCGTCCGGCTGGGGCACGATGAATGCTTCGACGTGGAACACATGTCCCTGATCGCGCACTCGGGACCCCACCTCGCTCGTCCACGGAAGGCCTCGCAGGTACGCGTCGACTTTCTGGGCGACCGGATGCGGCTCGTCGTCGTCGAAGGTGGTCGCCCGCGTGTCCATCAAGTCGGTGATCGCGGCCCGCAGGTTCTTCATGCCGTCCCAGAGAATGCTGCCGGCGATGAAGAGCGCGGCCGCCGCGTCCGCCCACCATAGGCCGATCCCGATGCCGGCGACCCCCACGATGGACCCCGCAGCGGTCATCCAATCCGCCTTGTTCATGTCGGCATCGGCGTAGAGCACTTTGTCGTGCAGTTCTCGGGCGAGCTTCATTTTCACGCGGCCGAAGTAGATCGGAAGCGGAATGGTGAGCGCCATCACGGCCATCATGAGCCATCCGAGCCAGATCGGCTGGCCGAACAGCACGATCGTGCCGATGGGAGGATGCTCCCCGCTGACCAGGCCGGTCAGCGAGTCGACGATGAGAAAGGCTCCCATCGCGAACAGCGCGACGCCGGCGACGAGATGGGCGACGCCGACGCTGCGGTGGAATCCGTACGGGTACT
Organism: Leucobacter sp. L43; assembly: GCF_016597785.1. Taxonomy (GTDB): domain Bacteria; phylum Actinomycetota; class Actinomycetes; order Actinomycetales; family Microbacteriaceae; genus Leucobacter; species Leucobacter alluvii. The sequence goes on along the minus strand of NZ_JAENJG010000002.1, from coordinate 351,401 downwards.
TCTCCGTCGGGCGCTTGTTCACGATGCGCACTGCGAGCAGAAACGCGATGGGTGGAGCGAGCGATAGGAGATCTTCGATCCAGGCCGCCTTCATCGCCTGCGAGCTCCCCATGACGAGGAACACGAGGGTGATCGCGACCACGAGGAATGCCAGCGTGTACCACTCGAAGCGGATCGCACGACGAAGTGCGGCCTCCTGCGCCGGAGGAAGCTCGGTGCGCCCGAAGTGCGTCGTCACGATGTCGCCCCCTCGACCAGCAGGAACTCCTCGAGCGCCACGAGCAGCGCGTTCTCCCCCATGCGAACGGCCATCACGTGCTTCTCAGCGATGCCGTCGCGCTCTTGCTCAGCATAGGGAACCGTGAGAGCCCCGAAATCGATCCACGGAGTTTCGTCGGTCAGTCCACCGATGACGATATCGAGTTCGCCGCGTTCGAGGGCCTTGAACAGCTGCTCCTCGCCGTTCTCCGTCCATTCGATATCGGCATCGATGCGCTCGGCGAACTTCTGCACAAGTTTCGGTTCGGTGCCGGCCGGGCTCGCATCGTCGAACGTCTCGACCCAGGGCGGACTGTCGGAGACGCCGACGCGGAGCGTTCCGTTGGTGGCGCGCTCGAGCGTCCCCTCCGGATCGGCGGGGATCGTGGATGAACAGCCCGTGAGGAGTGCCAGGCAGGCGACCGCCGCCAGGCTCAGAAATCTGCGCATACCTGACCATATTCAGATTCCTCCCGCGGTCTCAACTCGTTGCGCCGCGCGCCGGTTCGGTCTAGTCGATGTGTCCGATACGCCAAGGTCGACTGATCCGGGACACTGATGGGCCCAGGTCGCATTTTTGCCCGACTAGGGCACTAAGATGCACTGTATGGATGTGACTGCAGAGTCCTTGGCGCGGGCGATCGGTGCGCGCGTCAAGCAGGAGCGAAACGGTCGGAGCTGGACCCTCGATCAGCTCGCCGAGTTCGCCGGAGTGAGCCGTCGTATGCTCGTGAACGTCGAACAGGGTGCGGTGAACCCCAGTATCGGCACACTGCTGCGCTTGTCGGACGCGCTCGGCGTTGGCCTGCCAGACCTCGTCGAACCCCCGTCTCCGCGCACGGCGAGACACACGCGCAACGGCCAGGGCGCGGTGCTGTGGAACGGCGAATCCGGCGGCCGGGCGGTGCTCGTCGCCGGCACGGAGCCGCCGGACGTCATCGAACTCTGGGATTGGACGCTGGCGCCGCATGAGCGCCACGACAGCGAAGCCCACACGGCGGGAACCCGCGAGTTGCTGCACGTGCAAGAAGGTGCACTCGCCGTCGAAGCGGAGGGGATCACGTACGACCTGGCGACAGGGGATGCTCTGACCTTCCGAGGTGACGTGGTCCACGCCTACGTGAATTCGACGAGCGCTACCACCCGGTTCTCGCTCACGGTATTCGAACCAGGTGTCGGATCCGCACACCGAGAGGAGTCCGCTCATGACTGAGACGACGAACGCCGCCGCATTCCTGCACGCGTGCGCCGTCGATCCCGACGTGCTTCTCCTGCGGCCGGACTACCGTGCGCTGCTGCTCGTGGTCGACGGCAGTGCCGCAGACGCGTTCGACCACAACGCTGATGCCGTCGACGCACTCGTGTCTGCGGCCGAGATGCGTGCGCGGGATCTGCTCGCAGAACGCTCGGCAGATGAGCTGCCGCACGTCGCGTCCTGGAGAGACGCGTACCGCGCCTTCGGTGCGAAACCGCAGCGCACCAGAAACAGCCTCGAGGCACTCACACGCCGCGCCGAGCTCGCCCTGCCTCGCGTGAATGCACTCACCGACATCTCCAACGCGATCTCGGTCTTGCATCAGATTCCGCTCGGCGGAGAGGATCTCGACCGTTACCAGGGGCCGGCGAGGCTGATGCGCGCCGCGGGCACGGAAACGTTCGACACCGTCGTGAATGGCGAGACGATCCTCGAACACCCGGATCCGGGCGAGGTCGTGTGGTGCGACACCGCTGGTGTGACCTGCCGTCGCTGGAACTGGCGACAGGGCCGACGCACGAGCCTCTCCAACGACACCCGCACGGCACTCTTCATCCTCGACGCCCTCGCGCCCGTCTCCGACGAGGCGCTGCATGCCGCCGGCGACGCCCTCGTCGAGGCCCTGTCGAGCGGTACGGGGAACGTGCAGGTCTCGAAACGGCTGGTGGCTGCATGAATGCGCTCCGCACACCCAAGGGCATTCCGGCGTGGTCGATGGCCGTCGCAGCCATGCTGGCCGTGCAGCTGTCGAATGCTCTGTCCGTGCCGGTGATCGATCAGGTCGGCCCGGCCGGCACCGCGTGGCTCCGCATGTGTTTCGGTGCGGCATTCCTCTGGATGATCGCCCGCCCGGCGATCCGTTCGCTCCGCGCCCGCGATCTTCCCGCCCTCGTCGCCCTCGGTGTGGTGACCGGGTTCATGACTGCGTTCTTCCTCGCCGCCGTCGACCGCATTCCCCTTGGCACCGCCGTCGCCATCGAGTTCCTCGGACCGCTTACTGTCGCCGGCGTCATGAGCACGCAGCGCAAGGCCCTCGCCTGGCCACTCCTGGCGCTCATCGGCGTGGTGCTGCTGACTGAGCCCTGGCACGGAAGCATCGACCTCGCCGGTGTCGGTTTCGCCGCGGCAGCCGGAGCATGCTGGGCACTGTACAACGTGCTCACTCAGCACGTCGGGGACCGTTTCTCCGGAATCTCCGGGCTGTCGCTCACCATTCCGATCGCGGCACTCGCGACACTGCCGATCGGTCTCCCGCAGGTGGTCGGTGGCGAGTTCTCCTGGTGGGTGCTGGCAGCAGCGGCCGGGATCGCGCTCATCACACCGGTCATCGCATTCGGTCTCGAAATGCTCGCCCTCAAACGCATGACCCACACCGCATTCGGCACGCTGCTCTCCATCGAGCCCGCGTTCGGCATTCTCATCGGCCTCCTCGTGCTGGCGCAATCGCCGACGCCCATGCAGCTGGTCGGCATCGCGATCGTCATCATCGCGGGCGCCGCATCGCAGCGGAACGGCCGACGAGACACCGCACCGGTTGCGACCCATCATTCCCCGACGACTGCTCAGGAGACACCATGACCGTCACGCCGAAATACAGTTCCACCTTCATCTTCGAGACGACCAACCTGACCGATGAATTCCACCGCATCGACAGCGAGATCGCCTCCCGGGCCCGCGAGATCCCCGGATTTCTCGGAGAGGAGACCTGGCACAACGAGGACACCGGACTGCACGCAGAGGTCTATTACTGGACGGACATGGATGCGCTCAAGCAGCTCATGGGCATGGACACGCACCGCCTCGCGAAGCAGCGCTACGGCGAGTGGCTCGGCGAGTACCGCGTCGTGATCTCCGAGGTGCAGTCGATCTACGGAAACCCCGCGCTCGCCCTCGAGCATCAGCCCGAGTCGCAGCGCCACTGAGTCGCAGCCGTCGTCCCCCGCTGCACCCCGGTTCCGCACTCGCGCGCTGGTGCCAATGCGATCGACGTGCATACACTGGCTGTCCACCGTACTCGAGCGAAGGAGCTGGATCACATGACTACGAAGCCTCGGAAGACGCTGGCCGGTGTTGCGGCCACAATCGCACTCGCGGCCGGAGGCCTGTTCGCCGCCGCCACACCCGCACAGGCAGCGGGGTACTCGTACCTGTACCCGACGAACTTCACCTCGAAGGCGGCGTGCGACACGAAGCGCGTCACGATGAACTCCTCGTGGACCCGCGCGAGTCAGTGCTTCATCATGACGGATCGCGGAGTCATCGACTGGAAGTTCTCTGTCTCTGTGCGGGGTTACTGACCCCCGGCCGGTACAGCGCTCAGAGCGCGTCAGTTCGACGGCGCCCGCGTAGGCACTCCACTTGTGTCAAGTGAGCTTTACCTGTAAAACTTACTTTACATCAGGTCACGCGCCACGAAGGAGCCCCATGAGCGAGAGCACGTCCTCGACCACCCGCCGCACCGCATGGGGCAGAACGAGGTTCGGCTCACGTCGGCTGCCGGCGCTCGCAGTCGCCACCCCGATCGGGCTCGTCATGGCGGTCGCCGAAGCGCTCCTCTTCGCACGCTTCGTGGGCGGCCCTCTGCCCGCGCCGCTTCTCGCGACCATCTTCTCGGCGTGCGTGCTCGTACCGAACGTTCTGCTCGTGTGGGCGCTCATCATCGATCGCACCACCCTCTCGGGGGCACTGGAGCGGCCAGAGGAGTCCGTGGAGTCGCAGTGGTACGACGAGGCGGCGCGCGGCGCATTCCACGACACCATTGCCATCACTGGACTCGCACTGACGTTCCTTGCGGTCACCGGAACGCGCATCGATGGTGTACTGGCACTCACCGGCGTGCTGATCCTCGCCTTCCTCAGCACGAGTATCCGCTACACCGTCGCCCGGAGTCGCGGACGCGCATGAAGAACCGGCTGTCAGTACTCCGCTCTGATCGCGGCTGGTCGCAGCACACCCTCGCCGAAGCCTTGGGGGTGTCGCGGCAGACCGTGATCTCGATCGAGAAGGAACGCTTCGATCCGTCCCTTCCTCTCGCCTTTCGAATCGCAGAGACATTCGAGTGCGCGATTGAGGATGTCTTCTCACCCAGCCCCGACACCTCGCACGACTGACGAACGCGTCGAGGCAGGCGAGGCACGTCTCAGTTCAGGGATCCGCCCGGTTCGCAGAGCGGACCGCCTGAAAGAGCCTCTACTCGTTGCCGATTGCTTTGTCCGCCGACTCGCGAGCGCTCTCGATCTGGTCTTCGAACTTGCCTCCCGTGACCTTGTTCGCTGCATCGGCAACGCTTTCGAGCAACTTATCGCTCGCGTTCTCGGCCTGCTCGCTCTGCAGCGCCTCCGAAACGCGGCTGTCACCGAGGAATTCCTTTGCCTTCGCGGTGAGATCTTCGATGCCCATGAGTCCTCCTTCGTGAGCCCGCGGCAAGCGCCATGGGTGTTTTCCCATCATGCCCGCTCGGTTCGCTCACGTACAGACGCACAGCGGCTTCAATTCGGAGGACATGCTTTCCGCTTGCGATCCTTCTCCGTAGACTGCGGTTCATGGCGATCACACTGGCGAACATCGGGATCGCGGTGCGTGACATCGAGGAGGCGATCTCGTTCTTCACGGACCTCGGCCTCGTGCTCGCCGGTCGCGACACGATCAGCGGAGACTGGGCCGACACTGCGGTCGGCCTCGACGGAAACCGCGCACGCATCGCGGTCCTCGACGTGCCCGACGGCCACGGGCAACTCGAACTCTTCGAGTATCTGCACCCGCAGGCGATCGAGACAGAGCCGACGCTGCCGAATGAGGTCGGGATGCATCGCGTCGCCTTCGCCGTCGATGACATCGATGAAGCCCTGGCCATCGCGGCGACGCATGACTGCTATCCGCTCAGAGGTGTCGCGAACTACGCCGATACCTACAAGCTGACATACGTGCGGGGCCCGAGCGGCATCATCGTCATGCTCGCCCAGGAGCTGCATCGCGGCTCCGATACCCCCGCTGCATGAGCGCGCTACGACCACGAAGTGAAGCGCGGGCTCGCACGAGGCATGCAGGACTCGACGACGCGTCGGTAACCGCAGCTGCACAGGCACCTACGCGCCGAGGTATACAAAGGGATATCCGTACTGTAACTTGAGGAGCATCACACTTTGTGATAATGCCTCGCGATACGAGGAAATTTTGGGAGCTTCCATGAGAAGCCGACCACACGCTCATCGAACGTCTACTCGTATCCGCCGTCGCGGTTCTCGCCTCTGGGCGGGATCGACAATTGCCCTCGTCGGTTCCCTTGGGATGCTCGGCTTCGCGCTCCCCGCATACGCCATCGGAACGCCGGTGAACCTCGGCACAGCGGGCGCCTACTCCGTGCTGGGAGGGGAATCAGTCACGAACACTGGCCCGAGCGTGCTCGACGCGAACCTCGGAGTAAGCCCTGGAACCGCAATCAGTGGCTTCCCGCCCGGCATCGCTCCGGGCGAACCGCACGTTGCTGACGCGCACTCCGCGCAAGCTCAGAAGGACCTCGTCACTGCTTACAATGCGGCTGCCGATCAGGCGCCAGACGTGAGCATCGCAGACGATATCGGTGGGCTCACGTTGCTTCCCGGCGTGTACAACGCCGCGAGTTCCATCGGCCTCACCGGTCCGCTGACGTTGGATGCTCAAGGCGACCCTGATGCTGTCTTCGTGTTCCAGATTGGCTCCGCGCTCACAACAGCATCATCGAGCAGTGTCGTGCTCCTCAACGGTGCTACCAGTTGCAATGTCGTCTGGCAGATCGGCAGCTCAGCCACGCTCGGCACCGACACCACCTTTGTCGGGAGCATTCTCGCCATGGCATCCGTGACCGTTGACACTGGAGCGACCATTGAAGGTCGCGCCCTGGCTCGAACCGGAACGGTGTCCCTCGACACCAACACGTTCACCGGAGGCCCGTGCACGGCCGACGTGCCAGTCGACCCACCGGTAGACCCACCAGTGGACCCGCCGGTAGACCCGCCGGTGGACCCGCCTGTGGACCCGCCGGTGACCCCGCCCGTCGATCCACCCGTGGGCCCGCCAGTTGAGCCGCCGGTCGACGCGCCCAATGGCCCGCCGGTCTCCCCTCCCGGTGAGTCACCTGCGCCCCCGCCCGCAGCACCGCCAGCCGAGGGTCCCGCGATGTACTCGAAGGACGGTAGCGCAGATGGGTCGATGCTGAACGCGGGCGATGCGCGCCTCGCTCAGACCGGAGCTCCCGACATGACCGCCTGGATTCTCGGAACGCTTGTCACCGTGGGGTTCGGCGCAAGCGCCCTCGTAGCCGGAAGGCGCCGCATTCGCCGCTAGCCGTCGCCGTGGCGTGGGCCCACCGATTCGGTGAGCGCACGCCATTCAGGTGCCGGGGCGCCTCGATTCACACGGTTCGACATGAGCGCGCTACGACTCCGAAGCGAAGCGCTCCCCCGAACTCACCTGCTGCGCGACGCGGCGCAGCGCCAGCAGCAATGGTTCCACCAGCACTGACCCGAGCACCACGTAGCGCACGGCAGCGTCGGCAGACTCGGTGGGAACGTGAGCGATCTCGGTATCCGCGATCCTTCGCATGCTTACGAGATACTCCGCCATCACCGCGTCGGGCACCGCGAATCCCACCTTCTCCAATCCTCGCAGCGCTTGCGCCACGGCGCGCAAGACCGCGGCGTCGCACGCCCCCGGCACCCAGCCGAGCCCCTCGACGAGACGCTCGGCCTCAGCGAGGTCCAGTTGTTCGTCCCCGGGAGGCGTGACCGCAGCATGTGCCTGCCCGAGAACGGCTTCGGGACGCGCAGGTGCAGCATCGAGCACGGTGACGACCCGCCGGGTTTCGGCGACGCTCACCCCAGAATCGAGTAGTGCGCGGATCACGCCCAGCCGATCCACGTGCTTCTCTCCGTAGGAGGACTGCGTCGGGGCACTCCGTTCCCCTTCGGGCAAGAGCCCTTCACGCAGATAGAACTTGATCGTGGGGACGGTGACGCCGGTGCGCGCTGATAGTTCCGAAATTCTCATACTCACCTCTTGATTGAGATAGTATCGCTATCCAGTATAGATAGTTCCTCTATCCAGACGGGAGAACGTGAATGTCACGAATTGCATCAGGGCGAATGACCCACAGCTACGAGGGCGAACTCGTCATCTTTCACATTGGGATGCAGATCAACCGATGGTGGCGACCTGACCTCTGGGTGCCGGTCTTCGGCGCCATGCCTCGCATGCTGCGAGAACTCAGCGCGGACCCCGATTCAGGGCTGCTCGGCTTCCACCTCCTGCTCGGTGAGGGCGGGCCGACCGTGATCCAGTATTGGTCGTCGGTCGAGAAGCTCTACGCCTACGCGTCTGTATCGTCTCATGAGCACCGCCCTGCCTGGACCCGCTTCAACCGGATGGCCCGAAAAGCACCGGGCGCTGTGGGCATCTGGCACGAGACGTTCGTCGTCGATCGAGCGGAGAGTATGTACGTATCGACGAAGCCCAGAGGCCTCGCGAAGGCGACGCAACTCGTCGAAGTCGGTCGGGCGACCCATCAGGCGAGGGATCGGCTCGCCGCAGGGCGCACCACCCGCAGACCCCCGCACCCGACCGCCGAGCCCGCCCCCGCACCCGCACCCGCAGCGTGAACGACTTCGCTTCGTCGAATACCCAAATATGACGAACATCTGCGCAACAACCATCGTCCGGCCGAACATCGACGGTCGCAGCACTATCGTCATTCTCGCGGGCGAAATCAGGGCGTCCTACGGACTGAGAATCGGGGGTCTTCCATGCAGCTTGCTCACCGTGGATCACCGCCGACGCTGCAGGCCCGAGGGATTGCGGCCTTTCTCACCGCATACGTTGCCTTATTCATCTGGATGGAGGTTGCCCAGGCTCTCGTCACGGTCGAGGTATTCAACGGCGTGAAGAACGCTCTCTATATTGCGCTCGCCGCTTTCGGAACCTGGGTATTCCGACGAGAAGGGAGACGCGGGTGGCGCGAAGTACAAGCACGCCCGGGTAGAGCTGCGGCATGGGTGCTCGCCGGACTCGGGATGATGGGCATCGCTTCAGCGCTGTATGGGATCGTTGTACTCATCATCGGGAGGATCGAACCGGGCGGCAACCAGGCGGCGATCGACGCGGAACTCCTCGCATCGACCTCGTCGCTCCCTCAGGCGCTGCTGTTGCTCGGGGTCGTCGGCCTCTTCGCTCCGATCGTCGAGGAGCTCGTGTTTCGCCAGATCCCCTTCGGGTCTCTGCAGCAGCACCTCCCCACCCCGCTTGCGTTCGTACTGTCGACCCTTCCGTTCAGCCTCATGCATGTGACGTCAGTTCAGGAGTGGCCGCTCGCGGTGTTCTACGTCGGAAGCGCCGTGGCGTTCTCGATCGCCTACCTGGTATCCAATCGCAATATCCTCGTTCCGGTTGCCGTGCATGTGCTCTGGAACGGCACGGGCACCGCTTTCCAACTCCTCACCCACGCCTTCCGCTGAAGCGCTTCGTCGAGCTCCGACGATGTCGTCGTGGCGCACGCGCCCCCTCCTGCACGAGCCGCGCCAGCACTTGGCTGGTGAAGGCGGCCGGAAGCAAGAGTGCCGCACCCGCGAAGTAGTCGCGCGGCCGCAACGGGTGTCCACTGCGACTGAGTTCGCGCCGCGCGAGCCTCGCGCCGGGCCACATCACCGTTAGAGCTGTGATGACGCCCGCCGTATATCGGCGCTGTGCCACGGCCGAGAGCGCATGGGTGACCACGTGCCCCTCGAGTCCCGCAACCACCGCCCGGTACTGCCCCGACCGGCCAGTGGTGCGGACGCCCGCCGCGCATATCGGCGCCACGAGGAGCCCCATGAATCCGACCGCAGCCCAGGATTGGCGTCGGCCCATGCGCAGGAACTCGATGCCGGCACGATCCGCGAGCCTGTCGCATTCGGCAGGAAAAGCGACGGCTTCTTCGATGTCGTGCACCACCCACGCCACCAGGAGCGCCAACGGACCGTGAAGTTCATGGATGTTCTCCAGCTGTCATAGTGCGAACGCGACGCGGTCGACTGCGCAGGTGCGAACGGCGAATCGATGCTGCAGCGATCGCAGAGTCCATTCTGCCCCCAGTGCTCGCGTCGCGAGGGCACTGATCCAGCGCGGCGAGAGGTGGCCTCCGTCCTTGCCGGGAAACACCCACCCCGGCCCCGAGTCGAAGAGCTCGGACGACAGCTCCTCCGGCAACGGACGGTATCGAGCACCGTTTCCGACGCCACCGACGGCGAGCGCGCACCCGTCGGCATGCAGCAGCAGGTCGCGTTCACTGTGGATGCGCGCGATCTCATTGCGGCCCAACCCCACTTCAGCAGCAAGACGGAGGATCATGCGGCTTCGCGCATCTGAACGACGCAGCGCGTGCAGGTACACGAGATCGGGTGTCGGCTCGGGAGGGGAGCTTCGGCAGAGCTCCTGAGGCATCCCCATGGCGACGTCGTCGAGCAGCCCCTCGTTCCCCGCCCAGCGCCAGAACAGCCGAAAGCTCGTCAGTCTCGCTCGACGGGATTCGGGACGCCAGGTCTGCGCTGCGCACCACTGCGCGAGTCGCGTCTCGGTCACGTCGAGCGGATCGGCTTCGATGCCGCGAGCCAGGCATTCGAGGTGTTGGCGCCGGGTCTCGATCGTCGATGTTCGGGACCCCTGCGTGCCGAGATGCGTCAGATACGGTTGCAGGAGGCGGTTCCATGTGTCGGGGACTGCCGAGGGTTTCGAAGGCGCGGTGCTCATGCCGACCAATTTTCGACGCCTCCGCGAGCCCAGTCTCACGCACGGAACACGGCGAGTAGTCCCCCACCGAGAATTCGGTACCCGAGGGATGCGGTTGCGCATAATGCACCACGCCTCAGACACGACCGCGCTCATCCACCGATTGGCTGCGGTACAGCTGCCACGCTGCCAGGAGATCCTCCCGTGTCGTCTCCGGGTGATCCGTGTGCCATTTGCGCGTGAATCGGTTGTACTCGAATTGCGGGTCGATCTCCGTCTGCTGCGAGTCTCGAGTCGCCGTGTAATGATCGAGCGCATCCTGCAGCGTCCGAGTTCCGTCGCCCTGCGCGAAGAACTCGCGCATCGTCGCATCAAAGTGGAAGCTCACTCCAACCTGCCGGACGAACCATCGCCGAACGACCTGACTGCATCGTTGACCGCGAGGGATGATGCTCGAGGCATCGACCGGGTCCGAAAGCTGCGCGCCACCCGCCGTATTCCTCGGCGTCGGCTCGGTGAAGCCGTCACCGTCGAGCGCGGCGACGAGACGCCGTGTCAGGACTTCCTTGCTTCCGCTGGCGCTGATGCCGAGAGTGCGCGCGAGCGCCGCCAGTTCGTTCTTGAGCCAGTACCAGCGCAAGAGCTCGTCCCCGCTCAGATCGGGGGTCAATTCGGGGCGTCGCGGGGCCGAAGCCGTCTCCATCATCGTTTTGGCGCCTCCGCACGGACCAGGCTTCTGCGATAGGTACTCACTGTCTCATCTCACGCTGCGATTGTCATGACCGAAGCTGTGATCACGGGGCTCACGAGGATGGCCAGGTACACCAGCGTGATCCACGGCTGGTAGTCGACGTAGAACTCGCGCCACGTGAGCGACCACGGATGCTTGATCAAGATCCACCCCGGAATGTCGACCAGAATAATCACTGTTGTCCAGACAATTCCGACGCCTATCGCCGCCGTCCACATACTTGACGGCTGAGCAGCGTGGAAGTACCCCCACGCGATGAACGGCCACACCACGATGTTGTACAAGGGATGAAAGGGAAGCGTTGCCGTATATGCCGGAACGTCGTACTCGGACTTCTTCTCGACGCCGTCTGGCATGTGCATGCCGAGCACGAACCCGTTGAAGCACGTATGCCCGATGCCGATCACGGTCACGACGACATACCCGATTCCCAACCACAGGGCCATCGGACCGAATTCACTCCACAACACCGCTGAATCCACTGCATCGACCTTTCCCATGGCGCACGGCAACAACAGCTGAGAACCTACGGCCTGCTGCACGATGGGCGGGAGCGCTGGTGAGTGCTGCAGTAGTGGTCTGGTCAGTTGCAGTAGGGACGCCTCTGCATTCCTACGCCGCGGGCTCCGGCCCGAACGAACTTGCAACGCGACCAGGCTCCCCTCACCCGAGGAGCGTCTCGCCGATATATCCGCCTTCGCTGCACCCTGGAGGAATCGCGAACACGGCTGAACCCACTGGGGTGGTCCATTCGTTCAACAGGTCGAGTTCGTCGAGACGACGCTGAATGGGCACGAACTGCTTGGTCACGTCGGCTTGGAACGAGACGAAGAGCAACCCGCTGTCCGATATCTCGCCGCCGGATGGAGCATGATCGTAGTTGTAGGCGCGACGAAAGATCCGTTCATCCGCGTTCTCCGAGCGCGCTCGTCGGATGTGCGAGAACTCCGGGATCACGGGGAACCCGACGTTCGTCTTCGCGTCGAAATCGGGCTCATCGTGTTCGTGCACGCCCGTCAGTGGGGCTCCGTTCGCGAGCGTGCGACCCATCGATTGCTCCCGCCCGCTCCGATCGAGACGATCCCACTTGTCGAGATCCATGTGCGTGCGCCGCAGCACGAATCCGGTACCGCCCGCCAACCATCCGTCGGTCGCCCATACGAGACGGTCGAAGTCTTGATCTTCGGGCGAGGGGTTGGCGGTGCCGTCGACCTGGCCGAAGAGGTTCCGCATCGTGGTACCCGGCTTCTCAGCACCGAACGCTCGACGAAAGCCGACTTGCGTCCACCGCACTGACGCGAAGCTCCGCGCGTCTTTCAGGAGCATGCGCGTTGCGTGGGCGACAGTGAGTGCATCGTCGGAAGCGATCTGCAGGAGGAGGTCCCCGTCGCTCCAACCCGGTTCGAGACGGTCAATGGTGAATGCTGGCAGGGGGCGGAGCCACTCGGGAATCGCGGACGGTCCCGCTGCGCGTGCGACGAGCGCCGGCCCGAATCCGAAGGTGACCGTGAGCCGTGCCGGCACTGCACCGAGCTCCGGTTCGGAGTCAGCGAGAGCAGGCCCGCCCTGGGTGAGCCTGGCCGCGTCCTCGGTGAGAATCTGCATCATCCGTCGCAGTGCATCCCGGTCGGTCCCGTCGTGCAGGTCGAGCGCCACGAAGGTGGCGTGCGCTTGAGGCGTCGTCGTGATCCCTGCTTGGTGAGCGCCATGGAAATCGACTGTGTGGCCTCCGTGGATCGACGCCGCAGTATCGCTCGCGACCCCGGGCGCGTGGCCGGGCTTCGCCCGGCTGAGCAGTGCGTCGGCGCCGACGGCGGCGGCCGCGCCGAGGCCGGCGACGGCTCCTCCGAAGAGGAGCCCCCGCCGGCTGACGCCCGTCCGCCCGGTGTCGGGGGTACGGTCCGAGGTCATTCCGAGTGTCCGCCCATCTCCATGTCCCCGCTCATCTCCATGTCGTGCTCGTCCGCATCGTCGCCCTCGTAGTTCTCGTTGGCGCCCGCGTAGTCCTTCGCCGGAACGGTGAACTCGTACGTCGACTCGTCGGAGAAGGTGAGCGTGAACGTGATCTCGTCTCCGGCCGCGATGGGGTCGGTGAGATCCATGAGCATCAGATGGTTGCCGCCGGGTTCGAGCGACAGGCTGTCACCTGCTTCGATGGTGAAGCCGTCGGTCTTCTCGCGCATGATCATCTCTCCGGCCTCGTTCTCGATGGTTTCGTGCAGTTCGAGAGCGCTCGAGGCTTCCGTGCTCGCCGAAACGACGGTGACGTCATCGGAGCCGGTGTTCTCCAGCTCGCCGAACGCGGCCGACATGCCGCTATCGGCGGCTTTGACCCAGCCGTCCTCCATGACGACGGCCTCGCCGGCCGCAGGAGCCGAGGTCTCTGGAGCGTTGGATGCGGCGGTACTGCACCCCGTGAGCGCGACGAGCGCGACGGCAGTGAGTGCGAGAAGAGAGTTCTGAGTGGTGCGTGTATACATACGAGTGCCTTTCACAGTGCTTCATGTGTTTCTGCAGATTCGGATCGTCGCGAGGACGGATCCGACGGAGTGTTCTTGCCGCGTTTCCTGAGTGACCAGACGATGAAGACGAGCAGCGCGCTTGCGGCTCCCGCCGCTCCGATTGCGATGGTCCGCCCGAAGTCCGATGGTTCGGATGCCTCGTTCGGAAGACTCGTCGACGCCGACGCATCCGAGCCGGCTGGAAGCGCAGGTTCGCGCGCATCGAGCGAGTCAAGCTCTTCCGGCTGCGTCTGTTCCGCCGTCTTCGCATCGCCGACGGTGAACGGAACGATGCCGCTGATCGGGTGCCCGTCGGAAGACACCACTCGCCAGCGCGCTTCGTACGCGCCGTCGGGGAGCGAGCCGTCGATCGGCACGCTCACCATGGGCCCATCCAACGTCGGCGCACCGCCCGCCCAATCCTTGCCGCCCTGATCGACGACCAGAATGACGGCGCCGACGGTCAGAACGTTGTCCGAGAACTCGAGCGCGACCTGCGCGGGGGACGAAGCGAGCACGGCTGCTTGGGCGGGCTCGCTGGAGAGCAATTGGTCGTGCGCGAACGCGGGGTTCGCACTCCCCAGCATCATCACCAGCGCTGCGAACGCCAGCGTCGTGAGGCGCGTGAGCATTCGGCGGGGTGAACGGGCCGGGGTGGTCGGCAGGCGAGTGGACGGTGTAGGGGTCATGGCTGAGCCTCATCGGGTGATGGCAGGGGTCATCGAAGAAGGCGGCACCGTTCTCGACCGCACGATGGTGCGGTCTGAGACAGCAGCGCGTTCAGGAACGCGTGCACCGGTTCGTTCGAAGGCGAGCCGTCACAGCGGCGGACGCGACGATTCCGGGTGCACGGTACTCCCCGATTCGCTGCGGCTGCGGTCTCCCAGCGCAGCGATGAGGCGCGCGAAGCACAGCGGCGGAGCGTCGGCGGAGTGGATCAGCGGAACAGCACGGGAACGGGTGGGCCACGACGGGCGGTCACCGAGGGGTACACGCCGAGCGGAAGCAGCGTCGACGCGATGTCCGGAACGACGGCAAGCGACGGAGCTGCGGAGATTCGGCTGCCGGTGGCGGGAGCTACGGGAAGCAGTCGCGACACGATCAGACGGGTGAGCACCGCCATCGACGCGAGCACCGACTCCGCGCAGTACAACGCTGCCACCGTGAGCGCTCCAGCGCACACGTGCGCGATCCACATGCTCGTGCCCGCGTGCGCCAGATGAGCGCTGGGCATCACGGGTGCAGCGGCGGAGCCGGTCAAGCCGTGGGCGTGATGCGGCAGAGCATTCGTCGTCGTCTCACTCGTCCGCGATGCGCCCAGCACGAACAGTGCGTGGAACAGGAATTGGCTCGCGGCGACTGAAACCGAGAGACGAGGGAGGGAGAGCGTGCGCCCCGCGAGTGCGACGCAGACCAACGTGGAGAGCACGAGCGGCGCGAGGATTCCCATCGCGCCAGGCACGGCACCACCGCCGACGACGTGGGAGAGCAGGGCGACGAAGGTCGACACCGCCGCCGCTGCGACGCCGCGCGCGGCGATGCGGGAGCGAGTCGACGACATGCATCGATTCTCTCAGATCATCGAAGCGATGGTGCGCAGACGCCGCCGATGCCGGGCCAGTGCGACCGGCCCTCACTCCGGACCGCGCCCCGCATCGAAACGGGTGCGGTAGTGGGCGTGAGCTTCTCTGATGAGCTCGTCGTCGAGGGTGGCGACCGCGTGAACGTCGCGGAGCAACGGCTCGCAGTCAGGGCCTCGCCCTACGTGGGTTCCGCGCAGAATCCAGGCGTAGCGGTCGGGGTTCTTCTCGGCGAGGTGGCTGTACTGACAGAGCTGCCTCGACAGCCAGTCCTCCAGGGGCCGGGTCCACCACTGCTCGGCATCGAGCGGGTTCACTGAGAGGCCGGGGAGTTCGAGCCCGCTCTCGGTGTCGATGCTGCGCTGCGCTGCGTCATGCTCCGGTCCTTCCGAGTAGCGCACGTGCAGGCCCGGGTGCGAACGCACGAGGTCGGTGAGGCTCGCCAATGTGAGCAGGTGCATGTCGTTCATGCGCTCATTCATAGCTGCCGGAGAGGCGCCTCGCAATGGTCTCCTCGAGCGCCTTCCCCTGTGCATGCTGCGCCTGCCGCGCAGACCGTTTCTCAGCACCTGCGATAGGGCCCGACGCGATGGCCTTTGTTTGAGTACAGTTGTACTCAAACAAAGAACAGCGCTACAGATGGAGGAGACGAATGATCCTGATCGCGATCGTGATCTGCGAGGTCGCTTTCTGGCTGGCGATCATCGCCGGTCTCTCGGCACGCTATCTCTTCCGCCGCCCGGGGCTCGGTGCGGCGTTGCTGATCGTCGCTCCTGTCATCGACGTGATCCTGCTCGCCCTGGTCACTTTCGACCTCCTCGGCGGGGGCACCGCCTCGTGGCAGCACGGGCTCGCAGCGATCTACATCGGCATCTCGGTCGCTTACGGCAAGCGCATGGTCGTCTGGGCCGACGCGCGATTCAAGCACCGGTTCGCCGGCGGCCCGCCCCCCGAGAAGCTGAGCGGGCTGCGTTACACGCTCAAATGCTGGAGAGACGTGCTGACGACCGCCGCAGCCGTGACCGTCGCCGCCGTGATCCTCGGAGCGATCATCGCGCTCGTCGACGACCCTCGACGCACCGAGGCGCTCTCCGGGTATTTCAGCATCCTCGGCATCATCTTCGCGATCGATCTCGTGTGGGCGGTGAGCTACACGTTCTGGCCGAAAGCGCCCGCAACGCTGCCACCGCACTACGCTGACACCCATGCCCCGCAGAATCGACACTGAGGCGCGTACCGCGGAGATCGCCGGAGCTGCACTGCGAATCCTCGAGCGCGACGGTCTCGCGAGCCTCTCAGTACGAGGAGTCGCCGCCGAAACCGGACTCGCACCCGCGTCGCTGCGCAGGATCTTCCCGACGCAGCAAGACCTCCGCGAGTACTGCTTCGAACTGATCGAGGAGCGCGCGACGGCCAGAATCGCCGCCCTCGACCTCTCGGGCCGTGAGCTCGCGGAGGCGCTGCTCGCGCAGCTCCTCCCCCTGGACGGAGTGCGCCGCCTCGAGTTCGTCGCGCAGGTGCAACTCGGCGTGCTCGCGCTCACCGACCAGGCGCTGCGTCCCGCGGCGCAACGGCTCAGCGCCGCGGTCGACCGCGCGTGCGTCGCCGCCATCGGGATCCTCGTCGATGCGCGCTTGTTCCACGCTCATCGCGACGCCGCGTTCGAAGCGCGGCGATTGCGGGCACTCCTCGACGGAGTCGCGATGCTCGGGCTCTGGGACGGAGATGCGGAAGCGCCGCAGCATGCCCTCGACACGGTCACGCATCATCTCGACGAGCTCGCCCTTCCGCCGCCTCATCGAACCGGTGGAGCACTCGAGCGATCCCAGACGCGCGCGACGTCGGACGAGAAGCGGTAATCTTCTCTTCCGCGGCTCTTCGTGCACCAGATTTCCTGAGACACTTGACGAGCTTCCCCGCGACCACTCGAATGTCGCGGAATGAAAGGATCAGAAGCTCATGGGATTCATTCGATACGACGGCCTCACCACCCACTTCGAGGACCGACTGCTCGCGCACCTCCAGATCATCATCGTGCAGAAGCTGATGCGCGACGAGGCGTTCTTGATGTCGTGGAAGGACAGCATGAGCGTGGGCGACGGTCGCACGGCGATCTGGGTCTCGCCCCAGACGACGCTCACGTTCAAGTTCCTGGGGAGCCGTGTACCGGAGATCAATAAAGAGTGGTTGCAGCGACTCGGGGAATCGGCGAGTTCGACGACTGGGTTGATCGTGACGAAAGAGGACGGCACCCTGGCCGTCGCCGAAGCCACTGGAAACAGCTATCCCGGAAACCTCCGCGCAGAACCCGTGAAGTAGCCGGCTCGACCGAACCGGGGTACCACATTCAACGCCGCAAAGACAGCCCTGCCGTGAATTGTTTCCACTGGCAAACTGCTGATCATGGGGTATTTGAAACACGGGGAACGGGAATACGAGTTCGAGGATCGACTGCTGGCCCACCTGCAGTTCGTCATCGGGCAGAAACTGAAGAAGCAGGAGTGCTTCTTCCTCAGCTGGCACAAGCCGCACGACCAGGGCGATGGGCGCTTGTCGGTCTGGTTGTCGCCGTACGTCTCGATCGGTTTCCATTTCTCAGGGAGCCGCGAGCCGGAACTCAGCAAAGCGTGGGTGCGGGCGCTCAACTCGCTCGCGCATACACCGCGCGGTCTCATCGCGATCACGGAGGAAGAAGCGGAGAAGTTCG
Source organism: Leucobacter sp. L43 (assembly GCF_016597785.1). Classification (GTDB taxonomy): domain Bacteria; phylum Actinomycetota; class Actinomycetes; order Actinomycetales; family Microbacteriaceae; genus Leucobacter; species Leucobacter alluvii. Next base: position 333,616 of record NZ_JAENJG010000002.1, on the reverse strand, counting down.
TCAAGAAGAATCCTGATCTGCTCTGACGCGGTCGCACATCACCGGAGCGTCGCTCCTCCTGATTCTCCTGGGAGGAGCGACGCTTCTGCATGCAGGCGCCGGCGCCGTGACCGGCTTCAACGCCGCGCCGCACGATCGAGCCTCCGGAGCCCGGCTCTCCCGCAAGCTAGAGGAATGAACCGAGCCCCGGACGCCCGCAGCTACGACCTCGACGCACTGCGCGAGCAGATGCTTCCCCATCGGGGCGGTGCCGTGACCGAGAGCATCCCCCAGCTCGCCGAAGCCGACCCCGGGCTCTGCGGCGTCGCCCTGGTCACCCTGGACGGCGACCTTCGCTCGAGCGCGCAGTCCGACGTGGTGTTCAGCATCCAGTCGGCGGTGAAACCGTTCGTGTTCGCGCTGGCGCTGCACGACACGAATCGCGCCGCCCTTGAGCGGGTGGGCATCGAGCCGACGGGTGAGGCCTTCGATGCGATCAAACTCGAGAGCGGCACCGGCCGGCCGCCGAATCCGATGGTGAACGCCGGCGCGCTCCTCACGAGCTCGATCGTCGACGGCGACGATGCCGCTGCCCGCGCCGAGCGCATTGCCGCGGGGCTCTCGGCCTTCGCGGGGCGGTCGCTGCGCGTCGACGAGGAGATCGCCGAGGCGGAGCAGCGACTCGGGGACCGCAATCTCGCCCTGGCGCATCTCATGCGCTCGGAGGGGACGCTGCGTGTCGAAGCGGACGATGCGATCACCGTGTACGCCCGCGCGTGCGCCACGCTCGTCGACGCAGAAGCCCTCGCGGTCATGGGAGCGACACTCGCAGCGGGAGGCGTCAATCCGTGCACCGGCGAACGCGTCATCTCCCGAGAGGTCGCGCGCGACGTCATCTCCGTCATGGCGACGTGCGGCGTGTACGACGGTTCCGGGCGCTGGATGCGCGAAGTGGGTGTTCCGGCGAAGTCGAGCGTCTCGGGCGCCATCGTGCTCTCGGCTCCCGGCGCCCTCGGCGCCGCAGTCTTCAGCCCACCGCTCGACGAACAAGGGACGAGCGTCCGCGGTCATCTGGCGAGTGCGCGACTGAGCGACGATCTCCGGCTGCACGCTTTCGACGTCTCGCCCTGAGCCCCCGCGTTTACGTCACGCTTCTCCCGATTGCAACCCCGTCGTGATCACGCCGCATCCGGTGTGGGCTGGGTGGCATCGTCGGTCGCAGCAGAGCCGAGCCGCGGCCCTCCGACCGGCGACGGAGAGGAAACGGACGATGTATTTTCACCGGCAGGAACTCCAGCACAAGGCCAGCCCGGACAAGCCGGACGCGGTGTACGCACGCAAGCTGCAGGAGGTGCTCGGCGGGCAGTACGGCGAGATCACGGTCGCTCTGCAGTATCAATTCCAGGCATGGAACATGCACATCCCGGGGAAGTACCGCGACCTGGTCTTCGGCATCGGCGCGGAGGAGATGGGACACGTCGAGATGCTCGCCGTGATGATCGCGCAGCTCCTCGAGAAGTCGCCGCTCGGCATCACGGATGAGGCGGTGCAGAGCGATCCGACCGTGGCCGCGATCATCGGCGGCACCGACGTGCAGCAGGGCATCGTCGCCGGTGCAGGCGCGCGCCCGGTCGACAGCAACGGGAATCCGTGGCAGGGCAGTTTCATCACGAGCAGCGGCAACCTGCTCGCCGATTTCCAGGCCAATGCGAACGCCGAGATGCAGGGGCGCGTGCAGGTCGCGCGGCTCTACCACATGACCGACGACCACGGAGTGCGCGATCTGCTCGGCTTCCTGCTCGCCCGCGACACCATGCACCAGAATCAGTGGCTCGCGGCAGCCGCGGAACTGCAGGAAGAGGGCGTCGAATCGCTTCCGGTTCCGAGCAACTTCCCGATCAGCAAGGAGGAGCGCGACGTGTCGTACCAGTACATCAACTTCTCCGACGGAGCGGCCGCGAGCGAGGGCAGCTGGGCATCGGGACCGACTCCCGATGGACTCGGCGAGTTCAGCTACCACGAGGCCCCGGAGGCCGGAGTGCCGATGCCGCCGCCCACGCACCCGGACGCGCGCTTCTACGGCACGACCGACGTGCCGAACCTGGCCGAGAAGATCGCCGGCCGGGCTCAGGATGTCCTGAGGAAGGAGTAACTGCTCCGTCGTCGGGCTGAGCTTCAGGCGCGCTCGCGCGTCCTGCGGCTCAGCCCGACGAGCAGCGCGTCGACGCCGATGATCACCGCGGCGATGGCAGCCATGTAACCGAGTACGGCGCCGTACCCGCCGGGCTGAGCGGGATTCATGAATGGGTAGGGATACCAGCCGACGACGACGCCGCGCAGCACCGTGTAGACCCCCCACGCAAGGGGGAATACGGCCGCGAGGCGCAGATGCCTCCAAGAGAGCCCCGCGCGCGCTGGCGCGAACCACCACAGCGCTGCAACGAAGAGCGGCCCGATGAGGTGCAGCACCTCGTTCGACCATCCGAGAGTCGACTCCTGGTCGAGCGACACGCCCCGCAACAAGGCGTTGTACACGATCCCCGTCGTCACCATGTAGGTGGACATCGCCGTGAACACCGCCCAGAACCAGAGCGGGGGACGTTTCCCGAGGGATATGACAACGGCCGACGCCGTCAGGACGATGACCGCGAGCACATTCGACAGGATCGTGAAGAAACTGAAGAAGTTCGTGAAGAAGAACAGCGGCTCATCGGGTTCGAAACTCAGACTGAACACCAGTTGTCCGATCACAGCGGCGGCGATCAGCACTGCCGCGGAGGCGGCGCATACGGCGAATCTGCGGCCCACCGATACGACTGGGGCGCGAGCCGCGCTCTTCGTCGACGTCATCTTCGGCCCCCTCCATCGGCGTTCGCGGTCACCCCATCATGCCTTGACCTCAGGAGTTTCGTCGCTCCGACTCGCGTTCCGACGTGCATTCCAGCGTGCGAGCAGGTGCAGTACAACACCGACCCCGACGAGGGCGGCCCCGAAGAGCCAGACCGTTCCGCTCTGCTGCGTCATCAGCATGATGCACGAGGCGATGCCGAGCACGGGCACGAAGGTCCACACTCGGAAATGCTGATGCTCGACGCGGTCGCGGCGCAGGACGAGCACTGACACGTTGGCGCTCAAGAACACGAAGAGCAGCAGCAGCACGACCGTCTCCGCAAGCGTGGCGAGGTCACCGACCAGCGTGAGCAGCGCCGCGACGAGGGTGGTCGCCATGATCGCCACCCACGGCGTCTTCCGCTTCGGCAGCACCCGCCCCAGCTGGGCGGGGAGCAGCCCCTGCTCGGCCATCCCGAAGGCGAGTCGGCTCGTCATGATCATCGTCAGCAATGCACCATTCGCTACGGCGATCAGCGCGATCGCGCTGAACACCCACGACGGCACGTGCGAGCCGGAGGCTTCCACTACGTCGAGCAGGGGGCCGCTCGACTCGGCGAGTTCATCGGCGGGCAGGGCGATCGCGCTCGCGAGCCCGACGAGCACATAGACGATCCCGGCGACTGCGAGGGAGGCGAAGAGCGCCCTCGGGTAGGTTCGAGACGGGTTGCGCACTTCCTCGATCATGTTCGCCGAGGTCTCGAAACCCACGAAGGAGTAGAACGCGATGATGGCACCACCGAGCACCGCGGCCGCCGTGCCGACGCCCTCCGGCCCTTCGACCACTCGCGAGAGATCGCCTCCGCCGTTCCCGACGAGCAGGCCGACCACCACGATGACGATGACGAGGCCGCTGACCTCGATCGCCGTCATCACGAGGTTGGCGCCGAGGGATTCGCGAATGCCTCGAGCGTTGAGCAGGGCCACGACGACCAGGAACAGGATCGCGACGAGCGTCGTCGGCAGTTCCACGAACGTGTGCAGGTACTCCCCTGCGAAGGCGATGGACAGGCCGGCAGCGCTCGTGACGCCCGCCGCGAGCATGCAGAACCCGACGAGGAATGAGATGACGGGCTTCTGGAAGGCCCGCTCCGCGAAGACGGCAGCGCCTCCCGCTTTCGGATACTTCGTGACGAGTTCCGCGTACGAGCCCGCCGTGAGGAGCGCGAGCAGCAGAGCCAGCAGGAGCGGTGCCCACAGCATGCCGCCGACCTCTGCAGACAGCACCCCCATGAGTGCGTAGATGCCGGCTCCGAGCACATCTCCGAGGATGAAGGCGAAGAGGAGCAGGCCGGAGACCGAGCGGCGCAGCTTCGTATCGAGGGGCTGCGAGGCAGCCTCGGGTTCACGCGTCATCCCGCCAGCCTAGAGTCGCGCAGAAGTCACCCGCACGCCCCTTGACACCCGCGGTCCCTGTTCGTTAGCTCGTGTGCTCGGTCTCATCACCGGTCGCATCCACGATCAGCACGGTGCCGAGCGCGTCGTTCTCCGTAGCGGCGAACACGGCGGAGGCGAGGTCGTCGCGTTGGGCCTCGCTGAGCTCGCCCTCGACGAGCACGCGAATGGTGTCCGTCGAGACGTTCTCGTACTCGTCGATCTGCTCGAGAAGGTCGGTCTCGTCCGCGCTGACGCCTTCGGGGTCGCCGTTCGAGAGACGATCATCGATCTGCTCCTCGACTTCGTCCGCGAGTCCGTTCGGTGCGTCGTGCTGGTCGCGCACTTCCCCTGAGCCCTCGGTCGGGGAGACTCCGCCGCACCCGGCGGTTCCGCCGAGGAGCGCGAGCGAGATGGCACCGGTGGCTACGAGCTTGAGCTTGTTCACTGACATGCGTCGAGCCTAGGAAACGCTTCCATTTCGGACGAGGGGGTTGCGCTCCTCACGAACCGGAGCCTCGGAGCTTCCGATGCATGCCGGTCGCGTCATCGGTGGTGAATCCGAGTGATTCGTACACGCCGACCGCGGCATCGCTCGCGAAGAGACCGACGAAGAGCTCGATGTCACCCTCCGGCTGCAGCAGTTCGATCAGACGTGAGACGAGATCGGTCGCGATCCCCGCTCCCTCGTGCTCCGGATCGACGACGACGTCTTGCACGTACGCGTACTGCAGTCCGTCGCCCACGGCTCGCGCCATGCCGATCACCGACCCGTGCTCGTCGACGCACACAACACCGGCCAGGGACGCGGCGAGCGAGGCACCGCGCACCTCGTCATCGAAGTGGGACTGCCATCCGACCGCTGCTGCGAGGGCAGCGTGTTCGGCAGCGGTGGGTACGCGATCGAGTATGCGATGGTCCATGAGACCACGATACGCGCGGCGAACGGCGCAGCGCAGGTCCGTGCGCTCTGATCCGTTAGCCTCGACCCATGGACGACCGATTGCAATCTGCTGCTCGCAGAACCGAGAGCACCACGACCTTTCGCGCACTGGCGCGGGGAGGGTACGTGGCGACCGGCATCGTGCACGGGCTGATCGGGGTCCTCGCAATCGCCCTCGTCGTGCGCCAGGGCCGCGCGGAAGCCGATCAGGTGGGAGCTCTCACATCCATCGCCGAGGCTCCGTTCGGTCTCGCGGGCCTCTGGGCGGTCGCACTGCTCCTCTTCGCCCTCGGCATCTTCCACATCGTCGACGGCTTCGCCCTCAGCCGCAACTCTCGGAAGCAGCGCTGGGGGCGCCGGCTCGCCGAGTGGGGGCAGGGAATCGCGTTCTGCGTCATGGGCGGGATCGCGACGGCGATCGCCGTCGGCGCACGCCCCGATCCCGACCGCACCACTCGCGATGCGAGCCGCGGGCTGCTCACCCTTCCGGGCGGAACGGTCCTGCTCGTCCTGGTCGGCCTCGGGGTGGCCGGTGTTGGAATCGCCTGGATCTGGATGGGCGTGTCCCGGAGCTTCCGGAAGCAGATGGAGCTCCCGTCCGGCCGCGCCGGTCACGCGATCGCTGCCCTGGGCGCGGTGGGGTTCGTGTCCAAGGGCGGAGCCCTGCTCGTCGTCGCCGTGCTCCTGGCCGCCGCCGGCGTCCGGGGAGATTCGAGCTCGGCCGGAGCCCTCGACTCGGCCATCACCTCGCTCTACGACCTGCCGGGCGGGCCCGTCTGGATCGTGCTCATCGGTGCAGGGTTCTTGGCATACGGGGTGTTCTGCTTCTTCCGCGCGCGGTTCGCGAAGCTCTAACGACCCGGCGCCGAGCCGGTATCGGCGGAGTCCGCCGCCGGATCGAGCACCACCTTGATGCACCCGTCCTCCTTCTTCTGGAAGAGCTCGTACATCTCCGGGGCACTCGCGAGCGGAACCCGATGGGTGGTGAGATCGGCCGTGCCGAGCGGGTCGTCGTGCTGTTCGACGAGGGGCAGTAGATCGTCGATCCACCGCTTCACGTTGCACTGGCCCATCTTGATCGTGATCTGCTTGTCGAACAGCGTCTTCATGGGCAGCGGGTCGGCGTTGCCGACGTAGACTCCGCTGATCGAGACGGTCCCGCCGCGGCGCACCAGATCGATCCCCTGCAGCAGGGCGGCTGTGCGATCGACGCCGGCGTGCTCCATCATCGGCTTCGCGAGCACGTCGGGCAGTGCACCGATGGCCGTGTGCGCTGCGTGCACGCCTGGGCTCCCGTGCGCCTCCATGCCGACGGCATCGATCACGGCGTCGGGCCCGCGCCCGTCGGAGAAGTCGACGGCGGCCTCGTCGACGTCACCGGGCTCGCATACGGCGATGCCGTGGCGTGCAGCCATCTCCCGGCGTTCCGGCACCGGGTCGACGGCGAGCACCCGCGCCCCGCGATGCGCGGCGAGACGCGCTGCGAACTGACCGACCGGGCCGAGTCCGAGCACCAGTGCCGTGTCTCCGCGCCCGACTCCTGCGTAGGCCACGCCCTGCGCAGCTGTCGGGAGGATGTCGCTGAGGAAGAGATAGCGCTCATCCGGGAGGGTCTCGCCGACGGGGATGGTGTTGTAGTCCGCGATGGGCACCCGAAGCAGCTCGGCCTGCCCGCCGGGCACCTGACCGTAGAGTTTCGTGTAGCCGAAGAGCGCCGCCCCCGAACCGTACTCGGTCACCTGCGTGCGCTCGCACTGCGACTGCAGGCCGCGCGTGCACATCCAGCATGCTCCGCACGAGATGTTGAACGGGATCACCACCCGTTGCCCCACCTGCAATGAGGTCACGCCCGGGCCCACCTCCTCGACGACGCCCATCGTCTCGTGGCCCAGAATGTCGCCGGCGTCGAGAAACGGCCCGAACAGCTCGTAGAGGTGGAGGTCCGAACCGCAGATCGCCGTCGAAGTCACTCGAACGATCGCGTCCCCTGGTTCCTGGATCACCGGATCGGGCACCTGCTCGACCGAGATCTTCCGCTTGCCCTGCCACGTCACTGCGCGCATCATGTGCTCCTCTGCTCATCGCTGTTGCTCTTGCTCTGGATCGGTGCTCGTGCGGTCCGCGTGCCCGACGCACCGAGACGGGCGAGACCCCGGTTCAGTCCGTCGGGGCGAGGCGCCCGAGTACCGCTTCGAGGGCGGCCTCGACGGTTTTCTGCATCACCTCGATCGGATCGCCCGAGAACGAGAGGTGCTCGACGCTCGTCGGCGAGTCCCCTCCGGTGATCGCGAGCACGACCGTCCCCGCAGGCTTGCCCTCGTCGGGTTCCGGTCCCCCGACTCCGGTCACTGCGACCACGACATCGGCCAGCAGCAGACGTACGGCGGATTCCGCCATCGCCACCGCCGTCGGTTCCGTCACCACCGGCCCCCTCGGAGCCCCCAGGAGGGAGTACTTCACCTCCGGATGGTATGCCGTGATCCCTCCGTGGAACCAGGTGCCGGAGTCGGGCGCCGCGGACAACGCCGCGCTCAGTTGACCCCCCGTCAACGACTCGGCGACTGCGACAGACCGACCTGCATCCGACGCACGCTCGGCGATGCGCTCGACGAGGTCGTCGACGCGGCCCTGAATAGCGGATTCAACCATCGAGTTTCGCTCCTTCCGCGCCGATGAGATCTACGGCGCAATTGCCGACGTTACGGGGGGAGAATCGTCGCCGCAGGGGCCTTGACGCCTCCGACGAGAGCACGCAACCCCCTGTCGACCACGTCGTCGACGAGGCATTCTGAAGACACGAGCGATTCGAGGAGGACAGCAATGCCCGAACGACCCCAGTCTCAAGATGCATCGGCCGGAGCCGCGCACGCGGTGCCGGCCACTCCTGCAGTACCCGTCAACGGAGCGCGACCCTCGAAGGCGAGCGCCGCCGATGCCGGCCGCGCGGACGACGCGAGCGAGCCGCTCCGCGTAGCGGTCGTCGGAGCCACGGGCAACGCGGGTACCGCTCTGCTGCGCGCACTCGCCGCTTCCCCGGACGTCGGGTCGGTGCTCGGCATCGCTCGGCGCATGCCCGATCTCACGGTGGATCCGTATGCGTCGTGCGAATGGTCTTCCATCGACATCGCTGCGGCCTCGTCAGAGGAGTCGGCTGTCGAAGCCCTCCGGGAGGCGTTCTCCGGAGTCGACACTGTCGTCCACCTGGCATGGCTCATCCAACCCATCGCCGAACGCGAACTCCTGCGCCGCGTCAACGTCGATGGGAGCCGCCGCGTGCTGCGCGCGGCGGCCGAGGCGGGGGTCGGCCACGTCGTGGTCGCGTCGTCGGTCGGCGTCTATGCCGCCGATCCGTCACGGTCCCTCCGCACCGAGGATTGGGAACGGGGCGGGATCGAGTCGTCGCAGTACAGCGTCGACAAGGCCGCGCAGGAGGAGGTGCTCGACGAGTTCGCCCGCGAGTTCCCTGCTCTCACCATCACGCGGATGCGACCGGCGCTCACCTTCCAGGGCGATGCTGCATCGTCCATTCAGAGGTACTTCCTCGGAAGCGCCGTCCCGGTGCAGGCACTCGGTCGGGCGAAACCGCCAGCCCTCCCATTGCCGAAGGGCTTGCGCGGCGTCCAGGCGATCCACGCCGATGACGCGGCGGACGCGTACCTCGCCGCGATCGTGCAGCGCGCTCCTGGGGCCTTCAACATCTGCGCCGACGACGTGCTCGGAGCGCAACAACTGGCCGACATCATCGACCACGGACGCTTCTTCGAGCTTCCGACAGCGGTGGTGCGCGGGTTCGTCACTGCTGCGTACCGCGCCGGAATCGTGTCGGTCGACGCGGGCTGGTTCGACCTCGCGCTGGGGGCGCCGCACATGGACAACGGTCGCGCCAAGAGCGAGCTCGGCTGGCAGCCGAAGCACTCGGCTGCGGATGCCCTGCGAGAGCTGCTCGAGGGCATGATCGACGGTCGAGGGACGGGATCGCTGCCGCTTCGAGCTCGGGATGTCGACGAGGCGCGTCTCTCGTCACTCGACGGACGTGTGGGAGCGGGCGCCGAGGCTGCCTCGACGTCCGACGAGCCGTCGGCGACCGCGGACGACCCCTCCGCAGGCGTCTCGAACGAGGCCGGCGAACTCGACTGGGAGTTGTTCGGCCTCTATCTCTCCGACCATCTGACCGGGGCGACCGCAGGGGCTGAGCGCATGGAGCGCATGTCTGCTGCGTACATCGACACTCCTGTCTACGCCGGGCTCTCAGAACTCGCCGAAGAGCTCCGGCTCGAGCGCGCCTTCCTCGCTCACCTCATCGACGACCTCGAGGTGCGGCGCCGTTTCTACCGTCAGGCCGCGTCGTGGGTGGGTGAGCGCGTCGGGAGGCTGAAGCTGAACGGACGCACGTTCACGCGCTCGCCGCTCTCCCTCATCTTGGAGCTCGAACTGCTGCGCAGTGCGGTGATCGGGAAGCTCGGCCTGTGGCAGGTGCTCAGCGAGCACGCCGCCGACCTCGACCTCGACGCCGCGGTGTTCGACGAGCTCGGGGAGCGCGCGCTGGCGCAAGCCGAAATGCTCGGTGCCGCGCACGCCTACGCCCGCAGTCGCGCGTTCCGGGAGGACCGGGATGTGTTCGGCGAGGACAGCGATGCGGACGCCGCAGTCCCGTCCGGCGCTACACCGCTCGGCGCCGACGCGGATGCCGTCGATGAGACGCCGGCCATTCCCGCCGATCCCGATGCTGCAGCGGAGGGTGGTTCCGAGGCGCCTGAGAGCGCATCGAGCGCGGCGCGGCGGTTGCGCGGGGAGCATGACGACGCTCTGGCCGACGAATGGGGCGAGGAGTCGTTCCCGGGAAGCGATCCGCCCTCCAACTACTGACGAGACCTGCTCTGGGTTCCCCGTCTCTCCCTGTCTCTCCCCGTCTCTCCCCGCGCGCGAGCGGTGAGAGACAGGGACGCAGGCGATAGCTAACGAGCGGCGTCTTTCCGCGTGAACGTGAGGTGCGTGACCCCGCTCGGCGTGGTCTCCGAGACAGCATCGTACTCGCGCTCCCACCCTTCGAGGCCGCGCCAGAGATGCGCCCCTCGCCCGAGCAGGATCGGCACCTGGACCACGTGCAGGTGGTCGATGAGGCCGGCGGCGAGGAACTCGCGCACTGTCGTGGGGCCGCCGCCGATGCGCACGTCGAGGCCGCCGGCGGCCTGGCGTGCGGCTTCCAGAGCCTCGGCGGGCGAAGCGCTCATGAAGTGAAACGTGGTGTCGCCGCGGGTCACGGACGGCCGAGGCGTGTGCGTCAAGACGAAGACCGGTGAGTGGAAGGGCGGCTCATCGCCCCACCACCCCGTCCAGGCCGGGTCGTGCTGCCAGCCGGGCGGGCCGAATTTACCGGCGCCCATGATCTCGGAGCCGATCCCGACGAACGATAGCCTCGCATACCGATCATCGGGATCGCTCGCCCCCTGCACGTCCACGCGTTCCCGCTGCCCGGTCTGCGCCTGGAAGGTCTGCGTCGGAAAGAACCACTCCATCAGTCGCATCCCAGCATGGCCGAACGGCGCGTCCAGCGAAGGGTCCGCCCCCGCACCGAACCCGTCGAGCGAGACGGCGAGATTGTGCACGCGCGCCAGCTGCATGATCGACTCCTTCCCCAGCGAGTGAGGCGGCCAGTCTACGCGCGGGCGGAAGCGGTGTCTGCGATCTCGCCCGCGCGAGCGGCGGATGCACCGCGGACACGAGAGCGCATCCCGGCCTCGTCATCCAGCCAGTTCGAGCTCTTGTTCTTCAGCACGAAGATGTACACGAGCAGCGACACGGCGATCACCGCGGTCACGTACACGATGAACCAGGTCACGCGATCCGTCTCGCCGGCCGCTTGGTACAGCAGCGGCGCGGTCCCGCCGAATGCCGAGTTGGCGAGGGCGTACCCGAACCCGACGCCGAGCGCGCGAATGTGCGTCGGGAAGAGCTCCGCCTTCACCACCGCGTTGATTGAGGTGTACCCCGTCAGAATGATGAAGCCGACGACGAGGAGCGTGAACGCGATGATCGGGTTCTGCTGCTGCGGCAGCTGGGTGAGGAGCACCCAGGTGTAGAGCACTCCCCCGATCCCGAAGAAGACGAGCAGCGACTTGCGGCCGACGCGGTCCGAGATCCAGCCGCCGAGGGGCTGGAGCAGCATGAGGATCGTCAGGGCGATGAGATTGATGACGGTTCCGGCCAGCACGTCGCTCCCCGCGAACGCGCTCTTCACGATCGACGGGCCGGTCACGGAGTAGGTGTAGAACGCCACCGTACCGCCAGCGGTGACGAGGAAGCAGGTGAGCAGCGGACGCCACTGGTGCACGAGCAGTTCGCGCATGGAGCCGGATTCGCGGGACGCTCCCGAGCGCACCGCTTCGAGCGTCGCGGTCTCCAGGGTCTCGTCCATGGTGCGACGCAGCCAGATCACCACGAGCGCTCCCGCACCGCCGATCACGAAGGCGACGCGCCATCCCCATGAGGCGATCGCTGCTTCGGGCAGCGTGAGCACCATGATCATGAGCGTGAGCTGCGCGAGCACGTGCCCGCCGACGAGCGTGACGTAGTGGAAGGACGACAGGAACCCGCGGTGACCGGAGATGGCGGTCTCGGACATGTACGTCGCGCTCGTGCCGTATTCCCCACCGGTCGCGAAGCCCTGCAGCAGACGTGCGAAGACGAGGATCACGACCGCGCCGACGCCGATCGATTCGGCTGTCGGCGCGAGCGCGATCAGGATCGAGCACGCAGCCATGAGCGAGACCGAGACGGTGAGCGACAGTCGGCGCCCGTGGCGATCGGCGAAGCGGCCGAAGAACCACGAGCCGATCGGGCGCATGAGGAAGGTGACGGCGAAGATCGCCCAGATGTAGATCGACGAGTTCTTCTCGTCCGCCGCGAAGAACTGCGACTCGAAGTACGTTGCGAATACCGAGTAGACGTAGACGTCGTACCACTCGACGAGGTTGCCCGCCGAGCCCTTGAGGGTGTTCGAGATCGACCTGCGCAGGGTCGGTGAGGTCGCTGTCGACGTTGACATTGACAGTCCAATCATCATGGGAGGAACCGGGGGAAGCTCAGTTCGAGCAGCAGGTCCATTCTGCGAGCGGCGACACCTCCGCGAGCGAAACTCTTAACACTGCCTTAACACTCGCGGCTGGTATCGGCAGCGGCATACTGGATGGCATGCGCGTACTGGTGACCGAAGACGACCCGTCGGTCTCCGCTGCACTCGCCGGCGCCCTCACCCGAGCCGGGCACACGTGCGACCGGGTGGCGAGCGGTGCCGCGCTGCTGCAGCAGTACCGGAGCGCCGACATCGTGCTGCTCGATCTCGGCCTGGAAGACATGGACGGTCTCACCGCCCTCGAACAGCTGCGCGCGCTGAGCGAGATCCCCGTGATCGTCGTCACGGCTCGCGGAGATGAGCGCTCGACGGTGCAAGCACTCAGGCTCGGCGCCGACGACTACCTCGTGAAGCCCGTGCGCCTGCACGAACTCCTCGCCAGGCTCGCCGCCGTTGCACGCCGCTACGCGGGACTCGCCGTCGATCGCATCGAGCTCGGCGACTGCATCATCGACGAGACGGAGCGGCAGGTGCTGCATGACGGCGCCACCATCGCGCTGACCCCGACGGAGTGCGCACTGCTCGCCATGCTGGCGCGACACGTCGGTGCGGTCGTCAGCCGTCAGCGATTGCTCGACGCCGTGTGGGGCGAAGCGTATTCGGCAACCTCTCGCGCCTTCGATGTGCACCTCGCGGGCATCCGGCAGAAGGTGCCGATGCTTCGGATCACCACGATCCGAGGCCGCGGGTTCCGCCTCGAGAGGCCCTGATGCGATTTCGCGTGCTGCTCCCCCTGTTCCTCTTCGGAGTGCTGGCCGTCACGGCCATCCTCATCCCCGTCGGCGCCGCGATCGCGCAGTCGCGCACGCAGGAACTGCAGCTCCAACGCGGCGCTGCGCTGCAGCAGATCGTGCAGCGAGCGACCCCGGCCTTCGAATCGGGAGACGCTCGCGAGCTCGAGAGCTACCTCGATCGCTTCACCGAGACGTTCGGCGAAACCGCGATCGTGGTCGACGGCGCCGGCGAGCGCATCGCGGCTTCGGGCGACTTCGCGAGCGATCCGGAGACCTTCGCCGTCATCTCCAGCGCACTTCGCGGAGTGCCGCAGCGGGATCTCGCCACCGTCACGCCGTGGAGCTCCCGAACCGCGACGCTCGCCGCACCGGTGACACTCGACGGCCGCACGCCCGAAGGAGCGGTGGCGCTCCGCATCGATCAACAGGTCGCGCAGCGCGATGTCGGAGCGGGATGGGCGTCGATCGTGGCCATCGGAGCGGCACTCCTGTTCGCGGTGCTCCTCGCTTCGGTGTTCTGGACGCGATGGGTGCTGCGCCCGGTCTCCTCGCTGGACACCGCGGCGAACGCACTCGCAGAGAACCGCGAGTACGCCCTCGACGCCGATGCTGGACCGCCCGAACTGCGCCGACTCTCCCGCTCATTCGCGCGCATGGCGCGCAGCGTGGAGCTCGCGCTCGACCAGCAGCACGGTCTCGTCGCCGACGCATCGCATCAGTTGCGAAATCCACTCGCAGCCATCCGGTTGCGCATCGACGGCCTGCCGCGCGGCCTCGGTGACCCGGGCAGCGATGCCGAGGTGGCGGCGATCGAACGAGATCTGGATCGCCTGGAGCACACCGTCGCCCGCATGCTCGCGCTCGCGAACGCCGAGCATCGTGCGACGGCCGCCGGCAGCGGGCACGGAGGGGCGGCGAACGACGCATCGCCGCGGCCGAACGATGATGCGCTGGTGACGACGTCGGCTGCCCGCCTCATCGCCCCGCACCGCGAGCGGCTCGCCGACGCCCGCATCTCCGTGGTCGCCGACGATGACTCGCGCCCCGTCCGTTTCCGCCGGAGCGATCTCGAGGAAGTGGTCGAGCTCGTGACCGACAATGCCGCGAAGTACGCCGCCGGTTCGACGTTTCGCATCGAACTGCGGGGGCAGGGCGATGGGACGCGCACGGTGCTCGTCATGAGCGACTCCGGCCCCGGGCTCGCCTCTTCGGAGATCCCGCTCGTCGGCAGGCGATTCTGGCGCGCTGCCGTTCACGCGCAATTGCCTGGCAGCGGTCTCGGGCTCGCGATCGTCGAGCAGCTCGCGCGGGCGAACGACGCAGAGGTCGCCGTCGATCGTGCACCCGAGGGCGGCCTCCGCATCATGATCATCGCGGGTGCGGCGTGACCCGGCGTCCTGAAGCGGGTCTGAGCCGCCGGACCGTGCTCATCGGAGGCGCGGCCGCGTGGACTCTCGCGCTTGCCGGGTGCGCGCCCGCCCGGACTGAGCGGATCGCGCTGGCGTGCGGCGAGCCCGGCGGCGCCTACCTGCAATTCGGGGAGCTGCTCGGTGCCGCGCTGCAGGATCGCTCGGGGGTAGCGCTCGAGCTCCGCGTGACGCATGGCAGCGGGGAGAATCTCGAGATGCTCGCCCGCGGCGATGTCGATCTCGCGCTCTCGCTCGCGGACTCGGCGAACGAGAGCGCGAGATCGCACGACTTCACAGCCATCGGGCGGGTGTATCAGAATTACCTGCAGTGCCTCGTGCGCGACGCCGGCGATATCCGATCGTTCGCGGATCTCGCCGGACGACGGGTGTCGATCGGCGCCCCGGGTTCGGGGAGCACGCGCACCACACGACGGTTGCTCGAAGCGACCGGTCGGGCATCGGGCGGCGGTGCTCCGGCGGCGACGGAACTGGAGCTCTCCGCCGCGCTGACCGCTCTCGCGACGGGCGATATCGACGCACTGTTCTGGTCGGGCGGGATTCCGACGCCGGAGATCACCGACGTCGCGGCGGTCACTCCGCTTCGGGTGATCGATCTCGGGGATGTGGTCGACCCGCTCCGCGCGGCGCACCCGCAGGAGTACCTCGACGCCCGCATTCCTGCTGGCGTGTACGGCACGGAGGGGTCGACCGCGACCATCGGCATCTCGAACCTGCTGATGTGTCGCGCGGACCTCGCACGCGATGCAGCGCGTGCGCTCGTCGACGTGCTCGTGGATGATGCCAGGAGGCTCGTGCCCACCGGGTCGGTCGGGCTGCAGTATCTGGCCCTCGACACTCTCATCGACACGGGCGAGGTGCCCCTGCACCGCGATGCACGGGCTCGCTACCGCGAACGCTATCGGTGAGTCGGGTCTAACGGTCGTCGAGCGCTGTGCCTCTGCGATCGACGAGACCCCAGGCGGCGCCCGCGGCGATGACGAAGAAGACGGCGAACACGGAGAATGTCAGCCCCGAGCCGCCCGCGATGAGCAGCACGGGCACCAGCAGCGGAGCGACGATGGACGCGATCCTTCCCACGCCGGCGGCCCAGCCCGCGCCCGTCGCCCGCAGCGATGTGGGGTAGATCTCCGGCGTCACCGCGTACAGCGCGCCCCATGCGCCGAGGTTGAAGAACGAGAGCGCCATGCCTGATGCGATGATCGCCGCTTCGGCGTGCACGGTGCCGAACACGATCGCCGAAACGGCTGAGCCGACGAGGAAGACCGACAGTGTGAGCCGCCGACCCCAGACCTCGATGAGCCATGCGGCGACGGCGTAGCCGGGAAGCTGCGCGAGGGTGATGATCAGGGTGAAGCCGAACGAGCGCACGAGACTGAATCCCGCATCGACGAGGATGCTCGGAATCCAGATGAACGCGCCGTAGTAGGCGAAGTTGACGCAGAACCAGACGACCCAGATCGACAGCGTACGGCCGCGGAACTCCGCCGACCACAGCGCCGCGAGGCGGCCGCCGCTGGAGATCGCGATCGGCGCGGCGGCGGGCCCACCGGCATCGGGTGTCGCTGCGGGAGCCGGAGCAGGTGCCGGCTCGGACGCGGCGGTTCTGCCGCCCCGGGAGGCCGCAGCGCTCTCGAACGATGCAACGATCGTCTCGGCCTGCTCCGTGCGCCCGCGGCCGGCGAGCCAGCGCGGGGATTCCGGAAGCCCCCAGCGCACGATGAGCGCGTACACCGCGGGAACGGCGCCGAGGGCGAACGCCCAGCGCCATCCGTCGTCGGACGCGGGAACCACGAAGTAGCCGATGAGCGCGGCAGCCGTCCACCCCACGGCCCAGAACGCTTCGAGAATCACGATGATGCGACCGCGGATACGCGCCGGAGCGAACTCGCTCACGTACGTCGACGCCACCGGGAGCTCGGCCCCCAGGCCCAGTCCGACGAAGAACCGGAGCACCAGCAGCAATCCGATGCCGCCGACCAGGGCGCTCGCGCCGGTCGCGACGCCGTAGACGAGCAGGGTGACGGCGAACACCTGACGACGTCCGAAGCGGTCGGCGAGCAGGCCGCCGAGGCTGGCGCCGATCGCCATGCCGGCGAACCCGATCGATGCGATCAGCCCGCTCTGGCCCTTGTCGATGCCCCACTGCTGGGCCAGCGCGGCGATGATGAACGAGATGAGTCCGACGTCCATCGCATCGAGTGCCCACCCGATGCCCGATCCGCCGAGCACCTTGCCGTGCTTGCGTGTGAAGGGCAGCGCGTCGAGGCGCTGCGAGAGCGAGCGCCGCTCGGCCGTCGGAGTTCCATGCATGGACTCATCGTAGAGGCAGGGCGCTACAGGGCGCGACAGTGCGCTCCGTTGCTGCGTGCATCGGAGCCACCGCCTGTCGTGCCCGGGCGGATCGATGGTCAGAACGGCTGCCGATCAGGTGTATCGCGGTCGCTGCGCTCGATATTCCGAGGCGGGCCCTGCGAGCGCGGGGGAACCGGCTGGACCGGCGGGGCCGGCCGGACTGGCTGGACCGGCGGGACCGGCCGGACCGGCTGGACCGGCGGGCAGGTCTGCGCGAACCTCACGCGGCTCGGCGGTCGATCGACGTAGCGCCTGCCCGTGGGGCTGGCCCAGTGCAACTCGCCGTCGTCGCCCTGGCCGACGCTCCATTCGGAGTGGTGCTTGAGCACGTGATGGCCACGGCACAGGTGCGCGAGGTTCGCCGTCGAGGTCGGGCCGCCGAAGGCCGCGTCGACCGTGTGGTCGAGATCGCACCGCGCGACCGGCACACGGCACCCCGGGAACCGGCAGTGCTGATCGCGTGCCCCGAGTCGGCGCTTCATCGCTTCGCTCGGACGGTAGCGATCGACTTGGAGCACCGAACCCGATTCCGCATCCACCGTCACCCGCTCCCACACCGGCGTCGCCGCTGCGAGGTTCCTGGCAGAGGCGAGCGGGATGGGCCCCGCTCCGACGAGCTCTGCCACAGGAGCAGCGCTCCGGCGGGAGGGGGCGAGTGCCGTGACGGGCACGATGACCTGCACCCGAGCCCGTATCGCTTCGCTGCTCGCACACGAGGTCACAGCGCTCGCGTCTGAGCCGAGGAGAAGTTCGGTGAATGCATCGGCCCGAATCTCATCGCGCGAGCGTCGCGCCGAAGATTCCGCCGCCGCCCGCTGGCCCCGCTCGGCGCCCCCGTCACGCTCATGCCGTCCAGCCCGCTCGGCCGACCCGGCCCGCTCGGCCGACCCGGCCCGCTCGCTGCGCTCGACTTCGCGGGCGATCCGCGTCAACCGGTCGTGTATCGCGTACGCCTCCGCGGTGGGCAGATACGCCAGCAGATCGGACATCCCGTCCTCGCGCTCCTGCACGACTACTCGACGCCTGCGCGCCTCCTCGTGGTGCCGCTCGTCGAGGGTGTCACCGGCGTACTGCTCGGCGATCCTGCGCGCGATCGGACGAAGCCGGTTCACCGACTCCCGACGCGCGTACTCGAGCACCTCCGCCTGATACGCCTCCCGCCTCGCGACGACTTCAGGAGCGGCCCCGACGCCGAGACGTCGCCCGGCATCCGCGATCACGCGCGCGTGCGCGGCCGAGATCTCGCCAGCCGCGAGAATCTGATGCGTCATCCCGTAGTCGTTTCGCAGCGACCACGCCGCGCCCATCTGGGCTTCCGCTGCGCGCTCGCTCACGTTCAACGCGGTCGCGATCTCCGCCCGCACCGAGCGGTAGGCGAGCTCGTTCTCGCCGGCGGGCGCGGAGCCGGAACGCGCGGCGCCGGAACGCGCGGCACCGGTCGCCATCTGCACCGCGACCGCCATGAGCTCGTACCTGAACGCGTCGAGGGCGCGCTGCCGATACTCCATCTGCTCGAGCAGGTTCACGACCTGTCCAAGCGACAGACTCGCATCAGCCACCGCATCAGCGGGCGCGTCTGGCACCTCCGCCGGGATGGTGCCGATCGTGAGGGAGAACATGCCCCCAGTCAACCGGCAACCACCGACATTCACGCCCCCTTCGCGCACCCGTCGAGCGACGCCGCTCCCGGGCGCCGGCCTCAGCACTCGATGACGTTGACCGCGAGCCCGCCCATCGACGTTTCCTTGTACTTGTCACTCATGTCGCGCCCGGTCTCGCGCATCGTCGCGATGACCTGGTCGAGGCTGACGTGGTGGTCGCCGTCGCCCATGAGCGCCATCTTCGCCGCGTTGACGGCCTTCGATGCGGCGATCGCATTGCGCTCGATGCACGGAATCTGCACGAGCCCGCCGATCGGATCGCAGGTGAGACCGAGGTTGTGCTCCATCGCGATCTCAGCGGCGTTCTCCACCTGCTCTGGCGTTCCGCCGAGCACCTGGGCGAGGCCAGCCGCAGCCATCGACGAGGCAGAACCGACCTCGCCCTGGCACCCCACCTCGGCTCCCGAGATCGACGCCTGCTCCTTGTAGAGCACCCCGACCGCGCCGGCCGCGAGCAAGAAGTCGGCCACTGCGCCCTGGCGTTCCGCGTCGGACCAGGTCTGAGCCCCCGGCGCGTAGTGCGTGGCGTAGAAGAGCACGGCCGGGATGATCCCCGCAGCCCCGTTCGTCGGGGCGGTGACGACGCGCCCGCCGGTCGCGTTCTCCTCGTTGACGGCGAGCGCGACGAGGTTGATCCACTCCTGCCAGTACACGGGGTCGCGATGCGGATCGCGTTCGGTGAGACGACGATGCCACTCCGGCGCACGGCGTCGCACTTCGAGTCCTCCCGGGAGCACTCCCGTGCGCTCGAGCGCCGAGTTCTTGCAGGCCTCCATCACGTCCCAGATGTGCGCGAGGCCCGCGTAGATCTCGGCTTCCGGCCGCTGCACCCGCTCATTCGCGAGCATCACCTCGGCGATGGTGAGGCCGGCCCGTTCCGCGTGCGCGAGCAGTTCGGCCGCCGTCGTGAAGGGGTACGGCTGCTGCGCCGATCGCTCCTCGAGGCGGTCGTGCAGCGATGCTTCGGCGCCGTCGCGCACGATGAACCCTCCGCCCACCGAGAAGTACGTCTCGTCGGCGATCGATGCGCTTGCGGCGTCGTCCGCGGCGAAGCGCATCCCGTTGGTGTGCCGTGGCAGCAGCGTCAGGGGGTGCAGCACGATGTCGCCGACGGCGAAGCGCAGGATCGCCGGGGCTCCGCCCAACTGCTCGCCCACGCGCAGCTCGCCAGTGCGCTCCAAGCGGTCGAGCGCGGCGTCCACCTGCTCGGGGAGCACCGTCTCCGGGTCGAACCCTTCGAGCCCGAGGAGCACCGCGGTGAACGTGCCGTGCCCGCGGCCGGTCGCCGCGAGCGAGCCGTAGAGGTCGACCCGCAGCGAGGCGATGCGGCCGAGTTCGCGGCTGCCGGTGTCGCTGCTCCGCGCGATGCGCTCGACGAACTCCTTCGCGGCGCGCATCGGCCCGACGGTGTGCGAACTCGACGGCCCGATGCCCACCGTGAAGAGGTCGAAGACGCTGACGGCCACGAGCGCGCTCCGTGTGCGCCTAGGCGCCGGAGACCTCGGCGTCGTTGTCGGCGGCGTACTGCTCGGCGTCGAGCAGCGGCCCTTCCTCCGTGACGGCGACCTTGAACAGCCACGCTGCGCCGTAGGGATCGGCGTTCAGCTGCGCCGGGTCGGCGACGAGGGCCTCGTTCACCTCGACGACCTCGCCGGCGACCGGCGAGAAGATCTCGGAGACCGACTTCGTCGATTCGACCTCGCCGACGACGGCTCCCACGGTGATCGAGGCGCCGACCTCGGGCAGCTCGACGTACACGATCTCGCCGAGCGCGTCGGCGGCGACCTCGGAGATGCCGACGACGGCCGGGCTGTCGCTCGTGACCCACTCGTGCTCTGCGGAGTACCGGAGTCCGGCCTTGACGTTGCTCATGATGCGAAGTTCCTATCTGTCGGGTGCGGGTGGAATCGGGATGATGCGGGATGCTGCTGCGGAATGCGCTCGCGCGCTACCGGCCACGGCGGTAGAACGGCAGGTCCACGACGGTGAACGGCTCGGCTTTGCCGCGCAGATCGACCTGCAGGCGCGTTCCGGCAGCGGCGTGCTCAGGTGCGACGTAGGCGAGGGCGACGGGGTACCCGAGCGTGGGGCTCGGCTGGCCGCTGGTCACGCGCCCGACCGCGTCGTCACCCGCGTGCACTGCGTACCCGGAGCGCGCCGCGCGGCGGCCGTCGCCGCGCAGACCGACGAGCTGCATCTCGGGGGTCTGCTCCCGGCGCGTCTCGAGCGCGGCGCGGCCGACGAACGCCTCGGGCTTGACGAACGAGACGACCGGGCCGAGACCCGCTTCGAAGGGCGTCACCTCGCGGCTGAGCTCGTTGCCGTAGAGCGGCATACCGGCTTCGAGGCGCAGCGAGTCGCGCGAGGCGAGACCCGCGGGGATCAGACCCTGCGGCTCCCCTGCGGCGAGCAGTGCGTTCCAGAGATCCGCCGCTTCAGCGTTGGGGAGGTAGAGCTCGAACCCGTCCTCCCCGGTGTACCCGGTGCGGGCCAGCAGCACGGGGTGACCGGCCACGACCGCCTGCTCGGCAGCGTAGTACTTCATGCCCGACGCGAGTTCGCGCTGTTCCTCCGGCACGAGCGCCTGCACGATCGCGGCGGCGTTCGGACCCTGCACGGCAATGAGGCTGAGTTCGTCCGACTGATCCTCGATCTCGACGTCGAAGCCGTCCGCCCGTTCGGCGAAGGCCGCCGCGACGGTGCCGGTGTTTCCGGCGTTCGGCACCACGAGGTACACGTCTTCTGCGAGCCGGTAACTGATGAGATCGTCGATGATCCCGCCGTCGGCATCGCAGATCAGCGAGTACTTCGCCCGTCCGACCTTGACGGCGCCGAGGTTGCCGACGAGGGCGGTGTTCAGGAAGACGGCGGCATCGGGCCCGGCGACGCGGATCTCCCCCATGTGGGAGAGGTCGAAGAGCCCGGCTGCGCTGCGCACGGCGCGGTGCTCGGCGAGTTCGGACCCGTACTTGAGCGGCATGTCCCAACCGCCGAAATCGGTGAATGCCGCGCCGAGCTCGGCGTGCTCGGCGTGCAGGGCGGTCCGCTTCGGGGAGCTCATGGTCATCATCCTCAGTTCTCGAAGGCTTCGGGCGCGGGGCACGCGCAGATCAGGTTCCGGTCGCCGTAGGCGCCGTCGATGCGCCCGACCGGCGGGAAGTACTTGTCGATGCGGAGCGCCTCGACCGGGTAGGCGCCCTGCTCCCGGCCGTAGGCGCGGTCCCATGCACCGGATATCAGCGCTTCCGCGGTGTGCGGCGCCAGACGGAGCGGCGATTCGGTGACGGCGATCCTGCCTGCGATGACCGCGTCGATCTCCGCACGGATCGTCACCATCGCCTCGATGAACCGGTCGATCTCGGCGAGGTCCTCGGACTCGGTCGGTTCCACCATGAGTGTGCCGGGGACGGGGAACGCCAGCGTCGGGGCGTGGAACCCGAAGTCGATCAGTCGCTTCGCGACGTCCTCCGCCGTCACTCCAGACTGAGCGGTGAGCGCGCGCAGGTCCAGGATGCACTCGTGCGCGACGAGCCCGGTCGCCCCGGTGAAGAGCACCGGGAAATGCTCGGTGAGCCTCGCGGCGATGTAGTTGGCGCTGAGCAGCGCCGTCTTCGTCGCGAGGGTGAGCCCATCAGCGCCCATCATCGAGATGTAGGCGTAGGAGATGGGAAGCACGCCGGCCGAGCCGAAGAGCGTTGCGACCACGGGAACGCCGCCGCTCACCGAGTACGTGCCCGTCGGGTCGTTCGGCACGAACGGCAGCAAGTGCTCGGCCACCCCGATGGGCCCGACGCCGGGCCCGCCGCCGCCGTGCGGAATCGCGAAGGTCTTGTGCAGATTCAGGTGAGACACGTCGCCCCCGAATCGCCCCGGCTGGGCCAGGCCGACGAGCGCGTTCATGTTGGCGCCGTCGATGTAGACCTGGCCGCCCGCCTCGTGCACTTGGTCGCACACCTCGCGCACGTCGTCGTCGTACACGCCGTAGGTTGAGGGGTACGTGATCATGATGGCGGCGAGTTCGTCGCGGTGCGCGTCGATCTTCGCCGAGAGATCGGCGAGGTCGATGTGCCCCGTCTCGGTGTTCTGCACGACGATGACGCGCATCCCCGCGAGCACCGCGGAGGCAGCGTTCGTGCCGTGCGCCGAAGCGGGGATGAGGCACACCGTGCGCTGGTCGTCGCCGCGCGAGCGATGGTATCCGCGGATCGCGAGGAGACCCGCGTACTCGCCCTGTGCGCCCGAGTTCGGCTGCAACGAGATGCCCGCGTAGCCGGTGATCTCGACGAGTCGCCCCTCGAGGTCGGCGATGAGCTCGCGCCAGCCGCGCGTCTGGTCTTCGGGCGCGTACGGGTGGATCCCGGCGAATTCGGGCCAGGAGATCGCCTCCATCTCGGCGGTGGAGTTGAGCTTCATCGTGCACGAACCGAGCGGGATCATGGTGCGGTCGAGCGCGAGGTCGCGGTCTGCGAGCCGACGCAGGTAGCGCAGCATCTGGGTCTCGGAGTTGATGGTCGTGAAGATCGGGTGCGTCAGGAAGTCGCTCGTGCGCGTGAGTTCCGCGGCGAAGCCGAAGCGCTCCGATTCGGCCTCGGGGGCCTCGACGATCTCGGCCCCGAAGGCGCGCACCACGGCCGCGACATGCTCGGGAGTGGTCGTCTCGTCGGTGGAGACGCTCACCGTGTCCGCGTCGACCCGACGCAGATTGACGCCGTGCTCCGCCGCGGTCGCGATGATCTCGTCGGCCCGTCCCGGCACGCTCGCCCGCACCGTGTCGAAGAATGACTCCGCGGCGAGCGGGATGCTCGCCGCGGCGAGCGAGGCGGCGAGCGTGCGCGCGTGTCGATGCGCTCGGGTCGCGATCTCGGTCAGCCCGTCGGCGCCGTGGTAGACGGCGTACATCGATGCGGTGATGGCGAGGAGTGCCTGCGCGGTGCAGATGTTGCTCGTGGCCTTCTCACGGCGGATGTGCTGCTCTCGGGTCTGCAGTGCGAGACGGTAGGCGGTGCGGCCGGCCGCGTCTTTCGATACGCCGACGAGCCGGCCCGGCAGCGCCCGCTCGAGCCCTGAGCGCACCGCGAGATACGCCGCGTGCGGTCCGCCGTAGAAGAGCGGTACTCCGAAACGCTGCGTGTTGCCGACGGCGACGTCGGCCCCCTGCTCCCCTGGCGGCACGATGAGGGTCAGTGCGAGCAGGTCGGCGATCACCGTGACCATCGCGCCGCGCTCCTTCGCCGCTGCGATCACTGCGGCATGATCGACGACGGCACCGTCGTCGCCCGGCTGCTGCAGCACGATGCCGAAGATGTCGCCCTCGGGCAGCCCCTGCGACAGGTCGGCGACTTCGACCTCGAAGTCGAGCGCTTCCGCGCGGCCGCGGATCACCGCGATGGTCTGCGGGAAGAGATTCGCGTCGATCACGGCGCGTGCGGCGGCGGGCGCGCGATTGGCGCGCCGCATCAGCAGCACGGCCTCGGCCGCGGCCGACGACTCGTCGAGCATGGAGGCGTTCGCGATCTCGAGAGCGGTGAGATCGGAGACCATCGTCTGGAAGTTCAGGAGCGCCTCGAGACGCCCCTGCGAGATCTCGGGCTGGTACGGCGTGTAGGCGGTGTACCAGGCCGGGCTCTCGAGCACGTTGCGCCGGATGACGGGCGGGGTGTGCGTTCCGGAGAATCCCTGTCCGATCATCTGGGTCTTGACGACGTTCTTCGCGGCGAGCGCCCGGAGGTCGGCGAGAATCTCTTCTTCGCTGCGGCCCTGGGGCAGGTCGAGGGGTTCGGACTTGCGAATCGAGGCAGGCACCGCATCGTCGACGAGTGCGTCGAGCGACTCGTAACCGAGCTCGGCGAGCATCGTCGCGACATGCGCCGGGTCGGTGACTCCGATGTGTCGATCGGGGAAGGTGCGGGGTGCGGAAAGGGCTGTCACGAGGATCTCCGAGGGCTGTCGCGCGCGAACGCGCGGATGTACTGGGATCCTCCCCGCTCTGTATGGGACCTGAGAGATTCGGTCGCCGCCAGAGCGGGTCCCTTGCACCGTCGGTGAGCCGACGCACGCGTCAGCTGCTTTCCAGAGTTGCCGTGCTGGGGCGGTACGGGGGCCTGAGAGATTCCCGGGGAGGGATTGCTCCTACGGCGCCAGGGTCGAATCGTTCTGCCCTGAACTCTCCCGCCACAACTTGATGGCCGGTATTCACAATGTGTGCTCACTCTAGCATCGGGGCGGGATCGCGGCGCGGACGTTCCAGCGCCGCATCGCGGTCGCCGCCGGAGCGGCTCGGGGCGGGTGAGCGCCCGCCCCGAGCGGCGCATCAGCGATCCTCGTCTCTCCCGTCCATCGCGAGCAGTTGATCCTCGACCGTTCCGCCGTACCCGTCGCTCTGCGGATCGCCGTGCAGGCCCCCCGAGACCGCGTACTCCTCCTCTGGGGAGAGCACGAGCCGGTGGCGCGTATAGACGCCGAAGATGATCAGACCCAGAACGTAGACGACGACGATGGCGATGATGGCGGGCCGGAAGGTCTCGTTCAGCAGGAAGCCGACGAAGATGAGCGCCGAGATGACGGCGGCGATGATGGCGCCGGGCACACCCCACGGGCTCAGGTACGGGCGCTTCACGTTCGGATACTTGCGTCGAAGGATGACGAAGGAGAGCATCTGCATGAAGTACGCGAGCACCGCGCCCCAGACGGCGATGTTGAGCACGATCGCGCCGCCCACGCCGCTGTCTCCACCCGTGAGCTCGACGATGATCAGCGCGGCCAGACCGATCAGCGCGCCGGCGATCAGCGCCACCCACGGGGTCTGGCGCTTGCCGGTGAGGGACAGGAATCGCGGGTAGTAACCCGCGCGCGACAGGGAGTACATGTTGCGCCCGTAGGCGAACATGATGCCCTGCAGCGAGGCGAGGAGGCCGAAGAGCGCGAAGAGTGCGAGGAGGCCGGCGACCCACGCGAGGTCGTCGCCGAGGATCGCGCGGAAGCCGTCGAGCAGCGGTTCGCCGGCGACTCCCGTCGTCTCGGATCCCAGGACGCCGGTGTTCAGCACCAGCACGAGCAGGCCGGTGACGATCAGCGTGCCGCGAGCCCACAGCCCGGCTCGCGGGATGTCGCGCACGGGATTGTGCGATTCTTCGGCGGCGAGCGGCAGCTCCTCGATGCCGAGGAAGAGCCACATCGCGAACGGCATGGCGAAGAGGATCGGCAGCACCCCGTGCGGCAGGAAGAGGCTCTGGCCCGGGTCGGGCTCGATGTCGAAGAGGCTGCCCCAGTTCATGGCTCCGCTCGCGAGCGCCATGACGGCGAAGAGCACGAGCACTCCGATGGAGATGAGCGAGACGATGATGGCGAACTTCAGTGAGATGGCCGCGCCGGCCGTGTTCAGGCCGACGAAGGCGGCGTAGAGGATGATCCACCAGAGCCACGTCGGCAGGCTGAAGCCCATGAGCCCCTCGGTGACGCCGTTCGCGTACCCCGCGGAGAAGTAGACGATCACCGCGGTTGTGGCGACGTACTCGATCGTCTCAGCCAGACCGGTGACGAACCCGCCCCACGGGCCGAGCGCCGCCCGGCCGAAGGAGTACGCGCCGCCGGTGTGCGGCATCGCGGCCGCCATCTCGCCGATCGAGAAGATGAGCCCGTAGTACATGACCACGAGGATGGCGAAGGCGATGAGCATGCCGCCGAATCCGGCGGCCTCGATGCCGAAGTTCCATCCGGAGAAGTTGCCGGAGATCACGGCGCCGACGGCGAGGCCCCAGAGCCCCCACACGCCGGCCGATCGCTTGAGCTTGCGTTTCTCGAAGTACCCCGACTCTGCGGTGGTGTACGTGGCACCTGAAACCTTCAGGGTGTCCTTGGCCATGTCGACCTCTTTCACTACGGTGTGATGGATACGAGATGCTGCGTTGCGATGCCCGTCGCTGGGAATCGGCTGAGCGGTGCGCCACTGCCGACTATAGCGAGCTATTGGTCGTTTGCAACCACCTTTGTGCGCTGGCTGCGGCGGGAAGCTTGCATCAAGCCCCGGGCTTCATGATGTAATGGTCTTGAAACCTACCTTTTCAGCGCTGCAGCGCCGGGCAGGCGGAGCACGCATTCTCACCTCGACGACGAGCACAAGGAGAGCACATGATTCCCGCGAGCGGCAATCTCACCCCCGAAGAACTTCGCGGAGCGGTCGCCGCCGGCGAGATCGACACGGTCATCGTCGCGTTCACCGACATGCAGGGACGCCTCGTCGGCAAGCGCGTCTCGGCCCGGCTCTTCCTCGAAGACGTCATGGCGCACGGCGCCGAGTGCTGCAACTATCTGCTCGCGGTCGACGTCGAGCTCAACACCGTCGACGGCTACGCCCTGACCAGTTGGGAGAGCGGCTACGGCGACATGGCGATGATCCCAGACCTCGACACGCTGCGACGCATCCCGTGGTTGCCCGGAACCGCCCTCGTCATGGCCGATCTCACGCTCGCGAGCGACCACTCCCCCATCTCCGTGTCTCCGCGCCAGATCCTGAAGCACCAGATCGATCGCCTCGCCGCGCACGACCTCGTGCCCTTCATCGGCACCGAGCTCGAGTTCCTCGTCTTCGACGACGACTACCGCAGCGCGTGGCGCAGCGGCTACCGCGACCTCACTCCGGCGAGCGACTACAACACGGACTACGCTCTGCAGGGCTCCACCCGGATCGAGCCGCTGCTGCGCGACATCCGCAATTCGATGGACGCCGCGGGCATGTACTGCGAGGGCGTCAAGGGCGAGTGCAACCTCGGGCAGCAGGAGATCGCCTTCCGCTACACGCACGCACTGCCGACGTGCGACAACCACTCGATCTACAAGAGCGGATCGAAGGAGATCGCCGAGAAGCACGGCAAGAGCATCACGTTCATGGCGAAGTTCAACGAGCGCGAGGGCAACAGCTGCCACGTGCACGCGAGCCTGCGCAACACCGCAGGAGACCCGGTCTTCGCGGACGACGACGCTCCCGACGGCATGTCGCAGACGTTCCGCCACTTCATCGCGGGGCAGCTCGCGGCGATGCGCGAGTTCACGCTGCTCTACGCACCCAACATCAACTCGTACAAGCGCTACGTCGACGGCAGCTTCGCGCCCACCGCGGTCGCGTGGGGCCACGACAACCGCACCTGCGCGCTCCGCGTCGTCGGGCACGGCCAGGGCATGCGCGTGGAGAACCGCGTGCCAGGGGGCGATGTGAATCAGTACCTCGCCGTCGCAGGCATGCTCGGCTCCGGCCTCGCGGGCATCGAGCAGCAGCTCGAACTCGGTGAGCCGCTCCGAGGCAACGCCTACACGAGCGACGTCGCCCGGGTACCCACCACCCTGCGCGAGGCGGCCGACCTCTTCGGGCAGTCCTCGCTCGCACGCGACATCTTCGGCGACGAGGTGGTCGAGCACTACACCCATGCGGCTCGCGTGGAAGTGCGAGCCTACGACGCCGCCGTCACCGATTGGGAGCGGGTCCGTGGCTTCGAACGACTCTGACGCGCCGGCTCCGCCGCTCATCGGCATCACGAGCTACCTCGAGCAGGCTCAAACGGGGGTCTGGGATGTCCCGGCCTCCTTCCTCCCGCAGGTGTATCTCGATGCGGTCACCGACGTCGGCGGCGTCGCGATCGTGCTGCCCCCGCAACCGGTCGCGCCCGGTGTCGCTCGGGGCATCGTCTCTCGGCTCGACGGGCTCATCCTCTCGGGCGGCGCCGACGTCGATCCTGCGCGCTACCGGGCCGACCCCCACGAGCGCACCGGAGCTCCGCGCACCGACCGCGACGCGTTCGAGGCGGCGCTGCTCGATGCGGCCATCGACGCGCAGCTCCCGCTGCTCGGCATCTGCCGGGGAGCGCAGGTCATCAACGTCGAGCTCGGGGGCACGCTGATCCAGCATCTCCCCGACATCGTCGGCGACGACCGGTACCAGGCCGGCCAGGGGGTGTTCACGGAGATCGATGTCGAGGTCGACGCCGGGTCGCGCATCGGAGAGCTGCTCGGCGATGACCGCAACGCCCGCGCGCACCTGTATCACCACCAGGCGATCGATGCGCTCGCCGACGGGCTCACCGCGACCAGTCGCACCGTCGACGGCATCATCGAATCGATCGAGATCGACGCCCTGCCCTTCGGGGTCGCCGTGCAGTGGCATCCAGAGGAGAACCGTGAGGATCGCCGGCTCTTCGCCGGCCTCGTCTCAGCCGCGGCGACGTACCGTTCCCGGCGCGAGAGCGTCATCCCGTCACCCGTCCCGTCATCCGAGCACGCATCGAAGGAGCAGCCGTGAGCTACACCGTCATCAATCCCGCGACCGGAGCCCCGGTCACCGAGGTGGCCCACCTCGACGTCGACGCCACCGACGCCGCGATCGCGCACGCGGTCCGAGCTCAGCGCGACTGGGCGTCCGTCGCACCCGCCGACCGCGCTCGCGTGCTCCGACGATTCGCCGACGCGGTGGATGCCGACGTCGAGCACCTCGCACAACTCGAGACCGCCAATTCCGGTCATCCCATCACCCAGTCGCGGTGGGAGGCCGGGCACGTGCGCGACGTGCTGGAGTACTACTCCGGCTCGCCCGAGCGCCTGATCGGCCAGCAGATTCCCGTCGCGGGAGGCATGAACGTCACGTTCCACGAACCGCTCGGCGTCGTGGGCGTCATCACGCCCTGGAACTTCCCGATGACCATCGCCTCGTGGGGCTTCGCCCCGGCGCTCGCCGCGGGCAACGCCGTCGTGCTGAAGCCGGCCGAGTGGACGCCGCTCACGAGCCTGCGGCTCGGCGAGCTCGCGCTCGAAGCGGGGCTGCCGGAGGGCCTCTTCCAGGTGCTGGCCGGGCGCGGCTCGGTCGTCGGCGAACGCTTCGTGACGAATCCGTCGGTGCGCAAGGTCGTCTTCACGGGGTCGACCGAGGTCGGCAAGCGCATCATGGCTGGGTGCGCCGATCAGGTGAAGCGGGTCACGCTCGAACTCGGCGGCAAGAGCGCGAACATCGTGTTCGCCGACGCCGACATCGAGCGGGCCGCAGCGACCGCGCCGTACTCGGTGTTCGACAACGCCGGCCAGGATTGCTGCGCCCGAAGCCGACTGCTCGTGCAGCGCAGCGTCTACGACCGCTTCATGGAGCACTTCGAACGGGCTGTGCAGGGTGTGCGGGTCGGCGATCCGACGCTCGAATCGACGGAGGTCGGGCCCCTCGTCACGCAGGCGCACCGCGAGAGCGTCGCCGGCTTCCTCACCGACGACGTGCCCGTCGCGTTCCGGGGTTCCTGCCCGGACGGGCCAGGCGCGTGGTTCGCTCCCACGGTGGTCACTCCCGAGCGAGGCTCGCGCATCGCCACTGAGGAGGTGTTCGGGCCGGTCGTCTCGGTCCTGCCCTTCGAAGACGAGGCCGACGCGCTGCACCTCGCGAACGACTCCGATTTCGGGCTGAGCGGTTCGATCTGGACGTCCGACCTCGGCCGCGGCATCCGCGTCGCCCGCGGCGTCGAGGGCGGCAACCTCTCGGTCAACTCGCACTCGTCGGTGCGGTACACGACGCCCTTCGGCGGCTTCAAGCAGTCGGGGCTCGGGCGGGAGCTCGGCCCTGACGCGGCAGAGCATTTCACCGAGACGAAGAACGTGTTCTTCGCGAGCGAGTAACCCCGGGCCCGCCCGTCCCCGCATCTCCCACGCTGTACCCTGCTTTCCTCAGGAAGGATCCGTCATGAGCGACATCACCCCCATCGACCTCACGCAGCGCCTCGCCGGCAAGGTCGCCGTCATCACCGGCGGCGGAAGCGGCATCGGTCTCGCCACTGCCCGACGCATGCGCGCCGAAGGGGCGCGCATCGTCATCGGCGACATGGACGAGACGAGCGGCGCAGCGGCCGCCGCCGCAGTCGACGGCCTCTTCGTCAAGGTGAACGTCACCGACGAAGCGCAGGTCAACCATCTCTTCGACACGGCAGCGCGCGAGTACGGCGCGGTCGACATCGCCTTCAACAACGCCGGCATCTCCCCGGACGACGACGACTCGATCGAGGTCACTGAACTGCCCGCGTGGGAGAAGGTGCAGGATGTGAATCTCAAGAGCGTCTACCTGTGCTCGCGGGCGGCGCTCCGCCACATGACGGCGCAGGGATCCGGATCGATCATCAACACGGCCTCGTTCGTCGCGATCATGGGTTCGGCCACCTCGCAGATCTCGTACACCGCGTCGAAGGGCGGCGTGCTCGCCATGACGCGCGAGCTCGGCGTGCAGTTCGCGCGGCAGGGCATCCGCGTGAACGCGCTCTGCCCCGGGCCGGTGAACACTCCGCTGCTGCAGGAGCTCTTCGCGAAGGATCCGGAGCGCGCCGCCCGACGTCTCGTGCACGTTCCCGTCGGCCGCTTCGCTCAGCCGGAGGAGCTCGCCGCATCCGTCGCCTTCCTGGCGAGCGACGACGCCTCCTTCATCACCGCCTCCACCTTCCTCGTCGACGGCGGGCTGACGAGCGCGTACACGACGCCGCTCTGAGCGCCGCACGATGGAAGCGGCAGAGGGCATCGAGCTGCTCATCAGGGCGGCGCGGCCCACCAATGCGTACGAGGAGACGATGCAGCGGCTGCTGCAATCGATCCGCCTCGGCATGATCGGTCCGGGCGAGCGGCTCCCGGCGGAGCGCGACCTGGCGACGATGCTCAAGGTGAGCCGCGACACGGTGCGCGAGGCGCTCGCGACGCTCGCCGACGCCGGATACGTCGTCTCTCGGCGGGGCCGGTACGGCGGCACGTTCGTCGCCGACCGCATTCCCGAGGACTCCGCGCTGGGAGGCGGCTCCGCGACCCTGCCGAGCGCTGCGGAGATCGAGGACGTCACGACGCTGCGCCGCGTGCTCGAGGTGGGGGCGGCGCGCGAAGCGGCAGGGCGAGAGCTCTCCGCGGAGGAGCGGGCCGCGCTCGCTCACGCACTGGAGGAGTGCTCGAGCTCGGAAGCGGCGGATCACCGACGGCTCGACTCGCGCCTCCACCTGCTGATCGCCGAGCTCTCGGGCTCCACGAGCCTCGTACCGCTCGTCGCCAACCTGCGCACGCGCGTCAATGCGCTGCTCGAAGCGATTCCGATGCTGCAGCCCAACATCGTGCACTCGAACGATCAGCACGAAGCGATCGTGTCGGCGATTCTCGCCGGGCGACCGCAGTCGGCGGCGGAGGCGATGCTCGAGCACGTCGAAGGCTCCTCTGCGCTGCTGCGCGGGTTCCTCACGAGGCACTGACGAGGACGGCCGCGCTCTGCACGGCTCAGCGCAGGCTCGCGATGACCTCCGACGCTGATCGCACGCGCGTGAGATGCCCGACCCCTTCGCCGGCATCGACGGGAACGATCGAGTAATCGCCCGCCGCTGCGGCGGCCGCGAACGCGGAGCGCGCCTCGGCGTCGCCCGCGAGTTCGTCCTCGCGCCCATGCCACTGATCGATGAAGGGCGTGCGCAGCAGCCGCTCCGGAAAGCGCTCTGGCCAGGGCCGCTCGAGCGCCACATCGAAGACCCGGGTGACCAGCGTGTCGGCGGCGGATCCTCGGAGCAGCGCGTCCCGAGCCGGTGGTGGGGTCAGCGCCTCCTCGCACGCGGCGAATGCGGTGCCGATCCACGCTCCCGCGGCGCCGGCGTCGAGCACCCTGGCCACGTCGCTCGACGTGCTGATCGCCCCTGCTGCGAGCACCGGAGCGTCGACGGCGGCGATGATCTCGGCGAGCAGCGCATCCCGCGGGTGCTGATGATCGCCGTGACCGCCGCCCTCCCTGCCGCGGGCGACGATCGCATCGACGCCGGCGGCCGCGGCGCGCATCGCCTCGTCGACCGTCGCCGACTGCGTCACGGCGATGGCACCGGAGGCGTGCACTCGTTCGACCCACGACGCGTCGGCGTGCGCGTCGCCCCATTCGCCGAAGCTCACCGAGACGAGCGCTGGCCCTGCGGCGAGCGCGCGCTCGAACAGCTCGGGATCCCGCGCGATGCCCCAGGCGACCAGCCCGATGCCGAACGGCGCTCCTCCGGCGCCGATTCCTTCTCCGAGAGCCCCGAGCTCCCGTTCGAGTGCGGTGACGGAACCCGCACTGCCCATGCCGATCATCCCGAGCCCGCCTGCTCGCGACACGGCGGCGGCCAGTCGTCCGCCGGCGACACCCCCCATGGGTGCGCACACGATCGGGGTGGACAGTCCCAGGGAGCGGGCCCAGTCGGTGAGTCTGCCGTTGCTCATGCCGCCCAGGCTACCGCCGCGCGGTCGCGCCGGAAACTACTCCTGGCCGGCGCAGTAGGTCGACAGCCGCTCCTCGCCAGCGGTGAGCGCCTCGTCCCAGACGGTGAACGCTGCGTCTGCTTCGGCAATGTACGCATCGAGTTCGTCGGCAGGGAGCTGGAGCGCCTGCTCCTCCGTGAGCAGAGTGGTGACCACGTCTTCGTAGTAGGTCTCGTAGGCGTCATACATGCGCGCCATCTCCGCGTAAGCCTCGGGATCGGTCACCTGCGCCAGCGCCGCCGTGAGCTGCGCGAGCCCGTCGGCCGCCTGGAGCTGCGCCGCGGCGACGTCACCCCTCGCCGCGGCATTGGAGGCGCCGCTGAACACCAGGCCGGCATCGACCCAGTCGCCATTGGCGACCTCGCACGCCTGCGCTGCAGTTTGACCGCTCTGCATCACGCCGCACAATTCGTAGCGCCGCACGTCGGCATCGGACATCTGCTGCTCGAAGGCGCTCTTCTGCTTCCCCAGAATGAGGACGAGATTCGCAGGGTCGTCGGGGTTGGCGACGTACCCTTCGGGAATATCGGCGAGGCCCGTCCAAATGGTGTCGGCGTACTGCTGATGCGCGGCGATCGACGCGTCAAGGGCGTCGTGCAGTTCGGGAACGTCGACGCGTTCGGCGATGTCTTGCAGGGTGGAGATCACCGCTTGGTGCTCCGTTCGCTTCCTCTCGAAATCCTTGCTCTCGGTATCCGCCTCGAGGGCCACCCACGGGTCGAGAGCGAACCCCCATTCGGCATTCACCGTCTCGCACGCGCCGTCCAGGCTCTGCTCGGCCTGCGACGTTGGCGCCGGGGCAGGCGCGGCGTCGTCCGTGAACGATGGGATCAGCGCCGTGCACCCCGCCGCGCCCATCGTCAGCGCGATGGCCGCCGCGACGATTCCTCCGCGCCTCATGGCGGTCCTCATGGTGTCTCCTCGATGGTCGCAGTCATCGCGGATGTCGCCGTCCCGCGACGGTACGTCAGGTCGCGGATCCGGCGATCCTTGTCGATGCCCTTCTCCTCGAACGCGGTGAGGATGCGCCCGTCGAAGCGATCGGCCCACTCCCCCGAGAAGTCGCGCTCGAAGCCCTCGGCGGCATCGAGCACCTGCCGCATGTGCTCGGCGTAGTTCTCCCAGTCCGTCGCGAGCCGCAGCACGCCGCCGGGCCGCAGCGCGCGACGGGCCACGCGCGCGAAGTCATCATTCACCAGGCGCCGTTTGTGGTGCCGCACCTTCTTCCACGGGTCCGGGAAGAACACCCAGATCTCGTCGACCGAGCCTGCTGGCAGGTACTTCTCGAGCAGTTCCGGCGCGTTCACCTCTGCGAGGCGCAGGTTCTCGACGCCCGCCGCCTCTGCCCGGATGATGGTGCGGGCCAGCCCCGCGCGGAACACCTCGATCGCGAGGAAGTTCGTGTCCGGCCGGGTCTGCGATGCGTGCAGGATCGCATGCCCCTGCCCGGACCCCACCTCCACGATGAGCGGCGCCGTCCGCCCGAAGATCTGCTCCGGGTCGCCGGTCTCCCCATCGGCGACGCTCGTGGCCGCCGGGCCGTGCGCGATGTCGAGCACGTACTTCTCATGGTGGTCGGTCCACGCGCGCTCCTGCGACGGGGTCATGCGGCCGCTCCGACGCACGAACGACACGGGCTTCTCCCGGAACGTCGTCGGGTCGAAGCTCTTGGGCGGAAGTGGCTGCTGCTCGGTCACCCCATAACGGTAGTCGCGGCTGCGGCCGGGGGCAAAGCGGGATGGCGCCGTCGCGAAGCGGGAGGGCCGGGAGCGGAGCAGGTTGGCCGGGAGCGGAGCAGGATCGACCCGCCGCTAGCATGGAACCGACTGCATCGACCCGTGGCCGAGCGAAGGAGCGCAACATGACCGCACGAATCCTGCTGGTGAACGGACCGAACCTCAACCTGCTCGGAACGCGCGAGCCGGAGATCTACGGGTCGGCGACGCTCGCCGACGTCGAATCGCTGGTCACGCGGGCGGCGCGGGACTTCTCGCTGGAGGTGCGCGCGGTGCAGAGCAACCACGAGGGCGAGATCATCGACGCGATTCACGCGGCGCGCGAGGACTGCGCGGCGATCGTGATCAACCCCGGCGCCTTCACGCACACCTCGATCGCGATCCGCGACGCGATCTCGGGCGTCGCGCTGCCCACCGCCGAGGTGCACATCTCCAACGTGCACGCCCGCGAGGCCTTCCGTCAGCACTCCTACCTCTCCGACATCGCCGCATGCGTCATCGTGGGCTGCGGGGTGCAGGGGTACGAGTTCGCGGTGCGCAGGATCGCGTCGCTGCTGGCCGAGTAACCGGGGCCCGGCCCTCGGGCGACTACGGAGCCGTGGGGAACCAATCGAAGACGGCCGGCTGGTGCGCGTGCACGAGCACGGCGAACACGACCGCGTCGAAGAGCAGGTGCACGGTCACCACGTATGACAGCGAACGGGTCCGCAGGTAGATGATGCCCTGGATCAGTGCGAACGGAATCGTGAGCAGCGGCCCCCACGAGCGGTACCCGAGCTCCCAGAGGAACGACACGAAGACGACCATCTGCAGCAGATTCGCCAGCCACACCGGGAAGTGCCGCAGCAGCACGGCGAATACCGTGCAGATGAAGAACAGCTCGTCCCAGATGCCGACCGCGCCCACTCCGACGAAGAGCCGCGCCACGAGTTCCGGGGTGTCGACGACCGGCCAGTTCGTGTAGACGCCTGAGGAGATGAAGTACCAGGGCAGGATCACCCAGGCGAGCACGATCACGGCGACGAGCCACGCCCAGTGATAAGGACCCCAGCGCTCACCCCGCGCGGACCCGGCGCCCCGCCAGGGGAAGCTCGTCGCCCGATCGCGGTAGATGAAGCGCGAGACGACGTAGGGCAGCGCGACGGCGCCGCCGAGCGCCAGCGTGAACTTCACCATCGACCAGTTGTCGAGGTGAGCGGCGAGCGGAATCAAGCGGACGACTCCGAGGCCCATGACGATGAGTGACAGGTCGCGCAGCAGGGACGGCGGCCGCTGCGACCGGTCCGGCTCGAAGCCCACCCGCATGAGGACGTGCGGCGCAGCGCGCCCGTCTCGCGTCCGACTCGCGAGCGCGGCCAGCGCGAGCCCGGTGACGCCGAGGGCGATCCCTGCCCAGATCCAGTGGAGCACGAACCAGACGGGCGCCATGGCGCACACGCAGACGGCCGCCGAAATCGCGAGGGGGCTCGGGCGCCGCGTTTCCGGGCGCTGCGCCCACTCCGCTGCCGGCATCAGAGGAAGCGACTGCGCACGGGGCCGGGGGCCGCCGCCAACGGGACGAGTCGATCATCGATGGGAAACGGCACCCCGTACGCGGAGACCGGGGCCCCGATGTCGCCGAAGTCGTCTTCCTTGACCCCGATTCCGGTCGCAGACGCCTCGACGATGCGTACGCGGACCCACTCCCCGCTCTCGGTGCGCAAGGCGTAGGCATCCGCGAGGTACCTGATCCCGAGTGCTTCGAGCAGTTCCTCGGCCGTGAGCCAGTCGATCGGCTCGGGCGACCGCGGGCGACCCAGCAGGTCGTAGGGCGTGAAGCCGTCGCTTTCCGGTTCGATCCAGCCCACGAGCTCGCGGTCCTCTCGACGGTGCGCGATCCACGTCTCGGGAAGGGTCATGCTGCGAGCCTAGCAACCGAGCGGAAGTCGGGGCGCGGATGTCGGCGGCTCCCACTACTCTGACTGCATGACCACCACGCACATCGCAGATTCGCACGACCGCATCCGTGTGCGGGGCGCGCGCGAGCACAACCTGAAGAACGTCAGCGTCGACCTCCCCAAACGCCGCCTCACGGTGTTCACGGGCGTTTCCGGATCCGGCAAGAGCTCCCTGGTGTTCGGCACGATCGCTGCAGAGTCGCAGCGCCTGATCAACGAGACCTACAGCGCGTTCGTGCAGGGTTTCATGCCGTCTCAGAGCCGACCCGATGTCGACGTGCTCGAAGGGCTGACCACCGCCATCATCGTCGATCAGGAGCGCATGGGGGCGAACCCGCGTTCGACGGTGGGCACGGCGACCGACGTGAACGCGATGCTCCGCATCATCTTCTCGCGGCTCGGCAGCCCCCGCATCGGTTCGCCCAACGCGTTCTCCTTCAACGTCGCGTCGATCAGCGGCGCGGGCGCTGTCACTCTGGAGAAGGGCGGCAAGCAGGTGAAGGAGCGTCGCAGCTTCGAGATCCTCGGCGGCATGTGCCCCACCTGCGAAGGACGAGGCTCCGTGAGCGACTTCGCCCTCGAAGAGCTCTACGACGCTGAGCTGTCGCTCGCCGCGGGCGCGCTGCAGGTGCCGGGCTTCAGCATGGACGGCTGGTACGGGCGCATCTTCGCGGCCCTGCTCCCGATGGATACTCCGATCCGGGATTTCACGGATGAGCAGATCCACCTCCTGCTCCACGAAGAGCCGCGCAAGATCAAGGCCGATGGTGTGAACGTCACCTATGAGGGGCTCATCCCGCGCATCCAGAAGTCGATGCTCTCGAAGGACCGCGAGGCCATGCAGCCGCACATTCGTGCGTTCGTGGATCGCGCGATCGTCTTCCGGGCGTGCCCCGAATGCGCTGGCACGCGCTTGAATGCGACCGCGCGCTCCTCGAAGATCTCGGGGAAGTCGATCGCCGACGTCTGCGCGATGCAGATCACCGATCTCGCGGAGTGGGTGCGCGGCATCGAAGACGCCGGCATCGCCCCGCTCGTGGAGAAGCTCGTCGAGACCCTCGACTCGTTCGTGCAGATCGGGCTCGGCTACCTGAGCCTCGACCGCCCGACCGGCACGCTCTCGGGCGGCGAGTCCCAGCGCACGAAGATGATTCGGCACCTCGGCTCCCCCATCACCGACGCGACCTACGTCTTCGACGAGCCGTCGATCGGCCTGCATCCGCACGACATCCAGCGAATGAATCAGCTGCTCCTCAAGCTGCGCGACAAGGGCAACACCGTGCTCGTCGTCGAGCACAAGCCGGAGATGATCGCGATCGCCGATCACGTGGTCGACCTCGGTCCTCGAGCGGGCATCGATGGGGGCGAGATCTGCTTCGAGGGCACAGTCGCGGCGCTGCGGGCGTCGGGAACCCTGACCGGCACGCATCTGGACGATCGTGCGAAGCTCAAGGATTCGGTGCGCACCTCGAGCGCTGCACTGGAGATCAGGGGCGCTGATCGCCACAACCTGCGGGGCATCGATGTCGATGTGCCCCTCGGCGTGCTGTGCGCGGTGACCGGTGTCGCCGGTTCCGGCAAGAGCACGCTCATCGGCAACTACATCGCGAATCGAGACGACGTCGTCGCGGTCGACCAAGGGGCGATCAAGGGTTCTCGGCGTTCGAATCCGGCGACCTACACGGGCCTGCTGGATCCGGTGCGCACGGCGTTCGCGAAAGCCAACGGCGTGAAGCCGGCGCTCTTCAGCGCGAACTCCGAGGGTGCCTGCCCGGAGTGCAAGGGTGCGGGGATCATCTTCACCGACTTGGGCATGATGGCGACGATGGAGAGCGTGTGCGAAGTGTGCGAGGGGAAGCGCTTCGCCGCCGCCGTGCTCGAGTACAGGTTCGGCGGCAAGAACATCGCCGAGGTGCTCGACCTGTCGATCGCGCAGGCGCAGCAGTTCTTCTCCGCCCCGGAGACGCGCATCCCGAAGGCGGCCAAGATTCTGGATCGCCTGGTGGACGTGGGTATCGGCTACATCAAGCTCGGCCAGCCGCTCTCGACCCTGTCGGGCGGCGAGCGGCAGCGACTCAAGCTCGCCATCCACATGCTCGACGAGGCAGACGTCTACGTGCTCGACGAGCCGACGACCGGGCTCCACCTCGCCGACGTCGAGCAGTTGCTCGCACTGCTCGACCGTCTCGTCGACGCCGGCAAGAGCGTGATCGTGATCGAGCACCACCAGGCCGTCATGGCGCACGCCGATTGGATCATCGACCTCGGGCCCGGCGCCGGGCAGCAAGGCGGCACCATCGTGTTCGAGGGAAGCCCAGCCGACCTCGTCGCATCACGCGCGACGCTCACCGGGGAGCACCTCGCAGAGTACGTGGCAGCGTGAGGCGCGTCTCACGGGGCAGGCCCCGCGCCGCGGTCACACGTCACCGTGGCGCGGAATCCAGCTCATTCAGCGCCCGAATCAGTCGATAGAGATCCCCCACCGCACGACGACGTGGGGTGAGCACGAGACGCGGCAGATCGAGCGCATCGTCGTCGGCGATCTCCGACGCGAGAGGCCCCGAGCCGGTGATCGCCCCCACCTCGCACAGACCCGAGAATCGCTCGTTCAGGTCATCGAGCTCCGCATCGCTCGGTTCGGCGCGCACCCGGAGCACGAGCTGTTCGCCCTGCCAGCGCAGCGAATCGTAGTTGCGCCAGAATCCGGTCACCTCCGCGATCGCCGCGTCGGGCGAATCGGTGACGAGCACGCGATCGAGATCGTCGACCGCGATGAGCCCGGAACCCGCGAGCTCTTCGGTGACGAAACGCGCGAAACCCTGCCAGTAC
Source organism: Leucobacter sp. L43 (assembly GCF_016597785.1). GTDB lineage: Bacteria > Actinomycetota > Actinomycetes > Actinomycetales > Microbacteriaceae > Leucobacter > Leucobacter alluvii. Next base: position 294,361 of record NZ_JAENJG010000002.1, on the reverse strand, counting down.
GTGCCCCCGGCACGATCGAGCAGCACGATCGGCATCGGTTCCATCTTGCCGGTCTGCTGCAGCGTCAGCAGTTCGAAGGTCTCGTCCATCGTGCCGAACCCCCCTGGCAGGCAGATGAAGCCCCGCGACTCCTTCACCAGCATCAGCTTGCGCGTGAAGAAGTACTTCATCGCGATGCGGTGCCCGTCATCGGCGGCGACATCGAGTGGAGCCTCCTCGAACGGCAGACGGATCGAGATGCCGAGCGATCGCTCGGGTCCGGCTCCCGTCGCCGCCGCCTCCATGATCCCGGGGCCGGCTCCGGTCACCACCATCCAGCCCAACTCCGCGAGACCTCGGGCAGCGGCTTCGGCGCCGACCCAGAGGGGATCGTGAGACTGGGTGCGGGCCGATCCGAAAATCGTCACCTTGGGCACGCCGACGAAGGGAGCGAACAGTCGGAACGCCGCTCGCATCTCCTCGACCGCCGTCGCGGTGATCTTCAGATCCAGCCGCGTCGCACCGTCGGTGCCGAGCCCGATTCCCGTCGAGAGAATGCGACGGATCAACCCGCGGTGGCCCGAAGCGCCGGCATCGGCGATCACTGCATCGAGTCGTTCGCGCAGCTCCGCGGCCTGCGCATCTTCTGAGTGTTGCTGCTTCCCGGTCCTCACGCTCACAGTCTACGAGCGCACCGCAGTAGGCTGGCCGCATGCCGAACCGGCGCGCCCATCTCTCCCCCCAGACCGCACACGGCGAGCTCGCGGCCGCCCTCGCCGCGCTCCGGACGGACAACGCCGTGCCGTCCGACTTTCCCGCTGACGCTCGTGCGGAGGCGAGCACCGCCGAGACGTCGGAGCCCGGTGAGGACCTCCGGCACATTCCGTTCGTCACGCTCGATCCCGCCGGTGCGAAGGACCTCGATCAGGCCTTCCACATCGAGCACCGCGACGACGGATTCCGCGTGCGCTACGCGATCGCCGACCTCCCGGGGTTCGTGAGACCGGGAGGCGCGCTCGACCGAGAGGCACGGCGTCGCGGACAGACCCTGTACCTGCCGGACGGCCGTATTCCACTCCATCCCGCGGAGCTCAGCGAGGGCCGCGCCTCACTGCTTCCCGGCGCCGATCGTGTCGCGTACGTATGGAAGCTCGACCTCGACGCGTCCGGCGCTGTCACGAGCGCCGACGTCGAACGCGCCCGCGTGCGTTCCCGAGCGCAACTCGACTACGCGACGGCGCAGACCGCGCTCGACGCTGGTACCGGCGGCCCGCTGCTCGAACTGCTGCGCGACGTCGGCCTGCTGCGCGCCGAGCACGAGCGCTCGCGCGGAGGTGCGAGCCTGAACATGCCGGATGAGGAGATCGTGCGGGAGCCCAACGGTTACCGCATCGTGCGGAGCTTCGCGCGTCCCATCGAGGAGTGGAACGCTCAGCTCTCGCTCCTCACCGGCATGGCTGCCGGTCGCATGATGCTCGATGCCGGCGTCGGGATCCTGCGCACGATGCCGGCGCCCGACGAGGCTGCGCTCACCGCGTTTCGTGCGCGGGTCGCCAGCCTCGGGCACCCCTGGCCCGCGGACACGACATACGGCGAGTACCTGCAGCAGCTCGATCACGCGTCACCGACGACGCCCGGGGTGCTGCAGGCAGCAGCGTCGTTGTTCCGCGGCGCCGATTACACGCCGTTCGACGGCGTCGTTCCGGAGCAGACGATGCAAGCCGCGATCGCCGCGCCGTACGCCCACGTCACCGCTCCGCTCCGCCGCCTGGTGGACCGCTGGGGGCTCGTGATCTGCGCCGCGATCTGCGCGGATGAGCCGATTCCGGAGTGGGCCAGGGCGTCGCTCGACGAGTTGCCCGCGCTGATGCGCGCATCGAATCAGCTCGCCGGTCAGCTGGGATCGCAGGCGCTCGATCGCGTCGAAGCCGCGCTGCTGCGAGACCGCGTCGGAGAGGTGCTCCCCGCGATCGTGGTCGAAGTCCGAGGCGAGCGCGCCCGCGTGCAGCTCGACGACCCCGCGGTCACCGCGCAGGTCGCGTCTGCCGGATACACCGCCGGGACCCGAGTGGACGTGCGGGTCACCGCTGCGGACGTCGCGAGCGGCACGATCGAGCTCGCGCCGCTCACGGACGGTTCCGGCGATCGCCCCGCCGTCAGCGCCGCCTGAGGCGCTGCGCTAGGCGGTCACGACCTCTGGCGTCCCCGTCCCCTCGGAAGCCGGCATCTCGGCAGCCAGACGATTCGCCTCGGCGATCAGCGTCGCGACGATTTCGTTCTCGGGCACGGTCTTGATCACCTCGCCCTTGACGAAGATCTGCCCCTTGCCATTGCCGGAGGCGACGCCGAGGTCGGCTTCCCTCGCCTCGCCCGGCCCGTTCACCACGCATCCCATCACTGCGACCCTGAGCGGCACGCTCATGCCTTCCAGGCCCTTCGTGACCTCCTCTGCGAGCGTGTACACGTCGACCTGGGCGCGCCCGCACGAGGGGCAGGAGACGATCTCGAGCTTGCGTTCGCGGAGGTTCAACGACTGCAGAATCTGCAACCCCACCTTCACCTCTTCGACGGGAGGCGCCGACAGGGAGACGCGAATCGTGTCGCCGATGCCCTCGGAGAGCAGAATGCCGAACGCCGTGGCGCTCTTGATGGTCCCCTGGAATGCGGGGCCCGCCTCGGTCACGCCGAGGTGCAACGGCCAGTCGCCGCGCTCGGCGAGCTGGCGGTAGGCCTTGACCATCACGATCGGATCGTTGTGCTTCACGGAGATCTTGAAGTCGTGGAAATCGTGCTCCTCGAACAGCGACGCCTCCCACACGGCGCTCTCGACCAAGGCCTCTGGGGTGGCCTTGCCGTACTTCTCGAGCAGCCGAGGGTCGAGGGATCCGGCGTTCACGCCGATGCGCAGTGAGACTCCGGCGGCTTTCGCGCGCCGAGCGATCTCGCCGACCTGATCGTCGAACTTGCGGATGTTGCCCGGGTTCACACGCACCGCGGCGCACCCCGCATCGATGGCGGCGTACACGTAGTTCGGCTGGAAGTGGATGTCGGCGATGACCGGGATCTGGCTCTTCATCGCGATGATGGGCAGCGCCTCAGCATCGTCACGGCTGGGGCACGCGACCCGCACGATATCGCAGCCCGACGCGGTGAGCTCCGCGATCTGCTGCAGCGTCGCGTTGATGTCCGTGGTCGGCGTCGTCGTCATCGATTGCACCGAGACGGGAGCGCTCCCACCGACGGTCACCGACCCGACCTTGATGGCGCGCGACTGACGCCGCGGAGCGAGCACTTCGACGGTCTGCGGCATTCCCAAATTGACTGCTGGCACGGGCCGAGTCTACTCGCGCAGGCTGCGTGCCGGAGGCGAGTCCCACCGGCAGAGGCGTCGGAGCACCGCGGTCCGGCGCTACCCGAAGAGCGAGACCGGCTTGACGAGGTCGGCGTAGATGAGCAGCACGGTCATCGCGCCGAGCACAATGGCCACCGCCATCGTCACGGGCACCATCTTGGCGGTGTCGATCGGCCCGGGGTCCGGCTTCCGCCGCAGCCTGGCGATGCCGCGCTTCAACCATTCGTAGACCGCGCCGACGACGTGGCCGCCGTCGAGCGGCAGGAGCGGCACGAGATTGAAGACGAAGAGCGCGACGTTCAGCGAGCCGAGCAGACCGATCATCGTCTGCGCACGGGCGGCGACCGGCGCGTCGTCGAGGCTGACGATCTCCCCGGCCATGCGGCCGACACCCACGACGCTGATCGGCCCGTTCGGATCGCGCGCCTCGCTGCCGAACGCGGCGTTCCAGACGTCGACCATGCGTTCGGGCATGCGGATGATGATGCCGGCGACCCGCTGCACGTTCTCGCCGACGAACGCCGGCACGGCGGTGATCGGCTGCGCGACGTTCTCGCTCGCCGGAACCGCACCGATCATGCCGACCGATTCGGTCTGCACCATGCCGTCGGCGCGCGTCACCGCGTTTCCGTCGGCGTCGGTGACCGTCCGCGTATTCACCACGGGTTCCAACGAGACGGTCTGCTCTGCGCCACCGCGCTCGATCTCCACGGAGAGCGATTCGCCCGGCGACTCTCCGATGATCGTGCGGAACTGATCCCAGCTGGTGATCCGCGTCCCGTCGACCGAGATGACGCGATCTCCGGGGCGCAGTCCGGCCGCGGCGGCCGGCGCGGCCGGATCATCGCTGCTGCACGAGGACGCATTGCTGTTCGCCGGCGCCAGGCACTCGTTGACCTGACCGAGCGTGGTGCTGTTCTGCGGCACACCGAACCCCACGAGCACGATCGCGAAGAACACGAACGCCAGCACGAGGTTCATCAGCGGCCCGCCCAGCATGATGATGATCTTCTTCCACGGGGGAAGCCGGTAGAAGGTGCGGTGATCCTCCCCAGAATCGATCGACTCGGCACTCGCCAGCCGAGCGTCTTCGACCACCGCCGCCATGCCTCGCTTGGGCTCGGCGTCGGGCTTGCCGAACGAGGCGCCCTCCTGCACGACCGAGTTCAAGAACCCCGTGGTCGACGGCCGCGCTGCCGCGCCGGGCTGCTCCGGCGGGTACATGCCCGACATCGCGATGTACCCGCCGAGCGGAATCATCTTCACGCCGTACTCGGTCTCGCCCCTGCGCTTCGACCAGATGGTGCGGCCGAACCCGAGCATGTACTGCGTCACCTTGACGCCGAAGAGCTTCGCAGGGATGAGGTGCCCGAATTCGTGCAGGCCGATCGACACGGCGAGACCGATCACGAAGATCAGAATGCCGAGCACGTAGAGCAGTACCTCAGTCACCCGCTCAGGCTACTGCGCACCGCTGGGGAGTTTCGGGGAAGCCGCAGGCCTTCTCAGGATCACCGTCGGTCGCAGCGCGGTTCGACTGCGGCTCGCGTCAGCGCCCGCGCGCGTCGATCGCCAGTTGCGCGCGCTCGCGCGCCCAGCGCTCGGCCTCGGCGAGGGACTCGAGCGTGAGCTGCGCCGGCGTCTCGTGCGCCTCGACCACCCGGCGCACGGTGTTGACGATGTCCAAGAACCCGATGCGACCGGCGTGGAACGCGTCGACCGCCTCCTCGTTCACGGCGTTGTAGACCGCCGGATACGTGAGTCTGGCCCGACCGACCTCCTTGGCGAGGTCGACGGCGGGGAACGCGGCCGAATCGAGCGGCTCGAACTCCCACGCCGTCGCCGACCGCCAGTCGAGCGGAACTCCGACATTGCCCATGCGATCCGGCCATGACAGCCCCAGTGCGATGGGCAGCCGCATGTCCGGGGGCGAGGCCTGGGCGATGGTCGACCCGTCGATGAACTCCACCATGGAGTGCACCACCGATTGCGGGTGCACCACGACCTCGATATCGCCGTAGGAGACACCGAAGAGCAGGTGAGCCTCGATCACCTCGAGCCCCTTGTTCACCATCGTCGACGAGTTCGTCGTCACCACGCGGCCCATGTTCCAGGTGGGGTGAGTCATCGCCTCGGCGGGCGTCACATCGCGCAGCTGCTCGCGTGTGCGACCCCGGAATGGTCCGCCAGACGCCGTCAGGATGAGGCGGCGCACCTCGTCGCGGCTGCCCGACCGCAGCGCCTGCGCGATCGCGGAGTGCTCGGAATCGACCGGAACGATCTGCCCGGGAGCCGCGAGCCCGGTCACCAGATCGCCGCCGACGATGAGCGATTCCTTGTTCGCGAGCGCGAGCGTGCGCCCGGCTTCGAGCGCGGCGATGGTGGGGCCGAGCCCGACGGAGCCGGTGATGCCGTTGAGCACGACATCCGCCTGCACGTCGCGGATGAGCTGCACCGCGGCGTCGGCGCCGAGACCGGTGTGCTCGACGTTGAACTCGTCCGCCTGCTCGCGCAGGCGATCCGCCTGCGTCCCTGCGATGAGGCCGGAGACCTGATACTTCGCAGGATGCTTGCGGATGACGTCGAGCGCCTGCTCGCCGATGGATCCGGTGGAACCGAGGACGATGACGCGCTTCATCGCTCCAGGCTACTCGGCGGGCGCGTCCGCGTGCACCGTGCCGAGGATGTCGAGCACGAAGACCATCACGTCGTCGCCCTGATGCCCCTGCTGCTCCAGCGTCGCCGCACCGTAGCCGCCGTCCTCGGCCGGCACCACGGAGATGACCTGGGAACCGACCTTCTGGCCCTCGAGGGCCTTCTGGAATCCGCCGATGACCTGGGTCGTGAGGAAGTCGGTGGGCTCTCCGCGGCTCCAGCTCGAATCGAACTCCTCGCCGGTGCGCCAGATCACGCCGCGGTAGTTCACGTAGACGCGATCGCCCGGCTGCACCTCTTCGCCGTCGCCCTCGACGAGCGTGGCGATCTCGAGCTTGTCGGGTGCCTCGAGGCCGTCCGGGACGGTGATCGTCGGCTCGCCGTCCTCGGCGAGCTTGACCGTCGGGAACCCGTCGGGCGCGGCGACCTGCTTGCCCTCCGCCTTGGAGAGCAGCTCATCGCTCTTCAGCGTTCCCGGCTCGCCCGTCGCAGCGGCAGCGTCGCCCGCATCGGTGATCTCCCCGAACTCCATCACGATGACGAGCGAGTCGTCGGCGGTGATGTTCTCGAGACCGGTCTGCTCGGGCGGCGTCTCGCCGAAGACGTCGGCGTACGGAGCGGCGAGCGCGATCTGCTCGCCGGCGGTGGCGCACCGCAGACCGTCGTACGCCCACTCGGCGAGCCCCGATTTCTCGACCGGGATCGCGCTCGCGGGAAGCTGCTGCAGCGCCGACCCGTCGGCACCGTTGAAGAGCGTCATCGATGTGAGCACCGACTGCCCCTCCTCGACGACGTCCCCCTCGCCCGCTTCCAGCACGGAGCGCTGCATCTTGTCAGCCTCCACCGGGGTGTCCGAGGTGAGTTCGAGATCCTCGCCGACCGAACCGGAGACCTTCACACTGGAACTGGCCGAACCGGAAGCGAGGCAATCGGTGCCGGAAGCATCGGCGCTCGCCGATCCGCCGCCGCTCGAGCAGCCGACCAGGAGCAGTGCGCCAACGAGGGCGGCAGGGGCGATGGCGCGCGTCAGTTTCACGGTGATAGGAGTCCTTCGAGTCGCGAGGAGCCGCGTCCGTTCCGATGCACAAGGAGGTGCGGTGGGCGCGCGGCCATGAATGCGTTTCGAGTATGGCGCATTGCGCTGCCCGGCGGCTGGGAGGCTTCCGACCTTCGCCTGTGATCGCGAGCCGACGCGCAGACGCCGCGCTTCACCGACGGCTGGCGAGCGCGGCCGCGTACAGCTCCCGCGATGAGAGACCGGTGGCCTCGGCCACGGCCCGAGTCGCGTCCTTGAGACGCTCTCCCGCCTGCACTCTGGCCTGCACCTCGACGAGCGCCGATTCGGGCGATGCAGCGCTCGACGCCGCGCCGCTCACCACCACGACGATCTCTCCTCGCACCCCGTCTGCGGCCCAGGCGGCGAGCTCGCGCAGACCTCCCCGCCGCACCTCCTCGTGCAGCTTCGTGAGCTCGCGGCAGACCGCCGCCGCGCGATCATCCCCGAACGCGTCGGCGAGGTCGCCGAGCGACGCCGCGAGCCGGCTGGGCGACTCGAAGAAGACCAGCGTTCGCCGTTCGGCGGCGAGTGCGCTGACGGCACGCGCGCGCTCGCCGGATTTGCGGGGCAGGAAGCCCTCGAAGGCGAAACGATCGGTCGGGAGGCCGGCTACGGCGAGGGCCGTGATGACCGCGCTCGGGCCGGGGATCGCACTGACGGGGACCCCGCGCTCGGCGGCCAGTTGCACCACTCGGAACCCGGGGTCGGAAACGGTCGGCATGCCGGCGTCGCTCACCAGCACGATGTCTTCAGTCTGCGCGCGTTCGACGAGCGCTGCCGCCCGCTCGTGCTCGTTGTGATCGTGCAGCGCGATGAGTTCCGGTCGATTCTCGATTCCGAGGAGACGGAGCAGCTGGGCGGTGTGACGCGTGTCCTCCGCGGCCACGACGGTCGCTTCCTCGAAGGTGCTGCGGAGCCGCGCGGAGGCGTCACCGAGGTTTCCGATCGGCGTCGCCGCGAGAAGGATCATGCCTCAATCGTATGCGCGCGCGTCACCTGGCGGGTGCGGCGGGTGCGGCGCCCTGGCGTGGGCCTGCTGACAGAATGAATCCATGACCGATCCACAGCAACCAGTGCCAGCACCGCCCCACCCCTACGCCGAATCGGGCTCGGCATCGCGGCGACGCGGCAAGGGCAACCTCTCGATCGCAGCCATGGCGCTCGGTCTCGCCGCTCTGGTCACGGTGATCGTCTCCGCGTTCTACTTCGGTCTCGGTGCGATTCTCGGAGCGCTGCTCGCCGTCGCAGCGGTGGTGCTCGGCATCGTCGGTGTGATCTCCCGCAGCCGCCGTGCTCCGGCGGTCGTCGGGCTCGCCTCCGGAGCGCTCGCGCTGCTCGTCGCGCTGGTGCTGGGCGTGGTGTCGGCCGTGACTCTCGCGGGCTCGATCACCGCCCCGTCCGGCTCCCATTCCGGCGCCCCCGGCGCTGCAGACGAGCCACAGGGTTCGGAGGATCCGATGTCGTGGCCCGAGAACATGGCCACGGGAGGCATCGTGTTCGATCAGGACGGCGTGGTCCGATCCGAGATTCCGAGCAGCGGCGCCCCCGAACCGCAGGAGGCGGGAGCCGAGGCGCACGCGGTTCGCGTGTACGTCGATTACCGCTGCCCCTCCTGCTCCGTCTTCGAGACCACGAACGGGGAAACGCTCGAGCGGCTGATGGAGAGCGGCCAGGCATCGGTCGAGATCACTCCGCTGACATTCCTCGATCGCATCTCCCCAGACCAGTACTCGTCGCGCGCCTCGGCCGCCATGGCGTGCGTGGCGGAAGCGCAGCCGGAAGCCGCATGGAAGGTGCACCGCCACCTGTTCGATCCGGCGGTGCAGCCGGCGGAGACGACCGGCGGACTCGACAACGGTGCGTTGATCGACGCGGTCGACGAGGCGGCGGGCGGCGCGAACGACGACGTGCGATCGTGCATCGAGTCAGAGCGGTTCGTGCCCTTCGCCCAGGCGCTCAACGAGTGGGTGTTCGACAATCCCGTGCCGGGCGCTGAGGATCCGCAGCTCGCCGTGACCGGCACGCCGTTCGTCGTCGTCGACGGCGTTCCCTTCACGGGCTCCCCCGGTGACGCGCAGGCGTTCACCGATTTCCTCGCCGAGCAGGAAGTCGCCGTGGGATCCGTCTCATAACGAGCTGCTAGACTCGGCCGGCTATGCATCAGACGAGCGAGCACCCGGTCCCTGACACGTCGCCCCGCGGGGTCACGCTCCTGAGTCGAACCGGGAAGCTGTACTACCCGCTCGCCCTCGTCTCGCGTCTGCCGTTCGCGATGATGGTGATCGGCGTGCTCACGCTCGTCGTCTCCGCGCGCGGCTCCGTTGAACTCGGCGGTCTCAACTCGGCGATGGTCGGGCTGGGCGTCGCCTGCGTCGGGCCCCTCATCGGCGCGGCGGCAGACCGTTACGGGCAGCGGCCAACACTGCTCATCGCCGCCATCGCGAACAGCGCACTGCTCGGCGCCCTGGCCTGGATCGCGTTCAGCCCGCTGCCGACGTGGGTGCTGTTCCTCGGATCATTCCTCGCCGGCGCCACGGTGCCGCAGACGTCGCCGATGTCGCGTTCGAGGCTCGTCGCGATCGTCGCGCACGATCTGCCGGCGCAGCGGCGGCCGAGGGTGCTGTCGAACGTGCTCGCCTACGAGTCGGCCGCCGACGAGGTCATCTTCGTGTTCGGCCCGGTGATCGTCGGCGTGCTCGCCACCACGATCGGCGCGTGGGCGCCGATCGTGGGCGCTGCCGTGCTCACGCTGCTCTTCGTCACCGCCTTCGCCCTGCACCGGACGAGCGCGCCCGCGCAATCCCCGGAGCAGCGCGCGGCAGTGCTCGCTCCCGCGTCGGAACTCGCACGACCCGCGCTCCTCGTGACGGTGTTCGGCATCGTGACCGTTGGGTTGTTCTTCGGCTCGATGCTCACGTCGCTCACGTCGTTCATGCAGGATCGCGGCGATCCCGAGAGTGCCGGTCTGATCTACGGGGCGATGGGCGTGGGCTCCGCGATCTTCGCCATCGGGGTCGCGGCGCTTCCCCCGCGCTTCTCGCTTCGCGCCCGGTGGCCCGTGTTCGCGGTCTGCATCGTGGCTGGCGCCGTGCTGCTGCAGTGGTCGCACGACGTGCCCTCGATTCTGCTCAGCCTGGCGATCATGGGCATCGGCGTCGGGCCGCTCCTCGTGACGCTCTACAGTTTCGGCGCCGCACGCAGTCCCGTCGGCCGCTCGGCGACCGTCATGACGATGCTCGGCTCCGGACTCATGGTGGGCCAGTCGGCTGCCGCCGCCCTGACCGGCGTCGTCGCGACCGATCTCGGCACGCGCGCGGCGCTCGTGCTGCCGCTCGCGGCCGCCGTGCTGGCGCTCGCGGCCGGCGCGATCAACTGGTGGCTGAGCGGAGCGGACGATCGCGCCGGGCACGGTCCGAACACTGCGCCGGTGACGCTCGACGCGGAATAGCGCGGTGCTCGGCGGCGTTGCACTGCAGGCCGGTACCGCCACCCCGAGAGGTGGAAGAATGGAGAACATGCCTGACCTCGCGCTGCATCCCGCGCTCACCCCCGAAGACGTCGCGCTGCTGCGCGCGGAGTTCCCGTACTTCGTCGCGCAAGACGCGCTCGAGTTCGCTCCCGCCTACCTCGATTCCGCCGCCACGTCGCAGCGCCCGGGCCGGGTGCTCGACGCCGAACGCCGGTTTATCGAGTCGTCGAACGCCGCAGTGCATCGCGGCACCAGCGGCGCGGTCGGAGCCGCCACCGAGGCGTTCGAGGGTGCTCGCGCCGCCGTGGCGTCCTTCGTGGGAGCGGAGGCGCCCGAGCAGATCGTGTGGGCGGAGAACGCGACCGACGCGCTCAACCTCGTCGCCACCGGCATCGGCGAGGCGAACGCCGGTCTCGGCGTCTCCGGCAGTGAGCGCTTCCGACTCGAACCCGGTGACGAGATCCTGATCACGGAAGCCGAGCACCACGCGAACCTCATTCCCTGGCAGCGGCTCGCGAAGCGAACGGGAGCGAGCCTGCGGTACATTCCGGTGCGGGCGGACGGCACCTGGACCATCGACGACGCGCGCGCTGCAGTGACCGAGCGCACCAGGGTGTTCGCATTCGCGCACATTTCGAATGTGACCGGCTACGTCGCACCCGTCGCGGAGCTCGTCGAGCTCGCGCACGCGGTCGGGGCGGTCACCGTGCTCGACGCCTGCCAGTCGGTGCCCCACATCCCCGTGGACTTCACCGCGCTCGGCGTCGACTTCGCAGCGTTCTCCGGGCACAAGATGTTCGGTCCGAACGGCATCGGAGTGCTCTACGGGCGCCCGGAGATGCTCGACGCACTGCCGCCGGCACGAACCGGCGGCTCCGCGATCACGAAGGTCACGATGGAGTCGGCGCAGTTCATGCCGGCTCCGCAGCGTTTCGAGCCGGGAACGCAGCCGGTTTCACAAGCGGTCGGCATGGGCGCAGCGGTCTCCTTCTTGAACGCGATCGGCATGAGCCGCGCAGCCGCACGCGAGCACGAACTCGTCGAGCGGCTGGTCGCCGGCATCCTGGAAACGCCGGGTCTGCACCTGCTGGGGCCGGCCGATACGGCGCAGCGCGTGGCACTGGCCGCAGTCTCGGTCGAGGGCGTGCATGCACACGATGTGGGGCAGTATCTCGACGAGCAGGGGGTGCGGGTGCGCGTCGGGCACCACTGCGCCCAGCCGCTGCATCGCGCGCTCGGCCTGACGTCGAGTACGCGCGCGAGCGTGCACGTCACCACGACCGAAGACGAAGTCGATCGTTTCGTCGACGCGCTCCGCGGCGCTCAGCGGTATTTCGGGGCGGAGGTTTCGGCATGAGTGCACTGGACGGGTTGTACCAGGAGGTGATCCTCGATCACTCCAAGCGACCGATCGGCAAGGGCGAACTCGAGGCGGATGCGGCCGCGTTGACCGCGTCGCACCATGAGTTCAATCCGAGCTGCGGCGACGAGATCGATCTGTCGATCTCAGTCGACCCCGAGACCCGCCTCATCCGACAGGTGGCGTGGCAGGGTCAGGGGTGCTCCATCTCGATGGCATCGGCCTCCATCCTGTCGCAGCTGGTGCGCGACGACGCCCTCACCGTCGACGAGGCTCGGACGCGCATCGACGCATTCCGGGAGATGATCCAGGCGCGCGGCGAAGGCGATCCCGACGAGGAACTGCTCGGCGACGCGGTCGCGCTCCAGGGCGTCTCCAAGTTCGTCATGCGGATCAAGTGCGCGATGCTCGGCTGGGTAGCTCTCGAGGCCGACCTCAAGCAGGTCGAGGCGCAGCGCTCCTAGCTTCCGCAGCTCCTCCGACGCGCGTCACGAGATTCGACAGTTCGGCGCCGGGCGCGGTGACGCGGTCGGCGACCTCGCGGATCACCGCCTGCAGCGCGGCGCAGGCGCGCGTGGGAGCCATGTCGACGCGGCGCGCGATGCTCACGGTGCGCGAGAGCGCCGCGTCAGCGAGTGGAGCCGTGCGCAGCATCGGGCGGTCCGCCGCCACCATCGCTGGCACCACGGCGACGCCGATCCCTCGACCGGCGAAGCTCAGCGCCGCGTCCATCTCCGCTCCCTCGACCGCGACGAGCGGGGTCACTCCGCGTGCGCGGAACGCGGCGTCCACCGTGACCCTGAGATCGTAGTTCTCCGGAAACACGACCTGCGGCACTCGCGCGAGCTCCTCGAGTTCGACGGGACGGTCGGGGTCCTCCGAACCGGTTTCGTCGCGGCCGAACGGATCCGGCCGGGTCGGATCCGACACCACGACGAGACGCTCGCTGAGAATCTGCTCGCGTTCGAGCACCGCACGCGCCGCTCCGGACGACACGCTCGTTACGATCAATGCAAGATCGAGTGCTCCCTCGACGAGCGCAGCGATGAGGCTCCGCGAGCCCCGCTCCAGAATCTCGATCTCGATGCCCGGGTAGCGGTCGCGGAACGCGGCGAGCACATCGGCGACGAGGCTCGTGCAGAGCGTCGGTGTCGCGCCGAGCCGTATGCGCCCGCGTCGCAGCTCGGCGAGATCTGTCATCTCGTGGCGCGCGGTCTCGGCGTCGGCGAGCATCCGCCGCGCGATCGGCAGGAGCCGCTCCCCTGCTGGGGTCAGAGCGACGTTGCCGCGGACGCGGTGCAGCAGTTCGACGCCGAGATCCGCTTCCAGGGTTGAGATCTGCCTGCTGAGCGATGGTTGGGCCAGGTGGAGCCGCTCGGCGGCGCGGGTGAAGTGCCCGAGCTGCGCGATCTCGACGAAGCCACGGATCTGTTCGAGGTTCATTTTCATAGCGTAAACGCATCTTGGTGATCAGGTCTATTCATTGGAGTAATCGATCGGCCGGTCGTAGCGTGATGAGCATGAATCGCATCTCTCCCACCCCCGCCCAGGGAGCTGCTCGCAACGAGCGCCTCCTCTCCACCTCGGTACTCGTCATCGGCACCGGCGGAGCCGGACTCCGCGCGTCCATCGAACTCGCGGAGCGCGGCGTCCAGGTGCTCGCCGTCGGGAAGCGGCGCGCGCACGACGCGCACACGACCCTCGCCGCAGGCGGCATCAACGCCGCCCTCGGCACGATGGATCCCGAGGACAGCTGGGAACAGCACGCCGCCGATACGCTCCGCGAGTCGTACTTCCTCGCCGACCCCGCGATCGTCGAGACGGTCACCCGCAACGCCGCGCGCGGCATCGAGGATCTGGAGCGCTGGGGCATGCCGTTCGCCCGTGAGGACGACGGCCGCATCAGCCAGCGCTTCTTCGGCGCGCACAAGTATCGCCGCACCGCGTACGCCGGCGATTACACCGGCCTGGAGATTCAGCGCACCCTGATGCGGCGCGCAGCCGAACTGCGCGTCTCGATCGTGGATACGGTGTACATCACGCGCCTGCTCGTCGCCGACGGGCGCATCTTCGGCGCCTACGGGTTCGACATCGTCGACGGAGCCCCGGTGGTCATCCACGCCGACGCCGTGATCCTGGCGGCGGGCGGCCACACGCGCATCTGGCGCAACACCTCCTCCCGGCGCGATGAGAACACCGGCGATTCGTTCCGACTCGCCGCGCTCGCCGGCGGAAAGATCCGCGACGCAGAACTCGTGCAGTTCCATCCCTCCGGCATCCTCGAACCCGCCGACGCCGCCGGGACGCTGGTCTCGGAAGCGGCTCGCGGAGAGGGCGGAGTCCTGCGCAACGCGCTCGGAGAGCGCTTCATGGAGCGCTACGACCCCGAACGCATGGAGCTCTCGACCCGGGACCGCGTCGCTCTCGCGAGCTACACCGAGATCTCTGAGGGCCGCGGCACCACCAACGGCGGCGTCTTCCTCGACGTCTCGCATCTTCCGCGCGAGCAGATCCTCTCGAAGCTGCCACGGGTGTACCGCACGCTGATCGATCTGCAGATGCTCGACATCACCGAGGAGCCGATCGAGATCGCGCCCACCGCCCATTACTCGATGGGCGGGGTGTGGGTCACGCCCGACACGCACAGCACCGGGGTCGCAGGACTCTACGCGATCGGTGAGGCGTCGAGCGGCCTGCACGGCGCGAATCGCCTCGGCGGCAACTCCCTCATCGAGTTGCTCGTGTACGGCCGCATCACCGGCTCCGATGCCGCGGACTACGTGTCGGGGCTCACCGAGATCCGCCGCGACCCGGCCGCCGTCGCCGAGGCGCGCGCCGAGATGCAGAACCTGCTGGAGGGAGCGGGGACCGCCGATAAGAGCACCGAGAGCCCGCGTCGGCTCCAGCGCGCTCTGCGAGACATCATGACCGAGCACGTCGGCGTCGTGCGCAGCGAGGCCGGTCTCACGACCGCGCTCGGAAAACTGGAAGCGTTGCAGGAGCGCGTGGCGCGGGTCACGGCGCATCCGGACATCGCGGGATTCGACGACCTCGCTCATGCCTTCGATCTGTACGGGTCGATGCTCGCCGCACGGGCGACGATCGAATGCGCGCGCGAGCGTCGGGAGACCCGCGGCTGCCACAACCGCTCCGATTACACCCAGCAGGATCCGTCTCTGCGGGGGAACTTCGTCTGGACGCCGGATCGCGGTGCCGTGTTCGAGCCGCTCCCGGAGGCGCCGGCGGCCTTCCGCGATCTCGCGCTCGCCGCCGCTGACGACACCGTTCAGGGCAAGCTCGTCGAGTAGCCGGGGCGGTCGGTTCCGCAGCACGAGTTCCGCGCGGCGGTGGTCAGAGCGATGCGAAGTCCCGCTCACACCGCCGCGTGGAAACGAAATCGCGGTGCTCCGCGCCGAGTTCTGTGCATAACCGTTCGTCGTGCGGCGCAGCATCGGAGGATCGGATCATGACCGAACGCGAATCCGACCCCCGCCCCGTCATCCGATGCTCTGGCACCGCAGACTTCCTCGCGGCCCTGCCCTATCTCACCGGGTTCACCGCCACCGACAGCCTGTTCGTGATCTGTTTCATCGGCGCACGCTCCGGCCCTGCGGTCCGCATCGACCTCCCCCGCAGTGACGATCCCGGCGATGCACTCGCGATCCTCGATCTCATGAGCGAGCTCGCCCACGATCTCTCCGCGATGCACGAGCACCCGGTCGCGGTGGCCGTCGTCATCGTCAGCAACGCGTCGTTCGACATGACGGGCCCTCCCCCATGGCAACGACTGGCGCGGCGCATCGAGCGCCGCCTCCGTCGCGACGGCGTCGAGATCCGAGAACTCTGCCTACTCGCTGCAGATGGATGGCTGAGCTTCCTCGACCCGCGCCCGCCATTGGCCGGCCGACCCCTCAGCGAGATCGCAGAGAGCCCCGTCATCCGCGGCCCACTCCGACAGATCGAGGCACCGGTCGAACTCCAACGGCTCGGAGAGATTCCGACCGCAGATCCCGCGCGTGCCGCGGCACTGGCGCGCGCGCTCGAACACCATCCTCCCTCCGATTTCCCGGGTTCGGAGCGCGTCCCCCCGCTGCGCTCCGAGTCCGGGAGCACCTCCGATTCGTACTTCGCCTGGATCTCCGAAGCCGCGGAGTCGACCCGCGATCTGTGCGCCGACGGCCCGCTGAGCAGTGACGCTGCGGCGCGCCTGGTCCGCAACAGTGCGCATTCTGATCGCTGGCTGATCATCGCACTGGGACTCCTCACCCGTCCTGAGTTCCCTCTCGAACTCGCCGCGGAACTGCCCATCGGCAGATTCACCGGCGTGCCGGTGGAACTCGAGATCGATCTCCCACCGCTCACCGACGAACCGGCCGCGGGGCTCCGAACGGAGTACCGCGCGAACACCTCGGCCGGGCGAGAACGCACACGCGTCGCCGCATCGGATTGGTCCGTTTTCCGCATCCTCGACGGTGCGTGCCCAGAGTTCACCGAGCACGGCCGCCTGCGCGGGGTGCTCGCCCGTCTGCGAGAGACGATGAGCGAGACGCCGGAGCCCCTCAGACCCGGCATGCTCGCACTGAGCGCCTGGCTCTGGTGGTTGCAGGGCAATCAGTCGGTGGCACGCCGCCAGGCGCATGAGGCGCTCGCCATCGATGCTGGGCATGAGCTCGCCGCCATGGTGCACCGGTTGACGACGAAACCGCTGTATCGGAGACTCACTGCGACCCGTTCCACGAGCCTCGGCGGTGCGCGGCAGACGCAGTCTCGGCGCGCAGCACCTCGATGATGCGGTCGATCGCGGCCGCGGTCACGGGGCCGGCGAGCGTGAATCGGATGCCGGTCTGCGCGAGTTCGGCGGAGAAACCGAGTGCGAGCAGCACCGGAGACGGGTCATCCGATCCCGCAGCACATGCCGAACCAGAGGACACCGCGAATCCGGCGGCGTCGAGGGCCACCAGGAGCGACTCTCCGCTCACCCCGTCGACGACGAACGACGCGTGCCCCGGCAGTCGCTCTGCGCGATCGCCCGTGAGACGGGCTCCCGGCACCTCCGCGAGCACGCGTTCGATCAGCGCTTCGCGCGACTCGATCAGCGCCACGCCCTGCGAGCCGATCTCCGCACTGGCTGCGCGCACCGCAGCGGCGAAGCCCGCGAGCGCCGGTCCGTTCTCGGTGCCGGCTCGGCGCCCCTGCTCCTGCCCGCCGCCGTGGAGCAGCGGTTCCACGGCGAGACCGGATCGCACGAGCAGCGCCCCGGTTCCCTGCGGCCCGCCGAACTTGTGGCCCGCGATCGTCATCGCATCGATACCGGGTCCCGGCCAGGCGGCTCCTGAGACGCCGAACGTCGCGGACCCGAAGCGCACCGGTAAGGAGGCAGCGGCCTGCACGGCGTCCGTGTGCAGGAGCACCCCGCTGGCGTGCACGATCTGCGCGATCCGCGGCAGATCCTGCACGGTACCCACCTCCGCATTCGCGAGCCCCACCGACACGAGCGCCGTGTCTGAGCGCACGAGCGCTGCGACCGACGAGGCGCTCACGCGTCCGACCTCGTCCACCTCTGCGAAGTCGAGCGAGAAGCCGAAGACGCGCTCCAGATACCGGCAGCTCTCGATCACCGACGGATGCTCGATCGGCGTGGTGACCAGGTGCCGACCGCGAGGGTTCGCGAGTGCGAGCCCGATGATCGCGAGGTTGTTGGCCTCGGTACCGCCCGACGTGAAGATCACCTCGGACGGACGCGCAGCGAATGCCGTCGCGATGTCAGACCGTGCCGCATCGATCCGTGAACGGGCACGATGACCGGCCTGATGCACGCTCGAGGCGTTCGCCGCGCCGTCGTCGAGCGCATCGATCATCGCGGCCCGCGCCTCAGGCCGCAGCGGCGCCGTCGCTGCGGCGTCGAGATACCCGTCGGCACTCGAGCCGAGGCGCGGCGCTCCCCAGCTCATGCGCGGTGCTCCCAGCTCATGCGCGGCGCTCAATCCGCATCGAGACCCAGGTCCAACGCGCGAGCACCGTGCGTCAGCTGCCCGACTGAGATGACATCGACTCCCGTCTCCGCGATCAAGGCCACCGTCTCGAGCGACACCCCTCCGCTCGCCTCCGCGACGACGCTGCCCGCAATCCGCTGCACCGCCATGCTCAGATCGTCGAGCGGGAAGTTGTCGAGCAGCACCCCCGTGATATCGGCGGCGAGCACCGCATCGAGCTGATCCAGCCGGTCGACCTCGACGATGATCGCGGTCGTGTGCCCGGCTCGCTCCCGCAGAAGCCGCAACGCGCGCGTCGTCGTCGCGGTGTCGGATGCGCCGAGGGCTGCAAGGTGATTGTCCTTCACCATGATCGCGTCGGAGAGACTGAAGCGGTGGTTCACACCGCCCCCGGCGCGGACCGCATGCTTCTCGAGAGCGCGCAGACCCGGCGTCGTCTTGCGGGTGTCGGCGATGCGCGCAGACGTGTGGGCGACGGCCGACACGAAGCGCGAGGTGAGCGTCGCCACACCGCAGAGCCGCTGAGCGAAGTTCAACGCCACGCGCTCGCCGGTCAGCACGCCTCTGGCGGGGCCGGCAACGCGGGCGAGTACCTCTCCGGCGGCGAACACCGCACCGTCCTCCACGAGATCCGTGATCTCGATGCGCGCATCCGCCTGCCGAAAGGTCTCGCGCACCATCGCCCCGCCCGCGAACACACCCGATTCGCGGGCCACCAGGCGTGTTGCGATGCCGAGCTCGGCGGGGATCGCGAGTTCGGCGGTCAGGTCGCCCCACGGAGCGTCTTCCGCGAGAGCGGCGCGAACCGCGGTATCGACGATGGACTGCGTCAGCATACGGAAACGCTCCTCTGTTGGGTCAGTTGTCGGGGGCGTGACGGTGCGGGCGGGCTGGGCGGCGGTGCCGTGCCGAACTCGATGCGAAACGCGCGTCGGCGGGAGAGGGCTGGATCGACGTCTGGAAAATCCGATCGCACGTGCGCCCCGCGCGTCTCCCTGCGGGCCGCCGCAGCACAGCAGATCATGGTCGCGAGCCGCGCTGCATCCCCCGCACCGCGCTCGAACACCCGCGCTGCGAGCGCGAGCCCGGAGCCGTTCCGCTCGATTCCCAGGTGGGTGCCCAGCTCCCGTGAGACCTCCAGCTCGAGCGCCCCGGTGTGCCGCGGCTCGCCGTCACCGACGACGCACCTGTCCGCATCGAGCACCAGTCGCCCGAGAGCGCTGCCGCTTTCGAGCCACTCGTCCTGCCGACCTCGGTATCCCGCCGCTGCCGCTCCCGCGCGGCCGCCGAACACCAGACCTTCGAGCAACGAGTTCGAAGCGAGTCGATTCGCACCGTGCACGCCCGTCGAGGCGGCCTCGCCCGCGACGAACAGCCCCGGCACACTGCTGCGGCCCGAGGTATCGCTCGCCACCCCACCCATCGTGTAGTGCGCGGCAGCCGCGACCGGTACCGGCTCACGAGCCCAATCGTGCCCACGCGCTGCGAGGGCCCGCGAGATCGCGGGAAATCGGCGCCGCAGCGCTCCCGAGCCCTCACGATGCTCGATCGGGGTGGCGTCGAGCCACACCTCAGCAGCACCTGCGCGATGCATGGCGCGGTGCGTCTCCAGCGAGACCACGTCACGCGGCGCGAGCTCAGCACGCGGGTGACGCCCGAGCATGAACCGTTCGCCCCGAGCGTCGCGCAGCACCGCCCCGGCACCCCGGACCGCCTCCGAGATCAGCAGGCCTCGGCCGTTCTGCCCCTCTGCGAGCACCGTGGGATGGAACTGGACGAACTCCAGGTCGGCGACCACCGCCCCCGCACGAGCGGCGAGCACGATGCCCGCACCGCGCGCTCCAGCGTGATTCGAGCTCATCGGGTACAGCGAGGCGTAGCCCCCGGTTGCGAGCACCACGGCATCGGCGGAGAGGCTCGCTTCAGCTCCGTCGGCATCGCGCACCGTCGCCCCGGTCACCGCGCCGGCCTCGCTGAGGAGCCCGGTGACGGTCGTCCGCTCGCGCACGACGAGGGCGCCGTTGAGCGATCCGTTCCGACGTCCGGGCACGGAGTCCAGCACGCGACCCACGAGGTGCGCATGCAGCACCGCTCCGCTCCGATCGCCGCCCGCGTGCACGATGCGATTTCTCGAGTGCGCCGCCTCGAGGCCGAGGGCCACGCCCCCATCGCTCCCCCGGTCGGCGGCGAAGCCCTCCGCGAGCAGTCCGCGCACCAGCCGCGCCCCGTCGCGCACGAGCACGTCCGCGGCGGCACGAACGGTCAGTCCCGCTCCGGCCTGCAACGTATCCGCCAGGTGGTCGGCGGCGCGATCCTCAATGCCGATCGCCGCGGCGATCCCGCCCTGCGCCAGTGGGGTGTTCCCGAGCACCCGTTCGCGCCCATCGGACGATCCGTTGCCCGTGCCGAGCTCCCCGGCCGTGACGATCATCACATCGGCTCCTGCATGCACCGCGGCGAGCGCCGCGCACAGACCGGCGACTCCCGATCCGATGACGAGGATCACGGCTTCGCGGCGAGCATGCGCTCGAGTGCGACGCGGGAGTCATCGGCGACGCCGTCCGGCACGCTGATGCGATTCGGCGTCGAGCCGTCGAGCAACGCCTCGAGAGTCCACGCGAGGTACGCCGGATGGATGCGGTACATCGTGGAGCACGGGCACACGACGGGGTCGAGGCAGAAGATCGTCAGGTCCGGTCGCTGCTGCTGCAATCGGTTCACCAGGTTGATCTCGGTACCGACCGCGATCACACTGCCCGGAGCGGCCTGCTCGATCTCCCGTCTGATGTACTCCGTCGAGCCGGCACCATCGGCCGCTTCGACGACCGAGGCCGGGCACTCGGGGTGCACGATGACGCGCACATCGGGGAATTCGGCGCGCGCGCGCTCGATCTGCGCAACGGTGAAGCGCTTGTGCACGGAGCAGAACCCGTTCCACAGGATCACGCGCGCATCTCGCACCTGCTGCTCCGTGTTGCCTCCGAGCGGCAGATGCGGCCGCCACAGCGGCATCTCCGCCTCGTCGATCCCCATGGCCTTCGCCGTGTTGCGGCCGAGGTGCTGGTCCGGGAAGAAGACGACCCGCTGCCCCCGTTCGAAGGCCCATTCGAGCACGGCGCGAGCGTTCGACGACGTGCAGACGATCCCTCCGTTGCGACCGCAGAACGCCTTGATCGCCGCCGATGAGTTCATGTACGTCACGGGAATGACGGTGCGCCGTCCGTCCTCCTCCGTCGTGCCGAGGGCGGCCATCAGGTCGCGCCAGCACGCTTCGACCTGGTCGATCGTGGCCATGTCCGCCATCGAGCACCCCGCTGCGAGGTTCGGCAGGATCACCGCCTGGTCGCGCCCGGAGAGGATGTCGGCGGTCTCGGCCATGAAATGCACTCCGCAGAAGACGAAGGCTTCGGCCTCCGGGCTCGATTTCGCTGCTTGCGCGAGCATGAACGAGTCACCGACGAAGTCGGCGTACTGCACGATCTCGTCGCGCTGATAGAAGTGTCCCAGGATCTGCACGCGCGGACCCAGGGCCTCGCGCGCGGAGGTGATCCAGTCGGCCAGCTGATCGTCGCTCGCCGCGGTGTATCGCTCGGGAAGCGGGCCCTGGCGCGGAGATTGCTCGGGAACCTGATCGATCGTCGACGCACCGGGACCGTACCCGGGCGCCCGGTCGACCTGCCAGGGATCCTGCGAGAGGTCGGAATCGCAACTCGACGACCCGGTCGCACGGAGAGCGATCGGTCGGCGATGGGATCGGGCTGCGGGAGATGTCGGCGCTGATGCCGGCCGCATCTCGCGCTCTCGCTCTGCGGCCTCGCTGATGAGCTCGTAGACGCTGGTCATGCTGGCCTCCGGGGTTGCGGGCGTGCATCCGGAAACTCCGGTGCCGCCTCGTTCGAGAATCGGTACAGTCGAGCGGGCCGGTGCGGTGAGCCGGTCTCACGCTCTCCGGTGTCGATGAGCGCGCCCCGCGCGAGGATCTGTCGCCTGAAGTTCGCCGGATCGACGGCGTACCCGAGCACGGCCTCGTGCACGGCGCGCAACTGGCCGATGGTGAACACGGGTCCCAGAAAGCGGTGGGCGACGGCTGCATACTCTGTCTTGCTGCGCAACCGGGCGAGCGCGTAGTCGGTGATCGCGGAATGGTCGAAGGCGAGGTCGGGCAGCGCATCGGCGGAGCACCAGGCGACGTTGGCATCGGCGCGGCCGCTCTCATCGATCGCAGCTCCGATCTCGGCGCGCGGGGGATCGACGCGCGGGGGATCGACGCGCGGGGGATCGACGCGCGGGTCATCCCATCTCCGCCCGCCCGCCTGCTCTGCGGTCGATGCACCCGTGGAACCGCCCTCGGCGCCGCCGGGCACCGCAGTCGAGAGATCGTCTTCGCCGAGCATCGCCCAGTACGCGATGGTGACGAGGCGCTGCGCATCGGCCGACCGCTCGACTCCGCCGAACGCGTAGAGCTGTTCCAGGTACCCCGGAGTGCACTGCGCCGCCGCACGGATCGAACGCAGTGCCGTGTCGGCGAGGGTCTCGTCCCAGCGCGTCGGACCGCCCGGGAGCGCCCAGCGTCCGAGATACGGTGCGCGCGTGCGGCGCACGAGCGGGATCCAGAGCGTGGCGCTCGTCTCCCCTGTCGCGTCGTGCCGCACCCCCTCTCCGACGACCAACGCGCCCGACGGCGGGTTGAGCGCGAAAGCCACGGTGGAGACCGCAACGGCAGGCGGGAGATAGGGGCGTTCGCTCGCGCTGACATCCGCGAAATCCACTTCGACCTCCCTCTCCGCCATACCCTCAACCGGACCAGGTTAGAGTCAATGTGACTTTAAGCAGCATACGCGCACATCGGGAGCTGTCAAGATGCGAGTACAGATCCTTCGCCGAAAGTAACGATTACGCAGCCAGGCCTCGCGTGATTGCGAACCGTGGGATAGGCTCAACGGGTAAGACCAGTAATGCCGAACGTAGGGATTCTCCAGCACGTTTTATTTGCCGCTGAAATGCAGCAAGCTACCAGTCTCCACGTCGGCGCCGTCGCCGTGGCACCCCGGCCGCTCTCGCGGCCAGCAACACAAGAAGGAAATACAGTATGGCCACCGGCACCGTGAAATGGTTCAACTCGGAAAAGGGCTTCGGCTTCATTACCCCCGACGACGGAGCATCCGACGTCTTCGCGCACTTCAGCGCGATCTCGGGTAACGGCCGTCGCGACCTGTTCGAAGAGCAGCGCGTCGAGTTCGACGTCGAGCAGGGCCCCAAGGGCCTGCAGGCAAGCAACATCCGCGCACTCTAAGTCGCGCGACTGAACGAGGTGCAGGGCTCACGCCCTGCACCTCGTTTTTTTTGTATGTAGCGCACACTCGCCTCGACTTCGCATCGGCGCATCGCTACATTCGGAACATTCTGACCCCGACACGGGAGCTGCATGTCGACGCTGACGTATCCGAACCTGTTCCGGCCCCTCACGCTGGGCGCCATCACACTTCCGAATCGAATCATCATGGGTTCGATGCACATCGGTCTCGAAGAGACGCCGGGCGGCTTCGACCGGCTCGCGGCGTTCTATCGCGAGCGCGTCGTCGGCGGCGCGGGGCTCATCGTCACCGGCGGCGTCTCCCCCAACGACGAGGGCCGCCTGACTCCGGGGGCGGCGATGCTCACGAGTGATGACGACATCGCCGATCACCGCGTCATCACCGACGCAGTGCATGACGCGGGTGGGCGCATCGTCCTGCAGATCCTTCACGCTGGACGCTACGGGGCGCACCCCGATATCGTCGCCCCGAGCCCCCTCCCCGCACCGATCTCCCCGATCACGCCGCGTGAACTCGGCGACGCAGACATCGAACGCACGATCGACGACTTCGCGCACACGGCTGCGCTCGCATGTGCCGCCGGCTACGACGGTGTCGAGATCATGGGCTCGGAGGGATACCTCATCAACGAGTTCGCAGCGCCGCACACGAACCACCGCGCGGATGCGTGGGGCGGCGATGCGCAGCGTCGCGCGCGATTCCCGGTCGAGATCGTGCGTCGGGTGCGTGCCGCGCTCGGCGACGAGCGCATGCTCATCTACCGCCTCTCCATGCTCGACCTCGTACCCGACGGCTCCACACTCGACGAGGTGGTCGACCTGGCGCTCCGCGTCGAGGCCGCCGGCGCCTCGATGATCAACACCGGAATCGGTTGGCATGAGGCGCGGATCCCGACGATCGCGAGCTCGGTGCCCCGCGCGGCCTTCTCCTGGGTCACGCATCGCCTGATGGGCGCCGTGTCGATTCCGCTCATCGCCACGAACCGGATCAACACCCCCGAGAGCGCCGAAGCCGTGCTCGCCGAGGGATGCGCCGATATGGTGTCGCTCGCACGCCCGTTCCTGGCGGATCCAGCGTTCATCGCGAAAGCGGCTGCTGGCACCCCTGAACGCATCAACACCTGCATCGGGTGCAACCAAGCGTGCCTCGATCACACATTCGCCGGGAAAGTCGCATCGTGTCTCGTGAATCCCCGAGCCGGGCACGAGACTGAGCTCATCATCTCGCCGACGACCGCCCCCCGACGCATCGCCGTGGTCGGTTCGGGCCCTGCCGGCCTCTCGTGCGCGACGACCGCCGCCTCGCGCGGGCACGACGTGACGCTGTTCGAGGCCGATACCCGTATCGGCGGCCAGCTGAACGTCGCACTGCAGGTACCCGGCAAGAGCGAATTCCGGGAGACACTGCGGTACTTCGGAGTGCGTATCACGGAGACCGGCGTCACCGTCCGGCTCGGCGAACGGGTCGACGCAGCATCGCTCGCCGCACAGGGCTTCGATGAGATCGTGCTCGCCACCGGAGTGCTGCCGCGACGACCGGTGATCGACGGCCTCGATCATCCGAGTGTCGTCGGCTATCTCGATGTGCTGCGCGATCGCGTTCCGGTCGGCCGGCGCGTCGCGATTCTCGGCGCCGGAGGCATCGGCTTCGACGTCGCCGAGTTCCTCACCTCGGATACCGAAGAGGATCCCGCAGACGTCGCTGGTTTCCTCTCCCACTGGGGAGTCGACGCGGAGTACCGCCGTCCCGGCGGACTGACCGTCGCCGTCGAAGCGCCCGCGAAACGCTCCGTCGTGATGCTGCAGCGCAGCGGCGGCAAGCTGGGCGCTGGGCTCGGCAAGACCACCGGGTGGATCCACCGGACCGAGCTGGCCCGCCGGGGCGTGCGCATGGTTCCGGGGGCGGAGTACCGGAGGATCGATGATGCAGGTCTGCACCTCGGACTCGAGGGCGAACCGGTGACCATCGAAGTCGACACCATCGTGCTGTGCACCGGCCAGGACCCGGCCCGCGATCTGCACGTCGAGCTCGCCGAGCTCGGCATCGATGCGCATCTCATCGGCGGAGCCGATATCGCGGCAGAGCTCGACGCGAAACGCGCGATCGATCAGGGCACGCGACTTGCAGCGAGATTGTGAGGTGCATCCATGACGGACCACTCGGGTGCAGCTGACCGGCTTTCGCGCATGATTCGGATCCCCACCGTTTCTGCGGAGATCGAAGAACGGGGCAGCGCACCGTTCGAGGCGTTCGTCGAGCTGCTCGAAGAGCTGTATCCGAACGTGCATCGTCGGCTCGCGCGAGAGCGCATCACGGAACTCGGGCTGCTCTTCCACTGGCGCGGGGCCGACTCGGACAGTGATCCGGTTGTGCTCATGGCGCACTACGACGTGGTTCCGGTCGACGCGAGCGACGCCTGGACTCATCCGCCGTTCGAGGGCCGCATCGCCGACGGCTTCGTCCACGGGCGCGGTGCGCTCGACGACAAGGGGCCGCTGCTCGTGATCCTCGAGGCCGTCGAAACGCTGCTGCTGGAAGGATTCGCTCCCGCACGCGACGTGTACCTCTCCTTCGGCGGCAACGAGGAGACATTCGGAGATGCGGCGCGCACCATCGCGGAGACGTTCTCGGCACGGGGCATCACTCCATGGCTCGTGCTGGATGAGGGTGGCGCGGTGGTCGATGCTCCGCTGCCGTTCGTGCGCGGGCAGGCGGCGATGGTGGGCGTCGGCGAGAAGGGCGCGATGACCCTGCGGCTGAGCGCACGGGGCGACGGCGGCCACGCATCGGCTCCACCGCCCCTCACCGCAGTCACCCGTGTCGCGCGCGCCGTGGCCCGCCTGCACCCCCGCACATTCCCGACCAGCACTCCGCGCGGGGTCAGCCGCATGCTCGAGCGCCTCGTGCCGAGCACTCACGGACCCGCCCGCCTGCTGTACCGGCTGCTGGCCGCGCGGCCTCGTCTCACGGCGCGCCTCTTCGCACGGATGGGAGGCGAGCCGGCTGCGATGATCCGTACGACGATCGCGGCCACGATGCTCGAAGGCGGCACGGCGGCGAACGTACTCCCCTCGCGAGCAAGCGCCACCATCAACCTGCGCATCGCGCTCGGAGAGACCGTGGCTTCCACCGTGCAGCGCGTGCGGCGCCGAGTCGCCGACCGCGCCATCCGGATCGACGTCGTCGACGGCGAGGACCCCTCACCCGAATCATCGACCGAGAATGCGCAGTTCGGAATCATCGCGGACGCGGTGCGCACGTCGCACCCTGGAGCGAGCGCGGTGCCGTACGTGATGCTCGCGGCGACCGACTCACGGCACTTCCATCGCTTCGCTCCAGCGGTGTACCGATTCGCGCCGCTCGCGATGTCGTCAGCACTCAGGGCGACGATCCACGGCGTCGACGAGCGCGTGGCCGTCGACGAACTCGAACGCGGCATCCGGTTCCACCGCTCGCTCCTCCAGCGGCTCCCTGCTCGGCAGCTCCCGTGACGCGCGTGCGACTCGGCGCGCTCGCCGGCGTGGTCGGGTTCCTCGCGTTCGTCGAGTTCACGAGCGGCTTTCTCCAGGGCTATTACACCCCGATGCTGTCCGATATCGCGCGGCACCTGCAGGTGCCGGATGCCGACGTGAACTGGCTCGAGGGTTCGCAACTCATGCTGTCCGCGCTGGTCGTGCCGGTGCTCGCGAAACTCGGCGACATGATCGGGCACAAGCGGATCCTGCTCTGGTCCACGGCGGTGACCGCTGCGGCGACCCTCGCGCTGCCGTTCGCCGATACGTTCCCGCTCTTTCTCGCCGCATGGACGGTGCAGGGGGTGTACGTCGTCTGGCTGCCGCTCGAGATCGCGCTCATCTGGTCGCGCACGGCCGGCCGTGACGGACGCTCGTTGCTCACCGCACGGGCGGCAGGCCTGCTGGTCGCCGCGCTCGAACTCGGCGCGATCTCCGGCGCCCTCATCGGGGGGCGGCTCATCGACGGCTTCCCCATCTTCGGCGTGCTCCTGGTTCCGGGCGTGCTCGTCGTCATGTGCTTCTTCGTCATCATGTTCGGGGTCGGCGAATCCTCCGTGAAACTGGGCGGCCGACTCGACACCGTCGGGCTCATGCTCATCACCTTCGCGCTCCTGGCATTCACGGGCGGACTGAGTCTGCTGCGGATCGAAGGGGTGGAGAGCCCGCTCGCCTGGGGCGTCGTCGCGCTCGGACTCCTCCTGTTCGTGCCGTTCGGACGGTGGGAGCTCCGGCACCCCGATCCCCTCATCGACGTGCGCCTCTTCCGCTCACCGGCGCTCGCGCCGGTCTTCGTGACCGCGGCACTCTTCGGCATGAGCGTGCTCGGCGCACAAGCCCCGCTGTCGACCTTCATTCGAACGGATCCAGCCACCGCCGGGTACGGTCTCGGCATCGGCGGCTTCCTGACCTCGCTCGTCATCGGCGTCTATCTCATCGCGATGGTCGTCGGCGCGCTCGCGTATCCGCTGGTGGCCCGCTGGTCGACGCCGCGGAACGCGCTGGCAGCCGCCGCCCTCCTCGTCGCGATCGGCTACTTCATGTTCCTGCCGTTCCACACCGCTTACCCGCACATGATCATCAACATGATCGTCGCCGGGCTCGGTTCGGGCGCCCTGGTCGCGGCTCTGCCTGCGGCTGCGGCGGCCGGGGCCCCCGACCGTCTCACCGGCGTTGCGACGGGACTCACCAACTCGACGAAGACGGTGGGCGGCGCGATCGCATCGGCGATCTTCGGCATCGCGCTCCTGCACGGCGTCGCGGGCGCAGCCGGCGCGGATTCGGGGGGCAGCACCGCCGGCTCGTTCACCGGGTACGTCATCGTCTGGTGCGTCTGCGGGGGATCCGCTCTCGCGGCGTCGGTCGCGCTCCGGTTCGTAGTGCCGCAGCGCGCATTCGAGGATCGCCGTGCTGTCGCGAGCGATCGCTCGGCGCCGCGCTAGCCGTCCGACCCGTGCATCTCCTCGGCCGTGACGATCGCACCTTCGAGCAGTGCGTCGAGGCGGTGGCGTCCGGCGCCGAGCAGCGCCCACCGCCACACGGTTCCGACGAGCGCCGCCGCGTACCCCGCGGCCACGATCTCAGCCCGGCGCGCATCATGACCGTCGCGACGCAGGCGCGCCTCGATGGCCGCGGCGATCCTGAGCTGCCGGACCGCGCGTCCTGTCTCCAGCTCGCCCTCCACGTCCATCGTCCGCCCCTCGGCGATGGCGAGAGCCAGGATTTCCGGGACCTCCCCCGCGGCGAAGGTGCGAAGCGCCGTTCCAACGTCTCGGTCGTGCTCGCGCAGTGCGCGTTCAAGGGCGGCGACCCTCGCGTCGAAGACGAACCACAGCATCTCCGCCTTCGATGAGAAGTAATTGAAGAAGCTCGAACGGCTGACGCCTGCGCGCCTGGTGATCTCGGTCACCGACGTCGCTTCGTACCCGCGTTCCAGGAAGAGCTCACACGCGGCGTCCGCAAGCATCTCTCGCGAGGAGGCATGCGGACGCCCGCGGGTCGGAGACATGCTCACCACTGTAGCGAACGCACGCCCCGCCCTCGTGAGCCGCTGAGCGTCAGAGGTGCTTGCCGCCGGTCACCGGGAGCACGGCCCCCGACACGTACGACGCGTCCTCCGAAGCGAGGTAGACGTATGCGCCGGCGAGTTCGGCCGGCTGCCCCGGGCGGCCGAGCGGCATGTCCTCGCCGAAATGCACCTGCTTCTCGTCCCAGCCGGTGGCCGGGATGAGCGGCGTCCAGATCGGCCCGGGCGCCACGGCGTTGACGCGCACTCCGCGTTCGCCCTGCTGCTCGGCGAGCGCCTGCGTGAACGCGACGAGCCCCGCCTTGGTCATTGCGTAATCGAGCAGATCGGGCGACGGATTGTACGCCTGCACCGAGGCGGTGACGATGACGCTCGAACCGGGCTGCAGGTGCTCAGCCGCTTCGCGGAACAGCAGAATCGGTGCGACGAGATTCGTCGAGAACACGTTCTCGACGGCGTCCCGGGTCACCTCCGCGTTCGGCCCGCGCTCACGCTGGGTCGCCGCGTTCAGCACGAGGATGTCGAGGCCGCCGAGTTCCGAGACCGTGCGGCTCACCGTCTCGACGCAATCCGCCTCGTGTCGGAGATCGCCGGGCAGCAGCACCCCGCGCCGATTCGCGAGTTCGATCTGTTCGAGCGTCGCCTGCGCGTCCTCGTGCTCCTCTGGGAGGTACGCGATGGCGACATCCGCGCCTTCGCGCGCGAAGGCGATCGCCACGGCCCGTCCGATCCCGGAATCGCCCCCGGTGATGAGCGCGCGCATTCCGGCGAGCTTTCCCGTGCCGGTGTACGTGTCCTCGCCGTGGTCGGGCGCCGGCTGCATCGGCGCCGTGAGTCCGGGCTGCGACGGCTGCTCCTGCTGCGGCAGCGGGGCCTTCGGGTACTTCGTCCGCGGGTCCAGGTTCGGGGTCATGCGTCCTCCTCGGTGATCCGGTTACTGCGATGTTCAGGGGTATTCCATGCCGCCGAAGCGGCGGTCAATGCGAGCGCAGCAAGTCGATGAGCTCCTGCTTGCGCAGATCCGAGTAGCCGCTGAGCCCGAGCTCTTTCGCCCGTTTCTTCAGCTCCGGCACGGTGCGCTCGTCATAGTCCTCCGCGTGGCCGCCGCGCTTCCCCACGTTCGACCGGCCATCCTTCGCCGCCGCGTTCGAGATTCGGGCCGCCTTCTCAGCCGAGGCCCCGTCTTCGCGCAGTCGGTCGTACAGTTCGGGATCCTTCAGCTGCGGGGTCTTCGATTTCGGCATCGATCGTCCTCTCCTCAGTCGGGTGGTCCTTGGCATTCGACGCTAACCGAGCCATGCTCCGTCTCGCAGCCCCTCGACAGTCGCCGATGGGGTCGCTAGCCTTCGGCTGCGCTCCGGTCGTCATCGACCGCTGCGAGGTTTCGAACGGCGGGCCCCTCGAGCACCTCTCCCGTTGCGGAGAATCGCGAGGCGTGCAACGGGCAATCCCAGCTGCGCTCTGCAGGATTCCAGTTCACGATGCCGCCGAGGTGCGTGCACACAGCCGACACGCGGCAGAGCTTCCCGTCGACGCGTGAGACCGCGACCGGCCGGGCGCCCTCTCGCACGATCGCGCCCTCCCCCTCTGCGAGGTCGGCCGCGCCAGAGCCGCTCAGCACCGCCTTGGTCCAGTCGACGGCGACATGCGCTGCGACCTCCGCGTTGACGCGCACCGCATCGGCGACGCCGGCGACACCGGGGCCCGCGTGGCGCATGGTGTCGGCCCAGTCGAGCCGGCCGCCGAGCATCTGCGACACGATCACGAGGCTCGCGGCCACTGCATTCGTCATCCCCCACTTGTCGTAGCCCGTCGCGGTGAAGATGCGGCCGTGCCCTCCTGCGAGCGGACCCGCGAACGGGAGCGACGCGTGCCGCTGATAATCCTGCGCGGCCCACCACGTGACCCGCGGCCCGGCGCCGAGCTTCTGCTGCGCCCAGGCATCGAGTTCCGCCAGCGTGCGCACCGTGTCTCCGCCCCGTCCGGTCGTGTGCGCGCCGCCCCCGACGACGACCAGTGTCTCCCCATCGGTGCCCCGAGCGGTGCGCAGGGAGCGGTCCGGGGCGTCGATCGAGATGTGCATACCGCGTGGGATGCGGTCCTCCGGCACGTCATAGGCGGTGACGAAGGAGCGCGAGGGCTCCAGTCGCGCGAAGAACAGACCTCGGTCGAGGATCGGCACACCCGTCGCGAGCACGCAGCGGTCGGCCGACACGACGCCGCCCGCAGTCTGCACCTGCAGGGCGTCGCCGTCCTCCTCCACCCCGTGCACGCGCCTCCGCTCATGGATCTCGCCGCCGCGCTCGAGCACTTCGGCGGCGAGCGCCGCCAGCACCTCGATGGGCTGCAACTGGACCTGGTCGTCGAGCGTGATCGCCCCGGCGGTCGCGAACGGCAGGCCCGTATCGTCAGCCCAGCGCGCATCGACTCCTGCGACACGGCATGCCTCGAGCTCGCGCTCCAGGGCGTCGAGATGGTCCTCGCCATTGGCGTACGTCACGGCATCGCGCCGATCGATCGGCAGACCGAGTCGTTCGAGCTCGCGCACCATCCACGCCTGTCCCTCACGATTCGCCTCCGCATAGGCGAAGAGCGCCTCGTCGCCGACGTGCCGCCGCACCTGCGAGAAGACGCTTCCCTGGAGGAGGCTGAGCTTGCCCGTCGTGTGGCCCGTCGTGACGGCTCCGACCGTGCGAGCCTCGAGCACGGCGACGCGCTGACCCGCTCTGCAGAGCAGGACCGCCGTCACGAGGCCGGTGAGTCCCGCGCCGACGACGACCGTGTCGTAGCGACGCCCGAGCGGCGTCGGCTCCGACGGGGAGACGGGGATGGTCGGGCCGGTGCGGTGCCACAGTGCAGTCATGATTCCAAGCTAGGAAGGACCTCGAACGGAGGGCAGGCCCTTGACAGGGCGCGGCCCCGTGCCGTCCGCCGCATCCTCGCACCCGTCGAGGCGCGGGCGGCCGATGTTAGGTGAAGTTCGGCTCGGATGCAAGGCGCTGCCCGTCGCTGGGACCCGTGGCGATCCTGGAGCGGTAGCTGTACCCGTTCGGGCCGCACCGCGTGCGCCCGGCACACCGCGTCGGTCACTCACCCCCGACCGCTCTCATTGGAGGAGGCCCATGCTCGCACCGAACCCGGCGTTCGCAGCATCCCCTGCACCCGTCGCTCCGGGCGGACGCGCCGACCGAGCAGCAGCAGACGCTGCGCGCAACGCGCACGCGATCGCCCTCCTCGCCGCTGCGCGGCGGGCCGGCCCTGCAGGACGACGGCGATTGCATCAGCGGGTCGTGGTCGAATATCTCGATCTGGCGCACTCCATCGCGCGCCGATACCGCGTGCGCCAGCAGGATGCGGCAGATCTCCGCCAGGTCGCGTGCATCGGGCTCGCGAAGGCCGTCGAGCGCTTCGACCCGGATCTCGGAGACGACCTCGTATCGTTCGCCGTGCCCACCATCGCCGGGGAGATCAAGCAGTATCTGCGCGACACGTCGTGGTTCGTGAGGCCCCCGCGACGTCTCCAGGAGCTCGCGATCGAGGTGCCTGCGGTGCGCGAAGTACTCGAGCAGGAACTCGGGCGCGCGCCCCGGGTGGCGGAGCTCGCCGAAGTGCTGCACCGCCCACTGGCGCTGGTGGCCGAAGCGGTGCAGTGCCACTCCGCCCGTCAGGCGATCTCGCTGCACACTCCCATCCCCGGCGGCTCGGAGGACCTCACGCTCGCGGACTCCCTGCCCTATCGGGAGTCCGAGTACGCGAGAACCGACCTCGCGCTGACGCTGGAACGAGCGACGCGCACCCTCACTTCGGAGGAGCGTCGCATCGTGCGGTTGCGATTCGAGGAGCAGCTCACCCAATCCGAGATCGCGCTCGAGTGCGGCGTCAGCCAGATGCAGGTGTCACGACTCCTGGCGAGCATCTTGCAGCGCTTGCGCGCTGCGCTCAACACCGACGTCGCTCGCGCCTGACGCCGCCGCGCGCCGGGCTCCTGGTTCCGCCGCGGAACCGGCGGAGGGCGCAGCATCGAGCGTCGACCGAGGCTCGGGCGGGAGCATGACGCCGCGCGCCGCCGAGACGACGGCTCCGGCCGTCACCGCGAGGAGCGCGGGATCCGGCTCCATGGCGAATGCTTCGCCCCTGCGCACCGCGGCGTCGGTCAGCACCACGTGCGGGCCGGGAGGCGGCCCCCACTCCTCCGGCGGCGCAGGGCCGAAGATCACCACCGACGGCACCCCGTACGCGGAGGCGAGATGACCCGCTCCCGTGTCGGCCGTCACGACGAGCGGCGCGCGCGCGATGACCGCCGCGAATTCAGCCAGGCCGATCCTCCCGGCGAGCACATCGTCATCCGTCAACCCGGCCGCCTCGGCGACGGCGACGGCCCGCGGACGGTCCCGCTCATCGCCCGTCACGACGACGCGGCACCCGTCCGCACGCAGGGCCCGCGCCACCTCGGCGAAGCGGTCGACGGGCCACTGCCGCGAACCGTAGAACGCGCCGACGTGCACGACGACCGCTCCCGTCACGGGCGGCACCGCCTCCGGCACCGCGATGCGCACCTCATCCGGGTCTCCCGCCGCCCCGAAGGCCGAGACCAGGCGCACCCAGCGCTCCCGTTCGAGCATCCCGTCCACCCAGGTTGGCGCCGCCTCGTCGTGGATGACGGGGTCATCCGGCAAACGGTGCACGATGCGCCGACGCGGTTCGAGCGCGTCGATGACCGCCCGGCTCTCCGGCCCGTTCCCGTGCAGGTTCACCGCGATATCGACGCTGCCGGGTTCGAGCGGCAGCGGATCATCGAGGCCGGGTGTCGGGAGGAGTTCATCGACGGCGTCGACGAGTCTGACGATCGGCGACAGCCAGCCGGGCGCCGCGAGCACGATCCGATGCTCCGGAAACGCGCGTCGGAGAGCGCGGAGCGCAGGAACCGCGACGAGCAGGTCTCCCAGTTTGAGCGTTCGCAGTGCGAGCAGCACAGGACGATGCCGTCGAGTCATGTGTGGTTCCCCTCTCGTGCGCCCCGCCCCGAGATTGCCTCGTCTGCGCAGAGCACCCACCACTGGACTACCGCACACCGGAGCGCGGCGCAAGGGGTCGGGCTCTGCGTTTACTCCTGCTCCTTCGGGGAATGAGGGAGGTATGACTGAACCCGCAGTACCCGTGCACGCCGTGCTGTTCGATCGCGATGACACCCTCATCGTCGACGTTCCGTACAACGGCGACCCCGAAGCCGTGCGCCCGATGCCGTCGGCCCGCGCCGCGGTCGATCGGGTGCGGGCGGCCGGGATTCCCGTCGGCGTCATCAGCAATCAGTCGGGCATCGCTCGCGGGCTGCTGAGCGAGGAACAGGTGCGTCGCGTGAACGAACGCATCGAGCAGTTGCTCGGCCCGTTCGACGTCTGGCGCATCTGCCCGCACGCCCCGCGCGACGCGTGCGACTGCCGCAAGCCGAGGCCGGGAATGATCGTGTCGGCTGCCGCTGAGCTCGGGGTGGCTGCTGAGAACGTCGTGATGATCGGCGATATCGGCGCCGACGTGGATGCGGCAGAAGCTGCGGGTGCGCGCGGCATCCTCGTACCGACTCGTCTCACGCTGCAGCAGGAGCGCGACGACGCGACGACGGTCGCCGAGACGATCGCGGAAGCGGTGGAGATCGCGCTCGGCAGCAGGTCTGGAGCGGATCGATGAGCGCGCCGGTGCTCGTCGCCAGGCTCGACAGCATGGGCGACGTGCTCATCTCGGGCCCGGCGGTCCGCGCTGTCGCGCACCAGGCAGAGGTCGTCATGCTGTGCGGGCCGTTGGGTGCGGGCGGAGCGGCTCTGCTGCCGGGCGTCAGCCGCACCATCGTCTGGGAGGCGCCGTGGATCTCGGAGCCCTGGCGCGAGGTGAGCCGGGAGCACGCCGAGCAGCTCATCGCGAGCGTGCGCGATACCGGCGCCGCAGAGGCGGTCATTCTCACCTCGTTCCACCAGTCGCCGCTCCCCCTGGCGCTCCTGCTGCGACTTGCGGGAGTGGAACGCATCACGGGCGCCTCCGTCGACCACCCCGGGTCCTTGCTCGACGTGCGACTGCGCCCCGGTGAGGATCTTCGCGAAGATATCCCTGAGCCGGAGCGCGCTCTCGCGATCGCGGAGGCCGCCGGATACCCGAGCATGGACGACGGGCGTCTCGCGGTCGTGCCGACGCCTGACACCCGGGCGCTCACGGGCGGCGCGCCGTACGTCGCGCTGCATGCTGGCGCAGCGGTGGCGGCCAGGCGGTGGCCCGTTCTCCACTTCGCACGCCTCGCTCGGCTGCTCGGCCAGACCGAACGTCAGGTGGTGCTGACGGGGAGCGCCGGGGAGGCGGATCTCACCGGACGTATCCGCGCGGAGGCGCCGGAGGCGATCGACCTCGCGGGAGCGTGCTCGACGCTGGAGCTGGCAGGCGTGCTCGCGGGTGCGGACGTGCTGGTGTCGGGAAACAGCGGACCGGCGCATCTGGCAGCTGCGGTCGGCACCCCCGTGGTGAGCCTGTTCTCACCAGTGGTGCCAGCCGTGAAATGGGCGCCGTACGGAGTCCCCGTGCGGCTGCTGGGCGACCAGCTCGCGCCCTGCAAGGATTCGCGCGCCCGTGACTGCCCCGTCGCGGGGCACCCCTGCCTCGCCGGTGTGGCACCTGCAGCGGTGCTCGCGGCGATCGAGGAGCTCGAACCACTCGGACGCGACCGAGATCGCGCTCATCACGCACAGCCCGCGCGCGCAGTTCCGCGCGTGCAGGGCGTACAGGAAGGACGACGATGAAGATTTTGGTGTGGTACCTGCACGGCGGCTGGATGCAGGCGTTCCTGAGCGGTTCGCACGAGTATCTCGTGCCGGCGGAGCCGGGGCGCGACATGCCGCCGCTCCCCCCGCACGCCCGTCGAATCGAGGCGGCCGAACTCGCCGGCGTCGATGTCGACCTCGTCGTGCTGCAGCGCATCGAAGAGCTCGAGTGGGCCGAGTCGCTGCTCGGGCGGCGCCCCGGCCGAGACGTTCCGGCCGTGTTCGTCGAGCACAACACCCCGAAGCACTCGCCGGTGGCAGAGCGCCACTTCCTGAGCGATCGCACGGACATCCCGGTCGTGCACGTCACGCACTTCAACCGCCTCATCTGGGACTGCGGCTCGGCACCGACGGTCGTCATCGAGCACGGCATCCCCGACCCGGGTCAGCAGTACACGGGCGCCGTCGAAGCGCTCGGCGTCGTGATCAACGAACCAGTGCGGCGCGGGCGAGTCACGGGCACCGACCTGCTGCCCGCATTCGCGAGTGCCGGGCGGCTGGACTGCTTCGGGATCGCCACCGACCGTCTGCCGGCCGCACTCGATCTGGGGCCGGACCGTCTCCGCATCGTCGGAGATCTGCCGACGGAGCGACTGCACGCGGAACTCGCCCAGCGTCGGGCCTACGTGCATCCGATGCGGTGGACATCCCTCGGACTCTCGTTGCTCGAAGCGATGTTCCTCGGCATGCCGGTGCTCGTGCTCGACGCCACCGAAGCTGCGCGCGCCGTGCCGCCCGAGGCCGGGGCCCGCTCGGCGGACCCGGCAGAACTGGTCGCGACCGCCGACCTGCTGCTCCTCGATCCCGACGAGGCGCATCGACGCGGTGCCGTCGCGCGAGAAGCCGCGATCGCGCGGTACGGCCTCCGACGCTTCCTGGATGACTGGGACGCGGTCCTGGCCGACACCCGTGATGCCCACACCCGTCGCGCCCGGGCGCGCGTAGACGCCCCCCACCTGATCACCGAAGGAGCTTCATCGTGAAGATCGCCATGGTGTCCGAGCACGCCAATCCCCTCGCCACCCCGGGCAGCGTGGATGCCGGCGGCCAGAACGTGCACGTCGCCGCGCTGTCACGGGCGCTCGCGGAGCGCGGCCACCGGGTCACCGTGTTCACGCGCAGGGATGACCCGACCACCCCGACGCGCGTGCCCCTGTGCCCAGGAGTCGAAGTCGTGCATCTCACCGCGGGCCCGCAGCGCCACGTGCCGAAGGACGACCTCCTCCCGCACCTCCCGGCCCTCTCAGCTGGGCTCGCAGCTGCGTGGCGCTTCGACCGCCCCGACGTCGTGCACAGTCACTTCTGGATGTCGGGCATCGCCGCCCTCGACGCCGCAGCCGAGCGGGGCACGGGCCATCCGCCAGTGCTGCACACCTTCCATGCGCTCGGCTCGGTGAAGCGACGGTACCAGGGCGCTGCCGATACGAGCCCGGCCGAACGCGCGCGGCTCGAGCCGCTCGTG
Organism: Leucobacter sp. L43; assembly: GCF_016597785.1. Taxonomy (GTDB): domain Bacteria; phylum Actinomycetota; class Actinomycetes; order Actinomycetales; family Microbacteriaceae; genus Leucobacter; species Leucobacter alluvii. The sequence goes on along the minus strand of NZ_JAENJG010000002.1, from coordinate 257,381 downwards.
GGCCAGCGTGCAGCTACAGTGATCGCCACGTGCCCGGACGAGGTCGCAGAACTGCGGCTCCTCGGCGTCCCGGAAGACCGCATCGAGATCGCTCCGTGCGGCGTCGACCTCGGCATGTTCCAGAACACCGGCCGCGCCGCCGCTCGAGGAGCGACCTTCCGCGTGCTCAGTCTCGGGCGTCTCGTCCCGCGGAAGGGCGTCGACATCGCCATCCGCGCAGTCGGTCTGCTGCATGAGCAGGGAATCGACGACGTCGAGCTGCACATCGTCGGGACCGGGGATGCGCCCGCTGGCGAATCCGGACCCGACGCCGAGACGGTCCGCCTCACGGCGCTCGCCGAATCACTCGGCGTCTCGGATCAGGTGCGATTCCTGGGCCGCGTGCCGCGCGATGACGTCCCGGCACTGATCCGCGAGGCCGACGCCGTCGTCTGCACCCCCTGGTACGAGCCGTTCGGCATCGTTCCCCTCGAGAGCATGGCCTGCGGCACACCGGTCGTCGCCGCGAACGTCGGCGGCCTGGGAGACACGGTGGTCGACGGAGTGACCGGGCTGCTCGTGCCTCCGCAAGACGCACCGGCCGTCGCCGATGCATTCGCCCGGCTCCGTGCCGATCCCGCCTTCGCCGCGACGCTCGGGGCGGCGGGGCGCAGGCGCGTCGAAGCCAGATACAGCTGGGAGCGCGTCGCCGCTCGCACCGAGCGCATCTACGAACGCGCACTGCAGCACACCAGACAACGCACCGACCGCGCTTCGAGCGCACAATTCGCGGAGGCCGCACTATGACCACCCCAACGCTCACCCAGGCGCCGATCGCCGCCGAGCGATCGACGGCGAACGCCGTCACCGACCACTTCGACGCGCTCGCGCAAGCTCTCGCTCAGGCTCGCCGGCACGCGACCCACCTCGAGGCATGGGGCGTCGAGCTCGCGACCCGACTCCGCGCGGGCAGACGCCTGCTGGTCGGCGGCAACGGCGGCTCGGCCGCCGAGGCTCAGCACCTCACCGCTGAGCTCGTCGGTCGCTATCGCGATGACCGCGCCGCCTACTCTGCGATCTCGCTGCACGCGGAGACGTCGAGCATCACCGCGATCGGCAACGACTACGGATTCGACCAGGTGTTCGCACGTCAGGTGCGGGCGCACGCAAGAGCCGGAGACATCGTGCTGCTGCTCTCGACCAGCGGAGGCAGCCCGAACCTGCTCGAGGCCGCGCGCGCGGCAGAGGAGTCGGGCGCGACGAGCTGGGCGCTCACCGGGCCGGGACCGAATCCACTGGCGCGCCTCTGCGACGATGCGATCTGCTTGGACGGCGCGTCACCCCATGTGCAGGAGTGCCAGCTCGCGGCGATCCATGCGATGTGCGAAGTGTTCGACGCCTGCGTGGGAACGGAGCCCCAATCATGAAGATCGTCATTGTCGGAGACACGCTCCTCGACGAGGACGTCGACGGCGTCGCGGAACGCTTCCAACCCGACGCCCCGGTCCCGGTGGTCGACGTGCAGACGCGCCGCTCCCGCGCGGGGGGCGCAGGGCTCGTCGCACGCATGCTGCAGCACGACGGGCACGACGTCACGCTCGTGACCGCGCTCTCCTCGGACGAACCGGCGGAGCGGCTCCGCGCCCACCTCGACGGCATCCACCTGGTCGCCGGGCTGCTGCCAGCCCCCACCCCGGTGAAGACGCGTCTGCGAGCGGCCGGCCAGCCCGTCGCCCGCATCGACGACGGCTGCGGCGATCCCGTGCTGCCCCACATCACCCGGGAGATGCTCGGCGCCATCGGCGAGGCGGACGCGATCATCGTCTCCGACTACGGCCGCGCGCTCACGGCGCACCCTGAAATCCGGGTCGCCCTGCATCGACGGGGGTCGCGCGTACCGCTCGTCTGGGACCCGCATCCACGGGGCGCCGATCCGGTTCCCTCTGCGAGCCTCGTGACCCCCAACCTCTCAGAGGCCGCGAAGGCCGCCGGCACCTCCGCCGACGCCGCGTCTGCAGCCGGTGCCGCCGCGCGCCTGCGAGAGCGCTGGGGGTGCACGGCGGTCGTCGTCACGCTCGGCTCGGAAGGCGCGCTGCTGCTCGACGCCGATCACGCTCCGGCCCTCATCCCCGCACGTCCCGTCGACGCCGCCGACGCCTGCGGAGCCGGAGATCGTTTCGCCGCCTCGGCACTCCTCGCCCTCGCCGCCGGCGACTCCCTCCCCGACGCGGTGCGGAGCGCGGTCGACGCCGCCGGCGATTTCCTGTCGTCGGGAGGCGTCGCAGCGCTCGGCGCAACCGGGCTTCCACGTGCTCGTACTGCGGGCGCCGACGCCTTCGCGATCGCCGAGCAGGTGCGGAGTTCGGGCGGCACCGTCGTCGCGACGGGCGGATGCTTCGATCTGCTGCACGCGGGGCATGTGCGCACGCTCGCAGCCGCGCGCGGACTCGGAGACTGCCTGATCGTGTGCCTGAACTCCGACGAATCGGTCCGCCGTCTCAAGGGCGATGAGCGTCCGCTCATCAGCGAGCAGGATCGGGTGGAGCTGCTGACGGCGCTGAGCTGCGTCGACGCCGTCGTGGTGTTCGCCGAGGACGACCCCCAGGCCGTGCTCGACCGCCTGCGGCCCGACGTCTGGGTCAAAGGCGGCGACTACAGCGCCCAGGCCCTCCCCGAAGCCGCGCTCGTCGAGTCCTGGGGCGGGCGGGTCCTCACGCTCCCCTATCATCTCGGCCGGTCGACCACGGCCCTTGCTGAGGCCATCGCCCGCGTCGGCTGACACGATTCACCCGCGCGGCCCTGCGTCGCGCATTGCTCACCTCGTCCCACCTGAGAAAGGACCCTCGATGACCCTCTCCACCACTCCCTCCCCGCTCGGCCGCGTCCTCATCACCGGCGGGAGTTCCGGGCTCGGCGCCGCCGTGGCGCACGCCGTCGCTGAGGCGGGAGGCACCCCGGCCATCATCGATCTCGACGTCAGCGCCTGGCACGATCGCGCGGTCGCGCAGGCGGCCGACGTCTCCGACCGCGCGCAGGTGGAGTACGCCGTCGCCGCCATCGCCGAAGAGCTCGGCGGCATCGACGCCGTCGTCACCGCCGCCGGCATCGACCGGTGCGGTCGGCTCGAAGACGTGGACGCGACCGAGTGGGAGCGCGTGATCGGCGTGAATCTGCTCGGCACCGTATCGACGGTCCGCGCGGCGCTGCCGCACCTCGAGCGCGTCCACGGCCGCGTCGTGACGATCGCGTCTTCGCTCGCACTCCGCGCGCTCCCCGAGGCGACGGCCTATTGCGCCTCGAAGTTCGGGGTGCTCGGCTTCTCGCGAGCGCTCGCCGCAGAGACCGCGGGTCGTCTCGGCGTGACCACGTTGATTCCCGCCGGGATGCAGACGTCGTTCTTCGACGATCGACCCGAGCAGTACCGGCCGGCTGCTGACGCGCAACTCAACGATCCGGCCAACGTCGCCAGAGCCGTGCTCTTCGCCCTGCAGCAGCCACCGCGATCCGAGGTTCGCGAGCTCGTGATCGCACCGGAGGACGAGCCGTCATGGCCGTAGCCCGGTGGCCGGAGCGCGCGCGACCCTCAGCGCGCGCGCTCCGCGAGCAGTGCTCGGGCGTCGGCCAGCACCGCTTCCGTGCTGACATCGGCGACGAACGAGTCATCGTGCTCGCATCTCGGCGCCGTCCATCCCACCTGGGTGCTGTCGCGGCCGCACACCGGGCAGTTCGTGGTCCACGACAGCTGCACCCGGTGCTCCCCCCGCCCCATCGGGCCCGCGTTGAGCAGGTTTCCGCACCAGAAGACCGACGCGGTCGACGTTCCGACCGCCTGGGCGAGGTGCCGGGGGCCGCTGTCGTTGGCCAGGCAGAGGTCGGCCGAGGCGAGCACACCGGGAAGTTCGTCGAACGAGAGCTTCCCCGCGAGATTCAGTGGTGCGGCAGCAGCTCCGGCTGCGACAGCCGCACGGACGAAGTCGTCCGCGAGCCGCTGCTCGGAGGCGTCGCCGATCACCGCGACCCCCGCGCCGGAGCGCGACAGCTCCGCCGCGACCGCGCCGAAGCGTTCGACGGGCCAGCGGCGCCGCGGATCGGTCGCCCCGGGGTGCACGACCACGATCGGGCCGTCGGCTTCGCCCAGGCGGGCTCGGCCGAGCTCCACCTCTTCGGGCGCGACGATCACACGCGGTTCGAGATCGACGGGGGCAGCGCCCGCCAGCGCGGCGACCTCGAGCCATCGCATCACCTCGTGCTGGTAGTAGACGTACGGCAGCGACCGCTCGAGCGCGAGCGCATCATCGGTGCGCGTGCCGATCGTGCACCGGGCGCCGAGACCGGCCACGAACGGATTCGAGAAGCGGCCTCCTCCGTGCATCTGAGCGGCGAGGTCGTAGCCGGCTCCGCGCTGCTCGGCGATGAAGCGTCGCAGCGCCTCCGGGTCGACCGCTGCCCCGCTCGGTTCGTAAACCCCCTCCGCCACGGGCAGCCGCACGATGCGGTGCGGTGCGCCGACGCGGCCGTCGAGCAGTCGCGCCGCCGGCGTGCCGAGCAGCGTGATCTCGGCTTCCGGGTAGGCGGACGCGAGGGCCGTGATGGCCGGGAGCGCGAACAGCAGATCCCCGATACCGCCGCCGCGCAGCACTGCGATCTTCCGCACCCCGTCGATCTTCTCGCGCAGCGCACCGACGATCGGTCTCCTCGGGATCACCGCTGGCCCTGCAGCGTGGTCGGCGCCCTCCGAGGTGCGGTACGGGTCGTGCGGCATGTGTTCCTCCATCTCGCGATGACGTGTCCGGTATTCGGCGCGCAACGCGCCTGCTCTTCTTCTGCCCGCTTCGCCCCGGTTTCAAACGGACCGGTCATCGTTCCCCAGGAAAGGCGGTCGTGATGAACACGCTCGACAGCATCGCTCGCATTCGGGCGCGCCGGCCCCGCATCGCGGTGCTCGGCGATTTCTTGCTCGATCGATGGTGGCACGGCACCGTCGACCGCGTCGCTCGCGAGGCTCCAGCGCCCGTCGTCGAACTGGCCGGCGCCCGAGACCTTCCCGGCGGCGCCGCGAACACGGCGCGCAATCTGGCCGCGCTCGGGGCGGACGTGCTGGCCTTCGGCGCCATCGGCGCGGACGAGCCCGGCGATCGCCTCCGGGAGGGCCTGCGCGACGCGCACGTCGACGTCTCCGCGCTGCAGTGCGTCGACGGAGCGCGCACCACGACGAAGGCGCGCGTGTCGGTCGCGGATCATGTGCTCCTCAGACTCGACGACACGCAGCGCGAACCGTGGCCGGAGCGCGTGCGGCACCGGCTCGTTGCCGAGTTGCGCGAGGCGGGGACCCAGTGCGATGCACTCGTGATCTGCGACTACGGCGCGGCTCTGCTCGACGACGCGATGATCGCCGAACTCGCCGAGCTGCCGCGAGCGGCGCTCCTCATCATCGACGCGCACGACCCTGCGCGCTGGTCCGCGCTCCGGCCCGACGTGATCACCCCGAACGCCGGCGAGACCGAGCGGCTGCTCGGCAGGCCGCTGGGCTCGGGTGAGGCACGCGTCGGGGCGGCCATCGATGCGGGCGAGGCTCTCCGCAGCCGGAGCGGGGCCCGGTCGGTGGTGGTCACGCTCGACCGAACGGGCACCGTGCTGCTGACGGACGGCGCCCGGCCGCATCGAACGCGGGCCCACGCGGCCCCGGAGCAGCAGGCGTCGGGAGCGGGCGACGTGTTCGTCTCCGCCCTCGCCGTCGCACGCGCAGCTGACTGCGAGCTCTCCGCTGCCGTCGACCTCGCACAGCTCGCCGCAGACATCGCCGTCGAGCGCACGGGCACCTGCCGGTGCTCCCTCGACGAGCTCGAACTCCGTGCGACGGCCGCACCGGATCCGCAGATCTCCGTCGCAGATCTCGCACGGCGCCTGGAAGCGCATCGCAACGCCGGAGCGCGCATCGTGTTCACGAACGGATGCTTCGACGTGCTCCACCGTGGGCACACGGCGTCGTTGAAGCAGGCCCGTCGTCTCGGTGATGTGCTCGTCGTCGCGTTGAACAGCGACGATTCCGCGCGACGCGTGAAGGGCCCTGGGCGGCCGGTGAACGGCATCCGGGACCGGGCGAATGTGCTGTCAGAGCTGTCCTGCGTCGACTACGTCACGGTGTTCGACGATGAGACGGCGTGCGCGACCATCCGTGAGCTGCGCCCGGACGTGTACGCGAAAGGCGGCGATTACACTCCCGAGATGCTGGAGGAGGCCGCGGAGATGCGTCGCATGGGCGGGGAGGTCGTGATCCTCGATTACGTCCCCGATCATTCGACCACCGAACTCATCGACCGGCTGCGTACGACGGCCGAAGCATGACCATGTTGGAACGGAGGAATGCTGTGCACCGGAACGCGCAGACGCACCGGAGGCGCGCGCGCCCCAGCCGGCGCGGTGCCGCGCACTGGGCGCGCCCTGCGGCCCAGCAGACGATCGAGATCGACGTGCTGATTCCGACCGCCGATCGAGGGCCAGAGCTCGCCGTCACGCTCTCGGGGCTCGCGGCGCAGGACAACCCGCCGTTCCGAGTCGTCGTCAGCGACCAGTCCGAGGAGCCCGTCGAGCAGGTTCCCGCCGTGAGCGCGATGATCCGCGTGCTTCGAGCGCAGGGCCGCGCCGTCGAGGTGCACCGTCACCTGCCCCGCCGCGGGTTGGCGGAGCAGCGCGACTTCCTGCTGAGCTGCGCAGCCGCGCCGCGGGTGCTCTATCTCGACGATGACGTGTGGCTGGAGCCCGGCTCCCTCTCGAGACTCGACGCGTCCCTCTCGGAGCAGCGCTGCGGGTTCGTCGGGTACGCCGTGCAGGGGCTCTCGTTTCTCGACGACCCGAGGCCTGACGAGCTGAGTGCGTTCGAACCGTGGCCGCCCTCCGGCGTGCGCCCCGAGTACGTGCGCCCCGATACGCCGGAGCACGAGCGCTGGCCGCTGCACAACGCGGCGAACCTCGCTCATCTCGCGGCCCGTCTCGAACTGCAGGACGATGACCGACTCGCCTACCGCGTGGCGTGGATCGGAGCGTGCGCGCTCTTCGATACCGCGGCCCTCCGAGCGGCCGGCGGCTTCGCCTTCTGGCGCGAGCTGCCCGCGCACCACGTGGGCGAGGACCGCGTGGCGCAATGGCGGGTCATGGAGCGCCGCGGCGGCGCGGGCATTCTGCCGAGCGGCGCGGTGCACCTCGAAGCGCCGACGTCCATCGTCGATCGCCGCATCGAGGCGAGCGACGAGCTGTTCCCGGAGTCGGGATCCTCCCGGCCCGAGCCCCAGAAGAAAGGAGACGACATGTCAGCATCGAGCAACCCCATCGAGGTGCAGCGATCCCTCGGAGGCGTCGACTACCCCGCCGACCGGTCGGCACTCGTCGACGCAGCACGGAACTTCGGCGCCTCGGACGACGTGGTACAGGCCCTCGAGGGTCTTCCCGACCAGACCTACGATTCGCCCACCGCGGTCAGCGAAGCGCTGAGCGACTGACGACCTGTCCCGGCGGGCCCGCGCTCAGCGCGGCGCCCGGCGGGCCAGCAGGGCGAGCAGGCATTGCTCGTCGACGCTCAGGTGCGCCTGGGGCTTCATCTTCTCCCGGGCCGTTCGTAAGCGCTCCCGAGCTGCGGCGTCCTCCGCCAGCCCGAGCACTCTCGGGTCGATGTACGAGGATTTCGTGACCGCTGGAGTGTTGCCGAGCCGCTCCGCCGCGGCGCGGACCGCATCCCTGACGGCAGCCGCAGCGCGCTTCTGGGTGCGAAACGCATCTTCGTCGTGCTCGAGGAGCGACGAGAGGGCCATCCGACTGCCGCCCCACGTGCGAAAATCCTTCGCCGTGAACTCTTCGCCCATCACGCGCTTCACATACGCGTTCACATGCTTGCTCCGCACCTGCCGCGACACTCCCGTGTCTTCGAAGAAGCGGAAGACCTCGTCACCGGGAAGCTCTTCGAGCCGCGCGATCAATCGCGCGATTCTCGGATCCGCCACTCGGCGCGCATGCCGTTTTCCGCTCTTGCCGACGAAATCGAACCGCACCGAGCTCCCGGTGGCCTCGATGTGCTCCTCCCGGAGCGTCGTCACGCCGTAACTGCCGTGCTTCGCTGCGTACTCCTCATTGCCGACGCGGAAGAATTCGAGGTCGATGAGTCGGATCACGCACGCGACGACGCGTTCTCTTCCGAGGCGTTTGCGACGCAGATCTCGGTCAACGCGGGCGCGCAGCTTCGGAAGAGCGGTGCCGAACCTGCCCAGGCGGGCGAACTTCTCCCGCTCGCGACGCTGTCGGAACCGCGGGTGGTAGATCATCTGCGTGCGCCCGGCAGCGTCGATGCCTCTGGCGAGCACCTTGGCGGACGGCCCGCGCGCGATGCGCACGTCCGTCCACGCCGGAGGGATCGCGAGCGACTCGATCCGGGCGATCTCCTTCGCGGCGGTCACACGGCGACCGTCTCGCCGATAGACGAAGCCATCCCCGTCGACTTCCCGAGTGATCGGGCCCCCACGACCGCCGCGACGGCCCGATCCGCTCATCGGCGCTCCTGCACCCCGGACGCACGGTAGAGGTCGAGCAGCCCGGAGACGCCGCCCTCGCGAAAGCTCGCGAGCTGCCGTTGCGCCGGGCCGCCGAACGTGCGGAGATCGCCGAGATACTGCTCGACGCGCTGGGCGTCGCCGAAGCGCTCCAGCGATCGCTCGGCGAACCCGAACATCTCGTCGAGGACCGCGGCCGCCGGATGCGCGGTCCCGCGCACCGGGTCGATGATCGCGGAGGAGAGTCCATCCCGCGCGGCCATCCAAATCGCTCCGTTCACCAGACCGGGAGTGACGCGCTCCTCCTCGCGGCCGTGCTCCGCGTCGTCGAGGATGCGGTCGACCAGTCCTCGCACGAGCAGCGCGAACGAGACGGCCGCTTCCGGCTCGAGCTGCGCGTCGGCGATGCGCAGCTCGATGGTCGGGAATCGCTCCGAGAGACGCGCGACCCAGGTGACGATGCCCGGATCGATCAGAATGCCCGTGTCGACGAGGCTGGCGACCGTCCGCTCGTACTCAGCCCCCGACGAAAACTCCGGCGGGTATCCGGCGAGCGGCCACGCCATGCTCTTGATATGGCGCCAACTCGCGAGCCCCGTCTCCTCACCGCACCAGATGGGTGAGTTCGCCGAGATCGCGAGCAGTGCCGGAGCCCAGCGAGCCAGCCCCCGGAGGGCGGCTACGCCGGCGTCGCGCGACGGCACCGACACATGCACGTGCGTTCCGGTGACGTACTGATGCGCAGCGGCGGCCCGCAACTCGGATCTAATCTCGCGGTATCTGGCCTTCGGGGTGACCGAGCCCTCGTGCTCTCCCCCGACCGGTGGCAGGCCCGTGCCCGCGAGCACCGCCCCCACATCCGCTGCAGCAGCACCCGCGATGGAGCGGAAGCTGCGCAGCGCCTCGTCGGCCTGGCGCGCTTCCGTGCAGACCGGCGACGCGGTTTCGAGTTGGCTGGAGAAGAACTCGCGGTCCGCCTCGCGGCGCAGCTCCGGCCGCCGCTCCACGATCTGCGCTGCGCGATCGATGGGGGCGCCCGTTTCGGCGTCGAGCAGGAGGAACTCCTCCTCGACGCCGAAGCTGCGGGTCTCGGTCTCGGCAGTTCCCACGCTCAGACGGCCTCTCCGGCGTCGAGGTCGGTCTCGGTGTCTTCCGCGCGACGCGCGGGAGAGGATGCGACATCCTCGCCGAGTTCTTCGAGCGCTTCTCGGGGATCGTCGGTCGTCACCTCCACCGCTTGCTCGTCATCTGCCGACACGAGCGGGCGATCCTCATCGCGGTGATCGGTCACCGTGAGGTCCTCGTCCCCGTCGATCTCATCCGTTGGCTCCCAGATTTCGGCCATGGCCGTCCCCTTCCTTCGGTGGTGCTGTGCTGCGGTGCGGGCTCAGACGGCCGTGCCGTCGCTCGGTCGAGCGACCGAGCCGCGCCACGCACCCGATTCGAATCCATTCGATTCGAGCAGACGGGCGAATTCCTTCAGGTCTTTGCCGACCTGAGCGTCGTCGAGCTGCAGTGCAGCGCCTGCGTGCTCGACGAAGCCCTCTGGCTCCCAGTCGAGCTGCAGACGCACTCGCGTCTTGTTCTCATCGAGTCGATGGAAGGTGACGACACCAGCGTGCGACGGTCCGGAGATGCTGTTCCACGCGACGCGCTCGTCCGGGACCTGCTCCGTGATCTTCGCGAGGAAGTCGCGTTCGACGCCTGCGACCTTGACGCGCCAGTTCAACGTGGTCTCGTCCACCTGCTTCACCTCTTCGACGCCGCCCATGAATGCCGGGAAGTCTTCGAACTGCGTCCACTGGTTGTAGACGGTGCGGATGGGAAGGTCGATATCGATGTCGCTGCTGACAGTATTCATCTCGGGGCACTCCTATCGTCGTGTCGAAGAACCGATCATGGTTGATCATCGATTCACTGACGAGCGTATTGCTCGGCGCCCGATGCTGTCAGCGGGGTTGATTTCGCAGGCGCCCATCAGTATTCGCACGCGCTCGGCCCGAGACGAGCCGTACTCGCACGCGCTCGGCGAGAGGCGACTCAGTCGGAGCCGATGACGATGCCGGTGCGCAACTCGACGAGGCGCGCGAGCACCGCCGCGACGGCAGCCGGGTCTGGCACTCGGCCCGTGGCGGCCGTCTCCCCCTCGCCGACTTTGATGCCCAGATCGTCGGGACCGAGCACCGCGAACGCGTCTTCATCGGTGACGTCGTCGCCGATGAAGAGCACCGGCCCCGGCGGAAGCGCCTCGCGGATGGTCTGCAGCACCGTTCCCTTGTCGGAAGCGCGTACCGAGAACTCGCGGACCTGCTTGCCCTCACGCACGTGCAGCCCCTCCGCGACGCCGAATTCGACGGCCGCAGCGAGCAATTCGCGGCCGTACTCTGGGTCCGCGACTTCCCGCGTGTGCACGGCGACGCCGAACGGCTTGCGCTCGAGGCGCACGCCGGGCTCGGACCCGAGCACGCGCTCGAAACGCCGGGTGATGCGATCGAGTCGATCGGATTCCTCATCGGTCGGCTCCCCCGAGCCGTTCGTCCCGACGACTCCTGAGACATCGAATCCCGTGAGCTCAGAACCGTGGGACCCGGAGACGATCCACCCCTCGCTGCCGGTGCCGGTGTCGGCCAGCCCGCCCAGCGAGCGCCCGGTCAGGAGGGCCACGCGCACGCCGGGCGCAGCGCTCAGCATCTCCAGCGCCTGCCGCGCCCTGGGCAGCATCCGCGCGTCCTGCGGCCGAGGCACGATCGGAGCGATCGTGCCGTCGAAGTCGGTCGCCACCAGCAATGATGATGCCGTCGCGATGCGCCGGAGCCGGTCACCGACGCTGCGCGGCACGAACGCCTGCGGCACCAGCGAGACCGGTCCAGTCGCTCCCTCGGCCGTGCCATTCGCCTGCGCCGTCGCCCGGGTCTCGGAGATCGAGGTCATCGACCCGAGGAACGCGGAGGCCCAGTGCTCGACGTCGTTGTCGTGCACTGCGCGCCGCATCCCCTGCATGCGCCGGCGCTGCTCCTCCTGCGGCATGTGCGTCGCCCGGAGGAACGCGGCCTTCAAGCCCTCGATGTCGTGCGGATTCACGAGCAGCGCATCCTTCAGCTCATCGGCGGCGCCCGCGAACTCGCTCAGGACGAGCACGCCCTGCTCGTCCTCGCGACAGGCGACGTACTCCTTCGCCACGAGGTTCATCCCGTCGCGCAGCGGCGTGACGAGCAGCACGTCGGCCGCGAGATACAGCGCCACCATCTCCTCGCGGGAATACCCGCGATGCAGGTACACGAGCGGAGAGTGGCCGATCGTGCCTCGCTCGCCGTTCAGCCGGCCGACGGTGAGCTCGACCTCGTTGCGCAGCTGACGGTACGCGTCGACCTGCTCGCGGCTCGGGCTCGCCACCTGCACGAGCACGATGTTCGAGGCATCGATCTCGTCGTCGGCGAGCAACTCGTCGAACGCCTTCAATCGGTGACGAATGCCTTTCGTGTAGTCGAGCCGATCGACGCCCAGCATCACCGTCTTCGGGTCGCCGAGTTCGGCCCTGATCTCACGAGCGCGCTGCTGCGTCTCGGGGCGCCGCGCCACCTCGGCGAACGCCGCTGCATCGATCGAGATGGGGAACTCCTGCGCGAGCACCGTGCGCCCCGGGGCATCCGGCGTGGCCGGGAGCACCATCGTGTTGCCGAGCGCCTGGGTGTGCGTGTAGCGCTCGGCGATCGTGCGGAAGCTGATCGCGTCGGGAACGCGCTGGAAGCCGATGACGTCCGCCCCGAGCAGCCCTTGGATGATGCTGCGACGCCAGGGCAGCTGCTCGAAGAGCCCGCGCGGCGGGAAGGGGATGTGGAGGAAGAACCCGATCGTGAGATCGGGGCGCAGCTCCCGCAGCATGGCCGGTACGAGCTGCAGCTGGTAGTCGTGGATCCAGGCGACCGCTCCTTGAGCCGCGGTCTCGGCCACGCGCTCGGCGAAGCGTCGATTGACCTTGACGTACCGGTCCCACCAGTGACGGTGATACTCGGGCGGCGCGATCACGTCGTGGTACAGCGGCCACAGGGTGCCGTTCGAGAACCCCTCGTAGTAGCGCTCGACATCGTCGTGCGAGAGCTCGACGGGCTCGAGCCGCATGCGGCCGATCTCGAACGGCTCGATGTGCTCGTCCTCGCTCCCGGCCCACCCGACCCAGACGCAGCCGAGCTGCTCCACGATCGGCTCGACGGCCGTCACGAGACCGCCCGGCGACGTGCGCCAGGACGTCGTCCCGTCTGCCGCCACCACCCGGTCAACGGGCAATCGGTTCGACACCATCACGAGCTCGCGCCCTCCGGTCAAATCCTGCATTCCGGTCATCGCACCTCCCAGCGGCTTCATCCGAAGTCTACTCAGCGCCCGCCGTGCGCGCTCCCCCTTGACGCGCGTTCCGCCGGCATGGAAACCGCCGACCCCGCGGGGCATTACAGTGGTCGGGTGAACCGCTCAGTGACTGACGACCGCGTCCGATACCGCGCCGATCCCTCGGTGCTCACCGCACTGCGGTCGCCGCGCCTGCTGACGCGGGAGGCCCTCGCCGGGTTGGTCGTCGCTCTCGCCCTGATCCCCGAGGCGATCGCTTTCTCGGTCATCGCCGGCGTCGACCCGAAGGTCGGCCTCTTCTCCTCGTTCATCATGGCCATCACCATCGCCTTCGTGGGCGGCCGGCCGGCGATGGTCACCGCAGCGACCGGGGCCGTGGCGCTCGTGATCGCTCCGGTGGCTCCCACCTACGGCATGGACATGTTCATCGCGACGGTCATCCTCGCCGGTGTCTTCCAGATCGTGCTCGCCGCCTGCGGCGTCGCGAAGCTCATGCGCTTCATTCCCCGCAGCGTGATGGTGGGGTTCGTGAACGCTCTGGCGATCCTCGTCTTCATGTCGCAGCTGCCCCACCTCATCGGCGTGCCGTGGCTCGTCTACCCGCTCGTCGTGCTCGGCATCGCGATCCTCGTCGTCTTCCCGAGGATCACGAAGGTCGTGCCGGCGCCGCTGATCGCGGTCATCGCCGTCACCGTCGTCGTCGTCTCCGCGCGCATCGCCGTCCCGACCGTCGGCGACCAGGGCGAACTGCCGCGGAGTCTCCCCGAGCTCTTCATCCCGGACGTTCCGCTGACGTGGGAGACCTTCACCATCATCGCCCCGTTCGCGTGCGCGATGGCGCTGGTCGGGCTGATGGAGTCTCTGATGACGGCGAAGCTCGTGGACGAGATCACCGATACCCACTCGAACAAGACGCGCGAGAGCTGGGGCCAGGGAGTCGCGAACATGATGTCGGGCATCTTCGGCGGCATGGGCGGCTGCGCCGTCATCGGGCAGACGATGATCAACGTCAAGGCATCGGGCGCGCGCACCCGCATCTCGACGTTCCTCGCCGGCGTCTTCCTGCTCGTGCTGATCGTGGCGCTCGGCGACATCGTCGCGCTGATTCCGATGGCCGCGCTCGTCGCCGTCATGATCATGGTCTCGATCGGCGCGTTCGACTGGCACTCGATCGCGCCGGCCACGCTGCGCCGTCTCCCGCGCAGCGAAACGCTCGTCATGGTCGCGACCGTCGCGCTGGTGGTGGCGACGCACAACCTCGCGATCGGCGTGATCGGCGGCGTACTGATCGCCTCGGTGCTCTTCGCCCGCAGGGTCGCGCGCGTGGTCGACGTGCGCCGCGAGCTGCGCGACGAGCACGGTGTCGCCGGCGCGATCGCGCACTACACCGTCACGGGCGAGCTCTTCTTCGCGTCGAGCAACGATCTGACCACGCTCTTCGAGTACCACAGTGACCCCCCGCGCGTCGTCATCGACCTGACCGCAGCGCATGTCTGGGATGCGTCGACGGTCGCCGCGCTCGACGCGATCGAGACCAAGTACGCGCAGTACGGGGCGGCCGTCGAGTTCGTCGGCATGAACCCAGACAGCCGCACCATGCACGAACGATTGACCGGAGAACTCGGCGGCAGCGTCTAGGCCGCTCCCCCGGCTCCCGCTGCCCGCGAGCCGAAGTGCGCGCAACCCGGCAATTCCCGGGGTGGTGTGGCAAGCTGCCTGTCACTGGACTGAAGAGGGGCGGCCGCCATGTCGATGACCGAACTGTCGCACGAGCCGGTCCCGGCCGCACCCGCCCAGGCAGTGCCTCCGAGCGTACTCGCGCAGCGCATCGGCGATACGCTCGCGCAGGTCATCCAAGGTCAGCGAGGGGTGATCGAGACGGTGGTCACCACCGTTTTCGCGGGCGGCCACCTCCTCCTCGAAGACGTTCCGGGAGTGGGCAAGACGACGCTCGCGACGGCCCTCGCACGATCCATCAGCGCCGATGCGCGCCGCATCCAGTTCACATCGGACATGCTCCCGACCGACGTGACCGGCCTCTCGGTGTACGACCAGGAGAGCCGTCGCTTCCAGTTCCACCCCGGGCCGATCTTCGCGAACATCGTGATCGGCGACGAGGTGAACCGGGCCACGCCGAAAACGCAGTCCGCGCTGCTCGAAGCCATGGAGGAGCGGTCGGTGACGGTCGACGGCAGCACCCACCGCCTCCCCGACCTCTTCGTCGTCGTCGCGACGCAGAACCCGCAGGACATGGAGGGGACCTTCGCGCTCCCGGAGGCGCAACGCGACCGTTTCATGACGCGCATCTCGCTCGGGTACCCCGATCCCGCGTCCGAGCTGCGCATGCTGCTCGCGAAGTCGGATCAGGATCGCCGCGACGTCGTCCCGGCCATCGCATCGGTGGAGGAGGTGCGAGCCGCGCAGCGCGCGGTCGCCAGCGTGCACCTCTCCGCGGAGGTCGGAGCCTACATCGTCGACCTCATCAATGCGACGCGCGGCCACGGCGGCGTCGCGCTCGGCGCCAGCCCGCGCGCCTCCGTGCACCTGAGCCGGATGAGCCGGGCGAGGGCAGCCGTGCTCGGGCGCGACTTCGTGTCACCCGACGATGTCGCCGCCCTCGCGACGACGGTGCTCTCGCACCGCCTCGTGCCGCGCGGCAGGTTCGCCCGCGCCGACGAGGCCGCACGGGCCGCGACCGAGATCGTCGAGGAGATCGTCGCTCGAACCCCGCTCCGGTGATGCGCGACAGCCGCGCGGAATCCCCGGGCTGGTCGGCAACGCTGACGCCTCGCGGCTGGGGGTGCGCACTCGGCGCTGGTCTGCTCGGGGCGAGCTGGTACGCGATCGGCCTGCGCGATGTCTGGTACCTCGCCTGGTTGCTCGCAGCACTCGTCGTCGTCGCACTCGCCTGCGCCCTGGTCAGCGGTCTGCTCGCTCGCTTCGACGTGCGGGTTCGACTCGACGAGCCCGCACCGTTCGTCGGCTCGATCGTGGTGTGCACGGCCACCGTCTCCCACCGGCTGCCGTGGACGGCGTCGGGTCGCCTCGTGTGGGATGCGGCCGGCCGGCAGGCTTCCGTGCCACTGCGGTGGGTGCGAGGATCCGATGCCGCCGGCGTCTTCGACTGGCACGCGAGCGCGCGAGGGCCGCAGGAGGTGCGCGTGACCGCCGTCGGCATCGTGGACCCCCTGGGCCTCGTGCGATTCGACGCGCAGACGCACGCCGTCGCCCCGGCGACCGTCCTGCCCCGCGCCCTCCCGGGGCTCCCCGAGCTGCTCGAAGCCGAGGTGACCGCGTCGTTCGGCGGTGATGCGGGAACCGCGGCGAACGGCATCGGCGACGGGGGCATCGGCGGAGGCGCGCTCCGCGAGTACCGTCGTGGTGACGCCTCCCGGCAGATCAACTGGAAGCAGAGCGCCAGGCAGGGCGAGTGGCTCGTGAACCTCCCCGAGCCTGCGACACGCTCCGAGCGGGCGCTCCGCGTCGACTGCGACGCCGACGCCTACCGATCGGATGCAGAGTTCGAGGTCGCCGTCTCGGCTGCCGCCGCGATCGTCATCCACTGGGCGCGTTCCGGCCACGTCGTCGAGGTGCGGTGCGCGGGGCAGCCTGCCGCGATCAGCGGAGACGTCGACGTGCTGCTGCGAACGCTCGCAGCAGCACGGTGCGAGGCCGACGACGGCGCAGACGAGGCGACGGCGGAGCTGCTCCCCGGGATCGTGGTCACCGGGATCGTGCACCGCCGGCTCATGCGCGCTCTCGAGATGTCTGCGGCCGGCGGCACGCTCATCACAGTGGGGGCCGCGCAGGGCGCGCTGCCCGGCGCCTGGCGAGCGCTTCCGGTGCGGGAGCCGTCATGAGTGCGCTGCGGCGCACGCGCCGCGGGCCGGCCGCAACCGGGCGGAGTGCGGCCCCGCCTGGCACGGTCGCGGCAGACGATCGCATGTCGCCGCCTCGGTTGTGGATCGCCGGAGGCCTGCTGCTGCTGCTCTGGATCGTAGCGCTGTCGGCGCTCACCCGCGTGTTCGTCTGGGGATCCTGGTGGCCGTCCGCCGTCGGCATCATCGGAGCGACCATCGCGGCCGCCTGCGCCGTGCGGGCCGGGCGGCCGAAGCGCGGCGCTCTGGCCGGCATGACCGGCTTCGCAGCCGGCCTTGGAGTATGGGCCGCGCTCCTCGTCACCAGCGGCCGGGCCGTCGACTGGTGGATCGAACCTGCCGCGGTCTTCGAGCAGGTGCAGGTGCGCATCGTCGGAGGTTCGGCGCCGCTCGTCGTTTCCGGACCGCTGACCGAGCTGCTCCTCGCGACCGTGCTGCTCGTCGCAGGGGCGACGACCCTGCTGCTCGTACTGACCGAATCTCCGCTGCTCGCCGGAGCACTCGTCGCACTCGTGCTCCTCGTCCCTGCAGCCGTCACCGGAGTCTCGATCGGCATCACCGCGTGGAGCGCGTCGCTCCTGATGCTGGGCCTCCTCGCGTGGGTCGGCTCTGGATCACCGAGGTGGCACGGCATCGGAGCCGGCCTCCTCGCGGGAGCGCTCGCCGTCGGCGCGATGGCCATCACCCCCGCGACGCAGGACCGCGTGTGGAACGACTCGCTCTTCCCCTCACCCGTGTCGCGAACGGTTCCCGACGTGACGCTCGCGCTGGCGGAGGATCTCCAGGAGCGCAGCAGCGCCCCAGCGTTCAGTTTCACGAGCTCGGCGCCTGGGCCGCTGCGGTTCACGCTCGCGACGCTCGCAGAGTTCGACGGCGGGCAGTGGCAGCCCCAGCAGGAACTCGCGGCGAATCGCGCCGACGTGAGCCAGGAGCGGTCACCGGCGCAGCTGCCGCCGACCGCTACGGATTCGGCACCGCCCGCGCCCGCGCGCACGGTGACCATCACCATCGACGGGCTGCTGAGCTCGTGGCTCCCGCTGCCGCAATCCACCACCGTCGTGCATCCGAGCCGTGACGGAGACGAGTTCCAGGCCGAGCGGTGGTGGTGGTCGGCGGCGTCCAACACGGCGCAGACCGAACGCGATATCACCCGGCGCGGGTACCGCTACACCGCCGAGGCCGCTCCCCTCGACGCGGGCCAGTTGCCGGCGGACGGGCTCGCCTCGTTGCCGGAGAGCGCAACCGCCTTGATCCGGGACCCGGAGGCCGGCGCACCGATCACCCCCTACCTCGCGCTTCCCGATGGGATTCCCGATGCGGTGTCCTCGGCGGCCGCTGATGTGGCCGCCGGGCGAACGAGCCGGATCGCGGTCGGCCGGGCGCTTCAGGACTGGTTCCGCAGTGGAGCGTTCAGCTACGACGAGGCCGCGCCGTATCAGCCCGGCGCCGACCCCGACGATCCCTATGCCGTCATGACGGAGTTTCTGGAGACGCGACAGGGCTTCTGCGTGCACTACGCCGCGACCTTCGCCGTCATGGCTCGAGAGCTCGGCGTACCGACCCGCGTGGCCGTGGGGTACGCGAGCCGCGCGGAGGCCGACGAGACGACGGTCGTGCTGGGGCGCGAACTGCATGCCTGGCCGGAGATCTACGTCGATGACCTCGGTTGGGTGGCCTTCGAACCGACACCGGGCGGAGCGGGGGCACTGGCCGACGGAGACGGGGCGTCGGGCGCTGATCCGAGTGACGCGCCGGACCCGACCTCCGCACCGGCGGAGCAGCCGACCGATCTCGCCCAACCGACCGAGGATGCCCCGGATGCTCCCGCGGAGGCGACCGCAGCTGGCGCCGAAACCGACAGCAGCCCTGCGGCGCCGGCGACGCTGCCGAGCATGCTCGCGACCGCAGCCGGAGCATTGCTGCTCCTCGGTGCGGCACTGAGCGTTCCCGCCGCTCGGCGGGGCCGGCGCAGACGACGCCGAGTGCGCGCGATGCGCAGCGCCTCTGCTCCGGCGTCAGCTGCATGGGAGGAGCTGCGCGATACGGCCTCCGATCTCGGCTTCGACGCGTTCGACGGGGCTGCTGCCCCGCGCGCGCAGACCTCGGACGCTCTGCTCGAGCACTGGGAGCGCGCGGGGGTACTCACCGGAGCGCCGGCTCTCGCGGCGCGCAGGATCGCCGCAGCGATGTCGGCCGAGCGCTATGGCGCGGGTTCTCCCAGAGGCGAAACCCCGAGCGACGGCGCGGATGTCTCTGACGTCTCGGATGTCTCGGATGACTCGGATGACGCGGATGACGCGGATGACGCGGATGACTCCGGTCGTGAATCCGACCGCCGCTCCGATATGGAACGCGATCTCGACGCGACCATCGCGGCGCTGCGCGACGGGGCCGGCCCCGCGCGCCGCGCCAGGGCCCGCTGGATGCCGCGATCGGTGCTGCGCGGGCGACTCGGTGCGCCCGCCTCGACAGCAGCGGCACCAGCACGCTGATTCGCAGCCCTAGGGTGTGCAGGCGACGCAGCGCTCGCGAAACGGGCGCACCTCGAGCTGACCGACGGGAATCAGCTCTCCGCACTGCGCGCACACGCCGTACGTGCCAGCGTCGAGCCGCCGCAGCGCGTCCGCGGCTTGTCGGGCGTCGTCGCGAGCGGAGTCGAGCAGCCCGGCGAGCAGCGACCATCTCGCCGACAACGGCTCGCCGTCGGGATCGTGCTCGTCGTCGTCCACCGCGCTTCGTCGAGCGCTCGTCAACGCGGCGATGTCGTGCTCCAGCTTCGACACGCGCGCGCCGATGCGATCCTGCTCGGAGACGAGCAGCGCCCGAACGCGGTCTGCGTGCTCCATGTGCGCTCCTCCCGCCGCTGCACCGATGGGCCTCAGCATACGACAACGGCCCGGAACCCCGTTGATTTCTCAACGCAGTTCCGGGCCGTTTCCGTCGGGATGACAGGATTTGAACCTGCGACCCCGTCGTCCCGAACGACGTGCGCTACCAAGCTGCGCCACATCCCGATTGCGTGTTTCACGCAAGGAATACTCTAGCGGTTTCCCTGCGAATCACGAAAACGGGGGCGCTCCGGACGTGTCGCCCCTCCCTCCCCTCTGCGAGCGGGGTCACTCTTCGTGGGTGTCGCGATGGCAACACGCACGAAGAGTGACCCCGCTCCCAGAAGTGGGTGGGCGGTGGAGAAGTGGGCGTGCGGCGGAGCGGTGGGCGTGCGGTGGAGCGGTGCAGCGGCGTCAGACGGTGAGCGACGCCAGGAGCGCGTCGACCGCGCCCGGCCACTCGCCTCGGAGGCTCAGCGTGCCCACGGGATCGTCCCCGGCGTCGACCGCGACCGCGCGGTGCACGGCGAGCCGAGCGAACTCCGTCTCGGCGATCGTCGCCGCCCCCTCCGAGAGCACCCGCACCGCTGCGAGGTCGGGCACGGGTTCGCCCGCGGTTCCGGTGCCCCGCACCCGCACCGAGGGTTCGCGCTCGGCCGAGTTTCCCTCGGCATCCTGCGTGAACTCGCGACTGCCGTGCTCGCCGCGCACGATCGCGCCGGAGAGCACCGCGCGGAAGACCGGATCGCCAATCGCGTCGTACGCCCAGCGCCTGCCGAGCACCCCGTGCTCCATGGTGCCGACGACGAAGTCGTCACCGTCGTCCAGCGCGGCCCCGCGGTAGGCGAGCGGCACGTGGTACACGACTTCGTCACCCGCGGTGAACACGTGACCCTCGAGGCCGACCTCGCCTTCGGGATCGTCGAAGCGGTAGGCGCCGACGGGCGCGAGTCGTGCGACATCGCCCGCGAACCACGGCTGCGCCGGCAGCCACGCTGCGAGCAGATCGTACTTGGACGGGCTCAGGGTGGTGCGGTGAATGATCGACATGATCCGATCCTACGACCGGGCCTCGGAGCGCGTCGAGCGTCTCGAACAGCACGAGGGCCCCGGCCCGCGCACCTGCGCGAGTCGGGGCCCTCCGGGCGAACCCGTGCTACTTCTGGTTCTTGAGACGCGATGCCGAGCGGGCACGCAGGGTCGCTGCGAGTTCGACCTTGCGAATGCGCACGTTCTCGGGCGTCACCTCGACGCACTCGTCCTCGCGGGCGAACTCCAGGCACTCCTCCAGCGTGAGCTTTCGGGGCGGCGTCATCGATTCGAAGGTGTCCGCAGCAGCCGAACGCATGTTCGTCAGCTTCTTCTCCTTGGTGATGTTCACGTCCATGTCTTCGGAGCGCGAGTTCTCGCCGATGACCATGCCCTCGTAGACCTCTTCGGTGGGCTGCACGAAGAAGCTCATGCGCTCCTGGAGGTTGATGATCGCGAACGGCGTCACGACACCCGAGCGGTCGGAGACGATCGACCCGTTGTTGCGGGTCGTGATGGTTCCGGCCCATTCGCCGTAGCCGTGCGAGATCGCGTTCGCGATGCCGGTGCCGCGAGTGATGGTCATGAACTCCGAGCGGAAGCCGATGAGACCGCGGGCGGGAACGATGAACTCCATGCGCACCCAGCCGGTGCCGTTGTTCACCATGTTCTCCATGCGCCCCTTGCGCGCTGCGAGCAGCTGCGTGATCGCACCGAGGTGCTCTTCAGGGGTGTCGATGGTGAGGTGCTCGTAGGGCTCGTGCTTCTTGCCGTCGATCTCCTTGGTGACCACCTGGGGCTTGCCGACGGTCAGCTCGAAGCCTTCGCGGCGCATGTTCTCGACGAGGATCGCGAGTGCGAGCTCTCCACGACCCTGCACCTCCCACGCGTCGGGACGACCGACGTCGAGCACGCGCAGCGACACGTTGCCGATGAGCTCGCGATCGAGGCGGTCCTTGATCATGCGCGCGGTGAGCTTGTGGCCCTTCACCTTGCCGACGAGCGGCGACGTGTTCGCGCCGATGGTCATCGAGATCGCGGGCTCGTCGACTGTGATGACGGGCAGGGGGCGCACGTCTTCGGCGTCGGCGATCGTCTCGCCGATGGTGATCTCGGGAATGCCGGCCATAGCGACAATGTCGCCGGGGCCAGCCTTCTCAGCCGGGAAACGGGTCAGCGCCTTCGTGAGCATGAGCTCGGTGACGCGCACGTTCTGCACATTGCCGTCGTGGCGCACCCAGGCGACGGTCTCGCCCTTCTTGATCCAGCCGTGGTGCACGCGCAGCAGCGCGATGCGGCCGAGGAAGGGCGACGAGTCGAGGTTCGTGACGTGCGCCTGCAGCGGGAACGTGTCGTCGAACTGGGGCGCCGGCACGCGCTCCAGGATCGTCTGGAAGAGGGGCTCGAGATCCGGGTTGTTCGGCAGTTCGCCGTCGCCGGGACGCTCGTGCGAGGCGGCACCGGCGCGACCCGAGAGGTACACGGTCGGCACGTCGAGCACGGCGTCGACGTCGATGTCCGGGTGATCCTCCGAGAGGTCGGATGCGAGACCGAGCAGGAGGTCCTGCGCCTCGCCCTCGACCTCTTCGATGCGCGCGTCGGGGCGGTCGGTCTTGTTCACCGCGAGGATCACGGGGAGCTTCGACTCGAGCGCCTTGCGCAGCACGAAGCGCGTCTGGGGCAGCGGGCCCTCGGAGGCGTCGACGAGGAGTACGACGCCGTCGACCATCGAGAGCGCGCGCTCCACCTCGCCGCCGAAGTCGGCGTGGCCGGGCGTATCGACGACGTTGATGATGATGGGCCCGCCGGTGGCGTGCTCGCCCTCGTAGGTGATGGCCGTGTTCTTGGCCAGAATGGTGATGCCCTTCTCGCGCTCGAGGTCGTTCGAGTCCATGACCCGATCGTCGACCTCGGTGTGCGCGTCGAAGGAGTTGGTCTGACGCAGCATGGCGTCGACGAGGGTGGTCTTGCCATGGTCGACGTGTGCGACGATGGCGACGTTGCGGAGGTCATCGCGAGTGGCGAGAGCCATAAGTAGTAGAGTCCTAACGAGACGAGTGAGCGTCGGCGCGGCGGGATGCCGGCCACGGAGCGGGATCGCCCCGCGGTGGCGCCGAAAGACGCCGACGCACTATTCTAGCGGGTCTCTTCGTGAACGACCCGCGAATACTGAGTCGAGGCCGGGTGTACGTGCGTGCTGCACGGCCCGGCCTCGACGATTGTTTGCCCTGCTGCTGGCGTTACGCACGCACCTTGCGGGCACGTGCGGCCTCGCGCCGGCGACGCTGCTCCGCCGGATCGGGCACCGGGATCGCGGCGAGGAGCTCCTGCGTGTACTGATTCTGCGGGCGGCTCAGCACCTGGGCCGTCGTTCCCTGCTCCATGATCCGCCCCTGCTGCAGCACGATGATGCGATCGGAGACCGCGTCGATGACGGCGAGATCGTGGCTGATGAAGAGCGACGCGAACCCGAGCTCCGCCTGCAACTGCACGAACAGTTCGAGCACCGTCGCCTGCACGGAGACGTCGAGGGCGCTGGTGGGCTCGTCGGCGATGAGCAGCTTCGGATCGAGCGCGAGCGCCCGGGCGAGCGAGGCCCGCTGGCGCTGCCCGCCCGACAGCTCGTGCGGGAAGCGATCGCCGAAGCTCGCGGGCAGGCGCACCGCGTCGAGCAGCTCGTCGACGCGACCCCGCGCGGCGGATTGGCTCGACGCCCGGCCGTGCACGATCAACGGCTCGGCGATGCACTCGGCGATCGAGAGCAGCGGATTGAAACTCGTCGCCGGATCCTGGAACACGAATCCGATGTCGGGCCGCAGCGGCGCGAGCGATCGCTGCTGCACATCGCGCATCTCGTGGCCGAGCACTCGCAGCGACCCGTCGACGACCTTCGTCAGGCCGACGACGGCGCGGCCGATCGTGGTCTTGCCCGATCCCGACTCGCCGACGAGCCCCACCACTTCGCCGGGTGCGACGGAGAAGTCGACGCCGTGCACCGCGACCACGGCGCCCCGCCCGAAGCGGGAGGGGTACCCGATCTGGGCGTTCTCGGCGACGATGAGGTGCCCGGTGGTGTCGCGTTCGGAGGACTCGGCGACGACGTCGCCCGCCTCGCGCGCCTGGGTGAGCGATTTGCCGTGGCCGACGTGCGGCACGGCCGCAAGCAGGTCGCGGGTGTACTGCTCCTGCGGAGCGCTGAAGAGCTCGGCGACCGGCGCTTCCTCGATGATCTCGCCGCGGTACATCACGATGACGCGATCGGCGAGGTCGGCGACGACGCCCATGTTGTGTGTGATGAGCACGATCGTCGCACCGAATTCATCGCGGCAGATGCGCAGCAGTTCGAGGATCTCGGCCTGCACCGTGACATCGAGCGCGGTAGTGGGCTCGTCGGCGACGATGAGGCCGGCGTTGAGCACGAGCGCCATGGCGATCACGATGCGCTGCTTCTGCCCGCCGGAGAACTGGTGCGGGTACTCATCGACCCGACGCTCGGGATCGGGGATCCCGACGCGGCGGAGAATGTCGATGGCCTGCGCCCGCGCCGCCTTCTTGCCGATGCGGCCGTGGGCGCGCAACCCTTCGGCGATCTGCCACCCGACGGTGTACACCGGATTCAGCGCCGTCGAGGGCTCCTGGAACACCATTGCCGCGGCGTTCCCGCGCATATCGCGCATCGCGGCGTGGGAGGCGTGGACGACGTCGGTCTCGTCACCGGCGCGAGACCGCACGATCACCGCGCCCGACATCGTCGCGGTCTCCGGGAGCAGCCCGAGCAGCGCATTCGCGGTCACGGTCTTGCCAGACCCCGATTCGCCGACGATCGCCAGCACTTCGCCGGCGCTGGCCGAGAGGCTGATGCCCTTGACCGCGTCGACCGGTTCCCCGTCGGTCGCGAACCGCACCCGGAGGTCGGTGATCTCGGCGATGCGATTCATGATGCTCCCTTTGCCCGGCGGCGCTGACGCAGTCGCGGGTCTGACAGATCGTTGAGGCTCTCACCGACGAGCGTGATGCCGAGCACCACGAGCACGATGGCGACGCCGGGGAAGACGCTCGTCCACCAGATGCCGCTCGTGACATCCGCGACCGAGCGGTTCAGGTCGTACCCCCACTCCGCTGCCGAGGTGGCTTCGATGCCGAAGCCGAGGAAGCCGAGCCCGGCGAGCGTCAGCAGCGCCTCGGAGGCGTTGAGCGTGACGACGACGGGCAGCGACCGCACCGAGTTGCGCAGCACGTGCCGCACGAGAATGCGGCGGGTCGGCACGCCGATCACGCGTGCGGCCTCGACGAAGGGTTCGGAGCGCACGCGCACCACTTCAGCGCGGATGACGCGGAAGTACTGCGGCACGAACACGACCGTGATGGAGAGCGCCGTGGCGAGGATGCCGCCGAACAGCGTCGACTGGCCGCGGCTGATCACGATCGACATGACGATGGCGAGGAGCAGCGACGGGAATGCGTAGATGGCATCGCAGAGCACGACGAGGATGCGGTCGAGCCAGCCGCCGAAGTACCCCGAGACGAGACCCAGCGCGATGCCGAGGAAGATCGAGCACAGGATCGCGGCGGCGATGACGAACAGCGCGGTCTGGGCGCCCCAGATCACGCGCGACAGCACGTCGAATCCCGAGACCGTGGTGCCGAGCAGGTTCGTCGCATTCGGAGCCTGCTGGGTGCCGAACGCGACGCCGTCGACCGACTGCTGCGCCCACCCGTACGGCGCGATCAGGGGGGCGAGGAGGGCCAGCAGCACGAACAGCGCCGTGAGCGCGAGCCCGGTGACGAGCATGCCGCGCTGCAGTCCGACGCTCTGCCGCAGTTGGGTGAGCACCGGCAGACGGTCGCGCACTCGTCGGCCCTGCGGGACGGCGACGGCGAGCGTCGCAGTCGACGGCGTGGGGAGATCTTGCATACTCATGTTCAGTACCTCACCCTCGGGTCGACGGCGGCCGCGACGAGGTCGACGACGAAGTTCGTGACGGCGACGATGACCGCGATCATCACGACGATGCCCTGCACCGCCACGAAATCGCGCGCTTTGAGGTACTCGGCGAGCATGAACCCGAGCCCCTTCCATTCGAATGTCGTCTCGGTCAGCACGGCTCCCGCGAGCAGCAGTGCGACTTGCATGCCCATGACCGTGATGATCGGAATCAGTGCGGGCCGGAAGGCGTGCTTGGTGAGGAGCCGGTACTCGCTCACGCCGCGAGAACGACCGCTCGTGACGAACTGCTGCCCGAAGGTGCCGATGACGTTCGTGCGGATGAGCCTCAGGAACACCCCGGCGGTGAGCAGGCCCAGGGCGACCGAGGGGAGCACGGCGTGCCAGAGCACGTCGCCGACCAGTTGCATGTCGCCGAGTCGGAGCGCATCGAGCAGGTAGATGCCGGTCGGCGCATCCACGCCGCCCATGACGAGCTCGGTGCGCGTGCCGGCGCGGCCCGCGACCGGGAGCCAGCCGAGCCAGACGGAGAACACGAGCTTGAGGAGCAGCCCGACGAAGAAGATCGGCGTCGCGTACGCGAGGATCGCCATGATGCGGAGCACCGCGTCCTGCCAGCGGTCGCGCCGGTAGGCGGCGATGAGCCCGAGCGGAATGCTGATGACGAACGCGACGATCAGCGCGTAGAAGACGAGTTCGAGCGTGGCGGAGCCGTACTGGAACAGGATCTCGATGACGGGGCGGTTGTCCGTGATCGACGTGCCGAAATCTCCGCGGAAGATGCCGCCGAGGTAGTCGAAGTACTGCACGATGAGCGGTCGGTCGAATCCCGCCTCGTGCACTCGCTCGGCGAGCTGGTCGGGAGGGAGCCGCCCGCCGAGGGCTGCCGTGATGGGGTCGCCGGTGAGGCGCATGAGGAAGAAGACGACGGTGACGAGGATGAACACGGTCGGGATGATGAGCAGGAGGCGGATCAGGACGTAGCGTCCGAGCCCACCTCCGGTCGGGGCGCGTCGCGCCGCGACGACAGGTGCGGGAGCAGTCATGTGAGAGCCTGTTCGCGTCGGTCCATGGCAGCGGGCCCCGACCCGAGGGTGGAGCCCGCTGCCACGGCGTGCGCTACTTGGAGATCGGCGCGTACCGGAACTTGAACGATGCGTCGAGCGTGGTGCCCTCGACGTCCGTGCCCGTGTAGGCGACCTGCTTGCCCTGCAGGAGCGGCAGCGTCGACAGATCGTTCGCGACGAGTTCCTGGATCTTGCCGATCTCGTCCATCCGCTTCCCCTCGTCGGTCTGCGTCTGCTGCTCGACGATCAGGTCGTTCACCTCGGGGTTGTCGTAGTGGTTGCCGAGGAAGTTCTCCTTCAGGAAGAACGGCGAGAGGTAGTTGTCAGCATCCGAGTAGTCGGGGAACCAGCCGAGCTGGTAGGCCGGGTACACGTCGGCGGTGCGATCCTTGGAGTACTGCACCCACTCCGTCTGCTGCAGGTCGACCTCGAAGAGTCCGTCCTGCTCCAGCTGCGTCTTCACCATGGCGTACTCGTCGCCGGAGGACGGGCCGTAGTGATCCCCGTTGTACTGCAGGCTGAGTTGCACCGGGGTCTCGACGCCCGCATCTTCGAGGCGCTGCTTGGCCTTCGCGGCGTCGGGTGCGCCGGCGCCGTCGCCGTACATCTCCTTCAGCGGCTCGGTCGCGCCCGGAAGGCCGTCCGGCACGAACGAGTAGAGCGGGCTGTACGTGTCTTTGTAGACCTCTTTCGCGATCGCCGCTCGGTCGACGAGGTCGGCCGCGGCCTGGCGCACGGCCATCGCCTTCGCCGGGTCCGCGTCGGGCGCGGTCGCACCGTAGGGCTGCGTGTTGAAGTTGAACACGATGTAGCGGGTCTCGCCGCCGGGGCCCTCGACGAGCTTCACGTCGTCGTTCTTGGCCAGTTCGTCGTTGTCGGTGGCCGACAGCGAGCGGAAGGCGACGTCGATCGCCCCGCCCGCGATGTCGAGCTTCAGATTCGAAGCATCGGCGTAGTACTTGACGTTCACGCCGCTGTTCGCCGGTTCGCCGAGGTTGCCCTGGTAGCCGTCGAACGGGGCGTACGCGATGAGCTCGTTCAGCTTATACGAGGTGATCTCGTACTGGCCGGCGAAGGCTTTGCCCGACACGATCTCGTCGTCGCCGGTGAGCGCATCGGCGGCGAAGACGTCTTCATCGACGATCGGTGCGGCGGGGCTCGAGAGGATCAGCGGCCAGACCTGGTCGTCGCCGTTCTTGAGCGTGAACACGACCGTGGTGTCGTCGGGAGCCTCGACGCTTTCCAGGTTGCCCAGCAGCGACGCGGGGCCGTTCGGGTCGTTGATCGCCACCTGACGGTCGAAGGAGAACTTCACATCGCTCGACGTGAGGTCGTTGCCGTTGGCGAATGTCAGCCCCTTCTTGAGCTTCACGGTGTACTCGGTGGGCGAGGTGAACTCGGCCGACTCCGCGATGTCCGGCGTGACCTCAGCGGTGCCGTACTCGCTGTTGAGCAGGAACGGATACACCTGGTTCATGACCGCGAACGATCCGTTGTCGTACGATCCGGCCGGATCGAGCGACGTGACTTTGTCGGTCGTGCCGATCATGATGGCGTCACCGCCCTCGTCGCCGCCATCGCCCGAACCGCTGGTGCTACTCGTGGCGCACCCGGTGAACAGCAGTGCGGCGCCCATCAGAGCGGCCGCAGACATCATCGTCTTCTTCAATCTTTTTCCCTCTCACTACCCGGGAAACGCGCATCACTACGGTGTCGATGCGCCCGGTGTTTGAACATTCGCAGCCTAGCGAAAATGGGACGTCGATTGATACTGACCGGCAACATCTGTCAGGCAGGTCCTTCTGGACCCCTCAAGACTCTGCCTTGATGCCGATTCACACAATGCGTCGCCCGGCCCGCCACACACCCTGCACCAGCGGCATCCCCGGCCGGTAGGCGAGATGGGTGACGGACGGCGCGTCGAGCAGCTGCAGGTCGGCCCGCGCACCGGGCGCGACCACGCCGACCGCGCCCTGCTCCGCACCTTTGGGATCCCGCCAGCCGTCTCGGTCCATGCCGAGCGCGATGGCTCCGCCCAGCGTGGCGGCGCGCACCGCCTCCTGCACGGTCACCCCCATCTGCAGCACCGCCGTCGCGACGCAGAACGCCATGGAGCTGGTGTACGAGGTGCCGGGGTTCGCGTTCGAGGCGATCGCGAGCACCGCCCCCGCGTCGAGCAGCGCTCTCGCAGGCGCCAGCGGCATCCGCGTGGAGAGGTCGCACGCGGGGAGCACCGTCGCAACCGTGCCGCGGCGTCCCGATCCCCCACTCCACTCGGCCCAGGAATCGACCAGCGCGGAGACATCCTCCTCGCTGAGGAACCCGAGGTGATCGACGCTGAGCGATCCAGCGCCGACGGCGAGCCGCACCCCCGGTCCGTGCCCGAGCTGATTGCCGTGCACGCGGGTTGCGAGACCTGCGCGCCCGGCGGCCGCGAGCACCCGCTCCGTCGCCAGCTCGTCGAATGCGCCGCGCTCGCAGAAGACGTCAACGGCGCTGACGTGGGGCGCGACGGCGTCGAGCATCGGCCCGGTGACGAGATCCAGGTACCCCTCGGGGTCGGCGCCGGCGGGCACCACGTGCGCGCCGAGGAAGGTCACGGCATCCACGTGCCTGCCCGCGACGACGGCCGCGCGCTGCTCGTCGCGCACGGTGAGACCGTACCCCGTCTTCGTCTCGATCGTCGTGGTGCCGCCGCGCCGCGCCTCGGCCACCAGTCGCTCGAGGTTCGCCTCGAGCGCGGCATCCGTCGCGGCGCGCGTCGCCTCGACCGTGACGTTGATGCCACCGGCGGCGTAGGCCTCGCCCGCCATCCGAGCCTCGAACTCGGCGGTGCGGTCGCCGGCGAAGACGAGATGGGTGTGCGAGTCGACCCACCCCGGCAACACCGCGCGCCCAGCGGCATCGACGCGCTCGTCGGCCGCGGGGGCGTCGGCTGCCGCGCCGACCCACGCGATGCGATCCCGCTCGATCAGCACGGCGGCATCGTGCAGGCGACCGCCCCCGGCATCGTCGTTCGTGGTGAGTTCGCCGATGTTGTCGATGAGCAGGCTCGCCGATCGCGTCATCGCGTCACCAGGCCTGGTCGGTGTTGCGGATCACGGGGGCCACCGGGATGCGCACGCCGCGCTCGCCCGCCACGTCGACCGCCCGCTGGTAGCCGGCATCGACGTGGCGGATCACCCCCATGCCCGGGTCGTTCGTCAGCAATCGCTGCAGCTTCTCCGCCGCGAGCGGCGTGCCGTCGGCGACCGAGACCTGGCCGGAATGCTGCGAACGACCGATGCCGACGCCGCCGCCGTGGTGCAGCGAGACCCACGTGGCCCCCGACGAAGCGGCGGTCAGGGCATTGAGCAACGGCCAGTCGGAGATGGCGTCGGAGCCATCCGCCATCGACTCGGTCTCGCGGTAGGGCGAGGCGACCGAACCGGAGTCGAGGTGATCTCGTCCGATCACGATCGGAGCAGACAGCCTGCCCTCGGCCACGAGCTCGTTGAAGCGCACGGCCGCCTTCGCGCGGTCGCCGTAGCCGAGCCAGCAGATGCGCGCGGGCAGTCCCTCGAACTCCACGCGATCCTGAGCCGCGCGAATCCACCGGTGCAGGTGCTCGTTCTCCGGGAAGAGCTCGAGGATCGCCTCGTCCGTCACGCGGATGTCTTCGGGGTCTCCCGAGAGCGCCGCCCAGCGGAACGGGCCGAGGCCCTCGCAGAACAGCGGACGGATGTAGGCCGGCACGAACCCGGGAAACTCGAATGCTCGGTCGTACCCGCCGGTGCGCGCCTCGTCACGGATGGAATTGCCGTAGTCGAAGACCTCGGCGCCCGCGTCCTGGAATTCGACCATCGCCCGCACCTGAGCCGCCATGGCGGCCTGCGCATCGCGGGTGAACTGCTCGGGATCCACCTCGGCCCGCTGCAGCCGCTCCCCCACCTCGTAGCCGATCGGCAGGTAGCTCAGCGGATCGTGCGCGCTCGTCTGATCGGTGACCACATCGATGGTGATCTCGCCGGCGCGGTGCCGGCGCAGGATCTCGGGGAACACTTCGGCCGCGTTCCCGACGAGTCCGACGGACCACCCGCGCTGCTCCTCCTTCGCCTGCTGGACCTTCGCGAGCGCCTCGTCGACGCTGGTCACGACCTCGTCGAGGTAGCGCTTGCTGACGCGGCGTTCGAGTCGACTCTGGTCGACGTCGACGATGAGGCACGCGCCCTCGTTGAGGGTGACGGCGAGGGGCTGCGCTCCGCCCATTCCCCCGCAGCCGCCGGTCAGGGTGATGGTCCCGGCGAGCGTGCCGCCGAAGCGCTTGCGCGCGACCGCGGCGAATGTCTCGAACGTACCCTGCAGAATGCCCTGCGTGCCGATGTAGATCCAGGAGCCGGCGGTCATCTGGCCGTACATCATGAGGCCCTCGGCTTCGAGCTTGCGGAATTCGGGCCAGTTCGCCCAGTCCCCCACGAGGTTCGAGTTCGCGATGAGGACGCGGGGCGCCCAGACGTTCGTGCGGAAGACGCCGACCGGCTTGCCCGACTGCACGAGCAGGGTCTCGTCCTCCTCCAG
This sequence comes from Leucobacter sp. L43, assembly GCF_016597785.1. GTDB lineage: Bacteria > Actinomycetota > Actinomycetes > Actinomycetales > Microbacteriaceae > Leucobacter > Leucobacter alluvii. Next base: position 226,217 of record NZ_JAENJG010000002.1, on the reverse strand, counting down.
GTCGCGCAGGGTATCGACGATGGCGTCGAACGCCTCCCAGCTCCGCGCCGCTCGGCCGGTGCCGCCGTACACGACGAGGTCGTCGGGGCGCTCGGCCACCTCTGGATCGAGATTGTTCATGAGCATGCGCAGCGGTGCCTCCGTCTGCCAGCTCTTCGCAGAGAGCTCGCTGCCTCGTGGGGAACGGACGGGGCGTGCGCCGGGAAGTGCCATCATTGGACCTTTCGCTGAAGTGCTGGATCGCGGGCCTCATCCCGCTTCCCCTATCCCAGCGGTTCGCCCGCCTCGCGACAACGCAGCAACGCCCGCGCCTGTCCGGAGTGCCAGACAGGCGCGGGCGTTGCTGAACGCGCTACCTCTGCTGCCCGAGCTCGATGTGGGCGCCCGGAATCGCGGCGAGCAGGTTCTTCGTGTATTCCTCCTGCGGATTCTCGAACACCTCATCAGTGGTCGCCTGCTCCACGATGCGGCCCTGCTGCATCACGCAGACACGATCCGCGATGAGGCGCACGACGGCGAGGTCGTGGGTGATGAACAGATACGTGAGTCCCAGTTCGCGCTGCAGCTGCGCGAGCAGGTCGAGGATCTGCGCCTGCACCAGCACGTCGAGCGCCGACACCGCCTCGTCGAGCACGAGGATGTCGGGCTTGAGTGCGAGCCCGCGCGCGACGGCGACGCGCTGCCGCTGCCCTCCCGAGAGCTCGTTCGGGTAGCGCGTCGCCAGTTCCCGCGGCAGGGCGACCTGATCGAGCAACTCGTAGACGCGCGCCTTCCGGCTCGCGGCATCACCCACGTCGTGGATCTTGAGGGGCTCCATGATGGTGCTCGCGATGTTGTTGAGCGGGTCGAGGGATCCGTACGGGTCCTGGAATACCGGCTGCAGCGTGCGGCGGAGGTCGAAGAGCCCCCGCCCCGACAGATCCGCGGTCTCCTGACCGCCGATCCGTATCGAGCCCGACGACGGCTTCTCGAGCTGCAGCACCATCTTCGCGATGGTGGATTTGCCGGAGCCGGATTCCCCGACCAGGGCCAGGGTCTCACCGCGGTTGACCGAGAACGATGCGCCGGCGACCGCGTGGAACTCCTCCGATCCGAAATTGCCCTTCCGGATCTTGTAGATCTTGCCCAGATCCGAGACCTCGATCATCGGCTCGCCGTGCTTCACGGTCGGCTTCGGCTCGTCGGCGAGTGCCGAGAGGTCGAACGTCTGCGTGGGCGCGGTGGGGAGCTCGGCGTCCGCACCGATGCGACGGGATGCCAGGCTCGGCGCCGCGGATACGAGCCGCTTGGTGTAGGGGTGCTGCGGGCGTTCGAGGATCTCTCGGCTCGGCCCCGACTCCACGATGTTGCCCTTGTACATCACGATGAGCTTCTCGGCGCGCTCAGCAGCGAGCCCGAGATCGTGGGTGATGAAGACGACGGCCGTGCCCAGCTGCTGCGTGAGCCCCTGCAGATGATCGAGGACGACGCGCTGCACGGTCACGTCGAGCGCTGAGGTCGGCTCGTCGGCGATCAGCAGCTGCGGACTGGCGGCGAGGCCGATGCCGATGAGCGCTCGCTGCTTCATCCCGCCGGAGAACTGGTGCGGGAACTGCTTCATGCGCTGGGCGGCGTTCTGCAATCCGGCCTGTTCGAGCACCTGGATCGCGCGCTCGCGCACCTCCTTCTTGCCGGTCGCGAGTCCGTTCGCGCGGACCGCTTCCTCGACCTGGAACCCGACCGACCACACCGGGTTGAGGTTCGACATCGGGTCCTGCGGAACGAGACCGATCTCGCGGCCGCGGATGCGCTCCATCTCGCGGCGCCCGAGCCCGACGAGTTCTCGGCCACCCCACTGCACGGACCCCGCGGTGACCCGCCCGGTGCCGGGCAGCAGGTTGATCACGGCGTGCATGGTCGTCGACTTGCCGGAGCCCGACTCGCCGACGATGGCGACCGTCTCGCCCGGATAGACGTCGAAGTCGATCCCGTGCAGCACCTCGTTCACCTGCCGGTCGACCGTGAACCCGACCTTCAAGTCGCGCACGCTCAGGAGCGGCTGCATGAATTCCTGCGTTGCTTCAGTCATGTGTGCTTCGTTCATCGTCGTGCTCTCGCCTTCGGGTCAAGCGCATCCCGAACCGATTCGCCGAGGAGGATGAATCCGAGAACGGTGATGGTGAGTGCCAGGGACGGGTAGATCAGCGGCATGGGATCCGTTCGCAGTGAGAGCTGAGCCGCGCTGATGTCGTTGCCCCAACTGATGAACTGACCGGCCGGAAGCCCGACGCCCAGGAAGGACAGCGTCGCCTCGGCGACGATGGCGGACGCGAGCGAGAGCGTCGTGACGACGATCGCCGGGGCGATCGCGTTCGGCAGCACGTGCCGCACGAGCGTCGCGAACCTCGACAGTCCGAGGGATTCCGAAGCCATGACGAAATCGGCGTTCTTCACGCGAAGAATCTCGCTTCGGACGATTCGCGCGGTGATCGGCCAGGAGAACCCGCCGATCGCGAGCGCGATGACGAGCGGATTGCGGTGGTCCGACAGCACGCTCATGACGACGACCGCGGCCAGGATGTACGGGATCGAGAAGAAGATGTCGCCGAGTCGCGACAGCACGGTGTCCAGCATGCCCCCGAAGAATCCGGCGAGCGCCCCCATGACGGTGCCGACCACGAACGTGATCGTGATGACGAGCAGGCCGACGGACACCGAGGTCGACGTGCCGTGAATGATGCGCGAGTAGACGTCGCACCCCTGCTTGTTGTACCCGAGCGGGTGCCCGGCGGAGGGGCCGGCGTTCGAGAACGTCAGCGCGCACGCGCGCGGATCCGCCTGGCTGAACAGGCCGGGGAAGAGCGAGATCAGGGCCACGACCAAGATGATCACCGCGGAGATCCAGAACATCGGACGCCGGCGCATGTCGCGCCAGGCGTCGAGCCACAGCGTCGACTTCTTCTCCGAGATGCGGACCGCGTCTACGGCGACGACCGGAGTCTCGTCGATCGGCGCGACGAAATGGGTGATGGGCGGCCGCACACGGCCGGCCGATTCGTGAGAGGAGCGGGGTGCATCAGGCATAGCGGATCCTCGGATCGAGTACGGCGTACAGCAGGTCGACGGCGAGGTTGACGCCGAGGTAGATCAGCACCATCACGGTGACGAACGACACCACGGTCGTGTTCTCGCCCTTGAGGATGGCGTTGAAGAGCACGTTGCCGACGCCGGGAACGTTGAAGATGCCCTCGGTGACCGTGGCGCCCACCATCAACGTCCCGAAATCGGTCGCCGTATTGGTGATCGTCGGGATCAGCGAGTTGCGGAGCACGTGCACCGGGATGACGCGCCCGCGGCTGAGCCCCTTGGCGTACGCCGTGCGCACGAAGTCCTGATTCAGCGTGTCGATGACGGATGCCCGGGTGAGACGCATGCTGGTCGCGTAGAGCGAGGCGCCCAAGACGATCGCCGGCAGCAGCAGATCCTGCAGTGGTGCGCCAGCGCCGACGGTCGGATTGAACCACCCGAGCTTGAGCCCGAGGCCGTACTGCGCGATGAAGGCGACCACGAAGATCGGGACGCTCAGGAACAGCAGCCCGATGATGAGGTTGATGTTGTCGAAGAACCGCCCCTTGCGCAGACCGGAGAAGAGCCCGATCACGATCGCGAGCACCAGCGAGATCGCGATGGCCATCAGCGCGAGCTTGATGGTCACGGGGAACGTGCGGGCCAGGATCTCGGAGACCGGCTCGCCCGAGAAGCTGATGCCGAAGTCGCCGACGAAGAGTCCCTGCAGGTACAGCAGATATTGGATGAAGAACGGCTTGTCGAGGTTGTACTGCTCGCGGAGCCGCTCCAGCACGGCGTCGCTCGGCACCTTGTCGCCGAACATCGCGGCGACCGGGTCGCCCGGCATGGCGAACACCATGAAGTAGATGAGGAATGTGGTGCCCAGAAGGACTGGGATCACCTGGAGAACTCGGAAGAGGATGTATCTCAGCATGCGCCGCTCCCCCGTTCACTGGTCGTAGACATCGTGCGTTTTCTCTCGCAATCGTGGCGCGAAACGTCGTCGGGACGCCAGTGTCCCTGCCGCGTCGGAAATGGTATCGCTCGAGCGGTGATGCCGCCCGAACGAGGTTCAGGCCCCGAACCGGTGTTCGGGGCCTGAAGGAACTCGATCAGTTCTTGGTGATCTCGTTGAACAGCGGCACGGAGTTCCAGCCGAAGGCGACGTTGTCGACGCCCTCGCTGTGGCCACCGGTGGTGCCCTGGTACCACAGCGGAATCGACGGCATGTCTTCGAGCAGCATCTCCTGCGCATCGTTCAGCTTCTCGATGCGCGCGTCGTGGTCGCTCTCAGCGGCGGCCTCGTCGAGCAGCGCGTCGAACTCGGGGTTCGCGTAGAAGCCGTGGTTCGAGCTCGCGCCGGTGTAGTAGAGCGGCTGCAGGTAGTTGTAGGCACCCGGGTAGTCGCCCTGCCAGCCGGCGCGGAAGGGACCGCCGACGACGTCGGCTTCACGGTCGTCGAGGAACGCCTGGAAGGTCGGGTAGAGCTTCGGGGCGGCCTCGATGTCGAGGTTGTTGGCCCACTGGTTGGCGACCGCTTCGACCCACACCTGGTGGGGGCCGTCTGAGTTGGTCGCGACCTCGAGCGTTCCCTCGAACGGGCTCATGGCGTCTGCTTCGGCCCAGAGCTTCTTCGCCTCGTCGGCGTTGAACTCGAGCTTCTCGGCGCCTTCGAGATCCTCGGCGTAGCCGTCGACCACGGGAGAGGTGAAGTCCTTCGCCGGCACGTTCGTTCCCTCGAAGATCACATCGATGATCTCTTCGCGGTCGAGCGCCATCGACAGCGCAGCACGGCGCAGCTTGCCTTCTTCGCCCGAGAAGTGCTCGAGGTTCTCGGAGATCGCGAGCGTCGTCGTCAGGGCGCCGGCCTGGTTGATCGCCCGGTCGCCGAGCTCATCCTGGAAGACGGCGAACGACGTGTCGGGAATCTGATCGAGCACGTCGAGGTTGTTTCCGAGCAGATCGGTGTACGCCGCGTCGAGCGAGGCGTAGATCTTGAACTCGACGCCGTCGTTCTCGACCTCGCGGGGGCCGACGTAGCTCTCGTTCTTCACCAGGCTGATGGACTCGTTGTGCTTCCATGCACCCTCGCCGTCCATCTGGTACAGCCCGTTGCCGATCGGGTTCTGGCCGAACGCCTCCATGTCTTCGAATGCGACATCGGGAAGCGGGTAGTACGCCGAGTAGCCCAGGCGATCCGGGAAATCGGGGGTGGCCTTCACGGTGAAGGTGTAGTCGTCGACGATCTTGAGGCCCGACATCTCCTCGACCGGCTCGGTCTCGCTGAAGCCCTCGATCGTGCTGAAGAAGTACTGGTTGCCCATCGCGTTGTCGACGTTGGCCGCGTAGTTCCAGGCGTCGACGAAGTTCTTCGCCATGACCGGGGTGCCATCGGAGAACACCGCGTCTTCGCGGAGCGTGATGGTCCAGGTGGTGTTGTCGTCCGACTCGATCGACTCTGCGACGCCCATCTGGGTCTTGCCGTCGATGTCGTAGTACACCAGGCCCTCCCACAGCGCGTCCACGACCTTGCCGCCGCCGACCTCAGTCGTGTCGGCGGGTACGAGCCCCTTCTGCGGCTCGGTGTTGTTGACGGTGATGATGCCGCCGCCCGAGCCCGCGTCGCCGCCGCCTTCGCCACCGCTCGACGAGCAGCCCGAAAGCGCGAGCGCGCCTGCTGCGGCCAGGGCGATGAACGTGTAGCCGATCCGTGATCGCTTCACTGGTTTCCTCCTTGAAATGTCCCCCGGCATGCCGACAGAACTCGCGTTCGGTCGCACCCGACAGATTCGATAGTACGAAAACAGCCTACAGACCTGTCAGACCGGATGCGTGCAATTCGGCCCAGCGTAACGCCTTCGTAACAGAGATCTGTGGTTCTCGGAGAAAGATCCCACCCGAGCCTCCCGGGCACTGTGGGCACTCGACACTTTCCTGAGAGTCCGGCGATACGCTGTCGCCATGACTTCAGCCGCGCTGCGCACTCGCCTCCGCTGGGAGATCGCCATCGTGCTCGCGCTGTCGTTTGGAGCATCCGCCGTGTACGCGATCGTCTCCATCGTCGAGCGGCTCACCCGCGAGACGGCCCTGTCGCAGCAGACCGCGACGATCAACCGTCCGCTCTCCGACCGGCCGGTCTTCGACCTGATCTCCCAGCTGCTCTCGTTCGCCTTCGGGCTGGCTCCCGTCGCACTGGTCGTCTACCTGCTCTGGTCGAGCACGCGCCCGCATCTCTCGCGGCTCGGGCTCGGTCGCCCGCTCGACGCGGGGCGGGCATGGTGGGGCAGAGAAGCGGGCGGAGGCGTGCTGCTCGCCGCCGCGATCGGCATACCGGGAATCGCGTTCTACCTCTTCGCCAAAGCGATCGGCATCAACACGACCGTGGTGCCGACCGCGCTCGACGCCGCGTGGTGGACGGTGCCGGTACTCGTGCTCCAGGCCCTGCGCGCGGCGCTCGGAGAGGAACTCATCGTCGTCGCCTACCTCTTCGAACGACTCAAGCGCCTCGGCGTCGGGCCGTGGGCGACGATCGCCATCAGTGCGCTCCTCCGCGGCAGCTATCACCTGTATCAGGGCTTCGGCGGCTTCATCGGCAACGTGATCATGGGCGTCGTCTTCGGCTGGGTGTACCAGCGATGGGGCCGCGCTCTCCCCCTCGTGGTCGCGCACTGGGCGCTCGACATCGCAAGCTTCGCAGGCTACCCGCTCGCGGTCGCCCTCTGGCCGGCGCTCTTCAGCGCGCCGGCAGGGTGAGCGCCGGCCGGTTCGCTCCGGCCCTCCCCGTCAGCCGGCGGGGGTGATGCTCTTCGCAAAGGCGTCGGTCAGGCCCCAGAGCTCGTCGTACAGCTCGGGCGCCGCCTCGCATCGCTCCGCGGGCTTCAGTACGGAGTAGGTGCCGTCGGCCCCCTGCGTGATCCCCCACTGGGTGCGCATGGCCGCGCACTCCTCCGGCAGCGAATTGATCAGCGGGCTGCTCAGCTGCAGATTCACATTGTCGGGAATCGAGTAGCTCGTCATACCGAACTTCAGACTGAGCTGCGAGGTGACGCCCCACGCCGGGATGTCGAGCGGCGTGGTCGGTCCGACCTCGACCGCGGGGACCTCATCCGGGTCGGTGTCCTCCGCGTCGGCGTCGTCGGCATCCGCGTCATCGGCGCCGCTCGACGGCGACGGCGTCGCGCTCGGAGCGGCCGTTGTGGTCGGCTCCTGGTTCGAGGCATTCCCGTCATCCGATCCCCCGCGTGCCAGGTTCACGAGGACGATGCAGACGATGATCGCGATGACGGCGACCGCGCCGACGACGATCCAGGGCAGCGCCTTGGGCGCGGCACGCGTCCCCTCGCTTCGCGGCTCCGTCGACAACTGCGCCGTGCGCACGCGCTCCGCCTGCTCGTACGAGAGACGGTCGCGCGCCGGAACGGGCTGCGGCTCCGCCGGCGGAACGGGTCGCGTCTCAGCCGGCGGCTCGGCGTCTGCTGGTCCGAAGAGTTCCTCGAATGGATCTTTACTCACGCCGACAGCCTAACCGCGTCCGATGGGAGCCTCGTTCGCATCGTCGGCAGCCCCGTCGCGCTGCGCACGCTCGGCCACTGCGGCGATGTGCGGCGCGTCGGTGCCGCAGCAGCCGCCGAACACGGTGGTGAGCGGGAGAAGGTCTCGCAGTGCGAGCTCCGCATCGGCGAAAGCGCGCGGCTCATCACCTGCGCCGTCGTCGCCCGAGGCCGCGGCGTTCAACCGGAACCCGACGATGCGGTCGAGCTCGGCAGCACCGGCGTCCCTCGCGATTCCGGTGGCGACCTCGCTCGGATGCGCGCAGTTGATCAGGTACCCCTCGGGCGCCGCATCGGTCGCGCGATCCACCTCCGAGATCGCCTCGGTGATGGAACTGCCGTCCGCGAGCAGCCCGCTCGCCCCCACGATGAAGGACACGAGGACCGGGACGCGGGAAGCTGCGGCGGCGCGCACGACGCCGATGCCCTCCGCCGCGTCGAGCGTGGTCACGGAGGTCACACGGTCGGCGCCCGCCTCTGCAAGGGCGCGCACTTGAGGGGCATGGTACTCCTCCGCCTCGGCCGCGCTCATCCGTTCCCCTGCGACGTAGTCGTCGAAGCGGGGCCCGACGCAACCGTTCACGATGATCTCGGGCGCGGGCTGCGGATCCCCCTCGTCGAGCTCGCGCACGAGCGCGACGGCGTCGGCGTTCACGCGAGCCAGGTCGTCGGCGCCGTACCCGAGACGCCCGCCCCAATCCGCGTTCGCCCGCCAGGTCGGGGTGTCGAGCACCAACGAGAGGTCGTGTTCGCGGGCGACCGCTAGGAACGGCGCGTAGTACTCGTGCAGCGCGGTCCTGCCCGCTGCGGAGTCGAGCAGCACGAACGCCGCGAACTCGGGCAGCTCCTGCCCGAGTCGATCCGTGAGCGCTGTCTCGATGCCGCCGTCGGTCACGATGATGGTCATGATGCCTCCTCTGATTCCAGCGGTGCGTCGCCCCTCAACGCATCCATGATCGCGGCACGACGCCGCAAGAACCCGGCCACACGCGAGTGATGGCGATCCATGATGCCCGCATCCCTCAGTGCGAGGGTACCCGGGTCGCCGCGCTCGATCCCCGCTCGCCACCGCTCGGAGATGAGCGACATCCGAGCCTCCACCGCTGTCAAGAGCTCGCACGCCGTCACTCCGCCGTAGGCGCTCGCCGCACGCTCGAGCCGTCGCGCCGCATCGGCGGCATCGATCTCGCGCAGGAGCGGCACGCCCGACCAGCACATGAAGGCGAGGTCGTCGAGCGGATCGCCGGGCCCCGCGCGATCCCAGTCGATCATGCCGGCGAATCCGTCGTCGAGAACCACCCAGTTGTACAGCCCAGGATCGTTGTGGCAGATGACCTGGCCGGGTTCGAGGCGCTGCACGCCTTGCCGCCACTCGAGTGCTCCCGGTGAGAAGTGGCGCACGGCGTCGTGGAATCGACGCAACCAGCTCGCCGCCTCGACGAGCGCAGCGTCATCGACGCTGTCGCGCTCCGGGTCGAGCGTGCGGCCGGGCAGGTAATCGAGAATCTCCTGGCCGTCCTCGTCGATGCCGTGCACGCGCGGGATGCCGTCGAGGCCCTGCTCGTCGAGATAGGCGAGCAGCGCGTGGACCGCGGGCGTCCAAGGACCCGTGGGGCGATGGACGCGTGTCGCGCCGTCCGCCTGCTGCACGCGCCAGACGCCGCCCGACCCGCCCGGAAGATGCTCGCGCTCCATGCGTCACACCGTACCGGAATCCGCGTCCTCTCGGGCGTGCACCGAGCTCACGACCGTGACCGCCGCTGCTCGATCAGTGCCTGCGTCATCTCATGGAGCGAGTCGGCGACGCTCGCGACGTCGAGCTCCTCCGGAGTCACCGCTTCGAGCACTTCAGCCCAGCGCGCACGGAGTCGAGACAGATTCTCCGCAGCGAGCGGAGTGGAGCTCACGAGTACGCCGCGGCCGTCGGGGCTCGAGCGGCGGCGCGCCACGAGGGCCTTCGCCTCGAGTCCGCGAAGCGCGGTGCTCAGATTGGATCGCTGCATGCCGAGACGTTCGGCGAGCGCGCCGGGCGCCGACTCGCCGTGGCGATCGAGGGTGCCCAGCACGAGTCGCTCGGTCTGCGTCAATGGAATGTAATCGGCGTGCTCGTGCCGAGACTCGATCTCCCTCGCGAGGGCCACGACCGCGGCGGCCAGGTCGGCGATTGAGGCGTCGTCTCGAGGCGCGGCATCGTGCATAGGATCATCGTAGGCCACCTGCCCGAGATATTTATAGTAAGATAACTAGTTATGTCCAGTGCACCCCCCTCCGTCCAAGCTCCGCAGACCGAGGTCTCCCGAAGCGACGCCCTCGGCCCCGCCCTGCTCCTCGTGCTCGGTCTCCTCGCCGCGGTCGCCCCGTTCGGCATCGACCTCTACCTCCCAGCGTTTCCCGCGATCGCGAGCGAACTCGGCACGAGCGCGACCGGCGTTCAGCTGACACTGACCGGCTTTCTCGTCGGCATCATGATCGGGCAGCTCGTCTTCGGCCCGCTCTCCGACCGGTACGGCCGACGCGTCCCGCTGCTGATCGGCACGATCGTGCTCATCGCTTCGAGCGCCGCCGCGGTGTTCGCACCGAACCTCGGCGTACTCGTCGCGGCGCGCGTGCTGCAGGGGGTCTCTGGCGCCGCGGGCATGGTGCTCGGGCGCGCCATCATCTCCGACCTCGCCACCGGCGCCGTTGCGGCGCGTGCGATGAGCCTCATGATGATCGTCAGCGGCATCGCGCCCGTCATCGCACCGCTGGTCGGCGGCGTGCTCGCCGACCCGCTCGGCTGGCGCGGAGTGCTCGCTGTGCTGCTCGTGATCGCACTCGGCACGCTCGTCGCCGTCATCTGGGGCGTGCGCGAGACCCTGCCGGCCGACCGACGTGCGCAGCTGGCCGAAGCTCGCCGCGCACAGGGCTCGCCCGCACGACGACTGATCTCTCGGCAGTACCTCGGCCACACCATCGCCTTCGCTGCAGCGTTCACCGTGATGATGGCGTACATCTCGGCGTCGCCCTTCCTCTACCAGTCGATGCTCGGCGCGAACGAGCTGCAGTACGGGCTGCTCTTCGGCCTCAATGCGCTCGCACTCGTGGTGACGAGCGCCATCTCCGCCCGCCTCGTCGCCCGTGTCGGCCCGCGCGCGCTCGCGGCTATCGGACTCTCCGGAGTCGCAGTCGGTTCACTCGTCATGCTCGGCGCCGCACTCCTCGGGGCGTCTCCCTGGGTCCTCGCCGCCGCCGTCTTCGTCGTGGTCGGCTCGCTCGGATTCGTGATGGGCAACGTCACGGCACTCGCACTGTCGGCGGTACCCGGTGCTGCAGGTACGGCTTCCGCGCTGCTCGGCGCGCTGCAGTTCGGCTTCGCCGCCGCCGTCTCACCGTTCGTCAGCATCGCCGGCGAGCGCAGCGCACTGCCCCTCGCGGTCATCATGGTCGCCGCCGCCGCGGTCGCGCTCATCGCGTTCGCCACCGGACGCGAGCGTTCGACACCCTCCTGAGCCGGACCGCTGAGCGCGCGCCACGACGTTTCGACGGGCGCGCGCTCAGCGGTTCACACGCGGTGGATGCGGTCGCGCACCGCGCGAAGCTCGAGCGGCGCCGTGTGCAGCGGGGGCTCGCCGTGCATCTGCACGTGCAACCGCTCCATACGGGTATCGAGCTCAGCTGCCGTCTCGGCGGCGTGCTTGAGCTCGCGGATCAGCGTGTCGGGCACCTGTCGTTCGTACTTGTAATAGATCTTGTGCTCGAGGCTCGCCCAGAAATCCATCGCGATGGTGCGGAACTGCACCTCGACAGGAACGTCCACGCGACCCGTCGACAGGTAGACCGGAACCGAGATGATCGTGTGGAGGCTCTTGTACCCGTTCGACTTCGGGGTCTCGATGTAATCCTCGACCTCGAGCACCGTGATGTCATCCTGCTGCGTGAGCAGATCGAAGAGCTGGTAGACATCGCGGATGAAGGCGCAGGTGACGCGCACTCCGGCGATGTCGTAGATCTCGGTTCGAATCACATCGAAATCGGTGCCGATGCCGCGCCGCTCGAGCTTCGCCACCAGGCTCTCGACGGATTTCACCCGGCTCGAGACGTGCTCGATCGGGTTGTACTCGTGCATGTGGAGGAACTCTTCGCGCAGAATCGCGAGCTTGGTCTCGACTTCCTCCATTGCGAAACGGTACTCGAGCATGAAGCGCTGCATCTGATCGCCGAGCGTTCGGAGTGCACTCGGCGAGATCGTGATCTGATCGTCAGCGGGGTCTTCGTGCGCGTTCTCGTCGTGCGCAGAGGCCGTCGGATTACTCATGGATTCAGGCTACCTCTCGGCTGCTCGAACGACCTGACAGATCGATCGCGTGGGGCGGTGCAGCGCAGCACCGTCGTCACGCACCGTCGTGCTCCGCGCGAAACACGTGCACGAGCGCGTTGGCGTGTCCATGCCCCATGCCCTGTTCCTTCAAGAACGCGACCTGCTCCATGTGCTTCTGCCCGGCGAGCGGTCGCAGCCGTTCGAACCACGCGTCGATGCTGAGCCCGTACTTCTGCTCGATCGACGGGAAATACGATTTCGGGCCGGTGACCTGCTCCGACATGGACGCCTCCTCCGCGAGTGCCATCATGCGGCTCCACCCAGATGGGTTGCCGCACGGCCACGCTAGCACGGCGGGCAATCGAAGCGAACAGTCGGCATTATGCTGATGTCTGCACTGCACGACGACAACCGCCCGCGGCTCGACCGCGGAGCGTGGGGGGACATCATGACCGAGCAGAAGCGCACGGTGGACACGGCCGCTGCCCGACAGGATCGCGGCTTCTTCGGGCACCCGTGGGGCCTCGCGAACCTCGCCGGCGTCGAGATGTGGGAGCGGTTCAGCTTCTACGGCATGCAGGGATTGCTCGCGTTCTACATCTACTACTCCCTCTCGGAAGGGGGCCTCGGCATGTCCGAGGCCGCCGCGACGTCCATCGTCGGGGCGTACGGAGGACTCGTCTACCTCTCGTCCGTCCTGGGCGGCTGGGTCGCCGACCGCGTGCTCGGCGCCGAGAAGACTCTGGTGAGCGCAGCGGTCATCATCATGTTCGGGCACATCGCCCTCGCCGTCTTCCCCGGCGTCGTCGGGCTCGGTGTCGGGCTCGTCAGCGTGGCGCTCGGCGCGGGGTCTCTCAAGACGACGACGTCGACGGTGCTCGGCGACCTCTACGAGCCGAACGACGTGCGGCGCGACGCCGCGTTCTCGATCTACTACATGGGCGTCAACATCGGCGGCTTCATCGGCCCGCTCCTCACCAGCCTCGTCTGGGGCTGGAAGGGCTTCCACTGGGGCTTCGGCCTCGCGGCTCTCGGCATGGCGCTCGGCCTGTTGCAGTACGTGCTGCTGCGTCGGCACACGGTCACCGAATCTGGCGCCCGCCCCACCAATCCGTTGACGCGGCCCGAGCGCCTGCGGTGGATCGTGATCCTCGTCGCGGCGATCGCCATCATCACCGTCGCGGCGCTGCTCGGCCTGCTGCGCGCCGAGAATCTCTCGATCATCGTCGTCGCGCTCACGATCGTCGCGGCGATCGGCCTCTTCTCGGTGATCGGCGCGAGTGCGCGGGTCACGTCGGACGAGCGAAGCCGGGTCCTCTCCTACATCCCGCTCTTCATCGCCTCCGCGGTGTTCTGGACGCTGTTCCAGCAGCAGTTCACCGTGCTCGCGATCTACTCCGATCAGCGACTCGACCGCGATCTCTTCGGCTTCGAGCTTCCCCCGAGCGTCGTCACCTCGATCAACCCGGTCTTCATCATCATCTTCGCCGGCGTCTTCGCGGCCATGTGGACGAAGCTCGGCGAGCGCCAGCCCAGCACGCCGATCAAGTTCGCACTCGGCACGATGATCATGGGGCTCGCGTTCCTCACGTTCATCCCGTTCTCCGGCGGAGCGGACGGCTCGGTGCCCTTCTACGCCATCGTGCTCATCCTGCTCCTCTTCACCTTCGCGGAGCTCTGCATCTCCCCGGTGGGCCAGTCGCTGGCGACGAAGCTCTCGCCCCACGCGTTCCACTCCCAGATGGTCGCGCTCCACTTCCTCTCGATCGCGCTGGGCTCGGCGGCCGCCGGCGCCCTGTCCGGCCTGTACTCGACGGACGACGAAGTGCCGTACTTCCTGACCATCGGACTGGCGTCGATCGCCGTCGGCATCGTGCTCGCGACCGTGAAGGCGCCGATCCTGCGCCTCATGCGCGGCGTTCGCTGAGGGGAAGCAGCGCGGTCGCTCAGTCGGGGATCGTCTCCCCCGCCGCCGCAGCGGCCTTCTGCGCCGCGGCTTCGACCTCGGCGACGTATTCGCCCCACCATGCGGGGTCGTTCTGCGGCAGGTTCAACGCCTCCGCACGCATCCCGGCCATGTTGTCGAGGCGCTCGCGCAAGATATCCGCGTGACCCGCGTGCCGGTGGGTCTCGGCGATCATGTGCACGAGCAGCCGGCGCACGGTCACCGCTTCTCCGCTCCACCAAGGTACTGCCCCGGACGCGTCAGCGCCGAGCTCGCGCACGGTTGCATCGTCGCTCGCCCACACGCGCCGGTACAGGCCGACGATATCTTCACGACTCTCGGCCGCGGTGGCCCACATGTCCGCGTTGTCAGGCGCATCCTCCGTCATCCATGGCGTTTCGATGCCCCCGTCGCCGCCAAGACACGTGGTGAGGTACCCGTACTCCGTGCTCGCCACGTGCTTCACGATGCCGAGCAGGTTCGATCCGGTCGGCGTCAAGGGCCGACGCGCGCCGTATTCGCTGAGACCTTCGAGTTTCCAGAGCAGCGCCTCCCGGCCGACCTGCAGGTAGCGCAGCAGCAGCTCAATCTCCTCGTTGTGATCTTCATCGTGTTCCATGCCGACAGCGTACCGAGCCACTCGAGTCGAGTCAGCCCTGCTCCGGCCAATTGGAGGTCAGGTAGGCCTCGAGCGCCCGATGGCGGAAGGCGTAGCGTCGACCCCGCGAAACGATGCCCCGGACGGTGTCGAGGCGCTGCGCGAACGGACCGACGTTCGCGGCGCGACTGTAACCCATCGATTTCGCAATCGCCGTCGCGGTGCGCTGGCCGGGCTCCGCTGCTGCCATGTACTCGATGAATTCGCGTTCTTTCGCAGGAAGGCGATCGAGGATCCTCTCGACGTGCGCCACGGCCTCGTGCTTCGCCGCCTCCCAGCCCATCAGCACGTCCTCGCGACTGATCACCGCGCTGTGACCGGCGTACCAGGCGCGCTCGCCGGCGAGCTGGAACAGGAACGGTTCACCGTGGCACAAGGCGACGAGCGCTTCGACTGCGTCTGCGGTCATGCGCACGGCGGTCATCCCGCCCGCCCCGTCCGGCACTGACCATCCAGGGTCGATGAAGGGCGCGAGAGCGAGACGGATCTCACCGTCTGAGATCGGTTCGAGCGTGGTCGTCGCAAAGCGTCGAGCGAACGTCGCCCCGGTGCGCGAGGAGGCTTTCTCCGCGAACTCCGGCAGCCCGGTCAGGTATACGGCGATCGGGAGCGAACGGTCGCGCACCTCGCCGCCCGGCAGATCCGTGCGGATCGTGGCCGTGATCGCGTCGCCCAGACTGATGAGCAGCTGCGACAGGGCGTTCTCATCGGTGACGTTCTGGATCTCATCGATGTGGATCAACACGACGGTGCGGGCCCGCACCGCGGCGGTGCCCACCGCGACCAAGAGGTCGGTGAGCGCCGTGTAGGGTTCGGGGCCGGCTGTTCGGTCGATGGTGAGCGAGATTCCGCTCGCGGCGACCTGCCGCACCCGGTCGAGCACCTCGGCGATGCGGCGCTCGCGCGATGCGGAGAGTCCGGCGAAGTCGGCGAGGCGCAGCACGGCGGTGGCGACGGCCTTCAACGGATCGGCGCCGGCGGGCAGCCGCACCTGGGGCGTGACCCATGCCCCGTCCGCTTCGGCACGAGCAGCGATCCTGCGCACCAGCGTCGATTTCCCCAGACCGGGTTCGCCGACGATCGTGCGCCCTCGCTCCGGAAGTCCGGCGAGGAGCCGAGGCCTCACGATATCCGTCCAGTCGCGCAGTTGCGCCGCTCGCCCTGCCCACACCTCGGGCAGTGTGTCGGACCCGGGTGTGAAGGGGTTATCAGTCGCATCGCGCATACGATAATGTTAACTCGAAGTTAAGCAAATTTGTTAACATTAACTCGGCAGGCGCGCTCAAGTAAACGAGCGTATTGCGCGTCTCGATCTTCCGTCATCGAATGATCGCGCGAACCCAGACAGTTTCCTGGGACCTGCGAAGGCTTAACCGATCATGTAGACCATGCCTCGGCCATCTGCAACGAGCCCGGCCACGAACTCGTGCGCACGTTGCAAGAAGTGCATCATGCACACCTCATCTCGCGCATCGCCACCTCTCCCTCGAACATCGCAAAGGCCGGTCTCGCAGTGCCTTCGAGTCTCCACGGACCAGTAAGCAGCTGCAGCTCTCGCCAAGCCTTGTCGAGATAGAGCATGTCCCGGTGAGACACCGTTTGCTCAAAGGTGGCGTGACTGACGGTCGCGTGCGGCACAAGCCCCCACGCGTCGGCGAGCGGGTCGCTTGCGATCAGGCTACGGGGATCGTCCCGAGCCCGGTCCCTCAGCCCATGGTCGAATGCATATGCGTAATATCTGATACCCATGGATCGAGTCTCAATCCCTGCGTGAAGATGCCGAGCCGGAATGTGATGATCTGTGGAGAACTCTCAACGTCAGGGGTTATGAGCGACGACGGAGCCAGGATCTCACCGAATGGGTGCTCGGTAGCCTCCCGTACTGTCAGACGTTGAAGCGCCACTCGCAGACGTCGCCGTCCTGCATGACGTAGTCCTTGCCCTCCATGCGCGCCTTGCCCTTGGCGCGGGCCTCTGCGACCGAACCGGCCTCGACGAGGTCCTCGAACGAGATGATCTCGCCCTTGATGAAGCCCTTCTCGAAGTCGGTGTGGATCGCGCCGGCCGCCTGCGGCGCCGTGGCGCCTCGCTTGATCGTCCAGGCACGGGCTTCCTTGGGTCCAGCCGTCAGGTAGGTCTGCAGCCCCAGCGTCTCGAAGCCGACGCGCGCGAGCTGATCGAGGCCGCTCTCCTCCTGACCGATCGAGGCGAGCAGCTCGGCCGCGTCCTCGGCGTCCAGCTCGATGAGTTCGCTCTCGATCTTCGCGTCCAGGAAGATGGCGTGCGCCGGCGCGACGAGGGATGCCAGCTGGTCGAGCTGCGCCTGATCCTGCAGCACCGACTCGTCGACGTTGAAGACGTAGAGGAACGGCTTCGCGGTGAGGAGGCCGAGCTCCTTGATCGGCTCGAGATCGAGGCCGGCCTGCGACAGCACCTTGCCCTCGTTCAGCGCGGCCTGAGCCGCCTTCGCCGTCTCGACGACCGAGGGGTCGATCTTCTTGTTCTTCAGCTCTTTCTCGAAGCGCACGAGCGCCTTCTCGACGGTCTGGAGATCGGCGATGATGAGTTCGGTGTTGATCGTCTCCATATCGCTCGCGGGATTCACCGCGCCGTCGACGTGAATCACGTCGGGGTCGGAGAATCCGCGCACGACCTGGGCGATCGCATCGGCTTCGCGGATGTTCGCGAGGAACTGGTTGCCGAGCCCTTCGCCCTCGCTCGCGCCGCGCACGATGCCGGCGATGTCCACGAAGCTGACCGGAGCCGGGAGGATGCGCTCCGAGCCGAAGATCTCGGCCAGCACGTCGAGCCGACGGTCGGGCAGGTTCACGACGCCGATGTTCGGTTCGATCGTCGCGAACGGATAATTCGCCGCGAGCGCGTCGTTCTGCGTCAACGCGTTGAACAGTGTCGATTTGCCGACGTTGGGAAGACCTACGATGCCGATAGTTAGAGCCACGGGAGACGAGTCTACGCGGCTCTGGCCGCCCTGAGCGACGGTGCCGGTGCCGGTGCCGGTGCCGGTGCCGGTGACAACCTCGGCGGTGCGGCGGCGAGGCGAAAGCCTCAGGCGGGAGTGCCGCGCAGAATGGACGTCATCTTCTTGCCGCGAGCCACTTCGTCGACGAGCTTGTCCATGTAGCGGATCTGCTGCATCAGCGGATCGTCGATCTCCTCGACGCGGATGCCGCAGATCAGACCGGTGATCAGACTCGCGTTCGGATTCATGCGCGGCGCCTCGGCGAAGAAGGTGCGGAAGTCCGTCTCGTCGGCGACGATGCGCTCGAGATCGTCCGCGTCGTAGCCCGTGAGCCAGCCGATGACCTGATCGACCTCGCCTCGCGTGTGCCCCTTGCGCTCAGCTTTGGCGACGTAGTGCACGTAGACGCTCGCGAAACTCGTCGAGTAGATGCGGTGCTCGGCCATGGGATGCCTCCGGTTCGACTGATGCTCTGATGATCCGACGCGCTGACGCTCCCATTCTCGCACTGAGCGCCGCGCCTCGCGGGTCCGGGCTCGCCCTGCTGGGCCGCGCCCGAGAGTGTCAGGGGCGTGTGACAGAGTTGAACCGTGCCCGTCGACTTCACCGCCATCGATTTTGAGACCGCGAACAGCCACCCCTCGTCAGCATGCTCCGTCGGCCTCGTTCGAGTGCGCGCAGGCGCGGTGGTGGATCGCGTGCACTGGCTGATCCGTCCGCCTTCCGGCCACGAGGCCTTTCTTCCCTTCAACATCCGAATCCACGGGATCACGCCGGCGATGGTCGCGGACTCCCGCGACTGGGCCGGGCAGCTGGCCGACCTCCGGGAGTTCATCGGAGACGACGTGACGGTCGCCCATAATGCGAGCTTCGACATGGGCGTGATCCGTGCGGCATGCGCAGAGACCGTCACTCCTACCCCTCGCCTGAAATACCTCTGCAGCGTGCAGATATCGCGCAAGACGTACGAGATCCCATCGCACCGGCTCCCGCTTTCGGCGGCGGCCGCCGGCTACGGCGAATTCGCGCATCACGACGCGCTGGCGGACGCCGAGGCGTGCGCCGCGATCATCTCGGACGCCGCGCGCCGGCACGCCGTCGACTCGGTCGCAGCGCTCGCGAAGCAGACCGGGGTGCGCATTCAGCAGCTGAAGGCGATCCCCCTGAAGCTGTGATGCGCGCGAATGTCGGTGGTATGCGGCAGCGTGAGGGCAACGCACGTTCGATCCAGAAACCCGGGAGAACATGAACACTCTGACCGTCACGCTCCTCAGCTTGAACCTGCTGCTCCTCATCGCCGTGCTCGCCACCGTGCTCATACGCACGGGGCGGGGCGGGGCGGCGTCGACTCCCGGCGCCGATCTCCGCGGCGTCTCCGGCGAGATCCGCCAGGATCTTTCCGCGCAGCGCAACGAGATCGTGCAATCGCTCTCCGCCATCACTGATCGCGTGCACGCCGGAGCGCAGGCGGCGCTCTCCTCGCAGAACGCACTGAGATCGAGCGTCGAAGCGCGCTTCGACGACCTCAGAGAGGCCAACGACGCGAAGCTCGAACAAGTGCGCGTCGCCGTCGGCGAGCAGTTGCAGCAGCGCCTGAAGGCGTCGCTCGACGAGAACGCGCGGCGCGTGCAGACCCTCGGCGAGGTGCACGTGGCGAAGCAGGCGGAACTGCAGCAGGTGCTGCGAGAGGAACTCGAGAAGCTGCGGCAGGGAAACGAGGCGAAGCTCGAGAAGATGCGGGAGACCGTCGACGAGAAGCTGCAGGGAACGCTGGAACGGCGACTCGGCGAATCGTTCAAGCTGGTGAGCGATCGACTCGAACAGGTGCAGAAAGGGCTCGGCGAGATGCAGACGCTCGCCTCCGATGTCGGAGGGCTGAAGCGCGTGCTGACCAACGTGAAGAATCGAGGCAGCTGGGGCGAGGTGCAGCTCGCGCGTCAGCTCGAGGACATGCTGACGCCCGAGCAGTACGCGGAGAACGTGGCCGTGCGCCCGAGCTCTGCCGAGCGCGTCGAGTTCGCCGTCAAACTGCCCGGACGCGGCGAAGATCACGAGACCGTCTGGCTGCCGATCGACTCCAAGTTCCCGCAGGAGGATTACGAGCGCCTTCTCGAAGCGCAGGAGCGCGGCGATCGCGCCGAGGTTGAGGCCGCGAGCAAGGTCGTCGAGCGCGTGATCATCACGCAGGCGAAGCTCATCCGCGACAAGTACCTCGAGCCGCCGCACACGACGGACTTCGGCATCATGTACCTGCCGACGGAGGGCCTGTTCGCCGAGGTCATACGACGCCCCGGTCTCACCAGCAGGCTCCAGTCCGAGTTCCAGGTCACCGTGGCCGGACCGACCGTGCTGATGTCGCTGCTCAACAGCCTGCAATTGGGATTCCGCACCCTCGCGATCGAGCGCCGCAGCTCCGAGGTGTGGCAGGTGCTGAGCGCGGCCAAGGGCGAATTCCAGAAGTACGGCCAGGTCTGGGAGAAACTCGGCAAGCAGCTCGCCACTGCGCAGAACACGGTGAGTGAGGCGGGGCGCCGCACGCGCGCCGTCGAAAAACGGTTGCGCGCAGTGGAGACACTGGAGCCCACCGGAAGCGCGGCTGAGGCGATCGACGATCTCGTACCGAGCGCGGAGCCCGAATCAGCCACGCGCAGCCTGTGGGACGACGAGTGAGCATTCCAGTGCGCCAGATGCAGACGGGCGGTTGCGTTAGCGTATGACCATGGCATCCGACGCGCACCCGCGCACCCCGTTTCCCAGCCCGCCGCGCGCTGATGCCTCGGTGACTCCCCGTTTGCTCGCCATCGACATCGATGGCACGCTCACGAACAGCGCGAAGCAGATCACGCCGTTCACACGGGACGAGATCGCGCGAGTGGTCGCGACCGGGGCGCAGCTCGTGATCGTCACGGCGCGCGCCATCGCCGCCTCCATGATCATCGAGCGCAAGCTCGGGGTGCCGGCGTCGCACATCGCGTTCGGCGGGGGCACGATACGAGTGCGTGAAGGCGAGCGGCTCGTCGTGCTCGAAGAGCATCCGTTCGAGCGTCACGACGTCGCGCGCATGCTCGAAGCGGCCGCCGGAGCCGACGTTCACGTCGGGCTCTACACCGCGGCGGAGTGGCACGTCAGCGACATGGGATTCTGGGGGCTGCGTGAAGCGCGCAACACCTCGATCTGGCCGAATACGATCGGAGACGGCACGCCCCCGGCCATCCCAGCGGACCCGGTCTTCAAAGTCATGTTCCGTGGCGACCCCGACGCCCTCGCACCGATCAAGGCGGCGATCGACCGCGAACTGCCGGGCGCATTCGCGCACTTCTCCGCCCGCGTGCTCGAAGTCACCGCATCGCGCAAGCACACCGCACTGACATCACTGACCGCCCACCTCGGCATCGACCTGCACGAAGTCATCGCCTTCGGCGACACCGAGGCCGACGTGCCCATGCTCGACGCCGCCGGCATCGGCGTGCTCATGGGCAACGCAGACTCGACGCTGACCGTCGCACCGCACGTCGAACGCACACTCTCGAACGATGAGGAGGGCGTGGGACTCAGTCTGCGCAAGCACTTCCCCACCGACGCGCCGTTCGAGATCTGACTCCGCACGCAGGCGCCGTGGCGGAACGTCGAAGGGCCCGGGCGCGCTGCACCCGGACCCTCCGACATCACCCGATCACGACCAGCGGTTGGGATCCATATCGCTCGTGACGTGGCGGATGGTGCCGGAGTGCGCACGCATGACGATGCTCTCGGCGCGCACGAACGGGCCGTTGCGCTTGACCCCGTCGACGAACTCGGCATCCGTGATACCGGTTGCGACGAAGTAGCAGTTGTCGCTCGCGACGAGATCGTTCGCCTCGAGCACGCGATCGAGGTCGTGGCCAGCATCGATCGCGCGCTGGCGCTCCTCATCATCCTTCGGCCAGAGTCGCCCCTGAATGACGCCGCCGAGCGCCTTCACCGCGCACGCCGTGATGATGCCCTCTGGCGTGCCGCCGATGCCGACGCAGAGATCGATGTTCGAATCCCAACGGGCGGCGTTCACGCCACCGGCGACGTCCCCGTCCATGAGCAGGCGGGTACCGGCACCGGCCGCGCGGATGTCGGCGATGAGCTGCTCGTGGCGCGGCCGATCCAGCACCGCCACGCGAATGTCGGACACGTCGACCTGCTTCGCGCGGGCCAGCGCGCGGATGTTCTCACCGATGGGACGGCGGATGTCGACGACGCCGACGCCGACGGGGCCGCACACCAGCTTGTCCATGTAGAAGACCGCCGACGGATCGTACATGCTGCCGCGATCGGCGACCGCGATCACCGAGAGCGCGCCCGGGCGGCCCTCTGCAGTGAGACGGGTGCCGTCGATCGGGTCGACCGCGACATCGCACTCGGCGCCTTCGCCGTTGCCCACGACCTCGCCGTTGTACAACCAGGGAGCGTCGTCCTTCTCGCCTTCGCCGATGACCACGGTGCCGCGCATGTTCACCGTCGACAGGAAACGACGCATCGCGTCGACCGCAGCGCCGTCAGCCGCGAGTTTGTCGCCGCGTCCGATCCACGGTGTCGAACGCATCGCGGCCGCCTCAGTAGCGCGCACGAGCTCCATTGCGAGGTTGCGGTCGGGCTGCCATTCGCCCAGCGAAACAGGTTCAGTCATAGCTGCAACCCTACCGCGTAGACTGGTGCGACGAAGCGGACCCCTACGAAGTCAAGGAGCGCACATGCCCGTTGCAACACCGGAACAGTACGCCGCCATGCTCGACACCGCGAAGACCGGAGCGTTCGCGTTCCCCGCGGTCAACGTCTCGAGCTCGCAGACCCTCAACGCCGCCCTGCAGGGCTTCGCCGAAGCGGGGTCGGATGGGATCATCCAGGTGACGACGGGGGGCTCCGACTATCTCGCGGGGCACACGGTGAAGAACCGCGCGGGCGGCGCGATCGCGTTCGCCAAGTACGCGGAAGAGGTCGCGAAGGCCTACGACGTCACGGTGGCGCTGCACACCGACCACTGCCCGAAGAACGCACTCGACGACTTCCTCCTGCCGCTCGTCGCTGCGAGCGAGGCGCGCGTCGCCGAGGGCGGGCTGCCCTACTTCCAGTCGCACATGTGGGACGGCTCGGCCGTTCCGCTGCCTGAGAACCTCGAGATCGCACGCGAACTGCTCCCCCGCCTCTCCGCGATGAACGTGGTGCTCGAGGTGGAGATCGGCGTCGTCGGCGGTGAAGAAGACGGCGTCAGCCACGAGATCAACGACCAGCTCTACACGACCCTCGACGACGCAGTGGCCACCGTCGAGGCCCTCGGCCTCGGCGATCAGGGCCGCTACCTCACCGCGCTCACTTTCGGCAACGTGCACGGCGTGTACAAGCCGGGCGGGGTCTCGCTGCGCCCAGAGCTGCTCGCCGAGATCCAGCAGGGCCTGCAGGCGAAGTACGGCGTCGGCGAGAAGCCGCTGGATCTCGTCTTCCACGGCGGGTCCGGCTCGTCCGCCGAGGAGATCGCGGAGGCCGTGCGCAACGGCGTCATCAAGATGAACATCGACACGGACACGCAGTACGCCTTCACGCGCGCCCTCGCCGACTACCTCTTCAAGAACTACGACGGCGTGCTCAAGATCGACGGCGAGGTCGGCAACAAGAAGCAGTACGATCCGCGCGCCTGGGGCAAGGTGACGGAGTCCGCGATGGCGGCGCGCGTCGCCGTCGCCGCGGAGCAGCTCGGCTCCGCAGGGAAGTCGGTGAGCGCGTAGTGTCACTCCCTCACGACGAAGCGCCGCAGGCGCGCCCGGCGGATCGCCCGCGCCCGGCCTACGGTGAACTGGCCCCGGAGGGGTGGGAGTGGAAGCCGGAGACGAGCGACGACGCACGCCCGAATGAGGCGTCGCCCACGCGCAACCCCGCGGGCACTCCGGTGACGGGCGTACCGCACAACCTGGGCGCTCGAGGCGACGGGGCGGGAGCGGTCGCGCCTGTGCCTCCCCCACTGCCCGCATCGGGGACCCGCGACCCCGAGCCGTACCGCGCTCCAGCACCGCAGTCTGCCGGCGACCCGGTTCCGCAGCAGCAGGCCCCGATGTACTCGAGCGGCGCCCCGCAGCAGAAGCCTCGTACCGCGGATCGCGTCATCACGATCATCCTGCTCGTGCTCGGCATGTTCGGCTCGCTGAACTTCGCGGCCTCGATGATGGGCCTTCCGGCGAGCTTCTCCCTGATGGCGTCGGCGTTCGAGCTCGAGGACTTCACGGTCCCGTCGTGGATCGGCACCGTCGGCACCGTGACGGCGATCGCGATCTTCGCGATCTTCGCGGTGAGTCTCATCTTCTCGATCCAGCGCATGCGCGCGCGCAAGCTCGCCTTCTGGGTGCCGCTCACCGCCGGTGCGATCGTCGTGATCGGCACGATCATCGTGTCGACCGTCGTGCTCGTCAACGTCCCGGAGCTGATGACCGCCGCCTCCGACCCGAACGCGATGCAGAAGCTGCTCGACTCGCTCGCGGAGATGAGCCAGCCGTAGCGTGACCGGGAGCGCCCGATCGAGCATCGGGCGCTCCCGCAGTCGTGCTCAGCGCACGCGTCCGCCGAGCGCGCGGGCATCGCGGTTGCCCGCCGCGTCCTGGCGCAGCTCCTTGGGAAGCGAGAACACGAGGTCCTCCTCCGCGGTCACGGCGGCTTCGACGTCGCGGTATCCCGCATCGGCGAGGTCGTCGAGCAGCTCCTGCACGAGCACCTCCGGCACCGATGCGCCGCTCGTCACACCGACGGTCCGCACCCCGTCGAGCCATTCCTGGCGCACCTCGCTCGCGAAGTCCACGCGGTACGCGGCGCGCGCGCCGTATTCCAGCGCCACCTCTTTGAGCCGCACTGAATTCGACGAGTTCTCCGACCCGACGACGAGCACGAGGTCCGCCTGAGGCGCGATCTGCTTGACCGCGACCTGACGGTTCTGCGTCGCATAACAGATGTCATCGCTCGGCGGGTCCTGCAGGTTCGGGAATCGTTCGCGCAGGCGGCGTACCGTCTCCATCGTCTCGTCCACCGAGAGCGTCGTCTGCGAGAGCCATACGAGCCGATCGGGATCCCGCACCTCGAGCGCGTCGACGTCGTCGGGCGAGTTCACGATCGTGATGCGGTCGGGCGCCTCTCCCGCCGTGCCCTCGACCTCCTCGTGGCCGTCGTGGCCGATGAGCAGGATCTCGAGATCCTGCTTCGCGAAGCGCACCGCCTCGCGGTGCACTTTCGTCACCAGCGGGCAGGTGGCGTCGATCGCGTGCAGACCACGGTCGGCAGCCTCGTTCACCACTGCAGGAGAGACGCCGTGCGCGGAGAAGACGACGTGCGCTCCCTCCGGCACCTCGTCCACTTCCTCGACGAAGACGGCGCCCATCTTCTCGAGCGTGTTCACCACGTGCACGTTGTGCACGATCTGCTTGCGCACGTAGACGGGCGCCCCGTAGCGCACGAGGGCCTTCTCGACCGCCACGACCGCGCGATCCACCCCGGCGCAGTATCCGCGCGGCGCCGCGAGAATGACCTTCTTCTCGCCCAGCACGGGCCGATCGCGCAACCGCCCGGCCTGCCGACGCATGCGCGGCATCGCGAGCGTCACCACGGGCGCCCCGATCGTGCGCTGGTCTCGCACCTGGGTGTCGTTCATGAGGCAGATTCTACCGCCGCCGCCTGCGCGTCTCCGCCGGGGAGGCGGCCGGCGCCGACAACTAGGCTGGTGCCATGGCAGATGCACCCTCCACCGGTCCCGCGACGAGGGAGGCCCCCTGGCCCGTCGCAGAGATGAGCGAGAAGATCGCCGCGTGGATCGACCGGCTCGGCCAGGTCTGGATCGAGGGGGAGATCACGCAGTGGCAGCTGCGCGGCGGTCACGTGTACGGCAAGCTGCGCGACCTCCACCAGGATGCGACGATCAGTTTCACCGTCTGGCGCTCGGTCGCGCAGCGCTTGTCGAGCGAGTTCTCGCCCGGCGACCGGGTCGTCGCCCTCGTGAAGCCGAATTTCTGGGTCAAGGGCGGCTCGCTCACGGTGCAGGTCTTCGACATCTCGCACGTCGGCATCGGCGAGCTCCTCGAACGGCTCGAGCGTCTGCGCCGGCAGCTGCAGGCCGAGGGCCTGTTCGACGCCGACCGCAAGCGCCGCCTCCCGTTCCTCCCCGGCCGCATCGGGCTGGTGACCGGGCGCGATTCCGACGCGGAGAAAGATGTGATCCGCAACGCGACGCTCCGCTGGCCGGGCGTGCAGTTCACGATCCACTACGCCGCAGTCCAGGGGGATCGCGCGGCCGGCGAGGTCACCGCAGGCATCGAGGCGCTCGACCGGGATCCCGAGATCGAAGTGATCGTCGTCGCTCGCGGCGGCGGCGACTTCCAGAATCTGCTGCCGTTCAGCGACGAGCGCGTGATCCGTGCGGCGAGCGCGGCGACGACCCCGATCGTGAGTGCCATCGGCCACGAGGCGGATCGCCCGTTGCTCGACGAGGTCGCCGATCTGCGCGCATCGACGCCGACGGATGCTGCGAAGCGGATCGTGCCCGACGTCGGCGAGGAGCTCGCCGGCCTCGATCAGGCCCGCGCCCGCCTCACCACGCGGCTCGGGCAGCTGCTCGCGCACGAGACGGATCGCATTGCGCAGTTGCGCGGCCGTCCCGTTCTCGCGGCGCCCGACCGCTTGATCGACGAGCGCGCCGAGGAGCTCGTCCGGTGGATCGCTCGCGGCACGGAACTCGCCGACCGCGCGATCGAGGACCGCTCGCGCTCGCTCGCCGACGTGCGCGGACGACTCGCCGCGCTCTCTCCTCGGGCGACGCTCGAGCGCGGTTACGCGATCGCGCAGGTCATCGACGACTCGGGGGCTGCCGGGTCCGTGCTCCGCGACCCCGCGGAAGCGGTCGCTGGCGCTCCGATCAGACTCTCGCTCGCCGGTGGCGCCCTCGACGTCGAGGCGATGGAGCGCTAGGAGCACCAGGAGCACGATCCCCGCCAGCCTCAGCGTGCGATACTGCATGTCATGGCGAAAGCGCGCAAGCCCGGGACCGACGATGGAGCCCACTCGGCCGAGCCCCACGAGCCGTTCGGAGTGCTCGACGAGCTCGACGAACAGCTCATCGTGCTGCTCGAGCGCGACGGCCGGATGAGCTACTCCGACCTCGCGAACGAGGTGGGGCTCACGCCGGGCGGCGCTCGCGCCCGCGTGAAGCGGCTGCAGGAGCGCGGAGTCGTGCGCGTGATCGGAGTGACGAGCCCGAATGCAGTCGGGCTCAGCAGTATCGCGAGCCTGCAGATCGAGGTGTCGGGCGACATCGACGCCGTAGCCGATCGCATCGCGGCCTTCGAGGGCGTTCGCTACGTCGTGCTCGGCTCCGGCAGGTTCAGCATCCTCGTCGAGGTCTACGCGACGTCGCCCGGCGAGCTCTTCACGCTCATCAACCGGCAGATCCGGGAGATCCGCGGGGTATCGCACATCGAGACGTTCCTCTACGACTCGGTGCACACCCATCGCCCGATCTTCCCGCTGCGGAACGGGCGCTGAGGCCGACCGGATTGATCGCCGGTGCGCGAATCGATCCGGCCGAAGGCGCCGGCCCGGTCAGTCGGCCTCTCGATCGACCACGAGTCCAAGCGCGCGCGCGAGTGACGCGGACTGTTCGATCACGGCTGTCTGCCAGTCTGCGAGTGCACGGGTCGGCGATCCCCCCACCGAGAGCGCGAACGGATCCTCGACGCCCGTGCGCACACCGCTCAGCACTTCGAGCACCGCGATGCCGCAGAACGGGACGTGCACTGCCGAGTAGCCGCCCTCGTGGGAGAAGACGATCCTCCCGCCGCACGCCTCATCGGCGATCGCGAGCAACCGCTCGGCGATCCCGCGGAAGCCTTCCGAGGTCACGCTCATGCGCCCGAGGGGGTCGAACGCCGACGGGTCGAATCCGCTCGATACGAGGATGAGATCGGGCTGGAACGCGATGATCGCCGGTCGGGCGACCTCGTCGACGACCGACCAGTAGGCGCCGTCGCCGGAACCCGCCGGCAGCGGCACATTGATGTTCGTTCCCGCGCCAGCGCCAGCGCCCTGCTCGTCGACCAGTCCGCTGTCGACCGGGAACAGGCGATCCTGATGCACCGAGATCGTGAGCACATTCGGATCATCCCAGTAGATCTTCTGCGCACCGTTGCCGTGATGCACGTCGTAGTCGAAGATCGCCACCCGCTGCACCTTCCCCGCGGCCCGCAGCGCCTCGATGGCCACCGGCACGTTCGCGAACAGGCAGTATCCCCGCCCCTGGTCCGGTTCCGCATGATGGCCGGGAGGGCGCACCAGCGCGTACGCGTTGTCGACGACGCCGTCGAGCACCGCCTCCGCCGCGACCAGCGTGCCGCCTGCCGCGAGGCGCGCCAGATCGTACCCTCCGCGACCGAACGGGGATAACCCGTCGCCGGCGTCTCCCCCGGCCTGCTCGGATTGCGTTCGGATGCGCTCCACGTGCTCCGGAGTGTGCACGCGCAGCAGATCCGCCGCATCGACTTCGCGCGCAGGGATCCGCACGAGCGATTCCAACAGGCCCGACACCTCGACGAGGCCGGCGAACCGAGCCTTCGACTCCGGGCTCTCGAAGTTCTGGTAAGGCTGCACGTATCCCCCGGAGGGGTAGATGCCGGCGTGCGTGCCGGTGTCGTGCCATGCGTATCGTTCGTGCCAGACGTATCCGGTCCTGCGCTCCATTGCGGTTGTCCTTCCAGCTTCGCTCGGCGATCCGCGCCCGATGGCGCTGCGTCCCGATGGCCCCCACCATAGCCTCAAGAATTCACGATCCACAAACAAATGCACCATTTGAATGTCGAAACATAAATGAAACACTCTTCCCGTTGACTTTAGGGATTCAAACGTGTTGTCATAGTGACGCTGCGGGCCAGGGTCGGCTCGACAACGGAGGGCGCCGGTGCCCTCCGAGCACCCCGACGAAGGAGTCAACTCATGAAACGCACCCGTGCACTATCCGGCGGCGTCGCACTCGCGGCTGCCGCAGCGCTCGCACTGAGCGGATGCACTTCAGACAGCACCGGAGGCGACGCGTCATCCGGGTCCGAGGCGAAGGGCGCCGTCGCGATGAGCTTCGCCGGTCTCGACATCCAGATCTGGAACGACATGCTCCCCTTCATGGAGACGATCGTGACCGACGCCGGCTACGAATTCGTGACCGACGACCCCAAGTGGAATGCCCAGACACAGGTGCAGGATTGGGAGTCGTGGCTCGTCCGAGGCGACATCAAGGCGATCATGGGGTACCCCGTGCAGTCGGACGCGATGGTCGCAGTCACGACGCAGGCGACCGACGCCGGCATCCCGATCCTCGGCTACGGCAGCACGTGGGATGGCGTGACGGCGGCCGTCACCCTCGATCACGAGGCCGATGGCAAGAAGGCCGGCGAGAAGGCCGCTGAATGGATCGCGGAGACCTACGGCGACGAGAAAGTCGACGTCGCCTTCCTCGGCTGGCCCGACACCGATCTCGGGCGGCTCCGCGGCCAGGGCATGCTCGACGCCCTCGACGCGGCCGATCTCAATCTCGACATCACCGAGCACAAGGTACTGAGCCTCGACGACGGGTACGCCGCCGTGCAGAATCAGCTCAACGCGGCCCCCGACACGAAGGTCTGGCTCGCCATCGCCAACGACCCGGCGCTCGGGGCCTACCAGGCGCTCACCGACTCGGGGGTCTCGCCCACCGACGACAGCATGCTCCTGCTCAACCTCGATGCGACGGACGCCGAACTCGAGGTCATCATGGAGCCGGATTCGTTCTGGCGGTACGCGTACATCGCCCCGGCACGACAGCTCGCCGAAGCGAACGCGCAGATGCTCGTCGACGCGGCGGAGGGCGAACCCGTGGAGGATCAGTCCGTTCCGGTCACGGAGGTCACGAGCGAGAACGCAGAGGACTTCCTGCTCGCGAACCAGTAGTACTCCCATCGGGGCGCCCAGAGGCCGAGGTGCGCCCCGATGACCCCGTAGCGTGCGACGAGAGGACCCCCGCATGGTCGACCATCAGTATCGGCTCGAGTACACCGGCGTGACCGTCGACTTCGGTGCGACACGCGCACTCGAAGACATCACGTTCGCGATCGCCCCCGGCGAGATCGTCGGACTGCTCGGCCACAACGGCGCTGGCAAGAGCACGCTCTTCAACGTGACCACGGGCGTGATCGATGCGAGCAGCGGAGCGTTCAGCATCGACGGCGCACGCATCGACAAGCGGCTGACCCCGCGCGAGGCCGCCCAGCACGGAGTGACCGTCATCCATCAGGAACCTGCGCTCGCCCCGAACATGTCGGTGCTCGAGAACCTCTTTCTCGCACGCAGAGCTCCCCGGGTCGCGGAGCGGCGGGCCCAGGCACGCCAGGCGCTCGCGGCCGTCGGGGCCGACATTCCGCTCGAGATCCCGGTCGAAGCGCTCGGACTCGGTGAACGGCAGCTCGTGGATATCGCACGCGGCATGCTCTCGGGCGAGATGAAGGTGCTCCTGCTCGACGAGCCAACCGCAGCGCTCGGCCGGGCCGAGACCGATGCGCTGCACGACCTCATCAGAGGCTTCGCGCAGCGCGGCATCGCCGTCGTCTACGTCTCGCATCGCCTGCCAGACATCATGGAGGTGTGCACGCGCATCGTGGTGCTTCGCGGCGGGCGTCTCGTCGTGGACGGACCGTCGAGCGACTTCACGCCGGCGAAGCTCGCGGATGCGCTCGTTCCCGACTTGCGCTCGCTCGATTTCACCCACGTCGCACCCGGCGACGAGGTCGTCGCGATCGACACTCCGGGCGGAGCCGTTCGCGCACGCGCCGGGGAGGTCGTCGGCCTGTTCGGCATGGCCGGCGGCGAGCAGTTCGACATCGCGGCGCAGCTCGCGGGGGCGGCCAAGACTCCGCAGCCCTACACGCTGGGCGGGGCGCCCGTGCGCTTCGCCTCACCGGCGCAAGCCATCAAGCGCGGCGTCTTCTTCGTCCCACCCGATCGCGACACCGAAGGACTCATCGCCTCTGAAACCGCGCTCGACAACGTCATGCTCCCGTGGCACTCGGCAGGCGCGGCTCGTGGATGGTGGGTATCGGCGAAATCGGGTGCTGAGGTCTATGAGCGCGCCCGCAGCGCCCTCGACATCCGCGGCCCCTCGGCCGATGCCGAGATCTCGCAGTTCTCAGGCGGCAACCGGCAGAAGCATCTGCTCGCTCGGTGGCTGTACCCCGCCCAACCCGCGCTGCTGATCCTCTCGCAGCCCACGCAGGGCGTCGATGTCGGCGCGAAGCTCGACATCGTCGAAGCGACGCGAGCCGCCGCCGCCCGCGGCGCAGCAGTCCTCGTGGCGTCGAGCGAGTCCGACGAGATCGCGAGCCTCTGCGACCGCGCCTACACGATGCTGGGCGATCGGCTCGTCGACGTCCCACGATCAAGCACCTTCAACGAAGACCTCCTGACCTCGCTCCTCGCCATCGCCGAGCCGACCCGCGCCTGAACGGACCCCTCATGAACGCCGAACGCCTCAAGATCTTCGCCGCGAAGAACGGCATCTTCCTCGCTCTCATCGTGCTCGTCGCCGTCTTCTCCATCCTCCGCCCCAACTTCTTCACCTTCGCCAACGGGCAGAGCATCCTGCTGCAGGCAGCGGAACTCGGATTGATCGCGATTCCCGCCGCATTCCTCATCATGTCGGGCACCATCGATCTCTCGGTCGGCTCGGTCGCCTCGGCATCCGCGATCACCGGTGGCCTCGCGATGAGCGCGACCGGTTCGACACTGCTCGGCTTCATCGCCGCCGTGGCCACCGGAGTCGCCGCCGGGGCGCTCAACGGGTTCTTGATCGCCTACCTGCGGCTCAACTCCTTCGTCGTCACGCTCGGCGCTCTCAGCGTCTGGGGCGGGCTCGCACTCCTGCTCTCCGATGGGCGCACCATTCCGCGCGCAGAGCTCCCCGAGGCGTTTCGCAGCATCGGCACGTTGAAGGTGGGCCCGATCCCCATTCAGATCATCGCGCTCGTCGCGGTCATCGCGCTCGGATGGTACGTGCTCAACCACACGACCTTCGGCAAGTCGGTCAAGGCGATCGGCGGGAACGAGCGCGCCGCGCGCCTCATGGGCGTCAACGTGCCGCGCTCCCGCTTCCTCCTCTTCGTCGCGACCGGGGCCTTCGCCGCACTCGCCGGCCTGTTCCTCTCGGCCAAGGTGCAGTCGGCGAACCCGAACATCGGATCGGGCCTGGAGCTCGAGGTGCTCACCGTCGTGCTGCTCGGCGGGGTCGCCTTCGAGGGCGGGGTCGGCCGCATCAGCGGCGTCGTCGCGGGTCTCCTCTTCTTCCGCGTGCTGCGCGCCGGTCTGGTGTTCATGCAGGCGTCGCCGTTCCTGCAGACGATCCTCGTCGGCGCCACCCTGATCATCGCGGTGGCCCTCGACAGCTCCATCCAGCGCATGATCCGATCGTCCTGGGCGAAGCTCGGCAAGCGCGCCGTCGCCCAGGATCCGGCGGACGGCGCTGAGCGCGAGGAGGCCCCGCCGCGACGCTGACTCCGTCGACATCGGTGTCAGGAGCGCCGGGTAGACTCGTACGCATGGCAGATACGGTGGTTCCGGATCCCGCCTCCCTCTCGTATGAGGAAGCGCGCGACGAGCTCATCCAGGTGGTCAGCCGCCTCGAACAGGGCGGAGCGACCCTCGAAGAATCGTTGCAGCTCTGGGAGCGCGGCGAGAGCTTGGCGGCGCGCTGCGAGGAATGGCTGCTCGGCGCGCGACAGCGACTCGAGGCGGCGCGGAAGAACGCGGGCGACGGATCCGTCGGAGGTGACGCGTAACCGATGGCGAAGCAGCACAAGACGCCAGCGGTGGTCGCCGAGCTCGGCCGACCCGAGACCCCTGCCGAGACCGCATCGCGCAAGGCGAGGGACAGCCGGCTCTATCGGGAGCGCAAGACGGTCAACAACCTCGTCTTCTCATTGCTCGTGAGCCTCGGGCTGGTGCTCGTCATCTTCTTGATGGTGCCCCGCGGCACGGGCGGGTTCGCGGAACACGAGGTGAACGTCGCGTCGCTCGCGACCGAGGCGGCTCCGAGCGCGGGCCGAGAGCTCGCCGCTCCGCAGGTGCCCGAGGAGTGGAAGGCGAAGCAGGCCGAACTACGCGGCAGCGATGGCGTCACCGCCTGGCAGATCAACTACACCACGGTCGATGCGGAATCGGGCCGCGAGGCCTATGCCGCGGTGACGCAGGCGTTCACCCCGGACGGCGCCCCCGTCGAAGACGTCTGGATCGCGCAGCAGCTCGAACAGCAGGCTCCGACCGGCAACGAATCGCTCGGCGGCCTCGACTGGATCACCTACGATCACAGCGATCGGGATCCCGACAACTCCAATGTGCTCTTCGCGCTTCAGGCGCAGTGGGAGAACGACACCATTCTCGTCTACGGTACCGACGCACCGTCCACGCTTCGCGACCTGGCGACGGACATCGCCGAGTCGCTCTCCGAACCGAAGGGAACCGAATGACCGCCCCGAGAGTCACCCCGCAGCAGGCCTGGGACGCACTGGTCGCCGGCAACCGGCGCTTCATCGACGGCGGCCCTCAGCATCCCAGGCAAGACGTCGAGCGCCGCAACGAGCTCACGAACGGGCAGGTGCCAGACGCAGCGCTCTTCGGCTGCTCGGATTCCCGGCTCGCCGCCGAGATCATCTTCGACGCCGGCCTCGGCGATCTCTTCATCGCCCGGAACATGGGGCACGTGGTGGCGGAATCCATCACGGCTTCCATGGAGTACGCCGTCGCGAACCTCGGCGTCGCCGTGATCGTCGTACTCGCCCACGATTCGTGCGGCGCCGTCGCTGCGGCGATCGGTCAGATGGAGCAGGAGCCCACCGCTGTTCCCATCGCGGTGCAGAACACGCTCGCGCCGATCCTGCCCTCGGTGCAGGAGCTCTGGCTCCGCGAGCACCGCGACACCCCATACGTCGACGTCTCGGCCATCGACGCCGACGCCGTCGGCCGCGTGCACCTCGCCGCGACCGTCAACCAGCTGCTGCGCAGTTCGCGCATCATCAGCGATGCCGTGGCCGCTGGCCGGCTGGGCATCGTCGGCTGCCAGTATCAGTTGTCAGAGGGACGCGCAGTCGCCGTGAGCGCCGTCGGGCACCTCGACATCACCGCAGCAGAGCCGGTCGCCGCGGCGTGAGCCAGGCACGGGCCTCTCGAACTTCTCCGACCCACGAGCAGTATCCACGAAACGAAGGATGATTGTGACCGAAGATCGCAGCGCCGCCGGCGCCGAGACCGAGTACCGCATCGAGCACGACACCATGGGCGAGGTGCGGGTTCCCAAGGACGCCCTGTACGCCGCCCAGACGCAGCGCGCCGTCGACAACTTCCCGATCTCGGGCAAGGGCCTCGAGCCCGCGCAGATCGTCGCGCTCGCGCGCATCAAGCGCGCCGCCGCCATCGCGAACGGCGATCTCGGCATCCTCGACGCCTCGGTCGCTCAGGCCGTCGTCGCGGCGGCCGACGAGATCATCGCGGGCGATCACCACGACATGTTCCCGGTCGACACGTACCAGACGGGCTCCGGCACCTCCTCGAACATGAACATGAACGAGGTCCTCGCGACGCTCGCCACGCGCCACCTCGGCTCCCCCGTGCACCCGAACGACCACGTCAACGCCTCGCAGTCGTCGAACGACGTCTTCCCGACGTCCGTGCACATCGCGGTCACCGGAGCGCTCATCGAGCAGCTGAAGCCCGCGCTCGCGCACCTGGCCGAGGCGTTCGAAACGAAGGCCGAGCTGTGGAAGACGGCCGTGAAGTCGGGTCGCACCCACCTCATGGACGCGACGCCGGTGACCCTCGGACAGGAGTTCGGCGGATTCGCCGCCCAGATCCGCTACGGCATCGAGCGCATCGACGCTGCGCTCCCCCGCGTCGCCGAGGTGCCCCAGGGCGGCACGGCCGTCGGCACGGGCATCAACACGCCGCTCGGGTTCCCCGAGAAGGTCATCGCCGAGATCGCGCAGTCGAGCGGCCTGCCGATCACCGAAGCGCGCAACCACTTCGAAGCGCAGGCGAACCGCGACGGGCTCGTCGAGGCATCCGGAGCCCTGCGCACCATCGCCGTGTCGCTGACGAAGATCAACAACGACATCCGCTGGATGGGTTCGGGCCCCAACACGGGCCTCGCCGAACTGCACATCCCCGACCTGCAGCCGGGCTCGTCGATCATGCCGGGCAAGGTCAACCCGGTGATTCCCGAAGCCGTGCTCATGGTGTGCGCTCGGGTCATCGGCAACGACGCGACCATCGCGTGGGCCGGCGCATCCGGAGCATTCGAGCTCAACGTGCAGATCCCGGTCATGGGCACCGCGCTGCTCGAGTCGATCCGTCTCCTCTCGAACGCTTCGACGGTGCTCGCCGATAAGACGGTCGCCGGTCTGGAGGCCAACCTCGAGCGCGCCGCCGCCCTCGCCGGCATGAGCCCGTCGACCGTGACACCGCTCAACCGCCTCATCGGTTACGAAGCCGCCGCGAAGATCGCGAAGCACTCCGTCAAGAAGGGCATCACGGTGCGGGAGGCGGTCGTCGACCTCGGGTACGTCGAGCGCGGCGAGGTCTCGGAAGAGGCGCTCGACCAGGCGCTCGATCTGCTGTCGATGACCCACCCGGGCGTCGCGAAGTAGGTTCACCGCAGGCACCGCCGACGGGCCCGGGATCGCAGTGCGTCGATCCCGGGCCCGTCGCCGTTCGGTCGGGGCCGCCGCCGGCGCGAAGGAGATGCGCCGCGACAGCCGCCCTCGCTACGCTGAATCCATGATGCCTGCAGGAGTTCCACGCGACGGTGCGCGCGCCCTCGCCCGCTCGGGAGCCGCGTCAGCGGCTCGCCTGCTCGGGTGGCAGCGACTCTACGACCGCGTGAATCGCCCGCTGATGGAGCTCGCGGAGATGCAGCCGGTGACCGCCCAGTGGTGGCGGGAGCGGCGCAAGCAGAAGGGCGCCTTCAGATACCTCGCGCTCGGCGACTCGACCGCGCAGGGCATCGGAGCGTCGACACCCGGGCGCAGCTACGTCGGGCAGCTGATCGACCGGATCGAGGCCAGCACCGGCGAGCCCGTCAAAGTCGTCAATCTCGCGGTTTCGGGGGCCACGACGGCCCTGTGCCTGCGCGATCAGCTGCCGAAAGCGGAGAAGGTGCTCGCGTATGAGCCCGACCTCGTTACGATCGCGATCGGCGCGAACGACATCGCCGAGTGGGATGCGGTGCGCTTCCACCGGAACATGACGCAGATTCTCGGGGCGCTGCCCCGGCACACGATCGTGAGCGAGCTCCCCTGCTTCCATCTGCCGTGGAACGAGCGGAAGGTGCGGGTCGCGAACCGCATGATTCACGCCATCGCCGGCGATCTCGGCATGCGCGTCGTGCCGCTGCACCGGGCCACGCAGGAGCGCGGAGTGGCGGGCGTGCTCACCGAGTTCGCCGCGGACGCCTTCCACCCGAACGACCGCGGGTACGAGGTGTGGGCCGACACCTTCTGGCCGCTCGTCGAGGAGCGGATCGCCGCCGTCGGGTAGCGGCGGCAGACCGGCCGGGTCATCGCGCCCGGCCGGTCGCCTCATCGTCTACGGGGTGTCGAGCAGATCCGTGACGAGGGCCGCGATCTCGCTTCGCTCGGAGCGGGTCAGGGTCACGTGACCGAACAGGCGATGCCCCTTCAGCTTCTCGATGACCGCCGCGATTCCGTCGTACCGACCGACGCGCAGGTTGTCGCGCTGCGCCACATCGTGCGTGAGCACGACGCGCGAGTTCTGGCCGATGCGGCTGAGCATGGTCAGCAGCACGCCCCGCTCGAGCGACTGCGCCTCGTCCACGATCACGAAGGCATCGTGCAGCGAGCGCCCGCGGATGTGCGTGAGCGGCAGCACCTCGACGAGGTCGCGCGCCACCACCTCGTCGAGCACGTTCTGAGAGACGATCGAGCCGAGGGTGTCGAACACCGCCTGGGCCCAGGGGTTCATCTTCTCCTGGTGATCGCCGGGCAGGTAGCCGAGATCCTGGCCGCCCACGGCGTAGAGCGGTCGGAACACCATCACTTTGCGGTGCTGCCGTCGCTCGAGCACGGCTTCGAGCCCTGCGGCGAGCGCGAGCGCCGACTTGCCCGTGCCAGCACTGCCGCCCAGCGAGACGATGCCCACCTTCGGGTCCATCAGCAGGTCGATCGCGAGGCGCTGCTCAGCGCTGCGCCCCGTCACGCCGAACACCTCCCGGTCGCCGCGCACCACGTGCAGCGACCGGTCTCCGTCGATTCTTCCGAGCGCCGAACCGCGCGCCGAGGTGAGCACGAGCCCCGTGCCGAGCGGCAGGTCGGCGGCGGCCTCGACGTCGTCGAGCCGCTCGTCCTCCCACAGCACGCGCATCTGCTCCTCGTCGAGCGCGAACGATGCGATCCCCGTGTAGGCGTCGTCGCGAGCGAGCTCGGCGCGATACTCCTCCGATCCGAGCCCGAGCGCTGCGGCCTTCAATCGCATCGGCAGATCCTTCGAGATCACCGTGACGTCGAGACCGTCGGAGGCGAGGTTCTGCGCCACCGCGAGGATTCTCGTGTCGTTGTCGCCGAGGCGCATGCCGCTCGGCAGACCGTCGAGGCTCGTGTGGTTGAGCTCGACGCGCACGGTGCCCCCGGCGTCGCCCACCGGAACCGGGATGTCGAGCCGCAGGTGTTTGCCCCGCAGTTCGTCGAGGATGCGCAGCGCGCGCCGCGCGAAGTATCCGAGTTCGGGATCGTGCCGTTTCTTCTCCAGCTCCATCACGACGACGACTGGCAGCACCACCGAGTGCTCGGCGAAGCGGAACAGCGCCGCCGGGTCGCTCAGCAGGACGGACGTGTCGAGCACGTACGTGCGCAACTGCTGCAGGGTGTCGTCGGACAGCTCGGGGGAGCTCGGCGTCCGGAATGCCGACGAGCGGCCCGACGCGACGGGCTCCGCCTCGACGAGCGCCGGAACGGGGGTTGCGGGGTGTTGGATCTCAGCCACGATGGCTCCTCTGCACCGGGGCAGCGCCCCGACTCAGCGAGTTGGCCAGTGGCTTCGAGGTGGTGACCGACCGGCCTCCTCGATCGGGCACCCTGCCCGATGCGTCACACGCTACGCCGACGGAATCGCATCCCGCGATACGACACGCATATCGATCCGTGAACGATGCATGACCGGCTCGGCAACGGCTCGCATCCGCGCACTGAACCGCACCCGGTTGTGGAACCCCGACAGCAGGCTCGAAGGAGCGTCAGCGTCAGGTATTCTGAGAGCTGCGATACTGCAGCCCGGGGTGGGGGCGTCAGCACTCCCAGAGCAATCAGCGATTCCCTGCGGCGAAACTGTGACGGATAAAGGAGCACCGCTTGCGCACGATCGACTGGGTCAACGGAGCCATCGAACTCATCGATCAGACCCTGCTCCCCCAACGGGTCGAGGTGCACCGCGTCACGGAGCTGCCGCAACTGATCGACGACATCCAGCGGCTCGCGGTGCGAGGCGCCCCGGCACTCGGCGTGGCAGGCGCGTTCGGCGTCGCGCTCATCGCAGCGTCTGTGCAGGCGGAGCACGGCGATGACGAGCTCGACCGAGACGAGGTGCGTCGCCAGGCTGCGATTCTTCGCGAGGCCCGCCCCACCGCGGTGAATCTCTCGTGGGGCGTCGACCGCGCGCTGACCAAGCTCGACGCGGGCGCCGCCGCCATCCTCGACGAGGCCGTGCTCATCCGCGACGAGGACATCGCGGCCTGCATCTCGATGGGCCTGCGCGGCGCCGATCTCACGCGAGAGCTCGCGGCGAAGGATCGCGTGAGCGTGATGACCATCTGCAATACCGGCAGTCTCGCGACGGTCGAGCGCGGCACCGCGCTCGGCGTGATCGAGACGCTCTTCGAGCAGGGCTCCCTCATCGAGGCGCTCCCCCTCGAGACGCGCCCGCTGCTGCAGGGCGCGCGCCTCACCGCATGGGAGCTCGAACGCATGCAGGCGCCCTTCCGGCTCCTGATCGACTCCGCAGGCCCGTTCCTGCTCTCGCGCGGAATCGCGGACGCGGTCTTCATCGGCGCCGACCGCATCGCGGCCAACGGCGACACCGCCAACAAGGTGGGGTCGTTCTCGCTCGCGCTCGCCGCGCAGCACGCCGGAGTGCCCTTCATCGTCGTCGCGCCAGAATCCACGATCGACATGCGCACCGCGAGCGGAGCCGATATCGAGATCGAGGATCGCGGCGTCGACGAGGTCGTGGGGTTCGGCGGCACGCGCACCGCCCCCGCGGGCATCGATGCCGTGAACCCGGCCTTCGACGTGACCCCGCACGACCTCATCACGGCGATCGTCACCGAGCGCCGGGTGATCCTGCTCAGCCGCGGCGAGACGCTCGAAAGCGTGTCGCTCGAGTCGCTCCGTTCGTAAGCTCACCCCAACCCTCCCGTTCGAAAGGAACACCCATGTTCTTCACCCAGCGTCGCGTTCGCGCGGCTCTCGTCGCAGGCGCGGCATCCGCTGCACTGCTGCTCACGTCCTGCTCCGGCGGCGGCGGCACCTCGGATGAGGCGGCCAGCGACGGCCCCAGCTTCATCTACATCACGAGCGATCCGATCGGCCAGAACGAGTTCTTGAAGTCGGGCAAGGTCGGCATCGAATCGGTCGCCGAGACCTTCGAGGGCACCGCGAAGACCTTCGAATCGAAGGACGATGCGACGCGCCGTTCCAACCTGGAAGCCGCGATCGCCGAAGCTCCCGAGGTCGTCGTGATGCTCGGCTTCCAGTTCGGCGATGTCGCCAAGGAGCTCGCCGAGCAGAACCCGCAGCAGAACTTCATGCTCATCGACACGTTCGTCGAGGGCGCCCCCGACAACCTCTACCAGGCGACGTTCCGCGAGCAGGAGCCGTCGTACCTGCTCGGCATGGAAGCCGGGCTCCTCACCGAGGCGAACAAGGTCGGCTCGGTCATCTCGGTCGACAACGAACTGCTGAAGAAGTACTCCGACGGCTTCGCCGAAGGCGCCAAGAGCGTGAACGAGGATGTCGACACGGTGGCTCCGCAGGTCATCGGCGGCGACAACCCGTTCGCCGATCCGGCGCGCGGCAAGGAGCAGGCCCTCGCGTTCGCAGCGAGCGGCGTGGACGAGGTCTTCGCCGTCGGCGCTGCCTCGAACGGCGGCATCATGGAGGCCGCAGCTGAAAAGGGCTTCTCCGCCTACGGCGTCGACGCGAACCAGTGCCCGATCGCACCCGGGTCGGTCGTCGACGGCACGGTGAAGTCGGTCAACCGCGTCGTGGAGACCGTCGTCGGCGAGATCATGGACGGTAAGAGCTCGAAGGATGCGACGAGCTCCTTCGGCCTCAAGGAGGAGGGCATGACCATCGTCAGCCTCACCGAGGATGCCGCTGATTCGCAGTGCACGATCATGGAGCACCAGGATGTGCTCGATGAGGTGACCCAGGCGCGCGACGACATCGTCTCGGGCAAGATCAAGGTCACCGACCCGCTCGCATAACCCCCGGATCGCCGGTTGAGCCGAGCGCGCCGAAGTCGAGACCGTTTCGCAGTACCCTGGGTCTCGTCTTCCCGCGCTCGCTCAACCGGCGAGTTTCATGCACCACCAAGAAAAGGAACACGGATGGTCGCCGAAGTCTCGATGCGCGGGATCACCAAGCGCTTCCCCGGCGTACTCGCCGACGATCGCGTCGACTTCGAGGTCGAAGCCGGTGAGATCCACGCGCTCATGGGCGAGAACGGGGCGGGCAAGTCGATCTTGATGTCGCAGCTCGCCGGCGTCTATCAGCCCGATGAGGGCGAGATCTACATCAGGGGCGAGCGACGAGAATTCTCCTCACCCCTTGACGCCATCGATGCCGGCATCGGCATGGTGTTCCAGTCGTTCAAACTCTTCCCGTCGCTCACCATCGCGGAGAACGTCGTGTTCCGCAGCGAGCCGAAGAAGCGCGGGCTCATCGATCGCGCAGAGGCGAACCGCGCCGTTGCGGAGATCGCCGAGCGCTACGGCCTCTCGCTCGACCCCGCGGCGCGAGTGGATTCCGTGCCGGTCGGCGTGCTGCAGCGCGTCGAGATCGTGAAGGCGCTCTACCGCGAGGCTCGCGTGCTCATTCTCGACGAGCCGACCGCGGTACTCACCCCGCAAGAGACCGAGCGTCTCTTCGACGTGCTCCGGGCGCTCAAAGCCGATGGACGCACGATCATCCTCATCACCCACAAGCTCGGCGAGGTCATGGCCATCTCAGACCGCGTCACCGTGCTGCGAGACGGGCGCAACGTGGCGCAACTCGTCACGGCCGACAGTTCTCCCGATGAGATCACCCGCCACATGACCGGTCGCGATGTCAACCTCGCCACCCCGCCCCCCGCGCACGCACCGGGCGACGTGGTGCTCGATGTTCGCGGATTGACCGTGCCGGGGTCGGCCGGGCGCGACGCCGTCTCGGATGCCAGTGTGTTCGTGCGCCGCAACGAGGTCGTCGGCATCGCGGGCGTCGCGGGCAACGGCCAGGTCGAACTCGCCGAGGCGATCATCGGCATGCGCAAAGCCGACGAGGGCACCGTGTCGGTCGTGGGACGCGATCTCAGCGCCTCGTCGATCGCTCAGCGTCGCGACGGCGGAATCGCCTATATCCCGGAGGATCGCCATGCCGTCGGCAGTGCCGGCGGCGCCGACGCGATCGACAACCTCGCACTCGGCCATCATCGGCGCGCCCCCCTCCTGAAGCGAGGCCTGCTCTCGCGATCGGCCATGCTCGAGCACTCGAAACGGTTGATCAGCCGTTTCGGCGTCAAGATCGCCGGCCCGACGACGCGGGTCGGCACGCTCTCCGGCGGCAACCTCCAGAAGGTCGTGGTCGCTCGCGAGCTCGACTACGGCTCTCCGCTGCTCATCGCCGAGCAGCCGACGCGCGGCGTCGACATCGGAGCGATCGAATCGATTCACCGCGAGCTCTGCGAGTACCGCGACACGGGTGGCGCGCTGCTCCTGATCTCCGCCGAACTGAGCGAGATCATGTCGCTCTCGTCGCGCATCGTCGTGATGTTCGAGGGTCGAATCGTGGCCGAGGTACCGAAAGCCGAAGCGAGCGAGGCGCTGCTCGGCCTCTACATGGCAGGGCACGCACCCGAGGAGCGCCACCGACCCGGATCGTTCGACGCGCTGCGCGACCGCACCGACGACGCTCCACGCCCTGATGTCACCGAGAAGGGGACCGCACGATGAATGCCGCACGCACAGCGGGTCGCTGGCTCGCAGGCCCCATCCCGGTGTCGGTGGTGCTCGCCCTGCTCATCGGCGCCTGCTTCATGCTCATCGCAGGCGTCGATCCGATCAGCGGATACGTCGCGATGCTCCAGGGATCGTTCGGCACCGGTTCGGGACTCGCGAACACGCTCCAGCGCGCCGTTCCCATCATCGGTATCGGCATCGCGATCGCCGTCGCTTTCCGTGCCGGAGTGCTCAACCTCGGCACCGAGGGACAGGCCGGCCTGGGGGCGCTGACCGGCGGCATCGTCGCGGTCTACGTCCCCGGCCCGGCGATCCTCATCGTGCCGCTCGCCTTCATCGTCGCGATTGCGACCGGCGCGGCGTGGGGGCTCATCTCGGCGCTCCTCCAGAATCTGCTCGGGGTGCCGATCCTGCTCTCGACGCTGCTGCTGAACTACCCCGCTCGCTACTTCTCCTCGTGGCTGATCCGGTTCCAGCTGAACGACCCGAGCACGGACCTCGTCGCGACCCAGCAGCTGCGACCCGAGGTGCAGCTCGGCATGCTCGTGCCGAAGGATTCCTCCTTCGCCGAGACGCTGCGATCGACGTTCGGGCCCACGAGCCCGGTCACCGCGGTGCTCACCGGAGTCAACTGGTCGATCATCGTGCTCATCGTCGTGATCGCGGGCGCCGTCTTCGTGAATCGTCGCACCCGGTTCGGCTTCGAGTCGGGTCTCAGCGGCCAGAACGCGGAATTCGTGCGCTACGGAGGCGTGAAGCCGGGCCCGCTCGTCACGCGCACGATGGCGCTCTCCGGCGGCCTCGCCGGGCTCTTCGGCGTCATGCTCATCATCGGGGCCCCGAGCACCCGGCTCATCGAGGGGTACTTCGTGCAGACGAACTACGCCTTCACCGCGCTGCTCGTCACGCTGCTGGCCCTCTACCGGCCCATCGGCACGGCCATCGCCGGTCTGTTCTTCGCGGCGATCATGGTCGGCAGCGATGCGATGGGACGCGAACTCGGGCTCTCGCCGCAGATCGCCGCCGTGATTCAAGCGCTCGTCATCGTACTGCTCGCGTTCCGCGTGGCGCTTCCCCGGTTCCGCAGACGCGGCTCCGCTGACGGAGCATCCTCGGGGCC
The DNA here is from genome assembly GCF_016597785.1 of Leucobacter sp. L43. Lineage (GTDB taxonomy): Bacteria > Actinomycetota > Actinomycetes > Actinomycetales > Microbacteriaceae > Leucobacter > Leucobacter alluvii. The sequence continues at coordinate 183,339 of NZ_JAENJG010000002.1, read as the reverse complement.
GCCGACGGCCGAGCCGCCGTTGAACGAGGCGGCGATCGCCGAACCGCATGCTCCGGTGCCCGGTGCCGGCACCGAGACGAAGGAGTCCGATCGATGAACGTCCTCGAACTCTTCGACCAGGACCTCATCGGGTCCGTCCTCCGGTCGCTCATCCCGATCCTGCTCGCCGCACTCGGCGGCATGATCGCCGAACGGGCCGGCATCTTCAACATCGGCCTCGAGGGCATGATCCTCGTCGGCGCATTCGCCGGTGTCGCGGCATCGTTCTTCACGCACAGTTGGCTGCTCGGAGTGATCGTCGCCATGATCGCCGGGGCGCTGTTCTCGCTCATCCTGGGGTACGGTGCGGTCTACCGCAAGGGCGACCCGATCGTTCTCGCGGTCGCCATGAACATCCTCGCCGTCGGCATGACGAGCTTCCTCCTCGTCGCGATCTTCGACGTGCAGGGCGTGTTCCAGGATCCGGGCATCGTCGGCATTCCCGTGTGGCGCATCCCCGTGCTCGCCGACATCCCCTGGATCGGCCAGCTCTTCGCGCTGACACCGCTCGGGTACCTCGCGCTGCTGCTGGTGCCGACGCTCTGGATCGTGCTCTTCCGCACCCCCCTCGGCCTCCGTCTGCGCGGCGTCGGTGAACGCCCGCTCGCCGCGGCCACCATGGGCGTCGACCCGCAGCGGTACCAGCTGGGTGCCGTCATCGTCTCCGGCGCGCTCGCCGGGCTCGGCGGAGCGCAGCTCGCCCTCGGAAATGTGGTGCAGTTCACCGAGAACATGTCGGCCGGTCGCGGATGGATCGCCGTGGTCGCCGTGATGCTGGCCCGCGCCCATCCCGTCGGAGTGCTCGGCGCCGCGCTGCTCTTCGGCTTCGCGGACGCCATCGGATTCCGCCTGCAGTCGTTCGGCCTGCCGCAGCAGTTGACCGACGCCGGCCCGTACGTCGTGACGCTCATTGTGCTCATCCTGCTCAGCAAGCGGTTCCGCAAGACCCGCGAAGCCGCGCTCGCGTGAACGCGTCGCCGGCGTCCCCCGCGCACCGCTCCGACACGCCTCCGCTCCCTGAGGAGGCGGCGCGCTGGGTCGAGCGCCTCTCGCTCGAACCGCTCGAGCACGAGGGCGGCCTCTTCCGCCGCATGCACCTCGACGACCACTCGAGCGCGATCTACTACCTGCTGGCCGACCCGGACTTCTCGGCGCTGCATGCTCTCGCTTCGGTCGAGGTGTACCACTGGTACGCCGGCGACCCGCTGCGAGTACTCCTCCTGCACCCCGACGGCCGCGCCGAGGAGCGGCTGCTGGGCCCTGACCCGGATGCCGGCCAGCTGCCCCAGCTCGTCGTGCCGGCCGGTGTCATGCAGGGCTCCTCATCGCTCGGAGCGTGGAGCCTGGTCGGCACGACGATGTCGCCCCCGTTCGCGTGGAACGGATTCGCACTCGGCGAGCGCGACGCGCTGCGCGCGCGCTACCCCGACGTTTCGGACCGCATCGTCGCGTTGACGCGCTCAGGGCCTGCAGCGTCATAGGTCGCGCCGCCCACTCCGCCTCCTCGTCGGGCGCGCGGGGCGAGCGGAGGCTGGTGATCCTCGCGGAACTGCCCCGTGGCGACGAGCACCGCCACCACGACCGCGATCACGATCCACCCCGATACCCCCAACGGCATGGCCAGCGCGGGATTGATCGGCGCATCTGCGGCCGCGAGCACCACGATCATGCCGGCAGAGGCGTTGAGCGCCCCGTGGCCGACCACTGCCGGCCATACCGACCCGCTGCGCAGTCGCGACCAGGCGAGCAGCGCGCCCCACGCCACGCAGCCTCCGGTCATGAGAGCGACGCCCCGCCAATCGGTGAGCCCGAAGTTGTACCCGAGCAGGATGAGGGGCGTGTGCCAGAGCCCCCAGATCACCCCGGTGATGAGGATCGCCGGCCAAGTGCCGAGCGGACGCAGCGCCGTGAGCAGCCATCCCCGCCATCCGATCTCCTCCCCGAACGCCAGCAGGCTGTTCGCGAGGCCGCCGATCGGCACGAGCAGCACCTGCAGAGCGACGAGCCATCCGAGCGGCGGCATGCTCTGCTGTGCGAGCTCGGCGGTCTCGGCGTCGAGCGAGGCGAACTGCGCGTCGAGGGTCGCCTGGAAACCGGAGAAGTTCACGAGGTCGAGGCGCGCCCAGCCGAACAGCACCGATACGCCGACGGCGGCCAGCACGACGATGAGCGGCGCGACGAGTGCTGCGACCGTGAACCAGACGACCCGGCGCGCCGGGCGCAGGGGCCACATGCCGAGAAAGCGGAGGCGCTCCCGTCGCGGCGCACGCATCACGAAGAGCGCCACCGCGGTTGCGATCGCCGGGGTGAACATCATCGCTGCCGCGAGGAGGCCGAACCACAGCGTGTATGCGTCGGCGTCGGTGCCCATGCGCCAGAGCGGCATCGCGATCAGCCAGGCGAGACCGAACGACAGCACCACGAACACGGCGACCGCCGCCCACGGCACCCGCTCGAGGCGGTCCGCCCGGTCTGAGCTCCCGACCCGGCCTGCCGTCGACGCCCTCACCCGTTTCACGTCCACCACGTGCTCCTTCCGTCCGCCAGTCACCCTAGCTCACGGGCGATCCGCGCGGCCACGACACCGGGAGGGGCAGGCAGGAGGGTGGATCGAGGCCGCGCCCGCCCGACCGACTAGAAGGCTGCGATGCCCGTCAGCTCGCGCCCGATGACCAGCTGGTGCACCTCGTCCGTGCCCTCGTAGGTGCGCACGGACTCGAGGTTCGCCATGTGGCGCATGACGGGGAACTCCGAGGTGATGCCGTCGCCGCCGAGAATCGAGCGGGCGGCACCGGCGATCTTGATGGCCTCGCGCACATTGTTCAGCTTGCCGACGGAGATCTGCCCGTAGGTGAGGTTGCCAGCATCCTTCAGACGCCCGAGGTGCAGTGCAAGCAGCAGGCCCTTCTGGTACTCGAGGAACATGTCGGCGAGCTTCGCCTGGATGATCTGCTTGCCTCCGATGGGCGCACCGAAGACCTCGCGGGTCTGCGAGCGCTCGACGGCGACCTCGAGGCAGGATCGGGCCGCGCCCATGACGCCCCACGCGATGCCGTAGCGCGCCTCGTTCAGGCATTTGAACGGTGACGAGAGCCCCTTCGAGCCGGGGAGGATCGCATCGGCCGGAATGCGCACGTCTTCGAGCACGATCTCGGTCTGCAGCGAGGCCCGCATCGACAGCTTGTTCTCGATCGCGGTGGCGGTGAAGCCGGGGGTGTCGGTCTCCACGATGAAGCCGCGCACGATGCCCTCGTCGTCCTTCGCCCAGATGACGCCGAGCTGCGCGATGGTGGCGAGGCCGATCCAGCGCTTCTTGCCGTTCAGCACCCACTCGTCGCCCTCGCGTCGCGCGGTCGTCAGCATGGTGTTGGGGTCGGAGCCGCCCTGCGGTTCGGTGAGCCCGAAGAAGCCGATGGCTTCGCCGCGGCCCATGAGCGGCAGCCAGCGCTGCTTCTGCTCTTCCGAGCCGAACTTGTAGATCGCACCCATCGCGAGCGAACCCTGCACGGAGAGTGCGGTGCGGAAGCCGGAGTCGACCGCCTCGAATTCCATGGCGACCAGGCCGTAGGCGACGGAGGATGCGCCGCGCAGGCCGTAGCCGTCGAGGTACATGCCGAACGCCCCGAACTCGCCGACCTCGGGCAGCAGTTCCACGGGGAGGCGGCGATCTTCGAAGGCCTGGTCGATGATGGGGCGAATGCGCGTCTGCGCGAACTCACGGGCTTTGAGCTGCCACTCGCGCTCTTCCTCGGTGACGAAGTCGGCGACGTCGAACAGCTGATCGATGGTGGTGGTCATGGTGCTCCTCGGGGAAGGTTCGGGCGAAGGGGTGAGAATGGGGTGCGTTTACCGCGGGAGCCAACTGGCGTCCTGGTGCTCGCCGATGCCCGGTGGCGGCACCTCGTAGCGGGCCGGCGTCTCCGAGAGCGAGATCGGCGTCGCCACGGAGCGCACCGTCTGCTCGGAACCGTCGGGAGCCGTCGCCGCGGTCGCCGCGACCGGTTCCAGGCCGAGTGATTCGGCGAGGTCGAGTGCCTGCGCGATGGAGTTGACACGGCCGGCGGGGATGTTGGCGGCTGTGAAGGCGGCGATCCAGTCGGCTGCGGATCGCTCCCTCAATGCCGTCTCGAGCTCTGTGCGCAGCTCGACCCGGTGTGCGACGCGCTGCGGGTTCGTGGCGAAGCGATCGCCACGGGCGAGTTCGGCGATGCCGAGTACGTCGCAGAGCCGCGCGAACTGCCCGTCAGTGCCGACGGCGAGGGCGATCGACTGATCGGCGGCGGCGAAGGTCTCATACGGCGCGATCGACGGGTGGGCGTTGCCCATTCGGCCGGGCGCGACGCCCGTCTCGAGGGTGGAGGACGCCTGGTTCGCGAGCGCCGAGAGCAGTGATCCGAGCAGTGTGACTTTGACGTGCTGGCCGCGACCGGCGGTGGGAGACTCCGCGGAGTCGCGAGCGCGGAGCGCCGCCTGAATCCCGATCACGGAGTTGAGCCCGGTGAGGATGTCGACGAGGGCCACGCCGACCTTGGTCGGCTCTCCCCCGGCGTCGTCGGCCTGGCCTGTGATGCTCATCAAGCCGCCGACGGCCTGCACGAGCAGATCGTACCCCGGAAGGTCGCGCCCCTCGGTGTCGCCGAATCCTGAGATCGAGCAGAACACCACTCCGGGGTTCTCGGCCGCGACGGCGTCGTATCCGAGGCCGAATCTCTCCATCGTGCCCGGCTTGAAGTTCTCGATGACGACGTCTGCCGTGCGGGCGAGTTCGCGTGCGCGAGCGAGCCCTGCTTCGTCGCGCAGGTCGCAGACGACGGAGCGCTTGCCTCGGTTGACCCCCGCGAAGTAGGTGCTCTGCCCGACCGCGTTGACCGGAGGGTTCCACTGGCGGGTGCCATCGCCCTCCGGGCTCTCGATCTTGATGACATCGGCGCCGAGATCGGCGAGGATCATCGTCGCGTGCGGACCGGCCAGCACTCGCGAGAAGTCCGCGACGCGGATGCCGTGGAGGGCCCCCCGCGGCACGCGTTCGGTGGATTCGTTCTCGTGCCTCGGCTGCCCGGTGCCCGTCATCGGTGCGCTCCTCATCGTCTGCTGCTCGTGCGGGGGCGGAGCGGACGTCGGTGCGGTGCGCCGTTCCCGTACCGCCAGTGTAGGCGCAGGCCTGCCCGCTGCCCGCGGCATGCTTGCATATCCCGACGTGGGTGACCTGTGCAAGAATCGCATCATGGTCGCCTTCTCGCAGCTCCTCGCGATACCCCACCTGCACCTGCGCCTCGTGCAATCGGGCGCGGGCGATCCCACGATCACGTGGGTGTCGAACACCGAGCTGCTCGACCTCGGTTCGTACCTCGAAGGCGGAGAGATCGTGCTGACCACCGGGCTCGCCCTCGCACACGACGACCGCCGGTGGCGCGACTTCGTCGCCGGCCTCAATCGGGCGCGCGTCGCCGCCATCGGTTTCGGGATCGGAGTCAATCACGAGCGCATCCCGAAACCCCTCGTCCAGGCGGCGAGTGCGTACCGGGTCGCGCTCTTCGAAGTCCCGCTTCCCGTCCCCTTCATCGCGGTGAGCAAGGCCGTCGCCGAGCTCTTGCGCGCTGACGATCTCGGTGCTGCGCGCGGGGCGCTGCAGGCCCAGCAGCGCCTACTCGAGGGCGCGCGCGGGGAGCAGCAACCCGCCGAGGTGCTCGCGAGCCTCGCTCAAGCGACCGGCAAGCACCTCGCGCTGCTGGGATCCGACGGCGGCACGCTCGCGGCCACCGCCGGATTCGCCTCCGCCGCGGAGGCGGCCGAGGCCGAGGTCATCGACCTCGACGCCGGCGGCCGTTTTCAGCTGGCCATCGCGGGCGGGTCCCCGCTCTCGGCGGAGGGGCGCTCGATCGTCGCAGCGGGCGCCATGGTGCTCGGCCTCGCCCTGGGCGAGAACCGAGCCGAGAATGCCCGAGAGCGCGAGCGATGGGAACGATTGACCGCTGCGCTCCTCGCGCGGGGCTCGGCCGTCCAGGGGTTCGGGATCCTCGCGCCCGGTCTCGAGCCTCCGGGTCGCGTGCGCGTGCTCGCCGTGCAGGGCACGGCGGAAGATCTGGCATCGTGGCGCAGGAAGCCGCGTTCGGGTCTCGACCGGCTCGTCGCCTCCAACGATGCCCCGGCCCCCGCGCCGGGCGTCGGCCGCGCCTGGCAGATCGTCGACGACCACCCCGGAGCGCTCGACACTGCACTCGCGACCGCCGCGTCGTACAACCTCGATGTCGTTGTCGGCCGCCCGTCACCGCTCGCAGACGCCGTGCAGAGCCGGCGGTCGGCGGCGGGCCGATTGCGCGCCCTCTCCCCCACCGCGCCCCTTTACACGGCGCCGCGGGTGCCAGCGGTCATCTGGGCGGATCGCGATACGCCGATTCTCGAAGCCCTCCTGGAGCTCGACGCCGCAGACGCCCGCGACGCCGCAGGGTCTGATGCGGGCACGGGCGCGGCGGGATCCGGCGCCGCACCGATGTCGCAGCGGGTACTCGGCCCGCTCTCCGAGTCATACGACGCGCTCGCCCCGGATGCGATGAGCGCCGAGGATCGCGCCATGCTCCGCGAGACGCTCCATGCGCTCTTCGCCGCGAACGGTCAGCGAGGCCCGACGGCGGCAACCCTCGGGATCCACCGCAACACGCTTCGCGATCGCGTCGCCCGCATCGAGCGCGTGACCGCCCGCTCCGTCAGCGATCCCGACGACCGGGCGGAGCTCTGGATCGCGCTGCGACTCGAGGCGGCCGTCGCGCCGGAGCGGTCTCAGTAGAGCAGGAACTGAGCGGTGCCCGTGCCCTGCGCTCCAGCGGCGGTGACGCGGAGGTGATACGACGCGCCGCCAGCGGCGACCGGATCGCGGGAGATGTCGCAGGTCTCGGGGCTCGACCGGGTGCGATCCCAGGGAATCGCTTCGGTGTCGAGTGGCTTGCCGGGTTCGAGGATCACGGCGAGGTGCTCCGCGTTCTCCTGGCAATCCGCCGACCGCCACACCTCGTCATCACCGCTGACGATGACGAACTGCAGGTTCGCGCTGCCGAGGTCGGCGGAGCACGGCTCCTCGCCGGTGTTCTCGACGCTGAGCGAGAGCTGAGGCAGCTCACCCGCGGCGTAGTCCCCCTTGTCGGTCGCCGGGGTCACCGAGAACTGGCCCGCGCTGCAGGCTGCGACGTCGCCGTCTCCGGCGCCGTCGGCGTCGTCGGAATCGGGTGCCGGGGATTCGACGAGGTCTTCGGGCACTTCGACCTCGCCCGCGCTGGCCACGCCCCCGCTCGACCCCGGTCGCACGATGATCAGCACGACGACCGCGACCACGGCGAGCAGCACCAGCAGCACGATCAGCCGACGGCGGACGTATACCTTGCGGTCTTTCGGCCCCACCGGATCCCTCAGTGTCGACATGGCGTCAGCGTAGCGGCGTTCGCGCCCTACAGGTGCTTCAGCATGCGCGTGTTGCCCAGCGTGTTCGGTTTCACCCTCGCCAGGTCCAGGAATTCCGCGACGCCCTCATCGCTCGAGCGCAGCAGCTCGGCGTACACCTCGGCGGCGATGAGCTCGGTGTCTTCGCTCATGCGCTCGAAGCCGTGCTTGCCGAAGAACTCGGTTTCGAACGTGAGGCAGAAGAGCTGCGCGAGTCCGAGGGAGCGTGCTCGTTCTTCGAGCGCGGTGAGCAGGAGATGCCCCACCCCCCGCCCGAGCAGCGCTTCGGCCACCCCGAGCGTGCGCACCTCGCCCAGCTGCTCCCACATGACGTGCACGGCTCCGTACCCCACGACGGCGTCGTCGACGTCGACCGCGACCAGGAACTCGGGCACGGCGGCGTAGAGATCGACGAGGTCCTTGCCGAGAAGAATGCGTCTCGCGACGAGCGGCTCCATCAGTGCGACCATCTGCGGCACGTCTCCCGTGCGCGCGCTGCGGATGCTGATCTCAGGTGCGGCGCTCATCGTTCCAGTCTACGCCCGGGGTGCCCGCGCCCCGCCTCGCGGCGTGCGCTCCCGCAGACGCAGAAGGGCCCGCTGCGTGAGCAGCGGGCCCTTCTGCGCGGAGTGCGTTACTCGCCGATGCCGGGAGTCGCGGCGGTCGAGGCCACGGCGGCCGCGGCCGAAGCCGAGGCGGCTCCCGCGTCCCGATCCGCGCGCGGCTCGGTGGCGAAGGTGAACTCGCCGTCGACGAAGTCGACCTTCACGAGGTCGCCCGCCAGCAACTCGGCGCTCAGGATGCGCTCCGAGAGGCGATCCTCGATCTCCCGCTGCATCGCGCGGCGCAACGGACGCGCACCGAGCGTCGGGTCGTAGCCCACCTCGGAGAGGCGCTCGCGCGCCGCGACCGAGATCTCGATGTGCATGTCGCGATCGAGCAGGCGATCCTTCAGCTGCTTCACGAACAGATCGACGATCTGCAGCAGCTCCGGCTTGGTGAGCTGCGGGAACACGATCGTGTCGTCGACACGGTTCAGGAACTCCGGCTTGAAGTGCTTCTTGAGCTCCTCGTTCACCTTGCCCTTCATCATGTCGTACCCGACCGACGAGTCGCCCTCGAGCTGGAAGCCCACCGGGCCGCCGGCGATCGCGGTCGATCCGAGGTTCGTCGTCATGATGATGACGGTGTTCTTGAAGTCGATCACGCGACCCTGACCGTCGGTGAGGCGACCCTCTTCGAGGATCTGCAGCAGCGAGTTGAAGATGTCGGGGTGAGCCTTCTCGATCTCGTCGAAGAGCACGACGGAGAACGGCTTGCGGCGCACCTTCTCGGTGAGCTGGCCGCCCTCTTCGAACCCGACGAACCCCGGAGGGGCGCCGAAGAGACGCGAAACGGTGTGCTTCTCGCCGTACTCCGACATGTCGAGCGAGATCAGCGCATCCTCGTCATCGAACAGGAACTCGGCGAGCGCCTTCGCGAGCTCCGTCTTGCCGACGCCCGTCGGGCCGGCGAAGATGAACGAGCCGGAGGGGCGCTTCGGATCCTTGAGGCCCGCGCGCTGGCGGCGGATCGTCTTCGCGAGTGCCGAGATGGCCTCGTTCTGGCCGATGACGCGCTGGTGGAGCGCGTCTTCCATGAAGCGGAGCCGCGAGGTCTCCTCCTCGGTCAGCTTGAAGACCGGGATGCCGGTCGCCTGAGCGAGCACCTCGGCGATCAGTCCCTCGTCGACCTCGGCCTGGGTGGCCACGTCGCCCGAACGCCACTGCTTCTCGAGGCGCAGTCGCTCGGCGATCAGCTTCTTCTCCTCGTCGCGCTTGTTGGCGGCGGCTTCGAAGTCCTGACCCTCGATCGCCTGCTCCTTCTCAGCACGGACGACGGCGATCTTCTCGTCGAACTCCCGCAGCTCCGGCGGGCTCGACAGGATCGACAGGCGGAGGCGTGCGCCGGCCTCGTCGATCAGGTCGATGGCCTTGTCGGGCAGGAAGCGATCCTGCACGTACCGATCGGCGAGATTCACCGCGGCGACGATGGCGCCGTCGGTGATGGAGACCTTGTGGTGCGCCTCGTAACGGTCGCGCAGGCCCTTCAAGATGTTGATCGAGTGCGGGAGCGACGGCTCCGCGACCTGGATCGACTGGAAGCGGCGCTCGAGCGCTGCGTCCTTCTCGAAGTGCTTGCGGTACTCGTCGAGCGTGGTGGCGCCGATCGTCTGGAGCTCACCGCGCGCGAGCATCGGCTTCAGAATGTTGGCCGCGTCGATCGCGCCTTCTGCCGCACCGGCACCCACGAGCGTGTGGATCTCATCGATGAAGATGATGATGTCGCCGCGGTTGCGGATCTCCTTGGTGACCTTCTTCAGGCGCTCCTCGAAGTCGCCGCGGTAGCGGCTGCCCGCGATCATGGAGCCGAGGTCGAGCACGTAGACCTGCTTGTCCTTGAGCGTCTCGGGCACCTCGCCCTTGATGATCGCCTGCGCGAGACCCTCGACGACGGCGGTCTTGCCGACGCCGGGCTCACCGATCAGCACCGGGTTGTTCTTGGTGCGGCGCGAGAGGATCTGCATGACCCGCTCGACTTCCTTCTCACGGCCGATCACGGGGTCGAGCCTGCCCTCGCGGGCCGCCTGCGTGAGGTTGCGGCCGAACTGATCGAGCACCTGCGAGCCCTTGGACTCGCCGCCCGACTCCGGCGCACCCACGGTCGCGCTCTCCTTGCCGGCCTGGTAGCCGGAGAGCAGCTGGATCACGGTCTGGCGCACTCGGTTGAGATCGGCGCCGAGCTTCACGAGCACCTGCGCGGCGACGCCTTCGCCTTCGCGGATCAGGCCGAGCAGGATGTGCTCGGTGCCGATGTAGTTGTGGCCCAGCTGCAGCGCTTCGCGCAGGCTCAGCTCGAGCACCTTCTTGGCGCGCGGCGTGAACGGGATGTGACCCGCCGGCGGCTGCTGCCCGGTGCCGATGATGTCGGTGACCTGCGCACGCACTGCGTCGAGCGAGATCTCGAGCTGCTCGAGCGCCTTCGCTGCAACGCCCTCGCCCTCGTGGATCAGGCCCAGCAGAATGTGCTCAGTACCGATGTAATTGTGGTTGAGCATCTTCGCCTCTTCCTGGGCGAGCACCACAACCCGGCGAGCACGATCAGTGAATCTCTCGAACATCTCCTACCTCCTTGCGACGCCTGTAGCACGGGAAAGGCGCCGCCGATGGAAACAGGCTACGTGGTGATCCCGTATCGCGGGGCCGTGTTCGCCGCAGGCGTGACGGGCGGTTGACGGACGAGCCCAGCATCCCGTAGCTTATCGATCACCGATAATAACGATGAACGATAAGGAGGCGCCATGTCAGCGTCGCAGCTCCCCCAGCGCCCACCCTCCCGAGGCGAGTTCACTCCGCGCAGGATCCGCTCGGACGCCATCGGCGTACTCGTCATGTGCTCACTCGCCGCGATCGCCGTCGTCGCGCTCGCGATCGCCGAGTTCCGGCGTCGCTTCGTCCCCGGTGGCATCGCGTGGACCCTTCCGATCCAACCGCGGGAGATCACCGCGGAGGGGGTGACGGAGTACGGCGCAGACGGACCGATCGCAGCGGACCCCATCTCCGGGATCGCGACGCGGATCGACGTGATCGTGCCCGATGTCAACCCGGTCTCGACGGTGTGCCTGGCGATCTCGATCGTGCTCGCGGCCATTGCCGCCCTGGTCGTGATCGCCTGCACGGCGCGACTGACGCGGAGTGTGCTGCGCGGCGAGTTCTTCACGCCCGCCGTGAGCCGAGCATTCAGCGCAGCCATGTGGAGCGGCGTCGGCGGAGCGCTCGCGGCGTATGCGTTCCGGCACTTCGCGGCGAACGGGGTAGCCGCAGCACTCGACGTCCGTGCCACAGACACCGGAACTCTGGCGTGGTGGGGATGGTACGTGATCATCCTCTTCGGGATCTCCGCCCTCGGACTGATCGACATCGCAATCCGACGCGCGATGCGCCTCGAGCGCGAGACCGAGGGCCTCGTATGACTCCCGTCGACCCCGGCGAGGGGCACGCGATCCACTGCCGGCTCGACGAGCTGCTCGCAGAGCGGGGTCTCACCCTCACGCAGGTGAGCGAGATGGTCGGGGTGAGCCTCGTGAACCTCTCCGTGCTGAAGAATGATCGCGCGCGAGCGATCCGCTTCTCGACGCTCACCGCGATCTGCCGTGCGCTCGACTGCGAGGTGGGCGACCTGCTCGTCGTCTCCGAGTAGCGCGACGTCGGAGCCAGAGCCCGTGCACGCCGGAGGCGGACCCGCGCCGTCCACTGGCTCGACACCCCGCGTTCACCCGTGCCGCTTACCGTGAACGCATGTCGTCGCCCTCGCTCTCCCCAGCAGCACCCGCGTCTGCGCTCGCCCTGATCCGCGCGTTCGCCGCGACCCTCGGGCAGAGCGAGGGCGCGGTCGCCCGAGTGATCCTCGATCGCCCCGCCGACGTCCCGCAGTGGTCGACGCAGGAGCTCGCCGCGGCGGCCGGAACATCGACCGCCACCGTCATCAGAGCCTGCCAGCGGCTCGGATTCCGCGGGTTCCAGCATCTGCGCCTCGAACTGGCACGGGAGATGCCCGCCTCCGGTACCGAGGAGCGCACCCCGGGAGACGCCGTGGACCAGGTCTTCGAGAGCGCGCGGGCCGCATTGCTCGTCGGGCGGGCTTCGATCGACCGCACCGCCCTCGCCGAGGCCGCCGCGCTGCTCGCGCGCGCCTCGCGCGTCGTGTGCGCCGCCAACGGGTTCTCCGCTCCACCACTGCAAGACGCCGCCATGCGCCTCGCCACGGTCGGCCGCCCGGTGGAAGCGCCGCTCGACATCCTCGCTCAGCAGTTCGCCGCTCACAGCCTCACCGATGCTGACGTCTGTTTCGCACTCAGTCATTCCGGGGCGAACGCGCACACACTGGCGACGGTGCGCGCCGCGCGCAAGCGCGGTGCGCGAATCGTGTCGCTCTGCAGCTACCCGAGGGCCCCCCTGGTCGAGCTCTCGGACGTCGCGCTCTCGACCGGCGCAGTCGGCACCCAGCACGCGGTCGATCCCTTCTTCAGCCGACTCGGCCACTCCGTGCTGTTGCAGGCGCTCGTCACGGAGGTCGCAGGCCTGCGATCGAGCACCGACGCGCTCGACATGCGCGAGGTCGTCGCTGACGCCCTCGTCGACTCTCAGCAGTAAGTCTTTCTGATCTGGGATTTTCGCACCCTTCTCCAGTTCGACAGCTGCGCGTCCCCACCCGTTCACCACCGCGACACCCTGCCCGGCGATGCTGCTCATGTAACCGCATTTCACGCCCGATGTAACGGGCGACACCGGCAGGAGAACAGAGCAGTGCACGACATTTCACTCGACGGCAGCTACAACGCACGAGGCATCGGTCACCGCCGTCGCCCCTGGCTCGTGCGCTCGGCGGGCCTCGATGCGCTCACCTCCGGCGGCGAGCGCAGCCTCCGAGACGTCGGCGTCGACCTCGTCATCGACCTGCGCGAGGAATCGGAGCAGGCGGGGCGCACGCACACGATCCCCGTGCGCTCCGTGCCGCTCTACGGCGCAGCGCCGCCCACCTCGGGAACGCTCGAATCCGTCTACGCGGGGCTCGTCCGCGATCGCGGCTCACGGCTCACCGCCGCTGTCATCGCCATCGCCGAGCACCCGGGAACCGCGGTCGTGCACTGCACAGCCGGGAAGGACCGCACCGGACTCGTCGTCGCCCTGGCGAGACTCGCCGCGGGAGACGCGCGTGCCGAAGTCGTGGCTGACTACGCAGTATCGGGCGAGACCGTGCGCCCGCAGCGGGAGGCGATCGCCGCCGCGCAGCTCTCGGGCGTCACGCTCTCAGCTGCGGCGCGCGCCGCGTCGGAGCGACTCCACCTGGACAGCCCCGCGGAGGCCCTCGAATCGGCACTCGACATCGTGGATGAGCTGGGAGGGGTCGCGCAGTATCTCCGCACGCACGGCGCGACGTCCGGGCACGTGGCCGCCCTCGCGGATCGGGCGGACGCGCACGCCGCCATCGCCTCGGGATCAGTCGCATGAGCCGCCGCACCGGCCGGTTCACGGTGCTCCACGTGAGCGACCTCCACGCCACGGAGAGCGGTCTGCTCTACGACGCGGTCGACGGCCTGGGTCGGCTCGAACGGGTGGGCGATTACGCGCTCGCGACCGGCATCACGCCGGAGGCGGTCGTCATCACCGGCGACCTCATCGAACGCGGCAACGCCGGCGCCTACGCCGCGGTGGCACGGGCGTGCGATCGCCTGCAGGATCGCCTGGCCGCACCGGTGCTCACCGTGCTCGGCAACCACGACGACCCCATCGCCGCGCACGCACTTCCCGGCCACGCGCGCGCACACTTCGGCGCCCACCTCGTCGACGGCGTCCGCGTGGTCCGTCTCGACTCGCGCACCGGCCGCATCGACGCCGATCAACTCGAGTGGCTCGCCTCCGAGCTCGCTGCACCGGCGGAACGCGGCACGGTCGTCGCGCTGCACCACGCGCCGCTCGGCTCACCGCTGCCGGCGCTCCGCCGCCAGGGCCTCCGCAACGCGGAGGAGCTGCTCCACGTACTCGACGGCAGCGACGTCCGCGCGATCCTCGCCGGGCATTTCCACCACGGCCTCACGGCATCGATGCACGGCATTCCCATCTTCGTCGGCCCCTCTCTCGCCTACCACCAGGTGATGAACGCCGGCCCCGACGCCGTCGCCGGGCACGACTCCCCCATGTTCTCGCTCGTCCAGTTCACGAGCGAGGGAGTGAGCGCTTCCACGATCGCGCTGCACTCACCCGAGCCCCTCTTCACCCAATCCATCACCCGCTCTGCACAGAAAGCGACCCATGTCTCGTAATCGTTCCACCGGCGTCATCGCCGCGTTCGCCCTGTCGGCCCTCGCACTCACCGGATGCGCCGCTTCGGCGGACGCAACCGACTCCGGCGATGCCGGCACCCCCGATGCGTCGACGATCACCCTGTACACCTCGGAGCCGCAGGAGAAGATCGACGCGATCGTCACGGCGTTCACCGAGCAGCACCCGGAGATCACCGTCGACGTCTTCCGCGCCGGCACCGGAGATCTCACCGCTCGTATCGCAGCCGAGGAGAAGTCGGGCGACATCGGCGCCGACCTGCTGCTGGCGGCCGACGCCGGCACGTTCGAGGACTACGCCGAGCGCGACCTGCTCCTCGAGTACGAATCCCCCGAAGCCGCGGCCATCAATCAGGATCTCGTCGATCCCGAGCACTTCTACGTCGGCACGCGAGTACTGCCGACCGTCGTCGCGATCAACACGAACGTCATCACCGAGGCCCCCGAGTCGTGGCAGGATCTCACCGACCCCGAGTACGCGGGGAAGATCGCGATGCCGAACCCCGACGTCTCGGGCGCCGCTGCGTACAACGCCGCCGTGTGGCTCGACAACGACGACCTGGGCATGACCTGGCTCGAGGGGCTCGCCGCCAACCAGCCCCTGATCGCGGAGAGCAACGGCCCCGTCTCGCAGGCCGTCGCCGACGGCAGCAGCCCGGTCGGGATCGTCGTCGACTCCCTCGTGCGGGACCTCGCCGCCGCGGGTTCGCCCATCGAGGCGGTCTACCCCGAGGAGGGCGTGCCCTTCGTGTCGCAGCCGGTCGGCATCTTCGCCGATACCGCGGAGCCAGAGGCCTCCCAGTTGCTCGTCGACTTCCTCATCAGCAAGGAAGGGCAGGAGATCGCAGCATCGCAGTCGTACCTCCCGATCCGCGATGACGTCGAGAGCCCGGAAGGCGCGCCCGCGACTGCCGACATCACACTGCTCACCCCCGACCTCGAGACGATCCGCGCGTCGCAGGCCGACGCCGTCGAGACTTTCAATGGCCTCTTCCAGTAACACGCTCTCGCCGCCGCTCGCGGGCTCGACCGACCACGGTCGGGCCCGCGGTGCCGGGGACGTCCGAGGTGCCGGGGACGCCCGCGGGACCGGCCGGGATCGCGCCACCGATGCGGCGAGGTCCCGGTTCTCGCTCGACGGCCTCGGCGCGGTGCGCATCGCCCTGTGGTGCGCGGTCGCCGCCCTCATCCTCGTACCGATCATCGCGATCGTCGTCCTCGCCGCGACCGGCGGCGGATGGACGGCCCTCGGCGATCCCGACGTGCTCGGAGCCGCCGGCAACTCGCTCGTCTCCGCCGCCGTCTCAGCCGTGCTCGCCGTGGTCATCGGCAGCGCGCTCGCCGTGCTGCTCGAACGCACCGACCTGCCCGGCCGTCGCGCGCTCCGCCTGCTCGCACTCAGCCCGATGCTCATGCCGCCGTTCGTCGGGGCGATCGCCTGGCTCAGCCTGCTCGGCCCCTCGGCAGCGGTGAACACGTTCTGGACGCAGCGGTTCGGCGCACCGCTCTGGAATCTCTACGGCGGCGACGGCGTGATCTTCCTCCTCACCCTCCACAGCTACCCGATCGCGATGATGATCGTGACAGCTGCACTGCGGCGCATTCCCGCGGACCTGGAGCAGGCGGCGCGCATCTCCGGCTCCTCCGCGCCCCGCGCGCTCTGGGAGGTCACGACGCTGCTGCTGCGACCCGCCATGCTCTCCTCGTTCACACTCATCGCCGTGTCGAATCTCGCCGATTTCGGCATCCCCTCCATCATCGGTCTGCCCGAGCGCTACGTCACGCTCTCCACCCTCGTCTACCGCTACCTGCAGTCGGGCACCGTCGACGACCCCCTCGCGGTGGTCTCGGCCATCGGGTTCGTACTGCTCGTCATCGCGCTGCTCGGTGTCGTCGTCGATCTTCTGCGCACGCGCACACGGGTCGAGCTCGACGCACAAGCCGGAGCACCGGCACGGCTCCCGCTCGGACGTGCCAGGGTGCCGGTCGGCGCGCTCACCGCCATCGCAGTGCTCGCGGTCACCGTGCTGCCGCTCATCACGCTCGCCATCCAATCCCTCTTGCCAGCGCCCGGGGTGCCGCTCACGCTCGAGACGGTCACACTCGCGAGCTTCGAACGGGCCCTGTCGGCATCGGGCACACTCACCGGTATCGGCAACTCACTGATGCTGGCGACACTCGCCGCCATCATCTGCGGAGTGCTGGGACTCGGGATCGGCACGTTCGTGACCCGCACGCGCGCTCGGAGCAACCCCGCGCTGCTCGGTCTGTCGCTCCTGCCGCAGGCGATCCCCGGACTCGTCATCGCTGTCGCCTGGCTCGTGATCGCACCGAAGATCGGCCTCTCCAACACGCCCTGGCTGATCCTCTGCGCCTATCTGACGTCGTTCCTCGCCCTGGTCGTGCAATCCGTGCACGCCCCGCTCTCCGCGACCCCGACGACTGCGGAGGAGGCAGCCCGCATCTCGGGCGCCACCCGTCTGCGGGCGCTCTGGGACATCTCGTGCCGCATGGCCGTTCCCGCAGCGATCTCGGGGGCGGTTCTCGTCGGGCTCACCGCTGTGCGCGAGCTCACGCTCTCCGTACTCCTGCTCTCGCCCGGCTCCCAGACGCTCGGCGTCGTCATCTTCAACTTGCAGCAGGCAGGCGCCTACAACGCCTCGTCCGCGCTCTCGCTCATCGTCGCACTCGTCGGACTCGCCGGTCTCGGCCTCACCGCCCGCACCCCACGTTAGGAACGCTCGTGTCTTCCGTCGCACTCGAATCGGTCAGTCTCTCCTACCCCGGGGGCCATCTCGGGCTCGCCGACGTCGATCTCCGCATCGGCGACGGCGAGTTCGTGGCCCTCGTCGGCCCGTCGGGCTCCGGCAAGACGACCCTGCTGCGCACGGTCGCCGGTTTCATCGCCCCGACCGCCGGAACCGTGCGCATCGGCGATACCGTGGTGGCTTCGCCGAGCCGGAGCCTGGAGCCCGAGCGGCGCGGGCTCGGCATGGTGTTCCAGCAGCACGCGGTCTGGCCGCACTGGAACGTCGGCCGCAACATCGAGTACCCCTTGCGCCGGGGCGGCGTCTCGCGAGCGGAGCGCCGCCGCCGCGTCGCAGAGGCACTCGATCTCGTGGGTCTCCCCGGCGCCGAGCGGCGCAACCCCGCCACGCTCTCCGGCGGCCAGCGGCAGCGCGTCGCGATCGCCCGAGCAATCGTCGCACGCCCGCGCGTGCTGCTCCTCGACGAGGCGCTCTCCGCACTCGACGAGCCGCTGCGCGATCGCCTCCGGCTCGAACTCCGCGCGCTCACCCGCGAGCTCGGCCTGACCGTGCTGCACGTCACCCACGATCGGAGCGAGGCGCTCGCGCTCGCCGATCGGGTGGTCGTCGTCGACGGCGGCCGAGTCCAGCAAGTGGCGACCCCCGCTGAGTTGGTCGAGCGCCCCGCGTCGGCCTTCGTCGCGGGGTTCGTCTCCGATGCGGCGATCGTGCTGGGAGTGCTCGACCACGCCGGGTTCCGCGCTGATCAGCACCCGCTCGCGCTGCCGTTCGAGCGTGTGGACGGGACACGACTCGACGGCCAGGGGCGAAACGGTGGCGCTGCAGTGGAACTCGCCGTCTCGCCCGAGCACGTGCGCGCGATTCCAGACCCATCGGGCCCCGCGACCGTCACCTCGTCGCTCTTCGGCCGAGGCGGCGACGACCTCGTGATCGACTGGCAGGGGCTCTCGATCCGCTCGCGTGCGCACGGCGTGCGTTGCGCTGCTGGCACCCGTGTGCGCGTGGAGATCGAACGGGCGACCGCCTTCCGCAGCCCGACGACCGAGACGCACGGGCGAGTGGTCTCCGAACCGTCAGCCGGTTCCCCCGTCGCGGGCGCAGCACGACCTCGACCGGTTAGCGTGGGAGTATGAGCACCCCTGAATCTCGAGCCGCATCCATCGTCATCGTTCGGCACGGCGAGACCGACTGGAACATCGGTCGCCGCATCCAGGGCCGCACCGATATCCCGCTGAACGAGCGCGGCCGCAGCCAGGCCGGTGAGATCGCCGAGCTGCTGCACGATGCAGGGCCGTGGCGGCGCGTCATCGCGTCCCCGCTCAGTCGCGCCGCCGAAACCGCTCGCATCATCTCCGACCGGCTCGAGCTGCCGCAGGCGGAGATCGCGGATGACGTCATCGAGCGCGACTTCGGTTCGGCCGAGGGGATGCTCGTCACCGATGCCAGCGCCCGGTGGCCCGGCCTCGACGTCCCCGACGCGGAAGCTCTCGCGGCGCTCGCGGAACGCGGAGCATCAGCTTTCGGGCGGATCCTGCGCGAGGCCCCCGGGTCGATCGTCGTGGCCCACGGAGCGCTCATCCGCTCCGCCCTGACAGCGCTGAGCGGAACGGAAGCCCCGCGCATTCTCAACGGCGAGGCCTGGCTGATCTCACCGGCGGCCGCGAGGGATGCACCGGCAGCCCACGAGATCCCGTTCCCGGTCGACGAGACGCGGAACGGGCCGCGGATCGCGATCCGCCGCCTCGGCACCCCGGCTGAGCAGCACGCGTTCTGACGCCGAGCCCGTCTGGTCGCGCTTCCCCGACTACTGCGCCGGGTTCTGCGGCGTCGCGGGCGCCTGCGGAGCGAGCGGTTCGATGACGACGGCCGTGCCGTACGCGCAGAACTCGGTGAAGTTGCCGATCGCGCCTGAGTCGAACCGCATCGCCACCACCGCATTCCCCCCGCGGGACTGGGCCTCCGCCCACATGCGGTGCATCACTTCCCAGCGCGATTCGTAGATCACCTTCGTGTACTCGGGCATCTCGCCGCCGCCCAGTGCCCGGAAGCCCGCGGTGAAGTTCTGCCCGAAGTTCGCCGAACGCACGGTGAGCCCCATCACCTCCCCGAGCACCTGGGTGATCCGGTATCCCGGTACGTCGTTGGTGGTCACTGCGAACATGATCTGATTCCCCTCGTACGACTCTGCTCGCACCCGCCGGCGCAGCTGAGTTCAGCGTAGACCCTCGCCGCTCGCGGCGAGGCTACTGCAGCGCCGAGGTGAGTCGCGCGATGCCGTCGAGCAGCTGAGAGGGCAGTGACTGCTTCTCCCACTCCTCAAGGGTCAGCTCGCGCGAGTTCTCGCGGTAGTAATCGGTGACGCCGTCGAGATCGCGCACGAATTCCGCTCCGTGCACCACCATCGAGATCTCCATGTTGAGCCCGAAGGATCGCTGATCCATGTTCGACGATCCGACGACCGCGACCTCCTCGTCGACGGTGAAGTGCTTCGAGTGGAGGATGTACGGCGGGCGGAACATCATGATGCGCACCCCGGCGCGCAGCAGCTCCTCGTAGTAGGAGCGCTGGGCGTGGTACACCATCGCCTGGTCGCCGACCTCCGAGACGAAGAGCTCGACCTCGACCCCGCGAGCCGTCGCGGCGCGCACGGCGTTCATGATGGAGCCGTCCGGAACGAAGTACGGGCTCGTGATGCTGATGCGACGCTGCGCCGAGTACATGAGGGCGACGAAGACCTGCAGGTTGTTCTCGCCTGCGTATCCCGGGCCGCTCGGCACGATCTGGCAGTCGAGGTCGCCGGGCTGCTGCACGTTGACCGCCTCGTCGGTGAGGTTCGTCAGGTACTCGCCGGTTTCGAGGTACCAGTCGCCTTGGAACACCGCTTCGAGTCCGAGCACGATGGGCCCTTCGACCCGCACCATGAGGTCTTTCCAATGCAGACCGCGCCGCCGATTCGACCGCTTGTTGTAGCTGGAGTCGACGAGGTTCTGCGATCCCATGAAGCCGACGGAGCCGTCGATGACGATGAGCTTGCGGTGGTTGCGCAGGTCGGGGCGCTGATACTCGCCGCGCCACGGCCGCACCGGCAGCATGTACGACCACTGGGCGCCCATGTCGGTCAGACTCTGCGCCGTGCGCTTCGAGCCGGGATTCCGCACGGCCGAGATGTGGTCGAGCAGCACGCGCACCGTCACCCCGCGGGCCACGGCCTCGCGCAGAGCGGCGAAGACGTCGTTCGTGGTCTCGTCGTGCACCAAGATGTAGAACTCGACGTGCACGTACGCTTTCGCGGCGCGAATGGCCTCGGCCATC
This sequence comes from Leucobacter sp. L43, assembly GCF_016597785.1. GTDB lineage: Bacteria > Actinomycetota > Actinomycetes > Actinomycetales > Microbacteriaceae > Leucobacter > Leucobacter alluvii. Next base: position 162,909 of record NZ_JAENJG010000002.1, on the reverse strand, counting down.
CGAGCGAACGATTCCTCGTAGTCGATGCAGAGCGACGCCGTATTGCCCTGCAGCATCGGCTGCGCTCCGAGCTCACGGCCGAGCTTCACCACACTGTCGAGCCCCGGAAGCATCCGTTCCGGCGGCGTGATGAGTTCGGCTTCCTCCTGGTCGGCGATCTGGGCGACGAAGTGATTGATCGCCTCCTGCTTCCGCTCGCGTGCACGAGGGAGCCGCTTGCTCCCGATGACCAGGAAGAGCAGCAGACCGGGCACCGGCAGGGCGAAGATCGCCATGAGCCAGGCCATGCCGGCGGTGGGGCGCCGATTGCGCGGGACGACGAAGATGGCGACGAGACGAATCAGATTGTCGACGACGAGCACGAACCAGGCCCAGACGACGGGCCAATCCAGTCCGAACCAGTCGAATTCCATCTGGCTCCCTCCGCGTCACCTCAGTGCCATGATTGCGCGAGTGCGCGTACGTCCACTGTAGCGGGGAACCGTCGGCGCTCAGGCCTCGTCTCGAGCGGGCAGTCCGGCTTTCGCGCGCTCCTCGGCCTCGATGCGCTGGTACGCCTGGCGCTCCGTGCGATCGGCGCGCAGGATCAGCCGCAGCACCAGCCAGAAGAAGATGCCGATCAGCACGGTCGGAGTCAGCGACCAGATCGCGTTCAACCACCAATTGTCCATAGTTCCCCCAGTGTACGTGCGCTCCCGCGCGGAAACCTGGGGAGCTCGGAAGGTGCTTACTTGACGAGCGGGAAGAGGATCGTCTCCCGGATCCCGAGGCCCGTGAGCGCCATGAGCAGTCGATCCATGCCCATGCCCATGCCGCCCGACGGAGGCATGCCGTGCTCGAGCGCGCGCAGGAAGTCCTCGTCGATCGGCATCGCCTCGTCGTCGCCGCGCGCCGCCTCCGCCGCCTGCTGCGTGAAGCGCTCGCGCTGCACCACGGGGTCGACGAGCTCCGAGTACCCGGTCGCGAGCTCGAAGCCGCGCACGTAGAGATCCCATTTCTCGACGAGGCCGGGGATCGAGCGGTGGTGCCGGGTGAGGGGGCTCGTCTCGACCGGGAAGTCCATGACGAAGGTGGGACGGGTCAGTCCGTCCTTCACGAAGTGCTCCCACAGTTCTTCGACGAGCTTGCCGTGGTTGGGCAGGTGCACCTCGACGCCCTCGGCGTCGGCGAGCGCCTGCAGATCGCCGACGCTCGTCTCCGGCGTGATCTCGCGGCCGACGGCCTCCGAGAGCGTGCCGTACATCGAGATGCGCTCCCAGTCGCCGCCGAGATCGAACAGCGTCCCGTCGGCCCAGCGCACCACATGGGTGCCCTCGCGCTCCGTTCCCGCGTTGGCCGCGAGGGCCGCGTTCTGCACGAGCAACTGCGTGAGATCGGCGATGCCGTTGTAGTCGGAGTACGCCTCGTACGCCTCGAGCATCGCGAATTCGGGGCTGTGCGTCGAGTCGGCGCCCTCGTTGCGGAAGTTGCGGTTGATCTCGAAGACGCGCTCGAGGCCGCCGACGGCCGCGCGCTTGAGGTACAGTTCGGGTGCGATGCGCAGGTAGAGCTCGGTGTCGAAGGCGTTCGACTTCGTGACGAACGGACGGGCCGAAGCGCCGCCGTGCATCGTCTGCAGCATCGGCGTCTCGACCTCGATGAAGTCGCGCTCCGCGAACGTGCTGCGCAGGCTGGCCATGGTGCGCGCACGGGTGACGACGTTGATGCGGGCCTGCTCCCGCTGGATCAGATCGAGGTAGCGCTGGCGGATGCGCGTCTCCTCGTTGAGCTCGGCGTACATGTTCGGCAGCGGCGCGATCGCCTTCGCGGCGATGGCCCAGTCGCTCACCATGATCGACAGCTCGCCGCGGCGGCTCGAGATGACCTCGCCGCTCACGAACAGGTGGTCGCCGAGGTCGGTGAGCTCCTTGTAGCGTGCGAGCGATTCCTCGCCCACCTCGGCGAGGCTCACCATCGCCTGGATGCGCGTGCCGTCGCCGGCCTGCAGCGAGGCGAAGCAGAGCTTGCCCGTGTTGCGCTGGAACACGATGCGCCCCGCCAGGCCCACGCGATCGCCGGAGGCCGTATCGGGCGTCTCCTCCAGGTGACCGTATTGGGCGCGGACCGCCGGAATCGTGGTGGTCACCGGCAGTGCGACGGGATAGGCTCCGCCCGCGAGGTCCGCGTCGGCGTTCAGCCGGTCGCGCTTCTCGAGTCGCACCCGCTTCTGCTCGAAGATCTCTTCGGCGGTCGCCTCCGGGGCGCTCTCTGCGGGTGCTGCGGTCTGCTCGCTCATAGGGGCGGGGTCCTCCGGATCGTGTCGGCGTACCGACCCATCCTAGCTTCCGCCTGCGGCGTCGGCTGGCCCACGGCGGTTGCCGGGGCCCGCGAGTCACAGTTCGGGATCGGGCTCCCCCGCGATCAGCTCCTCCTCGACCGCGGCACGCACGATCCCGGCGACGATCTGGCCCGGGCGCTCGATCCCGAGCGCCCGGAGGGCGTCGATGTTCTGCCGCACGATCGCGCGGGAGAACTCGCTCGCCGCACTCACGGCTTCGGCGTAGGCCGCGCGATCCTCCTCGGCGACGATGACGGGCTCGGCGCCCATCTCGACGGCGAGCGCCTGCCCGATGGGCAGCACCGGCGCAGGGGCGGTGACGGCCACCGTCGCCTCGGCGAGTCGCGTGAGGTCGAGACTGGTCCCCGTGAACACCATCGCCGGGTGGAGGGCGAGTGGAATCACCCCGGCAGCGAGCGCCGGGGCGAACACACCGTACCCGTGCTCGGGCGCGGTGTGGATCGCGAGCTGCCCGGGCTGCCAGGCGCCGGTCGCGGCGAGCCCGGTGACCAGGTCGGGAAGTTCGCTGCCCGGAACGGCGAACAGCACGAGTTCTGAGCGCCGTACGACCTCGGCGACGTCGAGCACCGGCACTCCGGGCAGCATCGCCTCCGCGCGCTCCCGCCCGTCGACTCCGAGCGCCGTGATGCCGACGATCGCATGCCCGGCTCCTGCGAGCGCCCGGGCGAGTACGGGCCCGACGCGGCCGGCGCCGACGACGCCGATGCCGAGCCTGGACGCGGCTGCACCCGCGCTCACGCCTCGTGCGCCCGTCCACTCGTGAGCCCGTCGCCGTGGCGCGGGGCGCGGAGCGGCTCGGGCGATACGGGCTCGGGCGATACAGGCTCCGGCGATACGGGCTCGGGCGATACAGGCTCGGTCGATACGGGCTCGGGCGATACAGGCTCCGGCAGCGCGGACTCGGCGGGCACCGGCTCGGCGGGCACCGGCTCGGCGGGCACCGGCTCGGCCAGCGGAGCGCGCGCCTCGAGGATGCGCTGGGCTTCGGCGCCCTGCACGCGGAGCACGAGCGCTGCGAGCTCATCGAAGAGTCGGCGAGCGGCGCCGAGTTCGAGCCCGCGCATCTCCATGCGCACGGGCCCGAGCACCGTGTGCGCCGAGATCGATGCGAGGCCGAGCATGCGATGCACGAGCGGCCGTCGCAGCTGGATCGATTGCGCGCGGAGGATGGGCATGATCGCGAACGAGCGCGTCAGCACGCCGCGCCGGATGCGCAGCGTCGCGTCGTCACCGCCGGTGTCTTCGATGCGGAGGCCGGCGCGACGACGACCCCAGAGCAGCACGGCTGCCGAGCGTCGGCCCCCGCGCACATACCCGTCGGCCGGGCCGATCAGTCCGTCGCGCAGGGTCGCGATCTCGTCGGCCTCCGTCCCGGTGCCGGGGAGCAGTGTCTCGATCACCCGGAGCACGTCGGCCTCTCGCCCGACGGGCAGCACGACGTTCTGGGTCGCGTTCTGCCCGCCCTGCGCGACGGAGTGGCCCGCCGTGGTGATGCGCACCTTCCACCAACCGAGCGGGCGCCAGAGCAGCGGCTGCCGCGCTTCCACCGCGTGGATGCGCCCGAACGGGATCGACTCGGTGATGGTCGACGTGAGGCCGGAACCGGTGCGCACCGCGTCGTCCGTGCGCGAGAGCGTGAAATTGAAGCCCTTGTTGAACTGCCCGAACATGACGCTCGCCATCACGATCAGCAGCGGGATGACGCCAAAGATCAGGAAGGCTTCGAGCACGGCGCCGCCGATGATGATGCCGGCGATGAGCACCACGAGGATGATCGCCTCCCACCCGAGCGCGATACTCGCCGCGAGCCGACCGACGGGCACTTTCACCAGCGTCTGCGCTTCGAGCGCCTCCGGGTCGATGTCGGCGTCGACGAAGTCATGCGCGCGGGCAGTGAGCGCGTCACCCGCAGTCGAGTAGACCGTTCCGTCCAATCCGACGGGCGCCGGGGCTGACACGTCGGCGACGGCGCGCTGACCTGCGGCACCGCCGCGTCGACGCGATCCTGACACCTGCAGAATCTGCTCGCGCACGGTTTTCGCGTCTCGATGGCCGAGGAACGACAGCTCGACCTTGCCCCCCTGCCCCGCGGTGACGACCTCGATCTTCGTGAGGCCGAGCGCGCGGGCCAAGAGAGATCGCTGCAGATTCACGCTCTGGATGCGCTCGAGCGGGGCGCGTCGATGCGAGCGGAACAGCACCCCGTTCCGCACCTCCACGGCGGCCTCCGTAATGCGGTACGTGGCGAACCGCCACGCCAGCCAGGAGAACAGCACGATCAGCAGGAGGATCAGCACGAGGCCGCCGAGCACGGCGAGCAGCAGCCCCTCGGCGACCAGGAACTCGTACAGGTCGACCAGGTCGCGATCACCGGAGACGTCGACGGACGCATCCCCGTCATCGAGGTTGTTCGCGAAGAAGAACTGCACGAAGTGATCTCGGAAGTTCGCGACGATGATGCCGGCGATCACGAGCAGCGCGAGCCCGCCGCGAAGGAGCGGCGACAGCGGATGCATGCGCCGCCAGCCCTCGGCGTCGGAGGAGCCGGGCAGTTGGGCGTCGACTTCGGGGTCGACGGTCACAGGCCCGACCTCCGCGCCTCGGCGAGCTCAACGAGACGGTCGCGCAGCTGCTCGGCGTCTTCGTGGCGCAGACCGGGCAGATTGACTCCGGTCGCGGCCGACGCGGTGACGAACTTGAGCGTCGCCAGTCCGAGTGCCCGCAGCAGCGGACCGCGAGTGACGTCGACCAATTGCAGGCGTCCGTACGGCACGGCGATGACGCGCTCGAACATGATGCCGCGGCGGAAGAGCAGATCGTCGTCGCGCAGCACGTATCCGATCGCGCGCACGCGCCGGAACGCGAAGATCGCGTTGATCAGGAAGATCAGGATCAGCGCCGGGAGACCGATGCGCAGGAAGAGCGGCGCGTCGCCACCGGTCGACACGAAGATCACCGCGAAGACGGCGGCCAGCGCGATGACGAAGAGCAGGTTCACCGCGAGATCCGCCCACGCGTACGACGGCGAGACGCGCTTCCAGTCGACCCGCTCCGTCTGCCACCCGGCTGCGGACTCCGTTACCTCGACATCACCCGTAGTCATGGCACCAGCTTAGGCCCAGGCCGATCAGCGGTCTCGGTACACCGCCGGGTCCGCCGGTCCTCGCTCGGGATCGAGCCCGCCGTCCTCGTCCGTCTCATCGCCCGGCGGCACGCGGCACCAGTGCTCGACGATCGCGGCGCACCCGAGCAGCACCGCACCGGCGATGACGACGAGCATCATCGGCACCCACGCCGCAGCCGTGGCGGCCACGCTCCGACCGGTCAGCGAGAGCAGCAGCCCGGCCCCGAACCCGCCGAAGAGCGCCCCCACGATCTGCCCGGCTCGCGCCGTCACGAGCAGCCGGACGGCGTGGAACGGATCGATCGCTCCGGGCTGCTTGCGGATCTGGCGACGCAGGCGCAGGCCGAAGACGAGCAGCACCCCCGCGACCAGCACCAGGGAGGCGGGCAGCGAGAGCGGCGGGGAGAGCGGGGCGTGCCCGCGGCTCGACAGGGCGAATTGCACCACCAGTCCGACGGCTGCGCCCATCGCGGCGACCGCGAGCGTGACGAGCGGGTTGCTGCGCTCAACCTTGCGCATCGAGCCCTCCCGATCTGCCCGGCACGACCTTCGAGCCGGCATTCGCGTGGTCGTCATGACTCAGGGGCACGGTGGTATCGCCGATCCGCGCGAGCAGGTCCGCAACGCGGCCGTGGCCCATGAGCACCGCGTCGGGGTCGAGATCGAGCCAGGGGGCGAGCACGAAATCTCGCTCGTGCGCGCGGGGATGGGGCACCTGCAGCCGGTCATCCGATATCACGCGCCCGCCGAACAGCACGAGGTCGATGTCGAGCGTCCGGTCGCCCCAGCGGATGTCGCGAACGCGGCCGTGCGTCGTCTCGATCGCCTGCACGGCATCGAGCAGCGCATGGGGGTCGAGTGTCGTCCGTGCGGTGGCGACGCCGTTGACGTAGCGGGGAGCATCGGGATCCGGCCCCGACGCCGTCAGCGCGATCGTCTCGCGCAGCGCAGACGCCTCGAACCGCTCGATGCCCGGAGTCGCGGCGAGTGCGCGCTGCGCTGAGCGGATGGTCTCTCCGCGATCCCCGAGGTTCGCGCCGAAGGCGAAGAGCACGGGAACGACCTGGGCGATCACAGCGGGGTCCTCTCCGCAGCATGACGCACGACGGTGACCGAGACGTCTGAGAAGGTCTGCGCGATCGGGGCATCCGGTTTGTGCACGGTGATGCGCGCGCGGCGCACGCCGGCGAACCCGAGTGCGACCGTCGCGGCCCGCTCGGCGACCGTCTCGATCAGGTCGACCGGGTCTCCGCCGACGGCGGCGGCGATCGCGTCGGCGAGTTCCCCGTAGTGCACGGTTCGCGCGAGCGCATCGTCGGCGGCAGCGCCGGCGAGGCTCACCTGCACGTCGGCGTCGATGATGAAGCGCTGGCCCTGCTCGCGCTCGAAGTCGAAGACCCCGTGGTGGGCGAACACTTCGAGGCCGGTGAGGGTGATCCGGTCTTCCTGAGGACCGCTCGTGCGCTCCGGCTCCGCCGTGCGCCGGCGAGCCCCGCTCCAGGCCGCCTGCACGGCGAGCGCCTGGCGCGTGCCGACGACGTCGTGCACGCGCACGCCCCAGGCCCCGGCGTCGGCAGCCAGCGCGCTGACCACGGCCGTTGCGAGATCCCGCTCGTGGGAGCGGTTGATCTCGCCGGGTTCACGTCGGGGCGTCGCGAGCTCCGCGATGGCCTCCCCCAGCATGCGCTTGCGCGACGCTCCGACGAGCACGGGGAACCCCACGGCGTTGAGCTCCCCAAGCGCGGCGAGCAGCTGCCAGCCCTGATCTCCGGTCTTGTCGAAGCCGAGTCCGGGATCGAGCACGAGATGTTCGGGGCGCACCCCCGCCGCGATCGCGGCACGGACCCGCTCCGCGAGGGCGTCCGCCACCTCGCTCACGACGTCCCCGTACTCGGAGCGCAGGTGGGCGGGGTCGGGGATGCCGCGCCAGTGGCCGATGATGAATCCGACTGATCGATGACGGCTGGCGCCGGCGGCGACGGCGAGCATCGCGGGGTCGTGCAGGCCGCCCGAGACGTCGTTGATCCAGCGCGCGCCCGCTGCGACCGCAGCGGCTGCCGTGTCGGCGTGCAGCGTATCGACCGAGACCGTGGCACCGGCCTCGGCGAGGGCGCGGATCACGGGGAGGACGCGCGCCTGCTCCTCCGAGCTGCTCACCGGCGTCGCTCCCGGACGCGTCGACTCACCGCCCACGTCGACCACGTCGGCGCCCTGGGCCACGAGTTCGAGGCCGCGTTCGATCGCCAGATCGTGCGCAGCATACGATCCGCCGTCGCTGAACGAGTCGGGGGTCACGTTGAGCACGCCCATCACCGTCGGACGTGCCCGCTCGCGCGCCCGCGGCCGCGCCCGTGAGACGGAGCCGGTCACGCCTCGCCGCTCTCTGCTCCAGCGAGAGGCGCTCGGCCCAGCAGGGCGAAGACCGCGGCTTGCTCGGCCGCGTCTGCGAGCGACCCGCGAGACGCCACGGTGATGATCGTCGATTCGCTCTGCCGCACGCCCCGGTCGGCCACGCATCCGTGGCTCGCCTCGAGCACGACGAGCACGCCGTGCGGGTCCAATCCGTCGTGGAGGGTCTGCGCGATCTGCTCGCCGAGCCGCTCCTGCATCTGGGGTCGCGCTGCGAGCATCTCGACGACGCGAGGGATGGCGCTCAACCCGACGACGCGCTCGTTCGGCCGGTAGGCGATGTGCGCTCGCCCGCGGAACGGGAGCAGGTGATGCTCGCACATCGAACGCAGGGTGATGTCGCGTACGACGACGAGCTCCCCGGTGTCTTCGCCGACCGGGACGGAGTCGGAGAGCAGCACCGACGGGTCGCGGCCGACGCCCGCGAAGAACTCGGCGTACGCGTCCGCCACACGGAAGGGAGTGCTCGCGAGCTCGGGGCTGTCGGGGTTCTCCCCGATAGCCCCGATGAGCTCGCGCACCGCCGAAGCGATCCGCTCCCGATCCACCGTGTCACCCATGGTGATTATTTCGTGCTGTCGCGATCGTCCCCGCCGACGCCGAGGTTGCGCGGGGGCTGCCCCGGGTCACCGGTCGTCTGCGGGGGAAGCAGACCCGGTGCCGGGTCGATGGCGATCACGGGCGAATCAGCCGGAGAATCGGGGCCGGGCGCAGCGCCCGGCTCGGGATCGCCGACCGCGCGGTCGTCGGTGCGCACGGCGGCGGGTACCTCGATCGGCGGTCGATCGGAGACGGGACGGTCGTCGTGCGACAACCAGGTGGGGCGCGGAGCGAGCTTCTGCACTCCCTGGAAGATCTCGGCGATCTGGATGTGGTCGAGCGTCTCCTTCTCGAGGAGTTCGCGAGCGAGCGCGTCGAGGATGTCGCGGTTCTGCACGAGCACCTCGTAGGCCTCGTTGTGCGCCTGCTCCATGAGCTCGCGCACCTCGGCGTCGATCGTGATCGCGACCCCCTCCGAGTAGTCGCGGTTCTGCCCGAACTCGCCCATGAACGCGCCGGGCTGCCCCTGGCCGAGCTTCACCGGTCCGACCGTCGCAGACATGCCGTACTCCGTCACCATCTTGCGCGCCGTACTCGTCGCCTTCTCGATGTCGTTGCCGGCGCCGGTGGTCGGATCGTGGAAGACGAGCTCCTCGGCGACCCGGCCGCCGAGTGCGTATGCGAGCTGATCCTGCAGCTCGTTCCGCGTGACCGAGTACTTGTCTTCGAGCGGGATGACCATCGTGTACCCCAGCGCACGGCCGCGGGGCAGGATCGTGATCTTGGTCACGGGGTCGGTGTGGTTCAGGCCTGCCGCGACGAGCGCGTGGCCCCCCTCGTGGTACGCGGTGATGAGCTTCTCATGGTCTCGCATGAGGCGCGTGCGACGCTGCGGCCCGGCGATCGACCGATCGATGGCCTCGTCGAGCGCGCGGTTGTCGATGAGCTGCGCGTTCGAACGCGCCGTCAGCAGCGCCGCCTCGTTCAGCACGTTGGCCAGGTCGGCGCCCGAGAAGCCCGGCGTCTTGCGGGCGACGATCTCAAGATCGACGTTCTTCGAGAGCGGCTTGCCCTTGGCGTGCACCTGCAGGATCTTGAGTCGCCCGGGCATATCGGGAGCGTCGACACCGACCTGCCGGTCGAAGCGGCCCGGGCGCAGCAGCGCGGGGTCGAGCATGTCGGGACGGTTCGTCGCCGCGATCATGATGACGTTCGTCTTCGGGTCGAAGCCGTCCATCTCGACGAGCAGCTGGTTGAGCGTCTGCTCGCGCTCGTCGTGGCCGCCGCCCATGCCCTGGCCGCGGCGCTGGCCGACTGCGTCGATCTCGTCGACGAAGATGATGGCGGGAGCGTTCGCCTTCGCCTCCTTGAAGAGGTCTCGCACACGGCTCGCGCCGACGCCGACGAACATCTCGACGAAGTCGGAGCCCGAGATCGAGTAGAACGGCACGCCTGCCTCGCCGGCGACGGCTCTGGCGAGCAGCGTCTTACCGGTCCCGGGAGGGCCGTAGAGCAGCACGCCCTTGGGGATGCGGGCGCCCACGGCTTGGAAGCGGGTGGCGTCTTGCAGGAAGTCCTTGATCTCGTGCAGCTCCTCGACGGCCTCATCGGCACCGGCGACATCGGCGAACGTGACCTGCGGCGTCTCCTTCGAGACCAGTTTCGCCTTCGACTTGCCGAACTGCATGACCCCGCGGCCACCGCCCTGCATGGAGGAGAGCATCCACCAGATGAGCAGGCCGATGAGCAGCAGGGGGAGCAGGAAGCTCAGCAACGACCAGATCGGGCTGGGCTGCGGCACCTGGTCGGTGTACCCGTCCTTGAGATCCGCGTCGTTCACGGCTTCGACGATGTCGAGACCGCGGGGCGCGACGTAGTAGAAGTAGACGTCCTGCGATCCGGTCTTCTTATCGGCCTTCTCGAGTTCGAGATTGACGCGCTGATCCCCGTCGATGATCTCCGCGTGCTTCGCGTCGCCGTCGGCGAGCATCTCGAGACCGCGATCCGTCGACACCTCCTGCGTGCTTCCGCCCGACAGCAGCGACCACCCGAGCAGCACGATGATCGGTGCGAGGATCAGATAGAGCAGCGGCCCGCGCAGGAGCCGACGGCTCTTCGATGTGCTCTTCGTCGAATTCTCTGCCAAGTCTGGACCTTTCAGAAGGAGCGTGCCGGGAGATCCAGCATCGGTAAGCGTAGCCAATGCCACTGACATCGGTCTGAGCCGCGGGCGCTTGTCCGCTCACGGCGCACTCGGCGCCCCGGGCCTGCTGCAGTGCTGCGGACGTTACTCGCCGCCGTAGACGTGCGGCGCGAGCACGGCGACGTCGCGGAGGTTGCGGTAGTCCTCGGCGTAGTCGAGGCCGTACCCGACGACGAACTCGACCGGGATGTCGAAGCCGACGTAGGCGACGTCGACCTGCACCTTGAGCGCTTCCGGCTTGCGCAGCATCGTGCAGATGCGCACCGACTTGGCGCCGCGGCTCTCGAGGTTCTCCTTGAGCCAGGAGAGCGTGAGGCCCGAATCGATGATGTCCTCGACGATCAGCACATCGCGCCCGGTGATGTCGGCGTCGAGATCCTTCAGAATCTTCACGACGCCGCTCGACTTCGTGCTCGCGCCGTACGACGAGACCGCCATCCAGTCCATCTGCGCGTGGAACCGGAGCTCGCGGGCGAGGTCGGCCATCACCATGACGGCGCCTTTCAGCACGCCGACGAGCAGCGGCGGCTCGTCGCCGTAGTCGGCCTCGATCTCACGAGCGAGTTCGGCGAGCCGCTGATGCAGCTCTGCTTCGGTGTGCAGTACGACGGAGAGCTGGTCGCCCAGATGTTTCGCATCCATGCGTCTATTCTTCCATTGCTGCGGCGCCGTCTGCGACACGGGCGCTCGCGGCCGGTCCGCGGGGCGAACCCGCGCGCCTCGTGAACTCGACGCGGCCGGCGACGCGGGCGACGGTGATTCCGGGAGCCTCGATCGGCCCCTGACCGCGCCAGTGCGTGACGAGGGCGGCGATCGCGAGGGTGTGCTCTCGACTGAGCTCGCTGCCGAACTCCGCTTCGGCCACCCTCCGGATGATCCGGTGACGCAGCGCCGCAGGGTTCGCCGCGAGCGCTCCTGCGGAGACCGCGATCCCGGCCTCCGCGTGCTCGACGATCTCCTCGATCTGCTCCTCGACCATCGCGTCGAAGGCCTCCGCGTCTTCCCTGGCGAGGTCAGCCGTGCGCGCGAGAGCCGCGGCGACGCCGGGCCCGAGTTCGCGCTCGAGCAGGGGAAGCACGGCGGCGCGCACGCGCACGCGCGTGTAGGCGCGGTCGGAGTTCTGCGGATCCTGCCACGCTTCGAGCTGCGCCTCCCGGCACGCCGCCGCCGTGACCGAACGGGTGATCCCGTGCTCGGCCCGGACGAACGGGCGCAGCACGACGATGCCGTCGCCGAGGCCGCGACGCGGTGGGATGCCCGCGAGACTCCGAGCCCCAGAGCCCCGCGCGATCCCGAGCAGCACTTGCTCGGCCTGGTCATCGCGAGTGTGACCGGTCAGGATCGCGACGGCGCCGACCTCCCGCGCGGACTCCGCCAGCACGGCGTAGCGCGCATGACGCGCAGAGGCCTCCGGTCCGGATCGTCGTGCGCGCGACGCCGACACCTCAGCGCGGCGCACGAGCACGGGGTCGATCCCGAGTGAGCGAACCTGCTCGGCGGCACGATCCGCAACGTCAGCAGAACCGGCCTGCAGGCCGTGATCGACGACGACCGCGGCCACTGTGAAGCCCTCGCGGACCGCTGAGAACGCCGCAGCGGCCGAGAGTGCGAGCGAATCGGCACCCCCCGACACTGCGACGAGCACCCGCCCCCGCACGCCTGAGCTCGACGACCCCGCTCCCCCGAACTCCGCCCGGAGCGCATCCCTGACGGCGAGACGTGTGGCGAGGAGCGCGGTCTGCAGCATGCCTCAACGGTACCCGGCGAGCGGGGTCGGGTAGCCTGGGAGCCGCATATGCACACTCGGCCGCTCGCGGCCGCTCACAGAAAGCACGGAGGAGCGCGCATGGCCGCAGCATTCGACGCTGTTATCGAGATCCCCAAGGGGAGCCGCAACAAGTACGAGGTCGACCACGAGACCGGTCGGGTGTACCTCGACCGCGTGCTCTACACCGGGTTCGTCTACCCCACCGACTACGGGTTCTTCGAGGAGACCCTCGGCGAGGACGGGGATCCGCTGGACGTGCTCGTGCTGCTCGACTTCCCGGTGTTCCCGGGCGTCGGCGTGAAGGTGCGCCCCGTCGGCGTGCTCAAGATGAGCGACGAGGCGGGGGGCGACGACAAGGTCATCGCCGTGCAGCACAAGGATCCGCGCTGGGCGCACATCCAGGACGTCTCCGACATCCCGGAGTACACCCGCAAGGAGATCGAGCACTTCTTCGAGCACTACAAGGATCTCGAGCCGGGCAAGTGGGTGAAGGTCGACGCGTGGGGTTCCGCAGCCGACGCCGAGCGGCTCATCGTCGAGGCGCAGGATCGCCTCACGTCCGAAGGGCACTGACCTCCGGGCGCGCACGCGCCGCCGCACGACGAGAGGGGCTCGGGATCACAGCGATCCCGAGCCCCTCTCCGCGTCTCCTGCGCGTCTCCCCGATCAGGGGAAGACGATGTACCAGGCGGGATCCACGAAGTCGTACCAGCCGTTGTCCTGGTTGGGCCGCATCTCGAAGTGCAGGTGGCAGCCGGTGCTCGCGCCGGTGTTCCCGACGTAGCCGACGACCTGACCGGCCGACACGTAGCTGCCCTGACCGACGACCGCCCATCCGATCATGTGCGCGTACCGGGTCTGCCATCCGTTGGGGTGATTGATGGTGACCATGTTGCCGCCGCCGCCGCCGTCCCAGTACGTCATCGCGACGGTGCCCTCTGCAGCCGCGAAGATCGGGGTGCCGCAGCCGGTCGCGAGATCGATGCCCGTGTGATCGGGTCGGCCCGGGGGCCGGAACCCTTCCGAGACGTAGAAGCCGGCGGTCGGGTACATCCAGCCGTTCGATCCGCCGCCACCGCCGCCGGGGGGCGGCGGTGCGACACCGCCGCCGCCACCGCCTCCGCCGCCGGGAGCCGGAGCTCCGCCGCCGCCGCCGGGGTTGCCGCCGCCCTCCGCAGCACGACGGGCGGCCTCCTCCTCAGCGGCTTTCCGCGCCGCTTCAGCTTCCTTGCGCAGACGCTCGGCCTCGGCTCGCCGCTGCTCCTCCTCGATGCGGAGGCGCTCCTCGTACCCCTCGACGGTCTTCGTCGTGGTGTCCTTCAGCGCCGCGAGCTGCGTCTGCAGCGTCTTCTGCTGCGCTTCCTGCTCCTTGACCTTCTCGCCTTGCCCGGCGACGGCTTCGGCAGCGGCCAGCTCCTTCTCCTGCTGCACCTGGCGCAGCCGCTCGCGCTCCTGCGCGGCCGCCTCCGCCTGCTGGCCGAGGGTATCGGCCGTGTTCGCGGCCTGCTCGGCCTCCTGCGAGAGCGTCGTGTTCCGCTCGGTCGCCTTCGACATCGACGCCATGCGGTCGAGCAGCGCGTCTGCCGTGCTGCCGTCGGAGTCGAGGAACATCTCGACGCTGCGGTCCACTCCGCCCGATCGGTACATCTGAGCGACGAGCGCCCCGGCGCGGTCGGCGGCCTCGTCGGCCTCCTTGCGGCTCGCTTCCGCCTGCACCTCGAGGTTCGCCGCCTTCTCAGAGGCGACGGCCAGCGCATCTTCTGCCGCATGCAATTCGTCGATCGTCGTCGCATGCAGGTTGCGCAGTCGGTCGAGTTCTTTCTCGCCCTCGGCGATGAGCGACTCGATCTCCTTGACCTTCTTCGCGGCGGACGACTGGTTCTGCTTCGCCTCCTGCACATCGTCCCAGGTGGGAAGATCGAGGGCCTGAGCGGGGGGCGCAGTGAGCTGGCCTCCGACGAGCACTCCGGCGCCGATCGCGCATGCGGCGAGCACTCCGAGCACACGCCTCATCGTGCTCGTCTTCCGTTTCTGCATCCTGCCCCCATATCGTGCAATGTACGCAGTTCTCCGGCAACGGTAGCATCTCGAGGCGCGATGCGCTCAGGCGGCCGGAGTCGGATCGCCTCCCGCATCGAGCGAGATCTGGCTCGCGTCGATGAGCCGCAGCATCGATCGGTGCAGCTCCTCCAGCTCAGCCGGTGTCATGCCGAGCCGCTCCGCCATGCGCACCGGCACCTGCTCGGCGTGCGCTCGCAGGGCCTCCCCCGCTTCCGTGAGAGTGATCTCGAGACGCCGTTCATCCGCCGAGCTCCGCTCACGTCGCGCGAGCCCCTGCGCCTCGAGTCGTTTGATCAGCGGCGACAGGGTGGAGGCCTCTTGATGCAGCAGTTCGGCGAGCGTGCGCAAATCGAGGGTGCGGTGCTCCCAGAGCGCGAGGAGCACCAGATACTGCGGATGCGTGATGCCCATCGGATCGAGCACCGGCTTGTAGGCGGCGACGATGCCACGAGAGGCGACGGTGAGCGCGAAGCAGACTTGGCGCTCGAGCGCCAAGGGGTCGTGCGGATTCATGCGTTCATCTTCTCAGACGTCCCTCGTCCACCGCTTCCCAAAGCCGAGACGCCGGGCTAAGGTGGCCCGAGACCGCCGACAACGGAGTCGCCGGTCGCCTGCTTCCGCTCGGACGATGCGCCGGCTGCACGTCGTACGGCACGGCGGCGCGGTTACGCCGACGCCTGATCGAGCAGCGCGGCGGCGAACATCGGCCGCGAGGCATCCGTGCTCGGCGGGTGGAAGAGCCCCGCCGTCGCGTCGCGCAAGAGCCTGCCCGCTTCGCTGCCGCTGTCGAAGCCCGCCCCGCCGGAGCACGCGAGCGCCGTCTCGGCCGCCCGCCGCGCCGCTTCGCCCGCCGCGATCCGCGCCGCGACGAGGCGGGGCGGCCACCCGGCGCCGTGGTCGACGAGCTCATCGAAGTCGCGGGTGTACGCGTCGAGTTGTGCCGGCACGGCGAGGAAGTCGCGGTACGCATCGGCGAGCCGTGTGCGCCATTCCGGCACGTCGGCGAGCGGGGCGTCTCGTGACGCGGAGCGGCGCCGGTGCAGCGCCTCGGCCGCCACGTCGAGGGCGCGCCGCGCGACGCCGGCGTAGACCGAGGCGACGAGCAGTTGGAAGTTGCTCGTGATCGCAAACGTCAGGAGGTCGGGCGTACGCCCCGGCGCGATGCGGCGCGCGACACGATCGGCGCGCATAACCGCGCCTTCGAGCCTCGTCGAGCGACTCTGCGACGCGCGCATGCCGAGCACGTCCCAGTAATCGGACACGGTGATCCCGGGCGAGGTGCGCTCGACGAACCCGAAGACGAGCTGCGGGTCACCGGGGTCGCTCGCATCGAGCCCGTGAGTGATGAGCCGGGTCCACACGGGCGAGAGGGAGGTGAAGATCTTCGTCCCGGTCAACCGGTAGCTCCCGTCGGGCTGCGGATCAGCGATCGTGTTCGAGCCCTGCAGCACCCAGTCATTCGCCGGCTCGCTGATGCCGAACGCGAAGATCTCGCCGGCTGCAGCCTCTGCGAAGACGTGGGAGAGCGAGCGATCCCCGCGCGCGAGCATCGCCGCTGCCACCCCCGTGCACATGAGGTGCATGTTGATGCCGAGCGCGGTGCCCGGCGCCGCACCCGCGAGGCGCTGCTGCAGGCGCGAGACCTCGTGCAGCGACAGGCCGGGCCCGCCGAACTCCGCGGGCACGAAGATCTGCAGGTATCCGCGCTCGCGCAGGTCGCCCAGGTCTTCGTCGAAGAACCCGTTCTCGCGGTCGACGACGGCGGCGCGCTCGCGGAACCGTGCGAGCAGTGCGTCGGGCAGATAGCGCTCGGCAAGCTCGGCGTGCCTGAGTTCTCGATCGGTCATCGCATCTCCTCTGTACGGTCTCGGCGCGCTGCAGGGCGCGCATGGCTCTCGCTCGCGTCGGTCCCGGGTTCGCGCAGCAGAATCGCCCCGTTGTGACCGCCGAATCCGAACGAGGTCGAGAGCACCGTGCGGAGCTCGACCGCCCGCGCCCGCCCCGTCACCACATCGAAATCGGGGAACTCGGGGTCGGTGAGGTTGAGCGTCGGGGGAACGCGCTGCTCCCGCAGCGACTGCACCGAGATCACCGCCTCGACCACACCGGCAGCGCCGAGCAAGTGGCCGGTGGTCGACTTGGTCGCCGAAAGCGGAACCGTTCGCGCACGGGCTCCGAGTGCCAGATCGAGAGCCGCGAGTTCGGCGGCGTCGCCCGCGGGGGTGCCGGTGCCGTGCACGTTGACGTGATCGACCTGCTCCGGCGCGACGCCCGCGTCGTCGAGGCACTCGGCGACCGCGCGTGCGGCTCCCCGCCCCTCCGGGTGCGGGGCCGTCGGGTGGTGGGCGTCACTCGACGCCCCGAAGCCCGCGAGCTCGGCGAGCGGCGTCGCACCGCGCGAAGCGGCGCGCTCAGCCGATTCGAGCAGGATCGCGCCGGCCCCCTGCGACATGACGAACCCGTTGCGGGCGCGGTCGAAGGGACGGCTCGCCAGCTGCGGGGCGTCTTCGAAACCGGCGGCCAGCGCGCGCAGGTTCGCGTTCGAGGCGAGGTTCACCGGACCCAGGCAGTCCTCCATGCCGACGACCAGCACCGCGTCCGCATACCCGTGGCGGATGCGTCGAAGCCCCTCGCCGAGCGCGATCGCCCCGCTCGCGCAGGTCGCCGACACCCCCTGCGCGGGGCCCGTCGCACCGTACCGTTGCGAGAGGAGCGCAGCGGCCGCGTCGGGCGCCCCGTACACGGCGAGCGCCAGGGGAACCGCTCTGGGCCCGCGCGCGTCGAGCGCCCGGGTGGCGGCCTGCATGGCGTCGACGGGGCCGGACCCGGTCGCCGCGATGATCGCCACGCGATCCGCGTCGTCGGAGAACACCTCGCCCGCCGAGAACGCCTCGCCGTGCGCACCGGCAGCATCTCCCCCGATCACTCCAGCATGCCGCAGCGCCTCGTCGGCTGCGGCGATCGCCCAGAGCTGCACGGGGCTGAGACGACGCACGAGTCCGGCCGGTACGAGACCCTCAGCGCTGAACCCCTCGATCCTGCCCCCGATGCGCACCGGCAGCGCATCTAACTCCGGCCCGTCCAAGCGCTGGATCGCACTGCGCCCGCCCATCACCGCGTCCCACAGCGCTCCGACGCCGATCCCGCTCGGCGTCACCGCCCCCATGCCCGTGACGACGACCCGGCGCCCCCGCGCGGCGGCGCTCACAGGCGCACCGCCGATCCGTCGGCGATGCGCTCGGCCGTCTCCCCGCGACGCACCTTGCCGCCCACGGTGCGGGGCAACTGCGGCAGCGAGAACCAGCGGCGAGGCACGAACTGCGGAGCCAGGCGCTCCGAGGCCCAGGCGGCGAGCGCCTCGCGATCCGGCACCGCTTCGCCGTTCGCCTCGACGACCAGAGCGACGATGCTGCCGAGCGACGCATGCGGGAGCGCCACGGCGATCGCCGCCCCGACGCAGGGCGCCGCCGCGAAGGCGCGATCGACCTCGGGCAGCGAGACCTTGTGCCCGCCCGTCACCGCGACGTCGCCGGCGCGGCCGAGCAGATGCAGCCTGCCGGCGACGAGTCGGGCCTGGTCGTGCACGGTCGCCCACCCGTCGGCGCCGCGGAGCACGTCATCGGTCGTGCCTGCGAGGTAGCCGTCGGAGCAGGCGGCGGCACGGATCCAGAGCGTGCCGGCACTCCCCTCCGGCACCTCGCGACCCGACTCGTCCCGCACGCTCGCGTCGATGCCGGGGTAGATCGTGATCGCGGTGCCGTCGCCGTCGCGACTGTCGCCGATGAACCCGATCTCGGCGGCACCGTAGTAGCTGATGAGGCGCGTCTGCGGCAGCGCGCGGGCCAACCCGTCGCGAATCGCAGCCGGAAGGTTCGCCCCACCCGTCACGACGAGCTCGAGCCGATCGAACGCGTCGGGTTCGCGTCGGGCGGCGTCGGTCAGCGTCTGCACCACCGCAGGCACGGCGACCACCCGGGTGATGGCCTCGTCGCGCACGCGCGCCGCCACGCCGAAGGGATCGAACGCGTCTGCGACGTGCACGCTGCCGCCCGTGGCGAGGCACTCGATGACGGCGTAGAGCGTCAGGCTGTACGAGACCGGGCCAGGGGCGAGTGTCGCGACGCCTGGCAGCGGTTCGAGGTGCGCGCTCGACACCGCGACGTTCTCCCGGTACTGCTGCCTCGTCTTGAGGAACGCTTTCGGGCGGCTCGTCGTTCCCGAGGAGAAGAGGAGGAGGAACGCTTCACGCCCGTCGCGCACCTCGGGCGGCGGAGCCGGATCGACGGCCCGCTCGCGCTCCTCGAACGCTGCGAGGGTCAGGATCGTGCCGCCCCATCCCTGCGCCGCGAGCGCTGCCGCCAGGTCCGCGGAGTCGGAGACGATCACGCTGATGCCCGTCGCGAGCACCACGCCGACCCGGTGCTCGAGCGGCCAGCGCGGATCGATCGTCGCCGACACCGCGCGGTACCCGGCGAGCGCCGCCACGAATCGAGCCGCGGCGAACGCCGAGTCGACGCTGATCGCGCTGATCGGGATGCCGCCGGTCTCGGGCGCGGGCGACGGCGGAGTCCCCGTCTCGCCGAGTGCGTTCTGCAGAGCGTCGATGACCGCTGCCGTACGACGCGAGCGCTCGACCAGCTCCCCGTACGTGAGCAGCTGCCCGTCGCCCGCGATCGCGAGGCGCTCGGGATGATGCTCCGCGATGCGCAGCATCGCCGACGTGATGGGCATGCGCCCAGTCTATGCTCCGATGGGTCGGCGCTTCGTGGGCGCCGGCCCCTCCGAGCCGCCGGCTCGCAGGGCGCGCTCACCCAGCAGGCCCGTGACGCGGTAAGGGATCACCTCGCGCAGGAACAGGCTCGTCGACGTGCGGGTGATGCCCGGGCAGAGACGGATCTCCTCGCTGACGCGGTACAGGTCGTCGGGATGCCGCGCGACGACCCGCAGCAGGAGATCTGTGCTGCCGGCGGGCGCGAAGCACTCCAGCACCTCGGGGATGTTCGCGAGCGCTTCGACCGCGGCGCCGATCTGATGCTGGTCGAGTTCGACCTGCACGCTCGCGCCGACCGGCCTCCCGAGAGCCGCTGGCGTGACGCGGGAACTGTGCAGGCGCAGCGCCCCAGCATCCTTCAGCTTCTCGAGCCGCGCTTGAACGGTGCCGCGCGCGAGGCCGAGTTTCGAGGCGATCATCGCGGTCGGCATCCGCGCATCCTGATCAAGCAGGACGAGGATTCTCCGATCCGTCGCGTCAAGTTCGCTCATTTTGACCACTTTCTGATCGGTTCACCGGTGACATATTGATCATATCGCCCAATTAGCGAGAGCTCGCTTGCGCAGATCGACGGGGTACGATGAACTCATTCATGTGCAGGCGGACACCCCCGCCGCACTCGGATCAACGCCCGCACCACCCCGTGGGCTGAACCACCGGACGCGCCACCCTTGCGCCCGAAGAAGGAGCCCGCCATGCGTGCGACCGCATCAGCGACCGCGAGACCCCCGCTCAGCACCCCGAGCGCCCCGCCCCCGACCCAGGCCCCGTACTTCCCGGCTCCTCCTGCACTGCACCGCCCTCGGGCCCGCGTCGCACTCACCTCGCTGGCGCTCTTCGCCCTGCTCGTGAGCGCGAATCTCAGCACGCCGCTGTTCCCACTGCTCGAGGCGCAGCTGAATACCGGGTCCCTCGGCATCTCGATCGCGTTCTCGAGCTACGTGCTCTCGCTGATCGTAGGTCTGACCCTGTTCCGCCGCATCGCCGACCGGGTCAATCGCCGCACCGTGCTCATCGCGGCACTCGCGGCCGCCGCGCTCGCCACCGCGGCCCTTGCCTTCGCGCCGACGCTCGGCTGGTTCTGCGTCGCCCGCGCCGTGCAGGGCATCGCGGTGGCGTGCGCGACGGGCACCGGCTCCGGTGCCCTGCGCGTGCTGCTTCCCGGACGCCCCGCCCTCGTCGGGCGCCTGACACTGCTCGCGACCTCAGGCGGCGTCGCCGCCGGCCCCGTGGCGGGCGGCCTGCTCTCTCTCGTCGGCGTGCCCCTGCAGACGCCGTACCTGGTCGTCGCAGTCGTACTCGCCGCACTCGTCCCCGTGATCATCGCCGTCGCGCCCCACGACGAGTGCACCCCGCGACTCGCGGGCATCGCACTCGCCGACGCGCCCGATCCGCGACCCGACGCGCCGGGGGCGAATGGGCGCAACGATCCCGCTGCCGCCCGCGCGTTCCGCATCGCGGCCGCGACCGGGTTCCTGAGCTTCATGGTGTTCGGCTTCTGCCTCTCCCTGGCGCCCTCGCATTTCGCAACGATCGCCGGCACGGATTCGCGCGTCGTCATCGGAGTGCTCGCCGCGGTCACGCTCGCCTCGTCAGCACTCGTGCAGCTGGTCCCGCTCTCTGGCACGTGGCGACTGCCGGTCGGGCTCAGCGCGCTCGCCGTGGCGCTCATCGGGATCGCCGCCGCCGGCGGAGTGGGAGCGGTGTGGTTCCTCGTCATCGCGAGCGCACTCGCCGGTGTGGGGCAGGGCATCGCGTTCCAGGCGGCGTTCACCGCGGCCACGGCTGCAGTGCACCCGCTGCGGCACGCCTCCACCGTCAGCGCGGTGTACACCGTCACCTACCTCGGGAGCGCGGTGCCGGTCATCGCTCTCGGTGCGATGGCCGAGCAGTTCGGCCTCTCGCAGGCGGTCGTCGTCTTCTCGCTCATCGCGGCAGCCATGAGCCTCGCGCTCGCGTGCGTCTCGGCCCGCCGCTCCCACTGAGGGAGTGGCGCCGGCGCGTTCGCCCGGCGCGCCTCGGGTTCGGCGGGGCGGGCGCCTCCCGTGAGGCGTCCCGTCCCGCGGCCCGCTCTACTCCGCGAGGGCCGCGAGCGCGCGGCGATCCAGATCGCTCTCGACGAGCAGCCCGAATCGATCGGCGACCGCCCGTCGCGCGATCCCGCTCGCGCGGGCGCCGTCCCGCTGCTCGATCGCAGCGAAGAGGCTCCGGTCGATCGCAGCGGACTCGAGCTTCAACCGGTTGTCGTGGTGCTCGTTCTCGACGTCGCGCTGGATGATGGCGCGCAGCACGCCGGACACCGCCTCACCGGTGAGGCGCAGCACCTCGTTGCCGCTGGCCTCCCAGATGGCCTCGTGGAACTCGATGTCGGCGGCGGCGAACGAGTCCGAGTTCGCCTCGGCGTAGCGCTCCATCTGCTCGATCGCGGCGCGCATGCGCTCCAGCTGCTCGGCGTCGTGCCGCACGGCAGCCAGGCGACTCGTGGTGCCCTCGAGCACGACGCGGTACTCGACGAGCGCTGAGACGTCGAGCGCATCGGTGCCCACGAGGGCGCGCAGCGAGCGAGACAGGGTTTTCGACGACGGCGCGAGCACGACGGGCCCGCCGCGGGTGCCCGGGCGCGACTCGATCAGCCCCATGCTCTGCAGAATGCGCAGCGCCTCGCGCACGGTCGGCCGGCTCACGCCGAACTGCACCATGAGATCCCGCTCGCTCGCGAGCTGCGATCCCACCGGGATGCCTCCGGAGATGATCGCCTGCTCGATCTGATCGACGATGCGCTGATAGGTGTGCACGGGCACCGCGGGCTCGAAGCTGTGGGTGGTGGACACCTGAGTCTCTTCCTGATCGAGGGGCGCAGCACTGTGGAGTCGGCTGCGTGCTCCGATGATAGCGCCCACGTAAGTGGCCTTACCATGTATCCTGGTTCGAAATCTCTCGGGATTTGTTGGAACACCGTCTCCGGTTTCGCGAATACGCTGTGCATGCGGACCGGCGACTGGGCATCGTCGCCCGACTCCACCCTCCATCCCGGCTTCGCCCAGCGAGGCCTCAGTCACAGGAAAGCAATGATGCGACGTAAGAATGCGATTCTCACCACGGCTGCAATCGCGACCGCGGCCATCCTCGGTCTCGCGGGCTGCTCCGCGGGCGCCGGCAACAGCTCGGGAAGCGACGGGGAGACCCCCACCACCGCGACCATCGCCCTGACCGGCACCCCCACGAACCTCGACT
Source organism: Leucobacter sp. L43 (assembly GCF_016597785.1). GTDB lineage: Bacteria > Actinomycetota > Actinomycetes > Actinomycetales > Microbacteriaceae > Leucobacter > Leucobacter alluvii. Next base: position 140,461 of record NZ_JAENJG010000002.1, on the reverse strand, counting down.
TCACGACGACCGCCGGCTCTGCGATTCCGCAGGCACTCATGTCGAACGTCTACGAGGGCCTCGTCGAGCTCGACCAGTCGGGCGAGATCCAGCCGCTGCTCGCGAGTGAGTGGACGGTCAGCGATGACCGCAAGACGTACACATTCACCCTGCAGGAAGGCGTGACCTTCTCGAACGGCGACGAGTTCACGGCAGACGACGTGAAGTTCAGCTTCGACCGCGTCAAGACCGACTGGGTGTCGAGCCTCAAGGCGAAGATGGACGTCGTCGAGAGCGTCGAGGTCGTCTCCCCCACCGAGGTCGCGGTCACGCTGAGCAAGCCCTCGAACGCGTGGCTCTTCAGCCTCGCGACGCCGGTCGGCGCGATCTTCTCGGAAGACGCCGTCGACGATCTCGCGAACACCCCCGTCGGCACCGGCCCGTACGCCGTCGAGTCGTGGACCCCGAACGAGAGCCTCGTCTTCGACACGCGCGACGACTACTGGGGCGAGGCCCCTGGCGTCGAGCAGGTCACGCTGAAGTACTTCGCCGATGCGACCGCCACCACGAACGCGCTGCAGACCGGCGACGTCGACGCGATCGCGAACCTGCAGGCCCCCGAGCTGCTCTCGAGCTTCGAGTCCGATGACCAGTTCGTCGTCACCACCGGCACGTCGAGCGGCGAGGTCTCGCTCTCCATGAACAACAAGGCCGCCCCGTTCGACGACGTGCGCGTGCGCCAGGCAGTGCTCTACGCCCTCGACAAGCAGGCGATCCTCGACACCGCATGGAACGGCTACGGCTCGCTCGTCGCCACGTACGCGGCCCCGACGGATCCGTACTACGAAGATCTGAACGACGCGTACCCGTACGATCCCGCGAAGGCCAAGGAGCTGCTGCAGGAAGCCGGCCAGGAGAACCTCGACATCACCTTCACCGTGCCGACGCGCCCCTACGCGCAGGCCGTCTCGGAGATCGTCGTCTCGCAGCTGAAGGACGTCGGCATCAACGCGACCATCGAGTCCGCCGAGTTCCCGGCGGTCTGGCTCGACGAGGTCTTCACGAAGCACGACTACCAGATGACCACGGTGCTCGCCGTCGAGGCCCGCGACATTCTGACCGTCTTCAACGACCCGAACTACTACATCGGCTACGACAACTCGAAGATCGCCCCGATCGCCGAGGAAGCGGACGCCGCCGATGAGGACGGGTACGTCGACGGCATTAAGCAGGTCGCCGAGCAGATCGTCGAGGACGCCGCTTCCGGCGTGCTCTTCCTGTTCCCGAACATCACCGTCGCGAAGGCGGATCTCCAGGGCATGCCGGAGAACGCCATCATCGAGGCGCTCGACCTGACGAACCTGAGCTGGAAGTAAGCGGAGCGGCGGTGCGAACCGCCGCTCTCGCCCCTCCAGTGCGCGAGAGCGCAGTTGAGGTCGCACGAGGCGTACGCCTGAGACCACAACTGCGCTCTCGCGGGCGCACCACACCAACCCGCCACTGAACCGAGGAACCCGAACCCGCATGGCCATACGGATCCTGATCAATCTCGCGAGATTCGCGGTGACGTACGTCGTCGCCACGGTCGTCGTGTTCCTCTTCATGCGACTGATCCCGGGCGACCCGGCGCAGATCGCACTCGGCGTGAACGCCACCCCCGAGTTGCTCGAGCAGACGCGCGAGCAGTTCGGCACGGATCGACCGCTGATCGTGCAGTACTTCGAGTGGTTCGGCGGGCTGCTCACGGGCGACTTCGGCACCTCGTACGTGACGCGCACCGATATCAGCCCGATGGTGCTCGACCGCGTGCAGGTCAGCCTCATCCTCGTGCTCACGGCGATGGTGGTCGCGCTGCTCGTCGCGATCCCGCTCGGCACCTGGGCGGCCGTCAAGCATCGCAACTTCTCGGGCGTCGCGATCGGCCTCGGCTCGCAGATCGGCGTCGCGGTTCCCGGCTTCCTCGCCGGCATCCTGCTGGTCATCGTCTTCGCTGTCGGCCTCGGCTGGCTTCCCGCGAACGGCTGGACGGCGCCGGCCGTCGACTTCGGCGACTTCATACGCCGGCTGATCCTGCCCGTCGTCGCACTCGCCTCGGTGCAGGGCGCGATCCTCACGCGATACGTGCGCTCCGCCGTGCTCGAGGTGATGAGCGAGGACTACCTCCGCACCGCTCGCGCCAAGGGGCTCAGCAAGAACGGCGCGCTGCTCAAGCACGGCCTGCGCAACGCGGCGATCCCCGTCATCACGGTCACCGGCGTGCAGATCGCGGCCCTCATCATCGGCGCCGTGGTCATCGAGCGCGTGTTCGTCATCCCCGGGCTCGGCTCGATGCTGCTCGACGCCGTCGGCAACCGCGACATGCTCACCGTGCAGTCCGTCGTCATGGTGCTCGTCGCCATCACCCTGATTCTCAACCTCGTCGTCGATGTGCTCTACACGCTCATCGATCCGCGTCTGCGAAGGAGCGCCTAGCCATGAGCACGCAACAGGTTCCCACCCCACCCTCTCAGGCGCCGCGCACCACCGCGATCAGCGCCCCCGGCAATGCCAGCACGAGCGTCGTCTCGAGGTCGGGCAAGCGCAAGCTGTCGGCGACGCTGCTGATCGGGTTGATCCTGATCGGGCTCGTCGCACTCGCGGCGATCGTGTCCTTCTTCTGGACGCCGTACGATCCGACCCAGGCGATGCCCGCCGACCGGTTGCAGGGCTCGAGCCTCGCGCACCTGATGGGCACCGACAAGTACGGTCGCGACGTCTTCTCCGCCATGCTCTACGGCGCGCGCATCACGCTGTTCGTCGGCGTCATCTCGGTCGGCATCGCGATCGTGATCGGCACGCCGCTCGGCATTCTCGCAGGCATCAGGGGCGGATGGATCGAAGAGGTCATCATGCGCGCCTCCGACATCGCACTCGCGTTCCCGGCGCTGCTGCTCGCGATCATGTTCAGCGCCGTCTTCGGCGCATCGACGCTCACCGCCATGGTGGCGATCGGCATCGCGACCATTCCCGGGTTCGCCCGCGTCGCGCGCTCGGGCACCCTGCAGGTGATGACCACGGAGTACGTGCTCGCTGCACGAGCCGCCAGTCAGTCGCGATTCAGGATCGCCTTGCGCCACGTGCTGCCCAACATCATCGGCATGGTGGTCGTGCAGTCCTCCGTGTCGTTCGCACTGGCGGTGCTCGCGGAGGCGGGCCTCAGCTTCCTGGGGCTCGGAACGCCACCGCCCACCCCGTCGTGGGGACGCATGCTGCAGGAGTCGCAGCAGTTCCTCGGCACCGAACCGATGCTCGCCGTCTGGCCCGGCATCGCCATCGCCATCGCGGTCATGGGCTTCAACCTGCTGGGTGACGGCCTGCGCGACCGCTTCGATCCGAAACTGAACGGGAGCCGCGGCTGATGCGCACCGAATCCAACGTCCCGCGCACCGGCGCAGACCTGCTGGTGCGCGTAGACGACCTCAACGTGCGCACCCCCTATCGCACGCTCGTCTCCGATTTCTCCCTGCACATGGCTCATGGCGAGCGCATCGGCCTCATCGGGGAATCCGGATCGGGCAAATCGATGACCACGACCGCGCTGCTCGGCCTGCTCCCGAACGGCGTCACCGCCGACGGGTCCGTCGAGATCGACGGATACTCCGGCAACCTGCTCCAGGCCCCGGAATCCGATCTCATGAAGCTGCGCGGCAACAACATGGCGATGGTGTTCCAGGAGCCCCTCACGGCGCTGAATCCGCTGATGCGCGCGGGAGCCCAGGTCGCGGAGATCATCCTGCAGCACAAGCTCGCGCCGAACAAGGCCGAGGCGAACCGCCGTGCGGTCGAGATGCTCGACGCCGTGCACCTCCCCGATCCCGCTCAGGCCGCGCGGGCCTACCCGCATCAGCTCTCCGGCGGGCAGCGCCAGCGCGTGATGCTGGCCATGGCGCTCGCAAACGATCCGTCGCTGCTGCTCTGCGATGAGCCGACGACGGCGCTCGACGTCACCGTGCAGCGGCAGGTGCTCGACCTCATTCTCGAACTCGTGCGCGAACGCGGCACTGGCCTGCTCTTCATCACGCACGACCTCGCCGTGGTCGCGAACATGTGCACGCGCGTGCTCGTCATGAACAACGGCGCCGTCGTCGAGGAGGGCACGACCGAAGACGTCTTCACCCGCCCGACCCACCCGTACACGCGGGGGCTGCTCGCGGCGTCCGACCTCGACGCCGTCGATGCGAGGGGCCGCCTCTTCACCGTCGCGACCGCGCAGGAGTACGTGCCGCCGACCGCCGACGAGCAGATCGTCGCGCGCCCGGAGGCATCCGCGGCGGTCGCCGGCGCTGCTGCGGCTGGCACTGCTGCTGCCGGCACCGCGCCCGCGCACGCCGAACCGGTGATGCGCGTCACCGATCTGGTGCGCACCTACACGCGCGGACGCACGAGCATCCTCAAGCCTGCCCCCGAGGTGCACGCGCTCAAGGGCATCTCCTTCGAGGTGCCGGAGGGCGGCCGTCTCGGGGTCGTCGGTGAGTCGGGATCCGGCAAGTCGACGCTGCTGCGCATTCTCGCCGGGCTCGACCAGCCGACCTCGGGCAGCGCCGTCGTCGCGGGCAACGAGGTGAAGGGTGCGAAGGAGCCGCAGCTCCGCGCGCTGCGGCAGAACCTGCAGATCGTGTTCCAGGACCCGATGGGTTCGCTCGATCCGCGCATGACCGTCGAGCAGATCATCTCCGAGCCGCTGCTCGTGCCCGGGCGCGGTGAGACCGCCGCCGACCGCAAGCGCATGGTCGCGGAGATGCTCGAAGCCGTGGGTCTGCCCGCGTCTTCCGCGGAGCGCTTCCCCCACCAGTTCTCGGGCGGTCAGCGTCAGCGCATCTCGATCGCCCGCGCGCTGATCTGCCGCCCCCAGGTGGTCGTCGCAGATGAGCCGGTGAGCGCCCTCGACGTCTCGGTGCGCGCCCAGGTGCTCAACCTGCTCGCCGACCTCGTCGACGAGTACGGCCTCACCCTCGTGTTCGTGTCGCACGACCTCAACGTCGTGCGGTACCTGTGCGACTCGGTGATCGTGATGCAGTCGGGCGAGATCGTCGAAGCCGGTGACACGGAGACGGTGTATCGCACCCCGCAGCACCCCTACACGAAGCGCCTCATCGATTCCTCCCTCACGCTGCGTCAGGAGCTCGCCCAGAGCGCCTAGCGCGGACGTCTTCGACCCGCACCACCTCGACGAAAGGCCCAGGATGACCTCGCACCGCCCCGCCGCTCTCGACGCCGCCGCTCTCAGCGAGCGCTACGCCGACGGATCGCTCACCCCCAGCGAGGTCGCCGAAGACGTCATCGCCCGCGTCGAAGCGCGCGAGCCGGAGCTCAACGCGCTCTACCTGTTCGACGCCGCGCAGGTGCGCGCCGACGCCGCCGCTTCAACCGAGCGCTGGCGCACCGGGACGCAGCTCGGCCCGTTCGACGGGGTGCCGGCGACGGTCAAGGAGAACATCGCGCGCGCCGGGCAGCCGAAACCCGCCGGGACGGCGATCCCGAACCCGCCGGTCGCAGCTCACAACGCTCCGACCACGGATCGACTGCTCGAAGCGGGCGCCGTCATCGTGGGTTCGACGACCATGCCCGACTGGGGCATGCTCTCGTCCGGCGTTTCGAGCCTGCACGGGATCACCCGCGGAGCGCTGAACCCGGCGCACACCTCCGGCGGTTCGAGCGCAGGAGCCGGCACGGCGGCTGCGGCGGGATACGGCCCGTTCCACATCGGCACCGACATCGGCGGATCCATCCGCCTGCCCGGCTCCTGGCAGGGGCTCACCGCGCTCAAGCCGAGCGAGGGCCTCATCCCGCTCGACGTGCCCTACGCCGGACGCGCCGCCGGTCCGCTGACGCGCACGGCTGCCGACGCGATCCGGCTCATGTCGATCGTCGCGCAGCCCGATCCCCGTGACTATCTGACGCGCGCGTACGCCGAGATGGACTGGTCGACCGAGCCGCTCTCCCCCGCCGGTCTCCGCGTCGCCCTGCAGCTCGACGCCGGCTCGGGCCTGCCGGTCGAGCCCGAGACGCGTGCGATCATCGAGCGCGCCGCGGCCCGATTCGAGGAGGCGGGCGCGACCGTCGTACCGCTCGAGCCGTTCATCCCCGCAGCGGTGCTCGACGGCATCGCCGACTTCTGGCGCAGCCGTTCATACGCCGACTTCGAGGCCCTCACCGACGCCGAGCGGGCCGTGGTCCTTCCCTTCATCGCCGAGTGGTGCGCCGCTGGAGCAACGTTCTCCGCCGCTCAAACGGTGCGCAACCGCAACATGATCGACGAGATGGCCCGCCTCACGAGAGCCGCGACGCAGCCGTTCGACCTCGTGCTCTCGCCCGTGACCCCGGTCGCGGCGTTCGCCGCGGAGGACCCGATGCCGATCCTCGACCCGCTCGAAACGATGGGACACATCTCGTTCACCGTGCCCTACAACATGTCGGGTCAGCCTGCGGTATCGATCGGCGCTGGCGTGCAGCCGGACGGTCGCACCGTCGGCCTCCAGATCGCGTCGAAGATCGGAACCGACGATCGCCTCATGCGAGTCGCGCTCTGGTTCGAAGGCGTGCGCGGCAGTGACGCAGAGGTCGACTGGTCGCAGGTCGCCTGATCACCGGGCGCACCCGCTGCCCGGCTGCACCCGCCGAACACGAGCCGAGCCGGGAGCGCCCTACGAAGCCGGCGGCGTGAAGCGGCCGTCGATCGCGGTCCAGCCGCCGTCGACGAAGAGGGTGGATCCGGTGACGAACGAGGACGCGTCTGAGGCCAGGTACACGACGGCGCCGGCGAGCTCCTCCGGTCGCGACCAGCGGCCGAGCGCGCTCTTCTGCGCGTACGCCCCGTACCACTCGTCGTTCGCCTTGATCTGCGCGGTGAGCGGGGTCTCAACGACCCCGGGAGCCACCACGTTCACGCGCACGCCCTGAGCGCCGTACTCGGCGGCGGCGGTCTTCGCGAGCTGCACGAGACCGGCCTTCGTCGCGGCGTACACGCCCTGGCCGGGTTCGACGACCTGAGCGCGGATCGACGCGAAGCCGATGATCGACCCTCCGCCGTTGGCGGCGAACCGTGTGCCGAAGTGGCGGATCAGCTGGAACGAGGCGCGCAGGTTCAGGTTGACGACGCGGTCGAACTCGTCGAGCGTGTAGTCCTCCATGCGCTTGCGCACGTTGGTGGCGGCGGTGAAGACGAGCGCCGACGCATCGCCGAAGCGCTCGGCCGCGGCGACGACGGCGTCGTCGTCCAGCACGTTGACCTCGTACGCCTCGGCGATGCCGCCGCGCTGCGTGATGAGCGCGGCGGTCGCCTCGGCTCCCTCGAGCGAGTAGTCGGCGACGACGACGTGCGCGCCCTGCGCGGCGAGCGCCTGCGCCGATTCGCGGCCGATGCCGCTGCCCGCGCCGATCACGACCACGGTGCGTCCGTCGAGGCGGAAGAGCTGCGAGTAGTCGATCTGCGTGTGGCTCATGCTGGTGTCTCCAGGGTCAGTGCGGGATGTAGTTCGGGATGCGGCAGGATCGTGATGGGATCTCAGCTGCGCGCCTGCGGGCGGATCATCGCCATGCGGGTCACGGTGAACTCTTCGATCGCGAAGCGGGGGCCCTCTCGGCCGATGCCGGAGTCCTTCACGCCGCCGTACGGCATGATGTCGGAGCGGAAGCCGGGGATCTCGTTGACGACGACCCCACCGACCTCGAGCCGCTCGATGGCGTCGAAGGCGCTCGCGAGCGAGGCGGTGTAGATGGCGGCCTGCAACCCGTAGCGGGAGTCGTTGACGAGGTCGATCGCGGCGTCGACCGAGTCGACGACGGTGAGGCAGACGACCGGGCCGAAGATCTCTTCGCACCACACGTCGACGTCGGACGGTACGTTGCCGAGCACGACGGGTCGCACGTGGGCGGCTTCGCCGTCGCCAGGGCCGTCGGTGAGCAGTTCCGCTCCCGCGGCGAGGGCCCGGTCGATCATGGCGCGGATGCGCTCACCCGAGGCGGCGTTGATGACGGGCGCGACGTTCGTCGCGAGGTCGCGGGGGTCGCCCACGACGAGTTCGCCCATGCGTTCGACGAGACGAGCGGAGAAGCGCTCGGCGATCCCGCGCTCGAGCACGACGCGCTGCACCGAGATGCAGGCCTGCCCGTTGGCGTAGAAGCCGCCGCGCAGCACGGCGTCGACGGCGGCTTCGAGGTCGGCGTCGGCTGCGACGATGAATCCGGTGTTGGATCCGAGTTCGAGCACGGCCTTGCGGGGTGCGGCCTGCTGCGCGATGAGGTGGCCGATCTTCGCCGAGCCGGTGAACGAGACGACGGAGGCGCGGGGGTCGCGGACGAGCGTCTCACCGACGATCGGGTCGCCGTTCACGAGCTGCACCGCCGCCGGCGTCACGCCGTGCGCGTCGAGGATCTCGCGCGTGATGGCGAGCAGTTCGATCGTCGCGAGCGGCGTGTTCGGGGCCGGTTTGATGATGACGGGGCAGCCGGCCGCGATGGCCGGCGCGAGCTTGTGGGTGGCGAGCAGCAGCGGGTAGTTGAAGCCGGCGATGCCGATGACGATGCCGGCGGGTTTGCGGGTGTAGTAGCCGATCATGCCGCGGCCGAGCTCCTGCAGGTCGAGCGGCACGGTCTCGCCATGGATGTGCGATACCTCTTCGGCGGTCGCCTCGAGGGTGACGATGGTGCGGTTCACCTCCGTGCGGCAGTCGACGCGGGGCTTGCCGGTCTCGAGCACGAGCAGGTCTTCGAGGTGCTGGGCGCTCGCGCGCACGCGGCTCGTGAGGTCGGTGAGGATCGCCTTCCGCTGCGCCGTGGTCAGCGCTGCGACGGCCGCTCGCGCCGCCTCAGCAGCGTCGAGCGCGTCGCGCGAATCCTGTTCGCCGCTGACCGGTGCCTGACCCACGACGCTGCCGTCGAACGGGAAGACGATGTCGGAGCGCTCGGCGATCGCGCGCCATTCGCCGCCGATGGGCAGTGCTCCTGCGGGTGCGATGAGTTCGAGTGCCTCGGGCATGGTGGTTCCTCTGCAGCGGGCGGCGGATCCGTTCACGTGCGGCCGTGCACGCGAACCCTTCGCGCCGAGTGGTCTTACCATTTAATATAGTTCACCAGAGGCCCATCTCCAAGGCGCGAGCGGCCGCACGTTCTCGAAAGGATCGACATGACGAACAGCTACGCCATCGCGGTACTCCCCGGAGACGGAATCGGTCCGGAGGTCGTCGGGTGCGCGCTCGAGGTGCTCGACGCCGCGGAGGAACGATTCGGCTTCTCGACCGACCGCAGCACCTTCGCGGCTGGAGCGAACCACTACCTCGAGACCGGGGAGCTGTTCGACGCCGTCGAGGCGCAGCTCCGCGACAAGCAGGCGATCCTCTTCGGCTCCATGGGAGACCCGAGAGTCACCCCCGGCATCCTCGAGCGCGGCTTCATCCTCGAGATGCGCCAGCGCTTCCAGCAGGCGGCGAACGTGCGCCCGGTGCGGCTGTACCCGGGCGTTCCGACCCCGATCGCCGAGCTCACCCCGGAGCGCTGCGAGATGGTGATCGTGCGCGAGAACACCGAGGGCGCCTACGTCGGCCGCGGTTCGACCGTGCACGCCGGCACGCCCAACGCGGTCGCCATGCAGGAGTCGCTCAACACCCACGCCGGCATCGAACGCGTCGTCGACTTCGCGTTCCGCCTCGCACTCGGGCGCCGCAAGAAGCTGACGCTCTGCCACAAGACCAACATCCTCGTGGCTGCCGGGCAGCTCTGGCAGCAGGTGGTCGCCGAGGTGGGCGCCCGCTACCCCGAGGTGGAGGTCGACTACGTGCACGTCGACGCGATGTGCTTCCACCTGCCGCTCACCCCGGAGCGCTTCGACGTGGTCGTCACCGACAACCTCTTCGGGGACATCATCACCGACCTGGGCGCCGTGATCCAGGGCGGGCTCGGGGTCGCCACCAGCGCGAACCTCAACCTCGACGGCAGCGCCCCGAGCATGTTCGAGGCCATCCACGGATCGGCGCCCGACATCGCGGGCAAGGGGTGGGCGAACCCGGCCGGCGCGATCCTCTCGCTCGCACTCATGCTCGGCCATCTCGGCGAGGGCGAAGCGGCACGTGCGGTCGAGGCTGCGACCGTCGAGGTGCTCGGGTCGCTGCCGAGCCTGGCCGGTGCCGACATGGGAGCCTCGACCTCGGAACTCGGGTCGCGCATCGCGGCGATCGTGCGCGAGGGGCGCGCCGACACGGCACTCGTGCCCGACTCCCTCCTCGGGGTGCTCGCGGGCATGGCGCCGTCGCGGCTCGCCCGCTGACGCCGGCAGGGAGGGTCCCGCCCGCACCGATAGGGTGTGTGCGTGAGGAATGCGGATCGGGGAGGCAGAAGCCGCCTCTCCCGCACCCCGCCGCGCTGGGCCACGGTCGCAGCGCTCGCGTACGCGGGGCTCTGCTCCTCGTTCATGTTCACCCTCGTCGTTCCGCTCCAAGCCGAACTCCCGAGGCTGCTGGATGCCTCCCGCGAAGACACGTCATGGGTGGTCACCATCACGCTGCTCGTCGCCGCCATCGCGACGCCGATCTCGGGACGGCTCGGCGACCTCTTCGGCAAGAAGCGGGTCGTCCTCGTGCTGCTCGCCCTGCTCGTGGTCGGATCGGTGATCGCCGCGGTCGCCGGCTCGATCGTCGGCGTGATCATCGGTCGCGCATTGCAGGGCGCGGTGACGGGAGTGATTCCGCTCGGCATCGCGATCATGCGCGACGTGCTGCCGCCCGAGCGACTGAGCACCGCAGTGGCTCTGATGAGCGCGACCATGGGAGTCGGCGGCGCCGTCGGCATGCCGCTCGCCGCCTACCTCGCGATCAACGCCGACTGGCACGCGCTCTTCTGGCTTGCGGCCGGGCTCGGAGTGCTCGGGGTCCCGATGATCGCCTGGTGCGTTCCGGGCGACGTGCTGCGTTCCGGCGGTCGTCTCGACATCCTCGGAGCCTTCGGCCTCGCAGTCGGCCTCTCGGGGATTCTGCTCTTCGTTTCGCGCGGGGCGCAGTGGGGCTGGACCTCGCCCCTGACGCTCACGACCATCATCGGCGGCGTCGTCGTGCTGCTGCTCTGGGGCTGGTACCAGTTGCGAGCGAAGGATCCGCTGCTCGATCTCCGCGTCGCCGCTCGCCCCGCCGTGCTCTTCACGAATGTCGCGGCGATCGGCATGGGGTTCGCCCTGTTCTCCTCCAACGTCGCGTTCCCCCAGCTGCTCGAGCTGCCCGTCGCGTCGGGATCCGGCTTCGGTCTCGACATGATGCAGGCCGCGCTCATCGTGATGCCGGCCGGGATCGTGATGATGATCCTGTCCCCCCTCTCCGGCTGGCTCGAGCGCACCGTCGGCCCCAGGCCGCTGTTCACCGCCGGCACGGCCGCGATCGTGCTCGCGTACGTGTTCGTGCTGCTCTGGTCGAGCGAGGTGTGGCACATCTTCGCGGCGAACCTCTTCATCGGCGTGGGCATCGGGTTCAGCTTCGCAGCGATGCCGATGATCATCATGCGGTCGGTGCCCGCGCATGAGACGGGAGCGTCGAACGGGCTCAACGCGCTGTTCCGGTCGGTCGGCACATCGAGCGCGTCCGCGGTCATGGGCGGGGTGCTCGCCTCGATGACGATCGAGTTCAACGGGCAGTCGATCCCGAGCCGCGCCGCATTCGACGTCTGCTTCTGGCTGGCGATCGCCGCCGGCGTGATCGCGCTGGTGCTGTCGCTGCTGATCCCGCGGTCGGCGGGCGAGCAGCGCCCAGCCTTCCCGAACTGACGCGTCGCGACGCCCCTGTCAGTCCCGGCGAGGGGCTGGGGTCAGGTTCGCGGACGCCCACTTCCCCAGGTCGGCGAGCACCGGCACGAGCTGCTCGCCGCCGACGGTGAGCGCATACGACACCGAAACGGGCGGGCCGGGAGCGACGGTCCGGGAGACGAGCTTCGCCTCGGCGAGCTCCGCGAGGCGGTCGGAGAGCACCGCGTCGCTGATACCGGAGACCGCCCGGCGCACCTCCGCGAAGGCGAGTGGACCGTCGCCGAGGGCGTCGATGATCATGCCGTTCCAACGCTTCCCGAGGATCGAGAACGCGAGGCTGACGGCGGCGTCGCACTCGTGCCGATCGTGCTGCGGGGCTTCCATACCCACATTCTACGGTGCTACACTCACCGAAGTCACTCTGAAAATATGAGCGACTCATAATCAATGAATCGGAGTCCGCATGACATTCTTCCGCCTGGATGCGAGCATCCTCCCCGCAACCTCCGCGAGCCGCGCGCTCGGCGACCGCGTCGAGCAGGAGTGGGTCGACTCTCATCCCGAGACGGACGTGGTGCGCCGCGACCTCGCCGCCGAGCCCATCTCCGCCGAGGTGTGGCAGGCCGCCGTCACGGGCGGGTTCGTTCCCGAGAGCGAACGGAGCCCAGCGCAGCGCGACGCGATGGCATTCGCCACGACGCTCGCAGATGAACTCATCACGGCCGACGCGCTCCTCTTCACGGTACCGCTCTACAACTTCGGCGTCTCGCAGCACTTCAAGACCTGGTTCGACGTCGCGTACACCGACCCGCGCATCAACCCCGAAGGCACCGCCCTGCAGGGCAAGCCGGCGACACTCGTCACCGTGCTCGGCGGCAACTACGGGCCCGGCACCCCGAAGGAGGGCTGGGATCACTCCACCCCGTGGCTGCGCCGAGTGCTCGAGGATGTGTGGGGCCTCGATCTGCGCATCGTCGAGCGGCCGTTCACCCTCGTCGGCGTGAACCCCGCACTCGACGCCTTCGCGGATCTGGCGGCGTCGCTCAAGGAGCAGGCCGAAGCAGACGCGACTCGTTCAGGCCGCGAGCTCGCGGAACTGCGGACGCAGCGCTCCGCCTGACCCCGCCGGGAATGGGTTCCGCTCACCGCCGGTTGCACCTGCTGTGAACGACACCGGCCTCCTCGACAGCATCGTCATCGGTGCCGGGCAGGCCGGACTGTCGGCCTCGTTCCACCTGCAGCGGCTCGGCATCCGGCACCTGGTGCTCGACGCCGACCGCGAGCCGGGTGGTGCGTGGCAGCATCGCTGGGATGCGCTCACGATGCGAGACGTGCACGGCGTCGCCGAGCTTCCCGGTTCGCTACCGCCCCCGCGCACCGAGGACCGGGCGAACGCCGCCATTCCCGCTTACTTCACCGAGTACGAGCGGGAGCACGCACTGCCGGTGATCCGGCCCGCGCACGTCGACCGCGTGCAGAACGACGCGCAGGATCCCGAGACGCTCGTCGTCACCACCGGCGACCGGAGCCTGCGCTCGCGCACCCTCGTCAACGCCACGGGCACGTGGTCGCAGCCGTTCGTGCCGCGCTACCCTGGCATGGAGGCGTTCGCCGGCGAGCAGTTCCACACGGTCGGATATCCAGGACCCCAGCACTTCATCGGCAAGCGGACGCTCGTGGTCGGCGGCGGCGCTTCGGCGGTGCAGTTCCTGGGAGCGATCGCTCCGCTCACCGACACGATCTGGGCGACCAGGAGCGAGCCCGTGTGGCGCACCGACGATTTCACCCCGGAGGCCGGAGCCGCCTCCGTGGCGCTCGTCGAGCAGCGCGTCGCAGCCGGCCTGCCTCCGCAGAGCGTCGTGAGTGTCACCGGCCTCATGCTGCGCGAGCAGGAACGCGAGGCCGAGCGCCTCGGGGCGTATCGCGGGCGGCGGCCGATGTTCGCGAGCGTCGAGCGCGACGGGGTGCGGTGGGCCGACGGCACGTTCGAACGCGTTGACATCATTCTGTGGGCGACCGGGTTCCGCCCGGCCATCGCGCACCTCGCGCCGCTGCATCTGCGGAGCGCGGCCGGCGGCATCCAGCTCGATCGCGGCGGGCGCGGCACGACTGCGGTCGCCGACGCCCGCGTGCAGCTCGTCGGATACGGCCCGTCCGCGAGCACGATCGGAGCGAATCGGGCTGGCCGGTCGGCGGCCGCCGGTGTGCGGCGATATCTGCTGGGCAGCGCCCGAGCGGCCTGATCCGAGGCGCGGAGCCCGCTGGATCCCGTCGCGCTACGCGCTCTGGTCTCGCAGGCGCACGAGTCGCTCGTGCCCGGTCTCCTCGAGCTCCGCGACATCGGAGCGCGACTTCAAGAAGTCGGAGAAGGATCGGAACCCGAGCGCCTTCTCGTTGAACGACGGATCCATGCGGCGCATCTGCTGCTTGACCGCCGAACTGTACAGCCAGCCGGAGTCGTCCTTATCCTGGCTCAGCCAGAGCGCGCGGATCAGCAGGCCGGTGACCGCGATCTCCGCGTCCTCCCCCGACTCGATCGTGTCGATCGTGTCTCCCGGTTCGACTTCGGTGGCCGCCTCCGCAGCGGCCTCGAGCGCAGCCGCGAGGTCCTGCTCCACGGTGCCCCCGGTCTCGGCCTCGGCTGCTGGCTCGCTCGCCGCGGCACCCCGGCCGCCGCGGCCGCGCGACCGCTTGGGCTGGTCATCGCGCTGCGCGCGCTGAGCTGCGGGCGCGTGCGGCACGGTCTCGATGCCGGGGAGGGCGTCGTACGAGGCGAACTCGTCGCACGCGGCTGTCAGCGCCTTCGCGGTGGACCCTGCGACGCCGATGCCGACGACGTACCGGCCGAGCCGCTTGCAGCGCTGGGCGAGCGGCACGTAATCGGAGTCGCCCGCGACGATGACCACGTGGGTCAGGTCGTCGAGCCGGAACATGTCTTCCACGGTGTCGACCGCCAGTCGGATATCGGCGCCGTTCTTCGCATAGGCGGCGGCCGGGAAGAGCTGCACCAGATCGACCGCGCGCGAGACGAGCTGCGTGCGGTACTCCGCGTTCATCGGCGCCGACCAGTCGGCGTACGCCCGCGTGAGCACGAGCGTGCCGAACGACGACGCGTAGTCGATGATCGCGCCCACATCGACCACAGCGGCGCGCAGGCGCTCGGCGATCTCGGGCTCGGACGGGTTCTCTGCGATGCGCTGGCGATCCCTCGCGAACGAATTGCGCCCGTGCACTCGGTCGTACCACGAGAGCACGATGTTATCGAAGTCGAGGTAGACCGCGACCCGGCCATTCTGAGTATCCGCCACGCCCCCCAGTGTGGCACTGTTCGCTGAACACGCCAACGGCGAGAGACGGTTAGGCCTCGAGCGCCGCCGATGCCTGCGCACGCGCGCGCTTCGCCCGCACCCGCCGCACGAAGGGCCAGCACACGACCAGCACGCCGGTCGCGATGAGACTCGTCCACACCTGCGTGCGCCCCTCCTCCGTCGTGAGCATGATGATCAGCACGGCGACGATGGCCGCGATGAGCAGCAGATTCAGCCACGGGTGCAGCCACATCTTGAGCTTGAGCCCCGCGACTTCCTCCGGGGTCATCTTCTGTCGCATGCGCATCTGCGTGAGTGCGATGAAGACGTAGACGAAGAGGGCGACGAGTCCGGCCGAGTTCATGATGAACGCGAAGACGCCGGAATCGGGAGCCGCGAAGTTCACGATCGTCGCGACGACTCCGCCGATGGTCGAGGCGAGCAGCGCGGCGACCGGCACGCCGTTCTTCGCCTTCTTCGCGACGAATCGGGGCGCGAAGCCCTGCTCCGCAAGGGAGGAGAACATGCGCGAGGCCGAGTAGAGCCCCGAGTTCAGCACGGAGATCACCGCGGTGAAGATGACGAGCTGCATCACGATCGCCGCCCCCGGAAGCCCGAAGAGCTCGAAGACATACGTGAAGGGCGCCGAGGCCACGTCGACCGGCTCCGGCAGCTCGTCCCAGGGAACGATCGTGGTGATGACGAGCACCGCGCCCACGAAGAAGAGCAGGATGCGCCAGATCACGGTGCTGGTCGCCTGACGGATGCCCTTGGCCGGATCCTCCGACTCCGCAGAGGCCATGACCGCGATCTCGGTGCCGAAGTACGAGAAGATGACGAGCGCGACGCCGGTGAAGGCGACGCCGAAGCCATTGGGGGCGAAGCCGCCGTGCTCCCAGAGGTTCGGAATCGAGTAGGTCGCGTTCGGCCAGAGTCCGAAGGCGAAGAGCGCACCGGCGCCGAGGAAGACGACGATCGCGAGCACCTTGACGCTCGCGAGCCAGAACTCGACCTCGCCGAAGGTGCGCACGGAGATCAGGTTGGTGCCGACGAAGATCGCGAGCAGGAGCAGCGACCCGACCCACGACGGCAGTGCCGGGAACCACCCGTGCAGGGTCTCGCCGCCGAGCACGGCCTCGTAGGCGAGCACGCCCACCCAGAAGTACCAGTACAGCCAGCCGACGAGGTAGGCGGCCCAGTCGCCCAGACCGACGCGCGCGTACTCCATGAACGAGCCGATCGCCGGCCGGGCCGCCGCCATCTCACCGAGCATGCGCATCGCGAGGAACACGAGGAGGCCGCCGATGAGGTACGAGAGCACGGCGGCCGGGCCGACGGTGCGGATCACGTTTCCCGAACCGACGAAGAGGCTCGCGCCGATGATGCCGCCCAGCGTGATCATGGTGACGTGGCGCGGTCGGAGCTTCTTGTGCGCGAGCGGCACCGAGCCGGCAGCTGTCTCAGGTGAGATCGGCCGTGAGGGCCCGGACGCTGCGTGATGTGATTCGGAGTTCATTGCGTGGTGGAGTGCCTCACTGATTCGGGTTCCGCCCGCGGACCGGACTGGAAACAACCTGAGAATGCTAAGACAAAGTCGGCGCAATGGGAAATCGGTCGACGCGCTCCGGTGACCGGCCGGTTTGCGGAAGCGTATTTGAAATCGTATATTATTGCTGTTCAGGTGTGTCACCTCGCCGAATCCCGTCACAAAGGAGTGTCCGCATGTCACCAGCATCCGCATCAGGATCGCTGACCCCGACCGGTACGATCGCCACATCCAGCGATCGGCGTCGGGTCGCCTTCGCCACCGTCGTCGGCACCACCGTGGAGTGGTACGACTACTTCATCTACGCCTCAGCGGCAGGTCTCGTCTTCAGCCAGCTCTTCTTCGAACCGGCCGGCCCGGGCGTCGGCACGATCCTCGCCTTCCTCACCGTCGGCATCAGCTTCCTGTTCCGCCCCCTCGGCGCGTTCCTCGCCGGCCACTTCGGCGACCGCTTCGGCCGCCGCATCGTGCTCGTCGTCACACTGATCCTCATGGGCGCCGCCACCGTGCTCATCGGCCTCCTCCCGACCTACAGTCAGATCGGCATCGCGGCGCCGATCCTCCTCATCCTGCTCCGGATCCTGCAGGGCGTCTCCGCCGGCGGCGAGTGGGGCGGTGCCGTGCTCATGGCCGTCGAGCACGCTCCGCGCGACCGTCGCGGGCTCTACGGCGCCATGCCGCAGATCGGCGTGCCGATCGGCCTGCTTCTCGCGAGCGCGATGCTCGCGATCATGAACATCATCTTCCCCGGGGACGCCTTCCTCGACTGGGGCTGGCGCATCCCCTTCCTGTTCTCCATCGTCCTGATCCTCGTCGGCTACTGGGTGCGACGCCGGGTCGAGGAGAGCCCCGTGTTCACCGAGATCGCCGAACGCAAGGAGCAGACCGGCGCCCCCATCGTCAAACTGTTCGCGCGCTTCACGCCGCTCGTGATCCTCGCCGCACTCGTCTTCGCCGGCAACAACGCGGTGGGGTACATGACGACCGGCGGATACGTGCAGAACTACGCGACGAACCCCGAGGGCCCCGTCGGCCTCGACCGCGGCGACGTGCTCTGGGCCGTGACCGCCTCATCGGTCACGTGGCTCATCTCGACATTCATCGCGGGGTGGATCTGCGACCGCATCGGCCGTCGCACCACGTACATCTTCGGCTGGATCCTGCAGGGCGCCGCGCTCTTCGCGCTGTTCCCGCTCGTGAACACCGCGAACCCGGTACTGCTCGCGTCGGGGCTCATGCTGCTGACGGTCGGACTCGGCTTCACCTACGGCCCCCAGTCGGCCTGGTACTCCGAGATGTTCCCCGCCTCCGTGCGGTTCTCGGGCGTCTCGATCTCGTACGCGATCGGCGCGATTCTCGGCGGCGCGTTCGCTCCGACCATCGCCGCCTGGCTGCAGCAGACCACGGGAACGTCGACCTCGGTCACGCTCTACCTGGTCGGCATGACCGTGATCGGCCTCATCGCCACGCTGCTGCTGCGCGACCGCAAGGGCATCTCGCTGAGGCCAGGCGACGAGGAGGAGCAGCGCGAGGGCATCTACATCTGGGAGCCGGCGAGCGCGCCGAAGCCGTGACCCGCGCACGAACGGGGTCACTTCGGGAGGGTGTCGCAGCTCTTGCAGCGCCCGACACCCTCCCGAACTGACCCCGCTTGCGGAGAGCGGCGGGCGGGGCGGCGGGGCGGCGGGCGCGGCGGCGGGGCGCACCGCCCGCGCCTACGAGCGGCGACGACTGAGGAGCGTCGCCGCTCCGGCTGCGAGCACGAGGATCGCGAGCAGCCACGCGAGCGCCACCCAGATCTCGGCTCCGATCGGCTCCCCCGCGAACAGCGCCCGCAGCGTATCCACGATCGCCGTCACGGGCTGATGCTGCGCGAACCAGGCCACCGGCCCCGGCATCGAATCGGTCGGCACGAACGCCGAACTGACGAACGGCAGAAAGATCAGCGGGTAGCTGAACGCGCTCGCGCCGTCGACCGATCGCGCGGTGAGCCCTGCGACGACAGCGATCCAGGTGAGTGCGAGCGTGAAGAGCGCGATGATGCCGACGGCGCCGAGCCACGCACCGAATGAGGCGCTCGTGCGAAACCCCATGAGCAGTGCGACGCCCACCACCACGGCCACCGATACGAGATTCGCGAGCATCGAGGTCAGCACGTGCGCCCAGAGCGCGCTCGAACGGGCGATCGGCATCGACCTGAAACGCTCGAAGATGCCGCTCTGCCGATCGAGGAAGAGCCGGTATGCGGTGTATGCGACCCCGGAGGCGACCGTGATGAGCAGGATCCCCGGCAGCATGTAGTCGATGTACGCCCCTGCGCCGTCGATGCGGATCGCTCCGCCGAGCACGTAGACGAACAGCAGCATGAGGGCGACGGGCGTCACGACCGTCGTGATGATCGTGTCCGGGCTGCGCAGAACATGCCGCAGCGAACGCCCGGTGAGCGCGCCGGCATCGGCGAGCGCGTGCGCGGTCATGAGTCCGCCCCCGCTCCGGCAACCGGCTCGGACGCGTTCGAGACGAGCGCGAGGAAGATGTCTTCGAGCGTCGGCTCCGGCTCGATGAGCACGGGCTGCCGTCTCGGCAGGAGCGCTCTGAGCTCGGCCAGGGTGCCCTGACGCGCAATACGCCCCTCGTGCAGGATCGCGATGCGATCGGCGAGATGCTCCGCCTCGTCGAGGTGCTGCGTCGTCAGCAGCACCGTGGTGCCCGCCGCCACAAGCTCACGGACGAGGTTCCACACCTCGATGCGCGACTGCGGGTCGAGGCCCGTGGTCGGCTCGTCGAGGAAGAGGATCGGAGGATCGCCGACCAGGCTCATGGCGATGTCGAGTCGCCGTCGCATCCCGCCCGAGTACTCCCCCGCCCGCCGGTCCCCGGCCTCGTCGAGCGAGAACCTGCGCAACATCTCGTCGGCGACCTGCGCCGGCCGGTCCACGTGGCGGAGCCGAGCGACGAGATGCAGATTCTCGCGGCCGGTCAGCACCTCATCGACCGCGGCGAACTGACCCGTGAGGCTGATCGCCCGCCGCACGGACTCCGGCTCACCCGCCACATCGCGCTCGAGCACGGTCGCGGTGCCGGAGTCCGGCTGCAGCAGGGTGGCGAGAATGCGGATCAGCGTGGTCTTCCCCGCCCCGTTCAATCCGAGCAGGGCGAAGACCGTGCCGGCTTCGACATCGAAGTCGACGCCGCGCAGCACGGGAGTGGTGCCGAAGGACTTCGCGATCCCGCGCACGCTCAACGCCGCGGATCGCTGCAGAGTCGGGTTCATGATCGCTCCCGACGATCGCCCGTGGACTCGGCTGCGGCGACCGCAGTGCGCAGGCGCGCCCGCTCCTTGTCGATCCACTGCTTGTCGGAGTACGCGGCGGCGAACGTCTCGGCGAACTCCACCGGATCGTCGCCGATGATGTCGCGCACCGAGGCGCCGTCGAGCGCTGCGCGTTCCCACAGGTCCGCGTGGTCCGCGACCATTGCGGTGAGCACCGATCCGTCGCTGATCATGCCGTAGTACAGGAAGTAGCGCTGCAACGCTCGGGCGACATCCGAGTACGGCGCGGGCAGCGCCTCGATGCGTGCTGTCGCGGCCTTGTACTGCTTCTTCTCTTCGAGAGAGCCCGTGAGCGTCTCGATCCATTTCGCGGTCATGCGTGTACTCCATTCGTGCGGAAATCAGGGTTCGTGCCGGGCGCCGAATTCGCGCCAGGCGCAGGGGTGGGTTGCGTTCCGGGGTTCGCCGGAGCGCGCAGTCCGTCGATGTGCGCGGCGAGAAAGTCCCAGGACTCCCAGAACTCCGCGAGCCGTGCCCGCCCCGCCTCGCCGAGCGAGTACACCTTGCGCGGTGGGCCTTTCTCCGAGGGCACCTTCTCGACCGAGACGAGCCCCTTCTGCTCGATGCGCACGAGCAGGGCGTAGATCGTGCCCTCGGCGATGTCATCGAAGCCGCGTTCTCGCAGCGATGCGGTGATCTCGTATCCGTACGCCGAGCGCTCCGCGAGTATCGCGAGCACGATCCCCTCGAGGGTGCCCTTCAGCATCTCGGTCATCTGCGTGGCCATGCGCCGCCCCTAGCTACTCTGTGTTACTGACTACAGCTAGAGAGTAACACTAGGTACCGCTACTCGGCAACACTCACTACCGCTTCTTTTCGGTCGGGGTCACTTGCGGAGCGTGTCGCACCGCGAAGGGCGCTCGACACACTCCGCAAGTGACCCCGACCGCGGGGACGGGGACGGGGACGGGGACGTTGCAGATCTCGCCCGAGCTCATGGCGCGGCGCGGCGCAGGCGCGTCACGGGCGCGACACGTGCGCGCGACAGGCGCGAGTGGGCGATTAAGGCTCAGGAGGTGACGTGCTCCAAGCGGTAGCCCATGCCGGCCTCCGTGATGAGGTGGACGGGGTTGGCTGGATCAGCCTCGATCTTCTTCCGCAGCTGCGACAGGTAGAGCCTGAGATACCCCGTGTCTTCGATGTGCTCGGAACCCCAGATGGAGGTGAGCAGCGTCTGCCGCGTCACGAGACGGCCCGGGTTGCGGATCAGCAGCTCCAGAACCTGCCACTCGGTCGGGGTGAGTCTGATCTGCTGCTCCCCCTCCGGCGAAGAGCGGGTGACGCTTCTCGCCGCGAGGTCGACCGTGACGTCGCCGAGCCGCACCACGGGCACCGCTGCATCGCGCACCACGCGTCGCGAGAGCGCTCGGATGCGAGCCAGCAGTTCCTCGATGGCGAACGGCTTCGTCACGTAGTCGTCGGCGCCGGCGTCGAGCGCGTCGACCTTGTCGGCGGCGCCCGCCCGACCTGACACCACGAGAATCGGCGCCTGCGACCATCCCCGGATCGCCTCGATCACTTCGATGCCGTTGAGCATGGGCATGCCGAGGTCGAGCAGGAAGAGGTCTGGGCGATGGTCGATCGCCGCCGCGATCGCCTGGGCGCCGTCTGCGGCGACGAACACGTCGTATCCCTTCGCGGTGAGCGTGATGCGCAGCGCGCGCAAGATCTGCGGATCGTCGTCGGCGATGAGGATCTTCATCAGCTGAGGTCTCCAGTCGGTGCGGAATCGGACACTGGCACGGCGGGCGTCACTGGGAGCGAGACCACCATGGTGAGGCCCCCGCCCGGCGTGTCTTCGGGCAGCAGCGTGCCGTGCATCGAGTCGACGAACCCGCGCGACAGGGCGAGCCCGAGTCCCAGCCCAGTCGAGTTGTCGGTATCGCCGAGGCGTTGGAACGGTACGAAGATGTCGTCGTACTTCTCCGCTGCGATGCCCGGCCCGTGGTCGATGATGCGGATCTCGAGGCGATCGGCGAAGGTGCTCGTGTTGACGAGCACGCGCTCTCCCGCGGGGCTGTAGCGCGACGCGTTCGCGAGCAGATTCACCAGAACGCGCTGCAGCAGCACGGGATCGGCCTGCACCGAGGCGTCCCCGTGCTGCAGCGCGAGCGACACCTCGTTCGGCCCCATCCCGAGTTCGTCGAGCGCGGGGGCGATCACGGATTCCGGGTCGGTCGAGGCGACGCGGATCGACAGCGCCCCGGCTTGGATGCGCGTGACGTCGAGCAGGTCGGTGACGAGGGCGCCGAGCCCGTCGAGACTCTCGGCCGCGGTGTCGAGGAGTTCCCGGCGGTCGTCGGCGCTCAGGGAGATGCCGGCCGCTCGGAGCCCTCCGATGGCGGCGGTCGCGGCGGCGAGCGGGCGGCGCAGGTCATGGCTGAGCGCTGAGAGCAGGGCGCCGCGCACGCGGTCGGACGCCGCGATCGGCTCGATCTCGCGCGCCGTGCGCTCGAGCCGGCGATGTTCGAGCGCCGCCGAGAGCTGCGATGCGACGACGGTGAGCAGACGGCGCTCGGAGGCGGCCAACTCGGCGCCGCTGAGCTCGAGCGTCGCGTCGGCTCCGACGGGGATCTCGATGCCGTCGCGGGAGGGCGTCGTCGGCTGTCCGGATGCGGCGAGCTCGGCGCCCGTCGCATCGACGAGACGTGCGGCGCGGAGCCCGAACGCCTCCCGCGTGCGATCGACCAGGGCCTGCAGCGCGTCGTCGCCGCGCAGCACGCTGCCGGCGATGGTCTGGATGAGCTCCGCTTCGGCGGCCGACCTGCGCGCCGCACGCGTGTACCTCGCCGCGCGGTCGACGATCACGCTCACGAGCACCGCGATGACCACGTACAGCGCGACCGCGAGCAGGTGGAGCGGCTCGTGGATGTGCACGGCGTACAGGGGCTCGATGAAGAAGAAGTCGAGCGTGAGGCCGGAGAGCACCGCCGCGAAGAGCGCCGGCCAGATGCCTCCGACGAGCGCCACGAGCACGACGAGCAGCTGATAGCTGAGCACGTCGCTCGTGATCGAGTCGTCGCTGCGCACCGAGGCGAGCAGCCACGTGAGCAGCGGGCCGCCGACGATCGCGAGTGCGAAGCCGAGCAGTCTGCGCCGCGCGGTGAGCGCTCCGGTGCGGCGCGGCAGGGCGAGGCGGCGCACGCCTTCGGCGTGGTTCACCATGTGCACGTCGATGTCGCCCGATTCTCGCACCACGGTGGCACCGATCCCCGGCCCCGTCAGCGCCGCAGCGGCACGACCACGCCGGCTCGCGCCGAGCACGAGCTGGGTCGCGTTCACGGAGCGCGCGAACTCGACGAGCGCTGTCGGCACATCCTCGCCGATCACCTGGTGGTAGGTGCCGCCGAGTTTCTCGACGAGGGCCCGCTGCTGGGTGAGCGCGGCGGGGTGCTCCGTGCGCAGCCCGTCCTGGCTCGAGACATGCACCGCGAGCAGCTCGCCGCCGGCCGAGCGCGCGGCGATCCTGGCCCCGCGTCGGAGCAGGGTCTCCCCCTCGGGCCCTCCCGTGAGCGCGACGACGACCCGCTCGCGCGCCTCCCAGGTGCTGCTGATGCCGTGCTCGGCACGGTATCCCTTGAGCGCCTGGTCGACTTCATCGGCCAGCCACAGCAGCGCGAGCTCGCGCAGTGCGGTGAGGTTGCCGATGCGGAAGTAGTTGGAGAGCGCCGCGTCGATGCGTTCGGCCGGGTAGACGGTGCCGCTCGCGAGCCGGTCGCGCAGGGCCTGCGGGGCGAGATCGACGACCTCGATCTGGTCCGCGCCGCGGAGAAAGCGGTCGGGCACGGTCTCGCGCTGCGGGGCACCGGTGATCTGCTCCACCACGTCGTTCAACGATTCGATGTGTTGGATGTTGAGTGTCGAGATGACGTCGATTCCGGCTGCGAGCAGCACGTCGACGTCCTGCCAGCGCTTCTCGTGCGCGCCGCCGGGCGCGTTCGTGTGCGCGAGCTCATCGACCAGGGCGACGGTCGGATGCCGTTCGAGCACGGCATCGAGATCCATCTCCTCCAGGGCGACCCCGCGGTGCGTCACGGTCGTGCGCGCCACCTCTGGAAGTCCGTCGGCCATGGCTGCGGTCGCCGCGCGCCCGTGCGTCTCGACGAAAGCGATCGCCACGTCGACGCCGTCGGCCCGGATTCGCCTGGCCTCCTCGAGCATGGCGAACGTCTTGCCGACACCGGGGGCGGCGCCGAGCAGCACGCGGAGACGCCCCCGTTTCGTCATCGTCACTCCTCGGATTCGCCGGACGACCCGCTGGGCTTCGCGTCCTGCTGCTCATCGAGCTGCGATTCGGTTACCGGTGCGGGGTGCGCGGCGTCGAGCGCCACGTTGAGCTCCAGGATATTGACTCGTGGCTGTCCGAGGAATCCGAGATCCGCCGAACTCGTGTGCTCCGCGACGATCGATCGCACGTCGGCCGCATCGAGGCCTCGTGCTGCGGCGACCCGGTCCACCTGGATCTGCGCGTACGCGGGGCTGATGTGCGGGTCGAGGCCGGAGGCCGACGCGGTGACGGCGTCGGCGGGAACCGCAGCTTCGGAGACGCCGTTGAAGTCGGCGATCTCGGTGCGTCGCTCTTCGATCGCGGCGATGAGGTCGGCGTGTTCCGGGCCGAGGTTCGACCCGGAGGACGCGGCGCCGTCGTATCCGTCGCCCGCTGCCGAAGGTCGGGGCTGGAAGTACTCGGCCGACGGCGCGCCGTCGTCGTCGGCGAACGGCTGTCCGAGGAGCGATGATCCGACGACGACGCCGCTCGGTCCGGTGACGAGCGACCCTGCGGCTTGCGCGGGTGCGACCAGGTGCGCGACGCCCGTCATGAGCAGCGGGTACGCGATGCCGAGGGCGAGTGTGCAGAGGGCCATTGCGCGGAGCGCGACGCCGAGCGTGCGGATCAGCGGACGACCGGGGAGACGAGTGCGTGCGTGCATGCGAGTCGCCTTTCTGTGAGGTGCGGAGCGGTGGGATGGGAGCGGAGTCGTCGCATGTCAGAACCCGGGGATCAGGCGGACGACCTGATCGATGAGCCAGATGCCCGCGAACGGGGTGATGAGCCCGCCGAGGCCGTAGATCGCGAGATTTCGTCCGAGGATCTGCGAGGCGTTTCCGGCGCGGAAGCGGACTCCGCGCAGTGCGAGCGGGATGAGGAACACGATCACGATGGCGTTGAAGATGATCGCCGAGAGCACCGCCGAGGCCGGCGAGTGCAGCCCCATGATGTTGAGCACTGCGAGTTGCGGGAAGACGCCCATGAACATCGCCGGGATGATGGCGAAGTACTTGGCGACGTCGTTCGCGATCGAGAATGTCGTGAGCGCGCCGCGAGTGATGAGGAGTTGCTTGCCGATGCGCACGATGTCGATGAGTTTCGACGGGTCGGAGTCGAGGTCGACCATGTTGCCGGCCTCTTTCGCCGCTGAGGTGCCCGTGTTCATCGCGACCCCGACATCGGCTTGAGCGAGCGCCGGCGCGTCGTTCGTGCCGTCGCCGGTCATCGCGACCAGGTTGCCGCCCTCCTGCTCCTTGCGGATGTAGGCGAGCTTGTCTTCTGGGGTAGCCTCCGCGAGGAAGTCGTCGACGCCGGCCTCGCGGGCGATGGCGGCTGCGGTGAGCGGATTGTCACCGGTGATCATGACGGTCCGGATCCCCATCGCCCTGAGTTCCTCGAACTTCGCGGGGAGGCCCTCCTTGACGACGTCCTTCAGGTGGACGACGCCCAGGATCCGCGCCGGGCCGCCGGGGCGCTGCTCGGCGACGACCAGCGGCGTGCCGCCGCTCTGAGAGACCTCGGCGACGCGCTGCTCGAGTTCTACCCGCACCGGCTCGGGAACGCCGTTCGGGGCCCCCGCACCGTTCGACTCCCCCGATTCCCCGGCCGCCTCGACCCAGGCGAGGATCGCCGACCCGGCACCCTTGCGGATCCGCGTGCCGTCGGGGAGGTCCAGCCCCGACATGCGGGTCTGTGCGGTGAAGGGCACGATCTCGCCCGACGGCGACCGGTCGAAGCGTCCGCCTTCCGCGTCGGCGAGTTCCACGATCGAGACCCCCTCGGGTGTGGGATCAGCGAGCGACGACAGTGCGGCCGCGTCGATGAGCTCGTGCTCTCGCACTCCGTCGAGTCGCAGGAACGCGCTGGCTCGGCGGTTGCCGTAGGTGATCGTCCCCGTCTTGTCGAGCAGCAGCGTCGTCACGTCGCCCGCCGCCTCGACCGCGCGCCCCGACATGGCGAGCACGTTGCGCTGCACGAGGCGATCCATCCCCGCGATCCCGATGGCGCTCAGCAGGGCGCCGATCGTCGTCGGAATCAGGCACACCAGCAGTGCGACGAGCACGGTCACGCTGACCGGCGCCGCGGCGTAGCTCGCGATCGGGTTCAGGGTGAGCGCCACGACCACGAAGATGATCGAGAGACTCGCGAGGAGGATGTTCAGGGCGACCTCGTTCGGCGTCTTCTGACGGGCTGCGCCCTCGACCAGCGCGATCATGCGGTCGACGAAGGTCTCGCCCGGCATCGACGTGATGCGCACGACGACGCGATCGGAGAGCACTCGCGTGCCGCCGGTGACCGCCGATCGGTCGCCGCCGGACTCGCGCACCACGGGGGCCGATTCGCCGGTGATCGCCGATTCGTCGACCGAGGCGATCCCCCAGACGATGTCGCCGTCACCCGGGATCAGCTCGCCGGCCTGCACGACGACGTGGTCGCCGAGACGAAGATCCGAAGAGGCGACCGGCTCCAGCTCGGCGCGCTGCGCCGCCGCGTCGCCGGTGGCGTCGTAGTGCGCGATGCGCTGGGCAGTGGTGGTCGACCGGGTCTGACGCAGCGAATCTGCCTGCGCCTTCCCGCGCCCCTCGGCGACGGATTCGGCGAGATTGGCGAAAAGCACCGTCACCCACAGCCAGAGGGCGATCGCCCAGGTGAAGACGCCTGGCACCGGGGAACCGCCCGAGTCCTGCGGTCCGCCGAGGAGCGGCTCCGCCACGGCGAGCACCGTGGTGAGCACCGCCCCGACCCACACGATGAACATCACCGGGTTGCGCCACTGCTGGCGGGGGTCGAGTTTTCGGAGAGCGCCGGGAAGTGCGGCGCGGAGCATGGCGATCATGACATCAGCCCTTCAGCCAGGGGACCCAGCGCGAGAACGGGAAAGAAGGTGAGCGCGGTGACGAGCACGGTCACCGCGGTGAGCATGCCGATGAACAGCGGCCGGTGGGTGGGCAGTGTGCCGGCAGTGGTCGGCACACGATCCTGCGCCGCCAGCGAACCGGCGAGCGCGAGCACGAGCACGATCGGCACGAAGCGGCCGAGCAGCATCGCGACGCCGAGGGCGCTGTTCATCCAGGGCGTGTTCGCGGTGAGTCCGGCGAAGGCCGAGCCGTTGTTGTTCGCCGCGGAGGTGAATGCGTAGAGCACTTCGGAGAGGCCGTGCGTCCCGGGATTCCAGATCGACGTCGAGACGACGTCGTCGCGCACCCCCGGCAGCGCGAAGCTCAGTGCTGTGCCTGCGAGCACCAGTGTCGGCGTGACGAGGATGTACATGGCCCCGAGCTTGATCTCGCGAGTGCCGATCTTCTTGCCGAGGTACTCCGGCGTGCGGCCGATGAGCAGGCCGGCGATGAAGACGGTGATGATGGCGAGCACGAGAATGGCGTAGAGCCCCGATCCGACGCCGCCTGGCGACACCTCGCCGAGCATCATGTTCAGCATCGGCAGCATCCCGCCGAGCGAGGTGTACGAGTCGTGCATCGAGTTCACGGCCCCCGTCGACGTTCCCGTGCTGGTCGTCGCGAACAGCGTCGACCCCACGATGCCGAAGCGCCACTCCTTGCCCTCGAGGGCGCCCCCGGCGAGCTCGGGCGCCGTTCCGCGACCCGCGCTCTCGAGCAGTGTGAGGATGGTGAAGGATGCGAGGTACAGCACACCCATCACGCTCACGATCGCGACGCCCTGGCGAGTATCGCCGACCATGCGCCCGAATGCTCGCGGCATGCTGAACGGGATCAGCAGCATGAGCACGATCTGCACCAGACTGGTCCACGGCGTCGGGTTCTCGAACGGATGGGCCGAGTTGGCGTTGAAGAATCCGCCGCCGTTCGTTCCGAGGAGCTTGATCGCCTCCTGGGAGGCGACGGGGCCGCCGGGAATGCTCTGCGTCGCCCCGGTGAGCGTCGTCACATCGGTGAATCCGGCGAAGTTCTGCACGACGCCGCCCAGCGCGAGCACGACGGCGGCGAGCGTCGCCAGGGGCAGCAGCACGCGGACCGTGCCGCGGGTGAGGTCGACCCAGAAGTTCCCGATCGTGCCGGAGCGGCGCGCGGCGAAACCGCGCACGAGCGCGATCGCGACCGCCATGCCGACGGCGGCCGAGACGAAGTTCTGCACGGCGAGGCCCGCGATCTGCACGGCGTATCCCAGCGTCTGCTCGGGCGAGTACGACTGCCAGTTCGTGTTGGTGACGAACGACGCCGCCGTGTTGAACGAGAGGTGCTCCGACGGCGCGGGGAGACCGAGGGCGTAGGGCAGCCACGGCTGCAGCCGCTGCAGCGCGTACACGATGAGCACGCCGACGGCGGAGATGACGAGCACGCCGCGCAGGTAGGCGCGCCAGGTCTGCTCGGTCTGTCCGTCGACCCCGATGATGCGGTAGATGATCCGTTCGACGCGCCAGTGCTTCCGAGACGTGTAGGTCCAGGCGAGGTAGTCGCCGAACGGCCGGTAGAGGGCGACGAGCACGAGTGCGACGGTCGCGATCGATGCGAGCGCCAGGAGCGCCGTGGTGGTGGCCATCAGAATCGCTCGGGTTTCACGAGTGCGACGATGAGGTACGCGAGTGCGCCGAGGGCCAGCACGGCGGCGAGCAGTTCGAAGACGATCACAGTCGTTCCACCGCCTTGCCCAGCACGCCGATGAGCGCGAAGACCGCGATCATGCCCAGTACGGTGACCAGATCCAACACGGGATCTCCAATCGAGAAGCGCCGACCGATGCTCCGGCCGGGGGCCCGTCCATCGGGCTCATCTCCTGATCGAACACCCGCGGCGCGGGGTGCCGGGCGATCCTCACGGAATCCATACGGCGTTCGCGCGGATGCTGACGCAACGCTCACGGGCGGTGCGAGAACATTCGGGATCGGGCCCGATCTCGGGGCGGTGCGCGATCAGCGGGAGCCCCGAAGTCGGCGCCGGCTTAGCGGACGGGCGGCGTCGCGACGATTCCGTGCATGACTTGGTCGACGATGCCGCGCAGGCGCTGTTCGCTGTGCACCGTGCCGGTGAGCGCCGCATACGCGGTGATCGCGATGAGGTGATCGGCGAGCAGGATCGCGTCGACGCCCTCTCGCAGCGCGCCGTGCGCGGCGGCGCGCTCGATGAGCTGCTGCACCCAGTCGCGGATCGGAGCCGCGAGGCGCTCATTGAGCGCCGCCCCGACGGCCGGGTCTGAGGCGGTGACGGCGATCAGCGCGCGAGCCACTCCGAGGCCCTCGGTTTGCTGGAGCTGTCGCGAGGAGGCCGTGAGCCAGGCGAGCAGATCGTTCGCGAGGTCGGGGGCGTCGTCGCCTGCTGCAGTCGGTCGCGGGAGGGATGCCGGCAGTACCCCTGCTACGAGCGCCTCACCCAGAATGGCCGCCTTCGTCGGCCACCAGCGATAGATCGTCTGCTTCGAGACCTCCGCGTCGGCTGCGAGCTGCTCGATGGTGAGCGCCTCGTACCCCGCTCCGGCGACCGCCCGACGCATCGCGGCGAGCACCGCCTGGCGGGCGGATTCACTACGAGGTCTCGGCACGCAATCAGGCTACCCGGGTGTAACGTGTTTCATTAGTGGACGCACCGTTGCGAAACATGCTTCGCGCGGCTCCCCTCGCGCCCGCTCCCACCGAAGGAGACATCATGGCACTCACCGCTCAGTCCAGCATCGGCGATTGGCTCGCAGATCCGACGGGAGGCGAGCTCGTGCGCGGGCTCCTCGCGCAGTCCGGGGCAGACCCCGACTCGCTGGCCCCCGTGCTCGGGCTCCCCCTCCAGCAGCTCGTCGTCCTCAGCCAGGGCGCGATGCCGCAGTCGGTCGTCGACGACCTGGTGCGCGCGGCGAACGGCGGGGAGATGCCCGATGCGCCCGCGGCGACCGGGTGGAGCGAGCGCGTCACCCCCGGCAGATTCGACGGCAAGACGGTCATCGTGACCGGCGCAGCGTCGGGCATCGGCAAGGCGACGGCTTCGCGCATCGCACGGGAGGGCGGCCGCATCATCGCCTGCGACATCGCGGCCGAGAAGCTCGACGCACTCGTCGCGGAACTGCCCGCAGCCGACATCGTCGCTGTCGCTGGCGACCTCACGCAGCAGGACGCGATCGACCGCGTGATCGCAGCGGCAGGCCAACGGATCGACGGGCTCGCGAATGTCGCCGGCATCAACGACGACTTCTCGCCGGCGGGCGAGACGCCCGACGCGGTCTGGGATCGGGTGATCGCGATCAATCTCACGGCGCCGTTCAAGCTGATTCGCGCGGTACTGCCGGCGATGGAGGCTGCCGGGCACGGCGCGATCCTGAACGTGGCGAGCGAGGCCGCGCTGCGCGGAAACGCTTCGGGCAACGCCTACACGGCGAGCAAGCACGGCATCGTGGGCGTCACGAAATCGGCGGCGTTCATGTACGGGCCGAAGGGCATCCGCGTGAACGCAGTCGCCCCCGGCGGTGTCGCCACGGGCATCCCGATGCCTCCGAACATGTCGGAGGAGGGCTCCGCTCGACTGGCCCCGTTCCAGCAGACCATTCCCACCATCGCCACGGCCGAGCACCTCGCCGCATCGATCACGTTCCTGCTCTCCGACGACGCGGTGAACATCAACGGCGCGATCCTCGCATCGGATGGGGGCTGGTCGGTGCAGTAGCGTTCCGCCACGCGAAGATGCTGCGGGGCCGAGCGCGAGACGCCGCTCGGCCCCGCGCGCTATTCGTCGATGACGCCCCGGCGACGCAGCACGAGCAGCGTGCCTGCTGCGACGAGCAGCAGGGCGCCTCCGACGCCGAGCATGGGGGTGAAGTCGGTGCCGGTGCGCGCGAGGCCTGACGAACCCGTACCGTCTCCATTGACGTTCGCCCCCATCGCCGTGCCGGCCCCCGCGCCGGCGTCGGCCCCTGCACCAGCGTCGGCACTGGCCCCGACCCCAGCGGCAGCGTCGGCCCCTGAACCAGCGGTCGCATCGGCGTCGGCCGCATCGGTCGCGTCGGCGTCAGCTTCGGCGTCAGCTTCCGCGCCGGCTCCCGGCCCCGCAGCGTCGGCGACAAGCACGAAGTCCTGATCGACGAAGACCTCGCCGGCTGCCATCACCGTCACGGATCGCGAAGCGCTGCCTTCGACGACGAAGCCCTCGGGCGGGGTCACCGTGATCAGGTAGTCACCGGCGGGAAGACCACTGAAGTCGTACACGCCTTCATCGGTCGTGAGCCCGATGAGAGGCCCGTCGGGGCCGGCGAGCGTGAGGGTGGCCCCGGAGACCGGCATTCCGCCGGCCGTGACCATGCCGCTCACCGAACCGGCCCGTGCGAGCTCGAAGTCGATGTTCGCGACGTCTTCGGCGGCGACGCTCACGGTCCGCTCCGCCGGGCCGACGCTCTCAGCGCCATCCGGCACCTGAATGCTGATGCGATACTCGCCTGCCGGGAGTCCCGGGAATTCGTAATTGCCGTCCGCGTCGGTGACCGTACTCAGGATGTCGCCGCCCGGTCCGATCGCGGTCACGGTCACACCCGGCGACGCCGACCCGCCAGCTGAAACCGTGCCCGAGAGCGCAGGCAGCTCGACCGCCACGAAGTCGACGTCGGTGATCGGATCCTCCGAGGAGCCATCGATGGCGAAGGGTGGCGGATTCGTGACGACGGTGTATCCGCCTGGCAGCTGCACGGTCGGCTGATAGGTGCCGATCGGCACCTCGTCGAAGAGGTAGCTCCCATCGGGTCCCGTCGCGATCTCACCCACGCCTGGAATCGTCACGATCGCTCCCGGGATCGGAGCCCCGTCGAGGTCGCGAACCGTGCCGGAGACGGCAACGGAAACGATGTCGCGGATCGCGAAATCGGCGACCGCGTCGGCGCTGCCGAGATCCACCGGTTTCGCATTCGCCCCTGAGACGATCTTGCCCTCGGGCGCCTTCGCGTGCACTGCGTACCCCTCGGTCGCCTGCACTCCGGTGAAGGCATAGGTGCCGCCCGGCCCCGTGGTCGTCGTGCCGATGATCGCGCCCGAAGCGTCAGTCAGGGTGAGTACGACGCCGGCCCCGGTTCCACTCGCGTCGGTCACTGTACCCGTCACGTCACGCGCCAGTGACGCGAACCACGTTTGGTAGATCGGGAACCCGAGACGGCTCGTGAATTCGAGGGTCAGCGAGCTCATCGGTGCGGTGGGTTCGAACCAACCGGCCGATCCTGCGGTGTCGGACGCGGCGGCGTTGCCCGTGAGCGTCTGGGTCGCCGCGTCCCACTGCGGCACATCGTTCGCGGATCCGGTGCACGAGGGCTTCCCCGTGATGCCGGGCGCGCAGTAGTTGAAGCCGCCGTTGTAGCCGAGCTGCTCGGCGGTGAGCGCGACGCCGTAGGGGCCGATGGCCCGTACCTGTACCTGGTCGGCGTCGATATCGCCGAGCACGAATGTCCAGTTGGTCGTCGGCGTCGGCCGCGAGAACGTGTACGTCGTCGTGGAGGCACCCGTGGATGTGTCTGCTTTCGGCCGCAGGTTCAGATATTGCTGATCGCGGCTCGAACCGTACTTCTCTCCGACCGGGGTGCCGGGCCCGAGCCAGGTGCTCGCTCCCGAGATCACACCGATCTGCCCCGAGCGGGAGTCGGACTGCATCTCGGCGCTCAGCTCCGGGGTCTCTGCGATCTGCACCGACGTCGAGTAGTTGCCGCCGGAGCCCGCGAGCTCCGTC
The DNA here is from genome assembly GCF_016597785.1 of Leucobacter sp. L43. Taxonomy (GTDB): domain Bacteria; phylum Actinomycetota; class Actinomycetes; order Actinomycetales; family Microbacteriaceae; genus Leucobacter; species Leucobacter alluvii. The sequence goes on along the minus strand of NZ_JAENJG010000002.1, from coordinate 107,606 downwards.
CAGTCAGCCCACTGCGGCGTCGTCGCCGCAGACGCTGGCGAAGCAGCGATTGCGAAGCCGGTCAGTACCAGTGCCGGGATCGCGGCCAGCGCGCCCCATCGCCCTCTGCGTTTCCCCATGCTGAGTATCGTAGGTTCGCGTGGCCTCCAGTGGAATAGCGCGGCCGAACTTCGCCGCCCTAGGCCTGCCGCAGCTGCTCGACGAGCGCGGCGACGCGTTTCACCCGCGTCTCCGCCCGCACGGCGGTGACGATCGGGTGGAGGGCGCTGTAGCGCGCGCTCCGGCTCAGCGCGTCGAAGGCGGCCCGCGCGGCCGGCTCGGCGGCGAGCGCGCTCGTGAGCTCCTCGGGTTCGACCATGCTCGCGGACCCGGCGTAGGCGCGCTCCCAGCGCCCGTCGGCCTGCGCCCGCGCCACTTCCGCCCGCCCGCGCGGGCGCAGCAGCCCCTCGCTGTCGAGCCGGGCGATGATGTCGACGTTCCGCTTCGACCACATCGAGCGGGCTCGCCGCGGAGTGAAGCGCTGCTGAAACGTCGCGGCGTCGCGCGACTGCTTCTGGCCGTCGATCCACCCGCTGCAGAGCGCCACTTCGAGCGCCTCCTGGTAGCTCAGCGACGTCGGCGCGGTGGTGCCTTTCTTGGCGAGCACCACCCATCCGCCGTCGTGCGCGTCCTCGTGGACTTCGAGCCAGGCGCGCCACGCCGCCGCGTCCGCGAAGATGAGCGGCTCGGCAGCAGCGTCACTCTCCGACATCGAGAATCACCTTGCCGAGATGGCCGCCCGCGCGGAGCACCTCATGCGCCCGTGCGGCGTCCGCGAGCGGCACGCGGGCGTGCACGGGCAGCGTGACTTCGCCGTTCTCGAGCAGCGGCCAGACGAGCTCTGCCGTCCGCTCGAGGATCCGCTGCTTGTCGTGCGGCTCGCGCGAGCGGACGGTGGTGCCGATGACTCGGGCGCGCTTGCCCATCAGGGCTCCGACGTTCAGCTCGCCGGTCGCGCCTCCCATCGTGCCGATGATGACGAGCCGCCCGAACTCGCGCAGCATGGCGACGTTGTCGTTCAAGGCGGGGCCGCCGATCACGTCGAGGATGATGTCCGCTCCGCCCGCCTCGCGAACCGCCGCCACCACGTCGGTCGTGTGCCGGTTCCACGCTTCGCTCGCTCCGAGTCGTCGCACCTCGTCGACGGCCGCGTCCGATCCGACCGTCGTCAGCACGCGTGCTCCGAGGGCGCTCGCGAACTGGATCGCGAAGGTGCCGATGCCGCCCGTGCCGCCGTGGATCAGCACGGTCTGGGGCTCGGGTGCCGCTCCCCCGTCGCCGCCAGCGGGCTCCGCCCGCAATCCGCCCTCGATCACGAGGTTCGACACCACGGTCGCCGCCACCTCGATGATGCCGCCGGCCTCCGCGAGCGAGAGCGCCGGCGGCGCTGGCAGCACTTGCGCTTCTGGCACGGCGACGACCTCCGCGTATCCCCCGCCCGCGAGCAGCGCGACGACGGCCTCGCCGGTGTCGCGGCGGCGCCCGGACACTTCGAGCCCCGGCAGTTCGGAGGCTCCGGGCGGGGGCGGGTACTGGCCGGCCGCCTGGGCGACGTCGGCGCGATTCACCCCCGCGGCGACGACGTCGATGAGGATCTCGCCGTCGCCTGCTGCCGGTTCGGGCACGTCGGCGAGTTCGAGCCGGTGATCTGCTGTGATGACGATCGCGCGCATGCCTCAACGCTAGACCCGGCCGCCCGCCACCGCTAGCGTCCGGTGACCAGCATGTCGGCGAACCCGGCGACCCGCTGCTGCAGGCGCTCGATGCGCCGCTCCCGATCGGCCGCCATGTCGAATCCGTCGTACGGCACGGGCGGGTCGGTGCGCACGACCCAGGAGCACTGGAAGTTCCGGCAGACGAGAGTGCCGACGGTGTTGCCCCGGCGGCCCGATTCGCCGACGCGGCGCGCGGAGAAGAACACGACCTCGTTGATCAGCCGCGCGTCGCGGCACCACTCGCAGATCTGCCGTCGCTGCGGCGATGCGTCGGCCTGCCGCAGCAGGATGCCGGTCGGGGTGCCGTCGGGCGCGGGCAGCACGACATAGGCGCGCTTGGCGAATTTCGGATCATGCCAGCCGAAGTAGTCGAGCGCATCCCAGTCGCGGGCCTCGAGGTCTTCGGGGAGCCCGGCGACGGAGACCTCTTTCCGTGAGGCGTTGACGAAGCTGGAGCGGATGGATGCCGCGGTGAGCGGGAGCATGGGAGAACCTGTTCGTACGGGGCGTTCCGAGGTGCGGCCGCGGCAGAGGTGCGCGGCGAGCGACGGCGTCGGAAGAGGCCGGTGTGTGATGGGGAGCGCGCCCGGATCGGGCGCGGAAGCGCGTCTCGGCGGGGCCGCACCTGCGGCTCGCATCGCCGAGCGATCGATCAGCTGTCGAGGGCGGATGCTCCGCCGCCGACCTCCTGACGCCCGAGGGCCGTCTGCTTCGTACCGTTCACCCGACCACGGTAGCATGCGGTCAGCACCGCCGCGATCGAGAAGGAGCACCATGCCCAGTGAATACGACGTCATTGTGATCGGTGCCGGCCCCGTCGGCGAGAACGTGGCCGACCGGGCCGTCCAGGGCGGTCTCACGGTCGCGCTGATCGAGGCCGAGCTCGTCGGCGGCGAGTGCTCCTACTGGGCGTGCATGCCGTCGAAGGCCCTGCTGCGTTCGAGTGAAGCCGTGCGCGCCGCCGGCCGACTGGAGGGCGCGAAGCAGGCGGTCACCGGCCCGGTCGACGCAGCTGCGGTGCTGCGCCGTCGCGATGCCTTCACGAGCGGGTGGGACGATTCGGGCCAGGTCGAGTGGGTGGCGAGTGCCGGCATCGACCTCGTGCGCGGTCACGGAGTGATCTCGGGCGAGCGAGAGGTCACCGTGCGGTCTGCGGAGAGCGCGGCGACGAGCGACGCGGCGACCGAGGCGGCGAGCGAGCGCGTGCTCAGCGCCCGGCATGCCGTCGTCGTCGCGACGGGCTCGGCGGCGCTCCTTCCCGACATTCCGGGACTCGCCGAATCGAGCCCCTGGACGAACCGCGAAGCGACCAGCGCAGAGCAGATCCCCTCGCGACTCGCCATCATCGGCGGGGGCGTGATCGCGGCCGAGCTCGCCACCGCCTTCGCGTCGCTCGGTTCGCACGTGACCGCTCTCGTGCGGAGCGAGCTGCTCTCGGGCCAGGAGCCGTTCGCCGGCGAACTGGTCGGTGCGGCGCTGCGCGAGCTCGGCGTCGACCTCCGTCTCCGCACCTCGCCCGCGTCGGTCGAGCGCGGCGACGACGGCGTGGTGCGCGTCACGACCGACGACGGCGATGTGGTCGAAGCCGACGAGATCCTCGTCGCAACCGGCCGGGTGCCCCGCACCTCCGACCTCGGCGTGGAGCGGATCGGACTCGAGCCCGGTCGCTGGCTCGAAACCGACGACACCTTGCTCGTGCTCGGCGCCGACGGCGCACCCCTCGCCGGCGACTGGCTCTACGCCGTGGGCGATGTCAATCACCGCGCGCTCCTCACGCACCAGGGCAAGTACCAGGCGCGTGCGGCCGGCGACGCGATCGCCGCCCGCGCGAACGGCACTGCGCTGCGCGATGAGCGCTGGGGGCGCCACGTCGCGACCGCCGACCACGCCGCGGTGCCCCAGGTCACATTCACCGATCCGCCCGTCGCCTCGGTCGGATGGACCGCGGCCGAAGCGGAGAAGCAGGGCGTCTTGACGCGGGTCGTCGACTTCGAGATCGGCAGCGTCGCCGGTGCGAGCCTGCACGCCGACGGGTACCGCGGCACGGCGCGCATGGTCGTCGACGAGGATCGCGGGGTGCTCGTCGGCGCGACCTTCGTCGGCCCCGACGTGCACGAGCTCCTCCACTCGGCCACGGTGGCGATCGTCGGCGAGGTTCCGCTCGAACGGCTCTGGCACGCGGTGCCGTCGTATCCGACGATCAGCGAGATCTGGCTGCGGCTGCTCGAGACGTACGGGCGTTCGAACGAGCAGGTCGAGCAGTAGGGCGATCCTGCGCCCGGGTCACGCGCCGGTGGTCGGTAGCGCCTCGGCCTGCGCTTCGGCCTCGGGCTCGCTCACCGCTCGCTCCCCCGGCGGGAGTCGCTTCATGTCTTGCGCGGGGAAGACGACCTTCTGCACGATGATGATGACGCTCGCGGCGACGGGGATCGCGACGAGCGCGCCGAGAATGCCGCCGAGTGCACCGCCGCCGACGGCTGCGATCACGACGAGGGATCCGGGTACGGCGACCGCTCGGCTCATGATGCGCGGGCTCAGCACGTATGCCTCGATCTGCATGTAGACGAGATAGTAGATACCCGCGATGAGGGCGGTCGTCGGCGAGTTCACCAAGCAGACCGCCGTGATGATGATCGATGCGGAGAGCGTGCCCACCAGTGGGATCAGCGATCCGACGAACGCGATCAGCGCCAGCAGCGCCGGGAGTGGTGCATCGATGATGCTGAGGAAGATGAGGCTGAGCACACCGTTGCAGAGCGCGAGGCTCACCTGCCCGATCACATAGCGTCCGACCGCACCCGAGACGTCTTCGAGCAGCTCCCGGAAGCGGGGGCGGTGGTAGGCGGGCACGAATCGCACGACGAGCCGCTTCATCGCGCGCATCGATGCCATGAAGTAGAGGGTCAGGATCAGCACGATGATGACTCCGGTCACGCCGCCCGCGATGCCGGCTCCGACCGCCACGATGCCGCCGCCGATCTCGCCGAGGTTCGTGGGATCCTGCAGGAAGTCGAGCGCGCCCGAGATGGCATTGTCGAAATTCGTGCCGAGCTGATCGGTGAGCCACGCGTACCAGTCGGAGCGGATGACGTCGCCGACCATCTGCGGGGCGTTCTCGACCAGGTTGCCGATCTGCTTCACGAGCACCGGCACGATCGCGAGCAGTATGCCAGCGCAGGCCAGGAGCACTCCGCCGACGACGACCGCGACCGCCGCGCCTCTCGGCAGCCGACGCTCGATGCGCGACACGATGGGGTCGAGGCCGAGCGAGAGGAAGAGGGCGACGCCGACGTAGACGAGCACTGTGCCGAGCTGCCCGATGATCGCGCCGATGAGCAGCGCGACGAGCACCCCCAGCGCTCCGAGCAGACCGAAGGTGAACGGGTTGATGCGCGCGCCGTTGCCCCACGGGATGTACCCCGGGCTGGAGGCCGCCGTGGTCGGCAGCTCATCTGCGCCGACCTTGTCTGCGCCGTCTTTCGCAGTCCACCACCGCAGCATGCTGTTCCCCCTCGTCGCGGCGCAGAGCTCAGCGCCGCCTGCTGCCAGTGGATCACTCGGCAGGGTCCGGGTCAAGCTCATCCCGTTGTGGGTCGCCGCGTGTCGCGCTACCGTTGGCCGCAACGACGCGCGTACGGGTGCGGTGGTTCGGAGGAGCGACGATGGCGCAGCAGCAGAACGACGGCGATGGATTCTCCCGCGAAGAGCGCGCCTCGATGCGCGCACGAGCCGCGGAGCTGAAGGCGGAGGCGAAACGCGCCAAGAACGCGGAGAAGGCGGCAGCGGAGGCGGCGGAGGTCGCATCCAAGATCGAGGCGATGCCCGATGAGGATCGGCGGATGGCCGAGCGCGTGCACCGGATCGTCGCTGAGGAAGCCCCCGGTCTGGCTCCGAAGCTCTACTACGGTCAGCCCGGCTACGCGCGCGACGGCAAGGTGATCGTGTTCTTCCGCAGCGGCCAGATGGACAAGCTGCGCTACTCGACGTTCGGGGTGAGCCCGCACGCCGAACTCGACGAGGCGAGCGGATTCTGGCCGACCTCGTGGGCGCTCATCGCCCCCACCGAGACCGCCTGGCGAGCGCTCGCTGACGTGGTGCGCCGGGTGTCCTCGGGCTCATAGCCGCTGCTCGCCCGGTGCTCCGCGCTCCCCCGAACCAGGGAGACCGGGTGAAAGCGGGGGTGATTTCTCCCAGAACATGAACGTGCATGTTTCGGCTTCCGCTAAGTTTCACGCGGGGAGTGAGCGATCACGACTTGATCATTGATGATTCAGACATGACGATCGCTCGACATGTCGCACGGGTATCTGGGAGCACATGTTGTCAACCATCGGCGTGCCGCACACACGCACGCACCAACTGCGATCGCGCGCCAGCCGCGTCGTCGCCATCGCCGCTACGGCTGCGATCGCATTCTCCGGGCTCGCGCTCGGCACCGCGCAGCCCGCTCAGGCCGCGGTCGAGAGCATCCAGTTCGAGGCACCGAACAACAACCGCGTCGTGCTCGGCGATCTCGCCAGCCGCTCGCAGCGCGGCGCGGTGTCGATCAGCGGCATCGGCCCGTACACCGTGCGCGGCACCGACGCGAAGTCGAAGGAGCCCTACGAGTTCGTGACCGACTGGAACTACGCGGCGACCAACACCGGCTGGCAGCGGGAGAGCGACGAGCGCAACGCTCAGATGACGCTCGGCTCGCAGTCGAACGTCTCCTTCCTCAACCGCACCGGCGTGCTGCAGCTCAACTCGCGCGGCAACTGCGACAGCAACAACACCTTCGGCGGGCTCACGACCTACTGCTCGTCGTTCGGCCCGGAGGTCTACTCGCAGCCCTTCACCGCGACGAGCGGGCAGGCCGTCTCCTTCGACTGGGCCGCGCAGCGCGTCAGCGATGACTACGAGGTCTACGCCTATCTGGTGCGAGTCGATGGTCAGGGCTACGGCACGCCGGAGGACCACACGCTCATCGCCTACGGACGCGGCAACACCCAGGGCTGGACGACGTCGAGCAAGAAGATCCCGACCGACGGCACCTACCGGTTCCGCTTCGTCAACGGGACGTACGATCAGACCGGCGGATTCGCGATCGGGTCGAACATGTACATCGACAACGTGCTCAAGCTCGGGCTCGCGAACCCGATCGACTTCGATCAGCTCTCCGACCACGTGGTCACGGATGGTGCACGAACCGTGAGCGCGACCGCCCCGGGCGGCGCCGTCACATTCAGCACGAGCACCACGTCGATCTGCGCGGTCAACGGCAGCACGGTGACCTTCACCGGCAACGTCGGCACCTGCACGATCGTCGCGAACCAGGCCGGCAACGCCGAATACGTGCCCGCGGAGAGCACCGCCCGCTCATTCCGCGTGCTCGCCGCCCGCACCGCGCCCGTCAACGCCGGTCTGCCGTACTTCACCGGATCCCTGACGGAGGGCAGCACGATCTCCTTCGATGAGGGCACCTGGCTCGACGGCGGCTCGCCGATCACGGAGACGCGCGTGCAGTGGACGCAGTCGGCGAACGGCGCGGCGGCCACCCCGATCGCAGGCGCGACCGGCGCGAGCTGCTACCTCGTCGAGTCGCCCGGCAGCCAGCTGCGCCTCAGCGTCACGAAGGTGAATGCCATCGGCCAGACCACGCAGGTCTCGGCACCGCTCAACGGCTTCACGTGCGGCGCTCCCGCGGCCCCGGTCTGGAACCAGCAGTCGCTCGGCAACCCCGTCGTCGGAACCCCCGTCTCGGTGGCGTTCACCGCGAGCGGGGCGACCAAGCCGACGTACTCGGTCGTCGACGGCGGATTGCCAGACGGCCTCACCCTGAACGCGACGACAGGCGTCGTATCGGGCACCCCGACCACGGCCGGCGACTACACCTTCACGCTGCGCGCCACGAACCCGACCGGCACCGACGACCTCATGGTCACCGGAACCGTGAATCAGGCGCCCGGCGCGATCACCGGTGCACCCGGGCAGTTCGTCGTCGGCACCGCCGCAGCGGGCGCCGTCGCGGCGACCGGTGCCCCCGCGCCGAGCTTCACGGTCGCCGCTGGCGCACTTCCCGCGGGCGTGACGCTCGACCCGAAGACGGGAGCGTTCTCGGGCACCCCGACGGAGGCCGGGGCGTACGCGTTCACCGTGACCGCTTCGAACGGCATCGGCACGGCGACGACGCGCGAGTTCACCGGAACCGTCGAACAGGCTCCGAACTGGAACGTGACCGTCGGCTGGAGTCCGCAGGTCGGCGAAGCGCTCGACGTGACCTTCACCGCTGCCGGCACTCCGACGCCGACCTACTCGATCAGCTCGGGCGAGCTGCCCGACGGGCTCACGCTCGACGCGGCCACGGGTCGCGTCACCGGCACGCCCACCACCCCGGGCGCGTACTCCTTCATCATTCTCGCGTCGAACACCCAGGGCACGCAGGGACTCAGCGTCTCCGGCACGGTCACCGCGGCTCCGGGCGCGATCACCGGTGAACCCGGGCACTGGGTCGTGGGCGCCGACGCGATCGGCACCCTGCAGGCCAGCGGCACCCCCGCTCCCGTCTACCTGGTGACTGCGGGCAAGCTGCCCCAGGGTGTCTCGCTCAACCCCATCACGGGCGAGTTCAGCGGTTCGCCCGTTGCTGCAGGTGAGTACTCCTTCACGGTCACGGCGTCGAACGGCATCGGCAGCACCACCACCCGGGAGTTCTCCGGCGTCGTGGATCAGGCACCGGTGTGGGACGCTCACGACGGTCTCGCGCTCCAGACCGGAGTCGCGGTCTCGGCGATCTTCACCGCGACTGGAACCCCGACTCCCACGTACTCGATCCTGTCGGGCGCGCTGCCGGAGGGGCTCGTGCTGAACGAGTCGACGGGTGAGATCACGGGCACGCCGACGACACCCGGCTCCTACACGGTGACGCTCGGTGCGTCGAACGGCATCGGCGATCCCGTGCCGCTCGAACTCGCCGGCATCGTCGCCGCAGCCCCCGTCTGGGTCGACACGACCCTCGGTGGCCTGCGCGTGGGCACGGCGTTCGCCGACGGCGTCTTCGCCGAGGGCACTCCTGCAGCGACGTACGCCGTCACCGCCGGCTCCCTCCCATCCGGGCTCGCCCTGAACGCCCTCACCGGCGCGATCACGGGTACGCCGACGGCGTCCGGCGCGTTCGCCTTCACGGTCTCCGCGTCGAATGGCGTGGGCGCAGCGATCTCGCACGAGTTCACGGGCACCGTCGTGAAGTCACCCGCGCACGCCGCGGGGAGCGCGGTCAAGCTGCCGCAGCTGCAGCAGGGCAAGCACTTCGAGATCGATCTCAGCGAGGGCGTCGATTCGGATCCCGCGCCGACGTACCGCGTCTCGAGCGGCCTGCTGCCCGAGGGCGTCTCACTCGATCCCATCACGGGAGTCCTGAGCGGTACGCCGCTGCATGAGGGGCCCTACTCCTTCGTCATCACGGTCGACAACGGAACGGGCGAACCGCTCACCTTCGCGTTCGAGGGATACGTGGAGGCTCCGGCTGCCGGGGCAGGTGCGCCTGCCGCGCCGGGTTCAGCTGCGGCGGGCGCAGCGGGCAGTGCCGGATCGGGCGACGCCGGCCTCGCCGCAACCGGAACCGACACGGCTCCCATTGCCGCCCTCGGCGCGATGCTGCTGCTGGCCGCCGGCCTCGTGGGCGGATTGACGCTGGCGCTGCGGCGCCGACGCACCATCGGCTAGCGGCGCGCCACTCCCCGGAGGGCCGCTCCGACGGCAGTGCCCCCGGAACCGTTCTGGTTCCGGGGGCACTGCCGTCTCTCGGCGACGTCTCGTGACTACTCGGTGACGTTCGTCATCGTCGCCCGCCAGAAGAGATCTTCGACGTCTTCCGGGCTGACGCGGAACTCGCCGCCGCCGTCGGCGCTGTTGCCCGGCCCCCACGGGTTGCGCATCCACACGCTTCCGTCGGGGTCGATGCGGGTAATGACGTAGGAGTGCGAGGTCACGACGTCGACGTCACGCGAGTTGCCGTCGGCGTCGGTGACCGTGATCTGGTGATCGCCGCTTCTCGGCGACGAGATCACGACCTGCCCGCCGTCGTCGAGCACCTCTCTGAGGTCGTCGACCTGTTCGGGGTCGAGCCCGGCGTAGTTGCTGTTCTCGATCACGTCGACGGGGTGACCGGTGATGATCTCCATGGCCTCGGCCGGCACTCCGCCGTCGATGAAGTCGTACCCGTACTCCTGACGGATCGCCGCCTCGTACAGCGCCGCGATCGAGGGCTTGTCGCCGCCGAAGATCCACCAGTCCCAGTCGCTCTGCTTCGCCCCGTTGTCGAAGACGTGCTCGACGAAGACCTCCTGCGGCTCCCCGTTCGAGTAGAGCGTCACCCAGTACCCCTCCTTCTCGGGGTCCCAGCGCACGTTGTCGCGAATGAACTCGTCGCCCTCGTCGCTGTCCAGCAGCGACACGATCGAGCTGAGCATGAAGCAGTCGCCGATGCTGCCCTGCGCGACGTCATCGGGGTCGAATGCGTCGTCGTCGAGGATGTTGTCCGAGACGCGCTCGTCGGGATCCTCCGGATCGTTGAACCACCCGAACGGATCCCACCAGGGTCGGCCGTCGCCCTCCTCGCCGATCGCGGCGCGCAGTTCATCGGCCGCCGTCGACGCCGCCTGCTGCACCTGCCCGAGCGCGCCGAACGCGGCGAGCTCCGCGCGCGCAACGGAGAGCGCTGCCGGAATGTCGAGCGGGTTGCTGCGCAGCGCCCGGGCCGCGCGATCCACATCGCCCTGGGCCTCGTCGTACTGCGACTGCGCCTCCCGCTGGACGGCCGCGTACCGGCGCAGCGTGCCGGCCGCCCCTTCGAGCGCGTCCGCGATGCGCAGGCTTTCGGGCAGCGTCTCCGAGGCAGCGGCGGTGTATGCGTCTGCAGCGGCACCGGTCCAGGTGTCCGGCCGCGCACGCGCGGCTTCGTTCCGGGCGCGCTCTGCGGCCTGCGCCCCGGTGTGCAGCGCAGCAGCGGCGGCCTCGACGGCCGCCGGATCGCCGAACGAGCTCACCACAGCCGCCACCTCAGTCGCACGCGCTCTGCTGCACCCTCGACATCTGCACCGTCGACATCTGCACCGTCGACATCCGCACGGTCGACATCCGCACCCTCGGCATGCTGGCCCTCGATTCCGACGACCTCGACGACGCAGAGCGCATGCACGCGCGCCCGATCCCCGACGGCCAACGTCGCGTCCGAGGGGCCGAGCACGCGCACCGAGCGACCGGGCTCGACGGATGAGACGCCGACCATCGTCCCGCAGATCCGAGACTGCGTGCCCGCGACCACCGTGCGCTCGACCCCGGCGAAGCCGAGCCACCCGACGGCCACGACCGCCCCTGCGACGGCGGCCCCGCCGACGATCACGGCGGCGATCCTGCGCCCGCGGCTCATGCGTCCGGCTCCGCGACCTCGATCGCTGCGGCGGTCTGCGTGCCATCCGGGCTGACGAAGATGTCGACGACGTGCACCGACCCACCGCCCGGCAGGGCCGCTGACTCGCCGGGGCCGAGCTCGACCGTGGTGCGGCCCTCCCGGCTCGAGATGCCGAGGCGTGCCGCGATTCCCCCGCCAGCGTCGGACGGCCGCAGCTTCGTCGCGATGAAGCCGATCGAGCAGCTCGTACCGCGCCGTTGCGCGCCCTGCCGCAGCAGCTCGGGAGCCCCGGTCACCGGAGCAGCCCATCAGTGCGGGGCGCGTCGGCGCCGCCACCGACCATGTCGCTCCCTGCAGCACCCGCGGCCGCACCGAAGACCGCCCCGTATCGCCCGATTCCGGCGACGAGCTCGTCTTCGACCGCGCTCATATCGTCGAGGGTGTCGCGCACCCCCGTGTCGAGCGCCGCCCACCGCTCGGCGAGTCGGTCGGCCTCGCGACGCATTGCCGCTTCGAACGATGCGACGGCGCTGCCGAGCACCTGCGGCCCGAACGCCGCCGCGCCCGGCAGCTGCGGAACAGCCTCACCGACGTCTTCTGTAGCGGTTCGCAGATGCTTGCGAATGGTCGCCACGTCGTCGGCATCGATCGCGATCGTCACGCTTGCCCTCCCCCGAGTTCCCTGCGTGACATCATACGGCGACCGTCACGCCTCGTCGTCGACCCCGCTCACGTCGGGGTGCTTGCGCAGGCGCAGGATCGCCCAGGCGAGCCCGCCCCACAGAATGCCGATGGAGAGCGCCATCATGACGAGTGCGCTGGTGGTCATCGTGTTCCCCCTGAGTTTCGGCGAGTGGCTGAGGCTTCCTTGGCGACCGTGATGAGATCGTTCATCTCCGTGTGCAACTGCTCGGGTTCATCGGGAACGAACGTATCGGCATCGGAGCGGCGGTACCTGCGGTAGCTCATCGCGAACGAGAAGATCGCGAGCAGGGCGATCGCGCCCCACCCGATCGTCGTGATGAACCAGGTGGGGAACCCGCCGTAGCCCTCGGTGAGGTATTCGGCGACGCCGCGCACCAGGATGACCGCGAGAATCACGGGGGTCACCGCCGTCACGGCGATCGTCCACACCCGGCCGAGCTTCAGCGACGACAGGGCGTTGAGGTGCGAGCGCAGGCTCGGTACGGCGCGGAACACCCACGCGACGAGCACGAGCGTCGCGACGGCCGAGCCGGTGACGCCGATGTTGTTGACGAACGCGTCGAGCACATCGAGGACGTTGAGCCCGGACGACGTGCCGAACAGCAGCACGGAGGGAATGCCTGCCGCGAGGCCGACGGTGACCGCGACGCGGCGGGTCGACCAGCCGGTCTTGTCCTGCAGCGACCCGGTGACCACCTGGTAGATCGACAGCAGCGACGAGAACCCGGCGAGCACGAGCGATCCGAAGAACAGCACCCCCATGAAGGCGCCCGCCGGCATCTCGCTAAGGAGTGTCGGGAACGTCATGAAGGCGAGCGCGACCCCGCTCAACCCTTCGAGGTCGTCGATCTGCACGTTCTGCGAGTAGGCCAGGAACCCGAGTGCCGCGAACACGCCGATGCCCGCGAGGATCTCGAACGCGCAGTTCGCGAAGGCGACGACGAGGCCGGAGCCGGCGAGGTCGCTGCGGCGCTTCATATACGAGGAGTACGTGAGCATGATGCCGAAGGCGATCGAGAATGAGAAGAAGATGTGGCCGTAGGCGGCGAGCCACACCGCGGGATTCGCGAGGGCGGCGAAGTCGGGTTCGAAGAACTGATTGATGCCGTCCCAGGCGCCGGGCAGCGTCATCGCGTAGACGACGATGATCACGAAGACGATGACGAGCAGCGGCAGCGTGATGCGGTTCGCGCGATCGAGACCGCGGCGGAGCCCCAGCGACATCACGATGATCGCGGCGATCCACACGATGAGCAGTGTGATGAGCACGGCGGGCACGAAGTCGAAGGTCACGCCGGGCGCCTCTGCGAGCTGCAGGTACTCGCCGGTGAAGAAGCCGACCGCGTCGTCGCCCCACTGGCGGCCGAAGCTGAACCAGACGAAGCCGAGCGCCCAGGCGATGATCACCGCGTAGTAGGTGAGGATCAGGAAGGACACGCCCACCTGCCACCAGCCGAGCGGCTCTGCCTTGCGATTGAGCCGTTTGAAGGCGAGCGGCGGCGCAGCGCGGTACTTGTGGCCGATCGCGTAGTCGAGGAAGAGGATCGGCAGACCGGCGGTCAAGAAGGCGACGAGATACGGGATCAGGAACGCCCCACCGCCGTTCTCGTAGGCGACACCGGGGAATCGCCAGATGTTGCCGAGCCCGACGGCCGAGCTGATGGCCGCGATGATGAAGGCGCTGCGCCGCCCCCACGTCTCGCGTTCGGGCGCACTGGTCTTCACCGATTCAGTCACGCAGATACGGTAGCAGGCCGGACGGCCCCTCGCGATCAGCGCCCCGCTGGGTGGGAAGCGAGAATATCGCGCCGCTTGTTCTCGCTTCTGGCCGTGAGCGAGAATAACGGCATCACAATTCTCGCTTCGCGCCTCCGCGCGCAGATCTCCCGGCTGGAGCCCCCGCACCGCCTCGCCGGAGTGGATCTCGCGCGCGGGTTGGCCGTGATCGGGGTCTTCGCCGCGCACCTCGCCGTGATCACACCGTTGGAGTGGAGAGATCCCGGCACGTGGTCGGGGCTCGTCGAGGGCCGGTCCGCGGTGCTCTTCGCGATGCTCGCTGGGGTGTCGCTCGGCATCATCTCGGTGGCGTCTCGGCGTCGTCGAGTGGGCGCGGCCGAGTCGGCCGATCGGTCGAGGCCGCTCTGGGGGCTCCGCACGCAGTTGCTGCTGCGCGGCATCCTGCTCTGGCTGCTCGGAGTCTGGCTCGACGATCTCGATGTGCCCGTGTACGTCATCCTTCCCGCGTACGGCGCGCTCTTCGTGCTGGCGATCCCCTTCACCTCGCTCGCCGCACGGCATCTGTTCGCCCTCGCGGCGGTGCTCGCCGTCGGCGCCCCGTTCGTCGTGTGGTGGATCAACTCGATGGTCGCCCGCAGCGACGATCCGGTGTCAGTCGAGGAGTCGCTCCGCCTCATCGCCTGGAACTACCCGCTTCCGCTGTGGCTGGCGTTCATGCTCTGCGGCATGGCGACCGGGGCGCTGCTGATGCGCTCGTGGAAGTTCGCGTGGCCTCTGCTCGCGGCGGGCATCGTGCTCGCCGTCGTCGGATACGGCGTGGTCGGCCCCGCCGGTCTCGCCGCGGTCGGCGTCGGCCCGACCGAGTGGTGGGTCGCCGCGTTGAGCGACGCACCGCACTCGTCAGGGGTCGGCGAGGCCCTCGGCTCTGGCGGATTCGCCCTCGCGGTCACCTGCGCCGCCGTGCTCGTGTGCATGACTCCCCTGCGCTGGATCGCGTTGCCCCTGCGGGCGGTCGGTTCGATGCCGCTCACCGCCTACGTCGTGCACATCGGCATCTGGGCGATCTGGATCGCGGTCGAGACCGCGCGCGACCCCGGCGTCGACCCGTCGCTGGGATTTCGCGCGCTGGACCCGTTCTGGCCGATGACGGTGGGCGTACTGGTGGGATGCACGGCGTGGGCGCTGCTCGTGGGTCAGGGCCCGCTGGAGTGGGTGCTCGGCAAGCTCACCAAGGCGCCGCGGTGGAGACGGCGCTAAGCCGCTGCCGCCTCGCGCAGCTGGGCGAGGAGGCCAGCCCGCGAATACCGGTGCGGAAACACGCCGGCTTCCACGTAGTCGAGCACGCTGCGCCCGTCGGGCAGCGCGGGGGCGTGCAGGTCGAGCTCGCCCCGCATGAGCAGCGTGTGCACGAGCGGCTCGAACTCGGCCTCCTCCGCGTCGCGGTCGGCCAGCTGCACGAGCGGGTGCCGTGCGACGCTCGAGCCGCCGAGCCCGGGGCCAGCCTGCGCGCCGGCTTCGAGCAGTCGGATGAGCAGGAGCAGGTCGTCGGCCTCCAGCGTCGGGTTCTCGAACAGCACGTTGATCGGCGTCAGGTGCGAGAGCTGGATCGAGGCGTCGATGTCGTCGACGTCTTCGAGGAGCAGCATCGCGAGCTCGCGGCGGTTGCGCGGGTCGGGGTTCGCGAGCGCGGCGTCGAGCACGTACCGGCGCGCTGGCATGCCGAGTACCGTGTCGAGAAACTGGTTCAGCGTGCCCGTGAGCGCGACCTGGTGCACGTCGCCGAGCTGCGCATACGCCGCCTCGGCTTCGTCGAGCGTCACCCGGTTGCCGAATACCACGCTCGAGTAGCGGTCGTCGGCGAGGATGTCGGGGGTGAGACTCTCACCCGCTCCGACCGCCCACTGCAGCTGCGGTACGCCGGTCGCGTCGGAGTACAGCGTGGCGAACGGGTTCGACGTGTCGGGCGTCGCGGACTCGGGGGTCGCGTCCTCGAGCTCACCGCCGCGTTCAGGGGCCGCGGGTCGCACCTGCTGCAGCATGCCCGTCGACGCGCGCCAATCACTCTCGTCGCGCCAGAACACGGCTTGCACGGCAGGGAGCGACGTCGCGGTGCGCAGCAGACCGGGAATCGGCGGGCGATCCGGATCGGCACCGCCCGGCCGCGTCACCACCCGATACAGGCCGGCGGGGTCGCGGTCCGTCACGAGTGACAGCAGGTCGACCGGAACGCCGCGGAAGAGCTCGGCCTGATCCTCGAACGACGACCGCGCGACGGCCGCGGCGGTGTCATCGACCGGATAGGACATCAGCAGTCCGCGCCCGTCGTGAGCGAAGTGCCACACCCAGTAGTGATCGTCGGCCCGGATGCGCCCGCGCACCGCGTTCGGTCGCAGATCGGATCCCGCGAGGCTCGGCCCGCGCCACGAGATCTCGTGCGGTGCGGCTTCGCCTGCCACCTGTGCGGCGAGCGCGCCGATGACCCGCGTGCGCTGGCGCAGCT
The DNA here is from genome assembly GCF_016597785.1 of Leucobacter sp. L43. Taxonomy (GTDB): domain Bacteria; phylum Actinomycetota; class Actinomycetes; order Actinomycetales; family Microbacteriaceae; genus Leucobacter; species Leucobacter alluvii. The sequence goes on along the minus strand of NZ_JAENJG010000002.1, from coordinate 91,522 downwards.
CCCACGTGCGGGTGCCGCGCATCAGGTCGATGACCGCGTCGGCTCGGCCGATCACGATGATCGCCTGCGGCTCCTCGGCGTAACTCGGGTCGGGAGCACCCGCGATCAGCAGCACCGCGTGGCCGTTCACCCACCACATCGGCGCGTTCATCAGCCCGACCGCGCGCATCACCCGCGCCACCGGCGTCTTGCGCTCCACGCCGGTCTTGGGTTCGCGCGCCTGCATCTCGAAGGCGGGCCCCCACCGATTCTCCATCGCGTCGCTCAGCTCCGTGACCCAGGCCTGCAGCACGTCGACCGACCAGGGCTCGGCGAGGGCGATCACCGAGCGCAGCACGCGGCCGCCCATGGCGCGCAGCTCGCGGCCGCCGACGCGGAACGTGCGATCCTGCACATCGACCTGCTCCGGGTCGAAATCCCACCACTTCTCGGTCGCCCGCTCGATCTCCAGCACCATCTCGGCGTGGGTCGTGTCGCGCGGCAACCCGTAGCCGAGGCGCTCAGCGTCGGACGGGCGCGGCTGCTCGGGGTACGGGCACGCCGCGAAGACCTGCTCGATCTGCGCGCGGCGATCCTCACTGGTGCGCCCCGAGAAGTCTTCGAGGGTGAACGATCCGCCGAGGCGGTAGGGCTTGCGCACGGCCTCGGCGAATCCGAAGTCGTCCATGCCGAAGTCGTTGAGGCTGCCGATCTCGAGCAGACTGCGCGTCACCCGCCAGTGCTCCCCGTCGAACCACACGGCTCCCGAGATGAGCGGCAGCGGCTGATCGCCCAGCATGCGGAACTCGAGCTCGTGCTCGGCAGGCTCGCCGCGGCCGTTCTCGGTGCGGGCGGCGATCAGCTCGCGCAGATCCTCGGGCACGCCGTCGAGCATGCGGGCGATGAGGATCAGCTGCGCCTCCTCCAGTTGCTCCTCGGAGGGCTCGTCCGCGTGCTCCGCCTCCGCGAGCTGATCGGCGATGAGCTGCTCGGCGGCGCTGGAGACGAAATCGGACTGGGGATCCTGCATGAGCACCAGCGCCCGGCCGTCATCGGTGAACGTCCACACCGTTGTGGTGCCGTTCCTCGCCCGCAGGCTGAAGCGGGACGCCTCGAGCGCGGTGTCGCGCACGCGCACCTCTCCCTGGCCGGCGAGCGCGCTCATGAGCCAGGCGCGACGGCGCAGCTCGGTGAGGTGCTCGCCGTGCATCAGGAGGTCGTGCACCGTGATCTCATCGTCGGCGAGCACCGCCATGCCGCCGAAGGCGTATTCGCGGGGCATGACGACGAGGATCTGGCGGAGCATGCTCGTCATCGGCTCGCCGTCCCAGCTGGTGAGGAGCACGCAGCAGAGCGCACCGCGATCCCACATCTCGGCCTCTTCGATGCGCACCGCGACCATGAGGTAGTCGAGAATGCCCTCGGGCTCCATCGAGACCCCCACGAGCTTGGGGGTGCGCACGAGCGGCGTGCCCCACGATTCGCGCAGCACTCGGCGCACGCCCTGCGCCCACGTGTCGGCGACCTCGGCGTAGCCGCCCGGCGGCAGCTCGCGGTCTGCTGGGGCGCCCTCGGTGAGCGTCCGGTCCTCTTTCGGGTCGTAGCCGCCGAGGGGCAGGATCCAGACGCCCTGCGCCTGCTCGCCCTCGACGCCCTCGAACGTGAACTCCTCACCGGTCTCGGTCGAGATCAAGTGGTCGACGAGCCGTTCACAGAAGCCGGGCACGTCGTCGAGGCCGAACGGCGGCTCGAAGATGGGCAGCCCGTCGTCGTCATCGTCGGCGGCGCTCGTGTCGCCCGTGCCGCCGTTGGTTCCGGTGTCTTCGGTCATCGCTCACTCGCCGTTCTCGAATCGGGCCCCGTACGCGGCTTACGCTAGCAAAGGGGCGCCGGTTGCGGCAGGGCTGCGCGCGTCGGCGTCGATGAGAGATTCGGCGTCGGTGAGAGATTCCTTGGCGGGAGCGCTGCGCTTCTCGGCTTCGGTGAGAGATTCGGCGTCGGTGAGACGCATCCCCCGGCGATCGCCTCACCGACGCTGAATCTCCGACGCTCGGCGCAGACCGCGGCGGAGTACACTCACTTCATGGTCTCGAAGGCGGCAACGATCGACGAGTATCTGGCCGCGCTCGATCCCGAGCCTCGCGCCGAGCTCGAACGAATTCGCGCGCTCGTGACATCGCTCGTGCCCGACGCTGTCGAGTCGATGAGCTACGGGATGCCGACCCTCTCCTATCTGGGGCGGGCGCTCGTCTACTTCACGGCGTCGAAGAAGCACCTGAGCTTCTATCCGTCGTCATGGGCGATCGAAGAGCTGCAGGATCGACTCACCCCGTACAAGACCACAGCGCATGCCGTGCAGTTCACGCTGCAGGCGCCGCTCCCTGATGAGCTCATCGCGGATCTCGTGCGCGTGCACGTGCGCGAGATCGAGGCGAAGCGGCAGTAGTCGGGAGGGTGCCCGCTCGTCCGATCACCGGCGTAACTCGACCGGCGGACCCCGGCGAGCACGCAGCGCGTACAGGATCGTGGTGAGATCGACGAGCTCCTGGATGAGCGCACCTGCGAGCGCAGGAATGGCTCCGGTCATGGCGATGACCATGAGCCCGAGGCTCAACCCGATGCCGATCCAGATCGCGGTGAGCGCCACTCGCCGGGTATGGCGCCCGATGACGACCGCTTCCACGACCTTCTCCAGGGAATCGACGAGAATCACAGCGTCTGCCGCGTCACCCGCAACCGTTGCGCCCCTCGCCCCCATGGCGACGCCGACATCGGCCGCTGCCAGCGCGGGCGCATCGTTGATCCCATCGCCGACCATCATCGTGGGTCGCGGCTGCAGCGCTCCCATGAGGCGCACCTTCTCGTCCGGCAGGAGCTCGGCATGCACATCAGTGATGCCCACCTGGTCGCCCACGGAGACCGCCGTTGCCGCAACATCTCCGGAGAACATCGCGACGCGCGCAATGCCGTGACCTCTGAGCCACGACACGACCTCTCGTGCCTCGGGTCGCGGGTCGTCGGCGAGGACGAGGACGCCGGCAAAGCGACCATCGATGGCGACGTATGCTGCGGCTTGGCCTGGCTCGAGCGTCGCGCGCGAAGTGTCGGGTGCGACTCCGGCGATGAAGCTGGGCTTGCCGACCATGACTGCACGGTGCGCGATGGAGGCCGATACTCCGTTGGTCGCCACTTCTCTCGCTTCATCTGCAGGCGACAGGTTCAAGCCGCGTTCCCGAGCAGCGCGGCGGATCGCATCCGCGAGCACGTGCGTCGAGTACTGTTCTGCGGATGCAGCCAGTCGGAGCAGTTCAGCACGTTCGAATCCCACGGTCGGGCGCACATCCACGAGTTGCGGACGGCCCTGCGTGAGCGTTCCCGTTTTGTCGAACGCGGCCGATCGCACCCGGGCGATCTGCTCGATGACCGCGCCCCCTTTCATGATGACCCCTGCCTTCGCCGACCTCGAGAGTCCGCCGAGAAAGGCGACGGGCGCCGCGATGAGCAGCGGGCACGGCGTAGCGAGCACCAAGACTTCGGCGAAACGCGTCGAGTCGCCGGAGAGCAGCCACGCGATGCCTCCGAGCATCAGAGAGACGACCGTGAACGGGATCGCGAAACGGTCGGCCAGCCGAACGATGGGAGCGTGGGACTGTTCTGCATCCCTGACGAGGGTGACGATCTGCTGGTACTGGCTGTCCGCACTGCGCCGCACGGCGCGGACGCGAACGGCGCGGTTCCCATTGATTGCGCCCGAGAGGACCTCCTCGCCGGCCGTTCGCGAAACCGGCATGCTCTCGCCCGTGAGCGACGATTCGTCGAAGGTTCCGGTTTCAGTGACGAGGCCGCCGTCGACCGGGACGATCTCGGCCGGTCGCACGAGCAGCATGTCGCCGACACGGACGTCGTCGACGGGTACGTCTCGAACGTCGTCAGACTGTGCGTTGTGCGGATTCGTGAACACGTGAGCGGTGCGGGGCGATCGATCCAGCAATGCCGACAGATCGTGCCTCGCACGACGCGCCGCGAAATCCTCGAGGGCTTCGCCGCCCGACAGCATCAGGACGATGACCAGCGACGCGACGTACTCCCCCACCACCAACGTGGCGATCATCGCCACCACTGCCAGTACGTCCAGACCGACATGACCCCGGAGCACGTCTCGCACCATGCGAAGAAGCGTCCACGCGACGAACACCCCGACGAAACCGGTCGCGAGCCAGCGATCCGCGTCAGTGGAACTGGTCGCGGACAGGATCAGCACCGTGACGAGCACCACCGCGGTGGCCGCGATCGTGGCATTCCGTCGGAGTACGCCCAGAGAGGTCACTCGTGCGCCGCCGGAGGACGGTTCAGTCATCGAACGCGTCCGTCACCGTACCCGCCCTTGGCACTCCTCACTTCCCCGAGAACGACCGGATTGCCGACTGAGATGCAGACTGCCGTTCTCGGCGGCGACTGAGCGCAAGGAGCCCCGCTCCCAGAAGCAGGCCGACCCCGGCGAGCGACATCAACCAGACGGGCGCGTCGCCGCCGGTCGTGGGAAGCGGGCCGGGCCCCGGAGGTGCGGGAGTCGGCGGAATCGGGGCTGGTTCGGGAGCCCCGCTGTGCTGGACGGCATTCGTGACCTGCACCGGAGTGACGGGGGCATCAGCGTCGATGGTGATCGATTGGATGTCGATACGCGGCTGTTCCCACTGCCAGCTCCGGTCCGGGAGATCGTCTGCTCTGAGCTCGTCCTCCGACACGGAGCATACGGCGCCGTTCGGCACTTCCCGATCGGGTGCCAGGTCCGCTGTTCCCGCGCCCGTGACCGACCACGTGCCGTCATAATTCTCGTCTTCGAACGAACAGACGAACGTGCCAGTGTATGTGATGCCGTCCAGCCACTCAGGGCTGCCATCGGCGAGAACCTTATGTATCTCCAAGTCTCCCGTCACTCGGCTGGCGGAGTTCGTCACCGTCAGAACATTCGTCTCGGCGTCCTCCCCCAGAACGAGTGTCGTGGGGTTCACGACCGCCTCGTCCCATGCCCATGAAGCGTCGGGAAGGTCATCCGCACTCGGCGCGTCTTCGGTCGCGCTGCACTCGGCCCCGATCGGCAGCTCGGCGCCGGGCTGCAACACTGCGGCGCCCGTCCCGGTGATCGCCCACGTGCCGGCGTAGGAGATGTCGGCAAAGCTGCAGGTGTATTCACCGGTGTATCCCACGTCGTTCAGCCAGTCGGCAGCTCCCTCGGGAAAGACCTTCTCGATTGCAAGAGTCGTCATCGGCACCTGTTCGGCGCCGTTGGTCACCGTGATCGTGTTCTCCGCGCCGTCAGCGAGGATGAGCGGATTCGGATCGACGACCGGCGCGCTCCAGCTCCACGTCGCGTCCGGCAACTCGGCGTCGTCGAGCGCGTTCTCGGCGACGGTGCATGCCGATCCGACGGGGATGTCGGTGGACGACGACTCTGCAGGGGTCAGCACTGCCACCCCGGCGCCGGTGACTGCCCAGTCGCCTGTGTGCACCTCATCGTCGATCGCGCAGCGGTACGTGCCCGTGTAGGTGACCTCGTTCATCCACTCCGGGCTGTCTGCGCCGAACGCTTTCACGACCGTCAGCGCTGTAAGAGCCTGTGTGGCCGAGTTCGTCACGGTCACCGTGTTGTCGCCGTCGACCGTCAATTCGAGCGGGACCGGATCGATGATCGGGTCTTCCCAGGACCAGGAGGAGTTCGGAAGCACCCCCTCCGGTGGCAGGTCTTCGGCGACGTCGCAGAGTGATCCGACGGGGAGAGCACTGCTCGTGCCTGCATCGGCCGCGATCATCGCCTCACCGGCGCCGGTTACGGACCACGTGCCCGTGTTCATTTCTTCTCCGATCACACAGGAATAGGTACCCGTGTAGGTGATCTCCCCGAGCCAACCGGGAGAATCTTCGGGGAACGCTTTCACGATGTTCATACCCGTGGTCGCCTGTGCGGCGCTGTTCGTGACCATCACACTGTTCTCACCGTCGCTGGTGAGCACGAGGGGAACCGGGGTGATCACCGGTGGTCTCCACGCCCAGGATTCGTTCGGCAGGAGTTCCGGATCGAGGGCATCCTCCGTGACCGTGCACTCCGAGCCCACAGGCAGGTTCGCGGAAGTGCCTTCGTCGGGAACGAGCAGCGCTGCACTGCCGCCGACGGCGCTCCACGTGCCGGAGTTCCGCTCTTCACCGATCAGGCAGGCGTACGCGCCCGTGTAGGTGATCTCGTTCACCCATGCGGGCGAACCCTCGGTGAACGTCTTGAAGATCGCCAGGTCGGTCGTCGCTTGAGTGGCATTGTTCGTGACGGTGACCGTATTGTCGCCGTCGTCGGCGAGCACGACCGGAACCGGATCGATCACCGGCTCTTCCCAGGCCCACGATTCATTGGGCAGAGACTCCGGGTCGAGCGCGTCTTCAGCAACGGTGCACTCCGAGCCGACAGGGAAGTCCGTGGTGGAGCCCTCCTCCGGAGTGAGCGTGGCCGCACCTTCCCCGGTGACGCTCCAGCTGCCGGTCAGCTCGACCTCGTCGGAGGCGCACACGTACGTCCCGGTGTAGGTCACGTCTGCGAGCCACTCCGGGGCGTCATCCGCGAACGCTTTCTCAACCGTGAGTGCGGTGGTGGGCAGCTCCTGCGTCGCGTCGTTCGTCACGGTGAGCGTACCCGCCTCGAGGTTCGATCCGATGGTCACGGAAGCCGGGGATATCTCGGCGCTCGCCCAGGACCAGGTGTCGTCGGGCAAGTCGGCGTCGTCGAGCGGGTCTTCCGTCGCGGTGCATGTGGATCCGAGCGGAATCGCAGATGGATCATCTCCGCTCGCGGCAAGGTCGGCGATGCCTGCGCCGGTGATCGTCCAGGAACCCCCGATCGAGCCTGCACCGGTGTCGCAGACGTATTCTCCGGTGTAGGTGACCTCATTCAGCCATTCCGGGGCACCCTCGGGAAACGCCTTGACGATCCGGAATGCGGTCGCCGAGTTCGTGATCGTCGCAACGTTCGCCTCCGGGTCGCGGACCGTGAGATCCGCTGCGGTTCCGCTCGTCGAAGCAGGCTCGAAGGCCGGTGCCAACCAGTGCCACGCAGCATCGGGGAGGTCCTCGTCGGAAGGCGCGTTCTCGGTGATCGTGCATCGGGAGTTGACTGGAAGGGCAGGCGCTTCGGGATCGAGTGAAGCGCCGCCGATGCCCGTGATCTGCCACGTTCCCGCGTTGACGATATCGTCATCCGTTCCAGGGACGGTGTCCAGGCCGGGGTACGTACAGGTGTACGTACCGTCGAATACGACGCCCGCGACCCAGTCCGGCACCTCCCCGGTGAAGTCCTTCACGATCTGCAGCGGCCCGGTCGACTGCCGCGCGGAATTCACGATCGAGACGGTGTTCGCCACCGGGTCGTCGGCAGTGATCGTCACCGTCGCTGAAGCGGGGTCGCCGGGCGTCTCCGGCGAGAGCACCGGCGTTCCCCACGCCCACGAGTCGTCGGGGAACACGGAGTTCTCGAGCTCGTCCTCCCAGACCCGGCACACCGATCCGATGGGAACGTCTGTGCTCGATCCCTCTGCCGGCACCAGCAGGGCGGGTGCCGCGCCTCGCGCGATCCAGGTGCCCTCGTTCACCGTCGCCGGATCGGTTCCCGTGAACTCGCATCGGTACGTCCCGGTCACGGTGACGTCGTCGACTACGGCGGATGGCGTGCCTGCATCGAAGCTCTTCTGAATGATCGGGTTTCCCGGTGCGGCATTGGTCAGCGTGCACACGATCGCCCGGCTTCCGCCCGGAGCCCCGCGCGGTGGCGTAGGAATGGTGAAACTGCGCTCGTCTGCGTCACTGAGCGTGCCCTCGTACGACCCCCACCCCGGGTCGTTGCGGTCCACGCATCGGTAGCTCGTGTCGTAGTCGGCGAGATCCGTGGATCCGGCTCCTACCTCGGTGATCGTGTGCGACCAGGGCGTGGTGCCGTCTTCGTGCAGCGACAGGATGCCGACGGGGCCGACTTTCTCGGCCTGGAGCCCATCGTCGTCTCCGCTCGTCGTCGCTGGTTCGCCGACGGGCACTCCGTCGTCGCGGGCGACGGACAGCGTGAACTGGTCGGCGTCCTCAGCGCGGTGGTTCACGTATTTGAGCACTTCGAGCGTGCTGGGCGAGGCGCAGGTCGCCAGATCTGTTGATGACCCTCCTCGAGCTGACGACCCGGGTTGAGCGGGACCAAGGTCGACGAGAGCCACATCTTGCGGACGCACGCTCGAATCGGGAACGATCGTGCCCGTCGAGGGGTCGACACGGTACAGGAAGCCGGACCCGAAGGTCTCGTACAAGTACCCATCGGGGCCGAACGCGACACCGACCCCGTTCGTCCGAGACAGCGGGGGCACCTGCTGCGCCGCCGCATCATCGGTGGCGGCACCGCCGATGTCCGTCAGCGTCAGCTCCACCTGCTCGCCCGGCGTTGTGGGCAGCGACCCGGCGGGCCCGGTGAACTGCCGAGCAGAAGACTGGCCCCCCACCACGAAGAACAGATTTCCCAGCGAATCGAACGCCATGTCACCGCTCGATCCCGATGCGCCCGGCGTCGCCAGATGACCGGCCAGCCACACGTCCTCGGTTGCGAAGTCGAACGCGATCAACGTGAACTCATCCGTATTGTTGCGGTGGGTCGCCGTGTAGTAGATCCCCGTGCTCAGATCAACCGCACCGTGCCGCGTCGTGTGATTCGAATCCGCCGCCCATATCTCGTCGGGAATGCGCGACGTCACCAGCTCTTCGGTCAAGAGGTCGTACTGGTAGACGTTCCGGGGCGCTTCCAGGTCGGCGATGTTGCTCGTTGAGAACACCAGCCATCGCCCCCGGCCCTGGGCATCCCGTCGAATGCCGAGCCCGTTCACCTGCTCCTCGATCACCAGATCCGGTGGCGCCGACGCGGCCGAGAAGTCGGCGATGACCTCGACCTCCCCCGTCGTGACGTTCACCCGTTCCACCCGGTTCACGCGCTCCCCGCCGACCGTCTGGTCGGGGCTTCGCAGGTTGTAGACGAACGGCGAGGTCGGCGTGCAGTCCAGAAGATCCGTCTCCGCCGCGGCCGCCGGCGTTATGCCGCCCGTCACCCCTGTCAGAACGAGACCCGACGCAGCGACTGCGGCGCAGATCAGAATCGCGACGAACCTCGAACCTGGCCGCCGTTTGGCGACCGCGGGAGCACTGTGCATATCAGACCACCTCACTGTGATGACACGCACAGGCTAAGCACGATTCTTCCTGTGCGAAAGAGTAGGGCACAAAATGAAACACCCCTTCCGCCCCAGTGCGACACTTTGGTCGGAGAAGTAAGACAGTCTGATCGATGGGAGAGCGATCCTGCATCGCCCATCACAGCAATACCGAGGGGCCACTACCGATCCCCGCTCCCGCGTTGACAACCCACCTAGGTATTGCAAGGCTGTTCAGCATGCCCACCAGTGATCGCACCGCGCAGCTGCGCAAGGGAGTGCTCGAACTGGCGATTCTCGCCGTGCTCGACCGCGAGGAGTGCTACTCGATCGAGATCATCGAGCAGCTCGGCGAGTACCCGGCGCTGACCGCGACGCCGGGCACGGTCTACCCGCTGCTCGCGCGACTCGACAAGGCCGACAAGGTGGAGACGCGCTGGGTGGAGGCCGCGGGCGGGCCGCCGCGCAAGTACTACCGCCTCACCGACGAGGGCCGTGCCGCTCTCACCGAGGGAGCCACCGCATGGAGCGCCCTCAGCAGCGCGATGCACCACATCTTGCAGCTGGAGGGCGACGCATGAAGACGTATCTGCGGGAGGTCGACGCGCACCTCGGCACACTCTCGCGGCAGGATCGGGTGCTCGCGCTCGAAGCGCTCGCAGCCCAGCTCGACGAGCTCTCCGAAGCCGGCATCGATCCGGTCGAGGCGCTGGGGCCGGCACAGGATTACGCGGCGGATCTGCTCGACGCACTGACGAGCGACTCCCCTGCCGAGAATCCCAACCTCCGCGTGCTCGGCGTGCCCGTCGAGCTGCGGGGCCCGCTGAGCGCCGAGGTGCGGTCTCGCACCTGGAACCCCGGGAGCCCGCAGCTCTTCGTGCCGCGGTTGCTCGGCGCCGGGTGGACGGTCAACCTCGGCGCGCTCGCGGTGCGGATGCGGCTCATCCGCCCCGATGACGCGACGAGCGATGTGCTCGACCAGATTCCCGATCGCGCGGTGCGCACGGCCCAGCTCACTCCCCTCGTGATCGCGGCGGCATCGTCCGGCGCGTTGGCGCTGACCTGGAAGCGGCTCCCCGACCGCGTCGCCTCCGGCTTCAGCCTCACGGGGCGGCGCAATCGCTCCGGGTCGAAGCGCGCTCTCGCCGCTACCGCTGCGCTCGGCGTCGGCGCGGCACTGTGGGCCGCGCGGGAGCAGACGTCGACCGAGGACCAGCTCGTGCGCACCGCGAGCGCGACGACGCTCACCGCGATGTCGGCTTCCGTGATCGCCGCATCGATACTCGACGCGCGGCACCCGCACGGACGCTGGGGGCTGCTCGTCCCCGCGACCCTCCCCCTCGGGATCGCGGCAGCGCTCGCCATGATCGTGCTGCCGTTGCGGGCCGGGCTCCGCCGCGCCTGGCGCGCGGCCGGTGCGGGCGCTGGCACAGATGTGAGCGCGGGCACGACGCCCACTCCGTAGGCGAAACGGGCCCGCATGGGCTGAGGCGGCGGTGCGCTGCGCGATCCGGCCACCGACACGGCCGACTTGACTCGGGTACTTTGTATTGCAAGGATATAGGCAATACCTACCCACTGGCTTCGCACGCCGAGAAAGAAGATCGCGCATGAATACGGATTTCCCCTCACTGGCCACGACGACCGGGCTCATCGTGGTGGTCGCCCTGTCGCTGCAGGCGTTGCTCGCCGCGGTCAGCCTGCTGGTGCTCGTCAAGACCCCCACGCAGCGGGTGCAGTTCGGACGCAAGTGGCCGTGGGTGCTCATCATCCTGGTGGCGAATACGATCGGGCCGATCCTGTTCCTCGCGGTGGGCCGCCGACCCGCGCCCGTCGCCGACACTGCCGCGCAGGCTCCGGCGAACGTGGCGAGCACCGTCCAGGGCCTGTACGGCTCCGAGCCCGGTGCGACCGGGGTGCAGCGATGAGCGGCCCCCACGACTCGCCCACGATCGAAACCCGTTCGCTCACGAAGCACTACGGATCGCGGCCCGCGCTCGATGGCCTGAATCTGCGGGTCGAGCAGGGGTCGGTGTTCGGTTTTCTCGGCGCGAATGGGGCGGGGAAGACGACGGCGATCCGGATCCTGCTCGCCCTCGCCCGCGCGACCAGTGGCAGCGCCCGCATGCTCGGCCACGCGCCCGGCAGCGCCGAGGTGCGGCCCCTCATCGGCTACTGCCCCGATGTTCCCGGGTTTCCGTCGTGGATGACCGCGCGCGAGGTGCTCGAGCAGGCCGCGACGCTGTTTCAGCTCCCCCAGAACACTGTTCGGCGCCGGGTTCCTGAGCTGCTCGAGCTCACCGGCCTCGCCGACACCCGCGCCCGCGTCGGCGGATACTCGCGCGGCATGCGTCAGCGGCTCGGTCTCGCGCAGGCCCTCATCAACAGCCCGCAGCTGCTCGTGCTCGACGAACCGACCTCCGCACTCGACCCGATGGGCCGCCGAGCCGTGCTCGAACTCATCACCGAACTCAAAGGAAAGACGACCGTGTTCTTCTCCACGCACCTGCTGCCCGACGTCGAGCGCGTCTGCGACGACGTCGCAATTCTCAGCAATGGACGCGTCGCCGCCGAGGGCGCGCTCCGCGATGTGCGGGCCAGACTCGGCGGATCGCGCAGTCGACTCGTCGTCGAGACCGATGAACCGGAGCGGCTGCGCGAGGCGCTTCGTGCTGCTACGAGGGTTGGTGCCGGATCCGGCTGGGTGCTCGACGTGGCCGATGACGCCCCCGGGTCGCGCGCCCTCGTGGTTACCGTCGACGACGTGGAGGATGGTGCCGCCCGCGTCGCCGCCGTCGTGAGCTCGCTCGGTTGCCGCCTCTTCCGGCTCGAACCTCGGGCGGCCAGCCTCGAAGACGTGTTCGTCGATCTCGTGGAGGGTGCCCGATGAACGCCATGCTTCCGCTCCTGCGGCTGCGCGCTCGCGAGGTGGTGCGCACCTGGCGCATCTGGGTGCTGCCCGTCGTGCTCGTCTTCCTCGCGGCGAGCGGCCCCCTCATCGCGCGCTTCACCAACGAGATTCTCGCCGGGGCGCTCGGCGGTGGCGAGCTCACCGCGCTCGCGCTGCCCGAACCCACGGCCGCTGACGCGGCAGCGCGGTGGATCACCGACCTCTCACAGCTCGCCGTCTTCGTGGTCGTAATCATGGCAGCCGGCGCCATCAACACCGAGGTGCGCTCGGGCGTCGCATCGCTGCTGCTCGTGAAGCCCGCGTCGCGGGCCGCGTACGTGGTGAGCCACGCGGTGGTGCTCGTGGGGTTCGTTGCGGTTGCTGCGTTCGTGGGGGCGCTGGTGTCTTGGGGTGTGACCCGGGTCGTGTTTGGTGGTGCTGGTGACGGCGCTGGCGGCGGTGACTTAGCGGCGGTGCTTGGCGCGACCGGGCTCTGGGTCGTGCTCGCCACGGTGCTCATCACGGTGTCGCTGCTCGCCTCAGCGACATTCGACGCGATGGCCGCCGCCGCGGGCATCGGCGTCGGCACGTTCTTCCTGTTGGCACTCGCGGGCGTAGCACCGCGTCTCGCTGAGTTCACGCCCGCGGGCCTCCTCCCGGCCGCAATGGCGACGGCCACGGGCACTCTTCCCGATGCGCCCGCGATCTGGTGGCCGGTTGCGACCGGGCTGGGGCTGTGTGCGGTGCTGATGGTGGTAGCTGTGGGGGTGTTTCGACGACGGGAGCTGCGCTGATCGGGGAAACCCTCGGGCTCGCGGGACGAACCCCCGCAGACCTCAGGCGGGAACCTCTGCTCCCAGAGATTCCCGCCTGAGTTGGTGCTGTCGTGAGCCCGTGCTCACGCACCCGACGGTGGCATGACCTACCGATTCGTCCTATCCGAACAGCTGCGGGAACTTGGCCTCGGAGAGCTCGAGGTTCTCGCTGTCAACGACAGCCACGGGAGTCCACCAGACCGGGATGTCGTCGATCACCTCATCCTGAGGAATTTCTTCTCCCTTCGCTACCGCAATCGCGCCCTCGGTGATCCGCTCTCCTTGAGTCCTGGCTCCCTTATCGACGGTGAACATATTCGCCCCGTCGAGGATTGCCTGGACCACCATCTCGTCGTGGTCAGATCCCACGAAGATGATGTCGTCAGCGACCCCGGCCTGCTGCGCCGCGCGGTAAGCGCCGAGGATCATCTCGTCGTTGTTCGCGAAAACGACCTGAACGTCATTGTTCTCCCGAAGCAGGACGTTCTCCATCGTCTTCAGTGCCAATTCCTGGTCCCAGTTGTTGTGGTTCTGTTGCGCGACGACGTTGATGTTGCCTGCGTCCTCAATCCCCTTCTCGTTCCCGGCGGTGATCGAATCCGCGATCTCCGACCCACTCGTGCCCGACAGAATGACGGCGTTCGCCTCTCCGCTCCCGTCCCAGTTGTCGACAAACGTCTGCACCTGGAGCTCTCCAACAGCTTCGCTGTCAGCGACAATACGAAGGGAGAGGTCGGCGCCCTCGATGTAGTACTCGAGATTGACCACGGGAATGCCTGCATCCAACGCGAGCTGCACGTGCTGTGCGGCGGCGTTGTTGTCGACGGGCTCGATGACCAGAACGTCGATGCCCTCGGCGATCATGTTCTGGACCTGACTCAGTTGAGCATTTGCATCGAATTCCGCGCTCTGCCAGATCACCTCTGCGCCGAGTTCCTCCGCCTTTTCCAGGGCAGCCTCGCGCATGACTTCGTAGACCGGGGTTTTCATCGACGTGTTCGTGACGCCGATGACGATCTGGTCATCGGCGTCCGCGCCGCCACTTGCAGCGCCGCCTGTCGCGCATGCGGGCAGCAGCCCTGCCGCCAACACAGCTGCGACCCCGAGTGTCCATCGTGATTTCTTCATTGAATATCCTTTCGTATGGTTTCGTGCGTTGTGAATGCGAAGCTCGAAGGTGGCGTTCTACCGCTTTCTCACCTTCGAATCGAGCGCCACTGCGATGAAGATGATGAGTCCCTTGACGATCATCTGCATGTTCGAGGTGACGTTGAGCAGGGAGAGCACGTTGTTGATGACACCGATGAGAAGCACACCAATGGCCGTGCCGCCGAGTCGTCCGACGCCGCCCGCAAAACTCGTTCCGCCGATGATGACCGCGGCGATCGCGTCGAGTTCTGCCAGGTTGCCCACCGACGGCGCGCCCGAACCCAGGCGAGAAGTGGTGATGATTGCGGCAAGGGATACGAGAAGCCCGAGTGAGGCATAGATGATGACGAGGTTTCGATCGACGCGGATCCCGGCGAGGCGGGCGGCCTCGATATTGCCGCCGATGGCGTACGTCTGCCGGCCGAATGTCGTGCGGTTGAGCACGAACCACCCAGCGGCGAACACCACCAGCATCATGATCACCGGAACGGGAAGCCCGTTCGTGGTGAACGTGAAGGCGGCGAATCCGAGCATGAACACGATCCCGAGAGCGGCCGCGAAGTACTTCGGGCGCACCCCGCTGCGCGCGGCGCGAACGAGCTGAATGACCATCATCGTGGCCACGATGCCCGCGGCCACCGCTACGGCGAGGGCGGGAACTCGGCCGTATCCGATGACGAAGAAGAGTTCGTCTTGGGCTGGGACCGCGGCGGACCCGGTGATCACGTAAGCGAGTCCACGGTACGCGGTGAGTCCCGCAAGCGTCACGATGAACGCAGGTACCTTCAGTTTGGTAATGGTGGTTCCGTGGAACCACCCCACCAACAGTCCCAGTGCGAGCGCCGCTCCCAGCCCGCTCCACACACCGAAGTGGTTCGCTACCATGGCGACGATAACGCCGATAAGCGCGAGCAGGCTCCCGACTGAGAGGTCGATTCCCGCTGTCAGGATCACGAACGTCATTCCGACGGCGAGGATACCGAGGGAAGACACTTGCACCAGCAGGTTCATCAGATTCGGCGAGGTGAAGAATGTAGGAGACAGCACCGCTGCTGCCGCCACCACCAGGGCGAGTCCGATGAGAGAGGTGTTCTCCCTCCAGTCGAACGTGAAGCGGGTTCTCGTTGCCGAGCTACTCATGGGGTTCTCTCTTTCAGGTGAATTCGGCGAACGCATCGTTGCATCGCTAGGCCGTCGCGCCGGTCATCGCGATGTGAGCGAGGCGCTCTTCATTCGCTTCGGAACGATCGATCGAGCCCTGCAGGTGCCCCTCGCGGAGCACCAGAATGCGATCGGAGATGCCGAGGATTTCGGGCAGTTCGGAGGAGATCATGATGATCGAGACGCCCGCGGCGCTGAGCTCGTGCATGATTCGGTAGATCTCTGACTTGGCGCCGATATCGATACCCCGAGTCGGCTCGTCGAGGATCAAGACCTGCGGTCGGGTGAGCAGCCATTTTCCGAGAATGACCTTTTGCTGGTTGCCGCCCGAGAGCTTCTTCACCCCGTACTGGATCCCGGGAACTTTGACTTTGAGCCGGTCTGAGATGTCTTGTGCGAGCGTTCGCTCGTCGGAACGGCGGATGACGCCCGCTCTCGAACTCACCAGTCGGTGCGCTGCGAGCGTGAGGTTCTCCCTCACGTTCATCGTGAAGACCAAACCGTCGTGCTTTCGATCCTCTGTGACGAGTGCGAGCCCCTGCTGAATGGCATCGCGTGGATCCCGCAGGGTCGTCTCGACACCGTTGAGGAACAACTGACCGCGGACAGCGGATGCTCGGCCCTCGAAGATGGACCGGAGCAGTTCGGTGCGCCCCGCACCGACGAGCCCGTATACACCCAGAATCTCTCCCCGGCCGAGCGAGAACGACACGTCGTCGACGAGG
Source organism: Leucobacter sp. L43 (assembly GCF_016597785.1). Taxonomy (GTDB): domain Bacteria; phylum Actinomycetota; class Actinomycetes; order Actinomycetales; family Microbacteriaceae; genus Leucobacter; species Leucobacter alluvii. The sequence continues at coordinate 75,585 of NZ_JAENJG010000002.1, read as the reverse complement.
TTCCGTTGCCCCGCAACACCATTGGGAACGGTCCACCCGCGAACCTCGAGCGCTGGCGTATCCGTCAGCGCCAGCGCGGACGAGCGCGAGGGGTACAGATCGGAGACCGCACGCCCCACCATCCAGGAGACCACCTCGTCGTGGTTCGTCTCGCCGACCGGCGAGGAACGAACGAACTGCCCGTCTTTCAGCACGATGACGCGAGTGCAGATCTCGAAAATCTCGTCGAGTTTGTGCGAGACGTAGAGAATCGCGATGCCACGTGCGCGGAGTCGTCGAATGATCGCGAACAGCGCGGCCACCTCGGGTTTACTCAGGGAACTCGTGGCCTCGTCGAACACGATCACCTTCGGATCCCGCGCGAGCGCCTTGGCAATTTCGACGAGCTGCTGCCCGCTGACCGCGAGGTTCTTGACCTTCTCATCCGGGTCGATGTCGACCCCGAGCAGGTCCAAGATCTCCACGCTTCGCTTGCGCAGCAGCGCGGCGTCGATGACACCCGCTCGCCCGGGCAGCTGGTCGATGAAGATGTTCTCCCCGACGGAGAGTTCGGGGAAGAGGTTGAGCTCTTGATGCACGATGACGATGCCCTGTTCCGCGGCGTCGATCGTGTTGGTGCTCCGGAGCACCTCTCCGTTCATGCGCACCGTGCCGACGTAATCGCTGACACTGATCACGCCTGAGAGGACCTTGCCGACGGTGGACTTCCCCGCGCCGTTCTCACCGCACAGTGCGATGACCTCGCCCTCGTCGACAGTGAAGCCCACGTTGTCGAGTGCTTTGACGCCCGGAAAGATCACCGAGACGCCCTCAATCTCAATCAGGCTCATGATGTCCGACCTCCATCAAGGCTTCCGGACTCGGTCAGGGGGTGTCGTGCGAGATGCTTCATGTGCGTACTTTCTTCTCGGTCACTCCGAAGATTCGAGCTGGCGCCGACGCTTCGCCCGCTCGAGGAGGCTGCAATCCAGTCCAGAATGATCTGCGTGACTCGTTCGGGTTGCTCGACCAGAGCGAAGTGGCCGGCGTCGATGACCTCGTATTGACTGTTCGGGAACTGACCGGCGAGCTCGCGGGTGACGGGCTCGGGAACGATTCGGTCTCCCTCGCACCCGATGACGAGAACGGGCGCTGCGATTGTTGCGGGGACGCGTCCGAGTTGCACTTCAAGATCGATCGCGATTTGAGACATCGTTTTCGGAAGGTCGATGATGCTGAGGTACTCAGACACCCGGCGCGCGATCTCGGTCTCGCCGAGCGCTGCCTCGACGTCCGCGTGATGTCCGATCACGGCGACCCGCGATGCGAAACTGGCCGGATTGAGCTCGATCAGGTGCTGCCAGTATCGGAATTCGTTGACCACGCGAGGGTCGGTTCCGTCTGCGAAGCCCGCGATCAGCACGAGGCCTGCGACGCGGTCGGGAATCTTCGCGGCGACTCCCACGGCAATTGCTGCGCTCAGCGAGTACCCGATGATGAGGAACTCTCCGACGGGCTCGCTGGTGATTCGCCCGATCACTTCTTCCACCATGGACTCATAGGTCGATCCCGTGTCCGATCGATAGTCGTATCCGTCGGATCGCACGTGCGACTCCAGTGCGGCAGCCAGAAGTGCGAAGTCGCGCGCGACCGTTCCACCCGTTCCGGGCAGCAGGAGCGCTATCATTTCCGCGCTTCGATCCAGTGTGAGTGACATGATGACTTCCGCCTAGAACCGCTCGGGCGCCCACGAGAGGTGTTCGCCGCGGGCCCGTGCAACTCGCAGGTCACCGGCACGGGCGTGTCCTTCAAAGTTCTCCGCGCGGGCGGAGCGTCCCAGCAGCTCCCCCAGCTCGGCGGTGGCTTGCGACGTGGTCACCTCCTGGTACGTCACCGTCTTGAGGAATTTGCCGACCCAGAGGCCACCCGTGTAGCGAGCGGCCCCCCGAGTGGGAAGCACGTGGTTCGTGCCGATGACCTTGTCGCCATATGAGACGCAGGTCTTGTCGCCCAAGAACAACGCACCGTAGTTCTGCAGCCTCTCGAGCGCGTGACGCGGGTCGCTCGTGAGCACCTGCACGTGCTCGCTCGCGAACTGGTCAGCGATGCGGTACGCCTCGTCGAGATCATCGGCAAGAATCACCTCACCAAAGTTTTTCCACGCGGGTCGCGCGATCGACGCCGTCGATAGGCTTTCGAGTTGCCGGTCGACCTCGGTGATCACCTCTGCGCCCTGTGTCTCATCCGTGGTGATCAGAATGGCCGGCGAGTCAGGTCCGTGCTCAGCCTGACTGAGGAGGTCGACAGCGACCAAGAAGGGGTCGGCGCTTCCATCCGAGAGGATCAGCACCTCGGTCGGCCCGGCGAAGAGGTCGATTCCCACTCGGCCGTACATCTGACGCTTCGCCTCGGCGACGAACGCATTGCCGGGCCCGCAGAGAAAATCAACCGGAGCGATGGTCTGCGTGCCGATCGCCATGGCCGCGATCGCTTGCACGCCGCCGAGCGCGTAGATCTCGTCTGCGCCGGCGAGGTGCATCGCTGCCACGGACGCATCGGGAAGCACGCCCTTCGGGGCCGGTGTGGTGCCGATGACGCGAGAAACTCCTGCGACCTTGGCGGTCAGGATCGTCATGTGAGCTGAGGCGAGCAATGGGTAACGCCCGCCGGGCACATAGGCACCGACTGAAGTGATGGGAATGTTCTTCTGGCCGAGAATGACTCCGGGGTCGACCTCGGATTCGAAGTCGCGGATCGATTCGCGTTGCAACTGCGCGAAGCGCCGCACGTTCTCTTGCACCGTGCGGATGTCGGCCAGCGTTTGGTCGGGTACCCGCGCCATCGCGTCGTGGATCTCGGTTTCGCTGAGCCTGAAGGTGTCGCGTTCGTGGCCGTCGAACTCGGTCGAGAACTTGCGCACGGCCTGATCCCCGGTTGCCGATACCTCCGCGATAATCTCGCGGACTCGATCCGGCACGCCAACAAGATCGGGGGCGTCGGACGCAGATCCACTCGCCGTTTTGAGGTGTCTTGCCATTTGTCTGTCGCTTTCGTTGCGTTGCGTGCCTCGGTTTACGGCACGCCAAATAGACCCGAGGGAGGATCCCTCGGAAGAGGTGTCTGGTGCGGTGTGCGATCACACCGCTGAGTGAGGCGCGGTACTGGCGCTGCGCGCTACACCGTCATTCTCGTTTTGCCCATTCCAGGCCCTGTCTCGTCAGCTTGCGCACGCTCGGTTCGTCGAGGTCGGCCGGCGTGTGTCCGATGGAGTGGTAGAACACGCGCCCCTCGCCCCAGTTCCGTACCCAGGCGACCGGGGAGGTGTGACCCTCAATCCACGGGAGGTGTTCGCCCGAGAAGGTCGTCGTTGCGAGGACCGTGTTATTCGGGTTCACGTGCATGTAGTACTGCTCGGATGCCACTGAGAAGTCGTCGACGCCGTCGGCGACCGGGTGCCCCGACCCGGTCATCTGCACCGTGTACGGTTCTGGGAACGCCTCGCCCGCCGGGTGTTCCACGAAATCGCCGCCGAGCAAGAACCGATAGCGGAGGCTCGCCCGGAACGCTGCCGAGGCCCCGTGCCACGCCGCGAGCCCGGTGCCAGCCTCGACTGCTTCGAGAAGCCGGTCCTCCTGAGCATCGGTGAGATCCTCCGTCGTGAGGGCGTTGTTCCACCCGATGACGATCAAGTCGTAGCCCGTCAAATCACGGTCCAGGGTGAAGATGTCGCTCGACCGATCGACGTTGTACCCCAGCTCTGCGTAGAGGGCGTCTGCCCAGGCCGAGATCTCCTGGGGAAAGTGTCCGGGCCATCCGCCGAACAGGGAGAGCACTTTCGTCATGATGTCTTCTTTCTCATCTACGGATGGAATGGGAATGCGTGGGGTTCATGGCTGGCGCACGCTCGATGCGACAATCTTCGGCATCACTCGCAAGACATTTGCTGCGATGGTGAGTGCGGGGTTCAACGCCGCCGAAGACGGGAAGAACGAACTGTCGAGCACCCACAGGTTGTCGACGTCGTGCGTGCGACAGTCCGCATTGAGCACGCTGCTGCGCGGATCTGTACCGGCCACTGCGGTGCCGCACTGATGGGAGTTCGTCGCGATCCCCATTCGCTCGGTCAGAATGAAGGGATACCCTGCCCGGCGCACCGCTCGAGAAACCTCAGTGACCAGTTCGTCGTGCGGCTTCAGATTCGTCGGGGTCCAATCCACGTGAATCTTGCCGTCGACCAATCGCACGCGGTTGTCTTCCGCAGGCAGATCCTCAGTGGTGAGGTACAGATCGACGGTGCGGTTCGTAACGAAATTCAGCAGGAACATCGGGATCAGCGGGCGCACCCCCTTCGCCATCGCGCCCCTCAGCTTCCCGAGCATCTGGACGTTGCCGAGCGGGTACGTTCGACCCCGTCCCGCGAGGTACCAATCGTTCACACCGAGGGTCTTTTGCCACGCCGTGCGGTTCTTGCGCCAGGGCTTCACCCCCATGAAGAAGGTGCTGTTGTGCACCATGTAATTTCGCCCGACGAGTCCCGAACTGTTCGCCAGCCCGTCAGGGTGGGCCGCGCTCGTAGATGACAAGAGCAGGCTCGCGCTATTCACCGCGCCCGCACACAGCAGCACAGTTGTTGCGGAGATGGTGAATGTCTCACCGTCGCGCGTCGCCCGAACCCCGGTGGTCGTCGTTCCGTCTTCCGTGGTCAGCACCTCAACGACGCGCGTGCGGGTGAGCAGAGACACGTTCGCCGATGCCAGCGCCGGTGCCAGTGCCCGGTTCTCTGCGTCACCCTTCAGCCCTCCAGCCGAAGGCGCTCCGTCTGAGATCGCTTCGAGCTCGCGATCTGCTTGAGACTCGACGTTCAGCGCGTTTGGCATGTGAAACGGGTGCAGCCCCTGGCGTTTGAGACGCTCCGCAAGATTCTCGATGGCGGGTTCGTGTCGCAGTGCCGGCGCGGGGTACTCCGATGAATGCCGGGGTTCCGTCGGATCCTCACCCAGGTTTCCCCGAACCTCGAACAGCTCTTCAACCTGGGAGTAGAAGGGCTCGAGATCGTCGTACGTGAACGGCCACCCCGGTGAGAATCCGTCGTGGTGCTGGGTGCGGGCGAAGTCTTCGGCGCGGAATCGCGGCAGGCATGCCCCGTAGAGCTTGGTGTTGCCGCCGACCCAGTAGTAGACGCCGGGTGAGAACGGCTTCCCGGTCTTCCCGTCGTACCACTGTTCTGCATTGGCGTACCGCTTCTCGATGTGCACCGCCCGGGCATCGCCCCGTTGCGGCTCCTCGGGAAGAAAGTCGCCGCGCTCCACCACCAGCACGTTCAGCCCTGAATCTCGCAGAGCCCACGCTGCCACGGATCCCCCCATCCCCGACCCGACGATCACCACGTCGGTGGCCAGGTCGCCCGCGGGCTTCTCGAGGAGCGCGTCCGAGCTCAGCGGTTGCGATGGAGTGGTCATGGTCATCCTTGATCTGTCGAGGTCTCAGGGGAATCGAGCGGGCGGGGCGTTGCCGGTGTGCGGATAAACGCCCCGCCGGGTGGGCAGGCTACTGGTGCTGTTCTCGTGCTCGGAACTCCGAGTACTCGGCCTGACGCTCGTCGTCGATGTAGCCGGGAATCGGGAAATCCCACCAGCCCGGAACCCAGGGGCCCGCTGCGTTTCGATCAGTCGGAACCACAATGAGCGTCGGCTCGTCAGACTCGACCGCTTCACGGAGTACGTCTTCAAGTTCACTGTCCGAGTTCACTCGGAAGGATTTGAGCCCGAACGACTCGCCCAGCATCTTGTAATCGGGGCTGTAGGGGGTGCCGTCGGGGCGGTTGAATTCAGTGCCGATGTGGCGGCTCGTCTGCTTCCGCTGCCCTCCGCGAATCGACATGAAGCCCGAGTTGTCTTGAATCAAGAAGACGACCGGGATGTTGTTGGTGACGCAGAGGCCGATCTCCTGGTTCGTCATCAGGAAGTCGCCATCCCCGAGCACGCACACCACCTTGCGGTCGGGTGCGCCGAGCTTGGCGCCGATCGCTGCGGGTACGGCCCAGCCCATGGATGAGAATCCGCCAGAGGTGAGGTGCGTTCGTGGCTCGTAGACCGGGAAGGTCTGCTTGACCGCGCCCTGCGTGTTCCCCGACCCGACCACGACAATGCCGTCGCGGGGCAGAACCTTGCGCAGTGCGCCGAGGGGGCGCTGCGAAGTGAACGGGAATCGATCTGAGTCGCGGCGCGAGGCAAGCTGCTCCTCCCACTCGGCCTTCTTCTCGTCAAGCTCGGCGAGATACGTTTCCCGTGCCGGCACTGCACTGGGCAACGCGCGCTCGATGGCGTCGACGGCGTGCTTGGCATCGGCGACGATGCCGACCTCGGCGGGGTAGTTCTTGCCGATCTCCTGCGGATCGATGTCGATATGGATCAGCTTGCCCGGCGGAAGCGAGAAGGAGATTCCCTGCACAAAGCTCGATGCTGACCAGTCGGTGAATCGGCAGCCGATTGCGATGACGACGTCGGCCGTTGACGACATCGCGTTTCCCGCCGTTGTTCCTGTTTGGCCGACACTCCCCGCGAAGAGTCGGTGATCTTCAGGGAAGGCACTCTTACCGTTCCAGGTGGTCACGACCGGAATGTTCCAGTGCTCGGCGAACCGCAGCACCTCATTCGTGGCGTCGGCAGTGATGGTTCCGCCTCCGACAACGATGACCGGACGCTCTGAAGCGGTGAGCACGTCGACCGCAGCCGAAACGGCTGCCGGATCGGGGAAGACCTTGCCGATGGGGAGCCGCTTCGACAGCTCGTGAATCTCGACATCGGCGCTTTCGGCCTGCACGTCCATGGGAATCTCGAGGTGCACGGGGCCGGGCCGGCCGGTGCACATCGAGCTGAAGAGCCGCTGCATCACGAACGGCAGTTCATCAACTCGACTCACGGTCCAATGTCGCTTCGATACTGCCTCCGCGATCTTTGGGAAGTCGTTCGCCGTGAATCGTTCGAGCTCCTGCAGCAGCCCGTGTCCGCGCATGTGCGTGGGCGGGCCGCCGGTGACCAGCACCACATTCGTGGAGTCCGTGTACGCAGTCGCCATACCGATGACCGTGTTGCTCGCGCCCGCACCGATCGACGTCACCGCGGCCATCGGCTTCCCGGTGACCCGGAAGTACCCGTCGGCCATGTGGACGGCGCTCTGCTCGTGGAACGTCTGAATGAAGGGGATCTCTGACCCCTCTTCGAGAAACGCGTCGGTCAGAGTCCAGATTCCGTGACCGGGGATCCCCGCGACGTACTCCACGCCGTACTCTTTGAGAGCTTGAGCCACAATCTGACCGCCTGTGAGCTTGGTCATCTTCTCTCCTTTTCAGCCCCGCCTAGCGGGGCTGTTCGGTCGGAACGAAACGTGCTTTGGTCGTTTCAATTCCTGTGCTTCGTTGCTCGACCCAGGTTAAGAAAGTTCAGATGCTATAGACAAGACCGTCTTTACTTGCTGTTGCCAAAAGATAAACTTATGGCTCTACTTTCCGCCGACCACGAGGAGTCACTGCGCCATGACGCTCACCCAACTCCACGCCTTCCTCGCTGCCGTGAACGGGGGGTCGTTCACCGCAGCCGCACGCGAACTCAAGTTCTCCCAGCCCGCGATCTCTGACCTGGTGCGGCGGTTAGAGGAAGAGCTCCAGGCCGCGCTCTTTGTTCGAGGACCCCGCAAACTCACGCTTACGGCGGCGGGAGAGGAGCTGCTCCCCCACGCTCGCCAAACGGTCGCGTCCGCGACAGCGGCGTCGGCCTCGGTTCTCGCGCTCAATCGGCTTGAGGGAGGGAACGCGAGCTTCGGCCTCCTCCGGAACGCCGACTACTACCATCTCTCAGACCTCGTCATCGATTTCCATGCCCTGCACCCACTCGTATCCGTCAAGCTCGTCGGCCAGAATTCGGCGGAGACCGTGCGGTCCGTTGTCAACGGCGAGCTCGAATCCGGGCTCGTCGTTTTGAACGGCGAACCCAAGGGCCTGCACGTCGAACGACTTGTTCGTGACGAGGTCGTGCACATCTCACCCGGTTCAGCGGGGATCACGGAGCCGCTGAGCATCGAGGCCACCCTCGAACGCCCTCTGATCCTCTACGACGCATCCCACGGAGCGACGGATCCCACGCGTGGCCAGATCGCGGCACGCGCACGCGCGGTCGGCAAGAATCTCGAGTCAAAGATCGAGGTCGAGCGGGTCGAGACCGCCATTGGTCTTGTCGCAGCGGGGCATGGGGAGACCTTCGCTTGCCGCGCCGTCACACAGGCCCCTCAGTTTCCGCAGAACCTCGTCGTCCACTCGTACGATCCACCCGTCTACGACGTCATTGCTCTCGTGAAGCGAAAGGACCATGCGCTTTCACCGGCGACACGCGACTTCGCCCGACTCGCCATCAAGACGCTGCGTTCGCACATCTCGAATGGCACCGGGAGTTGGGAGATGTACTAACGAACGCTCGCGAGAAGAGGATCGTGCGTTGGTATTGCCTGAGACGCAATTTCGATCTGGCGGGCAATCGCGAACGGGCTTAGCCCCTGTTGCTCGTCGCGGTAGCCGTCGGGGGTTCAGCGGCGCGAACTTCGATGATACGGGCCGGTGCTTCCGAGGCACCTGCCCGCCGTTTGATAGCGTGAGCGCCATGGATGAGGTTCTGCTTCGCGACGTTCTCGGCGCGGTCAATTGCAGGCAGCAGCGAAGCGCATGACCGGCTTCGAGCTGGAGCGACTCCCCTTCGCGGCGGACGCGGTGCAGGCATGGGGCGCGGCTGATCCTCGTCATCGCAACTGGCCGGTCGTATATGTACTGAACAATGACCGCGAAGTGTACGTCGGTGAATCGCTCAACGCCCACGGGCGGATGCGCCAGCACCTCGAATCCGCGGAGAAGAGTCGACTCGACTGGGTGCGCGTGGTGCTCGACGACACGTTCAACAAGTCGACGTGCCTGGACCTCGAGTCGTTCCTGATCCGAATGTTCTCGGGAGATGGACACCTCCAGGTACTCAATCACAACGCGGGCATCACAGATGCCGACTACTACCGGCGGGAGACCTACCAGCCGACGTTCGACGCTGTCTTCGAGCAGCTGCGCACCCAAGAGCACCTCTTTCAGCGCAGCCTGCCCGAGATCATCAACAGCGACCTCTTCAAGCTCTCGCCGTTCAAGGCGCTCAACCACGATCAGGCGATCGCTGTCGAAGACATCCTCGAGGGGCTCTTCGCCGACCTCGAGCAGGGCGCGGAGAGCACGGTGGTGGTGCAGGGCAACCCCGGCACCGGCAAGACCGTCGTCGCGATCTACTTGTTGAAGCTGCTGGAAGACATTCGGCGGTACGACTTCGAAGAACCCGTTGACCACGATTCGATCTTCAGCGACTTCTTCACTCCGGGTCACGCCGAGCTGTTGTCCTCGCTCAAGGTCGGCATCGTGGTACCTCAGCAGTCGCTCCGGCGATCCATCGCCAAGGTCTTTACGCTCACCCCGGGCCTGCACAAGAACCTCGTGCTGACGCCCTTCGCCGTCGGCGAGAGTGACGAGAAGTTCGACCTGCTCATCGTCGACGAGGCGCACCGCCTCAATCAACGCGCGAACCAGGCTTCGGGGCCGCTCAATCAGAAGTTTCAGCGCATCAACGAGAAGCAATTCGGAAACGACGACCCACAGCTCACGCAGCTCGATTGGATCACGAAGCAGAGCACGCACACGATCCTGATGCTCGATACGGGCCAGAGCGTGCGCCCGGCCGACCTCCCCGAACGCACCACCCGGGCGCTGCTCGACGAGGCTTCTGCGCGCGGCCGGGTGTATCCGTTGCGGTCGCAGATGAGGATCGCGGCCGACACGGACTACGTCGGATACGTGCGTGCGGCCCTCAGCGATACTCCCCCGGACGTTCGCAAGGATTTCGGCGAGTACGACCTGCGGTTCTTCGACGATCTCGGCGAGATGCGCCGAGAGATCGTGCGCCGCGACGCTGAGTACGGGCTCGCGCGGTTGGTCGCCGGCTTCGCGTGGCCCTGGCGCAGCAAGAAGGACAAGCAAGCGTTCGACATCGAGCTCGACGGCGAGCGTCTGCGCTGGAACTCGACCGATCGCGACTGGATCAACTCCCCTGGCGCCGTGAACGAGGTGGGGTCCATCCACACGGTTCAGGGCTACGACCTGAACTTTGCGGGCGTCATTATCGGCAAGGAGCTTCGCTTCGACCCTCCGACCGGCCGAGTCGTCTTCGAACGCGCCGAGTACCACGACAAGAAGGGCCAGGAGAACAACCCGAAGCTCGGAATTACTTACAGCGACGACGACCTGCTGCAGTACGTGCGGAACATCTACACGGTGCTGCTCACTCGCGGGATCCGCGGGACGTATGTGTACGTGTGTGACGCGGCTTTGCGAGAGCGATTACGAAAGTTGTTCTGATTTCGGCCGCTCGTCATCGCAGCCGTTGTGCCGATATTGCCTGCTGATGCGAGCAGCAATCGAAACGCCGCGCGTCTGTCCGGCGCTGGCATACTCGTAAAGTACTGCCACGCCCCTCCGCTGAAAGAGTTCGCATGCACAGCACCCCTCCGGCAAACTGGTACCCGGATCCGACTGGCCGTCATCAATTTCGCTACTGGGATGGCGATATTTGGACTGAGCACGCTGCTGACAATGGTGCGCAAACGCTCGATCCGCTTGAGTCGGGGCCGAAACCAGCAGTACGGCTCACTCCGCGCGAGGCCCGAAAGCAGGAGAAGGTTGCGCGCACAGAGCAGATTCGCGCCGAGAAGACAGCTCAGAAGGAGCTTGCGCGCATCGAACGAGAGCGAGCCGCTGCTGAACGAGCTGCCCGAGAGCAGGCGGCACGCGAGCAGGCTCGAGCAGAACAGGATGCCCGTGAACAAGAACGTCTCCTCGATGAAGCTCGCAAACGCGCGGCCCAAGAGGCGGCAGAGCGTGAGCTGCGTGAAGCACGAGAGCTCGAAGTGCGGGCATTGACGCTGCCGCCATATTTCCTCCCCGGCTACAACAGCTATGCCAACACGGAGGTCGCTGGCGAGTTCGCACACATGGATGCTATCCATCGCGCACTGGGACGCGTTCCAAGAAGAGATGAGGAGATCGTAGAGGAAGCGCTTCTTGCTCAGCTGATCCCGGAGCCAACGAACCAGTTTGATCGAAACGCGGTCAAGGTCGTCATCACAGGCCAGCACGTGGGGTACCTCGAGAAGCAAGTCGCCGCGATCGTCCAGCCGATGATTCGGCGAATTGTCGAAGCAGGATACGTTCCGGTGGTCGGTGCTCGCATCTGGGCAGTCGCGCGTTCTGACTTCAATAGTCGAGCGCTCAAGCATCATGCGAACGTGCGCCTCGCGCTCACAGACGCGCAGCGCATGGTTCCTTTGAACGACCCCGTTTTCGAGGAGTACAGCGTGCTTCCATGGGGCTCGTCGCTACAAGTGACCGGCGAGGAGCATCATCATGATGTGCTCTCGAATTACGCCACGCCTGATGGCGAAGCGCTCGTCCTTGGCACGCTTATACCCCTCCAAGCCGCTCGTAAGAGCAGCAAGGAGGTTGTCGAGGTTCGAATCGATGGCGAGCGCATCGGTCAGTTAACGCCATCATCGAGCCAGCATTTTCTTCCGACGATCTGGCATTTGGATTCGCTTGGGATGACGACTGCGGCATGGCTAATCGTTAAGGGAAACCTACTCGCATCTCAGGTAACGATTCATGCAACGCGTGCGCATGAGCTTCAGGCGGACTGGTTCGAGACGCCTCATACGGTGCCTCGCCTTCCAGGCTCGCGTAAGCGAAGCGCTGACGGGGCACGCAATGATGCCAAGCATCGAGATCAACTCCATGAGCCCATGTGGGATGACTGAGCCTGCGTCGCGAAGGCTGCGACGATCGCCACTCTTGGGTGCCTCCGATCCGTTGACGAGTCGTGTGTGAAATCCTCGGCCACCGCCGGTCGAGTCGACGGATTTGAACCTGCGACCCCTTGAGTCGAAGATAGGTTCGCTCTCTATCACGCTCGATAGCCGTAGATCCCTTGCGGGAGTAAGCAAGTCGGGAGAGTGCACGATCCCGTCGCATCCCGCCCAAACCGGCAAAAACCCGGAGCTTGCGGGTACATTTGCGGGTACATGAATATTGGGCTTGAGCGCTCCACAAGTAGCTGGCGCGCTATTACCTAGTCGATAGCGATACGTACCACTCGTTGCTTGTCATCTCGTCCACTAAACCCGCATTTAGGGCTCTTGGCCATCGGAGCGACTGGCAAATCGTCGTTGCAGACGAGAGCCTGGTACTTCACAGTTAGAGGCTCCACCCAGAAGGCGACGACTTCGCATAGTCGATACCCGACACGCTGAAGTGAGCGGTCGCGGTCGTGGTCTTCTGGCGCTCGAACAGACCTAGGAGTTCGGCGTTCGCGGTGCTCTTCGTTTCCCGAACCATGTAGATCCTGTCTTCTATCGGCGAGGCCGACTGCACCTGGCCGCCCTTGATCAGCGTTCCGTGGTTCGTCGCAGGCAGCTCTTCCAGATGATGCGTCATCAGGGCCGTCGCGAGGTCCGTCCCCGACCGTGTGCTCAGCGATGTCGGAGCCTGAACCTAGTCTTCGATCATGACCACTTCAGACCTGATCCAGCTTGCCGCCGTTCTGGCAGCCGTAGTCGCCGCGATTATCGCTCTGATCATCTCGTGGCTCGACCGCAGGAACGCGCGCCGGATCGCTGACGCAGACCGGGCAAGCGCACTTCGGCACTCGCACCTGATGTTCGAGCTCGAAGCGCTGACACGGCTGACGCAGAATCTGAATCGCGGCGGGTCAACTGATGATCTCGAGCGAGCGCAGATGGGCGCGGAGGCCCTCACGCTCGTTGGAGTCCTTAGCCCTGATCGGGTCCCTGAGCTGTGGGAGCGGAAGGTGGGCAGCGATGACCGCTTGCGTGCGGCGTTTGCCGACCCGGAGATGCCGGAGTACAAGAAGGAAGCGCTTGAGGCACAACTTGCGATCAGCGCTGTTCTTCGCGAGATCCGCGAAGAGACCGAGGCCGCCTGATGGAGGTCGCCGCTCTTGCGATCGCAATACTGAGCCTTGTCCTGGCAGCGCTCGCTCTGGGCTGGCAGATTGCGGCCTGGGCTCTGGACGGACCACGTCTTCGCGCCACGCTCCAGCACGGAGTCCTGGGCCGCGGCGGGGTTGTTGTCTCGACCGTCGGCCGCAACAGCAAGCTGAGGGACATGTCGTCGATGCGCGAGCAGGGCTGGAATGGGCCGGACGTGGTTGCTGTCCTTGTCACCAACTATGGCAGGTCGCGTGCGAAAATCACTCGCTTCGGCATCCAGCTGCAGCGAGGGGGAATGAGCGCGCAGTACCCGGAGAGCAATGCGTGGTCACCGCAGCTCCCCTACTGGCTCGAACCAGGCGAGTCGGCGACATGGCACGCCGAGCTGCAAGATGCGAAAGCGCTGATCCATGCCACCCGTCAGACGGTTCGGGCCGACGCCGGTGGCGTGTTCTTGACGATCGAGACCGGGACTGGTAAGACCGTCCGCACTCGTCGGCTCTTGGAACTTCCGTAGCGGAAGTCACACGTTGAACCGGAACTCCACCACGTCGCCGCACAAACCAACCTCTGGATCTACAAGATCACCTCGAGCTGATACCAAGGCTGCACGCTCGACGGACAGCAGGAGGCAGACCACTACGTTCTCGAAGTCACCGCTCCGCTCGTGCTCGGCGGATGCGAGGGATGATCTCAGCTGTAATGATCAACGCCGCGCAGGCGACCCCCATGCCGAGCACGGACCAACCTATCCACCATGCATCGGCCTCATCTTCCACGCGCATGCCACCGCCGCCTCTACCCGGAAATCTCCAACCGACGGTGTACGCGGGATACAACAGGGCGACCAGCCCCCATCCGATGAGCATGAACCACACCGCACAAGACGCCACCTGCATGACCAACATTCTCGTCACCGCAGACCGCGGAAGGAGCATCAACGCCGGGGCCGTCGAGCCCACCAACGTCAGAGCACCACAGGCCACGAACACGCCCCACGCACCCCAAGACAGGTACATCGCGCACCCGCCGACCACCAGCATCGCCGTGGCAGCGATGATCGCCCAGTGTTTTCTCGCAAGAGGAAAATGAATAGGCTTCGACCGGCTGGGGCCACTCGTGTACCGCCGTTCAACAAAGAGACCGTCAGACGTTAATCCTAAACTCCACCACCTCACGGCGCGCCAAGCCTCCGCGAGAGCCCCTTTTCTTGAGCGCTCATTGGAGAGAAGGATGCCGCCGATGGAATGCGGCATGCGCCAAAGGTTCAGTTCGAGAATCTAAATTCAACCACGTCGCCGCAGATACCAACCTCTGGATACGCAGAGTCAACGGCCATGCGCATCCTGACCATTCAGGCGCTCACCAGCGCTCGTGCCTGCCAGCGGCCAGCGCGGTGTTCGATCTCGATTGGATGGTCGAAGCACTCGCTCACCAGTTCGGTCGTCAAGACCTCTCGGGCTCGTCCAGCAGCATGCACCTGACCGCCCTTGATCAGCATCGCATGCGTTGTCGTTGTGGGCAGCTCCTCCAAGTGATGCGTCACCAGAATGGTGGAAAGTTGCGGGCGGGACCGGTGCAGCTGGTCCACGGTGCTGAGGAACTGCTCGCGCGCCGCGACGTCCAGTCCCGTGGAGGGCTCGTCCAGTAGCAGAAGCGGAGGGTCCGGCAGCAGGGCGCGCGCGATGAGAGCCCGTCCTCGCTCACCCTGCGACATCGTCGGCCAGGTTGCCGTTTCGAGCCCTGCGAGTCCAAGCGTCTCGACCAGCTCGTCAGCGCGAGCTTGGGTGGCGGTGTCCGGCGTCCATCGCGGCATGAGTTCTGTCGTGCCCGTTGCGCCAGTGAGAATCACCTGCCGGACGGTGAGCGGCGAGCTGAGTGGATGCCGAGGATTGACGTGCCCGATGGACTCGCGCAGTTCGCGGATGTCGACTCGTCCGAGCTTGCGGCCGAGCACGTGGACGCTGCCGCGGGTCGGGTGCTTGACGGCTCCGCACATGCTCAGGATGGTGCTCTTGCCAGCTCCGTTCGGGCCGATCAGCGCCCATCGCTCCCCCGCACGAACCGTCAGGTTGATGCCGGTGAGGATCTGCCGGGACTCGCGCACAAAGTCGACGCCTTCAAGGCGGAGGATTTCCCGGTCAATCATTGGCGCTCTCCAGCTCGGTGCTCTTCTCATGCTGCGCGAGGCTCTCAACTGAGGTATTCCGGCGCTCCTTGAGGACGAACGAAAGCGCGAAACCGGCCACCAGCAGGACAGCGACGATCACGAAGACCGACTGGACGCTCGTCTGATCCGCGATGGATCCCAGCAGCGGGCTGACCAGACCTCCGAGCGAGAGCGTCAGTCCCAGCGTGACTCCGCTGGCCATGCCGATCCTGTTCGGGAGGTATGAGTGCGACAGGGTGATCTGCGCGGCGAACGGCAGGAACAGGCTGGTTCCCAGGACCGCCGTCGCGATGATCACCACCACAGGGGACGGTGCGAGCACGATCGCGATGGTGGAGATAGCCGCCAGCAGATAGCCGGTACGGACGACGCGCAGCCGCCCGAAGCGGTCCGCGAGCCAGCCGCCCGCGAGGGTTCCCACCGCGCCAGCCGCCGGGAACACCGAGAGCGCGATCGCTGCGAACCCCGTGGTCACATCGAACCGCTGGATCGAGTACAGCGAAATGAACGTCGAGGTGCCGACATAGGCGACCGACCAGGTCGCCAGCACCGCGCTGAGCCACAGGAAAGCGCGCCAGTCGTCGGGGATCGAAACCTTTGTAGCGGCAGGTGCCCGCTCGGCAGCCACTGTCCGTGAGAACAGGTGCCTCCACGAGACGAGCACGTAAACCAGCCCCAGAAACACCGCCGGGATGACGAGGAAGCCCGAGCCCGACAGCCCGAAGGTGCCCACGACGAGAATCACGGCCGACGGTGCCAGGGCCACGCCGACGTTCCCTCCCACGGAGAACAGGCTCATCGATCCGCTGGTACCGCCGCCGAGCTCGCGGGCTTCCATCGTCGCTGCCGGGTGGTACGCGGCGACGCCGATGCCGGAGATCGCCACGACGATCCAGACGGCCGCATACGAGTCGGCGACAATGCCACTCAAGGCGATGCCAGCGCCGGCGGCAAGAAGGCCAGCCAGGCTCATCCAGCGCATCCCGTAGCGGTCGCTGAGGTATCCGAACATCGGCTGGGCAGCGCTCGACAAAGCAGTCGCCGCAAGCGTGATGCCGGCGACTGCGGCATAGGAGTACTCCGCGTGGAGCACGAAGAACGGCAGCAGCGCCGCGACTGCGCCGGTGTAGAAGTCGTTCGCTGCGTGGGTGGCTGTCAGTGCCCACAAGCCCAGCCTGTTGCGGGTTCGAGGAGAGGAAGAGGTCGTGCTCATGTGCTTCTTTCGATCCAGGGCGCGCAGAGACACGGCGCGCAAGAAGTGAGGGAGACCAGCAAGGGTGAGTCACTCCGCGCGCAGGTTGGCTGGTTCAGTCAGTTCCTGGCGCGGCGGCGAAGGAGGAGTCGCTGGGGCATGGGCTAGACTCTACACAACTTCTCAGACAAGTAGCGAAGTGGAGGCTTCATGGCACAGGTGCAACGCACCCCGCTCGCAGAGCAGGCGGCAGATCTGCTCCTCGATCGGATTCGTGCCGGCGAGTGGCCACTGGGATCGAAGCTCCCCGGGGAGAACACTCTCGGTCCCCAGCTCGGGGTCGGCAGGTCGACTGTGCGCGAAGCGATTCGCCGTCTAGCGGGCCAGGGCGTGGTGGCTACGCGACAAGGAGCTGGCGTCTTCGTAGCTGCGCTCGATGTCGTCGAGGACTGGAGCACAGCGCTGCGCAAGGCAGACATCAACTCGGTCATCGAAGCCCGCATCGCCATCGAGGTCGAAGCCGCGGCTCTCGCGGCCGAGCGGCGATCCCCCGCTGAGCTGCGCACGATCCGGCATGCCGCGAGCAAACGTAACGCCCAGCGAACGGACATCGAGGCTCACGTCGACGCTGACATCGCCTTCCACCGGGCCATCGTGGCCGGATCGCACAACCCGATCCTCGTCGACCTGTTCGACAGCTTCACCCCGCGCAGCCGCCAAGCCATGATCGACATGCTGCGACTAAGAGGCGAGTTCGGCAGCGATGCCGACCAGCACGCCCACACCAGCATCCTCGACGCCATCGCCGACCGCGACAGCCAAACAGCATCCGCACTGGCCCGCGGGCACCTGCTGACGCTGAAGATGGCATGAGGCAGCTCGTCCAGCCAGGAAACCAAGAGCTCTTTTCCATCAAGGAAAAAGGGTTGCTAGAGTTGCCCCTATGGAAAACGATGCAGCTGACGCACGGCGGGGCCTGGACGTTGTCGAGGCGACAAAACAGGTCAACGCCGAGCGCCTGAGGCGTCCAAGGCGGTACTGGGTCATGGTCGGGCTGATGCTGTCAGTCTTCGCGCTGCGCCCCTACCTCTCGGCATGGCCGGGACTGCTGCAGTACATCGTTCCGGTTCTCGCCGTCCTGGCCATCGCCGGTGTCGCTGCATGGAAACAACCGACCGCAGTGAGAAAGATCCGGCTATCGGCCCGTATGGCATGGCAGCTGGCCGGTTTCGCTGTTCTCGCCGGCATCCTCGGCGGCGTGAGCCACGCGGTGTATGCCGAGCAGGGCTGGTGGTGGGTGCCAGCAGTCGCAGCGCTGGTGATGTTCCTCATCGTCGTGACGATCGGACCGATGATGGACCGCTCCTGGGCGCGCCACGTCAGCGGCATTTGACGATGGCCGATCCTACGCCGGTGGAGCTCGATGCAGTGATCCATCCACTCCCTCGACTGCGGATCTGCGCCTTGCTCGATCCAGTCACGGAAGAGGAGTTCGCGGCATTGAGGGATCTGCTGCAGACGACAGATTCCGCCCTGAGCAAGCAGCTCTCGGTGCTCGCGCATGCCGGGTACATCTCCCAGCGCCGAGCTGTGCGCGGGGGAAAGAGCCGGGTATGGGTCCAGCTCACCGCGCCAGGGCGACGAGCATTTCGGCAGCACCTCGAAGCGCTTGCAGCGCTTGCCGCACCAACTGATGGCGGAGATTGAGGATCAGGTCTCCGGCAAGTCGAGCAACGGCCTGCGCTGGCTGCGGCCCAAGCCCCTGGACACCATGGTCTACCTCAATCCCTATCTTGCGGCCCGTATGCGATGATCTGTCCCATGGACCTCTTCGCGAAAATGGCCGATCACACGTCGATCGACTCCTGGGCAGTTTGGGAGCTTGACGACTCCGGAGAGCTCACCGGCAAGCAGACCTTCCCCACGGCGAATGCGCTTGAGGATGTTCACGGCCGTGCGATCATCGTGGCCCTCAATCCGGGCGGCACAGAGACTGGTCTCGCGAACAGGCCAAAGTGGTCCAACTTCCACGCTCCAGCGGGACACAACGACATCTTCCTCGCGCACGCGTTCCGCGGCACTCCCTACTGGGGCGCGTACATGACGGACCTGCACCCGAGCATCTGGCAATCGAACTCCGCGCTGGTACGCCCAGAGTCGGAGCTGGTTCAGCTTGCCGTTGAGGATCTCATCGCGAAGGTGAACCAACTTGCAGATGTTGACACGATCGTGTGCATCGGCGGCC
Organism: Leucobacter sp. L43; assembly: GCF_016597785.1. Taxonomy (GTDB): domain Bacteria; phylum Actinomycetota; class Actinomycetes; order Actinomycetales; family Microbacteriaceae; genus Leucobacter; species Leucobacter alluvii. The sequence goes on along the minus strand of NZ_JAENJG010000002.1, from coordinate 56,925 downwards.
ATTGCTACCGCGAGGTCAGCAGACGCGCCAAGTTGATTGAGAGCCAGACCGGCATCAGCCCCGAGTCGATCTTGCGGATCACGCATTACTCAGGGTCAGCCAGCGGCAAGCACCGAAACAGCGCCTCGGTGTACCGGGAGCTCGTTCACCAGGAGCTCGGCCTTCGGGCGTCTTCGTGACAGCAAGGTAAGCCCTGATCGCCACAGTGCCGAGCATGCTGACGCCGATCACAGACGCAGCCTGAGTACTGAGACGATCGCGCTCTCACTTCGTCAGCAGAGTGTCCACAGCACTGTTCGTGATGAAGAATCCGACGATGATGATCAGGGTTGCGACACCGGGGATCATCCAGGCCCAGGTTCGCTTATTGAGCAGGAACAGCAGCACGATGCTTGAGAGTGCGACTGCGAAGCCGAAAATGGCGAAGCCATAGAGGGTGTAGCCGAAACCCGCGGCGGCGCACCCCTGTCCGCAGCCAAGCCCTCGAAGCATCAAGTACCCCAGGGCCGGCAGGCCCACGGCCACCTGCAGGAAGCAGAACAGGATGCTCAGCCAGAACTTCCACGCCGGCTGCTGCTGGAGCGATGTGCCTGGCTCGTAGTCACGCTTCATGAGAGCCATGCGATCAACATGCCGACAGCGATGGCACCAACAGCCACGACGAGTAGAGCCTTCCACGTGGTCGGCACCCACGTGTGGCCGTCCGCAGACCAGATCGGCGGGAGCTTCTCTTCGCGGTCATCGTTCCCGTCAGATCCTGGCTTGGTGGGGTCGTTCATATCCTCGAGGTTACTCATCGCCCTCACCCGAGCTCTGTTCAGCGCACCGAGCCCACCAGCTCCACGGCGTTGCCCCAGACCCAGCAGCGGTAGGTCTTCTCGGCGATGGTGAACTCGATGCCGACGGCGGTGTCAGTGCTGCGCAACAGCAGAGCGTTGACGCGCGCCGGCTGCGGCCCGAACCTGACCCATGCCTTGACGCGCCGGGGCTGGGGATACGTCGTGACCGGCTGCTTGTCCAGGGTGAGCTTTGCGGTTGACGCTGGCGCTCAGGTGCGCTTGTACTTGGCGTTGAGCTCCTGCAGGCCCTGCTCCTGCGTGATGGTGCCGTCCAGGAGGCGACGCGCGCGGTCCAGGGCTTCCTCGGAGGGGAAGTGGCCAGCGAGCTGTTGCCCCTTCTCGATCAGGGCCAAGGCATCTTCCCTGCTCTGGACAGGCGCTGGCGTCTCGCTTCCTGCGTCGCCTTCGCTCATCGGGACCTCCTTGCCGGCCAGTGTAGTGAACACGTGCGGGCCCCAGGCCGTCTGAGGGGCGGTTCGCATAGAGTCGGCTCCATGGAGTACGACGAGTTCGACGGCCCGGACGGCGTGCCGGTCCGTATGCCCACCAGCGACGACTATCGGACGTGCGCCGAGTGCGGCGCAGACTGCTACCCCGACCCCAGCATCAGCGTCGACGGCCAAGGGGCGCGCATGGCGTTCGTCTGCCCCGAGCACGGCGTTCAGAGCATCGTCGACCCGTTCGAGGACCAGCGATGAACACAGCGACGCATGTGGGAGCAGCCGTGGCGAATAGCCAAGGCGAAGGCCAGATCGCCCCGATCGTTCTCGGGCTCGGTGCCGTCATTGCGGGCCTGATCGGCTCGTTCTGGATCGGCATGGCAGGCCTCGTGTGGCGGCCGTGGGAGTTCGGCACGACCTACCACTGGGAGGTCTCGGAGAGCCCGCTGGGTGTGACCATCGGGCTGTTCTTCTTCGCCATCGCAGCAGGATTGCTGCTATGGCTGGTAGCGCGGGGCATCTGGACATGGCGCAAGCGAAGCACTGCCTCGCGAGTTCTCGTCGTGGTAGTGCCCATCATTGCGATCGCGCTGATCTTCGCCGGATCAGCAGCGCTGCTGTCGCCGGGAGGCAGCCAGCCGACATGGGGCCTGTAGAGGGCGTCGCCGAAGCTCCGGAACAGGAACGAGCCTCGGCAACAAGCAGCGCCCGTTCGGGGCTTGCCGGCCTGATCATCACGCTGCTGGTCGGCATCCCCGTGGCGGTCCTGCTGGCCTGGCCGCAGGCATTCGGCGCGCAGCGCCTGCCCGGCATCGCGCAGCTCATTGCGTTCCGCGCCCCGCTGGCTCTCGCTCTCCTGTTAGCTGCCATCGTTGCTGCAGTTCTGTTCCTTGTGCTGCGCCGCCGGGCCCGGCTGTGGGCAAGCATTGCCGCAGGGATGGCGATCATGGCTCTTGTCGCAAGCGCCGCCAACGCCGGCGTGCTTCTGGGCCGCGGAAGCCCTGGGACGGACGCTGCAGGACTACCAGACGGCGATCTCACGGTCCTGGTCTGGAATACCCAAGGCGGAGCCACCTCGCCCGCCGACGTCGCCGAGCTCATCCTCGAGGTGCAAGCCGATGTCGTGAGCCTGCCGGAGATGGACGAAGATGCGGCCGCCGAAGTCGCCGGGCTCGTCGCGCTTGACGGCATGCGGATGAACTCGGCGACCACCCGCGCGGTAGAAGGTACAGCCGAAGAGTCGTGGATCCCGACGTCGTTGCTTGTCGCCGACGACCTTGGTTCATACGAGCTCGACGCTTCTGCTGGCTCGACTCCCGGCCTCCCGAGCGGCGTATGGCGTCCGGTCGATGGGGACGGCCCGGCAATTGTTGCCGCTCATCCAGCCCCGCCCCTGCCGGAGAGCATGGACGACTGGAGTGCGGGCCTACGCTGGATCGCCGACCAGTGCGAGGTCCTGGGGCCAGATGTCATCATCGCGGGCGATCTCAACGCCACCACCGACCACCTGGACCTCGGAGCCTGCCAAGATGCGGCCATCGAGGCGAGGACCGCCGCAGTCGGCACCTGGCCGTCCACGATCCCTGCATGGCTGGCTTCGCCGATCGATCATGTGCTGGTCGGCGCTGCATGGTCGGTAGTCGATGCTTGGGTTATTTCCCCCGTCGACAGCGGAGGCACAGACCATCGACCGATCGTTGCTGTGCTTGTGCGCTGAAGCTTGATTCGAGCTTCGGCTCGTTGCCATTCCTTGCGCCGCCGAGCCGGGAACAGTAGAAAGAGACCGGTAGATCTTCCTGCCCGACGACGAGAGGGAGCATGCGATGCGGCACGAGCCAACCAGTGGCATTGAGGACGCGAGCCTGAACTATCGCGTCACCTGGCGTTCCGTCGCTGAGAGCGGTGCGACCCACGAGCGCATCTTCACCGGCCGCGATCAGGGATGGGACTTCTACCAGGACATGCAGAAGAGCGTTGGTGCATACAGCGCCACGTGGGAACACATCGCCGCACAGTAAACCACCGGCGGCGCACGGCACCGCCAACTCGATGGCTATCACGCGCCTTGCGACCACGGACCGTGACCAATCGACCGCCAGAGTCAGCGCTCAGAATCACCAGCCCCTGCCGAACTCCATCGGGAGATAGTCAGTGTGTTCGTCGCCGTTGACGTCGTTGTAGCTGATCGTGAAGGTCACCCCGAGCATTCTGCCTGCTTCAGTCGGTCGTCCTGCGAAACGCAAACCGCCGATTCCAGCTAGGTCACCCAACTCACGCTTGAGGATGAACGTGAAGTAGGAGGGTTCCGCGTCGATGACCACGTTCGTGCATTCGAACCCATCTGCGCCGTTAACCAGCAGAAAAACGTCCTTCGCAGGGTTCTGCTTCGGCCGTCCGATCTGCCATGTTGGTTGCATTAACGGCTTGAGGGGTCGCGCCGGAAGTGTTGCCGAGATGGGAAGATCATCAACCTCCGTCCTCGGCTGTGCGTCCCCCAGCTGGTCTGTCCAGGCGAAGGTAAATGTGATGCCCTCTCGCTGGCCACGTTTGGTCAACCGACCCGCTACCTGCTTGCCACTCGATCCGCCACGACCGTTGTCCCCGAGCCTTCCCTTGATGAAGCCCTGTTCAGCACCGTCAGCGAACTCGAACAGCTCTGGATCCGCGTGGACCACAACGTCATCGACCCCATAACCTGAATTGTGCACGTAGATCCACTCGTCCCCATCGTTATGGGTGACGCGCCAGCGAGGACGTGGTGACAACCTGCGCTCGTTCGTGACCTCTTCGCTTCGCTTGTCGTAGCCGGCCTGCATCAGATTCGTACGTACCTTGCGGGTGGTTACACGCAGACCGCGGATCCACTTCAGAAACTTGCCAATACTCCCCCACGCCAGACGCCGCAGCTTGCGAAGGATCAAGGACAACAGAAGGAAGACGGCGACCGCCACAACAAGCGCGACAAGCGCGACGCGACCCCAGTCGACCTTCTCCGGTTGCGCAAGCGACAACGCCACTAGTGCGCCCACGACGGCTCCAATGATCGGGCCGATCATGCCCTGGATCACGAAGACGCCGACCGTCGATTGCCCCCATGGCGTCTTGTCATTCATCACGCCAGACTACTGAGGCGATCGACGTTGCTCGGAATGGTCTCACAGCCCGTACTTTGGCGTCGGAGGTCGCCTCTTGTCTCACACCGGGCACAAGTACCTCATACTGGTGTCATGGCCAGGATTCCCTCCCCCGCTGCGGCACACATCGGCGCGACCGTCACCTCGCTGCGCAAGAGCCGAGGCTTGACGATCGATGACCTCGCCTCGAAGACGAGGATCGACAGCGCGAACATCCGGTCCTACGAGGCAGGCCGGGCCCTGGTGGGCCTGCACTCGCTGGTCAAGATCGCCACTGCGCTGGACGTGGAGCCGGGGTTGTTGTTGGAGGGCGTGGAACTGTCGATGTTCGAAAGCGCGAGTCCGCGTCGCGAATCGGCAGCGATTGAAAGCTCCGCACGAGCATGAAGCTCACCTACAAGAACGAGCAGGACATCGTCGACCTCGCATCTGACGTCGACAATTCGGCAGTGTGCTTCTACCCGGCGGAGAGCGAGCTGGCCCACAAGTCCCTGGCGTCCCTTCGCAGCGGGGACCTTGACCAGCGTGAACGCCCCGATTTCGAGGACCTCGCTTCGTCGATCCTCCTGGAAGCGATGGCGGTGGATGACCACCCGCGGCCCGGCAAGAAAGACAGGACGCGAGCACGCGAAAGTGCTGTGCTCCGGGAGATCAAGGAGCTCGGTCTCAAGGTCCACAAGGACGTAACCGTTACAGCTTCCGTGAGCAGCGGGCTCCCGACCGACCAGGATCACAACTACCGGGCCTACGTCGAGCAGTTCACGCGCACCGTCTCCGATCATTCTCGCAAGGTGGATGCGTACCGGAAAGAGCGGCCGGGGTTCGACCTCGGGTTCCTGATCTTCGATGAGGCCACGGCCTACTACGAGACGCTGGGCGCATTCGGACGTCCTGGCACGGACAGGCCGCACTTATGGTTTGCCGACGCGGCTTTCGTGGACGTGATGAGGCAGTCCGGCGTGGACTGCTTCGTCTGGGTGACGCCATACAAGCTCTTGCGAACCGCTGATGCCGGCGAGATCCCGCTCCCGACGATCACCCTCATCGACGTCGCTCTGCTCGAACAGGCAGAGCCCCATGTCTACAGCGCACAGCGCATGGTGTCTGCCGAAGTGTGACGCCAGTTCGCGCGCGAACCGGTATCCGGGTCAGTTCCGGTTCAGGCCATGTCTTCGCGTGTCCAGCGCCTGCTTGAAGTGGCTCTCTGCCGCATCGATCTCCCGCGTCGGTGTCGACGGATCAAACACGCGGAGCAGGGAGAACCGGAAAGTCGAGCGGTCCAGGCCTCGCAGCTCGACGTTCCCGCCGTGGCCGTTGGTGGCGTAGGCGTTCCAGCGCTGGCGGATGCTCTCGGCACCATCGGCCTTGCCCACGTAGTGCCGTCCGTCGAGAGTGTCGGTGATCAGGTAGATGCCGACCACCGAGGACAACGCCGTGCGCCACGCCGCGTAGCGGTGCTCCCGCATGACAGCTTGCAGCTGCGCATGGTCCAGGATGAGTCGGTCGAATCCCGGGAATGGGACGGGCTGCGCGTCGGCGATCTCCATCACGGGATACCCGGCTGCCGTCGGCCCGTTGAGCCTCCACGTGCGCGGCGACCGCCATCCGATCACCAGCCTGTTCCTGAGGTCCGCCAGGTGCTCAGAGACGGAAAGGTCGAATCCGCGCAGCACACCGTCGTTGGACAGCTCGCCTCGGTTCTCCACGACGCCCCAGAGCCGGGCGCGGTCGCCACCCTCCCGAAGGAAGACAACCCAGAGCGCCGGCGGAGCCACCGGGAAGACCCGCGGGTTGGCCGACTGCGTGGCCGTGTAGACCAGGATCTCGTCGTCGGTCGAATCCGCATGGATGCCCCGGAGCCCCGAGTCCTCGTGTTCGCGCACGTAGGCGTGGCGGATGACCTGCACCTGGCTGGGATCCAGACCAGCGCTGCCCAGGATGGGGCCGAGCGTCAGCGTCATCGCAAGTTCTCCTCGTTGAGCGCGCCGACCACGAGATGCCGATGGACGATGTCGTGGTCGACGTGCCGATTCCGCACGATGCGCTTCGAGCGCACGAGGAAGTCCGACTTCTCGATCACGACGAGGCGGAGCGAATGCAGGGGCACCAGTTCCCGCTTGCGCGCGTCATAGAGCCGGCGCTGCTCCCCCCGGCCAACGCCAGACACGGTCTGGCGGCGATCGAAGAACGGCGACGGCTGCGAGTGCTGCTCCTCTTGGAACTCCACCACGAGCTTCAGCGCCGGCCAGTACGCGTCCACCGGCAGCTTGGTGCCCAGGGGACGCTTCGGCGAGGGATCACCGCGAAGCCACTCGAACGTGGACTGCCTGAGGCCGTGGGCACCGAGGACGTCGTCGCAGAGGTCTAGGACATAGTGCTCGTCCGACGTTGATCTGCCAGCCATCTGAACATCCTCCCAGCACATGCTCTCAAGCTACGCGACAGCCTGAAATGGCGTGGTGCCCGATAGGCTCAGTGCCACGGAGTGCGTGGACATCGGTCGCCTGAACGGCGTGCAGATCCGAGTGCCTGCCGATGATCGGTACCGCACGAGCTCGGTATGTGGCGGCGACTATGAGCCGGATCCTGCCTTCGGCTCGGACCGGCACGGCGCGAGAATCGATTCGTGTGCCCGAGCACGGCGTCCAGATCCTGGTGGACCCGTTCGAGCGCCTACAGTCATTGCAGTAGTGTGATTGACAACTAAATGATGCAATCAATCTGAAAGCGAGCCTACTTGAGAACCGAAGATCAGGTACGGGACCTAGCATCGGAAATTCTCGGATTGGCGGGGGTTTCCACAAAGGTCGCCAGAAGCGGGGTCGGTCAGATCACGACCATGAATCAGCTTGGCTTCAAGGGTGAGGGTGCTTCCAACAAGCCTGACGGCTGGTACCTTCCCATCGACAAAGGCACGGTCGCGCTGGTACTTGAAACTAAGGCCACCGACTCTATGTCGATCGACGCCCCGGCGCTGCGGGTCCAGGTGGAGAAGTATTGCGCCACCGTTCGCACGCAGTACGACCTCGTCGTCGGTCTCGTGTACGACGGGGAGCGCACTCGGGCATTCGTCAATGGAAAGCCTCTGGACGTGCCTGATGAACTCCAGCCCAAGGAGTACTACTTCTCCAAGCTCACTGATCGACCCATTGATAAGGCACGGATTTACGAGCTAACTCAGCGCATCAATAATTCACTCCATGGCGACTTCGGGATCAAAAACCTATACCACCGTATGATCTTCACGGCATGCGCTCTGGTCGCTCGGAGGTACGATGCTGTCCTCGTTCGCGGCATGGACTACAGCGAGTTCCACAATGGCATCTTGAACGCGTTGAACAAGGCGATCCGGGCGGATCTGCAGCAGAACGCGAAGCTCTCTTTGCTGTCCGAGGTGTATTCGGACATCAAGATGAACGTCTCGACAGACGTGGACGACCCGCGCGCAGTCGCTCGCCTTACGAACCTGATCGGGGACTTTATTGACTGGGTTACGGAGATTTCTGGCCTGATCAACTCGAACGCGTGGAACGGCGAAGATGTGATGGCCATATTCTTCAACGAGTTCAACCGGTATAAGAAGAAGAGCGAGTCGGGTCAGGTCTTCACACCTGACCACGTCACGGGTTTCATGTACCGGCTGCTCGGCGTCGACAAGAATGATCGTGTGCTGGACGCGTGTGCTGGCTCTGGGTCCTTCCTTGTGAAGGCTATGAGTAACATGATTCGCGAGGCCGGAGGTGTGAACACGACCAAAGCGAAGCAGATTAAGGCTCGGCAACTTTACGGCATCGAGTTCGACCGAGAGATTTACGCTCTGGCGTGCGCGAACATGCTAATCCACAAAGACGGCAAAACAAACCTTGTTCACATGGACGCCAGGACCGAGTCGGCGGGTAGCTGGATCGAGCAGACTCGAGCCACAAAGGTGCTGATGAATCCGCCGTATGAAAACAAGTTCGGGTGCATGGAGATCGTTGAGAACGTCCTCAGCAGTGTGGAACGAGGCACTCTATGCGGGTTTATATTGCCAGACAAGAAGCTTGACAAGACAAGCAAGGGGCGCACGTCCCGCATCCAGCGGAACCATCGCTTGCTCAAGGTCGTCAAGCTCCCGGAAAACCTCTTCTTTGGGATCGGCCTAAGCACGAGCATCTTCATCTTCGAGGCGGGAAAGCCGCAAGATGGGAAGAAGTTCTTTGCCGTCAATATTGAGGACGACGGTCTGATCACCGTCAAGAACCAAGGCCGCCATGACGTTCGCGGCAAATGGCCTGCGCTCGAGGATTACTGGGTCGATGCGATCGAACGGCACGATGATAGTCGTTTCGGCACGGGCCAGTGGGTTGACCCCGCGGAAAGCCTCAGCTGGCAGGCACCGGCGAAGCCGTTTGTCCTCACGAAGGAGGACATTGCGCGCACCGCGATGGATTATGCAATGTATCTGCGCGGCGTCGATCCGAAAAGCGCACGTGAACGCTTGGGGGCGATCGCGATGTACTCGGCGGAAGTAACCGAGACGACTTCTGCGGTGCAGGTGGAAGTACCAAAGTGAAGCGCATCGACACAAGCTCGTGGGGTGAATTTCGGGTCGTGGACTTCTTCGAGCGCATGGAGCACGGCAAGTGTGGAAACGTGGGCATGCTTGCCGACGGAAGCCTGCCGTATGTCGGGACTAGCACATTGAACAATGGCAGATTGCGTTATGTTGAGGACCCTGATGGCTCGCTGACTAGCGACGGAAACTGCATCGCACTCATTTGCGACGGCAACGGCAGCATCGGCCGAAACACCTACCAGGCAGACCCGTTCGTAGGTAGCGTGAAACTAATGCTGGGGTATCACTCGCGCTTAAACGTTTGGAACGGTCTCTTTCTCGTTGCTTGCCTCGACAAGAGTGTCGACGTATTCGGGTACAACTTCGCCTGGAAGCGCTCAGCCGACACGCTGAAGGCCGAGACCGTTCGGCTTCCGATCACGCTCGCCGGCGAGCCTGACTGGGGGTTCATGGAGACGTTCATGCGTGAGACTATGGATAAACGGGAGCATGCCTTGGCAGTGCTTTCGGCTGTGCCCGACAAACCCGCCCACGCTGTTGATACAACCGAGTGGCTGGAATTCAAAGTCACCGACTTGTTCACGAAGATTATCCGCGGCAATGGCACCGGAGCAGGATCGTTCTTGGATGGAGATGTTCCGTACATCGCAGCGAGTTATGCCAACAATGGCTACGTCAGAGGTGTGCAGGACGAGGACGGGTCGCTGACGAGTGAGGGCAATTGCATCGCAATGATCTGCAACGGCAATGGAGGAGTCGGTCGCAATACGTATCAGGCAACCCCGTTCGTTGGTAGCGGTGATCTGCAGCTGGGTTACCATCCGCGATTGAATGAGTTGAATGGGCTGTTCCTTGTGGCATGTCTTGACAAGAGCGTCGAGCGCTATAACTACAGCTTTTCGTGGAAGCGTAATGGAACAGTTTTCCAAGACGAGACGGTCTTCTTGCCCGCGACCTCATCTGGCGAACCTGATTGGGAGTACATGGAAACGACGATGAGAACCATCATCGCCGAGAGAAATGCGGCTCTCGATCGTCTGGTCATGCTCGAGGTTGGCTAATGAGCCGCGCGCCTGGTGAAGCGCGAGGATTCGGCAAGACAGTCCAGACTGCTCGCCTCGGTCACGGCTGGTCGCAAGGTGATCTCGCCAAGCAAGCTGGAGTGTCCCGACCAACTGTGTCGCGGATTGAACTGGGTCAGGAGCCATCGGTGAAGACTCTTCGTCGAATCGCTGATGCACTTGGACTAGTGGTCGAGGTGAAGCCCGAGGGCGGCACTCCGCCGCGACCCTGATTCAAAGGCTCCGGCCAGCAGGCTAGGTGGGCCAGGCGCTCGAGCCACGGGGCCGTGACCTCAAAGCGCTGAAGGGAACTGGGGCGGGTTCTCGTCAATGATGTCGTGTTCTTCCCGCTCGAAGGCGTCCCAGAGCAGGTTCGCCACGATGACCAGCGACAGGGCTACGTACGCGAAGCTTCCGGCACTGATACCGCTCAGGATCCAGGCGATGACGTGCACGTAGAGCGGGGCGCAGTCGAGCACCAGGTTGGCGAGGACGAAAACGGACACCGTGAGCACGACCGACATGACCAGGGACGCCAAGACATGCGCGCCGGCCTCGTTGAGTGCGCGTACCTTGATCCTCTCGACCTCGCGGTTTCGACGCAGGATCCGTTCGCGCCAAGTGACGATCTGGGCGAAGGCACCGATCAGCGCAGCCGACAGCAGAGCAGCGCCGGCGAGCAGCTGATCGGCCTTGGTAAGTTCGACGCGAAACGCGACCATCAGGATCATCACGGCTGCCGGAACGCCGAAGAGGATGACTCGCGTCCAGCGGTCCGGCTTCTCGTCCTGAGCGCGAGCACGGCGGAGCTTGAGCCCTTCGCGGAGTCCGCGGACTAGTGGCCGAAGATCGAAGCGCTCAGACATTCCTCCACCTCATACGGATCGAGCCTGCTGAGATGCAGGCCGTCCTGCATCGCGATCGTGTGCAGCCTGGCAGCAACCTTCTCGTAGTAATAGAGGATGCTGGGTTCCCCGTCGGACACCGGGTAGGTGAACACGTCGCGCAAGGTGTCCACGGCGATAGTGGTCGTCTCGTTGGCCTCGCTCTTGATACTGAGTGACACCTTGTCATAGCGGTCCCCCTCATCCTCGGCGAGCAGGTGCTCCTGCTCGAGCAAAGCAGAGACCTCCGACACTCCCTCATGGGCGCTGATGGAGTGGCCTTCGCGCATGCGTCCCCACCACGAGCGACCGACAGCCGGAGCGATCTGACGCTGATTCTCATCGACCAAACTGATCTTTAGCGTCCGTTCAACGCGATCAGCGGCTCCGCCCCGGTTCGACGCGACACGGCTGGTGAACGTCGCCGCAGCGGATTTGGCCCCACTGAGGATCTCCTCGAGGAAAGCATTGTCGGCGGCCTGCTTGTAGTCGAAGAGCAGCCGGGGCACCCCTGCAGCAGAAGGGGGTCTCTCCCCCGCGGCACGCGCGATCTCCCGCTGCCGCTCCTGGTCGGCCTGGATCTCCTGCTTCTTCCTCAGGCCCTCGTTGGTCAACAGCTGGAAGAACCGGCGCACGGCGTCGCGCTTGTGGATGGTCTGGCACACGACGACGAACCGTGACGCGCTCTCGGGAGAGAACACCAGCGTGATGCGGTGGGGCTGCTCGGCGGACCGATCCTTGATGTTCATCGGCGGTTCGACGACGTGCGTGGCATACCCGTGGCTACCGGTCTCGCCGACGGCGAGCTCGAGGTGGATCACTTCGGAACTGATCTCTACGGGGCCGGTAAGCGTTGCCGTGCGAGTCGGCCTCTGGGGCTCGCCGTCCACTGGCTCCCTCGGCGGGAACCGGAGCGTGTTCCTGGCAGCGAGGCGTTCGAGTAGCTCCGCGATCTCGTTCCGCACGTTCGAGGACGACGAGCAGTCCAGCGGCTGCTGATCCTTCTTGCGGTTCATGAACGCTTCGACGGTGAAGACGCGGAATCCATAGGCGCGTGGCATGGCTTCACCCTAGCGGCCGTCGGGGACACGACAGGAGCGACGAGTAGTCAAAGACAAGAAAAGCCTTCCCTGCGTGTGGATGCAGAGAAGGCTTTTCGCGGCTACTGGAATGATGACGCAGGCTGTTTCCCTACGCACCACTCCCGACCCAGATGAGCATCCAGAAGAAGATCATGACCGGCAGCCCGAGGATGAAGTCGAAGTCACTCGGGTTGGCCAGCTTCGATGGCTGGTAGGCCGCTTGTCGAACACCATCGAGCTTCCCGAATCGCTTCAGTTGGCGTTGGACGGCCTCAAACTTGAAATTGAGGGTGAACAGCGCTCCCAGAGGGATCGGGAAGATGAATGTCACAGCATCGGCAAGAGCTTGCGTAAGCGGCATCTGAGCGATCGAGTCGAGGGCGAGCACTCCGACCAAGGCAATGAACACCAACGCAATCCACAGGAAGAATCCTCGCCGGACTGCCTGGACAGTGTCACAGCGTGCTACGAGTCGCTGACGCTTCTCGTTGGCGGTTAACTCTGCGTTAGGGACGCGGAGCTGTTCACGCCACTGCCGGGCCAAGGCTTGCGATGTCGGTGCGTTGTATCTCTGATTGAACCAGTGCACCGGCATCGCTGCGAACGTGAGCAGTATTTTGTTCATGATCAGCACACCTCGCTTTCGAGAACTGTCGCTCCGAGGATGGCGTTGTCCGCCAACGCCACGCTGTCTGTTACTTGTTGCGACGCTCCTAGAGGCTTAATCGCAATAGCCGCTCCACTCACTGCCGTTGCGATGCCGTTTTTGATGCCACCCCATGGGTCGCCGTCTTTGAAGCTCCTGTAGGTCGCGATGCCTCCAAACGCCACGCTCGCGATGGCAAACGTGCTCGACATGGACTTGAGCCCAGGAATGAACTGACTCGAGAAAGAAAGCCCTCCCATCCACGTCGACCACTCGCTGGAGTGCTCATAAAGCGGTTCGATGATCTCCTTCATCGTGAGCAACCCCAGCGGATCAGACAGCTGCAGCGGGTTGCCGCTGGCGTAGCCATAGGGATCCAGCGTGGAGCCGATCAGCGGGTCCACACTGATGAACTGACCGACGGTCGGATCCAAGTACCTGTAGCGCAGGTAGATCAGGCCGGAGTCATCGTGTTGCTCGGAGGTGAAGCCCATGGCGCTCACATCAGCCCCCGCGGTGAGCAAACGCTCGCCGAATGCGGTGTAGGTGTACTCGGAGAGGACTGCGAGGTCCTGGTTGAGCACCGCGTGGACCGAGTTCATGCCATCGGTGACGGCCTGCTGAGTCTGGCTTGGATCAGTGCTCTCCAGCGGAGCCTGGGCCAGCAGAGCGCCATCCGGCGACCATAGGTACTTCATCTCGCCATCGGACAAGAGCTTCAGTCCTTGGTCGTAGACCTGGACAGCGTTGCCGACCTTCGTGCGGATTCCGTCGGCACTGTAGGCGAAGGTGGTGTCGCCCACCTTGGTCAGCTGGTTCAATGCGTTCCAGGTGTAGCCAATCGACAGTCCATCGGCGGTGGCTGTCGTCCGGTTTCCCCGTGCGTCGTATTCGTACGAAGTGGTGTCGTCGCCGTCTGCGGACTGGGCCAGTCGCCCGGAAGCTGCCTCGTAGGCGAGCTCGCGCTGGCCGGTGCCGGTGAGCAGGCGGCCATCCCAGGTGATGCTGTCCTGATCGATCGTTGCCAGAGCGCCGTTGTCGTTCCAGCCGAACTGTCGCTCAGTCGCGTCGATGGAGTCCGATCTCATGAGGCCAGAGGCCTCGTACTGGTAGCCGAAGTTCTTCAGGACAACGCCGGAGGCGTCCTTCCAGGTCTTGGATGACAGGCGCAGCCCATCGTGCTCGGTGGCGTAGCCCAGCCCACTGCTCGAGGACATCGAGTCAATCTGGCCGTCCGGGGTGTGCGTGAAGTCGTAGGCTTCGCCATCCCAGCCGATGATCTTGGTGGTTCGCCCGGCCAGGTCGGTCTCATGGGACACTGCGGTGCCATCGGCATAGATCGTCTTGGTGAGGTTGCCGGCAGCGTCGTATTCGTAGGAGACGTCGCGGTCGCCGCCAGTCCTCGATGTCAGCTGTCCAAAGCCGTCATACGCATAGAACACGCTGTTCCTGTTATGGGTTTCCTCGATCATGCGCCCAGCCTTGTCGAACTCGATCTGATGGCTTGGCTGACCGATTCCGGGGCTGACGTCCAAGCTGCTCGCGCGCTCCGAGGTGACGGTGTGGCCATCGGGGAACTTGCTGTCGGTAATCACGGTGTCGACCGAGCTGGACAACACTTTCTGTTCGACGGTGCTGGTTTCACCGTCGGGCAAGGTCGTGATGACTGTGCCGTTCTGGTATTCGTACGTGGTGACCAAGCCCTGCGGGTTCCTCCACGACGAGCGAAGGCCAGTGTCGCGGTCGTAGGCGAACTCGTCAGTAGATCCGTCAGGGTAGGTGATCTTTGTGGGATTACCTCCAGCGTCGTAGACGGCATTCTTCGTCTTGCCCCGGTTGTCGGTGACCGACGTGGGATTGTCTTGTGCGTCGTACTGGTACGCCGTGGTGCCTGCTGCATCGATGACCGAGAGGACGTTGCCCGCCGAGTCGTAGTCGTAGCTGGTGGCGAACTTCGCCTTCTTCTCGGCGGTGATGCCAGCGACATTGCCACCTGGCGACACGGTCTCGGCCAGCTGGCCGAGTTCATCGAAGGCGTGTGTGGTGATTGCACCTGTTGGATCGGTCAGCGAGGTCAATTGGCCAGCGCTGTCGTAGACAAGATCCGTGCGTCCGCCGAGCGGATTAGTCACGGCGGTGACGTCACCTTTGGCATCGACTTCATAGGACGTGACACGCGGAGCGCTGTCGTCAGTGGGGATGACTTTGGTTTGCGTTACGTTTCCACGGTCGTCGTAAGTGGTTTCAGTCCGTATACCCATGACGTCGACAGTCGCGGTCAGCCGGTGCTCGTCGTCATATTCATATGAGACGGTGCGGCCGAAAGTGCTTCCAGTGGTTTTCACGAGGTTGCCGTCAGCGTAGGTGTGAGCGTAACTCTTAGGTGATCCGTCGATGAGTTCTTCATCGGTCACATTGCTCGCGAGATCATAGTCACGCGAGAACGCAGCAGTCGGGTTCGAGGAGTCGGTGAACTCCCGAATTCGTTGGCGCTCGTCGTAGACGTAGGTCTTGATGACGTCGCCGGAGACGACAGTGTTGGTCTGCCGTTCGTACTTGAGCGTCCCGTAGCTGAAGTCGAGGACTTGGCCGTTCGGGAGGGTCTGCTTAATGACACGGCCCTGCTCGTCGTAGGTATTGGCGGTGACATCGCCCGTAGCGTTAGTCATCGCGGTGACGCGGCCTTGTGCATCGTAGATGTATTCAGCGGTGTGGCCGCCTGGGTCAGTGACGGAAATCAGGTTGCCGTCGACGTAGTCGTAGCTGACGGTTCGTCCCGTGTGATCGGTGACCGAAGCAAGCAGCTCGTCGTCCCATGCAAATGTCAGCGTGCGATCTCCTTCGGAGACCGAGTAAACACGCCCGTCAGAGTCATGGGAGACGGTGACAGTGTTGCGGTTGTTGTCCTTGATCGAGGTGAGCTGGCCCTTCTCGTCGAAGACGTAAATGAGGTTCTCATCCCAGCGGGAGAACTCCCAGCCGCTGTCAGTCTTAGCCAGGTCAGCCCGAAGGTTCTCAGCGAGAGCAACGTACTGGCCAGCGTTGTTGGCGAAGCGGGAGAGGTTGCCGGAGGGCTCCACAACGGTTGCCGCATTACTCGAGTCGTTGGAATCGATGTGCATGTCGTAGTTCATCGCCCAGCCGTTGCCGAAGGCACCTGAGGTGCCGAGTAGCCCGACCGCGTAGCGACGGGTGACCTCGAGGCCGATGCGTCCATCAATCTGCAGGTCGGAAATCTCTTCGTAGAAATTGCCGGACTGGGTATCGATCGGATCGCCAGCACAGAGCTTCAGGCAGTTGGCGCTATCTGTGGGGCCAGCCCGGGTCGCATCCACGTCAACGCTTTTGGGATAGGCGCTGAGAATTTCGCCGTAGTCGATTGCATCAACAGGGGGCCAGTTGGTCACAGTTTCGAGGTTGTAGCCGGCTGGCAAGGCTGCGACGCCGATGGCGTCGCCAGCAGCAGGAATAGCGCGGTTGAAGTAGCACGTGCGGCCTTCGCGGTCAGGTTCATCGGTGGCAATACATGGCATGCCGGCGGTGCTCACATTTTGGCTTCTCGCGTTGCCGTAGTTCTCGATCTTGAAGATGGCTAGACCACCGCCAGTGGCGAAACCGTCGAAGTTCCGCCAATGCTTGTCAACTTCGAAGTGAATCTGGTTTGTGCCGTTGTGGTTCTTTTTGTAGTAGACGTCGCGAATTTCTGGTCGGGACCAGTCAATGTTGAGCGTGGTTGTCTTATACGCGATGAGGCTGTCGGCGCTTTTGGGGTCAGCCATGTCGTAGCATTCGAAACCGTTGGACTTCTTGCCGTAGTACGCCAGGGTGAGCTCTCCGCCCGGATAGCGCATGCCAGTCTCGTCGAGCTGCAAGCTGTACAGCGGTTCCCCGAACGCGTCGGTCTCACCACTGTCAGGTCCAATATCGGCCCACGAGGATTTGCCATCAGCGTCAGTAGCAAGTACCCAGGCGCTGAAGTGCGAGCACTTTTCAGCGTCAGGCAGGTCAGCAAAGCTGATCATGGTGCGATAGTCAAGTTCCTGCGTGCCGCCAGTCTGGAAGTAGGAACGGCCACCGTCGGGCGTGGGGATAACGGCATCGTTGTCGGACGTTGTAACAGCCGTCTCGGGATCGATGGCTTCTGCGGGCTGGTCCGGAGCTAATGCAGCATCCTCAGTGTCGGGGATGGCAGCGGAGGATGGTTCCTCTGGGCGATCCTGCACGGCGGCCGCGGCGGGCTCGGGAAGATCCGCTGGTGTCGCGAGTGCTGCGATTGGCGTAAGTTGCGTCAGGAAGACGCTAGCCACGAGGCTGCTTGCCAGCATCGTCATCAGCCGAGCCCCGGAGCTCGGCGATGCTCGGCGCAGTGGAGCGCCGGGCTGATTGAAATATTTCAATTTGGGATCACCCTGTTGAGTTGTAGGTAGGCGCGGTGCTTCTCGCCATCTAGGCATGATGCAGAGCACCGGCGATTCGCAGGGCAAAGCTATGCGTTTGCTATGCCAAGAATCATTAGACTGTATTGCGGCAGGTCAAGTACAGCCGACTCGCTTCAGCGTTCCGAGGCACTTTCGCTTTCGGGATGCACGCGCGTCGTGTCACCTAGGTTTGCGACTCTACGATCGCGCTGCTTTGCTTCGTGGACAGACAGCGAAACTGTCGCCTCAGATACGGGCGAGCGAGGCCGCGACCGGGGCGATGAGGCTCGGGTCGCTGGAGTCAACAGCGCGCACGCTGTTCGCCCGCCGGTCAACGACGTGCTGGCTGATACTGGAGGCCGCCGCTGCGGACGAGCCGTCGAGGGTGGCGAGCATGCCCCCTCGCCCATCGGCGAACTGTTCACGATCCACCTTGACAACGTCGTTTGCGCGACGATGGCGGACGTGATATTGGATGCTCCGGTAGAGATCACCGCACGACCCAGGACTACGGGATCGACGCGCTGATCCTGGTCACCGGCGCTGGCGGTGAGGCATTCGAGATCGTCGTCCGGGAGAGCCCGATCGTCGACTGCCTTCTCGACGCGAACAAGAGAACTGCCGCCCAGGATCTGACGGGCCAGCCAAGCCACCCGGAGGAAGTGGGCCTTACGCTCCGGTTGCTTGGAAGCCTCCTCTTGGCCGACACCATCGCCCACTACGAACACCAAGGTGCTTAGTCGCGACGAGAAGCCCAGTCGCCGGGCTCAGATCAGCAGATTGAGCTAATGCTGACTGCCAGTCGATAGTCAGGTGCGCCAGCCAACAGGTCATTTGGACCTGGGAACTCGCCGCTTTACTGGTCCAATTCGTCAGCCAAGTCGATTCAAGCGCCCAGCTAGTCAACCGACCGCGAGCGCGATCTACGAATATTTGCAGCTACTCGCCCACGGTCGAGATTCGACTCAGGCCGGGCTTTCTGGCAGTTACCAAGAGTATGTTGCGGGTACATTTGCGGGTACATGACCAGGATTCGGCCCCAAAAAAACGAAGAAAGCCCTGATGAAAATCGCTTCTCATCAGGGCTTTTCTGTCGGGCTGACAGGATTTGAACCTGCGACCCCTTGACCCCCAGTCAAGTGCGCTACCAAGCTGCGCCACAGCCCGTTGTTCTTCAGCTTCGCCGGCCAGAATCTGCCCTGCGCTGCCGAGGCAACCCCTCTATATTACCCACACTCAGAGGGTGGATCGAACCAACGGCCGGAAATCGCGGCGGTGCCGCAGAAACCCGGGCGCGCCACCAACCCTGAGCGAGCCGAGAAGGAAAGACCTACCCCTCACTCAGCAGCGAGATCCACCACCGCAGCAGAATACGCAGCCACCAGCTCATCGGCCAACACCAGCGCCCCAAACTCAGCACTCCCAGACCCGATCGCGATCCGCCGCCCGGCCAATCGCGCATCGACAACGACAGGCCACGATCCCGCAGCTCCCAGCGGCGTAATAGTCCCCCGCACATACCCGGTCGCCGCGAACGCACCATCCGCATCAGGCAGCGACAGCTTGTTGACGCCGAGGTGCGCCCGCAGCTTCGCCCACGAGAACTGCGCGTCGACGGGGGTGAGCACGAGCACGAAGCGATCCTTCGTCTGCACCACGATCGTCTTCACGAGCTCGACGCCCTCGACCAGCGCGGGCCGCTCCCCCGGCGTGCGCGGGATGAACGAAACAGCAAGCCCCCGCGAGGCGGCATCGGCGGCGGCAGCGGCGTAGGGCTCGACATCGGTCGACATGAATCCTCCTTGGAATCCCAGAACAGGCGAAACAGCGCGCGCACTCAAGCACACGCAGCACGGTGCGGCAACAAACCGCCCGACTCCCAGCACAACACCGATACACCACCCCCGCATTCCCGCGCCAGGAGGCATCACAAACGCGCACACGAAGCCCCGCGGCAGATACGCTGAGACCATGAGCGACCTGCGAGACACCGGAGACGCCTGGATCGAGGCGGGCGATGGCGGGCGCTACTGGGGCCGCTTCGGCGCCGCCGGGCTGCTCGCCTTCGACCACGCCCGCGACGCGATCCTGCTGCAGCACCGCGTCACCTGGAGCGACCACGGCGACACCTGGGGCATCCCGGGCGGCGCCCGCCACGAGGGCGAGTCGGCGAACGACGGAGCGATCCGCGAGGCGCAGGAGGAGGCGGGCGTGCCCGACGACTCGGTGCGCCCGCGCTACACCCACGTGCTCGACCGCGGCGGCTGGACGTACACGACGCTCGTCGCCGACGTCGTCGCCCAGTTCGAGCCCGAGATCACGGACCCCGAGAGCCACGCCCTCGCCTGGGTGCCGCTCGACCACGTCGAAGCACTCCCCCTGCACCCCGCCTTCGCCGCGAGCTGGCCGCTGCTGCGCCCGCTGCTCGGGCCGCCTCCGACCGTCATCGTCGATGCTGCGAACGTCATCGGCAGCGTACCCAACGGGTGGTGGAAGGATCGCCGCGGCGCCGCAGAGCGCCTCCGCGACCGGCTGCACGCGTACCTCGAAACGTCGAACGGGGTGCGCGCCGGGTTCCTCGACCTCGCCGAGCCCCGCGTGCCGGGTCTCGACCGCGTCTACCCCGACTGGATCGTCGTGGTCGAGGGCAACGCGCGCGGCATCGACAGCACCGACCGGATCCGCGTGCTGAGCGCCCCCGAGACCGGCGACGACACGATCGTGAGCGCCGTCGAGGCGCTGAGCGCGAGCGGATCGATCACCACCGTCGTCACCAGCGACGCCGAGCTGCGCGTGCGCGTGGGCGCCGCGGGCGCGACGACGATTCGCGGCGTTAAGAAGCTGCTGAAGATCCTGCCGGAGGAGTAGCGGGTCCCGCCTCGCCCCGATCCGCGCGTTTGCGCAGTGCGGCGACGATGCCGTAGGCGAGCAGCCCCTGGCCGAGGGTGTAGGTGAGCATCACGACGCCGCTCGTCCACGTGGTGCTGCCGGGCACGAAGAGCCGAAAGGCGAGGATCGCGTCGGAGAGCAGGAAGAACGCGCCGCCCCACGCGATGACCGCGCCGCACCGGGTCGCAAGTGCCGCGGTGGCGACGAGTACGAGCCCGTACGCCATCACCGGGATCGACAGCGACTTCGTGTGCGGCAGCAGCAGCGCGAGGAGCACGAGGTACGCGAGCACGTAGACGAGGCTCCACGCGGGCAGGCGCCGTTTCGCGATGCCGCGCGTACGCCACAGCAGCACGATGTACGCGATGTGCGCGACGCCGAAGCACGCGAGCATCATCGGGATCTCGCTCTCGAACATCGGGAAGAACGTTGCCGCGCCGTCGCCGAGCCACGAGAACGTGATCGCTGCGAGCAGCAGCGCGAGCGCGCCGACGGGTGTGGGGCGCAGGCGCAGCTCGGGCACGAGCACGGCCGACGCGATCACTCCGGCGGCGAGCGCTGGCATGAGCAGCAGCTTCGTCCATCCCTCGAACGCGTACTCCCCGAAGCAGGCGATGACGTGCGCGAGCGACACCGCGAGGTACGGCACGAACGGGAGCAGTGCTCGGAAGCGCTCGGTCATACTCGCATCTTATTGCTCAACCGCGTTCGCCGCCCGGCAGGTGTGAGCGTGCCGGGCAGCGACCGGTGAGGCACGGTCGGGGTCAGGGCTCGACCAGAATCCCGTCGTCGTCGCACCACACCGTTGCGCCGGGGCGGAACGTCACGCCAGCGATCTCGACGGGCACGTCGACTTCGCCGGCACCGGTCTTGGTCGACTTCGCCGGGTTCGACCCCAGTGCCTTCACGCCGAAGGGCAGGGTGCCGATCGCCACGCGATCGCGGATGGCGCCGTTCACGATGAGCCCCGCCCAGCCGTTGTCGCAGGCGAGCTCAGCGATCTGGTCGCCGACGAGTGCGGTCTCGAGCGACCCCGCCCCGTCGATGACGAGCACTGCGCCGTGCCCGTCGCTCGAGAGCGTCTGCCTGATGAGCGAGTTGTCTTGGAAGCACTGCACCGTGCGCACCGGCCCGGTGAAGCCGGTCATGCCGCCGATGTTCTGAAACTGCAGCGACACCGATCGCAGCTCGCTGCCGCGTTCGTCGTAGAGGTCGGCCGTACTGATCTGCGCCATCTCGTTACTCCCCTCGTGCCCGTCTCCGGGCCGGTCGACAGCGTGCCGACCTGCATCATTCACGTTACCTGCAACCTGCGACATTGGCAGGGGGTTGGCAATGGTTCGCAATCCGACCCCGAAATCACTCCTGTACAAAAGTACATGTACACATGTACAGTAAGATTCCGCGGCGTCCACCGCCGGTACCCGCCGTCCCCCGCGTCCACGAAAGGAGCCGCCATGTCGCACTTGCACGAACCTGCAGCCGAACCCGCTGGCCCGCCCGCTCCCCGCCGTCGGGATCCGGAGGGACGACGCCTCGCGATCCTCGCGGCCGCGACCGAGATCATCGTGGAACAGGGGCACTCCGCCCTCACGCACCGCGCCGTCGCGAAGCGCGCCTCCGTGCCGCTCGGCTCGACCACCCAGTACTTCAGCTCCATCGACGACCTGCGCGAGTGCGCCCTGCAGCAGCTCGCCGAAGAGATCGACGAATCGATCGCGCGGCTCGAGCCGTTCGTCGCGACGATGGTCGAGCGCCCCGAGCCCATCATCGGCGAGATGCTCGCCTACCTCGAAGACCCGCGCACGGTGCACGCCGACATCGCGCTCATGACGAGCGGCATGACCGACGCCCGACTGCGCGCGCTCGCACTGCGCTGGCCCGAGCGCCTCGTCGAGCGGCTCTCGCCGCAGATCGGCGAAGAGCGGGCCGTCGCCCTCGCGGTGCTCATGGACGGGGCCACGATGCACGCCGGGCTCACCGGCACCCCGCTCGGCCGCGACGAGCTCACGCGCATCATGCGAGCGCTCATGACGATGCCGGTGCCTGGATCCGCGAACTCGTAGCTCCGCTCCCCCCGCACCGCACGCCACACCGAACACAGACCCGAGGAAAGACCGTGACCACCATGTCCGACCAGCGCACCGCACCGAAGTTCGCCCCGCTCAGCAAGGCCCGCCGCTGGGCCGCACTCAGCGTGCTCACCGCGAGCCTGCTCGTCATCACGATGGATATGACGATCCTCAACATCGCGCTGCCCGAGATGGCGGCCGAGCTGCACCCGACCTCCGACCAGCAGCTCTGGATCATCGACGTCTACTCGCTCGTCCTCGCAGGCCTGCTCGTCTCGTTCGCGGCCATCGCCGACCGCTGGGGCCGCAAGCGCATGCTGCTGCTCGGCTACTCGATCTTCGGAGCGGCGTCGCTGCTCGTACTGTTCGCGACCAACGCCGAGTCCGTCATCGCGATCCGCGCGATCCTCGGCATCGGCGGCGCGATGATCATGCCGATCACCCTCTCGCTCATCCGCGTCATCTTCACCGACCCCCGCGAGCGCGCCACCGCCCTCGCGATCTGGGCCGCCGTCTCCGGCCTCGGCGCCGCGGTCGGCCCGCTGCTCGGCGGGCTGCTGCTCGAGTACTTCTCGTGGCACGCGGCGTTCCTCGTGAACGTGCCGCTCATGCTCGTCGGCGTGATCGCTGGCATCGCGATCCTCCCCGAGTCGCGCGTCGCACACACGGGCCGCTGGGACTTCCTCGCCGCAGCGCTCTCTCTCGTCGGCATGACGCTGCTCGTCTGGGCGATCAAGACGTTCGGCAAGGAGGCGAGCCTGCTCGTGCCCGAGGCGCTCGTCGCGTTCGCCGCCGGTGCCGCCCTGCTCGCCTGGTTCGTGGTGCGCTGCCTGCGCAGTGCGTCGCCGCTTCTCGACCTCAGCCTCTTCCGCAACCGCGTCTTCTCGGCGGGCGCCATCGCGGCCCTCGGCTCGACGTTCGCGATGATCGCCGCACTCCTGCTCATCGCCCAGTGGCTGCAGCTCGTCGACGGCGCGTCCCCGGTCGAAGCGGGCATCCGCCTCTTCCCGATCGCGATCACCGGCGCGCTCGCCTCGCTCGCGGCCCCGGCGCTGGCTCGCCGCATCGGGGCGCGCTCCGTGCTCGCCGGCGGTCTCGGCTTCGCGGGTGTCGGCATGCTCATCATCGGCCTGCAGCCGGGAACGCTCACCACCCTCACCGTGATCATCGCGCTCTGCTTCGTGGGCGCCGGCACCGGCTCGCTCGCGATCGCCTCGGCGATGATCATGCACGGATCCCCCGAGGAGAAGGCCGGCAACGCCGGCGCCATCGAGGAGACCTCGTACGAGCTGGGCGCCGTGCTCGGCGTCGCGATTCTCGGCAGCGTCTCGGCACTCCTCTACCGGGCCGAGTTCATCGCATCGGGTGCGCTGCAGGGCGTGGATCGCGCACTCGCGGGCCAGGCCGAGGAATCGCTCGGCGCCGCGGTCTCCATCGCCGACGAGCTGCGCCTCCCCGAGCTCGCCCAGCAGGCCGGCGTCGCCTTCACCCACTCGATGCAGACCACCGGGATCGCCGGCGGCCTCGTCATGTTCGCCGTCGCGGTGGCCGTGTTCGTGATGACCCCCAAGGGCACCGACGTGTCGCAGGCCTCGCACTGAGTTCGATCCCTGAGCGCTCCCCCGGAGTGCAACCCGGGGAGAACCCCGGTGCGACCCCTGACCCGACCCTGACCCGCCCCTGACCCCGGTGCCGCTCGACACGGTACCGGGGTCTTACGCGCGCGATACTCGGGGCGGATGTGGCGGTACCCCGCTCCGACCTACCGTTGAGGTATCACGGACGAACACCCGGTTCGCCGCCCACGAGAGGAGCCGCCATGAGCGCCACCATCACCCCCGAGACCACCGTCGCGTCCGAGTCCAGCACGGCACCGACGTACCCGCTCGTCACCGACACGACGCCCCTCGCGGCGAGCAGCGCCGCGTCGAACGGATCCGAACCGTTCCCGAGCGGCCCGGTGACCATCAACGAGCACTCCCGCGCCTTCTCGATCACGAGCTTCGTGCTCGGCATCGCCTCGGTGGTCAGCGGCTGGACGTTCTTCGCCCCCATCACCGGCCTCGTCTTCGGCATCCTCGCGCTGCGCCGCGGCACGCAGGATCGCGCCCTCGCACTCTGGGGCGTCTGGCTGAACGCGGTCATGCTCGCACTCTGGGTGCTCGCCGGCATCGTCGCAGTCGCGGTCTTCGGATTCGGTGCACTCGCGCTCGTCTTCGCGGCGTAAGCGACCGGCTGCGAGGCGCGGTGGCGAGAGACGGGCCGCCAGAAGCCGTTCGCCAGAAGCTGTTCGCGAGAGACTTGCCGGGTGACGCTGGCTACGCGACCTCAGGACGCTTCGG
The DNA here is from genome assembly GCF_016597785.1 of Leucobacter sp. L43. Lineage (GTDB taxonomy): Bacteria > Actinomycetota > Actinomycetes > Actinomycetales > Microbacteriaceae > Leucobacter > Leucobacter alluvii. The sequence continues at coordinate 32,560 of NZ_JAENJG010000002.1, read as the reverse complement.
CCGGTACACCCAGGTGACCATGACCACCGAGATGATCATCAGCAGGAACCACGAGACGATCTTCTGGCCGGAGACGAGCTCCCACCCGTCGGTCTGACTCGGGTACAGCCAGGCACCCGAGAGGGTGGCGATGTTCTCGGCGATCCAGATGAACAGCGCGACCCCGACGAAGATCAGCAGGAGCGGCACCTTGAGCGTCGCCCGCCAGATGCGGAAGTGCATCACGGTCGGGGCCCAGAGCAGCACGACGCTGGCGAGCAGGATCCACCGGGCGTCGAAGATGTAGTGGTGCGTGAAGAAGTTCGCGTAGATCGCGGCCGCGACGACGGTGGTCGCCCAGATCGGCGGATACCGCGTGAAGCGCAGGTCGTGCAGCCGGTACACGCGCACCATGTACGAGCCGACGGCCGCGTACATGAAGCCGCTGAACAGCGGCACGGCGCCGATCCTCAGCACCCCGTCGGCGGCGTACGCCCATGATCCGACATCGGTCTTGAACAGCTCCATCACCGTTCCCGTGATGTGGAAGAGCACGATCACCCAGAGTTCGCGGCCGCTCTCGAGGCGGAACACCAGCATGCCGATCTGGATCGCCACGGCCGCGATCGTCATCGCGTCATTCCGGGCGAGGCCGGCGTCGTCGGGGTACCAGAGGCGCGCGGCGACGATCACCACGAGCATCAGCGCGCCGAAGATGCACGCCCACGCCTGCTTGAGCAGGAACACTGCGGCCTCGATGAGCACCGCCCGGGCGCCCGTCGCGGGCTTGCCTGCGAGGAGGCGGTGCGCCGCGCGGTCGATCGTCCGCTCGAGCGGGGTCAGCCGGCGCTGCGGTGAAGCGTCGCCGAAATCCTCTCCGGAGCGCCCTGGTGCCGACATGCTCAGAGGCTACCGCCCCGTGGCTGAACGCTGCTCCTCGAGACGCTTCATCCGCTCGAGCTGCGGGTCCAGGAATTTGCCGAGCACCACCGTCTGCTGATCGGAGTACCCCAGCGCATCGTAGAACCCGAGAATGGCCGCATTGCCGGATCGGACCATGAGCTGCACTTTCGGGGCGCCATGCTCCTGCAGCCACGCCTCGGCAGCCGCCATCAGGCGCCGCCCCCAGCCCTGCCGCTGCCTGGCCGGCGACACCGCCAGGTAATACACCCAGCCTCGGTGCCCATCGACTCCGACCATGACGGTCGCCACGACCTCGCCGGAGTCAGACCGCCCAGCGAGAACTGTGGAGGTCGCTCCGCCCAGGGCCCGCTCGGCGTCGGAGATCGGATCATTCCATGGACGCGTGAGACCGCACGCATCCCACAGAGCGGTGGCCGCCGGGATCTCCGATGAGCGCAGCGGACTGATCTGGCCTGCAGCAGTAGTCACTCTGGCTCCGTTCTCCGGAAATCGCCGTTCCTGCGGCGCCCACCCCTACGGGCGCGGGCGCCTTTCGCGGATGCGCATGTTGATCACGATGGGGCTGCCGTCGAAGCCGTAGCGCTCGCGCAGGCGGCGCTGGATGAAGCGGCGGTACTGCGGGTCCAGGAAGCCCGACGTGAAGAGCACGAATGTCGGCGGACGGTTCTGCACCTGCGTGCCGAACAGGATGCGCGGCTGCTTGCCGCTGCGGAGCGGGTGCGGGTGCTCCTGCACGAGCTCGGCGACGAAGGCGTTGAACTTGCCCGTCGGAATGCGCGTGTCCCACGACTCGAGCGCCGTCTCGAGCGCCGGAACGAGTTTCTCGAGGTGACGCCCGGTGCGCGCCGAGATGTTGACGCGCGGCGCCCAGTCGACGTGCGCGAGATCCTGCTCGATCTCGCGTTCGAGGTACCGGCGACGGTCGTCGTCGAGCATGTCCCACTTGTTGAAGGCGAGCACGAGTGCGCGCCCCGACTCGAGCACGAGGTCGATGATGCGCAGATCCTGGTCGGAGATCTCCTGCGTCACGTCGATGAGCACGACCGCGACCTCGGCCTTCTCGAGCGCAGCGGCGGTGCGCAGCGATGCGTAGAAGTCGGCGCCCTTCTGCAGGTGCACGCGGCGGCGGATGCCTGCGGTGTCGACGAACGTCCACACCCGACCGGCGATCTCGACCTGCTCGTCGACCGGGTCGCGCGTGGTGCCCGCGATGTCGCTGACGACTGCGCGCTCCTCGCCGGCCGCCTTGTTGAGCAGGCTCGACTTGCCGACGTTGGGGCGACCGAGCAGTGCGACGCGGCGCGGCCCGAGCATCTTCGGCTGTGCGACGGCCGACTCTTCGGGCAGTGCTTCGACGACCGCGTCGAGCAGGTCGGCGACGCCGCGGCCGTGCAGCGCCGAGACGGCGTTCGGCTCACCCAGTCCGAGCGACCACAGCTGGGCGGCCTCGGCCTCGAGCACGGCGTCGTCGACCTTGTTGGCGACGAGGAAGACGGGCTTGTGCGTGCGGCGCAGCAGCTGCACGACGCGCTCGTCCGTGGCCGTCGGTCCGACGCGGGAGTCGACGACGAACATGACGACGTCGCAGAGCTCGATCGCGACCTCGGCCTGGAGCGCGACCGACGCGTCGATGCCCTTCGCGTCGGGTTCCCAGCCGCCGGTGTCGACGAGACTGAAGCGGGTGCCGCCCCACTCGGCCTGGTAGGTGACGCGGTCGCGGGTGACGCCCGGCACGTCCTCGACGACGGCCTCGCGGCGGCCGAGGATGCGGTTCACGAGCGCCGACTTGCCGACGTTGGGGCGGCCGACGATCGCGACGACCGGCAGCGCTTCGGAGACGGGCTCACGGAAGCCGAGGAACTCGCCGTCATCGCTGATGATCGCGACATCGTCGTCTTCGAGGTCGAAGCCTTCGAGGTTCGAGCGCATGGCGCGCAGGCGCTCCTCGTCGGTGACGCTCGCGTCGAAGCCCTCGCCGAAGACGACCTCACCGTCGCCGGCGGCGTGCACGGGGGCATCGTTCACCGTCGCGGCGTAGGTCTCGGCCTCATCGTACTCGGGGGCCGCGGCGACCTGGCTGCCATCGGGGTTCACCTGCATGACCTCGGGGCCGTCGAACTCGGCTCCGTCAAACTCGGACTCCGGCCGCGCCGCGCCTTCGTGCTCGGCGCCCGTTCCGGGATTCTGCTCGCTCATCATTCGCTCTCCTCCGCGACGCCTTGCGCCGCTCGTACGATTTCAACCACAGCCTCCACGGACTGTGCAAAGTTCAAGTTGCTCGTGTCGACGAGCGTCACCCCGGGGGCTGGGGTGAAGAAGTCGACGACCTGCGCGTCCTTGGCGTCACGCGCCTCGATGTCGGCGAGCACCTGTGCGTGGGTGAGCCCGTCGAGCTCGCCAGCGCGACGCTGCGCGCGCACCTCGGGCGAGGCGGTCATCAGCACGCGCACCGGCGCGTCGGGCGCCACCACGGTCGTGATGTCGCGACCCTCGATCACGACACCGGGCAGCCCCGACTCCGCGACGATCCGCCGGAACATCTCGTTCAAGCGCTCGCGCACCTCTGGGTGCTTCGAGACTCGACTGACGAGCCCGCTCACGTCGTGGGCGCGGATCGCCGCCGTCACATCGTGGACGACGCCGTCGCCGAGTTCGACCGTGACTCGTTGCTCACCGCGCAGGGTGATCGCGTACGTCCACACGTCGAGGATCGCGGCGACCGCGGCCGAGTCGTCCAGGTCGGCGGAGGTCTCGACGGCCGCCCACGCGAGCGACCGGTAGGCCGCGCCGGTGTCGAGGATCCCGAATCCGAGGCGCTCTGCGGCGGCACGCGAGACGCTCGACTTGCCGCTGCCCGCCGGCCCGTCGATCGCGACGAGCAGGGGGGCCGCGTTCGGCGCCTCGGTCTGCTGGGCGCGCTCCGCCTGCGCCGCGCCCGTCATCACGGTCAGCGCAGCGGCAGCTGATGCAGCATCAGTCACAGCGTCCTCCATCCGCGTTCGACGAGATCGGCGACCGCGCGTTCGGCGACCTCCGGCAGTACCGCGATCTCCGCGAAACCGATCTGGGCGCCCGGCGAGTGCTCGAGGCGCAAGTCTTCCATATTAATGCCCAGTTCTCCGAGTTCGGTGAGCAACTTCGCCAACTGCCCGGGAGAGTCGTCGATGAGCACCGTGATCTGGGTGAATCGCTCGGACGAACCGTGCTTGCCGGGAATGCGCGACACTCCGTTGTTGCCCGCCGACAGCAGGTCAGCGATGCGGCGACGCGCACCGGTGCGCGCCGGATCGCGCAGCGCATCGGCGAACGCGGCGACATCTGCCGAGAACGCGTCGAGCAGCTCCACGACGGGCGCGCTGTTCGCGCCGAGGATCTGCACCCAGAGCTCCGGATCGCTGGAGGCGACGCGCGTGGTGTCGCGCAGACCGCCGCCCGCGAGGCCGATCGCCTGCTCGGATGCCGGTACGAGTCGCGCGGCGAGCAGGCTCGACACGACCTGCGGCAGGTGGGAGACCAGCCCGACCGACCGGTCGTGCTCTTCGGGCGTCATCTCCATGAGCACGCCGCCGAGGTCGAGCGCCACGGCTTCGACGAGTGCGAGCGCGTCGGCCGGGGTCTCGCCGTCGCGGCAGATCACCCAGGGCCTGCCCACGAACAGATCGGCGCGCGCCATGATCGCGCCGCCGCGCTCGCGTCCCGCCATCGGATGCGAGCCCACGTACTTCGCCAGGTCGATGCCGCGGCGCTTGAGCTCGGTGAACGGCGCGAGCTTCACGCTCGCGACGTCCGTCACCACGGCGTCGGGGTAGGTGCGGAGCGCGCGCTCGACCACATCGGCGGTCACGTCGGGCGGCGTCGCGATGACGACGAGCACCGGTGACTCGTCGGCGGCGGTGCGCACCCGCCCTGCACCGTAGTCGGCGGCGAGCGCGACGGTCGTCGGCGACAGGTCTTCGAGCGTCACGTCGACGCCCCGCTCGCGCAGGCCGAGACCGACGCTCGCCCCGAGCAGGCCGGCGCCGATGACGTGCACCGGCCCACGGGTGCGAGCGACCAGCGCCGGGCGCTCCCCGGCCGCGCGCAGATGCTCGCCGCTCGGCGCAGCTTCAGGGGCGCTCATCGACCGCCCTGCTTCCGTCCGCCGCGTCCGTGCGGGTTGCCCCGCGCCGCCATGCCTCGCATCCCGCGGGCGCCCTTGCCGTCGCCGGGCCGGCCGGCGGTGATCTCGCCCCGGCGCCCGGCCTGCTGCGCGCCTCCGGATCCGGACCCGTCGCCCGATCCCTCGTCTTCGACCGCGGAGAGCAGCGCCCCGCGCTCCCCCGACGACAGTTCGCGCAGCTCGCCGACGCGCAGCGTGCCGAGGTGGAGCGGCCCGAACTGGCGGCGCACGAGTTCGACCACCGGGTGCCCGACCTCGGCGAGCATGCGGCGCACGATGCGGTTGCGGCCGGAGTGCAGCGTGATCTCGACGAGCGAGTGGGCGTCGCCCGATCCGCCCGGCAGCAGCTTCGCGCGATCGGCGTGGATCGGCCCGTCGGCGAGCTCCACCCCGTCTTTGAGCTGCTGGATCACGGCAGCCGTCACCCTCCCGCGCACCTTCGCGATGTACGTCTTCTGCACGCCGAAGCTCGGGTGCGCGAGACGGTGCGCGAGCTCGCCGTCGTTCGTGAGGATGAGCAGACCGCTCGTGTCGGTGTCGAGACGCCCGACGTTGTACAGCCGATCCTCGACCTCGTCGGCGAACTCGCGGAGATCGGGGCGGCCGTTCTCGTCGTTCATGGTCGACACGACGCCGCGCGGCTTGTTCAGCACGAAGTAGCGCTTCGACACGTCGAGCTGCACGACCACCCCGTCGACGCGCACGTCGTCGGTCTCGGGGTCGATGCGCGAGCCCAGCTCGCGCTGAATCTCGCCGTTGACCGTCACGCGTCCGCTGGAGATCAGCGACTCGCAGGCCCGGCGCGATGCGACGCCCGCGTGCGCGAGCGCCTTCTGCAGGCGGATGCGGCCGTCATCGTCGTGCGCGGCTTCGGTCGGCGCCGTCTGCGGACGGTCCCACCCGAACTCCGCGAGGTCGATCTCGATGTTCTCGCCGTCGACGGAGTACGAGCCGCCGAGATTCTCTTCCGAGCGATTCATTCGTCGAATCCTTCCGTGGGTTCTTCGAGCAGTGGGGAGATGGGGGGCAGCTCCGAGATGTCGCCGATGCCGAGATGGCCGAGCAGGGCGTCGGAGGTGCCGTAGAGGATCGCGCCGGTCTCCGGATCGTTGCCGACCTCCGCGACGAGCCCCCGGCCGAGCAGGGTGCGCACCACCGAGTCGACGTTGACCGCGCGGATCGAGGCGATCGCTCCGCGGGAGATGGGCTGGCGGTACGCGATGACGGCGAGCGTTTCGAGCGCCGCCTGCGAGAGGCGCGCCGGCGACTGCTGGTGCACGAAGTCGGCCACGATCGGGTCGAGGCTCGCGCGGGCGTAGAAGCGGTACCCGCCGGCGACCTCGCGCAGCTCGAAGCCGCGCGGCGATCCGGCACCGCTGCTCACTGCACCGTCGCCGGCGCGCTCGCCGTTGAACTCGGCGACGAGGGCGTCGAGCACCGCGCGCACCTCGCGCACCGGACGATCGGTCGCGGTGGCCAGGGAGACCGCGCTGAGCGGCTCGTCGGCGACGATGAGCAGCGCCTCCAGCTGCTGCGACAACGAGTGGGCGCTGCGGGCGGCGTCCAGCTCCCCGTCGGCGAGGGTCGGAGCGGCGCTGTCGTTGTCAGTCATAGTCGTTTCCTAACGTAGCAAGCTCGTCGTCGGACCAGCTCTCACCGACCCACTGCACCTGCAGCTCGCCGAGCGGCTCGGCCTGCTCGAAGGTGACCGCTGCACGACGATACAGCTCGAGGATCGCGAGGAACCGTGCGACCACCACGCCCCGTTCCGCGACCCCGGCGACCAGTTCGCGGAAGGAGCGCGACCCGCCGCGCCCATCGGTGCTGCCGTCAGCGCTGACACCGCCGCGCAGCAGCGCGACGACGATCGCGGCCTGCTCGCGGATCGATACGAGTGGCGCGTGCAGGTGGTCGAGGCCGACCGTCGGAATCTCGCGCGGCGCGAAGGCGAGCGTGGCGATCGCGGCGAAGTCGCCCGGGCTCAGCGTCCAGACGAGTTCCGGCCCGCGCGAGCGGTACTTCGCTTCGAGCGGCACCTGCCGGGCGTGACGAGCGCTCTCCGCCTCCAGGCGATCCCGAAACCAGGCACTGACCTGTTTGAAGGCGCGGTACTGCAGCAGCCGGGCGAACAGCAGATCGCGGGCTTCGAGCAGTGCGATGTCTTCGGCGTCGACGACCTCGCCCTGCGGCAAGAGGCTCGCGATCTTCATGTCGAGCAGCGTCGCGGCGACCACGAGAAACTCGGAGGCGCGGTCGAGCTCGACGATGCCCTGCCCCTCGATGGACGCGAGGTAGGCGATGAACTCGTCGGTGACCAGGCTCAGGGCGACCTCGGTGATGTCGAGCTCGTGCTTGCCGATCAGGTTGAGCAGCAAATCGAACGGCCCGTCGAAGACGGAGAGGCTGACGCGGAAGCGATCGTCGGCAGGCACCGGATCCGTGCCGGCCGCTGCGGCTCCCGGATCCGTGTCCACCACCATGGCGCTAGGCGACGGCGCCGCGTTGGACGAGCTCGCGGGCCAGCTTGAGGTACGCCTCTGAGGCGGCGTTCGATGGGGCGTAGTCGAGAATCGGCTTCGCGGCGATCTGCGCGTCGGGCAGCTTCACGGTGCGGCCGATGACGGTGTCGAACACTGTGTCGCCGAACGTGTCGATGACGCGCTCGAGCACCTCGCGGGCGTGGAGCGTGCGCGCGTCGTACATGGTCGCGAGAATGCCGTCGAGCTCGAGCGCGGGGTTCAGGCGATCGCGCACCTTGTCGACCGTCTCGACCAGCAGGGCGACGCCGCGGAGCGCGAAGTACTCGCAGGCGAGGGGAATCAGCACGCCGTGGCTCGCGGTGAGCGCGTTCACGGTCAAGAGACCGAGCGACGGCTGGCAGTCGATCAAGATGACGTCGTAATCGTCGACGACCTTGCGCAGCACGCTGCCGAGAATCTGCTCGCGCGCGACCTCCGTGACGAGGTGCACCTCGGCGGCCGAGAGGTCGATGTTGGCTGGGATGACGTCGAGCCCGGCGGTGCCGGTCTTCTGGATCGCGTCGCGCGGATCCTTCAGCTTGCCGAGCATCAGGTCGTAGATGGTGGGGACGTCGTGGGCTGGCACTCCGAGGCCCGCCGAGAGCGCGCCCTGGGGGTCGAAGTCGACGGCGAGCACGCGGCGCCCGTAGCGCGCGAGCGCTGCAGCGAGATTGATGGTGCTGGTCGTCTTGCCGACGCCGCCCTTCTGGTTGCACATGGCGATGATGCGCGCCGGCCCGTGGCGGTCGAGCTTCTTGGGTGCCGGAATGATGCGATCGGGTCGCCCGGTCGGCCCCAGTTCGACCTGTTTCGCCATACCCGGTCTCCTCCCGCTCACTGACATTCCATCCTAGCCTGGAGCGCGCCTCGCTAGGATCGGGGAACGTGACGGATCCGCGAGCGACACCCCGCGCCGCTTCGCGGCTCAGCGACGCAGTGGAGCACTCGGCGGGAGCGAAGGGCATTGTGCTCGACCGGGCTCAGCAGCAGTTGCTCGATGAGATCGCCGTGCTGGCCGGCCGGTGGGGCGGTGCGCACTCTCCCAGCGGGGTCTTCATCCACGGGCCGGCAGGGCGCGGCAAGACCTGGCTCGCATCTGAGATCTTCGACGCGATCGATGTGCCGGCGGCCGCGAAGCGCCGCGTGCACTTCCACACCTTCTTCCAGGAGCTGCAGCGCCGTTTCGGAGCGCAGATGACGGCCCGAGACGCGATCGAAGCGACCGTCGCCGAGTTGCTCGACGGCGCACGGGTCTTCTTCTTCGATGAGCTGCACGTGCACGATCCGGGCGGCGCGAGCCTGCTGAATCGTCTCGTGGCGGAGCTGGTCGCCCGCCGTATCCCGACACTCTTCACCTCCAACTACGAACCGGAGGGTCTGCTCGCGAACCCCGTGTTCCACCACGTGGTCGAGCCGAGCGTGCGTCTCATCCGCGAGCACTTCGCGGTGCGCACGCTCGACGGCGGCAGTGACTACCGCTCCGCGTCGCCTGCGGCCCCCGCCGAGCACGGCTTCGCTTCGGGGCGCTGGATCGCGTTCGGTGCGTCCGGCTCCGCGGCGAGCGCGGCACGATCCTCTGGGCTCGAACCCCCGCACCCGCACGAGTCGACCACTGTGCTGGGCGGGCATCGTGCGCTGCGGGCGCTCGCGGTGCGCCGCGGCGAGGCGAGCAGCGGGCTCACGGCTTCGACGGGTGTCTGGTTCGACTTCGCCGATCTGCTGGAGTCGCCGTCGATCGCCGAGGACTACCTCGATCTCGCCGCCGAGTTCGATCAGTGGGTGCTCGTCGACGTGCCGCCGCTGTCGCAGGCGAGTCGCGAGGCGCGGCAGCGGTTCGTCTCGCTGCTCGACGTGCTCGTGCATGCCGACCTGCCGCTGACCGTGCTCTCCCGCACGGATCGCGCCGGGCTCGTCGACATCTCCGATCCGCCGGTCGATCTCTTCCGCACCATCAGTCGGCTGGCGCTGTTGCGCGACGGCGATCCCGACGGGGACGGATGATCGGCGGGATCGCCTCGCGCGTCAGAGATCGAGCAGGTCGAGCGCTTGCACTTTTCGGTGGCTGACGAGGCTCGACAGGATCACCGAGCTCTTCGTGCGGGTGACGGCCGGGTGCCGCGACAGCTCGAGCAGCAGCTCCTGCAGGTGCGCCGTGCTTCTCGCCACCATGCGGCACTGCACGTCGGCCCCGCCGGTGGTGACGAACGCTTCGATGACGTGCGGCAGGCCGTCGAGCAGCTCGGTGATGGGTTCGAGCTCGCCCTGCTGCACGTTGAGCTGCACCCAGGCCTGCACCTCCAGACCCATCGACGCCAGGTCGAGCTGCGTCTCGTGGCCGATGATGATGCCGCTCTCCCACAGCCGGTCGAGTCGCGCTTTGAACGTCGTTCGGGAGACGCCGACGTGCTCGGCCATCTCCCCGAGGGTCGCGCGAGGCATATCGCGCAGGGTGCGGAGCACGCGCCGATCGAGATCATCGATGATCTGCTCGGGAACTCGACTCACCTGGCCCTCTTTCTCTTCGATCAGCGGGAAGCGCCGTCTCGCGAGCAGTCTACTCACCGATGCGAGCTCGCGCCCAATATCGGGCTCATTCCGACCCTCTGCTTGCAGAAAATCGACCATAAAGCTAAGTTGGTGTGCAATCCGAAACCAAAGACGTATTCGGCTTCTCATTCTGGAGATACCTTGAATCTCGGCATCACCCTCATGATCATCGCCTATCTGCTCGTCATGTTCCTCATCGCCGCCTGGCTGAAGAAACGCGTGCACACCGACACCGACTACCTGCTCGCCGGACGCAAGATGGGTGCGGGCCTGATCGCCGTCATGCTGCTCGCCACGAACTTCGGTGGCGCGTTCGTGCTCGGCACCAGTCAAGACGCCTATTCGGTGGGCTTCGCCGCGATCTCCTTCGCCATCGGCATCTTCGTCGGGCTGGTGTTCCTCGCAGTCTTCGTCGCGAAACGCGTGCGCGCCGGCAGCTTCGTCACCGTGCCAGACTTCCTGCACGCCCGCTTCGGCAGCCAGCCGGTGCGGCTGCTCGCGTCGACGCTCTCGGTGCTCGCGCTGACCGGCATTCTGGCGGGGCAGGTCGGGGCAGCAGGATCGGCGCTGACCGCACTCGGCCTGAGTCAAGTGTGGGGCGCTATCGTCGGCGTCGTGCTCATCATCGCGTTCACCGTGCTCTCGGGCATGTGGGGTGTCGCGATCACCGATGCGATTCAGTTCGTGGTGATCGTCGCCGGCATGATCCTCGTCGCCGTCATCGCGGTGAATGCTGCCGGCGGCTTCGCGACGATCACGTCCACTTTCGAGGCGTCGGGCGTCGCAGAGCCCTTCAACCCGCTGAACCAGGGCTGGTCCTTCATGCTGGGCGCCGCGCTTCCCGTCGTCGTCCACAAACTCGTCGGGCAAGACGTGATGCAGCGCGTCTTCTCGGCGAAGTCGGCCCGCGCCGCCGCGACCGGAGCCGGCATCGCCGGGCTGCTCACCGCTGGCTTCGCCGTCGTCCCGGCACTCGCCGGCATGGCCGCGCGCGCCCTCTTTCCCGAGCTCGACCCGAGTGTCGGCGTGATGCCGGCACTCATCGAGAACGTGCTTCCCGTCTGGGCAGCCGGCATCCTGCTCGCGGCGATCATCTCCGCAGTCATCTCGACCGCGGACGCGCTGCTGCTCGCGGCGGTCAGCAACATCTCCAACGATTTCCTGCAGCGCTTCCGCCACTTCCGCGACAGCCAGCAGAGCCAGCTCCGCTGGTCTCGCATCGTCACCGTCGCCCTCGGCGTGATCGCGCTCGGCGTCTCGCTGCTCGTGCCCGGCATCATCCAGGTACTCACGATGGCCTTCACCATGTACGGCTCGGGCGTCTTCGTGGCCTTCATGTTCGGCCTCTTCACCCGCTTCGGCGGGCGCTACGCCGCGCTCGCCTCGATGGTCACGGGCGCCGTCACCGGCCTGCTCGGGCTCACCGGCGTCCTGGTCATCGGAGCGGTGCCGACCATCGTCACCGCGGTCGGCGTCTCCCTCATCACCTACGTCATCGTCGCAGCGCTCGCCCGGGAGACCCCATCGCGGCTTCCCGCCCAGCAGGATCGCGCGGTGGCGCATGCCTGAGCGGGGCGAGTCTTCGCGGGGCAGCGCGGTGCAGCGCGTCATCGCGGTGACCGGCGCAGCATCGGGGATCGGGGCCGCGATCTCGGCGCGGCTCCGCGCCGACGGGGCCGAGGTCGTCGGCCTCGACACTGCGGCCGCGCCGCGCGTGCAGCACTTCGACGTCGCCGATGAGCAGCAGTGGGCGGAGCTCGCGCGATCCCCCGCGACCGGCCGGTCGATCACCGGCCTCGTGCATGCAGCCGGCATCCGCGCCCGGAGCCCCTTGGCAGAGACATCGCTCGACGACTTCCGGCGCGTGCTCGACGTCAACGCCACCGGCACCTTCCTCGCACTCCGATGGGCGGCCCGTCTCGATCCGTCGCAGTTTCACAACCAGGAGTTCGCAGTGGTCGTGCTGTCGTCGGCGACCGTGGATCGTCGCGTCGAGCATCAGGTCGCGTACAACGCGTCGAAAGCGGCGGTGACGGCACTCGTGCGGTCGGCGGCGCGCGAGCTCGCCCCGCTCGGCGTCCGGGTGAACGCCATCGCACCGGGCTCGATCCGCACACCCATGACCGAGGCGGGATGGGACGCACCCGATCACGCGGAACGCATGCGCGCCGAGATTCCCGTGGGTCGACCCGGCACGGGTGACGAGGTCGCCAGCGCAGCCGCCTATCTGCTCGGCCCCGAGAGTTCGTACTGCTTTGGCACGGTGATGACGGTCGACGGCGGCTGGACCGCCTGACCCCATGCCGATCCCGCACCTCCCCCAATCCGCAACAAGAAAGGAACATCGTGACCTACGATCCCTACGACGCGCTTCCCGAGGTCGCCGCGTTCGACCTGACCTCCGCCTCATTCGCCGACGGTGACCGGCTGCCCCTCGCTCAGGTGGGCGGGATGCTCGGCTCGGGCGGCGAGGACCGCCTGCCGCAGCTCTCCTGGAGCGGGGCGCCCGAGGGCGTGCGCAGCTACGCGCTGACCTGCTTCGACCCCGACGCCCCGACGGCCAGCGGATTCTGGCATTTCGCCGCCTACAACATCCCCGCCTCGGTGACCGAGCTCGAAGCCGGCGCCGTGCAGCTCGACACTGTGACCGACGCCTTCCCGGCTGCGGCTCGAGTGCTGCGCAACGACGGCGGCGTCGCCGGCTTCGTGGGCGCCGCCCCGCCCCCCGGGCACGGCGACCACCGCTACATGTTCGTCGTGCACGCGCTGAGCGTCGAATCGCTCGAGCTCGACGAGCTCGCGTCGCCGGCGCTCCTCGGGTTCCAGCTCTTCGGCACGACGCTCGGCCGCGCCCGCATCACCGGCACCTACGGCCACTGAGCTGCCAGGGGCTCGCGCTGGTCGGTGGCGGTGCATTCCGATCAGCGCGAGCCCCGCAGCCGGGTACGCTCGTCGCGTGCCCTCCCCCGACCCTCCGCAGCGAGCCGAGACGCACGTCGAGCCCGCGCCGTTCGGCGTTCGCCTGGCCTGGCAGGCACTCGCGGCGGATGAGGATCGCCGGGACGTCGCCCACGCGCTGCTCGCCTCGATGCTCGCGCCTGCCGACCCGGGCTCGGTGCGCGTCACCCGCCAGTGCCCCGCCTGCGGCAGCAGCGCCCATGGCGCTCCGGTCGCGCGGCTGCTGAACGCCACTGCCAGCACCAGCACCAGCACCGCCGACGCCACCAGCCCGCCCGCCCCGCTCATCAGCATCAGCTATGCGCCGGGCCTCGTCGCCGTCGGCGTCGCCCCCGCAGGCGCCCTCGCACTCGGCATCGACGTCGAACTCGACTCGCCGAGCACGCGAGCGCGCGTCGCTGAGGCGCTCGGGAGCACCCGCCCGCCCCGAGCCCGCGAGATGAGGGGCGCCGTCGCCGCCTGGACCCGGCTCGAGGCGGTCGCCAAGGCTCGTCGCGCGGGGCTCCGCGGCGCCTACGCAGACGCGTCGTTCACGATGCTCGGCGACGGCACCTGGCGCGCAGACCCGTCACCTGCCGGCGCCGACGATCCGGCACAGGCTCTCACGTTCCACGGTGCCGACCGGCGCATCACGCCGGCGCCGAACGGCGCTTCTGCGATCCTCAGCCTCGCTTGCGCTCCCCGACGCCCGAGTGCTCAGTCGGCCAGCCCGACCACCGGCAGCTCGGGCAGGGCCTCCGCGTAGATCCATGATTCGAGGACCGCGTCGACGCGCACCGGGCTCAGCGACTGCGCCAGCGCGATGAAGTCGGCCGTCGCCACGAGCCGATGTCGATACGTGCTCGCCCACGCGAGCAGCAGCGCACGGAACGGCCCCTCCCCCATGACGCGCCGCAGCGCCTCGAGCAGCAGGGCCCCGCGCTTGTACACGCGGTCGTCGAACATGTCGGTGGGGCCGGGATCGGCGAGCAGCAGGTCTTGCGGCAGCGCCGCGAGGAGCGCGTGGTGCTCCGCGGCGAGCGCGGCGATCGTCGGGCCGCCCGATGCCTCCGACCAGATCCACTCGGAATAGCAGGCGAAGCCCTCATTGAGCCAGATGTCGTGCCATCGGGCGACCCCCATGCTGTTGCCGAACCACTGATGGGCGAGTTCGTGGGCGATGAGCCGCTGCTCGCTCGGGGCCTCGTGGTTGCGGCCGAAGGTCGCCATGCCCTGCGCTTCGAGGGGGATCTCGAGCTCTTCCTCGGTCACGACGATGGTGAGATCCTCCTGCGGGTACGGGCCGAACCACTCCTCGAACGTCTCGATGATGCGGGGCACCGGGGCGAAGGCGCGCTGCGCGAGGCGGGCGCGGGCGGGCGGCGCGACGAGTCGCGCGCGCGGGCCGAGCCGGTACTCGGCGTACTCGCCGACGTGCGCCGCGACGAGGTACGTCGCGGTCGGCACCGAGCTCGTGAAGGTCCGGGTCGTCTTGCCGGATCGGGCGGTCGCCCTGCCGGGCACGCCGGTCACGGCTACGAAGAAGCCTCGGTCGGTGGTGAACGAGATGGCGTACGTGGCCCGATCGTCGACCCGGTCGTTGCACGGGAACCACGTCGGAGCCCCGGTGGGCTGGGAGGCGACGAGTGCGCCGTGCTCGAGCTCCTCCCAGCCGAGCTGACCCCAGCGCGAGCGGCGCGGCCCCGGGCGGCCGGAGTAGTCGATGTCGAGCTGCAGGAGCGAGCCGGCGGCGACCCGCTCGGCGAGGCGGATCGTGATCGCGTGCGCCGACTGCTTGACGTGCCGCTGCAGCGCGCCGTCGACGCGCACCTTGTCTGCGCTCAAGCCGATGAGGTCGACTCTCAGCTGATCCGTCTCGACCAGCACCCGCACATCGAGCCGCGCGCGGCCGGCGAGCCGGTTGGTGCGGGGCGTGTACTGGAGCGCGAGGTCGTAGTGGGCCACGGAATAGCCGGGGTCGCCGCTCGTCGGCGTATAGGGGTCGCTCATCGTCGTTCGGAACCGCACGGTCACTTCGTCGACTGGTAGGCGCGCAGTTTGAGCGCCCGCCACGGGCCGATGGGATTGCCGCTCCAGCGGGATCCGACCGGCACGCTCTCGCCCCGCATCACCAACGACGCTGGGCCGACGGTGGCGTGCGCGCCGATCACGGCTGCGGGCAGAATGACGCTGTGCGGGCCGAGCGTGGCCCCCGCGGCGAGTTCGACGGTATCCATGCTCATGATTCGATCATGGAACAGGTGCGTCTGCACGACGCAGCCCCGGTTGACCGTGGATCCGTCGCCCAAAGTGACGAGATCGGGCTCGGGCAGCCAATACGACTCGCACCAGACCCCGGAGCCGACCTTCGCTCCGAGCGAGCGCAACCAGACGGCGAGCGCCGGGGTGCCGGTCGCGGCGCGCGCGAACCAGGGGGCGGCGAGCATCTCCGTGAAGGTGTCGCTCACCTCGGTGCGCCAGACGAAGCTCGACCAGAGCGGCGCCTCGCCTGCACGAATCGGCCCGACGATCGTCCACTTCGCCAGCGTCGTCACCCCGGCGGCCACCGCCCCGGCGGCGAGCATCACGGTCCCCGAGAGCAAGATCGTCCAGACCGGCCCCACCGCTGCCCAGAGCCAGGCGAACGCGAACAGCACCGCGATGCCGAGGGCGACCGTGACGAAGACCGCGGCCATGCGCCCGAGCTCCCAGAGCGCGCGGGCGACGCGGAGGCCGGCGCCCGGATGGTACGTGCGACTGTCGTCGCCGCCCTGGGCGAGGCGTCGCAGTCGCACCGGCGGTGACCCGAGCCAGGACGAGCCGGCTTTCGCCTTGCTGGGCGCGACTGAGAGCACGGCGACGAGCGAGTCCTTCGGCACGCGGTGACCCGGACCCGCCATACCCGAGTTGCCGAGGAACGCGCGTTTGCCGATGCGCACCGGCCCGATCCGCATCCATCCGCGATGCAGTTGGTACGAGGCGACCATCGTGTCGTCGGCGAGGAAGGCCCCGTCATCGATCCGAGTCATCGCGGGGATCAGCAGCACGGTCGACGCCTCGACGTTGCGCCCGACGCGTGCGCCGAGCAGCCGCAGCCACACGGGGGTGATGAGGCTCGAGTAGATCGGGAACAGGAAACCGCGGGCCGCGTCGAGCAGCCGCTCGGTGCTCCAGCTCTGCCACCCGACGCGGCTGTGCACCGGGAAGGTTCCCTCGACGAGCCCGATCGCGAGCAGACGCACGAACAGCAGCACGGCACCCGCGTACACCGCCCCCGTGACGAGCGCCGCGGGCACGAGCCACGCGAACGCGGCGACGAGGGCGCCCCCGAGACTGTCGGCCCCGCGCAAGCCCGCCGCGATGACGAGCCCGCCTGCGGCGAACGCGGCGAACGGCAGCAGCGCGAGCACCACCGACGAGAGCCCGTAGGCTGCGCGCCACGCTGGCCGATGCGGTGGGCGGCTCTCCGGCCACTGATCAGCGCGACTCGCGCCGATGCGCACCGCCGGCGACCCCGCCCAGGTCTGCTGCGCCTTCACCCGGCCGAAGACGGCGGATCCGGGGGCGATCTCGGCCCCGTCATCGATGCGGGTGCCCGGTGCGAGCGTGCTGCGCGCACCCACGGTCACGTCGCTGCCGATCCTGACCGCCCCGATGCGCAGCAGATCGCCGTCGATCCAGTACCCGGTCAGATCGACCTCCGGTTCGATCGCCGCGCGGGCCCCGACCGCGAGCATGCCGGTGATCGGGGGCAGGGTGTGCAGGCTCACGTCTGCGGCGATCTTCGCGCCCAGGGCGCGCGCGTAGACGGTGATCCACGGCGCGCCCGCGAGGCCCACCGCATCGATCTGCTGGGCGAACTGCTCGGCGAGCCACAACCGCAGGTGCACCGCTCCGCCGCGCGGGTAGTCGCCGGGCCGCACCCGGGCGAGCAGCACGCGCGCGACCGCCGCCGCGATCGCCATCTTGCCGAAGGGTGTCGTGAGCACGAGGATCGCCAGTAGTACCACCCAGATCGGCGCGCTCGGCAGCACGTCGAACCCGGTCGTGAGGTTGAGGGCGGTTCCGGCTGTGAGCAGAATCACGAGCCACCGCAGGCCGCTCGCGATGAAGAGCGGCGCCCCTGCGAGGGTCTGCAGCCACTGCGTGCGGCGCGGCGTGGGCGCCGGCTCGTGGAACCCGCCGTCGTCGTGCGCCTCCGCGACTGCCGAGATCGCTTTCGCCATCGCCCCGAGCCGCGGCACATCGTAGATGTCGGCGACCGTGAATTCCGGCACGCGGGCCCGGATGCGGGACACGAGCTGCGCCGCCGCGAGCGAGCCGCCGCCGAGGTCGAAGAAGTCGACATCCGAACCGGGCACGGCCACCCCGAGCACAGCCTGCCACTGCGCCGCCAGCCACTGCTCGCTCTCGGTCAGACCCGTCGCCGCCGGAGCGTGCACGCCGGGCAGCGGCCAGGGCAGGGCCGCCCGGTCGACCTTGCCGGAGGTGCGCATGGGCAGCGAGTCGACGACGGCGATCAGCGGCATCACCCCGGCGGCGAGCCGCTCCGACAGATGCTCCCGGGCGAGCGCCCGGTCGAGCGGTTCGTCGCTCTCGACCACGAGGTATCCGACGAGTACCGGAACGCCCGCTTCGCTCGAACGCACCGCGGCAGCAGCTGCGGTGACCCCGGGCAGCTCTTGCAAGGCGTTCTCGACCTCGCCGAGCTCGATGCGGCGGCCGCCGACCTTGACCTGGTCATCGGCGCGTCCCAGGAATACGAGCCCGGTCGGCTCGTAGCGCACGAGATCCCCCGAGCGGTAGGCGCGCTCCCAGCCGAGCTCGGGCATCGGCGCGTACTTCTCGGCGTCCTTCGCGGGGTCGAGGTACCGCGCCAGGCCGACGCCCCCGATGATGAGCTCTCCGGACTCTCCCGGTGCGACCCGGCGCCCCGCAGCGTCGACCACCGCGAGGTCCCAGCCGTCGAGGGGCAGCCCGATGCTGATCGGCGAGGCGCCGTCGAGCGGGCACCCGCAGGCGACGACGGTGGCCTCGGTCGGACCGTACGTGTTCCACACCTCGCGCCCGGCCTCGACGAGCCCGGCCGCGAGTTCGGGCGGGCACGCCTCGCCGCCGAAGATCAGCAGCCGCACGTGTTCGATCGACTCGCGCGGCCACATCGCGGCGAGCGTCGGCACGGTGGAGATCACGCTGATGTTCTGCCGCACCAACCACTGGGCGAGGTCCTCTCCGGCTCGCACGATCGCTCGCGGCGCGGGCACGAGGCAGGCCCCGTGCCTCCAGGCGAGCCACATCTCCTCGCACGAGGCGTCGAAAGCGACGGAGAGGCCGGCGAGCACCCGATCGCCGGGGCCCAGCGGATCCTGCTGCAGGAACATGCGCGCCTCGGCGTCGACGAACGCGGCGGCCGAGCGGTGGGACACGGCGACGCCCTTCGGCACCCCCGTCGAGCCAGACGTGAAGATGATCCAGGCGTCGTCATCGGGGGTCGGGTCGACGGCGACCTGCTCCGGCTCCGGCGCTCGTGGATCGAGTTCTCGTGGTTCGGGTTCTCGTGGTTCGGTTTCTCGTGGTTCGGGCCCTGCGCGGTGCACGAACCCATCGTTTCCGACGATCCCGACGACCTGAGCCTCTCCGAACACGAGGCGCGCTCGTTCGTCGGTGTCGTCGGCGTCGACGGGAACATACGCGGCGCCCGCCATCATGATGGCGAGAATCGCGATGTACAGCTCCTGCGATCCGGAATCGATGCGCACACCGACGCGGTCGCCGCGGCCGACACCCGATGCGCGCAGCCCCGCGGCGCGAGCCTCGACCGCGACGACGAGCTCGCGGTAGCTGAGCGCCCCCGCCCCCGCGTCGATCGCGGACGCGTCGGGATGCGTCACGGCGGTCGCCCTGAGGATGTCGATGAGCGTGCGCTCGGGTGCGGCATGGGTCGCGCGGGTCAGCGGAACCTGTGGGTGCTCGCTCGGCGTGGCATTCAAGAGACGGTATCTTTTCGCTGGTCGCATCGGGGCCGCAGGGTGCCGATGCTCGGGCAGCGCGGACGGTCTGCTTCGAATATGTCACCTGAGACCCGCGGCGCGTTACCCGAATGCGGAGATTTCGGCGCCGAGCACCGAACCTTTCCCGTTCGGCCATCTGCCGTTCATTCGCGAGCGCTCCTATTTCGCGCGCGGGTGCGCCAGCAGGTAGTGCTCGCGGAGGGTATCGGCGGTCACCTGCGTGTAGATCTGCGTCGTCGTCACCGAGGCGTGCCCGAGCAGCTCCTGCACCGTGCGCACATCGGCGCCGCCCGCCAGCAGGTGCGTGGCGAAGGAGTGGCGCAGCGTGTGCGGGGAGACCTCTTGGCTGAGCTCTGCGCGTTCGGCGGCGGCCTTGATCACGAGCCACGCGCTCTGCCGCGAGAGCCGCGCTCCCCGGGGCCCGACGAACAGCGCCGGCGTGCCCGCACCGCGCGCCGCCATCGCGGGGCGTGCGCGCACGAGGTAGGCGGCGAGCGCACGGCCGGCGTAGCTGCCGTAGGGCACGATCCGCTGCTTCGATCCCTTGCCCGTCACCTGCACGAACCCGCCGGACCCCAGAGCGGTGTCGGGATCCTCCACCGCGTCGGCCGTGCCGGGCGCGGCCAGCAGGTCGTCGACGTCGAGCGCCGTGACCTCGCTCACCCGTGCCCCGCTCGCGTAGAGCAGTTCGAGCAGGGCGCGATCTCGCAGGCCCACCGGGTCGTCGCCGCCCGCGGCCTGCAGCAGTGCCTCGATGTCTGCGAGGGGCAGCGCCTTCGGCAATCGCTGGGCGCGCTTCGGTGTGCGCACGCCGCTGCCAGCGTGCGCGTCGAGCAGGCCTTCCTCGAAGAGAAACCGGTGCATGCCGCGCACCGTCGAGAGCCGCCGCGTGATCGATGCTGCCGCGAGCGGCGGCCGGATTTCGCCGTCGGGTGTCCCGTGCGGACTCGCAAGGTCGGCCACGTACTCCGACAGGGTCTCCGGGGTCACGCGCGTCAGATCGGGCACGCCCCGCGCGGCGAGCCACGCTCCGTACGCGACGAGGTCGCGTCGATACGCCGAGCGACTGTTCGCGGAGAGTCCGAGCTCGAGCGCAACGTGTCGCAGGTACCGCTCCGCACCTTCTTCCACGCTGAGCGGCATCAGCGCGAACGCTCTCCCCGCACGGCGTCGCGCCCCGTCCAGGGGAGCTCGGGGTCGCGCAGCGGACGCCAACCCCGTGCGCGAGCGGCAGCGGCGGCGAGCACGGCATTCGCGGTGACCGTGTTCTGCACGCGACCGTCGAGCACCGCGTCCACCACGTCGTCGAGCGGCACCCACTGCGGGCGCAGTTCGGCCTCCTCCTCCGAGCGCACGTAGTCGTGCGCAACAGGCGAGAGCCCGCGTGCGAGGAAGACGCGCATCGCCTCTGTGGAGCTGCCGGGCGCCAGGAACAGGTCGAGCAGCAGATGCCAGCTCTCGGCCTGAAGGTCCACCTCCTCGGCAAGCTCGCGTCGGGCTCCCGTGAGGGCGGATTCGCCGGGGACGTCCATGAGTCCGGCTGGAATCTCCCAGAGCCGGTGCCCCGTCGAGTGCCGGTACTGCTTGATGAGGAGCACGCGATCCTCGTCGTCCATGGCCAGCACGGAGACGGCGCCTGTGTGGTCGAGGTACTCCCGCGCCAGTTCGGCTCCCCCGAACGCGACGCGATCGCGCCGCATGTCCCACACCGCTCCGTGCGCGAGCACGGTGCTCTCGGCGACGCGGACGTCGTCGGCGCGCTCGTCTGCGAGGGGACTGAACGCGTCAGGCCCTTCGCTCGCGGCCGCGCCGACGGCGTCACTCACCGTTGTCGACCTCGAAGAGCTGCGCGGCGTCCCGGCGATGGATCGCCGCTTCGACGAGCCCGGCGAACAGCGGGTGGGGCGTCCCCGGGCGGGAGCGCAGCTCGGGGTGCGCCTGAGTGGCGATGTAGTACGGGTGCACGTCGGTCGGCAGCTCGACGTATTCGACGAGCGCACCGTCCGGGCTCGTCCCGGAGAAGGAGAGACCGGATGCGCCGATCTCGTCGCGGTACCGGTTGCTCACCTCGTAGCGGTGGCGGTGACGCTCCGTGGCCGTCGGCGCCCCGTAGAGCGACGCCGCGAGGGAGCCATCGGCGAGCGCGGCCTCGTAGAGTCCGAGGCGCATCGTGCCTCCGAGGTCGCCCCCGTCGATGATGTCGACCTGTTCGGCCATCGTCGCGATCACGGGAACCGGCGTCTCAGGATCGAACTCCGTGGACGATGCGCCATCGAGTCCGGTCACGTTGCGCGCGTACTCGATCACCATGCACTGGAGGCCGAGGCACAGGCCGAGCGTCGGAATGTGGTTCTCGCGGGCGAAGCGCAGTGCCCCGAGCTTGCCCTCGATGCCGCGAATGCCGAAGCCTCCGGGAACGCAGATGCCGTCGACGTCGCCGAGCGCCTCGAGTGCGCCCTCGGGGGTCTGGCAGCTGTCGGAGGGCACCCAGCGGATGTTGACCTTGGTCGAGTGCGCGAACCCGCCAGCGCGCAGCGCCTCGGTGACCGAGAGGTAGGCGTCGGGGAGGTCGATGTACTTGCCGACGAGCGCGAGCGTGACTTCGCCCTTCGGGTGGTGCACGGCGTCGAGCACCGGCTGCCAGCCCGACCAGTCGACGTCGTTCGACCGATCGGAGAGGCCCAGGTTCTCGACGATGATGCTGTCGAGGCTCTGATCGTTGAGCAGCTGCGGCAGATCGTAGATGCTCGGAACGTCGATGGCGTTCACGACGGCTTCCTCGTCGACATCGCACATGAGCGCGATCTTGCGCAGGTTGTCATCGGTGACCGGGCGGTCGCTGCGGAGCACGAGCGCGTCGGGCTGGATTCCGATGGAGCGCAGAGCGGCAACGGAGTGCTGCGTGGGCTTCGTCTTCTGCTCGCCTGAGGCGCCCATGAACGGCACGAGCGAGACGTGCACGAAGAACACGTTCTTGCGGCCGAGCTCGTGCCGCACCTGGCGCGCGGCTTCGAGGAACGGCTGCGATTCGATGTCGCCGACCGTGCCGCCGACCTCGGTGATGATCACGTCGGGCCGCGGCGTCTCGGAGGCCTGCAGCCGCATGCGGCGCTTGATCTCGTTGGTGATGTGCGGGATGACCTGGACCGTATCGCCCAGGTACTCGCCGCGACGCTCCTTGGCGATGACGGTCGAGTAGATCTGACCCGTCGTGACGTTGGCGGCCTGGGAGAGATTGATTCCCAGGAACCGCTCGTAGTGACCGATGTCGAGGTCCGTTTCCGCACCGTCGTCAGTCACGAAGACTTCGCCGTGCTGGAAGGGGTTCATCGTGCCCGGATCCACATTCAGATATGGATCGAGCTTCTGCATGACGACGTGCAATCCGCGCGCCGTCAACAGATTTCCGAGACTCGCAGCCGTAAGGCCCTTTCCCAACGAGGAGACGACACCTCCGGTCACGAAGATGTGTTTGGTGATTCCGGCCTGGTCCGCGCTCTGCTCTGTTCCCACGGGCTTCAATCTTATCAGTTCAACTCGGACAAATGGCGACGGATCTAGCGCAGCTCTTGCCGCGGCACCCAGACCTGCTTGACGATCATCAGCACCGCCGCTGTGACGGGGATCGCGATGAGGGCGCCCAGCAGGCCGAGAAGCGTGCCGCCGGCGAGCGCACCGATGACCACGAGGGCCCCCGGCACGGAGACGACGCGGTTCATGACGCGCGGCGTCAGCAGATACGACTCGATCTGCATGTAGATCAGGTAGTAGATCGCAGCGATGATTGCGGTCGTCGGCTCGTCGAACAGCGCGACGATCGTGACCAGCACGGTGGCGACGACCGATCCGATCAGCGGGATGAGGGCGAGGAAGAACACGCCGACAGCGACGAGGCCGGGGAAGGGCACGCCGACGATGGACATCATCACGAATCCGAGCACCGCATTGATGAACGCCAGGATGACCATTCCGTTGACGTATCCGCCGACCGACTTGGTCACCTGCTCGGTGATGTCTATCACCTTCGCGCGGCCCGATCTCGGCACCAGCGAGTAGAAGGCGCGCTTCATCGATTGCAGGGAGGCGAGGAAGTACAGCGACAGAATCAGTACGATGAGCCCGGCGGTCACCCCGTTGGCGATGCCGATGCCGGCTTGCCACACACCGCCGGCGACCTGCGCCCAGTTCTCCGGATTGCTGACGAAATCCTGACCGATCCCGAGCAGCTTGTCGAAATCGATGAATTGACCGAAGCGCTCGTTGAGATCGAGGAACCACGGTTGCCGCATCACGTCTCGGACGAGCCACGGAGCGCTGCGCACCAGGAGGGTGATCTGGTTCGCGATCATCGGGATGATGATGGCGAGCAGCCCCGCGATGATCAGCACGAAGCCGCTGAACACGATGCCGATGCCGATGGGACGCTTCACTCCGCGCCGGTGCAACGCGCGCACCAGCGGATCCAGGCTGAGCGCGACGAACAGCGCAGAGGCGACGTACATGAGGATCGTCGTGACCTGCTCGACCATCCCGCCGAACACCAGTGCCACGAGCACGCCGAGTGTGATGGTGAAGCCGAGCTGGAACGGCCCCCGGATCACGAACTCGCGCGTGTGAGCTTTCGCCCGTTCTTCACGGGCGTCGACCGCGGCCTCACGGGCGTCGCGGTACATCTCACGCGTGTCGGAGTCCATCTGCTCCATGTCGGCGTGCTTCACGTCTGGATGCGAATCCAGATACGCAGCCTTCGTCGCCGCATCGTCGCTGATATCCGGTTTCCTCGGGCCCTGAGCGCCGAACCGGCCGAACAACTTCACCATGTGGGGAGCGTAGCAGTCACCGCGGACATCGCTGCGCCGCGAGCGCGGACGCCGCGCGAGGCCCGCCGAGCTCGCCCGGGCGGGCCTCGGCTTCCGAGCTCGGGCCACCCTGCCCATTGGTCAGCATCCGATGTATAGTCAGTGCATGCTGAACACTACTTCTCGCCTCGACGCCATGTCGCGACTGGGGCGCGCGATGTCGGACCCGTCGCGGGCGCGAATTCTGCTGGCGCTGCTCGAGTCGCCCGACTATCCCGCTTCGCTCGCAGACTCGTTGGGGCTTTCCCGCACCAACGTGTCGAACCATCTCGCGTGTCTGCGGGGGTGCGGACTCGTCGTCGCAGAACCGGAAGGGCGACGCACCCGTTACGAGATCGCCGATCCCCATCTGACCGCGGCGCTGGCCGAACTCCTGCAGGTCACACTTGCCGTCGACGGCGGCGCACCCTGCGGCGACGCCGCCTGTACCGTCGCGGGATGCTGCGGCGCCGTCGGTGCGAAGACGAGCTCATGACCACCGGCTCCGAAGCGCCCGTGGCCGTCGCAGCGCGACCGGCACCGCCAGCCCCGGCCAGGGCCGGTGTGCTTCGGCGCCGCATCCGCATCGTCGTGGCGTGCACGATCGCCTGGAACATCGTCGAAGCCGTGATCGCGCTCATCGCCGGAGGCATTGCCTCCTCGGCCGCACTCATCGGCTTCGGCCTGGACTCGATCGTCGAGGTGCTCTCGGCTGCGGCGGTGGCGTGGCAGTTCTCGGGGAGCGATCCCGAGCGCCGCGAACGCACGGCCCTGCGCATCATCGCCGTCTCGTTCTTCGCTCTCGCCGCCTACGTGTCGGTCGATGCGGTGCTGTCACTCACCGGTTTCCGCGAGCCCGAGCACTCGACCGTGGGAATCGTGCTCGCAGCGGTCAGCCTCGCCGTGATGCCGGCGCTGAGCTGGTTCGAACGCCGCACCGGCAGAGAGCTCGGTTCGGCATCCGCCGTCGCCGATTCGCGGCAGACCCTGATCTGCAGCTACCTTTCGGCAGCGCTCCTGCTCGGTTTGGTGCTGAACAGCACGCTCGGGTGGGCGTGGGCGGACTCGATCGCCGCCCTGGTCATCGCGGCTCTCGCGGTGCGCGAAGGCGTTCAAGCCTGGCGCGGTGACGCGTGCTGCGCGCACTCAGATTGATTCACGCAATGCCAGGAGTTCGGCGGCGTGCTCGAGTGCGCTCCCGGAGTCGCTGAGGCCGGAGAGCAGACGCGCCATCTCGGCGAGTCGCGCGTCTCCGTCCAGACGCCGGCAGCTGCTCTCTGTGAACCCACCCGCCGAGTCTTTGACGACCTGCAGATGGTTCGACGCGAAGGCCGCGACCTGCGCCAGGTGCGTCACCACGATGACCTGAGACGTGCGCGCGAGGCGCGCGAGACGCCGACCGATCTCGATCGCTGCGGCACCTCCGACGCCCGCGTCGACCTCGTCGAACACGAAGGTCGGCACCGGATCGACCCCGGCGACGACGACCTCGAGCGCGAGCATCACGCGCGACAGCTCTCCCCCGGATGCGGTCTTCGCGACCGGCCGGGGGGCCGCGCCGGGATGCGGACTCAGCAGCAGCTGCACGTCGTCGCCCCCTGATCCGCCGAGCGTCGCCGCCGGCGACACCTCGACGACGAACTCGGCGTCGGGGAGCGCGAGCTGCCGCAGCTCTGCCGTGACGAGCTCTGACAACCGCACGGCCGCCGCTGTCCGCTGCTCTGTCAACCGCGCAGCAAGGTCGCGCTCGCGCTCCGTCTCGGCTTCCAAGCGCTCCGACAGCTCGTCGACCAGGCCGCCGTCGCCGTCGAGCTCCGACAGACGCTCGGCAGCGGTCTCGGCGGTGGCGATCACCGCGGCGCTGTCGGCCCCGTAGAGCCGGAAGAGCCCGTTCAGCGCCGCAAGGCGATCGTTCGCGCGCGCGAGCTCGCCGGGGCCTTCCTCGTCGAGATCGCCGGCGTAGGCGGCGAGCTCGGTTGCCGCATCCGCGATCTGGAAGCTGACGCCCCGCAGCGTTTCGAGCACGGCCGCGAGCCGAGGGTCGAACTCGGCGACCCGCTCGAGCTCGCGCACAGCGTCGTCGACCAGTCCGCCAGCGTCTCTCACGAGCGGCTCGTCGGATTCGCTCGCCAACGCCTCGTGCGCGGCCGACGTCGCGGCGCGCAGTGCCTCGACGTTGCTCAGCAGCTCGATGCGGCCGGCGAGCTCGATCTCCTCGCCCGCCTGCGGGTCGACGGCGGCGATCTCCTCCAACTCGGCGCGCAGGCGCTCGGCTTCCGCGGTTCGTTCGTCGCGTGTTTCCGTCAACTCCTGCACGCGCGCGCTCAGCTGCTGACGCTCCTGGTGGCTGACCCGATACTCGGCGAGCGTGCGAGACAGCTCCTCTCCCCCGAAGCGATCGAGCGTCTCGCGCTGCGCTGCGGTCGATTTCAGGCGCAACTGCTCCGACTGCCCGTGCACCGCGAACAGGCGATCCGCGAGCCTCCCGAGACTTCCCACGGGGGCGCTGGCTCCGCCGACACCCGCGCGACTGCGTCCTTCCGCGCTCACGGTTCGGCTGAGCACGAGCTCATCGCCTTCGATCTCGCCGCCCAGCTCGTCGACGATGTCGGCGACGATCGGATCGGAGGTGCGCACGATGCCGTGCACGCGCGCCTGAGTTGCACCGGCTCGCACGGCACCGGCGTCACTGCGCTCCCCCATGAGGAGCCCGAGCGCGCTGACGACCATGGTCTTGCCGGCGCCGGTCTCGCCGGTGATGGCCGTGAACCCCGCGCCGAGCGGCACGGTCGAGTCGACGATGACCCCGAGATCCCTGATCCTGAGCTCTTCGATCATGCGACCTCACCTCCGCGACGACTGCCGCGCCATCCTGAGGTCGGCAGGTGGAATTTACGCACCAGTCGATCCGAGAAGACCCCGGCGTTCAACCGAGCGAGCCGCACCGACTGCGCGGATCGGCTGACCGTCACGATGGATCCAGCCGGGAGCTCCGTGCGTCTGCGCCCGTCGCACCACAGGACCCCCGGCCCGATGTTCTCGGGGAGAATGCGCACGCGCAACTCAGAGTCGGTGCCGGTGACGAGCGGACGGTTGAACAACGCGTGAGCGGCGATCGGAACGATGAGCATCGCCTGCACCGTCGGCCAGACGATCGGACCGCCCGCGGAGAAGGCATAGGCGGTGGAGCCAGTGGGGGTCGCGAGCACGACGCCGTCGCACGCGAACGTCGAGATCGGCCGACCGTCGACCCCGATCTCGACCTCGAGCATGCGCCGCTGCTTCTCGACGCTGGCCTCGTTGAGCGCCCAGGTGTCTGCGATCAGCCGTCCGTCCAGGCTCGCGCGAACATCGACGGTCAGGCGTTCCTCGACCGTGTAATCGCGCTGCAGCACACGATCGATGGTCGTCGTGAGATCGAAGCTCTCCATCTCGGCCAAGAATCCGACATGGCCGAGATTCACTCCCACGATGGGGCACTCCGAGCCTCGGAGCAGCTCGGCCGCCCGGAGGATCGTGCCGTCGCCGCCGAGCACGATGGCGGCTTCGAGCTCCGTCACCGCCACGTCCGCACCGAGCAGTGCGATGCGCTCGACTTCGAGGTGCGGAGAGAAGTCGTCCCGGTCTTGCGCGTCGAGCACGGGAACCACGTCGGCGGCGAGCAGCGCGGTCACGGCTTCGACTGTCGCGGCGACCGCCTCATCGCGGTGCGTGTGCGACACGATCAGGATCCGCCGTGGTTCGTCGACCTGCATGCTCATCGCCCTTCGTCCGCTCGTGCTGTATCGATGCTCTGCCGCGCTTCGGGAGCCCCTGTGAGCTCGGCGATGCGCGCCTCCCATTCTGTCGGAAGCGCATCTGCAGCGCGCACGAAATACCCGAGGAACTCCCGGTTTCCGTGCGCCCCGATCACCGGTGAAGCTGCGAGGTCGCGCAGTGCGAACCCGTGCTCGGCAGCGGCCTGGAGCACGGTGCGGACCGCGTCGCCCCACTGCGCGGGCGAGGTGACCACGCCGTCTTTCACGCGACCCACTTCGAACTGCGGCTTGATGAGCAGCACGAGCTCAGCTGCAGGTGCCGCGCACGCCGCGATCGCCGGAAAGACGAGCCGGAGCGAGATGAACGACAGATCGGCGACGACCAGCGTCGGGGCGTCGGCGACCCCGGTATCGGCGGCGAGATTGGCCGGCGTGAGTGCTCGCGCATTGCGCCCCTCGACGAGCTTCACGCGATCGTCATCCCGCAGTTGCTGGGCGAGCTGATCGTGGCCGACATCGATCGCCTGCACGATGCGCGCGCCGCGCTCGAGGAGGACTTGCGTGAAGCCGCCCGTCGAGGCTCCGAGATCCAGGGCGACGCGCCCCGAAGGATCGATGGCGAAGGCCTCGAGCGCCGCGAGCAGCTTGTGCGCTGCACGGCCCACGTAGTGGTCGGCCCCGTCAACCGTCACCAGATCGCCCGCGACGACCTTCGCACCCGGCTTTACGGCGACGGCCCCGTTGACCACGACCTGACCGGCGCCGATGAGTTCTGTCGCGCGGCTGCGCGAGCGGGCGAGGCCGAGTAGCGGCACCACCCGATCGAGGCGCTCGGCGGTACCGCCCCAAGTCGCCTGGAGCTCCGCGCTCACGGTCGCCGCGGCATCCCGCGTCTCACCACGATGCGTCTCCGGCTCGCCGCCCTCAGACGGCGCCATGATCGCCTCGCTGCAACTCGGCGAGCAGTTCGTCGTGCACCTGCTCGAATTTCTGCGCACGGTGCGAGAGCGGCTGGGACTCGATGAGTTCGATCCGGCTGAGCAGGCCGTCGTCGGCCTCGCCCGTGCCGAGGTCGAAGGAGCCGGTCGCCGACGGGAGGCCGCTCTCCGCGGCGCCACCCGCCTCAGGGCTCGTCCGCTCCTCGCGATTCTCGGTTTCGCTCATACGTCAAGACTAGCGAGGACGTCGGACACGCACCCGTGGCTCAGCGCCAGTGATCCTCGTACAGAATCTCCGGCACCTTCAGCCCGTAGATGGCGAGACCCGAGGCCCAGATCGCCGCGCATCCCGCCCGCAGCAGGTTGATCGCCGAATCGCCTTCGGCGACGACCGACGCGATGTGGCCGTCCATGCGCACCTTCGCCGTGCCCACCTGGACGGTGCCGTCTTTCAGGCGTTCCGTCGTCGGGTACGGCTCGTGGAGTTCGGCGAGCGTCGCCACGATGTAGTCCGGACGCATGTCTTGAGACGCCGCGACGAGCTGCTTCGGTCGATCGACACCGGTCAGCACGTGCAGTGAGGGGATCCCCGCAGCGAGCGCGCCTTTGATATCGGTGTCGAGTCGGTCGCCGATCATCAGCGCATTGCGTGTGCCGAAGCGCGCGAACGCGGCCTCGAAGATCGGCGTCTCGGGCTTCCCCGCGAACACCGGGAGCCGCTGCACTGCCGTATGCACCGCTGAAACGAGTGTTCCATTGCCCGGAGCCAGACCGCGTGCCACCGGGATCGTCCAGTCGGTGTTCGTCGCGATCCACGGGAGCGGATCTCGCCCCGGCTCCTCCGCGAGCGCGAATGCGGCCTCCGCGAGGTGCGCCCATCCGACATCGGGCGCGAAGCCCTGCACGACGGCAGCGGGATCATCCTCGGCACTGCGAGTCACTTCGAAGCCCGCTTTCCCGAGCTCGTCGACCAGCCCGTCGCCGCCGACGACCAGCACGCGGGAACCGGCGGCGACCGTCTGTCGGAGCAACGAGACGGCCGCTTGCGGGGACGTGACGATCTCTGCGGCTTCGGTGTCGAGGCCCAGCTCGCGGAGGTGCTCCGCCACCGACGCATCGGTGCGGGAGGCATTGTTCGTCACGTACCCGATGCGTACGGCGCGCGCAGCCCGATTGAGCTGCTCGACCGCCTGCGGGATCGCGTCGGGCCCGCGGTAGATCACCCCGTCGAGATCCGCGAGCAACAGTTCGCGGCCCTCGAGCGGGGCTGCGCCGAGCGCAGTGGCACGTTTCCCGAACAGCCCCATCAGTCGCGCTGCTCCGTCCGCTCTTCGGCTTCGTCGCTGACGTCGGTCGGGTCGTCCGACTCGGCGAGCGGCTCCGAACCGTCGTCGGGCTCGGACGCCGTGTCGACGCCGGAAGCGAGGCCGGTGATGCCCGCGGCAGCGAGCAATTCGTCCACCTCGTCCTCGATCGACATCTCCGCCTCGGGCAGCGCCGCCTCGGGCGCTTCAGCTTCGGTCCGCTCGTCTCCGATCTGACCAGCCGGCTCCTCGTCGGCCGGCTCTTCTTCGGCCGGCTCCTCTTCGGCCGGCTCCTCTTCGGCCGGCTCCTCTTCGACCGACTCCACGATCTCGCGATCCGCCTCGATATCGGCATCGGTCTCGTCGGTGCGATCCGCATCGTCCGAAGGGTCTGACTCGTCGGCTGCCTCGTCCACGCCTGCGAACTCGCCGATCACCTCTTCGGCCGCCTCGTTCTCGAGCTCGGCGTCACGCTCCTCTTCGATGGCATCCTCATAGACCTCGAAGACCTCGAGCTCGTCGAGCGATCCATGGTGCGCCTGCAGTGCTCGTGCTGCCTGCTCCGCTCGCTCCAACCATTTCGCGGCCTCAGCAGAACGACCGAGATCCTCGAGCACCGCGGAGTATGCGGCGAAGAGATCGGGGCTCCACGAGAACGCCTTCGTCGGGTTCAGCTCAGGAATCTCGAGCTCGAACAGCGCCTGCTGCGTCTGCCCGAGGTCCAGGCGAGCACCCGACATCGCGATCGCGAGGTGCACCCGCTGCTCGGTGTCCAGGCGCGAGGTGTCCGCTTCGAGTCCGGTTTCGATCGCCTTATCGGGGCGCCCCAAGCCGCGCTCGCAATCGACCATCAGTGCGACGTGGCCATCCAGGCCGCTCAACCGCCGATACGTTCGCAGCTCCCGCAGTGCGAGCGCATAGTCACCTGTTCGGTAGGCGGTGATCGCCAAGGTTTCGCGAGCTACGGGGATGCGGCCGGCTCGGCGGTTCGCCGAGAGAGCGTGCTGGTGCGCGAGTTCCGCGTCATCGTCGATGAGGAAGGCCACCATGGCGAGGTGACGGGCCACACGCTCCTGCACGTCCGCCTGCAGCGTCTTCAGCTCATTGCGCGCCGACGGGTGCAAGTCCTTCGGCTCGACCTCGTCGGGAAGCACCGGGTCCCGGTGATCGGACCGGACCGGTCGGAGTTCATGCTGCAGTCGCTCGGCCTCGGTGAACACACGCTCGCGACCACCGCGGTCACTGCGGCCGGCGCCTCGGGTTCCGCCGCGTCCGTACCCGGGGGCGTCATCGCGCTGCGCACGCTCATCGCGTCCGCCGAAATCGCGCCGCGGAGCGCGATCGCTCCGGTCGTCCCGCTGAGGGCGGCGTGCATCACGTTCTCCGAAATCGCGCCGCGGAGCGCGGTCATCGCGCTGCGGACGATGATCTCCGCGGTCCCCGCGGTCGTTGCGATCACCGAAGTCACGGCGGGGCGCACGGTCGTCTCGGTCACCGAACTCGCGGCGCGGTGCGCGATCCCCCCGATCATCGCGCTGCGGGCGACGGTCGTCCCGATTCCCGAAGTCACGGCGAGGAGCACGATCCCCCCGATCGTCGCGGCGGGGTGCCCGATCATCGCGGTTGCCGTACTGCGGACGCTGCGAACCACGATCGTCACGGTTCCCGTACTGCGGACGCTGCGAACCACGATCATCGCGGTTCCCGTACTGCGGACGCTGACGATCCCCATCGCGCTGCGGACGGCGATCGTCCCGATCACCGAAATCGCGACGGGGCGCACGATCGTCACGATTGCCGTACTGCGGACGCTGCCGATCGCCATCACGCTGCGGCCGCTGCGAACCACGATCGTCACGGTTCCCGTACTGCGGCCGCTGCGAACCACGATCATCGCGGTTCCCGTACTGCTGACGCTGACGATCCCCATCGCGCTGCGGGCGACGATCGTCCCGGTCACCGAAATCGCGACGGGGCGCACGATCGTCACGATTGCCGTACTGCGGACGCTGCCGATCGCCATCACGTTGCGGCCGCTGCGAACCACGATCATCGCGGTTGCCGTACTGCGGACGCTGCGAACCACGATCGTCACGGTTTCCGTACTGCGGGCGCTGACGATCGCCGTCGCGCTGCGGGCGGCGATCGTCCCGATCACCGAAGTCACGTCGAGGAGCACGATCTCCCCGATCGTCGCGGCGAGGTGCCCGATCATCGCGGTTGCCGTACTGCGGCCGCTGCGAACCACGATCATCGCGGTTCCCGTACTGCGGACGCTGACGATCCCCATCGCGCTGCGGGCGACGATCGTCCCGGTCACCGAAATCGCGGCGGGGCGCACGGTCATCCCGATTGCCGTATTGAGGCCGCTGACGATCGCCGTCGCGCTGCGGGCGGCGGTCGCCGGAATCACGGCGACCTTCACCACGCTGATTACGGGGGCCACGATCCGAGGAGTCGTTCCGATCGGGTCGTTCATTCATAAGGTGCCTCCGAGAATCAGCGCTGTTGAGATGTCTATAAAAAGCGAAAGGGTCGTACAGTGTGTGCCGTCTCTGGCTTACACTGTACGACCCTTTCTGTAAAAGGTGTCCGGCGGTGTCCTACTCTCCCACAAGGTCCCCCTTGCAGTACCATCGGCGCAAT
>NZ_JAENJG010000001.1 GCF_016597785.1 Leucobacter sp. L43 | reverse complement strand
GCGAAAGGGTCGTACAGTGTGTGCCGTCTCTGGCTTACACTGTACGACCCTTTCTGTAAAAGGTGTCCGGCGGTGTCCTACTCTCCCACAAGGTCCCCCTTGCAGTACCATCGGCGCAATCAGTCTTAGCTTCCGGGTTCGGAATGTGACCGGGCGTTTCCCTGACGCTATGGCCGCCGTAACTCTATTCACATATGACCACACCCCACCCCAAACAGGTGGACGTGTGTGGCCGTACGTCTAGAACCACAAAGTGGACGCGAAACAATCGTTACTGAAGATACTCATGCCCTCCCACACTCAAGGGGAGGAAGAAATCAAGTCATCGGCTTATTAGTACCAGTCAGCTCCACACCTTACAGTGCTTCCACATCTGGCCTATCAACCCAGTAATCTACTGGGAGCCTCACCACCACAAGGGTGACGGAGATCTCATCTCGAGGCCGGCTTCCCGCTTAGATGCTTTCAGCGGTTATCCATCCCGAACGTAGCCAACCAGCCATGCCCTTGGCAGAACAACTGGCACACCAGAGGTCCGTCCAACCCGGTCCTCTCGTACTAGGGTCAGATCCTCTCAAATCTCCAACGCGCGCAGAGGATAGGGACCGAACTGTCTCACGACGTTCTAAACCCAGCTCGCGTACCGCTTTAATGGGCGAACAGCCCAACCCTTGGGACCAACTCCAGCCCCAGGATGCGACGAGCCGACATCGAGGTGCCAAACCATGCCGTCGATATGGACTCTTGGGCAAGATCAGCCTGTTATCCCCGAGGTACCTTTTATCCGTTGAGCGACAGCGCTTCCACAAGCCACTGCCGGATCACTAGTCCCGACTTTCGTCCCTGCTCGACCTGTCAGTCTCACAGTCAAGCTCCCTTGTGCACTTACACTCGCCACCTGATTGCCAACCAGGTTGAGGGAACCTTTGGGCGCCTCCGTTACTTTTTGGGAGGCAACCGCCCCAGTTAAACTACCCACCAGGCACTGTCCCAGAACCCGATCAGGGTCCGTAGTTAGATATCCAATATGACCAGAGTGGTATTTCAACAACGACTCCACCCAAACTAGCGTCTGAGCTTCACAGTCTCCCACCTATCCTACACAAGCCACACCGAACACCAATACCAAGCTGTAGTAAAGGTCACGGGGTCTTTCCGTCCTTCTGCGCGTAACGAGCATCTTTACTCGTACTGCAATTTCGCCGAGTTCACGGTGGAGACAGCTGGGAAGTCGTTACGCCATTCGTGCAGGTCGGAACTTACCCGACAAGGAATTTCGCTACCTTAGGATGGTTATAGTTACCACCGCCGTTTACTGGGGCTTAAATTCAAAGCTTCGACCCAAAGGTCTAACCTCTCCTCTTAACCTTCCAGCACCGGGCAGGCGTCAGTCCGTATACATCCACTTGCGTGTTAGCACGGACCTGTGTTTTTAGTAAACAGTCGCTTCCCACTGGTCTCTGCGGCCACCACACCCTTTCCCAAGCAAGTTGGTATAAGTGGATGGCCCCCCTTCTCCCGAAGTTACGGGGGCATTTTGCCGAGTTCCTTCACCATGATTATCTCGATCTCCTGAGTATTCTCTACCTGACCACCTGAGTCGGTTTGGGGTACGGGCAACAGCAAACCTCACGTCGATGCTTTTCTTGGCAGCATAGGATCACCTGCTTCCCCATACGGGTCCGCATCATGTCTCACCCAAAGCCGAAAACTCTTCATAATCGACGGGCTACACATTTACACCGGGACAACCATCGCCCGGCACAGGCTACCTTCCTGCGTCACACCTCACGCTCACCACCCCAGTATCGGGTTCGCAACCTCCACCCGCACATCACCCGAAGGATCCGTAACAGGCTTTGGATAGCTGAGCACTACTGGTTAGGTCTTTGACGGTTTACCGCCGGTACGGGAATATCAACCCGTTGTCCATCGACTACGCCTGTCGGCCTCGCCTTAGGTCCCGACTTACCCAGGGAAGATTAGCTTGACCCTGGAACCCTTGGTCTTCCGGAGGACGGGTTTCTCACCCGTCTTTCGCTACTCATGCCTGCATTCTCACTCGTGTGGCATCCACGACTGGTTCACACCGCCGCTTCACTCGCCACACGACGCTCTCCTACCCATCCATACGGCTGGACCACGAAGGCCTACCTATAAATATGAATGCCACAACTTCGGTGGCGTGCTTGAGCCCCGTTACATTGTCGGCGCGGAATCACTTGACCAGTGAGCTATTACGCACTCTTTCAAGGGTGGCTGCTTCTAAGCCAACCTCCTGGTTGTCACAGCAACTCCACATCCTTTTCCACTTAGCACGCGCTTTGGGACCTTAGTTGGTGATCTGGGTTGTTTCCCTCTCGACTATGAAGCTTATCCCCCACAGTCTCACTGCTGCGCTCTCACTTACCGGCATTCGGAGTTTAGCTGACGTCAGTAACCTTGTAGGGCCCATCGGCCATCCAGTAGCTCTACCTCCGGCAAGAAACACGCAACGCTGCACCTAAATGCATTTCGGAGAGAACCAGCTATCACGAAGTTTGATTGGCCTTTCACCCCTATCCACAGCTCATCCCCTCAGTTTTCAACCTAAGTGGGTTCGGTCCTCCACGACGTCTTACCGTCGCTTCAACCTGGCCATGGATAGATCACTTCGCTTCGGGTCTAGGACATGCGACTGAATCGCCCTATTCAGACTCGCTTTCGCTACGGCTGCCCCTCACGGGTTAACCTCGCCACATATCGCTAACTCGCAGGCTCATTCTTCAAAAGGCACGCCGTCACAGATACAAAGCCTGCTCCGACGGATTGTAAGCAAACGGTTTCAGGTACTATTTCACTCCCCTCCCGGGGTACTTTTCACCTTTCCCTCACGGTACTAGTCCGCTATCGGTCATCTGGAAGTATTTAGGCTTATCAGGTGGTCCTGACAGATTCACACGGGATTTCTCGGGCCCCGTGCTACTTGGGATACACACCACGCGGTAAAACCATTTCGGATACGGGACTCTCACCCACTCCGGTCGCCCATTCCAAGGCGTTCTCCTATAGCTTCACTCTCACGTTCGAAGGTCAGCAGCCCTTCACGGCACGTCCCGCAACCCCGACCATGCAACCCCTGCTAGGTATCACACATGACCGGTTTAGCCTCATCCGGTTTCGCTCGCCACTACTCCCGGAATCACTGTTGTTTTCTCTTCCTGTGGGTACTGAGATGTTTCACTTCCCCACGTTCCCTCTACCCGCCCTATATATTCAGGCGGGAGTCACCAGGTACGCACGCGCCCTGGCGGGGTTTCCCCATTCGGAAATCCTCGAATCATAGCCCGTTTATCGGCTCCCCGAGGCTTATCGCAGATTACTACGTCCTTCTTCGGCTCCAGATGCCAAGGCATCCACCGTTTGCTCTTAGAAACTTGAAATCACATAAGTATTCAGAAACACACACCCACCCGAACCCCAAAGGGATCCGTCAGGTGTGTGACCAATGAAATTAATTAGTATCAGCAGCACCACACCCGCCCACACCCATCACGCCCACAGGCGATCCAGACACAAAACGAATATGACACTGCAAGATGCTCGCGTCCACTGTGTAGTTCTCAACGTACGGTCGATCCCACCCCCACGAGCAACACGTCTCGTGACAGCAGGTCAAGGAATCAGTCACCCGCACCCCCAAAAGGATGCGACCGGCTGGTCTCCCAGGACCCAATAGTATGCACTTTCTGCCCACTCACCACACCCACCCAGGATTTCCAATCACCCCCGCCGAAACGGACATGACGTACTCACACAGGCGAGCCAGCAAGCTTGCTTGTCATATGTTCCACCCATGAGCGGCTCGCAGTGAACGTATGCCACTGATCGAGCCATTCTGCGACACCCCGAAAGGTGTCGAGTGCTCCTTAGAAAGGAGGTGATCCAGCCGCACCTTCCGGTACGGCTACCTTGTTACGACTTAGTCCTAATCACCAGTCCCACCTTCGACAGCTCCCTCCCACAAGGGGTTAGGCCACCGGCTTCGGGTGTTACCGACTTTCATGACTTGACGGGCGGTGTGTACAAGGCCCGGGAACGTATTCACCGCAGCGTTGCTGATCTGCGATTACTAGCGACTCCGACTTCATGGGGTCGAGTTGCAGACCCCAATCCGAACTGAGACCGACTTTTTGGGATTCGCTCCACCTCGCGGTATCGCAGCCCTTTGTATCGGCCATTGTAGCATGCGTGAAGCCCAAGACATAAGGGGCATGATGATTTGACGTCATCCCCACCTTCCTCCGTGTTGACCACGGCAGTATCCCATGAGTTCCCACCATTACGTGCTGGCAACATAGGACGAGGGTTGCGCTCGTTGCCGGACTTAACCGAACATCTCACGACACGAGCTGACGACAACCATGCACCACCTGTTTACGAGTGTCCAAAGAGTCCTGTATCTCTACAGTGTTCTCGTATATGTCAAGCCTTGGTAAGGTTCTTCGCGTTGCATCGAATTAATCCGCATGCTCCGCCGCTTGTGCGGGCCCCCGTCAATTCCTTTGAGTTTTAGCCTTGCGGCCGTACTCCCCAGGCGGGGAACTTAATGCGTTAGCTACGACACAGAACCCGTGGAACAGGCCCTACATCTAGTTCCCAACGTTTACGGCATGGACTACCAGGGTATCTAATCCTGTTCGCTCCCCATGCTTTCGCTCCTCAGCGTCAGTTACGGCCCAGAGATCTGCCTTCGCCATCGGTGTTCCTCCTGATATCTGCGCATTCCACCGCTACACCAGGAATTCCAATCTCCCCTACCGCACTCTAGCTTGCCCGTACCCACTGCAGGCCAGAGGTTGAGCCTCTGGTTTTCACAGCAGACGCGACAAGCCGCCTACGAGCTCTTTACGCCCAATAATTCCGGACAACGCTTGCACCCTACGTATTACCGCGGCTGCTGGCACGTAGTTAGCCGGTGCTTTTTCTGCAGGTACCGTCACTTTCGCTTCTTCCCTACTAAAAGAGGTTTACAACCCGAAGGCCGTCATCCCTCACGCGGCGTTGCTGCATCAGGCTTGCGCCCATTGTGCAATATTCCCCACTGCTGCCTCCCGTAGGAGTCTGGGCCGTGTCTCAGTCCCAGTGTGGCCGGTCACCCTCTCAGGCCGGCTACCCGTCGTCGCCATGGTGAGCCATTACCTCACCATCTAGCTGATAGGCCGCGAGTCCATCCCGAACCAAAATTCTTTCCACCTACACACCATGCGGTGATAGGACATATCCAGTATTAGACGCCGTTTCCAGCGCTTATCCCAGAGTTCGGGGCAGGTTACTCACGTGTTACTCACCCGTTCGCCACTCATCCACCCCCAGCAAGCTGGGAGCTTCAGCGTTCGACTTGCATGTGTTAAGCACGCCGCCAGCGTTCGTCCTGAGCCAGGATCAAACTCTCCGTAAAAAACGATTGCCACACGCCCCGGGGAAAAACCGGAACATGCAACGAGTTCAATCTGGCAACAGAACCATCAATACTGACGATTCTTGTTATCCAAAAAAGGAATCTCCCACACCCAGAAACCTGGATGTCGGGGATTATAAATTAAATTGGCATATGACAATTTAAGTGCACACTATTGAGTTCTCAAAGACCAGACACCACCCGTCACACCCAACCAAGGGAAGCTCCGAACAGCAACCTGTCATCTACCGCTGGGAGCAATACGCGCTCCAGCTGGACCGCCCTTGGGGCGTCCACCTTGCGGTGAGATCGAGTCTCTCACTTTACACGCCCGAGCCAGACTTTCGCAAGTCCTGCTCTCGGT
This sequence comes from Leucobacter sp. L43, assembly GCF_016597785.1. Classification (GTDB taxonomy): domain Bacteria; phylum Actinomycetota; class Actinomycetes; order Actinomycetales; family Microbacteriaceae; genus Leucobacter; species Leucobacter alluvii. The sequence goes on along the minus strand of NZ_JAENJG010000001.1, from coordinate 1,971,587 downwards.
GATCTCGAGAGAGCCGATGTCCGATTCGAATCTCGGCCGCTTTCGCGCCGTTTTCCGTTTCGCTGACAAGGGAATACATTACGGGGATCCTGGCTGCAGGGCAACTAGCGCCCACATCCCGGGCGTGTCTGCTGCGAGCGGCGCAGGACTCCGATGCCTCCGATCCCACGGCCATTCGCCCCGGGAAAAGCGAAAGGCCCCGGCCTCATCGATTTCTCAATGAGGCCGGGGCCTTCAGTACTGGTGGCGGGTGAGGGATTCGAACCCCCGTAGGCGTTGCCAGCTGATTTACAGTCAGCCCCCTTTGGCCGCTCGGGTAACCCGCCATCGGTCGCGCGAACGCAACCAGGAATCTACCCTAGCGGCTCCAGTGCGCGAACGGAAATCCTGGACGCACCGAGACGAGCCCGCACGCGCTGCCGACGCATGGGAGTATCGGTGCATGAGAGATCTTCCCGAGGAACTGACGCTGCAGGCCGCTCACGTCGCCGACATGTCCGCGACGACGTTCTACCGTGTCGCCGCACTTCGGCAGGAGGTCTTCGTGGTCGAGCAGGACTGCGTGTACCTCGATCTCGATGGACGCGATCTGGAGGGCGGCTCAGTTCAGATCTGGGCGGAAGAGGCCAGTGGGGCGATCGCGGCAACCGTGCGGATCCTCGTGGAAGAGCCCGGCGAGCGCGGCACCCGCAGCATCGGTCGTGTCGTCACCGCCCCGACGTGGCGGGGTCACGGTGTCGCCGCGGTGCTGCTCGAAGCGGCCATCGAACGGTGCGCCGGGCGACCGATCATGCTCCACGCGCAATCGCACCTGGTCGACTGGTACGCGCGCTTCGGTTTCATCAGCTGCGGCGCCGAGTATCTCGAGGACGGCATTCCGCACACTCCCATGCGCCTGAACTAACGCCTCACGGCTCGATCGCGTCATCGAGCCCCGGCACGGTCACCGCGAGCCCGTGCCGGTTCGCCCGCGCAGAGATTGCTTGCTCCCGAACCAGGGAGAGCAACTCGACCGGACCCGCCATCGTCACTGGCTCCGCCCAGATGGCGACGCGATCCTGCGGTCCGAGCCACTCCGCCGCCCGAACACGGTCACCGTCGATGAGGCGCACCCGGAGGGCCCGGGTCCCGTCAGCGGCTACCGCCCCGGCCACCGCCAGTCGCTCGAGCCAGTCCTCATCGCGCTCGAGCGACAGCTCGATGTCGCGGTGCTCCAGGAACTCGGTGAGTTCGACGGGGAGCACCTCTCCGGTCGAGACCGTGATCGGTGCGCGAGCGAGCAGCGCGGCGGCGATGACGCGTGCGAGGGCGACGAGGGCTCCGCCTTCCGCGAGACGCACGTGCGTGGCGACGGGTCGGTGCCGGATGAGGTTCCGCTCGATCCCGAGCCCGATCGTGTCGCGATCGACGCCGAACGACGTGCGCCACGTGAAGGCGTCGGCGAGCGCGGCGCGCCTGAGCTCGTCGAACGCCTGATAGGGCAGCACGGGCTGCAGCGTCTCGATGAGCAACCGGATCTCGGGTTCGAGCCCGCGCAGATGCAGGGTCTCGCTCCGGCTCCCCTCCCGAACGCGCCACGAGCCCAGGGCGATCAATCGGTTCGGCCCGCCGGCGAGGCCGGAGAGCCCCATGCCGGCATCGTTCCACCCTCCGCCCGGGTGCCGCTCCACGCGAACATGCGTCGTCGCACGGTTGACAGACACTGCGGCCGCTTCGATGCCCTCCAGCCAGGCACCGATCTCGTCCCCGTCGTTGGAGTAGATCGCCGCCACGCCGCCGGTGCCCTCACGGTTCTGCAGCGCCAACGCCTCGGAGAGCGAATGCGCTGTGGTGATGCCGATCACGGGCACCGTCCGCGCGTCGTCCCAGAAGGTCGCATTCGCCGAGACCCCTGCCCGCACTCCCGGGCTCCACACCCGTCCCTCCGAATCGAGGGATTCGGGTTGCACGAGCCATTCCTCTCCGCGAGCGAGTTCGGAGAGCGCACGCCGCTCGGCCTCGTCGGCCGGGGCATGCAGCGGGCCGACCCGGAGGCCCAAGACCGTGGCGTCGGACTCGCGCGCGCTGTCGCCGGCCCGGAGGGCTCGTACCGCATCGGCGAGCCCCTCTCGGAAACGCCGCGATCGCGCCACGCTACCGAGCAGGATCACGCCCCTGGCGGCGCGAAGACTGCCTCCCGAGCGGCCGAGCGCCGAGGCGACGACGTCGTCGATCGCTCGATCCAGGTCGGCGGACGGCGTGACGAGCACGAAGCCGCGCGGCCGGAACTGCCCTTCGACCCGGAGGTCGGGCCGACGACGCGCGAGGTCGGTCGCGTCAGTACGGGATCCGATCACGACCGCGCGATCGACGCTTCGATGTGCCGCGAGCTCGGCAACGGTTCGGCCGACGACTGCGGCTTCGAGCCGCACCACACCGGGCGTCAGGCCACCGACCTCGCATTCTTCGATCACGGCCGACGCCGATGCCAGGAGGCGGTGCGGCACGAGCCAGAGCACCCCGCTTCCCGCTGCCAGCGCGGCGAAGACCGCTTCCGCCTGCACGGCGAGCGGGGTGGGCGCATCGGCGGCGACGAGCACGAGCCGCTCCGGGACGAACGTGGCGCCGCGCACCGCACCGAGCGCCTCGGCGAGCTGGCCGCTGTATCGGGCCGCATCCACCAGGTCGTCCACTTCGGCGTCGAGCTCGGCGATCGGGGCGCCCGTGTCGGCGGCCAGCAGCTGAATCAGTCGATCCCGTGCGGCGACCATCGCGAGTGCCGAGCGGCGCAGCCGTGACGCCCGCGTGCGGGTCGACTGGGCCGACCACGCTTCGGCTCGAGAACGCGCATCCTCCGCGACGAGTTCCGGATCGAGATCGGCTGCCGAGAGGGCAATCGTGGCGTTCGCGGCATCGTCGTCACCCGTCCGTGCACGGGCTTCCGCGAAGAGGTCTCGCGCCCACTCGCGATTCGCCGCCACGGTCGCGTCGGTGGCCGGCTCGTTCGCGAAACCGGATTCCGACACGGCGGGGATCGCGCGCGGCGGGGCGACGGCCTCGAGGGTGAACTCTCCCGTCGACCCCCTCGTCAGCCCCAGTACCGCAGCAGTGAGGCCACCGGTCTCGAATCGCGCCGGTTCGTCGGGGGCGCGGTAGAACAACGCACTGTCGCGCTCCGACGGATCCCATTCGCGCGCCCGGTTCTGGGTGCGGTGCGACGCCGGAGCCGGCTCCGCTGCCCGTGCGAGTGCGGTGCCGAACTCGGTGAACGCTTGCGACAGCGCCCGTTCGCGCGTCAGCTCAGCGGGTTCGCTCGCGATCTCTCCGGCGTCGTCCTCACCTCCCCCGGATTCGGGTTCCCGTGCGATGAGCGCCTCGAGTCTGGACAGTCCCGAGTCTGGATCGGCGGCTTCAGCTGCGATGCCGACGAGCAGATCGACGGCACCGCCGAATTCCTTCGGAGGGACGACGGGCACGACGACGCGCACATCGGGGAGGGTCTCGCGAAGCACCGATGCGAGCCCGGGGGCGACGCCGCTGCGCAACTGCACCGCGCTGAGTTCTCGCGATCCGAGCTCGTCAGCCAGGGCGACCGCGGCCGCGAGCACGAGCACGTCCTCTGTGGCGATCACGGGCCGCAGCACCGCCGCTCGTCCCGGGTGCAGCGCGAGTTCCGTCAGCCGCAGCAGCTGTGCGAGCACGTCCACGCGTTCTTCCAGCACCGGCACCGGGAGCCCCGATTCGATCGACGCGATGCGTTCGCCTCCGGCCACGCCGCCCACGCCGATGACGACTTCGGCCGGCGCCCCGCCCTCGGCGACGCGGCGCTGCGCCCAACGACTCAGACGGCCGTAGTACTCGCGCGACTCCGGCAGTTCGGCGAGCAACTGCACCCCGATGCGCGCTCGGTCGAGCGCGGGGTCGACGAGTGCACGAATCGCGATCTCGGGCAGCATGCGCGCCCACCGCACGTTTCGAGCGGACAGATGAATCGTGGTTCCGTGCTCAGCCGAGGCGCGCAGCACGGGTTCGAGTGCGGATGCGGCGCGCGCGACGTCGTCGTCGAACGTCCACTCCGTGCCGCCGGGGGCGATGCGCTCCGGTTCGACCACCAGATGCGCGACGGTTGGATGGGCTGCGAGCGCGGCGAGTCGCGCCACTTCCCCGGCAGCGCCGTCGGGCCCGTGCACGCCGTTGCCGAGCGGCCGCGTGACTGCCCGCAGTCCGGCGTCGGAGTACCTCCGATGCGCGTCGGCGAGCGCTGCTCCTGCGGCCGAGCTGAGCCAGGTCGCGGTTCCGGTTCCGCCCGCTGGGCCGGGCAACCGAGCGGCGAGCACCAGCCCGGAGACGCGATCCCGGAGCCAGCGGCGAGCGACGGGCATGACTGCCCAGGGGAGCCCGAGAGATGTCGCTCCACCCGCCCGTACCGCGAACCGGTCACGCGCGGGCATGGAATCCGGTACTTCCTGCGACATGGCATGGAGTCCGACCGCCGAAGCGAACGCGTCTTCCGTTCCGGCGACGAGCTCGAGCAGCCTCCGTGTGAATTCGAAACTCTCGGGATCGCGGCGCAGCCCCTCGAGCAGGTGCCCGGATCCGCGGGGGTGCACCGTCTCATCCGGCGCCCGATCGCGCAGGGCTGAGATCCAAGCGTGCGCCAGCGCTTCGGATCGTTCGGACACGGCGTCCCACACCGACGCCGGGGCGATGGGTTCAGCTGCCATGACCCCACTGTATGAGTGGTCGCGCATGTTTGGCGGGAGCGCGCGCCGAAGCCGAGATCTCCCGGCTGTCTCGGCCGTTGGAGATCCCGCAGGAGACCCCGTCGGCGATGCGCCTCAGGCCAGCAGGGCGCGATCGTCGAGCTGCGCGCCCTTGATCTTCGCGAACTCCTCGAGCAGGCGCGGCACCGTGAGCTCGCGCTTCTGCTCCGCCGACGCCTCGAACACGATGTTGCCCTCGTGCATCATGATGAGGCGGTTGCCGAGTCGCAGCGCCTGCTCCATGTTGTGCGTCACCATCAGCGTCGTGAGCGCGCCCTGGGAGACGATTCGGTCGGTCAGCTCGGTGACGAGTGCCGCGCGCTGCGGGTCGAGTGCGGCGGTGTGCTCGTCGAGCAGCAGGATGCTGGGACGCGTGAATCCGGCCATGAGCAGCGACAACGCCTGCCGCTGGCCGCCGGAGAGCAGGCCGACCTTGGCGGTGAGCCGGTGCTCGAGACCGAGTTCGAGCGCGGTGAGCTCTTCACGGAAGCGCTCGCGGAGCGTACGGCTGAGCGCGAGCCCGAGCCCGCGGCTCTTGCCCCGACGCTCGGCGAGCGCAAGGTTCTGCTCGATCGTCAGATCGGGAGCGGTGCCCGCCATGGGGTCCTGGAACACACGGCCGATGAACTTGGCGCGCTGGTACTCCTTGAGCTTGTTGACGCGCTGGCCGTCGATCTCGATGCTGCCGGAGTCGACGCTGTAGCGACCCGAGATGGCGTTCAGCAATGTCGATTTGCCGGCGCCGTTGGAGCCGATGACGGTGACGAAGTCGCCTTCGTCGAGGCGCAGGCTGAGGCCGCCGAGTGCGCGGCGCTCGTTGACGGTGCCGGGGAAGAACGTCTTCTCGATGCGTTCAATGGTGAGCATGCGGCTACCTTCCGGCCTGGGTGTCGGGTTCGGGCGTAGTGCCGGCCGCGGGCGACGCGGGATCAGCGCCGACGCGCGCGGTCGTGGCTCCGGCGGGCGCAGCACCGCTCGGCGAGGCGTCGGCGGAGGCCGGGGCGGTGACTTCCTCGAGCACCACGCGGCCGTCCTTGCGTCGCAGCATCGGGATCTTGCGCAGGAACCCCCACCGCGGCAGCAGGAGCGCCGCGATCACGAGGAGCGCGGTGATGAGCTTCATGTCGTTCGGATCGAGACCGGCGCGCAGAGCGAAGAAGATGATGAGGCGGTAGATGACCGCGCCGAGCACGACCGCGAGGCTCGCGAGCCAGATGAAGCGCTGGCCGAAGATGGCCTGGCCGAGGATGACGGATGCGAGCCCGACGAGAATCAGGCCGACGCCCATGCTGATGTCGGCGAAGCCCTGATACTGCGCGACGAGCGCCCCGCAGAGCCCCACGAATCCGTTCGAGATGGCGAGGGTGAGAATCGTCGTGCGATCGGTGTTCACGCCGAAGCTGCGGATCATCGGCCCGTTGTCTCCGGTCGCCTGAATGGCGAGCCCGAGGTTGGTCGAGAGGAACCAGTCGACCACGACCTTCAGCACGAGCACGGCGAGGAGAATGATGGCGACGCCGCCCCAGGTGCCGAGGAGCTCTCCTTCGCGCAGCGGGGTGAAGACCGTGTCGGCCCGCAGCAGCGGGAGGTTGGCGGCGACCGCGGTGCCCTCCTTCGCGGTGCCCATGATTCGCAGGTTGATCGACCAGAGGGCGATCATCGTCAGGATTCCGGAGAGGAGGCCGTCGATGCGGCCCTTCGTGTGCAGCAGGCCGGTGATGATGCCTGCGACGATCCCCGCCCCGCCACCGGCGAGGGTGGCGAGGACGGGGTTGTGACCGTTCGTGATCAGCGCGGCCGCGACAGCAGCGCCGGTGGTGAAGCTGCCGTCGACCGTGAGGTCCGGGAAGTTGAGCACTCGGAACGTCAGGTAGACGCCCAGTGCCATCACCCCGTAGATGAGGCCGAGTTCGAGCGCGCCGATCATGCGATGGTCATCCTGTTCGTGTCGTGTGCTGGAGAAACCGTGCGGGCCGGGGGCCCGGGGTTACTCGACGGTTTCCGCCTGGTCGAGGATATCCTTCGGGATCTCGACACCCATGCGCTCTGCGGCGCCCGGATTCACCACGTACGTGAAGCTCTTGGAGACCTCGACTGCCATCTCTGCAGGGTCGGCTCCGTCTTCCAGGATCTTGATGGCCATCTCACCGGTCTGATGCCCCAGATCCGTGTAGTCGATGCCGAGCGTCGCGACCGCGCCGCCCTCGACGGTGCCGGCCTCGGCCCCGATGACGGGGATCTGCTTCTCCTCCGCGACCTGCACGAGCGAGGCGATGCCCGAGACGACGAGGTTGTCGGTCGGCACGTAGATCGCGTCGACGTCTCCGAGCGCTTCGGTCGCCTGAGCGATGTCGTTGGCAGTGGTCACGGTCTTCGTGACGATCTCGAGGTCGAGGTCGCTCGCGGCCTCCTCGGCCGCCGAGACCTGCACCTCGGAGTTCACCTCGCCCGATGCGTAGACGATGCCGACCTTCTTCGCGTCGGGCACGATCTCCTGCAGCATCTTCAGCTGCTCGTCGAGCGGGGCCAGGTCGCTGGTTCCGGTCACGTTGCCACCGGGGGTCTCGTTGGAGTCGACGAGCTCTGCTGACACCGCGTCGGTCACCGCGGTGAAGAGGATCGGCTTGTCGGTGATCGCCTGAGCGGCCGCCTGCGCTGCCGGTGTCGCCACTGCCAGCACGAGATCGTTGTCGGAGGTCGCGAAGCCCTGCGCGATGGTGACGGCAGTGGCCTGCTCTGCGTTCGCGTTCTGCTCGTCGAAGTTCACCGTCTCGCCATCGACGTATCCCGCGTCGATGAACGCCTGCTTGAAGCCCTCGGTCGCGGAGTCGAGTGCCGGGTGCTGCACGAACTGGCTGATGCCGATGTTGAAGGTCTCCGCTGATCCTCCCTCGCCTGACGAGTCGGGTGAGGAGCAGGCGCTGAGGGTGAGTGCTGCCGCTGCGGTGACGCCGGCGATGGTGAGGGCGCGGCGGCGGAACGAGGTCTGTCGCATGGGTATCGAATCCTTTGTGGGGGACGTCGCCGGGTCAGTGCTTCGGCGAACTGAGCGAGTCGGCGAGAACTTACGCCGATTCAAGCATCGTAGACCGCGATCCCCCCGCGGGAGCAACTCGGGGCCCTCTTCGTGACCGAGGCGTTGTAATTCCTGACCGATCGATCGGTCAGTCGGCCTGGCGGAACTCTCCGGTCGCGACGATGACTGCCCGGGCCAGTACGGCATCGCGCATCATGAACCCCATGACCGCCGGTGTGAGATCCGGGTCGATGTCGAGGTGCTCGACGCCGAGCGCGTGCACGACGAACCAGTAGTGATGCACGCCGGTGCCCTCCGGCGGCGCAGCACCGGTGAACGCGCGCTCGCGCCGTTCATTCGGCATCGTCGTCGCAGCGGCCGGCAGCAGCGCGCCGCCCGGCGTGCCTGCGAGAGCGCCGGCACCGGCCGGGAGCTCGTGCGTACTCGCCGGCAGGTTCGCAACGGCCCAGTGCCAGAACCCCGACCCCGTCGGCGCGTCCGGGTCGAAGCAGGTGACGGCGAAGCTCTTCGTGCCCGCCGGGAAGTCGGCCCAGCTCAACTGCGGCGAGCGATTGGATCCCCCTGCCGCCTCTGCGTACTGCTCGGCAGGCAGTGGCTCGCCGTCCTGAATGTCGGCACTCCGCAACGTGAAGCCGGGTACCTGCCGCATGCGCGCATACGGGTCGATGTCGCCGCGGCTCGGATTCTTGTTCGTCATGGCACCCCCTGGTGATCTGACCTCCAGACTACGGTCAGCGGCTGGCTGCTCCAATGGCCTCCGCGAACCGATCTTTCGCGCCCCGACGCCCTCGAAGACGCTCGATATACTGAGTTCTCGGCATCGGCGCACACGGCGCCCGACGAATCGGAGTGATCATGGCAGCGACCACAGGGTCAGATCGAGCACGCGCGACGCTCGCCTACCTGCGTCGCAAGATCACCACCGGCGAATGGCCGGTCGGCGGGCGCATTCCCATCGAGCCCGAGCTCGCAGAGCAGACCGGCGTCGGTCGCTCGACCGTGCGCGAAGCCGTGCGGTCGCTCGCGAGCATCGGAATGCTCGAGACGCTGCCCGGTCGCGGCACGTTCGTGCGCTCGGCCGCGCCGACGAGCACCCTCCTCAACGAGTTCCTCACCGACTTCACCCTCGAGGAGATCCTCAGCTATCGCCGGGCCCTCGAGATCGAAGCCGCGCAGCAGGCCGCCCTGCACCGCACCGATGAAGACATCGCGGCGCTCGAACGAGCCGCGATCGAAGAGGTCGGATGCACCCGATGCCCCGTGCTCGGGTTCGCGGGCGACGTCGATACAGCCTTCGACAGCCGCTTCCACCGTCTCGTGTTCGACGCCGCGAAGAACCGCCTGCTCGCCGCGCTCTACGCCGGAATCAACGATCGCCTGCGCACTCCGGAGCACCGCGGTCGTCTCGCGAACGTCGCGACCGGCGCGGAGATGGAGCGCGACCACGCCCGCGTGCTCGACGCGATCCGACGCCAGGACTTCATCGACGCCGTCCATGCGATGGTGAACCACGTCGACCACGATGTCGTGATCGTGAACGATCAGCACGAGGTCATCCCTCCGCTCGCCCGAACGCCAGAGCAGCAGCAGCGCATCAATGAAGCGCAGATGGCGCAGGATCACGTGCTCGCGCGGGCGGAAGCCCAGTCGCGACTCTGACCCGTCCGGTGAAGACCGTCAGCGATCGCGCGTCGCGCCCCGTCGTGCGGACAGCCGCCGGAGCGGTTCGGGGGACCTGGGAGCCGTGCAGTCCGGGCGCGGCAGAGGGGCCGAGCGCCGCGGTATTCCGAGGCATCCCGTACGCGGCTGCGCCCGTGGGCGCCCTGCGATTCGCACCTCCGCAGTCGTGCGAGGCGTGGGACGGGATCCGGGACGCATCGGCGTTCGGGCCCACCCCGCAGCGCGGCGATACGGGAATCACGCTGATCCCCGAGCACTCGATTCCGGGCGACGACACACTGAACGTGAACGTGTGGACACCCGCGCCGGAGGCATCGGCGAAACTGCCCGTGATCGTCTGGATCCACGGCGGCGGCTTCATCTCAGGCTCCCCGGCGAGCCCCTGGTACGACGGCCGCGCGTTCGCCCGCGACGGAGTGGTGCTCGTGACGATCTCGTACCGGCTGGGCTTCATCGGGTTCGGCTCCGTCGACGGCGCTCCGGCCAACCGCGGGGTACTCGATTGGGTGCGCTCGCTGGAATGGGTGCAGCAGAACATCGCGGGGTTCGGGGGTGATCCGGATCGCGTCACCATCGCGGGGCAATCCGCCGGAGGCGGCGCGGTGCTCACGTTGCTCGGCGTTCCAGCGGCTGAGGGGCTCTTCGCCGCTGGCTACGCCATGTCGGCGGCCGTCGCCGCGCCGTCGCTCGACGCCGCTGCGGCTCGCACCCGGCACCTGGCCCGTCTGGGCGGAGTGACTCCCGATCTCGCCGGTCTCGGGTCGCTGCCCGAGGCGAGAATCATCGAGTTGCAGCGCCGGATCACGGCGCCTGCCGCGCCCCGCATCCTTCGCGACGTGCACGGCATGCTCCGGGACGGGCTCATGATCGGCCCGCTCCCGGACGGTGACGTGGTGCCGCTCGACGCGTTGCAGGGCACATCGCACGGGCCCAGCGCGCACGTGCCCCTGGCGCTGAGCACCGCAGACGACGAGCTCATGGGAATGTTCACACCGCGCCCCATCCTCGACCGTGCGCCGCGCCGCGCCGTGCTGCGCGCCCTCGGAGCGTCCGCGGCGGTTGCGGATCGCTGGCTCGAGACGCCGGAGGTCCAGGCGACCGCGAGCAGCGTCGCGCTCGTCGGGCGGTACGCCACGGACGCCGTGTTCCGCTCATGGGTGCCCCGTGTCGCCCGTGCCCGCGGAGCGTCTGCAGTTGCGGGCACCACCTGGACGTCTCGCTACTCCTGGCACGCACCCGATACCGAGGCCGGCGCACCGCACTTCGCGGGGCACTGCAGTGATGTGCCGTTCGTCTTCGACCGCCTCGATGCCGTGGGCGTCGAGCGCGTCGCGGGCACCGCCCCTCCGCAAGCTCTCGCGGACGCCGTGCACGGCGCCCTGGTGCGCTTCGCGCGCGACGGGGACCCGGGGTGGGAAGCCGACCGCGACGGAACCGGCCCCGCACGGATCTTCGATGTTCCGGTGCGTGAGCAGCGCGATGCGTACGCGTCAGCCGCGGCCCTGCTCGAAGCGAGTCACTCGCGCGACGCGAGCGCGCACCCCTCGCGCTGACGCGCGCGAGATCACCGCGCGCCGCTCGCGCCCTCTGCGCGATCGTGGGCGATGTAGTGCACCAGCGCGTCCCGCACGAACCCCGCCCCCGTCGCTCCGCCGTAGTTCGCGGCGAAGCGCTCGTCCGTGACGTACAACTCGCCGAGCCCGCGCACGTATCCGGCGAGATCACCCGCGGGGTCGGCGGCGGGGGTCCCAGGTATCCCCCGCAACCAGGCCACGTGCTGGGCGGCGAGTTCCTGCCCCTCGGCTCCCGCCGGGTCGAGCTCGCGTTCGGCGGCCATGCGCCACGCTGCGGCGAGGTCGGCGCTGCGGCGCTGCCACGCCTCGCGCGCACCGCTGCCGAGCCCCTGCCACCAATGGTCGCCCTCCGCGTACGCGCGGTCTCCCCAGCGCCGCTCCACCTCCTCACGGTGCTGTGCGTGGTCGAATCCGTCGAAGATGTTCTCAGTCATCAGTGCTCCTGCTGGTGCGGTGTCGGTCACGCCCGGGAGGGCGGCGATGGTGCGCTCCACGGCGCGGATCTGGCGGGTGATGCGCTCTCGCTCGCGGTGGAGGATCGCGAGGTGCGACTGCAGGATCTCGGTCTCGGCGGTCTGCGCCGTGCGATCCGACAGCGCACTGCGGCTGCTGGCATCCTGCGACGCGAGCACCCGGGCGATGGCGTCGAGGCCCAGACCGAGATCGCGCAGCAGCAGGATGCGCTGCAGGCGGAGCAGCGCCCGGTCGTCGTAGTAGCGATACCCGTTCGAGCCGATGCACGTGGGCGGCAGCAGACCGATGCGGTCGTAGTGCCGCAGCGTGCGCGAGGTCGTGCTCGCCGCGCGAGCCACCGCCTGCACACTGTGCAACGCACGCGTATTCGTGGTCGTCATGGTGTTCTCCGTTCCAGATGTCACGCTACGCGTTGACGCCTCGTCAATGTCAAGCGTTGGGCTGGTGCGGTTCGCTGCGCGCCTCCCGCGTACCATTGACGGGTGAGCGAGCCCAAGATCCTGCTGTACTACGTCTTCGCCCCCGTGGCCGATCCCGAGGCCGTGCGCTTGTGGCAGCGGCAGCTCTGCGAATCGTTGGGCCTGCGAGGACGCATCATCATCTCGCGCCACGGCATCAACGGCACGGTCGGCGGCGAGCTCGACGCCTGCAAGCAGTATGTGCGGCGCACTCGCGAGTACGCCCCGTTCGCCGGGCTCGAGCCGAAGTGGAGCATGGGAACGGCACTGGTCGATGCCCCGGATGAGCGACTGCACGGCACCGAGCGCGGGCCGCGATGGCGGCGCATCAGCGACTTCCCGAAGCTCAGCGTGAAGGTGCGCGACGAGCTCGTGGCATTCGGAATCCCCGACGAAACCCGCGTCGACGACGACGGCGTCGTCGGCGGCGGCGTGCATCTCTCCCCGCATGAGGTCAACGAACTCGTGGCCGAGCGCGGTGACGATGTGGTGTTCTTCGACGGGCGCAACGCGTGGGAGGCGGAGATCGGTCGGTTCCGGGGCGCGGTGGTGCCCGATACGCGCACGACGCACGATTTCATCGCGCAGATCGACGCCGGTGACTTCGACGCGCTCAAGAACCGGCCCGTCGTCACCTATTGCACCGGCGGCATCCGCTGCGAGATCCTCTCTGCCGCGATGCGGGATCGCGGCTTCGACGAGGTGTACCAGGTCGACGGCGGCATCGTGAAATACGGCGAGGCCTTCGGCAACGACGGACTGTGGGAAGGATCGCTTGCCGTATTCGACGGTCGCGAAGCGCTCGACTTCGCGCCCGGCGCAGCTGTCGTCGGCAGGTGCCGTGTGTGCGACGCCCCCTCGAACACCGTGGCGAATTGCGCCGACCCTGCGTGCAAGCACCGCTTCGTGGTGTGCGACGAGCACGCCGGGGCCCCCTGCGAGGAGCACGCAGCGGCGTGAGGGAGCGCCCCGCCCCCTCCCCCACCTGCGAGCGGGGTCACTCTTGGTGCGTGTTGCACCACGACACGCACCAAGAAGCGACCCCGCTCGAGTGAGTGGCGGACGGGCGCGTCTGACGGGCGCGACGGACGGGCGCGTCTGACGGGTCAGTCCGTCGGAAGGCGCGGGATCGCCGAGATCAGGCGCTGCGTGTACGCCTCTCGCGGCCTCGCCAGCAGATCACCGGTGGCGCCCGTCTCGACCACGCGGCCGCCTTCGAGCACCGCGGTGCGCTCGCAGGTCGCCGCAACGGCGCCGAGGTCGTGGGAGACCATGACGAGCGCGAGCCCGTGTTCGGCGCGCAGCTCGTTGATGAGCTCGATCACCTGGGTGCGGGTGCTGACGTCGAGCGCGCTGACGGGCTCGTCGGCGACGAGCACGCGCGGCCGAACGACGGTCGCGCGAGCGATCGCGATGCGTTGACGCTGGCCCCCCGAGAACTCGTGCGGGTAGCGGGAAGCGGCGTCTGCTGGCAGCCCGACGGATGCGAGCGCGGCGCGCACGCGTGCGCCCGCTTCCGCCCCCCGGGCGAGGCCGAGGGATTCGAGCGGTTCTGCGATGATGCGATCGACCCGCTGCCGTGGATCGAGCGACGAGTACGGATCCTGGAAGACGGCTTGGACGCCGCTGCGGAACCGGCGCATGAGCGTGCGATCCCGCAGGCGCAGCGGAGCGCCGTCGAACCGGATCTCGCCGCGCGCTGGTGCCGCGAGCCCGAGCAGGAGTGAGAGCAGCGTCGACTTGCCCGCCCCCGACTCTCCGACGATGCCGACGGAGTCACCCGCAGCCACTGCGAGGTCGACGCCGGTCAGAATTCGCCGGGCGCCGTACGAGAAGTCGACGCCGCTCGCTTCGAGTACCGTCATCGCCTGCCCTCCGCATCGGTCGGGCCAGCACCGTCGAGCGCCGCGTCGAGGACGCGCGCGTGCGCGACGAGCTGGGCCGTATAGGGGTGCTGCGGCGCGCGCAGGATCTGACGCACCGCGCCTTCCTCGACGACCGCGCCCCGCTGCAGCACGAGCACACGGTCGGTCATGCGCGATACGACGGCCAGGTCGTGGCTCACGAACAGCAGCCCCATGTCGCGCTCGGCCACCAGCCGGTCGAGCAGATCGAGCACCTCGGACTGCACGGTCACGTCGAGCGCAGTGGTCGGCTCGTCGGCGATGAGCAGTCGGGGGCGCGCAGCCAGCGCGATGGCGATCGCGACCCGCTGCCGTTGACCGCCGGAGAGTTCATGGGGGAACGCACGAGCGAACCGCTGCTCGCCGAGCCGCACCTCGTCGAGCGCCTCGGCGACCGCACGGTCGAGTGCGCTGCCCCGAAGCCCGAGGTGGCGCCGGATCGGCTCCGCGATCTGCCTGCCGACGCGCATGAGCGGGTCGAGCGCCGTGAGCGGCTCTTGGAACACGACGCCGGCGGCCGGCCCTCGGAGCGGACGCACGCTCTGCTCGTCGGCGCCCACCGTCTCGACTCCGGCGAGCCGCACCGATCCCGTTGCGCGGAGGCCGTCTGGGAGCAGCGCGGTGATCGCCAGCGAGGTCAACGACTTGCCGGATCCTGACTCCCCGATGAGCCCGAGACGCTCACCGGCGGCGACCTCGAAATCGATTCCATCGACGAGCGCGGCGTCTCGTGAGCGCACGCGCAGTGCACTCACGCGCAGCAGTGCTTCGGTCATGCGCTCCTCCCGCGTCGAGTCGGGTCGGCCGCATCACGCAGACCATCGGCGACGAAGTTCACGCCGAGCACCAGTACGACGAGTGCGACGCCAGGCGCGATGGCGCCGATCGGAGCCGTGAGCACGGTGCCCTGCGCTTCCTGGAGCAAGCGCCCCCACGAGGCGTTGGGAGGCGGGGCGCCCAGGCCGAGGTACGAGAGACTCGCCTCCGCGAGTACCGCGGCGCCGAACTGCAGCGCCAGGGTGACCGCCAGCGTGGGAGCCATGTTCGGCAGCAGGTGACGGCGAATGATGCCGAGGGTGCGCGTACCGCTCGTGCGCGCAGCGATCACGTACTGCGATCCGACCGCGCGCTTGGCGAGGATCCGCGACACCCGCGCCACGATCGCCGACATGGCGAGCCCGATGGCGAGGATCGCCGACCCGAGCGACGGCGGCTGCAGCGCCACGATGAGCATCGCCGTGAGTAGCACGGGAAACGCGATCGCCACGTCGATGAAGGCCGAGATCGCATCGTCGAGCCAGGGCGCGGCGAGCGCGGCGAGCAGGCCGATGGCGACCCCGAGCACGGCGGCGATCAGCACGGATCCGGCCCCCACCAGGAGCGCGATGCGCGCGCCGACCATGAGTTGGCTGAGCAGGTCGCGCCCGAGCTTGTCGGTGCCGAGCAGGTGCTCGCCGCTCGGGCCGGAGAGCCGTCCGCCCGAAGTGTCGTCGAGCGGATACGGCAGCCAAACGAGGGAGACCAGCGCCATCAGCACCACGATGCCGACGAGCACGAGTCCGGCCGTGAGCGTCGCACTGCGCCGAACGCTCCGGCCCCCGCGCCGACGAGTCGGAGCCGTCTCGGAACCCGGATCCGCGGATCCCGGTGCGACCGTGCCGCTGAGCTCGCTCATGCCCCCACCCCTACCGCTCGCCTCAACCGAGGATCGACGATGCGCTGCGCGACATCGGCGACGAAGCCGACCAGCAGCACCAGCAGCGTGGTCACCACGAGCACACCCTGAATCGCGGAGAAGTCATGGCGCGAGATGCCGTCGACGAGGTAGCTCCCCAGGCCGGGAAGCGCGAAGACGCTCTCCACGACCACGGCGCCGAGCAGCGTCGACGCCAGTTCGATCCCGAGCACCGAGATGACCGGCACGGAGCCGTTGCGCAGCCCGTGACGCCAGAGCGCCTCGCCGAATCCAGATCCGTGCGCGCGGGCCGTGCGCAGATAGTCGCTGCCGAGCACATCGAGCGTCGCCGAGCGCACGTAACGAGTGAGCGATGCACCCATGACGCAGGCGATCGCGATCGCGGGGAGCGCAAGCGACGAGACCGCGCCCGCCGGGTCGTTCCAGTCGTCGATCGGGAAGCCGCCGGTCGGGAACCATCCGAGCAACAGGCCGAACACCCACACGAGGATGATGCCGACCCAGAACACGGGCACCGCGATCCCGAGCTGCGCCACCCCGGAGAGCACCACGCCGTACCAGCGATCCGCGCGCACGGCGGCGGTGACGCCGGCGAGCAGCGAGCCGACGACCGCCAGTGCGAAGGCGAACACCGTGAGCGGGAGGGTGACGGCCAGGCGCGCGGAGATCTCATCGCCGACCGAAGCGCCCGTGATGAGCGATTCGCCGAGGTCGAGCCGAAGCATCTGCGCGACCCACGCACCGAACTGCACCAGAATCGGCTGATCCGACCCCACCTGCGCGCGCGCTGCGGCGATCTGCTCCGGCGTCGCGTTCACCGAGAGCAGCGCATTCGCCGGGTCACCGGGAAGCAGCCGGAGCAGCACGAAGATGAGCACCATCGCGATGGCGAACGAGGCGATGAGCAGCAGGCCGCGCCGGATCACATATCCGGTCATCGGCCCTCCCCTTGCAGTGTCTGTAACGGCGGTGCACGGCGTGCCGCGTCGATCGCGGGTGCGCGCGGCGCCCGGCCGATGTGCCGGGCGCCGCGCCACTACTCCTTGACGATGTTATAGGCGAAGAACTGCGAGTTGAGCCCATTGACCGGGTAGCCCGACACGGTATCGGCCGCGACCACGATCTGCGGGTACAGGTAGAGCCACGCGCTCGCGGCATCTCCGGCGATCTGACGGTTGGCCTGCTTCAGCAGCTCGGTCTGCTCGGCCTCGGTCTCCGCCTGCTCCGCCTGGTCGATCCACTGCGCGACCTGCGGGTTGTCGTAGCCCCAGTAGAAGTCTGGGTTGCCGTACCAGACGACGTCGCGGTCGTTGACGTGCTCCTGGAGCGTGGCCTCGAAGTCGTGCTCCTGGAAGACCTTGGTGTACCACTCGTCGGCGCTGATCGTGTTGATGTCGACCGTGACGCCGACCTTCTTCAGCTCCGACTGCAAGAACTCGGCGACGGCGGGGTGCGGATCGTAGCTCGGCGTATCGAGGGTGAACTCGAATCCGTCGCCGAGGCCGGCCTCCTCCAGCAGGCTCTTCGTGCGGTCGGGATCGTAGGCGTTGAGGTCGTTCAGGTCTTCGTACCACGGGTCGGTCGGGGGCACCATGGAGCCGATCACGGTGCCGTAATCGCCCCAGATCGCGCCCAGCAGCTTCTCGCGGTCGATGGCGGAGTAGATCGCCTGGCGCACCTTCACATCGTCGAACGGCGCCACGCGGTCGTTGAATGCGAGCAGTTCCTTCGTCGTCGACTGGCCGTCGGTGATGGTGAAGTTGCCCGAGTCTTCGAACTGGGGCAGCGAGTCGGGGTTCTGGACGCTCGTGATGAGGTCGATGCGGCCGCTCTGCAGCGCCGTGTCCTCTGCGGTCGCGTCGGTGAAGTAGTTGTAGACGACCTCGGCGTTCTTCGCCGCGTCGCCCCAGTAGTCGTCCCAGCGCTCGAGCGTCAGGGTGCTGCCGCGCTTCCACTCGCCGAGGGTGTACGGCCCCGTGCCGTCTTCCGAGTTCTCGAGGTCGGTCGCCTCCGAGTTCACGATCCAGATGTACGTGAGCAGGTAGGGGAAGGAGATCGAGCGCTCGTTCAGCGTGAAGACCACCGTCTGGTCGTCCGGCGTCGCGATATCGGCGACGACCTCGAGACTCGACTTGCGCGCCGACTGCGACTCCGGTGCGACGACGGCCTCGACGCTCGATTTCACATCGGCCGAGGTGAGCGCCTTGCCCGAGTGGAAGGTCACATCGTCGCGCAGGGTGAACGTGTAGGTGAGCCCGTCATCGCTCACCTCGTACCCGGTCGCGAGCAGCGGCTTGGTCGTGCCGTCGTCATTCAGGCGGTACAGCGCTTCGTACACGTTGCCGGTGAGCGCCTCGGTCACGCCCTGCCCGCCGCCCGCGGTGTTGCTGAGGTTGACGGGCTCGTACAGCGACCCGATGCGGATCGTGGCGTCGGCGCCGCCGGCGGAGGCGCCGCCGTTCGAGGCGCACCCGGTGAGCGCCAAAGCAGTGACAGCGAGCGCGCCGATCGCTGCGAGCGCTGATTTCTTGAGGGAGGGCATGGGTTTCCTTCGAGTGGTGGGGTGGGGCTTCGGGTCTGGCGTCGTCAGATCGTGTAGATGTCGAAGCCATCGGTGAAGCGCGGCAATCGCTCCCCCGCGTGCACGGGCCAGGGCAGGCGGTTCTGAGGTGGCGGCATCGGGCAGTTGTACTGGGCGGAGAAGCCGCACGGCGGCACGAACGCCCGATTGAAGTCGAGGCGCACGTGCCCCGCTTCTCCGAACTCGGCAGCGTCGCGCTCGACGAAGAGGAAACGACCGGACCCGTACGTGCCGGTGTCGTCCGTCAGCCCGTTCGTGGGGTCGCCGAACACGAGCAGCAGCTGACCGGCGTCGTCGAACGCAGCGAGGGTGAACCGCTGCCCGTCGCGCTCGAACGTGATGTCGCCCGGCACGACGAGGTCGCGGCTGCCACCGGCGTCGCGGATGTGCTCGAATGGCACCGTGCGGTCGGACGAGACCGGCGTGAACTCGGCCTCGATGATCCAGCTCGGATCGAACGGGAACGTCTCGATCTCCTCGAAGGCGCGGATCGCCGGTGCGTTCGCATCCCATACGCGCAGACCGTGCTCCGCGCGGCCGCTCGCGATGTTCTTCCGCTCGACGGAGGTGACCGTGACACCCTCGGGCGCGGCATCGCGTTCGGCTGCGACGAGGCGGGCGGCCGCTTCTTCGTCGACGTCGCCGGGGAACCATCGCGTTTCGATCAGACTCAGATTGCCCGTGGCGGACGTCACCGACGCGCGCCGACCCGCCCGCCAGGCCTCGTGCGCCGACTCGGGCGTCGGAACCGCGGCGGGCTGCGAGGCTGCGTTCATGGTGTCTCTCCTTCTGACGTCGACGGTCGTGCGCTCCGCAATGAAGCTCCCCGAATGCGACGCATTCACAATCCGCAAGTATCTCGCATTCGCGCGAGGCGCGCGAACGCTTGTGCAGTCGAACGACACATGGAGCGGAGGTATTCCAGCCCGCCGGCTCCCCCTGAGTGCTCCGGGCCGACCGGGCCTGCCGGCGCCGGGTGCGATGGCGCAAGCCCTGTTCGCTTCTGGCATGCGCATGCGCCGATCGCGCAGGGTGGTGCTCTACGATTCCCGCATGAGCAGACCTCCCCGGCGCGAACGCATGATCACGCGCTTCACCCAGCCGCGCACGAGCGCGAGCGGCGAACCGCGCCCCGTCGTCGAACGCTCACTCGACCGACTGCTCGCGGTCCAGCGCCCGCCCGTGCTCGCCCATCTCCGCCGCATCCGCAAGAAGTACCCGCAGGCCACGCCGGAGCAGATCATCCACGTGCTCGAAACGCGCTACATCGCGACCGTCACCGCAGGCGGTGCTGGAGTCGGAGCCGCCGCGGTGATCCCGGCCGTCGGCACCGGCATCGCCCTGGGACTGGCCGGCGCCGAGACGCTCGGCTTCGTCGAGGCGACGGCGCTGTTCGCGCACTCCGTCGCCGAGGTGCACGGCATCACGATGACCGACCGCGAGCGCACCAGAGCGCTGGTGCTCGCGCTCATGCTCGGCAACGAGGGAGCCGACCTCGTGCGCCAGGTCACCATGCAGGCCGTCGGAGGCGGCGGCACACGCCGGGACTACTGGGGCAAGATGCTCACCTCCGCGATTCCGCGGTACGCGATGGGGCCGTTGCTCGATCGCCTGAAGACCTCGTTCATGCACCGGCTCGCCGGAGTCGGCGGCGCCTCCGTGGTCGGCAAGGCGCTTCCGTTCGGCATCGGCGCGGTCGTCGGCGGCACCGGCAATCATCTCCTCGCGCGACGCGTCACCAAGGCGGCCCGTCAGGCGTTCGGGCCCGCGCCGTTCGCGCTGCCGATCGAACTCGAGTTCGTGCCCGGCCCGCTCGCAGCGGGTCCGGACGCGGGCGCGAGCCCGGCACCGGCCGCACCCAAATACGCGCCGCCCCTGCCGCATCCGGAGCCCGCCAGCGCGAGCGCCGACCACTACGACATCACGTCGTTGCCGCCCGGCAGGTGACGAGAGCCGGGCTGAGCGCTACCAGATCGAGACGCGCTCGGCCGGATCGAGCCACAGGCCATCGCCCGCCCGCGTGTCGAACGCCTCATGGAACGCATCGAGGTTGCGCACGATCTGATTGCAGCGGAACTCGTTCGGCGAGTGCGGGTCGATGGTGAGGAGCCGGACGGTCTCCTCGGGGCGCGACTTCTGCTGCCACGCCTGCGCCCAGGCGAGGAAGAAGCGCTGGGCGCCGGTCAGCCCGTCGATCACGGGAGGCTCGGCGCCCTCGAGCGACTGGAGGTACGCCTTCCAGGCGATCTCGAGGCCCGACAGGTCGCCGATGTTCTCGCCGATCGTGAGCTCCCCGTTCACGGTCTGGCCGTCCGCCCCCTCCGGCGACAGCTCGTTGTACTGCCCGATCAACGCACCGGTGAGCGCCTCGAACGCCGCGCGGTCGTCTTCGGTCCACCAGTCCATGAGGCGGCCGTCGCCGTCGTAGCGCGAGCCTTGGTCGTCGAAGCCGTGGCCGATCTCGTGGCCGATGACGGCGCCGATCGCACCGAAATTCGCCGCGGCGTCCCAGCTCACGTCGAAGAACGGCGGCTGCAGAATCGCGGCGGGGAACACGATCTCGTTGAAGCCCGGGTTGTAGTAGGCGTTCACGGTCTGCGGGGTCATGAACCACTCGTCGCGATCGATGGGCTTGCCGACCTTCCCGATCTCCCGGGCGAACTCGACCTCTGACACGCGGCGGGAGTTCCCCACCAGATCGCCAGCGTCGACGGCGAGCGCGGAGTAGTCGCGCCACTTCGTCGGGTATCCGATCTTGGGTGTGAACCGGTCGAGCTTGTCGAGTGCCCGGGCGCGGGTCTCCGGGCTCATCCACCCGAGCTGCTCGATGGAGTCGCGGTACGCCTCGATGAGATGCTCGACGAGCCCGTCCATCGCGGCCTTGGCGCGCTCGTCGAAGTGCTGCTCGACGTACAGACGCCCGACCGCCTCCCCCATCGCGCCCTCGACGAAGGAGACGCCGCGACGCCAGCGCTCGCGCTGCTGAGGCGCACCCGTGAGTGCCGTGCCGTAGAAGTCGAAGTTGGCGCGGGAGATCTCCTGCGAGAGCAGCGCGGCCGACGAGCGCACGAGGCTCCAGATCAGCCACGCCCGCCAGGCGTCGAGCTCTGCGTCGACCAAGAGCGCGGCGAGCCCCTCGATCGCGTCGGGCTGCGCGGCGACGACCTCTGCGAACGCGGATTCTGGCGCGCCCATCGCAGCGAGGTACGCCTTCCAGTCGAGCTGCGGCGTCAGCTCCTGCAGCTCGGCGAACGTGCGCAGGTTGTAGAGCTTCTGGATGTCGCGGCTCGCCACCTTGTCCCAGTGCGTCGCGGCGATGCGGCGCTCGAGGTCGTAGGCGAGACCGGCGAGGCGATCGGCATCGGCGACGCCCGCGAGCCCGAGCATGCGCGCGACGTGCGCCTGGTACTGCTGCCGGATCTCGGCGAACTGCTCTTCGCGATAGTACGACTCGTCGGGCAGTCCCAGGCCCCCCTGCATGACGAAGACGATGTACCGAGCCGGGTCGCCCGGGTCGTTGTCGATGTACATGCCGTAGAACCCGCCGAGACCCTGTCGTTCGAACTGCGCGACGACGGCGAGCAGCTCGCCGACGGAGCCGATCTCCCGCACCCGCTCGATGTCTGCGGCGATGGGATCCGCCCCTTGGGCATCAGCGCGCTCGACGTCCATGAAGCTCGCGTAGAGGGCTGCGACCTTGTCCGCCTCGGTCGCCGCCTCCGCGCCCGCCTCGGGAGGCTCCGTCCCGGTGATGATGTCGCGCACGGCCTCCTCGGCGTTCTCGGCGAGCACCGCGAACGAGCCGTATCGCGCCTTATCCGAAGGGATCTCGGTACGGTCGATCCACTTGCCGTTCACATGACGATAGAGGTCGTCCTGCGGCCGAACCGCAGGATCGAGTTCGGAGATGTCGATGCCGGAGACGGGCGCTGCGTTGCTCATGCGACCACCCTACTGGTGGTGTCCGCGGTGGGGGCTACCGTTGTCGCATGACCGCAAACGGCCCACGAATGCAGCGCAGGAGCGTCGATCGCAGCATCGCGCATCTCGCCATACCGGCGCTGGGTGCGCTCATCGCGGAGCCGATGTTCCTGATCGTCGACTCCGCGCTCGTCGGCCACCTCGGCGCCGTCCCGCTCGCAGGTCTCGCCGTCGCCAGCGCGGTGCTCCAGACGACCGTGGGGCTCATGATCTTCCTCGCCTACGCGACGACGCCTCTCGTCGCCCGTACGCGGGGCGCCGGCGACCTGCGCGGCGCCGTGCAGGTCGGCGTGGACGGCCTGTGGCTCGCCCTCGGCATCGGCGTCGCGGTCGGCGGAGCGCTCTGGCTCGCGAGCGGCCCCGTCGTCGCCGCCTTCGGGGCCACCGAGGCGGCGACGCGGCAGGCCCTCGCCTATCTCACGGTCTCCTGCCTCGGCATTCCGGCGATGCTGGTGGTCTTCGCCGCCAGCGGACTGCTGCGCGGATTGCAAGACACGCGCACCCCGCTCGCGGTGGCCGCGGTCGGGTTCACGTTGAACGCACTGCTCAACTGGTGGTTCATCTACGGTCTGGGCTTCGGCATCGCCGGGAGCGCATGGGGCACCGTCATCGCGCAGTGGTCGATGGTCGCCGTCTATCTGGTCGTCGTATTGCGCCACGCGACGCGTGCGGGAGCGCGTCTCCTCCCGCGCCGCGAGGGCCTGGGCCGGGCGGGGCAGAGCGGCGGGTGGCTCTTCGTGCGCACCGTCGGCCTGCGCGCCGCGCTCCTCGCGACGGTCTTCGCAGCGACGAGTCACGGCACGGCGGCGACGGCGGGGTACCAGGTCGTCTTCACGATCTTCTCCACTGCCGCGTTCGCGCTCGATGCGCTGGCCATCGCGGCTCAGGCACTCATCGGCGACGCGCTCGGCGCGGGCGACTCGCGTCGTGCTCGGCTGATCGTGCGGCGCAGCGTGTTCTGGGGCATCGGCTGCGGCGTCGTCTTCGGCGGCGCACTGGCTGCGGCAAGCCCCGTGGTGGGGCGGGTGTTCACGGACGACGCAACGGTGCTGTCGATCCTGCCAGCTGCGATTCTCGTACTCGGACTCTCGCTGCCGCTCGCCGGGTTCGTCTTCGTGCTCGACGGCGTGCTCATGGGCGCCGGTGACGCACGGTACCTCGCGTGGACCAGTCTCGTGAACCTCGCCGCCTACCTGCCGGTGCTCTGGATGCTCACGGCGCTCGTCCCGACGGGCACGGGCGGCCTCATCGCACTCACCGCCGCCTTCACAATCGTGTTCATGGCGGCGCGCGCCGTGACGCTGGGCGTTTGCGCCAGGGGCGACAGCTGGGTGCGGCTCGGCGTGTAGCGGGTGGAACCGCACGTGCAGTGCCCCGCAATTGATAATCTGAGATTTTCACCCCCTCATCTCGCACAGGAGCAGCTTGCCTCGTTCGTTCGACAATCGTTTCGCGGTGCGCTGGACCTCCGGCGTGCTCGTCATCTTCGCGCTGCTCGGCTTCGGCTTCGGCAGCTGGCTGGGGCGCATCCCGGCGCTTCGCGACCATCTCGGCGCGAGCACGCTCGAGATGAGCTGGTTCGGCCTCTCACTCGCACTGGGCTCGCTCACCGGCCTCGTCTTCTCGGGCCGCACCGTCTCCTGGCTCGGGCCCCGTCGCACGCTGGTCATCGGGATCATCGGTCAGACACTCATGCTGCCCACCGCGGCGACCCTCTTCTGGGTCGACGCCACCGCTCCGGCGATCGCGTGCCTGGTGGTCTACGGCCTGATGTTCGGCACGTCCGACGTCGCGATGAATGTCAGTGGCGCTGGGGCCGAGCGCGCGCTCGGAAAGCCGCGCATGCCCTTGCTGCACGCCGCATACAGCCTGGGCAGTGTCAGCGCGATGGGTGTCTCCGCGATCTCCGAATCGGCCGGGATCATCGTTCCGGTGCACCTCGGAGCGACGTACGCACTGATCCTGATCGTGTCGATCTTCGCGCTGCCGAACCTGCCTCGGGGCAACTTCGAGGACTCGGCATCCGAGAGCCTGCCGAACGTGCACACCGGTCCGATCCCCGTGACTCCGGCGACGGGCGGCGTTCCCACCCCGGGCGCGCGCTACTCGCCCTGGCGAGAGCCGCGCATCCTCGTGATCGGTCTCATCGCCATGTCCATGGCGCTGGCCGAGGGCACGGCGAGCGACTGGCTGCCTCTCGCGCTCGCGGACGGGCGCGGATTCGCGAACGAATCGGCGGCGCTCACGCTGGGCGTCTTCTTCGTCTCGATGACGCTCGTGCGCATCGCCGGCTCCTGGCTCCTCATCCGGTTCGGGCGCGTACGCGTGCTTCGCGGCGGCGCGATCCTCGTCATCGTCGGGCTCGTCTTCGTGATCCTCGTCCCATTCGCCTGGGCGTCGGTGGTCGGCGCCGTGCTCTGGGGCGTCGGATGCTCGCTCGGATTCCCGGTCGGCATCTCGGCGGCCGCCGACAACCAGGCGACCGCGACCCGTGACGTAGCGGCCGTGTCGGCGATCGCCTACACCGCGTTCCTGCTCGGCCCGATGGGCATCGGTTTTCTCGGCGAGCACCTCGGTCTGCTGCAGGCCTTCTGGCCTCTCGCGGCGTTCTCCGTGTTCGTCTTCATCATGGCCCGCGCCGCTCGCGAGCCGCGTCAGGGGTCCGGGTCCGCGCACTAAGCCCGACCCGGTAAACTCCTGCGGGTGCGAATCGTTGTTGCAGACTGCTCAGTCGACTATGCAGGCCGCCTCTCGGCGCACCTGCCGCGTGCGAAGCGCGTGCTCATGTTGAAAAACGATGGAAGCATCCTCGTGCACTCGGACGGCGGGTCGTACAAGCCGCTCAACTGGATGAGCCCGCCGTGCTCGCACGCACAGCTCGAACTCGACGAGACGCAGACGAGTGCTGGAATCGTCGAGGCCTGGCAGGTCACCCACAAGAAGACCGCCGACAAGCTGATCGTCTCGATCTTCGAGATCTTCCACGACAGCGCGCACGATCTCGGTGTCGATCCCGGCCTCATCAAGGACGGCGTCGAAGCGCACCTGCAAGAGCTGCTCGCCGATCAGATCGAGCTCGCCGGCGCCGGCCACACCCTCGTGCGCCGCGAGTACATGACCCCGATCGGCCCCGTCGACATCCTGGCGAAAGACGCCGCCGGCGGATCAGTCGCCATCGAGATCAAGCGACGGGGCGGCATCGACGGCGTCGAACAGCTCACCCGCTACCTCGAGCTCATGAATCGGGACCCGAAGCTCGCTCCCGTGACCGGGGTCTTCGCGGCGCAGGAGATCAAGCCGCAGGCGCGAACGCTCGCAGAGGATCGCGGGATCCGGTGCCTGCTCCTCGACTACGACGCGATGCGCGGCATGGAAGACCAGAACACCCTCTTCTGAGCCACGCCGAGCGCGGGTGCCGCGTCAGGGGACGCGTGACCTCAGGCGCAGTTCGTGCACTCTCGTTGTTCGTTCATCAGGTAGCGGCACTTCGGGCACGGCGTGCGCATCCATGAGGGCTTCTTCTCCCGCGCGCCGGCTCTGACGGCACCGCCGTTGCCGGCCCGCTCCGGGAGTTCCACCGACCAGGATCCGGGCCGCGACTTGCTCAGCACTGCATGCGGCGCGCCGGAGAGCTGCAGAGCTTCCTTCTCCGTCGAGTAGCCGCAGATGATGCTGCGATAGATCCGCAGATCCGCTCCGTGCCCGCGGACGACTTTCACGTAGGACCGTGTTTCGACGATCTCGATGACCTCGACATCGTCGAAGGCATGAGCGATGAAGTCGCGGTTGGCCGCGGGCGTGTTGCGGGCTTGGAACATCTCCGCCAGCGTCGAGAACGTGCGCTTGTCTTCGTGGTCAGTTTTCATGTGTTTCCATCCGGGGGGCGCGAGCCCGCCTGTTCCATGGTCGTATCCCCAGTGGGCGTCGGTAGCACTGGACCTCGGTGCGCTAACGAACGTTGCAGGGTGCTTCTCGTGAATGAATCCGTGCGCCGCAGCGATCGCTGACTTCGTCGTGCAGAGAACATGTCACGGCGCCGGATAGAGGAGGCGTTCCCACGCCTGGGGACAACTCTACCCGTCGCCGCGCTCACTCCTGGGCTGGCGACTGCGCGGCTCACATTCGATGACCCCACTTAGGCCTCCGGCGGCTCCTTCGGCTGTACGGCGCGCCGTGACTCGTGCCAATGCAGCGCAAAGCCGGAAAGCACCCATGCTGCCACGCCAGCGATGATCGCAATGGGCAAGAACACCATCAGGAGGACCGCGGACCGCTCGGTGATTGATGCGACGAGTCCGAGGGACAGCCACACGACGAGGACCGCGGTACCGGCTCCAGCCGCGCCGGCGTTCACGAGGCTTCTCGATCGATCGTTCCGCTGCATCGCGCGTCTGAGTGCGAGGAACGCGCCGAAGCAGCCGATCACTGCCGTCGCCGCGCCGGCGATACTCCCCAACACGGTCTGATTGAATACGATGCGGCCGTCACCTCCACCCATGAGGAGGAGCAGGACCCCCACGACGCCGCCGAGCAGCACTCCGAATGCGGCCGTCGAGCGATAGGTCCTCCACAGTTGACGCGAGACTCCCACCTCCACAGGCTATCTGCAGGAACGATGCCTCAGCATCCATCGAACGACCGCGCAAGGGGTATCCCATCGCCTTCACGCACGAGTACGCTTTCGTCCATGAGGAACCTCTGGACTGTCGTCGTCATCCTTCTCGTCCTCTGGGCGATTCTCTCCGTGATCGGTTTCGTGTTCAAGGGGCTGCTCTGGCTCGCGATCATCGGCATCATCCTCTTCCTGGGGACATTGATCGTCGGCACCATCAAGGGTCGCGTCAAGAAGCCCTGATCGCCCGAGCGCTGTCGACGCGCGCCCGGTATCCACCCCGATCTCCCCCAGGGACTGCATGTTCCAGCATGGAGACCACTAGCTGACCCTCGAGTTTGACTGAACTCCGGCCTCCCCGCGTCGGGATATGCAATGCTTCGGGCATGGGGTATTTGATTTTCGGGGGACAAGAGTTCGAATTCGAAGACCGATTGCTAATGCATCTGAAGTTCGTGATCGGGCAGAAGCTGAGAAAGCAGGAGTGCTTCTTCCTGAGCTGGCATCGGGGCGCCGCTGACGGCAGCGGCAGATTCTCCCTCTGGATGTCGCCCTACGCCGAACTCGCCTTCCGCTTCTCGGGCGGCCGCGAACCGGAGTACAACCAGCGATGGTTGAAGGTGCTGAACGCCCTCTCGCACACGCCTCGCGGCCTGGTCGTCATCTCCGAGGAGGAGGCCGAGAAGTACGCGAAGAAGAACCCCGATCTCAGCTGAGCGGTGAGCGGTGACCCACACGCGATCGCCCTCTCCGCCGGAATACTCGGCGAAGAGGGCGATCGCGTTCCGCCCCGCGTCAGCGCGGTGTCGGGCGGCTACTCGGATTCGGTTGCCGCGCCCGGGTCCTGCTGATCGGGCACCCCCGGAGCGACCGGGCTGTCCAAGCCGGTGCCCTCCTCGTGCTCTTGCGCGAGCGGCTGCTCGGGGGAATCAGGATCGACCAGCGGCCCGTTGCCCTCGGCTCCCAGGTGGGCGCCCTCGGCGTCCGCGCCGTCCGGATCATTCAGATTCGTCGACATGATGCTGCTCCTCTCCAGAGACGGACGATCGATGAGGATCTGCGCTCAGTCGGTCGTCGTCTCGGACTCGGCGTCCCGCGGGGACTCCCCGGGCTGAGGGGCCTGGTCCTTCTTCCGGTCCTCCGCGGCTTCGTTCCGTGCGTGCTTCACGGCGTTCTTGGTGTCGTCCGCAGCGTCATCGAGCATGCTCATAGTGAACTCCTTTCCGGTTGGAGTCCCAGCCTCCGTCGCCCGGCGCGTTTCGAACAGGGGGTTGCGTCGCCGGTGCTGGCAGGGGATCGGCGAGCGGGGGGCGGCCTCGACGACCATGACCGCGGGGTCTTGGTGCCGTTGTCGCAGAGCGGCCCAGAGGCTCACCTCGCGAGGCGCTCCGCGATCCAACGCACCCCGTCGCGTCTCACTGCGAGCTCGACGCGCTCTGCCCCGCCGTCGCGCCGCACCGTGCATCGCCACCCCGTGTGCCGCTCGGCGACGTGCGTGATCAGGGGGTGGATGTGCTCGTCGGGCACCTCGACGATCGGGCGAGGTTCGCCCTCCACCCGCCATCGCGCGCGCTCGAACACGAGGCGAGCCGGCCTGCCGTCGACCATCCAGACGACCACCGTGTCGTCGTGAAGCGGCATCTTCGGGCCGATGACTGATTCGAACATATGTTCGATTGTAGACGATGTCAGCGGGATCGGCGCGCGGGCGTTCGGCGAGCGTTCGACGGCGGCAGGCCGGGCAGTTGCGGCGAGCGCGACGGCCACGGCACAGCCGCTTCGGCCTCCTCCCGTGAGCTGTAGATGCCGACCATTCGTTGTCGATGACGCACCGGATGCCACGCCAGGAGCAGGTATCGCGCTTCTCCCGAGGTGTCGCGAATTCCGCGAATGACGGCCTTCGGATACTGCGCGAACTCTCGCATGACGATCCACTCGTCGCTCGCCACTTGGATCAGATTCGACCGTTCCCCCACGGGCAGCAGCGTACGAGCGACCTCCGACGTTGTGATTATTCGCGCTCGGGGCACCGGCTCCGCACGAAATCGAGGATCATCGACGCCACGGGCTCTGGACTGCGGATGATCGCCTCATGCCCTCGCTTCGGGATCGGCTCGAACGTGCCGGCGGGGAGGGCGGACGCGACCTGACGCGCCCACTCGCGCGGGCTCACGCAATCGGTCTCTCCGCTGAGCACGAGCGCCGGCGCCTCGATGTCGGGGCAGATCTCCTCGAGGCGATGGGCGAGCATGAATCGGAGCTTGTTGAGGAACCAGCGGGGACTCGTCTTCACATACTCGCGAAGCCCGAGCAGCAGCACCCTGGGCGATTCCCCCACCAGATCCTGAGCCATGCGCAGGCCCTGCCGGATCGCGCTGCGCTCGCGCGGATTCACCGTTGGCGCGATGAGCACGAGGGCTTCGACGAGTTCGGGATGACGATAGGCCACTTCCGCGACGATCTGCGTGCCCATCGAGTGCCCGACGAGCACAGCGGGGCCGGTGGCGCGATCTCGCACGAACTGCGCGACGACTTCCGCGGTCTGCTCGAGCGTCGCTGCCGTGCCCGGCTCGGGCGAGTTGCCGAAGCCAGGAAGGTCGACCGCGAGCACCCGCCCTGCGGCAGCGAGCTTTCCGCTGATTCCGTCGAAGACGACCCGCCCCATCCCGATGCCGTGCACGAGAACGAACGTGCGGTGCATGGAGTCGGAGGGCGCGGTTGTCTCGCCGTACGACATCGCCACCGGGCCGAGGTCGTACGTGAGGTCGCGCGAGGTCATCAGTGCAGAATACCGTTCGTCGGCGCCCCGGTTGCTCGGTGCTCCGATTCGAGTCCGGTGAGGATGATGTCGAGCCCGCGTTCGAACGACGCGTCGAGTTCGAGGACCGGATCCGATGGCGCTCCGTTCGTTCCGCTCCGCTGACCGGCGCGCCCGCTCTCCGGCCCGATGAGCGCTCCCAGCGATGCCGCATGCCGATGGGTCTGCGTCGACTGCGCTTGCCCGAAGGTGTAGAAGAGCAGCGTGCGGGCCCCGTCGGCCCCGACCCACTCGGCGAGCCGCTGCTCGACCGCGGACGCGCCGAGCCTGAAGGCGGCTGCCGTCGCGACCACGTCTGCCCCGTCTCGCACGGCGAGCATCGCACTGCGCATCGCGAGGCATGCGTTCCGCGCGAGGGCCATTCCCGAGTGCCCTCCGCCGTTCTCGCCCGGGACGCCAGCGTCCCGCTCGCCCACCCCGTCGACGATGACATCGGCCATGAGCGCCAGCAGGCTCTGCTTGTTGGGCACGTGATGGTACAGAGCGCTCGGCTGCACGTCGAGCTCGGCTGCGACGCGGCGCATCGAGCATCCCTCGAGCCCGTTCTCGTCGAGTACGCGCAGTGCCGCGGAGACGACGTCGGCGAGCGTGTTGCGCATCCGCTCAGCCTAGCGCTAACCTGAACAGCGTTCACCAGAACACTGTTCAGGTTCGACCGCCGGCGGGATATCCGGGTCGCGCCGGCATCGACACCGCCGCAAGACGGCCAGACCACGGAGGCATCGTGACCGCTGCAGACCTCACCGCCGCACGACAGGAATCACCCAACGGCCCGCGTCGCCACGTCGCCACCGATCTCGCGCTCATCGCCACATTCGCGGCCCTCATCGCCGTGTGCTCGATCATCCCGGGCATCAGCCTCGGACCCGCGTCGATCACGCTGCAGACACTTGCGGTGATGCTCGCGGGCGCCGTACTCGGGGCGAACCGCGGCCTGCTCGCCGTGCTGCTCTTCATGGCGGTCGGCGCCGCGGGCCTTCCCGTGTTCAGCGGAGGATCAGCAGGGCTCGCGCCGTTCGCCGGCCCCACCGTCGGCTACCTCGTGAGCTTCCCGCTCGCAGCGTGGCTCATCGGCTTCATCGTCGAGCGGCTGCCGCGCCGCAAGGTCGCCACGAGCATCCCGCTCATCTTCGTCGCCGGACTGATCGCGAACCTCGTCTTCGTGCACACCCTCGGCCCGCTCGGCCTCGCTTGGCGCGCCGAAATGGGCATCGGGGCCGCGTTCGTCTTCGATCTCGCGTTCTGGCCGGGCGACCTGGTGAAAACGCTCATCGTCGCGATCGTCGCGACCGCCGTGCACCGGGCGTTCCCCGCCCTCCTCCCGCGACGATGACCGCCCTGGGAACGGGCTCCATCGCGAGCAGTTCGATCGAACTGCGGAACGTCGTCGTCTCGGCGCCGACCGCGAACGATGACGTCACGATCCTCCACCCCACCTCGCTCTCGCTCGGCGAGCACCGCATCTCCGTCATCGGCGGCAACGGTTCAGGCAAGTCGACGCTCGCGCGGCTCGTGAACGGGCTCGTCGAGCCGAGCGCCGGCACCGTGGGCATCGAGCTCGCCGAGGGCGGTGCCCGGCGCTCCCTCGACACGCGTCGCGACGGGGCAGCCGTGCGGCGAAACGTCGGCTTCGTCTTCACCGACCCTTCCGCGCAGCTCATCATGCCGACCGCCATCGAAGACGTCTCGCTCTCGCTCCGTCGCAGCCACCGAGACCGCGCGGCCCGGCAGGCGGCGGCATCGGCCGCCCTCGAGCGGTTCGGACTGCAGCACCTCGCCGACCACAGCGTGCACACCCTCTCCGGCGGCCAGAAGCAGCTGCTCGCCATCGCTTCGGTCCTCGCGACCGACCCGGCGATCCTCGTCGCCGACGAGCCCACGACCCTGCTCGACCTGCGCAATGCGCGCATGATCGGCGATCTCCTGATGTCACTGCCGCAACAGGTCGTCGTGGTGACCCACGACCTCGATCTCGCGGCTCGCGCCGACCGCACGCTCGTGGTCGACGCCGGCCGCATCGTCTTCGACGGTCACCCGGCAGCGGCGATCGCGCACTACCGGGACACGGTCTCGCAGTGACCGCGTCGTCGCCGCTGGGCGAGTACATCGCCCGCGAGGGGCCCCTGCACCGCGTGCGACCCGGCCTGAAACTCATCGGCCTCTTCGTCTTCGCGTGCGTCGTCATGGCGACGGGCGGCCCGATCTCGACCACGCTCGGGCTGCTCGCCGCCGTCGCGCTCGCGCTCATCGCGGGCCTGCGCGGACGGGAGTTCTGGCGAGCGGCACGGCGATTCTCGCTCATCGCCCTTCCACTGCTCGTATTCACCGCGGCGAGCGCGGCGTTCGGCCAGGACGGCGGCTGGGGGCCGGGAGGCGTCGAACTGCCGAACGCCGCTGCGTGGGCGTCGGGTTTCGCGCGGGGGTACTCCGTCATCGGCGACCTCTTCGCCCTCGTGCTCGTCGCGAGCGCGGTGACGGCGAGCACGGCGGTCGAGGACATGCTCGACACGATCATCCGAGCCCTCGGCCCGCTGCAACGCTTCGGCGCCAAACCGGAGCGCGCCGCACTCGCGTTCTCCCTGGTGATCCGCGCCATCCCCAGCATTCTCGGCATCGCTCGGGAAACGGCGTTCGCGGCGCGGGCGCGCGGCCTCGAACGGGACCCGCGGGCCCGCGTGGTGCCGCTCGTGCTGCGAACGGTGGCGCATGCGCAATCGACCGGGGAGGCCCTCGCCGCGCGGGGCATCGGCGAGGAATGAGCCCGTAGGCTAGAGCGCATGACCGAGCAGTCGCCGATTCCTGATGACGTGCACGCCGACTATGCGAACGAAGCGGTGCGCGAAGCGCTGACCGCGCTGCAGCAGCAGCCCGACTATGCGCACCTCGCGTCGTTCTTGACCGCTTTGCGCGACGGGTACCTGGTGGTCGACGTCACAGGTGCACCGTCGAAGAAGAAGGGGCACCGCGTGCGCATGATCCGGTCGACGACGGGTCAGCCCGTGCTGCCGATCTTCACCTCGATGGCCGAACTGCGCGCCGTGGCTCCGACGAGCCGCGGCGACCAGGTGAAGGGCGCGGTCATGCCGGCCCGCGATGCGCTCGCCCTCATCTCCAGCGACCGGTTCGTCGCAGCTGAGTTCGACAAGGCTTCGGCGTCACTCGTGCTGCTGCGCAAGTACGTCGCGCTCGCCGCCGGCGACGAGGAGATCACCGCCGAGCTGCTCGAGGGCATGAGATAAGGCGCCCCGACGTCACGCCGCGGGCTTCATGCCGAAGGCGCGCACGGCCTGCACGATGCCGAGCACGAGCATCGAGATGCCGAGCAGGAGCCAGAGCGTCACAGCGGCGAGCAGCGGGGTGACGATGAGCGTCGCACCCGCGAGGACGCTGATCACACCGTGAATGATGCTCCACGCGCGGTTCGGCGACTGCTTCACCGTGCTGAATGCGAGCACCCCCTCGAACAGCCAGAGCGCGCCGATGGTGACCGACAGGAAGATCGCGAGCAGAGCGGCCGTCGCACCGAGGTTCACGAGCATCACGACGCCGCCGATGACGTAGAGCAGGCCGAGCACGATGCGGCCCGTCCTCGCCCATCCGCCGATCATCCGGGTGAACACCGCCGTAGCGATGTACACGACGCCGACGACGAGGGCGTAGGCGGCCGCGAGTGCCGCGACGATCTGCATGGTCACGGCACCCGACTTCGCCGGGAAGAAGATGATGAGCAGGCCGAGCACGATGGCGATGAGCCCGCCGATGCCGAGCGCGGTTCGGATTCCGTCGCCCGGTGCGTGCCTGGCGGAAGTTTCAGTGGACATAGCGGCCTCCCCTACCCGAGGTGCGGAAACGCCGATCAGCGCTCCCTGAGCCCATTGTGGCCGAACATCACCTCGAGCACGAGCGTGCACCGAGCCGGATCTCGGCCCGGGCACGCCCATTCACCGCGTGTCGCCGTTGAATGTCCACTGCTCCCTCGGCACGCCTTCGACGGTCACCCACGTATCCGGCCGCTTGCCGTCGGGCCCGGTGCAGTACTCGGCCACCACGTCGTCGATGGCGACGGCGAGCCGCCTCGCCAGGTCCGGGTCCTGCTGCAGGCGGTGCTCGAACATTTTCACGTTCACCAGTGGCATCGTGCGCTCCTCACTCCCAGACCCGCGCGAAGCGGGCGTTCCGTTCGGCTCGAGCCGCGAGCGCCTCGTCCATCGTGACGGCCACGAAGCGCACTTTCGTACCCGGAGCCATGCGCGCGAAAAGGTCCATGTCGGCGCTGATCACCGTCGCCGCTTGCGCGTACCCGCCGCCCGAAACGGCATCGCAGTGCAGCACGATCGGCTGCGTGCCGCCGGGGATCTGGATCGAGCCGACCGCGTACCCCGCATCGGTGATGTTCGACGGGTCCTGCCCGGCGCCGAACGGCTGCTCCTCGCGCTTCCACTCCGCCCCCGGGCCGTCGAAGCGGAGCCCCATGCGGTCGGCGACCGGAGTCAGCGTCCAGTCCGCCCCCGTGAGATTGGCGAGCCCCTCCTCCGTGAGCTTGTGGTCGTACAGCCCGAGCATGATGCGGACGGCCACCTCGCGGTCGTACGTCGGCAGCAGATCCTCGGGAATCGATTCCATCACGGCCAGTTCGCGAGGCATCGCTTCGCCGACCGGCAGCACGTCTCCCGCCTGCACGGCGCGCCCCTCGAACCCGCCCAGCTTGCCGATGGGATAGGTGGATCGAGAGCCCAGCACGCGGGGAACGTCGATGCCTCCGGCCACCGAGACGAAGAACTTCGAACCACCGCGGAGCATGCCGAAGGAGAGCTCGTCTCCCGCTTCGAGCACGAGACGCGCGTTCTGCGGCGCGGGTTCACCGTTGACGAGCACCTCGACGGGCGCACCGGTGACGGCGATCACCACCCGGGCATCTGTCTTGAGCTGGGGTCCCAGGTAGGTGCATTCGAGCACGGCGGCATCAGCGGTGTTGCCGACGAGGCGGTTGCCGAGTGCCGCCGCGTACTGGTCCATCGCGCCGCCCTGCGGGATCCCGAAGCGGTAGTAGCCGAAGCGACCGCGATCCTGCACGGTCGTTGCGAGTCCGGGGGAAAGTACCTCAAGCGACATCGAGAGCCTCCAGGAGAGTGCGGTTGTACGCGTCGGGATCGGCGAGCGCTTCGGCCAGGGTGAAGCGCACCGGCGCCTGCTTGTACCGGTAGGTTCCGGCCTCGACCTCGGCCCGGATCTCGGCGTACTCGGCTTCGTCGATCGGACGGTACTTCACGATGTCTCCGGTGCGGAACAGCACCATGAAGTCGGCGAAGTCGGCGAGCTTCTGCTCCGGGTCGAAGATCGGGCTGGGGGTGATGCCGAGCATCTGGTATCCGCCGGCTCCGCGGACGGAGTAGTGCGCGGTGAAGCAGCCGCCGTACCCCAGTGTGAGCGGCGGCGTGTCGGTGCGCGGGCTCAGGTACTTTGGCACCTGCAGCTGCCGCTCCCTCGGGGTCAGCTGGAAGAGGAACGGGAGGCCGGCGACGAAGCCGACCATGGAGACCAGCCAGGGCGTCTCGTGGTGGCGCTGAATGAACTCGGCCGCGTTCGCGAGTCCGTTCACCTCGGCGCTGTAGTCGAGGTCGGACCCCTCCGGTCGTTGGTGGTAGCCCTCGCGGAACCGGGTCTCGGTCTCGCTCGTGAACGGGTCGTCGTACCAGACGGGAACCTCGATGATGCGGGTTTCCAGCTCCTGCACCGTCGCCTGCTTGACCTCCGCTTCGAGAGCTCGCACAGCGCGCTCGAGGGCGGCGTGCGGCAGTTCGTCCGGGTTGAAGCGGATGAGCAGTGATGCGTTCGCGGGGCAGATGTCGACGATGCCGTCGAGCTCCTGCTCTTCGAGTCCCGCTGCCATGGCGTTCGCGACGAAGTTCGCCTCGAGCGACATGTCGGGGGCGATTTCGACGAGCAGGAACTCGTCGCCGCCCCAGCTGTATCGCGCGTGCTCGGTGAGCGTCATGCGGATTCTCCTAACAGGCCGGGAACCGATTCGATGGTCGTCGTGTGATGCGTGGCCGAGCGGAAGTCGTCGAGGGCGACCAGCCGGCGCATGAGGGGCACCGTCGTGTTGATTCCTGCGATCTCCGTTTCATCGAGCACCCGAGCGGCGCGCGCGAGCGCGTGGTCGCGGTCGACGTCCCACACGATCAGCTTGCCGAGCAACGAGTCGTAGAACGGCACGACGGTCTGGCCCGCCCGGAATCCGAAGTCGGCGCGCACGCCCGGCCCGCCCGAGAGATCGAGCGATTCGATGCGGCCGGGGCTCGGCATGAAGTTGTTGTTCGGATCTTCGGCGTTGATGCGGAACTCGAAGGCGTGTCCGTCGAGACGGATATCCGCCTGGATGTACCCGAGCTTCTCACCCGCCGCGATGCGCAGTTGCTCGCGCACGAGATCGATGCCGGTGATGGCCTCGCTGATCGGGTGCTCCACCTGCAGTCGCGTGTTCATCTCGATGAAGGCGATCTCCTGACGCTCGGGATCGTACAGGAACTCGACGGTGCCGGCGCCGGTGTAGGCCGTCTGACGCGCGAGCTGGACCGAGGTCGCGCGCATCAGCTCGCGCAGATCGTCCGGGAGCCCGGGGGCCGGAGCCTCTTCGATGACTTTCTGCTGCCGACGCTGCATCGAGCAGTCGCGATCGCCGAGGTGCACCCAGCTCTCGCCGTCGCCGAAGATCTGCACCTCGACGTGCCGCGCGTGCGTCACGAAGCGTTCGAAGTACACGTCGCTCGAGTTGAATGCTGCGAGCGCCTCGGCCTGCGCGACCTCCACCGTGCTCCGGAGATCGGCGCGGGCATTGATGCGACGGATCCCCCGGCCCCCTCCGCCCGCGGATGCCTTCACGACCAGCGGATAGCCGATGCCCTCTGCGAGCGCTTCGAGATCCCCTGAGACGTCGAGCACTCCGTCCGTGCCGGCGAGCACGGGCACCCCGGCCTCGATGGCGGCCTGGCGTGCGCGCGCCTTGTCTCCCATCAGGTCGATCGAATCCGGGTTCGGGCCGACCCAGATGAGGCCCGCCTCCTGCACCTTGCGCGCGAATCCCGCGTTCTCGGAGAGGAACCCGTATCCGGGGTGCACTGCGTCGGCGCCGGTGTCGACGGCGGCGGCGATCACCGCGTCCTGGTTGAGGTAGCTGAGCCCGGCGGGAGCGGGGCCGATGACCACGCATGCGTCGGCGTACCGTGCCGCGTCCGACTCCCGGTCGGCCTCGCTCGCCACCGCGACGGTCGCGATGCCCATCTCCTTCGCCGCTCGGATGATCCGCACAGCAATCTCGCCGCGGTTCGCGATCAACAGTTTCTTCAAGGTGTGTCCTTCACTCGATTCGGAGGTCTTCGGTGGACGAGCGGCGGCTGTCAGTCGATCGTCGCGATGACGTCGCCCGGGCCGACCATGCCGAGATCCTCGACCGCGAAGGATGCCAGCACGCCGGCGGTGTCGCTGCGCACCTCGGTGAACTGCTTCATGATCTCGATGACGCCGACGGTCTGACCGGCTTCGACCGAGTCGCCCTCCTCGACGAACGGATCCTTGTCGGGGGCGGGGCGGCGATAGAAGATGCCGGGAATGGGGGCGATGATCTGTGAACTCATGGAATCTGCTTTCTTCAGGGGATCGAGGAGGGGTCGCGGCGGAACCGTGGGGTCGCGGCGTCGCCGGTGGGCGGCGGCCGAGTGGCGGCGCGCGGCTACCCGTCGACCACGGCGCGCACGGCCGTCGCCACTTCGACGGCGTTCGGGGTGTCCGAGTGCACGCAGATGCTGCCGAACGAGATCGGAAGCTCGGTGCCGTCGATCGCCAGGATGGTTCCGGTATCGAGCGCGCGACGTGCCCGTTCCGACGCCGCGACGATGTTCGTCTCGTGCGGCTGCCGCAGGATGATCAGCCCTCCGTCGGCGTTGTAGTCGAGGTCGACGTACAACTCGCCGACGAATTCGACGCCCTCGCGCTCCGCGACGCGCTGATGCGCGGAACCCGCGATCCCGAACACGGGAACGCCGAAGTCGCGCGCGACCTTGACGGCGCCGAGCATGAGCGCCTCATCGCGCGCGAGCATCCCGTAGAGCGACCCGTGAGGCTTGATGTGGTTGAGAGGCAGGTCGTACTTCCGCAGGAATCCGGCGAGGGCGCCGACCTGGTACCGAATGAGGCTCTCCACCTCGTCGGGCGTGAGCTTCATCTCCCGGCGTCCGAACCCGACGAGATCGGGGAGCCCGGGGTGGGCGCCGACGCGAACGCCGTGCTGCTGCGCGAGCGCCACCGTCGCATCCATGGTTCCCGGATCGCCCGAGTGGAAGCCGCACGCGACGTTCGCGACGTCGATGAGCGACATGAGGGCCGGGTCGTTGCCGAAGGTGTGGAGACCGAAGGCCTCGCCCATATCCGAGTTCACCGAAACCGAGTCACTTCGCTGTGATGTCATAGCCCCCAAGCTACGCGGAGCGTCAAGCGAACGTTATTATGCAGTTGCAAGAAATTTCTGATGTGATTTGTGCAAGCGCGAGAGGATGCCCGATGCGCGTCGCCGACCTGCTGACCGAGCACTCCCTGCAACTGCGGCTGGAGACGCCGACCGGACCCGACCGACTGAGCCAGGAGATCGTGCGCTGCGCGCCGACCGAGCACCTGGATCCGACCCCGTTTCTCGACGCCAACGTGCTGCTCCTGACCTCGGGGATCGGCATGAACTTCTCGGAGGAGAGCATCTGGGACGGCTACGTGGAGCGGCTCACCCGCGTGCCGGTCGCCGCACTGGCGTTCGCGGTCGGCGCCGCGCACGATTCGCTGCCCAAAGGCCTGATCACGGCCTGCACGGCTCACGACCTGCCGCTGCTCGAAGTGCCGACCACCGTCCCCCTCCTCAAGATCGATCAGCACGTCGAGGGCATGCTGCAGGCGGAGCGCATCGCCCTGCTCGACCGCGGCTGGCTGCTCGCCGACGAATGCGCGCGCCTCGCCAGCCAGGGCGCGGAGATCTCGACGCTGCTCGCGGCCATGTACGCCGCGCTCGAGCTCCCCATCGCCGTGTACGACGCGTTCGATTCGCTCATCGCGCAGTACCCGGAGACGGTGACGTGGCGCACGGGCGCCGCACGAGCGTCGCAGCCGGACACCGTCACCGTGCCGCTGCCGATGGGCCTCAGCAACTCCTGCCAGCTCGCGGTGCGGCTCTACGGCTCATCCGCGGAGGTCGAGGCGCTCCTCGCCCCGGTCACCTCGATCCTCGCCCTGCAGCTGAACCGTTCGGTCGTGGTTGATGCGAGCAGCCACCAGGACATGCTGCGTTTCGTGAACCGGTGCGTCGCCTGGTCGGAGTCGACGCGGAGCGACGTGGCGAACGCGTTCCACGAACTCGGGCTGAGCCGACGCGCCGAGACGACACTGCTCGTCGCCGACATGAGCGGTGAGCATGCCGCAGCAGCCTGGAAGCTCCGCGTCGCACTGCACGACACGTTCCACGACGTTCGCGTCGCCGAACTCGATGAGCAGCTCATCGCCTTGGCCCAGTTCCCGCGGGAGGCGTTCGACGAGGTCTCGAAACGACTGCTCGGAATCGAGCCGGTGCTGCCGCTCGTGCTGCGCGGGCCGGCCCGCACGATCGACGAGCTGCGGATCGCACTCGTCCATGCGCTCAACCTGATCCGGCACGTGTCGGCTCCCGTGCTGGCGCCCGTGCTCGGCCTCAGCGCGGTCGTGGCCGCCGCAGCCGGGCGGGGGGCCCGTGAGGCGGCGGAGCGATTTCTCGCCCCCCTGCTCGATCACGACGAGCACCGCGCGACCGAGTTGCTGCCGACGCTGCGGATCTGGCTGCGCAACGACGCTCAGCCGTCGCGAACCTGCGAGGAGCTCTACATCCATCGCAATTCGCTGAGCTACCGGCTGCGCCGCATCGAGGAGCTGCTCGGCATCTCGCTCGACACGCTCGACGGCCGCGCCACGTGCCTCATGGCGCTGCGGCTGGTGGAGATCGAGCCGTACTAGCCGCTCCTTCCGGACGCACACGGGGAGCGCGTGCCGCACTGCGCATCTCTGTCGCAGCACGGCACGCGCTCTCCGAGTCGAACTCCCGGGAGTCAGGATCCCGCGATGCTCAGGCTCCGACCACCTTGATCAGGCCGGTGCGGCTCACCGGGTTGGTCTTCCACAGGATCCCGTAGACGAGCGCCGCGGAGACCGCCGTGAGGATCGGCCCCCAGGTCGCGCCGATGCCGGCGAGGTCTGGGTTGAACGTGCCGAGTTGCAGCATCACGATGCCGACGAGCGTCGCCACCACCCAGGCGATCAGACCGTTGTTGTTGAACGCCTTGTAGTGCTGGTCGCCGATCGCCGAGTGCTCCTCGTTCTGCCAGCGACCGAGCAGGATGTGGGTCAGCGCGATCGCGACCCAGGCCGTGACGAGCACGCCCTGCCAGGCGAGTGCGATGAGCAGGTACTCCACGACGGGCAGCAGCATGAAGAGGAAGATGATGACGGACGACAGCAGCACCCACACGATGTTCGGCATGTTGATCTTGAACACCTTCTCCCCGAACGCCCGCAGGTTCGCGGCGCCGAGGAAGTAGTTCGCGGTGTTGATGCGGGTCTGCGTCGCGATCACGACGATCAGGCCCAGGATGCCCATGAGGCTCACGAGGCCGCCGGCGAGACCGGTTTCCGAGGCTTCGAGCCCGGGGATCGTGAAGGTCAGGAAGATGCCGACGAACGCCGAGAATCCGTAGGCGAGCACGTAGAACAACGGGCCGAAGGTGACGCGCTGGTGGTACGCGATGTCCTTGCGCTTGCCGAGCGAGGCGAAGTCCATGGTGAACATCATCATGATCCAGACGCCCATGTACCCGGCGAAGGTCGCCAGCCAGCCGGGGCCGCCCATCGACAGCGGGACGGGAACGTCGGGCGCCTGCGTGAGCCACGTATCCGTGAACCCGTACTGCACCCCCGCCCAGATCACGGCGGCCACGAGCCCGAAGAAGTAGATCGGCATCAGAATGCCGTTGATCTTGTCGAGGAAGCGTCGCACTCCGCCGATGATGAGCGGTGTCGAGTAGACGACGACGACGAGGCTCCACACCCACATCTCGCCGCCGAACGCGGTCATGAACGCGTAGGCC
Organism: Leucobacter sp. L43; assembly: GCF_016597785.1. GTDB lineage: Bacteria > Actinomycetota > Actinomycetes > Actinomycetales > Microbacteriaceae > Leucobacter > Leucobacter alluvii. The sequence goes on along the minus strand of NZ_JAENJG010000001.1, from coordinate 1,930,880 downwards.
ACGATGGAGCCCTCGAAGACCGCGTAGTAGATCGCGATGAGCGCGAAGATGATCATCGCGATGGCCGACCCGGCGTTGCCGAGGATCGTCCGCGAGAACTGGGCGACCGTTGTGCGGTTGTTGATCGCGTAGCGCGACAGCACGCTGTTGATGAGGCCGTAGGCGATGATCGTCAGCACGATGCCGATGATCGCGTTCACCGTGCCGTACGCCGAAGCCATCGCGGCGCCGATGTAGACGAAGAAGAAGGCGCTCGCCGTGCCGTACCACGCCATCGTCAATCGGCCACGGCTCATCTGGTCTTGGTCGTCGCCTGTTCGGGCGAGTGCATCGGTCGCTTCGACGTCGTCGTTGCTCCCGGTGAGGTTGATTGTCACGGTCCGTACCTCCATTGGTATTGGGTGTGAGTGGGCGTCGCCATCTCATTGTGATAAGTCGAGACCCGATGAAGTACTGTGCAGGAGCCGGAAGGGCCGGGACATTCTCTGGCATTTGCACAAACCGCAACGAGCGGCGTGCCCCATCGAATACCGGCCCTTCCCTCCCCTCCGGGATCAGACGCGCCGCAGCAGCGCGCTAGGCAGCCCAGTGCGAGGCGGATCGCCGCACCATCTGCTCCCGGTGCTGTCGCGTGGTCTCGACGAAGAGCTCGCCGGTGCCCCAGTCGAGAATCACGCCGTGCCGCCGAATGACATCGAGCAGATCGATCTCCCCGGCGCGGTACTGCTCGGCGATGCGCTCGGGGTCCTCCTCGAGCCACCCCCGGCGATGCGTGCGGATGTGCGCTCGCTGCTCGGCGGTGCGCTCCCGATCGATCTCGTACTGGTCGAGATCGGGATCGATCGGGATGACGACGACGCCGTAATCGGCCGCTGCTCGCTCGATCGAGACGTAGTCGTCGATCACGTCTTCCAGCACCTCATCCGGCGTGCGATCGAGGGGATCTCCGAAGCCGCCCCCGCCCGCCGAAGGCCGGTAGAAGGTGTCGCCCGGCTGCACCGGGACCGAGGAGAAGATGGAGCCGAGGAACCGTTCGTTCTCGGTGTCGCGATTGAGCCAGACGCCGTGCGGGATCGATGGCAGGCCGCCCTCGATGCCCCACGTGATGGAGCGTGCGCGGTCGCAGCAGTAGCTCATCACCGAGGCGTCAGCATCGGTGAGCGTTCCGCCCTTCTCGACGCCGCACCCGCCGCGGAACCGGCCTGGGCCGCCTGAATCGGTGCCGATGCGGTGCATGGTGGTGAGGACCGGGGTGAGTCGTTCCTGACCCTCGCACGCCTGCACCGCGAGCCCGACGCCGAACACTGGCGCCGTCGCCGTCGAACCGTCTTTGGAGGAGCGGCCGCCCCAGCCGCCGGCCATCCAGTCGTACCACATGAAGTACGGGTTCTCCTCGCGTCGGGAGTCGCGCCCGCCCACGAGCAGATACTCGAGGTTAAAGGCGCACGCCATCGCCCGCTCCGGCATGATCTGCGACCAGATCTCGAAGATCCCGTTCATCAGCTTCTCGTACGGCCCGGAGCAGAAGCCGGTCACGGCGTGCGGCCAGCCGGCGTTCACCACCGTGCCCTCCGGCCCGATCTCCGCCGTGACCGCCGCGTAGAAACCGGAGTTCAGCGGCACATCGGGGAAGAACGTCTTCGTGCCGGCGTAGATCGCGGAGAATGTCGTGCCGTAGCCGGAGTTCAAGAAGGTGTCGACGACGCCGGCGCTGCCCTCCAGGTCGTAGTGGATCCCTTCCCCATCGAGCGTCATGACGATCTTCACCGGCACGAGCCCCTCGGCTTTGCCGGGATCGAGGTCGAGGTAGTCGACGGTCTCCCACCGGCCGCGGGGCAGGTCGGCCAGACGGCGCCGCACGGTCCGCTCCACGTAGTCCTGCGTCTCCTGCATCGCGAGTTCGACGGTCTCGGTGCCGTACCGTTCGACGAGCCGCAGCACCTCCCGTTCGCAGACCGCCGTGGCCTCCGATTGAGCGTGCAGGTCGCCGAGCGCCTGCTCGGGCGCGCGGGTGTTCGCGACGAGCAGCTGCGCGACATCGTGCAGGAAGACGCCCTTCGACCACACGCGGATCGGGGGGATGCGCAGCCCCTCCCCGAAGTGCTCGGACGCCGAGACGTCGAAGGAGCCCGGCACCTTCCCGCCGATGTCGGCCCAGTGACCCTTGTTCTGCGCGAAGGCGATGATGCGCCCCTGGGAGAACACGGGACGCACGAAGGAGACGTCGTTGAAGTGCGTGCCGCCGCGATAGGGGTCGTTGATCGCGAACACATCGCCGGGGTGGATGTCTCCGTCGAACTGCTCGATCACCGCCTTCGCCTGGAAGTGAAGGGTGCCGACGTGCACCGCGATGTCGCCGGAGCCCTGCATCACGGTGTTGCCGCGCGCATCGCAGAGCGCGGAGGAGAAGTCCCGCGAGTAGATGACGAACGAATAGCACGTGCGGAGGATCTGCTCGCTCATCAAGTCGACGCTCGTGGCGAAGGCGTTCTTCAGCACCTCGAAGGTCACCGGGTCGAGGGTGGTGCTCCGGGCGGGTGCGGCGCCCGTCGCCGGCGCCTGGATCAGGGTGTCGCTCATGAGTTGATCTCCTCGAGGTGGATGCGGATGTTGAGCCATTCGTCGATCTCCGCGTTCGTGTGCGGGGGCACGACGGTGGTCGAGTCGAGCTGGTTGATGATGGCGGGCCCGCTGAACACGGTCCCTGCGGCGAGCGCGTCGCGATCGTAGACCGGCGTATCGAGCCAGCCGTCGGACCCGAAGTAGACGTCGCGGCGATCCTCCGGCTCACCCGGAGCCTGTTCGACCACCTCCGCCGGCCTGAACGACGGCTTCGGGATCTTGCCGACGGCCGTCAGGTGGAGTTGATACACCTCGACCGGCGCGTCATCCTGCCGGAACGCGAACTCCCGCTCGTACTGCTCGTGGAACGTGCGCACCGCCTGCTCAACGGCGCCCGGACCCGAGCCCATCGGCACCTGGAGCGACCGCCATTGCCCCTGGTACCGCATCGAGATCTTGCGCTGCAGCAGCCCGTCCGCTTCGGCGACGCCCTCGTGGCGCAGGCGGGCCGACGCCTCGTTCTCGAGTGCGACGAACTCCTGCTCGATGCCCTCCTCATCAGCCCCCGAGGCGAGACCGGTGTACATATGCGCGAAGTCGTGCTGAATGTCGACGAGCAGGCACCCCATGGCGGAGGTCACGCCGGGACTGGGCGGGACGACGACCGTCGGGATCCCGAGCTCTCTGGCCACGTCGGCACCGTGCAGCGCTCCGGCGCCCCCGAAGGCGAGCAGGGCGAAGTCGCGGGGGTCGTACCCGCGTCGGATCGAGACCAACCGCACCGCGTCGGCCATATTGGCGTTCGCAACAGCGACGATCGCGTGGGCCGCCTCTGCGAGCTCCATGCCCAGCGGCTCGGCGATCGCGCGGGTGATCGCGGCCTCGGCGAGCGATTTCTGCAGGTGCTTCGCGCCACCGGCGAGCGACGTGCCGAGCCGGCCGAGTACGACGTTGGCGTCCGTGTTCGTGGGTGCGTCGCCGCCCGTGTCGTAGCACGCCGGGCCGGGGTCGGCCCCGGCGGACTGCGGGCCGTTGCGCAGCGAGCCGGCGATGTCGATGTGCGCGAGCGAGCCGCCGCCCGCGCCGATGGTGAGCACCTCGATCGAGGGGAAGATGATCGGGTGGCCGTACTCGACCTGCCACTCCTGGGAGACGCGCAGTTCGCCGTCCGCGACGAGCGCGATGTCGGTGGACGTTCCGCCCATGTCGAGGCTCACCGCGTTGTCGTACCCGCACTGCTGCGCGATGTGCTTCGCCGAGATCGCTCCGGCTGCGATGCCGGAGGCGGCGAGCCGCACCGGGAACTTCTCGACGAGTCGGGGCGTCATGGAGCCGCCGCCCGAGTGGAGGAGCAGGAGATCGCCCCGGTAGCCGCCGTCGGTGAGGCGCGCGGCCAGGCGGTTCACGTACCCCGAGACGAGGGGGGCCAGCACGGCGTTCGCGACGGCGGTGTTGAACCTCGGGTATTCGAAGATCTCGGGGAGCACCTCGGCCGATGTTGAGACGGTCGCATCGGGAATGGTCTCCTCGATGATCTCCCGCATGCGGGTCTCGTGAGCGGCGTTCGCGTAGGAGTTGAGGAAGCACACGGCGATGGTCTTCACCCCGCGGCGATGCAGCAGCTCGGCGAGTGCGCGCGCCTCGCCCTCGTCGAGGGCGGTGATGGTGTGGCCGTTGTAGTCGATGCGTTCTGTGACCTCGAAGCGATCCCGGCGCCTGATGTACGGTTCCGAGACGTCGTTGTACGCGTCCCAGAGATCGTCTTTCGTGCCGTCCCGGATTTCGAGTACGTCGCGGAACCCGCGGGTGGTGACGAGAGCGGCGGCCGGGAAGTTCCGGGTGATGAGGGCGTTCGTCGCGACGGTCGTGCCGTGCGAGAACTGGACGACCTGCGACAGATCGATCTCTCCGCGAGCGACGCCGTGCATCACCGCCTCCATCGGATCGCTCGGCGTCGAGGGGACCTTCGTGATGCGCATCTGCTGCGTATCGTCATCGAAGATGCACACATCGGTGAACGTGCCTCCGACGTCGACTGCGACACGGACATGGTTCATGGGCTCCTCCTGGAGTTCATCGTTGAGTTCCGGATGCCTCAACCTTGCTGCGCCTCGTCGCCGGGGTCACTAGAGAATACGAAGCTTTCAGAGCGCCCTCTTGTAGAATCTCCAAAAATCGCATCGAAACCCTCCCCGAAATCTCCCGTTCACACAATGCTCGGAGTACCGCATGACGACGCCGTCCGTTCCGATCACCGAGATCGATCGCCTCCGCACCACGCTCGACATCACGAACGCCCTGCTCTCCGCGGTCGCCTCCACCGACCCGGTGCACGCCCTGACGTCCCGCATCGCGACGCTCTGCAAGGGCACCGCCGTCATCTACGATTTCGAGGGCACGATCGTCGCGAGCACCGGCGAGGCACCCACCCAGCTCATCTGGAACGAGGTGGCGGCGACGCACCGCCGCGAGCTCCAGCTGTCGATCGGGCGGTGGGCGGTGCGCACGCGGCGGGTCGCGCTCAGGGACGGCGTGCACGTCATCGCGATCGCCAGCCGGGGCGCCGACACGCTCGACCAGCTCGGCGAACTCCTCCTCGACACCTCCGAGCGACTGCTCGGCGCCGTCCACGGCATCCAGTACGGCGCGACCCAGCGCGATCGGCGGGACAACGAGCAGCTCATCTCATCGCTCTACGACGGGGTGCTCCCCGCTCGCGAGCACCGCTTCTGGAGTCGGCTCGCGCAATTCCGGTTCCCCGCATACGCCGCCATCCGCACGATCGAGGCGGCGCCGATCGACGGCACGACGGCCACGGAGGGGCACGTCACCCAGTTCCACGCCCGGGCGCGGTCGGAGGAGCTGCCGCTCCTCGCGATGCTGCGACGGGTCGGAATGGACGCCCCGGCGACGCTCTCCGCGATCGTGCCGGATACGCCGGCGAGCGAGCGATGGCTCGCAGACATCTCACGCCAGTATCTCGTCGGCGTCTCCGCGCCGTTCTCCGCGCTCTCCCGCATCTCCGAGTGCGTGCGCGAAGCGGAGACGGGTCTCGGCATCGCACGTCAATGGGCCGCAGCGGCCACCGCCCCGGAAGGGCTGGGCCCCGTGCTCATCGACCGCATCGACCTCGCCACCTGGCTGCTCTCGCACGTCGACGCGCGCCAGCTGGAGGAGCGGATCCGCACCACGCTGGCCCCCATCGCCGCACCGCAGCTGCGGGAGACCCTCGTCACGTACCTGGCCACCGAGCAGAACGTCACCCGCACCGCTGCAGCACTCTTCGTGCACCCCAACACCGTCCGGTATCGCCTGTCGCGCGTCGAGCAGGCGCTCGGGCAGCCCATCACGTCGTCGTTCGTGCTCTCGAACGTGATCCTCGCCCTGTATCCCGAACTCATCGGACTCCGATCCAGTCTCGGCGACGCCGAGCGGGCGTAGGCTGAGGAGCAGGTTCTGCGGTGCCGGCCTCCCGGCGAAGACCGCACCACGTTCGAGGAGGATGCATGAGCAGCGACGCACACGGCACGGGATCGCAGGGCGAGGTGCAGCTCGAGAACGAGTTCTTCAGAGTCACGCGATGGACGATCCAGCCCGGGGGCGCGATCCCCATGCACCGGCACGACTTCGAGTACGTCGTCGTGCCGCTCGTCACCGACACGATGCACGTCGTCGCGGCGGACGGCAGCGAGATCGTCGCTGAACTGGTATTCGGGCAGAGCTACACGCGACCCGCCGGTTCCGAGCACCGCGTCGAGAATCGCGGCGACGGCGCGCCGATCGTCTTTGTCGAGACGGAGCGCCTCGCATGAGCGACGGGGCGCCCGCCGGCCGCGTCCGCGTGCGCGATGTCGCACCCGACGACCGGGAGACGTGGGCGGAGCTGTACCGCGGCTATCGCGACTTCTACGAGAAACCGCACGACCCAGCGGTGTACGACACGGTCTGGGGGTGGCTCACCGACCCGGCCCACCAGACGCGCGGGCTCATCGCCGAGGTCGACGGCACGCCGGTCGGGCTCGCCCATTACCGCGCCTACGCCCGCCCGATCTACGGCGACAGCGGCCTCTACCTCGACGACCTGTTCACCGCGCCGGATGCGCGCGGCACGGGAGCGGGCACTGCGATCCTGCACCGCCTGGCCGAGATCGCGCGAGACGAGGGCGCATCGCTCGTGCGGTGGATCACCGACGAGAGCAATACGACCGCCCGCAGCCTCTACGATCGGGTCGCGACGCTGACGCCGTGGGTCACCTACGACCTGCGACCCGCCGAGTAGTCGGCGTCACTTCGACGACTCGCGGAGGCGCTCAGTGCCCGGCGTCGGGGCGGTGCGCCCGTGCACGACCGGAGCGCCCGTCGCATCGACCGCGACGAAGACGATGCGCTCGAGCGTGAGGATCTCGGCACCGGTAACCGCGTTCTCCACACGGCACGCCAAGGTGATCGAGGTGCGGCCGTAGGCGACGATCGAGTAGACGAGCTCGAGCAGGTCGCCCCGGTCGGCGCGCGCCGAGAAGTCGATCGCCGACATGTGCCTGGTCACGACGTCGATGGTGCCGAGCTGCGCGACGGCGACGATCGCCGCCTCCTCGTCGACCCACTGGAGCAGGCGGCCGCCGAACAGCGCCCCGTGCTGATTGAGGTCTTCCGGCTTCACCCATTTGCGGACGATCTGGCGGTACTCGTTCATGCCGTCAGCCTAATGGGGGCGCTCAACCGTGACGCGGCGGGTACGCCGGGAACACCGGCGGGAAGAGCTCGGCCTCGCTCGACCCGTGCGGCCCGGCGAGTGCGTCGCGCTCGGGGTACGCGGCTCGCAACTGCTCGAAGACGCGCTGACCCTCGCGACGCAGCGCATCGAGATCGACGCCGGGAATCGCCGCGTCCCGCATCACGACGCGGCCAGCCACCATGCTGAAGTGCGCATCGCGACCCGACCCCGCGAGCACGAGCGTACGAATCGGATCGTCGACCGCTCCCATCCGAACGTCGTCGAGCGCGAAGGCGACGAGATCGGCGGCTGCGCCCCGTGCGATGCGTCCGAGGTCGGGCCGGTGCAGCGCCCTGGCCCCGCCGAGCGTCGCGGCCTCGACGTACTCGGCGAGCATGCCGCGTCCGAGGTCGTCGTGCTGCGCCTTCGCCAGTTGCACGCCGGCATCGATGGCGCGCACGAGGTCGGGTGGGAACGAGTCGGTGCCGAGGGCGATGTTCACCCCGGCGTCGAGGTACTGCGACAGCCGTTCGAGCCAGAACGCGTAGCGCGCATTCGTGAGCGGGCAGTGGGCGATCGACGCGCCTGCTGCGGCGAGCCTGGCGAGGTCACCGCGATCCTCCCCGTGCACGTCGGGGTGGACGTCGAGGTAGACGCCGTGGGCGAGGATCAGGCGATCGGTGAGCAGGCCAGCGCGATCGAGAACGTCGAGCGGCGCTCCTCGGCCATCCCCCGCGAGCACCCCGATCTCGGAATCGAGTCCCTGCGTCGCGTGGGCGCGCACGAGCACGCCGCGTTCCGCGGAGACGCGCCCGGTCTCGGCGAGGATCGCATCGGTCACCGTCTCGATGCGGCACGGCACGAGCACGCCAGTGACCAGCGGGTCGGCGATCGCGTCTACGGTGTCGAGGAAGCGCACGGCACCGGCGAAGGCCTCTTCGCCTCGAGCCTCATCCCAGTGCACTCCGGTCGATCCGTCGGCACGGGTCACGTGCACCCCGGAGCGGTACGAGGGACCGAGAAAAGTGCGGATGCCCAGTTCGCTCGCGATGCCGGCCGTATCGAGCAGGTCGTCGTGCGTCTCAGCCCAGGCGCCGTGGATCTCGGACGAGATCGGCATCGCGCTCGTGATCCCGTGGAGGATCAGCTGCACGAGACCGTATCGGCGCAGCAGGCTGCGATCAGCGGGGGAGAGCACCTCGCGGGGCGCCCTCGCGTAGTCGGCAGACCAGTCGAGGCGCGCCTCGTGCTCTGGGCTCCACCAGGAGTCGAGCAGCAGGTGGTCGATGTCGACGAGCCCCTCGAGGTCGATGAGGCCGGGCATCAGCAGACTCTCGCCGAGGTCGATCACTTCGGCCGCCTCCGCGACGAGCTCCTCTCCCGCGCCTCCGTGCGCGATCGCGGTGATGCGGTCGCCGGTCACGAGCACCGTCGCGTCGCGCATCAGGGTGAAGCCCGGGCCGCCGTCGCGCCCCTCGTCGAACACGATGGCGTGCGCGGCGCGCACCGCGATGCTTGCGGCGGCGCTCACGACGCCAGCTTCTCGCGCCGGGTCGGCTTCCACCCCGGCCCCGGAACCGCCGCGCGCAGCGACCGGGTGTACGGATGCGTGGGGTGCGCGAGCAACTCGGCCGTGGCGCCGTGGTCGACGATCACACCGTTCTCCATCACCACCATCCGGTCGGAGATCTGGTTGACGACCGCGAGGTCGTGCGAGATGAAGAGGTAGCTCACCTGCCGCTCCGCCTTGATGTCGGCGAGCAGATTGAGAATCTGCGCCTGGATCGACACGTCGAGGGCCGCGACGGCCTCGTCGAGCACGATCACCTTCGGGTCTGCGGCGAGCGCACGCGCGATCGCGACGCGCTGCCGCTGCCCGCCGGAGAGTTCTCGCGGGAGGCGGTCGAAGAAGCGCTGCGGAAGCCCGACCGAGTCGAGAATGCCCTGCGCGCGCTGCTTGACCGTGCCCTCAGTCGGCCGCGCCCCGACCGCCTTCGCGTGCAGCCGCAGATTCGACATGATGACCTCGCCGATGCGCTGCCGCCCGTTGAGCGACGAGTACGGGTCCTGGAACACGTACTGCACCTCGCGCGCGCGCTCCCGGCGGGCGGCGAGGCTGCGCGGTGCGGCAGTGCGATCCGCGCCGAGCACCGTCACGGTGCCGGAGGTGACGGTCTCGAGGCCCACGATCATGCGCGCGACCGTGGTCTTTCCCGACCCCGACTCCCCCACGATCGCGAGGCACTCATCGGGGTGCAGCTCGAAGGAGACGCCGTCGACGGCGACCACGTCCTCGCCCTTCGAGCCGCGCGGGGCGGCGAACACCTTGCGCAGGTCGCTCACGGTGATGATGGGTGCGCTCATGCGTCGGCCCTCGCCTTCAGTGCTTCGTGGATCTCCAGGTTGTACTCGAGCACGGGCAGCCGATCGAGCCGCTCCGCGATGCTCGGCCGCGCTCCGAGCAGCTCGACCGTGTAGGGGTGCTGCGGCGCCTCGTAGACCTGCGCACCCTGCTCGACGATCTCCCCGGCGTACATGACGGCGAGTCGGTCGCAGCAGGCGTTCGCGAGTTCGAGATCGTGCGTGATGAAGAGCAGTGACAGGCCGCGCGCCTTGCGCTGCTCGTCGAGGATCGCCATGACGTCGGATTGCGCGGTGACGTCGAGCGCGGTCGTCGGCTCATCGGCGAGGATCAACTGCGGTTCCGCGAGCAGCACGCTCGCGATCATCACGCGCTGGAGCAGCCCGCCCGAGAGCTCGTGCGGGTACTGCGCGAGTCGGCGCTCCGCGTGCCGCACGCCCACCTCGTCGAGCAGTTGCACGGCTCGACGTTTCGCGTCGTCGAGCTTCACCCCGCGGTCGCGCACGAGCGCTTCCGTGAGGAAGTCTCCGACGGTGTGCACGGGGTTCACGTGGGCGCGGGGATCCTGGAAGATCATGCCGACGTCCCGGGCCCGGTAGCCGCGCAGTCGCTCTCGCTTCATGTCGAGCACCGACTCTCCGTCGAAGCGCACCGTCCCCGTCGTGCGGAATCCGGGGGCGAGCATGCGGGTGATCGCGCGGGTGGTCAGCGACTTGCCCGATCCCGACTCGCCGACGAGGCCGAGCGCCTCGCCCCGGTCGAGTGTGAAACTCACGCCGTTCAGCAGGTCGAGGCGACGGTACTTCGTGATGAGGCTGGCGTGGAGGTCGTGCACTTCGAGCAGTGGCGCGCTCATCGGATGCTCCTTGCGTTCGAGGCGAGCCGGTCGCCGATGACGGTGATGCTCCACACGATGAGCACGATCGCGAGACCCGCGGCGATAGCTTCGAGTGCCTGGCCGCGCAGGAGGGAGTCGAAGCCGCTCTTCACCATGAGACCGAGGTCCGCGGTCGGCGGCTGCACCCCGAGACCGAGGAAGGAGACGGCCGCGAGGTCGATCACCGCGAAGCCGAGCGACGAGACGGCCTGCGCCACGACGATGGGCTGCACGTTGGGGAAGATCTGGCGCAGACTGATGCCGACGCCCGACTGGCCCTGCAACCATGCCGCCTGCACGTACGGCATGCCTCGCTCGCGGAGGGCCGCACCGCGCACCACGCGGGCCACGTACGGGATGTAGCCGATCGAGAGGCCGACGACGACCGTGGGCAGGTTGGGTCCGAAGATCGCGACGGCGATCAGCGCGAACACGATGCCGGGCACGGCGAAGAGCACGTCGAGCACCCACGAGATCACGGTGTCGACCCGGCCCCGATTCCAGGCGGCGATCAACGCGAGCGCGGTGCCGACGACGGTCGCGATGAGAATCACGAGCGTCGGCCCCAGCAGGGTGATGCGCGCCCCGTACATCAGGCGCGACAGGAGATCCCGGCCCAGCGCATCGGCGCCGAGCAGGTGCTGGGCACTCGGCCCGGAGAGCGCGGCGAAGAGGTCGGGGAAGTCGGGATCGTAGGGCGCGAGCCACGGCGCGAAGACGGCGGCGATGACGAACACCGCGAGCACGACGACCGCGATGATGCCGGTCGGGCCAAGCTTGCGGCCGGCGAGCACGAGGCGGCCGGGGTCGTTCGTCTGCGATCGTCGCAGGGCGATCTGTGTCGTGCGCGGCGCGGTCATTGCTTGCTCCCCAGCTGGATGCGCGGATCGATGATCGTGTACAGGAAGTCGACGACGGCGTTGATGACGACGAAGGCGACGACCAGGACGAGGATGACGGCCTGCACGACGGCGAAGTCGCGTTGCAGGATCGCCCGCACGAGCAGCGACCCAAGGCCGTCGAGCGCGAAGACGTTCTCGATCACGACGGCGCCCGCGATCAGGGTCGCCACGGTCAGGCCGAGCACCGTGGTGATCGGGATCAGCGCGTTGCGGAGGATGTGCCGCTGGATGATGATGCGGGGTCGCAGTCCGCGGGCGACCGCGGTCTGCACGTGCTCGCGCCCCTCCTCCTCGAGCACTGAGGCCCGCGTGATGCGGGTCTGGTAGGCGGCGCTCGCCACGGCGAGCGCGATGGCGGGGAGCGCGAGGTGGTAGAGCGTATCGACGCCCCCGCTGCCGCTGCCGTTCGTCGGGAACCACCCCAGTCCGACCGCGAAGACGCTGATGAGTGCGACACCGACGACGAATGCCGGCGTGGCGAGGCCGAGCGTCGAGAGCGTCGTGATGACCTGGTCGGCCCAGCCGCCCTTCAACGAGGCGATGAGGCCGAGGCCGACGCCGACCACGGCGATGATGAGCGTCGCGAGCGCGATGAGCGCCACCGTGGTGCCGATGCGGCCGCCGATGAGATCGGAGACGGGCTGCCGGTACACGACCGAGTCGCCGAGGTCACCGCTGAGGATGTCGCGGATCCAGGCGAAGTACCGCACGAAGAACGGGTCGTCGAGGTGGTACTGCGCGGTCACCCGCGCGATCTGCTCGGCCGTGCCGCCCCGGGGCCCGAGCACGAAGCTGAGCGGGCTCCCGGGAGCGAGATAGAGCATGCCGAACACCACGAACGAGGTGACGAGCAGAACGAGCAGGAGCCCACCCGTTCGCTTCAGCAGGAATGCGGGAATGGACACGGGTTACTCCACGCCCCCGATGGTCGCGGCCCACGGGTATCCGAGGTAGGCCGATGATGCGGTGGCGCCCGAGATCGCCTCGTTCTGCACGAGGATCACCGGGAGATCGCCCATGGGCAGCCACGGCAGGTCGCGCGTGATCTTCTCCTGCGCGGCGATCGTGTGCTTCGCGCGCTCGACCGGGTCGAGCGTGCTGCGGGCCTCGGCGAGCTCCTCCGCGGCCCCGTCGTACTTGATGAAGTTGTTCGTGCTGTCGGGGGTGAAGGTGGTGTAGACGTCGAGCGGATCCGTCACGTTGCCGTAGTAGGTCGTGAAGAAGCCGTCGAGACCCTCGCGCGCCGTCTCGTCGAAGTAGAGGTTGCCGAACTGCTCGACCGGGATCACCTTCGTCTCGATGGTGAGACCGATCGCCTCACCTGCGGCCTGGATCAGGTTGGCCGTCTGCTCGTGCACCGCCGACGAGCCCTGCACGCCGAGCACGATCGGAGCCGAGATGTCGCCCGCTTCAGCGAGGAGCGACTTGGCCCGCTCGATGTCGGGTTCGATCGAGTAGCTGTCGTACGCCTCCTGGAAGAGCTCGCCCGCCTCGTCGTCGGAGTAGTAGGCGGGGCCGGTGAGCACGGGAGACGGGATGGCCGCGCCCTGGAACACGACGTCGGCGATGGCTTCCGTGTCGATCGCCGCGAGCAGCGCTTCGCGCACCTTCGGGTTCGAGAAGGTTCCGGTCTCCTGAATCGCGCGGAGCGACCAGAAGATGTACGACTCGCCGAACGTGATCGTCGCATCGCTGTCCTCGAGCTGCGTCAGCCCGGCCGGGGGCAGGTAGAAGAACTGACCGTCGACGTCGCCGGTGCGCAGCGCGTTCACCGCGGTGGACTCGTCTGCGATGAAGCTGAAGGTGAGCCGCTCCACCTTCGGCACGAGTTCGGCGTCCCAGTAGTCCGCATTCTTCGCGAGGGTGATGGCCTTGCCCGGCTCCCAGTTCTCGAGCGAGAAGGGTCCCGTGCACATCAGGCCCCCCTGGGGGGTGCCGAACTGCTCGCCGGCGGCCTCGGCTGCGGCCTTCGAGACGACCGCACCGGCAGCGCTCGACATGCCCTGCTCGAAGAGCGCATCCGGCTGCGTCAGCGTGACAGTCACTTCGAGGTCGCCCGTCTTCTCGACCGATGCGACGTTGGCGAAGTAGTCGGCCCAGTACGTCGCCGAGTCGGGCCCGACCTGTCGTGCGAGCGAGTAGGCCACGTCGTCGGCGGTGAGCGGCGTGCCGTCCCAGAAGGTGACGTCGTTGCGCAGCGTGTAGACGTAGGTGGTGTCGTCGGGCGACTCCACCGACTCGGCGAGCGCGTTCTCGATGTCGAGGTCGGGCGTGATGCGGGTCAGGCCCTCGCAGAGATTCGCGTCGACTGTGTTCTCGGCGTAGTTGAACGAGAGCATGGGGTCGAGGGAGAGCGGCTCGTACGGGAGGTTCCACGTGACCTCATCGACGGGGGCCGTGCCCGGCTCCGTCGTGGTCGCGAGGTTCGCGGCGTCGATGTCGAAGGCTGCGCCTGCGCCGTCTCCACCGGAAGCGGATCCCCCGCCTCCGGCGCACGCGGTGAGGGTCAGCGCTGCGACGGCGAATGCGCCGATCAGCGTGAGAGGTCGTTTGGACACGGGGACTCCTTTGTTCCTGCGAGGTGCTGCGATGAGTGTTGCGGTAAGCGTGGTTCGAGTGTGAGTGGGTGCGCGCCGGCGCGTCAGACGACGGAGACGCCGCCGCGCACCACGCGCTGAGGTGCGGGCCGATCGGTGACGAGTTGCGCCAGATTCTCAGCCTCGAATTCGAGGTACGTGGTGCTCTCGGGGGTCCACTCGGCGATCTCGGGGAGTCCGAGCATGGCCCCGCCCGCGACGGACGCGATGCTGAAAGCGCGCTCGAGTTCGGCGTCGGTGATCGCGCCGGTGCGATACGCGAGCAGGTGCGCTCGATCGACCATGCTGCCGGTGCCGAAGGGGCTCCACGAATCGCGGACTCCGTCGGAGCCGGCGACCAGTCGAACGCCGTGGCGCTCGAAGCGGTCGAGCTCGGGCACCGGATCCGGCCCCAGTGCGCAGGTCGCGATCCAGATACCGGCTTCTGCGACGAGATCGAGCGTCTCGCCGAGGCTCGGCAGCTCGGTGTCGCAGAGCGCGAAGGCGTGCCCGATCGTCACGCGACCGTGACGCCCGGCGGCTGTCGTCCGGCGGGCGATCTCGCGGATCTGCGCGAGGCCGTCTTCACCGCCGTCGTGCAGGTGGATGTCGATGTCGCGCCCCGCGCGGTCGGCCAGACCGAACACGACATCGAGATGCCCGTGCAGATCTCCCTCGATACCGCCCGGGTCGATGCCTCCGACGAGATCGGCGCCGGTGTCGAGCGATGCAGCCATCGCCTCCAGCGTGCCGGGGTTGGTGACCAGGCCGAATTGGGGGAACGCGACGATCTGCACCGTGAGGCCGGGGAGCCGCTCGGCCGCGGCGCGCACGCCCTCGACGTTCGCGGTGCCGAGCTCGGAGGAGACATCGACGTGCGCACGCATGCCGAGCGTGCCGTTGGCGAGCGCGTGAGACAGCAGGGCGTGCGCGCGCTCTTCGACGCTCCGCGCGTACGAGAACTGCGTCGCCCGGTCGTTCTCGATGAGCTCCGCGAGCGTCGAGGCCGGCCGGCGCGACATCCACGGAGCGCCCCACGACGATTTGTCCGGGTGGACGTGGCCATCAACGAGGCCGGGGGTGCGGAGCCGGGTCGGAGTGGGGGTCGCCGTCATTGGAGAGCCTTTCATGCGTCCGTGCAGGTTCGGGATAGCGCCGGTTAAACGTAAGACATATGATAACCATACAAGTACCCGAATCTGCAAGGATGGTGACGTGCGACATATTCAACGGCGCTCACTCGTCGACACGGTGGTCGATGAGCTGAAGCGCGAGATCAGCGAGGGGCGCTGGGTGCTCGGCACCCGCATCCCCTCGGAAGCCGAGCTCACCGTGGTGCTCGGCGTCAGTCGCCCCTCGGTGCGGGAGGGGGTTCGCGCCCTCGTGCAGCTCGGCCTGCTCGAAACCCGGCAGGGCGACGGCACCTACGTCATCGCGACCGATCCGACGCAGGTAGCCCTGCGCCGGGCGCTCCACTCGGCCGACAGCCGCGAAGTCATCCGCGTGCGCCGCGCCCTCGACGCCCTCTCAGCGTCGGAGGCGGCGACCTCACGCACCGACGAGGATCTCGCGCGCCTCACAGAGCTGCTCGAGCAGCGCCGTGCAGCGATCGCGGCGCGCGATTCGGAGGCCTTCACCGAGGCAGACGTGGCGTACCACCTCGCCATCGCGTCGGCCTCCGGCAATCAGCTGCTCTTCGACATCTACGCGAGCTTCGACACTTCCCTGCGCGAATCCGTTTCGGATGCCTCGTGCCTCGCCGCAGGCGGGGATCCGGATCGCGCGGATCAGCACGAGTCCCTGCTTCGGGCGATCGCCGCCGGTGATCCCGAACAGGCGCGCGACGCCGCGCTCGGCGTGCTCGCCCAGCAGGAACGTCTGCTCGATGAGCGGCCCTAGCCGCAGTCAGGGGATCGCAGCAGGAATACTCGTCGTCGCCGTCGGGCTGAGCGTACGCTACCCGATCACCAGCGTGTCGCCGCTCCTCGGCGAGATCGGCGACGCGTACCGGCTGTCGCACACGGCGATCGCGGTGCTGACCTCGATTCCGGTGCTGCTCTTCGGCATCGCCTCGCCCCTCGCACCGGTCCTGGTGTCGCGCCTCGGCCTGACGCGGGCGATCTCACTGCTCCTCGCCGTGCTCGCCGTCGCAACGCTGCTGCGGCCGCTGGTTCCGGCGTCCCTGTTCATCGGCACCGTCGCCGTCGGAGCGTCCATCGCACTCCTCGGGATCCTGGCCCCTCAGATCATCCGCCACTCCCTCTCCGCGCGAGGCGGATTCTGGACCGGGGTGTACACCACCTCCTTCGGCGTCAGCGCCGCAACGGGTGCCGCACTCTCCATTCCGCTGTTCCACGCGCTCGGCGAGCACGTCGGCCCGGCGCTCGCAGCATGGGCGGTACCGCTCCTCATCGCCTGCGCCCTCGCCATCGCGTTCGGGCGTCGCGTCGACGGCGGCGGGCGCTCTGGAACGGTCGTCACCGCGCAGCCGCGCGAGTCGATCTTCGCGGCACGCGGACTGTGGCCGGTCACCGGGTTCTTCGGATGCCAGGCTCTGATCTACTTCTCGCTCACCGCCTGGCTGCCGACCATCGCGATCGCACGCGGCGCGGATCCGGCTCAAGCGGGCCTCCTCCTCGCGTGGATGAGCATCGCCGGCCTCCCCGCATCGCTGATCGCCCCCAGCCTCGCCTCGCGTGCGCGCTGGCGCATCGGCCTGATCGTCGCGGCTGCGCTCCTCGCCATCGTTGGCCTCGTCGGCCTCGGGTTCGCACCGGTGGCGCTCATGCCGGTGGCCATCGCGATTCTCGGCGTCGCGCTGAGCTCCGCATTCGGTCTCTCGATCGCGCTCATCGTGTTCACCTCCCCGAACGTCGCGCAGACCGCCGCCTTCTCCGCGGTCAGCCAGGGCATCGGGTACGGCGGTGCGGCGGCCGGTCCGCTCGTACCCGGGCTTCTCGTCGAAGCCGGAGTGACCTGGCCGGCGGTGCTGCTCATGCTGGCTGCCGTCGCCCTCTGCGAACTCGGGTTCGGGATCGCGAGCGCCCGCGCCTCCCGCCCCCCGAGCGCGTGAATTCTGCCCGCGAGCGCGACGATGCACGGGCGCCCGCGGGCATTTACACTGATCAGATGGTCGTCTTCGCCGGAATCCTGCTGCTCGTCAACGCCTTCTACAACGTGGTGGTGTGGCCGCGGTTCTGGACGCGCATCGCGAAGGATCCGCGCGCACGCGACGAGCAGGGCCGGGCCACCACATTCTTGACGGTGCACGCCGTGCTCATCGGCATCGCTTTGCTCATCGCGATCGCCTCCGCGATCGCGGGGGTCTGGGTGCTCGTCGCCTGAGTCCTCGCCGACGCCGCGAACCGTACACTGGGAGGATGAAGCGGATCCTGACCTATGGCACGTTCGACCTGCTGCACTGGGGCCACATTCGACTCCTGCGCCGGGCCAGAGCGCTCGGCGACTACCTCGTCGTCGCGGCATCATCCGAAGCGTTCAACGCCGGCAAGGGCAAGCAGACGTACCACGACTTCGAGACGCGCAAGAACATGCTCGAGGCTGTGCGCTACGTCGACCTCGTGATCCCGGAGGAAGCGTGGGATCAGAAGATCCGCGACGTGCAGAAGTACGAGATCGACACCGTCGTGATGGGCGGCGACTGGGAGGGCGACCCGCGCTTCGAGATCCTGCGCGACTACTGCGAGGTCGTCTACCTCGATCGCACCGAGGGCGTCTCCACCACCAAGATCAAGAACGACCTCGGCGAGGGCGCGTAACGCGCAGTGCGGGGGCGGAAGACCAGCTCCCGCCCCCGCACTGACCCTGCCCGCCGGTTAGGCGCCGGTCTCCTGTGCGAGACGCTTGCGACGCGCGACCAGCACTGCTCCGCCACCGAGCACCAGCAGCAGTGCGAGCGCGATTCCACCGGTGAGCTCGATGCCGCCGGTGTTGCTGAGCTCGCCACGGCCGCCGTCAGCGGCACCATTCGCCGATGCGGCGTCGGCCGATGCCGATGCCCCGCCGGCCGATGCTCCACCGGCGGACGCGCTGCCGTCGGCCGCACCAGCGGCCGCGCCGCTCGCGCCGCCGTCGGCTGCACCGGCAGCACCGCCTGCCGCGGCGCCGTCGGCTTCAGCACCCGGGTCTCCGCCCGGAACCTCGGCAGCGACCGCGACCGTGTCGTCCCAGCCGATGAGCACGGTGCCCGCGTCCCGCGTCGCCGCGATCCGCAGCTCACCGGGCTCGATGCCCTCTGGGAGCGCATCGACGGTGAGCGTGTTGCCGGTGACGGTGCCCATCGCGAGGAGTGACATCGCGGCCGGTTCCGTCGAGTCCGAGGCCGGCACGCCTGCACCGAAGTAGCTCAGCGCGACTTCGGTGCCGTCGGCGATGTCCGCGAAGGTCACGTCGAACGATGCGCCGATCTCGATCTCATCGGGCACCTGCACGCCACCGCGGGTGTCGTCGGTGAGGTGCTCCTCGCCGAGCGTCACCGGGACCGCGGTGCCGACGTTCGCATTCACCTCGAAGAGCGCGCGAGCGATCCACGGGTAGCTGCCGACCGGGTGCGTGCGGTAGTTGACCGACGTGCCGAACATCACGAGCTCGCTGCCCGACTCGGCGACCGCCGATACCGCGGACGCCTGGCCTGCGGCCGCTGCACGGCCGGTGCCCTCGCCATCTGCCCAGTGCCCCGAGACGAAGAGGTTCTCCGCCGCGTAGCTCTGCTCGATCACGGCGTTCTCGGCCAACCCGGTGTACCAGACCGCCGGAGTGACGAAGGCCGTGTCCTGCGGATAGGTCGAGAGCAGGCCGCCCTCGGTGTTGTCCACGCGGACGATGCCGTTCGAGCTGTTCGTTCCGGCCGTCGCGGTCACCTGGGTCAGCCCGAAAGCGTTCGCGACATTCGCGACCGCCGTGCCGCGGCCCGCGACGCCGTTGCCGGCCGCGATGAACGCAGCCACGGCGTCGGCTCCCGCCGTCTGGGCAGCGGTGAAGGCGAGGTTGCCGCCGACCCACAGCACGTCGACGTCGTCGAGCAGCGACGGGTCGGCCGTGAGCGACGCCGCGTCGACGCGCACCTGGTCGGTGAACCCGAGCCGGTTCAACGTCACGCGGTCGTCCTGGTTGCCGGTGTAGGCGACCCGCAGCGGCTTCAACGCGGTGCTCGTCTCGGTGAGGAGTCGCACCCCCGTCGTCGCGGTGAACTGCACGCCGTAGGCGTCGGCCACGGCCAGCGCTGCGGCGCGTGTCGCCTCGTCGCCGCCGATGATCACGGATCCGTCGGAGAACGACGACACGGCGACGCCCTGCTCGAGCAGCACGTTGATCGCCTGGTACTCGGCGGCTCCGGGAGTTTCGAGTTCGAGGTAGCCGGCTGCATCTGGCAGCACGCCCGTCGGTGCGGCCGCCGCGACGGCCTCCAGCCCGACTCCGTCCAGCGAGGCGTCCTGCGACGCGCCGACGGGGAAGACGTCAGCGCCCCACAGCAGAGACAGGCTCCACGCCGACATGTCGTACATGTCGGGCACGCGCTCCGTGATGTCCGAGCCGTCTGCGAGCAGCACATTCGCCATTCCTCGGAGCGGCTGGTGCATGTCGACCACATAGCTCCCGGCCGGATACGTCGTGTCTCCGGCGGTCAGCGGCGAGGTCGCGCGCGACACCTCGACCCCGTTGGCGATGAGTTGGTCGACCAGTCGCGCAGCGTCGGTCACCGACCGCTGCTGATCCGTGTTCTCCGGGATCACATAGGCGCGCGGGAACTCCGCGCCGTACACGTCGGTCTCGTCCCAGACGTCGATCCACTCGTGCGGCATACCGGGGTAGTCCGCGGGATTCGGGTCGGCCGGAATCGACTTCAGCGGCTCGCCCGCGTCGCCCCGGCGGAAGATCTCCATCTGGTTCTGCAGCAGGGCTGCCGAGTTCGTGGCGAAGTAATCCGTCGCGCTCTCGACCGTGACCATGCCGACCTCGACATTCACGTCGGTGCGGCGCTGGCTCTCGGCCTGATCCGGGTTGCCGCCGCGTCCGAGAGGCAACTCGACCGTGTTGGTGACGGCGCCCTGGTATGCGAGGAACTGGGGCGTGAAGAGCGGGGGCCAGTCATCCCAGCCCGAACGGATGTCGCGGTACGGAATCAGGATCTTGCCCGTGTTCTCCGTCGTCGCGTTGCCGTCGGCGCCCACGTAGGTGTTGCCCTCGATGTTCGCTCCGACCACGGCCTGCTCGATCGCGAGCGCTGCCGAGTAGGCGTGCGGCAGGAAGAGGTCGTACTCGTAGTTCTCACCGTGCGGCGGGCCGCAGGGCTCGATCTGGAGCACGTCGGTGTACCCGTGGAGGTCGACGTAGAAGGTCGGCTGGATGATCCCTGCGAGGTCGCGGATCACGCGGGACTCGGGGGTGACGCCGGTGATCATGTCGCGGTTCGCGTCGAAGCCGTCGGCGTTCGCGCGGGTGCCGTTGACGCGCCCGTCGGGGTTGTTGGTCACGGTGAAGTAGAACCGGTACTGCTCGAGCATCTCGACGATCGCGGGATCCTCGGAGGTGGCGAGCTTCTCGATGTACTCGAGAATGATGTCCGCGCCCTCCCACTCGTTGCCGTGGATGTTGCCGTTGAACCAGATCGGCACCTTGTAGCCCTCGGTGAGGGCGGTATCGGCCGAGGCACCGGCGGGATCCTGCTTGATCCGCTCCTTCCAGGCGCGCTGCTGCGCGGTCTGCTCGGCCGTCTCCGGCGACGTCAGCGTGACGAGCTGAATGTCGCGCCCCTGCACGGAGCTGCCCACGACCTGCGCGGAGACACGATCGCTCTCGGTCATCAGGCGGTTCACCGTGCGGGCCACCTCCGCGTACGGCACGGCACCGCGCGCGATGGAGCGATCGTTCGCATCATCGGGCGCTTCGGGCAGCGGCGACTGCACCGGATAGCTGGCCGGCCCCTGCACGCGGTCGGAGATCTCATAGGTGATGGGAGTGGGCGCATCGCCCGGAGCTGCAGTGGCCGCGGTGGGAATCCCCCCCACGAACAACGCCGCGACCAGTGCTCCCGCACCGATCATGGCCGTTGATGACCGTTTCGTAACCATCGTTGCCTTTCTGTTCAGTCGTCATTGACTCCAACCGCGTCGGAAGACTTCTCCGATGCGGCCGGGTATTGCACACGTGGCGGGGGCCCGAACGGGCCCCCGCCACGATCCCGCGCCGACGCCGAGGCGTCGAGCACTGAGGTTGTCGGCGTCTACAGCACCTTCGACAGGAAGGCCTTGGTGCGCTCGCGCTTCGGATTCGCGAGCACCTCTGCAGGGTCTCCCGATTCCACGACGACGCCGCCGTCCATGAACACGAGCTTGTCGGCGACCTCCCGCGCGAATCCCATCTCGTGCGTCACGACGATCATCGTCATGCCGCTCTCCGCGAGACCCTTCATCACGTCGAGCACCTCGCCGACGAGCTCGGGATCGAGGGCCGACGTCGGCTCGTCGAAGAGCATGAGCTTCGGATCCATCGCGAGCGCTCGCGCGATCGCGACGCGCTGCTGCTGCCCGCCCGACAGGTGCGCCGGGTAGTAGTCGTGGCGCTCGGCGAGGCCGACGCGCGCGAGCAGCTCCATCGCCCGCGACTTCAGCTCTGCCTTGGTGCCCTTCTTCAGCAGCGTGGGGGCGACCATGACGTTCTCGAGCGCGGTCATGTGCGGGAAGAGGTTGAACCGCTGGAAGACCATGCCGATGTCGCGACGCTGTGCCGCGGCCTCGCGGGGATGCATCTCGTAGAGCTTGTCGCCCTTCTGCCGATACCCGACGAGCACCCCGTCGACGGTGAGTCGGCCGGCGTTCACGGTCTCCAGGTGATTGATGCACCGGAGGAACGTCGACTTGCCGGAGCCGGAGGGCCCGACGAGGCAGAGCACTTCGCCGCGCTGCACCTCGAGTGAGATCGACTTGAGCACCAGGTTCGAGCCGAAGGACTTCGAGACGCCCTCCGCCAGCACCATCGGCGTATCTGTCGCGTGCACGCTCATGCGCCGCCCCCTCCGGGTCGATTGTGGGGAGGCACGATGTTCTCGCCGCCGCTCGCACTGGGGTAGGTCGGATGCGCCGGGTCCTCGACGCCGACGACGCGGACCGACTGCGTGGCGACGGTCGGCTTCATGACGTCCGGTCGCTGCATCACGCCCTTGGCGAAGTGCTTCTCGAGGAAGTACTGACCCACCATGAGGATCGAGGTGACGGCCAGGTACCAGATGGACGCCACGATCAGCATCGGCACGGGCTGATAGGTCACCGCCGAGATGTCGCGCGCCCGCCCGTACAGGTCGAGCGTGAAGGGCACGGCGGTCACGAGCGACGTGGTCTTCAGCATGGAGATGACTTCGTTGCCGGTCGGCGGAATGATGACGCGCATGGCCTGGGGCAGGATCACGCGACTCATCGTGTGCCACCAGCCGAGGCCGAGCGCGGTCGCCGCTTCGTTCTGCCCCTTCTCCACGGAGAGGAGCCCAGCGCGAACGATCTCCGCCATGTAGGCCGCTTCATTCAAGGCCAGGCCGATGACGGCGAGCGTGAAGTAGCTCAGCAGATCTTTCGTGTTGAGCGTGAAGGCGGCCTCCGTGAACGGGACCCCGAGGCTGATCGACTTGTAGATCGTGGGGACCAGGCCCCAGAAGACGAGCTGCACGTAGACCGGGGTGCCGCGGAAGAGCCACAGGAACACCCAGGCGATCGACTTCACGACCGGGTTCGGCGACTGGCGCATCACGGCGATGGTGACGCCGAGCAGCACGGCGATGATCATCGAGTAGACCGTCAGCTGCAGCGCGTAGCCGGCGCCCGACACGATGCGCACATCGAACAGGTACTTGCCGACCTCGCCCCAGTTGAACACCGGACGGTTGAACGCTGTGTCGTAGATGAAGAGCGCCACGAGGAGCAGGAGCACGACGGCGAACACCGTGCGCCAGGGGTGCCGGAGTCGGATCGCCTCGATCGGCGCCGACTCCTGATGCGGGGCCTCTGGCCCCGCATCAGAGGAGTGGGTATGCGACATGATCTACGCGTTTACTCCGTGCCGGCGTTGATGTCGGCCTGCTCCACCGCGCCGTCTTCGATCCCCGCTTCGGTGAGGATGTCGAGGTAGGTGCCGTCATCGATCAGCGACTGCAGCGCCGCCTGGATCGCCTTCGTGGTGTCGCTGTCCTTCTGCGTGGCGAACCCGTACGGAGCTGCATCGAACACGTCCCCGACGGTCTCGAGCTGGTCGCTCAGCTTCGCGACCGCGTCGCCCGTTACGGGCAGGTCGGCCGAGAAGGCGTCGGCGCGGCCGTCGACGACGGCCTGCGTCACCTCGGGCTGCCCGTCGAACCGCAGGACCTCGATCGCATCCTTACCGGCGTCGGTGCAGGCCTTCGACTTCGCCGGCAGCTCGTCGGTGTCCTGGACGGTCGTCGCCTGCACGGCCACGGTGAGGCCGCACGCGTCGTCGGGGTCGACGTCGGAGCCGCTGGCAGCGGCCCACTGCGTGCCCGCGTTCAGGAAGTCGACGAAGTCCACCGACTTCTGGCGCTCGACGTTGTCGGTGAACGAGGAGGAGCCCATGTCGAGTGCCCCCTCCTGGATGCGCGGGATGATGCTGTCGAACCCGAGGATCTCCCACTTGGGCTCGAGACCGAGCTTCGCGGAGACCGCCTCGGCGAGGGTGACGCCCCAGCCCACGGGGTTGCCGTCGGCGTCTTTGTACTCGTTCGGCGGGTACTCCGCGTCGGTGCCGATGCGGAGTTCGCCGGAATCCTTGAGCTCCTGCGGAAGGAGTTCGACCGCGGCGTCATCCGCGGTGATCTCGGTCGCCGGCGCGGCATCGCCCGACCCCGCGCCTCCTTCGGACTCGGCGTTGTTGACGCACCCGGTGAGTGTGAGCACGGCCGCTGCGGCGAGAGCGGGAAGTGCGAAACGAATCTTCATTGATGTCTCCATGTTTCGGAAGGGACTGGGAGTCCGGTCTGAATCTCGACCCCGAGCCTACTGCGCTCCGGTAACGGATCTGTGACAGAGTCTCTCCCCCGGTCCATACAGCGACTGCCGCCACCGGCAGTACGGCGCTGGAATCCGCCGCTTCCCGGGCCGGGCGGCTGAGGTAACATTCCGGTTAAGCTGTGACCGGCCCGACCAGGAGCCGCAGGATACGCGAAGCACCTCAGCCCGTGGTCGCGGGAACGAACCGGGCTGAAGAAGTGGGGAAGCTCAGTGCCGGGGGACGTTGTGGCCGAAGCGCGCGCCGCGGTCGACGCGCACGGGCACGTACGGCGCGACCGCCTCCTCCACCGGATCGGCCATTCCGGGCGCGTGGTCATCATCCACGCCGAGCAGGGCGCGGGGAAGACCGAGCTCATGTCGCAGTGGCTGGCGTATCACCGCCCCTCCGCACCGGCATGGGTCGCACTCGATTCCGGTGCGAGCGATCCGCACAGTCTGTGGTCCAGACTCCTCCAGGCGCTGCAGGCCGCACGCCCCGAGACCTTCGCGTCGCTCGCGAACGACTACCTGGCGGGACGCATTCGCCCCGAAGAAGCGCTCTCGCTCATCACCTCGGCCACGATGCGCGACCCGCATCCCGTCACGCTCGTGCTCGACGACCTGCACTTCGTCGCGGGCGAGCTGCAGGATCAATTGGTGTCGCTGCTTCGCCGATCCCCGAACCTGAGACTGCTCGCCGCATCGAGATCGCGCACCCGTTTCGAGGTTCCCCTGACCGCGGCAGGGCTCGCCGTCACCTCCCTCAGCATCAGCGATCTCGCATTCACGACCGACGAGATCGCTGCGCTCGCGGCGACGCTGCCCTATCAGCTGTCGACGCCCGAGCTCGCCGCTCTGCGACGGTCGACTCGGGGCCACCCGCTTGCGGTGCGCCTCGCATTGTCCGTCATGTCGAGCCTGTCGCGAGACGGTGCGCGCCGTCCCACTCCCGACGAGGTGCAATACGGCATCGAGGGTGCGCTCGCCGACTTCGCTCCGCAGTTCCCGGCTCCCGAAGACCGCACGCTCGCCCTGATGGCCGCACTGGTGCCGGAGATCGATCGATCGTTCGCGGATCGACTGGGGGGAGCCAACGCCTGGGCGAATCTCGAGCGCCTCGACGCGCTCGGATACGGCCGCGTGGAATCCCGGCACGGTCGCGCGGCGTTTCGGCTGCACACGCTCATCGCGGGCGCCCTGCGTACTCGAGCGCTCACCGAGCTCCCGCAGGAGCGCATCGCCGAGGTGCGCCGACTCGCATTCGAGCACCTGTACGAGCACGCCGATCCGATCGACATCCTCGAACTCCTCATCGACGGAAACATGGATCGCGCCATCTTCCCCCACTTCGTGCGCAACTACTCGGAGATCAACCTGAAGCGCTCGCGCGAACTCGTCGCGGTGACGGAGGGCATCTCAGCGGAGCGGCAGCAGCGCGAGGGCACGATCCCGATCATGATCGCCGTCGCCCTGAGCGAGGACTCCCTGGTGCCGACGCCGCGCATGCGGCAGCTGCTCGAGCTGGGCATGCCGACGCTCGAGCATCGAGTGGCGGAGGCGGGCGGGGCTGCGGGCCGCCTGCTGCAGCTCGCCCGGTTCGCCGGGCTGCGCGTGAGCCGCTCCTACGAAGCAGCGGCTGAGGCTGGAGAGCAGTTCTTACGGCAGAGCGGACTCGGCTCCCCGAGTTGGCGGTCGGGAATGCACGCCGCCCGCTTGCAGGTCGTCCTCACCGAACTCCTCGCAGCCCGCATTCCTCGCGCACTCGCACTCGCCGAGGGGCTGGCCGACGATGCGCACCCGGCCCGTCGAACTCACCAGCATTCGATGCTCGCCTTCGCGCACGCGCGCATGGGCGACCTGCGGGCGGCCAAACGCGAACTCGCCGCCGTCGATGCCTCGCGGGCCGACTGGTGGGACTCCCCGCACAGCATCGGCTGGCACCTCGCCAGAGCGCTGCGGGCGTCGAGCCTCGGGCGACACGACGAGGCGTTCGAGGCGCTGCGATCGACCGAGACGCACCTCGACGAGTCGGAGCTGTGGCCGGCGATCGTCTGGACGCGCGGAATCGCGCGGCTGGTCGCGGATCAGGCAGCGCTCGGATATCAAGAGCTCGACGGGGCGCTCGCCGCGCGCGAGCATCTGCCGCTCAGCGCCGGGTGGGCCGAAGAGCTGCAGACGCTCCGCGGCGAGTTCCTGCTCGCGACCGGAGATCTCGTCGGCGCACGAGCAGCCCTCGCGCACCCCGGGATCGGCGCCTCGTCTCGTCTGGCGCGCGCACGACTCGCGATCCTCGCATCGCAGCCGATCGACGCTCTCACCCATCTCGACGCGCTCGAGCGCGACGCCCACGATTCGAGCGCGAACGACAGCGGCCCGTTTCCGGCGCAAGCCGTGCAGCAGCAGTTGCTCCGCGCGGCGGCGTATGCACGGCAGGGCAATGCGGAGTGCGCGACATCCCTCGCCACGCAGGCGTTCCTCGCACTCGACCGGCTCGACAATCGACTGCCGCTCCTCTGGATCCCGTCGGGCGAGATGGCCATCATCAGGACGCTCGTGCCGCTCGATATCTGGCGCGTTCCCCCGGGCAGCCCCTTCGCGGGCGACGAGGTCGTGCTCGAAGAGCTGTCGAAGCGCGAAGCGCTGGTGCTGATCGAACTCGCGAGGGGCGGATCCATCGACGACATCGCGGGCGATCTCCACGTGTCCTCCAACACGATCAAGACGCAGACGCGCAGCATCTACAAGAAGCTCAAGGTCTCGAGCCGCACGGAGGCCCTCGCCAGGGCGCGCCAGATGGGGCTGGTCTGAGTCGCGCAAGGCCTTGAATCGTGGCCGAATCGTTGCATAGCCTGTCTGGACGAGCTCACAGGTGAAGCGAAGGCGATGCAATGTCCCGTTCGACGCGCGCGCAAGCGGCAGCGGCGCCGGTACCGGCAGCGGTAGCGGCCCCCGGAGGCGAGCGTGGCGGCGCGAGCGGCGGCGCGTCGGGGGCGGCGTTCGGCGCACCGCCTCGATCGGAGCACCGCGTGCGTCGCGACATTCAGGGCCTGCGCGCCATCGCTGTGGCCCTCGTGCTGCTCTACCACCTCTCCCCCGAAGCCCTTCCGGGCGGGTACATCGGCGTCGATGTGTTCTTCGTGATCTCCGGGTTCCTCATCACGGGTCAGCTGCTCCGCGAGGCCGAGACCTCGGGCACCGTCGATCTCGTGCGCTTCTGGGCGCGCCGCGCCAGGAGACTGCTGCCGGCCGCGCTCCTCGTGCTCGCCGTCACACTGGTCTCGGTCTGGTGCTTCGCACCTCGCGGCTACCTTCCCGAGTTCCTCGCGCAGGTGGCCGCGTCGGCGGCATACGTGCAGAACTGGGTGCTGGCGGCGCAGTCGGTCGATTACATGGCGGCGGAATCCCAGGTCTCCCCCGTGCAGCACTACTGGTCGCTCTCCGTGGAAGAGCAGTTCTACATCGTGTGGCCGCTCGTCGCCGTACTCGCCGTCGCGGTCGCAGCGCGTGTCACGCGGCTCCGCTTCCGTCACGTCTTCGCGGGGCTCATCGCGTGCGTCTGCGTCGCCTCGCTCATCACTTCGATCGTGCTCACTTCCGCCGCCCCGGCGCAGGCGTATTTCGTGACGACCACCCGGGCGTGGGAGTTCGCGGCGGGCGGCCTGCTGGCCTGGGCGGCGACATCGCGCCGCGCGATCCTCCACCGTCTGCCGGTGCGGGTGCGCAGCGCAGCGGCGTGGGCGGGGCTCGCCGGCATCGCCGCGGCGGCCCTCTGGTTCACGGATGCCACCCCGTTTCCCGGCGCGGCCGCGCTGCTCCCGGTGATCGCCACCCTGCTCATCATCGCGGCGCAGGAGCCCGCCGGGGCAGCCGCTCCGACGCGCTGGCTCGGCGCGCCCTCCATGCAGTGGCTGGGCGACATCTCGTACGGCGCGTACCTCTGGCACTTCCCGCTCATCGTGCTGCTGCCGTTCGCACTCGGGAGGAGCGCCGGCGTGCTCGGCGCGATGGCGGTGATCGGTGCGACGATTCTGCTGGCGTGGGGTTCGAAGGTCTGGGTCGAGGACCCGTTCCGTGCGGAACTCTCCCGCGACTGGCCCGATGCTCGCGCGCTGGCGATCACCAGCGCCGGCATGGTGGTGCTGCTCGCCGGCGCGCTCGTCGGTGTGCACCCGGCCGATCAGCAGGTGGAAGCGGAGCGGGATCGGGTGGCCCTGGTGCTGGAAGATCCCGATCCGTGCCTCGGCGTCTCCGCTCTCGACCCGCAGTCGGGGTGCGAAGCGCTGCCCGAGCAGTTGCCGATTCCCGAGCCGGCACTCGCGGCGGTCTCCCCCGAGCGGTGCCTCAGCCCGCGAGCGGGAACCGCGGTCGAGCCGTGCGAATACGGAGCGGACGCCGCACGCGCAACGCACACGATCGCCCTCGTGGGCGATTCGCACGCGGAGCAGTGGCTCCCGGCGCTCGTGCACCGGGCCGAGCAGCAGCGGTGGCGCGTGATCGTGATGGCGAAGGCGTCGTGCCCGTTCACCGCCGCCGAGCGCGATTTCGCGAGTTCGCCCGAGGCCGAAAACGTGGCGCTGCGCTCCGACTGCGCGGCCTGGAACGATGCGGTCCTGCAGCGCCTCGTCGACGATCCGTCGATCGACACGGTGATGACGGCGGCGAAGTCGACGAATCGGATGGTCTCCGGAAGTGGTGACTGGCGAGCGGCGGCGGAGCGCGGATACGCCGAGCGGTGGCGGGAGCTGCCCCCCTCCGTGCAGCGGGTCCTCGCGATCCGCGACACCCCTCAGATGGCCGAGCGCGTGCTGCAGTGCGTATCCGGCCACGGCACGACGGCGGCCGACGCGTGCGCGGTGCCGATGGCCGAGGCGCTGGGCGCCGACCCTCTCGCCGACGCCGCGGAGTCGCTCTCCACGGCGACGCCTCGCAGCCGAACCGCAGACGCGACGCCGGTCGTCGACCTCGTCGACATGAGCGAGTACTTCATCGTCGAGGATTCGTGCCCGCCGGTGATCGGCGGGGTACTCGCCTTTCGCGATTCGCACCATGTCAGCTGGGCCTACGCCGAGATGCTCGCAGATCCCTTCGCAGATCGGATCTCCGCGGTGTTGCGGGCGTGACGGGCGACCGCCTGCCTGCGCGGCGCGCTGCTGCAGACGCGGTATCGCGCCCGCCTCCTAGACTCGGAGCATGTTCGCGCGCGCGATGGCTCGCTGGTACTTCGGGATGCAGGCAGGCGCCGGCGCGCTGTGGTGGGTCGGCGTGTTCACCGTCCCTGGAGTGCGGCAGGCGACGCTCGGCGGCCTCGACGCTGAGACCATCGCGGTGTTCGACATCCCGCTCTTCGTCGGCGCTTCGGCGCTCGTCGCGGCCGGCGTGCGGTCGGCAGTCTGGGTCGCCGTCCCCTGGACGCTGCTCGTCGCCCTCGGCATGGCCACGTACGCGACGGTGACAGGACTCGGCGGGTGGGGCGCCATCGCGATGGCGGCGGCTGCGTTCGGCAGCATCGGCGCCGGAGCACTCGATCGGTACGGGCGCCTTCCGAGCGACAAGCTGCTCGTCGGTCCGTTCGCGTTCCGTGAGGCGGATCACGCGACGAGCGGCGGATACGTCGCCCGGACCGGGCGCCAGATCATCGTGTTCTGGGGGTGCTTCCTCGGGGTGCTGCCCCTCGTCATCGCCGTGATCGAGGCGCGCTGGGGGGTGAGGATCGCGTTTCCGCTGCTCGCAGCGGTCGCCGGCGGTGCGTGTTTCGCGGCCGGAAGTGCGCTCGGCATCTGGTCGGCGCTCACCATGTCGACCCGAGGTGAGGGCACACCGCTTCCGTCTGCGTCGGCGCGGCGTCTCGTCATCGCCGGGCCCTATCGGTGGGTGCGAAATCCGATGGCGCTCGCGGGCGTGGTGCAGGGCGTCGGGGTGGGGTGCATGCTCGGATCGTGGCTCGTCGTCCTCTACGCGCTCGCAGGCTCAATCGTGTGGAACTGGCTGATCCGACCGCATGAGGAGTCCGATCTGCGCGCGCGCTTCGGCTCGGAGTTCGAGGCCTATGAGCGCGACGTGGGTTGCTGGGTGCCGCGCGCGCCGCGGCTTCCCCGCCGCTGACGAACCGAAGGCGGGCAACGCGCCGAGATTGATCGGATGTTGTGTAGGGTGTCCTAACTTTCATATGATGAGTGGTCTGTCCACACCACCGTTTCAGGGAGACCGACTTCTTATGCGATCCGCTCCAGCACACCCTCTGCGCCTCCTCCCAGTCGCGCTCGCCGCGCTGCTCCTCGCCGGCCTCGCGCTCATCCTCAATCCGCAACCGGCCCGGGCCGCGAGCTCGCAGTTCGCCATCGCCGGCACGCACAGCGTCGGCGAGGTGAGCCGCACCGCAGTAGTCGACGACGCCCGCCAGCGCGTCTACGTGACCGTCGACGGCGACTCCGCGGAAGGACCGCTCAGCCGGATCGCGTGGTTCGACATGCAGACCGGATCTCCTGCCGCCGAGAGCATCGACCTGCCGCAGGCAGAGCCAACGGACATCGCGCTGAGCGCCGACGGTGCCAGCCTCTACGTGCTGCACAACCGATCGGGCACCATCAGCATCGTCGACCTCGAGTCGGCCGACCACGAGGTGCGCGAGATCGGAGGGGTGCCCGCCTTCCCGAGCGGCGTGGTCGAGGATCGCGACACCGGAATGCTCTACGTCTACGATTCGAGCGCCCTCACCCGTGTCGACGTGGCAACGGGCGCCGTCTCCGCGCCGATCGCGATCAGCACCGAGCGCTACCCCCTGATCAAGGACGCGGTCTACGACTCGACGAACCACATGATCTGGATCGCCGAGGGGCGCGCCAAGGTGATCACCGGCTACAGCACCATCACCGGCACCTGGGTCGATTCGCTCGCCTTCCCCGTCTCCGCTCTCGCCGTCGAGGGGGAGCCGGTGGGGGGCCGCGCCGCGGCGCTGGCGATGGATGAGGGCCTCGGCGAATTGCATATCGCCGTGTCGCCGACGCTCACCGATTCGTGGGACCGCACGAAGGTGGTGAGCCTTCGCGTCGCAGACGGCCGCTTCGTCGGCACGCCCATCGAGGTGGGTGAGAACGTCTACGAGATGACCGTCAATCCGACGACGCACGAGGTCTTCACGACAGACGGATTCTCGAACACCGTCTCCGTCATCAGCCCGGATACCTGGACCGCGCAGACGGCCGTCGATTTCACCGCTGCCGGAGTGACCGCCGGCACCGGCGCCGGGAATGCCGATACATGGGGGCTCGACGTGAATGCCGATGGCACGCGGGCCTACATCAGCCACCCGTACTCCGACAGGCTGAGCGAGCTCGTTCGAACGGGCGACCTGGTGACCCCGATGATCCGCGAGGAGACTCCCGGTCAGGGCGACACCGAAGAGCCCCCGGGCGAGCAGGCCCCGTGGGAGGGTCCGGAGGCGCCAGCGGCGAGCCCGGCACCCGCCGGCGCGTCGGAGACGAGTGACGGCGGCCTGGCGTGGGCGCTCAACGAGTACATGCTGGCCTGGTCACCGAGACCGCTCGGAGCCACCACGCATGAGAACGCGGAGTTCGGGTTCGCCGACGGATCGGGCTGGTACGACACCGTGAGCGGCGCGGCCGACATCGTCTGGAACGACGGCATCTTCGTGCAGCACTACCCGGGCCTCGCGCCCGAGGTGAGCACCACCCTGGGCAACCCCCGCCTGCAGATCGCCGCCGACGGCACGGGATCGCTGACCTTCGATGCGGCGTGGAAGGTGTCCGGCGAACTCGCGAGCGACGGCTATCGACGAGTCGCTCTCGCGACGTTCTCCGACGCGGTGATCACGCGTGAGGGAGACCGACTCTCACTGACCGCAACCCCTGACTTCACCGGGCGCGCGCTCGAACTCAACGGACGCACCTACCCGGACTCCTACCCCGCAGACTTCGTGCAGTGGCTCGATCCGCAACTGCAGCCCTGGTGGTTGACCACCGGTGCAGCGATGGACTCCGAGAAGGTGCCGCTGCCGTTCTCCGTGACCGCGACGGTCGTCGAAGCCGCGGCTGGAGCCGATGCCGACACCGGTGCCGAGGGAGCCGCAGACGGCGCGGGGACGGCCACCGGAGCCGCAGACGGCGGCGTCGACGGTGCCGGCGAGGCGGGTGCGGTCGAACCGGGTGCGTCGACGGGTGCCCCGGCGCGTGCTGCTGCGCAGACGGCCGGTTCTCCTGAACTGGCCGCGACGGGGGCCGACACCGCACCGTTGGCCGGGCTCGCGGCCTCCCTCGCGCTCGCCGGGGTCCTCGTGCTGGGCGCACGCGCCGCTCGCCGCACCACGCGCTGAGATCGCACCGATCAGGGCCGGCCTCGCGACTCGTCCGGGTCCGGGGCCGGCTCAGCGGAGTCACCCGCGATGCTCTCCACGCGGCGGCCGAACGTCGCCGGGTCGACCGGACGCAGGCGCTGGGGCAGCTTCTCGACCACGAGCAGGTACGACTCGGTCACCAGATCGTCGAGCATCTCGGGTTCGAGTGCCCCTCCCCCCGTGAGGGTGATCCAGTGCTTCTTGTTCATGTGGTAGCCCGGATTGATCTCGGCGTAGGCCTCGCGCAGCGCCGTCGCGTCGGCGGGGGCGGCCTTGAGCGTCACGATGGGCGTCTCACGCAGATCGGACACCAGCATGAAGACTCTGCCGCACACCTTGTAGACGTCGAACTCGGGGCCGAACGGGTGCTCGAGTGCGGCCCCCGGCAGCTCGTTCGTGCGCGCCGCGGCTCGCTCCTGCAGCACCAGACCGTCCATGGGTCGATTCTCGCGCACCCCGTCGATGCTCGCCAGCGTCGGCGCGCACTCACGCGTTCAGGACGGTGATCCGCGCGTTCAGAGTTTGCATGGAAATTGCAGAGGCGGACCGCCCGCAACTAGTCTGATGTAAGCAAGGCTGTCCTAAGTTGCACGAGCGACCGAGTCGGAGTCGCCTCGTCCCCGCCCCTTTCGATTCAGGATCCACCGCATGCCACCAGCCAGTCCAGCATCTGCGTCGCGCGAACCCGTGACCCTGCGCGGCGAGCATCTCGATCTCGCGTACGGCAAGACCGACGTGGTGCGCGACGTGTCGATCACGCTGCGGCCCGGATGCGCGACCGCCCTCGTCGGGCCGAACGGCAGCGGCAAGTCCACACTGCTGCGCGCGCTCGCCCGTCTCCACCCGGCGCCCAGCGGCGCGGTGACGATCAGGGCCGCCGGGACCTCAGACGCCCGCCCCGTCTCGCTGCTCACCGCCCGCGAGTTCGCCCACGAGGTGACCCTCTTCTCGCAGTCGCGCCCAGCTCCGCAGGGACTGACCGTCGGTGAAGTCGTCGCCTTCGGCCGCCATCCGCACCGTCGCCGCTTCGCCGGCCTCACCGAAACCGATCGACGGGCGATCGATCATGCGCTCGGTGCCACGGGCGTGCGCGACATGGCCACCCGCCCGGTCGGCGAACTCTCGGGCGGCGAGATGCAGCGCGTGTGGCTCGCGGCATGCGTCGCGCAGGAGACCGGCGCGGTGCTCCTCGACGAACCCACCAACCACCTCGACCTGCGCTATCAGATCGAAACACTCGACCTCGTGCGCGATCTCGTCGAAGAGACCGGTGTCGCCGTCGGCATCGTGCTCCACGATCTCGACCACGCCGCGCGCGTCGCCGACCACCTGATCCTGATGGATCACGGGCGCATCCGCGCTTCGGGCGCCCCGGCCGACGTGCTCACCGCTGAGCACCTCAGCGAGGTCTACGGCATCCCCGTCGAGGTCGACGTCGACGAACTGACCGGTCGCGTGCGCGTCGACCCGATCAGCAGGCACGCGCCTCGATCGCCCAGCGCCGGAAGCCCTGCCGGCATCCCCCACGTCTCGTTCACTCCAGCCACCCCCTCCGAGAGGAACCCCGCATGATCCGTACTCTTCGCACCGCAGCCGCGGCCGCGGTCGTCACCGCCGTCGCGTTCACCGCAGCCGGTTGCGGCACGACCTCTGTCGAGGGAGGCGCCGACGACGCGCCTCAGGCGACATCAGAGGCCTGCCAGAACGACTCGACCACGACGTCGACCGGTCCGATCGAGATCACCGACGGCGTCGGTCGCACCGTGCAGCTCGACGCACCGGCCGAGCGCATCGCGGTGCTCGAATGGCAGCAGGCCGAAGACGCGATGACGCTCTGCGTCGCGCCCGTCGCGGTCTCCGACCCCGAGGGGTACGCCACGTGGGTGAGCGCGGAGAAGCTTCCCGAGGACGTGGTCGACCTGGGCACCCGAGGCGAGCCCGATTTGGATGCGCTCTACGGCGCGAAGCCCGACCTCATCATCGTCGAGGCCTTCGAGGCCGACGCCGATATCGTGCAGACGCTCGAGCAGGAGAGCGATGTGCCCGTTCTCGTGACGGTCGGAGCCGACACGAAAGACCCGATCGGCAACATGAAGAACGTGTTCACGCTCATCGCCGAGGCCACGGGCCGCACCGAGCGCGCCGAGGCGGTGCTCGCCGATTTCGACCAGCACCTCGCCGACGCGAAGGAGGAGGTCGCCACCGCCGACCTGCCCACGACCGACTTCGTCTACTTCGACGGCTGGATCGAGGGCAGCAACCTCGTGATCCGCCCCTACGGCGAGGGCGCGCTGTTCACCGCCTTCGGCGAAGAGCTCGGCCTCACCCCGGCGTGGTCGGACGACATCGACCAGGCGTACGGCAACGGCGGGGTGGATCCCGCCTACGGCCTCGCGCAGACCGATCTGGAAGGCCTGACGGCCGTCGGCGATGCGAACCTCTTCTACACGGAGGAGGGCGGCTACACCGACGAGCTCGAGAAGAGCGCGATCTGGAACTCGCTCCCCGCCGTCGAGGAGGGCCGTGCGCGCGCATTCCCCTCCGGGGTTTGGGGTGCGGGCGGTCCGCTCTCGGGCCAGCAGGCCGTCGACGCATTCGTCGACGCGATCCTCGAGAAGTAGCGGACACAGGAACGCGATGGCGACGAGCACCGCTCCCGTGACCGCGGGGCCGCGAGGACCCGCGGTCACGGATGCCGGCACCACTGGGTCCCAGGGCCCGAGGCCGCAGGGACCCGGCCTGCGGAATCTGGGCCTGCGCGGTGGAGCGAGCGGTGTCGCGGTGCTCGTCGCACTGGCGGTCGGCGTCGTTGCCGTCGGCGCCTGGCACATCACCCAGGGAACCTCGGGCGTCGGGGTCTGGGACCTCATGCGCTACGCGGGCGGCGCCCGAGAATCGGTGAACGGCGTCCCGGTGGGCGACGTGCTCACCGGTTCCCGGCTGCCGCGTCTCGCGGCCGGCATCGCCGTCGGAGTCGCGCTCGGAGTCGCAGGCGCGCTGCTGCAATCGATCACGCGCAACCAGCTCGCCTCTCCCGACACGCTCGCGGTGACCGCGGGTTCGTACTTCGCGCTCACTGCAGTCGCGGCCTTCGGGCTGTCGCTGCCCATGTGGGCGTCTGGCGGCGTCGCCTTCGTCGGCGGTCTCGCGGCAGCCGCGCTCGTGCTCACCCTCGCCGGCAGTACCGCTGGTACCGGCACAACCAGACTGATCCTCGCCGGTTCTGCGCTCGCGATGGCGCTCGATGCCGGCACCGCGATGCTGCTGATCCTGTTCAAGGAGAACACCACCGGCCTCTTCGCCTGGGGCAGCGGATCTCTGGCGCAGCTCAACATCGACGCCTCGTTGCGCGCCATCCCCCTCATCGTCGTCGTGCTCGCGGTGGCGCTGCTGCTCGCGCGCCGACTCGACGTGCTCGGCCTCGGCGACGACACCGCCTCCGCGGTCGGGGTGCCGATTCGCGCCACCCGACTCATCTCGGTGACCTGCGCCGTGCTGCTCACGAGCACCGCCGTCATGCTGGCGGGGCCCATCGCCTTCGTCGGACTCGGAGCACCCGTGCTCGCACGGCTCATCGCCGCGAAGGTGCGGCCCGTCGCACGGCACGTGCTGCTCATCCCGGTCTCCGGCCTGCTCGGCGCGCTCCTCATCCTCCTCGCCGATGCCGGGCTCCGCGCGATCCTCGGCGCGGAGGGTGCGACGTCCGTGCCCACAGGAATTCCGACCGCGCTGCTCGGCGCCGTGGTCATCGTGGTGCTCGCGCTCCGCATGCGAGACGCGGGGGGCGTGCGGAACCCGCCCCAGGCGAAAGCCCCCGGGCGTTCCCGCCGCCGTCTCGGCGTCGTCATCGCCATCGCCGGGGTGCTCCTCGTCGCCGCCGCGATCGTCGGGCTCCTCGCGGGCAGCCTGTGGCTGCGAACGGGCGACCTCGCACTCTGGCTGCAGGGAGCCGCTCCCGACCTGGTCACGCGCGCCATCGACGAACGCGTTCCGCGCGTGGCCGCTGCGCTGCTTGCGGGCGCGGCGCTCTCGCTCTCCGGCTGCGTCGTGCAGTCGACCGTGCGCAACCCGCTCGCGGAGCCCGGACTGCTGGGAATCACGGCGGGTGCCGGGCTCGGCGCCGTGATCGCCGTGACCAACGGGGGCGGGCGACCGCTGCTCGTGGTGCTCGCCCTCGCCTTCGGCCTCGCCACGTTCGCGCTCATCGCAGTGCTCTCCTGGCGCGGCGGCATGCTGCCCGATCGCTTCGTGCTCATCGGCATCGGCTGCGGGTACGGCCTGACCGCGCTCACCACGTTCCTGCTGCTGCGCGCCGACCCCTGGAACGCCCCGCGCATCCTGACGTGGCTCTCCGGCACCACCTACGGGCGGTCGCTCCCGGACGTGCTGCCCGTCGCGATCGCGCTGGTGATCGCCCTGCCGATCCTCATCGGGCTGCGCCGCCATCTCGACCTGCTCGCCATCGACGAGGACACCCCGCGCATTCTCGGCATCGGGCTCGAGAAGACGCGCTTCTCGCTGCTCGCCATCGCAGCCGCACTCGCGGCGGTCAGCGTGGTGGCGGTCGGAGTCATCGGCTTCGTCGGACTCGTCGCCCCGCACCTGGCGCGCGCCATCGTCGGCGCCAGGCATACGCGTATCATTCCCGTCTCCATGCTGCTCGGCGGCCTGCTGGTCTGCGTGGCCGACACCCTCGGGCGCACCCTCATCTCGCCCGCCCAGCTGCCCGCCGGGCTGATGCTCGCACTCATCGGCGCCCCATACTTCGTGTGGCTGCTGCGGCGCTCAGCCTGAGGCGGGGGCGCACCCCGCTCAGCCGGTGATGGCCTCGCCGAGGAAGTCCTCGATGAGCGCCGCGACGAGCGCCGGCTTCTCCGCGACGAGACCGTGCGTCGTGCCGGGGATGAGGCCGAGGCGCGCGTTCGGCAGCGCCGCGGCGATGCGCAGCGCGTGGAGCGGTCGCACCGTGTCGCGGTCGCCGGCGAGCACCAGCACCGGCGAGGTGGCGCGCGCGAGGTCGGTCGGGTCGATGTGCGGCTCGGTCGTCCAGAGTCGCATGCACTTCTCCCAGACGGCGTCGGCGTGGGCGGCGCCATCGGGCGACAGGCGCTCGAAGGCTTCGCGCTCGGGGCTCACGCGATCCTGCGCTTCGGGGCCGTGCACCGCGCCGCCGGCCGGCGGCAGTGCCGGCAGGATCGGCCCGTTCACCGCCTGGTCTCGGTCGTAGGCCGAAGGGTCGAGGTTCGCACTGATCGCGGTCAGCGTGCGCACTCGTTCCGGATGCTGCATTGCGAGGAGCAGCCCGATGATCGCTCCGTCGCTGTATCCGACGATGTGGGCGTCGGCGAGATCGTGCGCGTCGAGATAGGCGAGCGCATCGGCGACCCCGCTTTCGTAGGAGTAGCCCCCGGCGATATCCGCGGAACGACCGTGCCCGGGCCGCTCGTAGGCGTGCACGCGGCGCGATGCGGCGAGCGCGCCCGCGATCGGGGCGAGCGACTCGAGCGAGCAGAAGCCGCCGTGGAGCATCACGACGGGCTCGCCCGTGCCCGTGACCTCCTCGTACAGGGCGACGCCGCCGATGCGCACGTTGGCCATTCCCCGTCCCTCCCGTTCGCGTGGGCGTCTACTGCCAGTTCCGGGCGAGGCGGCGCAGCTTGCGCCCACGCCAGCGCCACATCAGGGCGAGCACCGGGCGGAAGAGGGGTGCGATCGCGCCGCCGATGTGCAGCTCATCCGTCCAGACCGCACGGTGCTCCGAGGCGCGGGATCGCGAGATCGTCATCTCGTGCCGCCACTCGGCGAGCAGTGCGAGCGGTCCCGTGAGCGGACGACCGTGATCGCGCATCGTACGGGGCCAGTCGGCGCCCGCGGCCGAGGGAAGATCGGTGATCCGGATCATCTGGGCGCCGCCCGGCAGCGCGCCGAAGACGCGCAGCCGCGCGCGCATCTCGGTGCCAGTGGTCAGCGCTTCCGGAAACGCGCGTTCGGGCTGCATGACGAGGAACGGCGCGTACAGCTCGGCCGCGACGCTCGGGTCGTGGAGCGCGCGCCAGGCGACGTCAGGCGGGCAAGCGGCTTCGAACTCGGTGCGGATGCGCATGCATCCCAGTCTGCACCCCGCGCATGCGAGCGGGCCGGAGGCGCATCCCCCGACCCGCTCGCAGCACCGCGACGAGAGCGCTATTCGGCGACGAAGAAGAGTCGCTTGTTCGCGAACTCCCCGATGCCGATCGGACCCATCTCACGGCCGAAGCCCGAGCGCTTCACGCCGCCGAACGGAATCTCAGCCGACTCCGCGGCGATGATGTTCACGTGACTCATGCCGGTCTCGAGTCGCGAGGCGACCCGAGTGGCGCGGGCTTCGTCGGTCGAGAACACCGAACCGCCCAGCCCCAGCGCGCAGTCGTTCGCGAGCTCGAGCGCCTCCTCGTCGCTCGACACCCGGTACACCGTGGCGACCGGCCCGAAGATCTCCTCGCCGTACGACTCGGAATCCCGCGGCACGTCGACCAGGACCGCTGGCGAGTAGTACGCGCTCGGCCCCTCGGAGAGCGTGCCGCCCGCGAGCAGCCGCGCCCCCTCGGAGACGGCCTTCTGCACCTGCGCGTCTACGGTCTCCGCAGCTGTGCGCGACGAGAGCGGCACGTACTGGCCCTCCTGGAGATCGAGCTGGTCGCCCGGCTCCAGGCCCTCGGCGAGTCTCACGAGCTCAGCGACGAACTCATCGTAGATGTCGTCCATCACGATGAGGCGCTTGTTCGAGTTGCACACCTGGCCGGCGTTGTAGACGCGGAAATCCCACGCCTGCTTCGCGACATCGGCCACATCGGCGGAGTCGAGCACGACCATCGCGTCGATGCCGCCGAGCTCGAGCACCGCCTTCTTCAGATGCGATCCGGCCTGCGCGCCGATGATCGCTCCAGCGCGCTCGGAGCCCGTGAGCGACACTCCCTGCACCCGCGGGTCGGCGATGATCGTCGCGATCTGATCGTGCGAGGCGAACACGTTCTGGTATCCGCCGACGGGAACGCCGGCCTCTTCCATGATCTCCTGGATCGTCAGCGCAGAACGCGCGCAGACGTCGGCGTGCTTGAGCAGGATCGTGTTGCCGAGCACCAGGTTCGGCGCTGCGAAGCGCGCCACCTGGTAGTACGGGAAATTCCACGGCATCACGCCGAGGAGCGCGCCCACCGGCAGGTGCTCGATGTACGCCTTCCCCGGAATCGTGCTCGGGATCTCGTAATCGGTGATCAGGCTCGGACCGTGCACCGCGTAGTAGTCGATGATCTGGGCCGCGAACTCCACCTCGTCGATCGATTCGGCGATCGACTTGCCCATCTCCAGCGCGATCAGACGAGCGAGCTCGTCCTTGCGCTCGATGAACAACTCGGCGACCCGTTTGACGACAGCGGCGCGCTCTTGCACGCTCCGCTCCCGCCATTCCCGGTATACGGCGTCGGCGCCCGCGAGCGCCTCCTCGATCTGCGCATCGGTCGCGGCCTCGAACGTCTCGAGAACCTCACCCGTGGCAGGATTCTGCACCCGGTACTTGGACATG
Organism: Leucobacter sp. L43; assembly: GCF_016597785.1. GTDB lineage: Bacteria > Actinomycetota > Actinomycetes > Actinomycetales > Microbacteriaceae > Leucobacter > Leucobacter alluvii. The sequence goes on along the minus strand of NZ_JAENJG010000001.1, from coordinate 1,890,966 downwards.
GTTATCTTTCCTCCAGATAGGGCGGCGCGTCGACGCGCCAGGATCCGCATGAGATCACGCGGCTCCGCGTCCCACTGTACCCACGCCCCTCGGGAATGCGTGCGCGGCGGACCTCGCCGGGAGTCATCCTCTCGGGGGAGGCGGTGCGCCGCGAACCTGCTTAGGCTCGAACCATGGAACCCCAGGCCCTCATCATGATCATGACGATCGCCGTTCCCGGCGTTGTCGCCGCCGTCGTCACCGCGCTCAACGCGAAGCGCTGGAACATCGCGATCCGCGCTCAGCGCGCCCGCCGCTCCGCGATGCAGCGCGACGACGCGACGACTCACACGGGGTAGGGCTCGCCCCGCAGCAGTTCCGCGAGGTGCGCGGCATTGGCCGCCGCTATGCGGATGGTCGTCGCCACCGCCTCCGGCGTCTCGTCGAGCTCGCGGTAATCCGTGCCGCCCATCGCCTGACCGTTCCAGTAGACCGAGGACTGCGTCGGAATCGTGAAGCCGGTGTCCCCGAGTGCCTGCGCGAGAATGCCGCAGATGTGGTGCGCGCCGTCCTCGTTGCCGACGACAACGGGAATCGCGACCTTGCCGAAGAGGGTGGGACGACCCGATGCGTCGGTCGCGGAGATCTCGGCGTCGAGCCGCTCGAGCACGCGCTGCGCGACGCTCGAGTGCTGCCCCAGCCACGTCGGCGTCACGAACACGAGCACGTCGGCCTGCAGCACCGCCTCCCTGATCTCGGGCCAGGCGTCTCCCTCACCCATGTCGTTCTCGACGCCGGGGAGGATCCGGTGATCCACCGCGCGGATCGACGAGCCCTGCACCCCGTGCTCCTGCAACTGCTGCAGCACCTGCCCGCCGAGCACGTCACCACTCGAGGGCTGGGGCGACGGCTTCAGCGTGCAGTTGATGAGCAGCGCCCTGGGAGCGGCGATCAAGGATTCGTTATGGGCATCAAAGGTGGTTTCGTATCCTGACATGGGCCGAGACTACGGGCGGGCGCCGAGACGGCATCAGGGGGTTTCGCATTCTGCGCGCTCGCGCTAGCCGTGGCCCCGGATCGCGGCATCCCGCCGAAAGCGGCATGATCCTCCGCAGTTCAGCGTCCTGCAGTCACGGCACTTTCACGGCTGCCACCGCTAGTTTCAGTACTCATGGACGACAGACCCGGTCATAGTACGAAGCTCACCCTTTCAGCGCGCGTTGGGGGTGAGCGATGACAGGGGAAATCTGGGGCCTCCTCGCGGGGGTCCTCTTGACGCTCGGCACGGGCGTCTTCGTGGCGTCCGAGTTCGCACTCGTGAACCTGGACCGGCCGGAGCTCGAGCAGCGCCGCACGCGCGGCGAACGGCGACTCGGGCCCACCATCTCGGCGCTCAAGATCACGTCGACCCACCTCTCGGCGGCGCAGCTCGGGATCACGCTCACGACGCTGCTCGCCGGGTACACCTTCGAGCCGGCGATCAGCGCGCTGCTGCGCGGTCCGCTCATGAACGCGGGGGTGCCAGAGGCGGGCGTCGTCGGCGTCGGCGCGGTCGTCGCGATCACGCTCGCCACACTGTTCTCGATGATCTTCGGCGAGCTGATTCCGAAGAACTTCGCACTCGCGGTGCCGCTTGCGACCTCAAAGGTCGTCATCCCGCTGCAGATCGCGTTCACCTTCACCTTCCGCCCCGTGGTCGCACTGCTCAACGGCACCGCCAACCGGCTGATCCGCTCGATGGGCATCGAACCGAAGGAGGAGCTCTCCGGGGCGCGCACCGCTGAAGAGCTGAGCTTCCTCGTGCGCCGCTCGGCGCTCGAGGGATCCCTCGACCACGACGAAGCCACCATGCTGCACCGCACCCTCTCCTTCTCGTCCCGCACGGCAGAAGACGTGATGACGCCCCGCGTCGTCGCCGAGATGCTGCCCCGCACCGCGTCCGCGGCCGAAGTCGTCGCGCGCAGCGTCGAGACCGGCCACTCCCGGTACCCGGTGTTCGATGAGAGCGTCGACGACATCGTGGGCATCGTGCACGTGAAGTCGGCCTACGCGGTCGACTTCGATCGCCGCGACTACACCTCCGTGTCGGAATTCATGTCAGAGCCCGTTCGCGTCCCGGAAGCCGCGGGAGTGGCCTCGCTGCTCGAGGTGCTGCGGCAGCGCAGCTACCAGATGGCGGTCGTCGTCGACGAGCACGGAGGCACCGCAGGGGTCGTGACGCTCGAAGACCTCGTCGAGGAGCTGCTCGGAGAGGTGCGCGACGAACACGACGCACTCCTCGAAGACGTCGTGGTGAGCGGCGATGAGATCTTCTTCCCCGCCTCGCTGCGCCCCGACGAGCTCTGGGACCGGCTCGCGATCCGCGTGCCGGAGAGCGAAGAGTACGAGACCGTCGCCGGGTACGTGCTCGAAACCCTGGAGCGCATCCCCGACCTCGGAGAGGAGCTCGCGCTGGCCAACGGCACGCTGCGCGTCGAGGAGTTCGACGGCTCGCGCATCACGCGGTTGCGGTACGCCACATCCGATCGCGAGAGCGACCCAGCGTTCAATACGCGCACCAAGGTGATGGACGCCTTCGAGCAGGGCCGCCAGCCCGCGCAGCCGGGCCGGACCGATCAGCAGAACCGACGCCAGGGAGTCGAACGATGAACGAGTATCTTCCCGGGCTCATCTGGCTCGTCGTGCTCCTCGTGGTGAACGCGTTCTTCGTCGGCGCCGAGTTCGCCGTCATCTCCGCTCGGCGGTCGCAGATCGAACCGCGCGCCGCAGCGGGCAGCAAGGCCGCCAAGACGACGCTCTGGGCCATGGAGCACGCCACCCTCATGCTGGCGACGAGCCAGCTGGGCATCACCGTCTGCTCGCTCGTCATTCTGAACGTCTCGGAGCCGGCGATCCACCACCTGCTCGAGATCCCGCTGCTCGCATGGACGGGGCTCACCGCGGAAGCCGTATCCGTCACGGCGTTCATCGTCGCACTGCTGCTCGTCACGTTCTTGCACGTCGTCTTCGGCGAGATGGTGCCGAAGAACCTCGCGTTCTCGGTGCCGGATCGCGCTTCGCTCCTGCTCGCCCCGCCGCTGGTCTTCGTGTCCAAGGTGGTCGGGCCCGTGATCCGGTCGCTCAACTGGATCGCCAACGGCTTCCTCCGCCTCTGCGGCGTGCAGCCGAGAGACGAGGCGAACACGGCGTTCACCATCGACCAGGTCGCGAGCATCGTCGAGCAGTCGACCCGCGAGGGAACCCTGGAGGATACGAGCGGGACGATCTCCGCCGCGTTCGAGTTCACCGAGAAGCACGTCTCCGATGTCGAGGTGCCGCTCGACGCCCTCGTGCGACTGCCCCTCGATGCGACCCCGCGCCAGGTGCAGCAGGCGGTGTCCGAGCACGGCTACTCGCGCTACGTGCTGCACTCCGCCGACGGTCAGCCCGAGCGCTACCTGCATCTCAAGGACATTCTCGACCTCTCCTCCGCGGCGGAGATCGACGCCCCGATTCCTTCGAGCCGCGCGCGCGACCTGCCCACCGTGGCGGCGGGCGCCGAGGTCGAGGACGCACTCGAGCTGTTGCGCGAGCGCGGTGCGCACATCGCTCGCGTCGGCTCAGAGGCGGGCGGCTTCACCGGTGTGCTCTTCTTGGAGGACATCGTCGAGGAACTCGTGGGCGAGGTCGAAGACACCGCGCACGCGCTGTAACCACCGCGAAGTCCCCGCGATCCGAGTGGATCGCGGGGACTTCTGCGACGAAAGCGCGTTTCGTGCTCTGTTCCTGTGAGGAGAGCGCACGAAACGCGCTTTCGGTGGGCATGTGTCTGCGCGCCCGCGGCCGGCTCAGGCCGAAGCGACCACCACGATCGGATCGGTGGTCGGGGCGCCCGTGGGCGACCCGCCGCGATCCTCGACCGTCACCGCGAGCGCATCGCCGGGCGTGAACCCCTCGGCGAGCACCGCAGCGCCGCCGTTCGCGTCGGCATGCATGACGCCGAGCGAGATGGGCTGATCGCCGCGTACGAGCCACACCTCGTAATCGTGATTCTCGGGCGCCGCCTCCATGCCGTCCGTCATGAACACGGCCTGCTGCGTGGAGTCCGACCAGTGCAGCGTCGCTTCCGCCGATCCGACGCTGACCGTCGTCGACTGCGAGTCGGGCGCCGACTCGACCTGCTGCAGGGCGACCGAAACGGGATCCTGCGGGGCCACGATTCCACCCATCGGCAGCGCGAGCGCGATCGCGAGCAGCACCGCGACCGACGCCGCAAGCCCGAACCAGGCCGCCTTGCGGCGCGAACGCTTGAACGCCAGCTCCGGATCATCCGGCTCCTCGATCAGCTCCGGCACCAGATCGCCCGGGCGGGCGGGCGTCGGTCGAGGCGTCGGAGTCGCCTCCGCGCGGGGTTCGGGCTCGTGACCGGCCTCGAACTGCGGCGAGCGCGCGATCAGATCGAGGATCGCGGCGCGGGCTCCAGCGGGCGGCGCGACCTCGGGCGTCGAAACGGCGATGGCCGCGACCGTCTCGCGATCCTCGTCGACGACCTCGAGCCATTCTGGATGAGCCGCCAGCGCCTCCGAGAAGCTCTGCTCCTCTTCCGGGGAGAGCGCATGCAGGGCGCGGGCAGCGGAGAGCTCGCGGAACTGTTGCTCGTTCATCGCGTCGCCTCCATTTCTTTCCTGAGACGGGTCAAACCGTCTCGAATTCTTGATTTGATGGTGCCGAGCGGCGCTCCGAGGAGCACGGCGATCTCGCTCTGGCTGTACCCGCCGAAGTAGGCGAGCACGATCGCGCGGCGCTGAGGCTCGGGGAGTTCGCTGAGGCCGTGCACGGCACGCGTGCCGTCGATCATGAGCTCCACCTCCTCATCGACTGCCGGCTGCGCTTCCGCCAAGTCGCGCGTACCGGCGGCGAGGTCCCTGCGACGGGACGCCTGCGAGGCGCGGACACGATCCACCGCTCGCCGGTGGGCGATCGTGAGGAGCCACGTGCGAGCCCGGCCCCGTTCCGGATTGAACGAATCCGCGGTCTGCCACGCTTCGAGGAAGACCTCCTGCAGTACCTCCTCGCTCTGCGACCGGTCGACCAGGACCCTGAGGATCAGACCGAACACTCGGGCCGAGAGCAGATCGTACAGCTCGGCGAAGGCGCGCTGGTCTCCCACCGCGGCGCGTGCGAGCGCCCTATCCGCCGGATCGACGCTCGCGCCGTCCTCCGGTATTTCCACCCCGTCAATGACCATCACACTCAGCATGCCTCATTCACCTCCACTCTGCCTTCGTCTCGTGCCTCGAGTCCAAATCCGTTATGCGATCGGGGCCTACCCGAAGGTGAACGAGTAGACCTGCACGCCCTGGGGAACCTGCACATCGAGCGTGCCCTCGGCCGGATCATCCGCCTCCACCACTCGGTAGGAGCGCGGCGTTCCGTCGATCTCGATGGATCGGGTGCCACCGCCCTCGACCGCGACCTCGATCGTGCCGCTGCCCGCGATGACGGCTCGCACCTCCTGGCCGCGGTAGTCGAGGCGGATGTTCGTCTCCGAATCGTCGGTCGGAGTCACGTACTGCGTCTCGATCGTCCACTTGCCGTCGAGCGCGAACGTGTCCTGCTTCTGATCCTTCGGGAACTCGTACTCGCCCTCACCGGCCCGGTAGTCGCCGGGGCCCGCGAAGTTGCGGTCCTTGGACGAGCCGAGGAACGTCTCAGGGCTGGTGCTGCCGACCTCCGGCGTCGCATCCGAGATGTTGGTCTCAGCGGGCAGCTCCTCGTCGGGATTCGCATCCTCGAGCAGTTCTCGCATGAGCTTCTCGGTGGTCTCGTAGTTGCCCTCGCCGAACGAGATGTGTCGCACCGTGCCCTCCGCATCGATCAGGTAGTGGGCGGGCCAGTAGCGGTTGCGGTAGTTCGTCCAGGTCGAGAGATTGTTGTCCATGGCGACCGCGTACTCGATGCCGAAGTCCTTGATGCCGGCCTCGACGTTCGACTGCTCCTTCTCGAATGCGTACTCGGGCGAGTGGACGCCGATCACCTTCAGTCCCTTGTCGCCGTACGCCTCATCCCAGGCGACCACGTGCGGGATCGAGCGCTGGCAGTTGATGCAGGAGTAAGCCCAGAAGTCGATGAGCACGACCTCGCCCTTCAACTCGTCGAGATCGAGCGCCTCGCCGCCCTCCGTGTTCAACCAGGTGTCGATGCCCTTGATCGAGGGCGCCTTGCCGCACGACGCGAGCTCGTCGGCGTCGTTCGCGCACTTGTCGAGATCGCGGTTCTCGTCGGTGACGAGACCGCCCAGATTCAGGGCGCTCTTGCCTGCGTCGCTCTCGGCCAGATCCTTCTGGATGCCGGCCGTGTAATCGGGCAGCAGACGCTGCAGCGCCTGCGGCACGTTGAACGCGAGCCCGACGGCGAGGGCGATCAGGGCGACGCCGCCGACGATGCGCAGCGTGCGCTCCCGCTTGCGGAAGCCGCGGATGCGCTGGGCGACCTTGCTGCCGGCGAGCGCGAAGACGAGCAGCGGCAGCGCGACGCCGATCGCGAAGGAGAAGGTGAGCAGGACGGTCTCGATGCCGATCTGGCCGGTCGCACCCGCCACGATGATCGCAGCGAGCACGGGGCCGGCGCACGGCACGAATACCGTTCCGAGCGCGAGACCCATGCCGAACCCGTTGCCTCCCTCGCCGACCTTCCGGCGGGGCAGCCGCTGGAACGGCTTCTCGAGCAGCTGCTCGAACCCGGGGAAGAGCATGCCGACGCCGATGATCAGCAGAACGGCGACGCCGGCCCAGCGGATCGCGCTCTGCGGAATGTTCAACAGCCCGAGCAGCACCGATCCGAGCAGCGTCACCACGGAGAAGCTCAGCACGAGCCCCGCGATGATCCAGAACGGGCGGCTGCGCTTCGCCGGAATGACCTCCGGCGCCTTGCCCGGCGCGGCCGGCTGCGCGCCGGCCGTCAGGAAGATGACCGGCAGTACCGGGAGAATGCACGGCGAGATGCCGGTGATGAGTCCGCCGAGCAGACCGATAAGCACGATGTCCATGAGAGGCCTTCCTATTGCGAGGTACTTCGGAGCGGAGCGCCGATCGGATGGGTCTGAGGCCAGGAGAGCTCGGGTCTCGTGCGGGCCCCACTGCGGATGCCGGGCCAGCAGTTCTTGTCCGCGCGCGGGCGCGCGCGAGGGCGCACGCTCCCGCGATCCCGCGCACGGACACGACACCGCGAAGGCACCCGGAAAACTTTTTCGATCAATTTCCCATCCGACCGCGGGAGGGCTCCGAAGACGTTTACAAGCCGCGGAAATCTGCGGATCTCATCTCGAGGAGGAACCATGTTCACCAAGAAGAAGACCCTCGGCGCCGCGTTCGCAATGACGCTTGTCGGCGCCGCAATGCTCACCGGCTGCTCCATGGGAGCGTCGGACGAAGCCGCCGAAGACCAGACCACGGAGCAGATGGAAGAGACCCCCATGGAGGAGCCGGCGGAGTCGTCGGACGCCATGGATCCGGCAGCGAACCTGGTCGGCCCCGGCTGCGCGGCATACGCTGAAGCAGTGCCAGAGGGCGACGGCTCGATCCAGGGCATGTCGCAGGATCCGGTCGCAGTCGCGGCATCCAACAACCCGATGCTGAAGACGCTCGTCTCGGCGGTCAGCGGTCAGCTGAACCCTGACGTCGACCTCGTCGACACCCTGAACGGTGACGAGTTCACCGTGTTCGCACCGGTGGATGACGCCTTCGCGAAGATCGACGCCGGCACCATCGATACGCTGAAGACCGATAGCGACCTGCTCAGCAGCATCCTCACCTACCACGTGGTGCCCGGCCAGATCGAGCCGGCTGACATCGCAGGCATGCACACCACTGTGCAGGGCGCTGACCTCGAGGTGACCGGCTCGGGTGACGAGATGATGGTCAACGACTCGAACATCATCTGCGGCGGAGTCCAGACCGCGAACGCGACCGTGTACCTGGTCGACACCGTTCTGATGCCCCCGGCCAAGTAATCTCGCCGGTGCAGTAATCTCGGCGTGAGAGCCAGCGCAGTCGCGGCTCGATCGCCCGCAAGGCCAATGTGTCCGTCGCTCGCACAGGAGAGGCGGGCACATTGTTGTTCGCAGTGACACGCAGCGCCCGGGCCCCGAGGATGGAGTCCGGGCGCTGCGTCGTCTGCGGACGGCGGATGGGGACGGACGCGAGAGCGCGATCCGGCACCATTCGCACTGAGCGGCGAGCATCAACTGCGCTTTCGAGCTGGTCGCTCGCTCGGAGAGATGCCCGCGGCGGATCTCGCCGCCTTACACGCGCACGAGCATCTTGCCCACGTTCGCGCCGCGCATCATGTCGAGGAACGCGTCGACGGTGTGGTCGATGCCGTCGACGATCGTCTCGTCGTACGCGATCTTCCCAGCGGCGAACCATTCGCCCATCCGCTGCTGGAACTCGGGCGCGTGCTGCAGATGCTTGCCGACGGTGAAGCCCTCGAGCTTCAGAGCGCGTGTGATGAGATTCGCCATGTTGTCTGGCCCCGGGGTGGTCTCCGAGGTGTTGTACTCGGCGATCGCGCCGCAGAGCGCCGCGCGGCCGTCGTCGTTGAACGCATCGAGCGCCGCTTCGAGGTGGTCGCCCCCCACGTTGTCGAAGAAGACGTCGATGCCGTCGGGAGCTGCGGCGGCGAGTTGGCCGCGCACGTCGCCGTCCTTGTAGTTGAAGGCCGCGTCGTATCCGTACTTCTCGGTGAGCAGCGCCACCTTCTCAGCGGATCCCGCCGAGCCGATCACCCGCGCCGCTCCGAGGAGCTTCGCGATCTGGCCCGCCGCTGTGCCGACCGCTCCCGCGGCGCCCGAGATGAAGACGGTCTCGCCTTCGCGCAGGCCGGCGATGGCGGTGAGACCGACGTACGCCGTGAGGCCCGTCATTCCCATGATGTGGAGGCGCAATGAGAGCGGCACCCCGTCGATCTCCGGGACGACGCGGAACGTCGCTGCGTCTGCCTGCACCAGGTCCGACCACCCGTGCTGGTGGAGCACGACCGCGCCCTCTGGCACCTCGTCAGAGGCGGAGGCCACGACTCGGCCGATGGCGCCGCCCTGGATCTGCTCGCCGAGCGCGTACGGCGCGACGTAGCTGCGCGCGTCGTTCATGCGGCCGCGCATGTAAGGATCGACCGACACGAACTCGTTGCGCACGCGCACCTCGCCCGGCTGCAGTTCGCCGAGTTCGACCTGCACGGTGCGGAAGTCGTCGTGCGTTGGCCAACCGCTCGGGCGGGAGACGAGCTGAATCTGTGTGCTGACGGGTGCGGTCACGTGGAACCTCCAGAGTGTGCGGGCGATCCTGCGCCCTCGGATGCCGGCTCGGAACGAACCGGGCTATATGGAACGGTCGTTCCAATATATACTGGAACGATCAGTCCTGAAAGGCGCACTCATGGCACGTACAGCTTCCTTCGACCGCGACGCAGTCGTGCGCGCCGCGATGGACGCCTTCTGGACGACCGGCTACGAGGGCGCCGGGATCGCCGACCTCGAACGGGCCACCGGGCTGCGGCGCTCGAGCATCTACAACAGTTTCGGCTCGAAGCGCGGACTCTTCGACGCTGCCGTGGAGCAGTACCTCGACGACGTCATCCGCCCCCGCCTGGAGCCGTTGACGGCAGCGCCGGTCTCACCCGATGCCGTCATCGGCTACCTGGCAGGACTGCGCGACGCCTTCGCGGATCCCGCGTCGCTCGCCGCGCGCAGCGGGTGCATGCTCATCAACACGGCCGGCGCTCCGATCGGCGAAGACTCGGCGGTCGCCGCATCGGTCTCGGCGTACCGCGACGAACTGCGCGCAGCCCTCAAGCGCGGCATCACCGCCCGGCTCCCCCACCTCGACCCGGGTGCGGCGGATCGCCTCGCCGACGCCTGCACCGGCCAGGTGGTGGCGGCACTCGCGCTCGCCCGCATCGACCGGAGCAGTGCGACCGCGGCCGTGGATACGGCGCTCGCCCTCATCGCGGCGGCGTAGCGGCGATTGTCGGGAGCCGCTGCAAGAATGCAGCCATGCTCACCACATTCGCGGTCTCGGGGTACCGATCGCTCGTCGACCTGATCGTGCCACTCGACCGGCTCACGATCGTCTCGGGAGCGAACGGCACCGGCAAGTCCAATCTGTATCGGGCGCTGCGTCTGCTCGCGGCAGCCGGCGAGGGTCGCATCGTGGGGTCGATCGCCCGGGAAGGCGGGCTCGCGAGCGTGCTCTGGGCGGGTCCAGAGGTGTCGCGTCGCGCATCGGGTCCGATCAAGGGCGCCTCCCCGGGGCGCCCGGTCTCCCTCAGGCTGGGTTTCGGATCGGATGAGTTCGGCTACCTCACCGATCTCGGCCTGCCGCAGCTCGACCGCGGCCGCAGCTTCTTCACGCAGGATCCGGAGGTGAAGCGGGAGCAGGTCTTCGTCGGGCCGTTCGCCCGGCCGGCATCCGTCATCGTCGATCGCACGCGTGCGGCGGTGCGCGTGCGAGACGACGGATGGCGCGTGCTGCAGCAGACCCTCGGCCCCGGGCAGAGCGTGCTGCTCGATCTCGAGGACGCGACCGCACTGCCCGACACGCTCCGCTTGCGGCACCGCATGGCGCAATGGCGCTTCTACGATCACTTCCGCACCGACCGCGACGCCCGGGCCCGCGCTCCGCAGGTCGGCACGCGCACGCGGTGGCTCAGCGATGACGGTGCCGATCTGGCCGCGGTCTGGGCGACCGCGATCGAGGCGGCGCAGGATCACGATCTGACCAATGCCGTCTCCGACGCGTTTCCGGGATCGCGCGTCTCGATCGACGTCGTCAGCGGCGTGTTCCGCCTCATGCTCAGTCAGCCCGGCCTCCTCCGGCCGCTCTCGACGGCGGAGCTCTCCGACGGCACCCTGCGATACCTGCTGCTCTGCGCGGCGCTGCTGCCGGCCGATCCGCCGCCGCTGATCGTCGTCAACGAACCGGAGGCATCGCTCCACGAAAGCCTGATCCCGGCGCTCGCCTCGCTGATCGCGACCGCGGCGAACCGCACGCAGGTCGTCGTCGTCACCCACTCGAGCGTACTGCGCCGGGCGCTCGAAGACGCGGGTTCCGCCATCGAACTCGTCTCCGACGGGGACGGCACGGAAGTCGCGGGCCAGGGTCTGCTCGACGTGCCGCGCTGGGAATGGCCGAGGCGATGAGCCGGGCATCCGTGACCGTCGCCTGGGCGCGCATCGCCGTCGGCGCGATCGTCATCGTCATTCTCTGCACCACGTACTTGCAGGGCGTCGGCGGCATGAACCCATTCGATTTCTTCGGCTACTTCACGAACCTCACGAGCCTGCTCTCCGCCATCCTGCTCATCGCACTCGGTAGCAGCGGAGCGCGGAAGCGCCCAGCACCGCGCTGGGCCGCGACGGCGCGCGGGGTCGCCGTCACGTGCATGCTCATCGTCGGCGTGATCTACAACGCACTCGTACCGGGCACCGGTGCGGCGCCTCCGTGGGTCAGCGCCGTGCTGCACATCGTGTTCCCCGCGCTCCTCCTGCTCGACTGGATCGGCGTCGGCGATCGCCCGCCGCTCCCGTGGCGCCGGTTATGGCTGGTGCTGCCGTATCCGCTCGCGTGGATCGGGGTCGTACTGGTGCGCGGTGCGACCGACGGGTGGGTGCCGTACGGGTTTCTCCTCCCGGAGCGCGGCGGGGGAGCTCTCGTCGGCACGATCCTGGGGCTGCTGATCGCGCTGCTCGCGAGCGGCGCGCTGGTCTGGTCGCTGAGCCGCGTCCGGCTCTCGGCGGGCCGCCGCGAGCTCCGGATGGACTCCTGACACCCTTGCAGCATACCCCCATAGGGTATACTGTCGATGTGAAGGAGCACTCCGTCCCTCACCTCGAAGGAGCATACGCATGGCTACGACTGCATTCACCGTCACCGGAATGACCTGCGATCACTGCGAGCGCGCAGTGCGATCGGAAGTCGGCGAGATCGCTGGAGTCACCGGCATCTCGGTGAGCGCGGCCTCCGGTCAGCTCAGCGTCACGACCGCAGGAGACCCGGTCGACACCGCTGCCGTACTCGCGGCCGTCGACGAAGCCGGGTACACCGCGCAACTCGCCTGAGCCGCGCCAGGTACGTGCTGCGGCCCGCGGGCAGACCCAGTCGGCTGCACCTCGCTCTCCTCGAGAGGCCCTCCCCATGACCCTGCTGAACAGCCTCTCCCCGACCTCGTACGATCTCAAGATCGGCGGGACGACGTGCGCCTCCTGCGTCATGCACATCGGGAAGAAGCTGACGCAGCCGGTGTCGACGGCGCCGGGGAGCAGACGGGACTCGGTCAGCAGACGGGCTTCGGTGAGGCTGGAAACCCTGATGGCGTCTCACCGAAGCGCGATCTCTCACCGAGAGCCCGCGGGGAGTGCTCAGCGATTCTGCGGAGCGCTCCCAGGCCGTGTCAGTACAGTTCCTGAGAAGCAACGGGCAGGCGGCCCGAGCGTGAAGAGGAACGAGGCCGGGTGCTGCCGATCGTCGACATCATCATCGTGGTCGTGCTCATCGTCTCCACGCTCGCCGGTGTGCGTTCGGGATTCTTCTCCGTGGTCGGTGCGCTCGCCGGTCTCGTCGCGGGCGCGGCGGTCTCGCCCTGGTTGCTGCCGATCATCGCCCGCGAACTGCCCGAGAACGGCTGGCGCAGCACCGCGGTGATCGGTTCGGCGATTCTGCTGCTCGCCCTCGGCGCCTGGCTCGGCTCCGTGATCGGCTCCTTCCTGCGCCGCGGTGCAGACCGGCTCAAGCTGCGCGCGATCGAACGCCTGCTCGGCGGGGCGCTCGGCCTCGTCGCCTCGGTCACCGCAGTGGCCCTCATCGGCGCCGCCATCACAGCATCGGGCGTGCCGGGCGTCTCATCAGCGGTCGCCTCCTCGACGGTGCTGCGCACGCTGCAGCAGTGGACGCCGAAACCGCTCACCGACGCTGCCGCCCGCTTGCACGCGGCGGTGCTCGGCGACACCGTGATCCCGACGGTCGATGCACTGCTCGACTCAGACTTGAGCACGGACACCCCCGCGGCGACCATCGACACCGACGACCCAGCACTCGCCGCCTCGGCCGCCTCGGTCGCACGCATCTCGGGTCTCGCATACGGGTGCGGCACGATGCCGACGGGCACCGGCTTCGTCGTCGCCGAGGATCGCATCGTCACGAACGCCCACGTCGTCGCCGGCATCGAGACCCCGCTCGTTGAGCTGCCGGGCGAACCGGCGCGCGACGGCCGGGTCGTGTACTTCGATCCGATCGACGATATCGCGGTGATCGCTGCGGACGTCGACGCCAGCCCGCTTCCACTCGACGATTCGCTCGTGCCGGGAAGCGGAGGTGCGGTGCAGGGCTACCCGTACGGCGGTCCGTTCACGACGGTCGGCGCCGGAGTGCTCGCGACGCGCGACGCTCCGATCGCGGACATCTACGGCACGTCGTCGACGCCGCGTTCGATCCACGTGCTCTCGGCCGATGTGCGGCCCGGCAATTCGGGAGGCCCCCTCCTGACCGAGGAGGGCGGCGTCGCGGGAGTCGTCTTCGCGAGAGACACGGAGCGGGCGAGTGTGGGGTACGCGATGACCCTCGCCGAACTGCTCCCCGTGCTCGCGACGCTCGAGACGGCGACGGCGCCGGTATCGACCGGGGCCTGCCTCTCCGGCTGACGCCGCGGGCTCAGCGCCCGGGCTCCGGCCGGAGGAGCAGCTTCACGAAGGGCAGGAAGCGGTCCACGCGGTCGGGCAGGGACCCCCAGCGATCCGCCATGCCCGCCATCATCTGCGCTCCGACGTACAGCTCGTTGATGATCTCGGCGAGCAGTCGCGGCGACTCGGTCGAGGTGATCGATCCGTCGCGAATGCCCTGTTCGATCAGCATCGTGCCATTGCCCTGCCAGGTGACGTACGAGTTGTGACCGTGATCGCGGAGCGCCTCCGGCAGGGAGTCGACGAGCTGCAGGCCCGCCTGCACGAGTCGGTCGGTCGCCATGAGATCCGCGAGACGCCGGAGCATGACGATGACCGTGTCGTAACCGTTGCGGCCGACCGCGAGCTCCTCATCGAGTGCGGCGCGCATGCGTTCCTGCTGCACCGCGAGCACGGCCTCCGCGATGTCGTACTTGTTGCCGAAGTGAAAGTAGATGGACCCCTGACTCGCGCCGGCCTCATCGGAGATGTCTTTGAGCTTGGCCTGATCGTAGGAGAGCCTCGAGAAGACCCGCCCTGATGCTTCGAGCAGCGCCATACGCGTCTCGATGCCGCGCTGCTGCTTCGTGCCAGCTCCCTCGATGTGTGGTGCCAACGGCGCCCCCTCGGTATCCCTGCCTCGGCTCGAACAGCCGAACCGGTTCCAAGATAGCCGCCGCGACCACGAATACGGCCCATCGGTATGCGTGTCGAAAACCACCGCGCCCCGGCACGCCGGCGCGTGCCGGGTTCCGCGCATCAGCTCTGCCGCGACTTCCACGATCTACTACACGCGACTCGCACTGGCAAGGCACTCACCCTTCACGCGGAGACCTTTCAAGGTGGAAGGCGCAGGAACGACACGAGAGCGGAGGCATGACGTGAGAGCAATGACCTATCGGGGGCCGTACAAGGTGCGGGTCGAGAACAAGCCCGAACCGAGAATCGAGCACCCCAACGATGCCATCGTCCGCGTGACCCGGGCCGCGATCTGCGGGTCCGACCTGCACCTGTACCACGGACTGATCCCAGATACGCGGATCGGTCACACCTTCGGCCACGAGATCGTCGGGGTCGTCGAGGAGGTGGGGTCATCGGTGCGTCACCTCTCGCGCGGCGATCGCGTCATGGTGCCGTTCAACATCTCGTGCGGCTCCTGCTACTTCTGCTCCCGCGGTCTGCTGTCGAACTGCCACAACGTGAACCCGAATGCGACCGCGATCGGCGGCATCTACGGGTACTCGCACTCCGCCGGCGGCTACGACGGCGGCCAGGCCGAACTCGTGCGCGTCCCGTTCGCCGATGTGGGACCCATGATCATGCCCGACTGGCTGGACGAGGACGACGCCCTGATGCTGACCGACGCGTTCTCGACCGGCTACTTCGGCGCGCAGCTCGGCGAGATCGCAGAACGCGAGACCGTCGTCGTGCTCGGAGCCGGCCCCGTCGGGCTCGCGGCCGCCCGCTCTGCGTGGTTCATGGGGGCGGGTCGCGTCATCGTGGTCGACCACCTCGACTACCGGCTCGAGAAGGCACGAACGTTCGCGTTCGCCGAAACCGTCGCAATCGGCGAGCATCGCGACCTGGTCGTCGAGATGAAGCGACTCACCGACGGGCTCGGGGCCGACGTCGTCATCGACGCGGTCGGCGCCGAGGCGGATGGCGGCGCACTGCAGCACATCACCTCCGCGAAGCTCAAGTTGCAGGGGGGCTCCCCCGTTGCACTCAACTGGGCGATCGACTCGGTGCGCAAGGGCGGCCGCGTCGCCGTGCTCGGCGCGTACGGTCCGCTCCCGTCCGCCATCCGCTTCGGAGACGCGATGAACAAGGGAGTGACCATCCGAGCGAACCAGGCGCCCGTGAAACGGCAGTGGCCGCGCCTGCTCGAGCACATCCGGAACGGCGATGTGCGCCCTGGCGAATTGCTCACGCACCGACTCCCCCTCGAGCACATCGGCGAGGGGTATCACATGTTCTCCTCGAAGCTCGACGACTGCATCAAGCCCGCGATCATCCCCGGAACGGAGTAAGCCATGCCCTATCGCGCCGATCACCCGAACCGCGCGCCCTCGTCGGAGGCGCTGCGAGCTCGCATCCCCGGCTGGGGAGCCGATCTCGATACCGCGCTCCGCCCCTCCTGGCCCATGGAGACCGCCGCACCGGAGCCCACCGGTGCGCACTGGGACTTCCCCGACCGCCAGCGCGAGCGCGGCGACCGCGAGCGGTCGATCGAGCATGAGATGCTGCCCCCGGTGTTCGGCACGGCGCAGCCGTTGCACGGCGCGTCGGGCGTCATCCGCCGGCTGGCGTATCGCCGGTTCGGAGAGGGGAAGAACACCCGCTGGCTCCTGCTCGTGCTCGGGGACCGCGTCGATGCCGTCGCAGCGCACCTGCGCTCCTTCGCCTCTGCGCGACCCGACAATCCGGTCACGCAGACCGGCGTGCTCAGCGAGTCCCGCCGCCACCCGGTCCGCTCGCGCCTCGGGCGGGGTCGCGTCGATCTTCGGCACGCCTGGCTCGACCCCATCATCGTGGCAGGCCCGTGGGTCGTCTGGGCCGCCGTCGTCGTCTCCCTGCTCACTCGAGGACGACGCCGTGGGTGAGGCCGGGATGGTGCCGCCGCGCGACGGCGTGCGCCTCGTCACCGACGACATCGCGATGATCACGCGGGCCAATGTCAACTGCTACCTCGTGGACGCCTCAGACGGGCCGGTGCTGGTCGATGCCGGCCTGCCGGGCAGCTGGAGCCTCGTGCGGAAGGCTCTCACCCGATTCGGGCACCGCCCCGGCGACCTCACGGCGGTGCTGCTGACGCACGCGCACTTCGATCACGTCGGGCTCTGCCGCACCCTGCAGCGCGAGCATGGGGTTCCCGTCCTGGTGCACGACGCCGACGCGCCCCTGCTGCGGCATCCCTACCGGTACGCGCACGAGTCGGTCCGGCTGAAGTATCCGCTGCGGTATCCGGCGTCCCTCCCGGGGCTCGCCCGCATGGTGGGGGCCGGCGCCCTGGGCGTGCGCGGGGTCGACTCGGATGGTGAT
Source organism: Leucobacter sp. L43 (assembly GCF_016597785.1). Lineage (GTDB taxonomy): Bacteria > Actinomycetota > Actinomycetes > Actinomycetales > Microbacteriaceae > Leucobacter > Leucobacter alluvii. The sequence goes on along the minus strand of NZ_JAENJG010000001.1, from coordinate 1,874,255 downwards.
CTCTCGGGGAGTTCGGGCGCACTGGGTCGCTTCGCTTCCGTGTTCAGCCCCGGCCACACGTTCGGGCACTGCGCACTGCGGTACTCGAGCTCGCAGGGGGGCGCACCCGTCGACGTGCTGTTCACGGGCGACGCGCTCGTCACGTACGACCCCTACACGGGGAAGCGCGGCCCGCGGATGGTCGCACGGGCTGCGACCGCGGACGCCGATCTCGGCTTCCGTTCGCTCGACGACCTGGCGCGCACGCGGGCCGCACTGCTCCTCCCCGGGCACGGTGCGCCGGACGTTCGGGGAGCCGCGCGAGCGGTATCGGAGGCCAGGCGGGTCGGCGTGGACTGAGCGGGATTCAGCAACAGGGCGGCGTTTCCATTGTCGATTCAGGAGCACCGCGCCCCTCGTGGGCCCGATTCGTGCGCGATCACCTGCGTGCGCTCCTCGAAACGCGTCAGAAAGTACGTACACTGACCCGGTGAACCGAGAATCGCACAGGCGCACCAACGGCACGCGCCGCACGCTCATCGAGGCGACCATCAGCGTCATCGCTCAGCACGGCCTCGCGGGGGTCACCACTCGCCGAGTCGCCGAAGTGGCTGGAACACCGCTGGGGAGCGTGCACTACTGGTTCGCCAGCAAGGAGTCCCTCCTCGACGCCGTGGCCGCTCACGTGCAGCAAGCGACGGATGCCGGTCTCGGCACCCCTGGCTCGGGATTCGATCTCGGTGCGCAGATCGGGTGGCTGTTCGATCGGACCATCGAGATGCCGCTCGAAGACCATCTCGCGATGTTCGAGATCCTCGCGCATTCTGTGCGCCGGGGCGGGACGGGACTGGCCGATGCGAATCACGAACAGATTCGGGCGCAGGCCGTGCAGCTGCTGGAGCCCTGGCGCGACGGCGCGGATGCGCAGCTCCCGGGCGGCTTCGCGGCACTGGTCACGCTGGTGCACACCACGATCATCGGCACGTGGTTCGGGCATTTCAGCGCTGACACCGAGACGCTCCGCGGCGGGATCCGCCTGCTCGGCGCCCTGCTGCGCGATGTGCCGCGCGACGCCCCAGTCGCCCCAGTCGCCCCAGATCCTGCGTAGGTCACTGCAGTACGACGATGCGATCGTCCCCATCGCGCGGAGCACCTCGACCGTCGGTGTTGTTCGTCACGGCCCAGAGCTCGCCCGACGGCGCGACCACGACATCGCGCATCCGCCCGAGCGCACCGGCATCGTGCAGCTTCGACGCCGTCAGATCATCCAGGGGCACCTCGCGGATGGACTCGCCCCGCAGATTCGCGATCCACACGCTCCCGTCGTGCACCGCGATGCCGCTCGGACTCGCGTCGGCGGGCTGCCACTGCTGCACGGGATCGACGAACTCGGGATCTTCCGCTGCGCCCTCGACCTCTGGCCACCCGTAGTTCCCTCCGGGTTCGATCACGTTGAGCTCGTCCCAGGTGTTCTGCCCGAACTCCGAAGCCAGCATCGTGCCGTCCGGGGCCCAGGCGATGCCCTGCGGGTTGCGGTGCCCGAGGCTCCAGACCGGCGACCCCGCAACGGGATTGTCGGCGGGAAGCGTGCCGTCGGGCTCCATCCGAAGGATCTTCCCGGCGAGCGACTCGGGATCCTGCGCAGCACTGGGAACACCGGCGTCGCCGGTCGTCGCGTAGAGCATGCCGTCGGGGCCGAAGGCGAGTCGGCCGCCGTTGTGGGTGCCTGCTGCCGGAATCCCGTCGAGCACGACGTCGGGATCGTCGAGCGCAGGCCCGTCATCGCCGTCGAGCAGCGCGAAACGCAGGATGCGGTTCTCGTCGCCCGCGGTCACGTATGCGTAGAGCGCGCGCTCGTTCGCCGCGAGCCCGAGCAGGCCGCCCTCCCCGCCCGCGCCGACCCCGGCGATCGTTGCGAGCTCGCTCGTCGCTCCGGCAGTGTCGAGCGCGAGGATCCGGCCGCTGTCGCGTTCGCTCACGATCGGCGTCGAGGCGATGAAGGCGATTGACCACGGCGTCTCGAGCCCGCTCGCGATCACGTCTCGGCTCGGCTCGGAGGTCCCTGGCGCATCGCTCTGCGTGCCGGCGCACCCGCCGAGCAGCACGGTCGCGAGGCAGCTGGCGGCGAGCGCGCTCAGTCTGCGCATCTGCGCGGGCCGCGGACAGGGCTGCGGCATCAGCTCGCCGACGCGAACGCGTCGCGCACCTCGTCGTGCGGCAGTGCGAAGCTGGCGTGGCCGTCGCGGCCGACCATGTCGCGAGCAGCGACGAGCGCGTTGAGCACGGCTTCCTCCGTCGCCTCGACGACCGCCGTGTAGAGCCCGTCGATCGCGCCCCAGCTGACGTGCTCGATCGATTCAACGGTTCCGGCCGGAGTGCCCATCCGGGAGCCCAGCCCGCCGCTGTTCGCCGTCGAGAATGCGAGGAAGATGTCGCCGGAGAAGTGGCTTCCCGTGGTGCCCGTGCGCGCGAGGCCGAGGGGGACGCGGCGCGCGAGTGCGCGGCACTGGTCGGGCAGCAGCGGGGCGTCGGTCGCAACGACGACGATCACGCTCCCGGCTCCCGGCACCGCCGGCCCGCGAGCGGTGCCGCTGGCGGCCGCGACCTCGCCCTCGAACCACCCGCTCGTCTCCATCGGGCACGGAGCCTCGGAATCGCGCCCCAGCGGCCGGCCCACGACGCGGAGTTCGCGTCGCGATCCGAAATTCGCCTGCAGCAGCACCCCCACCGTCCAGGTGCGCTCGCCCGCGGGCACGAGCCGGGATGCCGTGCCGGTTCCGCCCTTGAATCCGTAGCAGTTCATCCCGGTGCCCCCGCCGACGTTGCCCTCTGCGATCACTCCGGAGGCCGCCGCATCGAGGGCGGTATGCGCGTGCTCTGGCCGCACGCTCCCGGCGTTGATCGAGTTCAGGTACCCGTCCCACGTCTCGCCGACGACGGGGAGCATCCACTGCGCGGCAACGGCCGGCTGATGCTGAGCCAGCCACTGATCGACGCCCTGATGCACCGCGCCGACGGCGTGGGAGTTCGTGATCGCGATGGGCGTCTGCAGCTGGCCGGCCTCCTCGATCCAACTGCGACCCGTGAGTTCGCCGTTCCCGTTGAGCACAGCGACGCCTGCGGCGCACGGCGCCCCGGCCAGATCGGCGCCGCGCGGCAGGATGGCGGTGACTCCTGTGCGCGTGACCGCCGGGTCGTCGGCGACGAGGGTCGTGTACCCGACCGTCACACCGGGCACGTCGGTGATCGCGTTCCAGCGCCCGGGCTCGCCATCGAGGGGCACGCCCAGGTCGCGCGCACGGCGCGGTTCGGCGGATGTCGTCATTCGGTCTCCTCGGGATCGGTGGCAGCGGTGGAGGCGGTGGGCGCAGCGGTCGAAGCGGCGGGCGCAGCGGTGGAGGCGGTGGGCGGTTCGCCCGAGAGCCGGCAGCCGAGCGCGATCTCGGCGAACTGCAGGGTGTTGCTGAGGTACGTCTCGCGCTGCCAATTGTCGGGATCGAGCAGGTACAGGTCGTATGCGTCCTCGAGTGCGACGAGATTGGCTGCGATCGCCGGGACCCCCATGCGCGGTGAGAAGGCGCCGAGCGCGACACCGACATCGATGATCGAGGTGTAGAGCGCGACCTGCCGTTCGAGGAGCAGCGCGATGTCCAGCCGAAAGCGCGGCTGCTCGCGGACGACCGCCGAGGCCTCGTAGACGACGCGCAGGTCGTCGCTGATGCGCTCGGGAATGCCCGCGTGGATGGTCGCACGCAGGCGATCGATCGGGTCGCGGTGCCCCTCGGCGACGGCGCGGCGGGTGTCGATGAACTCTCTGATCGCCCCGCGCACGGCGGCTTCGACGAGCTGATCGAAGCTCTCGAAGTGGTAGAGCACGCTCCCGGCGCTCACCTGCGCGCGTTCGGCGACCGCGCGCACGCTGACGCCCGACAGTCCGCGCTCGCTGATGATGCGCGACGTCGCCTCGAGCAGATCGCGGCGTCGCTGCGCGGTCTTCGCTGCTGCCATCAGTCGGACTCCGTTTCTGCTGGGGGCACTACGCTGACCGACTGGGTGAGCGCCGCGTACTTCTCCGGCGAACGCCGTCTCATCACGATAGCGACGACGACGCCCGAGATGAACACCAGGGGCACGCAGGCGAGCATGAGCCCGTTGATCGGGCCTTCGACGCCGGAGACGAGGTCGAAGTGCGTGGCGATGACGAGGAAGGCGGCGAGCAGGCCGACGGCCCCGAGGATCGGCGCGACGACCACTTCCCAAACGCCGTGCCCGCGACGGTCCTTCCAGAAGAACCCGACGACGGAGACCGCGGCGATTCCCTGCGAGAAGACGAGGCCGGCCACGCCGATCGCGTAGGTCCAGAGCCCGATGCCGAGGAACGGGTCGGCTCCTGTCAGTGCGGCCGCGAGGATCGCAGCGAGGCTGATCGCGGTGAGCACGATGCTCGCGACGTACGGCGAGCGCATACGGGGATGCGTGCGGGCGAACATCGCGGGCAGGAGTCGTTCGCGGCCGAGGGAGAAGAGGTAGCGGGAGCAGGCGTTGTGGAATGCGAGCGTGCAGGCGAAGAAGCTCGTCACGATGAGCACTTCGACGGTCACGCCCGCCCAGGCGCCGAGCGCGCTCTCGCCGGCGAGGAACATCATCTCCTCGAAGTTCTCCGACTGCGCGAGTTCGATGATGCCGTCGACGCCGAATGCGACGGTGAGCGACCAGAAGGTGAACGCGTAGAACACGGCGAGGAAGGCGATCGCAACGTACGTCGCCCGCGGTACGGTTCGTCTCGGCTGTTTCGCCTCCTCCGCGTAGATCACGGTGCCTTCGAACCCGAGAAACGCTCCGAAGCCGAAGACGAAGAGCGCACTCGCGCCCGAGGCGAAGAGCACGTTCCGGGGGTCGAACGAAGCGGCGGTCGCAGCTCCGATGTTCGCCCCGTTCTGCATGATCGCGGCGAGCGAGATCACGAGGAGAATGGCGATCTCGGCGGTGAGGAGCACGGCGAGCACTTTGGCGCCGACGTCGATCCGGCGATAGCCGAGCACGCCGACCGCGAGCACGGAAGCGATCGACCACACGCCCCAGTGGAGGTCGAGGCCCAGCAGGTGCGCGAAGGTGAGTTGCGCGAAGAAGCCCAGCAGCGCGTAGAAGCAGATGCACAGGAGGGCGTACGAGACGATCGTGATGAAGGCGACGCCGACGCCGATCGGTTTGCCGAGCCCCGCCGCGGCATAGGCGTAGAAGGCGCCGGTGTTGCGCACGTATCGCGACATCGCGGTGAAGCCGATCGCGAAGAGGATCAGCACCACGCCGCTCGCCAGCATCGCGCCCGGCGCCCCGATCCCGCCGACGAGGAACGCGAGCGGAGCCGAGCTCACCGCGACGGTGAGCGGAGCCGCTGCCGAGACGACGAAGAAGACGATGTCGAGGGTGCCGAGTTTTCCCTTGGCGAGGGTGCCGTCCCCGACGTCGTGCGTTGGGGAGGGGTGCAGATCTGGTGACACGAGAAACTCCTTTGTTCCGGTGCGAGTACCGAGCGCCCATGACGCTCGAGATTTCTGAACGACTGTATCACTTTTCGAGGAAATTGCTGAGAATCAGTTCTTCAATGCGCATTGATGACCATTACTCATGTTCAGTTCTGGGCCGTCTCACGTGCCGTAACATTGACCCGGTGACAGAACCCACGACCGATTCGGCAGACTCCTCCGCCGAGCTCGGCGTCGATCCGCAGGAGCTCGCGACCGCGCTGCGCGTGATCGGCGCGGTGCACGAGCTCCCGGCCGATCACCCGGATTTCCTCGCAGTGCGCCGCGCCACCTCCACCATGTTCAAATCGGTGAAGGACCAGCGGAGACGTCAGAATCGTGAAACGGTCGCCGCCGCCGACCGCGCCGTGATCGCCGCGACGGCGACCGGGGCCCCCGACCGCATCGACGATGAGACCCGGGGCCTCCCGCTCTCGTCGAGCAGCGAGTCGCCGATCGCGGGCGAGCTGATAAAGCCGCGCAACTGCTACATCTGCAAGCAGCCCTACACCCGCGTCGATGCGTTCTACCACCAGCTCTGCCCCGAGTGCGCGCGCTTCAGCCACGCGAAGCGCACCGCGAGCGCCGACCTCTCGGGCAAGCGCGCGCTGCTCACCGGCGGGCGAGCGAAGATCGGCATGCACATCGCGCTCCGCCTCCTGCGCGACGGCGCCCACACCACCATCACCACGCGCTTCCCCCGCGATGCCGCGCGCAGGTTCGCCTCGCTCCCCGATTCCGCCGACTGGCTCCATCGATTGCAGGTCGTCGGCATCGACCTGCGCGACCCGGCTCAGGTCATCGCGCTCGCCGACTCGGTCGCGGCGCAGGGCCCGCTCGACATCCTCATCAACAACGCGGCGCAGACGGTGCGACGCTCACCCGGATCGTACTCGTTGCTCGCCGAGGCCGAGTCGGAGCCGCTGCCCGAGGGGGCGCTGCCCGAGATGCGAGTACTCGGCAAGTCCGCGCAGCTGCACCCGCGCGCACTCGAGGCGTCGGTCGATGCAGAGGTGCACGCTGCCGAGGGCCCGCGAGGCCTCGTCGGCACGATCGCAGAGGGGCTCTCGCAGCAGCTCACCGGAGATGAGCTCAGCGCGCTCGCGCTGTCGGCTGGCGCCTCGTCGCTCGCGAAGCACGCTGACGGATCAGCGATCGATGCCGGCGGCCTCGTGCCCGACGTCAGCCATGTGAACAGCTGGGTGCAGCACGTGCAGCAGGTCGATCCGCTCGAGATGCTCGAGGTGCAGCTCTGCAACACGACCGCGCCCTTCCTGCTGATCAGCCGCCTGCGCGCGTCGATGGTCGCAGCTGCTGCACGGCGCACGTACGTGGTGAACGTGTCGGCGATGGAAGGGCAGTTCTCGCGCCGCTACAAGGGACCGGGGCACCCGCACACCAACATGGCGAAGGCCGCCCTCAACATGCTGACGCGCACGAGCGCGGAGGAGATGTTCCAGACCGACGGCATTCTCATGACCGCCGTCGACACCGGCTGGATCACCGACGAGCGCCCGCACTTCACGAAGGTCCGCCTCGCCGAGGAGGGCTTCCACGCCCCGCTCGACCTGGTCGACGGCGCAGCGCGCGTCTACGATCCGATCGTTCGCGGCGAGGCGGGCGAGGATCTCTACGGCTGCTTCTTGAAGGACTACGCGCCCAGCCCCTGGTGAGCCGAGCCGCACGCCGATCGACGTGCAGCGCTACTCGGTCTCGGGATCCGGAATCTCGTCGGGCTTGTAGTTCGGCAGACGCGACGCCGGGAGCGCAGCGACCGCACTGATCCCCGCGAGAATGAGGAAGCCGAGCTTCAGCGTGCGCAGACGCTGATCCTCGTTCAACGCGACCGCAGCGTCGATCTGCGCGGGCGTCGCCGTCGTCGAAGCCAGCACGTCGCGCAACTCGTCGTTCCCGACGAAGTTGACCGAGTCGAGATCCACCTGCTCGACGAGCTCAGCGGGAAGCTCCGGGTGATCCTCGACCGCCTGCGTCACCCCCGTCGTGAGCAGTGTCACCAGCACCGCGCCCATCACCGCCGTGCCCACCGCCGATGCCAGATTCTGCGTCGTGCCGCGGATCGAGCCGACATCTCCGGCCAGCTCCTTCGGCACCGACGTGACGAGCACGTTGAACACGAGCGTGACGAGCGCGCCCTGCCCGATCCCGAAGACGATGAGGCCGAGAATCGTCGGAATCGTCTCCCAGTTGTTCGTGACGACGAAGGCGAGCCACACGAGGGCGACGGTGGTCAGCGCAAAGGAGAACAACGCGATCGTGCGCGGCGTGAACCGGGTGTAGAAGCGCACGATGAGGGTCGCCGTGATGAACACCGTCAAGTTGAAGGGCATCATCGCGAGCGAGGTGTCGAACGGCGTTCGCCCCTGCACCACCTGGATATAGGTCGGCAGCGTGAAGTTCACCGCCGCCTCCATGAGCACGATGATGAACATCGCGTAGATCGCCGCGCGCTCCTCGGGCCGGTCGAGCACGCTGAGGTCGACGAGCGGCGTCTTCCCCCTGCGGGTGCGACGCCTCGTCCACATGAAGAACAGCTGCCCGAAGATCACGCCCAGCACGACGAGCACGGGCGCCGGAGAGAGCCCGAGAATCGAGAACGGCGCCGTGTCGCGCGCCGCCAGCACCCCCCACCCGTTGAGGTTGTTGAAGCCGAGCGTCAGCATCACGATCGCCGCACCGATCAGCACCGAGGCGATGAGGTCGATGCGCACGGCGCGATTGCCCCGATCGGAGCGCAGACCGAAGCTCAGGGCGAACACGGCGACGGCCAGAGCCAGCGTGATCAGGAACACCGGGCGCCACCCGACCAGCGTTCCGAGCGTACCGCCGATCAAGAAGGCGCTCACGCCCGAGAAGGCGCGAGCGGAGCCCAGCGAACCCACCGCCGTCGCCTGCTGATCGCCACGATAGTTCTCGGCGATGAGCGCCACGAGCGACGGCACGATGATCGCGGCGGAAGCGCCGGCGAGCACCTGCCCCGCGATCGCCCACCCGATGGTCGGCGCGAAGATCATGAGCAGCGACGAACCGGCGAACGCCACCACGACGATGCGGAAGATGAGCACCCATCCGACGCGTTGGCCCAGCTTCGCCCCCGTCATCACCAGGGCGGCGACCGCCAGTCCGTAGACGACGATCGTGGTGCTCGCCGTCGTCGGCGGCACGCCGAAATCCTCGACGAACCCGCCGAGCGAGATCGGAAGCGCTGCGACGTTGAACGACATCAGCACCTGGGCGAGGAAGAGACCGATCATCGGCGTCCACGAGCGGCGCTCGTCGACCGCCGCGCCGTTCTTCAGCTGCTGCGAATTGCTCATCCTGCGGTCTCCATCCGTGACACCCCGCTCGCGAAAAGGTTGAGGCCGAGCGCGCGAGAGAGGAACGCGCACGCCCGCTGCCCCCGCACGCTGTTGCCCGCCGGGTCGAGCGGCGGCGAGAACGAGCCGAGCGCGCCCTTTCCCGGCGAGATCGCGACGATGCCGCCGGAGACCCCCGATTTCGCCGGGAGGCCGATCTCGAAGAGCCACTCGCCAGATCGCTCGTACATGCCGCACGAGGCGAGCACGGTGAGGGTATCCCGCGCGACTTCCTCCGCCACCACGCGCACGCCCGTGATCGGATTCACTCCGCCGTCGGCGAGGGTGGCGCCCATCACCGCGAGGTCATGAGCGGTCACCACCAAAGCGCACTGGCGCGTGTACATGTCGACGATGGCGGCGGGGTCCCGCTCGAGCCGCCCGTACCCTTCGAGGAGTCGTGCGATCGCCCGGTTCCGCGTATTCGTCCGCATCTCCGACTCGTAGACCTCGGTGTCGACGGCGAGCTCCCGCCCGGCGAAGCGCGAGAGCCCGTTTCGGATCGCCTCCCACCGCGCATCGTGCGACGCTGCCGGCATCATCGCCGTCGTCGCGATCGCTCCAGCGTTGACCATGGGGTTCATCGGGCTGCCCAGGTTCAGTTCGAGCGCCATCACCGAGTTGAACGGGAGGCCGGTGTTGTTCACGCCGACGCGCTCGTGCACCGCCCGGTGACCGATCTCCTCGCACACCAGCGCGAAGACGAACGCCTTCGAGATCGACTGGATGGTGAAGGCGTCGTCAGCGGCACCCGCCTCGTACGTCGCGCCGTCCACCCCGATAAGAGAGAGTCCGAAGCGATCGGGATCGGCTCTCGCGAGCACCGGAATGTAGTCGGCGACGACCCCGTCCTGGAGCGCCGCATACCGTGCGTGCGCCTCGTGCAGTAGCTCATCGACGCGCCCCTGGCCCGGAAGCGAGCCCGTGAACGCGCGCTGACGCACCCCTTCCATATCGACTTCGAACATCGAGGCCTCCCCTGAGTCGAGTCCCCCCTGCGCCCAGTAAACTCCCGTCGCACTGCTCACCGCAAGCACGAAGTTGTTCCGCGAGGTCGCGCGACGAAGCGGTCGCTTCAGCCCTGGTGACACCACGGGGCCACGCTCAGTCGAGGTCGCGAAGCCTCACGCGCTGCAATTTGCCGGTCGTCGTCGTGGGCAGCCGCTCGGCGAACCGAATCTGACGCGGATACTTGTAAGCAGACATGCGCTCACGCGTCCACGCGATCAGGTCCGTTTCCGAGAGCGCAGCCCCCGGCTCGAGCACTACGTACGCCCGCACGCTTTCACCCCGTCGCGCATCCGGATACCCGACCACCGCGGCCTCCCGCACCGCCTCGTGCCGCACGAGCATGCCTTCGACCTCCTCGGGATACACCGAGTATCCGTTGCACTTGATCATGTCTTGATTGCGGCTCTCGAACAGCAGGTAGCCGTCTCTGTCCATCCGCCCCACGTCTCCGGTGCGGTACCACCCGTCGAACATCGCTGCCGCCGTGGCGTCGGGGCGGTTGCGGTATCCGAGGAAGACACTCGGCGACTTGATGAGAATCTCGCCCGGCTGACCTTGCGGCATCGAACGCGTGGGATCCTCGGGGTCCGCGATCCGGATCTCCGTGTCGAGCACCGGCTTCCCGTGGCACCCGTATCGAATCGCCTGGGGCGGCATCTGCGTGTTCCCCGTGTGTGTTTCGCTCATTCCGTACGCCCACTCGAACATCGGCACACCGCTGTGACGCTCCCACCGGTCCGAGAGTTCCTCCGTGATCTGCGCCCCGAAACTCGTTCCCAACGAGAGGCGCACAGCCGACAGATCGCAGTGCGGCATCCGATCCGAATCGAGCATCGCGGTCACCATGGGCGGCGTCATGTAGGTGACCGTCACCCGGTGCTGCTCGAGGTCACGCAGCATGGTGCCCGCCTCGAACCGGGCCTGCAAGACGATGGAACCGCCCACCATGAGCGGGCAGTTGACTCCGACGGTCATGCCGGCGATGTGGAAGATCGGCATCGCCGCGGAGAACACGTCTTCGTGAGTGAAGCCGTAGGTTTGCACGGTCACGGCCGTCTTGAACTCCGTGTTGCGGTACGACAGCATCGCGCCCTTGGGCTTCCCCGTCGTGCCCGACGTGTAGATGATCAATGCGACATCGCGTTCCATGTCGATCTCGGCACCCGGCACCACCGGCTCGACGCCCGCCACGACCTCCGCAAATCGCACGGTCTCATGGGACCCGGCGTCGCGTACCGGGGGCCCCTCATCTCGAATCACGGCGTCGCCGGAGGCATCGATCACGTCATCCCACCGCGACAGCACCACCGTCTCGATGAGTGTGCCGCTCGTCGCCCGAAAGACGGGGACGAGGTCGTCGAACGTCAGCAGTACCCGAGCCTCGAGATCGGTGAGCTGGTACTCCAGCTCCCACTCCTTGAACATCGGGTTGCACGGGCCGAGTGCAGCCCCCAGACGCTGTATCGCGAGGCTCGCGATGATGAACTGCGGGGAGTTCTGCATGAATACGGCGACGGTGTCGCCGTGCGCGACTCCTCGATGCGCGAGAAAAGTCGAGAGTTGCTCGACCTGACGCTGCACCTCCCCATACGTGAGCGTCGTTCCCGCGAAATGGATCGCCGGGCGCGTGGGGTGCGCTCGCGCGTGCGCCTCGACGTAGGCATGAAGCGGCAGGTCGCGCACCTGAGTCGTGCGGATCGGTACTGAATTCATCTCTAGTTCCCCTGGTACTCCGCGGGGCGCTTCTGCGTGAACGCGAGCTTCCCCTCGGCGAAATCTGCGGTCTGCACACTGCTGACCGTCGCCTTGACCTGCGCGCCGAAGGACTCGACGACACTGAGTGCCTCCGAACCGCCGAGCGCGCGCTTCATGAGGCCGATGGCCCGCGTCGCCGACGACGCCAATCGCGCGGCTGCGTCGCGGGCGAGATCATCGATGTCGACGCCGTCGGCGCTCAGCGTCGCAACGATGCCGACGTGATGCGCCTCTGTCGCCGTGATCATGTCGCCCAGGAACAGCAATCGCCGTGCGAGGTGCGCGGGAGCGCGCTTCGGCAGCAGGCTCGTTCCCGCGGCGATCCCACGCAGCACGAAAGGGAGGCCGAACTTCGCCGTGGGTTCCGCGACGATGAGGTCAGCGGCGAGCGCGATCTCGAATCCGGCCCCGAGCCCGTACTTGCGCACTGCGACCACGATCGGTTTCTCGATCGCGAGCATTCGCAGCACGATGCTCGGATACCCGTTGGTGTAGCGCTCGCTGAGATCTTCAGGCTCGGGATGCTCTGGCGTGCCCATGTCGATGAGATCGTCTCCCGCGCAGAAGGCGCGCCCCTCGCCGCGAATGAGGATCGCCCGAACTTGATCGTCGACCTCAGCCGCATCGAGCGCCGCGTTCACCGCGGCGATCATGCTGTTCTCCAGCGCGTTGAGCGCCTCCGGCCGGTTCAAGCTGATGGTGCAGACGCCATCCGCAACGCGCACCGCCACACGCTCAGTCATGGGACACCGCCGCCATCTGCGCTTCGAGTCGCCGTCGAACCCCGGCCGGAATCGGAGCGGGCCGCCGATCCTCGCCGAGGTGAACGTAGACGGCCTCACCCGTCGCGCACACGGCCCCGCGCTGCACGATCTCCTCGCGCAGCGCGAGCGAAGTGTTTCCAATGCGGGCCACACGGCACTCCACCACCACGTCGGCGCCGAACATGATCTCGCGATCGAACGTCACCGTGTATGACTTGACGACCAACGGCCACCCCTCGAGAGAGCCGTCGGGGCGGAACTCGGCGAAGAGCTGCGCCCGGCCCGCTTCGAACCACACCGGCGGCACGGTGTTGTTGATGTGCCCGACGGCGTCGGTCTCGCTGATTCTGGGCGTGATGATGGTGGAGTACACGTGGGTTGCCTAGTCCTTCTCGACGGTTACGGGCGCCTGGTTGGGTGCACCGACGGCTGCGTCATCCCGCTCGGTGTATTCGCGTTCGTGCGCGATGGTGATGCGCGCGAGCTCTTCTGGCCGCGGTGGTTTCGTGAGCAACGACCCGATGATGCATGCCCCCAGCGACAACGGCAGCGAGACCGTCACCTGCGACAGCGCTGGCATCGCCGTTCCCCACAGCAGTGCCAGATACGAGACGGCACCGACGAGCACTCCCGAGAGCGCACCGATGCTGTTCATGCGCTTCCACCACACCCCGAGCAGTGTCGGGAAGAACAGACCTGACGCGAGCAGGCCGACGGCCGCGCTGTAGAGGAGCGTCAGCAGCTCCGGCGGATTCAGCGAGAGCACGAGTGTCAGTACCCCGAATCCGAGTACGCTCCAGCTGGTCAGACGACGCTTGGACTTGTCGCTCATGTTCGGCCTGAACTCCGCCACGAGATCGTAGGCGAAGGCTCCACCGAGTGCCAGCAGCATCGCGCTCACCGAGGACATCACGGCGGCGAAGATCCCGGCGAACGCCAGTCCCGCCAACCAGGTGGGGGTCTGCTGTGCGAGGAAGATCAGGAAGGTGCTGTCGGGCGACTCCAGATCCTCGCCGCCCTGCAGCACGACCACGGCGGCAACGATGAATACCGTGGTCACCACGGCAGTCAGGACGTAGAGACCGAGGCCGATCGCGAGCGAAGCTCGACCCTGACGCTCGTTCTTCGCGGCGAAGATGCGCATCACCGTGTGCGGCAGCACGGCATTGACGGTGGCCCAGATCACGAACGCCCCGATGTATGAGGCGAGAGGGAAGGCCTCTGTGCCCTGCCACTGCGGGCGCAACGTGATGGCGAGGTCGTACAGAGTAGCGGCGCCGCTGTTGGATCCCAACGCGAAGCCGCCGCACAGCACGACGACCGAGATCATGAGCAGCCCCTGGACGAAGTCCGTGAGCGTCACTGCTCGCATTCCGCCGTAGAACGTGTAGAAGATGTAGACCACGCCGACGCCGATGACAGACCAGCCGTAGGAGAAACCGAAGAGCTGCTCGCCGAGCAGGCCGCCGACCTTCATCTGGGCGACGAGGTAGGCGATCAGGGTACCGATCAGAATCAGCGGCACGATGAAGTTGAGGAGCTTGTTGTGGAAGCGCTTGCGAATGAACTCGGGTACCGTCGCCACGCTCATGTTGCGGAGCGTCTTCGCGAGGAAGAAGGTCGTGATCAGGTACCCGAGTGCAACGCCGCCGTTGTAGGCCGTGATGTAGCCCCATCCCCCGGCGTAGGAGAGTCCGATGTTGCCGAGCATGGTGCCGCCGGTCGCGAAGGCCGCGAAGATCGCGAAGCCGTTGACCCAGACATTCACGTCGCCGCTTCCGGTGAGGTAGTCCTTGGCGCTGCTTCGCTTTGATTTGAGCCGGGCATAGACGCCGACGGCGACGACGAACACCATGTACAAGCCGAGGATGATGAGTGGAACGACGCTATTCTCCATGGTGCGCCCCCGCCTCTTGAGCGCGTTCGGCGGCTCCGCCCTCGCGGGTGACGACGAGGTCGATCACCAGTACGACGAATCCGACGAACATGATGGCCATGAGCATGATGTTGATGACGGGCAGGGTGCCGATCCGGGTCGCGTATGACCACGGTGTCAGGGCGACGATCGACATCACCACCACGACTGCGGTGGAGGCGAGTCGGAACTTCGATACTGCGAAGAACCCACCGGACCTCTCTGTCCGGGGTTGTGATTGAGCCACAGCTCTTCCTTTCTTTTCGTTGTGTGCGTGTTAGAAGTGGGGGGTTCGCTTCTCGACGAACGCGGCAAGACCTTCGGCGCGTTCGTCCGTGCCGAAGAGCGCCGCTTGAGCCAGGAGTTCGACCTCGAGGCCGGCGGCGAGGCTGGTATCTGCGGACGCGCGGATGGCGCGCTTGGCGAGGCGCAGCGCGAGCGGCCCCTTGGCCGCCATCGCCTCGACCAGACCGATAGCAGCCTCGCGGATCGCTGCCGCTTCATGGATCTCGCTCACCAGGCCGATCTGATGCGCTCGCTCGGCGCTCATCGGGCGGCCGGTCAGAATGTGATAGCTCGCGACAGAGATCCCCGCATAGCGGGAGAGGAGCTGCGTGCCCCCGGCGCCTGGGATGATGCCGAGCCCGAGTTCGGGAAGCCCGAACTTCGACGTCGGCGTCGCAAGCCGGATGTCGCAGGCGAGAGCGAGCTCGCAACCGCCGCCGAACGCGAACCCGCTGACCGCGGCGACGCTCGGCAGCGGGGACTCCCGAATGCGCGTGAGCCAGTGCTGCATGCCCGTGTCGATCATGTCTGCAACGCTCTTGCCCTGGAGCTCGGCAATGTCTGCGCCCGCCGCGAATGCGCGGTCTCCCGTTCCGCTCACCACCACGCCGTCGACGCTTCCTTCGGAGCACCACGTCTCGAACTGGCGCGCGACGCGCTCGACGACGGCGAATGTCACAGCGTTGAGCGCGTCTGGCCTGGTGATCGTGATCATTCCGACGCGACCCAGGATCTCGGAGGCTACGTCGTCGCTCATCGTGCACCGTACTCGTAGAATCCGCGACCGCTCTTCTTGCCGAGATGGCCGGCCTCTACCAGCTCGAGCAGGGTGCGAGACGGGCCTCGGGAGGTATCGCCCGTTTCCCGCGCTTCGAGCCGTTTGATGCCGACGTTCACATCGATGCCGGTGAGATCGAGCAGCGCGAAGGGTCCGATCGGGTGCCCGAGCCCGAGTGTGACGGCAGTGTCGATCTCCTCAGGGGTGGCCACGCCGGCTTCGAGCAACGAGATGGCCTCATCGAACACCGCGCCGACGATGCGATTCGCGATGAAGCCGAAGATCTCCCGCCTCACGACGACCGCAGTCTTGCCCATGCGTTTCGCCAGCCCCACGACGCGCGCCACCGTCTCCTTAGAGGCGTGGTCGCCCCCGACGACCTCGACGAGCTGCATCACGAGCGCCGGGTTGAAGAAGTGCATGTTGCACACCCGGGCCGGATTGCGTATGGAGGCCAGGCGGCTCGAGACGATGCTCGAGCTGTTCGTCGCGAGGATCGCATCGACTCGAGCGATTTCATCGAGCTGGGCGAAGAGCGCACGCTTGGCCTCAAGGTCTTCGATGATCGCCTCGATGACGATATCGGCGTCGCTCGCGGCCTCTGAGAGGTCTGTGCTGGTGGAGAGCAGCTCGAATGCGGCGCCCACCTCCTCAGCGGTCGCCCGCCCGCGTTCGACGGATCGCGCCATCGTACGACGCAGTGTCTCCACGGCGGCATCCACTCGATTCTCATCGATATCGACCAGCGTCGTCGTACAACCCGCCTGAGCGGCGAGCATGGCGATCTGGCTGCCCATGACGCCCGCGCCGATGACGGTGACGCGAGAGATCTCGCTCATGTGTTCCTCCGGTGCTCGTGTGTCCGCCACCCGGCGACGCCGGGGGCCGATCGGTCTCGTTCGATGGCGAGGGCGATGCCCTGACCCCCGCCGATGCAGGCGGAGACGATCGCCCGCCCGCCGCCCGCGCGCGCGAGTTGGTCGATGGCCTTCATGATGAGGACCGTGCCCGTTGCCGCGATCGGGTGCCCATGCGCGATCGCCCCTCCCCAGGCGTTCACGCGATCCGAGTCGATTCCGAGGTCGGCCGCGCACGCGAGCACCTGCACCGCGAAGGCCTCATTGATCTCGATGACATCGACCTCGTCAAGCCGCCAGCCGGTGCGATCGAGCAGTGTGCCGATGGCCGGCGCTGGTCCGATGCCCATGACATTGGGGTCCACTCCGACGACCGCGCCGTCGACCACCCAGGCGAGCGGTGCGAGGTCTCTCCGGCGCACCTCGTCCTCTGACATCACCATGACGCAGCTCGCGCCGTCGTTGATGCCGGAGGCGTTGCCCGCGGTAACGGTTCCCCCGGGCAAGAACGCCGGCCGCAGTGCACCGAGCTTCTCCTCGGTCGTATCGGGTCTGGGGTGCTCGTCGCGTTCGATGCGCGTGCTTCCGACTGTGACGGGCACGATCGCCTCGTCGAGCACACCGGCAGCCGTCGCGTCGGCCATTCGTCGCTGACTCGTGCAGGCGTAGCGATCCTGCTCGCTGCGCGAGATCGCGTACGACTCCGCAAGATTCTCGGCGGTCGTTCCCATGCCGGGATTGCCGAGCGCTGCCGGCGAGAGCTCACGCGCGAGGAATTGCGGCGGTGTGGGAGCGAAGGCTCGCGCCGAGCGTTCGAGTTGGAACGGCTCGTGCGTCATCGACTCCATGCCGCCCGCGAGCACGATGTCCATCGCCCCCGAGGTGATCGCCTGTGCGGCCATCCAGACGGAATCGATACCCGAGCCGCACTGCCGATCGATACTGCGGGCCGGAACACGGATCGGCACTCCCGCTTGGAGCGCCGCGACGCGTGCCGGGTTGCCCTCCGGCGCCAACGTCGATCCGAGCACGACATCGTCAACGGCTTCAGGTTCGACCGTCGAACGAGCGAGCGTCTCGGCGATGGCGGCCGCCCCGAGGTCGCGCGCCCGAAGCGTCGCGAACGCTCCACCGCGACGCCCGATCGGCGTCCGCGATCCCGCGACGATGGCGGCCCGCGCTCGAACCATTCGCTCACTGCTCGTCATGAGACGCCTCCTCAAACCTGACGATCTGTCGCATCTGCTCGCCCGCCGCCAGTGCGTCCATCGCCTCGTTGATCTGGTCGAGGCGGATCTCCGAGCTGATCAATCGCTCGATCGGCAACTTGCCCTCCCGCCAGAGGGAGATGAATTTTGGAATGTCCCGTTTCGGCACCGCCGAGCCCAGGTAACTGCCGACGATCGTGCGCGCCTCCGCGACGAGTCCGAGCGGGCTGATCGAGCTCATCGCCCCAGCGGGAGGCAGGCCCACGGTGACTGTCGTCCCACCAGGTGCGGTCAACGAAACCGCGGTCTCGAAGCCGCGAGCGTTGCCGGTCGCATCGATGACCAGGTCAGCCCGTTCGACGACATCGCGAGAGGTCTCGGGATCGCAGGCCTGCTCCGCCCCCAGTTGAACGGCGAGATCACGTTTCGCCTGCACGCCGTCGATGCCTGTCACTCGATAGTTGAGTGCGACGGCCATCAGAACGGCAGCCATGCCGACCCCGCCAAGGCCCACCACGACGACCGACGCCCCTTCGCCCGGGTCGGTCACGTTCATGACTGCCCCGCCGCCCGTGAGCACGGCGCACCCGAGCACCGCCGCTACGTCGGCTGGAACATCGTGTTCGATCACGACGACCGAGCGTTCGTCGACGACCGCTCGTGTGGCAAAGCCTGAGACACCGAGATGGTGCCGCACCTGTTCCCCGGTGCGCGGCAGTGCTCCGATACGGAAGCCACCGCCGATGAGTTCGCCCCGTTCGTTCGATCGCGTTCCGACGGAGCAGGGAAGGCGTCCGTTGGTAGCGCATTCGGCGCAATCGCCGCACCGCGGCAAGAATGTCATCACGACCCGTTCTCCGACCGCAACGTCGACAACGTCTGGACCGACCTCCTCGACGATTCCCGCCGACTCATGTCCGAGCAGCATCGGCGTGGGGCGCGGGCGAAGGCCTTCGACCACAGAGAGGTCGGAATGGCACACGCTCGCAGCCTCGATCCTCACGAGCACCTCACGACCCACGGGAGCAGCGAGTGCCAGCTCCTCGATGGTGAGGGGAGTCGATCCGGCGAAGGGGGAACTGGCATCGAGTCTGCGGAGCACGGCGCCCCGGGTGCGTCGCCTCGGAGTCTCGCTCGCGCTCATGGTTGCCTTTCGGGATCGACGGTGAACTCCAGCTAGCCAACCAGATGGCGAGCCCCTGCCCTATATGCCAACCGACACATCTTGGCCGAATCAATATAAGATCCGACACATGACCGCATCCGACGCGCACCTTCTCGATCTGCTCCAGTCGGCACCGGACGACGACCCGACGATCCAGGGGCTCGCGGCGAGTTTCGGGCGCGACGGCCTCAGTCGGGCCGATGTGCAGCAGCTCAGAGCGGAGGTGCTGCAGGTTCGCCAGCAACGCGAGACGGCGCAGATCAT
The DNA here is from genome assembly GCF_016597785.1 of Leucobacter sp. L43. Taxonomy (GTDB): domain Bacteria; phylum Actinomycetota; class Actinomycetes; order Actinomycetales; family Microbacteriaceae; genus Leucobacter; species Leucobacter alluvii. The sequence goes on along the minus strand of NZ_JAENJG010000001.1, from coordinate 1,855,375 downwards.
CGCCGAGGTCGCGACGAACATCAACGCCGCCGTTGACGTCGATGAGACACTCGAACTCGTGTGCCACCGCAGTAAACATCTGCTCGGCAGCGATATGGCCTACATCAGCTTGAACGATCAGAGCGCGCAGGAGACCTACATTCGCACGACGGATGGCGTGCTCACACCGGAGTACCGCGGACTCCGCATGCCGCTCGGTACGGGCATCCTCGGCCAAGCCGCTGGCGGATCCACCATCGCCCAGACCACCGGGTATCTCGACGACAGCAGCTTTCCGCACATCCCCAAGGTCGACGAGGCCGTGCGTCTCGAAGGCGTCGTCTCGATCCTCGCGGTCACCATGCGCGTCAAGGGCGAGCGTTCGGGTGCCCTGCTCGTTGCAGAGCGGCGCCAACGCCGCTACACCCCGCAAGAGGTAGATCTCCTCAGTCAGATCGCCGGACTCGCCGCAGTCGCCCTGCAGCGCACCGGTCTGATCAATGATCTGAGGGCGAGTCTGTCGGAACGCGATGAGGCACGGGCCGAAGCTGAAGCGCGCCACCGCTTTCTCGCCAGGATCGAAACGTTCGATCAAACGCTCTTCGAAGTCCTCCGCCACGAGGGATCACCGGCGGAGCTCGCACAGGTCATTTCTGCGGAGATCGGTGTCGACGTGCGGTACTTGCAACGCAGCGAAGTCAAGCATCTCCGCGTCGATGGTGCGCACCGGTCCGCCCTTCCCTCCGACAATCACCGAACGATCGAAACTGAGGCATCCGTGGTGTGCGCCGCCGTCGCCGGAGAACGCACACTCGGAGCGTTCGAAGCGCGAGGACGGTTGGATCACGACCAGCGCGTACTCCTCGAGCGCAGCGGGCCCGTGCTGACGGCCATCATCCTCTCCGAAGAACGCGGCATCGCAGCATCGGCGGAAGAGCAGCAGAGTCTGATCACCCGACTCGAACAAGGGGCGAGCCGGGACTGGAAGCAGATCTCCCGGCAGCTGCAGCGCTACTGGTTGCGAGAAGGATCGAAGGTCAGGATCATCTCGATCGGATGCGACGACCTCGGCGCAGGGCGCGCCGAGCTCAGGGAATTGGCCGCACCGCGCGGGGGAATCGCCGGTGAGTCCGGTGGGCTGCTCGTCGCGATCGGCGAGAACCTCACCGGAGAGGAGATCGAACGCGGATTTGCCGGTTCGGGACTGCGGTCGAGCATTGCCGAGGTAGAAACCGTGCTCACCGCGTCCCAGGCCGAGGAAGCGCTGCTGCATACACGGCGGAGCGTTCGAGCCATGCAGGCGCTCGATCTCACCGGTGTGGCAGATCCGCGCTGGGACCTCGGCCTCACCGGCCTGCTCTTGGCCCACCTGCCGGCGTCGACCGCGGCGGATCTCGTGCATCACGCGGTCGCGCCGCTGCTGTCATACGACCGCGCCCACGGGTCGGTGCTGCTCGACACGGCGTGGGTGTACCTCGAGAATGACGGAAACGCCGAGACCGCAGCGCGTGCGATGCACGTGCACGCCAACACGGTGCGGCAACGCGTGCGGCGCATCGCTGAACTGATCCATCCCGACTGGGCTTCGGGGCGACTACGCACGGACCTGCACACCGCACTGCGCCTCTGGAGGGTGCGGAGGCACGAGACGGATAAGGCATCTCGCACGAGGTGAAGCAGAGATGCCCTTGCCGCCTCTCCGAGCGCTCGCTTCAGCCTCCGAGCGAGTGCACGCTGAACGCCACGGCGAACCCCAGGGCGGTGGTGAGGCCGGTCAGCATGTGGTCGTCCTCGAACGCTTCAGGGATCATCGTGTCGGAGAGCATCGCCAGGATCGCGCCGGCGGCGAGCGCCGTGATGAACGCGATCAGGGCGGCGGGTGCACCGTCGAGCAGCAGGAACCCGGCCGCCGCGGCGACGCCCGACAGCACCGCGATCGTGGTCCACACGCCGAACACGTATGCTGCGCTGCGGCCGGCCCGCTTCATGCCGGCACTGCTCGAGAGCCCCTCGGGCACATTCGAGATGAAGACGGCGACGAGCATCGCCGGGCTGACCGCGCCCGATGCGACGAGGCCGAGGCCGAGTACGAGGGATTCGGGGATGCCGTCGAGCAGCGCCCCCACTGCGATCGCGGTGCCGCTCCCCGGCTGCTGCGTCTCGCTCGACTGAAGCCCGTTCGACCGCTTCCGGTGCCGCGCCCCGCGGCGCGCGAGCAGCGCGTTCGACGCGACGAAGATCACCGCACCGACGAGAAACCCCGAGACGGTGGGCACGAGGCCTCCCCCGTCGGCAGCCTCGTCGACCAGTTCGAACGCCAGGGCCGAGATCAGCACGCCGGCGCCGAACGCCATGATCGTCGACACGACCTTCGGCGGTATGCGCCACCGCCAGGCGACGAACGCTCCGAGGATCAGCGCAGCGCCGCCCACGAACCCCCACCAGAGGGCCTGCAACCACATCGGAATCATCGCCACCCCCGTCGCTTCGGAATGTTCGGTCTCCCAGCCACGCTACTCGGCGTCCGCCTGATCCGTGGGTTCGCCTCCCGCTGGCTTCCGGCAAGTAGCATGCAGGGCGTGCATGCATTGATCGTGAGTGGGCTGGCCGTCATCGTCGTGTGGTCGCTGTTCAGTCGCGTACTCGAGAGGCTTCGCATCGCCGGCCCGCTTGCGGTGATCGTCCTCGGCGCGCTTTCCGGCCTGCTGTTCGGAGAGGATCTCGGCGAGCATCTCGACACGGATGTGGCGGAGAAGGTCGTCGAGATCGTCCTCGCCGTTCTCCTATTCGTCGATGCGACCGAGGTACGACGTGGCTTCCTCGGCGGAGAGGGCCGCATCGTCGCCCGTCTCCTCTCCATCGGACTCCCGGGCGCCCTCATCCTCACGTCGCTCGCCTGCATGCTGCTCCTCCCGGGAACTCCCTGGGCGGTGATCCTCGTTCTCGCCTGCGTCATCACGCCCACAGATTTCGCGGCCTCAGCCGGGATGCTTCGCGACACGCGCATCCCGTCTCGAGTGCGGCACAGCCTCAATGTCGAGAGCGGGTACAACGACGGCCTCGTTTCCCCGCTCTTCATCTTCGCTTTGGCAGTCGCAGAAGGTCAGGAAGCCCAAAGAATCGGTCCGGCTCTCGAGAGCGCTCTCTGGGCCTCGCTCATCGCGGTGCTCGTCGGTGCGATCGTGGGGGGTGCGACCGGCGTCATGATGCAGGTGGCCCACCGGAAGAACTGGCTCACCGCGCAGTCCCTGCGCATCGGGATCGTGATGATCCCGCTTCTGGTGTACGTGCTCGCGATCCAGTTCAACGGAAACGGCTTCGTGGCGGCGTTCGTCGCCGGCATCGCGTTCCGGTCGGGCCGCCTCGAGCACCGCCGATCCGATTCGAGCCTCGACCACGCCGAGATGTCTGCTGTCGACGACCTCGGCTTTCTCTCATCGCTCGGCGTGTGGTTCGTGTTCGGCGCCGTGATCATCCTCGCTGCGGAGACGGGTGTGAACTGGGTGCTCATCGCACTGGGCGTTCTGGCACTGACCGTCTTGAGAGTGGTCCCGGTGCATGCAGCGCTGTGGGGAAGCGCACTTCGGTGGGGGGAGCGCACGGCCATCGGCCTTGCCGGGCCTCGCGGTACGGCTTCGGTCGTATTCGGGCTCCTCGCATTCAATGCGCTGCGAGAAGACTACGCAAATCTGGCGCTCTACCTGACCATCGTCGTCGTACTGGGCAGTGTCGTCTTCCACGGCGTCATCGCTCCCCGCATGATCGTCGCGCTCACGCACGACGCCTCCGCCGCCCCGGCGACCACGGCCGACAAGAACTGACGTCGATTGCCTCCGACTGCCAGAAACGCAGCAGGGCCCGAAACCGTTACCGATTCCGGGCCCTGCTCATCAGAAAATGATCTGAAGCCTTCCCTGTACTGAAAGACCTTCTCGTGCGCGAGGGGGGACTTGAACCCCCACGCCCTTGCGGGCACTGGCACCTGAAGCCAGCGCGTCTGCCATTCCGCCACTCGCGCGAGACGTTTCCTGAGCGCTTCCACTCAGACAACTCCCCTAGCTTAGCAGCCGAAGCCCGTCTCACCAAAGCGGGCTAAACTAAACCAAACCGCCGCGGGCGTCGCCCGGGCAGACGAAGGGACGAGACGGCACGTGGGCATTCTGGATAGCGTCGAGCGCGGGCTCGAGCGAGCCGTCAACGGCGCGTTCGCGCGCACGTTCCGCTCAGGAGTGCAGCCGGTCGAGATCGCGTCGGCTCTGAAGCGCGAGCTCGACATCGGCGCGGTCGTCGTCGACCGCGACCGCGTGCTCGCCCCCAACCGCTTCGTCGTGCGCGTCTCCGAGAAAGACGCCGACCGGCTGTACCAACTGGGCAGCACGCTCGGGCAGGAATTGCGCGGGGTCATCACGAAGCATGCGAAGCGGCAGAGCTATCAGCTGCTCGGCGAGCCAGATGTCGAGATCCGCAGCGACAGTTCGATCACGGTCGGCGTGCTCGAGGTCGATGCGTCGCGCGTCGAGGGCGCGGTCGACTGGGTCGCCGCCATCGACGTCGACGGCACCCGCCACGAGCTGAGCCGCGGCACCACGACGGTCGGGCGGGGCAGCGACTGCGGGATCCGCATCTCAGACAACGCCGCGTCGCGCAAGCACCTGGAGCTGATCTGGGATGGCACGGCGGGCATCGCACGCGACCTCGGATCGACGAACGGGTCGAAGATCAACGGGCAGCGTTTCCGTGAGGCGGCGCTCTCCCCCGGCACCGTCATCACCATCGGTCAGACGGGTCTCCAGTTCCAGCTGGTTCCCGGCCGCGAAGCTCAGACACCGCAGCGTCCGGCGCCCGCCGCCCCGACGCGGGTGAATCCGGCCGCCCGGCAGGAGCCGCCTCAGCCCCGCCCGGTTCCCGCCGCCGACTTCCCCAGTGCGCCGCCGAGCGCGGGCGCGGCCCCTCGAATTTCAGACTCACCCGACCGAGGCGCCGACCGCAGCGCCCCACGCACCTCGAGCCCGAAGCCCGCGCAAGACGCGGCCCCGGGCATCGATGAAGACTTCTGGAGAGGCCTGTGAGCGAACTCACCCTCCTGATCCTCCGCATCGGCTTCCTGCTGGTGCTGTGGATCTTCATATTCGCGATCGTCTACGCCCTGCGCAGCGACTTGTTCGGCGCCCCGGTGCGACGCATGAAGGGCGACGGGTCGGCATCCGGCCCATCGGTGCAGGCGATGACGCCGGTCTCCTCCCCGACGCACCCCCCCGCGCCGGCCGCCCCTCAGGCGGCAGCGGCCCCGCCCGCGATCACGCCGAGCGGCGGTGCTCTGCCCTCCGCCGGGGGCGCGGGAGCCCCGCAGCATCTCGTCATCACGTCGGGCGTCGCCTCCGGAACCTCCATCGTGCTCGACGACGACCTGGTCACCATCGGGCGCAGCAGCGATTCGACCCTCGTCATCGTCGACGAGTACACGTCCACCTATCACGCGCGCCTCGCACGCACGGGCGGTGAGTGGATCCTCACCGATCTCGATTCCACGAACGGCACTCGCCTCGATGGAGCCCGCGTCACGAAGTCCGTGCCGGTTCCCCCGTTCACGCCCGTCACCATCGGCACGACCACGTTCGAGCTGAGGCCCTGAGCGTGACGGTCGCGTATACGAGCGCCATCGGCTCCCATGTGGGCATGGTGCGGTCGAACAACCAGGATTCCGCCTTCGCCGGAGACTACATCTACCTCGTCGCCGACGGCATGGGCGGTCACGCGGGCGGTGACGTCGCCTCCGCGATCGCGGCGAAAGCCATGGCAGAGCTCGATGTGCCGCCGATGGGCAGCCCGGAGGCGATGACCAATGTGCTGCGCACGGCGATCCTCGACACGAACACGAAGCTCCGCTCCACCGTGCGCGACCGCCCCGAGCTGGCGGGTATGGGAACGACCTTCACGGGGTTCATTCCCGTCGAGGATCAGCTGGCCATCGGCCACATCGGCGATTCCCGCCTGTACCTGCTGCGCGACGACGCGCTCCAGCAGATCACGAAGGATCACACCTTCGTGCAGCGCCTCGTCGACAGCGGCAAGATCACCGAGGAGGAGGCGAAGATCCATCCTCGCCGCTCGGTGCTGATGCGCGTGCTCGGCGACGTGGATTCGTCGCCGCAGGTCGACACGCAGGTGGTCGACACGCAGCCGGGCGATGTCTGGCTGCTGTGCTCCGACGGCCTGTGCGGGTACGTCGACGACGTCGACATCGAGAAGATCCTGCGGCGTCGTTCGACTCTGCAGGGCGGCGTCGACGCCCTCATCGACAAGAGCCTCTCGCACGGCGCCCCCGACAACGTCACCGTGGTTCTCGTCGAGACCGTCGCCGCTCCCGCGGTCGATCCCGGTGACACGCTCGAGCTGAAGCAGGAGGGCCGGCGCTTCGCAGGTTCGGCAGCCACCACTGAAGCGGCGATGGACGGGACCACCTCCACGGCGCGCAATCGCCTCTTGAGCCGCAAGCGCGCGGTTCGCAAGGCCCCGGTCGTCGAGGAGAGCCACTTCGAGTCGCGCGTCGACGAGTATCTCGCCGAGCTCATCGCAGAGACCAAGCGCCGCAACCGGCGTCGCCGTCTGCTCTGGGCATTCGGCGCGGTCGCCGTGCTCGTCGCGATCGGCGGCGCCCTGCTCGTCGGGTATCAGTGGACGCAGACCCGCTACTTCGTCGGCACGAACGACGAGACGGTGATCATCTACCAGGGCGTGCAGCAGAACATCGGCGCGCTCTCGCTCTACTCGGTCGCCGAGGACACCGAGATACCTCTCGAAGACCTCGACGGCCTCGAGCAGCGCCAGGTGAAGCGCACGCTCACGGCGGGTTCGCTGGAGGAAGCCCGCGATATCGTGCTGCGATTGGGGGATACGGATGAGTGACGCCCAGCCCTCGGGCGGCGCGGAAGCCCGCACCTTCGAGAAGACCCGCACCAGCGAGACCGTGCTGCAGCGCATCACGGCGTTACGCGCGCCGCGCAAGCTGCAGGCGCTCGAGCTCTCGCTGCTCCTCTTCGCGATTGCCATCGGCGTCGGCGCGATCGTCATCATCGACCTCACCGTGGGCGGTGAGCCGTCCACGAGACTGTTGCCGATGGGCATCGCCTTCGCCGTCGCACTGGTGGGCCTGCACCTGACGATCCGCCGCATCGCTCCCGATGCCGACCCGCTCATCATGCCGATCGCGGCGATGCTGAACATGGTGGGCATCGCGATGATCTACCGCATCTCGTTCGACGAGGAAGCGGCCGATCCCGTGCGCCAGCTGCTGTGGTCGACCATCGCGGTCATCGCCGCGATCATCGTGCTGTGGGTGATCCGCAACCACATGGTGCTGTTCCGCTACACCTACCTCACGGGCCTCGCGGCCGTCGTGCTCCTGCTCCTGCCGATGCTCCCGGGCATCGGGCAGACCATCAACGGCGCACGGGTCTGGATCAACATCGGAGGGTTCTCCTTCCAACCGGGCGAGATCGCCAAGATCCTGCTCGCCATCTTCTTCGCGGGCTATCTCGTGCGCAGCCGCGACTCGCTCGCGATGGCCGGGAAGAAGATCCTCGGCATCCGCTTCCCGCGCGCCCGCGACCTCGGGCCGCTCATCGTCTTCTGGCTCGCCGCGATGTCCGTGCTGGTCTTCCAGCGGGACCTCGGCACCTCGCTGCTCTACTTCGGCCTGTTCCTGTCGATGCTGTACCTGGCGACGGGCAGGATCGGCTGGATCATTCTCGGGCTCGGCCTCTTCCTGGCCGGAGGGCTCATCGCGAGCCAGACGCTGAGCTACGTCGGCAACCGCTTCGCGAACTGGCTCGACCCGTTCGCCGACCCCAACGGTGCGAGCTACCAGATGGTGCAGGGGCTCTTCGGAATGGCGAACGGCGGCATGACCGGCACCGGACTGGGACAGGGCTACCCGTGGGTGACGCCGCTCTCGTTCAGCGACTACATCATCCCGAGCCTCGGTGAAGAGCTGGGTCTGATCGGAATCTTCGTGATTCTCGCGGCCTACCTGCTGCTGGTCGGCCGCGGGCTCCGGATCGGCTTCGCCGGGCACGACGACTTCGGCAAGCTGCTGGCCGCCGGGCTCGCGTTCACCATCGCGTTCCAGGTCTTCATCGTCGTCGGCGGTGTCACACGCGTGATCCCGCTGACGGGTCTCACGGCGCCGTTCCTCGCGGCCGGCGGCTCGTCGCTGGTCTCCAACTGGATCATCATCGCTCTGCTGATCCTGCTCTCGAACTCGGTACGCAATCGACCGAAGCTGGTGATCCGCGCATGAACAAGCCCCTCAAGATCATTACCCGCGCCGTCTTCGGCATGTTCATCGTGCTCTTCTTCTCGGTCACGATGATCCAGTTCGTGCAGGCCGACGACCTGCGCGCCAACTCGTTGAACTCGCGCGCGCTCATGAACAGCTACAAGGTGGAGCGCGGCGCGATCCTCGTCGATGGCGATCCGGTCGCCTACTCGACGCCGACCGACGACGATTTCCAGTACGTGCGCCAGTACGCGAACGGGCCGATGTACGCGCCGCTCACCGGCTACTTCTCGCGCACCCAGGGCATGACGGGCCTGGAGTCCGCGATGAACCAGGACCTCTCGGGAAGCGGCAACGCGCAGTTCTTCACGCGCATCATGAACACCCTGAACGGCGTCGAGCCGCAGGGCAGCTCGGTGGAGACCACGATCGACCCCGCGGCCCAGGAAGCGGCGTATGCGGCGATGACCGAGAACGGGTTCGAGGGCGCCGTCGTGGCCGTCGAGCCGAAGACCGGCAGGATTCTCGCGCTCACCTCGACGCCAGGGTTCGATCCCAACGCGCTGTCGAGCAACAACGACGCCGACATCATCACGAACTACCGCCAGCTCAACGATGACCCCGCGCAGCCGCTCCAGAACCGCGCCATCGCCGGCGACCTCTACCACCCGGGCTCGGTGTACAAGCTGATCTCTGCCGCCGCCGCGATCGAAGCCGGCGAGGCGACGCCGTCGACGGAGTTCGACAACCCGGCGCAGTGGACGCTGCCCCAGTCGACCTCCGTGCTGCAGAACGCGTCGCGCAGCACCTGCGGCCCCGGTGAGAAGGCGACGCTCGATCAGGCGATCGTGCTCTCGTGCAACATCCCGATCGCCGAGATGACGACGAAGATGGACGACAACGCCGTGCCGGAGATGGCCGCGAAGTTCGGGTTCGAGCAGGAGATCGCGATTCCGACTCCGGTGACGCCGAGCCAGTCGCCGGTGCCGGAGAGCAAGGCGCAGGTCGCCCTCTCCTCGATCGGTCAGCAGGATGTGCGTGCGACGCCGCTGCAGATCGCGATGGTCTCGGCGGGCATCGCCAACGGCGGAACGGTCATGAAGCCGTACCTCGTCGACAAGGTGATCACGCCTGATCTGAAGGTCGAGAAGGAGTACGCGCCCGAGGAGTTCAGTCAGCCGGTCTCGAAGAAGACGGCGGATGCGGTCGCGGGCATGATGGAGCGCGGTGTGAACACGCCGGACGGTCTCGCGCAGAATGCGGGCATCGACGGCGTGCGCGTCGCGGGCAAGACCGGTACCGCGGAGAACGGCACGGACGCAGATGGGAATGATCTTCCCTTCACGCTGTGGTTCACTGGTTTCGCACCGGTAGAGGACCCGGAGGTCGCGGTAGCCGTTGTGGTCGCCGACGGCGGCGGCGCGAACTTCGGAAATGAGGGGGGCTCGTTCGATCTCCCCACGGCTGTTGGAAAACGAGTAATGGAAGCGGTGTTGAGCGAATGAGGCCAGCGGCAGGGATCACATTCGGCGGACGCTACGAGCTCAGCTCGAGGATCGCCGTCGGTGGCATGGGTGAAGTGTGGAAGGCGACCGACAGCATTATCGGCCGCACCGTCGCCATCAAGATCCTCAAAGACGAGTACATGGGGGATCCGGGCTTCCTCGAGCGCTTCCGCGCGGAGGCCCGTCACGCCGCTCTCGTGAACCACGAAGGCATCGCCAACGTGTTCGATTACGGCGAGGAGCAGGGCTCCGCGTACATCGTGATGGAGCTCGTCCCGGGCGAACCGCTCTCTGCGATCATCGATCGCGAGGGGCGCCTCCCCGCCAACCGCGTGCTCGGCATCGTCGCGCAGACCGCGACGTCGTTGCAGGCAGCCCACGACGCCGGCCTGGTGCACCGCGACATCAAGCCGGGCAACCTGCTCATCACGCCTGAGGGGCGCGTGAAGATCACCGATTTCGGGATCGCGCGCATCGCCGACCAGGTACCGCTCACCGCGACCGGTCAGGTCATGGGCACCGTGCAGTACCTCGCGCCGGAGCAGGCCAGCGGGCACACGGCGACCGCGGCGACCGACATCTACTCGCTCGGCGTCGTCGCCTACGAGTGCCTCGCCGGCAAGCGCCCCTTCACCGGGGAATCGCAGGTGGCCATCGCGATGGCACAGATCAACGACACGCCGCCCGACCTGCCGAACGACATTCCCGAGCCCGTGCGCAACCTCGTGTACGCCTGCCTTGCGAAGGATGCGGCAGGTCGGCCGATGACGGCCGCGAAGCTGGCGCAGGCCGCGACCGCACTGCACCGCGGCGACGTGCAGCTTGCCGCGAGCTACGTTCCGCAGGTGCTCGGCGACAGTCAGCCCGCGACCATGGCGCTGCCGCAGACCGCCTCGAACGATGCGGCGACCACGGCGCTGCCGCGCACCACGGCCATGGCGGGCGCCGTTGCGGGCGCCGATATCGCGGACGACGAGACCCCGGTCGAGGAAGAACCGAAGAAGAAGAAGCGGAGCCCCTGGACCTGGCCGCTGATCACCCTGCTCGTGCTGCTGCTGCTCATCGGCGGCGGCACGGCGATCGCCCTGTTGAACGGCAACGACGACGCCAACCAGCAGCCGACGACCTCGACGCCGAAGCGCACCACCACTCCCACGAAGACCACGACTCCCCCGGAGCCCACCACGGGCGTCGTGAACGGCGACGAAGTCGTCGGGCGGAACGTCGAGGAGGCCGTCGGGTACCTGCAGGGACTCGGCTTCACCAACGTGACGACCGCCCCCGGCAATCAGGCCCCCGATGATCAGGTCAACCTGGTGACCTCGGTCAACCCGACCGGCAGCAGCGTGCCGCTCGACGAGCCGATCACCCTGACCTACAACGTCGCCTACGGTGAGGCACCCGCCCCGGGCGCACCGACCGGCCCGAGCTCCGTCAAGTCAGGCGCGTCATTCACCGTCTCGCTGCCGACGTACGTCTGCCCCACCGGCATGCAGGTCACGAACTACAATATGGCGGTCAGCCCCGAAAGCAGTTTTGCGAGCCTTTCGGGGACCACCGTCAACCTCGTCGCAGAAGAGCTCGAGGAAGGCGCGAGCAACGGCACGATCACCGTCGCGTATACCGTGTCGTGCCAGGGGAACGGGGCTGAGCGAGTATCCCCCTCATCTCCCGGCCTGACGATCGCCGTCGAAGCACCCGAGAAGGCCCCGACCACCGGCTCGAACTCCGGGTCGAACGGTTCGGGCAACCCGAACGGCAACCCGAATTCGGGGTCGAACGGCGACGACGAAGGGTAACAGCTCGGCCACACGGCGAAATCCCGGTTCGCATCGAGATAAACTGAGGACGATAATCCATGACCACGGAAGAGGTGAACATGCCCGAAACGACCGATGTCGGCGAACAGCGAATTCTCGCCGGCCGGTACGCGATCGGGGAGTTCGTCGGCCAGGGTGGCATGGCGACCGTGTATCGGGGCACCGACACGAAGCTGGGCCGTCAAGTCGCCATCAAGGTGATGAAGGCCGACCTCGCGGGAGACGCGCAGTTCCGCTCGCGCTTCCGTCAGGAGGCCCAGTCCGCGTCGCGCATGGCCCACCCCACGGTGGTCCGCGTCTTCGACGCCGGTGACGACCTGATTCAGACGGCCGATGGCCCGAAGCGCCTGCCGTTCATCGTCATGGAGTACGTCGAGGGCACCAACCTCCGTCAGCTCGAGGCCAAGGGCCGGCTGTCGCAGTCGGAGGCGTGCCGTGTCGTGGATTCGGTGCTGACGGCGCTCGAGTATTCTCATCGCGCCGGCATCGTCCACCGCGATATCAAGCCCGCGAACATCATGATCACGAAGAGTGGTCAGGTGAAGGTGATGGACTTCGGCATCGCCCGCGCCGTCTCCGACACGTCGTCGACCTTGCAGGAGACGACGGCGATTCTCGGCACCGCAGCGTACTTCTCGCCCGAGCAGGCCAAGGGCGAATCGATCGATGCTCGCACCGATCTCTACTCGACCGCGGTCATGCTCTACGAACTGCTCACGGGCGACGTGCCGTTCCGCGGCGACACCGCAGTCGCGGTCGCGTACCAGCATGTGAGCGAACGCCCCAAGCCGCCGAGCGATCGCGAACCAGAGGTGACGCCCGAACTCGACCGCGTCGTGCTCTACGGTCTCGCGAAGGATCGCGCCAAGCGCTTCCAGTCGGCGTCCGAGTTCCGTGAGGCTCTCCGTGAAGCGGCTGAGGGGCGCATGCCGAAGCTCGCCGTGCAGCAGCAGGACACGGTGCTGTTCTCCGGCGGCGAGGAGGTATCCGAGTCGGATCTCGCGCTCCGCCAGCTCTCCGAGGGGGGCGGCGCGACGCGCACGCAGAGCCGCCCGCCGGTCATGTGGACCTGGGCCGCGATTCTCACCATCGGCGCTGTGATCGTCGCCGTCGTCTTCTGGCTGGTCACCCTGGCGCCGCAGGAATTCCTCCCGGATTCGTCGCGCGAGGTGCCCGATCTTATCGACATGCCGCGCGGCGAAGCGCTCGACCGACTGCGCGATCTCGAGCTCACGACCATCAGCGTGGAGCAGACGAGCGAGACGATCGCCAACGACCACATCATCTCCACCGAGCCGGAGGCCGGCTCAGTGCTGACCTCCGGCGACAGCATCACGATCTACATCTCTACCGGGCCGGAGACCGCGAAGGTTCCGTCGGTCGGCCGCATGTCCGAAGACGACTATCGGCAGAAGCTGGAAGATCTCGGCCTCACCGTCGGCATCGTGTCGAAGCAAGACGACCCCACCGAGGCTGCGGGTCGCGTACTCAGCGTGACGCCCGAGCCGGGTACGGAGCTGGAGTCGGGCTCCGGCGTCGAGATGGTGGTGTCGAGCGGCAACGTGCAGGTGCCGGAGGTCGTGGCGCAGCCGATGCAGGTCGCGAAGTCGATGGTGGAGAGCCTCGGTCTGAACGTGACCTACACGCCCGACCCGTCGTGCCCCACCGTCGAGGGGTATCCGATCATCGAGCAGTCGATCGTCGGGTCCCAGGCGCAGCGTTCCGCTCTCACCCTGAAGTACTGCGCAGGCTGACCTGCGGGTGAACGTGGCGGTCGTCCGCCGCAGTCCCCGCAGTTCCCCGCGCACGCGGTGGCCGCGGAGTCAGTCGATCAGCAGCGGCGACAGGGTGCGCGCGACTTCCGCCGCGTTCGGGACGCCGACGACTGCGAGCCAGTTGCCCAGCTGCTGGTACCCGCCCTCGGTGAGTACCGATTCCGGATGGTACTGCACGCCGTAGATCGGGAGCTCGCGGTGACGCACCGCCATGACGATCCCGCTCGCAGTCTCCGCGGTGATCACCAGACTGTCGGGCACCGTGTCGCGCACCACCGCGAGCGAGTGGTACCGCGTCGCATCGAACTCACGAGCCACGCCGTCGAAGAACGGATCGTCAGTGTGGATGACGCGCGAGACCTTGCCGTGCATCAGCTCTTCCGCGTGAGTGACGGTGGCTCCGAGCGCTTCAGCGATGGCCTGGTGGCCCAAGCACACGCCGAGCAGCGGCACGCCGGTGCGGAGCGCAACGTCGACCATGGCGATGGAGACACCGGCGTCCGTCGGCGTCCCCGGGCCCGGGGAGATCAGCACGCCGTCGTACTCGGAGACGAGGGCTTCAAGGCCTCCGCGGGTGACCTCGTCGTTGCGCAGCACATGCGTCTCAGCGCCGAGCTGCTGCAGGTACCCGTTCAGCGTGTAGACGAAACTGTCGTAGTTGTCGATGACCAGGATCTTGCTCACGTGTTGACCGTCACTTCCTCGCCAGGCATCTGCGTGGCGACCCAGGGGTAGACGTACGCGATGAGCGCGTACACGATGGCCGCCGCAACGAGCAGCAGCACGATGACCCGGAGCCATGCCGGGCCGGGGAAGAAACGCCAGAGCATCGAGAACACTATTCCTGATCCCCTCTGAGGGCCTGGGTTGCACCCATCGTCGGATTGAGTTCCAGAAGCTCCTGCGGCGGGCCGTCGGAGCGAGGCTGGAATCCTTCGTACACGGAGTAGGCGATCGCGCGCTCGTCGCTCCCGGCCATCTTCGGGTGACACGTGGTCAGCGTCAGAATCTGATCGTCGCCCGGGGTTCCCTCGAGACGGGGGAACGGGTTCAGTACGTCGGTCTCATCCGGCAGCACGTACTCGATCGACCGGAACCGGTAGGTGTACCAACCGTCCGCGGTCTCCACGAACAGCGGATCGCCGACGCGCAGATTCATCACCTCGCGGAACGAGTTGATGAGCGGCCCGGAACGGTGGCCCGCGAGCGCGACATTGCCAGGTTCGCCTGGCATCTGCGTCATCTCGTAATGGCCGATGCCCTTGTCGTCCAAATTCAGGACGGTGTCCCAGTCAGTGGTCTCCGCCACACGGTTCGCGTACGTGGTACCGAAAGACGGCACGCGCAATACCGCGAATACTTCGGCATCCGCGGGGCGAGCCGTGACCGGAACGACTCCGTCGAACGGTGCCGACGCTGCTTCGCTGTCCCACCGGGCAGAGTCTTCAGCCGAAAGATCAGTCTGCTTGGCTGTGACACCGACGCCGGTGTGCCAGGGCTGCCAGACGATGTAGCCCATGACGGCGAGACCCCCGACCAGCAGCAATTCGCCGATCACGGTCAACGGGCTCAACCTGGCGCGACGGCGCCGGCGGCCTCTCTCGACTGTCTCGCTCACCCCCACATTCTAAAGCCCGCTCACTGGGCGTGAGCCAGGTTCCGGGTAGACTGTCACCCATGGCAGCACCTGGAAAGAATGTTAGTAAGCGAAACTCGGCCGAGGTTGCGCAGAATCGTGCAGACCTTGCGGCCGCACGGAAAGATGCTCCGAATCCCGTCTGGTTCAAGCCGGTCATGTTCGGCTTCATGCTGCTCGGTCTCGTGTGGATCGTGCTCTACTACATCACCAGCGCCGGGCTCCAGCTCCCCGTCCCCGCGTTCGGACAGGCCAACATCTTCATCGGCTTCGGCCTCGTGCTCGTGGGCTTCCTCATGACGCCGTGGTGGAAGTAACGTCGTCATTTTCCGAATCACACGGGTGTAATTCCTCCCCAGGTGGGGATGAACCTGTGGATAACTGACTGAGGCCCGGCAGATGCCGGGCCTCAGTCAGTTCTGGGGGCGTCTCAGGCGACGAGGTTCGCAGCTGGGGCGACGACGAAGTACGCTCCCGATGCGAGCACGAGCACGGCGCCGAGCGCGACGAGGCCGGCGACGCGCTGCTTTCTGCGCCGCACACCGCGTGTGGCGAGGATCACCCACATCGCAGCGGCACCCACGACCATGCCGCCGAGATGGGCCTGCCATGAGATCTGCGCGCCCGGGATCAATCCGAAGGCGAAGTTGATCGCGATGAGCACCGCGAGCGACGTCACATTGACGCGGGCTGCGCGCATCGTGACCAACGTGGCGGCGAGAACTCCGAAGATGGCGCCCGATGCACCCACCGTCGGATACACGAGAGACTGCGGGTCGAAGTACGCCCACATCATCACGCCGAGCGATCCGCCGATGCCCGCGAACACGTACAGCACGGCGAACGCCCCTCGCCCGATGGCCTGTTCGAGATTGCGCCCGAACAACCAGAGTGCGTAGAGGTTGAACAGGATGTGGAAGATGAAGCCCGTCGAATGCGTGAACATCACGGTCAGCATGCGCCAGGGCTCGAACACGCCTGGCATCGAATACAGCGGCGCGTACCAGAGCGCCGCGGTGACCTCGTTCCCGCCGAACGTCGCGCTCAACCACTGCGCGACGAAGACCACTGCGCAGAGCAGCATGATCCCGTACGTCACCGGGGCATCCATCGCCGCGATTCTGCGGCCGGCCACCCTGGTGGATCGAGCTGCGCGTTTCCTCGCGGGCGCGCGCATCTCCTTCGTGCACTCCGGGCAGAGCACGCCGACCGCAGAGGTGACCTGGCAGTCTCCGCAGATCGTTCGACCGCACCGCTGGCAGAGCGCGAAGGTCCGCACGCCCGGATGCCGGTAGCAGACGTCGTCGGGGCCGGGCTCGACCCGTTCGCCGAACGCCGGCCCCGACCCGTTCGTCACCTGAACTCTTCCTTATGCTGCGGCGATATCGACGCCGGAGATCACGACGTCGTCGACCGGACGGTCCTGAGCGCCGGTCTGCACGCTCGAGATCGCATCGACGACGGCCTTCGACGCATCGTCGGCGACGACGCCGAAGATGGTGTGCTTGCCGTTGAGCCAATCAGGAGCCGTGGTCGTGATGAAGAACTGCGAGCCGTTGGTGCCCGCGAGGCGACCGGTCATGTCGGGACGCTTTCCCGCGTTCGCCATGGCGAGCTGGTACGGCTCGGTGAAGCCCAGCTCGGGATGGATCTCATCGTCGAAGGTGTAGCCGGGGCCGCCGGTGCCGGTGCCGGTGGGGTCGCCGCCCTGGATCATGAAGTTCGGGATGATGCGGTGGAAGATCACGCCGTCGTAGAACCCCTTCTCGGCGAGATCGACGAAGTTCTTCACGGTTTTCGGAGCGTGATCTCCGAACAGGTTGACCACGATGTCGCCGTGGTTCGTGTGGATGGTGGCTACAGAGGAGTGAATCGTCATGCGACCAGTGTAGGCCGGGGGGCGTGTGAAGAAAGTGTTGTCAAGGCCCTTCGGAGCCTGGGAAACCCTGACAACGCGCGGTTTCCGGGGATCCGGCCGCCGCCGCCGGGCGGGTTCGGTGTAGCGTGGAGGCTACGGGTGATATGGCCAAAGGATTGCCTCGTCGAGCAAGGAGGATACGAATGAATCTCTCACGTAAGCGCCGCCGCGAACTCCGGAAGCTGCGGAAGAACGCCCAGGAGCTGCTCGATCAGCAGCGGGTCGTACTGGGACACGCCGGGGAGGTGCTCGGTCAGGCCGGTGGACAGGCTCGTCGACTGAGCGATGAGCACCTGATGCCGCGCGTGGACGGCGCCATCGAGGCAGTCCGTCCGACCGTCGATCGCGGGGTCGCATCGGCGCGGCGGGCAGCAGACACCGTGCGTCGGGCCACGACGCCGTTCGTCGCGAGCGCCCTTGCGCGCACCATTCAAGCGCTCGACGAGATCGACAACCCGAAGGCGGCGAAGAAGGTTCGCGGATTCGGCGAGCGCTCGGGGTATCTCAAGCCGAAGAAGAGCGCTGGCGGCGTGATCGCGCTGGGTCTCGGCGTGGTCGCCGCGGCGGGCGTGGGGTACGCGCTCTGGCAGGCATTCCGCACGGACGATGAGCTCTGGGTCGCACCCGAGAACTGATTCCGATGCGGTGGATGGCGTCCTGGCACACGAGCCCGGGCGCCATTCGTCGTTTCACCGGAGAACGTCGGCTGATTCTCACGTCGGCATGCGCCAGCATCAGGGACGCCGGAACTCGGCAGCGTCAGGAGAGAATCGCTCGGTCGCCAGCGCTTACTTCCGCGGTTTGGCTGCTCGATTCTGGCGGTTTGCGCCCTTTCCGGGCTTTCCCGATGGCCGCCGGTTGAGGCCGGCCATCCGCAGCCCCGTCTGCACGAGGGAGAGCGTGCGCAGCGATTTGAGATCGCGAAGAGCGACCCAACGCGCCTCGTCCGAAGATCCGTCCACCTCGTTCCGCAATGGCCCATCCACGACGGTGGCGCGGTAGACGATGCGAATGGTGTGCAGCTCCGGGTTGTCCCCGGCGGGCACTTCCTCCCGAATCATCACGCGCGAGTCGACGCCGAGCAGTTTGCCGACGCGCGCCTCGAGCCCGGTCTCCTCGGCGACCTCGCGCACGACGGTGTCCCGTGGATCCTCGCCGTTCTCGATGCCGCCGCCTGGCAGCGTCCACCCGTGCAAGTGACCCCGTCGCCAGTGTGTGAGCAGGATCTTGCCACGCCGCTCAACCACCGCGTAGGCGGCCACCCGAAGATCCATGATCCGAGCCTAGTCGGTCGGGCGCCGCGACCGCTGACCGCGCGCCGCAGCCCAGCCGACGAGCCAGCGGTCGAGCCGGTGATAGGCCTCCGCGCGCACGGCGTCTCGGGAGAGGAAGACGTCGTGCAGGGCGCCGTCGAGCCGTTCGATGGTGAGCGATGCGCCCAGTCGTAGGGATGCCTTGGCGATCTCATCGACCTCGAGCACGGTGTCGGCGCTCGTGAGACTCGGGTCCCACTTCAACGGCAAGGCCGACCGCGCCGACAGCAGCATCATCATCGGGGCTTCGATGCCGAGGCCTCGGCTCACGCGCGCATGGCCGGCCAGGATCGCGCGCAACCAAACCGTCAGCACCGCATGGCTCCGCGTCGGTCGCCACCGCTCGTCGATCAAGTCCAGCTCATCGGCGGGGCCCACCTCGCGCTGCGCGCGCGTGTACAGCCCGGCGTCGAACTGGGGCGCCGAGTCGCGAAGGTTGAATCGGGCCCCCAGATCGAGCAGTGGTGCCAGCATCTGTCGCCCGGCTCCGGTCAACTGGAACTCGAGCCACGGGCTGTTGAGCACGAGGCCGTCAGCGCGCCCCGAGTGCCGCGACGCCCAGAGGCTCAACACCAGCCCGCCGGTGGAATGGCCGAAGAGCATCAGCTTGCGCTCCGAGCCCGGGCGATGCTGCGTCTCGCCGGACCCGCGCTCGGGATGCCCCAGCGCATCGAGAGCCATGCCGATCTCGAGGTCGTACTCGTCGAGGTTCTCGATATAGCCCGGCGTCTGTCCATCTCGCAGACTCCGACCGTACTTGCGCAGATCGAGCGCGTAGAACCGGGCGCCGCGGTCCGTCCAGAAACGGGCCATCGTACGTTGGAAGAAGTAGTCGGACCACCCGTGCACGTAGAGCACGTCGACGTCCTCCAGCACCCGGGTGCGATGCAGCACGCGATCGAGCAGTGACCGGTCGTCTGGCAGGCACCTGACGAGGGTCGCGACCAGCGGCCCCTCGTCATCCGCTCCGAGATCGAGTTCGGCCGCCTCGAAGCCGGGGCCGAGTATGTCGGGCCTCCAGCTCAGCGGCTCGCGGGTCTCGACCACCGTCGGTTGAGGTGCTTCAGCCGGGAGCGTGGTCGCCGAGCGATCCGTGTGCGGCCCGGCGGGTGCCGGATCGCGGGCCGCTGCGCTCGGCCTCGCCGATCGGCCGTGTCGCGCAGAAACCCCGCCGTGGTCCATGCGCCCAGTGTACGGGTCGCATGGGCCGCGGCGGGGCGGAAGGTCGTCACCGTGCCCACCCTGACGTCGCGGTGTGCACGGGCTCACCTCACTGCAGCGTCACCTTCGCAGCTTCGGCGCGAACCGTGATCACGTGCGCCGCGTCTGCGGCTGCCGAATCGTCGCTCTTCGACAGGCGATCGTCGAGTTCACCGAGTTCGGTCTTCGCGTCGACGCGGTAGTCCGCTTCCGGCAGGTCGAGGGCGGCGCTGCCGGCACTCGCATCGACGGACACGCGATCCGGAGCCTCGCCCGTCAGCGACAGGCGCGCCGAGCCGGCTTCAACACCGACCTCTGCTGTGACGACATCCGCGAAGTCCAGCTCGGCCTTCCCGGCCTCGACCTCGACCGCGAGACGCTGCGCACTGCCTTCCAGACGGAGTTCGCCCGCCTCGAGTCCGAGGTCGAGCGAGCGGAAGGAGCCGGCTCCGCGCACCGCTCCCCCTTCGACGCTGATCTCCGCATCGAGCCTGCCACTCTCGCTCATCGACTCGGGAAGGGTCAGTGTGGCCGTCGCGTTGCCGAGTCCACCCGCCCCGCAGGTGAAGAGGCACCCAGCAGTCAACGCCCTGGCCGGGGTCTCGACGCTCAACTCCCCCTCCTCGACGCTCACCACCCATTCCTCGGCCCGGTCGCCACTCGTGACGAGTTCAGCCTCGGTGACGTCGCCGAATGCGAGTTCGAAGCCGGCTGCCGCGATATCCAGGTCGAGCGACTGCACGTCGTCGACGTTCGCGAAATACGTCTGCGTTCCGGAGCCGTCGCCCACGGCGGGCACTGCAGCATCGTCTGCATCGTCGAATC
The DNA here is from genome assembly GCF_016597785.1 of Leucobacter sp. L43. Lineage (GTDB taxonomy): Bacteria > Actinomycetota > Actinomycetes > Actinomycetales > Microbacteriaceae > Leucobacter > Leucobacter alluvii. The sequence continues at coordinate 1,835,126 of NZ_JAENJG010000001.1, read as the reverse complement.
CGTTCTCGGCGTTCGCGTCGCCGACGATCGCCTCGATGCCGTCGAAGCGCTGCGGCGCGATGGCGGCGTAGGCCGCCGAGACACCGACCGCCAGGAGCGCCACGCCGCCGACAGCCGCGGTGACCACGAGGATGGCGCGGGACGTTGGGGACTGCTTGCCCGAAGCCCCGGTGGGGCTCGGTGCGGAGGGCTGCTGCCCGTGATGCTGTGCGGAGGGCCCCTCCGGCTGTGACGGGTGCTGGTGCGGGTCTGTGGGGGTGTTCATGCTGAAGCTCCGGTCTGTGGGTACTGGGAAGGTCGATCGGCGTCGGATGCCACCGTTGAGGAGGATCCGATGCTCTCGAAGTGGGCGATGGCGGCGAGCACCCGACGATTGCCTCCGCCGTCTGGCTCGAGCTGCAACTTCTGGAAGATCGCCGTGATGTGCTTCTCGACGCTCGCCTCGGAGAGGAAGAGCAGAGCGGCGATCGCCTGGTTCGATCGGCCCTCGGCGAGTGCCGCGAGCACCGTGCGCTCCCGCTCGGTGAGCGCTCGCATCCGGTCGTCTCGAGACCTGCGCGTCAGGAGCTGAGCCACGACCTCGGGGTCGAGCACTGTGGCTCCTCCTGCGATTCGTCGCACCGACTCGATGAACTCGCCCACGTCGGCCACACGGTCCTTCAGCAGGTATCCGAAGGCTCCGCCCTGCGCCGCGATCAGTTCGCTCGCGTAACGCTCTTCCACGTACTGGGAGAGCACCAGCACCGGGAGCCCGGGGCGGAGGCGACGCAGCTCCAGCGCGGCGAGGATGCCCTCGTCGGTGAACGTCGGCGGGAGGCGCACATCCAGAATGCACAACTCGGGATCATTGGCCTCCACCGCTTCGAGGAGACCACTGGCTTCGGGCAGCGCCGCCACGACGGTGTGCCCGCCGTGTTCGAGCAGACGAACCAGGCCCTCCCGCAGCAGCACGGAGTCCTCGCAGATCAGGATGCGCATGGGACGCTCACCTCCAGGGTCGTCGGGCCGCCGTTCGGGCTGTCGAGCCGGGTCGTGCCGCCCGCGGCGAGCACCCGGTTCATGATCCCGTCGAGGCCGCCTCCGGGCGTGACCCGGGCTCCCCCGATGCCGTTGTCCTCCACTCGAGCCCACAGCTGGGGCGCCTGCGTTGGGCCGTCCTCGCGCATGCGCACCACCACGCGGGCTTCGCTGGCGCGGGAGTGCTTCGCCGCGTTCGTCAGCGACTCAGCGATGGCGAAGTACACAGCGGCTTCCGCGTCGCGGCTGCAGCGGTCGGTCAACCGCACGTCGAGGTGCACCGGGATGTGGGAGCGTGCAGCGAGCGCCGAGAGCGCCGCGTCCAGCCCGCGGTCGTCGAGCACCGAGGCGTAGATGCCCCGGGCGAGCTGCCGCAGTTCCGTGATCGCCGCCTTCGTCGAGGTGTGCGCCTCGGCGACGAGCAGCTTCGCCGCCTGCGGATCGGTATCGATCTTCTCCTGAGCGAGTCCGAGGGTCATGCCCACCGAGACGAGCCGGGGCTGCACCCCGTCGTGCAGATCGCGTTCGATACGGGTGCGCTCGACGTCCGCTGCGCGCACCGCGCCTTCGCGCTGACGCGCCGACAGGCGTGCGGTCTCCGTGAGCTCGGCCTCGGTCGCGGTCGATCCGATGATCGCGACGGAGATGAGCCGGTGCAGCAGTGCGAGACCGACGATGCCTGCTGCGCAGAGGAGCATGCCGATGATGCCCGGCTGCCACCAGACGTTGAACGTGCGGAAGACCGAGACGAACGCCTGCACGAAGCCCTGGACGAGGCCCAGCATCGCGGCGCCGAGAGCGCTCGCGACGGCGAAGTTCGCGACCGCCCGCCACATGCGCCCGTCCACCGCCTGCCGCACCATCGAGGTGAACCAGCCCTTGAAACCTGGCGCACGACGCTGCTGCCACTGCGGAGCCGAGACGTGCAGTCCGTAGAGCCCGCCGACCCGGAAGGTCTCGAACCAGGCGATGCCGTACAGCGCATAGACCAGCGCTGCGAGCAGCACGAGACCGACTCCGATGACGAGCATTCCGATGCCGGTGCCCATGAGCGCGAGCAGCACGGCGGTGATCGTGAACCCCACGACGCCGAGTGCTGCGAGATGCAGCAGCGTCAGCAGGAGGTTGAGCGGCGGCTTGGGGATGGAGGACGTCTTCACCTCGGGCGGTGCCGACCGCTTCGACTTCTGGCCTGGAGCAGTACTCGGCGCCGCCGCCGGGATGCCCGGCGCTCCCGGCGATGGCGCGGTCGCACCCGGGCCGGGCGCCGATCCCTGCGGCCCTCCGGGGACGGCGCCGGCGTCAGCGCTGGAGAGCGGAGGCAGCGGCGTCGTGGCTGCCTCTGAGTCTTGAGGAGTGATCATGTCTCTACGGTAGGTGCTCCCCCGGGTCGTCGGTGAGCGTGGGACCCGGAGAACGCGCTTCGGGTTTTCCCTACTTCGCAGCGGCGGCGCAGCCGTCGGGGCTTCGTACCCCGCATGAATCTGCGGACGGTTCGAGCATTGCTGCGATGTCGCCTCCACATGCCCCTGGCGACGTTCCACGTGAAACGAAAAAGCCCCCGTCGTGAACGACAGGGGCTTGGTGGTGGATCCTGGGAGAATCGAACTCCCGACATCCTGCTTGCAAAGCAGGCACTCTACCAACTGAGTTAAGGACCCGAGGGAGGTCGAGAACCTCCGCTCACCGTTCCCGTACGAGACCGGAACAACTCGCTCTACTTTACAGACATCTGCACTGAAGTGCAAAACGAGCCGAGCCGCGTACCAGCGCGTTCGTCGGCGGCATCATGAGCTCGGGGACGAACACCGATCACGGGAATGGTCCCGCAAACCACGAAAGTCCCGCTGAATTCAGCGGGACTTTCGTGTGGTTGTGGTGGGGCTACCAGGACTTGAACCTGGGACCTCTTCATTATCAGTGAAGCGCTCTAACCACCTGAGCTATAGCCCCTCGACCAAGCAATGACTCTACCCGAAGCCGAGACAAATCCGAAATCGGGCTCGTATACCGGGCGTGGCCCGGGCCGTTTCGGACCCGGGCCTCGAATCAGTTGCTCGTGAAACCGAGCTGGAAACCGCCCAGAACCCGTACGAGCAAGTTGTAGACGAGCGATCCGACAGCGCCGAGCGCAGTGCCGACGATGACGTTCAGGATCCCGACGACGACGGCGAAGCCGAGCACCTGCGGGAACCCGATGATCTTCATCAGGCTGTTGTCTTCTCCCACGATGTCCATGAAGAGCTGGTCCACCTGCGCGAAGACACCGGTCTGCAGCAGCACGGTGTAGATCAGGATCGTCGCGACGACGCTCACGATCGCGAAGCACACCGCCACGAGGAACGAGAACTTCACCGCAGACCAGAAGTCGACGTACACGAGCTTGAGGCGAACCTGCTTCGCCGGCGCCTTCTTACGGGTCTTCTTGGCCAGCTTGTCGGCGACAGTGTTACTCATTCAGGTCTTCCTCGTTTTCGGCGTTCTCGGGCCCGGGGGCCTCGGACTCATCGTCGTCGAGCCCACGCTCCGGATTGCGCGCGATGCCAATAATACGGTCCTGCTCTGGGAATCGTGCAAAGACGACGCCCATGGTGTTCCTGCCCTTGGCCGGCACTTCTGCAACGCCCGAGCGCACGACCTTACCACTTGCGAGCACCGCGAGCACCTCGTCGGTCTCGTCCACGATCAGAGACCCGATCAACACGCCGCGGTTCTCGTCGAGCTTCGCGACCTTGATGCCGTACCCGCCGCGCTGCTGCACGCGGTACTCGTCGACAGCGGTCCGCTTGGCGTAGCCGCCCTCGGTCACGACGAAGACGTATCCGCCGCTCCCATCGATGCGAGATGCCCCGAGAAGCGCGTCGCCCTCCCTGAAGTTCATCCCGCGAACGCCGCTGGTCGAGCGCCCCATAGGCCGAAGAGCCTGGTCAGACGCGGTGAAGCGCACCGACATACCGTGGCGTGAAACGAGCAGTACGTCGTCGCTCGCCTCGGCGATGAGCGCCGAGACCAGTTCGTCTCCGTCGCGCAGCTTGATCGCGATGATGCCGCCCGTGCGGTTCGTGTCGTACTCCGTCAGCGCGGTCTTCTTGACCAATCCATCGCGGGTGGCGAGGACGAGATACCCCGCTGCGGCGAAGTCGCGCACGTCCAGAATCTGCGTGACCTGCTCGTCGGGAGCGAGGGCGAGGAGGTTCGCGAGGTGCTGGCCCTTCGAATCACGACCGGCCTCAGGAATTTCGTACGTCTTCGCTCGATACACGCGCCCCGTGTTCGTGAAGAACAGGAGCCAATGGTGCGTCGTCGTCACGAAGAAGTGCTCGACGATGTCGTCAGCGCGCAGTTGAGCGCCCTTGACGCCCTTCCCGCCCCGGTGCTGCGAACGGTAGTTATCGATTCGGGTTCGCTTGACGTATCCCCCGCGCGTCACGGTGACGACCATTTCTTCCTCGGGGATGAGGTCTTCCATGGACATGTCGCCGTCGAACCCGTGCAGGATCGCGGTGCGCCGATCGTCGCCGAACTTCGTGACGATCTCGCCGAGCTCCTGCACGACGATTCCACGCTGCTCCGAGGGAGAGGCCAGGATCTTCTCGTACTCGGCGATCTGCGCTTCCAGTTTCGCTGCGAGATCGAGGATCTTCTGCCGCTCGAGCGCAGCGAGGCGGCGCAATTGCAGACCGAGGATCGCGTCGGCTTGGATCTGGTCGACGTCGAGGAGTGTCATGAGACCTTCGCGGGCCTCGTCGACCGTGGGCGAACGCCGAATGAGGGCGATCACCGCATCCAGGGCGTCGAGCGCCTTCAAGTAGCCGCGCTGGATGTGGGCCTCGGCCTCGGCCTTCTTCAGGCGGTACGCCGTGCGGCGAACGATGACTTCGATCTGGTGCTTCGCCCAGGCGGAGATGAAGCCGTCGAGCGCGAGCGTCCGCGGGATGCCGTCGACGATCGCGAGCATGTTCGCGCCGAAGTTCTCCTGCAGCTGCGTGTGCTTGTAGAGGTTGTTCAGCACAACCTTGGCGATCGCGTCGCGCTTCAGCACCACGACGAGTCGCTGGCCGGTCCGACCGCTCGATTCATCGCGGATGTCCGCGATGCCCTGAACCTTGTTCTCCTTGACCAGGTCGGCGATCTTCACGGCGAGGTTGTCGGGGTTCACCTGGTACGGGAGCTCCGTCACGACGAGACAGGTGCGGCCCTGGATCTCCTCGATGTTGACGACCGCCCGCATCGTGATCGATCCGCGCCCGGTGCGATAGGCCTCGCGAATGCCCTTGGAGCCCAGAATCTGAGCCCCCGTCGGGAAATCGGGCCCGTGCACTCGCTCCATGAGCGCTTCCAACAGCTCTTCGCGAGTCGCCTCCGGATGCTCGAGGTGCCAGATCGCGGCTTCCGAGACTTCCCGCAGGTTGTGAGGCGGAATGTTGGTGGCCATGCCGACCGCGATGCCGACCGATCCGTTGACGAGCAGATTCGGGAAGCGCGCCGTGAGCACAGTCGGCTCTTGCGTGCGGCCGTCGTAGTTGTCTTGGAAGTCGACGGTGTCCTCGTCGATGTCCCGCACCATCTCCATGGCGAGCGGCGACATCTTCGTCTCGGTGTAACGGTGCGCAGCGGCCCCGTCGTTTCCGGGAGATCCGAAGTTGCCCTGTCCGAGCGCCAGTGGATAGCGAAGCGTCCATGGCTGCACCAGACGCACGAGTGAGTCGTACACGGCACTGTCGCCGTGAGGATGGAACTGGCCCATCACGTCGCCGATGACACGCGTGCACTTCGAGAACGCCTTGTCGGGTCGGTAGCCGCCGTCGTACATCGTGTAGATGACACGTCGGTGCACGGGCTTCAGGCCGTCGCGCACGTCGGGAAGCGCTCGTCCGACGATGACGCTCATCGCGTAATCGAGGTATGAGCGCTGCATCTCGAGCTGCAGATCGACTTGATCTATCCGCCCATGGACGGCGTGGTCCGCCGCCAGGGTGACGTCGGACTCTGTTTCTGGGGTCTCGTTCTCAGATGTCAAGGAAGCGCACGTCCTTCGCGTTCTGCTGGATGAAGGTGCGTCGCGCTTCGACGTCTTCGCCCATGAGGGTCGCGAAGATCTCGTCGGCGATCGCCGCGTCATCCATGGTGACCTGCAGCAGAGTGCGGGTCTCGGGGTTCATGGTGGTCTCCCACAGTTCTTCGTGGTTCATCTCGCCCAGGCCCTTGTAGCGCTGGACACCGCTCTCCTTCATGAGGCGCCGTCCCTGTTCGGCGCCGATGGCGAGCCGCGAGTCGCGTTCTGCGTCGCTGTAGACGTATTCGTCTTCCGCGTTCGACCACTTGATGCGGTACAGGGGCGGCTGCGCGAGATAGACGTAGCCGAGGTCGATCAGGGGTCGCATGTACCGGAAGAGCAGCGTCAGCAGCAGGGTCGTGATGTGCTGTCCATCCACATCCGCATCGGCCATGAGCACGATCTTGTGATACCGGGCCTTCTCCGGCGTGAAGTCCTCACCGATGCCAGCGCCGAAGGCCGTGATCATCGCCTGGACCTCAGCGTTGTTGAGCGCGCGGTCCAGCCTGGCCTTCTCGACGTTCAAGATTTTTCCGCGCAGCGGCAGGATCGCCTGGGTATGCGGATTGCGTCCCGTCTTCGCCGAACCACCTGCCGAGTCGCCCTCCACGATGAAGATCTCGGAGATCGTAGGATCCTTGCTCGAGCAGTCCGAAAGCTTGCCGGGCATTCCGCCCGACTCGAGCAGACCCTTGCGACGTGCGGTCTCGCGGGCCTTGCGAGCCGCGAGCCGGGCCGTAGCCGCCTGAATGGACTTCCGGATGATGTCTTTCGCAGGGCCGGGATTCCGCTCGAACCAGTCTCCGAGCTGATCTCCTACGACTTTCTGCACGAAGGCCTTCGCCTCGGTGTTTCCAAGCTTCGTCTTCGTCTGTCCCTCGAACTGAGGCTCTCCGAGCTTCACCGAGATCACTGCCGTCAGACCTTCTCGCACGTCGTCGCCCGAGAGATTGTCGTCCTTCTCACGAAGAATGTTCTTCTCACGCGCATACCGGTTCACCAGCGTGGTCAACGCGGCGCGGAAGCCTTCTTCGTGGGTGCCGCCCTCATGGGTGTTGATCGTGTTGGCGTACGTGTGCACGCTTTCGCTGTAAGACGTCGTCCACTGCATCGCGACCTCTGCTGCGATCTTGCGGTCGGTGTCTTCGGCCTCGAAGGAGATGATCTCCTCGTTGACGAGGTCGGAGCGCTTCGCCGCGTTCAGATGCTGCACGTAGTCCTGGATACCGTTCTCGTACATGAACTCGTCATGCGGGGCGGGCGGGGCCACCAGCTCTCCCTCTGCGTTCTCGACCGGATCCTGCTCGCGCAAATCGGTGAGGGCGATGCGAAGGCCCTTGTTCAGGAACGCCATCTGCTGGAAGCGAGTGCGGAGCGTCTGGTAGTCGAACTCGACGGTCTCGAAGATGTCTTCGCTTGGCCAGAAGGTGATCGTCGTGCCGGTCTCCGTGCTCACCTCGCCCTGAGCGAGCGGCGCGTCCGGAACGCTGTCGGTGAACGACATGTTCCACGTGAAACCCTGGCGCTGCACTGCGACCTCGAACCGCTTCGAGAGGGCGTTGACGACCGAAGAACCCACGCCGTGCAATCCGCCCGACACCGCGTAGCCTCCGCCGCCGAATTTGCCGCCCGCGTGCAAAACGGTGAGCACCACCTCGACCGTTGAGCGGCCCTCCGTCGGATGCTGATCGACCGGGATGCCGCGGCCGTTATCGACCACGCGCACTCCCCCATCCGCGAGAATGGTGATATCGATGAAGTCGCAATATCCTGCGAGTGCCTCATCAACGGAGTTGTCGACGATTTCATACACCAGGTGATGCAGACCCCGAGGTCCGGTGGAGCCGATGTACATGCCAGGCCGCTTGCGAACCGCTTCGAGCCCTTCGAGTACCTGGATCGCTCCGGCACCGTAATCTTCCGTGGCGGTCGCCTGCTCTGAACTCATACGTAGAATGATCCTTATCTGGGCGTCTCAGGGCGCGATTGAACCCTGCGTACTTCCGCCCACCAGCTTACCAAGATTCAGGCGCTGTACGGGGCATTACGGGCCTTGCAAACCGATGATTCGCCGGGGATCGTCCCCCCTCCGTCCTGTCGCCTCCCCAAGAATCGTCATCGCTGAGCAGATCGTCCCGCCGAACGCACCTCAGGTCGTCCGCTATCAGCCGTATGTGTCTCTCGGCCCCCGGCCTGGAACGGACCTCATGCCGTGCCGCCAGCTCGGGGCACCCGGCGCGAGGAATCGGAGATCCCGAATCTCCGAATCGGGATAGTCTCGCAAGAGCCGCGTGAGCAATTCGCCCCGCAACCGCCTGAGCTCGGTCGCCCAGGTCGTCGAATCGCACTGGACCTGAAGGACGCCGTGGCTGATGCCCACGACCGTCGTATGCTCGGCGGTTGCATTGCCGGCGAACTCCGGCCATTCCCCGATCAACCGAGCCTGCTCGAGTTCGACGCTCCATCCCATGTCGCTCGCGACATTGACGAGCACATCTGAGAGAGCTTTCGGATCGCGACCGAACCCGAAGGGACTCCCACCAGGGGCTTCCGAACCGTTTCGGCGGGAACGACGACGCTGCGGAACGCCGCGCCACACGGATTTCGCACGAAGATAGGCGTCTGACGTGAACTCGACGCCCGACTCACCCACCGTCGTCCCCCTCGATCGGTCCGTCATCGCGAGCCTCCGCCCGCGACACTGATGTCTCCGAATCGGGGGTCGTCCGCACCACCGGGGGCGTGGCGCCTTCCGCCCCGCTGGCGTCTGCTGCGGAGTCGTCAGTGCACTCCATCGGTGCCACGGTGCCTGCGCTGATACGCATCCTCTGCCAAGAAACGTCATCGGGCACATCCGATTCCACCGCTGCGGTGACAATCACCTGTTCATAGTCCCCCACGGCAGACATCAGTCGGGCTCGCCGCCCCGCATCCAACTCCGCGAACACGTCATCGAGAATAATCACAGGATCACCGGCCGACGACTCAGCCCTCAACAGCTCGGCGAGGCCCAGCTTCAGCGACAGTGCGAACGACCAGGATTCGCCATGGCTCGCGTAGCCCTTTACCGGAAGACCGTTGAGCGAGAGCACGAGATCGTCCCGATGCGGGCCGACGAGCGTCACACCGCGATCGATCTCGCGAGCTTGCACCATGCTGAGCGCCTCGTGGAACTCCTGCGCGAGCGTTTCACGTGAAACGTCGGGGAGCTCGCTCGCGTTCGGTGTTTCACGTGAAACGCCCCGTTCGGTGAGCGAAGCGGCGACGCTCTCCGCCATACCCAACCGAGGAACGTGGTCGGAACCAACGAGCGCGTGATAGTGATCACGAAGCGGACCAGCGAGGTCACGCAACAGCTCTCGCCGAGCAATCATGATCTGCACGCCGTACTCAACGAGCTGATCGTTCCATATCGAGAGCGTTGAAGGGACAGTTGACCCCCGGCTTCGGGTGGATTTCAATAGTGAAGTGCGCTGCCGGACGACCTTTTCGTAGTCTGCCAGGGCCGCTGAGGCGACCGGATGGCGGGCGAGCAGCGCATCGTCGAGAAACCGCCGACGTCCTGAGGGCTCTCCACGAACGATAATGAGGTCTTCTGGTGCGAAAGCGACCGCGGAGAACCACCGCGTGATCTCCCTCGGGCGCACCGAGTTGCCGTTCACCTGTGCCCGGTTTGCGCGGCCCTGATTGAGCTGCAACTCCAGGCGCACCTCGCGCTCCCCCGAGCGCACTCCCATTCGAGCAACCGCTGAATCACTGCCCGCGCGGATGAGCGCCTGATCGCCGGTCACTCGATGCGAGCGGAGAGTCGCGAAGTAGGCAATGGCTTCGACGAGGTTGGTCTTTCCTTGACCATTCTGGCCGACGAGCAGATTCGGACCAGCGGCGAGTGGAAGCTCCGCAGACGCGTAGTTACGGAAGTCGCCGAGCGAGAGATGCGTCACCCGCATCTCAGGCCTACCGAAGGAGCAGGTTCGGCTGCAGCAGGTAGCGGAAACTCTTCTCGTCCGCGTCGTCCTTGCTGCGCTGACTCGTGATGAGAACGGGACCGGGCTTTCCAGGGTTGTCCGTCCGAGTAAACCCGATTCGAGCGAACTCGGAATGCGTGGAACGCAAGCCGTCAAGCAGGAACTGGGGCTTCAGCGAGACCACCATCTCGTCGCCGACGAGGTGCGCATCAACCGTCTCGACGGCCTGCGCCGACTCGGTCCCAGCGGCTTCCAGCGTGACGGTGCCCTCGGCGAACGAGAAGCGAAGGGCCGCCTCCCGCTCGAGCACCAACCCGACGCGGCCCACGGCCTCAATGAGCTCCGAAGTGCTGATCACGGCGTAATTCTCGATGCTCTCGGGGAACAAACGACCAACCGGCGGGTAGTTGCCCTTGATCAGCAGCGACGTCACCGTCTTCGTGCCACCGGTGAAGGCGATGAGTTCCCGGTCGGCATCCTTGACGATGCTCACCTGGACCTCCCCGACACCCGAGAAGGTCTTTCCGACCTCGGTAACGATCTTCGACGGGACCAGCGCAGTCAGTGCATCGCCGGAGTCACGGTGCTCCCAATCGATGCTTCGCGTCGCGACGCGGTACCGATCGGTCGCGGTGAGGGTCACCGAATTCGAATCGATCTCGAACTGCACGCCCGTGATCACCGGTGTCACATCATCCTTCGATGCCGCGAGCGACACCTGCGAGACGGCTTCCGAGAAGACATCCGCCGGCATCGACCCGGAGACGGAATCAACCCTCGGCACCTGCGGGTACTCCTCGACCGGCATCGCCGGAAGGCTGAACGACGCAGAACCGCAGCGAACCTCGACGCGGCTCTCGAGCAGAGACACTTCAACGTCGGAGTGCGGCAGGCGCTGGGCGATCTCGCCGAGCAATCGACCCGATACCAGCGCGCGCCCCGCTTCTGCGACGACCGCTGTGTTCGAGGTCCTCGCGGAGACTTCGTAATCGAACGACGAGACCGTGAGCTGATCGCCATCGGCTTCGATGAGCGCCCCGCTGAGGAGGGGCTGCGTCGGGCGGGGAGGGAGCAACTTCACTGCGAACGATACAGCGTCGCTGAATACGTCACGATTGACGGTAAATCGCATCGGGCTTCCCTTCGCACGCGTTCTGGGTCGCGTCGTTCTCCTCGGCCTGACAATCTTTGCACACTCGTCGAGCCTCAGCATCCGGTCGACGTTCGTGTCATCGTTCACGGGTCTCTTCGCCGATCACCGTGTGTGTGATCGAGTGCCCGTTGAAAAGAATGAGAAGTGTTAACAGTGTTAACGTCTGTGGATTCTGTGGATAAGTCCCGGCACATCAATTCTTGTAACGGAACTACACGTCTGTGACTTGTGCAATCGTGGTGGATGGATTGCGATCCGCGGAATCATGCGGAACCCGGCGACAGGAGGCTCCCTCACAGGCTTCCCGGATCCATGCACAGGCGCGGGCGAGTTCTCCCCAACTATCCACACTCGGCGAGTGGCCTGTGGATAACTTCTCTATCGACTGCCCTGTTTGATGCGCGTGGTCAGTTCGGTGACCTGGTTGTAGATGGATCGCCGTTCGGCGATGAGCTGGGAGATCTTCTTGTGCGCGTACATGACGGTGGTGTGGTCACGGCCGCCGAACAACTGACCGATCTTCGGAAGGGAGAGCGGTGTGAGTTCGCGGCAGAGATACATCGCGATCTGACGCGACGTCGCGATCTGCTGCGCGCGCGTCGGACCGTACAGGTCGTCGACCGAGAGGTCGAAGTACTCTGCCGTCTTGCTGATGATGTCGGAGGGCTGCACCTCGTTATCGGCGTCCAGCGTGATGAGGTCCTTGAGCACCGTGTGCACGAGCTGCATGTCGATCCGCTGCTGATTCAGGCTCGCGTATGCAGTCACCCGAATCAGGGTGCCTTCGAGTTCGCGGATGTTCGATGAGAACTTGCTCGCGATGAATTCGAGGATGCTGTAGTCGACCTCGAGATTCTCCCGCTCCGCCTTCTTGCGCAGGATCGCGATACGCGTCTCGAGATCGGGCACCTGGATGTCGGTGAGCAGGCCCCACTCGAATCGCGAGAGCATGCGCTCTTCGAACCCCCGAAGCTGCTTCGGCTGCACATCGCTCGTGATGACGACTTGCTTGTTGTGGTCGTGCAGGGTGTTAAACGTGTGGAAGAAGGCTTCCTGCGTCTCCACTTTGTCTTCAAGGAACTGAATGTCGTCGACGAGAAGGATGTCGACGCTTCGATAGCGCGCGTGAAACGCCGCTCCTTGATTGTTCGCGATGGAGTTGATGAAATCGTTGGTGAAATCCTCGGAACTGACATAGCGAACCCGTACGTCCGGGAAGAGCTCGCGCGCGTAGTGCCCGATGGCGTGAAGCAGGTGGGTCTTGCCCAGACCCGAATCGCCGTAGATGAACAATGGATTGTAGGCGCGGGCCGGCGCTTCGGCGACAGCGACGGCAGCGGCATGTGCGAAACGGTTGGACTGCCCGATCACGAAGCTGTCGAATCGATACTTCTCGTTGAGCCGGCTGTCGAGGGCATCGTCGACTCCGTGTCGACGCCGTGGTTCTGCAACGGGGCGCTGGGTGTCGTGACGGGGCGAGTCGAACCGTGAGCCGCCGAATCCGCCGCCGTCGAAATCGCGCACGTGCTCGGATGAGGACGGCGTCTCGGCAGCGGGCTCGGGGTCGATGTCAGGGTGGGCGTCTTCGTCGACGATGACGATGAAGTTGTCGATCTCCCGCGCCTCCGGAATGCGGGAGATCGCCGCCATGATCGCGGGGCGGAGTCGGTTCTCGAGCAGCTTGAGCGTGAAGTCGAGTTGCACGGCGAGATAGAGCGTTCCGGCTGCGATGCCTCGCGGCAAAGCGAGTGCGAGCTGTGCTCCGACGGCGGGGCCGACGGCGGGATCACTCATCACCGCCTGGGTGACGCGATCCCAGACTTCTTGCAGTTCGTCCTCAGTCACGTCGCTCCCGGCTCGCTGTTCATCATGAAGAATGCCTGTTATACCCAGGCTTATCCACAGAGGGACGGGCACAATCTCGCGGGAAATCAGCGGAGTGCAGCCGTGTGGAAACGCTTGCGCCCACGTTAGTCACAGATTTGTCCACAGGCAAGTCGATGTGGGAACGCGCCATTTCTCGATCACGATCCACGTGCCCGGCGGCGATCCTGCCTCCCCAACTTTGACGGAATGGTGCGGAAGGCGTAGAGTGAAGACCTTGTATGGGTGGCTCGTGTGAGACGAGTGCGCTACCGTGCGCTCGGAACGTGTCGAGCACATGAGGAACCGCACGCACACGAGTGGCCGACATCCGACTTCCTCGCCGCCCGAGAGGCGCGGGGATCTATTCCATAAGTCACGGAGTTTTCACTATGAGCAAGCGTACCTTCCAGCCCAACAACCGCCGCCGCGCCAAGGTGCACGGCTTCCGCGCCCGGATGCGCACCCGTGCGGGCCGCGCCATCGTCGCAGCTCGTCGCGGCAAGGGCCGCTCGAAGCTCACCGCGTAATCGTCGTACTCCCCCGGGATCGATCATGCCTGCACGGCGCAATCGAGTCACCCGGGGAGAGGACTACCGGCAGACCGTACGTGCCGGACGCCGCGTGGGTGGTGCACTATGCATCACCCACGCGGTTTTGCGTTCACCGGAGGATGCCGCTCGATTCGGGTTCATCATCTCCAAGGCTGTGGGCAATGCGGTGACCAGGAACCTGGTGCGTCGGCGAATGAAGTCGATCGTGGAGCAACGCCTGCGGAACGGGGCGACGGGTGTAGACGTGGTCTTTCGTGCGCTCCCCGCCGCGGCGGATGCTCCGTTCGCGGAGCTCGAGCGGGAGATCAACCGTGCGCTCGATCGGGTGGAGCGCCGCCAAGCGTCGACGGAGACGCGCTCATGATCCGGGTCGCAGCCGAAATCTGGTTGGCACCCCGTAATGCCGCTCTCGCTTGCATGCACGCCTACCGCCGCGTCGTCTCACCGCTCTATGGCGAAGTGTGCAGGTATTATCCATCGTGTTCCAGATACGCTGTTGAGGCGTATCAAATCCGCGGATTCATTGTCGGAACCGTTCTCACTGCGTGGCGGTTGCTGCGCTGCAATCCCTTCACTGCCGGCGGCATCGATGACGTCCCGCCGCGTGCGCACTCCCACTTCGTGACCAACACCCGCGGCTTCGTCCGCCCCATCGAGCGAAAGGCTTAACCCGGTGGACTTCTTCGAAACAATCCTGTGGCCGCTCCGCTGGCTCGTCGAGCTCGTGCTCGCGGTCTGGCATCAGGCCTTCACGTGGATCGGCATGGACCCCGAGTCGGGCCTCACGTGGGTGCTCTCGATCATCGGCCTCGTGGTCGTGGTCCGCTCGGCGCTGATCCCCGTGACGGTGCGGCAGATCAAGTCGCAGCGCCGCATGATGGATCTCGCGCCCGAGATGAAGAAGATCCAGGACAAGTACAAGGGCAAGAAGGATCAGTACTCCCGAGAGGCGATGAGCCGGGAGACGATGGCGCTCTACAAGAAGCACGGGACCAACCCGTTCTCCTCGTGCCTGCCGATCCTCATCCAGATGCCGGTCTTCTTCTCGCTCTTCTACGTACTCCGGCACGCGTCCGATAACACCACCGGCATCGGCTTCATGACGGCGGAGCTGACGAAGAACTTCAATGCCGCTGAGCTCTTCGGTGCTCCGCTGAAGATGACCTTCACGCAGGGCTGGGAGTCCGGCAACTGGACGGTCGTGGTGCTCCTGGGCATCAACGTCATCCTGATGATCGGTTCGCAGTTCTTCACGCAGCTGCAGATCATGTCGAAGAACGTCTCCGATGAGACGAAGAACTCGCCGATGTACCGTCAGCAGCGCATCCTGCTGTACATCATCCCCTTCGCGTTCCTCTTCTCAGGCGTTGCATTCCCGCTCGCGCTGAACGTCTACTGGTTCACCTCCAACCTCTGGACCATGGCCCAGCAGTTCATCGTGATCCGCAACATGCCGACCCCGGGCAGTGATGCGTGGCGCGCGCGGCAGGAGCGCCTCAAGGCGAAGGGCAAGCTGACCGACGATGAGAAGCGCGCGCAGGCTCGCGGCGAGGAGATCGCTCCCCCGAAGGCCGGTCAGCGCCAGCAGCCGGTCAGCGCCAAGCGTTCGAAGAAGAAGGGCAAGTGATGACGACCGACGATCGCACCGCACCTGACACCTCGACTGCTGAACTCAGCCTCGAAGAACTCGAGGCCGACGGCGACCTCGCTGCCGACTACATCGAGGGGCTTCTCGATATCGCGGATCTCGACGGCGACATCGATATCGACGTCGCGAACGGCCGGGCATACGTCTCGGTGACCGGAGGGGACGTCGATCTCGACCGTCTCGCGGGGGTCGATACCGTGCAGGCGCTGCAAGATCTCACTCGTCTCGCCGTGCAGGCGAAGACGGGGCGTTTCTCGCGCCTGATCGTCGATGTGGGGGGATCGCGGGACGCGCGAGCCACCGAACTCAAGCGCATGGTCGATTCGGCGGTGGCGCAGATCGCCGCGGGCCGCGAGCAGGTCGAGCTCGAGCCCATGTCGTCCTACGAACGCAAACTGGTGCACGACGACGTCGCGGATCGCGGTTACTTCTCGGAGTCCCGCGGTGAAGGCCGTGATCGCCGTCTCATCATCAGCCGGGGATGAACTCACCCCTGTTTCACGTGAAACTCCGGAAGGACCGCCATGCCCGCTGAGCAGGTGATCGAGCAGGAACCCGCCGCCGCACCGCTGCTCGCCGGCGACCGCATCGAGATGCTGCGCGCGTTCACCGCGGACCTCGGCACGCGCGGCGAGCAGCTCGGGCTCATCGGTCCCCTTGAGGCGCCGCGTCTCTGGACACGCCATGTGCTCAACAGCGCACTGCTCGCCCCACTCATCGGCAGTGGTGCTCAGGTCGCCGACATCGGTACCGGCGGCGGGTTGCCCGGCCTGGTTCTCGCGATCGTGCGCCCGGACGCGCACTTCCTGTTCGTGGAGCCGATGGAGCGACGATGCGCGTGGCTGCAGGAGCAGATCGAGGTACTCGGATTGGAGAACGCCGAAGTGCGCCGAGGGCGCGCCGAGGAGTTCCACGATGCGTGGGAGGTCGACCAGATCACGGCTCGAGCTGTGACCGCGCTCCGCAAGCTCGTCCCACTGACGGCCCCGTTGCTCCGCGACGGGGGCGAGATGCTGTTCCTGAAGGGCGCTGCTGTCGATGCAGAGATCGAAGCCGCGGCGAAGGTGCTTCGCAAGTTTCGGGTGCGTGACGTGGCTGTGGTCGAGCTCGGTGCGGACTTGTTCGCGCAGGAGCTGCTTGCGGAGACGACCCGCGTCTTTCGGGCTAAAATCGTGAGACATGGCTGAAGCGGAGAAGTCGCTGGTCGGCGACCATCTCGTCGACAAGATTCGGCGACGGCGCAAACTCGCGGAGACGGTGTCGCCTCTCCCCGCTGAGACGCGCATCATCACGGTCTCGAACCAGAAGGGCGGCGTCGGAAAGACGACGACCACCGTCAATCTTGCCGCGGCCCTGGCCCGCCGCGGCGCGACGGTGCTGGTCATCGATATGGACCCGCAGGGAAACGCCTCGACGGCACTCGGCGTCCCCCATCGCCCCGAGATCACGAGCATCTACGACGTGCTCCTCGGCGATGACACGATCCCCGACGCGCTGCAGCCGACCTCTGATCACGAGAATCTGTGGTGCGTCCCCTCCACCATCAACCTCGCCGGCGCGGAGATCGAACTCGTGTCGCTGGTCGCGCGAGAGCAGCGGCTGCGCACGGCGCTGCAGACCTTCCTCGCGGAATCAGAGCGCAAGTATCACTACGTCTTCATCGATTGCCCGCCCTCGCTCGGGCTTCTGACGGTCAACGCCTTTGTCGCAGCCGACGAGGTGCTCATCCCGATCCAGACCGAGTACTACGCGCTGGAGGGCTTGAGCCAGCTGCTCGGGAACATCCAGCTCATCCAGAAGCACTTGAATCCGGGCCTGCGCATCTCCACGATTCTGTTGACGATGTACGACGCCCGAACGAACCTCGCACAGGAAGTGGCCGGAGAAGTGCGTGCGCACTTCCCCGAACAGGTGCTCAGCGCGATCGTCCCGCGATCCGTGCGCATCTCTGAGGCTCCCAGCTACGGGCAAACGGTGCACGCGTATGACGGAGCTTCGATCGGAGCGCTCGCATATCTGGAGGCCGCGGCTGAGATCGCCGAGCGCGGCGAACGTGGCAGTCTCCCGGCGACAGCCGGTACACAGCATGAAGGAAAGGCGTAACGCATGGCGACCAAGAAACGAGGCGGTCTCGGTCGCGGAATCGGCGCGCTCATTCCGCAGTCGTCGTCGGGCGAAGAGCGTCCCGTCGACGTCTTCTTCCCGTCGAGCGCCGGGCTGAGCGCAGCCGGTGCCGATGCGAACGTCACCACGGAGGAGGGCGGAACGCCTGCCGCGGAAACGGCGCCGCTGCAGGAAGTGCCGGGAGCTCGCCTGACCCGTCTCGATGTCGCTGACGTCGTTCCGAACCGCGCGCAGCCGCGCACCGAGTTCGACGAGCAGGCGCTCGACGAATTGACGCACAGCGTGCGGGAGTTCGGCGTGTTCCAGCCCATCGTGGTGCGCGCGATCGAGCCCGAACCGGCCGATGGCGCCCGCTACGAGTTGATCATGGGCGAGCGTCGCTTGCGAGCGTCGAAGCGCGCGGGGCTGGAGACGATTCCCGCGATCGTGCGGAGTACCGCCGATGAGCACATGCTGCGCGACGCGCTGCTCGAGAACCTGCACCGGGCCCAGCTCAATCCGCTGGAGGAAGCGTCCGCGTATCAGCAACTGCTCGCCGATTTCGGGATCACGCAGGAGCAGCTCGCGGAGCGCATCGGCCGATCACGACCGCAGGTGTCGAATACGATTCGTCTCCTGCGCCTCCCCGAGCCCGTGCAGGCACGAGTAGCCGCCGGGGTGCTCACGGCGGGTCACGCTCGTGCGATCCTCTCGCTCGACGGCGATGTCGATGCCATGCAGCGCCTCGCCGACAAGGTGGTGAACGAGGGCCTGTCGGTGCGTGCCGCTGAGGCTGCCGCCTCCGAGCTGCCGAAGCGGAACAAGCCGAAACCGCGAGCCGGAGGCGTGCAGGCGCAGCTCGGCGAGATCGCCGAGCGACTCGGCGACCGCTTCGACACGCGTGTCGCCGTCAAGCTCGGGGCGAAGAAGGGGCAGATCGTCATCGACTTCGCCACGATCGCAGACCTCAAGCGCATCCTCTCCGATCTCGGAGACCCCGGCTTCGGCGCCTGACCTCGCACCTGCGTGGAGTGGCCTGAGCGCGTCTGCTCGACGTCGCCGGTGTCCGCCCGTGTCGCCGGGCGCAGCGCCGGCGATGTGAGGCGTGTCGCCTGCAGACAGCACAGCGGCCGGCGATCGAGTGACGATCGCCGGCCGCTGTGCTGCGTGACGGAGGCGAACCTCCGGTTGCGCGGCTTAGATGATGCCGTCGAGGTGCTTCTCGATCATCGGCTTCGGCATCGCGCCGATGATTTCGCGAACCTCGGCTCCGCCCTTGAAGACCTTCATGGCCGGGATGGACGTGATGCGGTACTGCGCAGCTAGGTTCGGGTTCTCATCGACGTTCAGCTTCGCGATGATGATCTTGCCCTCGTTCTCAGCGGCGATCTGATCGAGCACGGGCGCGACCGCGCGGCACGGGCCGCACCATTCTGCCCAGAAATCGACGAGCACGGGGACGTCGCTCTGGAGAACGGCCTGCTCGAAGCTCTGCTCGTCGACGGTGATTGCTTGTGACATGGTGACTCCTTCTGACGATTTCTTGCGGTTAGACAGTCGCGAGTGCGATCTGCTCGGCTTGCTCGCGAGCCGCGAGGTAGTGCTCGGCGTCGAGTGCGGCCACGGTGCCCGAGGCTGCTGCAGTGATCGCCTGCCGGTATGACGGGTCGATGACGTCTCCAGCCGCGAACACGCCAGGCGAAGAGGTGCGAGAACTGCGCCCTTCCACGGCGATGGTTCCGTCAGCGGTCAGGTCGAGCTTGCCGTGCACGAGGTGCGTGCGCGGGTCGTTGCCGATTGCGATGAACAGGCCGTCGAGGGCGAGATCGCGCTCCGAGCCGTCGACCGTGTCGCGCAGCGTGATGCCGGTGAGTTCGGATTCGCCTTGGATCGCGGCGACCTCGGAATTCCAGACGAACTCGATCTTCGGATTGTCGAACGCGCGCTGCTGCATGATCTTGGACGCCTTGAGCTCCTCGCGGCGGTGAATGACGAAGACCTTGTCCGCGAAGCGGGTGAGGAAGGTCGCCTCCTCCATCGCCGAGTCGCCGCCGCCGACCACCGCGATCGTCTTCTCGCGGAAGAAGAAGCCGTCGCAGGTCGCGCACCAGGAGACGCCGTGCCCGGACAGTCGGTCCTCGTCGGCGATTCCGAGCTTGCGGTACGCCGAACCTGTGGCGTAGATCACCGTGTGGGCCTCGTGGACCGATCCGTCTCCCGCGGTCACTCGCTTCATCTCGCCGGAGAAGTCCACCTCGGTGATGTCGTCGTAGATGACCTCGGTGCCGAAGCGCTCAGCCTGCTCTTGCATCTTCTGCATGAGGTCGGGGCCCTGCACGCCCTCGGGGAAACCGGGGAAGTTCTCGACTTCCGTCGTGTTCATCAGTTCACCGCCGATGCCTACGGCGCTCGCGAACAGCACAGGCTTGAGACCGGCGCGCGCAGCGTAGATTGCCGCAGTGAAACCGGCGGGGCCGGATCCGATGATGATGATCTGGTGCATGACGCTCCTTGCACACCTGGGGATTGAGTCGCGGCGATGACCGCTCGGGTGATACAACCCATCCTAGGCGCGCAGTATTCCTGGGCTCCTGAGGGCGCCTACATCGCGGGGACGATGTCGTCGCCGTCTCCGTCCGGCCCGGTTGCCGGTGCGTTCCGGCTCCGGCGGCGACGCACGCTGCGCACGATGCCGAAGACGAGCAGCATGACCGCGAGCCCGCCCAGCGCCCAGAAGATGATCGTCTCGATACTGCTGCGGATCGTGATCGGCAGCGTACCCGTGAACACCGTCGGGCTGCCGTCGGCCGCCGAGACGCTGACGACGAGGCCTGATTCGCCGGAGGAGACACGGCTGCGCACCGGTACGAGTACACGTTCGCTCGTCTCCGCGGGCACGACCACCTCGCGGAAGCGGCGCTCCGGGACCGAGAGCGCGGCGGACGCGGGGTCGACGTCGACCGTCACCACCGCATCGAAGGGAAGCGCGTTCCGCAGCTGCACCGGCACCCGCGAGGAGCTGCCGACGAGCTGGATGTGCTCGGTGCTGATCGCCTGCACTCCGCTGAGCAATTCGGCGTCGCGTTTGCGGAAGTCGGCGGCGACCTGGGCGAAGCCGTCGGCATCGGCGGCGTAGGGCGTCGAGAAGAGCTGCAGCAATCGCGTGCGCTGGTACCCGCTGAGGTACTCGGGGTGGGTGAGCACCGCACCGAGTTCGTTCACCGATCCCTCCCGATTCGAAGCCGAGCGCAGGAGTTCGAGTCGGTCTTGAGAGGGGCCGGATGGGCGGAGTTCGACCGTCCCCGTGCGCTGGTCGGCGATCGCCGTCGGAGTCGTCCACGCGAACGCCTCGAGTTGTTCGAGCAGCTCGGCGGGGTCGGAGGCGTCACCGGTCGCTCCGCGATCGAGGGCCAGTACGACCCCGTCCGATCCGCCCTGGGCGTCGACGACGAGCTCGGCCGCCAGGCGGGCCACTCCCCCGGATCGCTCCGTCTCGGTCTCGGCGTGCAGCGCCGTGCGCGCCGCCCGATCGAGTGCCGCATCCGTGACCGTGACGCTGTCGCTCCCGAGGCGAGCGCGAGGCCCGCCGTCGAGATCCGCTCCGTCCGAGCTCAGCACGAGGGAGTCGACTCCCTCCTGGTCGAGCAGCGGGAGTAGGGCGGGATCGGCGCGGCCCTCGGCCGGCCAAACGTGAGCGGTCTCCTGCTGCGGCCAGTCGAGCAGCTCGGTGAGCGTGGGAAGGGGCAGTTCTGCTGATCCGGCTTCCCCGTCGGTGTCGGGCGCGTCGGGAGCGTCGGCGCCTTCGTCACTCCCAGCGGTACCGTTCTCCTCGGCGCCCGGACCCGTCGCATCGGGGGTCTCCGAGAAGCTGCCGAATCGGCTCACGAAATCGAGGTTCGTGGGCTCCAGCAGCGTCGTGAAGCCGAGCGCCGCCTGCACCGAGGGGTCGGCGTCGGCGAACTGGAGGAGGAACGACGGGAGCGGAGTCGTCTCGAGGCGGCTGAGGAGCAACTGAGCATTCCGCGGCGCCTCGTCGCCGTACGCGCGAATGCCTGCGATGAGTCGGGGGTCGATTGCGAGCGTCGCGTCGTGGGCGCGCGCCGCCGTCAGCAGCCGGTCCCAGACGGGCGCGAGCTCCTCGAGCTGGCCGCGCGTGGGCAGCGTGCGAATGTCGGAGGGCAGCACGAACGGCACGATGACGCTCATCGGCACGGTGTCCGTCCCGGCTCCCCTCCAGATCACCGGCGTCGCGGTCGACACGGTGGGACTGACCGCCGAGTCGTCCTCGCCGGGCTCTGCGCCGAACGCCGCGAAGCCCTGGTCGGGGTCTTCGGCGAACTGCAACGTCGCCCCCACGCGGTACGCCCCTGCCTCTGCCGCGGCGCCGATCGGCAGGTCGCTGCGGGAGACCGTGACTGTCGCGGTCTGCTCGGAACCGGGCGCGGTCGCCTCCACTGGCGCCTCTGCGAAGCGGTTCGCCGAAGCGGGCATCGGCTCGTCGAGGTCTCCGAGGTCGGTCAGGCGATCAGCGTCGAGGACGAGCGTGACGGTACCGGCCGGGAGTTCGGCGGTGGTCGAATTCCGGATCAGCAGCCCGAACTGCACCTCGTCGTCGCCGGCTGCGATCACCGGCTCTCGCGGCGAGACGACGAGGTCGACCCCTGCAGCGCGGTCGGCGGCTTCGTCCGAGGTCGCGTCGGCGCGGGTGCCCGACACGTGCTCGACTGCAGGGCGCTGCGAACCGGGACCGCTCGCCGTCATCGCTGCGGTCGCCGTGCCGGACGTCCCGAGCAGCGCACCGACCAGCGCGGCGACGGCGAGCGTCCGCGGCCCGAACGCGCGCACGTGCAGGCGGAGTACGGAGAGCATGGCGTCAAGTCTAGGGACCGGATCCCCCACGACGACCCGGGTACCCTAGAGGGATGCCCTCCCTCGCTGCATCCATGGACGCTCTGCGCGCCATCGCCGACTCAGCGCCGGTCGCGGTTCTCGCCACGGCGTTCGCCGATCGGGGCCACGAATTCGCCCTCGTGGGGGGTCCGGTGCGAGACGCGCTGCTCGGCCGCACCGTGACAGACCTCGATTTCACCACGTCGGCGCATCCCGATGAGACGCGCGCGGTGCTCGACGCCGTTTCGACGAACGTCTGGGACGTCGGTCGCGATTTCGGGACGATCGCTGCGCGCGTGCACGGTGAGACCGTCGAGATCACCACCTACCGCGCCGAGACCTACCGCGATGACTCGCGGAAGCCCGAGGTGCGCTTCGGCAAGACCATCGAGGGCGATCTCGTGCGCCGCGATTTCACGATCAACGCCCTGGCACTGATGCTCCCCGACCTGCGACTCGTCGACGTCTCGGGCGGGCTCGAGGATCTGCTCGCGAGGAAGATCCGTACGCCGGGCGCCCCTGAGGAGTCGTTCACCGACGACCCGCTGCGCATGCTGCGCGCGGCGCGCTTCTCTGCGCAACTGGGATTCGAGGTCACGTCGGAGACACGGGATTCGATGGAGGAGCTCGCCGAACGCCTCGACATCATCTCGGCCGAGCGGATCCGCGACGAATTCGTGAAACTCCTCTCCGCGCGCGACCCGATTCCGGGCATTCGGTTGCTGGTCGAGACGGGGCTTGCAGAGCGATTCCTGCCGGAGCTCACGGCGCTCATCGCGACGCAGGACGACCACGGGCGGCACAAAGACGTCTACGAGCACAGTCTCACGGTGCTGCGGCAGGCGATCGAGCTCGAGCACGAGCGGCGCGCGGGCGATGCAGAAGACGACGCGGCCGCGGCGCCAGACCTCGTGCTGCGCGTCGCCTCGCTGCTGCACGATGTCGGCAAACCGGCTACGCGCCGCTTCGAACGCGGGGGTGTGACCTTCCACCACCACGATGTCGTCGGTGCCAAGCTCGTGAAGAAGCGATTGCGCGAGCTGCGATTCGACAACGACACCGTGAAGCGCGTGGCGAGACTCGTCGAGCTGCATCTGCGCTTCTTCGGATACAGCGATCAGCCGTGGACGGATTCGGCGGTGCGGCGCTACGTGCGCGATGCCGGAGATGAGCTCGAGCGGCTCCACATCCTCACCAGAGCCGATGTGACGACGCGCAACCGCCGCAAGGCCGAGCGGCTGGATCACGCGTACGACGACATCGAGCGTCGGATCGCCGAGCTCGCGGAGGCGGAGGAGCTGGCGGCGGTGCGGCCGGAACTCGACGGAGAGGAGATCATGGCGATCCTCGACGTCCCGCCGGGGCCCGTCGTCGGGCGGGCGTACCGCTATCTCCTCGAGTTGCGTCTCGATGAGGGACCGATCGGCCCGGAGGCGGCTGAAGCGCGCCTCAGGGCCTGGTATGCAGAACAGGGTGGCGAGTGAATGGGAGACCGTGACGTGAGTGAGGATGCACCGACGAGCTGGTTCGACGGACGAGCGCGCGTGCTGTTCGTGCACGCGCATCCCGACGACGAGACCATCGCGACCGGAGGAACCCTCGCCGCGCTCGCCGAGGCGGGGCGGGAGCCGCTCCTCGTGACGCTCACCCGCGGAGAGCAGGGCGAGGTCGTCGCCGGTCCGCTGGAGGCACTCGTGGCAGCGCACGGACTGGCGGTGGCGCGGCAGAACGAACTCAGAACGGCGCTCGGCATGCTCGGCGTGGATCGCCATGCGTTTCTCGGCGTCGAGCCCGCCCGCGCCGAAGGCTATCCCCCCGTCATCTACGAGGATTCCGGCATGGAGTGGGGTGCCGATGGCCGGGCGACCGCCGCGCGCGACGCGAGTCCGGATGCGCTGACGTCGGCTCCTGCGGTCGAGGCGCTGAACGATCTGCTCGCCGCCGCCTACCAGTCGAATGCGCAGGCAGTGGTGAGCTATGACGACGGCGGCGGATACGGCCACCCCGATCACGTGCTGGCCCATCGACTCGCGCGCGCCGTCGCGCACGCGCTCGACGTGCCCTTCTGGGCGATCGTCTCCGATGTGTTCGCGAGCGAGACCGACCCGGGGGCGCCTGCGAGCGAGGCGGTGGAAGTGCACGACGTCTCCCCCTGGCTCCCGCGCAAGGTCGCCGCGTTGCGGGGGTACGCCACGCAGCTCACCGTCGACGGGGACGAGATCGTGCACGTCGGCGGTCAGCGCGAGCCCATCGGCACGGTTGAAGCATTCCGGCGGTTGACACCGGTGCCGGAGGCGCACGGATCGTCGTCCGCCGCGCGCTGACTCCCGGAGCCCGTGATGAGCCGGTATCTCGACCCGGTCGAGCAGATGCTGACGCTGCCCGATGTCAGGCAGAGCAGAACGGCGTTCCATCTCTCCTGGGCCATCGGCTTCGTCGTGCTCGGGACGATCGTCGTCTGCGTCGTCCTCCGCGCCGCTTCCGCGTCAGAGGTGACGTGCGCGCCCGGTGCCGACTGCTCGGCGATGGTCGGCGCGAGCCGCGCGCTCACGCTGGCCCTCCTCCCCTTCAGATTGCTCTTCGTGCTCGCACTGAGCATCGGGGGTGCCTACATGATCCGGCACCGCCTGTGGTTCAATCGCAGCGCCGACTCGCTCCGACGTCTCACGGGCGCCCCCGTGAGACGCGTGTTCGAGCGCGCGTGGAACTCGAACGATGCTGGGAACGAGTGGATCTATCAGCAGTTCCGTTCAGGCCGACTCGCCGCACTGCAGTAGCTCGGGATGCCGCAGTGGCACAACCTCGGCGACCTCTACGTGCACGTCTACGAGTCGCGAGTCGACCGCGTGGCGTACGTCTGCATCGGTTCGCACGCGGCTCGCCGTCGTGGAACCGACACCGGGTGGAGGCCGGTCGTCATGGTCGGCCCGTGGTACGACTACACGATGCAGTACTTCGGGATCGCGCGGACGCCGACTGCGGCGTGACGCTGAGAGCCGAAGGTGCTAAGCTTCTGAAGTTGTCTGCGTTCAGTGCACTCTGTGCTGCGCGGAGGCACGATGTATCAACACCCTCCTGTCACAGAAATCCTGTGGCCGTGAAGTCCGAAGGAGGTGGGTCAATAATGCATCCGTACGAACTGATGGTGATCCTCGATCCGGGTATCGACGAGCGCACCGTGGCCCCCAGCATCGAGAAGTTCCTCGGCGTCATCCGCAATGCGGGCGGCGAGATCGAGAACACCGATATCTGGGGCAAGCGTCGTCTGGCCTACGAGATCAAGAAGCAGTCCGAAGGCATCTACGTCGTGGTGAACTTCACCGCGACGCACGAAGCCACCGCTGAGCTCGATCGTCAGCTGGGTCTCTCCGAGGCCGTGCTCCGCACCAAGGTGCTGCGCTCCGACGAGCTCATCGCCCAGCGCGCAGCTCAGACGAAGCGCGACCAGGCCAAGGCCGCTCGCGCAGCCGCGAAGGTCGGCGCGTAGCTCATGGCCGGTGAGCCGCTGATCACAGTCGTCGGTAACCTCGTTGCCGACCCGGAGCCGCGCGTCAGCCAGGCGGGAAAGTCGTGGGTGACCTTCCGGATCGCCTCGACCCCTCGCGTGCGCGACCGCCAGTCGGGCGACTGGTCGGACGGCGAACCGTTGTGGCTCGGGTGCCGCGCATACGGCGAGTACGCCGATAACATCGCGGCATCGCTCACCAAGGGCATGCGCGTCATCGTGCAGGGCCGTCTCACCCAGCGCAGCTACACCGACAACCAGGGGCAGCAGCGCACCTCTCTCGACCTCGAGGTCGAAGAGGTCGGGCCCTCGCTCCGGTTCGCCACGGCTCAGGTCGCGCGCGGCCAGGCACGTGGTCAGGTCGGCGGCTTCGGCGGCGGCAATGCCGGTGGAAATCAGCCGGCAGGGCAGAGCAGCTGGGGTCAAGCCGCAGCTCCGCAGCAGCAGCAGGACAACCCCTGGACCAATTCGGGTCAGGGCGAGTCGGGCGGCGGCTTCGGCGGCGGTTTCGACGACGAGCAACCCTTCTAAACTTCTTGATCCGGCTCAGCCGGAACGCATCACGAAAAGAGACCAATTATGGCAGGCAAGTCCAGCGGCACAGCCCGCAAGCCGGGTCGCGGTAAGAACGCCAAGACCCTCGCACCCGCGAAGAAGCAGACCGTCGGCGTCATCGACTACAAGGATGTCGCAACGCTCCGCAAGTTCATCTCCGAGCGCGGAAAGATCCGCGCCCGTCGTATCACCGGTGTGTCCGTTCAGGAGCAGCGACTCATCGCGAAGGCCGTGAAGAACGCCCGCGAGATGGCTCTCCTCCCCTACGCCGGTTCCGGCCGGTAAGGAGTAGAGCAAATGTCAAAGGTAATCCTCACGAACGAGGTCCAGGGCCTCGGTTCAGCCGGTGACGTCGTCGATGTCAAGACCGGTTTCGCTCGCAACTACCTCGTGCCCCAGGGCTACGCAGTGCACTGGACTCGCGGTGGCGAGGCTCAGGTTGCGCAGCTCCGCGCCGCACGCGAGGCTCGCGCACTCGCATCGGTGGAAGACGCTCAGGCACTCAAGGCCAAGCTGCAGGAGGGCAAGATCCGCCTCCTGACGAAGACCGGCAACGGTGGACGTCTCTTCGGCTCCGTGAAGCCCGCCGCTGTGGCGGCTGCGGTCTCCGAGGCCGGCATCGGCGAGATCGACAAGCGCAAGATCACGCTCCCCGCGATCAAGACCACGGGTGAGTACCAGGCGATCGTGCACCTCCACGAGGGTGTCGACGCCAAGGTGACGCTGCAGGTCATCGCGCAGCGATAAGCACCGCGCACTCGCGACGGCGGGACGCCGACCCGGTTCTCCGGGTCGGCGTCCCGCCGTTCGTGTGTGCGCTCCCGTATGCGGGGTCGAACGGGCGATGGCGGCCGCGAATACGCCGCCGTCCGCCGGAGGCGGCTCGTTGAACAGGTCGTGAACGCCCGACGGGATTCGGGCCGCGGAACCGCTATCAATCCGGGCCTCTTGACCGCAAGTTCTCCACATGTCGGGCGTTTCACGAAGCCTCAACGTGTACCTGAAACTTGAATAACTTTCTGCCTGTGGATATCTAAAACACCAGATCAAGGGCTATAAACTTCTTTCGCTCCACAAGCTCTCCACAGGTTGTCCCCAGGCGTGTGGACAAGATGTGGGGCGACGCGGTGAGTTATTCACCGAGTTATCCACAGGGTCGGTGCCCCTGTTGATCCTGCTGTTTTGATCGGAGCCGCGCGGGCCATACCGTGAATGTCCGGGGTCTGGTGTCTGATCGATCAGTAACCGAGTCCATCGCTGTGAGAGGAAGTCTGCACGTGTCAATCGCACACCTGGGCATTTCGGATCCGTTCGTCAACGACGATTCCCGGGGGCATGAGCGGACGCCCCCGTACGACCTGCTGGCAGAGCAGAGCGCGCTCGGCGGCATGCTGCTCTCCAAGGACGCCGTCGCGGACGTGACGGGGCTGCTCAAGGGCCCCGACCTCTACGTGCCGAAGCACGAGGTGATCTACGAGGCGGTGCTGTCGCTCTACTCGCGCGGTGAGCCGACCGATGTGATCACCGTCACCGACGAGTTGACGAAGAGCGGCGAGCTCCAGCGCGCGGGCGGCGCGGAGTA
Organism: Leucobacter sp. L43; assembly: GCF_016597785.1. Lineage (GTDB taxonomy): Bacteria > Actinomycetota > Actinomycetes > Actinomycetales > Microbacteriaceae > Leucobacter > Leucobacter alluvii. The sequence goes on along the minus strand of NZ_JAENJG010000001.1, from coordinate 1,807,232 downwards.
CCTGCACACCCTCACGAGCATCGTGCCGACAGCCGCGAATGCGAGCTTCTACGCCGAGATCGTGGCGGAGAAGGCGCTCCTCAGGCGCCTGGTGGAGGCCGGCACCCGCATCGTCCAGATGGGATATGCGGGCGAGGGCGAGGCGATCGATCTCGTCAACGTGGCGCAGTCGGAGATCTACGGCGTCACGGGGGAGAGCCAGGGAGAGGACTACGTTCCGCTGCACCTCGCCGTCGACGCGGCGCTCGAGGAGATCAACAAGGCGAACAGCGCCACCGGCGGCATGCTCGGCGTGCCGACGGGCTTCAGCGAACTGGACGCCATGACCAACGGGTTCGCCGGCGGGCAGATGATCATCATCGCCGCGCGACCGGCGATGGGAAAGTCGACGCTCGCGATGGACGTCGCCCGGAACGCATCGGTGCACGCCAACGCGCCGACGGTCTTCTTCTCGCTCGAGATGGGGCGGGCCGAGATCGCCATGCGACTGCTCGCCGCGGAGGCGAGCATTCCGATGCAGACGCTGCGCAAAGGGGCGCTCGACAACCGCGATTTCCAGAAGCTCGCCGCGACCCAGGCGCGCGTGGCGGAGGCGCCCCTGTACATCGACGACAGCCCGAACCTGACCCTGGTCGAGATTCGCGCGAAGTGTCGGCGGTTGAAGCAGCAGCACGGACTGCGAATGGTCGTCATCGACTACCTGCAGCTGCTCTCCAGCGGGAAGAAATCGGAGAGCCGTCAGCAGGAGGTGTCCGAGTTCTCGCGTGCGCTCAAGCTCCTGTCGAAGGAGCTCGACGTGCCCGTGATCGCGCTCTCGCAGCTGAACCGTGCCTCGGAGCAGCGCGCCGACAAGATGCCGGCCATCAGCGACCTTCGCGAGTCGGGTTCGCTGGAGCAGGACGCCGACATGGTGATCCTCCTCCACCGCGAGGCCGTCGGAGACCGCGACAGCCCGCGCGCGGGCGAGGCCGACTTCATCCTCGCCAAGCAGCGCAACGGGCCGACCGGCACCGTCACCGTCGCGTTCCAGGGCCATTACTCCCGCTTCCAGGACATGCCGCAGGTCTGACACCCCTGACGGCCGAGTCCTCGGTCTCGACCGCTGCCGTGCGCCTCGGCACCGACCCGGCGCCGTGCGGTGCCGGGATTCTCTCCAGCGAGGCCGGGGTAGACTGGACCGTGACCGAGAAAGGGGTGTCATGCCTGCTGCAGTTTCGACGACTGCGGGATCGACGACTCCCGAAATCCCCGTCTCGCGCACAGTGAAGCTGGTGCGAGTCGCAGTGCTCCTGATCTCAGGCATCGCAATCGCCTTCTCCGCGCCCCTGCACGAGCAGCTCGCGTTCGACCGTGGCATGGCCGCACTCACCATCGGCGCCATCGGCATCGCGCACCTGGTGGAGTGGTGGTCACGACGGCCCGCTGGCGGCGATCCGTTGCCGCTCCTGCTCGGCATCGCCTCGTGCGCGCTCGCGGTCGGCCTCGCGTTCACCGGCTCCGCCATCGCGTTCGCGATGGTCGTCGCAGGGTGGGCCGTCGTCAGCGCGATCCTCGAATTCCTCGGGACCACCGTGCGCCCCGGAAGCCGCCAGGACGCCATCTTCCTCGGCGCGACCGGCATGCTCCTCGCCCTACTCGTCGTGCTGGTACGCAACGATCAGGTCGCAGTACTCGGGTTCCTCGGCGCCTACGCCGTGCTCGCCGGAGTGTTCCTCGGCATTTCCGCGTTCGACACGCGCCAGGAGCGCGCGTCTCGAGATGCCATCGCCGGCGACCGATAACCGACCACGATTCTCCGGAAAGCAGACATGACTCAGCCCCCCGAGCCCGCCAATCAGGAACCCGTGACGCCGTCGCGCCGTGACCGCCTGAAGCCGCTCGAGCTCATCGGTTTCTCCGTGGTGCTCGGGCTGTTCGCCGGACTGGTGGTGCTGATGGCGACACGGGATCTGATCCTTGCAGCCGTATTCCTGGGCATCGGCTTCATCGTCTCGATCATGATGGTGGCACTCGTCGGGCTGGGCGGTAAGCCGAGTCAGGAAGACATCGACGCTCGGAAAGACCTGCAGCGACCGGACGACAAGCCCAACTGGCACTGATCCGCCGGTTCACGCCGAGGGGCTCGTGCGGTGTCGGGAGCGACGCCGCTCCCTGCGAGCGTCGCGTCGCCCGAGCGTCCAGGCACGCGCATCTCGGCTGGAGAGCGCGAGCATGAGCAGGATGTCGAGCGACACCGTCAGCAGCGTCGTCCGCACGGTGATCTCCGCGCCCGCGGCGAAGTAGCTCACTGCGGAAGCCGTGACGCTCACGGCCGCCCACCCCATCGCGAGCATTCGCGCACGATTGCTGCCGCGCCAGAGCAGCCACGCGAAGAGGGCGAGGGCGCCGAGCCAGACCGCCTCGAACGCGGCGAGCACGCCGAGCGCAACGGCGGGCGCGACGCCGTCGAGTTCGAGGTCCTGCTGGATCGACGGCCACTGGGCGAAGACGCTGACGACCCAGACGATGCCGCCGACGCAGCGCAGCAGCACCAGCAGGGCGCCGCCGGTGAGCGACGCCGGACGGGGAGCGGAGACCGGGGCCGGAGCGGACGGGCTCGCGAGCGCGCTCACCGTCTCAGAGGCGGCGCGCTTGCCGGGATCGCGCATCACGAGGTCGCCGAGTTCTGCTCGGGGTACCCGACTTCGAGGATCGGCAGGTCGCCATCGGTGCGGATGCTGTCGCCGCCCCCATTCCTCGAGTGGTACCCGGTGGCGAAGTCGCGCAGGGTCTCGAGCCCCACCGCCGGGTTCGATGCACGAACGGAAGCGATGATGTGATCTCGCTCCACGTCCGTATCGGCGTCGATCTTGTGCGTGACCTGCAGCGTGAACAGTGAGAGCCCGACGGCGCGATCGAAGGTCCCCGCGGCGAGCCAGTCCACGCGCGCCCCGCCCGGGAGCAGCCAACCGTCGGGGGTGCGCCAGAACCGCACGTGATGCCGCTTGGCGGGATTCCCGGCGACCTCCTGCTGGTACGCGAAGTCCTGCACGCGCGAGAAGAGCATGAGCGGGCTCACGGGCGCGCGGTCGTAGCTGCGCCGCGTGACGGTCGACGTGATGATCCGCCACGAGGAGGAGAGGGTGACGGCGTCGGCGGGGATCCAGCCGGCCCGTTCGAGCGCGCGGCGCAGCTCCGCCTCCCCGCCTCGAACCGCGAGGTTGACGGGATCGCCGAGCAGGCCGTCACTCGTTCTCGTGCGTCCGATGAAGTAGTCGGGCACATAGATCGTCGTGAGAATGCGGTGGAGGCGGGGCAGCGCGAGGTACGCCAGCGTCGCCCAGAAGATCACCCCGAACAAGATGCCGAACCAGCCGATGTGGAAGCTCTCGGTGAAGATGAGCCAGGCGAGCCAGACCGCTGCGACCCCCGCATAGACGAAGAAGAAGTGATCGAGCGCTGTCGTCACCGAGAAGCGCCGGCGAGTCGGTGCTCCACCGTGCGCCGGCGGTGCGACGTTCTGCTCTGAACTCATAGTCACATCGTAATCAGCGGGAGGCGGACCGTGCAGAGGGATCGCGGCGGGCGCCGTGGGTTCCCGGGCCGTCCGCCGATCCTGCGCCCCGGCGGCCCCGATTCAGCGCTGCAGGAAGTCGACGAGCCGCACCGCGTCGCCGATGTAGGTCGACGGGGTGAGCGCGAGCAACCGCTGCTTCGCGGCATCGCCGATCTCGAGCCCTTCCACGAACTCGATGAGGTCGGCCTGCCCGATGCGGCGGCCGCGCGTGAGCTCCTTGAGCGCCGCGTACGGATCGCTGATCGTCGACCGACCGGCGGTCACCTCTGCGCGGATCACGGTCTGAATCGCTTCTCCGAGCACCTCCCAGTTGGCGTCGAGATCGGCGGCGAGCACCTCGGGCGCCGCGTCGATCTGACCGAGCCCCTTGAGGATGTTGTCGAGGGCGAGCACCGAGTGGCCGAGCCCGACGCCGATGTTGCGCTGCGCCGAAGAATCGGTGAGGTCGCGCTGCCAGCGGCTCGTCACGAGCGTCGCGGCGAGCGAATCGAGGATCGCATTGGAGAGCTCGAGGTTCGCCTCGGCGTTCTCGAAGCGGATCGGGTTCACCTTGTGCGGCATGGTCGACGAGCCCGTCGCCCCGGCTACCGGAATCTGGCGGAAGTAGCCGATGGAGATGTAGCTCCAGATATCCGTGGCGAGATTGTGCAGAATGCGGTTGGCGTGGGCGATGCGCGTGTACAGCTCGGCCTGCCAGTCGTGCGACTCGATCTGCGTCGTGAGCGGGTTCCAATCGAGCCCGAGCCCCTCGACGAACTCCTGCGAAACCTGCGCCCAGTCGGTCTCGGGATCCGCGGCGAGGTGAGCGGCGAAGGTGCCGGTCGCGCCCGAGAACTTACCGAGGTACTCGACATCGTCAATCTGGTTGAGCTGACGCTCCAGACGGTGCACGAAGACCGCGAGCTCCTTGCCGAGCGTCGTCGGGGTCGCGGGCTGACCATGGGTGCGGCTCATCATGGGGAGCTCGCGGTACAGCTCGGCCTGGCGCGCGATCTCCGCGATGACCGTCTCGAAGCGCGGCCGCCACACATCGGCGATCGCCTGCTTCACGGTGAGCGCATAGGAGAGGTTGTTGATGTCCTCGCTCGTGCAGCACACATGCGTCAGCTCGGCGAGGCGGCCGAGCCCCTGCGACTCGAGCCGGGCGCGGACGAGGTACTCGACGGCCTTCACGTCGTGCTGCGTGACGCGCTCGGTCTCGGCGAGCTCGTCGATCTCGGCCTGGCCGAACTCGGCGGCCCAGGCGCGCAGTGCGACGACCTGCTCGGGATCGATCGGGGTGCCTCCGAGCAACGAGTGCTCCGTGAGGTACACGAGCCACTCGACCTCAACGTGCACGCGCGCCTTGTTGAGGCCCGCCTCGGAGAGGGTGTTGCCGAGTTCGGCGACCGCAGCGCGGTAGCGTCCGTCGAGGGGGCTGATGGGCTGCGTGGGGAGCGGGGTCATGTGAGCCTCTCGGAGTTCGGGATCGCGGTCCGTCGTCCATTCTCCCACGCCGGGCGCCGCACCGGTCCGTTGCCGCCCGCGGGGGCGGGGCTCAGCGATCCTTCTTGCGGGAGGTCCCGAGCAGTCCGTTCAGGATTCCGGAGAGGATCGACAGCACCAGTGCAGCGAGCACGCCCCACCAGAACCCGTCGAGTCGCAGGCCGAACCCGGCGAGATCGGAGAGCCAGGCGACGACGGCGAGGAGCACGCCGTTCACGATCAGGCCGAACAGGCCGAGCGTGAGGATGTAGAGGGGGATCGAGACGAAACGCACGACCTTGCCGAGCGTCGCGTTGACGAGGCCGAAGACGAGCGCGACCAGTACGAGCGTGAGGAGGTACCCCGAGCTCTCGGTGTTGATCGGCACGATCCAGACGCCGTGGTCGCCGCTGCCGCCGACGATGAGCGTGGTGAGCCAGAGGGCGAAGGCGTTGACGAGGACTCGGAGGATCGTGCGCATGCTTCATTCTCTCACCCGATGCGTGCATCGCGAGAGAGCGATCGAGCACCGCCGTGGGCGCTCAACGAGTACATGCTGGCCTGGTCACTAGACTCACTTGTCATGAGTGACAACGTCGTGCCCCCCGTCCGTTTCCGTGCGGACGTGCTCGCCGTCCCGGCGTACCGCCAGGGCGCAACGCCCACGAAGCCGGGCTACAAGCTCTCGAGCAACGAGAACCCGTTCGAGCCGCTCCCCGGTGTGCTCGATGCGATCGCGCAGCGCTCCGACATCAACCGGTACGCCGCCGTGGCGATGCCAGAGCTCCGAGAGACGATCGGCGCGGAGTTCGGCGTCGACGGAACGCACGTGCACCTGGCTGCGGGCTCTGTCGCGATCCTCTTCCAGCTCGTGCAGGCCGCCGCCGCCGCGGGCGACGAGTACCTGCACGCGTGGCCGAGCTTCGAGGCGTACCCGTCGCTCGGCCTCGCCTCGGGCGCCGTTGCGAGCCGCGTGCCGCTGACCCCCACCGCCGAGCACGACCTCAACGCGATGGCCGACGCGATCACCGAGCGCACCCGAGTCGTGCTGCTGTGCTCGCCGAACAACCCGACCGGGCCCGCGATCCGCCGCGCCGACTTCGACCGGTTCATGACGCGAGTGCCGGCCGACACCCTCGTCGTGCTCGACGAGGCGTACCGCGAATTCGTCACCGACCCCGAGGCGGTGCGCGGCGAGGAGGTGCTGCGGCAGCACCCGAACCTCGTCGTCCTGCGCACCTTCTCGAAGGCCTACGGCCTCGCCGGCCTCCGGATCGGGTACGGCGTGGGCGATCCCGCGATCTTCGCTGCTGCGGCCAGCGTGGCGATTCCGCTCTCGGTCACCGGAATCGCGGAAAGCGCTGCGCGAGCCTCGCTCACCCCCGCGGCACGAGCCGCGCACGCCGAGCGCGTGGCGGCACTCGCCGAGCGACGCGATGCGCTCGCCGCTGCGCTGCGCGAGCTGGGCCTCGCGATTCCGCAGGCGCAGGCGAACTTCGTCTGGATTCCCGAGACGGGTCAGGCGCCCGGGGGAGTCGCCGATGCGCTCGCGCTCGCCGCAGACTTCTCAGAGGCCGGGACGCTCGTGCGCCCGTTCGCGGGAGTCGGCGTGCGAGTCTCGGTCGGAGAACCGGAGAGCGTTCCGGTCGTCATCGACATCGTGCGGCAGCATCTCGCGCAGCGGTAGGCGCCCCGGCATGACATCGACGGTATATCCCGCCCGGTGCAGCAGCACTCATTACACTGAATCGAGATGAGCGAACAGATCACAGAGCGCCTGCTGCGCAGCGACGATCCCGAGCCGATCCGCTTCTTGGACGCGGAGGGCGGGTACGCGCCGTCCGGCACCGCAGCCGAGTACGCCGCCGAGCTCGAGGGCATCGGCGTGGACGACTTCAAGCAGTGGTACCGGGACATGGTGTCCACGCGTGCCTTCGACACTGAGTGCACGCACCTGCAACGGCAGGGCCAGCTCGCACTCTGGGTGCCGAGCGTCGGCCAGGAGGGCTGCCAGGTCGGCCTCGTGCGCGCCACCGAACCCCAGGATCACGTGTTCCCCGCCTACCGCGAGCACCTCGTCGCGCAGGTGCGCGGCGTCGACCTGCTCTCCATCGCCGCGCAGTTCCGCGGCGTGACGCACGGCGGATGGGACATCACGGATCCGGCCAACGGCAACGTGCACCTCTACACCCTGGTGCTCGGCTCGCAGACGCAGCACGCCACCGGGCACGCCCTCGCGCAGGTGCTCGACGCGAAGCGCCGCTCGGGCAGCACGACGCTCGACGCGGGCGAGGCGGGCACCCCAACGGGCGAGGCGACCATGGTCTTCTACGGCGACGGCACCTCCAGCCAGGGCGATCCCAACGAGGCGATGATCTTCGCGGCGAGCTACCAGACGCCGGAGGTGTTCGTCGTGCAGAACAACGGCTGGGCGATCTCGGTACCGGTGGCGCGTCAGTCGCGCACGCCGCTCTACCGTCGCGCACTCGGCTTCGGTCTGCGCGCGGTGCAGATCGACGGGAACGATCCGCTCGCAGCCTACGCGGTGGGTCGGCGTTTCATGCGCCTCGCGCGCGAGGGCGCGGGGCCCGGGTACATCGAAGCGCTCACGTACCGCATCGGCGCGCACACGACCGCCGACGACCCCACGCGCTACCGCCCCGAGGGCGAGCTCGAGTCGTGGCAGTTGCGCGACCCGATCGCACGCCTCGAGGCGTACCTGCGGGGGCTCGGAGTGGATGACGCGTTCTTCGCCGAGGTCGCCGAGACCGCGGACCAGCAGGCGAAGGTCGTTCGCGACCAGATTCTGACCCTGCCCGCGCCGCACCCGGAGTCGATGTTCGCCCACGTGTACGCCGAGCCGCATCCGCGCATCGACGAGCAGCGCGCCTGGTTCGCCGAATACGAATCGTCGTTCGAGGGGGGCGCCGAATGACCGAGGGGCAGACGCTGACGGAGCGCACCACCCTGCCGATCGCGAAGGCGATCAACGAGGGGCTGCGCGCCGCGATGGTCGAGAACGACCGTGTGCTGCTGATGGGCGAAGACATCGGCCCGCTCGGGGGCGTGTTCCGTGTCACCGACAGACTGCAGGCCGACTTCGGCTCAGCGCGCGTGCTCGATACGCCGCTCGCCGAAGCGGGCATCGTCGGCAGCGCGATCGGTCTGGCACTGCGCGGGTACCGCCCCGTGGTTGAGATCCAGTTCGACGGATTCATCTTCCCCGCGTTCAACCAGATCACCACGCAGCTCGCGAAGATCCGCGCCCGGCACGACGGCACCGTCAACATGCCCATCGTGATCCGTGTGCCATACGGCGGGCACATCAACTCGATCGAGCATCACGAGGAGAGCCCGGAGGCGTACTTCGCGCACACCGCCGGCCTGCGCGTCGTGGCCCCGTCGACCGCGAACGACGCCTACTGGATGATTCAGCAGGCGATCGCCTCCGATGACCCGGTGCTCTTCTTCGAGCCGAAGGCCAAGTACTGGCACAAGGGCGAGGTCGATCCAGGTGCGCCCGCCTCCGGCCTGCACCAGAGTCGCGTGGCCCGCACCGGCACCGACTGCACGGTCGTCGGGTTCGGCGCGATGGTGACGACGTTGCTGCAGGCCGCGGAGATCGCCCAGTCGGAGGGCACGAGCCTCGAGGTGATCGATCTGCGCACCGTTTCGCCCATCGACTACGAGCCCGTGCTCGCCTCCGTGCGCAAGACGGGTCGCCTCGTCGTGGCGCAGGAGGCCTCGGGCAACGCGAGCGTTGGCAGCGAGATCGCGGCGACGGTCGCCGAGCGCGCCTTCTACTCGCTGCAGGCGCCAGTGCTGCGCGTCTCGGGCTACGATGTCCCGTTCCCCGCGGCGGCGATCGAACCGCTCTTCCTCCCCGATGCGGACCGGGTGCTCGAAGCCGTCGACCGCACGATGCACTACTGACCCCCGAACTGACAGCAGGAGATTCCATGAGCGAGATGACGTTCCCACTCCCCGACGTCGGCGAGGGACTCACCGAGGCCGAGATCGTCACGTGGCACGTCGCGGCCGGCGATACGGTCGCGCTGAACCAGGTGATCTGCGAGATCGAGACCGCGAAATCGCTCGTCGAGCTGCCGTCCCCATTCACGGGGATCGTGTCTGAGGTGCTCGTCGAGGTCGGCGTCACGGTGCCGGTCGGGCAGCCGATCCTGCGCGTGACCGTCGATGCTGCGGACGCCGACGGCGCGCCGGCCGTCGGTGGGCAGCACCACGTCGCCGCGGATCCCCAGGCCACTGCCGCCCCCGTCGATACCGAGGAGACGCGCGACGTGGTCGCCGACACCGCGGCGAGTGTGGCGCACGAGAACGGCGAGGCCGGAGCGGTACTCGTCGGCTACGGCACCGGCGGCGCAGTGAAGTCGCGCCGTCGTCGCGGGGGAGAACCGCTGGTGCGGAGCGGAGCTGCGAGCGAGGGATCGGCGGACGCCGCCGCCGCGCAGGCGGGTGCGACGCGCACGCCCCAGCAGGGCTCGCACGCCGTGATCCCCGTCGCCGACTCGTCGCCGGTGATCGCGAAACCGCCGATCCGCAAGCTCGCGAAAGACCTGGGCGTCGATATGACGCAGATCATCGGTTCGGGGATCGCCGGGGAGGTGCTGCGCGACGATGTGGTTCGTCAGGCGTCGCAGGCCAGTCTCTTCCGCAATCTGTCGACCCCGGAGGTCACGGAGGCGCGCGAGGAGCGCATCCCGCTCAAGGGCATTCGCAAGATGACCGCGCAGGCGATGGTGACGAGCGCGTTCGAGGCGCCGCACGTGAGCGTGTTCACCGACGTCGACGCCACTCGCACGATGGAGTTCGTGAAGCGGCTCAAAAGCTCGACCGATTTCGCTGGAGTCAAGGTGTCGCCGCTGCTGATCTTCGCGAAGGCGATGCTCTGGGCAGTGCGCCGGAGCCCAGAGGTGAACGCCACCTTCACCGACACCGAGATCATCCGGCACAACTTCGTGAACCTCGGGATCGCCGCGGCCACGCCGCGCGGGCTCGTCGTGCCGAACATCAAGGACGCGCAAGACCTCAGCCTGCTCGACCTCGCGCGTGCGATCGAGCAGCTGACCATCACCGCTCGCGACGGGCGGACGCAGCCGAGCGACATGGCGCGAGGCACCATCACCATCACCAACATCGGCGTCTTCGGCATGGACTTCGGCACGCCGATCCTCAACCCCGGTGAGTGCGGCATCATGGCGATGGGCACGATCCGTCAGAAGCCGTGGGTGGTCGACGGAGAGGTGCGCCCCCGCATGGTGACCACCGTCGGCGGATCGTTCGACCACCGCATCGTCGACGGCGATGTGATCTCACGATTCGTGGCCGACGTCGCCTCGGTGCTCGAGGAGCCCGCACTGCTGCTCGACTGAGCGGATGAGCTCTGCGGCGCTGGTCAGGTGCGCGGCGCGGCGCCGATCAGGTGCGCGGCCCGGTGAGGTGCGCGACCCGGCGCCGATGAGTCGCGCGGGCCGGTGAGGGATTCACCGTCGGTGAGAAGTGCTCGGGGATCTCGGCCTCACCGTCGCCGAATCTCTCACCGACGCGGGAACTCAGCGATGCGAGCCTACGGAGCGGGCCCCGCTCAGGCTCCGCTCAGGCCTCGACCGTGGCGAGGTCGTGGCGGTTGAAGGCGCGGAAGGCGAATGCGGCGAGTGCACCGCCGACGAGCGGGGCGACGAAGTAGAGCCACAGATTCGACCACGCGAAGTCGCCGTGCACGGCCAGGCCGAGAGCGACCGCCGGGTTGAACCCGCCGCCCGAGACCGGGCCGACGGCGAACGCTCCGACGACGACGACGGAACCGATGGCGAGGCCGTAGAACGAGTTGCCCTCGGTGTCCTTCGACGTCGCGACGTTGAGCACGACGTAGACGAGGATGAAGGTGAAGAGCGCCTCGACCAGGAAGGCCGGCCCGACCTCGATCTCCTTCGCCGCTGCGGCTGCCGGGAAGATGAGTCCGGCGAGCAGCGCGCCGAGCACGCCGCCGACGAGCTGAGCGATGACGTAGGCCACGAAGTCGCCTGCGCTCAGCGCACCGCGGATGAGCGCGCCGAGCGAGACCGCCGGGTTCAGGTGGGCGCCGGAGAGGTGGCCGGTGGCGTAGATCAGCACCATCAGAGTGAACCCGATGGCGAGGGGCGCGAAGTCGCCCGCGTTGTTGATCGCGGCGACGATCGAGAAGACGAACAGCAGTGTTGCGAGAGCCTCGGCCCCAGCGTTGCGAACGGTACCGGTCATCTTCGACTCACTTTCTCAGGCATTCTGTGCAGATACACAGCTCACACTCATTATGCCGAACGGGAGGCGCCGCGTCACGGGTGGAGTACGTCTCGGTGCCGACCCTAGGCGTGCACGCGCTCGCCCGCGGTCTCGTGGCTGCGCGGCTCCAACTGGAGCGTGACGTGCTCGGTGTCGAAATGCTCGTGCAGACAGGCGCGGACCTCGTCGAGGATCGCGTGGTACCCGCGTTCGCTCCACGCGGCGTCGGCCACCGTCACGTGGGCTGAGAAGGCGGGCACGCCTGAGGTGATGGTCCAGGCGTGCACGTCGTGCACCTCTTCGACGCCGGGCACCGCTTCCATGTGGGCACGGGCGGCGTCGACGTCGACGTTCTTCGGCGACGCCTCGAGCAGCACATCGACGACGTCGCGCAGCAGGCTGATCGCCCGGGGGAAGATGAGGAGGGCGATGAGGATCGAGGCGATCTGATCGACCGCGTTCCAGCCGGTGAACAGGATGATGGTGCCGGCGACGATGACGGCGACGGAGCCGAGCAGGTCGCCGAGCACTTCGAGGTACGCCCCGCGCACATTGAGGCTTTCGCGCTGCCCCGATTGCAGAATGAGCAGGGAGATCAGGTTGGCGATGGCTCCGATGACGGCGGCGACCAGCATCGGAACGGAGTGCACCTCGACCTCGGTGCCGAAGCGAGCGATGGCTTGGACGAGGATGACGATCGCGATGACTCCGAGCACGATGCCGTTGATGAGCGCGGCGAGGATCTCGATCCGCAGATACCCGAAGGTGCGTTTCGACGTCGCCGCGACGCCCGCGATGAGGCTCGCGATGAGCGCGATCGCGACTCCGGTGGCGTCGGTGAGCATGTGGCCGGCGTCGGCGAGGAGGGAGAGCGAGTTCGAGACGAAGGCGCCGATGAGCTGCACGACGAAGACCGTCAGCGTGATCACGAGCACCAGCACCAGCTTGCGCCGGTGCTTCGCCGTGCCGGAGGTCGCGCCCTGCAGGCCGTGATCGTGCGCGTGCGATCCGCGGGCGCCGGCGTGCTCTCCTGGACGTGAGGGGTGCCCGGCGCTGAACTCCGGCTCGCAGGCGTCGCTGCTCTCGTGCGGCTCGGTCATCGGGTCTCCTTCACGATCGGATACTTCGAGCATACCCACCTGGGGTATATTTCGTCGAGGGGCGGCCGATGACGACGGGGTCGTGCGACGGAAGGCACCGATCCTGCCACTACGCTCGAAGCATGACTCCCGCAGCACTTTCGATCGGCTTCGTCATGCTGCACACCTCGCCGCTCGATGTGCCGGGCACGAAAGATGCCGGCGGAATGAACGTCGTCGTGCGCGCGCAGGCGGAAGCGCTCGCCCGTGCCGGCCACCGCGTGCGCATCTTCACGAGGCGCAGCGACACCGACACTCCGGCGCGCGTCGAGCTCATGCCGAACCTGACCGTGCTGCTGCTCGACGCCGGTGCCCCTCGCCTGCTGGCGAAGGGCGAGCACGAGCAGGTGATGGAGGACTTCAGCCGCCTGCTGCACACCGAACTCACCGCTGACCCGGTCGAGGTGCTGCATGCGGAGCACTGGTTCTCGGGCATCGCCGCACTGCCGGTCGCCCGTGACTGCGGCATTCCGCTGCTCCAGAGCTATCATTCGATCGCCGCGCCGCCCGAGTCGCCGTTCGGTGACGGGGAGCGCCCGGAGTCGCCCGGACGCCTGGCGGGCGAAGCGCGGCTGGCCGCTGAGGCCGACCTCATCATCGCGGTGAGCGAGGCTGAACGGGCCACGGTGCTCGCGAGGCTCGAAGGCGATCCGGATCGCGTGCGCGTGGTGCCGCTCGGCGTCGACACCGACCTGTTCCGACCGTGCGACACCGCGGAGTGCGAGGAGCAGCGCGACTGGTTGCGCGGAGGAGGGAGGCCCGAGGTGATCCTCGTCGGCCGCCTGCACCCCCTCAAGGGATTCGATCTCGCGATCGAGGCGATCGCGCAGCTCCCTCACGCCGAGCGCCCGACGCTCCGCATCGTCGGCGCGCCCCCTCCCGACGGCGATGACTACGCTCGCGCGCTGCACGAGTCGGTCGTCGCGCACGGCATGCTCAGTACGACGGCGTTCGAGGGGGCGCTTCGACGGCGCGAACTGGCTGAGCGCATTCGGTCGGCCAGTCTCATGCTCGTGCCGTCGCACACCGAGACATTCGGCCTCGTCGCGCTCGAGGCGGCAGCATCGGGCGTGCCCGTGATCGCCCGTGACGCCGGCGGGTTGCGCGAAGCCGTCGTCGCCGGGACGACGGGCGTCCTGATCGCCGGCGACGACCCCGAGGTCTGGGCGTCGACCATCCGCGAGATGCTCGCCGACGGCCCCGGGTTGAAGCGCATGGGGGATGCGGCACGCGCGCACGCGCTGCAGCGCAGCTGGCAGGCGTCGGCCGACCGTCTCGTCGAGGTGTACCGCGAGGTGATCGCTCGGTAGGAGCGAGCCGAGCGGGGTCCGGACCGTCTGCGCGCTACCGGGAGACGAGTGTGGTCTCGAACGAGTACAGATCCGGCCGGTAGCAGTGATGCCCGGCCTCGATGACACTGCCGCCCTGGTCGAAGGCGACGCGATCCATGGTGAGCACGGGGCTGCCCTTCGCGACGTCGAGCAGTTCGTGCTCGTCGCTGTGAGTGCGCCGCGCTCCGATCGTCTGGTTCGCGATCTTGATGGCGATGCCGCGCGCTCGCAGCATCTCGTAGAGCCCGTGCGTCTCGAGGTCCGCGAACGTGATGTCGGCGTACTCGGGCGGCAGGAGGTTCTCGAGGATCGCCATCGGGGTGCCGTCGGCGCTGCGCAGCCGGCGGATGCGCGTGATCTCGGTGCCGACGTCGACGCGGAGTCGCACCGCCGCTTCCTCGTCCGCGGGGATCTTCTCGAGTGAGAGCACCCGCGTGCTCGGGTGGTGGCCCGCGCGGGTGAGATCCTCCTGCAGGCTCGTGAGCTCGACGGGTCGGCTCACCCTGGCCTGCACGACCTGGGTGCCGATGCCCCGGCGCCGTACGAGCAGGCCCTTGTCGACGAGCTCCTGGATCGCGCGTCGCACGGTCGGGCGTGAGAGGCCGAGATGCTGCCCGATCGCGATCTCGTTCTCGAGGCGAGCGCCGGCTGGGATGATGCCGTCGCGGATCGCGCGCTCGAGTCGGCTCGAGATCTGGAAGTACAGGGGGATGGGGCCGCTGCGGTCGAGATCGGTGAAGAGCTCGCTCGGCCAGACGGGTTCAATGCTCATGTGCGGTGCTCCTCGGCGCTGGGGTGGCACGCGGATCGAATGCGGTGGGCCGCGAGCGACCTCTTTGTGATGACAACATTACCCCCGAGCGGAGTGTGCACGTGGCGCCCCGCCGCTTCGTGCTATTGTTAGGACAAATGCAGCGGTGCACGGGGCCCGCCTGCGTCACTACGAGAAGGCGAGTAGCGAATGTCGGAACTGCGGCGTCGGGATGACGTTCTGGCACTGGGTCGGCTCGGAGTCGATATCTACCCATTGCAAGACGGGATCGGCCTCGAAGATGTCACCAGCTTCGGCAAATACCTCGGCGGGAGCGCGGCGAATGTCGCGGTGGCCGCAGCGAAGTACGGCCGGGCGAGCGCTCTGATCTCACGCGTCGGCGACGACCCCTTCGGCACGTACCTGCTGCGCGAACTCGAACGACTCGGGGTCGACAATCGCGAGGTCCGCGTCGACCCCGAGTACCCCACGCCGGTCACCTTCTGCGAGATCTTCCCGCCGGACGACTTCCCGCTTTACTTCTATCGCAAGCCGAAGGCGCCCGATCTGCAGATCGCGGTCGAGGATCTCGACCTCGAGGCCGTCCGCGAGGCGCGCATCCTGTGGTTCACGCTCACCGGACTGAGCGAGGAGCCGAGCCGGTCGACGCACCACGCCGCCCTCGAAGCACGAGACGGCGCCGCGCACACGATCTTCGACCTCGACTACCGCCCCATGTTCTGGGGCGACGCGGCCGAAGCCACGGAGCAGGTCGCGGCGGCGATCGGCCGCGCGACGATCGCGGTCGGAAACCGCGAGGAGTGCGAGGTCGCGGTGGGGGAGACCGAGCCGGACCGAGCCGCAGACGCGCTGCTCGATCGCGGTCTGCAACTCGCGATCGTGAAGCAGGGGCCCAAGGGCGTACTCGCGAAGACCCGGGAGGAGCGCGTGGAGGTGCCCCCGCACTTCGTCGATGTGATCAACGGCCTCGGCTCGGGCGACGCCTTCGGCGGAGCGCTCTGCCACGGGCTGCTCGAGGGCTGGGACCTCGAGCGCATCTTCCGCTTCGCCAACGTCGCAGGAGCGATCGTGGCCACGCGCCGCGAGTGCTCGACGGCGATGCCCGACGCCGCAGAGGTCGAAACCCTGCTCGCGAAGGGGGCCTGATCGTGGCACTCGACTTCGACCGCCTGCGCCAGCTGCGCGCCGCGGACCCGTCCGGCATCACTCGCGCGCTCGCCGAACGGCGCCGGCGCGACGTCATCGCCGGTGACGGCAGGCTCTTCATCGTGGCCGCGGATCACCCGGCCCGCGGAGCGATCGCCGTTGGCGGTCACGCCACCGCCATGGCCAATCGTTACGATCTGCTCGAGCGGATGGCGCTGGCGCTCTCGCGCCCCGGCGTCGACGGCGTGCTCGGAACCCCCGACATCATCGACGATCTGGCAGCCCTCGGCCTGCTCGACGACAAGATCGTCGTCGGGTCGATGAATCGGGGCGGGCTGCGCGGCGCCTCGTTCGAGCTCGACGACCGGTATACGGCCTACGACATCGACGCGATGGTCAGTCACGGCCTCGATTTCGCGAAGACGCTCATCCGCGTCGACCTGAACGACGCCGGCACCGCGTCGACGCTCCAGGCGACCGCTCGCGCCGTCGACGCTGCCGCGGCCGCGGGGCTGCCGATCATGCTCGAGCCGTTCATGAGCAGCCGCGTCGGCGGAAAGGTGATCAACGATCTCTCGGCGGACGCGGTGATCCTCTCGACGGCCATCGCCTCCGGGCTCGGCAATTCGAGCGCCTACACGTGGATGAAGCTGCCGGTGGTCCCCGAGATGGAGCGCGTCATGGAGGCCACGACGATGCCGACGCTGCTGCTCGGCGGCGACAACGGCGGCGATCCCGACGAGACGTTCGCCTCGTGGGAGAGCGCCCTCGCCCTGCCCGGCGTGCGCGGCCTCACGGTCGGCCGCACGCTGCTCTACCCGCACGACGGCGACGTCGCCGCCGCGGTCGACACGGCCGCGCGGCTGGTGCACCGCGATCTCCCCGAAACTCCTCGCGAGGCGCAGCCGATCCGCGGTCTCGCTTCGATCTCGCACACGAACGACACGAAGGACACCCGCAATGAGCACTGATTCCCTCCCCGTGATCCCGCACTGGATCGACGGCGCACGTCGCGCCTCGACGAGCGGCCGCACCGCCCCCGTCTTCAACCCGGCGACCGGCGAGGTGCAGGCGCACGTCGCCCTCGCCGACGAGGCGGAGATCGCCGCGGCGATCGCCTCGGCCACCCGCGGCTTCGAGGCCTGGAGCGCATTCTCCATGGCGAAGCGCCAGACCGTCATCTTCAAGTTCCGCGAGCTGCTGAACGCCCGCAAGGGCGAGCTCGCCGAGATCATCACGCGCGAGCACGGCAAAGTGGTCTCGGACGCCATGGGCGAGATCCTGCGCGGCCAGGAGGTCGTGGAACTCGCCACAGGATTCCCGCACCTCATCAAAGGCGCGTTCTCCGAGAACGCCTCGACCGGCATCGACGTCTACTCGATCAAGCAGCCGATCGGCGTGGCGGGCATCATCGCCCCCTTCAACTTCCCGGCCATGGTGCCGATGTGGTTCTTCCCCGTCGCGATCGCCGCGGGCAACGCCGTCATCGTGAAGCCCTCCGAGAAGGATCCCTCTGCGGCCCTGTGGCTCGCCGAGCTCTGGCAGGAGGCCGGCCTGCCCGACGGCGTCTTCACCGTGCTCAACGGCGACAAGCTCGCCGTCGACGGCCTGCTCACCGACCCGGGCGTGCACTCGATCTCATTCGTGGGATCAACGCCGATCGCGCAGTACATCTACGAGACCGCCTCGAAGCACGGCAAGCGCGTGCAGGCTCTGGGCGGAGCGAAGAACCACATGCTGGTGCTGCCCGATGCCGACCTCGACCTCGTCGCAGACCAGGCGATCAACGCCGGATACGGCGCCGCAGGCGAGCGCTGCATGGCGATCTCGGTCGTGCTCGCGGTCGAGCCCGTCGCCGACGCGCTCATCGAGAAGATCACCGAGCGCATCGCGAACCTCTCGATCGGCAACGGCGCATCGACGCCCGAACCCGACATGGGGCCGCTCATCACCGATGCGCATCGCGACAAGGTGACCGGCTACATCGACATCGCCGAGCAGGACGGGGCGACCATCGTCGTCGACGGCCGGGGCTTCTCAGTCGACGGGCACGAGAACGGGTTCTTCGTGGGGCCGACGCTCATCGATCACCTGCCGACGACGTCGCGCGCCTACACCGAGGAGATCTTCGGGCCCGTGCTCGAGATCGTGCGCGTCGAGACGTTCGAAGAGGGCGTCGAGCTCATCAACTCGGGCGCGTTCGGCAACGGCACTGCGATCTTCACGAACGACGGCGGTGCGGCCCGCCGCTTCCAGCACGAGATCCAGGTCGGCATGATCGGCATCAACGTCCCGATCCCCGTGCCGGTCGCATACCACTCCTTCGGCGGGTGGAAGGCGTCGCTCTTCGGCGACTCGAAGGCGTACGGCGTGCAGGGCTTCGAGTTCTTCACCCGTGAGAAAGCCATCACCAGTCGCTGGCTCGATCCCGCGACGCACGGCGGCATCAACCTCGGGTTCCCCCAGAACGACTGATCGAACGCACCGGAGGAGGGGCGACATGACGCACGACGCGCAGCAGACGGCACCGGCCGGCCGATGGTTCCATCGGCGCGGCGAGCTCGCCGAAGGAGGGTGGGAGTCCGTCGTCGACGAGCGCATCCCCGGCTGGGAGCACACGGGTGTGCGGGTCGCCCGGCTCGCCGAGGGTGCGTCCATCGCCCTCGACGGGAGCGGCGTCGAACGACTGATCGTTCCCCTCTCCGGCGCGTTCTCCGTGCGATACCGCGAAGACGGCCGCGCGCCGGCCGCGACTGCTGCCGGGGCCGATGCCGACACCGAGACGACGGTCGATCTCGCCGGACGCGCCTCCGTCTTCGACGGGCCGACCGACGTGCTCTACCTGTCAGCGGTCGCCGAGGCCGAGGTCACCGCGACCTCGGCACCATCGGGCGAAGCGCGCTTCCTCGTCGCCACCTCTCCGGTGCCGGCGGACGACCCGGCCCTCGTGCGCCCCTCCCGCTACATGGCGGTCGAGGACGTGCCGGTCGAGCTGCGCGGCGCCGGTGCTTCGAGTCGCCAGGTGCACAACTTCGGCCGCAAGGAGTCGCTCGACGCGGCACGGTTCATCGTCGTCGAAGTCATCACTCCGGCCGAGAACTGGTCGTCGTACCCGCCGCACAAGCACGACGAGCACATCCCGGGGCACGAGTCGGAGCTCGAGGAGATCTACTACTTCGAGGTCGCGCCGACGAAGGACGCCCCCGCCGGCGTCGATCCCGAGCGCGCGTTCGGCCTGTTCAGCACGTACGCCTCACCGGCCGGGCCCATCGAGATCGACTCGCAGGTGCGCACCGGTGACATCGCGCTCGTGCCGCACGGCTACCACGGGCCCGCCGTCGCCGCCCCCGGGTACGACATGTACTACCTCAACGTGATGGCCGGCCCCGATCCAGAGCGCACCTGGCTCATCAGCGACGACCCGGCGCACGGCTGGGTGCGCGACACCTGGGAGGGTCAGGAACTCGACGCGCGCCTTCCCTTCACCCCGCAGACCCCAGTGACCGAAACGGAGCAGGCACGATGACGACCCGACGGATGACCGTGAGTCAAGCACTGATCGAGTTCCTCGCGAACCAGTGGACCGTCGATCGCGCGGCCGACGGAACCGAGATCCGCGAGCGCACCATTCCCGGAACGTTCGGCATCTTCGGGCACGGCAATGTCGCCGGGATCGGCCAGGCCCTCAAGCAGGTCAACGTCGAGCAGCCCGACCTCATGCCCTATTACCAGGCTCGCAACGAGCAGGCGATGGTGCACCAGTCGGTGGGCTACGCCCGCATGCACCGTCGGCGCGGCACCTACGCCGCTGCTGCATCGGTCGGCCCCGGCGCCACGAACCTGCTCACGGGCGCGGCGCTCGCCACGACGAACCGCCTGCCAGCGCTGCTGCTGCCGAGCGACACGTTCGCGACGCGCGTCGCCGACCCCGTGCTGCAGCAGCTGGAGCAGCCGCACGACATCGGGCTGACGGTGAATGACGCTTTCCGCCCGGTCTCCAAGTTCTTCGACCGGGTGCAGCGCCCCGAGCAGCTGTTCTCGATCGCGCTCGCCGCCATGCGCGTGCTCACCGATCCTGCCGAGACCGGAGCCGTGACGATCGCGCTCCCCGAAGACGTGCAGGCGGAGGCCGTCGATGTTCCGGAGGAGTTCCTGCAACCGCGCGAGTGGCGCATTCGCCGTCCGCGCCCCGAGCGCGATGCGTTCGCCGTCGCGCTCGAGGCGATCCGCGAGGCGAAACGCCCGTTCATCGTCGCGGGCGGAGGCGTGCTGTACTCGGACGCCGAGCAGCAGCTGCGCGCGTTCGTCGAGGCGACCGGCATTCCCGTCGGCTCCTCGCAGGCCGGCGGCGGCGTGCTCGACTGGGATCATCCGCAGTACCTGGGCGGTGTCGGGGCGACCGGCACCCTCGCGGCCAATCGCCTCGCTGCGGATGCCGATGTCATCATCGGGATCGGCACGCGCTACAGCGATTTCACGACGTCGTCGCGCACCGCGTTCCAGCACCCCGGCGTGCGCTTCGTCAACATCAACGTGGCGTCATTCGACGCGTACAAGCACGGCACGCAGATCCCGGTGATCGCCGACGCCAGAGAGGCGCTCGTCGAGCTGCTCGCAGCGCTCGAGGGGGGCTCTGCCGCGCAGCTCGGCGTCGACGCCGCCTACGCCGAGCGCATCGCCGCGGAGAAAGCGGCGTGGGACGGCCTCGTGGACGAGGCGTTCGCCCCCTCCGGCAGGGAGCTGCCCGGCCAGCCGGAGATCATCGGAGCGGTGCAGCGCTCGAGTGCTGCGGAGGACGTGGTCGTGCAGGCGGCGGGATCGCTGCCGGGCGACCTGCACAAGCTGTGGCGCGTGCGCGACGCGCTCGGGTACCACGTCGAGTACGCGTACTCGTGCATGGGCTACGAGATCGCGGGCGGTATCGGCGCGAAGCGCGGGTTGACCGCTGCAGGTGACGACCGCGACGTGATCATCATGGTCGGCGACGGCTCGTATCTGATGCTGAACAGCGAGCTCGTGACCGCGGTCGCCGAGGGCATCAAGGTCATCGTGATCCTCATCCAGAACCACGGCTACGCCTCGATCGGCCACCTCTCCGAAACGGTCGGCTCCGAGCGCTTCGGCACCTGGTACCGCGAGTACGACGACACCGCGAAGAACTTCCAGGGCGAGCGAGTGCTGCCGGTCGACCTTGCGATGAACGCCCGCAGTTACGGCATGGACGTCATCGAGGTCGAACCGACGAGCGACGCGATCTCCGACCTGGAGCGGGCGATCGCTCAGGCGAAGGCGTCGGATCGCGCGACGTTCATCCACATCAACAGCGACCCGCTGGTCTACGCCCCCGACGGCGCCGGCTGGTGGGACGTGCCGGTGCAGCAGGTTTCGACGCTCGAGTCGACGCAGCGCGCGCGAGCCGCCTATGAGGAGCAGGCAGCCGCGCAGAAGCCGCTGCTCGGCTGAGCGCCGATCCCTCCCGAATCTCACCGCGAAATACGAAGGACAGGTCATGACTGCAGCGAACGAAGCCGGGCTGCGCATCGGCACCGCCCCCGACTCCTGGGGCGTGTGGTTTCCCGACGATCCCGGTCAGGTGCCC
Organism: Leucobacter sp. L43; assembly: GCF_016597785.1. Taxonomy (GTDB): domain Bacteria; phylum Actinomycetota; class Actinomycetes; order Actinomycetales; family Microbacteriaceae; genus Leucobacter; species Leucobacter alluvii. The sequence goes on along the minus strand of NZ_JAENJG010000001.1, from coordinate 1,785,943 downwards.
TGGGAGCGCTTCCTCGACGAGGTCGTCGCCTCCGGCTACGAGTGGATCGAACTCGGACCGTACGGCTACCTCCCCACCGACCCGCACCAGCTCGAGGACGAGCTCGGCAAGCGCGGCCTGAAGCTCTCGGCCGGCACGGTGTTCACCGGCTTCCACAAGGGAGACGACGAGTGGCAGCGTGCCTGGGATCAGGCGCTGAACGTCGCTGGCCTCGCATCAAAGCTCGGTGCGGAGCACCTCGTCGTGATCCCGGACCTCTGGCGCAGCGACGCCACGAGTCAAGTGCTCGAGCCGCGCACCCTCACCGACGAGCAGTGGGCGAAGCTCGGCGCCGGACACGATCGCCTCGGCAAGGCCCTGCTCGAGGAGTTCGGCGTCAAGCAGCAGTTCCACTCCCACGCCGACAGCCACATCGGCACCACGCGAGAGGTGCTGCGCTTCCTCGACGAGACCGACGAGCGGTACACCAACCTGTGCCTCGACACCGGCCACTTCGCCTACTACGGCGGTGACAACGTGAAGCTCATCGAGGAGCGGCCGGAGCGCATCGGCTACCTGCACCTCAAACAGGTCGACCCCTCGCTGCTCTTCGATGTGCTGAAGAACGACGTCCCCTTCGCCGAAGCGGTGACCCAGGGCATCATGATCGAACCCCCCAACGGCGTTCCCGACCTCGCACCGGTGATCGAAGCCGTCGCGAAGATCGACGCCGACATCTTCGCGATCGTCGAGCAGGACATGTACGGCTGCGACGTCGACCGCCCGCTGCCCATCGCGACGCGCACGCGCGAGCACATCTTCTCCTGCACGCACCTCGCCAGGAGGTAGCGCTCGAGCGTCGCATCGCGGCGCGCGCTGCCGGTCCAGGGATCGCCCTCGGGCCCGGATTCGAATCGAAAGGAACCATCGACCATGACTGAAGATCTCCGCGTCGCCGTCGTCGGCGCCGGCAAGATGGGCGCCGACCACATCGCCCGCATCACCGCCCGCATCAGCGGCGCTCGCGTCTCGGCTGTCGTCGAGCCCGACGCCGACCGAGCGGCCGCGGCCGCTGAGCACGCGCCCGACGCGCAGGTGTTCGCGAGCGTCGAGGAGGCCATCGCGGCCGACGCGCTCGACGCGGTGCTCATCGCCGTTCCCGGCCAGTTCCACGCGCCGGTGCTCGCTCCGGCGCTGGCAGCGCAGCTGCCGATCCTCTGCGAGAAGCCGCTCACCCAGGATTCCGCGAGCTCCTGGGAGGTGCTGCAGCTCGAACAGCAGCTCGACCGGCCGCACATCCAGGTCGGCTTCATGCGCCGCTTCGATGCCGAGTACCAGGCGCTGCGCGACCTGGTCGCCTCGGGCGAGAGCGGTGAACTGCTGATGGTGCGCGGCGTGCACCGCAACCCCTCGGTGCCGGACACCTACACGAACGACATGCTCATCACCGACTCGGTCGTGCATGAGTTCGACGTTGTGCCGTGGCTCGCGGGGTCGCGCGTCGTGAGCGTCGAGGTGAAGCACCCGCGCCGCAACTCGCTCGCGCCGGAGCGGCTGCACGAGCCGATCCTCGTACTCATGGAGCTCGAGAACGGCGTGCTCGTCGACGTGGAGATGAGCGTCAGCGTGCAGTTCGGCTACCAGGTCGCCACGGAGGCCGTCTTCGAGCAGGGCGTCGCCCGCATCGGCCAGCCCGCAGGATTGCAGCGCTGGAGCGCCGGGCGCTTCAGCATGCAGGAGCACGAGTCGTTCACCACGCGTTTCGCCGCGGCGTACGACGAGCAGATCCAGCGCTGGGTCGATGCGGTGCACCGCGGCGACCTCGTCGACGGACCGAACGCGTGGGACGGCTACCTCGTCGCGCTCTCGTGCGAGGCGGGCGTCACCGCGATGCACGACGGCGGTGTGGTGCCGGTCGAGGCGCCGGAGCGCCCGGCGTTCTACGCCTGATCCACTGCCGCCGTGAGATATTCGGCTTCGGTGGGAGCGATGTGCACGAACACCGCTCACCGATGTCGAATCACTCACCGAAGCCCGCGCTGCCCGCGCAGCCCGCGCGCAGCAACACACTGAGTACTGAGGAGGCCCCATGGTGCGCATCGCACTCGACCCCACGCCGTACAACGATTCGGTGCACCTGCTCGACTTCCCCGACCTCGTCGCGCGGCTGGGATACGAGTACCTGCAGCTGACGCCCAGCCCAGATTTCGGGCGGCACTTCCACCACCCCAAGATGGACAGCGCCCTCATCGCACAGCTGAAGAAGCGGGCGAGGGACGCCGGGGTGACGATCACCTCCCTGCTGCCGGTGCAGCGCTTCGGAGGCCCGGAGCCGCACGAGGTCGACGCCGCAGTCTTCAACACGACGCGCTACATCGAGATCGCCGCCGAGCTCGAGGCGCCGATCGTCAACACCGAGTTCTCGGGTCGGCCCGAGCGCGAGGAGGACTCGGAGGTCGCGTTCTACCGAGCGATGGAGCGTCTCATTCCGGTGCTCGAGCGCGAAGGCGTCACCATGAACTTCGACCCGCACCCAGACGACTTCGTCGAGGACGGGCTCGAGGCGTGGCGCATCATCCGCGGTTTGAACACCGACCGCGTCGGATTCGTCTACGTCGCCGCGCACACGTTCCATTACGGCGACCGGGCGACGAGCCTGATCCCGCAGCTCGGGAACCGCCTCGGCGCCGTGTACGCGGCCGACACCTTCGACCACACGCGGTCGAACGCCCTGCGCTACATCACCAACCCTCCGGACAACGCGGTGCGCGTGCATCAGCACCTGGCGATCGGCGACGGCGACGTCGACTGGATCGAGCTCTTCACCGTGCTCCGCGACTCGGGGTACCTCGAACGCGACGACGCGTTGATCGTGTCGAACGTGTTCGCCGAAGACGAGCGCGCAGATGAGATCTCGCGCTTCCAGCTCGCCAAACTGCGCGAGCTGGCCGGCGTGGTCTGAGAGCGGCCGCTCCCGGAGCCGCCGCAGCCGCCGCGCCGCGGCTCAGAAGATGACGAGGTAGAGCGCGGCGAGGATCGTCACGGCGAGCACGGCGCGCTCGAACACGCGCTGCTTGATGCGCATCGCGATCCAGCGTCCGAGCACGGCGCCGATGACGACGCCCGGCACGAGGACCAGGTCGAGTGCGAGGCTCGAGGCATCGATCAGGCCGAGACTGACGGAGAACGGGAGCTTCGCGATGTTGATGATCGCGAAGAACCAGGCCGCCGTGCCGAGGAACGCCTGCACGGGGAACTTCATGGCGAGGAAGTACATCGACATGACAGGCCCTCCGGCGTTGGCGACCATTGTGGTGAAGCCGGCGAGGGAGCCGTAGCCGAGGCTACCGGCGAGACCGCGGCCGGTGGCGCTGCCAGCTCCGGCGGGAGGTGCAGCGCCGTCCGCCGAGCCTCGCGAGGCCGTCGTGCCCCGGCCGAGCGAGAAGTAGCGCCTCCACATCGTGAAGGCGACGACGAGCAGCAGGATCGCGCCGATCACGCGGCGCACCCAGTCGTCGTCGGCGAACGCGAGGAACACGGCGCCCAGCACGAGTCCTGCGACGACCGCGGGTGCGAGGCGCAGCATCGTCGGCCAACTCGCATGCTTCCGGTAGGCCCACACCGCGAAGGCATCGCCAACGATGAGCAGCAGAAGCAGTGCCCCCGTGGACTGCTTCGCGGGCAGGATCGCGGCGAAGATCGCGATCGACACCGTGTTCGCGCCCGGGAGCGCCGTCTTCGAGAATCCGACGATGCACGCCGCGATGCCGAGTACCACCCAGGCGAGCGGGGCGAGATCGGGGAGGGCTGACATCACCGGACCACTGTACCGCTCGCCAAAGTTTGTCCAAATGTAACGACATTGTTAAGCTCGGATGAGCGGTCCGTTACTCGACGGGCCCGGGCGACGAAGGAGTCAACGAGATGACAGTCGGAACCGCGGGAGAGAGTCGTACGGCACTGCCGCCACTCGGCAACGGACCGCATCGCCGTCGACTCGGTCTCGTGGCGCTCATCGCCACCTTCGGCGGACTGCTCTTCGGCTATGACACGGGCGTCGTCAACGGCGCGCTCAGCCCGATGTCGGAGGAACTGGGTCTGACGCCGTTCCTCGAAGGCTGGTTCACCAGTTCGCTCGTATTCGCTGCCGCGCTCGGCGCGATGGCGTGCGGTCGGCTCTCCGACGGCTGGGGCCGACGCAAGACGATCATCCTGCTCGCCGTGCTCTTCTTCGTCGGCACCGCGTTCGTGGTCTTCGCCCCGGGCGGCGAGACCTACGGAACGCACACGCCACTCGGATTCGGCACCCTCATCCTCGGCCGGGTGCTGCTCGGCCTCGCGGTCGGCGGAGCGTCGACCGTCGTGCCCGTCTTCCTCGCCGAGCTCGCGCCCTACGAGATCCGCGGCTCCATCGCGGGCCGCAACGAGCTGATGATCGTCGTGGGTCAGCTCGCCGCATTCGTGGTCAACGCGATCATCGGCAACGTCTGGGGACACATCGACAACATCTGGCGCGTCATGTTCGCGGTCTGCGCGCTGCCGGCGATCGCGCTCTTCTTCGGCATGCTGCGCATGCCGGAATCGCCGCGCTGGCTCGTCAACCGGGGCGACTACGAGCACGCCGAGCGGGTTCTCGCGACCGTTCGCACCCCCGAGCGCGCAGCGGCCGAGATCGGCGAACTCCGCGCACTCATCGAGGAGGAGCGCGGAGCATCGCAGATCGGATGGCGTGCCATCTTCGCGAACCGCAACCTGACGAAGATCATCTTCGTCGGCATCGGGCTCGGCATCGCCCAGCAGCTCACCGGCATCAACTCCATCATGTACTTCGGCAGCCAGGTGCTCGAGCAGTCGGGCTTCTCGCAGAACGCGGCCCTCATCGCGAACGTCGCACCGGGCATCATCGCCGTGATCGGCGCGATCATCGCGCTGCAGATGATGGACCGGCTGGATCGCCGCAAGACGTTCATCACGGGATTCACGCTCACCACGGTGAGCCACCTGCTCATCGGCGTCGCATCGCTGACGCTGCCGGCTGAGAGCGCTGCCCGCCCCTGGGTGATCCTCGCACTCGTCGTCATCTTCGTCGGCTCCATGCAGACGTTCTTGAACGTCGCCGTGTGGGTGTACCTCTCGGAGATCTTCCCGTTGCACATGCGCGGCATCGGCATGGGCATCTCGGTCTTCGCACTGTGGATCATGAACGGCATCGTCGCGCTCTTCTTCCTGCCGCTCGTCGACGGCATCGGGATCTCGAACACGTTCTTCGTGTTCGCCGCCGTGGGGGCGCTCGCGCTGCTCTTCGTCTGGAAGTGCATTCCCGAGACCCGCGGGCGTACGCTCGAAGCGCTCGAAGAAGAAGTCACCACCGGCGCGATCTACGTGCCGCGAAGCAAGTAGGGAGCGCGCGTGCGCATCGGGATCGTCGGATTCGGCGTCGGAGGGCGGCGCTTCCACCTGCCGTACATTCAGGCCGCGATCGAATGGGAGCTCACGGGCGTCGTCGCCCGATCGGAGGCCACGCGGTCCTCGCTCGCCGAGGCGGCGCCGGGCGTGCCCGCGTTCGCGTCGCTCGACGCGCTCATCGATGCCGGCGTCGACGCCGTCGTCATCACGACGCCGCCCGCGACGCGGCGCGAGCTGGTGCTGCGCGCGCTCGAGCGCGGGGTGCATGTGATCGCCGACAAGCCGTTCGCTCCCGACGCCGCTACGGCGCGCGAGCTCATCTCCGCGGCATCCGCGGCGGACCGCATGCTCACCGTGTTCCACAACCGGCGATGGGACACGGATCTCGTCACCCTGCGATCCGTGCTCGACTCCGGTGCGCTCGGGCCCGTCTGGCGCGCCGACTTCGCGCTCGACCAGGACGATCGCGCGGTGCTCGATCAGGGCCCCGACGAGGGGCTGCTGCGAGACCTGGGCGCGCACGTCGTCGACCAGCTGACGCAGCTCTTCGGTCCCGTCGACCGTGTCGATGCGCATCTCGACTGGTTCGGCTCGGGTGACGCGCGCGTCGATGTCGGGTTCTTCCTCGGGCTCCACCACGCCTCCGGCGTCTTCAGCTCGGTCTCCTCGACCAAGGGCGCGCGCAGAAACGATCGGCGCATGATCGTCATCGGACACGAGGGCAATTACGAGTCGCACATGGCCGACGTGCAGGTCGACCAGCTGCTCGCGGGCCTGACCCCCGTCGCGAACGCGGACGTGTGGGGCGTCGAAGGGGAGGAGCGCTGGGGCGTGCTCACCACCGGGGCCGGCGCGATCCGCGTCCCGTCGTTGCGCGGAGACTACACGGAGTTCTACCGCGACGTGCACCGTGCGCTCGTCGACGGCACCTCGCCGAGCGTCACCCTGGATGAAGCGCTGCACACGGTCGCGGTGCTCGATGCGGCTCGCGAGAGCGCTGAGACCGGCGAACGGGTGCGCGTCGCCGTGCGTCCGTAACTCGCCACGCGCCGCGAGTCCCGCGCCACGCGCCGCGAGTCCCGCGCCGCCCGCCGCGCGCCGCGCGCCGCGCGCCGCGAGTCCCGCGAAAGCGCAGTTGGTGCGCGCCGCCGCCCGCACACCGACTCCAATTGCGCTCTCGCTGGCCCGCCGGGGCGTCCGGGCCGGCTAGCGGGCGCCCTGCAGCGCCGCGTCGGCCTCGAGCAGCACCTTCGATGCGACCTCGAGCCCCTCGATGCGCCCGAGCGAGACGTCCTCGTGCTCGATGTTGACCCACATGCCGGGGTCGACGTCGCGGATCGCGCGGAGGAACTCCGTCCAGAACGCGGTGTCGTGGCCGCGCCCGAGCGCGACGAAGTCCCACGCCGAGCGCTTCGGCCACTCGTTCGCCCACTCGTCGCCGCCGAGATTGGTGCGGGGCTCGTCCGGGCCGAGGCGGCGGAACGAGTTGTCGAGCACCCCGTTGAGCCGCGCCCACTCGGGGTTCACGCGCACGTCCTTCGCCGCGGCATGCACGACGAGTTCGCCGAGATGCCGTACGACGGCCACGGGATCCATCTGCTGCCAGAAGAGGTGTGAGGCGTCGAGCTCGACGCCGATGTGCGTCGCATTCGTGAGCTCGATGAGCTTGTGCACGTCGGCCGAGTTGAACACGAGATTCTGCGGGTGCAGTTCGAGTGCGATCTTCACGCCATGGTCGGCGGCGAAGCGGTCCATCTCGCGCCAGAACTCCGCTGCGATATCCCACTGGTAGTCGAGCACGTCGAGGGCGGCCGAGTTCCAGGCGTTGACCACCCAGTTGACCACGGTCGCGCCCGGTTCGCCGCCGGGAAGACCCGACATGGTCACCACGCGATCCTGGCCGAGTCGCTCAGCGAGCCGGATCGACCGCCGCACATCTGCCGCGTGCGCCTCACCGATCGCGCGCTTCGGGTGCAGCGGGTTGCCGTTGCAGTTGAGGCCCGCGATGGAGACTCCCGTGTCGGCGAACTGCTCGAGGAACTCGTCGCGAGCGACGTCGGAGTCGAGGACGTCCCCGAGGTTCGGGATGTGCGTGGCGGGGAGGAATCCGCCCGAGTTGAGCTCGATGCCGGTGAGGCCGAGCGAGCGGACGATCTCGATCGCCTGCGGCAGGCTGCGGTCGTGGAGGATCGCGTTGTACACGCCGAGTTTCATATGAGGGCTCTTTTCGCCAGAGGTGGAAGCGGGGAGGATCAGCGGACGGCGACCGTCGTGCCGCCGTGCGCGGCCGAGTCGGCGACGGCGGCGAGGAATTCCATGTTGTGCACGCCGTCGTCGAAACTCCTGCAGCGGGGGAGCGACGCTTCGGCGGGGACGCCGGCGACCTCTTCGAGAAAGGCGCGGGCCTGGTGCACGAATAGATCGTTCTGGCCGATGCCGACGCCGGGGGCGTCCATCGCCCATCCACCGGCGTAGTGGGGGTGCGCCGGCCCCAGCGGGATCGTGCGGTAACCGGCGACGTCGGCGTGCTCGTCGTGCAGCATGACCTCGACCTGCGCCGGGTTCGTCTGCGACCAGCGCGCGGCCCCGCGCGTTCCGAAGATCTCGAGCGCGAGACCGTTCGGGTGACCGGCCGCGACGCGTGAGACCTCGATCGTGCCGACACAGGCCGCGAAGCGCGCATTGAAGGTCGCGTAGTCGTCATTCGTCACGGGGGAAGTCTCATCGCTCACGTCGCCCCCGGTGTGGCCGATCACCTGGCCGAGCGGCTTCGGGCGCTCGACGATCGACGTGTGGAAGCGACCGCCGGAGACGTCGTGCGCTGGTCCGCACAGGTATTCCGCGATGTAGCTCACGTGGCTGCCGATGTCGCCCAGAGCGCCCGATCCCTGGGGGCCCTGGTAGCGCCAGCTGATCGGCGCGTCGGGGCGGCACCCGTAGTCGGTCCAGTAGCGGCCGGAGAAGTGCAGCAGGTCTCCGAGCCGTCCGTCGTCGATGAGCTGCCGCATGAACGCGATGCCGGGGGAGCGGAGGTAGCTGAATCCGATGCGGGCCACGAGGCCCTGCGCTTCCGCGGATCGTGCAGCCTCGGCCATGGCTCGCGCATCTGCGATCGTGTCGCTGAGGGGCTTCTCGCAGAGCACGTGCTTGCCGGCCGCGAGGAGACCCTCGACGATTTCGCGGTGCAGCGAGTTCGCGACGACGACGCTGACGACGTCGATGTCGTCTGCGGCGGCGATGTCGCGCCAGTCGACGACGTGCCGTTCGAAGCCGAAGCGCTGCGCGGTCTCGACGCCCAGGGGCTCGAAGGAGTCGCCGATCGCGACGAGTCGGATCTCGGGCAGCACGGGCGCGTACACGGTCGAGGCGGCCCGGTATGCGGCGGCGTGAGCTTTGCCGGCCATGCCGGCTCCGATGACGGCGACGCCGAGTGATGTGGTCATGGGGGTTCCTTTCGGGCTTCCTTGCTGGGGAACTTCGGTGCTGGGCACCAGCAGCGCGTCTTCGTTTGGAGCGCTCCAATTGGCACCACGGTAGCCGGGCATCCATGTCCTGTCAATTAGACCGCGGCATGCGATCGCGCGTCGGCCGCCCCAGGCTGCGTTCGCCAGAGCCCACCGCGTTCGCCCGGAACCGAAGTCGCGTACCCTGATGTCGGCAGGGGGACCTGCCAGCTGCGCGAAAGGCGAACGATGCGACGACCGACCATCTACGACGTTGCCGCGCGCGCCGGCGTCTCGAAGTCCCTCGTCTCGCTCGTGATGCGCAACTCCTCGCAGGTCAGCGACGAGAAGCGCGCGGCGGTGCTCGCAGCCGTCGCCGAGCTCGACTACACGCCGAGCCGGCTCGCCGCCGGTCTCGCGGGAACCCGCACGCGCAGCATCGGCGTCGTGGTCGACGACTTCTCGAATCTGTGGTTCGTCGAGGCGCTCGCCGGTCTCCGGGCGGCATTCCGCGCCGACGGCTACGCACTCAGCATCGCCGACGCGCACCTCAACGCGCACCTCGACATCGATCCGCTCGACGCGTTCCGCGCCCTGCGCGTTGACGGGATCGTGATCGCCGGCGAGGTGAGCGCCGATGCCGTCGAGCGCTCGGGAGTGCCGGCAGTCGTGCTCGGCACGCGAGCCGTCAGCGCGCCGCGGGTGCCCGTGATCGCCAGCGATGAGGCCGCCGGCGGGCGCCTTGCGACGCGGCACCTGCTCGGGCTCGGTCATCGCCGTATCGTCTGCGTCTCGGGGCCGGGAGCGAGCGCGACGGAACGTGCGCGCGGGTACGTCGCCGCCATGACTGAAGCCCGCCTCGAACCGCTCGTCGTGCCGGCGGATGCGACCGGAGAGGACGCCGCCCGCGCGGCGGTGGCGACGCTGTTCGCCGGACCGACCGCCCGGGAACGCCCCGCCGGACGCTCACGAGCGCGGCCGACGGCCGTCTTCGCGGTGAACGATCCGATGGCCGTCGGAGTGATCGGAGCGGCCGTCGATGCCGGGCTCGCGGTGCCGAGAGACCTCTCCGTCGTGGGGTACGACGACTCGCCGCTCGCCGCCTACGGCCTCATCGCGCTCACGACGATCAGCGGAGACCCCGCGGAGCTCGGCGAGGCTGCGGGGGAGGCGCTGCTCGCGCTGCTGTCGGGAACGGCCGCCGAATCGCGGATCTTCCCGCCGCGCATCGTGGTGCGCGCCTCGACGGCGGGGATCCCGCACGTCTGATCGCGCCGAAAGCGCAATTGCGGCTCTCCCCGCCGCTCGGTACGACACGAAGTGCGCTTTCGGCGCATACATGCCGGGGCTCAGCCGGGCGCGCGCCACCCGAGTGGCGCTCGGCCTGCGCCGGCCCTACAATCGTACTTTGTACTAACAATTTGGCTCGTGCTAGGCGCAGGAACGGTAGCGCCCGCCCCGGCACCCACCGCAAGGGAATCGCAATGACGCAACAGCCCATCCGCTTCGGACTCATCGGCACCGGCCGCATCGGCCAGGTGCACGCGGCCAGCATCGCCGCTTCGCCGGAGGCGACGCTCTCCTGGGTCGCCGACCCATTCGTCGACGGAGCGCACGCGGTCGCTGCGCGCTACGGCGCAACGGCGACCGAATCCGCCGAGACGCTGATCGCCTCGGGAGAGGTCGACGCGATCCTCATCGCCTCGCCGACCCCCACGCACGTCGACCTCATCGAGGCCTCCCTGCGCGCGGGCCTCCCCGTGCTCTGCGAGAAGCCGATCGACCTCGACATCGCGCGCGTCGACGCCCTCCGGCCGTTGGTCGCATCGAGCGGCGTTCCGGTCGCGCTCGGGTTCAACCGCCGGTTCGATCCGAATCACGCCTCCGCGCAGGCGCGGGTGCGTGCTGGAGAGATCGGCGATCTCGAACAGCTGATCATCGTGAGCCGCGACCCGGCGGCTCCTCCCGCGGACTACATCGGCGTCTCGGGCGGCATCTTCCGCGACATGACCATCCACGACTTCGACATGGCGCGATTCTTCATCGACGACATCGTCTCGGTCAGCGCCACCGGCACGCGCACCTTCGACGCCGGCGCACGCGAGCACGGTGATTTCGACACCGCCGTCGCCACCCTGCGGGCCGCGTCGGGCGCGATCGTGACGATCGTGAACTCCCGGCACAGCGCCATCGGGTACGACCAGCGCATGGAAGCCTTCGGATCGAAGGGGATGCTGCAGGTCGGCAACCCTCTGCAGAACACGGTGGTGCTCTCGAACGGGCACGCCGTGGAAGCCCGGCCGCCCTACCCCGAGTTCTTCCTCGAACGGTACGCGGAGGCGTATGCGGCTGAACTCGGCGAGTTCGTGAGGCTCGTGCGCGGAGAGTCGTCGACCAGCCCGACGTTCGAGGATGGGCGCGCGGCGCTGATCCTCGCCGATGCGGCGCAGCGATCGGCCGAGACCGGCGCCGCGGTCGCGGTCGAGCTGTGATCCCGGGCACCGAGCGGGCGGGAGTGCGCGCATGAGCTATCGTCTCGCGGCCTGCGCCGAGATGCTGTACACCGACCTGCCGATCGCGGAGCGCGTGCGACGCATCCACGAGCGCGGATTTCTCGTGGAGATCTGGGACTGGAGCACGAAGGATCTCGCCGCCCTCGCCGCGACCGGGGCCGCGTTCTCTTCGATGACCGGCTACCTGCGCGGCGACCTCACGACCGCCGAGGGCCGTGCTGCCCTGCTCGCGACCGCGGGCGAATCGTTGCGGGCTGCAGAGGTCATCGATGCCCCGCGCCTCAACCTGCACGGCACCGGTCTCGGCGAGGGCGGCCTGCCGGTCGTGCCCGGGGCGCGGGTCTCGGGAGCGGACTGGGTTCACGCCGCCGACACCCTCCGCCGAGTGGCCGATCTGGGTGCGGCAGCCGGGCGCACCTTCGTGCTCGAGAATCTGAACACCGCAGTCGACCATCCGGGCACACCGTTCGCGCGGGCTGCCGACACGCTCGCCCTCGTGCGCGGGGTCGACCACCCCAACCTGCGACTCAATCTCGACCTCTACCACGCGCAGATCGGCGAGGGGAATCTCGTCGAGCTCGTGCGCGAGTCGCTGCCGTGGATCGGTGAGATCCAGGTCGCCGACGTGCCGGGGCGCTGCGAGCCCGGCACGGGCGAGATCCGATACGAGGCCGTGGCGCGGGTGCTGCGCGAGGTCGGATACGACGGCGTGGTCGGCATGGAGGCCTGGGCGAGCGGAGACGCCGATGCTGCGCTCGACGCGTTCGCGGCCGCGTTCCCGACTGCGCTCGCGCCCTGAGTTCATGAGTGCGGCCCCCATATGATGAACGAGGCATGAGGAGGGACGATGGAGCGCACACCGGGCGAGACGCCTGACGCCCCCGTGCGCCCGCCGACGATCCGGGATGTGGCACGGGTGGCCGGGGTCTCGAAGTCTCTCGTCTCCCTCGTCTTCACCAACGGCGACAACGTCAGCGAGGAGCGCCGCCTCCGTGTGCTGCACGCCGCAGCGCAGCTCGGCTACCGGCCTAACCTCGTCGCGCAGTCGTTGTCGGCGGGGCGCCGCGACATCGTGGCGATTCTCGTGTCGAACCTGCACAACCCGCTCTTCGCGGAGATCGTCGGGGCAGCGAAGGCGCGGCTCGCCGAAGCCGGGCGGCGGACCATGATCATGAGCGCGCAGGTCGATGATGGCGCTGGTGGGGCTGTGCTGGATCGCGACAACCTCGACGTGCTGCGCGACCTGCGCCCGTCGGGGCTCATCGCGGTCGGCACGATCCCCAATTTCCGGGAGCTCGCCGCACTGACCGCGATGATTCCGACCGTGGTCGCCAGCGCGATCGACGCGACGGACGACGTGGTCGCCACGGTGCGCACCGACGACGACGCAGGGCTCGATCTCGTGATCGCGCACCTCGCCGCGCGGGGCGTCGAGCGCATCGCGTTCGTCGGGGGCGACGGCGGGACGGTGGCTGCCGCTCGCGAAGCCGCATTCCGCGCGGCGGTCGAGGCCCGCCAGTTCGGCGGTCGGGCGTGGGTCGAACCGGCCGCGTTCACCGAGGAGGGCGTGCGCGAGGCCGTCGAACGGCTCCTCGTCGAAGACCGCCTGCCCCAGGCGATCGTGGCCTTCAACGATCTGACGGCCGTAGCCGTCATCACCGCGCTCGAGACGGCGGGCGTGCCGGTGCCCGGCGGCTGCCGGGTCGTGGGGTACGACGACACCACACTCGCGGGGATCCCGCGCATCTCGCTGACGAGCGTCGATCCCGACAACCGCCGCATCGGCCGTGAGGCTGCTGAGGCGCTGCTCGGGGCGCAGGCCGGCGATCCCGATCAGCCGGCCGGCGAACTGCTGATCCCGCCCGCTCTGGTGGTGCGCGCCTCCGCATGATCGAGCCGCCGGCTGGGCTTCGTGCTCCGCGCGCGCGGCATCGCCTGCCCGCTGACGGCGCTACCTGCGCGCTGCGTCGTCACGTTCTCATTGCACCGGTGCTCGCACGGGTGCACAGGGTCGGAGCCACCTGGCGCCTGACCGCGGGCGCTCCCGGGTCGGCGAGGCGGGCGCGCAGTGTCTCGACGGCCGACTGCGCCAGATGATCAGGATCGGATCGCACCGAGGTGAGCGCCACGTAGGGCAGTGCCGCGGCCGAGCTGTCGTCGAAGCCGACGATCGAGACCTCCTCCGGCACCCGCACGCCGGCGCGCACCAGGGTCTGCAGGGCGCCGATCGCACAGTGGTCGTTCATGCACACGAGCGCCGTCACCCTGCCAGGCGCGTCGGCCGCGCCTCCCCCTCCGCGGCTGTGCTCCCGGACGCTCCCATCCGCGAGGAGCGACAGTGCTGCCCGATGACCGCCGAGTTCGGTGAAGTCGCTCGGAACGACGCGTCCGGGGAGGCCGCGTGAGGCCATCGCGCGCCGGTATCCGGCGAGCCTGGAGGCGGCGTTCGGCCCGCTCGCCGCACCGAGATAGGCGATTCTCGTGTGCCCGAGAGCGCTGAGGTGCTCGACGGCGAGGGTGATCCCTCGCTCGTTCTCGATATCGATCCGGTCGTGCGCGTCCGGTGAGGTCGGGCCTCCCAGCAGCAGCGCGGGAAGGCCGGAGGGGAGCCCGGTGATCTCGTGCCCGCCGGTTCCGGCGTCGAGCACGATCAGACCCTCGATGCGCTGGCGCATGAGGCCCGACAGAGCGGTCTCGAGATCGTGCTGCTCGCCGATGGCGCCGAGCGCGAGCGTGAACCCGTGTTCGTCGGCGCGACGGTAGAGCGCATCGACGAGATCGACCTCGAACGGCTGCCGCACGGTGAAGAGGACGCCCAGCTGCCCGCTGCGTCGTCGCCGCAGCATGCGAGCTGAATCGTCGGGGTGGTAGCCGAGTTCGCGCGCCGCTGCGAGGATCCGCTCGCGAGACGCGTCGCTCGCGCCCGGTGCGCCGCGCAGCACGATCGAGACCAGTTGCCGCGACAGGCCGACGCGCGCAGCGACGTCGCGCATCGTGGGGCGACGGGGTGCCGGCTCGCGGGTGCTCACGCTCCCATCGTGCCACGGCGTGCCGCGGTCACCGGCACTGCGCGACCCGCACCCGTCCGCGCTCGGTGCGCCCGGGGAGACGCCGGACAGCGGGATACTAGAGGCGGAGGGGTTTCTCGCCGTTCGAAAGCGAGCCGACGCGGCAGCTGCGGCTGGCGCGCGGCGCTCGAGAGCGACCGGCGCTGTCGGCATCGCCCGTGAGCCGCAGCGCTCCGCGGAACGCTGCGAGAGACCGTACAGATGGCTGCAACAGACATGAGCGAGGTGCCGAGTGGTCGTTATTCAACCTTTACCGGAAGAGATGCCGGATCGCGGAAGTTACGGTACTGTAAACGCAGAGCGCAAGCTTTGTAACGACATTAGTTCAATTACACGATGGAGTGCAGCTATGTTGAAATCACGTTTCGGGCGTTGGTCGAAGATCGGCCTCGCAGGCCTCGCGGGCGTCGGAGCACTGGCCCTCGCTGCGTGCGGTACTCCCGCCGGCGCCGGCGGCGGTGCTGCAGGTGGTGGCGGCGGCGGTGGCGTCGACGAAGAAGAGATCAAGGTTGCACTCGTCACGCACGCCGCACCGGGCGACACCTTCTGGGACACCATCCGCTCGGGGGCCGAGAACGCCGCCGAACGCAATAACGTCGAGCTGCTCTACAGCTCTGATCCCGACGGTGCGCGCCAGGCTCAGCTCGTGCAGCAGGCAGTCGACCAGGGCGTGGACGGCATCGTCGTGACGCTCGCGAAGTCGGACGCCATGGCGGGCGAAGTGCAGAAGGCCGTCGACGCGGGCATCCCCGTCTTCAGCATCAACGCGGGCGAGGAAGCCTACAAGGACCTCGGAGTGCTCGCGCACTTCGGGCAGAACGAGTTCATCGCAGGCCAGGCGGCTGGCGAGCAGTTCAACGACGCCGGCCTGAAGAAGGCCGTCTGCGTCATCCAGGAGCAGGGGCACGTCGGCCTCGAAGCCCGCTGCGAGGGGCTCGCGGACACCTTCGAGGGCACGTCGGAAGTGCTCTACGTGCAGGGCACCGACATGACCAACGTCGCCTCGACCATCACGTCGAAGCTGCAGACCAACTCCGACATCGACGCGGTGCTCACCCTCGGAGCACCCTTCGCGATGACCGCGATGGACTCGATCGCCGACGCCGGCAGCAGCGCGACGCTCGCCACGACCGACCTCAACGCCGACGTCTACACCGCGATCAAGGACGGCACGATCCTCTTCGGCATCGATCAGCAGCCGTTCGTGCAGGGATACTCCGCCGTTGAAGCGGTGCGCCTCTACACCGAGGGCGGATACGTGCTCGGCGGCGGCCAGGCCGTGCTGACCGGACCCACCGTCGTCAACGCCGAAAACGCCGACAGCGTCTCCGCGCAGTTCGAAGGCAGCGGCGACGACGAGTCGGCAGAGTAAGAGAAGGGTCGCGCCGGAAGGTCGAATCCATGAGTACAGCAACCGCACCCAAGCTCGATGAGCGCGTCGCCTCTGGCAACCTGTTCACCAGGTTCTTCACGAAGCCCGAGGCGGGCGCCACCGCAGCCGCACTGGTACTCGCGATCATGTTCGCCGTGGTCGCCCCCCAGTTCACCCAGCCGAGCTCGATCGCGACGATCCTGTACGGCGCCTCGACCGTCGGCATCATGGCGGTCGGCGTATCGCTCCTGATGATCGGCGGCGAGGTCGACCTGTCGGCGGGTGTCGGCGTCATCTCGGCGGCGCTCTCCTCGTCCCTCTTCATGTACTGGTTCGGGGGGAACGTCTGGGTCGGAGCGATCGTCGGCCTGGTGTTCTCGCTGCTGATCGGGCTGCTCAACGGTTGGCTGCTGACGAAGACGAAGCTCTCGAGCTTCATCATCACGCTCGCGACCTTCTTCATGCTGACCGGCCTCAACCTCGGCGTGACGCGCGCGCTCACGGGCGGCGTCGCAGCCCCCTCCATCGCGCAGTGGCCCGGGTTCGCCTCCGCGGAAGCGGTGTTCGCGGCCGACATCCCCGTCTTCGGCGTCAACGTCAAGATCACGGTCTTCTACTGGATCATCCTCGTGCTCATCGCGACCTGGATCCTGCAGCGCACCAAGGTCGGCAACTGGATCTTCTCGTCGGGCGGCGCCCCCGACGCGGCTCGCGCCGTGGGCGTCCCCGTCGTGAAGACGAAGATCGGCCTCTACATGGGCGTCAGCTTCTGCGCGTGGCTGCTCGGCATGCACCAGCTCTTCGCATTCAAGACGGTGCAGTCGGGTGAGGGCATCGGCAACGAGTTCCTCTACATCATCGCGGCCGTCGTCGGCGGCTGCCTCATGACCGGCGGATACGGCTCGGCGATCGGCGGCGCGATCGGCGCACTGATCTACGGCATGGCGCTCAAGGGCGTCGTGTACGCGGAGTGGAATCCGGACTGGCTGAAGTTCTTCCTCGGCGCCATGCTCCTCGGAGCCACCGTGCTGAACTTCACGCTGCAGCGCCGCGCGGCGCGAGGAGGGAAAAAGTGAACGCCACATCGACAGCCGCCGCTCCGGCGACGGCCACGGCAACCGCGAAGGCGCCGCTCGTCGAGCTGCGCGACGCCGAGAAGCGGTACGGCAACATCATCGCGCTCCGCGACGTCAGCCTGCAGGTGGCGAGCGGCGAGGTGATGTGCGTGCTCGGCGACAACGGCGCTGGCAAGTCCACGCTCATCAAGATCATCGCAGGGCTCCATCAGCACACCGCCGGCGAGTACCTCGTCGAGGGCGAACCGGTGAAGTTCAACTCGCCGCGCGAGGCGCTGAACCGGGGCATCGCCACCGTGTATCAGGATCTCGCGGTCGCGCCCCTCATGCCGGTCTGGCGCAACTTCTTCCTCGGGTCGGAGCAGACGAAGGGCTGGGGTCCGTTCCAGCGGCTCGACGTCGACTTCATGCGCAAGACGGCGAAGCAGGAGCTGCTCGACATGGGCATCGATCTGCGCGACGTGGATCAGCCGATCGGCACCCTCTCGGGCGGCGAGCGCCAGTGCGTGGCCATTGCGCGAGCCGTGTACTTCGGCGCGAAGGTGCTGATCCTCGACGAGCCGACCGCCGCGCTCGGCGTGAAGCAGTCGGGTGTGGTGCTGCGCTACATCATCCAGGCGCGCGATCGCGGCCTCGGCGTGATCTTCATCACCCACAATCCGCACCACGCCTACCCGGTGGGCGATCGCTTCCTGCTGCTGAAGCGCGGACAGAGCATCGGGTACCACGAGAAATCGGCGATCTCGCTCGAGGAGCTCACCGGACTCATGGCCGGCGGCGCGGAGCTCGAGCAGCTGGTCCACGAACTGCGGGATGTCGGCACGAGCACCGACGCGGTGCGCACGATCCGCGATGAGATCGAGGGCGACGCCGCGGCGGGCGTGGGACGCGTGCAGGTGACCGAGGCCGTCACCGTCGTCCCCGGCGAGTACGCGGACGACGAGGACGACGACGGGGAGGACGCCCCAGGGCGTTCACGCCGCTGAGCGTCTCTCGGTTCCGCGAGGGCGGGCGCCCGATCCGGATGAGGATCGGGCGCCCGTTCTGCATCCCGGGGGCGCACCGGCCGCCCCCGCTGCACCGGCGCCCCCGCACCGAGATCGAGCTCGAGTGCTGAGCACGAGGGATTCGGGCGGCGGGATTCGCTCGGGTTCGGCGGACACCCTCGGTCCCACGGGACTGTTGACACCGCAGCCACCATGTCCGTACAATTTGGACCGGTCCAGAATCAAGTCCAGAGTCAGGATCACTCCGGTCGACAGGCGAGGATCCCAGACCCGGGCCCGGCCCCCGGCCGGCCCCACAGTGAGAACCGGTGCACGGCACCACGAAGACGAAACGAGCGAAGATGCGGACACGTGCAGACGGCACCACCGAGATCGGGGTGGGCCTCATCAGCGTCGGGTGGATGGGCCAGCTGCACAGCCGCGCCTACGCCAACCTCAAGTACGCGTACCCGGATCTCGGGCTCGCACCCCGCCTGGTGCACGCGGCGGACCCGGCGCCGGCGCGTACGGATGAGGCGGTGCGCGTGCTCGGGTACGAGCGGGCTTCGGCGGACTACCACGATGTGCTGAACGATCCAGACGTCGACGTCGTGTCGATCTGCGCCCCGAACTTCCTGCACTCGGAGATCGGCATCGCGGCGGCCCGGGCCGGCAAGCACTTCTGGATCGAGAAGCCGGTCGGCCGCGGCGAGCACGAGACCCGCGCGGTCGCGGACGCGGCCAAGGAGGCCGGCGTCGTCACGTCGATCGGGTTCAACTATCGCCATGCACCCGCGATCGAGTACCTGCGCGAACTCGTGGCCGAGGGCAGGCTCGGGCGCATCACGAATGTCCGCGGGCAGATGTTCGCGGATTACTCGGCCGACCCGCGCGGCGCCCTGTCGTGGCGCTTCGTGCGGGGGCTGGCGGGCAACGGCGTTCTGGGCGACCTCATGGGCCACCTGGTCGATCTCGTCCAGTACACGCTCGGCCCGATCGGCGAGGTCAGCGCAGTCACCTCGACGGTGTACGCCGAGCGCCCCGAGCTTCCGATGGGCACGGGAACCCACTTCGCGCTGATCGAGAACGGCGACATGAAACCGGTCGAGAACGAGGACTACGCCGGGATGCTCGTGCGCGTCGCGGACGGGGCTCCGGCGGCGCACGCCGTCGGCACCCTCGAGGCCTCCCGGGTCTCGGTGGGCCCTCGCGCGAGCTACGGCATCGAGGTCTACGGCACGGGCGGCTCGGCGCACTGGGACTTCGAGCGCATGAACGAGCTGCACCTCTCGGGCGGGCTGGGCGCGGAGAACCAGGGGTACACGCGCGTCATGGCCCGGCCGGGGATGGGTGATTTCAGCCGCTTCCAGCCGGGAGCCGGGACCTCGATGGGATACGACGACCTCAAGGTGATCGAGGCCAAGAAGTTCCTCCAGGCGGTGCTCGGGCGCGAGGCCATCAACTCGAATATTCAGGATGCGCTCTCGGCGGCCCAGGTGGTCTCGGCGGCCGAGCGATCGGCCGAGACGCGCACCTGGCAGTCGAGCACGCCGGTCGAGGGCACGACCGCGGCCGGCGCCTGATCCTCATCCACTCGCACTGCACCGACGAAGGAGTCGCACATGGCACATCGCGCACGCATCGCAGCCGCCCCCATCAGCTGGGGCGTCATCGAGGTCCCCGATTGGGGGCTGCAGTTGGAGCGGGAGCGCGTGCTCTCCGAGATGGTGTCGCTCGGGATCACGGCGACCGAGTTCGGGCCGGAAGGGTTTCTGCCCGATGCTCCGGCCGAGCGCGCCGCAGCGCTCGCCGCAGCGGGCCTCGAAGCCGTCGGCGGGTTCTTCCCGGTCGTGCTGCACCGGGCGGCGGTGGATCCGCTGCCGGCGATCGAGCGCGAACTCGAGGCCTACGTCGCCTCCGGCGCCACGACGCTCGTGCTCTCGGCGGTGACGGGAGCGGAAGGGTATGACGGTGCGATCGAGTTGAGCGACCCGGAATGGGTCACGCTGCTCGCCAACCTCGATCGTGCGCACGATGCCGCCGCCGCCGTCGGGGTGGTGGCGACCCTGCACCCCCATCTCGGCACGGTGGTCGAGGCCCCGAATGCGGTGGAGCGCGTGATCGCAGGCTCCCGCATCGGCCTGTGCCTCGATACGGGCCATTACACGCTCGGCGGCGGCGATCCGGTCGCCTTCGTGGAGCAGTACGCGGACCGCATCGTGCACGCGCACCTGAAGGATGTGAGTCTCGCCGTCGCCGCGCGGGTGCGAGCCGGAGAGATCGACTACCGCGAGGGGGTGCGCCAGGGCATGTATCGGTCACTCGGCGCCGGCGACGCGCGCATCGTGGAGATCGTCCGCGCGCTGCGCGGCGTGGGGTATGCCGGATGGTACGTGGTGGAGCAGGATACGGTCATCGAGCACGAAGCTGACGCGGTGGCGGCGTTCGACAGCGCGCGCCGCAGCGTCGCCTGCCTGCGCGAGGCACTCGGCGCGACCGACATCCCGGAGGCGTCATGAGTGCGCCGCTGCGCATCGGCATGCTGGGCGCGTCGCGCATCGCCGAGGAGTCGATCATCGCGGCGACGGCGGAGACCGGTGACATTCGTGCCGCTGTCGCGGCGCGGGATCCCGAGCGCGCTCGTCACTACGCCGCCGAACGGGGCTTCTCGGCGGCAGCCGAGAGCTACGCGTCCCTCATCGAAGACGACTCGCTCGACCTCGTCTACATCGGCCTTCCCAACGGGCTGCACGCCGAGTGGGCGGCACGAGCGCTCGAAGCCGGACGCAATGTGCTCGTCGAGAAGCCGTTCGCGGCGAACCTCGCAGAATTCGATCGCGTCGCCGCCAGACTCGAGCGCTCGGCCGGCTGGGCGTGGGAGGCATTCCACTACGCCGATCATCCGGCCATGCATCGCCTCATCGGTCACGTGCGCGAGGGCGCGATCGGGGAGATCCGCGGTGTCGACGTGCATATGGACATGCCGGCGCCCGCGCCGCGCGACCCGCGATGGAGCTTCGATCTCGCCGGCGGCACGCTGATGGATCTCGGGTGCTACGCGCTGCACGCCCTGCTCCTGCTCGGAGATCAGCTCGGAGGAGAGCTCGGGGGTGTGCGTCTGCCGACTGCGGCGCCGCTCACCCTCGACTTCGCGCGGGCTGAGGGGCACACGGGTGACGCGAGGGTCGATGCGACGGTCGTCGCCGGATTGGAGCTCGGAGGCGTGCCCGTGTCGATGCACACGAGCATGGCGAGCGACGAATGGAACTTCGGGCTCCGAGTGCACGGAAGCCTGGGCGAGGTCGTGCTGCCGAACTTCGTGAAACCTCAGGAGGACGGGCGCCTCATCGTGCGCACGACGACGGGAGCCGGCGTCGAAGAGCGTTCGGAGCATTTGGGCGCTTCGTCGTCGTACACCCATCAACTGCGCCGCATTCGGTCAGCGGTGCGCAGCGGTGAGCGATCGCGCGTCGGCCTCGAGCGCTCCCGTCGTACGATGACCCTCATCGACGAGGTGTACACGGCGGCGGGCCTGCCGCTTCGGCCGGGCCGCCTCGCCTCCTGATCGCTGCGACGGCGGATCGGAAGCTTCTCGAGTCCGCGCGTCCCGGTTCGCGCGTGACGCAGTGGGGCGCCCGAACGGCGCCCCACTGCGTCACGCGGCGTGCGTACGGTGCCGGATCAGTGGGTCAGGGACTTCTGAGTGTCGCTCTCGACGTGCTCGGACTGACCCTGCACGGCGATCTTGCGCGGCTTCGCCTGCTCGCTCACGGGGATCACGACGCTGAGCACGCCGTTGTCGTACGAGGCGGAGATGCCGGCGATGTCGACGCCCTGCCCGACGCTGAACTGCCGCAGATAGGTGCCGGAGGGGCGCTCACGCGTGAGCCACTTCGAGCCTTCTGCCACGTCGGCGGTGCGCTGCGCGCGGATTGTCAGGAGCTGGCCGTCGACATCGACGTCGATCGAGCCCGGGTCGACGCCGGGCAGATCGGCGTTCAAGACGTACCGCTCGTGGTCGCGCTGGAGGTCGACCGGCATCTGGCGCGGACCGGAGCGCGCTTGCTGGAGCGCTCCTGCGGCCCAGCGATCCAGCTCGCTGAAGGGATCGAATGTCATTGCCATGATGATTTTCTCCTTCCAGTGAAACTTGAGTGGAGGTCACTCAATGTGCATATAAATTAGCACTCGGTACCTGAGAGTGCTAATGAAGCTCGCTGCAAGATCTCTGAAAATAGCGGTCTGTCGGTAGTCGCGGTCGAGTTGCCGAGAGGGGCGCGACGGCGCACTCACGGGGACGTGAGCTGCGCCGCGAGTTGCAGCAACTGCGACTCGGAGCCGATCCTGCCGATGAGTTGCACCCCCATTGCGTGCCCGGTCGGCAGCCGCATCACCGGCACAGCGACCGCGGGCAGCCCTGAGACGTTCACCATCGACGTGAAGGGAGCCCACTCGCACTGCAGCCGGTAGTCGTCATCCGGATGCATCGATGTGAAGGTGCCGACGCGCGGGGGGAGCATCGTGAGTCCGGGAGTGAGGACGGCATCGTAGGCGCCCCACTGCTGTCGCGCGTCTGCGGCGAAATCGCGCAGCCGTGCCCCTGCGCGCTCATGCGCCTCGACGGTTCGTGCGCGGGCGCGCTCGCGGAAGAGGCTGGTGAGCGGCATCAGGCGTGCAGCGGCATCGGGAGCGAGCGCCAGACGCGAGAGGCCCGCCGTCCACGAGGTCGTGAACGCCTCGGGGTACTCGGGGTCGTAGGCGAAGGTCGCCTCATCGATGCGGTGACCGCGGGCGGCGAGGCGCTCCCTGGCCGCCTCGAACGCGCAGCCTGATTCGGCACTGAGCGCGATGGGATACACCGATGCGAACGGCGAGGCCGCAGAGTACGCGATGCGGAGTCCGGTGAGCTCATCGGCGGCGCGCACGGCCGCCAAGGCTGGCTCCCGCGTCGCGCCGCGCTGCGCATCGAAGAGCATCGCCGCGTCGGCCGGGTCCCGGGCCAAGGGGCCGCTCACCGTCAACCGCGGCGCACCGAACTCGTCGTGCAGGGAGGGAGCGGCCGCGGCCAGATCCCCTGGCACCGCGCCGAGACCCGGCTTGAGTCCGACGAGACCGCACGCGAGCGCTGGGATGCGGATCGAACCGCCGCCATCCGTTCCCGGACCCATGGGGATGAGATCGGCCGCGACCGCAGCCGCGCTCCCGCCGGAGGATCCGCCCGGAGTGCGCGAGGGGTCGAGCGGATTGCGCGCGGGTGGCGCGATGGCGTTCTCGGAGTAACCGGTCAGTCCGAGCTCCGACACCTGCGTCTTCCCGAGCGGAATCGCGCCGGCCGCGCGCAGCATCGCGACTCCCGGAGCGTCGGCGGTGGCCACGCGGTGGCGAAGGGCGGCGCTGCCGCGGGTCGTCGCCATTCCGGCGACCTCTACGAGGTCCTTGACGGCGATGGGCAGCCCATGGAGACGAGGCAGCGTCGAGCGTTCCGAGCGTGATGTCGCCGCGAATCGCGCGTCGGCTGCCGTCGCGTCCGAGTGAGCCTGGTCGCCGATGACCGCGAGGAATGCTCCGAGTTCGTGGTGCGCCTCGATGCGGCGCAGATACCGTTCGGCCACCTCGCGCGCGGAGACGTCGCCGCGGCGGAGCGCGTCGCGCCATGCCAGCGCGGTCTCCGCCGTCGCGTCTTCCATCCGCCCAGCTTACGAGCGCCAGCGCCGGGAATGCGCGTCGAAGCGCGTCCGTTCCTCCGAGGTGCCTGGTGCCGGCGCAGCGAGGACGCCGTTGCCGGCGTGGGGTGTATAGTGATACTCGTTCTCATTAGAAAGTGTGTCATGACTCAGAAGCCCCGCTCCGTGAAACCCGCCGTTCTCGCCGCCGCAGCACTCGCATCGCTCCTGGCACTCACCGCCTGCAGCGGCGGCGCCAATGCCGGCGACGGCGGCGACGCCGGGCTCAAGGTCGTCGCGACCACGACGCAACTGACCGACTTCGCGAGCGAAGTGGGGGGCGACGACATCGAGCTCACCGGCCTGCTCGCCCCGAACGCCTCGGCGCACCACTTCGACCCGAGCCCCGCCGATCTGCTGGCGCTCGGGGAGGCCGACGTGCTGATCGTGAACGGGGCCGACCTCGAGAGCTTCGTCGACGATGCGGTGGATGCCTCCGGCTTCGACGGCACCATCATCACGGCGGCCGATGGCATCGACCTCGACGAGGCGAAGCACATCACCGCCGAGGGCGCCGCAACGGACGAGCACGAGCACGAGCACGAGCACGAGCACGCTGGCGATGCCGAGCACGCGGAAGCGGATCACGACCACGATCACGCGGATGAGGCCGAGCACGACCACGATCACGGCGACGTGAACCCGCACATCTGGACGTCGCCGAAGAACGCCGTCGGCATGGTGACGGAGATCGCCGACGGACTCGCAGCGGCGGACGCGGATCACGCGGGCGACTACGAGCAGCGCGCCGCGTCGTACACCGAGCGTCTGCAAGAGCTCGACACGTGGATCGCCGCGCAGTTCGAACGGGTGCCGGCAGACGAGCGGGTGCTCGTGAGCGGCCACGATTCGCTCCGGTACTACCTGCATGACTACGGGATCGAGTTCGCCGGGTCGATCCTGCCCAGCTTCGAAGACAACGCCGAGCCGAGCGCCGCCGAAATCGACGCGCTCGTCGCCTCCATCGCAGAGCACGGCGTGCGAGCGGTATTCGTCGAGTCGTCGATGAGCCCGAAGCTCGCGCAGACGATCGCCGACGAGGCGGGCGTCGAGGTCGTCGACTCCGAGAACCTCTACGCGGATTCGCTGGGCGCACCCGACAGCGATGGAGCGACCTACATCGGCGCGACGGTGCACAACACGGAACTCATTCTCGACGCGTGGGGCGCCCAGGTGGATGCGGTGCCCGATAGTCTGCAGGGATGACGGCCGCACGCGACGCAGCAGCATCTGATCCCGGCGACGCGCAGCACTGCGCAGCCCCGGAGCCGATGCAGGCAGGCGGGGCCGACGGGGGTGCCGAGAGAGGCGCGCTCGCAGCCTCCGATGCGGCGTTGGTGCTCGAAGGGGCAGCCTTCGGATACCACGGGACGTCGCGGGTCGAGGGCCTGACGCTCGCGGTTCCCGTGGGCGCAGCGGTCGCGCTGATCGGACCGAACGGCTCGGGCAAATCGACGCTGCTGCGCGGCATCCTGGGGCTGGCCGAACTCACCGGCGGTTCGATCCGGGTGCTCGGCGAGACTCCGGATCGTGCCAGGCGCCGCATCGGGTCCTTGCCGCAGGCGGACACCCGCGATGCGACGCTTCCGGTCACGCTCCGCCAGGTCGTGACCATGGGTCTCTACCGCTCGCGCGGAGCACTGCGCCCGATCGGCCGAACCGGCCGCGAGGCGGTCTCTCGGGCGCTCGAACGCGTGGGTCTCTCCGCCTGGGCGTCGCGCCGTTTCGGCGAGCTCTCGGGCGGTCAGCAGCAGCGGGGCATTCTCGCGCGGGCGCTCGTCTCCGACCCGCGGCTCCTCCTCCTCGACGAACCCTTCAACGGGCTCGATCGGGAGAACCGCGACGTGCTGCTGCGTCTCGTGAGAGAGCTGCGAGCAGAAGGGCGCACGATCATCGTGTCGACGCACGATCTGGAGATCGCTCAGGAGGCGTGCTCCCACGCGCTGCTGCTCGCGAGCGGTCACCACCCGAATCAGCCGGGCCATCCGGCGGCGTACGGTCCCGTCGAACAGGCGCTCACCCTCGACGCGGTGCAGCACGCGTTCCAGGACACGACGGTGGAACTCGATCACCACACCGTGACGACGACGCGGGAGACCGAGTGATGCCGTCGGTGCTGTCGCCCGCCTTCCACCTCATGCTGCTCGGTCCGATCGACATCTTCTCACTGCCGTTCATGTGGCGCGCCCTGGTCACCGTCGCGATCCTCGCGGTCGCGGCCGGCATCGTCGGGCTCTTCATCAGCTTTCGGGAACTCGAGTTCGTGAGCGACGGTCTCGTGCACTCCGTGTTTCCCGGCCTCGTCGTCGGCTCCGCGATCGGCGGCTCCGCCGGTCTGCTCCCGGGAGCGGTGGTCGCCGCGATCCTCGCAGCCGTGCTCTTCACCGTCATCGAGCATCGGGGCGGCGTCGGGGCCGACGCGGCGATCGCGGTGGTGCTCACCGGGCTCTTCAGCCTCGGCGTGGTGCTCGTGTCGAAGCAGAAGGGCTACGTCTCGGAACTCAAGGAACTGCTGTTCGGGCGTCTCCTCACGGTGACCGAGACGCAGCTCTGGCAGATCCTCATCGTCGCGATCGTCGCGGTCGCGGTCGTGGGCCTCACCTGGCGCGCGCAGTTCTTCCGCTCGTTCGACGCCGC
Organism: Leucobacter sp. L43; assembly: GCF_016597785.1. Lineage (GTDB taxonomy): Bacteria > Actinomycetota > Actinomycetes > Actinomycetales > Microbacteriaceae > Leucobacter > Leucobacter alluvii. The sequence goes on along the minus strand of NZ_JAENJG010000001.1, from coordinate 1,759,740 downwards.
CGGGGCTGAGGCCGCGGGGTTCCGGGTGCTGCGCGCCGACCTCGCACTCTCGGTCGCCGTCGCGCTGCTCGTCGTGGCCGGGGTGCAGGCGCTGGGCGTGCTCATGGTCATCGCACTGCTCACCGTTCCGATGGCCGCGGCGCGACTGCTCACGCGCGGATTCGCGCTGCTCATCCCCGTCGCGATCCTGCTTCCCCTCGGGGCGGGCATCGCGGGGCTGTGGCTCTCATTCGAGTGGTCGACGTCGCTGGGGGCGACGGTGTCTCCGGGGGCTGTCGTGGTGCTCCTGCTCGTCGCCGCCTACGTGGTCGCGGCACTGATCCGCGGAGGTGCCGCGGCCCTGCGGAGGTCGGTCGCGGCATGAGTTATTTCGCACTCGCGTCGCTCGAACTCGCGCTGCTCGGCCTGCTCTCCGGAGTCGCCGGCACGCTGATCGTGCTGCGCCGGCGCTCGTTCTTCGCCGTGGCGCTCAGCCACGCGACCTTTCCGGGCGGCGTGGTGTTCGCGCTGGCCGGGTGGAACCTGCTGATCGGCCAGGCGCTCTTCGCAGCGGTGCTCGTGCTCGCCATGACGGTGCTGGCCCGCATTCCCGGACAGGGCCGTCAGGTCACGAGCGGAGTGGTGCTCTCGTTCGGCTTCGCGCTCGGCACGCTGCTCGCCGCACTGAACCCCGGGCTCGGCGTACCGGTCGAGGCATTGCTCGTGGGCTCGCCGCTCGGGGCGAGCCTCACCGACGTCGTCGTGACCGCGAGCGTGCTGGTCGCAGCCCTCGTGCTCGTCGCGGTGTTCGGGCGCCGCATGCTCTTCCACACGTTCGACCCGGTCGGCTTCGCCGCGGCCGGCTTCCGCAGCTGGCCGATCGAGCTCGCCGTGACCGGAGTGATCGCCGCATCGGTCGTCGTCGCGATGCCTGCGGTCGGCGCGATCCTCGGCGTCGCAGTGCTCATCGCCCCTGCCGCGGCTGCGCGCGCGCTGACTCAGCGGCTCGAGTGGATACCGGTGATCTCGGCCGTGCTGGGGATCGCGGGGGGTCTGATCGGATTGTGGATCTCGAGGGAGTTCTCGATCGCGGCGGGTGGATCGGTCGGGCTCGTGCTCACCGCGATGTTCCTCATCTGCGCGGCATGGGGCGCCCGGAAGGTGTCAGCTCGGTAACGATTGCGTCACCGATTCGGGCATTCCTCGAGAACGCTCGGCACTTCGGTGCGCATCTTCGAGCGTTCTGGCCGATCATCAGGCGTTTTCCCTCACCCTAACCAGCTTTGTGGCAGTGGCACAAGAACTAGCACCGCGAGCCGCTCTGTTTGTACGATCGCAGCATGGGAGACACGACAGCGGTCAGAGTGGTCCGCGACGATCGGGAGCCGCTCGTCATCATCGATTCGGTGAACAAGCACTACGGCGATCTGCATGTGCTGAACAACATCAACACGCAGGTGGGCCGTGGCGAGGTGGTCGTCGTGCTCGGGCCCTCGGGCTCCGGAAAATCGACGCTCTGCCGCGCAATCAATCGCCTTGAGACGATCGACTCTGGCACGATCTCGATCGACGGCCAGCCGCTTCCCGAAGAGGGGAACGGGCTCGCCACGCTGCGCGCCGACGTCGGCATGGTGTTCCAGCAGTTCAACCTGTTCGCGCACAAGTCGATCCTGCAGAACGTCACCCTCGGTCCGATGAAGGTGCGCGGGCTCTCTCGCAAGGATGCGGAGGAGAAGGCGATGGCGCTGCTCGAACGCGTCGGCATCGCCAATCAGGCGCAGAAGCTGCCCTCGCAGCTCTCCGGCGGCCAGCAGCAGCGCGTCGCCATCGCCCGCTCACTCGCGATGGACCCGAAGCTCATCCTGCTCGACGAGCCGACCTCGGCACTCGATCCCGAGATGATCAACGAAGTGCTCGACGTGATGATCGGGCTGGCCAACGACGGGATGACGATGCTGGTGGTGACGCACGAGATGGGCTTCGCCCGGCGCGCGGCCGATCGCATCATCTTCATGGCGGATGGCCAGATCGTCGAAGAGGCGACACCCGAGCAGTTCTTCACCGACCCGAAGACGTCGCGGTCGCAAGACTTCCTGTCGAAGATCCTGGGCCACTGACTCGTCCCCCCCCCCCCCGCCACGAATTCGACGCCGCTGGCCGCAGGCCGACAGCGTCACCGCGCCCCAACTCACCGAAGAGAAAGCAGAAATGATGCGAATTGCTCAGTACGGAGCCGTCCTCGCCGCAGCAGGACTCCTGGCCCTCACCGCTTGCGCCTCCGGCTCGCCGAATGACGCCGGCGAGGAATCGTCGGCGCCGGCGCCGGCGGAGGACGTCAGCTTCGAAGACGGCACGACCATGGCGAAGCTGAATGAAGCCGGCAAGATCACGATCGGCACGAAGTACGACCAGCCGCTCTTCGGCCTGATGAACCCCACCACGAACTCCCCCGAGGGCTTCGATGTCGAGATGGGCAAGATCATCGCCGCGAAGCTCGGCATCTCGGAAGACCAGATCGAGTGGAAGGAAGCGGTCTCCGCGAACCGCGAGCCCTTCATCGAGAACGGCGAGGTCGACCTCGTCATCGCCACGTACACGATCAACGACGACCGCAAGAAGGTCATCGACTTCGGCGGCCCCTACTACACCGCGGGTCAGGATCTCCTCGTGCTCTCGGGCAACCCCGACGGCATCACGGGCATCGACGATGTGAAGGGCGAGAAGGTCTGCTCGGTCACCGGTTCGACCTCCGAGGAGAACCTGAAGGAGGCCGGCGTCGAGGTCCTCGCCACGGACACCTACTCCAACTGCCTCGAGCCGCTTCGTTCGGGTGAGGTCGTCGCAGTGTCGACCGACAACGTGATCCTCGCCGGCCTCGCCGACCAGAACGAGGGCGAGTTCGAGGTCGTCGAGAACCCGTTCACCGAGGAGCCATACGGCATCGGGCTCATGAAGGGCGACGACGAGTTCCGCGCCTTCGTGAACGACACGCTCGAGGAGTCCTTCGACAACGGCGACTGGGCGGCGGCCTGGGAGAAGACCGCCGGCAAGGTGCTGGAGACGCCGGAACCCCCGGCGATCGACCGCTACTGACCTCGCTCGACACCTTTTCTCCTATCCATCCACTCGTTCGGAACTGAGCTGACCCGGGGGCGGTGCGAGCCGCCCCCGGGATCCGCCCTCAAGAAGGGATCCCGATCGTGGACGTCCTACTGGCGAACGCCGACGACATTCTCGCCGGCTTCCTGATGACGCTGCAGCTGCTGCTCTTCGGAGGTGTCGGCGCGCTGCTCATCGGACTCGTCGTCGCCGTGCTGCGCATCTGCCCGGTGTCGTCGCTGCGCGGCTTCGCGACGGCATACACCGAGCTGATCCGCAATATTCCGCTGACCCTGCTGCTGCTCTTCATGGTCTTCGTGCTGCCGCTGATCGTGCCGGACAAGCCGCCTTACGCGCTGCTCGCCTCCATCGGGCTCGCCGTCTACACCTCGCCATTCGTGGCCGAGGCGCTCCGCAGCGGCATCAACGGCGTGCCCGTCGGTCAGGCCGAGGCCGCCCGCTCCATCGGGCTCGGCTTCGGGCAGACGCTCTCGTTGATCGTGCTGCCCCAGGCGCTGCGCATGGTCGTCCCGCCCCTGATCAACGTCTTCATCGCGCTGACGAAGAATACGTCGGTCGCCGGCGGGTTCTTCGTGGTCGAGCTGTTCGCCACCGCACGGCAGCTCACCAACAGCAACGGCCAGGCGGTGATCCCGATTCTCGTCGGTGTCGCCTGCTTCTATCTCCTGATCACCATTCCGCTCGGCCTGCTCGCCGGGCAGATCGAGAAGAAGGTGCGGGTGCTGCGATGAGTGCGACCGTTCTCTACGACGCCCCCGGCCCGAAAGCGCGTCGGCGATCCCGCATCATCTCCGTCGTCGGAGTCATCGCGCTCGCGGCACTGCTCGGCTGGGTGGTCTGGCGGCTGGCTCAGCCGCAGATCTCGGTCAACGGCAACGAGAACCCCGGAATGTTCGACGCGTCGCGCTGGGACGTGCTCGCCTACGGCGAGGTCTGGCAGTTCATCGGACGGGGCGTGTGGAACACCCTGCGCGCCGCTGCGGTCGCGATGGTCGGCGCGGTGCTGCTCGGCATGGTCTTCGCGTTCGGGCGACTGGCGACGAACGCATTCATCCGCATCCCGACGACCGTGCTGCTCGAATTCTTCCGCGGGATGCCCGTGCTGCTGATGATGCTCTTCATCCTGCTCGTGGCGTCGACCGGTGCGTTCGGCGCGGTGGTCATCGCACTCATCATCTACAACGGGGCGATCATCGGCGAGGCCCTGCGCGCGGGCATCGTGGCCCTCAACAAGGGCCAGCGCGAGGCGGGGCTCTCCATCGGTCTGACCCCGATGCGCACGCGCTTGCTCATCGAGTTCCCGCAGGCCTTCACTCAGATGCTGCCGATCATCATCGCGCAGCTCGTCGTGCTCTTGAAGGACACCTCGCTCGGCTACATCGTGGCCTACTCCGAGCTGGCCTCGACGGTGAAACAGGCATCCACGTTCTACGGCAATCGATACCTCTTCACCTTCTGGGTGGTGGCCGTCGTGATCTACCTGGCGATCAACCTCACGGTGTCGTGGCTCGGTCGTCGTGCAGGCCGGCTCGCAGCGACGCGCAGCGGAAAGCCGACGGCCGCGGCCAAGCCGGCAGCGGTGGCGGCCTCGATCGGCGGTGAGCTCGGTGCAGGGCTCGGCGCGACCGACGGCGACGACGATGCCGGTGGCCGCCGCCGGACCCGTTGATCTCTCGCTGAGGTGCACGTGAGCGACGTCCTTCCCTACCTCGACCCGGCGACGGGCGCACGATACGCGCTCGAGCAGGGTCGTTGGCGTTCGGACTCGGGAGGACCGCTGCTGCTCGCGCCGGGCCGGGGGATCACCCGCGCGGATATCGAGCACGGCGCTCCCGGGCTCTGGCGGTACCGGGCCGCCTTCGCCCTCGACGTCGACGAACCACTCGTGCTCGGCGAGGGGCGGACTCCGCTGGTGCCCGGTGTCTGGGGGAGCGCTCGGCCGCTGTGGAAGCTGGAGTGGTGCTCCCCGACCGGCAGCTTCAAGGATCGGGGCGCCAGCGTGATGCTCTCGGTGCTGCGGCAGCAGGGGGCGCGCGCGGTGATCGAGGACAGCTCGGGCAACGGCGGAGCCGCGATCTCCGCCTACGGTGCCGCGGGCGGGCTCGACGTCACGGTCTTCGCGCCGGCGACCACCTCGCCCGGCAAGCTCGTGCAGGCGCGCGCGTACGGGGCGCGCATCGAGCTGGTGGAGGGACCGCGCGTCGCCTCGCAGGAGGCGGCGATCGCTGCGGCTGCGCACGGTGCGGGCTGGTACGCCAGCCACAACTGGCAGCCGTTCTTCTTGGAGGGTACGAAGACCCTCGCCTACGAGATCTGGGAGGACCTCGGGTTCCGCGCTCCTGACGCCGTCGTGCTGCCGGTGGGTGCGGGGAGCAGCCTGCTCGGGTGCGCGTTCGGCTTCCGCGAACTGCTGCGCGCCGGCCAGATCGAGCGCGTGCCGAGGCTCTACGCCGCGCAGCCGCTCAACTGCTCGCCGGTGGATGCGGCGTTCCACGTGAAACCAGGAGAACCGGTGCCGAACCGCCCGGTGCGCGCGACCATCGCCGAAGGCACGGCGATCTCCCACCCACTGCGGCTCGGCGCGATGCTCGACGCACTGCGCGAGAGCGGCGGCGGCACGGTGGCGATTCCGGAAGCGGACATCCGCTCAGCGCACGCGGAGCTCGCCTCGCACGGACTCTACGCCGAGCCGACGAGCGCGACGGCTGCCGCAGCGGTGAGCGAGCTCGTCGCGCGCGGCGCGGTCCTGCCCTCCGAGACGACGGTCGTGCTGCTCACCGGGTCCGGGTTGAAGGCCGCGGCGTGAGGCGCCGCTCAGGCGCCTCGCGCCGTCGCGCCGTCGCCCCATTGCGCCGAGGCTGTGCCTTCGCGCCGCGCAGCTTCGCGCCGCGCAGCTTCGCGCCGCGCAGCTTCGCGCCGCGCAGCCGAGCAGTCGAGCACCCGGGGCGGGGCGGGGCGGGGCGCACCAAGGTGCAGCGCTACTGCCCGACCTCACCTGCCTCGCCGCTCTCGTCTTCCCGACTGCCGCTCTCCCTGCGCGCCGCGCGAGCATCCCGGCGGGCCGCCTTCGCCTCGCGCTTGGCTTCGCGCTTCGCCTCGCGGGCGGAGCCCTTCGTCGAGCGCTGCTCGGCAGCGAATGCTCGCTGGGCCTCGCGGGCCTCGCCGGGAGCGCCCGCACTCTCGGCCTGCCGCTCCAGCTTTCTCGCGCGACGCGCCTCGCGCTTCGCGATCTTGCGGTCACGGCGGCGCTCGACGAGCGTGTAGAGGATCGGCACCAGGATGAGCGTGAGCAGCGTCGATGACACGAGGCCTCCGATCACGACGATCGCGAGGGGCTTCGAGATGAACACACCGCCCCCGGTCAGGCCCAGCGACATCGGGATCAGGGCGAACACCGTGGCTGCCGCGGTCATGAGGATCGGGCGCAGACGCAGTCGGGTGCCGTGCTCCACCGCCTCGTCGAGGGTGGCGCCGGCCTCGCGGAGGCGGTTCACGAGGTCCATGAGCACGATGGCATTCGTCACCACGATGCCGATGAGCATCAGCAGGCCGATGAGGGCGGGAAGCCCGAGGGCCGTGTTGGTGACGAGCAACCCGATGATGGCGCCGGTCGCGGCGAACGGGATCGAGATGAGCAGCACCAGGGGCCCGCGGAAACTGCGGAAGGTGGCGACCATCACGAGCAGTACGAGCATGATCGCGGCGAGCATCGCGAGGCCGAGTTGGCCGAACGCCTCGTCTTGCTGGGCCGCCGCGCCGCCCTGCTCGAACTGCACGCTGGCCGGCAGCTCGGTCTCGGCGATCGCGGTGTCGATCGAGAGGCTCGCGGTCTCGAGCTCGCCCTCCTTCGGAGTCACGGTCAGCGAGACCTGACGCTCGCCATCGGCGCGCGTGATCGTCGGCGCGGTGGGTTCCTCCTCGACGGTCGCGATCGCGGAGAGGGGGATCGCGGCGCCGGTGACCTCGGCGGCTGCGCGCTGTTCGGCCTCCGCCGCCTCGGCTTCGGCCTGCTGCGTCGCCGCATCGTTCTGCGCCTGGCGGAGCGAGGCGATCTGCTCATCCATGCCGGTGATGCCCGACTGGGCGCCTTCGAGCGCGCCCTGCAGCGAGGCGAGTTGCTCAGCGCGTTCCTGCTGCGCCCGCAGCATCGCATCCTCGTCGGGGGTGCGCGGCTCCTCCGGGACGATCGGCACGCTCGAGAGCTGTGCGAGCTGCTCGTTCAGCGCTCCGATCTGGGACACCAGCTCGGCCCGCTGATTCGCCGCTTCGGCGATCTGGGAGTCGAGTTCGTTCGCCGCCTCGATGCGCGCGGTCTCCGCTTCGGCTTTGGCTCTGTCCTCGAGCACCTGGTTCGCGGCCTTCTGCGCCTCCGCCGTCTGTTGAGCTGTGACGGGCAGCAGCACCTCGCCGAGCTGGTCGGCGGCGCGCGCAGTGCCGGGGGTGCGCACGATGATGTCGCGCTCTTGGCCGTCGAGCATGAGCGAGCCCACGGTCGATCCCGTGAGGGCCTCTTGCACCGCTGTCGCGATGGTCGTGCGGTCGAACCCGAGACGCGTCGCTTCGAGCTCGTCGACCCGCACGCGCAGCACGGGTTGTTCCCCCGAGAGTTCACTCGTCACGGAGCGGACCCCGTCGGCGTCGGCGAGCTGCTGCTCGAGCAGGTCGCTGGCCTCGCGGAGCGCCTCGGAGTCGTTGCCCGAGATCTGCAGCGCGATGCCGTCGCCCGCCCCCGCGACGAACGCGTCTTGCGAGGCGAGCGAGATCTCGCCCGAGTCCGGCAGCGCATCGATCGCGTCTTGCACGGCCGATTCGACTGTGGCGACCTCGGCGTCATCGGCGAGCTGCAGATCGTAACTGATGGTGCTCGGGGTGCCCGGGGTGGGCATGGGGATCGACGTCATCACATCCGCGATACCAGGGATCTCACTGAGTGCGGCCTCCACGGGCTCAGCTGCGGCGACGAGGTCATCGCCGGTCTCCTGGGGCGGCGCCTGCGTGAGCTGCAGGCTCTCCTGGCCGGAGGAGCCGAGGAAGTCCGTCTGAATGAACGCGGTCATGCCGAGTGTGGCGACGAGCAGCAGGCCCGACACGACGAGCGTGATGGCCGGGTGGCGCCGGGTGGCGTTGAGCGCGGGCATGAAGGTGCGCTGCAGCCGGTCCGGTGCGGTGCGGATCTCGTCGAGTTCGGAGACCGCGGCGGGATCCTGCTCGGCGTCGTCCGACGCGTCGGTCTCGGCGCTGGGCTCGCCCCGATGGGCGGGAGCGTTCTTCAGGAACCAGAAGGCCAGCACGGGCACGATGGTGAGTGCGACGACGAGCGAGGCGAGGAGCGCGATCGATACCGTGATGGCGAACGGCCGGAAGAGCTGGCCCGCGATGCCCGACACGAATGCGATCGGCAGGAACACCGCGACGGTGGTGAGCGTCGATGCGGTGATGGCGCCCGCCACCTGCCGCACCGAGGCGACGACGCCCTCGATCGTGAGCGGCCCGTCGCCCCTCCGGCGGCTGATGTTCTCGATGACCACGATGGAGTCGTCGACGACACGGCCGATCGCGATCGTGAGCGCGCCGAGGGTCAGGATGTTGAGCGTGTTGCCGCTCGACCAGAGGCCGATGAGGGTGATGAGCAGGGAGAGCGGAATGGACACCGCGGCGATGATGGTCGACCTCCACGACCAGAGGAACGCGAGAATCACCAGCACGGCGAACAGGAGTCCGAGCCCGCCCTCCACCGAGAGATCGTGGATCGACTGCTCGATGTACGGTGCCTGATCGAAGATGGTGATGAACTCGGCGTCGAGGGTGGGCGCGAGGCGATCGAGCTCGGCGTTCACCGCGTGCGAGATGTCCACGACGTTCGCGCCCTGCGACGGCGTGATCTGCAGCGTCAGCGAGGGGTTGCCGTTCACGCGAGAGATGTTCTGCGCGGGAACCGCTTCCATTTCGACGTCGGCGAAGTCGGAGATGCGCACTGCACCCTCCGCGGTGGGCACGGGCAGATTCGAGATGTCTTCGATCGACGTGAGCGCGGCCCCGACGGTGACGGAGATCGGCCCCTCGGCGGATTCGGCTTGACCGGCGGGAAGCGCCGCGCCGTTCGCCTGGAGGATGGGCTGCAGCGTCGACGGATCGACTGCGAGGCGGGTGACGTCTGCGGGGCGGAGGTCGATCGAGATCCGATGCTCCTCCTGCCCGGCGAGCTCGACCGTGCGCACGCCGGGGACGTTCTGCAACGCCGGGACCACGGTCTGGGCGAGCGCGTCGCCGAAGGCCTCCTGGTCGCCCGACGTTCCAGCACTGAGCATCATCGCAGGCATGTCGTCGGCGCCGCCCGACATGACCTGCAGCTCGCTGCCCGAGGGGAATGTCGGCCGCAGCGCCTCGGCCGCACTCCGAATGGCGCGCAACGTCTCGTCGTCGTCGGTGCCGAACGTCCATTCCGCGAGGATCTGCGCGTCACCGCTGGCTGTCGTCGACGTCACGCTCGTGACACCGGGCACGGCGAGCAGCGCTTGCTCCACCGGCTCGGTGACCGTGCGCGCCATCTCCTCGGGCGCGAGCCCCTGCGACTGCGCCATGACATACGCCATCGGCACCTGCATCGAGGGCATCAGCTCCTGCTTGAGCGATCCCATCGAGACGATGCCGATCACGGCGATCGCGAGGGTGGTGAGCCCGACGATGAGTCGGTTCTTGAGACTGGTGCGCGTGAGGAACGACATGAACGCTTTCGGCTGGGGTCTCGCACTGCGTAATGGATCGGGGCCGACGGATCCGAGGATTCGTCGGCGACCGTGCATCGTGGAGCGGCGTGACGGGGAACGCAGCCGGGCGCGGGCCGAGCGGCGAGATCAACCCTTTCAGCTTGGCCGGTGAACCGTTCGACGGCATCGTGCTCCGGTACCATTTCGGATCATCCCGTGGGATGATTCCGGGAAGCCGGAAGCGGCTCCCGCGCCGATTCTCCGAGGCATTCGCGCTCCCCGGGTGGCTCCCCGGGTGGCTCCGTGCGCCGGGTCCGCCCCGGTCACCGCACGTAACGGTCGCGGCCCGCGAGCACGCCGAGGCCCATGACCAGCACGCCGATGCCGCCCAGCGTCCAGAGCGCCGGCGCCCATGAGCCGGTCGCGTCGTGCAGCAGCCCGATGGCGGGAGGCCCGGCGGCCGCGCAGAGGTACCCCACCGCTTGGGCCATGCCCGATACGGCAGCGGCGTGACGGTGATGATGCGTCCGCAGGCCGAAGAAGGAGAGGGCGAGCACGATGGAGATTCCGCCCGAGAGCCCACCGCAGCCGGCCCACAGCGCTCCCCATTCGGGCGCGAACGCCAACCCGACCGCCGCCACCACGAAGAAGACGCCGGAGACGGCGCCGAGGCCGCGCTGATCGCGGAACCGGGGGATGAGGGCCGAGCACACCGTGCTGCCGACGATGGCGACGGCGTTCATGATGAGCAGGTGGAAGCCGGCCGCCGCGGGGGAGATGCCGGCGGCGATCTCGATCGAGGGCAGCCACAGAATCAGAATGTAGTAGGCGACGGATTGCACGCCCATGAACGCGGTGAGCTGCCAGGCGAGTGCCGATCTCCACGGGGAGAATCGGTCGCGCGAGGTGCCGCCGCCGGGCAGTGCGATGGTCTCACTCGGCGGCTCGTTGCGCGGTGATCGCGAGCGCAGAATCCGCGGAAGGAGCGCGGCAAGCCCGAGGAGCGCGAACCCCGCCCAGATGCCGAGCGACGCCCGCCACCCCAGCTCTGAGGCGTCGGCGAGCGGCACGGAGACGCCGGCTGCGATCGCCGCGAAGACCGATTGCACCACGGAGTACGCACCCGTCACCTGCCCGATGCGCTTCGGGTAGTCCCGCTTCACCAACGAGGGCAGGGAGACGTTGAGGGCGGCGATCGCGACGCCGAGCACGATGGTGCCCGCCCAGAGCCACACCCCTCCGACGGACCGGAGCGCGATTCCGGCGGCGAGCAGCGCGAGACTCCCGCCGAGCAGGCGTTCGAGCCCGAAGCGGAGCGCGATCCTGGGCACGAACGGTGAAACGCCGGCGAACGCGAGCAGCGGCAGGCTGATGAGCATCGACGCGGCGAGCGAGCTCAGTTCGAGTTCCGTCTGCAGGCGATCGAGGATCGGGCCGACCGAGGTCAGACTCGCTCGGAGGTTGCCGGCGACGAGCAGCAGCCCGGCGAGCGCCAATGCCGCTGCGAGCGGCCCCGTGCGGCCGGCGCTCGAGTCGCGGGGCTGGGTCATGCCTCGGGGTCGGCGCCGAGTGCGCGCGGCTCCACACGCGTCCACTCGGCGTACTTCGCGGTGCGTCCGTCTCCGCTGGAGCGCCCGGTGAGGCGGCGCTGCACCCAGGGGACGACGTGCTCACGGGTGTAGCGCAGCTGATCCCTCCGAGTCGGGCGCGGGATCGCCGCGGCGTTCAGCTCCCAATCGGCCGGCGCGGTGTAGCCCATCGCCCGCAGCACGTTGGCGGCGACGCGGCGATGCCCGACCGGCGCGAGGTGCAGGCGATCCGGCGACCAGTACTGCCCGCCGGCGAGTTCCGGATCGTTCCAGTTGTCTGCGAAGCGCACGTCGAGGCGCTCGGCGATGGCGCGCGCGGCTCGCACGAGTTCGTCGCCTTTCGCTCGCACACGGGCACCGCCGGGTAGCCCCGCCGTCGGATTGGCGCCGGCGAGCAGAATCGGCTCGGCGCCCGAATCGCGGATGCGCATCAGCGCGTGCTCCGTCTGCGCGGCGACCCACGCGATATTCGTGCGCGGGCGCAGCATGTCATTGCCGCCGCCGTTGAACGTCACGACCGTCGGCTGCAGGGCGAGTGCCGGCTCGAGCTGCTCGGCGATGATGGGAGCGAGCAGTCGCCCCCGAATGGCGAGGTTCGCGTAATCGACGGCGGCGCCCGTTGCATCCGCGAGCCCCTGCGCCACGAGGTCGGCCCACCCGCGAACGGAGCCGTCGGGTCGCTCATCGCCGACCCCCTCGGTGAAACTATCGCCGATGGCGACGTACCGGATCGGGGCGCGTTCAGTGGCTTCGTGCGGCTCGCTCACGGGCCCAGCCTACGCCCATCGCCGATGCGGGACCGCGGCGGCCTAAGCTGGGCGGGTGGTGAAGCAGCTGCCCAGGATCCCTCCGGATCGCGACCTCTCGATCGACGCGGTGCGCGCCCTGTGCCTGCCGATCGTCGTCCTGCTGCACGCGCTGCAGATGGGAATCTCAGGGGATCCGCTCCGCGCGCAGAACGCACTCGCAGATTGGCAGCCGCTCGTCTGGATCACCTGGGTCGGCATGATCATGCCGACGTTCTTCATCGCGGGCGGCTTCGCGGGGATCACGACCTGGCGGCGTCTGCGCGGCCGGGGCGGCACCCCGGGCGACTACCTTCGCATCAGGGCGTTGCGGCTGGCGCGCCCCGTGCTGTCGGCCATGCTCGCAGTGCTCGTGGCCCTCGGCGCGATGCGGCTGTGCGGTGCCGATCCCGATTTTCTCCGCAGCTTCGCCTTCCGTCTCGCAGAGCCGCTCTGGTTCATCGCCGTCTACGCGATCTGCACCGCGTTCGTGCCCGTGATGGCGCGCCTGCACCGTCTCGCCGCATGGCCCACCTACTTCGGTCTCGCCGGTGCGGCCGTCTCGGTCGACCTGCTCAGTCGCTTCGCCGACCTTCCGATCGCGCCGCTGAACTGGGTGCTCGTGTGGCTATTCGTGCAGCAGCTGGGATTCGGCGTGCGGGACGGCTGGTACGCGAAGCGGCCGCGCTGGCTGCTGGTGGCTCTCGCCGTCGCGGCGTACGCCCTGATGGCCGTTGCGGTGTGGGGGCTCGGGTACTCGCCCGACATGCTCGACAACCTGAACCCGCCCACCGTGCTGCTGCTCCTGCTCGGCCTCGCGCAGGTCTACCTCTTCACACTGCTGCAGCCCGCGATCCGCCGTGTCGTGCGACGGCCTCGGGTGCTGATCGTCGCGGGGATGCTCGGCGCCTTCGGCATGACGATCTACCTGTGGCACGTCGTCGCCATGGCGATCGTCGTCGGTGCGCAGATGGCGCTCGGCCTCCCGTTCCCAGAGCCGCTCACGCCCGTGTGGTGGGTGACGCGGATCCCCTGGATACTGGCGATCGCCGGAGTGCTCGCGGTGCTGTGCCCCGCCGTGTCGTCGCTCGAGAGTCGCTGGCCGCGGGAGCGAGAGCGCGACATGCCGGCCTGGGCGGCGCTCACGGCGACCGGCCTGCTCGTCGGGTCGGTGGGATGGGTGCTGACGCAGGGCTATCTCACCGGCGGGACCGCAGGTGCGATCGTGGCGCTCGCCGCGGCGATCGCGTGGCTGACGGCGGGCGGCCCGGCGCGCAGACGACGTGTTTCCGGCACTGCGGACGACACGCCCGGCTTGCGCGCCGTGCGATCCTGACGTAGGCTCGGTCTTTGGCTGTGCGCCGTCCCAGTGCGCAGACCGCGCGAACTGATCGCAGCGAATCGATTCTCGATCTCGCCGCGGGTTCGTGCAGACAAGAAATCTTGGGTGGGGCCGTCCGGTCTCACGGTATGAGAGGAAACATCATGGCAGCAGTGTGCCAGGTGACCGGCGCCGTTCCCGGCTTCGGACACAACATCTCGCACTCGCACCGTCGCACCAAGCGTCGGTTCGATCCGAACATCCAGAAGAAGACCTACTTCGTGCCCTCGCTCGGCCGCAAGGTGACCCTGACCCTCTCGGTCAAGGGCATCAAGATGATCGACGCTCGCGGTATCGAATCGGTAATCGCTGATCTGCAGAAGCGCGGGGTGAAGCTCTAATGGCTAAGGATAAGGACGTACGTCCGATCATCAAGCTCCGTTCGACGGCCGGCACCGGGTTCACCTACGTGACGAAGAAGAACCGTCGCAACACCCCTGACCGTCTCGTGCTGAAGAAGTACGATCCGGTCATCCGCAAGCACGTCGACTTCCGAGAGGAGCGTTAATCATGGCGAAGAAGAGCATGATTGCGAAGAACAAGCAGCGCCAGGTCATCGTTGCGCGTTACGCGGCGAAGCGCCTCGAGCTGAAGAAGGCCCTCGTGGACCCGAACGGCACCGACGAGAGCCGCGAGGCCGCACGCGTCGGCCTGCAGAAGCTGCCCCGCAACGCGTCACCGGTGCGCGTGCGCAGCCGCGACGTCATCGACGGCCGCCCCCGTGGCGTGCTGACGAAGTACGGCGTCTCGCGTGTGCGTTTCCGCGACATGGCGCACCGCGGCGAGCTGCCCGGCATCACCAAGTCGAGCTGGTAACGACTCGTAGCTGGCGCTTGAGCTGAGAATGGCGTGGATCCTTCGGGGTCCACGCCATTTTGCGTTGCCGGCGCCCCGCACCCGAAACGGTCTCCGATCAGCCGCAATACCAGGTCGCAGTGCGTCACTCTGGGGAATCCCCGACCGAAGTTCCGCATCATTCCGCCGAATTGGGGTAGATTCGAACCGATCAATCGATCGGACTCTCCATCCGGAGGGAACCCTGAACCAAGATCTAGGGGCGTGCCCGGTTGCGGCGCATCGCCTTGGAAGGACACAACATGGCACTCAACAAGACCGAGCTTGTCGCGAAGATCGCTGCCGAGACCGGCCAGAGCCAGGCCGCCGTCTCCAGCGTGATCGACGGACTGTTCTCCGCTGTTTCCGAGACCGTCGCTTCGGGCGACAAGGTCTCGATCCCGGGCTGGATCTCCTTCGAGACCGCGACCACCGCTGCTCGCACCGGCCGGAACCCCCGCACCGGCGAGTCCATCGACATCCCCGCTGGCAAGCGCGTCAAGGTGTCGGTCGGCAGCAAGCTCAAGGCTGCTGTCAAGTAACATCGTCTTCCTCGAAGCTCCCGGGCCGCGTTGCGGCTCGGGAGCTTCGTCGTTTCGGGGCCCGTCGGGCGGCGTGGTGAGCCGGACCGCAGGCGACGGGGCATCGATCACGCTCCCACCGCACTACGCGTAGGCTAGTCGGGTGCCCCGTTTCGTCCGCGTTCTCGCCCCCGCTGCGCTGCTCGCGGCGACCCTCCTGGCGCTGTGGCTCGGTCTGAGCATCGGCGGTGCGGCCGCCGAGCGCTCGCTCGCCGACCCGGGTGCGATCGTGCGCGTCGGGCTGCCGCTCACCCGGACGATCGTGAACATCGCGATGGCTGCTCTCATCGGCTCCATCGTGATGTCGGTGTGGGTGTTCGCGAGCGATCGCCCGGAGACGCGTCTCGCGATGGATCTCGCTGCCGGTTCCGCAGCGGTGCTCACTGTCGCGAGTGCCGCGGCCACGCTGTTCACCTACCTCGACGTGTCGAGCCAGCCGCTCTCCGGTGACGCCTCGTTCGGTGCCGGCCTCGCGCAGTTCCTGACGGAGATCGAACTCGGTCAACTCTGGCTGCTCGAGTTGCTGCTCGCGGCGGTGACGACGGTGCTCGCGTTCGCGATTCGCGGCCGCAAGCTGATGCTGATCGTGCTGGTGGCGGCTCTGGCGACCGCGCTTCCACTCGCTCAGCAGGGGCACGCGGCCGGGGCGTCGGGTCACGGTGCGGCGGTGAACGCGCTCCTCGTGCACATCGTCGGCGCCGCGGTGTGGCTCGGCGGTCTGCTCACGCTCATCTTCATCGCGCGCGCGGTCGACCACAGGCGACTCGCCGCGGTCACCGCCCGCTACTCCTCGATCGCGCTGCTCGCCTTCATCGGAGTCGCGGCGTCGGGAGTCGTGAGCGCGTGGTTGCGCGTCGGCACCTGGGACGCTCTGCTCGGCACCGGGTACGGGCAGCTCGTGCTGCTCAAGACGGGATCGCTCGTGGTGCTCGGGGCGTTCGGCGCGATACAGCGCGTACGCCTGATCCCGCGCATCGCTGACTCCGCACGAGGCATGCGCCCGTTCGCCTGGTTCGTGGTCTGCGAGCTCGCCGTCATGGGCGTCGCGAGCGGCATCGCGGGCGCCCTCGGCCGCACCGCGACACCGGTGGCCCTCGAACCGGTGCGCGACCAGCCGGGCGGGATCAGTCCGGCCGAGTGGCTCACCGGTGACCCCCTGCCGCCAGAGCTCACGCCGCTGAGCTATCTCACCGAGTGGAAGTTCGACCTGCTCTGGGTGCTCGTCTGCATCTTCGCAGCGGGCATGTACCTCGCTGCGGTCGTGCGCCTCGCTCGTCGCGGCGATCGCTGGTCGTCGGGCCGCACGACGGCATGGCTCCTCGGCATTCTGCTGCTCGCCTACACGACGAACGGTGCGCTCAACGCGTACGAGCAGTACCTCTTCAGCGTGCACATGCTCGGGCACATGATGTTCGCGATGCTGATCCCGCTCTGCCTCGTTCTCGGCGCTCCCGTCACACTCGCGCTTCGGGCGACGCACAAGCGATCCGACGGCTCCTGGGGCGGTCGCGAATGGATTCTGTGGGCCGTGCAGACGCCCTTCTCGAAGATCGTGACGCACCCCGCCTTCGCCGCCGTCATGTTCTCCGGTTCGCTGTGGGTGTTCTACTTCACGCCGATCGCCCGCTGGGCCGCCGAGGAGCACCTGGGGCACCAGTGGATGATCATCCACTTCCTGATCTCCGGCTACCTCTTCAACCTGTCGATGATCGGCGTCGACCCGGTGCCCTACCGCTTCCCGTATCCCCTGCGCATCGTCACCCTGTTCGCCACGATGGCGTCGCACGCCTTCTTCGGCGTCACGATCATGACGGGCGACGGACTGCTGCTCTCCGACTGGTACGGGGCCATGGGGCGGACGTGGGGCGCTCCTCCCCTCGAGGATCAGTCGACGGGCGGCGGCATCGCCTGGGGCATCGGCGAACTGCCGACCCTCGCGCTGGCCCTGATCGTGGCCGTGCAGTGGTCGCGGAGCGATGAGAAGGAGCAGAAGCGCAAGGATCGCGCGGACGACCGCTCCGGCGGCGCCGAGCTCGAGGCGTACAACGAGATGCTCGCTCAGCAGGCCCGCCGCGACGGGAAGCGCGCGAGCGACCCTCAGCGCCGCTAGCCGCGCGGGCGGAGCGGGGCGGCATGCGGGCCTCCGACGCTTGATAGCCTCATGGTCATGACGCAACACGACGTGCACGGCGCACCGCCCCTCGACGCGACCGGCAGGCAGGAGATGCACGCGCTCACGCGGGAGCGCATGCGGTTCTTTCTGCGGTTCGCGCTGACGGAGGGCGCAGTGCTCGCGATCCTCATCGTGCTCATGTACGCCGCGCGCATCATCGACCCGGATCTCGGCCTGTATCTGCTCATCGGGGTCGCGCTGGTCGGCGGCGTTGTGCTGTCGGTCGTGCTGTCACGTCAGATGAAGCGGCAGCAGGCGATCATCGCAGCGTCGGAGGCGCGTCAGGAAGCGGTGCGGATCGAGGCATCGCGCCAGCCGTAGGCAGCCGCGACGGGGCCCAGCCCGTGTTCAAGCGCCGATCGCGCCGGCTTCGGTGGAGCGCACATCGGCGCGGTGGAAGTTGAGGTGCGAGCGCGACGCCGTCGGGCCCCGCTGGCCGAGGTACCGGGAGAACGTCGCACCAGAACCGTAGGGGCGCTCCGCTGGCGAGGTCAGCTTGAAGAAGCAGAGCTGCCCGATCTTCATGCCGGGCCAGAGCCGGATCGGCAGGGTCGCCACGTTCGAGAGCTCGAGCGTCACGTGGCCCTCGAAACCGGGGTCGATGAAGCCCGCCGTCGAATGCGTGAGCAGGCCGAGCCGCCCGAGCGAGCTCTTGCCCTCGAGGCGCGCCGCGACGTCGTCGGGCAGCGAGACCTGTTCGTACGTCGAACCGAGCACGAATTCGCCCGGGTGCAGGATGAAGCCTTCTTCCGGGTCGACCTCGATCAGGCGCGTCAGCTCCGGCTGCTCCTCGGACGGGTCGATCACCGCGTACTTGTGGTTGTCGAAGAGGCGAAAGTAGCGATCGAGTCGCACGTCGACACTCGAGGGCTGCACCATCGACGGCTCGCTCGGCGAGAGGCCGATGCGTCCTGATTCGAGTTCGGCGTTGATGTCACGATCTGAGAGCAGCACGGGACGATTCTACGGGGTGGCGGTTATCCTCGTCTCGTAACGAGGGAAGGGGAAGTCATGCCGACTCTGCTGCAGGTCGACGGCGCCATCGCCGACAGCGCGTCGCGCACTCGGATGCTCACGAACGCGGTCGCGGAGGCCTGGATCGCCAGGGGGGACGAGTTCGTCGTGGTGCAGCGCGATCTGCATTACGACCAGCCGCCGCACTTGACCGAGCGCTCGCAGCACTGGCCCGTCGAGTTGCGAGGCGGTGAGAGCCTTCGCGCCTCGCGGCAACGGGTGCAGGATCAGCTGATCGCCGAGCTGCTCGACGCGGATGCGCTCGTCGTCGGTGCGCCGATGTACAACTACGCGATGCCCTCGACGCTGAAGGCCTGGGTCGACCTGGTCCATGTGCCAGGGCTCACGTCGTCGTGGGCCGGATCGCCGCGGCCTCTCGAGGGCAGGCCCGCCGTGATCGTCACCGCCCAGGGGGGCCCGCTCGAACCCGAGGTGCAGGATTTCGTGACGGCGCCGCTCGCCCATCTGTTCGGAGCGGGCTTCGGCATGGAGGTGTTCGTGGTGGGCACGAGTCGCACACTCGCTGAGATGCTGCCCGAGCTCGGCCTGGAGTGGGCTGCGGACGATCTTCGGCGCGCGCAAGCGGAGGCGGCCGAGCTCGGCCGCACGATCAGCGCGGGCTGAGGGGTTCGGTGACGGCGAAGAGCAGTTCGCCGATCTGGTGGGGGAGCGCCGCGATGCCGCGCGGGTGCTGCTCGCCCTCGAGTGCGGAGACGCGCGCGGCGCGCTCGCACATGCCGTTGATGATCTCGGTGGTGCGATCGGCGGGGAAGATGAAGCGGCGACCCGCGGCGGCGATGGCCGTCTCGACGAGTTCGGCGAGGCTTGCCGTCGCGCGGTCGAGCAGGGCGAGGTATCCCGGCGCGATGTCGGGATCGCGCATCGCGAGCAGCGCGAATTCGTTCTCGAGAATGATCCAGTGGGCATCGCCCTGCTCCACGGCGATGAATCGCGTGATGTACTCGGCAGCCTGTTCCGCATCGATCTTGCCCTGGAGCCGTTGCAACGCCGGCGTGAGCTCGGCGATCGTCGATTCGACTTCTTCGATGCGTCGATCGAACTCGCGTTCGAGCACCGCGAGGAACAGCTGCTCCTTCGTGGAGAAGTTCGAGTAAAAGGCGCCGCGTGAGAATCCGGCGCGGGCGCAGATCTGCTCGACTGACGCACCCTGCACTCCGGCCTCGGCGAAGACCTCGATGGCGGCGTCGAGCAGGCGGCCGCGCGTCTCTCGTCGCCGTGCGGTCGGCGGATCCTGGTGCGGCTCGTTCGTCATCGCAGCCCCTTCTCGTCTCGGCAGACAGCATGCAGAGCCTAGCCTGAAAGATTCCCGATACATCAGTGTACCCAATCGGATACACTCGTGTATCGAAACGGATGCATTCGTGTATCGATCGCTGAATCGGCGGTCAGGCGCACCGATCCGTTCCCCTCCCGCCCGAGATCGAAAGGCCTCACCCCGCATGTCGACACTGCTGCACGCCATCGGACTCTGGGCGACCCGCGCGAGATGGCTGGTGCTCGCGACCTGGATCGCGATCCTCGCGGTCCTCGGCATCGCCGCCGGCCTGTTCTCGCAGGGGGCGAACGCGCCCATCACGATTCCCGGTACGGAGTCGCAGGAGGCGATCGACACGCTCGGGCGCACATTCCCCGAGGTGAGCGGCACGAGTGCGACGATCATCGTCGTCGCCGCAGACGGCGAGCGGGCGGACCGGCAGCCCTACGAGCAGACCATCGTCGACGCCGTCGACGAACTCGAGCAACTCGACGACGTGAGTGCGGTGACCCACCCGTTCGACGAGCAGGCCGCGGCGGGCCTGAGCGACGACGGGCAGGCGGCGCTCGTCACCGTGCAGATCACCGGCGCGCAGAGCGATGTGTCCGACGCGACGGCCGACGGCATCATCGCCGTAGCCGAACAGCTGCAGGATCGCCTGCCCGCCGACGCGGAAGTCTCGTACGGCGGAGACGTGTTCTCGGTCTCGATCCCCGGCTTCACCGCGACCGAGGCGATCGGCGTCGTCATCGCGTTCGTCGTGCTGCTCTTCACGCTCGGGTCGCTCGTCGCGGCGGGCATGCCGCTCATCATCGCCATCATCGGCGTTGGCGTGACGATCGCGGGTCTGTTCGTCACGACGGCATTCGCCGAGATGACCTCGACGACCCCGATGCTCGCGCTCATGCTCGGGCTGGCGGTCGGCATCGACTACACCCTCTTCATCGTGAGCAGGCATCAGGAGCAACTGAGGTCGGGGCTCGGAGTCACCGAGTCGATCGCCAGGGCGACGGCGACGAGCGGCTCGGCCGTCGTGTTCGCGGGGCTCACCGTGATCATCGCCCTGCTCGGCCTCGCGGTCGCGGGCATTCCGTTCCTCACCGCGCTCGGGGTCGCCGCCGCCGCCGGTGTCGCAGTGGCCGTGCTCATCGGGGTGACGCTCACGCCTGCCGTCCTCGCCATGGCCGGGCTGAAGATCCTTCCGAAACGGCAGCGCGACGCGCTCGCCGCCGGCGCACCGATCGAGTCAGCATCGGCCAGCGCCTCCCGCGGCCCCAGCCGCGCCGACCGCTTCTTCGGCGGATGGGTGCGCGGAGTGACGGCGAAGCCGGTCGCGACGATACTCGCCGTTCTGGTCGTGCTCGGCGTCGCAGCGATTCCGATGACGCAGCTGCGGCTCGCGCTCCCCGGGGCCGAAACACTCGAGGAGACCGACCCGGCTCGCGTCACCTACGAGCTGACCGGGGAGCACTTCGGCGAGGGCGCGAACGGGCCGCTCATCCTCACCGGATCGATCATCACCAGCGATGATCCCGTCGGCCTGATGGAAGACCTGGCCGACGAGGTGCGCGACATTCCCGGCGTGCACGATGTGCCGCTCGCGACCCCGAACCAGAACGCGGATACCGGCATCATCCAGGTCGTCCCGGAGGACGGGCCGCAGGCCGAGAGCACCTCCGAGCTCGTCGCCGAGCTCAGAGCGCACCACGACGAGTGGCTCGACGACTACGGGGTCAGTCTCGCCGTGACGGGATTCACCGCGGTGGGCATCGACGTGTCGAACCTGCTCGGCGAAGCGCTGCTGCCGTTCGGGGTGCTGGTGGTCGGACTCTCGCTGATCCTGCTCGCCATGGTCTTCCGCTCGGTCTGGGTGCCGATCAAGGCGACCCTCGGCTACCTGCTCTCCGTGGGCGCCGCCTTCGGAGCCGTGGTCGCCGTCTTCCAGTGGGGATGGCTCGGCGATGCGCTCAACGTGCACGCCACCGGACCGGTGCTCAGCTTCATGCCGATCATCTTGATGGGGGTGCTCTTCGGGCTCGCAATGGACTACGAAGTGTTCCTCGTCTCGCGCATCCGCGAGGAGTACGTGCACGGCGCAGATGCTCAGACCGCGATCCGGCGCGGCTTCGTCGGCAGCGCGAAAGTGGTGACCGCCGCGGCGCTCATCATGTTCGCGGTGTTCGCGGCCTTCGTGCCCGAGGGCGACCCGAGCATCAAGGTGATCGCGCTCGGGCTCGCGGTCGGCGTCTTCGTCGACGCCTTCATCGTGCGCATGACGCTCGTGCCGGCGGTCTTGGCGCTCCTCGGCGACCGCGCCTGGAGCATGCCGGGCTGGCTGAGCCGCGTGCTGCCGTCGTTCGATGTGGAAGGCGAAGGTCTCGCCCGCGAGATCGTGCACGCTGCATGGCCGGCGGACATGCCACAGGCGCGGATCGCGGCGGACGCGCTCGTCCTGCCCGGCGACGCCGCGAGCACGTCTGGCGGCGCGGATGCGGCGGGTGTCGGAGCGCCGACGATTCGCGTCGGAGTCGGCGAAGCGCTGGTGCTGGACCCGCAGCAGACGGGCCGAGCCGTGCCGATCGCCGAAGCGCTGTCGGGCCGCGGGCCGATCATCGCCGGTACGGCGAAGGTGGCCGGCCTCCTGCTGCCGGAGCGCGCGGCATCCCTGCGCTCGCGCGCGGCCTGGGCGACGCCGGCGACGCTGCGCGAGGCATTGCAGGATCGCCCGGCCGTACTCGTGCTCGACCTGCGCGAGGCGGGGCAGGCCGATGCCTCGTCGGCGGCCGTCGACGGCATGCGTTCGGCGTTCGCAGCGCATGCGGTGTCGGTCGCACGGGGAGTGGCGCCAGAAGTCACGCCGGTCGTGCTCGGCGGCGCCGAGCTCGCGCGGCGGATCCTGCCAGAGGGCACGGAGCTGGTGACGCTCGACCGCACCTCGGCCGCGGCCGCGGCCCGCGTTCCGTCCCCCGTTTCGACTCCGCCCGCTGAAAGCGCGACAGAACGTCCGCTCATCAGCCCCGTGAAACCAGAAGTTGTGTCGCATTTCAGCGACAGCGAAGGGAGCGCACGATGAGCGCCGCGTTGACCCGACTCAAGAGCGACCGACCCGTGCGATGGACGACGATCATCGGCATCATGCTCGTGCCCCTGACGGTGGCCGGCGTGCTGCTGTGGGGGCTCTGGAACCCCACGGAGCGCCTCGAGAATGTGACCGCTGCCGTCGTGAACCTCGACGAGGCCGCCGAGGTCGACGGGCAGACCGTGCCGCTCGGACGGGTGCTCGCGGGCGAGCTGATCGGCGAGCCCGAATCCGATTCGTCGGCCGGCGACGACGGCACCGCGAACTTCACGTGGGTGCTGACCGATGCCGAGGACGCGGCTGAGGGCGTCGCCGATGGCCGGTACGCGACCGTCGTGACGATTCCGAGGACCTTCTCCGCCGATGCGACGTCGCTGTCGGGCGAGCCGGGAGACGCCAGGCAGGCGCGGATCGACGTCACTGAGAGCGATCGGGGACGTCTGATCGATGCAGCGCTGTCTGGCATCGTGACGCAGACCGCGACGCAGGTGCTGAACGAGCAGCTCGGCGAGCAATTCGTCGCCGGCGTCTACGTCGGGTTCAATGAGCTCGGAGACGGAGTGGGCGACGCCGCCGACGGAGCCGATCAGTTGGCGACCGGGGTGTCAGAACTGTCGACGGGCACCGCGCAGCTCGACGAGGGCGCGGTTCAGCTCGCGGACGGCACGCAGCAGCTCGCGGACGGCACGCAGCAGCTCGCGTCCGGCGCCGGAACGTTGGCGAGCGGCTCCGGCGAATTGGCCTCCGGCGTCGGGCAGTACGTCGCCGGCGCTCAGCAGCTGGCCGACGCGTATCCGCAGCTCTCGGCGGGTGCGACCGCCGCGGTGCAGCAGCTCCAGACGCTCATCGGGGCGATGACGCAGCTGCAGGCGGCTTCGGCCGAGCCGTCGGCGCAGCTCGAGCAGGGGCTGACGGCCGCAGGCACCGGCGCCGCTTCGTTCGGCGCGGACATCGAACCGTTGGTGACCGACTGCGTGGTGTCGACGGGCGACGTCGAGTACTGCGAACGGCTGAGTGAGGCGCTCACAGCTCATGCCGGAGCCATTGGCGGGGGGCTTGAGACGGCGAGCGACGGCGCGGCCGGGGTGGCCGAGGCCACGCAGGCGTTGCAGCAGCAACTCGGCGGTGCGACCCCGCCTGGTGTCGACCCGGCGGCGCAGCTCGGCCAGATCACCGCGGGCCTCGCCGACTTCGGTTCCGGATTGCACGAACTGGCCGCGCAGGGCGGGCAGCTCTCGTCCGGCGCGGCACAGCTCGCCGACGGAGCGGCGCAGTTGAGCGCGGGCACCGGGGAGCTCGCCGCGAACGCCCCGCAGCTGGCTGACGGGGCGTCGCAGCTCGCGGACGGCACTTCGGAGCTCGTCGAGGGCACCGCGCAACTCGAAGACGGAGCCGGCGAGCTCGCGACGGGGCTGCAGGCCGCGGTCGACAACGTGCCCGTCACCACCGACGCGGAGCGCGAGCAGCTCTCACGCGCCGCGGCGACGCCGGTGCTGGCCGACGGCGCGAGCGACGAACTGTTCACCGCATCGGGCGTGCCGCTCTTCGCTGGCATCGCGCTCTGGGCGGGAGCCCTGGCCGCGTTCCTCGTGCTGTCACCGCTCTGGCGACGTGCGCGCGACGCGGCCCGCGGAGTCGGGTACATCACGCTGCGGAGCGCGGTTCCGGCGATCGCGCTCGGCGCGATCCAGGGGGCCGCCGCCGGGGTGGCGATGCCGATCGCACTCGGGTACGACTTCGGTCAGGGGGCGCGGTTCTTCGGGTTCGCGCTGCTCGCGGGGATCGCATTCACGCTGCTCGTGCAGGGACTCTCCGCGCTGCTCGGCGGCCTCGGCCGGTTCCTCGCCTTCGTGCTGCTGGTCGTCGCCTTCGCGGTCGGTATCGTCTCGACGGTTCCGGGTGCGCTCGCCGCAGTGGGCGATGTCAGCCCGCTGGGGGCGGGACTCGACGGCTTCCAGTCGATCGCCACGGGTGCAGGATCAGCCGGGAGCGCGGCGTTGCTGCTGGTGCTGTGGGCGGTGGCCGGCCTCGTGCTCACCGGGCTCGCCGTCGTGCGAGCTCGCCGCTCTGCGGCGCGGTAGCGGGAGCGGGGCCGTGCCCGTTCCCGCTACCGCGAGCCCGAGGCGCCCGCCGAGCGTGACAGGCCCGCGGCTCGCGACCGCGCGCCCGCGAGCGCCGCGAGGACGCAGACGCCCGCCACCAGGGCCACCGGCATCCACGCCGCCCCGAAGAGCAGCACGCCGGCGGTGGCCGTTCCCGCGGAACCGGCGGCGATCTTCAGTGCGCCGACCCAGATGAAGACCTGACCGCGGGCCTCGGCGGGTGCGTACTCGCTGCGCGCAGCGAGCGTCGCAGCGAAGAACAGTGCGTTCGCGATTCCCGCCGCCCCGCAGGCGACGAGCGCTGCGACGAAGCTCGGCATCGCGGCCACGACGGCCAAGGCGGCGGCGACGACGAAGCACAGCATGACGACGAGTCGATCGGCGTCGCCCGGGAGCGGTTTCACCATGAGCAGCGCCGACCCGATCAGGTTGCCGACGCCGTAGCCCGCGACCAGCGTTCCGGCCAGAGCGGCGCCGCCGAACTGCGGAGCGATCGCCACGGCGTAGATCGGCAGCACCGCGACGGAGAACGCGACCGTGACGGTCAGCGCGAGCGTGCGCCGCAGCGGGCCGGAGCCCCAGATCTGCCGGAAGGTCTGCAGCGGCGAGGGCACTGCAGACGCATCGGTGACGGGAGGCTGACGGGGGAGTGCCAGCACCGCTGCCGCCCCGGTGATCGCGGCCGCGGCGAGTACGAGGGCCGCCGTCAGCGGCCCGGGTCCGGCGGCGATCCATGCCACCGCGGCGGGGCCGAGCGTGCCGCTGATGCCGTAACTCGCGACGTCCCAGCTCTGCGCTCGCCGCTGGTGCTGCCGTGACGGCCCGGCGATCGCCGGAAGCCTGCTGCTGATGCCGCCGGTGAGCATCGGGCCGAACAGGCCGGAGACGAACAGGAGGACGGCGGGCAGAGCCGCCCAGGTGTGGGGCAGGAGGAGCGCGGCGACGCCGAGAAGCGCACCGTGCACCACGGCGGAGACGGCGATGACGACGCGCCCGTCTCGGGCGGTGTCGAGCCGCCGGGAGATGAACGGGCCGAGCAGATGGGGCGCGGTGATCGACGCGCCCAACAGGCCGGACACCCATGCTGGCAGACCGGTGTACTGCGCGAGCAGCACGATCGCGACGACCGCGCCGCCGTCGGCGCTGCGCACGAGCGTCGCGGCGAAGACGTATCGCGCGAGGCCGCCGCTCCGCCGGGTGGCGCCGGAGGCGGCGGGCGCCTCAGCCGCCGAGGCCGAGCTCATCTGAGACTCGCGCAACCTCTGCGCGCTGCGCTGCGGTCAGGCCGAGGATCGGCAACGGGAGCGATCGCGGTGCGACGAGTCCGAGCAGTTCGGCGATTGCGGCGGTGACGCGCAGGCTTCCGCCCATCGTGCTGAAGAGATTCCAGAGCGGTTGCAGTTCCGCTGATGCCTGGAGCGCCGCGTCGCGACCTCCCGACTGCGCCGCGCGGGCGATGCGCAGGGCGACCTCTGGGAGGGTGCCTGCGATCACCGAGTACCAGGCGTCGCACCCCGCGGTGAGACCCGCGGCGGCGGATGCGTCGCCCGAGATGCCGACCGTCACGTGGTCGGGGAGCACCGCACGAATCTGGGCCATGCGATCCGACGCTGCGGCATCGCCCTCCGGGAGGGCGGGAATCTTGACCGAAGCGATGCCGGGCAGTTGCGCGATGCGGCCGTAGAGCTCGGTGGTGAAGGTGAAATGCGTCGTGCCGGGATTGTCGTAGACGATCACGGGGAGCTCCGTCGCGTCGGCGACGGTCGCGAAGAGCTCGAAGACGTCATCGGGGGTCAGCGGCTGATAGGTCATCGGCGCGAGCAGCACCCCGGAGGCGCCAGCGGCCTCGGCGCTCCGCACGTTCTCGAGCACGTGGGAGGTGCGCAGCGCCCCGACTCCGACGTGCACGGGCGTCGCACCCGCGTGGGCCACGGCGAGGCGGGCCACCCGGGAGCGCTCTTCCAGGCTGAGGTAGGCGTACGAGCCGGTTGAACCGAGTGCCGTGATCGAGTCGACCCCGGAGGCGGCGAGTCGTTCGATCAGCCCCGCGTACGCGGCCGCGTCGACCGCATCGTCGACGAAGGGGGTGAGGGGAAACGCGCTGAGACCGGTGAACACGGGTGGACTCCATTCCTGGGGGCGCGCGCCGGGGCGACGCGGATGGCTTGTGGACTATCGTGCCGCGTGAACTGGTTGTACCGTTACTCCAGAAACGTTCGACTTCAGTAGACCAGAAAGGCAGTGATGCGGCATCGGATCCCGGTAGACCTCGTTCTCGACACGGGGGTGCCGCCCGGGGTGACCGCGAGGGAGCACCTGGTGACCCAGCTGCGCGACGTCGTGCTCGCCGGGCAGATCGCGGCAGGCGCCCAGCTCCCGTCCTCGCGATCGCTCGCGGCTGCGACCGGATACTCCCGGGGCACCGTCATCGCCGCGTTCGAGGAGCTCATCGGCGAGGGGTACTTCCAATCCATACCGGGATCGGGCACCTTCGTCGCTGCCGACCTGAGCACCGGCTCCGTGCGCCGGGCCGTGCCGGAACGGGCGCGAGCGGACCGCGGACTCGCCGCGCCTTCCACGTCGAGCGGTGCGACCTCCCCTCACACGCAGAACCTCTCGCCGGGAAGCCCATCGACGCGCTTCAGCAGCACTCGGGAGTGGCAGACCGCCTGGCGCCGGGCACTCCGGCGCGAGCTCCCCTCGGTGCCGCCGCCGCCCGCGGGTGACGAGCGCCTGCGAGAACTCATCGCCGATCACCTCCTGCAGGCCCGCGGGGTGCAGTGCGGGCGAGACGACGTGCTGCTCACCGCCGGCACGAATGACGGGATCGGGCTGCTGATGCACGGGCTCAGCGCTGAGGGCCCCGTCGGCGCGCGGATCGCGACCGAGGAACCCGGGTATCCGGCATCGCGCCGGGTGATCCGGAGACTCGGCGGGCAATCGATCGCCATTCCGGTGCGCGACGGCGGGATGGACGTCGAGGAGCTGCGCTCGCGGGGCGGGCGGTTCGCGGGGGCGCTGCTCACTCCGAGCCATCAGTATCCGCTCGGCGGGCGCATGCCGGTCGCCGCCCGGCTCGCCATTCTCGACTGGGCGCGCGACCAGGACGCCCTGGTGATCGAGGACGACTACGACAGCGAGTTCCGGCACGGCGCCCCGGCGCTGCCGGCGATCGCATCGCTCGACGACGAGCGCCGCGTCGCGCTGGTCGGCAGCTACTCGAAGACGCTCTCGCCCTGGCTGCGGTGCGGCTACGTCGTCGTGACGAATCCGGAGATCCGCGAGCGAGCGATGGCGGCGCGCGCCGACCTCGGGCTTCCGCTCTCGGGAACGGTGCAGCATGCGCTCGCGGAGTTCTTGGAGAGCGGCGGCCTCCGCAGGCATCTCGCTCGGGTCGGACGCGAATACGCGCATCGGCGCACGCTCGTCATCGCCGCGTTCGACGGGGTGCCTGGGGTCGCCGTGCACGCGGTCGAAGCGGGCCTGCACGCGACGCTGACATGGGAGCCCGGCCCGTCAGCCACTGCGGCGGCGCGCGGTCTCGCGGCACGAGGGGTGACCGTGGCGCCGCTGCACACCTACTACGACGCGCCAGCGAACGCGCCCCATGGCCTCGTGCTCGGCTACGGAGCGTCGACCGATGTGCAGCTGCACGATGCCCTGCGGCACATCACCGACGTGCTCGTCGGGCCGGGGAGCGCGACCACGGCCGACGATCAGGGCTGCAGGTCCGTGCGGGCGTGATCCGGCATCGGCTTGATGAGGTTGCTCATGCGCATGGTGCAGCAGCGGCGGCCGGCCTCGTCGGTGACGACGATCTCGTGCACGGCGAGACTGCCGCCCAGGTGCACCGGCGTGCAGACGGCGGTCACGAAGCCTTCGGTCGCCGACCGGGTATGGGTCGCATTGATGTCGACGCCCACCGCGAGGCGGCCGGGGCCGGCATGCAGATTGGCGGCGAGCGATCCGAGCGTCTCGCCGAGCACCACGTAGGCGCCGCCGTGCAAGAACCCGACGGTCTGGCGGTTGCCCCGCACCGGCATGCGGCCGACCGTGCGCTCGACGGCGAACTCGAGGAACTCGATCCCCATCGCCTCGGCGAGTTCGCCGGCCCCGTTCGCGGCCACCCAGTTCTCGTCGGCGGCCGGGGCGCCTCGATCGGCGGCGCTCACGCGTGGGTTCCTCGCCGCGAGCCGCCCGTGAACTCCGGCCGTCGTTTCTGCTGGAACGCCGCGAAGCCCTCGCGGTAATCGTCGGTGTCGCAGAGGGCGGCCTGCACGCGGTTCTCGTGCGACATCGACCCCCAGAGGCCGAGCCGTTCATCGCGCAGCTCGGCGACGAGCGCTTTCGACGCGAGATACGCCTCGGTGGCGCCGCGGGCCGCGCTCGCAGCAGCAGCCCGGGTCGACTCGAGCACCTCGGAGTCGGGCAGGGACTGCGAGAAGAGGCCGGCTGCCACCGCCTCGACGCCTGACATGAGGCGTCCCGTGTAGATGAGATCGAGGGTGCGGTGCGCCCCGAGGCGTTCGAAGAAGAGCGCGTGCCCGCCCGAGTCGAGCGTTGCGCCGAGGTTCGCGAAGGGGCTGCCGATCTTGGCGGTCTCGGCCACGTAGACCACGTCGCTCGCGATCAGCAGACCGAGCCCGACGCCGAGACACGCTCCGTGCGCGATGGCGAACGTGGGGGCGGGGAAGCGGCTCATGCGTTCGAGCAACGGCTGCACGAGATCGTCGAGATAGCCGAGCACATCGTCGGAGCGGGGGTCGACGCCGGAGATGTCGCGCCCTGCGCAGAAGGCGCGCCCCTCGCCGCGCAGCAGGAGTGCGCGCACCCGCTGCTGTTCGGCCTCGGCGTAGGCCTCGGAGAGCTGGCGGATGTCGTCGGGCCCGAGCGCGTTCAGCCGCTCGGGGGCGTCGAGCGTGATCTCGGCGATGTCGTCGGCGACGGTCAGGGTGATCATGCTGGCTCCGATCGGGTCACGCGTCGTAGTCGACGACCACGCGGTCTGATTGCGGGTGGGATTGGCAGGTGAGCACGTACCCGCCCTCGAGCTCTTCGGCCTCGAGCGCGTAGTTCTCGGTCATCGACACCGATCCGGTGACGACCCGCGCGCGGCAGGTGCCGCAGACGCCTCCGGCGCAGGCGAACGGCACGTCGCTGCGCACGCGCAGTGCCGCGTTCAGGATCGTCTCACGTGCCGCGACCGGGCTCTCGACCGACGCGGAGGTGCCGTCGAGGGTGAAGTCGATGGTGATCGTCTCTTCTCCGGTGCGCACCTCGACGGGTCTCGCCCGCGTCGGAGCGGGCTCGCCCGTCGAGAACAGCTCGAAGCGAACGTGCGATGCCTCGACGCCGTGCTCGGCGAGGAGGTCGCGGCACAGCTGCACGAGCTCGAAGGGGCCGCAGAGCACCCATTCGTCGGCCATGCCGACCGGGATCACGGTGTTCAGGATGGTGCGCAGTCGCTCCTCGTCGAGGCGGCCCGACATCACGGGGGCTGACCGCTGCTCGCGCGAGAGCACGTGGTGGATGGCGAAGCGCTGCGGAAAGCGGTCTTTCAGATCCGCGAGCTCTTCGACGAACATGACGTCGAGGGAGGAGCGGTTCGTGAAGAGCAGGTCGAACCTGCTGGTCTCGCTGTGGGTGAGCACGCGATGCGCCATCGTGATGATGGGCGTGATGCCGGAGCCTGCGGCCACGCCGACGACGTGCCGGCCGTCGAGCTCGTCGAGATTCGAGGTGAAGGCTCCCTGCGGGGTCATCACCTGCAGCATGTCGCCGGCCCGCAGGGACTCGTTGGCCCAGCTGGAGAAGCGGCCTCCGAGGTCTCGTTTGATCGCGACCGAGATGCGCCCGGGCGTCGGGGGCCTACAGATTGAGTACGAGCGGCGAAGGTCCTCGCCGTCGATGGTGGTGCGGAGTGCGAGGTACTGCCCGGCGAGGTACGTGAACTCTGGCGCGAGCTCGTCTGGCACCTCGAAGGTCACCTCGACGCTCGATTCGGTCAGCGGGCGCACTTCCGCGACTCGCAGCTCATGGAATGTCGCGCGCTGCTTCGCGCCGAGATTGATGGCGGCCATGGTGCTCCTAGTGAACCTTGAAGTAGTCGAACGGCTCGAGGCAGTCCTGGCACTCGTAGAGGGCCTTGCAGGAGGTGGAGCCGAAGCGGGCGATCTCGCGGGTGCGGGTCGAGTGGCAGCGCGGGCACTTCACGGCGAGTGCGACGGTGATCGGGCCACGGCGCCCAGCCGCACGGAAGTCGGGGGGCGCAATGCCGTAGGCCTCGAGCTTGCGCTTGCCCGCGTCACTCATCCAGTCGGTGGTCCAGGCCGGGCTGAGCGTCGTATCGACGCGCACCTGCGGGTAGCCGGCCTCGTGCAGTCGCGCGGCGACGTCGTCGCGCATCTGATCGATGGCCGGGCAGCCCGAATACGTCGGTGTCAGCACAACGCGCACTTCGGTGTCGGTGGCCACCACCGAGCGGAGCACTCCCAGGTCTTCGATGGTGAGCACGGGCACTTCGGGATCCGGCACCTGCGCAGCGATATCCCACGCCAGCGCCGCTGCTGGCTCTGCCGGGCGCAGCGGGGTCACCATGACGCTCCCGGGTGCCGCCGCGGAAGCCACTGCATCTCGGCGAGGATGTAGCCGAGGCGCGTGCTGTGCTGGCCGTCGCGCCCGCGCGCTCGGGCGGGCTGCACGTCGGGGAGCTCGAGTCCGGCCTCGGAGAGCACGGTGCGCACGGTGTCGTCGAAGCCCGCTCGGAGGTCGCTCGGTCGCGCGGCGATGCCTGAGAGGCGGTCGATGAGCGGATCGTCGGCGAAGAGCTCGTCGACGTACGGCCACAGATCGCGCAGCGACACCGCGATGCGGCCGCGCGACTCCTCGGTGCCCAGGGCGAGGCGGAAGATCCACTGAGCGGAATGGTCGAGGTGGTAGCGCACCTCCCGCTCGGCCTTTCCGGCGATCGCGCGGAGTGTCGCATCGGTGCTCGAGAGCAGCCCCCGATACAGCTCGGCTTGGTAGGCGGAGCACAGAAACTGCCGTGCGATGGTGTCGCCGTAGTGACCGTTCGGCTGCTCGACGAGCCAGCAGTTGCGGAATTCGGGTTCGTCGCGCCAGAACGCGAGCTCGTCTTCGCTCTGGCCCGACGCGCTTCCGGCGTAGCGCAGCAGCGACCGGGCGTGACCGAGCAGATCGAGCGCGATGTTGCTCAGCGCCAGATCCTCTTCGAGCTCCGGGCCGCGCGACACCCACCACCCGAGTTGCTGGGAGAGGATCAGCGCGTCGTCGCCGAGGCGCAGGGCGTACTCGGCCGTCTCCGGTGCCGCGACTTCGCCGGAGCCGGCCAGCTCGTCGGCGAGATGGAGGTCGTCGACGCTGACGTCGCCGTGGAGGTCGTCGGTGGCCGCGGCGGGCTCGATGCTCACAGGTGCTTCACCCCTTCCGCACGCGAGTAGTAGACGGCGTGGCGGAAGTTCTTGCCCGCCGGTGACTCGAAGAACACGCCCTTCGAGTCGGGGTCGCTCGTGGTGATCGCGGCCGCCGGCACGACCCAGATCGAGACGCCCTCGTGGCGTCGTGTGTACAAGTCTCGTGCGTTGCGCAGCGCCATCGCCTCATCGGGTGCGTGCAGCGATCCGGCGTGCACGTGGCTCAAGCCGCGGTTGGCGCGGATGAACACCTCCCACAGGGGCCAGGACTCCGTGCCCGTCTCTCCGGGTGTCGACATCTGTGTCTCCTCGTAACGTGTGCGTACTGCCTACTGCGTACTGCGTGCTGCGTGCTGCGTGCTCGGCCGAGGTCAGGCCGCGAAACGGCGGCGATCCTGCATCTTCTGCGCGTAGGCGGCCGCGGCCTCGCGCACCCAGGCGCCATCGTCGTGCGCGTCGCGACGATGCCGCAGTCGCTCGGCGTTGGCCGGCCCGCGACCCGCGAGCACCTCTTCGAACTCGGCCCAGTCGATCTCGCCCATGATCCACTGGCCTGACTCCTCGTCGTAGCGCAGCTCCGGGTCGGGGCACTCGAGCCCGAGCGCCTCGAACTGCGGCACGCACATGCCGACGAAGCGCTGGCGCAGCTCGTCGTTCGAGAATCGCTTGATCTTCCACGCCATCGACTGCGCGGAGTTCGGCGACGCGTCGTCGCTGGGCCCGAACATCATGAGCGACGGCCAATACCAGCGATCGACCGCATCCTGGGCCATCTGCTTCTGCTCGGGAGTGCCGTGCGACAGTTCGTAGAGGATCTCGAATCCTTGGCGCTGGTGGAACGACTCCTCTTTGCAGATGCGCACCATCGCACGGCCGTAGGGGCCGTACGATGCGCGGCAGAGCGGCACCTGGTTGCAGATCGCGGCGCCGTCGACGAGCCAGCCGATCGCCCCCATGTCGGCCCACGTCGGCGTGTGGTAGTTGAAGATCGACGAGTACCGGGCTCGGCCTCGGATGAGCGCGTCGGTCATCTCCTCTCGAGTGATGCCGAGCGTCTGCGCGGCCGAGTAGAGGTAGAGCCCGTGGCCCGCTTCGTCTTGCACTTTCGCGATGAGGATGGACTTGCGCTTCAGGCTCGGTGCGCGGGTGATCCAGTTCGCCTCCGGCTGCATGCCGATGATCTCGGAGTGCGCGTGCTGGGAGATCTGCCGGATCAGGGTGCGCCGATACTTCTCGGGCATCCAGTCGCGGGGCTCGATGCGCTGCTCGTCGGCGATCAGGGCGTCGAAGCGCTCCTGCTCAGCGGTCTCCGTGAGTTCTTCAGTCGTCGTTGCCATCTGGTGCCTCCTTGCATCGGTGCAATGCGCTGCGACTCTCGCTCTGGGTGGAACAGTGGTGGTAGAGTTTCCAATGGAATTACTGACCGACCATTCAGTCAGTATACGCTTCCCTGCCCGTGACTGCAAAGGGGAGTGAGCCTTCCCGCAATCGACGCAACGGAGCGCCATATGAGTTCACCGACGAACGTTTCGCCGCACGGCGGCATCGAGGATCGCATCGCCTTCGACCCGAGCTGGTCCGCAACCGCCATGCTCCGCTCTGACACGGCCAAGACGGCATTCGGCATCCGACTCCAATCGCTCGAGCGCGGCAGAGCCGAGCTGTCGATGGCGGTGCGGGACGACATGGTCAACGGCTTCGGCATCACCCACGGCGGTATGGTCTTCACCCTCGCCGACACCGCCTTCGCCTACGCCTGCAACGAGGGCGAGAACGCCGTCGTCGCATCCGGCGTCGACATCACCTTCACCCGAGCCAGCCGAGCAGGCGACACGCTCACCGCAGTCGCCGAGCGGCGGTGGGTGTCGGGCCGCAACGGGCTCTACGACATCACCGTCCGCGACCAGCACGGCGACACGATCGCCGAATTCCGAGGCCGCTCGTTCGCCACCGACCGGCCGCTGCCCGCCTCCTGAGACTCCGAATACGAAAGAGCGCACCCATGATCACTGAGACTCACGCACCCGCGATCCCTGCCGCCCCTGCCACGCGCGCAGCCACTGAGGACGCCCCCATCGAGGCCGGCCTCCACCCGGCCGAGCGCCTCACGCGCGCCGAACTCGAGGCGCTGCAACTCGAACGTCTGCAGTGGACGGTGCGCCACGCCTACGAGAACGTACCGTTCTACCGCGAGAAGTTCGCCGCAGCCGGCGTGCATCCCGACGACATCCGCTCCCTCGCAGACATCGAACGGCTGCCGTTCACGACGAAGAGCGACCTGCGCGATCACTACCCGTTCGGGCTCTTCGCCGTTCCGATGGAGCAGGTGCGCCGCGTGCACGCATCGTCGGGCACGACCGGGCGGCTCACGGTCGTCGGATACACCGAGCGCGACCTCGACAACTGGGCGGACCTCATCGCGCGATCGCTGTACGCCGCAGGCGTGCGGCCCGGCTGGCGCGTGCACAACGCCTACGGCTACGGCCTCTTCACGGGCGGGCTCGGCGCCCACGCCGGCATCGAACGCCTCGGCTGCATGGTGATCCCCATGTCTGGCGGCCAGACCGAGAAGCAGGTGCAGCTGATTCGCGACTTCGAGCCCGACGCCATCATGTGCACGCCCAGCTACCTGCTGACGATCGCCGACGCGTTCGAGCGGGCCGGGCTCGACCCGCGCGGCACGAGCCTGAAAGTGGCGATCTGCGGAGCAGAGCCCTGGACCGAGGCGATGCGACGCGAACTCGAGGAACGCATGGACATCCGCGCCGTCGACATCTACGGACTCTCCGAGATGATGGGTCCGGGCGTCGGCAGTGAGTGCGTGGAGACGCAGGACGGTCCCCACATCTGGGAAGATCACTTCCTGCCCGAGATCATCGACGATCAGCTGCAGCAGGTGAGCGACGGCGAGACCGGCGAGCTCGTCTTCACGACGCTGACCAAAGAAGCCTTCCCCATGATCCGCTACCGCACACGCGACCTCACCTCGCTGCACGCCGGCACCGGCCGCCCGGCCCACCGCCGCATCGCCAAGATCACGGGACGCAACGACGACATGATCATCCTGCGCGGCGTCAATCTCTTCCCCACCCAGATCGAGGAGATCGCGTGCGAGGTCGACGGGCTGACGAGCCACTTCGTGCTCGAACTGACGAAGCGGGGGGCGCTGGATCACCTCACGATCAAGATCGAGGCCGATCCAGATGCGCACCCCGACGGTGCAGACGCCGCGCTGCGACGGCTGCAGAAGTGCGTGAAGGATCGGATCGGAGCGACGATCGGCGTGGAACTGGCGCCGATCGGGTCGCTGCCGCGCTCGGAGGGAAAGCTCAAGCGCCTCTACGACCTGCGGTAGATTTGCGTGCAGCGCGGAAGACCGCGCTCACGCTTCTGGAGGTGCGGGTCACCGAGCCTGAGGGGAACAGATCCATGGAGAGCTCGGACGCAGCACCCCGCAGGGGCCGACCGGGATACGACCAGAGCAGCATGCTCGAAGTCATCGTGCAGGTCTTCACCGACCACGGGTACGACGCTTCGTCGCTCGGCATGATCTCGAACAGGCTGGGGCTCTCGAAGTCGGCGGTCTACCACCACTTCGCCTCGAAGGCCGAGATGCTCGAGATCGCGCTCGAACGCGCCCTCGGCGCGCTGGAGCGCGTGTTCGACGAGGCCGAGGGGCGCGACACCGCCGAGGGCGGGGAACGCGAGGCGTCCGGTCGAGCCGATGCGGTGGGGCAGATCCGGGAGATCGTGCGCGCCGCCGTGCTCGTCGCCTGCGAGCAGCAGCCCTATCTGATTCTGCTGCTCCGCCTGCACGGCAACTCCGACGTCGAGCTTCGTGCGCTCGAGCGGCGCCGTGCGCTCACCGCGCGGCTGCGCGCCATCTTCGAGCGAGCGCGCAGCGAGGGCGCACTCCGCGACGACCTCGATCCAGGGCTCGCCGCCCGCTTCACGTTCGGCCTCGTGAACTCGCTCGTCGAGTGGTACCGGCCGGATGGCCCCGAGACCCCCGACGCGCTCGCCGACGCGGTGCTCGCCTACGTGCGCTCCGGGCTGCGGGTCAACGAGGTCGCCGACTTCAGATGACCCCGCCCGGGGCTGTCAGGCGGCCACCGCCTCGTGCGTCTTCGACACCAGCGTCAGCACGTCGTAGGTGGCGACGATCTCGCCCTCCTGGTTCGTGAGCACCGCGTCCCAGTGCACCTCGCCGTACTCGTCCGTCTCGCGCGGAATGATCTGCTTCGCCGTGAGCGCGACTCTGATGCGGTCGCCCGGCGATACGGGCGTAATGAAGCGGAGGCTCTCGAGGCCGTAGTTCGCGAGCACCGGCCCCGGCTCGGGTGAGACGAAGAGGCCTGCGGCGAATGACAGCAGGAGGTAGCCGTGCGCGACGCGGCCCGGGAAGAAGGGGTTCGCAGCCGCGGCCGCCTCGTCGGTGTGGGCGTAGAACGTGTCGCCGGTGAAGTCGGCGAAGTGCGCGATGTCGTCGAGGGTGATCTCGCGCTCCTCCGATACCACCCGATCGCCGACGCGCAGCTCCTGCAGCGATTTGCGGAAGGGGTGCGCCTCATCGCGCGTCGCGGCTCCTGCGTGCCACACTCCGGTGATCGCGGTGAGCATCTCCGGGCTGCCCTGGATCGCCGTGCGCTGCATGTAGTGGAACACGCTGCGCACGCCGCCGAGCTCTTCACCGCCGCCCGCACGGCCGGGGCCGCCGTGCACCAGGTTCGGCAGCGGCGAGCCGTGGCCGGTCGAGCTGCGCGCGTCGGTGCGGTCGAGCACGAGCATGCGTCCGTTCGCTGCAGCGCTCATGCGCGTGAGGCCGGCGACGAACTCGGGGTCGGCCGAGGCGACGCTCGTGACGAGCGAACCGCCGCCGCGCACGACGAGCGCGGCCGCCTCCTCCGGAGTCGCGTACCCGATCACCGAGGCCACAGGCCCGAACGCTTCGGTGTCGTGCACCCGGGGCGCCCAGGCGTCGTCGAAGCGGAGCAGGATGGGCTCCAGGAAGGCCGTCTCCTCGCCCGGATTCTGACCGTCTCCGAGCGCGATGCGACCACCGCCGTCGACGAGCGCCTGCACCTGCCGCAGCACCTCGTCGCGCTGCTCGATCGAGGCGAGCGCGCCCATGGTGGTCCCGTCCGC
The DNA here is from genome assembly GCF_016597785.1 of Leucobacter sp. L43. Taxonomy (GTDB): domain Bacteria; phylum Actinomycetota; class Actinomycetes; order Actinomycetales; family Microbacteriaceae; genus Leucobacter; species Leucobacter alluvii. The sequence continues at coordinate 1,722,542 of NZ_JAENJG010000001.1, read as the reverse complement.
GCGCGGATCGCCGACGACGACCTTCGACGCGATCCGGTCCCGCACGGCGGTGATGAGCGGGTCGACCAGCGTGAGCGGCACGATGGCACGGCGAATGGCGGTGCACTTCTGCCCGGCTTTCGAGGTCATCTCCGCGACCAGCTGACGCACGTACGCGTCGAATTCCGGCGTCCCAGCCACCGCGTCCGGGCCGAGCACCGAAGCGTTGATCGAATCGGTCTCCGCGCTGAAGATCACCCCTCCGGCCTGCACTGCGTCATGGCGGCGCAAGCCGTCGGCCGTCGATGCCGAGCCGGTGAATGCGACGACGTCGCCGAGACGCGCATGGTCGAACACCTCGCGGATCGATCCTGTGACCAGCTGCAGGGATCCTGTGGGCAGCAGCCCGGATTCGACCATGATGCGTACGAGGTGCTCGGTGACGTATGCGCCCGGCGTCGCCGGCTTCACGATGGTGGGCATGCCGGCGAGGAAGGCGGGCGCGAGCTTCTCGAGTGCGCCCCACACCGGGAAGTTGAAGGCGTTGATCTGCACCGCGACGCCGGGGAGCGTGGTGCGGATGTGCCGGCCGAGAAACGTGCCGTCCTTCGACAGGGGCTCGACGGGACCGTCCAGTTGCACGCGCGCGTTCGGCAGCTCGCGCCGCCCCTTGCCCGAATAGGTGAAGAGCACGCCGATGCCGCCGTCGATATCGACCCAGGAGTCGGCCTTCGTGGCGCCCGTTCGCGTCGAGAGCTCGTACAGTTCGGCCTTGCGCTCGGTCAGGGCCAGCGCGAGCTGCTTCAGGATCACCGCGCGCTGATGGAAGGTGAGTTCGCCCAGATGGCGCTGGCCGACCGTCCGTGCGTATTCCATCGTGCCCGCGAGGTCGAGACCTTCGCTCGACACGATCGCCACCGGTTCTCCCGTGGTCGCGTCGCGCACCTCCGCGCCTCTGGTGATATCGGCCGGGCTCCACCATGCGTCGTGGACGTAGCTCTGCAGCGTGCGGGTCATCGGTGACTCTCCTGTCGTGCTGGTGCTGGTGCTGGTGCTGGTGCTGGTGCTGGTCATGCTGGCCAGTCGTAGAAGCCGCGGCCGCTCTTGCGTCCGAGGCGCCCGTCCGCCACCAGGTCGCGCAGCAGTTGCGGCGGGGCGAACGTCGGGCCGAGATCGCGTTCGAGCTGCTCGGCGATGCCGAGTCGCACGTCGAGCCCCACGATGTCGGTGGTGCGCAGCGGACCGACGGGGTGCCGGTAGCCGAGCTCCATCGCCAGGTCGATATCGGCGGCCGAGGCGACGCCCTGCTCGACCATGCGGATCGCCTCGAGCGCGAGCGCCACACCGAGGCGGCTGGAGGCGAATCCGGGCGCGTCGTGCACGGTGATCGGTGTTTTGCCCAAGGCGCGCGCCCAGCCGGCCGCGATCGCGGGCAGCTCGGGCGCGGTACCGGCGCTCACCACGACCTCGATGAGCGATGAGGCCGGCACCGGATTGAAGAAGTGGAGGCCGACGAACCTGTCCGGGCGGTCGAGGGCCTCGGCCAGTCGGGTGAGCGGGATCGACGAGGTGTTCGACGCGATCACGGCGTCGTGCGGGAGCTGCCGCTCGATCTCTGCGAGCGCCTCGGTCTTGAGCTCGAGCGATTCCGGCACCGCTTCGATCACGAGCGAGCAGGCGCCGAACGCGGTGATGTTGGTCGCGACCGTGAGCGCCTGCTTGAGCAGCGCAGCGTCGCCCTCGTGCCCGCGCGCGATCGATGCGTCGATGCTCCGCTCGATGCGCTCGCGCGCCGAGTCGGCTGCCGCGACGTGCTGCTCGACCACCACCACGTAGGCTCCCGCGAGCAGGAAGGCGTGCGCGATGCCGCCGCCCATGCGGCCGCCCCCGAGCACGCCGACGCGCGATGGAACGGTATCGATGCGCGGATTCTCGTTCGCTGCGTTCATCGCTGCTGCTTTCGCTCGAGGAAGGCGGTCATGCGCCGATGCTTCTCCGGGCTGTCGAAGAGGATCGCCTGTTCGGTGAGATCGACCTGCGGGTGGGCGGAGCGGGGCGCGCCGAGCACGCGCTTCGACGCCTGCACCGCAGCCGGGTCGAGTGCTGCCACGCGCTTCGCAATGGCGACCGCCGTCGCGAACGCCGCGTCGCCGTCGGCGTGCAGATGGGTGACGATTCCGGCGGCGAACGCTTCGTCGCCTGACAGGATGCGGCCGGTGAGCACCATCTCCGCGGCGATGCCCTCGCCGGCGATCTCCCGCAGCCGCCAGCTCGCTCCTGCCGCCGCGATGATGCCGAGGCCGGGCTCCGGGTTGCCGATCGTGAGGGACTGCGTGCCGATGCGGATGTCGGCGCTGTACGCCAACTCCGCGCCGCCGCCCAGCGTGTGCCCCTCGAGCACCGCGATCACCGGCATGGGGAGGGCGTGCACGCGCAAGAACGCGCGGGTGTTGATGCCTGCGCGGGCGTCAGCGGCCGTCCGCTCCCGCAGCTGGGCGATGTCCGCGCCGGCCGCGAAGGCGCCGCCGGCGCCTCGCAGCACCAGCGTTCGAGGGTGCGCTTCGAGCGAGGCGCACAGCTCGTGCAGTGCGTCGATCACGGCCAGGTCGATCGCGTTCCGCTTCTCGGGCCGATCGAGCGTCGCCAGCACGAAGTCTCCGCGATCCTCGACGCGCAGGGCCGCGCCGGTCATGAGGCCACCCGCTCGATGATCGTCGCCGTTCCCTGGCCGACGCCGACGCACATCGTCGCGAGGCCGTAGCGCGAGCCCTCGCGCTCCATCCTGGCGAGGAGCGTCACGAGGAGGCGCGACCCCGAAGACCCGAGGGGGTGCCCCAGCGCGATGGCGCCGCCGTCGGCGTTGACGCGGGCGGGATCGAGACTGAGCCGTCGCATGCAGGCGAGCGACTGCGAGGCGAAGGCTTCGTTGAGTTCGATCGAGCCGATGTCGTCGATCGTGAGCCCAGCGCGGGCGAGTGCCTTCTCCGTCGCGGGAACCGGCCCGAGTCCCATGATCTCGGGGGCGAGGGCGACGGAGACGCTGGTCACGATGCGGGCCCGCGGCCTCAGGCCGTGGCGCTCGACAGCCTCGGCGCTCGCCACGACGACCGCCGAGGCGCCGTCGTTCAACGAGGAGGCGTTGCCCGCCGTTACGACGGTGCCGCCGTCGACGACCGGGCGCAGGTCGGCGAGCACCTCGATCGATGTGCCCGGCCGCGGTCCTTCGTCCGTGTCGACGATCCGGGTCTCCCCGCGTCGTCCTGCGACCGCGACCGGCACGATCTCCTCGATGAAGCGGCCGCCTGCGATGGCTGCCAGGGCGCGGCGATGGCTTTCGGCGGCGAACGCGTCGGCGTCCTCCCGGCTCACGCCGTCGACCCGGGCGACCTCCTCAGCGGTCTCGGGCATCGAGTACGTCGCCTTGTCGCGGCGCTGCAGCTCGGGGTTCGTGAAGCGCCAGCCGATGGACGTGTCGAATTGGGCGCCGGGTTTCGCCCATGCCCGATCGGGCTTCTGCTGCACCCAGGGCGCACGGGTCATCGATTCGACGCCGCCGGCGACGATCAGGTCGGCGTCGCCCGCGCGAATCGCCTGCGATGCGTTCGCCACCGCGGTCATGCCCGACGCGCAGAGTCGATTCACCGTGTAGCCGGGCACGCTGTCGGGGAGGCCAGCGAGCAGGACGGCCATGCGTGCGACATTGCGGTTGTCCTCCCCGGCCTGGTTCGCAGCCCCGAGGATCACCTCATCGATCTCAGAGCCGGGAATCGCGGCTCGTTCGGCCGCCGCGCGCACCACGATCGCGGCGAGATCGTCGGGGCGCATCGCAGCGAGAGCGCCCCCGTGCCGGCCGACCGGCGTGCGCACGCCGCCTACGAGAAATGCCTCTGGCATGGGCGGTGACCTCCGTGTCTGCCCGAGTCAGTCGAATTAGTGACTGACCGTTCGGTAATGAATACCAGAATAGGGGGCCGCGTCACCGCGCGCAAACACGCCCCGCAGTATTGATGGCTCCCAGACGCGGGGCCCGAACATGAACAGTCGGGGGAGAGTCGCAACTCGACTTGCGGACTACATCGGCGGGTTCCAATATAGAAACATGTCGAATCAAGAACTCGGGCGCATCACGGCCCAGTACGGCGGGTGCCCGATGCTGGAGGCGTGCGCATGACGGACACATCGATCCGCACTACTCCGAAGCGCCTCTCCACGCTCGACAAATGGATGCCGCTCTGGATCGGGCTCGCGATGATGGTGGGGTTGCTGCTCGGCCGCTTCGTCCCCGCGCTCTCCGACGCGTTGTCCGCGATGGAAATTGGCGGGATCTCGATTCCGATCGGCCTGGGCCTGCTCGTGATGATGTACCCGGTGCTCGCGAAGGTCCGCTATGACAAGGTTGCCGCTGTCGCCGGAGACAAGAAGCTCCTGGTCTCCTCGCTGATACTGAACTGGCTCGTCGGGCCCGCTGTCATGTTCGCGCTCGCGTGGATCTTCTTGACCGACCTGCCCGAGTATCGCACTGGGCTGATCATCGTGGGGCTCGCGCGCTGCATTGCGATGGTCGTGATCTGGAACGACCTCGCCTGTGGCGACCGAGAAGCGACCGCCGTACTCGTCGCAATCAACTCGGTCTTCCAGGTCGTCGCATTTTCTCTCCTCGGTTGGTTCTACCTGACCATCCTCCCGAGCTGGCTCGGTCTGGATACGCAGGGACTCGACATCTCCGTGTGGAAGATCGCACTCAACGTGCTGGTGTTCCTCGGTGTCCCGCTCCTCGCTGGATTCGCATCCCGGTTCATCGGCGAGCGTCGGAGGGGACGCGAATGGTACGACGATACGTTCGTCTCGAGGATCGGACCCTGGGCGCTGTACGGGCTGCTGTTCACGATTGTGCTGCTGTTCGCGCTGCAAGGCGAACAGGTCACGTCGAACCCGCTCGACGTTGCGCGCATCGCGTTGCCGCTGCTCATCTACTTCGGCGTGATGTGGTTCGCGGGCCTCTTGCTCGGCAAAGGGCTCGGTCTGGGCTACGCGCGATCTACGGCACTGGCGTTCACCGCAGCGGGAAACAACTTCGAGTTGGCGATCGCCGTCGCCATCGGCACGTTCGGTGCAACCTCGGGCCAGGCGCTCGCCGGGGTCGTCGGCCCCCTCATCGAGGTCCCCGTCTTGGTCGGCCTCGTCTACGTCTCGCTGTGGGCAGCCAGAGCCTGGTTCCACACCGACCCGTACGCCCCTGAAATTGTCACTGCTCCCGATGTGAGGACCACATGACCCGCACGACCGCCATACCCGACGCCGAGATGTGCGGGGTATCGACGACGCACGCGATCAGCACAGCTGCTGCCACAACCGTGGCCCGGGCACTCAAAGCGCTCGCCGACCCGCTGCGGCTGCGAATGTTGTCCGCGATCGCGACCGATCCGCGGGGTGAATCCTGCGTGTGCGACCTCGCGGAGCTCGCCGACGTGTCTCAACCAACCGTTTCACACCACCTGAAAGTGCTGAAGGAGACCGGCATGCTGCTGTCGGACCGACGCGGCACGTGGGTCTGGTATCGGATCGCGCCTGCGAAACAGCGCGCCGTCGCAGCCCTGCTCGACGCGTTCGCCCCTGCAGCAGTCGCCGATGCCTCCGATGAAGCCAGGCCCAGTGACGAGGCGATGCGCGAGCTCGACGGTCGATTCACGCGTCTCGGCGAGGAGCTTGCCGATGAATGGGCCGACTTGCATCGTGATCTCGTGATCTCAATCGTGCGCGAGTCGTTCGCGGGCTTGGTACGTTCCGCGAAGGTCACCCGTCACCTGATCCCGCTCACTGAGCGCTTTGCCCGGCAGCGTCTTGCCGACCTGACTCGCGACCGCGGAACCGGGGTGCCGCAAGTTCTGTTCGTGTGCGTTCAGAATGCGGGCCGGTCTCAACTCGCCGCGGCCATCGTCAACCAGCTCGCCGACGGTGCTGTCCTCGCCCGGTCGGCCGGCTCGACCCCGGCCGCCGAGGTGCACCCGCGTGTGCGCTCCCTGCTCACCGCGATCGAACTTGATCGAGGGGCCGGGGAGGCGTACCCGAAGCCGCTCACCGACGACGCCGTGCGCGCCGCCGATGTCGTCATCACGATGGGGTGCGGCGACGTCTGTCCGATCATTCCGGGCGTCCGCTATGAGGACTGGGCCGTCGGCGACCCGGCCCTCGCCTCACCCGAAGGCGTCGAGGCTATCCGCGACGACGTCGAGGGCCGCGTCCGCGAACTCCTCACCACGCTCACCAGCAAGCCCCGGAGGACCTCGTCATGACCACAGCTCAGAAGCCTTCCGTCTTGTTCGTCTGCGTCCATAACGCCGGTCGTTCTCAGATGGCTGCAGGTTACCTGCGTCAGCTCGCGGGAGACCGGATCGAGGTTCGTTCTGCCGGATCGATACCCGCCGATCAGATCAACCCCATCGCCGTCGAAGCCATGCTCGAGGAGGGTGTCGACATCGCCGCCGAGCAACCGAAAATGCTCACGCCCGAGGTGGTGCAGGTCTCGGATGTCGTGATCACGATGGGCTGCGGCGACGCGTGCCCGTTCTTCCCTGGCACGCGCTATGAAGACTGGAAGCTCGACGATCCGGCGGGCCAGGGCATCGAGTCGGTGCGCCCGATCCGCGACGAGATCAAGGGTCGTGTCGAAACCCTCATCGCGGAACTCATCGCGCGATAGGCCGGGCGGCGGAGCACACGGAGTACGGGGTGGCGCCTCGGCTTCTACCCGGTGAGCGCACTGGTCCGTGCATATCGATCATTTCCGGCCTTCCGTTCAGACCGGAACAGACTCTACGGTGAGGAGACGCCAACGGTGCAGATCGTCGGCAGATCCGATCGCCCAGGTTCACTTGAGAAGGCCACCATGACGCGCACCGCACCCGACGGCGACTCGTGAAGGCGGCCGACCGCGGAGCGCTCGTCTTGGTCGCACTGCTCTGGGGCGTCAACTTCGTCGCGGCGAAAGTCGCCCTCGCATCCTTCACGCTGTGGGAGCTGCGCGTCATCACCTTCGGCGGCGCCGCCGTCGTCTTGGTCGTGATCGCCCTCTGCACCCGCACCAGACTGCGCATCGGCGATCCTCGCGACCTGGTCCGCCTGCTGATCGCAGGCGCGTTCGGGATCGGAGGGTTCGGCGTGTTCTCGGCGCTCGCGCTGCTCAACACCACCGCAGGGCGCGCCACGATCTGCGTCTACACCATGCCGATCTGGGTCGTGCTGCTCGCACGCTTCGTGCTTCGCGAACCGATCACCGCGAGACGGTCGGCCAGCCTCGCCCTCGGTGCTGCAGGGCTGGTGATCCTCGCGTGGCCGCTGCTCGGCACCGGCGACTGGCTCGGCGCGCTCTACGCGCTGGCCGCCGCGGTGAGCTGGGCCATCGGCACCGTGTACCTGAAGCGCATCGATGTGGACGCCCCTCCGATCGCGACGACCGCATGGCAGCTCGTCGCGGCTGCTGCGATCTCACTCGTCGGCCTCGCCCTCGACCCGAGGACCGCTCCCTTCCTGTTGACCGGCAGCGCAGCCGCAGGGCTCGCCTACAACGCCCTGCTCGGCACCGTGATCGCGTACCTGATCTGGTTCGGGCTCCTCCAACGGATCTCGGCGGGTGCTGCGGGCCTTGGAAGCCTCCTCGTGCCGCTCTTCGGAGTCCTCGCCTCCGCGGTGCTCCTCGGGGAGATCCCCACGGCGCCCGACCTCGTCGGCCTCGGCCTGATCCTCGTCGCTGCGGCGATCCCGCTCATCGCACCCGCGAAGCGCAGCTAGCAGGTGGTGTCGGGCGTCACCGTCGTCCACGGTGAGTGCCTGCCGTCGAGCGAGAGCAGTCGCATCTCGATCATGACGTCAGTGATCGGAGCATCGTGCAGCCCGTCCCACTGCGAGAGCGGAGTGAGGGAGGGTGTCCACCACCACGGATTCGGGTCGGGATCCGTGCCCGTGAATACGTTCTCGAAGATGACGCCGGAAGGGTCCTGCACGCTGGGATACGCAATGAGGAGCACGGGAGCAGTCGACGGCAGCTGCGTGATCCGCGCCTGCAGCGCGCCCGCCGTTGACGACGTTCCGGTCAGCACGAAACCCTGGTCCGGGTTCTCGGCGTAACAGGCGAAGCCGACGAGCAGCGTGGGATCGGCATCATCGACCGGCTCGCCGCCGGAATCGCCGCCCGCGTCTGCGTCCGCACCGCCGATCGCATCGGCGTCCGCGGTCGATGCGGCTGTGTGCGCTCCGGTGGCTCCCGCATCCGCGCCCCCGGCGGAACCGGATGCACCGGATCCGTCGCTCGACGCGGTTCCCGTTGAGTCGCCCTCCACGCTGCCTGATCCATCGGCCGAGGCATCACCTGTCCCTCGCGAATCGCCCGACTCATCGCCGGCAGGGTCGGGACCCTCGGAGGGCCCCGGGCCCGGTGCGGGTTCGACGCCCAGAATCTCAACGAACGCTCGGCGATCATCGTCCGCTCCGGTGTGCTCGCGCTGATCGGATGACTCAGAGCCCCCATCCCCGGAGTCGGAGTCGGAGTCGGAGTCGGAATCCGCTCCGCCGCCGAGCGGCGCATCTGCGGCGTCACTCGACGACGCGGGCGCTGCTGCCGAGATTCCGGAGCCGGTGGCGGCAACGGGCGCCGTCGACGCGCTCAAGGCCAGTGCCGCGGTCACCACGGCGGCGATGCCCACGATGGTGGCGCCGGCGATCACCGCGGTTCTCGCGGGTGCGCTCGAGAGATGCTTCCGGATCGTGCCGCCGGTACTCGCGGCCGCCGGCGTGCTCCCGGTGAAACCGCCCAGCAGGGCGGTGGCCGAACCGCCGCCGACGAAGATGGTCGCCAGGATGAGGGCGAGCTTGCGGTTCAGGAGCGCGACCTCATCGGCGGCTGAAGCGCACGAGCGGCAGGTCTGCAGGTGCGCCTGCACCGCGCGCGAGCGCGCACTCGTCAACTTTCCGCGTTGATACCGCTGCAGATCCTGCAGCGTGGATTCGCACTCGGCGGAGGCGAGTTCGCGCTGCACGTGCGCTTCGACCCATGCGGATGCCAGAGCCTCGCGGGCCCGTGAGGCGAGGGCTGACACAGCGTTGGGCTTGATCCCGAGCAGCTGCGCCGCCTCTCGAGGGGGCAGACCCTCGACTTCGGTGTACCAGAGCACCGATTGCCAGCGCTCGCTGAGCGAGTTGAAGGCCTGCGCCGCGGCGTTGCGGTCGAACGCATGGTCCTCCCACGGATCTGCTTCGGGGATCTCGTGGGATTCGTGCAGTTCTGCAACGTGCGTCTCCGGGCTGCGGAGCTTGTCTGCGGCGACCGACTGCACGACCCGGTACAGGTACGGCCGAAAGGCGCCGTGCGGGCCCCTGCCCTTCTCGATGCTCTCGATGATCTTCAGGTAGGCGTCTGACACCACGTCTTCCGCGTCCAGCGACGGCGCGATGCTTCTGGCCGCAACGATCGCCGGCCGAACGTGCCGCTCCCACAGCACGGCGAGCGCCGCGGAATCTCCTGCCCGGTACGCGGAGAGGAGGTCCTCATCGGAGTCGTGCTGCTGGTCGGCCACGATCTCATCCCCCTTCGCGCTCCCGATGTTGCGATGCCGGAGAGCACCCCGATGCATTATGAGTCCTTTTCTCTCGGAATGCACGTCTTCCCCGGAATCCACGCCACGCCATCGCGGGATCTCCGGTACGCGACATGAGCGGGCGGCGGAGAGTTTTCTCGAACATTTCGTGAAACGTGCGTCACGAAACGGGGCGTGCGCCGTGTTATCGGTGAGTCGGCTCCTGTGGACCGTTCCCCGACGTACTCCGGGAGCCGACCGTTGCCTGCTCCGAGGCGCCCCAGACATTCCACGGGCGCCCCGGAATCGCCGCGTCGACGCGGTCCATCCATGCCACGAGCACGAGGAGAGTAAGCGCGCACATGCGTTCCCACAGCACACACGGACATCAGGTCCGCCCCTTCCGAATCGGAAGGATCGTCTCAGCGCTGACCGCGGCGCTGCTCGCCGTCAGCGGTCTGCTGACGATTCCTGCGGCGGCGAACGCCGCTCCGAACCCCGAGATCGCCGTCACGAAAGTGGTGATCGGCGCGGGAAGCGGGCCCGACGGGCAGTTGGTCGTCGGCGACACGGTGTCGGTCTCCGGCAGCTGGGATGCAACCGCGGCGGATCCTCAGCCGGGAGACGTCTTCACGATCGGCCTTCCCCAGGAACTGCGGATCCCGGCCAACGTGCCGTTCTCGCTGAGCGGGCCGACGGAAACGGGAGAGGTCGTCGATTGGGCGACGTGTCTCGCGGACGCGTCGACCGGGATCGTCACGTGCACGCTCACCGAGGAAGTCGCGCTGTATCCCGAGAACGTCATCGGCGAGTTCGCATTCGACGTCACGGCAGTGGAGGCGACGGACGAGCAAGCCCTCGTCTTCGACCTCAACGGGCAGGACGTCCCCGTCGAGCTGCCCGGTGGCGGCGGAATCGATGACGGCATCGAGATTCCGGACACCTGGAGCAAGACGGGCGAGATGAACGCCAACAACTGGTCCATGAAATGGACGATCGACCTCCCGGGCTCGCGCATGCAGGCCCACGACGTCATCAACGTGGCCGACACCCTCGGAGCGGGACACGCGCTGTGCACGCCGTCGAACATGAAGGTGGAGACGGTGCGAGGCAGCGCCGTCGCCGATGCGACGAGCGTCGCCGAGATCGTGCCGGGCGCGGATGCGCAGCACTTCACGATCAAGCTCACTGCTCCCGAAGGCGGCTTCGACCCCAACGTGACGTACCGCATCACCTACGACACCTGCACGCCCGACGGGCAGATCGACCCCGAGAGCACCGAGTACACGAACGAAGCCAGCATCGATGTGTGGGGCGAGTCCTCTGGCATCATCGGGCTGCATCCGCGACCGTGGCAGGGGTCGCTCACCAAGTCGGGCACGGTGCTCGGCGGCGGAGAGCGCAACGGAAAGATCGCTTGGACGGTGAGCGTGCCGGGCGACCAGCTGCTGGGCAAGGACGGCTTCGTGTTCAGCGAACAACTCGGAGCCGGGCACGAGGTGTGCAGCGACACGATCAGCGGGATCCGGATCACCGAGCGCTACGGCCCGAGCAATCAGCTCCAGCGCGACGTCACCGGAATGCTCGCCCCGACTGTGACGTCTTCCTCGGCGCAGGCATTCGCGATCGATTTCGACATCTCCGATCCGGCATTCTCCTTCAAGGCCTCGGACTACCGGTACGTCATCACCTACTCGACGTGCGTGAGTCAGGACGGGCTGCCAGCAGGCGGCACCGCGTACACCAACCAGGTAGAGGTCGACGGTCAGGTCGCCGGCACCGAGACCAAGGTTCCCGGACGATCCGAGGGCAAGAACGGCGCCATCAACGGCAGGTCGGTCACGCTCGACGGCGTCGAGCACCTCCCGCAGACGACCATGAACTGGAACATCACCGTCCCGGGCGAGCGGCTCTCGGCGGTGGAAAGCGACCTCGTCGTCACGGACACCCTCTCAGGTGCGCACGAAGTGTGCGTCGCCGGTGATCCCACGAGCGGATTGGCTTCGCAGCTCGGCCTGAAGGTCGAAGCTCGCGACCAGGTCGGAAACGGGGGGCTCGCGACTGTCGATCTCACCGACTCCGTGACCGCGTCGCACGAGGATGGGGTGATCACGCTCGCGATCCCGCGCCCGACGCTGGCGCAGCCCGGTGGGAGCCAGGCGACCGGGTTCAGCGCCGAGTACCAGTACGTGATCAGCTACACGTCGTGCACCTCGAGCGGTGGCATGGACGCGCCGGGCACCTCGTACGGCAACTCCGCCGAGGTCGCTGGGAAGACGTATGAGAAGTCGGTGACGCAGAGCAATCGCGGCAGCGGCACGGGTCAGGGCGTCTCGCGCGGTTCGGTGGGGATCAGCAAGACCCTCGCCGACACTGCGGGAGCAGCATTCGTTCCCGAGGGCACGATGTTCACCGTGCACGTGCAGGAGATCGATCCGCAGGGCCAGATGCAGCTCGAGTACGACCTCCAGGTGCCGTTGAACGGCGATCGGATCAGCGGCCCGAACTCGCGCGGCCTCGGCTGGACGGTGGCGCTGTCAGAACCGACCTTCCCGGCGATCCCCGGCGTCGTGTTCGGTGATCCCGTATTCGCGGAGGGCGAAGCCGTGACCGTGGGTGACGGCGGGAAGACCGCCGTCGCAGCACTGACACCGGGCAGCAACGTCACCGTCGACCTCACCAATGAGGCGCAGCTCGGCGCGGTGTCGCTGGTGAAGCAGGTCGCAGGCGGGGCGGCGAGCCAGGTCGACACGGATCGCGCCTACGAAGTGACCGCGGCGATCGATACGACCGCGCTGGGCGAAGGGTTCCCGAAGCAGGCGGATCGCACGGTCACCGTGCGGGCCGGAGCACCCGTGCTCATCGATGATCTGCCGATCGGTGCGACGGTCGCGTTGAGCGAAGCGCGCCCGGTCGACGATGACCGGTTCACCTGGGGCGACCCGGTCTTCTCCCCGGAGAGCATCACGATCACCGGCGACCACGCAACGGCTCCAGCGGTCGTCACGCTGACGAACAGCGTCGAGCGGACCGTGGGAACGTTCTCGATCGTGAAGAACGTGACCGGCGCCGAGGCTGATAATCCGGCCGTGCCCGATGCGGTGACGGTCACCGCGGTCTGGGAGCAGGAGGGCGTACCCGGCTCGAAGACCCTCACGGTGCCGACCGATGGCACGCCCGTCGAATTCGGCGAGCAGTTGCTGGTCGGCACGCAGGTCGAGTTGATGGAGACTCCGCTCGAAGATGCTTCTGGCATTGCGTGGGGGACACCCGTCTGGTCCGGTGACGGCGTCGTCGTGACCGAAGAGTCGGCGACCGTGACGATCGGACGCGACGCGACTGCGCAGGTGTTCTTGGAGAACCACGCTGCGACGTCAATCGCCGGCATCAGCGTGCTCAAGGGAATCGGAGGCGCGGCAGCGGGAGAGGTCGATCCCGAGACGCAGTTCCCGGTCACCGCGACGTGGACCGACGCAGACGGTGAACAGTCGAAGGAGCTCACGATCAACGCGGTCGAACCGACCCCGCTGGGAGTCGACCTTCCCGCTGGCACCGTCGTCACGATCACCGAGGGCGACCGCCCCGGCATCGACACCGTCATCTGGGACACGATCGCCATCTCCGGCGACCGGGTGACGGACAACGGTGACGGCAGCGCCGAGATCGTGGTCTCGGATCAGCAGGGCGAGATGACCCTGGTCACCGTGGTGAACGAGGCGACGTGGGCTCCGGGCACCTTCTCCGTGGCGAAGCATGTCGACGGCGTCGAGCTCGAAGCGGCGGGCGTCCCCGAGTCCGTCGCGGTCACCGCTTCGTGGTTCGAGGCCGGTGAGCCGCACTCGGCAGAGCTCGCGATCCCGACCGACGGCACTCCGGTGCAGTTCGACGGGAGCCTTCCGCACGGCACGGAGGTGACGCTCTCCGAGGCTGCCTCCGATGACACAGATGCGTTCAGCTGGAACGCTCCCGAATGGGAGATGGATGGACTCGTCGTGCACGACGACGGCACCGCCACCCTCACCATCGGGGCCGCGCAGACGCTGGCCGTCGACCTGATCAACACGGTGACGCCGAAGCTCGGAAGCCTCTCGGTGACCAAGTCGCTCACGGGCGACGGTGCATCGCAGGTGCCCGCGGACACCGTGTACCCGGTGAGCGCGAGCTGGACCGACCTGATGGGTGAACCCCAGCGCGTCGAGCTCGAGCTCGTCGCCGGCGAGCCGACGGTGCTCGACGGGCTGCCGCTCGGCACTGAGGTGACATTCACCGAAACGGCGGCGGATCTGCCCGCAGCCGTCAGCTGGGTCGGAGCCGACTGGTCGACCGAGTCGGCGGGTGCGTCGATCGACGGAGCGGGCGAGCGGATCGTGCTCACCGTCACGGGAGACGCGGGTGCTCAGGCGCTCGTCGATCTCGAGAACGAGATCGGGGTCGCCCCCGGGCTCGCGGTGACCGGTGGTGAGTTGCTCACCGGTGCTCTGCTCGCAGCCGGGCTCGTGGCCGGCGGCGTGCTGCTGCTCCTCGCACGGCGCCGTCGCGCGCTGTAAGAGACGCATCTGACAGGGGCGGCCCGGGCGAGAGCCCGGCCGCCCCTGATCCGTACCCGCCCTCAGGGATCGGGTGTTTCCGCGTTCGGGGTGGGGAAGAAGTCGATGAGCGCTTGGCTCAGGGGCGCAGGCGCTTCCTCGGCCACGTGATGACCCGAGTCGATGCCATGCCCTCGTACATCGCTCGCCCAGTCTCGCCAGATCGCGAGCGGGTCGCCGTAGAGCTGTTCGAGGTCGTCTTGCTCCGACCACAGCGCCAATACCGGCATCGAGAGCCGACGGCGAGCGGCGCGGTCGGCCTCCTCATGGGCGCGATCGATCGTGAGTCCGGCGCGATAGTCCTCGAGCATCGCCCGCACGACACCTGGGGTGCGGATCGCCGCCAACCATTCCGCATGGTTCTCAGCACCCATGCGCTCCGGGTCCGCTCGGTACCAGTTCTCGGGGTCGGCGTTGATGACACGCTCGGGAGTATCGGGCTGAGCGTAGAAGAACCAGTGCCACCACAGCGAGGCGAACCGAGCATCTGCGCGAGCGAGGTGCTCGCTGATCGGAATGCAATCCAGCAGCGCCAGGTGATCGACTCGTTCTCCGTGGTCGAGCGCGAGGCGGAGCGCGACGTAGCTGCCGCGGTCGTGTCCGACGAGGTGGAAACGATCGTGACCGAGGATCGTCATGAGCTGCGTCAGATCCCCGGCCATCGCGCGTTTCGAGTGAGCGCTGTGATCCTCGGTCGGATCCGGTCCCCGCGACCGGCCGTACCCCCTGAGATCCGGGCAGATCACCGAATACCCGGCGTCGACGAGCCTGGGGGCGACGCTGTGCCAGGTGGCCCCAGTGCGCGGATGCCCGTGGAGGAGCAGGACCGGCGGCCCGTCGCCGCCGTACCGCACGTGGATGGTCGCCTCATTCGTCGCGATGTCTTCGACGGCGAAGTTCTCGAACATGCTCCCATCATGCATGCGATGGGTCGTATTCGTGTACGCTCTATTACTGGCCGAACGGTCGGTAACTTGGCCGTCCATACGAACAACGGAGTTCACATGACCATGACTGCTGCTGCCAAGCAGGCGGAACGGCGCAAGGTGCTCGCAGGCACCGTCGTCGGTACCACCATCGAGTGGTACGACTTCTTCATCTACGCGCAGGCGGCGGGCGCCGTCTTCGCGACGCTCTACTTCGCCCCCGCGGGTGAGACGGTCGGCCAGATCGTCGCCTGGGCGTCCCTCGGCATCTCCTTCCTGTTCCGCCCCCTCGGCGCCATCGTCGCCGGGCACCTCGGCGACCGGCTCGGGCGCAAGCGCATGCTCGTGCTCACGCTCATTCTGATGGGGCTCGCCACCGCCCTGATCGGCGTGCTGCCGACCTACGCCCAGATCGGCGTCGCGGCGCCGGTGCTGCTCGTGCTGCTCCGCGTGCTGCAGGGCTTCTCGGCCGGCGGCGAGTGGGGCGGGGCCGCCCTCATGTCGGTCGAGCACGCGCCCGAGAACAAGCGCGGCTTCTTCGGCGCGTACCCGCAGATCGGCGTGCCGCTCGGCATGATCCTCGCGACCGCGACCATGTGGGTCATCACCACGACGCTGACCGAGGAGCAATTCCTGACCTGGGGCTGGCGCCTCCCGTTCCTCTTCTCCATCGTGCTGATCCTCGTCGGCTACTTCATCCGCCGCGCCGTCGAGGAGTCCCCGGTCTTCAAGGAGCTGCAGGAGCGCAAGGGCGAATCTGCCGCACCGCTGAAGACGCTCTTCTCGAAGCACGCGAAGGAGGTGGTGCTCGCCGCACTCATCTTCATCGCGAACAACGCGGCCGGCTACCTGCTCATCGCCTTCTTCTCGGCGTATGCGACGCGGCCGGAAGCCGAGGGCGGGCTCGGCCTCGAGCGGCCCCCGGTGCTACTCGCCACCACACTGGCCTCCTTCGGGTGGCTCGCGTTCACCCTGTTCGGCGGCATCGTCTCCGACCGCATCGGGCGCGTTCGCACCTTCCAGATCGGGTACGTGCTGCTGGGTATCTGGGCCGTGCCGATGTGGTTCCTCATCGACACCGGCAACATCTTCATGTACTTCCTCGCCCTGTTCCTGATGACCGTCGGGCTCGGACTCTCCTACGGCCCGCAGGCCGCGCTCTACGCCGAGATGTTCCCCGCCGACGTGCGCTACTCCGGGGTCTCCATCGGGTACGCGATCGGCGCGATCTTCGGCGGTGCGTTCGCTCCGCTCATCGCCGATCTCGTGTTCGGCGCCACGGGAGCGTCGTGGACGATCGGCCTGTACATCCTCGGCGTGACGATCGTCTCACTCGTGGCCGTGTCGCTCGTGAAGGAGCCGAAGGGCGTCGCGCTGAACACGCGCTCGAACGAGGTCGTGACGGTCTAACCGCCCACCCCTCGACGCAATGCGGCAGAAGGTCCGTTCCCCAGCTCTCGGGGAACGGACCTTCTGCCGCATTCCTGGTGGCTCGTGGGCTCCGGCCCGGCCTCACACCCGGGAGTACGCGCGCAGCGGGTGCTCGAGCATATCGGTCACCGCGCGCAGGAACCCGGCCGCATACCCGCCGTCGCAGACGCGGTGGTCGAACACGAGCGAGAGCTGGGCGATGCGCCGCGCCTGGACGCGGCCGTCAACCACCCAGGCACGCTCGAGCACGCGCCCGATCCCGAGCATCGCGACCTCGGGGTGGTTGATGATCGCGGCGGAGCCGTCGACCCCGAGGCCGCCGTAGTTGTTCAACGTGAACGTGGAGCCTCTGAGCTGCTCAGGGGGCGTGCGCCCGTCGCGCGCGGTCGCACTGAGCGACCGCAGCTCGCGGTCGAGCTCGGCGATCGACATCGCGTGCGCATCGCGCATCACCGGAACCATCAGCCCGCGGCTCGTGTCGACGGCGATGCCCAGGTTCACGCCCTCGTAGATCTCGATCGCGTCACCGGTCGGCGCCAGGCGGCTCGCGAGAATCGGGTACTGCTGCAGCGCGAGCAGCGTGTAGCGGGCGAGGATCGCCGTGAGCGATGGCGGCCGCTCGCCGTCCGCCGCCATGAGCGGGCGCAGCTCCCAGAGCTCGGTGAGATCGACATCGACCCACACCGTCGCCTCGGGAATCTCGGCCCTGCTGCGCGAGAGCGTCTCGCTGACGACGCGCCGGAGCGGGCTGAAGCGCTCGACGCGGGCCACCGGCAGCGGCGACGTGTGCGCGCCCGCGGTGACGGGATCCTGCTGAGTGCCCTCGGAAGCATCTGCGCGAGGCGCATCCGCAGCGCGCAGCACGTCGGCGCGAGTGATCGCGCCATCGCTCCCCGTCGCGCGCACCCGGTGCGGGTCGACCCCGAGCTCCCGGGCGAGACGACGCACGATCGGAGACCGCACGGCGACCGTGCGGCGCGGTGCGTCGCTGATCCGCACCGGGGCGGGGGCTTCGTGCACCAGGGCGGGAGTCGAGGTGGCGCCGCTGCGCGCCCCGCCGATGCCGCCCCTGGCCCGGCGGCGACGGCCCTTCGCGGGCCCGCGGCCAGTGCCGTAACCGATCAGCACGTTGCCGGATCCCGCCCG
This sequence comes from Leucobacter sp. L43, assembly GCF_016597785.1. Lineage (GTDB taxonomy): Bacteria > Actinomycetota > Actinomycetes > Actinomycetales > Microbacteriaceae > Leucobacter > Leucobacter alluvii. The sequence goes on along the minus strand of NZ_JAENJG010000001.1, from coordinate 1,704,905 downwards.
TTCCTCGTGACGGTAGGCCTCGCGCTCCTCGTCCGGCGACGGAGGCGCTCCGGGTGACTCGGGCGAGCCGCCCGCGGGCTCAGCGGCTTCGGGCGCCCGCTCATCGAGCACCTCGAGCACCGGGGAGCCGGTCAGCAGTGCATCGCCCTCGGCGCCGTGCAGCTGCACGACCACGCCGGCGTAGGGCGAGGGCAGCTCGACGATGCTCTTGGCCGTCTCGACCTCCGCGATGGGCTGGTCGATGCTGACGGTGTCGCCGACGGAGACCATCCAGCGCACGAGCGCGGCTTCCGTGAGGCCCTCGCCGAGGTCTGGCAGGTTGAAGACGCGCGTGCTCATCACTGATCCTCCCAGTGCAGGGTTTCGATGGCGTCGAGTACGCGCTCGGCGTCGGGCAGGTACCAGTGCTCGAACTTCGGTGAGGCGAACGGGGTGTCGAATCCGGTCACGCGCCGCACGGGCGCCTCCAGGTACTCGAAGCACTGCTCGAACACGCGGGCTTGGATCTCCGACGCGACACTGGCGAAGCCCGGAGCCTCGGCGATGACCACAGCGCGGCCGGTGCGCCGCACCGACTCCATCACGGTGCGATCGTCGAACGGTGTCAGGGTGCGCACATCGACCACCTCGACGCTGCGTCCCCCCGCTTCCGCGACCTCGGCTGCCTCGAGGGCGATCGGAACGGACGGGCCGTAGCTGATGAGCGTCACGTCGCTGCCCGGCCGCACGACGCGGGCGCGGCGCAGATCGGCGGCGATCGACGTATCGACCGGCCCGGTCGACCAGTAGAGCTTCTTCGGCTCCATGAAGACCACGGGATCCGGGGAGGCGATCGCCGCGCGCAGGAGCGAATATGCGTCCTGCGGCGTCGACGGGGACACCACGGTGAGCCCGGGCGTGTGAGCGTAGTAGGCCTCGGAGGAGTCGCAGTGATGCTCGACGCCGCCGATCCCGCCGCCGTACGGGATGCGGATCACCATCGGCATGCGGAGATCGCCGCGGGTGCGATTGCCCAGTTTCGCGACGTGACTCACCACCTGCTCGAACGCCGGCAGCGCGAAGGCGTCGAATTGCATCTCGACGACCGGGGCGAGCCCGTTCATCGCCATTCCGACCGCAGTGCCGACGATGCCCGACTCGGCAAGGGGTGTGTCGAAGCAGCGGTCTTCGCCGAATCGCGCGGTCAGGCCATCGGTGATGCGGAAGACGCCGCCGAGCGCTCCCACATCCTCGCCGAAGACGACGACGCGGTCATCGCTCGCGAGAGCGTCGGCGAGGGCGAGGTTGAGGGCGCTCGCCATCGTCAGCGTCTCGACCGTCGTCGCCCCTGCTTCGGCGTCGCGAGCGGATGGCGCAGCGCCGGCGGGCGTTCCGGCCGGAGCGGCGCCGTGCGCCATCGTGGTGCTCATGACTCGACCTCCGTGCGCTCGATCTCGTCGCGCAGCGCGTCCCACTGCGCGTCGAGCATCTCGGGTCGCTGCGCGAAGACGTGGGTGAAGAGGTCCTCGGGGTTCAATTCCGGGTCCGCGTTCATCGCGTATCGCAGTTCGCTCGCGATCTCCTCCGCGGCAGCGGCGAGCTCCGACTCGTCGGCCTCGGTCAGGGCGCCTGACTCGCGGAGGTGGCTGCGCAGGCGGGTGAGCGGATCCCGTCCGACCCACGCCTGCACCTCCTCGCGGTCGCGGTAACGGGTGTCGTCGTCGGCGTTGGTGTGCGCGAGCATGCGGTACGTGTGGGCTTCGATGAAGCTCGGGCCCTGACCGGAACGGGCTCGATCGACGGCCGCGCCGAGCACGGCGAGCAGCGCGGCGACGTCGTTCCCGTCGACGCGCTCGCCGGGCATTCCGTATCCGATGGCCTTGTGCGCGAGAGACGCCGCCGCGGTCTGCCGTGAGAGCGGCACCGAGATGGCGAACTCGTTGTTCTGCACGAAGAAGACGACCGGGAGGTGGAAGACGGCGGCGAAGTTCATCGCCTCGTGGAAGTCGCCCTCGCTCGTGGCGCCGTCGCCGCACATCGCGAGCACCACGGTGTCTTCGCCCCGGAGCCGAGCGGCGTGCGCGAAGCCGACCGCGTGGAGCAGCTGCGTCGCGAGCGGAGTCGCCTGCGGCGCGATCCCGTACTCGGTCGGGTCGTAGCCCGAGTGCCAGTCTCCGCGCAGCAGGACCATCGCATTCGCCGGCTCGACGCCGCGAGCGATCACCGCGACCGAATCCCGATAGGTCGGAAACAGCCAGTCGCCGCGCTCGAGGCACAGCGCCGCGGCGATCTGGCAGGCCTCCTGGCCGGTCGACGCCGGGTAGACGGCCAGCCGGCCCTGGCGCACGAGCGCATTGCACTGATCGTTGATGCGGCGGCCGTTCACGAGTCCCGCGTAGGCGCGTCGCAGCGTCTCGCGATCGGGCAGGGCGAACTCGGGGTCGGGCTGGACGACACCCTCGGCGTCGATCAGTTGCACGGGGGTGTCGCGCGGCAACAGCGCGTCTGCTGATCGGGACACGGTTCCTCCTTGAATCCGTCCGTCAATGTGTCGCCTATTGTGCTCGCAATTCACGCGCCTGCGCACGATTTCGCTCGACTTCTGTATGTTTGATTGCAGAACAGCCTGAATACTGGATATCTGTATCGGGCGACGAGCCGGTCTCCAAGGGAGCAGACATGCAGGTAGACGACACCGATCGAGCGATCCTGGCAGTGCTCAGGAACGATGCCAGAATCTCCATGACCGCGCTCGCCGAGGCGGTGCACATCTCGCGCGCCGGAGCGCATGCCCGCGTGCGCAAGCTCGTCGACAGTGGCGTCATCATGAACTTCACGGTGCGTACCGACCCGGTGCGCGCTGGGGCTCACGCCTCGGCCTACGTGACGCTGCTGATCGACCAGACCGGATGGCAGGAGGTGCGCGCCCGGCTCGGCGAGATCGCGGAAGTCGAGCACATCGCGCTCGTCGGCGGCGACTTCGACGTACTACTGCTCGTGCGCGCTGCCGACAACAGCCACCTGCGGCGCGTGGTGCTCGAGGACATTCAGTCGATTCGGTGGGTGCGCAACACCCGCACCATTCTGATCTTCGAGGATTTCGGCGGCGGCCAGCCGCCCGAGCTCGCCGCGGATCGATGAGACGGCGGCCGGGTACGCCCGTCCAGGCTGCGGTTAGCCCGGCTCCGAAAAGGGTACCTGTGGGTTGGGGTCCGCCGACTCCGCCTCACGTGACGACGCGGGATCCGGATCCGTAATCGCCCCCGTCGGATCCGATTCTTCGATCCGATGCTCGCGATCGTGCGCGGCGGCGAATTCACGGGCAGCCTGTACAGCTTCTTCTTTGTCCCGGAAACTCCTCGAGAGATGAGGGGCGCCTTCCACTTCGTTCACCCACTGGCCGTTCTTCGACTTGGTCGTCACCGTCAATTGGCTCATCGCGCTGTCCTCCTGCTGCTTTCCACGTTTCTGCGTCGTTGCTGGGTAGCTCTGTCGTGTCTCAGTCACGATACGTCTCGACCGACGACGCATCGTCGTCATCAAGCTCCACCGTGATCGACTGCTCAAGCGCATCTGCCGTGTCCGCTTCAGATGACGTGGAAAGAACGTCTTCAGAAGCTGGTTCATCGTCGAACCCCGCGTTCCGGTTCTGCTCCAGGGCGTCGGCTTCCGGTACTTCTGCAGAGAAGTGGTCGCTCATTCGTATTCTCCTTTGCTCCTGATCGCGTCCCGTGGTTGCTGGGGGACCTACCATCTCAGCGGATCTTGTCAGGCGCGAGGGGGTTGAATAACCGGCGTCCTGCGTGCCGCGCACGAACACGCACGTGGAGCGGCCCGAGACTTGAGAAGCGAGATCTCCCGGGGCATTCGCGCTTCGCGCTGCCATGGTGTCGCGCAGAGTAAGAGAGATGCGAGGCCGTTTCAAGGCCATCGCAGCATCGGGAGAAGCTGCTCAGGCTTGTCGATGCGGTGACTTCGCGAACCGCAACGCACCTGCTGCGATCGCGGTGAGCCGGGCGAAGACGCCGATCTTCGCCCGGCTGCACGACACAGCCAAGACGTCGCCGCCCTGACAGGAATGCGAATGAAGCAGCTCAACGGGAGGAACAGAGATGAACGGCACTGAGCGGGGCAGTTCGAAGCATGGACCCGAACTCGACGAGGAGATGAAACACGAAACGAGCGGCACTGTTCAAGGGCATGGGTACCCGCACGCGGAGCCATTTCGGGACACCGAGCCAATGCCCGACGATACTGATGGCCCCGAGGTCGTCGAGGCGTTTGAACGGGGCGATAGCGGAGGCGATCCCGCTCGGGAGTGAGCGGGCACGAAAACGCTCATTCTAGTGAGAGAGCTCCCGCGAGGAACGCTCTCTCACCAGAAGGTTCAGGCGACCGCTCCGGCGACCTCCGGCACCGAGATCTGATCCATGTCGGCGAACATCTGGTTCTCGCCGGCCATGACCCAGAGGAACGAGTAGTTCGTAGTGCCGGCTCCGAAGTGCATCGACCACGCGGGCGAGATGACGGCGTCGCCATCGCGCAGGACGACGTGCCGCGTCTGCCCGGGAACCCCCATGAAGTGGAACAGCCGCTCGTTCTCGTCGAGATCGAAGTACACGTAGACCTCGGTGCGGCGGGCGTGGGTGTGCGGGGGCATGCTGTTCCAGATGTTGCCGGGCTCCGGCGCCGTGATGCCGAGCACGAGCTGGCTGCTGCGCACCCCGTCCTCGTGGATGTGCTTGCGCACGATGCGACGGTTGGCGTGCTCCTGCTCGCCGGTCTCCGTCGTGAGCGCTTCCGATGCCGGGACGAGCGTCGTCGGGTGATCGGTGTGGGATACGGCGGACGACAGGAAGAAGCGCGTCCCGGTCACGTCGGCCTCGAAGGAGATGTCACGCGCCCCGCGGCCGATATAGAGCACATCCATATGCCCGATCGGGTAACGGGTGCCGTCCACGACCACGGACCCCGACCCGCTGAGCCCGGAGACCGCGAGTTCGCGGCGCTGGCAGAAGTACTCCGCCCGGAGGTCGGGGAAGTTCTCGAGCGCGACGGCCGTGCCGGGGATCGGGCTGACCCCGCCGAGCACCATCCGATCCTCATGGCTGTACACGGCCCGCAAGAGGCCAGGGGTGAACAGGTCGCTGATGACGAAGCGGGCGCGCAGCTCTTCGTCGCTCATTCCGACGAGTTCGTCGGGGTGGGTGGCGTGACGGATTTCCATGAATCGGTTCTCTTTCTGGTTCAGAGTGCGGTGCTGGTGACGACGTTGACGGGCTCGCCCGCAGCGAAGGCGATGATGTTGCGGCCGGCGATCGCGAAGACATCGTCAGCCTCGTCGGTGTGGAACCCGATGTGCGGGGTCAGGACGAGGTTGGGGAGATCCAGCGGGATCGTGTCGAGGGCGGGCGGCTCGGACTCGAACACGTCGATGCCGGCGCCGAAGAGTCGCCCGTCGCGCAGCAGCGCGAAGAGGGCGTCGCGATCGAGGATCTCGTCCCGCGCGGTATTGACGACGATCGCGCCCTCCGGCAGCAGCGCGAGGAGATCGCTCGAGATGAGGCGCTCGGTCTCCGGGGTGTGCGTGAGGTGCAGCGATACGGCGTCGCTCAGTCGGAAGAGCTCTTCGAGCTCGACGCGCCGCCCGGGAAGCGCGGCTTCGACCTCAGGGCGCTCCGTCCGGTTCCAGTACACGACGTTCATGCCCAACGCGTCCGCGATGCGAATGACCTCGGAGCCGATGGCTCCGGTGCCGACCACGCCGAGCGTGCGCCCGGCGAGCTTGACACCCTGATGCTTCGCCCATTCGCCGGCGCGCACGATGCGGTCGCCCTCAGGGATGCGACGTGCGACCGCGAAGAGCAGCCCGATGGCGTGCTCGGCCACGCTCCGGCTCGCGAAGTCGGGCACGTTCGTGACGGTGATGCCGAGCGATTCCGCCTCCGCGACGTCGACGAAGCGGTGCGCACCGGTGCCGACGAAGCTGACGAGCGACAGGCCGGGAACGGAGGAGAGGAACCCCTGCGGGAGAGGACCCTGGTCGCCGATGATGTAGACGGCATCGTAACCCTGGGCCCGGGCGATCGTGGCTTCGGCATCGGCGAACTGCTCTTCGAACCAGTCGAGCCGATGGCCCGCAGCCTTGAGCGGTTCGATCACGTCGCGGTGGACGATGTCCGAGTACTGCGCTTCGCCGTCGATGCATACGATGTTCATGGGAGTCCTTCTCTGATCGGGTGGGAGTGAGACGGGGCCCGCGCCGCCGGTGGGTGGCGGGGCCCCGAGGCCGGCTACTGCGCGACCCAGCGGTTGAACTGATCAGTCAGTTCGGTGTTGTTCTCCTTGTAGTAGTCGGCATCGAGCGTGATCGCGGTGTCGGTGTTCTCGCCGACGGGGAGGAACGGCTGGATGTCTTCGGGGAAGTCGCCGACTCCGACGCCGGTGCTCGCCGCCGGGATGGGGGTCGGCACCTGGGATGCGAAGGCGACCTGGCCCTCGGTGTTCTCGATGACGCTCTTCAGCAACTGCTGGGCGGCCTCGGGGTTGGGGGCATCGGCGGGGATCGCCCAGACGCTGTTCGCGTAGCCGGCCTGGTCCCAGCTCACCGAGATCGGGAAGCCGTTCTGGCTCGCCGTGAAGGCCCGGTTCGCCCAGACGATTCCGAGGTCGCAGGAGCCGTTCTCGAAGCTCTCGATGGACTGCGCACCGCTCGACCACCAGGTGACGTTGTCCTTGATGGTGCCGAGCTTCTCGAATGCGCGGTCGGTGTCGAGCGGGTAGAGGTCGTCGGCGGCGACCCCGTCGGCCAGCAGCGCCGACTCGAGCGTCCAGCCGTACTGGGGGTTGTTGAAGAGGCAGCGCTGGCCGGGGAACGCTTCCGTGTCGTACAGATCTTCCCAGGTCTCCGGGTGCTCCCCGTCGACGGGCCAGGTGTCGGTATTCCAGGCGAGCACCATGCCGAAGGTGCCGACTTCGATGCCGGTCTTCGAGTAGGTGCCCTCGACGAGCTGGTCGACGGGGACGATGCTCGTATCGATCTCCGCGAGGTAGCCGTCATCGGCCGCCTGCTGGGCATCGCTGAGCGAGGGCAGGAACACGAGGCTCCAGTCGACGGCGCCGTTCTGCGCACCGGCGAAGAACTTCGTCGAGGCCTCGTTGTAGTCGTCGACGACTTTCACCCCGGTCTCCTCGGTGAAGTCGGCGAAGAGGGTGTCGTTCAGTCCTTCCCAGACGTCACCGCCGCTGGTGTCGTAGAAGAGGATCTCACCGGAGATGTCGCCGCCGCCCTCGGCATCCGCGGCGTCGGCGCCTCCGCTGCACGACGTGAGGGCGAGCGCGCCGGCGAGGGCGAGTGCACCGAGCGAAGCGGTGCGGGTCAGTGTGGAATGCATATGCAGGTCCTTCCTTGGATGCATGCGTTGAGGAGGTAGTGCGAACTGGGGACTACGGAGTGGGGAGCAGGACGGCGCTGCGTGCGCGCACGCTCATGACCGCGGGCGTGCCGACCTCGGGGATCGCCTCGGCGCTGTCGAGATCGACGAGGTAGGAACCGCGCTCGTCGGCGAGGCGGACGCGGATGGTCTGCCCGAAGAACCGGGCATCCGTGATCGTGACGCGCGCGACCGCTTCGTACCCGACCGGGGCGGTCTCGACGCTCGGGCTGAGCCGGATCTGCTCGGGTCGTGCGCTGAGCGTGCAGGCGGATCCGACAGCGAGGGTCGGCCCCTCCGTCGCGGTGACGACGAACTCGCCGGTGCGCACCTGGGTGCCGGAGCGGCTCTGGCCGACGACCTCGGCGACGAAGCTGTTGGTCTCGCCGAGGAAGTTCGCGACGAAGTCGCTGTTGGGAGCGCTGTACACCTCGCGCGGTGCCCCGACCTGGCGAATGTACCCGGCCTCCATGACACCCATGCGGTCGGAGAGGATGTACGCCTCCTCCTGGTCGTGGGTGACGTAGATCGCCGTCGTCTCCGATTCCTGCTGGATCCGTCGGATCTCGGACCCGAGATCCTGCCGCAGGCGCCGGTCGAGCGCACCGAGCGGCTCGTCGAGCAGCAGGACGCGGGGGCGCTGGGCGAGCGCCCGGCCGAGCGCGACGCGCTGCTGCTGGCCGCCCGAGAGCTGTGACGGGTGCCGATCTCGCAGCGCCCCGAGCTCCGTGAGCTCGAGCATCTCGTCGACCCGCTTCGCCAGGGCGGCGCCGCGCACTTTGCGGATCTTCAGCCCGAACGCGATGTTCTGCGCGACGGTGAGGTGCGGGAAGAGCGCGTAGTTCTGGAACACGAACCCGATGTCGCGCTGCTGCGTCGGCAGATGCGTGACATCGCTGCCGTCGATGGCGACACTGCCCGACGTGAAATCGATCAAGCCGGCGATGATGCGCAGCAGCGTGGTCTTCCCGGACCCCGAAGGGCCGAGCAGGGTGAAGAACTCGCCCGCCTGCACGGCGAGGTCGGTCTCATGCAGCACGCGCGTGCCGCTGAAGTCGCAGGTGATCCCGTCGACGATCACTTCGCCGCGCTTTCCGACGGTCGCCGCGTTTGCGTGTGTGGGGGACATGCCGGTCCTCATTTCTGGTCTGCCAGGATCGCCGACCGTGAGCGTCGCGACTGGATGATGCGCTGAGCGATGATGACGGCGATGACGAGCAGCGTGAGCAGCGCGGCGATCGCCGGGACAGTCGGCACGATGCCGCTCTCCAGGTACTGATAGATGGTGACGGGCAGTGTCTTCACCGGTCCGGTCTGGAGGAAGAGGGCGAGCACCACTTCGTCCCAGGAGGTCACGAACGCCAAACCGAACGCCGAGAGGATGACCGGGATCATGCCTCGCACCGTCACCGTCCAGAATGCGGAGATCCGCGACGCCCCCATCGTCCAGGCCGCCGTCTCGAGGTCGAGACCGCGTGATGCGAGTGCGGTGTTCACGATGGCGAACGCGAGCGGGAACGATACGAGGGTGTGCGCGAAGACGAGGCCGGGAATCGTGCCGGCGAGGTCGAGCCGGAGTTCGACCGCGTAGATCCCGATCGCGAGCAGGATGGCCGGCGTGATGATGGGCGCGAAGGCGAGCCCGGAGATGATGACCTTCGTCCGCTCGGATTTCGCGGTCTGCACGACGCGTGCGAGGTACAGGGCCAGGGCGGTGGATGTGATGCCGGTCAGCGTCGCGATCAGCAGGCTTCTCGTAATGGGATCGAGCCAGGTGCTGGTGGTGAGCGCCTCCCCGTACCATTCGAGGGTGAAGCCGCGCGGAGGGAACACCACCGTCTGCGTCTCGCCGACGGAGAGCGGGAAGACGATGAGCACGGGCAGGAGCAGTACGAGCAGTGAGATCAGTGTCAGCACGCCCGTGGTGACCGTGCCTGCCGACCAGGTGAAGCGCTGCTCTGCGCTGACGCCTTTCGCCTGCCCGCCGATTCCGGGGGCTTGGAACCCGCCGCCGATGCGGATGACGGCGACGTAGAGGATGAGGGTCGCCGCGAGCAGCACGACGCCGAGAGCCGAGGCGACACCCCATTGGAACAGGTCGATCTGCTGCTGGATGTACACGGCGACGGTCTGCTCCTGCGGGCCGCCGAGGATGGCGGGGACGATGAAGAAGCTGAGCGCCAGGATGAAGCAGAGCAGAGCGCCGCTGAGGATCGATGTGCGCACGAGCGGCAGGAAGACCTTGACGAAAATCTGGAAGCCCGATGCCCCCATCGTCTTGGCCGCGAGGATGACGTTGTGGTCGATGCCCGTCATGCCCGAGTAGAGGATGAGGATCATATAGGGCAGCAGATACATCACGGTGCCGACGAGGGTGCCGCCCTGGGTGTAGAGCAGGGAGAAGCGCTCGCCGCCGAGCGCCTGGCTCGCCTGGCTGAGCAGCCCGTTCGGGCTCAGGATCGAGGTGACGGCGAAGAGCCGCACGACGATGGAGACCTGAAACGGGATCAGGATGAGGAGGAGCACGATCCCGGCGGCGCGGCTGGGGAGCCGCGAGATGAAGTAGGCGGTCGGGAATCCGAGGAGCAGCGCGAGGAGCGTCGAGTTCACGGCGAGCACGATGGTGCGCCACTCGACGAGATGCAGGTAGTCGTCCTGCAGGATCGTGAGGTAGTGGTCGAGCGTGAGCTGGGGCTGACTCCAATCCCAGACGCCGTCGAGGCTGATGCTGCGGAGCACGACGTCGAGCAGCGGCCAGAAGAAGAAGATCACGAAGAAGCCAGCGGCGGCGAGTGCCATCGCGATCTTGGGGAGGCGAACGGGGTCGAGGATCGATCGCCGCGGAGGGCGAACCGTCGGGATCCCGGTAGTGCTGAGGCTCATCATTGATCCTTGTCGGCGCGGTGGATCAGGCCGCGGCCTGCGTGATGACGTACACCTTGCGGGCGGTCTCCTCGACGTTCCACACGACGTGCGAGCCGTCGGGGAGCGACACGAAGGCGTCCGGGCGGATCTCGATGACTTCGCCGTTCTCACGGGTGATCGTGCCTGCGCCGCTCACGAAGTACATGAACTCGGAGACGCCGATCTTGCTCGAGTGGAAGCTGCCAGGGCTGATCTCCCAGACTCCGATCTCAGTGCGGCCGTCCTCGTGGAGGATGGACTCGTGAGCCTCGGGATCGCCGGAGATCACGCGGCTGGGCGCCGGGCTCGTCTGGAGGGTCATCGTCGTGAGCCCGTGCAGTGTGACCGGATTGAAGAGAAGCTCGGTCATGAGGTATCAGCCCTTTCGGCGGAGTGCTGCAGTGCGACTCTGCGAATTGAAATTTGAAACACTGTCTCATAAGTGCAGAAATAATGTCAAGATAGAAACGACCGGCGATACCGGTTCGTAAAATTGCAACGGTGAGGAGACCTCGCGATGGAGCGTGGTACCGAATCGAAGGATGGAGACCGGAATGGCCGAACGCGTGATATCCACTGGCGGACTGACATCGTCGGAGCGAGTCACGGGCACGCAGAGCCTGGAGAAGGCGGTCGACATTCTCGAGTACATCGCCTCGGCGCCTCGCCCGGGCGTCACGCTGGCCGAGTGCACCGGCATCCTCGGCTACAGCAAGGCGACGACGCAGCGCATGCTCCTCACCCTGGCCCGACGCAATCTGCTGCACTTCGATGAGGATCTCGGGGTGTACTCGCTCGGCATGCTCACGGCGAAGCTCGGATCGGAGTACCTGAGCCGACTCGACACGCGAAAGGCCGCGCTGCCGGTCATGCGCGACATCGTGAGGGAGACCGGCGAGACAGCGCACCTGGGCGTGCTCTCGGGAAAGGATGTGGTCTACATCGAGCTGGTCGACAGCCCCCAGCCGATCCGCATCTTCAGCAAGGTCGGGGATTCCATCCCGGCATACGCCACCGCCATCGGCAAGTCGATCCTCGCTCAGCTGCCCAGTGACGTCCGGCAGCGGCACCTGCCGGACTCTCTCAGCGGCCGCACCGCGAACACGCTGACGACGTTCGAGGCCCTGCATCGGGATCTCGCGTTGACCCGGGAGCGCGGGTACGCGATCGACAACGGCGAGAACCGCGACGGGATCCGCGGATTCGCGGCGCCGATCTTCGATTTCTCCGGTGCGGTCTGCGCCGGCTTGAGCCTCGGCGGCCCGACGGCGCGCGTCGAGGCGGAGGAGGATGAGCAGCGTTTCGGCGAGCTCGTGAAGCGCGCGGCGCGCCGTGTATCCCAGGTGCTCGGCGCTCCCGGGGCGTAGTCGATCGAGCACGTCCCATCGTCTCCGGCGACGGTTTCGAGTGCGTTTCGCGCGCATCTCCGGTTGGCGAACTCCGCGGTTTATGAAATGATGTTTCAAATTTCAATCTCCGATGGGGGCTCCAATGCAGCAGCAACGTCGTCGCGTGGTCATCACCGACTGTGATCACGGCAGTGTCGATATCGAGCGGGAGGTCGCCGCCCGGTACGGGTACGACCTCGAGTTCGCCGAGTGCACGAGCGAGGAGGACGTGATCGCGATTGCCGCGGACGCGGCCGCGATCCTCACCCAGTACGCGCCGGTCACCGAGACGGTGCTCTCGCGACTGCCCGGGCTCGTCGCCGTCGGCAGATACGGCGTGGGCGTCGATACCGTCGACCTCGACGCCGCAAGCGCGCGGGGAGTCGCCGTCTGCAATGTGCCCGACTACGGCACTGAGGACGTGAGCGACCACGCGATCGCGCACGCACTCGGGCTGCTGCGCGGACTCCCGGCACTCGATAAGGGCGTGCGCCGCGGCAGCGCCGATCTCGCGCCGGTACGACCGCTCCATCGCTTCTCGGCCTCGACCTTCGCGGTCTACGGTCTCGGGTTGATCGGTGAAGCGACGGCGCGGAAAGCACGTGCGCTCGGCTTCCGAGTGATCGGAACCGATCCCAGGTACGCGGCAGGCGACATCACCCTGGACGGAACCGACGTCGTCGCGCCTGACGAGCTGCTCGCGCAGGCCGATCTCATCTCGCTGCACCTGCCGCTGATCGCGCAGACCAGGCACCTCATCGACGATGCGGCATTCGCGCGCATGCGCCCGGGCGTCAAGATCGTGAACACATGCCGGGGCGGCGTGATGCAGACGGAAGCGCTCGTGCGCGCACTCGACTCGGGCGTCGTCGCCGCTGCGGCGCTCGACGTCTTCGAAGAGGAACCCCTGCCCCTCACCCATCCGCTCCACCGGTTCGAGCAGGTCATGCTCAGCCCGCACGCGGCGTGGTACAGCGAGGAATCGTTCGTCGAGCTCAAGCGCCGCGCGATGGAGCACATCCTCGACGTCTGCGAGGGGCGGCCGGTCGCGTACGTCGTCAACCAGGCCGATCTCCGGGCCCGCGACCTCGAGAGGATCTGAGATGTTCGACGCGACACTCACCGGGCGCACGGCCGTGGTCACCGGCGCCTCCCGCGGCATCGGCGAGGCCGTCGCGGCCGCGCTGCTCCAGAGCGGTGCCGATGTGACCACGTTCCAACGCGGCCCGAATTCGGACGCACTGCGCGCGATCGCTGACGCGAGCGGGCGCCCGCTCGCGCACGTGGCGGTCGATTTCGCGGATCCGAACTCCGTCGATGCAGCGATCGACCGGGTCGGCGCCGTCGACATCCTCGTCAACAACGCCGGCACGCAGATCAGGCACGACGCCGTCGACTTCCCCCTCGGCGACTTCGAGCGGGTGCTCGCGGTCAATGTGAACGCGGTGTTCCAGCTCAGCCAGGGCTTCGGGGCGGGGATGGTCGAGCGCGGGACGGGGAAGATCGTGACGCTCGCCTCGCTGCTGACCTTCCAAGGCGGGCTTCGCGTGCCGGCCTACGCCGCATCGAAAGGCGCCGTCGCGCAACTGGTGAAGGCGCTCAGCAATGAGTGGGCCGGCCGGGGCGTGAACGTCAATGCGGTCGCTCCCGGCTATGTGGAAACGGAGATGAACGAGGCGCTGCTCGCAGACCCCGTGCGCTTCGCGCAGCTCAGCGATCGCATCCCAGCAGGACGGTGGGGGAGCCCGCAGGACATCGCCAGCGCGGTCGTCTTCCTGTGCACGCCCTACGCCGAGTACATCCACGGCGCGGTGCTCCCGGTCGACGGCGGATGGCTCGCGCGATGAGTCCCCGCGAGCGCGCAGGGGTGCCCGCGGAACTGCGCGCCAACCCCGTGATCGCCGTACTGCGAGCGCCCACGGCAGCTGGATACGCTCCCGTGATCGATGCGCTGCTCAGGGGTGGCGTGCGGTTCGTCGAGGTGACGCTCAGCACTCCGGGCACGATCGACGAGTTGCCGATGCTCGTTCGCCGCTTCGGCGACGACGCGCGGATCGGCGTCGGCACAGTCACCGAGACGAGCCAGGCGCGGGAGGCGATCGCCGCCGGTGCGCGGTACCTGGTGACCCCGACGACCGATCCGCGGATCATCGACGTCGCGGTCGACGCCGAGGTGCCCGTCTACCCCGGCGGCTTCACGCCGACCGAGTTGCACACCGGGTGGCGCGGCGGCGCGACGGCGGTGAAGGTGTTCCCCGCTTCGAAGCTCGGGCCGAAGTACGTCGCCGACCTGCGCGGGCCGTTCCCCGATATCGAGGTGATTCCCTCGGGAGGCGTGGACGCAGAATCCGCGCTCGATTGGCTGCGCGCCGGTGCCTGCGCGGTGAGCGCCGGAGGCCCGCTGCTGCGCGATGCGTTCGACGGGGGAGACCTCGGCGAGCTGACCCGGCGCGCGCAGGCGCTGCAGCAGTCCATCGTCGATGCCGGGCTCGTCGCGCGAGTCGATCTCGGACGGACGGGGGCGTGACGATGGCGACCGCACCCGGGCCGAGCGCAGCGCCCTACGTGCTGACCCTCGGCGAATCGATGGGCCTCGTGCGCCAAACGCAGGCCGGCAGACTCATCACGCAACGCGCAATCGAATTCGGCTTCGGCGGTGCCGAATCGAATGTGGCGATCGGCCTGAGCCGTCTCGGCACGGATGCCGTGTGGTGCGGCAGGCTCGGCGCTGACAGCGTCGGAGACGTGATCGCGCGCGAGCTGCGGGCTGAGGGGGTGCGCACCGTGGCGATCCGGGATGCCGGTGCTCCCACCGGTCTCATGCTCAAGGAGCGCCCGACCGCAGGCACCTCTCGCGTCGTCTACTACCGCACGGGCAGCGCCGGCTCTCGACTCGAGCCGAGCGACCTGTCAGATGCACTGATCGCCGGGGCCGCACTCGTGCACGTCACCGGCATCACTCCGGCGCTGTCGGAGAGCGCCGATGCCGCCGTCGAATCCGTCATGCGTCGAGCGCGCGGCGCCGGCGTGCCGGTGTCCATCGATCTGAACTACCGATCCGCGCTTTGGAGCCGAGCGGCCGCGGCCGTCCGCCTCGCCGAGCTGGTGCCGCTCGCCGACATCGTCTTCGCCGGCGATGACGAAGCCGCCCTGCTGCTCGGCGACCGCCCGCTCGCGGAACTCGGGAGCGGACTGCAGGCACTCGGGCCGACCGAGGTCGTCGTCAAACTGGGCGCGCGCGGGTGCGCCGCGTTTCACGGCGGTACCCGCATCGACCGTGCGGCGATCCCCGTCGACGTCGTCGACACCGTGGGTGCCGGGGACGCGTTCGTGGCCGGATACCTCTCCGAGCTGGTCGGCGGCGCGGAGCTGGAGCAGCGCGTCACGACCGCCGTGACGGCGGGAGCGTTCGCCTGCACGATGAGCGGTGACTGGGAGGGTTTGCCGCGACGCAGCGATTTCGCGTCGCTGCAGTCGAACCTCGATCCGGTGCAGCGCTGATCGAGCGATCGCCGTAGGCTGAAATCATGACGAAGATGCGCGCGATCACCGTTGCCGAGGCCGGCGGCCCAGAGCTGCTGCAATTCACCGAGGTCGAGAGCCCCGCGCCCGGGGCGGGCGAGCTGCTCGTGCAGACCCGCGCCGTCGGCGTGAACTTCATCGAAACCTACCAGCGATCGGGCATCTACTCCGTGGAGTACCCCTTCACCCCCGGAGGAGAAGCCGCCGGCGTGGTGCTCGAGGTCGGGGACGGCGTCGAGGGGTACACAGCCGGTGACGTGATCACCACAGCAGAGGCCTCGCGCACCTACGCCGAGCGCTTCGTCGTTCCGGCCGATCGAGCGGTGCGCGTGCCCGAGGGCATCGCGGCCGACGTCGCCGCGGCCATTCCGCTGCAGGGGATCACCGCGCACTATCTCGCCACCTCGGCCGCGCAGCCCCGGGCAGGGGAGACGGTGGTCGTGCACGCAGGAGCCGGTGGAGTCGGCCTGCTGCTCACCCAGCTGCTGCTCGCGCGCGGGGTGCGCGTGTTCACGACCGTCTCGACGGCCGAGAAGCGCGAGCTGAGTCTCGGTGCAGGGGCCGCCGAGGTCTTCGACTACGACGACTTCTCGGCACGGGCGCGTGAGCTCACCGACGGGGAGGGCGTCGCGGTGGTCTACGACGGAGTCGGGGCGCGTACGTTCGACGATTCGCTGGCGGCGCTGCGCGTGCGCGGCGAGCTCGTGCTCTTCGGCGCGGCGAGTGGCCCAGTGCCGCCCTTCGACCTGCAGCGCCTCAACGCGGGGGGATCCCTGTCGGTCACCCGACCCTCGATGGGGCACTTCGTGCGCACCGCTGAAGAGCGGGCGTGGCGCTATCGCGAGCTCTTCGCAGCGATGGAGGCCGGCCAGCTCGACTTCCGCATCGGCGCCCGGTTCCCGCTGGCTGAGGCGGCTGCCGCGCATCAGGCGCTCGAGTCGCGAGCCACGACGGGCAAGGTGATTCTCGAGCCGTAGCGGCGGCCCGCCCGGCAAGACGCCGGCGGCTTCGGCAGGAGATCTCGCGTCGGTGCGCAGCTGCGGGCGCGAACCGACTCACCGAAGCGGCATCTCTCACCGAAGCGTCACGAGGCGCGGGCGTAGGCGCAGGCGCGGGCGCAGCGTGGCGAAGTGGAGGCCGAGTGCGAGCAGCGCGAGAGCGGCTGCGTAGGGCAGGGGCGAGGCGATCCCGGCGAGCAGTGCACTGGCGGTTCCGCCGATGCCGCACAGCACGCTGAGCGACGCCGACCAGCCCTGCATCCCCCGCATCCCGCGCATCCCCCGCATGCCGGCGCGGCTGCCGAAGCCCGTCGCCGTCGCCGTAGCCGTCGCCTGAAGTCGCGCGACTATCCGCTGCTCGAGCGGTGCGATGCAGGCGGCCACCGGCAGCACGCAGCACCCGATCACGAGGAGCCACAGCGGGCGCGTCGCCCACCACGCCTCCGAGTGCGGGGCAGGCAGGGGCAGGCCGGCGCTCCACATGAGGGCGACCAGGCCGAGTACGACGGGCATGTGCCAGAGATACACCCCCATTGCGACGGCGTTCGCCCGTGAGATGACGCGCGTGAGGCGGGGCGCGCGGGTGAGCGAGTCGAGTCGAGGGCGCAGCAGTTGGAGCACGAAGAACTGCGCCGTGCCGAGCAGCATGATCGCCGTCGTCGGCGGGTTGAGATTCACGAGCATGTCGGGCGACCATCCGCGCCCGATCAACGCGAGCAGCAGCGCCAGCGACGCGAGAAGGCCGGTGATCAGGCCCCGCCGGCGCCACACGGCGAACGACAGCCCGTCGCGCATCAGGAATCCGAGTTGCTGCATGAGCGGCCAGACGAGCACGAGGTTGAGATACCCGACCGGCGCGCCGAGACGTGCATGCGCCACGTCGACGATGATGACGCCGACGGCGAGCGCGAGCACGGTGATCAGCGGGATCCGGTCGTGGAGCCACGCCATCGCCGGCACCAGCGCGGTGACTCCGAAGTAGGTCGCGAGGAACCACAGCGGCTGGCCGATCCGCAGGCTCGCCTCGTCGATGAGGGCGGCGTCCGCCCCGAGCGCTCGGGCGAGCAGCAGTGCTCCGCCGACCGATCCGATCATGAGGATCGCGGGCACGGCCAGGCGGCGCGTGCGTGCGGTGACGTACTCGGCGGCGCTTGCACCGCGTTCGCGCATGCGCCGCCACTGCGACAGTGAGGCGAAGCCGCCGGCGATGAAGAAGAGGGGCATGATCTGCAGCACCCACGTCATCGGCACGAACCAGGCTTCGCCAGAAAGCGCGACACTCGTGCGCAGCGCCCCGGTCGGTGCGATCTGCGCGCCGACCATGAGGGCGTGCAGCACGACGACGATCAGCAGAGCGCCCGCGCGCACCGCATCGACGGTGGGGTCGCGGTGCGAGGCTGGCCGCGCAGGCGAGGCCGGTCGGGCGGCCGGCGGCGGTGAGGCCGGGCCGTCGAGCGCGAGCAGGTCGGGCTGCGAGTGGGTGAGTGTCACGGTGGCTCCTTGCATCGGGTACAAGGAGAGACGGTAGAAGCGGGGTGGCCCGCTCCGCGTCACTCGCGCGGGTGAACCGGCCGAACTGCGGGGTGAGGCGGATCAGCGCCCGACGCCGACGAGCCCCGATTCGTACGCGGCGATGACGACCTGCGTGCGATCCCGCAATCCGAGCTTTCCGAGCACCCGGGACACGTGCGTCTTCACGGTCTGCTCGGAGAGGAACAGGTGCTCCGCGATCTCGCTGTTCGACTTGCCCACCGCGACGAGCTTCATGACTCCGAGCTCGCGCTCCGTCAACGGCGAGAGCAGCGCTGAGGTGTCGCGGGGCGCCGGGCGCGCGACGTAGTCGGCGATCAGCTTGCTCGTGATGGAGGGCGCGAGCAGCGCGTTGCCCGCGGCGACGACGCGGACGGCCGCGATGAGGTCTTCCGCGGTCGCGTCTTTCAGCAGGAACCCGCTCGCGCCGGCCTGCAGCGCCGAGAAGACGTACTCGTCGGCGTCGAAGGTGGTCAGCATGATGACCCGCGGGTGATCGAGCCCGGGCATCGAGAGCACCGCCCTGGTCGCGTCGAGACCGTTCATCTGGGGCATGCGAATATCCATGAGGATCACGTCGGGCCGCGATCGCCGCACCAGTTCCACGGCCTCGCTGCCGTCCGACCCGCTGCCGACGACGGTGAGGTCGGGCTGCGCGTCGAGCAGCGCGCCGAACCCCTGGCGCACCATCGCCTGATCGTCGATGATCGCCACCCGCACGGGGGTATTTTCTCGGTCTGACGGCACCATGAACTCGATGGTATCGAGAGAATCGAGTGGAAGGATCACCCGGAGGTACCACCCGAGTCGACCCCTGAGGGTGACGCGCAGATGCGCGAGCGGCTCGTACGGTGAACCGCATGGTCCTCCTCCCTGTGCTTCTCGCCGCAGTCGGCGCCGTCGGCCTGGCCGCCGGCACGCACCTGCAGCATCGCGCGGTGCGGCTCGGCGCGATGCATCGCGACCCGGCGTCGCCGCCCCGCCCGAACGCGCGGATCCCCGACGGGCTCCTCCAGATGTGGCGATCCCCGCTCTGGCTGCTCGGCGGCGCCGTCATCGTGGGCGCGACCGCACTCAACGTCGTCGCGCTGGGTCTCGCCCCGATCTCCGTCGTGCAGCCCGTCGGCGCACTCGCCCTCGTCGTCGCGGCCGTCATCAGCGCAGGTTCGTCGGGGCTGCGGATCACTCGCGGACTGGCATCCGGCATCGCACTCACCGTGCTCGCCGTCGTGGCCTTCGTGCTCGTCAGCGCCGGGTTCACCCGGGATGCGCACCCCGCTGATGCTCAGGTGCTGCAGCTCTCGGTGGCGCTGGGCGCCGGCATCGTGGCCGGGGGGCTCGTCGCGGTGAGCCGAGCGGGTCACCTCTCCCGCGTGGTGACCGCCGGCATGATGTACGGCGCCGTCGCAGCCGCAATGCACGTGGTGGCGGTCGAAGGCGTCGCGATCCTGCATCGGAACGGAGCGGGGACGCTCGGCGATCACGGCGCACGTGCCATCGCCCCCGGTGCGATGTGGGCGCTCATCGCACTTCTCGGAGCCGCCGCGCTCGTCGGTCTCTGGCTGGTGCAGACCGCCTACGCGAGCGGACCGCCCGAGACGGTGCTCGCGGGGCTGACGGTGCTCGATCCGCTCGTCGCCGTGGGGGTCGGCGTCCTGCTGCTCGGCGAATACGCACCGCTGCCACCGATCGCTCTGCTCGGGCTGGTGACGAGCGGCGGGGCCGCGGCGGCGGGCATTCTGCTCATCGCGCACCATCACCCGGGCTTCGCACCAGCACCGGCCGCATCAACACGACACGACGCCGTTGGCGTCGCACCTCAGAATAGGAGAAGCTGACATGGTGAACGACTCATCGGGCAGCACCCGACGCTTTGCCCGCATGCTGTCAGGCATGGGGCGCGATTACGCCCTCATCGTGCCGGGCTTCCTGCTCTCACTCGCAGCGTTCGTCGTGCTCGTTCCGCTCGCCCTGCTCTCGATCGGAACGCTGATCGTGTGGATCGGCGCTCTCCTGCTCCCGCTGACGCTGCGCGCCGCTTCCGCCGCCGCGCAGCTTTCGCGGGCGCGGGTGCGCCGCTGGGGCGGGCAGCTGCCCGCGGCGCAGTACGCGGCGCCCGCACCGGGTCTGCGAGGACAGCTGCGCGTGCTCGGCGAGCCGCGCCGCTGGGCGGATCTCGTCTTCGAGACGCTCATCGCATTTCCACTGCGCACCGTGAGCGCGGTGCTCGTGATCGCGTGGACGGCGGCAGCGCTCGGCGGCCTCACCTACGTGGTGTGGGGCATCTTCCTGCCGCCGCACGAACAGACCTTCCCCGGGATCGCCATCGAATCCGCGACCGGGGCCGAGCCCGGCACGTACACGCACTCGCACCTCGTCAACGCCGGATTCAATCTCGTCGTCGGCGTCGTCTTCATCCTGCTGCTGCCTGCGGTGCTGCGCGGCCTCGCACGCCTGGACGTGCTCGTGACGACCGCAGCGCTCGGGCAAGCGGTGCCGGTGGGGGAGCGGCCACCAGTCGAGCTCCCAGCGGCGAGTGCCCCGAACCGCTCGCCGGCGACGGCGCCGGCGAGCGCCGCATCGTCGTGGTCTCCCGAGAACTGGTCGTGGATCGCAGCGGCGTTCGTGGCGATCGTCGCCGTCGCGGTCGGCTGGCCGGTGCTCGCGTCCCTCTACGGCATCCACGTCGCGATCGCGATGCTCATCGCGGTGGGGCAGGCGCTCGCCGTGGTGCTCGTCGTTCGCTGGCCGGCGGCGGGCATCGCGCTGCAGTCGATCGCGGCGGTATCGACCGTGCTGGCGAGCGCGGCGACCGGGCTCTCGTGGCCGTGGCCGTGGCCGGTCATGGCGCTCCTCGTGCAGGCCGCGCTCGTGATGATCGTCGCGCTGCGCCGCCACTGGGTGTGGGCGGCGATCGCGTGGGCCGCACCGCAACTGGCATGTGCGATCGCCGCGCTGCCGGGCGGCATCGATGGTGCGGGGTGGGCCAATCTCATCGTCTCGGCCGCGGTGTCGGGCGCGATGCTCGTCGCAGGCGTGCTCGGGCGGCAGTGGCTCGCGAACCGCGGCGCCCTCCGCGAGGAGCGCCGCATGAGCGCCGGGCTGAGCGCGCAGCGCCGGGAGCTCGAAGAGCGCAACCGCATCGCGCGTGAGCTGCACGACGTGGTCGCCCACAGCATGTCGGTCATCAGCGTGCAGGCGACGACGGCGAAGTACCGGTTTCCGGCGCTCGGAGATGACGCAGAACGGGAATTCGCGTCGATCGCCGGGTCGTCACGGCAGGCACTCGCCGAGATGCGCGGGTTGCTCACGCTGTTGCGATCCGGCGATGAGGATCGCGATGCGCTGCTCGCCCCGCAGCCGTCGATCGCGGATATCCCGTCGCTCATCGAGTCGACCCGCCACTCGGGGGTGCGCGTCGACCTCGTCGTCGAGGGACCTGAAGAGTCGGGCAGCGCCTCGCCGTCGCTCGCGCCGGCGCTCGGGCTGACCGCGTATCGGATGGTGCAGGAGACGCTCAGCAACGCGATGCGACACGCGCCAGGGTCTGAGATCACCGTCTCGGTGCGATCCGACGCCGAAGCGCTCGATGTCGCGGTGGTGAACGGGCCTGCGGACGCGACGCGTGCGCAGCACCCAGCCCCCGGCTCAGGGCTCGGTCTCGCCGGGGTGCGCGAACGCGTCGAAGCCCTCGGAGGCGCCGTCACCGCCGGCGCCACCGACGCCGGCGGATTCGCGGTGCGCGCCCGTCTCCCACTGGGCTAGCGCACTGCCCGGCACGGGCGGCGCCCTACGGCACGCGGCGGATCCACTCCTCCGTCAAGAACTTCTTCTCGACCAGCCGCTCGGCGGCATCCCACTCGCCCTCGGTGACCTCGCCATCGGTGCCTCCGTGCCGGCGCTTGAAGACCTCGATCATGCGCTCGATGATCTCTTCGCGCGGCAGACCGGTCTGGCTTCGCAGCGGATCGACGCGCTTCTCAGCGCTCGCGGTTCCCTTGTCGGAGAGCTTCTCGCGACCGATGCGCAGCACCTGCGTCATGGCTTCGGCATCCATGTCGTACGCCATGGTCACGTGGTGCAGCACGGCGCCCGACCCGAGGCGCTTCTGCGCCGCGCCGCCGATCTTGCCCTGGGGGCTCGTGATGTCGTTGAGCGGCTTGTACACCGCGTCGATGCCGAGCGACTTCAGCGCCTCGAGCACCCATTCGTCGAGGTACGCGTACGAGTCGGCGAAGCTCATGCCCCGCACGAGCTCTCCCGGGACGTAGAGCGCGTACGTGATGCAGGCCTCCGGCTCCATGTACATGGCGCCCCCACCCGAGATGCGGCGCACGATCTGCGCGTGGCGCGCCGCGGCCTGCTCCTCGTCGACCTCGTTCTTCACCGACTGGAAGCTGCCGATGAACACGGCGGGGGCGTTCCACTCCCAGATGCGCAGAGTCGGCCCGCGAAGCCCCTCGCCGACGGCTGCGGTGAGCACCTCGTCGAGCGCGGCGTTCAGCACGGGGGCGATGGGCGGTTCGTGCACGATCTGCCAGTCGTAGTCGCGCCAGTGCGCGGCGCCGGTGACGGCGCGGCGGATCGCCACCCCGACCGAGTCGGGCGTGAACCCGAGCAGGTGCACCTCGCTCGGGAGCGCCTGGTGGATGGCGGTCGAGAACTCCTCGATCGTGCCGTTCGGGTGGTGCCCCTCGATCGCCTCGTTGATGCAGCCGAGCGCATCATCGGGTTCCAGGAAGAAGTCGCCGGAGAGGCGGAAGTCGGTGATGCGATCGTCGACGACCTCGAAATCGACGACGACCAGCTTGCCGCCAGGAACCTTGTACTCGCCGTGCATGCTCATGACTTCAGAGTACGCCCGCGCGGAGCGCAGCGACACTGCGGCTTCGGCGATCAGTCGCTCGCGACGCGCTCCTGGATCCAGGTCGCGATGTCGGCGAACACCTCGTCGCGGTTCGTCTCGTTCAAGATTTCGTGCCGGGCGTCGGCGTAGACCTTGACGGTCACGTCGCGCACGCCCTTCGCCCGATAGGCATCGGCGAGCAGGCGGATGCCGTCACCGCGACTCAACGGATCGTGCGATCCGGAGACGATGAGGATCGGCACGTCAGGCGCGAGGCCGGATGCCGGCTTCCCGAACAGGCGAAGGCCGTCGGCGACGCCGAAGAGTCGCAGGATGTCGGCTTCGAAGCACAGGGGATCGTTCGCGAACGCCTCGGAGACCGCGGCGTCACGGCTGAGCCACTCGAACCCGTTGGCCTCGGGAGAGGCCCACTTCGCGTTGAGATTGCCGCTCTCCATGTGGCGGAAGGTGCGGAACGCCGAGCCCGAGAGCACCACCGCGTCCCACGTGCGCGGGTGCTCGTTCATGATGCGCTGGGCCATGAGCGAACCCCAGGAGTGCGCGAAGGCGACGAGGGGCAGGCCGGGGTGGCGCTCGCGGGCGATCTCGGCCAGTCGGCGCACCGCTGCTTCTGCGGCGAGGAGCCCGCCGACCCCGAGCCGGCCCAGTCGGGAGAGATCGCCCTCGTGCTGGCGGCGTCCCGTCTCGCCGTGCCCGCGGTGGTCGTCGGCGACGACGGTGAACCCGATGTCGGCGAGGAAGCGCGCGAACGCCTCATAGCGCAGCGCGTGCTCCCCGATGCCGTGAGAGATCTGCACGACGCCGACCGGTTCGGCCGCGCGCCACTCGTAGCATCGGATCTCGACACCGTGTGCGTCGACGAAGTCGAACTCGACGCGCTCTCCCGTGATGCTCATCTGCCCATTCTGCTGTCTCGTCGGTGCCCGCGCCAGGGAGCGCGCTGAACGCGCGTCGGAGTCACGAGCCGTCGCCGACGCCCCAGCCGTACGCGAGCTTGTGCGCCTTCAGCACGAAGAAGGACTCGGTCGAGACGACGCCGGGCACCTGCTGCAGGGTGCTGAACATGAGGTCGGTGTAGTGCTCGATGTCGCGGCACACGACCTCGACCATCACGTCGAAACCGCCGCTGGTGAGCACGACGTAGCTGGTCTCGGGGAGTGCTGCGAGCGCCTCGCACACCCCGGGCGCGGTGCCCGCCTCGCACTTGATGCCGATGAGTGCGAGACGGTCGAAACCGATGTTCAGCGGATTGGCGATGCCGACGATCTGGAAGAGCCCGCTGTCCTGCAGGCGCTGCACCCGGTAGCGCACGGACGACGCGGAGACGCCGAGATCCTGGGCGAGACTGCTGAAGGGCGTACGGCCGTCGACCTGGAGCGCGGCGATGAGCTTGCGATCCAGCTCGTCGAGATCGAGGTGGGCTGCGGCGTGTTCGCGCTCCGTCATTGGGGCCTCCTCGGCTGATCGACGACGGGACCAGTCTATTGATGCGAGGATCAGCCGGCCGTCGCCACCTCGCCGTCGACGACGGTGAGCACCGCCGAAGCTCCGAGCAGCAGTTCGGGGGCCTCGACCAGGGGATTGGCCGCCCAGACGACGAAGTTGGCGCGGTAGCCCGGGACGATGCTGCCGAGCTCGTCGTCGCGTCCGGTCGCGTACGCGGTTCCGACGGTGAAGGCCTCGAGGGCCTGCGGCGGGGTGAAGACGCGCTCGGGCTGGTAGGGCGCGCGATCGCGCTCGAGCACCGACTGCGCGGTGAGCGCGATGAACAGATTGTCGGCCGCCTCGTGCGGAGCGGTCGGCGCGTCGGTGCCGAGGGCGAGTCGCACGCCGGCTTCGCGGAACTTGTGCCAGGGGAACCCGGTGACGGCGCGCTCGTCTCCGAGCACCGCCTGCCAGTTGTCGAGCACGGCGGGATCGCAGTGCACGGGCTGCATCGAGGCGGTGACTCCCAGTTCGGCCATGCGTGCAATGGTGTCGTCGGCGACGTATTCGAGATGCTCCACCCGCGCGCGGCGGTCTGCGCGAGGGCCGTTGACGCGTTCGGCTTCGGCGACCATGTCGAGCGCGATGGTGCTCGCCTCGTCGCCGATGGCGTGGAGGGCGAACTGCAGGCCGGCCGCGTCTGCCGCGACGGCGACGGGCAGCGCGAATTCGCGCTCCCAGATCGGACCGGGGAGCGCACCGTTCGCGTACGGTGCCCGCATCGCGGCGGTGCAGGCATCGATGACGCCGTCGAGAATGAACTTCACGCCCGCGATGCGCAGCCACTGGTCGCCGTACTTCTCTGCGACCTCGTCGCGGATCCGCGCGACCTCTGCGATCTCGGCGAGGTCGGTGTCGAGATCGCCCGATGCGGTGAGCAGCCAGTGCGCGTTCACGGGGAAGGGCAACCGCCCGTCGCGGTCGAGGAGGCGGCCGTAGGTCGCGAGTTCGGCGTGGCCGAACGACATCTCCGTCGCCCCGGTGACGCCGGTCTCGAGATATGCGGTGAACGCGTTGTCGAGGAAGCGGTCGCGGTCAGCATCGGTCGACATCGTCTCCAGGTAGCTCCAGGCGTACTTGACCGCTGCGGTCTCGAGCAGGAAGCCGGTCGCGTTGCCGTCCGCATCGCGCACGATCTCGCCGCCGACCGGGTCGGGCGTCTCGCGGGTGATGCCCATCGCGTCGAGTGCCGCCGTGTTCACCCAGACGGAGTGCAAATCGTTCGCGTCGAGCACGACGGGCACGTCGGCTACGACGGCGTCGAGCATCGCCGCGGTGGGGCGCTCGCCCTCGGCGAAGATGTCGAAGCGCCAGCTCACTCCGGTGAGCTTGACCGCTTCGGGGTCCGCCTCGCGAGCGGCGGCCAAGCGGCGCTGCACTTCGGCCACGGAATCGGCGTCGCGCAATTGGACCTTGCCGAGCGCTTCACCCAGCATGAGCATGTGCGCGTGGCCCTCGGTGATCCCGGGGGTGACGAAGGATCCCGCGAGGTCGATCTCACGGGCGTCGGGGCCGGCTGCGGCGCGCACCGTATCGAGGTCGCCGACGGCGAGGAAGCGGTTGCCGGCGACCGCGAAGCTCTCCAGCGGGGCGCGGTCTGCCGGTCCGGTGAAGACGACGGCGTTGCGGTAGACGGTGGTGGGGGCCGACATGAGGGGCTCGCTTTCGGTGCTGGTGCTGGTGCTGGTGCTGGTGCTGGTGCTGGGTGCCGAGTCCTGGGTGCTCGGCGGCTGGGGCTGGGTGTTCAGTGGACGGGCTCGGCGGCCCGCGCCGCCGAGCGGGCGAGCGCGCGCTCGGCTCCGGTCGATACGCGAGCGACGAACACCATCGGAAGGATCACCACGAAGCTGACGATACCGGTGATGAGCGTGAACGGGCCGATGCCGAGACCTTCGATGAGCACGCCGCCGATGAGCGGTGCGAAGCTGGAGCCGACGAGGTAGGCCCCGAGCAGTGGCCCCGACCAGCGGCCGCGGGCATCGAGGCCGGCTGCCGTGGCGATGAACAGGGCGAAGGCGAAGGCGTAGATCGAGCTCACCGCGATGATCAGCACGGCGAAGGTGGTGGGGTCGGCCGTGAGACCGGTCCAGATCTTGAGCACCCCGCCGATCGCGAGCGCGATGGTCAGGGGCCAGGCGCGTCCGAAGCGGTTGCCGATCACCGCGGCGATCAGCATGCCGAGGATCCCGCCTGCGGCGGAGAGGCTCAGCGTGAAACCGAGCGACTGCTCGCCGATGGCGAGCGCGTCGCCGAGTACCGGGGCCATCGTCCAGATCGCGTCTTCGCTCGTGCCCCAGATCGGGAAGAGGAAGAGGATCGCGACGCCCGCGAGCGTGATGCGTCGGGGCTCGGCGATCTGCAGGCTCTGCGTCACGTCGACGGGCGCCGCGTGCTCGGGCGCGTTCGGCAGCCACACCGCGAGTGCGAGCCCGACGAGGGAGATCAGTGCGAGCGTGCCGAACACGCTGCCCTGGGTGATGCCGATCAGGGGAATCACCGCGAGGATCACGGTGATGAGTGCTCGGTTGACGAGACCGCTCGTCGCGGAGATGCGATTCGGGTTGCGCAGCGCTGCGATGGCGGCGCCCGATGTCGAGATCGCCGCGCCGACGCCTGCGCCGCCGACGATGAGGCCGGTGACGATGACCGTCGATGTCGGCACGAGCGCGGCGGCGCCGAAGGCGACCACGGCGACGATGAGCCCGGTGATGGCGAGCGGGCGGCGGAGTCGGCCGGAGGCGATGCGGCCGGTGCCGAGGCCGACGACGGCGGAGGCGAGCAGCGCCCAGGTGAGGATGTTGCCGGAGGCGACGGGGTCGAAGCCGAGGCTGCCGAGCGCGGTGATGATGAACGGTGCGAGGTTCGCCATCATCAGGCTGGCGAGTGCGATGAGGAAGGTCGCGCTGCCGTTGCGGAGGGTCAGCGGGAGCCGGGGATCGGCGTCGATCTGCGTGCGTGACACGGGAACTCGTTTCTCCGGCTGCGTCGCCGGGTGGATGCGTTAACCGAATTGGTTTCGGTTTAACCGCAACCATGTTCTCCCCGTGTGGGAGGATCTGTCAATACGGACCTGCAGTGCACCGGCATTGCGCGGCGACGGGAGAGGGAGACGTGGCGCGACCGAAGACCGCACGACTCAGCCGGGAGATCATCGGGCGCGCAGCGATCGAGCTCGCCGAATCCGGTCGCGAACTCCAGCTGGTGCCGCTCGCGAAGAGGCTCGGGGTGAGCGTGTCGTCGCTGTATCACCACGTCGACGGACGCGACGGCGTGATCAGGGCGATGCGCGAAGTGCTCGTGCCCCGGTACCTCGTGGACGTGCCTGCGGGGTCTGGTTGGGAGCAGCGCATTCGCCTCGAGGTAGAGCGCACCTGGCGCATGTACGCCGATCATCCGCGGGTGCTCCAGTACATGGTCACCTCCGTCATCGACGAGCCGGATGTGATGCGCTTCTACAACGCGCTCGCCGACGCGCTCGCCGAAGCGGGCCTCCCGGCGAGCGAGCTGCTCACCACGATCGAGGTGATCGACGCCTTCACCTTCGGAGCGGCGCTCGACACGCTCTCCCCCGATTCGATCCTCGATGCCGCGAGCGCCGGTGAGGTGCTCAGCGGGTTGCTCGCGAATCACCCAGCGGGTGCCGAACGCAATCGACGACTGTTCGACCGCGGGCTCGATCTGCTGCTCGCGGGAATCGCCGCGCGCGTCGGGGCGTCGCGCTGACCGGTGCGCTGCCCGAGGCCCCGCGGCGAGCCGCGAGGCCCCGTTCGCCGGCCTTGAGCGAGTCGGGACCGCGACGTACGCTGGAGCCCATCGAGGCGCTCGCAGTGGAGTGCCGGGATGCCGGGTGAGGGGAGTCGCCGTGTCGATGCGAAGACGTGCCGCCCGGTGCGCAGGCGGAACCGCGGTGGCAGGGGTGCTGCTGGTCCTCCTCACCGCATGCGTGCCGAGCCTGAACGCCCCCGATGCTCCCGATGCCCGCGACGATGCAGCTGATTCCGCCCTCGCCTCCGAAGTGCTCGGAACGTGGGCGGGGCAGGCCGAGGGAGATGCCGCTCCGGAGCTGACGTTCGTCGACGACGGCACCTTCTCGGGCACCGACGGCTGCAATCGTCTCGCCGGCCGGTGGGAGGCCGACGATGCGGAGATCGAGTTCGACGACGTCGCGATCACCCAGATGGCATGCAGCGGTTTCACGTCGTGGCTCGACCGTCTCGACACGGCTTCGGTGAGCGGGAACACGCTGACGGTGTTCGACGATCCGGGCGCTGAGATCGGCACCCTGACCAGAAGCTGAGGCGCTAACCCCGACGCCTCAGGCCTGTCGGGCGAGCTCGTGGTAGGCGCCCCGGTAGAAGAGCAGAGGGTCGCTCTCGACCCCGGTCGAGATCCCGGAGACGGCGACGAGGAAGATCAGGTGATCACCGGCTTCGATCTCCTGCTCGACCGCTCCCGCGACCCAGCCGAGTGCGCCCGCGAGCACCGGCGCGCCATTGATCTCAGACGGGGCCCACTCGACGCCCGCCCATTTGTCGGTCCCCGAGCGCGCGAACTGCCCGCTCAAGTCCCGTTGCTGCGCGCCCAGGACGTTCACGACGAGACTGCCGTGCGCGCGCACAGCAGTGAGGCTCCTCGAGGTTCGCGCGATGGAGAAGGAGATGAGCGGCGGGTCGATGGACACGCTGGTGAATGATTGGCACGTGAAGCCGACCGGGCCCTCGGCGCTCTGGGTCGTGATGACGGTGATGCCGGAGGCGAAGGCGCCCATGGCATCGCGGAACTCACGCTGGCCGAATGGTGCGGCGGGGGGAGGTGAGGCGGAGGCGGGCGCGGCGGGGATGAGCGCGGAAGTGGTCGCAGAGCTCATGCGTCGACCTCCGATCGTGCCGGTGCGGAAGGCAGCCACCGGCCGTCCGACTCCAGCCAGGCGTCGAGAATCACGTCGCGGCGATCGAAGTGCGGCGTCGGGAACGCGAGCCCGCGCGTCGGCACACTCGCTCCGAGCTCCACCAGCAGGGGGCGGAGCGTGAATTCGACGGCGAGCGCGTGCTCATCGGAGGCGGTGGTGAAGACCGGGACGGCCGTGACGCCCCGGAGCGCGTTCGCCGGGTAGCGGTCGAGGAATGCCTTCAGGAGCCCCGTGTAGCTGGCCTTGTAGGTCGGTGTGGCGATGATCGCGTAGTCGGAGGCGCGCAGCTGGGCGCTGATGGCGTCGACGCGCGCTGCGGGCCAGGCGAAGAGGTCGGTCGCGTGATCGATCAGATCGACGGTGGGCAGGGTGTCGGCGCCGGTGCGGGCGGCGATGCGTGATGCGAGGGCTTCGGCGAGTTGCCGGGTGCGCGAGTGCGGCTTCGGGTTGCCGACGATGACGGAGAGGGTGGACACATCGTTCCCTTCGGGAGGGCAGCGGCACGCGAACGGCCTGTGCCGAGGGCGCGGCTGCGCGGCGGGGGCGGGCGGGGGCCGCGCGGCACCACCGCTGCTATGGGCGGGCGGTCGTGATCCACGGTGAGATGTCGCGGAG
This sequence comes from Leucobacter sp. L43, assembly GCF_016597785.1. GTDB lineage: Bacteria > Actinomycetota > Actinomycetes > Actinomycetales > Microbacteriaceae > Leucobacter > Leucobacter alluvii. The sequence goes on along the minus strand of NZ_JAENJG010000001.1, from coordinate 1,675,275 downwards.
TCGCCTCGGGATCTCATCCCGGGAGCTGCTGCTCAGTGTAGGTCGGTCTTCACGTCGCTCGGCGAGTGCAGCGCAACAGTGCGTAATGGTCATCGTTCGTCATGTTCCTTCCCCGATCGCGATTTCGCGCCATAAGTTCACCGCATGTCTTCCATAACCGAACCCAATCAAACTGGGGCACCCTTCACCGTCGGCATCGCGCTCGACGGCGCCGGTTGGCACCCCGCCGCCTGGCGCGACGGCAGCGCGCGACCCGACGAGCTCTTCTCCGCCGCCTACTGGGAGCAGCTGGTCGGCATCGCCGAAGCCGCCGGAGCCGACTACGTCACGTTCGCAGACGAGCTGCGGGTGCAGCCGGCGACCGGATCCCCGGCGCACGTCGATCCCACCGTCGTCCAGGGGCGTCTCGACGCGCTGCTCACGGCGAGCTGGATCGCACCGCGCACGCACCGGATCGGGCTCATCCCGACGGTGACCACGACGCACACCGAACCGTTCCACGTTGCGACTGCGCTGCAAACGCTCGACCACATCTCGGCGGGCCGCGCCGGGTGGCAACTGCGCATCTCAGCCGACCCGGAATCGGCTGCAGCCTTCGGACGCAGGCCAGCGCCCCGCGTCGACACCGCAGCGATCCTCGCCGGAGAGCGGGACGCCGGGCTGGCAGAGCTCGTGTCCGGTGCGGCCGATGCCGCGGAGGTCGCGCGGCGGCTCTGGGACAGCTGGGAGGCCGACGCGGTCATCCGCGACGCATCGACGGGCCGGTACCTGGACCGCGACCGCGTGCACCGCATCAACTTCGTCGGCGAGGAGTTCTCGGTCGTCGGCCCTTCGATCGTGCCGCGCTCGCCGCAGGGTCAGATCGTGGTCACGCTGCTGGCGCACGCCACGCCGGTGTACGAGCTCGCAGCGCGGGCGGCCGATGTCGTATTCGTCACACCCGAGCACGACGCACGCCCGGCGGGCGCATCGTCCGGCACGGACGTCGCCGAGATCGTCGCCGAGGTGCGCGCGGCCGAAGCGGCGGTCGATCGTGCGACGCTCGGGTTGCCGCCGCTGCGCGTCGTCGCAGACCTCGTCGTGGCGCTCGACACCCCTGCTGAACCGGGCGCGCATCGCATCGCACGTCTCGACGATCTCGCCGGAGCCCCGTTCAGGAGCGACGCGCGCATCGAGAGCGGCCCCCCGACGCACATCGCCGAGACCATCGCCCGATGGCGCGCCGCAGGCATCGACGGAGTGCGCCTCCGACCCGCAGCACTGCCGCTCGACCTGCAGCTCATCGCCGCAGAACTGCTGCCGCTCCTGCGGGCGCGGGGACTCGCGAGCCCGGAGACGCAGGAGACGGTCTCCCTCCGCGAGCGATTCGGGCTCGCCCCCGCCCCGAACCGATACGAACGAGAGCGCACCGCACAGGAGGTCGCAGCATGAGCGCACGACAGGCACGACTCGTCGCCCATTTTCCCGGCGTCAACAGCACGACGGTGTGGAGCGACCCCGCCTCCGGCAGCCAGATCGACTTCGCCTCGTTCCAGCATTTCGCGCAGACGGCGGAGCGCGGGCTGTTCGACTACGTCTTCCTGGCCGAAGGGCTCCGCCTGCGCGAGCACGGCGGCGAGATCCACGATCTCGATGTCGCCGGCAGACCCGCGACCCTCGCGATCCTGGCCGCGATGGCATCGGTGACGCGGAGCATCGGGGTCGTCGGCACCCTCTCCAGCACGTTCAACGAGCCCTATGAGCTCGCGCGGCAGCTCGCCACCATCGACCATCTCTCCGGCGGCAGGGTCGGATGGAACGTCGTCACCTCGTCCGACGCCTTCCACGGGGCGAACTTCCGCCGCGGCGGGTATCTCCCGTACGACGAGCGCTACACCCGAGCTGAGGAGTTCGTCGCACTCGCCAAGCGCCTGTGGGAGTCGTGGGAGCCGGGCGCCGTGCTCGCCGACCGAGCGGCGGGGCGCTTCGTCGACCCGCACCGCGTGCACGAGGTCGCCCACCGCGGCCAGCAGTTCGACGTCTCCGCGACGAGCACCGTGCCGCGGAGCCCGCAGGGCTTCCCCGTGATCGTGCAGGCCGGAGACTCCCCGGCCGGCCGTGACTTCGCGGCGGCCAACGCCGAGATCATCTTCTCCCGGCACACCGGGTTCGACGAGGGTCAGGCGTTCTACCGCGATGTGAAGGGTCGACTGCCGGCGTCGGGGCGCACGGAGGACTCGCTGCTGATTCTGCCCGCGGCGACGTTCGCGATCGGCGACAGCGATGCCGACGCTCGGGAGATCTCTCGGGAGATCGGCTTCGCGCAGACGTCTCCGCAGACCGCGGTCGCCTGGATCGAGGCGATCTGGGGTCGAGAGCTCCCCGGGCTCGACCCGGACGGACCGCTTCCGTCGGTCGAACCCGCGGAGGGCGATCAGCGCCTCGGTCAGGTCTCCACGAGAGTCGAGGATCGCGTCGCGCGCGCCGCGGCCCTGCGGGATCGGGCGGCGACCGAGGGGCTGACGCTCCGACAGCTGGTCGCCGCCGAGACAGCGTCTCACACCTTCGTCGGTTCGCCCGAGACGATCGCGGCGGAGATCGACCGCTACGTGCAGGGGCGCGCATCCGACGGGTTCGTGCTCGTGCCGCACCTGACTCCGGGCGGCCTCGACCCGTTCGTCGACCGAGTCGTGCCCGTGCTGCAGGAGCGCGGCGTGTTCCGCGACCGGTACGAGACCGACGCCGAGACCGGTGCGCCCGTCACCCTGCGGCGCACGCTCGGGTTGCCGCAGCCTCCCGCGGCGGCGGCACCGGTGCGCCGGGACGAGGTCGCGGCGTGACCGCGGCTCCTCCGTCGCTCGCGACCTCGGCGGCTGGGGGCGCGACGGCGGATCGCGAGGCATTCGAAGTGCGCATCGTGCACCCGTCGGATCCGCTCGCCCAGCCGCTGCTCGCCGACCTGGAGCGCGAGTACGACGCGCGGTACGGCGTCGAGGTGTTCGGCGAGCCTGCGGCGGTCGAGATGAATCGGTACCCGCTCGACGCCTTCGCGGCCCCGAACGGTGCGTTCATCGTGCTGCTGCTGGATGGCGAGCCCGTCTCCGGCGGTGCGTGCATGCGATACGACGAGCGCACGGCGGAGTTCAAGCGCGTGTGGACCCGTACGGACCTCCGCGGGCGCGGGCTCGCGCGGCGCGTGCTGAGCGCGCTCGAGCAGGAGGCGGGTCGCCTCGGCTATCAGCGGGTCACGCTCACGACGGGGCCGCGCCAGCCCGAGGCGGTCGCGCTCTACCTCAGGGCCGGGTACACACCGCTCTTCGACCAGGCGCTCGACGCAGCGACGATCGGCATCCACGCATTCGAGAAGACGCTTCCGCCGATCGTCGGCCGAGCGGCGCCCGTGGCGCAGGGCATCACCGGGATCGCACCGGCACCACTCACTCGCACCGCGCAGAAGGACCCATCATGACCGCAACACTCGAGACCCCGACGACCGAGGCGGCGGACCGCGCTGCGCAGCCGCACCAGCTCGACGTCGTACCGCTGCGCCACTGGTGGCGCTGGGCGTTCAGCGCTGTCGCCGTGTTCCTGCTCGCGCAGCTCATCTGGACGTTCTTCTCCAACCCCCAATGGCGGTGGAGCGTCTTCGCCGAGTACTTCTTCAACGACGCCGTGCTGCGCGGCCTCTGGCTCACCCTCTGGCTCACCGCCGTCTCCGCCGTCGTCGGCTTCGCGCTCGGCGGGATCCTCGCCCTCGGCAGGCTCTCGGGATCTGCGCTGCTGAGCTCGTTCGCCTGGGGGTTCATCTGGTTCTTCCGCTCGGTTCCGCTGGTCGTGCAACTGGTCATCTGGTACAACCTCGGGTACCTGTTCCCGACGCTCGGCATCGGCTGGCCGTTCACATACGACTTCTTCGTCGTCGAGTTCGACACCGTGCGGCTGCTGTCGGGATCAGTCGCGGCGATCCTCGGTCTCTCGCTGCACCAGGCGGCCTACTCGGCGGAGATCATCCGCGGCGGGCTCCTCTCCGTCGATCAGGGCCAGCTCGAAGCGGCACGCGCGCTCGGCATCCCGCGTGCTCGTCGTTTCTTCCGCATCGTGCTGCCCCAGGCGGCGCGAGCGATCCTCCCGAACGCCTTCAACGAGGTGATCGGCCTGCTCAAGGGAACATCGGTCGTCTTCGTCGTCGCCCTGCCAGAACTCTTCTACACGGTCCAGGTCATCTACAACCGCAACCAGCAGGTGGTGCCGCTGCTGCTCGTCGCCGCGGTCTGGTACACGATCTTCACCACGGTGCTCAGCATTGTGCAGTACTACATCGAGCGCCGGTTCTCCCGAGGCACCGCCCGAGAACTGCCCCCGACCCCGCTGCAGCGCCTGCGCCGCAAGATCACGGCGCTCTCGGGCGGCCGATCCCACGGCCCTCGCGAGCGCGCCGCTCGAAACGGTCGGACCATCGCGACGACCGGCCCCGTGTCCACCCACTCCGTCGCGGCGATCACCGCGCACGCCCAGTAGGAGCATCGCATGACTCTCACCACCGAAGCCTCGTCGGCGGCCCCTTCCGAACGGAGCGGCCTCGTCGAGATCAGCGGCGTCCACAAGTCGTATGGAGCCAATGAGGTGCTGCACGACATCTCGCTCCGCGTCGAACCCGGGCAGGTGGTGAGCCTGCTCGGCCCCTCCGGCTCGGGCAAATCGACGCTGCTGCGAGCGATCAACCACCTCGAGACGATCGACGGGGGCGCCATCACCATCGACGGCGAGTACATCGGGTACGAGCGGCGCGGCGGCAAGCTGCACGAGCTCCACGAGAAATACGTGCTCGAGCGCCGCACCCGCGTCGGCATGGTGTTCCAGAACTTCAACCTCTTTCCGCACCTCACCGCGCTCGAGAACATCATCGAAGCCCCCATCGGTCTGAAGCGGGCCGGGCGGCGTGAGGCGATCGCGCAGGCCGAGGTGCTGCTCGAGCGCGTGGGGCTCGCGGATCGCGCCGACCACTATCCTCGCCAGCTCTCGGGCGGCCAGCAGCAGCGCGTGGCGATCGCCCGTGCGCTGGCGCTCGAGCCCGACGTGCTGCTGTTCGACGAGCCCACCAGCGCGCTCGACCCGGAACTGGTGGCCGAGGTGCTCCGTGTGATCCGGGACCTCGCCCACAGCGGCACCACACTCATCATCGTCACCCACGAGATCGGATTCGCCGCAGAGGTCTCCGACCATGTCGTATTCCTCGACGCGGGTCGCGTCATCGAGGCGGGCACTCCGCAGCAGGTGCTGCGGGCACCCGAGCAGGCGCGCACGCAGGAGTTCCTCGACTGGGTCATCTGACTCGAGCCCGCTCACAACGAGTCGGCCGCCGCGACGCCGTCGCCGCTCCATCCGCCCATCCGCTCTGCATCCACCGCATCACCATCACGAAGGACGTCACCCATGCCCACGATCCCCACACCCTCCGCTCCCGCGCCGCGCCTCCGCTCCCGCGTCGGGCTCGTCTCGCTCGCCGTGCTCGCGCTCGCCGGCCTCACCTCCTGCGGCGCGGTCGTGACGGAGGAGGAGCAGGCGAACGCCGCTCCCGGCAGCGCGGCAGATGCAGCGCCCGCCGGCGACTCCCCATTCGACCTGACCAGCGCGAGCGTCGACGAGCGGCTGCGCATCGATCCCGTGCCAGAGGCGGTTGCCGCACTGGAGGCGAGCGGGTTCGATCCGATCCAGGAGGGCAAGCTGACCGTCGCTCATTCCGCGTACGAGGCACCACTCGGATTCCTGGCCGAGGACGACAACGCGACCCTCCTCGGCATCGAGCCCGACATCGCGAACCTCGTCGCCGACGGGCTCGGCCTCGAGTACGCGCCCGAGAACGTCGCGTGGGCGGACTGGCCGCTCGGCGTCGAGTCGGGCAAATACGACGTCGTCGTCTCGAACGTGACCGTCACCGAAGAGCGGAAAGACCTGTTCGACTTCGCGACGCACCGCAACGACGTGCTCGCGTTCTCCGTCGCCGCCGACAGCGAGATCGAGGAGATCGCCGAGGCGAAGGATGTCGCCGGACTCACCGTCGTCGTCGGCAGCGGGACGAACCAGGAGAAGATTCTGCTCGACTGGTTCGCGGAGAACGAGCGGAACGGACTCGAACCGGGCGAAGCCGTGTACTACGACGACAACGCCGCAGGCCAGCTGGCGCTCGTATCCGGTCGGGTCGACGCCATTTTCGGGCCGAATCCGACCGCGTCCTACGTCGCCGCGGTGAGCGGTGAATCGAAGGTCGTCGGCACGCTCAACGGAGGGTTTCCCGAGAACGCCCAGATCGGCGTGACCACGGCTCGCGACAACGGGCTCATCGAACCCGTCTCGATCGTGCTGAACGCGATCATCGAGGACGGCACGTACGCGAAAGCCCTCGAACGCTGGGACCTCTCGGACGAGGCCGTCGCCGAGTCTCTCGTCAACCCTCCCGGCCTGCCGCGTCCGTGACCGAGCGCCGCTCCCGTTTCCGCACCCAGCACTCGGTGCCGCGATCCCGCCGCGCCGCATCCGATGGAGATCACATGACCGCCAGTCGCCACCGTTCACCGCAGCACCACCGTTCCCTCCGGCGCGGTGCGGCCCTGCTCGCCGCGCTCGCAGCGACCGCCTGCGCCCTCACCGCATGCTCGGCGCTCGTGACCGACGATGAGCAGCGCCGGGGCGCGAGCACCGAATCGACCGCACCTGCTTCCGAAGCCGCCTTCGACCTCACCACCTCGAACCTCGACACCCGCCCGCACACGGACCCTGTTCCGCAGGCCGTCGAGGCCCTCGCCGCCAGCGGCTTCGAGCCGGCGCAGGCGGGGAAGCTCACCGTCGCGATTCTCGGCGCAGGATCCCCGCCCACCTCCTTCTTCGCAGAGGACGACGCGCAGACCATCATCGGCAGCGATCCCGATTTCGGATCCCTGCTCGCCGAGGGGCTCGATCTCGCATACGCGCCCGAGAACGTCGCGTGGGCCGATTGGCCGCTCGGCGTCGAATCGGGCAAGTACGACCTCGCCCTCATCAACATCGGCGTGACCGAGGAGCGGAAGGAGCTCTTCGACTTCGCCACCTATCGCGACGCCGTCATGGCGTTCACCGTGGCGGAGGACTCCGAGGTGACCGAGATCGCGGAGCCGGCCGACGTCTCCGGGATCAAGGTGATCGTGGGCAGCGGGACGAACCAGGAGCAGTACCTGCTCGACTGGTTCGCCCAGAACGAGGAGGCGGGCATCGACCCCGGCGAAGCCGTCTACTACGACGACTCGGCAGCGGGGCTGCTCGCGCTCACCTCGGGCCGCGCCGACGCGAGCATCGAGCCCTACGCGCTGGCCGCCTTCCGGGAGCAGACGCTCGGAGACACGCGCATCGTCGGCGCGTTCAACAGTGCCTATCCCGTCGACGGGCAGATCGGCGCCGTGACCGCGAAGGGCAGCGGGCTCGTCGAACCGGTGCAGCTCGTCTTCGCGTCCCTCATCGAGAACGGGCAGTACGACGCGGTGCTCGAGCGCTGGGGGCAGGAGGACGAGGCGATCGCCGAGTCGCTCATCAATCCGCCCGGGCTGCCGAAGCCGTGAGCGACGGGTGGGAGGCCGGCGGAGCGGATCCGGTCGTCGTCGTATGCGTGGGGGCCGGCCCCGCGGCGATCATGCTGCTCGAGCGCCTCATCGCGAACCACGAGCGGGATCGCCCCGGGCTGCCGATCGAGCTGCACCTCGTCGATCCGCACCACCCGGGCGGCGGCCGCATCTGGCGGCGCGATCAGTCGCCGCTGCTCAAACTCAACTCCATGCTCGAAGACGTCGCCTGCTTCACCGACCCCTCCTGCACCCTCGACGGGCCGGTCGCCCCCGGGCTCTCGCTCGCCGAATGGGTGCGGAGCGTGCGCGCAGGCGAGATCCCGATGCCCGAATGGGCCGACGAGGCCGTCGAACGGGAGATCCGTGAGATCGAGACGCGCGACTTCCCCACTCGACGGCTGAACAGCGCCTACCTCGGATGGGTGTACGAGGAGACGCTGCGTCGCGCGTCCGACCGCTTCACGGTCGAATGGCATCGAGACATCGCTGTCGCGGTCGAGGATCACCAGGACTCCGAGTCGGACCGGTCATCCGTGCACCTCGCATCCGGCGCAGCACTCGACGCCGACATCCTGGTCTACGCACTCGGGCACAACGGCACCGAGCCCTCCTCGGAGTCGAAGCGCCTCGCCGGTTTCGCCCGGCGGAACGGGCTCGAGTACGTGGCGCCCGCGTTCACCGCCGACCTCTCCCTCGACCACCTCCGAGCGGGCACCGGTGTGATCGTTCGGGGCATGGGGCTCGCCGCCATCGACCTGATCGTCATGCTCACGAGCGGACGCGGCGGCCGATTCTTCGAGAACGCTCGCGGCGCATTGCAGTACGCCCCGAGCGGCCGCGAGCCGGTGCTGCATCTCGGCTCGCGCCGCGGTGTGCCCTATCGGTCCAAGATCACGAGCCGCATGGTCGGCAATGCCACCGTGCTCGAGTACGTCGGGGCCGAGTTTCGCGCTGCCGTCGAGCACCGTGACGAGCCGCTCGACTTCGAGCGCGACGTCTGGCCGCTCGTCGCCAACGAGTTCATCACCGGGTACTACCGAGAGCTGTTCACCGGTCACGCCGAGCGCGTCGTCGGCGACTGGGCGGCGTTCTGGCCGCTCCTGCGCGCGGCACTCGTCCGCGACGGCGGCTACGCCTCAGCAGAACTCGCCGAACTCATCGCGACGCATGTGCCCGACTGCGATGATCGCTTCGATCTCGAAGCCTTCGAGCGTCCGCTCGCCTTCGCGCCAGCGGGCCGCGAGCCGCAGCCGCCCGGTCGTCCCGATGAGCGCACGCCGAGCGGCGACGTGCACCACCGCGTCGTCGAGCACGTCAGCACCGATCTGCGACACCGCACCGCTCAGCGGCACAGCGCCACCCAGGCCCTCTTCATGACCGGCCTGCACGTCTACATCTCGCTCGCCGAGATTCCCCCCGAGCGGTGGAACGCTCGAAGTCGCACACAGGTGCTCCCGCGCCGCTGGCATGCCACATTCAGCTATCTCGCCTCCGGGCCTCCGGGCCACCGGCTCGCAGAGCTCCTCGCCCTCGCCGACGCCGGGGTCGTGCGCTTTCTCGGGGGCGAGCTGCAGGTGAGCGCCGATGAAGACGGCGGGGCGTTCACGGCGACCGGCACCGCCGTGGTGAGCGAGACCGCGGTCGCGAGTGCGAGCATCAGCGCGAGCACCCTGATCGACGCCTGGCTGCCCGAGGCTCGAGCGTCGCGCAGCGACAACCCCCTGCTGCGGCAGCTGGTGGCGTCTGGGCGCGTCTCCGAGCTCACCGTGGCCGACGCCGACGCCGACGCCGACGGCGCATCGACCACGGGGCAGATCGAGACCGGACCAGGCGGACGCATCCCCGGCCGAACCAGACAGTTCGGGCTGGGTCCGTTCGTCGCCGGACCGACCGGGGGAGCGTTCACCCGGCCCGGGCTCGACTCGCTGCCGTTCCGCATCCACGACCGGGTGGCGCGCGCGATCCTCGCCGAAGTCGCCGAAGTCGCCGATGTCGCGGAGCAGTGCGCCGTGTCGCACGACGGCCGGCTCGCAGCGACGCACCGCTGATTGCCGCGAGGCACCAGCCGGTGCAGAATGACGCGTATGGCACTCGATCACCCGGGCACGCTCAGCGGCTCTCTCGTCACGCTCGACCCTCTCTCGCTCGACCACCTGGAGGGACTCGCCGCGGCGAGCTCCGACGGTGAGCTGTGGAAGCTCTGGTACACCACGATCCCGGCACCCGACGAGATGGAGACCGAGATCCGGCGCCGCCTGAGGCTGCAGGACGCGGGTTCGATGCTCCCGTTCACCGCACGTCGCACGGACACGGGCGCGATCATCGGTATGACGACCTTCATGAACATCGATGCGCTCACGCCGCGCGTCGAGATCGGGTCGACCTGGAACGCCGCAAGTGCGCAGGGAACCGGCACCAATCCCGAATCGAAGCTGCTGATGCTGCAGCACGCATTCGAGGTGTGGGGGTGCAGCGCCGTCGAGTTCCGCACCGACCACAACAATCACCAATCGCGCGCAGCGATCGCCCGGCTCGGCGCGAAGCAGGACGGCATCCTGCGCGCCCACCTCCGGCCGGCCGCCGGGTATCAGCGCGACACGGTCGTGTTCTCGATCACCGAGCCAGAGTGGGCCGGCGTGCGGCTCGGGCTCGAGCATCGTCTCGCGAAGCGCCTGGCGGCGTAGCGGTTCAGGGGCTCGGCGGGCCCACGGCGACGGTGACGAGAGCCGCGATCGCGTCATCGTCGAGCGGGGTGCGGCTCAGCGCGCGGAGCAGGAGAGCCCCGACGAGCGCCTCGGAGATGTCGTCGACCGGAGCGCCAGGCGGCAGGTGCGGTTCGCTTCCGAGCGCCGCCGTGAGCCGCGTCGAGACGGCGCCCGACCCCGATCCGGCGATCACGTCCCGCAGACGCTGACCGACATCGGCGTTGTCGGTCGCCGCGGCGATCAGCGAGCGCGCCAGGCTCTCACCCTGCGGGCTGAGCAGTACATCGCCGACGGCGCGCAGCCACGCCGTCAGATCCCGGCGCACATCGCCTGTGTCGGGAACCTCGAGCCGTTCTGCGAGGATCATGCCCTCGAGCAGGGCCTCGGCGATGATCGCGCTCTTCGACTTCCACCACCGGTAGATCGTCTGCTTGCCGACGCCCGCGCGGGAAGCGATGCCCTCGATGGCGAGGTGGTCGTAGCCGCGTTCCGCGAGCATCTCGACGGCTGCCTGCAGAATCGCCTGGCGCGCGGCCTCGCTGCGCACCGGGCCGCTGCGGGATGACGCTGCCACGTGACCTCCATTCAGTAAAGACGAGACGGTCCGTGTTATCTTAGCCCCTGCTGGTCGACGACGATGGCGGCCCGCCTGATGCGGCCGCCGCGAACTGGGGAGATTGCATGGCCGAGTTGCTGCACCGACTGGGAACCTTCGCCGCGAAACGCGCGTGGACGGTGATTCTCGCGTGGATCGTCATCCTCGGCATCGCCGTCGGCGGGTTCCTCATCGGGTTCAAGGGCCTGAGCTCCAGCTTCGACGTTCCCGGAACCGCCTCCGGCGAGGTGCTCGAGGAGCTCGAAGCATCACTCCCCGACTTCAGCGGCGCCTCGGGAACGGTCGTGTTCCACTCCGAGGACGGGGCGCCGCTCACCGACGCTCAGCGATCCGACATCTCGGAGCTGGCCGAGGCAGCGAAAGACCTGCCCGACGTGGCAGACGTCATCGACCCGTTCGAAGCCCAGCAGCAACTCGAAGACCAGCAGCAGCAGATCGTCGACGGACGCCAGCAGATCGCAGACGGGCGAGCGCAAGCCGAAGCCGGTCAGCAGCAGCTCGACGCCGCCCGCGCGCAGATCGCCGAGGGGCAGGCGCAACTCGACGCGGCCGGCGCCCAGCTGGCAGCGATCGAGATGCCAGAAGAAGCGCGAGCGCCCCAGCTCGCACAGCTCGAAGCGCAGCAGCAGCAGCTCGACGCCGGGAACGCCGAGCTCGACGCGCAGCAGGAGCAGCTCGACGCCGGCATCGCCGAACTCGACGAGAACCAGGCGAAGCTCGAACAGGGCGCGGAGCTCGCCTCCTACGCCGAGAAGATCGGCGTCGTATCGGCCGATGAGGCGACCGCGCTCGTGAACGTCTCCTTCACGGAGCCCCGGCTCGACCTCTCGCAGGAGACGAAGGACGCCGTGGTCGAGCACTTCGAAGGCACGCCCGTCGACGGGGTGCAGGTCGCGATCTCCACCGACATCTCGCAGGGCGTGCCCGAGATCCTCGGCGTCGGCGAGGCGGTCGGCGTCGTCATCGCGGCCATCGTGCTCATCGTCGTGCTCGGCTCGATCCTCGCCGCCGCCTTCCCCATCGTCACCGCACTCGTCGGCGTCGGCATCGGAGCCATGGCGACGCTCGCGTTCTCCGGCGTGACGCAGATGGCCTCGGTCACCCCGATCCTCGGAGTGATGCTCGGCCTCGCCGTCGGCATCGACTACTCCCTCTTCATCCTGTACCGGCACCGCAAGCAGATGCTGCAGGGCGCCGGCGTCGTCGAATCGATCGGGCTCGCCAACGGCACCGCGGGCAACGCGGTCGTGTTCGCAGGCACCACCGTGATCGTCGCCCTGCTCGCGCTGAACATCACGGGCATCCCATTCCTCGGCCTCATGGGCACGGCAGGCGCCGTCAGCGTCGCCGTCGCAGTGCTCATCGCGATCTCCCTCACCCCGGCGCTGCTCGGTCTCGCCGGCACGCGCCTGCTGAGCAAGAAGGCCCGTGCGCGGGCTTCGATCGCAGCGGCCGGCGAACCGGGCACCGCCCCCGATGTGAATCGCGGCGTGAAGCCCATGACGAACCTGCGCGCCGTCGTCACGGCGGTCGTCGCCACGGTCGTGCTGCTCGTCATCGCGATCCCGTCGATGTCGATGCGTCTCGGTCTGCCCGACGGCGGGTCGGAGGCCGAAGGCTCGACCGCGTACGAGGCGTACACGCTGACCGACGAGGCCTTCGGCGAGGGCGCGAACGGGCCGCTGCTCATCACCGCAGATCTGCCCGAGGGGCTCGACGACGACGGAGTGCTCGACGCGCAGCTCGCCGTCGCACGCGAGCTCGCCTCCATGGACGACATCGATGCGATCGCTCCGGTTGCCGTCTCGGACGACCACCGTCTCACCGCCTTCCAGGTCGTGCCGGCCGAGGGGCCGAACAGTCTGTCAACCGAGACCCTCGTGCGCGACCTCCGCGAACTCCCGCCCGTCGACGGCGAGATCGCACTCGGGGTGGCCGGCCAGGCTGCCATCAACATCGACATCTCGGAAGGGCTGCAGGAGGTGCTGCCGCTGTACCTCGTCGTCGTCGTCGGCCTCTCCTTCCTCATCATGGTGATGGTGTTCCGCTCCCTCGTCGTGCCACTCATCGCGACCGGCGGCTTCGTGCTGTCGCTCTTCGCGACGTACGGCGCCGTCACCGCGGTGTTCCAGTGGGGCTGGCTCGGCGAGTGGCTCGGGGTGCACAACCCCGGCCCGATCCTCAGCTTCCTGCCCGTGATTCTCGTCGGCATCCTGTTCGGGCTCGCGATGGACTACCAGCTCTTCCTCGCGACCGGCATGCGCGAGGCCTACGCCCACGGGGCGCCCGCGAAGCTCGCCGTCGCGCAGGGATTCCGGGCCGGGCGGACCGTCGTCATCGCGGCGGCCATCATCATGGTGGCCGTGTTCGGCGGGTTCATCGCATCGGATTCAGTGATGATCAAGTCGATGGGCTTCGGCCTGGCGCTCGGCGTGCTGCTCGACGCGATCGTCGTGCGCATGCTGCTCGTGCCCGCGCTGATGCATCTCGTCGGGCGCGGCGCCTGGTGGCTGCCGAAGTGGCTCGACCGCATCATCCCGAACGTCGACGTCGAGGGGTCGGCGCTGGAGCGCCGCCACCCCGTGCACCACTAGCGGCGCGGCGCTGCGGCGCTGCCGCGGCAGCGGCAGCGCGGCAGCCTCAATCTGCGAGCGGGGTCACTCTTCGTGCGTGTTGGACCAGCGACACGCACGAAGAGTGACCCCGCTCTGCGTGAGACGGCCCGTTCAGCTCGGCTGCGCGCGGGCTCGCTCGACTGCTTCTGTCAGCGCCGCGATGAGCGCCGATGGGTCAGCGACATCGTCGTCCATCGCCACGAGCACCGTCCAGCCGGCATTCACCATATGTTTGCGCCGTATCGCGTCTCGACGCAGCTGAAGATCGCTCGAAAAGTGGTAGCCGCCTTCGTATTCGATGGCGATGCGGAGGTCGGGATACCCGAGGTCGGCGTGGAGCACCCGATGCAGTGTGGCGACCGGACAGTTTACGACGGGCTCATCGAAGCCCGCGTCAACGAGGGCCAACCTGATGAAACTCTCCGGAGGGGAATCGACGGGAGTGCGCAGCAGATCTATTGCACGGTGACGTGCCGGCGCTCCGAGGGTGTTGCGATGACGGGAACGAGCGACCGCGAGTTCACTCGGGGTGCAGAGCGGCGGCGTCCGCGCACCGCCGCTGTCGGGAAGTCGCTCGCCGGACAGAAGGTAGTCTCCGGCCGCGACGAGCTCAGGGAGGGACACGACGACGGCTATCTGGCACCACACATCGGCGGGGGAGGGAAGGGTCAGCCCGCCGTGTTCAGCCCATCGCAGACCGCCTGATTTCACACGATGGCCGTGAATGAGCCGGTGGCGAGGGGCGCGGTGCGGCGAAAAAGATCCGACGTCGACTCGTCCTTTCGATGGCTGAGGGCACGGAATGCCGTAGACCGCGGCCGCAGACCTCCGGGACAGAAAGTGCTCTGGCCTGAGCGTCTGTCCGACCGCTATGCAGCGGTCGCGGTAGCTGAACTGGTCGAACTCGAAATCGGGGTGCACCACGAGGCCGTACCCGATGCGGCGCACATCGTGCGCTCGAAGCCGGTTCGATGACGTACCGGCGGCGATGATCTCGGATGCGCGGTACACGCCTGGGGCGACGGGGATGCTCTTGCGATGCGACACCTCTCCAGACTTGTCTTCTGCGAGCCGATTGCATCCGTCTGACCGAAGTTGTGGAAAGGTGGCGCGTCAATGCGGCTCGTTGTTTCGGTGTGAGCGACGACCGATTCGGTGCTATTCACCGCCGACCCACACATCCGCGAGCGGAGTCACTGTTCGTGCGTGTCATGGGGGCGACACGCACGAACAGTGACCCCGCTCGGAGAAAGGCGCAGCAAGCGCAGCGGCCGCAGCGCTACGCGCCAGCGCGGGCGCGGGCCGCGGCGCCGTGCTCGAGCGGTGCGAGGCGCTGCAGCTGAGTGACGTGGGCGGGCTCGAGCTCCGCGATCGAGGCGACGCCGAGCAGCTTCATGGTGCGCTCGATCTCGTCGCGCAGGATCGCGATCGTGCGATCGACCCCGGCTCGCCCGCCGGCCATGAGTCCGTAGAGGTAGGCGCGTCCGATGAGGGTGAACTTCGCCCCGAGTGCGATCGATGCGACGATGTCGGCGCCGTTCATGATGCCGGTGTCGACCATCACCGTCGCGTCGCGACCGACCTCGCGCACGACCTGCGGCAGGAGGTGGAACGGGATCGGCGCCCGGTCGAGCTGGCGGCCGCCGTGGTTCGACAGGATGATGCCGTCGACGCCGAGGTCGATGAGCTTCGCCGCGTCCTCGACGGTCTGCACGCCCTTCACGACGAGCTTGCCGGGCCACATCTCGCGGATCACCTTGAGGTCTTCGTAGCTGATGGTGGGATCCATCGCGGCGTCGAGCAGCTCGCCGACGGTGCCGCCGGTCGTGGAGAGTGACGCGAATTCGAGCTTGGGGGTGGTGAGGAAGTCGACCCACCACCACGGCCGGGGGATCGCGTTCACGATGGTGCCGAGGGTGAGCTGCGGCGGGATGGAGAATCCGTTTCGCTTGTCGCGCAGCCGGGCTCCGGCGACGGGCGTGTCGACGGTGAACTGCAGGGTGTCGAATCCGGCTTCCGCGGCGCGGCGCACGAGGCCGTAGGAGATCTCGCGATCCTTCATCACATACAGCTGGAACCAGTTGCGGCCGTGGGGGTTGGCCGCTTTCACGTCTTCGATCGACGTGGTGCCGAGGGTGGAGAGCGTGAACGGGATGCCCGCGGCTCCTGCGGCGCCGGCTCCTGCGGTCTCGCCTTCGGTCTGCATGAGGCGGGTGAACCCGGTCGGGGCGATGCCGAAGGGCAGGGCTGAGGATCCGCCGAGGACCTGCACCGAGGTATCGACGTTCGCGGCGGGCTTCAGGATGCCGGGGTGGAACTCGACGTCCTCGAACGCCTGACGCGCGCGGGCGAGGGAGAGCTCGCCCTCTGCGGCGCCGTCGGTGTAGTCGAACGCCGCTTTGGGAGTGCGGCGCTTCGCGATGGTGCGCAGGTCGTTGATGGTGAGCGCGGAGTCGAGGCGGCGCTTCTTGCCGTCGAACTCGGGGCGCTTGAACTGCATGAGGTCGAGAAGTTCGGAGGGGTTGGGGAGTTGACGGGTAACCATGACTGAAACCTAACGCGAAGCGGGGGTGTAACGGATGGGGGCGGTGGATCGGGCCACGACGGCGCGCAGCTCGGTGAGACCCGGGCCGATGAGGCCGAGCGTCTGCGCCTGGATGAGCAGGTTGCCCATCGCGGTCGCTTCGACGGGGCCGGCGAGCACTTCGAGGCCGGATCGGTCGGCGAGGCGCTGGCAGAGCAGGGTGTTCTGCGAGCCGCCGCCGACGACGTGGATGGTCGAGACCTCGCGATCCGCCAGTCGGCTCGCCGTCTCCACGGCGTCGGCGAATGCCACGGCGAGGCTCTCCGTGATCGAGCGGACGATCTCGGCCCGCCCCTCGGGTGCGCGTTCGCCGCGTGCTTCGAACCAGCGCACGATGCGGTCGGGCAGGTCGCCGGGCGGCATGAACTGTGGGTCGTTCGCGTCGAAGACGGGGATGGGGCCGGTGACCGATGCTGCGTCGGCGAGCAGTTCGCCGAGCAGGCTGGATCGCTGCGCGTTCGTCGCACCGGGCTCCCAGTGCCGCAGCGACTCCGAGAACAGCCATGTGCCCATGACGTTGTGCAGGAAGCGCGTGGTGCCCTCGATGCCGCCCTCGTTGGTGAAGTTCGCGAGGCGGGCGGCGTCGGTGAGCACGGGGGCATCGAGTTCGAGGCCGACGAGGCCCCAGGTCCCGCACGAGATGTAGGCGAAGTCGGATCGCGTGGCCGGTACCGCTGCGACGGCGGAGGCTGTGTCGTGCGAGGCGACCGCGACGACGTCGATCGCCCGGCCGATGACCTTCGCTGCGTCTCCGGTGACGGGCCCGAGGCGGGTGCCCGCCTCGATGAGCTGCGGCAGGATGCGCGCGGGAATGCCCGCCTCTTCCGCGAGTTCGAGATCCCATTCGCGTGTTCGCGGATCGAGCAGCCCGGTGGTCGACGCGTTGCTGCGCTCCGCGGCCTCCACTCCGGTGAGCCAGTAGTTCAACAGGTCCGGCACGAGCAGTGCGCGGTCGGCCACGTCGAGCAGGCCGTCCTCTGCGGCGAGCTGGAAGATCGTGTTGAAGGTGAGATGCTGCAGGCCGTTGCGGGCGTAGAGGCGCTCGGCCGGTACGCGCGCGAGCACGGCTGCGACGCCGGCTTCGCAGCGCGCATCGCGGTAGTGGTAGGGGATGCCGAGCAGGCGGCCGTGACGCAGCAGGCCGTAGTCGACCGCCCACGAGTCGATGCCGATCGACGCGATCTTCCCGGGGGCGCTGCGCTCGGCGGCGGCGAGCCCCTGCAGCGCCTGGTGGTAGAGCTCGAGGAAGTTCCAGTGCAGGCCGTCGCTCGTGCGCACGGGGTCGTTCGCGAAGCGCGCCACGTGCTGGGTGCGCAGTTCGGCACCGTCTGGGCCGTGCGCGATGCGGCCGACGATGACGCGCCCGCTCGTCGCCCCGAGGTCGACTGCTGCGACGGCGCGACCGGCGGCCGGAGCGCCGACGTCGGCGCCGCCGACCGCCGATCCTGCAGCCGCGTCGCTCATCGCAGGAACGCCGCGGCGACGCCGGAATCGACGGGGATGTGGAGACCGGTGGTGCGGGTCAGCTCGGGGCCGGTGAGCACGTAGACCGCGTCGGCGACGTTCTCGGGCACGACCTCGCGCTTCAAGATGGTGCGGTTCGCGTAGAACTGGCCGAGATCCTCTTCCTTGACGCCGTAGGTCGCGGCGCGGTTGGCGCCCCACCCCGCTGCGAAGATCCCGGATCCGCGCACGACGCCGTCGGGGTTGATGCCGTTGACGCGGATGCCGTGCTCGCCGAGTTCGACGGCGAGGAGCCGCACCTGGTGGGCCTGGTCGGCCTTGGTGGCGGAGTACGCGATGTTGTTCGGGCCGGCGAAGACGCTGTTCTTGGAGGAGATGTAGATGACGTCGCCTCCGAGCTTCTGCGCGATCATGGCGCGTGCGGCGGCCTGGGCGACGAGGAAGGAGCCCTTCGCCATGACGTCGTGCTGCAGGTTCCAGTCGGCTTCGGTGGTGTCGAGCAGGGACTTCGAGAGCGAGAGCCCGGCGTTGTTGACGACGAGGTCGACGCCGCCGAATGCGAGCACCGCGGCGTCGATCGCGCCCTGTACGGCTGCCGCGTCGGCGACGTTCGCTGCCACGCCGATGGCGACGTCTGCATTCCCGAGCTCGGCTGCTGCGGCCTGCGCCTTCTCGAGGTCGAGATCGGCCACGACGACGCACGCGCCCTCGGCGGCGAGGCGCGTTGCGATCGCCTTCCCGATGCCGGAGGCGGCGCCGGTGACGAAGGCGATGCGGCCCTGGTGCGACTTCGGTTTCGGCATGCGCTGGAGTTTGGCCTCCTCGAGGGCCCAGTACTCGATGCGGAACTTCTCTGCGTCGCTGATGGGGGCGTAGGTGGAGAGCGACTCGGCACCGCGCATGACGTTGATGGCGTTGACGTAGAACTCGCCGGCGACGCGGGCGGTCTGCTTGTTCGCGCCGTAGCTGAACATGCCGACGCCCGGGATGAGCACGATGAGCGGATCGGCGCCGCGCATGGCGGGGCTCGTCTCGTCGGCGTGCGCCTCGTAGTAGGCGCGGTAGTCCTCACGGTATGCCGCGTGCAGTTCGTGCAGGCGATTGATCTGATCCTCGGCCGTGGCGGTGGCCGGCAGATCGAGTACGAGCGGCTTCACCTTCGTGCGCAGGAAGTGGTCGGGGCAGCTCGTGCCGAGCGCCGCGAGCGGGGCGAGCTTCTCGCGGGACAGGAAGTCGAGCACGGCGTCGGAGTCAGTGAAGTGCCCGACCATCGGCTTGTCGGTGCTCGCGATTCCCCGCACCACCGGCGCGAGCTGGGCTGCGCGGGCGCGGCGCTCGGTCTCGGGAAGAGGCTCGAATCCGGCGACGACGCCGCCGAAGGGTTCGGGTGCGCCGTGCTCGGCGATGTAGGCGGCAGCGGTGTCGATGATCCAGAGCGAATTCCGCTCGCTCTCCTCGCTCGTGTCGCCCCAGGCCGTGATGCCGTGGCCGCCGAGGATGCAGCCGATCGCCTCGGGATGCTCCGCCTTGATGGCGGCGATGTCGAGGCCGAGCTGGAAGCCGGGGCGGCGCCAGGGCACCCACACGACCTTGTCGCCGAAGATCTTCGCGGTGAGCGCTTCGCCGTCGGCTGCGGTCGCGATCGCGATGCCGGAGTCGGGGTGCAGGTGGTCGACGTGGGCCGCGTCGACGAGGCCGTGCATTGCGGTGTCGATCGACGGCGCCGCGCCGCCCTTGCCGTGGAGGCAGTAGTCGAGGGCTGCGACCATTTCGTCTTCGCGCTCGAGGCCGGGGTAGACGTTCACGAGTGCGCGGAGGCGGTCGATGCGCAGCGCCGAGAGCCCGGCGGCGGTGAGCGTGCCGAGGTCGCCGCCGGAGCCCTTGACCCACATGAGTTCGACGTCTTCGCCGGTCACGGGATCGGTGGTGAACCCCTTCGCCGACGTGTTGCCGCCCGCGAAGTTCGTGTTCTTCTTATCTGCGCCGAGTCGGTTCGAGCGGGCGATGAGTGCCTGGGCGGTGGGGTCGGTCATGGGTGCCTCCGGAGCTGCCGTTTGTTGCTTCGTGTGAATTTAACACGAAATAACATGGCCGACAAGCGATCGTGCATCATCGGATCTCGACGAGGTCCCGATACGGATCGAGCCTGGGATCTGCGGGGTCGAGTTCGGTGATGAGCGTCGAAACGTCGGAGAGTTCGAGCGCCATGCCGGTCGAGCGCTTTCCGAGCTTCGACGAGTCGGCGCAGAGCACGGTCGCGTCGGCGGACTGCGCGAGGTGGCGCTTCACCTCGGCTTCCGCGAGCGACGCTTCTGAGGTGCCTCCCTCCGGGCTGATCCCGTCGGAGGAGGTGAAGAACACGCGCGTGTGCAGGAGGCGCGCTCCGGCGTTCGCAATCGGGCCGACCAGGCTGCCGGTGATCGCCTCGTGCGCACCGCCCGTCAACTGGGCCTCCACGCCGCCGAGACGCGCGAGCAATTCGAAGGTCTGGACGGAGTTGGTGCACGCGGTGAGCGCGCCGTGATCGCCGAGCATCTCAGCGAGGGCGTTGACGGTCGTCGATGCGTCGAGGGCGATCGCACCTCGACGGGGCACGAGATCGAGTGCCTTGCGCGCGATCGCGCGCTTCGCGCTCCCACGGGTCGCAAGCCGTTCGTCGTAGCTGCGCGGGCCGGTGGCGGGCACGGCGCCCCCGCGCACCCGTCGCACCGATCCCTCGACCTCGAGCATCTCCAGGTCGCGCCGAATGGTCATCGTCGAGACGTCGAACTGCGTCGCGGCCTGCTCGATGGAGATCTCACCCGCGGTGCGCGCGAGTTCGACGAGTTCTCTGCGCCGCCGCTCTCCCTCGATGCTTCCGTTCACGGCCATGTCTCTGAGCTTAGTGACCCGGCGCTACTACGCTAGGACCACCATGGTCTCCCTCGCCGCCGAAGAACGACGCGCCTGGCTGCTGCAGCGGCTCAGTGCGCTCCAGCGCGTCTCGCTGGCCGAGGCCGCATCGGAGCTGGGCGTCAGCGAGATGACCGTTCGACGGGACCTCGACGGCCTGGAGCTGGGCGGCACCATTCGCCGGGTGCGCGGCGGCGCCATGTACACCGGTCCCGTGAGCTTTCACGGCCGCGAGCAGTCTCAGGCCGCCGAGAAGGCGACCATCGCCGAGAAGCTGCTTCCGCTCGTGCCGACCAGCGGAATGATCGCGCTCGACTCGTCGACCACGATGCATCAGCTCGCTCAGCGCATCTCCGGGTCGGGAGACCTCACCGTCGTCACGAACGGAATGCTCACCTTCCACGCGCTTCAGGAGCGGCCCGGCTTGACCGCCGTGCTCACCGGAGGAGCGGCTGATCGGCGAAGCGACTCGCTGGTGGGGCCCGTCACCACGGGCTTCGTCTCCCGCGTCCACTTCTCGGCGTTCTTCGCGTCTGCCGCTTCCCTGGACGAGCGGGGCTGCCATGAGAGCACGCTCGAGGAGGCCGAGGTGAAGCGGGCGATCGCGCGTGCTTCGGAGCGCGTGCTGATCGGCGTGCACAGCGAGAAGCTCGGCAGTGTCTCCGTCGCGCACGCCGTTGATATCGATGAGATCGACACCCTCGCGACCGAGCTCGCCCCCAATGCTCGTGATCTCGCGGCGTTCCGCCGCCTCGTCTCCGACTTGCGCTGACGGCGCCGAGGCGGTGTTCCGGGTCCGCGGGGCCTGGGCGCGCCGTTGCGTCATCGTTACTTCACAAAAGTTGACAAAACCTCACATCTTGTAACACACTCATGTCTTGAAGGTGACGCCACGATGACGTGAGGAGCGTGCAGCAATGTCCCTACAGGACGTATCGACGGCCACCGGCCGCGGGGCAGGTCTGTCATTGCAGGTCGACCGGCTGGTGAAGGAATACCCCGGGGTTCGCGCACTCGACGGCGTCAGTCTCGACCTGCGGCCCGGTGAGGTGCACGCGATCATCGGCGAGAACGGTGCAGGCAAGTCGACGCTCATCAAGACCCTCTCGGGCGCCATCGCCCCGACCAGCGGCACGATCGCCGTCGATGGGGTGGTCCATGAGCGGCTCACGCCTCAGCTGGCCAGGGAGCTCGGGATCGCGGTGATCTACCAAGAGTTCACGCTCTTCCCGAACCTCAGCGCATCCGAGAACGTCTTTCTCGGAGAGTTCATCATGAAGGGGCCGGTGCTCGACCGCAAAACCATGGCGGCGAGATCGCGTTCGCTCTTCGAGCGACTCGGAGTATCGATCGCGCCGAACGCCCTCGTCGAGACGCTCACCACCGGCTACCAGCAGATCGTCGAGATCGCGAAAGCGCTGTCGAAGGAGGCGAAGCTGCTCATCATGGACGAGCCGTCAGCGCCGCTCACCGCCTCCGAGGTCGACGCCATGTTCGCGATCGTCGACGTGCTCAAGCGCGAGGGCATGACCATCGTCTACATCTCGCACCGCATGGAAGAGGTCTTCCGGCTCTCCGATCGGGTCACCGTGCTGCGCGACGGTCAGTACGTCGGCACGGTCGACACCCCCGCCACCACGAAGCGCGAACTCATCTCGATGATGGTCGGCCGTGAGCTCGGGGAAGACTACCCGACGCGCACGAACGTGCTGACCGAACCATCGCTGACGGTGACCGGCTTGACCGGCAACGGCGTGCGCGACATCAGCTTCGTCGCGCGAAAGGGAGAGATCCTCGGGTTCGCGGGGTTGATCGGCGCCGGTCGCACCGAGCTCATGGAGCTCGTCTTCGGGGCGAAACGGCCGGAATCCGGCACGGTCGACCTGCACGGCAACTCGGTGCTCTCGCTCAACCCCATCGCGGCGATCAGGAACGGCATCGCCCTGGTCCCTGAAGACCGCAAACGGCACGGCCTGATCCTCGAGTTCTCGATCGAGCAGAACATCTCCCTGCCACGGCTCCCGGAGATGTCGCGCGCCGGCGTCATCTCGACCGCGGCCGAGCGCGAACTCTCCGACCGCTACATGCGCGAGCTGCGCATCAAGGCGCCGAGCGGCGCCGAGATCGTCGGCAATCTGAGCGGCGGCAATCAGCAGAAGGTCGTGCTCGCGAAGTGGCTGGCCACGAGCCCGGAAGTGCTCATCTTCGATGAACCCACCCGGGGCATCGACATCGGGGCGCGGCATGAGATCTACCTGATCATGAACCGGCTCGCGGAGGAGGGGAAGACGATCCTGATGATCTCCTCCGATATGGAAGAGCTCATCGGCATGTCCGACCGGGTCGTCGTGCTGCAGGAGGGCCTGCAACGCGGGCTGCTCGAATCGGAAGACATCACTCAGGAAGCCATCCTCACGCTGGCTTCGGAAGGAGACCTCGCATGATCTCGAAGTTCCGACCGCGACTGCACGAGCTCGGGATCGTGCTGGTGCTGGTGCTGCTCATCATCGGTTTCAGCGCGCTCTCCCCGAACTTCTTGGACGCGAACAACCTGTTCAACATTCTTCGCCAGGTCACGACGCTCGGGATCGTGGCCGTCGGATTCGCGTTCGTGCTGCTGACCGGCGGCATCGACCTCTCCGTCGGCTACCAGATCTCGTTGTACGTCGTCGTGTGCGGCATCATGATGGCGCAATTCGACGTTCCCTGGCCGCTCGCGATCGTACTCGTGCTCGTGCTCGGCGTCGTGATCGGGCTGATCAACGGGCTGATCATCACCCTGACGGGTGTGGCCCCGCTGATCGTCACCCTCTCCATGATGACGATCCTCAACGGCGTCAGCTACCTGCTCTCCAAGGGCCTGCCGATCTCCGGCTTCCCGAGCGGCTTCTCCGTGCTCGGGCAGGGTGCCGTCATCGGCATCCCGATCTCCGTGATCGTGCTCGCCCTCGTCTGGGCGATCGGGTACTTCATCGCGAATCAGACCTACATCGGTCGGTACTTCTACGCGATCGGCAACAACGTCGAGGCGGCGCGCCTGTCCGGTGTGAATACGCGACGCACCCTGCTGCTCGTCTACGCAGTGAGCGGCCTCTTCACCGCCGTCGGCGCGATCCTGCTGCTGTCTCGACTGAACTCGGCGCAGTCGGCCACCGGAGCCGGGTTCGAATTCAGCGTGCTGACCGCGTGCGTGCTCGGCGGCGTGAGCGTCATGGGCGGGCGCGGGAGCCTGTTCGGTGCGTTCATCGGCGTGCTCATCGTCGGCGTGCTCGACAACGGTCTCGTGCTGCTCAACGTCAGCGAGTACGTGCAGCTCGTGATCAAGGGCCTCATCCTGCTGGTCGCGGTGATCTACGACGCCACCTCGAAGCGCTCCGGCGGGCGGCGCAAGCAGATCGGTGGCGTGTCCATCTCACGAGGGCCGACGGCTGAACCGAAGACCGCGACCGTCCCCCTCTCCTGAACCCTCCGTTCTCGCGGAAACCAACGAAAGGAACCCCATGAAGAAGATCACTGCGATTGCGGCGACAGGAGCACTGCTGCTCGGTCTCGCAGCGTGCAGCTCCGGCGGGAGCAGCGCCGCTCCGTCCGACACCGAATTCTCGGTCGGCGTCACATTCTCCGATCTCTCCAATCCCGTCTGGGCTGAGCTCGTGCAGGAGGCGCAGTCCTACGGCGCCGAGGAAGGCGTCGAGGTCAACTACGTCGACGCCAAGAGCGATGCAGCCACGCAGGTGACGCAGATCGAGAACTTCATCCAGCAGGATGTGGACGCGATCATCATCTGCGCCGTCGATTCGGAATCGCTCAAGGCGGCGACGCAGAAGGCGCAGGACGCGGGTATCAAGATCGTCGGGTACACCCAGGTGCTCGACAACTACGACGCCCAGTACCTGGTCGACGCATACGAGACCGGGTACGCGAACGGCGAAGCCGCAGCGGAGTGGATCAACGAGAACTACGGCGATGAGGACGTCGTCGAGTGGGCGCTGATGGACCTGCCGACGTTCCCCGAGATCATCGATCGCGCGAACGGCATCAAAGACGCCGTGGAGGAGATCGCGCCGAACGCCGAACTCGTCGCGACGAACTCCGCGCTGACCGCCGAGGAGGGCGTGACGAACGCCGAGAACTTCCTGCAGGCCAACCCCGATCTGAAGATGATCGCCACGATCGGCGGCGGCGGCGCGCAGGGCGGCAACGAGGGAGTCAAGGCGAGCGGGATCACCGACTTCGACTCCTTCGGACTGTTCGGGATCGACGCCACCCAGATCGAGATCGAGAACATCATCAAGGGCGACCCGCAGAAGAGCTCCATCAGCCTCGGCGGCGGCAAAGCGCACGGGCGGACGCTGATCGACATCACCTCCGACCTGCTGAACGGCGAAGAGGTCGAGAAGGACCAGTTCATGCCGATCACCGTGATCGACGAGAGCAACGCGCAGGACTACTTCGACGAGATGTTCGGCGGCTAATCAGATATCGGGGGCGGCGCGAACCGGATCGGGTCGCGCCGCCCTGTCACTGCCAGCACCGTCGCGCGACGGCAGGCGAACGTCGAGGAGACAGACACATGACACGCATTCTTGCGGCCGGAGACTTGTTCATCCGGTCGACCCGTCTTCGCAGCGCGATCGAACTCGCCCTGAGCGGGGCTGGGGGCCCGGGATCCGAGATCGAGGTGAGGGAGATCGAGTTCCCGTGGCCCGACGCGCCGTTCGGGCGAGTGGGAGAGGTCGACGAGGCCTCCGGGACGGAGGAGGAACTCATCGAAGCGCTCGACGGGGTCACCGCCATCGCCACGCAGCTCGCGCCGCTCACGGAACGCGTACTCGCGGCCTGCCCAGACCTGCGTCTGATCGCGGTCTCGCGCGGCGGCCCGACGAACGTGAACCTCGACGCCGCGCGGGCCCGCGGAGTCGCCGTCGCGAACGTCCCGGGCCGCAACGGCATCTCCACCGCAGAGATGACGATCGGGCTCGCGCTCGCGCTCCTCCGCCGCATCCCGCTCTCGCACAACACGTTGCTGTCTCACGAGTGGCGGGGAGAGTTCTATCGGCATGAGGAGGTCGGCGGCGAGGTCAAGGGATCGACCATCGGGCTCCTCGGCGCAGGCGCCGTGGGCGGGCACGTCGCAGGTGTCTTCGCAGCAATGGGAGCCGACGTGCTCGTCTACGATCCGTACGTGCAATCAGGATCACTGGGCCCCGGCGTGCGGTCGGCGCCCAGCATCGAGGACGTCTTCGCGCGATCGGATCTCGTATCCGTGCACGCGCGACTCTCTCCCGAGACGACCCATATGGTCAATGCCGAACGGCTCGCACTCATGCGCCCGGGTTCGCGTCTCGTGAACGCCGCGAGGGGCGGCCTCGTCGATTACGACGCCGTTGCCGATGCCGTGGAGCGCGGGCACCTGGCGGGCGCCGCGTTCGATGTCTTCCCCGAAGAACCGGTCGACTTCACGCACCGCATCTTCGGCCTGGCGGCCGCCGGGCACGACATCGTCTTCACCCCGCACATCGCCGGAGCGAGCCGTGAGACCGCGGATCGCGCGGCGGACGGCGTGGCGGAGGAGATACGCCGGTATCTTTCGGGCGAACCGCTGCTGCACCCGCTCGTCGAGGCGCCGTCCCCCACGATCACCCGAACCGCGCCGAGCCCGACCGCGCTGGGGCGGTAGCCTGCTCTGGCCCGTGCTGGGCAGGGCGCGACCGTCACCGGACCCTTCGACGAAGAGGAACTCACCCCATGACCCAACTGCTGCTCGGCATCGACGTCGGTACGAGTTCGGTGAAAGTGGTCGCGACGGATCGGGCTGGCACGCTCGTCGCCGATGCGTCGCAGCGATACCCGACGGCGACCGCTGGCGCGGCCGCCGAGCAGGATGCGACGGCGTGGTGGGAGGCGGTCTGCGCGTTGACGCGGAAGGTCGTCGCCGGAAGAACGGTACTGGCGGTCGCCGTCACCGCGCAGGCTCCGACACTGGTGCCCGTGGATCGGAACGGATCGCCGACGTGTGCGGCGCTCACGTGGCTCGACCGGCGGGCGACGGCCGAAGCTGAGCGGATCGCGGAGATCGTTCCCCATTCGCGCAACGGCGCGGATCCCTTCTTCGGCACCGCGAAGCTGCCGTGGCTCGCCGCGCACCGGCCCGAGGCGCTCGCAGCCGCGGAGCATGTGCTGTCTGCGAACGGCTTCATCGTGCGCCGTCTCAGCGGCGTCGCCGTGCTCGACGACACGACGGCCGCACTCATGCAGGGGTTCGACGACGAAACCGGTGCCTTCGACGCGGCGCTGCTCAATGCCGAAGACTCGCTCGCATATCTGCCGCCCATCGTGGCCGCACGAGCGATCGTCGGCACCGTCACACTCGAGGCAGCCCAGGCGACCGGCATCACCGCGGGGGCGAGCGTCGTCGCCGGAGGCATCGACTCGATCGGTTCAGCGCTCGAAGCCGGCGTAGTCGAAGTCGGCGATCCGCTCGTCGATATGACGGGGTTCTCGAGCGTCACGATTCTCGCGGTACCGCGCGGCACCCGCGTTCCCGGTTTCATCCACACGCGGCACTGCGTGGCGGACGTCGATCTGCTCATCACGGCGCAGGTGACCGCGGGTGCCACCATCGACTGGGTGAACGGCCTCGAAGGCGCAACGGACCTGCGCGAAGACGCCGTGCTCCTGCAGCTGCCGAGACCCGGCGAGCTCACCATGGTGACGAGCCTCGCCGGCGAGCGCACGCCGGGGTGGAATCCGCACTCCCGCGGAGTGATCGACGGCATATCGCTCGCGACGACCGCCTCTGATCTGATGCTCGCCGCGATGGAGGGTAACGCCCTCGCCCTGGCTCGCGACATCGCGACGGTTCGCGAGGCGGGGTTCCCGATCGATCGCGTCGTATCGACTGGCGGCGGGTCGGCATCGCGCGCCTGGTCGCAGATCAAGGCCGATGTGCTGGGGGTGCGCGTCGATCATCCCGCGAGCGGGCACGGTGCGGCGCAGGGGGCGGCCATGCTTGCAGGAATCGCGACGGGCGCGATCGACTCGCTCGACGCGATCCGCTCGCACGGTCGTGAACTCGAGGCGAGCTTCACGCCGGACCCCCTGTTGACAGCGGCCTACGCGGAACGGACTGCTCACTTCGCGACGCTCAGCGCCCTGAACGACCGCCGCCGCTGAGCCGCGCGAATCGACGCGTCCTCTGCCCCGTCGCGGCGACCCTGCCACCACCGACCCCGGCCAACTTCCAGCGGGGTCACTTTGGGAGGGTGTCGCGGTCGAATACCACCATGACACCCTCCCAAAGTGACCCGGCTCGCTTGGCGGCCCGGCTGGCTTGGCGGCCCGGTTCGCTTGGCGGCCCGGTTCGCTTGGCGGCGGCGGCGGCGCCGCTCGCTCGGCGGCGCCGCGCGGTCGGTGGGAGCGGGCCAGCGGTGCGCACTGCGCGCCGGTCGACCGCTTCATTGATCCATTTCGGCATCCACGGCCCGGGAATGCGTCGGGAGCGCGAGCGCCCGTGTCGAGCGATCGCGCAGCGCTGCAGGGAGTTCCGGGGTAACGATTCCGTATCGGCCCCACCGCCTATTGTGCCGCGCGAAACAATTTGGTAGTTTCAATGAAACCTTCTTGGTTCAATGAACCAGAGAAGCGCACGCAGCATCACCACAAAGGAGTGAGTAATGGCACAGGCCGGTCCATACGCGGGAGTCACGAGTTCTGAAGCCGCGATCGAACGCGCGATGAACGATGCGAACGGCGTGCTGCGTCTCGCTCCCGCTTGGGTGCCGCGCGCGTTCTGCACCCCGGGTCGGCGTATCCGGCTGCACCCAGACGACTACTTCCCGCTGGGCAAGGAGCGCGGCGGCATCGATGAGCGTTGGTTGGCGAGTGCGATCCGAGCCGAGAACGGGCCGCGCACCGACCCGTTCGAAGGTCTGAGCCTCGTGCGCGATCCCGACGGCGGGGTGATCCCGCTCGATGAACTCATCGCGCACGCGAAGGGCGATGCCATCGGTGCGCTGTGGGCGTCGCACGGCCTCTGGCCGATGTACTCGAAGTTCTTCGACAACGAGTTCCCGCTGCCGTTCCACATCCATCACCGCGATGAACACGCCGCCCTCGTCGGCAAGCCCGGCAAGCCAGAGGCCTATTACTTCCCGCCGCAGATGAACAACCATGGCGGACAGTTCCCGTACACGTTCTTCGGGCTTCACCCGGAGGTCACGAAAGAGCAGCTCCGCGACAAACTCGAGGCCTTCCTCCGCGGCGGCGACAACCGCATCACCGACCTGTCCAAGGCGTATCGCATCACCCCTGGCACCGGATGGGACGTGCCCGCAGGTGTCCTGCACGCACCGGCCAGCATGTGCACCTACGAGCCTCAGGCGGCGTGCGATGTGTTCGCGATGACCGAGTCGTGGTCGAACAATCGCGAGGTTCCGGACGAACTGATGTGGAAGGACGTGCCCGCGAGCAATGTCGGCGACCTGGACTTCATCGTCGATCTCGCGGACTGGGACCTGAACATCGACGCCGACTTCTGGAGTCACCGCTTCACTCCGCCGGTCGAGACGGTCGAAAGCCGCGCCGGGTCGCCTGAGTACACGGAGCGCTGGATCACCTACCGCGCGACTGCGTTCAGCGCCAAGGAACTCACCGTCGCTCCGGGCGGGTCCGTCACCGTGGGCGACCGGGACGCGCACGGACTCATCGCGGTCGCCGGGCACGGCAGCATCGGCGGGCAGCACATCGCGGCGATCTCGAGCATCCGATATGGGCAGTTCTCGAGCGATGAGTTCTTCATCACGGCGGGCGCCGCATCGGGCGGGGTGCAGGTGGTCAACACGTCGACGACCGACGATCTGGTCATTCTGAAGCACTTCGGGCCCGGCAATCAGCAGCTCGCGAGCGAACGCGTCGAGCTGGGACTCTAACGATGTCCGCTCAACCGAAGCTGTACGGCCGGACACTCGCGGAGGTGAGGCGTCGCACCGGCTCGCTCCATCAGCTCGCCCGCATCGATCGATTCGACGAGACGCAGGGCGCGGCTCGGGGCGCTCGTCGCATCGTGCTCACCTCGGGTGGCGGGCTGACGGTCGAGCTGCACCCCGATCGCGCACTCGACATCGGCGCGGTGGCGTACCGGGGCGTCCCGATCGCCTGGCACTCTCCCACCGGATTCGCCGATCCCGGCCTCACCGTGGATTCGGGGACCGAGTGGCTCCGCACGTTCGGAGGCGGTCTGCTCGCGACCTGCGGGCTCGACTCGTACGGCCCAGCGAGCACGGTGGCGGGAGTCGAGTACCCGATGCACGGCCGAATCGGTTCGACGCCGTCGGTCGTCACTCGGGCGCAGGTGACCGACGCCGAACTCGTGGTGGAAGCGGAGGTGCGTCAGGCCAGTGTCTTCGGAGACAACCTGCTGCTCACCCGCCGCATCACCGTACCGCTCGGCGGGGCGTCGATCGTGGTGGAGGATCGCGTGACCAACGAAGGGTCGGCGGCGGCCGGGCACATGGTGCTCTACCACGCGAATCTCGGGTGGCCTCTGCTCGACGACGGCTCGGTGCTCGAGGTGCCGTCGGTCTCGGTGTCCCCTCGTGACGCTGACGCGGAACACGGACTCTCGCAATGGTTCGAGATCACCGGGCCGGTTCCGGGGTACGCCGAACAGGTGTTCAAGCACGATTTCACCGGGCAGGGGATCGCGGAGGTGTCGCTCGACAACCCGACGCGCGATGTCCGCGTCGCCGTGCGGTTCGACACCGCCTCGCTGCCGGCGCTGCACCAGTGGAAGATGCTGGGAGAAGGGCATTACGTACTCGGGCTCGAACCGACGAACGTCGACTGGAGCCGCGGCCGTGCCGCCGCGAGCGAGGCCGGCGTCCTGCCGATGCTCGCCGCCGGGGAGAGCGCGGACTATCGTCTCGAATTTCACTGCGGAGCGAGCCGGGTCGGCAGCTCACCCGAGTCAGGAGGATCCGCATGACCGTCGCACTGGAGATGCGCGGCATCTCGAAATCGTTCCCCGGCATCCGGGCACTCGCGGATGTCGATCTGGTCGCCAGAGCCGGTGAGGTGCACGCGATCGTCGGCGAGAACGGCGCAGGGAAATCGACGCTGATGAAGATCCTCGCCGGTGTGTATCAGCCGGATGCTGGCTCCATCGTCCTCGGAGGCTCAGAAACCCGGATCGCCGGACCCATCGACGCGCGAAAGCGCGGTATCGGGATGGTCTACCAGGAGCTGAATCTCGTGCCGGATCTGACGGTCGCGGAGAACATCATGCTCGGCGCGACCCCTGCCCGGTTCGGCTTCGTGCGTCGTCGGGCCCTCTCCGATGCCGCGTCTGCCGTGCTCGACGCCTTCAACGCTCGGATCGATCCCTCGGCGCTTCTCGGGTCGCTCACCGTGAGCCAGCAGCAGATCGTCGAGATCGCGAAGGCGTACGCGCAGCACCCGAGCATCATCGTGCTCGACGAACCCACATCGTCACTGAGCGAGCACGAAGCACAGGCGCTCTTCCACATCGTGCGCCGCATGCGCGCCGATGGAATCGCGATCATCTACATCAGTCACCGGCTTCGCGAGGTGTTGGATCTCGCCGACCAGGTCACGGTGCTGCGCGACGGTCAGCAGATCGACACCCGGGCTTCGGACGGGTTGACGGCGGGGGAGATGATCCGCCTGATGGTGGGTCGGGATCTCACCGATATCTTCCCGAAACGCGTCGTCCCGATCGGGGACGTCGTGCTCGAGGTCGACGGGCTCACGCGAGCCGGAGCATTCTCCGACGTGACGCTGAACGTTCGCGCAGGAGAGATCGTGGGTCTGGCGGGCCTCGTCGGGGCGGGGCGCACGGAAGTCGCACGGGCCGTGTTCGGTCTGGATCGTGCGCAGGCGGGCGCCGTGCGCGTCGATGGAGCCGAGCTGGTCGCGCGCACACCGGCGCAGGGAGTCGCTGCGGGCATCGCGTACGTGCCAGAGGATCGGAAGCGCGACGGCATCGTGCCCTCCGCATCCATCAAAGACAATGTTTCGCTCCCCGTGCTGCGGAGCCTCTCGACCGCGGGATGGATCTCCCGCTCGCGCGAACGGGACCTGGTGCGCGAGCAGGTCGAGACGCTCGGGGTCTCACCGCCGGTCATCGAACGCGCCGTCGACACCCTGAGCGGCGGCAACCAGCAGAAGGTGGTGATCGCGAAATGGCTCGCCGCTCGACCCCGAGTGCTCATCCTCGATGAGCCGACGCGCGGGGTGGACGTCGGCGCGAAGGCAGACATCCACGCGATCATCGGCGAGCTCGCCGCCGCTGGCACCGCGATTCTGCTCATCTCGTCTGAGCTGCCAGAGGTGCTCGCGGTGAGCGACCGGATATACGTGCTCAGTGAGGGGCGCGTGACGGCTGAACTGGATCGAACCGAAGCCGACGAGGCCACCGTGATGCTCGCGGCAACGGGAGAGGCGGCGCACGCATGACCGATACGAAACTCGATACGACGATCACGGGGGTGCCGGGCACGAGCCGGGTCACCCGCGCCAATCTAGGGGCGCGCCTCGGTCCGGTGATCGGAATGCCCGTCGGCATCGTGCTGCTCCTCGTGATCGGCACGCTGCTCTCCGACCGGTTCTTCTCGGTGGGCAATCTGGTCAACGTGCTGATCAACATCTCGATACTCGGCGTGATCGTGGTGGGTATGACGTTCGTCTTCATCACGCGCGGCTTGGCCGATCTCTCGGTCCCGGCCACCGTGGCCGTCGGCGCGATTCTCACCCTCGGCCTCCAACCGGCCATCGGCACCTTCGCGGCAGCGCTCGTCGGGATTCTGGCGGCGTGCGGCGCCGGGGTCGTGAGCGGCATCCTGATCGGGTATGCGCGCATCAACCCCGTGATCACGACACTCGGCGTCAGCACCATCGTGCTCGGCATCGCGCAGTGGAGCGTCGGCGGGGTCATCGTGTACGGCTCCGACGCCGACGCCCAGGCTTTCGTGAACAGTCGGGTGTTCGGGATCCCGGTGATCGTCATCATCTTCGTGATCGTCGCAGTCATCGGCCATCTGGTGCTCTCGCGAACGACGCTCGGTCGCTGGGTCTATGCGGCGGGAAGCAATCCTGACGCCACGCGGGCGAGTGCGGTGCCGCTTGCACGAACCCGGGCGTCCGCGTTCGTCATGACCGCCGGGCTGAGCGGGCTTGCGGGCGCGCTGCTCGGGATCACCCTGCAGACGGCGAGGCCCGCGATCGGGGTCGGCTACGAGTTCGACGCGATCACGGCCGTTGTCGTCGGCGGTATCAGTCTGCTCGGCGGGTCGGGCAGCATTCCTCGAGCGATCGGCGGACTCCTGTTCGTCGCCCTGCTCAACAACATCCTGGTGCTGCAGGGCGTACCCACGGCGGTCCAGGGGATCGCGAAGGGCTTGCTCATCGTCGGCGCCGTCTCGCTCGACATCTACCTCCGTCGGAAGGGAGGCCGCTCATGAGCGCGGTATCACCGTTGCGTGGCGGATGGAGTCTCGCGTTGCTCGGATTGGTGCGCTACCGCGTCATCGTGATCCTGATCGCGACACTCGTCATCGCCGCCACATTCGTCCCCGGGTTCTTCGAAGCTCGAACGCTCAGCCTCGGCATCGATCGCGTGGCGACCATGGGACTCATCGCGATCGGACTGACGGTCGTGCTGATCGCCGGCCAACTGGACCTCTCCGGGGGCGCGATCCTTGCGCTGTCCGGTATCGCGGCAGTCGGTCTCCAAGAATCCATGGGTCAGGTTCCCGCGGCCATCGCCGGCCTCGGCATCGGACTGCTCGCCGGCTGCTGCAACGGGGTGCTGGTGGTGCTGCTCCGGATCAACTCCCTCGTCGCGACACTCGCCTCGATGCTGCTATTCCGCGCGGTGTGCCACCTCATCACCGATTCGCGGCCCGTCAGCGGCATCGATCCGTTCTTCGGGATTCCTCTGACGCAGCCGGTCCTCGGCACGCTCTCCACGCGCGTCTTCATCTTCGTCGTGCTCATTCTCCTGCTGCATGTCTGGCTGACGCGGATGGTCTCAGGGCGAAACCTGTTCGCGGTCGGCAGCAACGCGACGAGTGCGGCGGCGAGCGGCATCCGGTCGCGCTGGTACCTCTTCGGAGCATTCGCCTTCAGCGGTCTGATGGCCGGTCTCGCAGGGGTGACGTTCGGCATCGCCTCCAATACGGGGTCCCCGGTCTTCGGCGACACGATCGTGCTCACCGCCATCGCCGCGGTGGTCATCGGAGGAACCCGGCTCGAGGGAGGCGTCGGTTCGGCCCTCGGCACACTCGGCGGGTTGCTCACCCTCGCCGCTCTGACGACCGCCATGGAGTACCAGAGCATCCCCGCGTATGTGCAGGACATCGTGACCGGTGCCATCCTGCTCCTCCTCATCCTGCTCGACCGTCTGACCCACGCGAAGCGTGGCACTGATGTATCACCTACCGCACTGCTGCGGCGCCTCTCACCGAAGAGGGATGCCGCCCGTCAACACGAAACCGAAAGGACACCCGCATGATCAAGAAGGTATTCCTCGGAGGGACCGCGTTCGCCGCGGCACTCCTCCTCGCCTCCTGCTCGACTTCAGGAGCCGATTCCGCCGCCGAGTCACCCGACGCCGAAGCCGGTGCAGGGGCGGAGATCTGCTACATCACCGCCGCCGAGTCGCACGCGTACGCCACTCCCGCGAACGAGGCGTTTCAAGCTGCAGCGGACGAGGCGGGGGCGAAAGTCACCATGCTGAGCCAGGATTTCGATGTCCAGACCGGCACTGAGCAGCTGACGACGTGCATCGGACGCAGCCCCGATGGGATCGTGCTGTGGCCGCTCGATCCGCAGGCGTACATCCCGGGGCTCATCCAGGCGCAGACGGCGGGCATTCCGGTCGTGCTGATCAACTCGCCGATGGACGACGAGGCGCTCGAGCTGGTGGAGAGTTTCACCGGCCCCGACGTCTACGAGGAGGGAGTGCTCTCGGCGGACGCCATGGATGAGGCGCTCGGCGGCGAGGGCGGGGTCGTCATCATCGCCGGCCAGGCCGGCAACGGCACGAGTATCGGACGCACCGACGGATTCACGGAGCAGCTCGAGAAGATCGGCTCGGACATCGAGGTGCTGCAGACCGTCAACGCCGACTTCGATCAGCAGAAGGCGCTCGTCGCGAGCCGAGATCTGATCACCCGCTTCGGGGACGATATCGACGGCGTCTACGCGAACGACGACACGATGGCGCGCGGCTTCATCGACGCGTGGGCTGAAGCGGGCAAGGATCCTGCGGAGATTCCGCCGATCGTCGGTATCAACGGCCAGCAGGACGCGTTCGAGTCGATTCGCGACGGTCAGTTCTACGCGACCATCGTGCAGTCGCCGGTCGAGGACGGCAAGCTCGCGCTCGAGACGATCGTCCAGGCCGCGGCGGGCGAGACCGTTGAGAATCGCATCCCCATTCCGCTGACGGTCGTCACTGCGGAGAACGTCGAAGACGTCGAACCCGCGTTCTAGGTCCACCCGCCGAGAGGCACGGAACGGGCCCCGCGTTGTGCAGCGGGGCCCGTTCCTGTGCTGCGAGACCGCTCCCGATCAGGTGGAGGAGCGCA
This sequence comes from Leucobacter sp. L43, assembly GCF_016597785.1. Lineage (GTDB taxonomy): Bacteria > Actinomycetota > Actinomycetes > Actinomycetales > Microbacteriaceae > Leucobacter > Leucobacter alluvii. Next base: position 1,640,219 of record NZ_JAENJG010000001.1, on the reverse strand, counting down.
CGACCAGTTCGGGAGCGAGCACGATGTGGTTGGCCTGCGGAAGCGGGCCCGGCCGGTCGATGAGTTGGATCATCATCTCGACCGCCGTGCGGCCCAACCGCTCTCTGGGCTGTGCGACGGTCGTGAGCGGTACCGCTCCGATCGATGCCCACTCGATGTCGTCGTAACCGACCACGGCGATGTCGTCGGGAACGCGCAAGCCGCAGCGCACGAGCTCCTGGATGAGGCCGAGCGCGAGCATGTCGTTCGCGCAGAGCACCGCGCTCGGTCGTTTGTCGTGCGGGCGCGCTGCGAGGGCCGCGCCGAGGCGCCGGCCCTCGTCCACGGTCCACGATGCCGTGGTCACGACTTCGAGGGTGATGTCTCCGTCTGATTGATGCACGACCTCGCGAGCGCCCTCGTACCGCGACCTCACCTTGGGGGAGCGGTGCGGATGCCCGAGGAACGCGATGCGCCGGTGCCCACGCGAGACCAGGTGCCGAGCGCCCAGCCGTCCGCCTTCGCGGTCATCGATCACCACCGACCAGACGTCGCGGTCGTCGCCCACGCGGTCCACGAAGACCATCGGCACGCCGCGATCCTTCAGCATGTCGAGGCGGGAGCTGCGCTCGTCCACTGGAGAGATGATGATGCCCTGCACGCGCTGCTGCACGAGCAGGTCGAGATTCTGGGACTCCAACTGCGGATCGTACGAGCTGTTGCAGAGCACCACTCCGAGGTCGCGCTCCCGGCACACCGCTTCGGCGCCGAGTGCGACATCCACGAAGAACGGGTTTCCGAGTTCGGCGACGGTGATGCCGATGGTTCGCGTGCGGCCGGGGCGGAACTGACGCGACCGCTGATCGGGGATGAAGTCGAGCTCGGAGATGGCGCGCTGCACCCGTTCACGAGTGTCGGCGCGCACGTACGAGGGGCGGTTGAGCACGTTGCTCACGGTTCCCGAGGACACTCCTGCGAGGCGGGCGACGTCTCGAATAGTCGCCATGGGCTACCGCCCGGTGCAGAGAAGAGGATGGTTCATTGAACGATCCTATCGCGAGACGCGCAGCTGTTCGCCCAGAGCTCGCCACCGCCGCCAAAACCCTCGGTACCTGCCTCAGCCACCCACCCACCCCAACACCCGCAGCGGGTCACTTTGGGAGTGTGTCGCGGTCGAAAACACAGCAACACGCTCCCAAAGTGACCCCGCTCGCAGATGGGGAGGGGTGGGGGTGGAGGGGTGGGGTGGGGACGGAGCGGGGAGGCGGTTACGCGCCCCAGCTCGCCTGAGCGCCGCCGACGCGGTCGGCGTTGATCTTCGCCTGGTAGCCCGAGGCGGCGTACGCGGCCATCGGGTCGGCGGGCAGGCCCCGCGACTCGCGCCACTCGGCGAGCGCCGGCCGCACATCCGTGTAGAAGGCGTCCATCATGATCGCGTTGGCTCCGAGCACATCGCCGGAGCGCTGCGCCGCACCGAGTGCGTCACGGTCGAGCAGCAGGGCTCGGGCCGTCATCTCCTGCACGTTGAGCACTGAGCGGATCTGGCCGGGGATCTTCTCCTCGACGTTGTGGCACTGGTCGAGCATGAAACTGACGTCGGGGTTGTTCAGCCCGTCGCCGCGCACGACCTCGACGAGAATGCGGAAGAGCTGGAACGGATCGGCGGCGCCCACGATCAGGTCGTCATCGGCGTAGAAGCGGCTGTTGAAGTCGAACGAGCCGAGCTTGCCGAGCCGCAGCAGCTGCATCACGATGAACTCGATGTTGGTGCCAGGGGCGTGGTGCCCGGTGTCGAGGCAGACCATGGCCTTCTCTCCGAGCGCCGCGACCTGGGCGTACGACGTGCCCCAGTCGGGAACATCGGTGTGGTAGAACGCCGGCTCGAAGAACTTGTACTCGAGCACGAGGCGCTGGTCATCGGAGAGGCGGGCGTAGATCTCCTGGAGGGACTCCTGCAGGCGATCCTGACGGCCGCGCATGTCGGCCTGACCCGGGTAGTTCGATCCCTCGGCGAGCCAGATCTTGAGGTCACGCGATCCGGTCTCGTCCATGACGTCGACGCACTGCAGGTGGTGGTCGATGGCTTTGCGACGGATCGCGGCGTCCTCGTGCGTGAGGGCGCCGAACTTGTAGTCGTCATCCTGGAAGGTGTTGGAGTTCACGGTGCCGAGTTGCACGCCGAGATCTTCGGCGTGTGCGCGGAGCTTCGAGAAGTCGTCGACGAGATCCCACGGGATGTGCAGCGCGACAGCCGGCGCGAGGCCGGTGAGCCGGTTGACCTCGGCCGCATCGGCGATCTTCTCGAACGGATCGCGCGGCGTGCCCGGCGTGCCGAACACCTTGAAGCGCGTGCCCGAGTTGCCGTAGGCCCACGACGGGACCTCGATGGACTGCTTCTCGAGGGTGCTGAGGATTTCGGGAGTCAGCTGGGTGCTCATGTTCTGCGGCTTTCTGTCTGATGCTGCGCTATGCGCGATTCGTGCCCGCGTGGTGGCGCGCGAGTTGGTCTTCGAGGTGGAACACCTCGGAAAGTCGGGGGGCCGCCTGGTCGGGGCGGCCGGCCAGGGCGACGAAGTAGTCGGCCATCTTCTCCTCCCACGCGGCGGTGCGCGGGTCGGCTTCGAGCGCGCGCTGGGCGGCGTCGTCGTCATCGGTCTCGTAGTACCCGATGAGCAGTCCGTCGGGGCGGAGGAAGAGCGAATAGTTGCGGCGCCCGGCGTCTGCGATCGCCGCGAGCATGTCGGGCCAGACCGCGGCGTGGTGCTCGGCGTACTCGGAGAGGCGGTCGGGCTTGACCTGCATCTGGAAGCAGACTCGCATGTGATTCTCCGAGAGGCTCGCGGGCGAATGGGGGCGTGGGGGAGTGGGGGTGTCGGGGAGTGAAGCGGAAAGCGTGCGGAGGGGATCCTGATCCTGACGATCTCGGATCAGGATCCCCGCGCCCGGGGCGGCTTAGAAGTCGAAGTCGCTGATGTTGTCCGCGTTGAAGCGGAACGGATCGCCGAGGAGCACGACGCCGTCGGCGCCGACCGAGTACTCGCCGAGGTCGCCGGCCTCGAAGGTGTCGCCTTCCTTGCCCTCGATCTCACCGGTGGCGAGCGCGTTCGCCGCGTACGCGGTCAGGTAGCCGAGGTCCTCGGGGTTCCAGAGCGCGAACTCGGTGACGGTGCCGTCTTCCACGTACTCGCGCATCTGGTTCGGGGTGCCGAGCCCGGTCAGTGCGACCTCGCCCTTCGCGTCCGAGGTCGAGAGGTAGCGAGCTGCGGCTGCGATGCCGACCGTGGTCGGCGAGACGATGCCCTTGAGCTCGGGGTAGGTCTGGAGGAGGGCAGCGGTCTTGTCGAACGAGGTCTGATCGTCGTCGTCGCCGTACACGACCTCGACGAGCTCGACGTCGGGGTGGTTCGCTTCGAGCTCTTCCTTCATGAGGTCGATCCAGGCGTTCTGGTTCGTCGCGTTCGCGGCGGCCGAGAGCACGGCGATCTCACCCTTGTCGCCGATCTGCTCGGTGATCATGTCGACCTGCACCTGGGCGATGCCGGCGGCGTCGGCCTGGTTCACGAACAGGTCGCGGCAGTCGGCGCTGGTGTCCGAGTCGAAGGTGACGACCTTCACGTCGTTGTCGCGTGCCTCGTTGACCGCGTCGCAGATCGCCTTCGGATCGTTCGCCGAGATGGCGAGCGCGCCGACGCCCTGCTGGGTCGCGGTGTTGATGAAGCTGACCTGCGCGTCGGGCGTGGCCTCGGTGGGGCCGACCTCGTTGAAGGTGCCGCCGAGCGCCTCGACCGCGGCCTTGCCGCCCTTGCTGGAGGTGTCGAAGTACGGGTTGCCGAGATTCTTCGGCAGGAAGGTGATGCTCGCGCCCGATCCCTCGGATCCGCCTTCGGATCCGCCGTTGCCGGCGTCGCCGCCTGAGCAGCTCGAGAGCAGCAGGGCTGCGCTGGCGGCGAGCGCGAGAACGGCGCCTGCCTTCTTCTTATTGTTCTGGAACCACATCGTTCGTTGTTTCCTTTCATCACCCCGCGGTGCGGGGACTGGTGTGGGTGGTCGTGGAAGTGTGCTGGGAAAGCGTGCCGATGTGCGTCAGGACGTCGTCGCGGCCCGAGCTCCGGCGATCTGCAGCTTCTTTCCCGTTCTCCGCCGGTTCTTCACCGCAGCGATCACGCTGGTCGAGATGACGGCGCCGATGAGCAGGGCTCCGGTGATGATGTTGATCACGTCGGAGGTGACGTTCGCGAGGCGCAGCGCGCTGCCGAGCACGCCGATCAGCACGACGCCGGCGATCACGCCGTGCAGGGCGCCGCGGCCGCCGAAGATCGACACGCCGCCGAGCAGCACTGCGGCGATCACCTGCAGCTCCATGCCCGTCGCGTTGTCGCCGCGGGCGCTGCCGTAGCGGAGGGTGAAGTAGATGCCGGCGAGAGCTGAGACCGCGCCGCTGAGCATGTACAGCAGCATCTTCGTGCGGGCGACGTCGACGCCGGAGAATCGCGCTGCTTCCGGCGACAGGCCGATCGCGAAGACGCCTCGGCCCAGCTTCGTGAAGTGCAGCAGGATCGCGAACGCGATGGCGAGTACCACGAAGAGGATCATGACGACCGGAATGCCGGTCGAGCCGATCTTCTCCTTCGCGAGGTCCGTCCAGAAGGCGGGGAACTCGGTCACCGCGGTGGTGCCGAGCATGCCTACGGCGATGCCGCGGAAGAGCGCCAGCGTGCCGATGGTCACGGCGAGCGAGGGAAGCCCCACCGCTGTGATGAGGAACCCGTTGATGGTGCCTGCGAGCAGGCCGGCCGCCAGCGCCAGCACGATGGTGAGCCCGAACGGCACCCCCGCCTGGGTGAGCACGCCGGTGAGCACGCTCGAGAGCCCGACGATGCTCGCGACCGACAGGTCGATCTCGCCCGTCACGATGATCGCCGTCATCGGCAGCGCGATGATCAGGATCGGGAAGATGTCGAGGAGCAGGTAGGTCATCGTGATCTTGCTGCCGAAGTTCGGCACCACGATGCTCGCGAAGAGCACGACGACGATGACGAGGGCGATGATCGCGCTCTCGCGGGTGAGGAGGAGGCGCTGCCAGAGCGGACGATCGTAGTCTGCGATGTGCCGCAGGCTGGTCGTGGAGGTGGTGACGGTGGTCTGAGCGGTCATCGCTGCGTCTCCCGTTCTTCGATGAGCTTCCGATGTTGTCGGAGCGAAAGGACCCGGTCGAGCACGATCGCTCCGATGATCAGGACGCCGACGACGGCGCGCTGCCAGAAGTCGGGCACGCCGAGCACCGGAAGCGCACGGTTGATGGTCATGAGCAGCGCCGCGCCGATGGCGGCGCCCCACACCGATCCGACTCCGCCGAAGATGGCGACGCCGCCGATGACGGCCGCACCGATCGCGTCGAACTCCCAGCCCGCGCCCGCCTGCGAGTTGATGGTGCCGTAGCGGGCGGCGTAGAGCACGCCGGCGAAGCCGGAGAGTGCGCCCGACAGCACGAAGGCGGTGAGCACGCGGCGCGTGACGGGCAGCCCGTAGAGCTGGGCCGCGTCGGGATCGGAGCCGATCGCGTAGCATTCGCGCCCGCCGCGGGTGTTCTTCATCCACCAGGCGACGGCGATCAGCACGACGACGGCGATGATGGTGAGCACTGGGATCGTCAGCACCTGCGCCGTGCCGAGGGCGAGGAAGCTGCGGGGCATGTCGGAGGCGTTGATGCGATCCGATCCCGTCCAGAGCACGTTGATGCCGCGGAAGGCGTACATCGTGCCGAGCGTGATCACGAGGGCCGGCACTTTCGCGAACGCGACGAGCGCGCCGTTGATCAAACCGAGCAGGCCGCCGAAGACGATCGCGATCACGACGACGACGATGGCGGGCAGCCCCGGCATGTCGATGAACAGGCGGCCGGTGAGGTACGCGCTGAGGCCGAGGATCGAGCCGACCGACAGGTCGACGTTGCGGGTGATCAGCACGACGGCCTGACCCACTGCGACGAGCAGGAGCAGCGACGGTGTCAGCCAGAGGTCGCGGTACCCGTCGGTCGAGAACAGGAAGTTGGGGTTCTTGATCGTTGCGGCTGCGACGACGAGCAGCACGGCGAGCAGAATGCTCGCCTCGCGCGCCCGTGTCAGGCGGCCGACGATCGCACCGAACCCGACGCTCGGGGCCTTCAATGTCGTGGCGCTCATGCGGCGTGCTCCGATTCCGTGCTCGAGCTGTGGGTCGCGGCGCGCATGACGTTCTCCTGCGTCGCGTCTTCGCGATCGATGGTGGCGGTGATGCGGCCCTCGTGCATGACGACGACGCGGTCGGCCATGCCGAGCACCTCGGGGAGCTCGCTCGAGATCATGAGCACGCCCATTCCCTGGCTCGCGAGCGTGGAGAGCAGGCGGTGCACCTCCGATTTGGTGCCGACGTCGATGCCGCGCGTCGGTTCATCGATGATGAGCACGCGCGGATCGGTCGCGAGCCACTTGCCGAGCACGACCTTCTGCTGGTTGCCGCCCGACAGGGTGCCGGCGATGGTGGTCAGCGCGTTCGCCTTGACCTCGAGCTTCTCCGCCCACGGGCGCGCGGCGCGGTTCTCCGCGCCGGTCGTGACGATGCCGAGTTTCGCGAGGGAGTCGAGGATCACGGACGTGGTGTTGCGGCCCACGCTCGAATCGAGCACGAGACCCTGCTTGCGGCGATCCTCCGGCACGAGCGCGAGTCCGGCGCGCATGGCGGCCGTCGGCTTGTTCTTCGCCACCTTCGTGCCAGCGACGGTGACGGTGCCGGTGCGGTAGGAGTCGACGCCGAACACGGCGCGGGCGACCTCGCTGCGGCCGGCGCCGACCAGTCCGGCGAGCCCGACGATCTCCCCGGCGCGCACGGTGAAGCTGATGTCATTGAAGATGCCGGGGCTCGTGAGCCCCTCGACGACGAGCAGCGGCTCGCCGGCTTCGGTCTCGATCTTCGGGAAGAGGTCCGTGATCTCGCGACCGACCATTTCGGCGACGACGCTGTCGGGATCCGTCTCGCTGATGGCGCGCGTCGAGACGTAACTGCCGTCGCGCATGACGGTGATCGTGTCGCAGAGCGCGAAGACCTCGTCGAAGCGATGCGAGATGAAGACGAGCGCGCGGTTCTCATCGCGGAGCGCGCGTGCGACCTGGAAGAGGCGCTCGACCTCCAAACCGGAGAGCGCTGCGGTGGGCTCGTCCATGACGAGCACGCGTGCGTCGAGCGAGATCGCCTTCGCGATCTCGATCATCTGCTGGTCGGCGATGGAGAGGCCGTCGGCGGTGCGATCCGGATCCATCGCGACGCCGAGGCGCGTGAAGAGCGATTCGACCTCGGCGCGCATCGCACCGCGATCGATGCGGCCGAACCGACCGCGGGGTTGCCGGCCCATGAAGATGTTCTCGGTGACCGAGAGATCGGGGAAGAGCGTCGGCTCCTGGTAGATGACCGCGATGCCCGCGGCCTTCGACTCGGCGGTGGTGGAGAAGTCGACCGTCTCGCCGTCGTAGCGGAAGTCGCCGCTGTCGCGGCGGTAGAGACCCGCGATGATCTTGACCAGCGTCGACTTGCCCGCGCCGTTCTCGCCGACGAGGGCGTGGATGGATCCCGGGTAGAGTGCGAGGGTGCTGTCGCGCAGTGCAATCACCTGGCCGAAGGCCTTGGCGACGCCGCGCAGTTCGAGCAGCGGCTCGCCGGCGGGTGGTTTCTTCATTGAACTCACGGACTTCCTGCCATTGGAAGGGCATATCAGGGGTGGTGCGCGCTTGAACTTGTGAATCGTTTCAATCGCGATTGAGGTGAGTTTATGGCGCGAGTCTCCAATGAGTCAAGTCGATGTCGAGACGGTTTCACAGTCGTTATTGAAGCGTTTCAAAAGAGTGATGCGATCGGTAGACTGCTGCCCAGCACAGGGCTTTACGACAACGAAGTGGGAGATCACGCCATGGCAGCGAGTATCCGCGACGTCGCGCGCGAGGCAGGGGTGTCGGTCGGGACCGTCTCCAACGTGCTCAACCGGCCGGAGATCGTCGCCGCAGGCACGGTGGCGCGCGTCACCCAAGCGATCGAGCAGTTGGGCTTCGTGCGCAACGATGCCGCGCGACAGCTGCGCGCCGGGCGCAGCACCAGCTTCGGACTCGTCGTGCTCGACACCCGCAACCCCTTCTTCATGGACCTGGCGCACGGAGCGCAGCGCCGCGCGATCGATGACGGGTACACCGTGCTGATGGGGGGCAGCGATGACTCTCCGCAGCGCGAGCACAGCATCCTCGAAATGTTCGAGGAGCATCGTGTCGCAGGCGTGCTCATCTCTCCCGTCGATACCGACCTCACGCAGCTCTGGAGGCTGCGCCAAGCTGGGATCCCCGTCGTGCTCGTCGACCGCGGTTCGAGCGACCGCTCCTTCTCCTCCGTCTCGGTCGATGACGTGGAAGGCGGGCGCATCGCCGCCCGCCATCTCTTGGAGCTCGGGCGCCGTCGCATCGCGTTCGTGGGCGGACCGCTGGGCATCAAGCAGGTCTCCGATCGCGTCAACGGCGCGACGTCGGTGGTCGCCGAGACGTCGGGAGCGACGCTCGAGGTGCGCGAGACGCGCGCATTGAGCGTGCTCGAGGGGCGCAGGATCGCCGAGGAGATCATCGCGCTGCCAGCCGACCGCAGGCCGGACGCCGTCTTCGCCGCGAATGATCTGCTCGCCATGGGAGTGCTGCAGGCCTTCGTGATGACCGGATCGCTGCGGGTGCCAGAGGACATCGCCCTCATCGGATACGACGACATCGACTTCGCGAGCGCCGCGGTGGTGCCGATCACGTCGGTGCGTCAGCCCGCGGTCGAGATCGGCGCCACCGCGGTGGGGTTGCTGCTGTCAGAGGCGCAGGCCGGTGCCGATGCGACGCGCGAGCAGATCGAGTTCACCCCCGAGCTGGTGGTGCGCGCCTCGACGGTGGGCGGCGCCTGACGCTGCGGCGCGCCGCCCTGCGCGCCGCCCTGCGACCGGGGTCACTCTTCGTGCGTGTCGCCGGACGACACGCACTGAAAGTGACCCCGCTCGCAAGGTGCTGCGCCAGCTGCGCCGGCGCCGGGCGGGGAGCGGCGGGCTACGGCCGCGTGTGCACCCACACGACCGCTTGAATGCGGTCGCGCACGCCGAGTTTCTGCAGCAGGTTCGACACGTGCGTCTTGATGGTCGCCTCGCCGAGGAAGAGCGCCGCGGCGATCTCGCCGTTCGACTTGCCCTGCGCTACGAGGGCGAGCACTTCCCGCTCGCGGTCGGTGAGGCCCGCCTCCGTCATCGCCGTGGCCGCCGCATCGGGTGCCTGGCTCGATTCGGGATCGCCGCCCGCCCCAGCGGCCTTCGCGTCGACGGCGGTACTCGCCGAGACCCGCTCGATCACGGCGCGTGTGACGTCGGGGCCGAGCAGCGCGTTGCCCGCCGCGAGCGAGTGCACGGCGTCGATGAGCTGCTCGGCGCGTGCGGTCTTCAGGAGGAAACCGCTGACTCCGGCGGCGAGTGCGTCGAAGAGGTACTGCTCGTGCCCGAACGTCGTGAGCACCAGGATCGCCGGAGCCGCGCGGCCCGAAGCCGATGCGACCGACGAAGCCGACGAAGCCGACGAAGCCGACGAAGCCGACGAAGCCGACGAAGCCGACATCAGGATGCGCCGCGATGCATCGATCCCGTTGAGCACGGGCATTTCGACGTCCATGCAGATGACGTCGGGATGGAGTTCGGCGGCGAGCGCGACGGCGACGGCGCCGTTCTCGGCCTCACCGACCACCTCGATGTCGGGCTCCGACTCCAGGATGATGCGGAAGCCCGAGCGCACGAGCGCCTGGTCGTCGACGAGCAGCACGCGGATCATGTGAGCCTTTCGGGGAAGTGGTGCATGTCAGCTCGCGGCAGCGGCAGCGGCAGCGGCAGCGGCAGCGGCAGCGCGGGGATGGGCGGAGGCGAGTTCATCCGGCACGCACGCGCGGACGATGAACCCTCCGCGCTCCCGCCGCCCGGCGTGCACGGTACCGCCGACGGCGCCGATGCGCTCGCGCATGCCCTGCAGGCCGAGGCCGGACCCGCGGGAGCGCTGCGTCAGCTCCTGCCGCACCCCGTCGTCCGCGACCTCCACCTCGACGGCATCCGCGCCGAATCGCAGGCGCACCTCGGCGGTCGCACCGCGGCCGGCGTGCTTGCGCACATTCGTCAGCGCCTCTTGCACGACGCGGTAGAGCGCGACGTCGACGAGCATGGGGATGGGCCGCGGCTCACCGGCGACGATGAGTGTCGTCGGCGTGCCAGAGCTCTGCGCCTCTGCCACGAGCTCGGAGAGGTGCGCGACGCCGATCGTGGTCGGCGCCGACCCTTCCTTCGCCGGGTCGCGCAGAGTGCCGACGAGCCGCCGCAGCTCGTCGACGGCGGTGCCCGCGCTCTCCTCGACGACGCCGAGGGCTGCAACCGCACGGGCGGGATCGCGCTCGATGCTGCGCCGCGCGGCGGCCGCCTGAATGCCCATGACCGACACGTGGTGCGCCACGACGTCGTGCAGCTCGCGCGCGATCGCCAGCCGGTCGAGCGCAATGGCCTGCGCCGCGCTCGTCTGCCGTTCGAGATCGAGCTCGCGCCCCTGCGCTTCGAGCAGCGCCTGCTGACGCGCCGAGCGCCAGGAGCGTTCGCCGAAGAAGTAGGCGCCGCTGAAGTACAGCAGGTTCGTGATGATCTGAATGACCGCGAACGTGGCGTACGCCGAGAAGATGCCTGATCGCGAAATGCCCTCGAAGGCGTCATCGCTCGAAGACGAGACGATGAGGACGACGGTGATCCACACCATCATGGCGACCCCGATGCCGAGGCGCACCCAGAGCGCGAGCGCGCGTCGGCGCTCCCAGGCGCCGACGGTGTAGAGCGCGCAGAACAGCGCGATGTTGATGATCAGCACCTCTGGCACGCCGAACTGGCCGCAGACGAAGAATCCGATCGACACGACGATCGCGACCGGCACCGGGTAGAGGCGGCGCAGTGCCAGCGGCAGCGTCGTCAAGCCCAGCCCGACGGCCCAGACCCAGGGCTCCGCTGCTCCCGGGTACATCCCGGTGCGCTGGTAGAGCAGCGCGGTGGTCACCGACGCGAGCGCGAGCACCAGCGCGAGCGCGATGTCGGCGCGCAGGCCGCTCCGGCCTGGGCTCGGCCGACTCCACTCCGCGTGATCCTCCATGGCACCAGCGTAGGGTGTGCCGCCGACGCGGCGCTTCCGTCGCGCGGGGGAGGGCGATCCGCCCCTCGCCGCAGCAATCAGCCGTGAGGGGGAAGCGCGTCGCGCCGGTGCTCCGCCATGCTGGAATCACACGACAGAAGGGATCGAGATGATCGACATCGCAGGCGTCACCCGCAGCTTCGGCGAGCGGCGCGTGCTCGACGACGTGAGCTTCACGGTCGAGGGCGGTCGCATGACCGGTTTCGTCGGAGGCAACGGCGCGGGCAAGACCACGACCATGCGCATCATCCTCGGGGTGCTCTCCGCCGACGCAGGCTCGGTCAGCCTCGACGGAGCTCCCCTCACCCCGGCCGACCGCGCGCGCTTCGGTTACATGCCGGAGGAGCGCGGCCTCTACCCGAAGATGCAGGTGCTCGAGCAGCTCGTCTACCTCGGGCGACTCCACGGCATGAGCGCGGGAGCGGCGAAGAAGTCCGCGGCCGACCTCATCGAGCGGCTGGGCCTGGGGGAGCGTGGCACCGACACCCTCGAGAGTCTCTCGCTCGGCAATCAGCAGCGCGCGCAGATCGCCGCGGCACTGGTGCATGAGCCGTCCGCCCTCGTGCTCGACGAGCCGTTCTCCGGCCTCGACCCCATGGCCGTCGAGGTCGTGCTCGCGGTGCTGCGCGACTATGCCGCGCAGGGCGCCCCGGTGCTCTTCTCCTCGCACCAGCTCGACATCGTGGAGCGGCTCTGCGACGACGTCGTGGTGATCGGCGGGGGCAGGATCCTCGCCTCCGGCTCGCGCGAGGGTCTTCGGGCGCAGCACTCCGGGAGCAGCTTCGAGCTCGAGCTCGCTGGGCCGGCGGCCGACGCCGGCTGGGTGCGCGAGCTGCCAGGGGTCGAGGTCACGCATCTCGACGGCGGGTTCGCCCGCTTCGATGCTCCGGACGAGTCCGCCGCCCAGGCGGTGCTCGCTCGCGCCGTGCAGCACTCCGCACCCGGCACGACGGTGCGGCGCTTCGCCCCCATCACCCCATCACTGGCTCAGATCTTCAAGGAGGTCGTGCGATGACCGCCCCACTCACTTCCCAGTCTCGGCGATCCTCGTCGCGCCCGATCAGCGGGGCTCAGGGAGCCTGGCTCGTCGCCGAACGCGAGATCACGACGCGCCTGCGCAGCAAGGCCTTCCTCATCTCGACCGGCATCCTCCTGCTCGTCGTGCTCGGGGGCGTCGTCATCAGCGGGCTGCTCTCCCAGAACGGCGGAATCGGAAGCCCCACGCAGGTGGCGACGGTGGCCGGTGCGAGCGGGGAGCAGGGCGACGCGCTCACCTCCGCCGGTTTCGAGGTGACCGAGGTCGGTGACCGGGCCGAAGCCGAGCAACTCGTGCGCGACGGCGACGTCGAGGCTGCGATCGTTCCCGGCGGAGACACCCCGCTCGATCTCACCGTGGTCGCGCTCGACAGCGCTCCGACCGATCTCGTGCAGGCGCTCTCGGTGGTGCCGTCGGTCGAACTGCTCGAACCCCTCGGCACGAACCCGTTCCTCGCGTACATCATCGCCCTCGCCTTCGGCATGATCTTCTACACCACCGCGCTCACCTTCGGCACGACGATCGCGCAGAGCGTGGTCGAAGAGAAGCAGACGCGCATCATCGAGATCCTGCTCGCCACCGTCTCCGCGCGCACGATGCTCGCGGGCAAGATCCTGGGCAACAGCATCCTCGCGCTCGGCACGGTGGTCGCGATCCTCGCCCTCGCCTCGGTCGGCATGCTCGCGACGGGGCAGGATCTGCTGCTCGGCGAGCTCGGCGCCTCGCTCATCTGGTTCGGCATCCTGTTCGCGTTCGGCTTCGTGCTGCTCGCTGCGATGTACGCGGCCGCGGCAGCGCTTGTCTCGCGGCAGGAGGACATCGGATCGGTGACGAGCCCGGTCATGATGCTCGTGATGATCCCGTTCTTCCTCATCATCCTCTTCAACGACAACCCCCAGGCGCTCGCGATCATGAGTTACATCCCGTTCTCCGCCCCGAACGCGATGCCGATGCGCCTCTACCTCGGCATCGCCGAGTGGTGGGAGCCGATCGTGTCGCTCGGCATCCTGGTCGTCACCATCGCGGTCGTCATCTGGATCGGGTCGCGCATCTACAGCAACTCGATTCTGCGCACCGGCGTGCGCGTCAAGCTGCGCGATGCGCTGAAGGACTAGTCGCCGACATCAGTGCAGGATCGGAACGCCCGGGGCTCCCACCCCGGGCGTTCCGGGTTCTCGCAGGCGCGGCGTCTGTGCCTCTCGGCTGGGCCCGCGGCCCGGATACGCTGGATACATGGCACACGACATCGACTGGACCGAGCTCACGGACGCCGCGCTCGCCGCAGCCGAGCACGCGTACGCCCCCTACTCGGGCTACGCCGTGGGGTGCGCGGCGCTCGTCGAAGACGGCCGTCTGATCACGGGCTGCAACGTCGAGAACGCGAGTTACGGCGTGACCCTGTGCGCCGAGTGCACCATGATCGGTCAGCTGCACCTCGGAGGGGGCGGGCGCCTCCTCGCGTTCGCCTGCGTCGGCAACGGTCAGCCGATCACGCCGTGCGGGCGCTGCCGGCAGCTCCTCGCCGAGGCCGCCGCACCTGGGATGCTGCTGCAGACACCCGCGGGAATCCGCACGATCGAGCAGATGCTGCCCGAGAGCTTCGGCCCGTCGGAGATGGCCGGCACGACTCCCTAGCACTGTCCGCGGCCAGGAGTAGTCTTCTCGGGTGAGCACCGAAACCCCCGCTTCCCCGAAGCCCGAGATCCGGCCCTGGCCCGCCCTGTGGTCGCTGGTGCTCGGCTTCTTCATGATCCTCGTCGACACCACGATCGTCTCCGTCGCGAACCCCTCGATCATGGAGGGGCTCGGCACCACGATGGTGGCGACGCTCTGGGCGACCAGCGCGTACCTGCTCGCGTACGCGGTGCCGCTGCTCATCACCGGCCGGCTCGGAGACCGCTTCGGGCCGCGTCGCATCTACCTCTTCGGGCTCACCGTCTTCACGCTGTCGTCGCTCGCGTGCGGCATGGCCGGGACGATCGAGGCGCTCATCATCGCGCGCGTCTTCCAGGGCCTCGGCGCCGCACTCATGACCCCGCAGACGATGGCGGTGATCACCCGCATCTTCTCGCCCCGCAATCGCGGTTCGGCGATGGCCGTCTGGGGGATCACCGCGGGCGTCGCCACGCTCGTCGGTCCGATTCTCGGCGGCGTGCTGCTCGACGGGTTCGGATGGGAGTGGATCTTCTTCATCAATGTGCCCGTCGGCATCATCGGCTTCGTGCTCGCGATGCGATTCGTGCCGAAACTCGAGACGCACGCCCACCACTTCGACTGGATCGGCGTGCTCCTGAGCGCCGCCGGCATGTTCATGCTCGTCTTCGGCATCCAGGAGGGCGAGAGCTACGAGTGGGGTGTGATCTGGGGGCCGATCTCGGTGTGGAGCCTGATCATCGTCGGCGCGCTCGTACTGGTGCTCTTCGTCATCTGGCAGCGCGTGCAGCGCGGCGAGCCGCTGCTGCCGCTCGAGATCTTCAAGGACCGCAACTTCTCCGTCGGCACCGGCACGATCGTCACGGTCGGACTCGCCGTCACCAGCATGGGGCTGCCGCTGATGTTCTACTACCAGCTCGTGCGCGGCCTCACGCCGACCCAGTCGGCGCTCATGCTCGTGCCGATGGCGCTGCTCTCGGCTGGGCTCGCACGTCCCGTCGGTCTGCTCATCGATCGCACCGATCCGCGCCGCATCGCGACCTTCGGGCTCGCGCTCGTCGCCGCCGGCATGCTGCTGTACTTCTTCCTGCTGCGCCCCGAGACGCCGCTCTGGCTGCTGCTCGTGCCGAGCGCCGTGCTCGGCGTCGCGAACGCCTGCATGTGGGGGCCGCTCGCATCGATCACCACGTTCAGCCTCGCTCCGCAGCTCGCGGGCGCCGGCTCCGGCGTCTACAACACGTCGCGCCAGGTGGGCGCCGTGCTCGGGTCGGCCGCGATCGCCGCGCTGATGCAATCGCGCATCGCCGCGGAGCTGGGCGGCGCGAGCGGTGGTGGTGCCGGCGCTGCTGGTGCTGCCGGTGGCGAGGCCGGGATGGGCGGCGGCCAGCTGCCCGAGGCGGCGCGCGAAGGGTTCGCCGCTGCGATGGCGCAATCCATGCTGCTGCCGGTGGCCGCGATCCTCATCGGGGCGATCGTGTCGCTCTGGTTCGCCCGCCGCCCGCAGAAGACCAACACCAACCCCATCAAGGTGCCGGCGGAGGCGTAGCGCTCACCTCACCTCATTGCACCCGAGAAAGGAACGCGAACACCATGATCCTCGCATTCTCCGTCGCCCCGTCGGGCACCGGCAACGCCTCCGTCTCCGATGCCGTCGCCGAGGCGGTGAAGGTGGTGCGCGCATCGGGCCTGCCGCACCGCACCTCGTCCATGTTCACCGAGATCGAGGGCGAGTGGGACGAGGTCTTCGACGTCGTGAAGCGCGCGACCGAGGCGGTGCTGCCCTTTGGGTCGCGGGTGTCGCTCGTGATGAAAGCCGACATCCGTCCCGGGTTCGAGGGCGAGCTCGACGGGAAGCTGGAGCGGCTGGAGGCTGCGATCGGGGATGCGGGCGAGTAACGGGTTCGGCAGCGCCTGCCGCCAAGCGCGCCTCATTGCATGCGAGCACGCTCGCCGCTCACGACGTCGGGTCCGCAGACCAGCAGCTCACCGTCCGTAGTGCCGAGCTACCGCCTCCATGCCTGCGGCGAAACTCACCGCGGGTTCCCACTTGAGCACTTCGCGTGTGCGGCGCTGATCGAACCAGTGCGCGGTCGACATCTGCTCGGCGAGGAAGCGGGTGAGGGGCGGCTCGTCGTCGTGCTCCCGCAGGTTCCAGACCGTATCCACGGTGGTGCCGGCCGCGAGGGCGAGCCCGACCGGCAGTCGAAGCCGAAGTTTCCGCGCACCCCCGGCCAGCGCGAGGCGTTCGATGAATTCTGCGATCGGCCGCGGCTCTCCGTTCGTGACGACGAGCGCTTCCCCGTGCACGCGGGTGACCGCGTCGAGTGCCGCGATCATCGCGTCGACGGCGTTGGAGAGGTAGAGGGTGTCGACGAGGGCCGCGCCAGAGCCGAGGATCGGCATGCGCCCCTGTCTGGACCGCACGATGATCCGCTCGGTCAGCTGGGTGTCGCCCGGGCCCCAGACGAGGTGCGGGCGCAGCACGAGCACGGGGAACTCATCTGAACTCGCCGCGAGGGCGAGGAGTTCGCCCTCGCCTTTCGTGCGCGCGTACTCTCCACGGGCGGAAGCCGGGTCGGCCGCCTCGGCCGGCGCTCCGACGAGAGACGTCCCCGAATGCGCGACGGAGGGTGAGGAGATGTGGACGAACCGGGTCACCCCAGCGCTCCGCGCAGCATCGAGTACGCTCCGCGTGCCGTCGATGTTGACTCTCTCGAAGTCCCTCGCGTCACCGGCCATCGATACCTTGGCGGCGAGGTGGATCACGGCGGCCTGCCCCGCCATTGCTCTCGCAACCGCGTCGTCCTCGGTCACGCTCCCCAGCACATCGCGCGCGCTCTCGACGCCTGAGGGCCGGCGCTGCAGCGTGGTCACTTCGTCTCCGCCATCGATCAACGCCCGCACGACCGAGGAGCCGAGCACGCCCGAGGCGCCGGTGACGAGTACCTTCACGGGAGTTCCTTTCGCGCCGAGTCGATAGGTGTCACGGCGCGCCGATGCGCTCACCGCGCAGCACGGCGTCAGCCCACACCGACAGTCGCGTGCGATCGATCTTCGAGTTGTGACGGATGTCGGTCGGGAACGAGGTCGACACCAGCACCGCGGCGACGTCGTGCGGGAAGTGCTCTGCGAGCGCCGTCCGTACCGCGTCCGTGAGCTCCAGAGGAGCAAGACCCGACCGCATGCGGATCCCAGGCGCTGGTTCGACGACGACGACGACGGCCTGCGCTCCTCGCGGGCCGGCCCCGACGACGGCCGAGCGGTACACCTGGGGCACCTGGTCGACGACGGCTTCCAATCCACCGGGGCCGAGCGGTCCGGACGAGGTGGTGAGCACGTGCTGCAGACGCCCCTCGATCCAGATCCGACCCTCGGGGTCGATGTGGCCGATATCGCTCGTGCGGTGCCAGACCAGGCCGTCGAGCGTGTCGCGCTTCGACGCCGCGTCGGTGTGCCACAACCCGTCGTAGCCCGCTTTGAGGTGCGGCGCCGAGACGACGAATTCACCGAGAACGTCGACGGCTGCGGTGTCCGTGAGGAGAGCATCGGCGGGCCGCCCGGTCTCGTCGAGCGGCGCGACAGCGATTCGCACGCGCGGAACCGGTCTCCCGACGCAGACGCCGTGATCCCGGGATTGAGCGACGGCGGCCGCGACGCCCTCGCGATCGATATCGGTGAGCATCAGGCCCTCGGTCATGCCGTAGGGCGAGCGGATCTGCGCGTTCGGAAAGAGCTCCGCGAGGTTGTCGAGCAGTCGCAACGGCACGGGAGCTCCGGCCGACAGCACGAGCTCGACGCCCGCGAGGGCCGCGCGTTGCTCGGAGGTCAGGTCAGCGGCGGTCGCCTCCACGTTGCGGTACGCGGCAGGAGATGCGAAGACCATCGTGCATGCGCCGGCGAGAATCGCATCGGCGAGCGCGGAGGCCGTCAGGGTGCGCGGCTTCGTGACCGACATGTCGGGAGTCACGCTGCGGATGCCGAGACCCGGCCCGAGCAGAGCGAAGGGGGCGAATCCGGCCGCCCAGCTCGTTTCGCCGTGCACGGTGAACTGCTCGCGGAGCGTGCGGGCCAGCGCGCCCAACCGGGCGTGCGTGTACCGCACGCCCTTCGCCGGCCCCGTCGACCCAGAAGTGAACAGGATCACGGCGTCATCATCGGGGCCGGGGGAGCGGATCGGCTCGTGGCCCGACGCGCGCGACAGCTCGGTCACACTCGTCTCGACGCCCAGTGCGGCGCGTTCGAGTGCGTTCAGCCGTCGAACGGAGATGCGCCGGCCGGGCCATCCGGCGGCCCGGGCCAGGAGCAGGCCGGGCTTCTGGCCGATGATCCACTGCGGATCGGACGCTTTGACGGCACGGGTCATGCCGGCCGCGCCCAGCCCGGAATCGGCGACGACCGCCACTCCACCCGCCTTGAGCACGCCGTAGAGCACCGCGGTGAGATCGTTGCCCGGAGTCACCAGCAACGAGACCCGGTCTCCCGGTTTCAGGCCCAGCTGCTGCAGCCCCTGCGCGATTCCATCGCTCACGCTCGTGAGCTGCCGCCAGGACACCTCGTGCGGCGGGGTGCGCGTCATGTCGACGCTCGCCACTGAGGAATCATTACGACGGGCGTCGAGAGCTTCGAAGATCATCGGAGCGCGAGGATCGCGCGCGGCGGTGACGGCGCCCTCCGCGCTCTGGCGCGATGCCCCTTCGGGGGACGGGGTCTCGCCGGGGAAGCGCTGCCGAAGCCAGGCGAGGATCAGGGATGCGACGTCGGAGTCCTCACTGACGAGGTGCGAGGCCTGCTCCATGCGATGCACGTCCGCCTGCGGCAGTCGCTGACGGAGGTCGCGCAGGAACTGCTCACCGAACACCGGGTCCTTCGGTCCCCAGACGAGCAGCGCCGGAGTGTCGATGCCGCTGATGTCGGCAGCCGACTGCTGCAGCTCGGCGTACGACGGATGGGAGGGATCGACGGGAACATCGGCGACGAATGCGCCGATACCGCCTCGCAGACCGGCGGCGCGATACGGAGCGCGGTACGCGTCACGAATCTCGGATGGGATGGGCCCCTGACCGAGATGCAGGGTGGTGCGCAGAAACCCGTCCGTGAACACGGTGGAGATGGGCAGGATCGGCCCGCTCAGCGCCAACCGGAGCGGGGTCGGAAGCGACATCTCCGCGGGGAGGTGCACGCCCGTGTTGAGGCTGATCACCCCGTCCACGATGTCGAGGTTTCGTGCCGCCCAGGTGAGCGACACGATTCCGCCCCAGTCATGGCCGAGGGTGACGATCGGATGCGAGGGCGATCCCTCGGCCCCGGCAGTATCGGCGAGGAGCGACCGCACGACCGCGTCGAAATCACGCACGCGTTCGGCAAGACGGCGGTATCCGGACCCGTGCGTCGTGGGCAGCGCATCATGCGTGAGGCGCTCGGAGTAGCCCATGTCGAGCTGATCCGGGGCGATGACGCGCCAGATCCTTCCCGTGGCGTCGCTCAGTGCTGCGGCGGCGACGCCGCGCCACAAGTACGACCACGTGGGGTTTCCGTGCAGCGCCAGAATGGTGCCACTCGGCTCGAGACCTCGCGCCTGCAGCGCTGGAAGGGTGTCGAGTACATGGAACGTGCGTTCGCCGTCTCCTGTATCCACCGTCACGAGACGCGACCACTGCTGGTCCCACTCGGAGAGGAGGCCTGGGAGAACCGCCGGACGCGCCGTGAACCTCACCAGGTGATCTCCACCATTGCAGTGTTCAGACCTGATCCGACTCCCAAGCAGAGAACGCGGTCGCCTGGCTTCATCTTCGGAGCTGTGCGGGCGAGGGTGATCGGCAAGGAGGCCGGGCCCACATTGCCCAGCTCCGGATAGGTCTTGGCGATCCTGGACTCGTCGATGTCGATGGCGTTCGTCAGGGCATCGACGTGGACGTTCGAGACCTGGTGCGGAATGTAATGATCCATGTCCTTCCAGTCCCAGTCGTTCTCGTGAGCCTCGTGCCAGGCGTCGGAGATGAGTCTCATGCCGTTGCTGAGCAGCCCTTGCGTATCGGTGAACATGCCCTCGTAGTCGCCAACGCAGAGCGCGTGATTCCACGTCGCTGCGCGGGAGACTCCACCATGGATACGGTGCCCTTCGGGGTGCAGATCCGCTCGTCCGAGCACGGCAGCGGCGGCTCCGGAGCCGAGAGTCAGCGTCGCGAATTCGTTCAGGTACTCTTCGCGAGTGATGCCGTCGCGATTCAAGCGGGCGACGGTGGCCTCTTGCACCCGCGACATGTCCTCGCCCGCGACGATGAGTGCGTAGTCGATCTGGCCGGCATCGATCATGCTCGCAGCGACGGTGATCCCGTTGACGAATCCCAGGCATGCATTGGTGATGTCGAAGTTCATCGCTGCCGGGCCGAGGCCGATGCTGTCGTGGACGGCGACCGCGACGGATGGCTCGAGCGCCTCGCGAGAAACCGAGGCGTTGATCAGAAGCCCGATCTTCTCTGCTGGGATTCCTGACTCGGCCAGCGCCTGCCGTCCGGCGGAGGCCGCTCCTTCGATGTAATCCGTTGGGCGTTCCCAATTGCGTTTCGCGGAGACGCCTGCGACCCGCTGGAGCAGGCCTCGCGGAAGGTTCAGGCTCTTGAGCGTGTCGCTGAGTCGTTCGTCGAACGATTGGGAGGTCACCTCGACCGGTGCGACAGCTTCGGCGAGCCCGAGAAGTGCGACGTTCGAATGTCGTGAGTTGCTGTTCGCGGCGTCTGCATCGGACCCGGTGGCCGGCGACGGAGGTTCGGGTTTCATTGGGGTCAACTGTAGTCGTATGACATAACTCAACCTTCATATGTCGCGCGCAGCGACTGCCCGGTACGCGTTTTTCGACACGGTGCCCGTCACATTCGTCGGTCAGAACGTGGAGGGGAGCGGCCACCCGGTGTACGCCTCGGCCAGGAAGCGCTGGCCGGCCTCGGACTCGATGACGCCTCTGAGTTCTCCGAGCTGCCGCTGGCGGTCGAACGCGTCGGCGCCATGCACCGCGTGCAGCATGCTCGTCATCCACCAGGAGAAATGCTGGGCCTTCCAGATGCGGCGGAGCGCCGTTTCGGCGTACGCGTCGATGCCCCGCTCATCGTGCTCGACGAGGAGACGCCGCAGTGCATCGCCGAGCAGCAGCACGTCCGCGATCGCGAGATTCATGCCCTTGGCCCCAGTCGGGGGCACTGTGTGCGCGGCGTCGCCCACGAGCGCAGCGCGACCGCGCCGCAGCCCGCCGGCGACGAAGCTGCGGAAGCGCAGCACGTCGCGTTGGAAGATTGGACCCTCGGTGAGGCGCGTGCCGGGAACCCGACGCTGCAACGCGTCCCAGATCTCGGCCTCGCTGAACGCGTCCGGGTCGGTGCTCGGGTCGCACTGGAAGTACATGCGCTGCACCGTCTCCGACCGCTGACTGATCAGCGCGAAGCCGTCGGGCGCATTGCTGTAGATCAACTCGTCCGAGCTCGGCGCCGCCTCGCACAGCACACCGAACCATGCGAAGGGATACTCGCGGAATGCGCCGTTCCCGCGGTCACCGGCGACCGCGGGGCGCACGACGCTCCGCGATCCATCAGCGCCGACGACGAAGTCGCAACGGATCTCGAACGGGGCTCCGTCAGCGTCCGTGGCGACGACGCGCGGCTCGGAATCGACGTCGTGCACGGCGGTGACGCTCGCGCTGAACCGCAGATCTTGCCCGGCGGCGAGGCGCGCAGCGATGAGGTCTTTCAGTACCTCGTGCTGCGGATAGAGCCACACAGACCGTCCGACGAGTGACGGGAAATCGATGCGGTGGCCCTCGCCGGCGAAGCGGAGCTCGATGCCGTCGTGGCGGTGCCCGACGGTGCGGGCACGGCTGCCTTCGATGCCGTCGAGCACCTCGACCGTCCCCTGCTCGAGAATGCCTGCGCGGATGGTCGTCTCGATCTCCTGACGACTGCGCGCATCGACCACGATGGATTCGACGCCTGCCGCTGCCAGCAGGTGCGACAGCAGGAGGCCGGCGGGCCCCGCTCCGACGATGGCGACTCGGGTGCGCTCGACGGTCATGGGTCTCCTTTGGCGGGGTCGAAGGGGGCGCCGGTATCGCGCGCGGCGTGCGAACGGCGCGTGCCGAGTGCAGCCATGGCGATCCGCGACCAGTGTGCTGGGATCGGCCCCGCCCGGCCGCACTTTTCTCACTCACTGGGAAACCGGCCGGACCTACCCCACCCCGCCCGCCCGCTACGCTCGGCAGGAGGTGAACTCGAGGAGGCGAGATGGCGGAGCAGGCGACGCCTGGCGTGCTCGACCGCGCGCTCGCGGTGTTGTCGTGCTTCAGCGAGGACGAACCCGAGCTCTCCGCCGGCCAGCTCGTCGAGCGCACCGGCCTCGCCTCGTCGACGCTCCATCGCCTCGTCGCCATGCTCGTCGACCGCGGTCTGCTCACGCGCCTGCCGAATCGGCGGCTGGCGGTCGGTGCGCGGCTGTGGGAGCTCGGCGAGCTCTCCCCGCTCGCGCTGCGCCTGCGCGAACGCGCGATCCCGCACCTCATGCGGCTCTACGAGGTGACGGGCGAGAACGTGCACCTCGGCGTGCTCGATGGGCCGGCGGAGCGCGCGAGCGTGCTCTACGTGGGGCGCGTCACCGGCCGCCGTTCGATCCCCACGGTGAGCCGTGCGGGCGGGCGGGGTCCGCTGCACACGACGGGCGTCGGCAAGGCGCTGCTCTCGGGGTGCGACGACGCCTGGTTGCAGCGCTACTTCGGCGCGAGTCCGCTGCTCCGGGAGACGACGCACTCGATCGTCGACGAGCACGCGCTCCGCACCGACCTCGCCGCCGGCCGCGCGCGCGGCTACTGGAGCACCCGCGAGGAGATGACTCTCGGCAATGTGTCGATCGCCGTCGCACTGCCGAGCGTCGACGGATTGCCCCCGATCGCGCTCGGCGTCGTGGTGCACCTCGAGCGGGCCGACGAGCGGCTCCTGTCACGGCTCATGCAGCAGGCGGCGAAGGAGATCCACTCCGAGATACGGAGCATCTGATTCCCGCTCAGTGAGAACTCCGGGAGCGATCGTCGTCTTCGGCTGCCACGCTGATGCGCAGGTCACGACCTCGAAGGAGAGCACCTCATGCCCGAGCACCCCATCGCCCCGGCACCGGAAGCCCTGCTCGCAGCACCCGATCAGGCTTCTCAGCAGCAGATCTCGGAGGAGATCGCGTCACTCCACGCCGACTTCTTCCGCCGCGCTGCCGATGGCGAACACCTGCCGCGCACCATGTACGACTTCCCGCCGTACCGTTCAAGCCTGCTGCGGCATCCGACCAAGGACCCGCAGCTCGTCGATCCGGAGACGATCGAACTGTGGTCTCCCGCCTATGGGCAGCGCGATGTCGCGGCGATCGAATCGGACCTGACGCTGCACCACACGGGTGAGCCCCTCGGCGAGCGCATCACCGTCACCGGACGGTTGCTCGACGCGTGGGGCCGCCCCGTGCCGAATCAGCTGATCGAGATCTGGCAGGCGAACGCGGCGGGCCGGTACATCCACCAGCGCGACCAGCATCCGGCACCGCTCGATCCGAACTTCACGGGTGCGGGTCGCGCGATCACGAACGAAGCCGGCGAGTACACGTTCACGACGATCAAACCGGGGCCGTATCCGTGGAAGAACCACGTGAACGCCTGGCGGCCGGCGCACATCCACTTCTCGGTGTTCGGCCGATCCTTCACGCAGCGCCTCGTCACCCAGATGTACTTTCCGGGCGACCCGCTGTTCGCGCTCGACCCGATCTACAACTCGATCCGCGAGCAGAAGGACCGTGATCGGCTCATCGGCGTCTACGACCACGACCTGACGGTGCCGGAGTTCTCGATGGGCTACCGATTCGACATCGTCTTGGACGGCCCGCAGGCCACCTGGTTCGAACCCGAGGAAGGGGAGCACTGATGCCCCGGCAGCCCGCGCCCCAGCAGCACTCGCCCGCGCCCGCGAAGACGCTCGCCCCGACCCCGGGCCAGACGGTCGGCCCGTTCTTCGCGTACGGCACCACGTTCCCGAAGCAGCACGAGATCGCCTTCCCGCACTCGCCGGGCGCCATCGTGCTGGCAGGAACCGTCTTCGACGGGGCCGGCACCCCGATCCCCGATGCGATGATCGAGATCTTCGCCGCCGATACGGATGGCAGTGTGCCGCGAGCTCGAGGCACGCTGCGCCGCAACGATCATGCGTTCACCGGTTTCGGGCGAGCCTTCACCGACGACGAGGGGCGCTTCGAGTTCTGGACCCGCGACCCCGGGTCGTCGTCGGGCGAGGCGCCGTTCTTCGCGGCGATCGTCTTCGCTCGCGGTCTGCCCGACAAGCTGCACACGCGGATCTACCTCCCCGACGATGCAGCGCGCCTCGACGCCGACCCGCTGCTCTCCGTGCTTTCGGCCGAACAGCGGAGTACGCTCGTGGCAGCACGCACGCCAGAGGGCCATCTCGCTCATGACATTCACCTGCAGGGTGCGAAGGAGACCGTGTTCCTTGCCTACTGATCCGGACGCACATGCACCCCGCCGCGAGTTCGACGCGGGGCTCCTCTCGCCGGTGAGCGCGGGAAGCGACGCCGTGCTGGCCGATGCGGAGGTGCTCGGCGCACTCGTCGCGACCGAGGTCGCACTGGTGCGGGCGTGGGCGGAGATCGGTGTCGCACCGCGCGCACAGGCTGCCGAACTGTCATCCGCCCTCGGCTGGAGCGGAACGGGCGACGTCTGCGCGGGCTTCGACGCCTGGCTGCCGCAGCTCGCGGCGGAGGCCGCGGGCGGCGGCAACCCCGTGATCCCATTGGTGCCGAAACTCCGCGACCGCACCGCCCCCGAGCTGCGGCACTGGGTGCACCGCGGTGCGACCAGTCAAGACGTGCTCGACTCCGCGCTGATGCTGATCGCGCACCGGGCAGGCCGGGAGACGCTGCAGCGGTTGCGGCAGACGGAGACCGCGCTCGCGCGGCTCGCGAGCACCGAGCAGGATCGCGTCGCCGTCGCCCGTACCCTGACTCAGCACGCGGTGCCGACCACTTTCGGCCTGCGCGTCGCCGCGTGGCTGCGCGGGGTGCGGCGCGCCTCCGACCGTCTGTCAGGCGCGCTGTCGGAGCTCCCGGTGCAGATCGCCGGGGCGGGCGGGACGATGGCGGGATACGTCGCCGTCGCTCGCGCAGAGCTCGGTTCGGACGAGCGCGCCGTGCGCGCTGCGGGGAAGCTCCCCGCGGCGTTCGCCGCAGAGCTCGGGCTCGCGGTCCCGGACGGGCCGTGGCACACGGTGCGCTGGCCGATCACCGAGCTGGGCGACGCACTCGTGCAGTGCGTCGATGCACTCGGCGTGCTGGCGGCCGATGTGGCCACCCTCAGCCGCACAGAGATCGGCGAGGTCGCGGAGTCGCGCGGAGGTGGATCATCAGCGATGCCGCAGAAGCGGAATCCGGCGCATTCCGTGCTGATCCGCTCCGCGGCGATCCGCGCACCTCATCTCGGCGCGACGCTGCACGCCGCTGCGGCGCTCGCCGTCGACGAGCGACCCGATGGGGCGTGGCACGCCGAGTGGCAGACGCTGCGCGAGCTGCTCCGCGTCACGCTCGGCGCGAGTGCCCATGCCGCCGAGCTCGCCGGGGGTCTCGCCGTCGACACCGACGCGATCGCACGCAATCTGGGGATGACGAACGGCCTGATCGTCGCCGAGCGGCTCTCGATCGTGCTCGGCGCGATCATCGGCGCCGAGCGGGTGCGCGACATCGTGTCGCGGGTGCGGGACGGGGCGGGGCTCGCCGACGCGCTGCACGCCGAGCCCGGCCTCGTCGATGCTCTCGCCGCCCGAGGAGGGCCGACGATCGCACAGCTGGCTGATCCTGCGCAGTACACCGGCCTGGCCCACGGGCTCGTCGATCACGCGCTCGCACCCGGCGCTGCCCAGGAGGGCGGCGCCCGCCCCGCAGCCGACGCGCCCGCCCCGACCGAGGAGCCAGGATGACCGCCCCAGAAATCGCACTCACCGAACCGATCGGCGCCGACGGTGCGCCACTGATCGTGCTCGCCCACTCCCTGGGCACCGGCCCGCTCATCTGGGAGCCCGTCGTGCCGCTGCTCGCGAAGGAATACCGCGTGTCGCTGCTCACCCTGCCCGGCCATGGAGTCGCGCCGGTGCCCACGGACGCGTTCACGCTCGACGAGCTCGCCGATGTCGTGGCAGATCGCGTGCGCGAGTTGGCGGGTACGATCGGCACCGCGTACTTCGCTGGGGTCTCGATCGGCGGGGCGCTCGCCCTCACGCTCGCACTGCGGCACCCCGATGTCGTCACGCGTGCGGCCAGTCTCGCCTCGGCCGCATCGCTCGGCTCGTCGGAGCACTGGAAGACGCGTGCGGCCACGGTGCGCACGCAATCGACCTCGGCGCTCATCGCGGCATCCGCGCAGGCGTGGTTCGCGCCCGAATCGATCAGCCGCGAGCCCGAGCTGACCGGGCGCATTCTGCACGCGCTGCAAGACACCTCCGACGAGGGGTACGCGCGCTGCGCGGAGGCGCTCGCGACGTACGACCTGCGAGACCGGCTCGGTGAGATTCGCATCCCGGTGCTCGCGCTCGGGGGCCGCCAGGACCAGGTCGCTCCCGAGGAACGGCAGGACGAGCTCGTCGCGGGCATCCCGAATGCGCGGAGACTGATGATCGAGGACGTGGCGCATCAGCCTCCGGCAGAGAACGGTTCCGCCGTCGCGGAGGCGCTCCTCGCGTTCTTCGGCGCGGACGCGAGCGGAGGGGGCCGGGCATGAACGCCGAGTCGAGTGACGCGACCGGATCAGCGGGCGCAGGAGCAGGCGGGCTGTCGGACGCGGGGCGCTTCGAGCAGGGCATGGCCGTGCGCCGCGCCGTGCTCTCGGACGCGCACGTCGATCGCGCGAATGCGCAGATGACCCCGTTCACCGCCGACTTCCAGGACTTCATCACGCGCACCGCGTGGGGCGACATCTGGTCGCGGCCAGGGCTCGACCGGCGGTCGCGCTCCGTGGCGGTGCTCACCGCCCTGATCGCGCTCGGTCACGACGCTGAACTCGCGATGCACGTGCGCGCGGCGCGCGCCAACGGGCTCACCGTCGACGAGATCAAGGAAGTGATTCTGCAGGCCGGGCTCTACTGCGGGGTGCCGGCGGCGAACTCCGCGTTCGGCGTCGCGCAGCGGGTGCTCGAGGAGCTCGGGGACCTGTAGCTACCTACCCCGCCCCACCAGCCTCATCCACTCAGTGGCTCTGCCCGAGCCCGCCGCTCAGCCGCGTGTGGAAGGCCGACGACTCGGCGTTCATGCCGATGAACTCCACCGACTTGCCGTGCTGCCGGTATTTCGTCTCGATGGCGTCGAGTGCTGCGACAGTCGAGGCATCCCAAACGTGTGAGCGAGAGAGATCGATCACCACGCGCTCGGGATCATCGGAGTACTCGAAGAGCGTGGTGAGGTCATTGCTCGACGCGAAGAGGAGCTGACCCTCGACGGTGTAACGAGCGATGGCCACTCCATTCTCAGAGGTGAGTTCGCGCTGCACGTTGACGAGGTGCGCCACGCGGCGCACGAACATGATCGCAGCGACGAGCACCCCGACGATCACGCCGATCGCGAGGTTGTGCGTCGCGACGACGACCGCCACCGTGATGACCATGACCGCGGTCTCACTCTTGGGCATGCGACGCAGCGTCGAAGGAGCGATGGAGTGCCAGTCGAACGTGCCGACTGACACCATGATCATGACGGCGACGAGCGCGGCCATCGGAATGATCGCGACGAGATCGCCGAGCAGCACGATGAGAATCAGCAGGAAGACGCCGGCCAAGAAGGTCGAGATGCGGGTGCGCGCCCCCGAGGCTTTCACATTGATCATCGTCTGCCCGATCATCGCGCATCCGCCCATGCCGCCGAAGAGGCCGGACGCGAGGTTGGCGATCCCCTGACCCCACGATTCGCGCGTCTTGTTGGAGTGCGTGTCGGTCACGTCGTCGACGAGCTTCGCCGTCATCAGTGATTCCATGAGTCCCACGAGGGCCATCGCCAACGCGTACGGTGCGATGATGGCGAGCGTCTCCCACGTCAGCGGAACGTTCGGCACGAATAGCTCGGGCAGACTGCGGGGCAGCTCTCCCTGGTCGCCGACGTTCGGAACCTGCATCGCGAACACGAGTGCGGCGGCAGTCACGAGCACGATCGAGACGAGCGGCGCGGGCACGACTCGGGTGAGCCGCGGCATTACGACGAGGATGAGGAGCCCCACGGCGACGAGCGGGTACACCAGCCACGGCACGCCGATGAGCTGGGGAAGCTGAGCGGTGAAGATGAGGATCGCCAGAGCGTTGACGAACCCGACCATCACGCTGCGCGGGATGAACCGCATGAGCTTCGCCACGCCGCAGACCGCGAGCACGATCTGCAGCACTCCCGCGAGCAGCACGGTCGCGATGAAGTAGTCCATGCCGTAATCGCGGGCGACGGGCGCGATGACGAGCGCGATCGCTCCGGTCGCCGCGGTGATCATCGCGGGTCGTCCTCCGACGAAGGCGATGGTGACGGCCATGATGAACGACGAGAAGAGCCCGACCTTGGGGTCCACTCCGGCGATGATGGAGAAGGAGATGGCTTCGGGGATGAGCGCAAGGGCGACCACGAGCCCCGCGAGTGCCTCCCGGGTGAGGAGTCGTGGAGAGCGAAGCGCGGTCATGACCGACGGATCTGACCGATAGCGTGCGGGGTCGTCGGTGCTGGTGGTCGTGATGGACATAGGTCTCCTCCTGGGAGCGGCGAGAGCTCTCGGCGTGAAAGCATGGACAATGCTGATGGGCGCGACAGTGCGCTCGGGCCGAGTGCCGAGGAGCGGAACGCTTCACTCAAGGCCCGATGATCAATACTAACGTAACGTTAGAGTTGTGGCGAATGAAATGAGGATGACGCGTGCCTGAAGATGGAATGATGCACATCGGTGAGCTCGCGGCTCGCACGGAGCTGTCGATCCGCACCCTGCGCCACTACGACCAGATTGGGCTGCTCGTGCCGACGGGGCGGTCGGAAGGCGGATTCCGCCTGTACACCGAAGGTGACTACGATCGGCTCATGCTGATCCGGCGGATGAAGCCGCTCGGATACTCCCTGGATCAGATGGGGGATCTGCTCAGGGCGATCGACCGCACGCAGGGGTCGACCGAGGAGCATGCGACGCGAGCGGTCGAAGACTTCCTCGCCGACGCGGAAGAACGGCGGGAGAAGCTCGCCCGGCAGCTCGAGGCTGCCGACGAGTTCATTCGTCAACTCCGCGAAACACCGCTCCGTTAAGCGGTGTTTCGGCAGTCGCGCTTCGATGCGAGCGACCCCATTCGTGACATCGAGATTGTCGCTTCATATCATGGGAGTCATCGCCGGCGGCATCACGAGCTCCGGGCGCGACAGTGCGGTACGAGCAGGGGACGGATGATGGCGCGAGAACTCGTATGGACCGGATTCATCACGCTCGACGGGGTGATGGACTCGCCCGGCGGCCCGAGCGAGGGGCACCCGAGTGGCGGGTGGGTCATGGGCACGCCGTTCGACGAGGCGGCGTTCTCGCTGAAGGGCGAGGAGCTCGAGGAGACGACGGCGCTGATGTTCGGGAGACGCAGCTACGAGGCCTTCGCCCCGATCTGGCGGGATTCCGAGGATCATGCCGCATACCGGGATCTCCCGAAGTACGTCGTGTCGTCGAGCCTCGGCCCCGAAGGGCTCGTAGCGGGGTGGGGGCCGAGCACCGTGCTCCGCTCCGAGGCGGATGTCGCGGCGCTCAAGGAATCCGACGGGGGTGCGATCTTCATCCACGGCAGCGGAGAGCTCGCCCGCCGGCTGTCGCGCGCCGGACTGATCGACCGGTATCACCTGCTGATGTTCCCGGTGCTGCTCGGCACGGGGAAGCGGGTCTTCCCGAGCGATGAGCCCGGCGAGCAGAAACTCGTGCTCCGGGAGTCGGAGGCCTACGGGAACGGGGTCGTGAAGGTGATCTACGACGTCGTTCGCTGATCCAGCGGCTGAAACGTGCGGCCGACCGCATCGACCGCATCAGTGCTCGCACACAGCACAATGCCCCCGGTGCGGTGCGGAGCGGAATCCGGACCAGGGGCATTGTCTTCGTTGCGGGGGCGGGATTTGAACCCACGACCTCCGGGTTATGAGCCCGGCGAGCTACCGAACTGCTCCACCCCGCGGCACGTGACAACCGTATCGCGGCAGCCGGGGAAGTTCGAATCGGGGAGCGCATCCGGCGCGTCGCCGCGAGGAGCCGGGGGCGGTGTCACCGACCGGAGGGCGGAAGCTTGTCGATCCCGTGACGGTTGGGCTCACTCGGTTCCGCCGCGGTGTCGGGCGATGCCTGCGTTGCACCGGAGGGGGTCTCGCCGGAGGTCGGGTAGCTCGGCTTGTCCGCTTCGGTCGGCGCGTCGTGTGCGGCGTCGCGCTCGTCCTGCGGCGGGAGGTGGTCGAGGGGCTGCTTAATCTCGTCTGCGTTCGTCATGCACTCCACCCTCCGTCGAAGTCGCCGGAGGGGCCAGGGGATTGCACTCGCGCGGGTGATGTGTTGGACCGAACCGGTCCGCCGGAGCTGTGACCGTCGTGCGGTGACTACGATCGAGAGAACACGCGCACTGAGGAGGCCCATACGTGGATGACGTGCTTTCCGAGCTGGATCGCCGCATCGTCGGCGCACTGCAGGTTGACGGCAGAGCGCCTTGGAGCAGTGTCGCCCGTGCGCTCGACGAGCCACTGCGCACGGTCGCTCGCCGCGGCAGGGTGCTGCTGGAGTCGGGGATGCTCTCGGTGGTCGGGCTGCGCAATCTCGGCCCCACCTGCGTGATCGAGATCACCTGCAAGCCGTCTCGTCTGGAATCACTGGCGGAGGAGCTCGCACAGCACCCGGGAGTCGTCTACGTCTTCATTCTCGCGAACCCGTCGAGCGTGCTGGTCGAGGTGCACGAGCAGATGTTCGATCTCGGCACGATGACGCTCTCGGTCATTCCCGCGTACGCCGGTGTGCTCGAGGTGTCGGCTACGCCGGTGCTCCACTATTTCAAGACGAACGCCGACTGGCAGCCGGGGTTGCTGACGGCGGCCGAGACGTCGATGCTCGGATCGCGGGCCCGCGTCGAGGAGTCGACGGCGCCGCCAGAGCGCCTCGACGCCGCCGACAGTGCGATCGTTCAAGCGCTCGAACGGGATGGGCGAGCGGGAATCGCCGAACTGGCCGAGCTCGCGGGGGTCACCGAGCCGACTGCGAGGAAACGGCTCGCAGACCTCGATGCGCGCGGAGCCGTCGCTACGCGCGTGCTGATCGATCCGCACCTGCTCGGGTTCGGCATCGAAACGTGCGTGCGCATCGACTGCGTCCCCGGCGAGGTGCGGGCGGTGGGCGAGGCGATCGCTGATCTGCCCGAGAGTCGGTACGTCGCGGAGTTGCTCGGCGAGCATTCGCTCATCGCGCACTTCGTGGCCGACGACCTGCCGCACGTGCGTCGACTGCTGCACGAGGAGTGGACCACGAGGGTCGGTCGCCTGCATCCGGCGCTGGTCACTCGAGTGGTCAAGCGAAGCGGACGCATCATCGCCGCCTGAGAAGCGCAAAACGAAAACTTTTGCGTCGGTGTTGGCGTAAATCCAAAGTCGTGGTTAACTTACTGACCGTAGTAGTAAGTCAATGACGATGGGAATGCGCTATGGCCGATCCGGCCGAACTCTCCGCCACGGAACTCCGAGCGGCACTGGGTGCCCGTGACATCAGCGCCGTCGAGGCGGTGACCGCGTATCTGGCGCGCATCGAGCGCGGCGCGGCAGTGAACGCGATGGTCACGGTGGATGCCGCCGCGGCGTTGCGGCGGGCAGCGCAGCTCGACGCCGAGGGGCCCGACCCGAGACTTCCGCTCTTCGGGCTCCCGGTCGGCATCAAAGACACCCACGACACCGCAGGCATGCGTACGACATACGGCTCGATCCGCCACGCCGAACACGTGCCGCAGCGCGACGCACTGCACGTGCGGCGCATGCGGGAAGCCGGAGCCATTGTCATCGGGAAGACGAACGTGCCCGAGTACGCCGCCGGTTCTCACTCCGTCAACCGAGTCTTCGGTGCGACGCGCAATCCGTACGCGCTCGACCGTTCGGCGGGGGGAAGCAGCGGCGGGGCGGCTGCGGCGCTCGCCGCTCGCCAGGTCGCGCTCGCCGACGGGAGCGACATGGGCGGCTCGCTTCGCAACCCCGCCTCCTTCTGCAATGTCGTCGGACTTCGGCCCTCGCCGGGAGTGGTTCCCGAAGCCGAATCGACCAATCTGCTCACGCCGCTCACCACCGCCGGGCCGATGGGGCGTACCGTCGACGACGTCGCACTGCTGCTCTCGGTGATCGGAACTCCAGATGCGCGCACCCCGATCGCCGCGCCGTCCCTGGGCGCCGCGGGCGAGCCCCGAGACCTCCGCGGGTTGCGGGTGGCCTGGGCGCCGACGCTTGGCGGCAACGCGCCGCTCTCGGCTGACGTCGCCGAGGTGCTCGAACGCGCCGTCGCGCTGCTGGCGGAAGCGGGGGCGAGCGTCGAAACGGCCTGCCCCGATCTCAGCGGCGCAGCAGACGCCTTCCTCACCCTGCGCGCAGCCGAATTCGAGATGACGTGGGGCGATGCGCTCGACGCCGACCCAGAAGACTTCAATGAGCGCCTCACCTGGAATATCACGCAGGGGCGCTCGCTGACCGGACGCGACATCATGAGCGCGCAAGAGCGCCAGACCGCACTCATGCGCGGGGCCGCGCGCTTCTTCGAGAACTTCGACGTGCTCCTCGCGCCGGCAGTGACGGTCGCGCCGTTTCCCGTCGACTGGGATTACCCGCGCACCATCGCCGGTGAGGCGCAAGCGCACTACCTCGACTGGATGCGCGCGGCGACGACGATCACCATGCTCGGCGTGCCGGCGCTCTCCGTACCCGCCGGTTTCACACGCGAGTCGCTGCCCGTCGGCCTGCAGGTGGTCGGGCCGTTCGGCAGCGATCACCGGCTGCTCGGGATCGCCAGAGCCTACGAGGCCCTCACGGGCTTCGCCCGTCACTCCCCAGAACTTCCGACCGCCTCTCACCATTGGAGCAATGAAGCACGATGAAACCTCGACTGTTCACTCTCGGAAGGCTCGCGATCGTGAGCGTTCCGGCCCTCGGATTCTTCGCGATTCCGTTCTTGCCCTTCGCTCAGCAGCCCGTGCTCTGGCTCGGCCTTCCCGCAGTGCTGGTGTGGAGCGCGCTGATGGTGCTGCTCTCAGTCGCCGCTCTGCAGGTCGTCGAAATGCTCTACCTGCGCGCCGGCGGACGTGAGGCCGATCTGCAGGAGGCCGAGCGCTTCGCCACCCAGCAGATCGAGCAGATCCGCGCGGCTCGTATCGCCGCAGAGGACAGCGAGGGCGTGCGATGACACTCTCCATCATGATCGTCGTCGGCATTGTGCTGATCGGCGCACTGGGCGTCGCGAGCCGACGCCGCCAGAAGAGTATGAGCAACTGGACCGTCGGCGAGCGCAGCAATCCGAAATGGACCTCGTGGTTCCTCCAAGCGGGAGAGTCGCTGACCACGTTCAGCTTCCTCGGGCTCGCCGGCATCGCGTTCGGCGGGGGCGTCAGCGCGACGTTTGCCGTCGCCTACCTGACGATCTCGTGGCTCGGCCTGTACTTCGTGGCGCCCCGCATCCGCGAGTTCGGGCAGCGTCGCGGATACCTGACCCTGGGAGACTTCTTCGAGGACCGCTTCCGCAGCCGCTGGCTCGGTCGCATCGTGTCGGTGATCGGTGCTCTGGCCCTCATCCCGTACCTGCAACTGCAGATCACCGGTCTCGGCCTGATCGTCGAACTCGCCACTGGGAGCGAGCGCGCCCGCGGGCTCAGCATGGTCGTGGCGAGCATTCTGGTCGCCGTCTTCGTCGCATGGTCGGGACTGAAGGGCATCGCCCGCGTGGCGATCCTGAAAGACATCATGATGGTCGTCGCCATGGTCGTCATCGCTGCCGGGCTCATCATCTCATTCGGCGGGATTCCCGAGATCTTCGGCCAGATCGCGCGCGAGGCTCCCGTGCTGCTCACCATGCACGTCGACGGCTACGATCCCGTCTTCTTCATCACGGCGACGCTGGTCACGGTCATCGGGTCGAGCTTCAACACGCTGCCGCACCTCTGGCCGCCGGTGCTCGCTGCGAAGAGCGGTGAGGTGCTGCGGAGCAACGCGAAGTGGCTGCCGATCTACCAGCTCGTGCTCTTCCTGCCCATCACGGTGGGCCTCGCAGCGGTGCTCGTGCTGCCGGGCGATACGACGGGCAACACGGTGCTGCTCACCATGTCCGGAGAGATCCTCCCGGATTGGCTCGTGGGAATCGTCGCGATCGCCGGCGCCTCGGCGGCGATGGTACCGGCGTCCGCGATCGTCATGGGAATCTCCACTCTCGTCACCCGCAACGTGATCGGCGAGCTGCGCGCGAAGCACCACATGACGGTGAACTACCTCGTCATCGTGGTCGCGATCGGCCTCGCGCTCGCCTTCGGTCTCGTGCGCTCGGACATCGGGGCCCTGCTGCTGCTCACCTACGGGTGCACCACGCAGTTCGCCCCGGCGATCGCGATCGCTCTGGCCGACCGCGTGCGGGTCGGCGCCTGGCCGGTGGGGCTCAGCATCGCCACCGGCGCGCTCACCGTGGCGGTCATCACGTTCGCGGAGATCCCGATCGGCAGCTGGGATTCCGGCCTCATCGCCCTCGTCCCCAATCTCGTCGTCCTCATCGTGGCCGAGGCCATTCGCCGGGCACGCGGCGGACGCGACGTGGAGCAGGTCGCGGTACCGGAGCCCGAGAGCGTGATCGGGGGGAGATCCGTGTCCGCTCTGAGCTGACTTCTGGCGAGTATCGGCGCAGTGCCAGCCCCAGGGCGTAGCCTGCGAGCGAGGCCGGTACGAGAGCCCGGCACGTGAAAGGGGAACCGATGAGCATCATGTACACCGCTGAGGCACTCGCGACCGGAGACGGGCGCAATGGCCACGTCAAGACCGTCGACGGGCTCGTCGACACCGATCTGCGCGCTCCGAAGGAGATGGGCGGCCCCGGCGGCGCCCCGAACCCCGAGGTGCTGTTCGCCGCAGGCTACGCCGCATGCTTCCACGGCGCCCTGCAGGCGGTTGCGCGCGAGAAGAAGGTCGACATCGCGGATTCCAGTGTCGGTTCCCGCGTGCACCTGAGCAACGTCGACGGGGGCTTCGAGCTCTCAGTCGAGCTCGAGGTCGTGCTCCCGCATCTCGAGCACGCGCAGGCTCAAGAACTCGCCGACGCCGCGCACCAGGTGTGCCCGTACTCGA
This sequence comes from Leucobacter sp. L43, assembly GCF_016597785.1. GTDB lineage: Bacteria > Actinomycetota > Actinomycetes > Actinomycetales > Microbacteriaceae > Leucobacter > Leucobacter alluvii. The sequence goes on along the minus strand of NZ_JAENJG010000001.1, from coordinate 1,604,930 downwards.
AGGCGACGCGCGGCAACATCGAAGTGAAGGTCACCGCCTCCGACGACTGAGCCTCGGCGGGCGCCGAACGCCCGCCGAAACGCCGAACCCCTGCCGAGAATACGTGATCTCGGCAGGGGTTCTGTGCGCCGGCAGGGGCTCGGCGAGGGGGCGCCTAGCGGCGCTCGTAGCGGCGGGCGCTGCCGCGCAGACCGGCGAAGCGGAACGGAGCCTCGGTGACGCGCGGGGTCTCGACGTCGACGTTGCTCGGCAGCTCGCGCGCGTGCAGCTCGCGGTATTCGGGCACGCTGAGCGGAACGCGCGCGTCGAGCACGGAGGTGAAGTGGTCGCTGCGCGATGCTGCCGCCGGCTGCACCACACCCGTCAAGAATTCGCTCACGCTGCCGGAGCCGTAGCTGAACATGCCGAGGCGCTTGCCGACGAGGTCTCGCTCGTGGTCGAGCACCGAGGCGACGCCGGCGTACAGTGAGGCGGTGTACGCGTTGCCGAGGCGGCGGTTGTAGATCGCGCCCGGCACGAGGCCGTCATCGCCGAGGTCAACGCCCGTGTGCTCGCCCAGGCGAGCCTGCGCCTTGCGCGCCATCTTCGTGTACGGCTGGTGGTAGACGAGGCGGTCGATGTCGGTGATGGCGGGGCCGCCGTGCGCGGCGAGATCGTCCCAGGCGCCCGTCATGGCGTCGAGGTACGCCGAGATCGACAGAGCGCCGTCGACGATCGCCGTCGACGAGTCGTTCGGCCGCCAGAAGTCGTCGACGTCGGCGGAGAAGAGCCCTGAGGCGGGCTCGATCTCGACGAGGGCCGGATCGACGCCGATGAGGATCGCTGCGGCGCCCGCGCCCTGCGTGGGCTCACCGGGGGAGTCCAGCGCGTAGCGCGCGATGTCGCTCGCGATCACGAGCACGCGCTCGTTCGGGTTGCGCTGCACGATACCGACGGCGGCCTGGATCGCGGCGGTGCCGCCGTAGCAGGCCTGCTTGATCTCGGCGACGCGCACCTGGGGCGGCAGTCCGAGCAGCTTGTGCACGAAGACGCCGGCAGCCTTCGAATGGTCGAGACCGGACTCGGTCGCGAACAGCAGGGTGCGCACCCCGTCGAGTCCGTTCCGGTCGAGCAGCGCGAGCGCGGCGGTGGCGCCCATGGTGACGATGTCCTCGTCAGCCGCGGGAACGCTGAACTCGTCTTGCCCGAGGCCGAGCCGGTACTTGGCAGGGTCGACGCCGGTCGTCTCGGCAAGCGTGCCCAGGTCGAGCAGGTGGTGCGTGGTCGCCAGTTCGATGTCGTGAATGCCGATGGAGGTCATGCGTTCGGCGTCTCCTTCCGCTCGATGCGCAGGTGCGCAGCCATGAGTTCGCCCGGGTTCGTCTGCGCTGCGATGAGCGAGAGCTCGCCGCAGAGCACGGTGGCGGCCATGAGCTCGGCGAGACGGCGGGCGTTCTCGCCCGGCTCCCGATCCTCCCGGCAGCCGATGCGGGTCAGCGCCTCCTCGATGTGGGGCAGGTGCTTGCCGTTGCCGACCGTTCCCACGATGAGGTGGGGCACGGTGCACGAGAAGTACAGCCCCTCTTCCCGGTTCTCCGCGTAGGTGATCCCCTGCGATCCCTCGACGATGTTCGCCGCGTCCTGCCCCGTCGCCAGGTAGAAGCCGAGCAGCATGTTGGCGTAGTGGGCGTTCGCCGAGCGGATCGCGCCGGCGATGGTGCTGCCCACCAGGTTCTTGCGCACGACCATGTCGGTGACGCGCTGGGCGTCGGTGCGCAGTCCGCTGGCGACGAGCTCGTGCGGGATCAGGATCTCGGCGACCACGCTGCGCCCGCGGCCCAGAATCCCGTTCACCGCCGTCGCCTTCTTGTCGGAGCAGTAGTTGCCCGAGATGGAACCGTATTCGATCTCGAGCCCCCACGACAGGATCCGCTCCATGAGCGCATCGGCCGCGTTCGTCACCATGTTGTGACCCGACGCGTCACCCGTGGTGAACGCGAAGCGGACGAACAGCAGGTTGCCGACGATCTCGGGGTGCGCCTCGAGCAGCTTCGCGTGACGGCTGCCAGCGGTGACGACCTCCTGCAACTCGCCGAGGCGGGCCTCGATGGTCTGCGCGGCGATCTGCGCACCGACAGCGCCACGCGCCGTGAAGAGCACGGACCGGGTCATCCGCTCACCGGTGACGACGGTGCGGATGCCGCCTTCGACGGCGCGGGAGACGCGAGCACCGCGTCCGACGGACGGCCAGAGCGGTGTCTCGTAGGTGGCGAGGGGCACCGAGATCTCGCCGGAAACCGAGGATCCGGTGATCCTGATCGGGCCGACCCAGCTGGTCGGGATCTCCGTGACGGTCTCGCGGTGGGCCTGTTCGGGAACGCTCATGGCTTCCTTCGTGAGTGAGTGCGTGGGTGCTGGGTGAAGTTCACGGGCGTCGCGCCTCCGAGCGGAGCGCGAGCGCACTGAGGTTAACGCCGCGGTCGGCGCAGAATTCCCTGAGCCTGCCGCGCAGGATGACATCGGTGGCGAGCAGATCGTCGCGTGTGACCGCGCCGAGCAGCGCGTACACGGCCCGGGTGCGCAGCTTCCAGTCGTCGACGAGCGCGATGAGGCGCTCGGCGCCGCCAGATGCGCCGTCGCTGCCGATGGCGGCGAGGAAGGCGCCGGCGACGCCGACGGCCTGGGCGCCGGCGGCGAGCGCCTTCACCACGTCGAACGGCGTGCGAACGCCTCCCGATGCGAGCAGCGTCGGCGCGTTCCGCGGGGCGTCGAGCAGGCTCGCGAGCGCCGACTGACCGAAGCCGGCGAGCATCGCGTACTCGCCGGCCGAACGACGCGCGTTCTCGATCCGCAGGAAGTCGGTGCCGCCCCGGCCGCCGACATCGGCGATGCCGACGCCGATATCGGAGAGGTGCCGCAGCGCGCTGCGGCTGAGGCCGAAGCCGACCTCTTTCACGACGACGGGCACCGGCGAGGCGGCTGCGAGCTGCTCGACCGACGAGATCCACGACGAGAAGTCGCGCGAGCCCTCCGGCATCGCCGTCTCCTGCACCGCGTTGACGTGGATCTGCAGCGCGTTCGCGCCGAGCAGCTCGACGGCACGCGGAGCGTCGGAGGCGGGCCGGCCGACGCCGAGATTCGCCATGACGAAGCCGTCGGGGTTCTCGGCGCGGATCACGGCGAAACCCCGTGCAGCGTCTGGATCGTCGAGCGCGACCGATACGGAACCGCTGGCCATCGGCAGACCTGTCTCACGCGCTGCGATCGCGAGCTCGCGGTTGATGCGCGTGGTGCGATCGGTTCCGCCCGTCATCCCGTTGACGTAGAACGGCGTCTCCCAGTGCCATTCGCCGGCGGCGTGCTGAGGGCCGGCGCCGAAGGCGATGCCCACACCGAGATCGACGCGCTCGGCGTCGACGCCGTCGAGCGCCTGATGCACGAAGTCGAGGTCGTCGAATTCGTTGTGCGCGGCGCCGTCGCCCTGCTGTCCGAGCGCGAGGTCGACGTGCTCGTCTTTGCGGGCCGCGCGGGAGCCGTCGGTCTCGAGAGCGGGCGGAAGAGCTGCGGACACCTGGTCCGACTCGAGATCAGAATGCATCGACGCCTCCTGACGCGGGGTGCGGAGCGAGGCTGAGGCGACGGATGTCGTTGGCCTCCCACTCGCGCAAGATGGGGTCGGTCGCGAGATCCGCGTCCGCAAGCACGATACCGCAGTCGCCTCCGCCGGCTCCCGACGGCTTGCCCGCAGCCCCGTGGCGCTCGGCGATGTCGCAGAGCGCTTGCAGTTGCGGCGTCTCGATGGTGATGCCCGATGACGCGCTCAACCGCTGCAGCACTCGGCGAGCCCGTCCGATGACCTCGGGGGCTCCCGCCCCGCCCCGTCCGAATGCGTCGACGAGGGCGTCGACGAGAGCGCTGCTGTCTTCGATGAACGTCGCGTACGGTTGGACCGGTGTGCGGCTGTCCGAGGTGCGCACCTGCTCGACGAGCCGTTCAGTCGAGGCCGGAGATCCGGTCCAGCCCACGAGCAGCTGCACCGCGTCGGGGTGGTCGAGCCGCGTCACGCCGCTTCCGGCCCACTGCTGCGATGCCGCCAGCGCGGCGGAGACGCCGTGCGCGGCGCGGTGCGTGCGCAGTGCGCCCCGGTCGGGGGAGGCGTAGCGGATCCAGCCGCCGAAGGTGCTCGCCGCGAGGTCGCCGCCCGAAGCCGTTGGCGCGACCTCGATGGTCGCCAGCAGGGCGAGCTTGAAGCGGTCGACCCGGCTGAGGCCCAGACTGTAGAACTCGTCGAGCGCGGCGACGACGGCGACGGTCACCGCGGCCGACGAGCCGAGCCCGAACTTGCGGCCGCTGACATCGTCGAGTTCGCTGCTGATGTCGAGATCGTAATAGCGGGGCGGGAGGCTGAGCTCCGAGCGCAGCTGTTCGACGGCGGTGATCGCTGCGAAGACGTAGTCGTAGGGCTGGTGCTCGAGCACGATGCGGTCGTTCGCGTCGTCGCGCACCCATACGAGCGGGGAGCGGCCATAGGCGCTCGAACGCACGCGGCCCACCTGCGATCCCTCGGTGAGCTGCACCGTGATGTAGCGGTCGACCGCGACGATCACGGCGGGCTGCCCCGGATCGACGACGGCGTACTCGCCTGCGATGTAGAGCTTGCCGGGCGCGCGCTGCTCGATCATGCGCCGGCTCCGGGTCTGGCTTCCGCCGCCGCAGTCGCTCCCGCATCGATCAGGCGCGCGCCGTCGCCCGCGCCGACGAGCCGCACCGACCCGAAGCCCGCAAGGGCGTCGCGCAGGTCCTCCGCCTGCTCCGGCCGCACGATGACGGCGACGTTCGGGCCGGCGTCCGCAGTCGAGTACGCCTCGAGACCCTGCTCGCGCAATGCCGCGACCGCGTCGAAGACGGCGACGCTCGTGGGAGCGAGGTAGCGGATCGGCGGGTCGCACGACTGGATCACCGCGTGCATGCGCAGAGCGTGCGACTCGGTGATGCGTCCCACCCGGGTGAAATCGTCGGCGGCGCAGGCCTCGAGCATCGCCGCGAGCGACTCCTCGGTCGATGAGATCCACGCGGGGAAGAACGGCGAGGTGAGCGCGGTCCGCCGCATCGCCGCTCGGCTCGAGACGGCCTTCTGAGCGGTATCGACCGTGACGATCACCATCCGCATATCCGGTCCTGCAACGGCTTCGGCGTACGAATGCGCGTCGTCGCCGGCGTGCCAGACGGCGAGGCCGTCGACGAGGCTGCGCGATGCGGACCCGGATCCGCGGCGTGCGAGGCGGCTGAGGTCGCGGCGATCGAGATCGAGGCCGTACGCGGCGGCTGCGGCGGTCGCGAGGGCGGCGAACCCCGAGGCCGAAGACGCGAGCCCCGCCCCCGTCGGTGCCTCGTTCGTGGACGTGACGGTCGCACGGGTCTCGGATCCGGCGAGCTCGCGCACCCGGTCGAGGAACCGGGTGACCCGCCCTGTCGCGTCGGCGGTCGCGACCGCGCCATTCAGGCTGAACGTGTCGATGCCGGTGTCGGTGCCGGTGTCGGTGCCGGTCGCTGCGTCGAGCGCGACGGTCGTCGTCGTGGGGAAGGCGTCGAGCGTCAACGACAGGCTGCCGGCGACGGGCAGAATCAGATCCTCGTCCTGCTTGCCCCAGTACTTCACGAGGGCGATGTTCGGATACGCGCGGGCGGTTGCGGTCGTCATGCGGCGGGAACCTCCACGGTCCAGGTGCGTTCGGCGCCGGCGCCGCGCATGGCGACGCCGATCTGCTCGGCGTGTGCTTCGGAGTCGGCGACCGCGATGATGCAGCCGCCGAGCCCGCCTCCGGTGAGTTTCGCCCCGGTCGCGCCGGCGTCGCACGCGGCGGCGACGATCGCGTCGAGGCGATCCGAGCTGACGCCGACGCGATGCAGGATCGCGTGGGCTTCGCTCATCGCGGCGCCGACCGCACCGCGATCACCCGTAGCGAGATCGTCGATCGAGTGCTCCGCGATCTCGGCGAGTCGCGAGAGCAGGGCGTCGGTCGACGCCGGCTCGCGTGCGCGCAGCGCCTGCACGGATGCCACCGCCTGAGCGGTGGAGCCGGGGTGGCCGGTGTCTGCGAACGCGAGGATCAGCGGCTCGCCGATCCGGATCGGAGCCACCGAGCCGCGGTTGAACCGGATGGCTCCGGTCGCCGCCACGGTGCGGGCGTCGATGCCGCTCGGCGTGCCGTGGGCGACGCGCTCCGCCGTCTGAATGAGGTCGAAGAGCGTCTCGCTGTCGAGCTCGGCGCCCGCGAGGTCGAACGCGGCGCGCGCGATGGCGGCCGCGACCGCGGCGCTCGAGCCGAGGCCTCGCTCGTGCGGAATGGAGCTCGCGATGGTCACGGTCGCGCCGGGCCCCTCCGCGACCGCGCCGGCTGCGCTGCTGTTCGCGGCGGTGCTGCTGTTCGCGGCGGTGCTGCTGTTCGCTTCGCACCGCGCGAGTTCCGGGAGTCCGGCCCGCTCGAGGGCGGCGCGGATCACCGTGACGACCGGGGTGAGTCGCGCTGGCGCACCCGCGACCGGTCCCGTGTAGAGGGAGCTGGCGATCCGGAGCCCCGCAGCGCCGCCCACGTCGATCGTCGCCTCCGCCGTCAGGCTGTCGACGGGGATGGCGATGGCCGGGGCGCCGTAGACGACGGCGTGCTCGCCGAAGAGAATCGCTTTCGCATGCGCGGCGCCGACCCCGCGGCGCTCGCCCGCTGCCGGAACCGGGGATGCCTGAGCAGCGTGCGGTTCCACGCGGGGGGTCTGGGACATTCGGATCCGTTTCGGTCGACTCCCGGGGCGAAATCCGCGCTCGGGCACGCGTGAAGAGGGCCGGACACCTCCGTCCCCCTGCACGTCAGATCTCTTAGGGTATTCGCAACCGCCTGAAGATGCGACCCGGGGGCACTCGCCCGAGCGTGCGCTGACGTACGGGAACACCAGATGAGGCCCGAGTTCGCGCCGAAAATCCGCTGTCGGCGGACGCGGCGGGGTTGCGCAGCGCGCCGATTCGGTGAGTGTCGCGCACCAGCCTCCGGCGAACACGGCCTCCGGAGTGCATCGCGGCGCGCTATTCTCCGAAGCATGAGCATGGGTGGCGGGCCGGTCGGGAGGGGATCCCGCATCTCGGCGGGAGACGCCGAGCTGCAGCGCAAGCTGAACCGCGACGCTCCCGCCGTCGAGGGGCTCGGGCGGCGCATCGCCGCGCTGTTCCGGCCGTACCGCATGCAGCTCGTCGTCATCATCGCGCTGGTGCTGGTGTCTGCGGCGCTCGCCATCCTCCCGCCCCTGCTCACGCAGCGAGTGTTCGACGACGGCCTCTTCCCGCTCGACGGGGGCGGCCCGCATCTCGCAGTGCTCGCCTGGCTCGTCGGGGCGATGATCGCCGTCTTCATCGTCTCCTCCGGGCTCGGGATCGTGCAGACGCTCTTCACGGCGCGCGTCGGCAACCGGGTGATGGGCGACCTCAGAGTGAAACTCTTCTCCCACCTGCAATCGATGGAGCTCGGCTTCTTCACCCGCACGAAGACCGGTGTGATCCAGTCGCGCCTGCAGAACGACGTGGGCGGCGTCGCCAACGTGCTCACGAACACCGTGTCGAACATCATCGGCAACACCGTCACGGTCGTCGCCGCAGCGGTGGCCATGCTGCTGCTGAGCTGGCAGCTGACGCTGATCGCAGTCGTCGTCATGCCGATCCTCGTGATCGCGCAGCGCCGCGTCGGCCAGATCCGCGCCAAGATCGCGGGTCACACGCAGGAATCGCTGTCGGAGATGAGCGCGATCACGCAGGAGGCGCTCTCGATCTCCGGGGTGCTGCTCGCGAAGACCTACTCGCGGCAGAGCGCCGAGACCGAGCGGTACGCCGCCGAGAACCGCAACCAGATCGACCTGCAGGTGCGGCAGACGATGAGCGGGCAGCTGTTCTTCGCGCTCGTGCAGGTCTTTCTCTCCGCGGTGCCGGCGATCGTGTACCTGGTCTCGGGGTGGCTCATCGCACGCGGCCAGGGGGAGGGGTTCGACCCGGGCATCACCGCCGGCACCATCGTCGCGTTCACCACGGTGCAGTCGCGGCTGCTCTTCCCGCTCATCGCGCTCATGCGCATCACGCTCGACCTGCAGACCTCGCAGGCGCTGTTCGCCCGCATCTTCGAGTACCTCGACCTGAAGCCGGCCATCGTCGACGCCGCCGATGCCCGCGAGCCGTCGGATGAGCCCGGCCGCGCGGGCCGCATCGAGTTCGACTCCGTCTCCTTCCGCTACCCCGACGCGGGGCCCGACGATCGGCCCACGCTCGACTCCGTGTCGTTTCACGTGGAACCGGGGGAGTTCGTGGCCTTCGTCGGCGCATCCGGATCGGGCAAGACGACGATCGGGTCGCTCGTCCCCCGCCTGTACGACGCGACAGCGGGCAGCGTGCGCTACGGCGACGACGATGTGCGCGAACTGCGCCAGGAAGGGCTGATGGATCGCATCGGCGTGGTGACGCAGGAGCCCTACCTCTTCCACGCGTCGGTGCTGGCCAACCTGCAGTACGCGAAGCCCGACGCGTCACTGCACGAGGTGCAGGCCGCCGCCCGGCTCGCGAACATCCACGACACGATCGAGAGCTTCGCAGACGGATACGACACCATCGTGGGCGAGCGCGGCTACCGACTCTCGGGTGGCGAGAAGCAGCGCATCGCGATCGCCCGCGTGCTGCTCAAGAACCCGCGCGTGCTGGTGCTCGACGAAGCGACGAGCGCGCTCGACACCGTGAACGAGCGCATCGTGCAGCACGCCCTCGAGGATGCGCGAAGCGGCCGAACGACCATCGCGATCGCGCATCGCCTCTCGACGATCGTCGACGCCGACCGCATCTACGTCGTCGGCGGCGGGCGCATCCTGGAGCACGGCACGCATCAGCAGCTGCTCGCCCTCGGCGGCGCCTACGCCGAGCTCTACGACCAGCAGCAGTAGCGCCGCGCTCGCGGTTGCCCCACCCCACCCCCAATCTGCGAGCGGGGTCACTCTTCGTGCGTGTCGGCACCGCAACACCCACGAAGAGTGACCCCGCTCGCAGTTTTGGGTCGCTCGCAGAGGGGGTGAGGGCGGCGCGGCGGACGGCCGTGACTAGCCGCGGGCGGCGAGCAGATCCGCCCCCGTCAGCGAGGTCGCCACCGACAGGGTGACCCGCAGGGCCTCATCCGACGGAAGGCGGCCGGCCACGACGGGGATCGCGATCCCGTCTTCGACCGCGAGAATCGCGCGGGCCGTCTCCAGGGCTCCGTAGGGCAATCGCATCGTCCCCTCCGCGACGCCCTGGTCGAGGATCTCGCCGAAGAGTCGCAGCTGCTCGGCCTCGAATTCCAGCCCGGAGGCGACGATCCGCTCCCGCCTGATGGCGAGCGCGGAGAGCTCCATCAGCAGTACGGTGGCCGCGCGTGAGCTCGTGCCCGCGTGCGGAACGCCCAACGCGATGCACTCGACGAGGCGCTCTACCGCTGGTGCGATCTCGGAGACCTGCTGGCGGCGCCGCGTGAGGTACTGCTCGGTCGCCGTCTCATAGGTGTCGGCGTAGAGGTCGGCGAGATCCGGGTAGTAGTAGCTGACGGCAGCGGGGGTGAGCGATGCCGCCTCGGCGATGTCGACGAGGCGAGCGCCTGCCTGGCCCCGTTCGATGAGGAGACGGGATGTGACCGATACGAGCTCCCGCTTGCGTGCTTCTTGATTGCGCGGGCGGGCCATGGGTTCATTCTTCCAGACGCGCAGGCCGAGAGCGTTGACACGCGCGCATTAGTTATTTAAAGTTTCAGTAATTAATGGAAGGAAGGCTATGAGCCGATCACTCGGTGTTGCGCTGGTGCAGCACCACGCCACCACACTGTCCGATTTCGAGGAGCATCTCAGAAGGAGCACCGCCGCCCACCCCGAGATGACACTCTGGGTCTACCCCGAATTGCACCTCGACACCCCGGACGGTTCACCCGACGTCGAGCGCCTCGCCCGGCCACTCAGCGATGAGCGGTTCGTTCGGCTCGCCGCCCTCGCCGCCGAACTCGGGATCTGGCTCGTTCCCGGTTCCTTCTACGAGCGCGCCGAAGACGGCCGCGTGCACAACGCGGCAGTGGTGTTCGGTGCCGACGGCGACGTGCACGCGACGTACCGGAAGATCTTCCCGTGGCGCCCGGCAGAGGCCTGCGCTCCCGGCGGGGAGTTCACCGTCTTCGACATGCCGGGCTACGGCCGCATCGGCCTCTCCATCTGCTACGACATCTGGTTCCCGGAGCACGCACGCCACCTGGGGTGGGACGGGGCTGACCTCATCCTGAATCTGGTCCAGACCAACACGAGCGACCGCGATCAAGAGCTCGCGATCGTCCGCGGGAACGCGATCATGAACCAGGTGTGGATCGCCTCCGTGAACGCGGCCGCGCCGACGGGGCGGGGCCGGTCGCTCGTGGTGGATCCCGAGGGCGCGACCCGCATGAGCTCCGCGACCGCCGAACAGGAGATCCTCACCGCCGTGATCGATTTCGGGCAGGTGGAGGCGGTGCGAGCATTCGGCACCGCAGGAGTCTCCCGGCCCTGGTCGCAGTTCCGGGCGAGCGATGCTCCGATCGACCTCCCGCTGTACGGAGGGCGCATCACGCCGACGAATTGGACGCCCCGGCGAGCGGAGACGAACGCATGAGCGCCGACACCGCGCTGCAGACGGCGCAACCCGCGAAGCTTCTCCCGCGGCTCGGCCTGCTCGGCGTCGTGTTCTTCGGGCTCGCCTACATGTCCCCGAGCATCGTCACCTCGACCTTCGGCGTCGTCTCCGAGACGAGTCGGGGCGCCGCACCCACGGCGTACCTCGTGGCCACTGCGGCGATGCTCCTCACCGCGATCGCCTACGCGGTGCTCGCGCGGGCCTACCCCACTGCCGGCTCCGCCTACACCTACGTCGGCAAGACGCTCGGCCGCGTCGTGGGGTTCTTCGCGGGGTGGGTGATCCTGCTCGACTACCTGTTCCTGCCGATGGTGGCCTGGCTGATCCAGTCGACCTATCTGCACGCGCAGTTCCCGGGGATTCCGCTCTGGGTGTGGTTGCTCGTCAACGTGGGCGCGACGACGGTGATCAACCTGCTGGGCATCGCGCTCGCCGATCGCGTGAACATCGTCCTCACGATCACCGCGATGGCGTCCGTCGCCGCCCTCGTCATCGTGCTGCTCCTCTTCCTCGGCCGAGAGGCCGGCGGGGCTCCGTCGACCGCGATGTGGAACGATCAGACGAACATCGTCGCAGTCAGCTCGGCGGCCGCCGTCGCCGCGTACTCGTTCCTCGGCTTCGATGCGATCAGCACCCTGAGCGAGGAGACGAAGCACCCGCGGCGAGACATCCCTCGGGGAATCGTGCTGGCCGTGCTCATCGGCGGGTGCATCTTCGTCGGGGTGTCGTTCCTCATGCAGCTCGTGCACCCGGGCGGCGTGTTCGAGAACGCCGATACCGCGGGATACACCCTGTCGATCTTCGCCGGCGGCGCCGCGTTCACGAACGTCAACAATCTCGTGAGCGTGATCGCAGGATTCGGATCGGGCCTCGCCATCCAGGCCACATCGAGCCGCCTGCTCTTCGTGATGGGACGCGACGGCGTGCTTCCCCGCGCGGTGTTCGGGCGGCTCAGCTCCGCGTTCCGCGTGCCGTGGATCAACATCCTCCTCATCGGGGCGATCGGCATGCTGGGCATGCTCCTCGACATCGGCAAGGCGACGGCGTACATCAACTTCGGGGCCTTCCTGGCATTCGCGCTCGTGAACATCGCGTTCCTCGTCTGGATCTGGCGGAATGCCGCGCCCGCCCGGCCGATCGCGGTCACGGTGCTGCTGAGCGCGATCCCGGTCGCCGGCTTCGCGGTCGATCTGTATCTGTTCTCGAAGCTGCACCCGGAGGCGTACGCGATCGGCGGCGCATGGCTGCTGCTCGGCGTCGTCATGCTCGCCGTCGCGACGCGCGGCTTCCGGCGCCCCGTCCCGGTGCTCTCGGAGCGCTGAGCGGCCCGCCAGCCGTTCGCCGCCTCCTCCCCCCCCCCTGCGAGCGAGGTCACTCTTCGTGCGTGTCGAACCCGCAACACCCACGAAGAGTGACCCCGCTCGCAGTCTTCCGTTCCCCGCTCGCAGTCTCCCTTTCCCCGCTCGCAGTTTTGGGTGGGCGCAGGCGCACCCTGCGGCCGGCACCGTAGGATCGTGACCGTGCGGAACATCACCCAGTCACGGAAGCTCGCAGGGGTGCGCTACGACGTGCGCGGACCGATCCTCCAGGAGGCCGAGCGCCTCGAACGGGAGGGGCATCGGATCCTGAAGCTCAACATCGGCAACCCGGCGCCGTTCGGGTTCGAGGCGCCGCCCGAGATCGTCGAACGTCTGCAGGAGGCCCTCTCGGAGGCGCAGGGATACAGCGATTCGCGGGGCATCCTGCCGGCGCGCGAGGCCGTCGCGCGGTACTACTCGGAGGAGGGCGTCCCGGGCATCACCCCCGACGACGTGTTCATCGGCAACGGGGTGAGCGAGATGATCTCGCTGGTCGTGCAGGCGCTCGTCGATGAGGGCGACGAGATCCTGGTCCCGTCGCCCGACTATCCGTTGTGGACGGCGCAGGTCACCCTGTCGGGCGGCCTCGCGGTGCACTACCCCTGCGACGAGTCGAACGGGTGGATGCCCGATCTCGCAGCGATCGAGCGCCTCGTGACGCCCGCGACGAAGGGCATCGTGCTCATCAACCCGAACAATCCGACGGGCGCGGTGTACTCGGCCGAGCTGGTGCGCGGGTTCGCAGCGCTCGCCGAGCGGCACGGCATCGTGCTGATGGCCGACGAGATCTACGAGCGCATCCTGTACGACGGGGTGGAGCACGAGCACGCCGCGCTGCACGTGCGCGACACGCTCTGCCTCACCTTCAGCGGCCTCTCGAAGGCGCAGCGCGTGGCGGGCTACCGGGCGGGCTGGCTCGCGATCTCCGGCGACCGCGATCGCGCCCGAGACTTCCTCGAAGGCCTGCAGCTGCTCGCGAACATGCGCATGTGCGCGAACGTCCCCGCGCAGCACGCGATCCCCGTGGCGCTCTCGCCCGCCTCGAACTGGTCGGGCATCGCCGAGCTCTGCGCTCCGGGAGGGCGTCTCCGCGATCAGCGCGACACCGCGCACCGACTGCTCACCGAGATTCCCGGTGTGAGCTGCGAGCTGCCCGGAGGGGCGATGTATCTCTTCCCGCGGCTCGACCCCGAGGTGTATCCGATCGTCGACGATCAGCGGTTCGTCATCGACGTGCTGCGGGCGACCCATGTGCTGGTGACGAACGGCCGAGGGTTCAATCTGCCCACGCCGGATCACCTGCGCTTCGTGACCCTGCCGGCGATTCCGGTGCTCACCGAGGCGATCGGGCGCATCGGCGAGTATCTCGAGACGCGGCGGGCGTAGGCTGCCGCGGCCTCAGTGCGTGAGTGCAGGATCGGGAGAGACTGCGAACACGTACCCGCTCCAGCCGGTTGCAGCTGCGGTGATACCTGCGCGGATCGCGGCATCGGCTTCCGCCGCACGCGCCGAGAACGCGGGCGGCCGGTCGGCGAAGACGGCGCGATCCTCGGCGCCAGGCCAGACCGCGGCGGTGACGTTGTCGGTGGGTTCGGCGAGTTGCGTGCCGAGCATGAGGAACTGCTGATCCAGCGACGCGGCGCTCAGGAGGTCGAAGGCGCCTGCGGTAGCCGGCCCGACTCCGATGATGAGGTCGGGCGACTGCGAGTCGGCAGCGCCATCGAGCACTTGGGCGAGCGCCGTGCGCGGATCATCGGTGACGATCACCTCCGCACCGAAACGGTGTTCCGAAGCGAATCGCTGCATGGCGTCGGTCACGACGACCGATGGCGCATCACCCGTGGTGATCACGGTGACCTGCCAATCGGCGACCCAATCGGGGAGGGCGCCGAGCGAGGTCGCATCGAGGGTGGCCCCAGGTGCGAGAGGAGCAGGGGTCGGTTCGCTCGGACCACTGGGTTCGCTGGCGGATCCGCTTGTCGTCTCCGACCCGACCGGCGTCCCGGCTGATGAGACGCTGCACCCCGCCAGGCCGAGACCGAGTGCGACCGAAAGTGCTACCGCGCAGGTGTTCGTGCGCAATCGCTGACGCAGGAGTCGGTGCCGGAGTTGCTGCTCGAACATGGGTCATCTTCCTCGGGCCGATGAGCGGTGGGGTGGGATGGGGTGCGGCGGGGGTGCGGTGGGCGCGGAAACGCTGAAGCGGGGGCCGGGGGCGCAGAACGCCACCCGGCCCCCGCTCACGCATTACTGCTGAACTGCTTGCGCGCGTCGGCGGGCGAGCAGTACACGGGCGAGGATGAAGCCGCCCAGAGCGAGCAGACCGCCGGCGAGCGCGAGCGCTGCTGTTGCATCGTTCGCGCCGGTCGCCGCGAGGCCGCCGTTCGCGGTGCCTGCGGAATCTGCTGCGCCGTCTGCGATGGCTACCGCACCGGTGCTCGTGCCCGATCCTGCGCCTGCTGCCGTGCCGTTGGCCGCGCCAGTGGCAGACGCGCTCGCAGTGCCGGCAGCGGCGCCCGAGGCGTCCGCAACGCCGTCAGCGCCAGCGCCAGCGCCAGCGCCCGCACCCGCACCTGCATCGCTTGCCGCATCCGCTGCCGCCGCGGCCGTGACCTCGAACGGTGTGGAGAGCTCCGTGCCGTCGGCGCGGATGATGACGAGCTCGTGCGCGCCGACCTCGAACTCCGCGGGAATCTGCCACGTCAGTGAGAGTTCGCCCGCGGCGTCAGTGCTGAAGGAGCCCAGCGACACCGGTTCGGAGCGCACCTCGGCCAGGACCGTTTCGTTCGGTTCGAAACCGGCTCCCGTGACCGAGAGCGTGCCGCCCTGCGCGACGACCGAAGCGTCGAGCGCGACCTCGGGCTCGGGCTGCGGCTCGGGCTCGGGAGAGACGGGGCGTCCCTCGTGCTGCAGCGTCACCGTGTCGACGACGCTGTTCACCGCGTCCTCACCGTGCTGCTCGCTCCGCAGTGTGGTGACGGTGATCTCTGCATCGGTGATCGAGACGTTGGAGTAGTTGCGCACCTTCTCCTGGTTGATGACCGATGCGTACCAGGCCTCGGGATCCCTCACGTCGTAGTACTTCGAGCCGCTGGCGGAGTTCGCGGTGACGTAGAGCACGTCGCCATCCTTCGCGGTGACCACGGACTGCCCGGGCACCTCCTCGGCGTTCGCCAGCTCGCCGTCGTTCACCAGGAAGCTGCGCGTGTAGCTGTGATCGTGGCCCTGCAGCACGAGATCGAATCCAAGGTCGGAGATAATCTCGGGCAGCGCGGCGCGCAGATCCTTGATCTGGTTGTCGAAGACGTGCGATGCGACCGAGTAGATCGAGTGGTGGAAGGCGAGCACCTTCCACTTCGCATCGTCGCCGTGCTCGGCGACCACGCGGTTCATGAATTCGATGTGGCTGGCGGTGTCAGAGCTGTTGGAGTTGAGCACGACGTACAGCACGTCCTTGTACTCGAACCAGTAGTTGCCGCCCGACGACGTGGCGCTGGTGGCGGCACCCGAGTCGGGGTCGAGGTTGGGCACGGTGAAGTGCTGCTCGTAGGCCTTCGAGCCGACGTCATGGTTGCCGTTCACCGGAACGAGTGGGTACTCCTGCAACGCGCTCGGGGAGAGGAACGTCTCGTACTGGGCCTCGTTCGAGGCCGTGTTGACCTGGTCGCCCGACGAGAAGAGCAGTTCGGTCTCCGGGTAGGCGTTCAGAGCGACGTCCATGGTGTCGTTCCACCCGGCCTCGTCGGCGGACAGATTGCCGGATGCGCCGACCTGCGGGTCGCCGAAGAACAGGAAGCTGGTGTCGCCCGAGAACGCGGCGGTGGTGATCGGGGAGGCGGCCGACCAGCCGGAGGCATCGGAGCCGACGCGGTAGAGGTACCCGCTGCGCTCGCTGAGGTCGGTGAGCGTGACGCGGTGGTTGAACTCGCCACTGCTCGTCGCGCCGTCGCTCGCTGCGGCGAAGGTCTGCGCGCGCTCGACGGGGAACTCGGCACCGGACTTCGCAGCCTCGGTCGCGGCCGCGGGCGACGGCATGGTCGCCAGCTGCAGCGACTGTGCGGCGTCGCGGGGCGTGTACCAGGTCACGTTGCGGCTGGTCGCATCGGCGCCGATGGTCTGCACGACATCGGTCGGCAGAATCGGCGGCACCTCGTCGACCGCGATGAGTGACGAGAAGTCGAAGTAGATGTCTGAGCTCGTCGCGCGGTCCTGGTAGAGCGCGACTGCGATCGTGTTGGTGCCGGCTTCGAGCGTGTCGGCGGGAATCGAGAACGTCGAGGTCACCGGGTCGCCGCCCGAGTTGCCCGCGTACATGAGGTTGCGCTCGTTCTCGGGTGCGGCTTCGACGCGTTCATCGACGAAGCCGGCGACCTTCTCGCCGTTCACGAAGATCTGTACTGCGTCGTCATAGGTGACGCTCGCCTGCAGCTCTGCGGTGTCGGCGAGTTCGTCCGCGGTGATGTCGACGTTCGTGCGGAAGTGGTAGGTGCGCACCCCCACCTTCGAATCGCCGACGTAGTGGTTGAGCAGCGTCGTGACCGGGAACGATGCGCCGAGGCCGGTAGGGGCCCCGTTCTTCGCGCCGAAGGGAGCCACGCCCGTCTTGAACGTCGAGTCGTCGAACTCGCCCTGCGTCCAGGCGAGCCGGTCGGCCGAGCCCGCGGCCGGGTCGGTGTCATTGTCGGAGTAGGTCCACTGCGTCGACGCCGTATCGATGAGCGGGGCGTCTGGAACGGCGGCCGCGGCGAGGCCGGGAGCGACGAACGCCGGCGCGATGCCGGCGACCGCGGCGACCACGGCGAGGCCGGTGATGAACCGGCGTCGGATGGGGTGCGGAGAGCGATGATGCATGTGAGGTTTCGAGATCCTTCGCTGTTGACGTTGGCCCAGATTCGGGGCCGAGATCACGCTACGAGCGTCGATTGATCAGCGGGCGAACTGCGAATGACGGGCTGGGAACGGCGCATGGCCCTCAGGTGAACAGGTGCGCGGTGCTGGCAGACTGTGGAGCGTGAGCGTCAGAATCCTCGCCGTCGGCAAGAAGCACGAGAGCTGGGTGTCCGACGGCATCGGCCGGTACGAGAAGCGGCTGCGCAAGCCGTTCGACGCGGCGTGGCAGTTGCTGCCGCATTCGTCGCGGGAGGGCGATGCGGCCCGGGCCGAGGAGTCCGACCGGCTGCTCGGCAAGCTGGATCGCGACGCGTTCGTCGTGCTGCTCGACGAACGCGGCCGCAACGTCGACTCTCCGTCGCTCGCGCGCACCCTGCAGGGGGCGTTCGATTCGGGCAAAACGGTCACGGTGATCATCGGCGGCGCGTACGGCGTGGATGACCGGGTGCGGTCGCGCGCCGACTTCGTGTGGAGCCTGTCTCAGCTCGTCTTCCCGCACCAGCTCGTGCGCCTCATGCTCGTCGAGCAGTTGTATCGTTCGCAGGAGATATCGGCGAACCGCTCGTACCATCACGTGTGATGCGATCCGGATCGCCCGCAGTTCTCCGCTCTCCAGGAAGGTCCGCAATGCCGCGTTCGCCCCGCCTTGCCGTCGTCGGCAGCATCAACATCGATCTCATCGCTCGCACGGCGACGCTGCCGCGCCCCGGGGAGACGGTGGGCGGGGGAACCTTCTCACGATTGCCGGGCGGCAAGGGCGCGAATCAGGCGATCGCCGCCGCAGCGCTCGGCATCACGACTCGGATGATCGGCGCGGTGGGCGACGACCCGGATGGGGCGCTGGTGCGCGCCGCGCTCGTCGATGCCGGGGTGGAGGCGTCGGGGGTGCGCACGGCGAGCGAGCCGACCGGCGTGGCGCTGATCGGCATCGACGCCGCCGGGGAGAATCAGATCAGCGTGTGCCCCGGGGCGAATGCGGCGGTGGCGGTGTCGGCCGACGCGTTCGCCCCCGGTGAGGCGGTGCTCGTGCAGCTCGAGGTGCCGATGTCCGTCGTCGTCGATGCGGCGCGCGCCTGCACGGGTTTCTTCGCGGTCAACGCGGCTCCTGCGGCTGAGCTGCCGGCAGAGGTGCTGCAGCGCGCGGATCTCGTGATCGTGAATGAGACCGAGTTCGCGGCGATCCCGGCCCTGCACGGGGACCGGGCGGGCGGTGCTTCGGGTGCCGGTCGTGAGGCCGCGGGCGGCGACGCTCGCGCCGCCGGCCCGCTCGTGGCCGTCAGTCTTGGGGCCGATGGCGCGAAGCTGCTGCGCGACGGCGTCGTCGTGGCGCGTGCCTCGTCGCGGGCAGTGGCGGTGCGCAGCACCGTGGGCGCGGGTGACGCGTTCTGCGCCGCGCTCGTAGCGGCGCTCATCAGTGGTGTGCCGGAGGACGCGGCGCTCGCCGCAGCTTGCGCGGTCGGGGCCGCTGCGGTCGCCGATGAGCGCTCGCAGCCGGCGCTTCTGGCGTTGGAGGAGTATCTGCCGGAGTGAGCCAGGGTCAGACGGGGTGGCCCGGGGTGAGTCGCCTTCGTGCTGATGTCAGTGACGGGCCGTCACCGCGCGAGCAGAGGCGCTCCATATGACTGTTGGCGCGCCCCATGAATGTCGGTGGGTTCCGCGATCATCGACACATGATCCCCTTCCGCCTCTCAGCCCGGCTGCAACCGCGTTCGGCCGCGGCCCCTGCCCTCGCGGCCGTGGTCCCGCGCGCGGCGGTCGGCGCTGCGGTGTCGGCGCAGGAGGCCTCGCAGGGTGCGGTCGTCGTTCCCTGGCGGGTGGCTCAGCGGTCGGCGAGCGGGGTGATCGAAGTGGAGAACACGAGCGCGATGGCTCTGGATGCGGTCCGCTTCTCCCTCGCGGGCGATGGGCTGCTGGGCCTGTCGCTGCCGCGCACCGTGCTGCCCGGTGAGCGGCTGCGCGTAGTGCTGCGCGGCTCACGGGCCGAGGTCGCCTCCGGCGCTCCCGATGCGCTGCTCGTGCTGCGCTGGTTTCAGGCCGATGGAAGGGAGCTGCTGTGGCCTGTTCCGGTGAGTTGAGGGGTGCTCATCCGACCCCTCGCCCGACACGCCGAGACGTGTGTGGAAAGTGGAATTTTTTGGGGCCGACGACGTTGTGGATAAGTGAGGGAGAAGTGCGAAAACGCGCCGAAAGTTCTCCCCAATCCGGCTCCCGGATCCGGGAAAAGTCGGTGCAAAACTACATTGGTGTAACTACATCATGTTGTGGTCGGCCCCGGTGTGGTTCACTAGATGTAGTGCCTCGGACGGGGCGGAAGAGATTTTTACCGAAGGGCGTGACATGGCGATCACCGTATACACCAAGCCGTCGTGCGTACAGTGCACGGCGACCTACCGGGCGCTCGACAGCAAGGGCATCGAGTACGACATTCTCGATCTCTCACAAGACGAAACGGCGCTCGAAGCGGTGAAGGAGCTCGGCTACCTGCAGGCTCCCGTCGTGGTGACCGACGACGAGCACTGGTCGGGCTTCCGCCCCGACAAGATCTCGGAGCTCGCGGGTCGCCTCGCGTAAGGCTGATGGGACGGGGCGGGAACACGCATGGTTCTCGCCCCATTCAGTATTTTCGGCGCTGGAAGAAGGAGGAGCGCATGGCGGATCTCGTCTACTTCTCCAGCGTCTCCGGCAACACGCACCGGTTCGTCGAGAAGCTCGGCCGTCCGGCCGAGCGGATCCCGGTACGCGCGGGCGACGAGCCGCTCCGGGCGACCGAGCCCTACGTACTGCTGCTCCCCACATACGGAGGCGGCCCGGAAACACGGGCCGTGCCGAAGCAGGTCATCAAGTTCCTCAACGTCGAGGAGAACCGCAAGCACCTGCGCGGGGTGATCGCCGCGGGCAACACCAACTTCGGTGAGGCCTACGGAATCGCCGGCGACATCGTCGCCAGGAAGTGCCAAGTGCCCTTCCTCTACCGATTTGAACTCTTTGGAACGCCGGACGACGTCATCGCCGTCCAAGAAGGATTGGAACAGTTTTGGTCTCGACAGTAACAACGGCTGACACGGCACCTGCGGTGATGGAGCCCGGACTCGAATCGTCGAAGATCAGCGACATGGATTATCACGCGCTGAACGCGATGCTCAACCTCTACGACGCCGACGGGAACATTCAGTTCGACCGCGACCGAGAGGCTGCCCGTCAGTACTTCTTGCAGCACGTCAACCAGAACATGGTGTTCTTCCACAACTTCGAAGAGCGCATGCGCTACCTGATCGACAACGACTACTACGAGTCGGCACTGATCGAGCAGTACGGGGTGCCGTTCATCGAAGAGCTGACGAACGAAGCGTACGCGATGAAGTTCCGCTTCCCGACGTTCCTCGGCGCCTTCAAGTTCTTCACCTCCTACGCCCTGAAGACGTTCGACGGCAAGCGCTACCTCGAGCGCTTCGAGGACCGCGTCGTCATGTCGGCGCTCGGCCTCGCCGAGGGCGACCGTGAACTCGCCCGGGGACTCGTGCGGGAGATCGTGTCGGGCCGGTTCCAGCCGGCGACGCCCACCTTCCTGAACCTCGGCAAGGCGCAGCGCGGCGAGCTCGTCTCCTGCTTCCTGCTCCGCATCGAAGACAACATGGAGTCGATCTCGCGCGGCATCAACTCGTCGCTGCAGCTCTCGAAGCGCGGCGGCGGCGTCGCGCTCCTGCTCTCGAACATTCGCGAGACCGGGGCGCCGATCAAGAAGATCGAGAACCAGTCCTCCGGCATCATCCCCGTGATGAAGCTGCTCGAAGACAGCTTCAGCTACGCCAACCAGCTCGGCGCGCGTCAGGGCGCCGGCGCCGTCTACCTGTCGGCGCACCACCCCGACATCATGCGTTTCCTCGACACGAAGCGCGAGAACGCCGACGAGAAGATCCGCATCAAGACGCTGTCGCTCGGCGTCGTGATCCCCGACATCACGTTCGAACTCGCCAAGAAGGGCGAGGACATGTACCTGTTCTCGCCGTACGACGTCGAGCGCGTCTACGGCGTGCCCTTCGGCGACATCTCGATCTCCGAGAAGTACTCGGAGATGGTCGACGACGCGCGCATCAAGAAGACGAAGATCAACGCGCGCCACTTCTTCCAGACGATCGCCGAGCTGCAGTTCGAGTCGGGCTACCCCTACATCGTGTTCGAAGACACCGTGAACCGGGCGAACCCCATCAAGGGCCGCATCAACATGTCGAACCTGTGCTCCGAGATCCTCCAGGTCAACACGCCGACCACGTACAACGAGGACCTGAGCTACGGCGACATCGGCAAGGACATCTCCTGCAACCTCGGCTCGATGAACATCGCCGCGGCGATGGACGGCGGCAACCTCGGCGGCACCGTCGAACTCGCGATCCGCGCCCTCACCTCGGTCAGCGATCAGAGCCACATCTCCTCCGTGCGCTCGATCGAGGACGGCAACGATCAGTCGCACGCCATCGGCCTCGGCCAGATGAACCTGCACGGCTACCTCGCTCGTGAGCACGTGCACTACGGCTCGGAAGAGGGCATCGACTTCACGAACATCTACTTCTACACCGTGCTGTTCCACGCGCTGCAGGCCTCGAACCGCATCGCGATCGAACGAAAGAGCGTCTTCGGCGGTTTCGAGGACTCGCAGTACGCGTCGGGCGAGTTCTTCGACAAGTACACCGAGCAGGAGTGGGCGCCGGCGACGGCGCGCGTCGCCGAGCTGTTCCAGCAGGCGGGCATCGTGATCCCGAACCAGGCGGACTGGCTCGAGCTCAAGGCCAGCGTGATGCAGCACGGCATCTACAACCAGAACCTGCAGGCCGTGCCGCCGACCGGCTCGATCTCGTACATCAACAACTCGACGAGCTCGATCCACCCGATCGCGTCGAAGATCGAGATCCGCAAGGAAGGCAAGCTCGGGCGCGTGTACTACCCGGCTCCGTTCATGACGAACGAGAACCTCGAGTACTACACCGACGCGTACGAGATCGGCCCGGAGAAGATCATCGACACCTACGCCGCGGCCACGCAGCACGTCGATCAGGGCCTGTCGCTCACGCTGTTCTTCAAAGACACGGCGTCGACGCGCGACATCAACAAGGCGCAGATCTACGCATGGCGCAAGGGCATCAAGACGATCTACTACATCCGTCTGCGGCAGCTCGCGCTCGAGGGCACGGACATGTCGGAGTGCGTCAGCTGCATGCTGTGATGCGCCCAACCCGCGCATAGGTATCGAGAATCCACCGGAGTAGAGAGAACCCGATGAACTTCAAGCTGGGCCACGCCGTGCAGGCGATCAACTGGAACCGGATCCAAGACGACAAAGACCTCGAGGTCTGGAACCGTCTGGTCAACAACTTCTGGTTGCCCGAGAAGGTGCCGCTGTCGAACGACGTGCAGTCGTGGGCGACCCTGACCCCGCAGGAGCAGCTGCTCACCATGCGGGTGTTCACGGGCCTCACGCTGCTCGATACCATCCAGGGCACGGTCGGCGCCGTGTCGCTGATCCCCGACGCGATCACCCCTCACGAGGAGGCCGTCTACACGAACATCGCGTTCATGGAGTCGGTGCACGCGAAGAGTTACTCGTCGATCTTCTCGACGCTCTGCTCCACGCAGGAGATCGACGACGCGTTCCGCTGGTCGATGGAGAACCCGAATCTGCAGAAGAAGGCGCAGATCATCACCGACTACTACGAGGGTGACGATCCGCTGAAGCGCAAGGTCGCCTCGACGCTGCTCGAGTCCTTCCTCTTCTACTCCGGCTTCTACCTGCCGATGTACTGGTCGAGCCACGCCAAGCTCACCAACACGGCAGACCTGATCCGCCTCATCATCCGCGACGAGGCCGTGCACGGGTACTACATCGGCTACAAGTTCCAGAAGGGCCTCGAGAACGAGACCGAGGAGCGCCGCCAGGAGCTCAAGGACTACACGTTCTCGCTCATGTACGAGCTCTACGAGAACGAGGTCAAGTACACGGCCGACCTCTACGACCCCGTCGGCCTGACCGAGGACGTCAAGAAGTTCCTCCACTACAACGCCAACAAGGCGCTGATGAACCTCGGATACGAGCCGATGTTCCCGAAGGAGATGACCGACGTCAACCCGGCCATCCTGTCGTCGCTCTCACCCAACGCCGACGAGAACCACGACTTCTTCAGCGGCTCGGGCTCGTCGTACGTCATCGGCAAGGCCGTCGCCACCGAAGACGAGGACTGGGACTTCTAGACTGCAATGCTAGCTGGTGCGTTGGGCGCAATTGCCGCAAGTCTGACAGCGACGGTTTTTGTAGTGGGCTTCGCGTCAGTTAGAGTTCGAGCCCAGAGGGATCTCGCGATTTCGAGAACGGATTCTGCTCTTGCCACTTTGACTGGTGGAGGTTCGAACGGTGGCGTTACCGACCGGGAAGTTGAGAATACGGCAAGGGCCTTTCGAGATGCGCTTGTCGTTGACTCATTGGCAAGATCACTTCTCCTGCTTGCCTGGTTCATTTGGCTTGTGACGCTTGCCTTCGCGATTTTTGCGCTGCAGAGCTCAAGAATGCAATTCACTCCGTACCCTGCTGAATGGAGTATCGATGCGATCGGCGTGATTTTTGTCTTGGTAATTGCTCTCAGCATTTGCGTCGTGGGGTCGCTCGAGTACTGGTGGACTAAGAGTGATCTAAAAGATCGATCCACTAAAAGCGTCGCGGCGAGGGCATCAAGGGCCGTAAGCGAGTTTCGTTCAGGAGCGTCCGATTCAGCTCTCTCAACAGTTGAAGACTTAATTGTGGAGTTTGAGCGGTGGCCATGGCTCTATGCTTTCCGGGCCCGACTCCGTGCAGCAGACGTCGAACTTGCGTTACGGGATATTGACCGAGCACTAGAGTTTGACAAAAGTAATCTCCTCTACATGGTTCAGAAAGCGGAACTTCTCCTTTCCAGAGAGGACCCGACCGCCGCACTCGAGCTGTTGGAGCCGATGGTCAAAGACCACGCCTTTGAAGCCACAGTTCACCGTCTCTTCGGTGCCGCTTGCATGAGAGCGGGAAGGCGGGAGGATGCTCTTAGTTCTTTTGAATCTGCGGTTCGTCTCGACCCTCAGGATGTGGACGCTCATATGGGACGCGCGGAAGTTCGAGTGAGTGATGATGAGCACGTGTCCTTGAACCTCTCTGAACACCTTCGCACGATCGTCATGGATGACGGTGACGAGATTTCGGTTTCCACGGTGCGAGAAATGGCGGCCAGATCCTTAGGCGTACATGATGCAGAAGCTGCGGTCGCCGACCTGAACTTTGTGCTTCTTATGCGACCTAAGGACACGCATGCGCTGCTTCTAAGGGCGCGTGCTTTTATGTTTCTTGCAGATGAAGAAGCCTCAAAAAGTGACTTCACGGCTGCGCTAGACGCTGGGATCTCTCAGGCACAAGTTCATTTCGAAACAGCGATTGCTCTAATTGATCGGTCACTGTATGGTCGAGCGCTTGAAGAGCTGACACTCGCGGTCCGGGGGCTCGAAGGATTTCGGCAAAAGAGGGCCTTGTTTGCTAGAGCGATGCTGTTCGCTTACAAGGGTCAATTCGAAGATTCGTTAAGTGACTTCGAGGCGCTGGAAGCTCTCGAAGGTGACAAGTACCCTTCAGTCGGAATTTTGATCCATAAAGCCGAGACTCTCGTGCGGGCTGGGCAAATCGACGCCGGTATTTCGCTTTTCGAGCGTCTTACTACCCGTGCGCCCGAAGACCTGCACATTGTGAACACAAGGCAAAAAGTACTTCATCATGTTCAGCTTCATGATAGAGCTTTTGACATCGTGGCTAAGGATATCGAGCGAGGCGCTTTCAATGCGGAAACTTATCGGTTGCGCGCGAGCGGATATGTAGCGTGCCAGAGATTCGCATCCGCGCGAGACGATATTCATACTGCGTCTCTTCTTGAGACTCAGCCAGTGCGACTTGAGCTCGACCTTGCCCACCTCGCGAACTTGCGGGGAAACAGTGACGAGGAACTTCTGCACCTAAATTCAGCAGTTGCCTTGGCTGGTGCTGATGATTTTTTTGTTCTTGCAACGAGGTCTTCCTATTGGAAGAAGAATGGCGACTTGGACAACGCCTTAGCTGACATCGATCGAGCGATAGAGCTCTCTCCAAGAAAGGCCACCCTGCACGTAGAACGAGGGTGCATCCTAACCATGCTGGAGCGTCTTGAAGAGGCGTTGACGAGTATTAACTCAGCAATCGAGATCAACGCCGAGGCGATAACTGCGTTCGAGCACAGGGCAATCGTACATTCGGAGCGACGAGAATTTACTCAGGCAGAAGCCGACTTGGCCACGTGTATAGAGCTTGGCCAGAAGAGTGAAAAGTATGCCGCACAACGCGGACGTGATGCGTTCTCGCAACGACACTGGACGAAGTCTGCAGGCTTCTTAAGGGTCGCGCTTTCGACTGCGGACCTCTCGGAAGAAGTAACGGTGGATTTGAAATGGCACCTTGCGGCTGCGTACGACAACTTAGGTCAGTTCTCAGATGCGGAAATGCTCTTTAGGGAACTTTACGCAAAGACGAGTCAGGGTGAACATCAGATGTCACTCGGAATCACCCTGGCGCAGCAAGGTAAGTTGGCAGAGAGTGTTCAAGCCTTCACGAGTTTCCGTGATGCTGTCGAGGGAGATCCCGATGAGATCTTTGAATCTTCCATCAATAGTGAGTTTCTTCTCGAAGATGAAAAAGTTCGTGAAGCCTGGCGGAAGTCAGGAAGATGACAGGTTGAAGGCGATGCAACCGTCCTTCCGACTTTTCAACCGTGCCTAGGTACGAACTATGTCTCGCAAAATTCGACGTTTCCGAGCTACCGTTTCGAGCCCGTGACGCTTCTCCTCATTATTCCGCGATGGAGTCAGACGCGGCCAGCACCCGCTGCGTTTGTAAGCGCATGAGTTGTCTAGATGAAGAACCGACTCTACGAATGCGGAACACTCCGTGAGTAATCCGTCATGTCGAAGTATAAGAACGCGACCACCACGAGTCCGACCGACAGCACGAGCACTAGAGGACGTGCCTGCCGACTCCCTAAATCGCGATTCAAATAGACGGATGCAGGTAGGTCTAGCCCGGAACGCTCTCCACCGAGCCCTCCGTCGAACGGCGTTCAGCGCAGCGGGCCGAGCGTGCGGAGGCGCCGCTTTGGCTCGAACAGCCACCAATCGGCGCTCGGACAAATCGATGCGAACGCGTGGGTAAGGTTGTCGGTAAAAGAGACCAGCGTGTGTTCGCCCCTGCCGAGGGTTGACGGAACGAGCTCGAAGACACAAGCGGGCACGCCACGGCGACCGCCCTCACCACGACGGCGCTCCAGTACGTCAACGGTGTCGTCTTGCTCTAGGGGCTGACGGTGACAACACGCTGCGCGATCTGGATCACTACCTACCTCAAGCGCAGCAGCTTTCCATTAAGGCGGCTGTTGCGGGTCACGATTGGTTCGAACACTGCGACGCGATATGCGAGAAGGACGCGGCGCCAGGGAATGGGGTCGTCGTCAGCCCCGTCGAAGTGGCGCTAGGCGCCGTACTGATCGGGCACGGTCTGAATCTCCGCAGGGGTTCTATTTGGCCGAGATGCGGGCTCGCAGTGTGAGCAGGCGTGCACGAGGCCCGAGCCCCCCCCGGCACCTTCCCTCACCATCTCGAAGTGTTCATATCACCATCGCGGAACTGGGCACTGCGGAAGCCAGTATTATGCGAATTGATGAGTCCAACAGCAGATGGGCTCGCCCGCTCGTACACTTTGTCCGCTACACCTCGGCGTCTGCGCACCGACCGCGACCCGCCCCCAGCCCCGCGCACCCGCCACAATAGAGGGGTGTCGATCCCGCTGATTCCCGAGATGCCAGAGCCCGTGTATGTGATGTCGGAAGAGGGGTTCCGCCTCGCCACCTATACCTGGGGCGACGATGACGCTCCCGTAGTGCTGGCTGTGCACGGCTTCGCGTCGAGCTGCCGCGACAACTGGGTGAGCACGGGCTGGGTCGGCGGGCTGCTGCGCGAGGGATTCCGCGTGCTCGGCATCGATCAGCGCGGGCATGGCATGAGCGAGAAGCCGGTCGAACCGCGCAACTACCAGATGCCGCTCCTGGTCTCTGACGTCGAGGCGGTCCTCGACACGTACATGATCGACCCGGTGCTCTACCTCGGGTACTCGCTGGGCGCGCGCGTCGGCTGGCACGTGGCGGTCGACCTCGGGGACCGGATCGAGCGAGCCGTGCTGGGCGGTATTCCCGACGGGCGCCCGCTCGGCCGCTTGGACCTCGCGCAGGCGAACGCCTACCTCGAGCACGGCACGCCCGTCACGGACCAGGCCACGCAGAACTACGTCAGGCTCGCCGAGCGCGTGCCCGAGAACGATCTCGGAGCGCTCATCGCCCTCGCAGGCGGTATGCGGTTCGGCGACGAGAACCCCGACATGGGGCGTCCGCCGCAGCAGCCCGTGCTCGTCGCGACCGGCACCGAGGATCGCATCTTCGACGACTCGAAGCAGCTCGCCTCGCAGCTGCCGAACGGCACGTTCGTGGAGATCGAAGGACGGCACCACTTCAACGCGCCGGGCGCGCGAGACTTCAAGCGGTTCGGCATCGACTTCCTCCGCGGCGGGGCATAACCGACGCGGCGCCGCCGAAGCGCTCACCCGCCGCCGAAGCGCCCACCCCCCTACGCCGCCTGCAGCCAGAGCGGTTCGGGCCGTGACGCGATCAGGCGCTGCGTGTACTCCTGCTGCGGGTCGGTGAGGATCTGCGTCGTCGTTCCGTACTCGACGACCTCGCCGCGCTGCATCACGAGGGTTTCAGCGCAGATCCGAGAGACGACGGCGAGGTCGTGCGTGACGAAGACGATGGTGAGCCCGAACTGCTCGCGCACCTCCTCGATGAGTTCGAGTACCTGCGCCTGCACCGACACGTCGAGTGCGCTCGTCGCCTCGTCGAGCACGAGCAGCTTCGGCTTCGCGGCGAGCGCCTTCGCGAGCGCGACGCGCTGCCGCTGCCCGCCCGAGAGCGCCTTCGGCCTCGCGGCGAGCTGGTCGGGCCGGATGCCGACGCGCTCCAGCAGCGCGCCGGCCGCCGACTCGGCGTCTCGACGCGTTCCCCCGGCGTGCAGGCGCACGACGTCGGCGACTGAACGGCCGATCGCGATGCGGGGGTCGAGCGAGAGATACGGATCCTGGAACACCATCTGGGTGCTGGATGCGAGTGTCCGGCGTTCGGATCCCGAGAGCGCGCGATCGGGTCGCGTGACGCCCTCGACCACCAGCTCTCCCTCGTCGGTCTGCTCCAACCCGACGAGGATGCGCGCGAGTGTCGATTTGCCCGAGCCCGATTCGCCGACGATGCCGAGCGATCCGCCGCGCGCGAGCGAGAAGTCGACGTCGAAGAGCGCCGTCACATCGTCGCGCCCCGTCACCCGGTAGCGCTTCGTGAGCCCCGAGGCCACGATCAGCGGGGGGTCCACAGGCGCCGAAGCGCCCGCCGCACCGGTGGCAACCTCTCGCACCTCGATGCGCGGTGTCGCGGCGAGCAGCTCGCGAGTGTAAGCCTCACGAGGCGTTTGGAAGATGGACTCGGTCGCACCCGCTTCCACCACGAGCCCGCCGCGCAGCACGACGACGCGCTCGCACAGCGATGCGGCGAGCCCGAGGTCGTGCGTGATGAACAGCATGCCCATCCCTCGTGCCGCCTGCTGCTCGCGGAGCAGATCGACGATGCCGGCCTGGGTGGTGACGTCGAGCGCGGTGGTCGGTTCGTCGCACAGCAGCAGATCGGGTGAATCGAGCAGAGCTGCGGCGATCATCACGCGTTGCAGCATGCCGCCCGAGAGCTGGTGCGGGTACTGGTCGAGCAGCGAGGCGGCACGCGGCAACCCGACCTGCTCCAGCTGAGCCACGGCGCGCGCCGCGGCGTCGGATCGGCTCAGTCCGTGCCAGCGCACCAGTGTCTCGGTCAGGAAGTCGCCGAGTGTGCGCACCGGGTTGATGCCGGCGCGGGGGTCCTGGAAGATCATCGACGCACGTGTGCGGCGGATCGTGCGCAGCTGCGCCTCGCTCGCCGTCACGGTGTCGATGTCGCCGACGCGTACCGACCCTGCGAGCGATGCGTGGTCGGGGAACAGGCCGAGAGCAGCCCGGGTGGTGAGCGATTTGCCCGATCCGGATTCGCCGACGAGGGCCACGGATTCGCCGGAGGCGACCGACAGCGACACCCCGTTCAGCAGCGGGCCGCGTCCGGGAACGCGCAGGGAGAGATCTGCGATATCGAGGAGCTGGGTCATGAGAAGTTGCCTCCGATGCGGTCGGACAGTTCTTCGCCGATGATGTTGATGGCGACCACCACGAGCACGACGACTGCGGCGGGCACGAACGTCGGCAGGAGCGCCCCGCTCATGAGTGCCCCGCGGCTCTCATTGATCATGGAGCCCCAGTCGGCGGTGGGGGCCTGCACGCCGAGGCCGATGAACGACAGGGCGGCGAGGTCGGCGAGCACGTAGCCGAAGTTGAGCGTCGACTGGGCGCCGACGGTCGGCACGACGTTCGGGAGCACGCGGCGCAGGGCGATCCACGATCCGCGGAACCCGAGCACTCGATAGGCCTGCACGTAGGGGCGGGTGCGCTCCGCCACGATGAGCCCGCGGGTGAGCCGGGCGACGTAGGGGATGTAGGCGATGGTCATGGCGAGCACCGGGGCGAAGAGTCCCTTGCCGAAGAGCGCGACCGCGAGAATCGCGAGCAGCATCGCCGGGAACGAGAACAGGAAGTCGAAGACGCGCGAGAGCACGGCGTCGATCCATCCGCCGCGCCACGCGGCGATGAGGCCGAGCAGGAGGCCCAGCACGGTCGAGCCGATGACGACGATGAGCGGACCGATGAGGGAGGTGCGCGCGCCGAACATCAGTCGGGTGAGCAGATCGCGGCCGAGCGCGTCGGTGCCGAGCCAGTGCGCCCAGCTGGGGCCGGAGAGCACGTTCTGCAGGTCGACGTGATCGGGGTCGTAGGGGGCGATCAGCGTCGCGAGCGCCGCGGCGAGTACGACGATCGCGACGAAGACGAGCGACACCGTGGCCTGGACGGAGAAGCGCCTGCGCCGCAGCGACTTCGGCACGGTGAGGGCGCGGGTGGCGTTCGGCGGGACATCCGGAGACGATCCTGAGGCGGCGGGCCGCGGTGCGGCCTGGGAGGCAGAGGTGCTCATCGGGTCTCCGATCCTGCGGCGATGCGGGGGTCGATCAGCGGTTGGATGAGATCGACGATGGTGTTGATGGTGACGAAGGCGACGACGACGACGAGCACGATGGCCTGGACGACCGGGAAGTCCAGTCGATCGACCGACTGCACGAGCAGCGACCCCATGCCGGCGAGTCCGAACGTCTGCTCGACGATCGCGCTCGAGACGAGGAGACCTGCGACGAGCACGCCGCTGACGAGCAGGATCGGACCGACCGCGTTGCGCAGTACGTGCCGCAAGACCACCGATGACCGGGTGAGTCCGCGGCTGGTGGCCACCTCGACGTGCTCGCGCACGAACTGCTCGTTCATCGAGGAGCGGGTGACCCGGGCGATGAGCGCGACGAACGCGAGGCCGAGGGCGAATGCGGGGAGGATCAGGTGCATGAAGCGGTCCCAGCCGGCGTCTCCGCTGCCGAAGGAGGGGAACCAGCCGAGTTGCACGGCGAATACCGCGATGAGCAGGATCGCGATGACGAAGGCGGGCATCGCGCCGAGCGCCGTCGACGTCATCAGGATCACGCGATCCGTCAGCTTGCCGCGCCGCAGACTGGCGAAGATGCCGGCCGCGAGCCCGAAGAGCACGATGATCACCGCGGCGAGGGCGACGAGTTCGAGGGTGACCGGGAGCCGGGCCAGTAGCACGCTCGACACGTCGTCGCGGTATTGGAGCGAGCGGCCGAAGTCGCCGCGCACCACGCCGCTGATCCACGAGAGGTACTGCTCGATCGGGGGCTTGTCGAGGCCGTACTGCTTCGTGACCTCGGCGATGGCCTCCGGGCTCGGGCTCCGGCCGCGCAGGAGGAAGCGCGCCGGGTCGCCCGGCACGACGAAGCGGGAGAAGAATACGACGAGCGAGGCGGCGAACAACGTCGCCACGAGGCCGACGAGGCGTCCCAGCACGAACCGCGCGGTCGTCCCACCGCGGCGGCCGCGACTGCGGCGCCCCCCGCGCTGAGGGCCGGACGAGGTGCCGTCCTCGCGCAGTCGCACGGCCCGCGTCTCGTTTGCAGCAGCGCCAGTTGATGTCATCACTCCGCCTTCCCGATCGTCGCGGCCCAGGGGTAGTACATGTAGTAGATCGATGGATCGACGCCCGTGATCCGGTCGCCGAGCCACAGGGTCGTCGGTACGTCGAAGAGCGGAATCCAGGGGAGCTCCTCGCTCGTGAGGCGCTGCGCTTCGGCGGCCAGATGGGAGCGCTCGAATGCGTCGTCCGTCTGCAGCGCCTCGTTCACGATGGTGTCGAACTCGTCGTTCGACCACTGGCCGTAGTTCGAGAACTCGCCGGTGCGCAGCACCGCGTACATCTCGAGCGGGTCGGTACTCGAGAGGTACCAGCGCGTCGTCATCAGGTCGACGCCCTCGAGCGCGGTGGGGTCGGAGAACAGCAGCGTGTACGCGTTCGGGGTGCGGGTGTCGATCTCGATGTCGAGGCCGATCTCGGCGCCCGCCGACGCGACCGCCTGGGAGATGACATCGAAGGAGGCGTCGAGCGACGCAGTCGCGTACGTGATCTTCGCGCCCTCGGCGCCGGCCTCCTGGACGAGGCGCCGCGCCTCTTCGAGGTCGTAGTCGTGGTTCCGCAGGTCCTCGAATGCGGTTGTCGCGGCCTCTGGGTCGCCATTGATCCACACCGATTCGGATGTGAGCGCGTCGGTCGGCGTCGCGTAGCCCTGCACGGCGGCGCGCACGAGCGCCTCGCGATCGAGCGCCATGGTCAGAGCCTGGCGCACGCGCACGTCGCCGAGCGGGCCGTCCATGTCAGACACGATGAGGCTCTGCACCGTCGCGTTCAGGCCGAAGTGCACGCTGCCGGTGTCGCTCGCCCGCAGCACGTCGATGGCGTTGCTCGGGATCGTCCACGCGCCATCGATCTCGCCGGTCTGCAGCGCGTTGACGCGCGCGTTCGGGTCGGTGAGGATCACGAAGGTCATCTGCTCGGCCTTCGCGCGCAGCTCGGGATCCCAGTAGTCGTCGAAGCGGTCGAGGGTGATCGACTCGCCCGAGCGCCACTCGCCGAAGGAGAACGGGCCCGTGCAGTTGACCCCGGTCGACTGGTTGCCGTAGTCGGCACCCGCCGCTTCGGTGGTCGCCGCCGACTGGATGACGCCGGGGGCCGCTGACATCAGCTGATTGAACTGCGAGTCGGGTACGACGGTGCGCACGGTCACCTCGTGCTCGCCCGTCTGCTCGATCGTGTCGACGTTCTTGAAGGTGTCGTACCAGAACGACGCCACCTCGGGATCGAGGTGCCGCATCAACGAGACGACGACGTCGTTCGGGGTCATCTCGGTGCCGTCGTGGAACTTGACGCCTTCGCGGATCGTGTAGACCCAGGTGAGCTGGTCGGGGTGCTCGAAACCGGTGGCGAGGCCGGGCGAGACCGACAGGTCGGAGTTCCAGCGGAGCAGGGAGTCGCAGACGTTCGAGAGCACCGTGTTGTCGGCGTAGTCGAATGCATATGCCGGGTCGAGCGAATACGGCTCGGTGCCGAGCGCCCACGTGTACGAGTCGATCTCGCCCACGGGAGCGGGAGTGCTCGCCTCCAGCTCGAAGGTGCCGGCATCCTTGCCGACGGCGCTCTGCCCGCAGCCGACGAGGCCGGTGACGAGCAGGATCGCCGTGCCGACGGCGGCCGTACCGCGCATGCCGCGGCGGGTCAGGCGGCGGGTCACGCTGCGTCCTCCGCTCGCGAGTACACGCGCTCGCCGCCGATCCACGTCTCGTCGACGCGCGCGGTGTGCAGATCTGCAGGGGCGAGGTCGAAGAGATTGCGGTCGAGAATGGCGAGGTCGGCGTAGTAGCCGGGCTCGATGCGCCCGGTGACGTGATCGAGGTGGTTCACTCGTGCCGTGCCCTGCGTGTAGGCGTCGAGCGCCTGCGCGAGGGTGAGCCGCTGCGACTCGGGGCCGAGCGGGGGCAGGTCGTTGTGCGGCGAGCGCCGGTTCACTGCGATGTGGATCGCCTGCACGGGGTCGGGGCTCGAGACTGACCAGTCGCTTCCCGCTGCGAGGCGCGCACCCGATGCGACGAGTTCGCCGAAGGGGTAGTGGTGCTCTTCGGCGTCGTCGGCCAGGAAGGGCAGCGTGAGCGTGTCCAGCTGATCCTCGTGGCACGCCCACAGCGCCTGAATGTTCGCGGTCGCTTCGAGCGGGGCGAAGCGGGCCACGTCCTCCGAGCGCACGACCTGCAGGTGCGCGAGGTGATGGCGGTTTCCGCTCGCGCCGTTCTCCTGTCGGGCGTGCTCCACGGCGTCGAGCGCGTCGGTGACCGCACGGTCGCCGAGCGCGTGGAAGTGCACCTGCATCCCTTCGCGGTCGAGGGCGGCCACGAAGCGCGCCATGTCGCGTGGGTCGAAGAACGAGATGCCGCGATTCTCGGTCGCGTTGCCGTGGTGATCCCGGTAGCACTCGTGCATCGCAGCGGTGAAGTTCTCGGCGACGCCGTCGACCATGACCTTCACGGAGGCGAGCGAGAGCTGGTCGGGGTGGCACTGGCTCGCGACCTCGTCGCGGCGGGCGAGGATCGGCCCGAGCTGGGCGTCGCCGTCCTCCCGGTTCCACCACTGCGCTCCGCGCACGCGCACCTTGAGCGCGCCGTCCCGCGCTGCGCGCAGGTACACCGGCACCGTGTCGGGGCTGCCCATGAATTCGCCGACCGCTGCGTCCTGCCAGGCGGTGATGCCGAAGGAGAGGAGGTGCTGCTGCGCGGCGAGGAGCCCGGCGTACGCCTGCTCGAGTGTGGGCCGCGGCCGCACGGCGCCGAAGAGGCTCATCGCTCCCTCGTGGGCGGTGCCGGCCGGGGTGCCGTCGGGTTCGCGCTCGAAGCGCCCGTCGGCTGGGTCGGCCGTCTCTGCGGTGATCCCGGCGAGCTCGAAGGCGCGGGTGTTCGCCCACGCGCCGTGGTGGTCGCGATTCTCGAGCAGCACCGGCCGGTCGGGCACGATCTCGTCGAGCATCTGACGGGTGGGGGTGCCGCCGGGGAAGGCGTCCATCGACCAGCCGGCCCCCTGGATCCAGGGGAGATCGGGGTGCGCGTCGGCGTACGCGGCGACGACGGCGAGCGTGTCCGCTGCCGTCTCGCAGCCCGAGAGATCGCAGCTCAGCAGCTCGACCCCCGCCATGACGGGGTGCACGTGCGCGTCCTGGAACCCGGCGATCACCAGTCGTCCGTCGAGGTCGACGCGGGTGGTCGCTGATTCGGCGAGGCGTGCCAC
Organism: Leucobacter sp. L43; assembly: GCF_016597785.1. Classification (GTDB taxonomy): domain Bacteria; phylum Actinomycetota; class Actinomycetes; order Actinomycetales; family Microbacteriaceae; genus Leucobacter; species Leucobacter alluvii. The sequence goes on along the minus strand of NZ_JAENJG010000001.1, from coordinate 1,570,521 downwards.
CTCGTCGGGGTCGGTCGAGAGTATGCGTCCGTCGGCGATGGCGACCCCGCCGTAGACGGGGGAGCTCTCGGTTCCGGTGTAGACCCATCCGTGCTCGAGCACGGTGTCAGCGGTCGGGGTGTGCGTCACCGCAGCCTCCTTCGGCGTATCTTCTTCGATGCGTAGGTGTTCAAGGTATGCGCTATCGAGCGCTGAGTCAACGTTGTTGACATGATCGTTGACCTTCCGTGACGCCGCCTGGTTACACTGATCCCACACCGGAATGCGCCGGATGCACCGATCAAGATGGAGGCCGATGGTGGCGAGTGGTCCGAGCACGAGACGCGTGCGGCTCGATCAGCGCACCATCGTCGACGGGGTGCTCGAGCTCGCCCGCACCGAACCGACCTCGCGGGTCACCTTCAAACGTCTCGGCGAGCATCTCGGCGTCGACGCCTCGGCGATGTACCGCCACTTCCGCAACAAGGACGAACTGGTGCGGGCCTCGCTCGACCGCATCAGCGGCTGGGCGTCAGAAGCCGGCCGTGCATCCTCCGGTACGTGGCGCGAACGGCTCGAGATCGTCGTGACGCGCACCGCGGAGCTGAGTCTCGAGTACCCGGCGATCGGCAAGGAGGGCGCGGTCACCGACCCGGCCGGCCCCGGAGATGCCTCGGCCGTCGAATTCCTGCTCGAGATGCTCGTCGAGGCCGGGTTGAGCGGTGACGCGCTCATCCGGTTCTACGCGGCGATCTCGGGGTTCATGCTGGCGCACTCCTCGGCGATGGCGAACGAGGCCTTCCAGCGGGGCCACGCCGCCCGCGACGGATCGATTCCCTGGATCAGCACCTTCGGGCCCATCACCCTCAGCGACTACCCGCTCGTGGACGCCCACCGCGATGCGCTGCTCGCAGTCGACGGCATGGCGGTGTACCGCGCCGGCGTCTCCGCGATCCTCGATTCCGTCGAACGCGCTGTTACGGCCTGATCCTCGCCGTTTCCATCCCGAGTAGGGTGGAGGGGTGAAGCGGGCGCGGCCCGGGAAGAGGAGGTGGCTGGCGGTGTCTGAACGCGGCGATGCATCGAGTGCTCCGACCTTGACCGCCCCCGCGAGCGGGTCGGCAGCCGACACCATCGCGCTGCTGCGATCGCTCATCCGCGAGGCCTGCGTCAACGACGGCAGTGTCGCATCGGGGCAGGAGATTCGCAGCGTGCGGGTGCTGCAGCGCTTCCTCGCAGAGGCCGTCGCCACGGGCCGCGTGGAGACGCACGTGCTCGAATCGGCTCCCGGCAGGGCCTCGCTCGTCGCGCGGCTGCGCGGAACCGCCCCGGATGCTCCCTCGCTCGGACTGCTCGGGCACCTCGACGTCGTGCCCGTGGATCCCGACGGGTGGACCAGAAACCCCTTCGGCGGTGATCTCATCGACGGAGAGATCTGGGGCCGCGGCGCCGTGGACATGCTCTACCTCACCGCCGCATTCGCCTGCGTGCTGCGCGACGCGGCGCTGGCACCGGAGCCGCCGCGAGGCGACCTCGTGCTGCTCGCGGTCGCAGATGAAGAGGGCGGCGGGGAGTACGGCATCCACTGGCTCGTACGGCAGCACCCGGAGGCGGTGCGCGTCACCGAAGCGCTCTCCGAGTCGGGTGGCATGCGCATGGGGCGTCACGTGGCGATCGAGGTGGCCGAGAAGGGGTCCGCCGGTCGGCGGCTCATCATCCACGGCAAACCCGGCCACGCCTCGATCCCGTACGGCGCGAAAAGCGCGTCGTACCGCGTGGGCGAGGTGCTGCAGCGTCTGGGTGAGGTGATGCCCGCCGCGCAGCTCGGTCCGCTGTGGAACGCGTTCGTCGGCGCGCGTATTCAGGATCCAGCGCTGGCCGAGCGACTGCGCGATCCGGTGCGCCTCGACGCCGCGCTTCCGCACCTCGGCGGCATCGCCGGATACGCCCACGCGGTCTCGCGCATCACCATGTCGCCGACGGTGCTGCGCGCCGGCATGACGCACAACGTGATTCCCGCGATGGGCACGATCGACCTCGACATCCGCACCCTTCCTGGCACGACGGACGCCGAGGTCGATCGCCTGCTGCGCGCCGTGCTCGGGCCCCTCGCCGACGACATCGAGATCGAGCACCTGCGCGGGTGGGCCGCCACGGCCTCGCCGTCGGACACGCCGCTCTTCGCCGCGATCGAGCGCGCGGTCGAGGCGGTCGCCGACGCCCCGGTCGTACCGATCATGGCGGCGGGCGGTTCAGACGCACGAGTGCTGCGCGAACTCGGCATTCCAGCGTACGGATTCGGCTTGCTCGGCCCCGAGTGGAGCTATGAGCGGTACCGCGAGGGCGTGCACGGCAACGATGAGCGCATCGACGTGGAGTCGGTCACCCTCTCGCTCGAAGCCTTGCAGCGCATCGTGGCCGATCGTCTCCGCTGAGCTCGGAGCCGGCTCCCGTTACGACTGCACCGCGTGCTGAGCGCCGGCGATGGCCGACTCGACGAGGTTGCTCGCGGGCACCGAGGTGCCGGCAGCGGTGGCGGTCAGCCACTCATCGGTCGACGCGACGGCGGCCCAGTTGGACTGCAGCAGCGCCATCAGCGTCTGGTGCACGGTCGTGGCCGAGGCCGATCCCGCCGCGTTCGACAGGTGAATCGCTCCGGTCGCGTCTGACAGGACCTCGGTGGTGAAGCCGAGCACCTCTGCCTCCGCAGCCGATGCCAGAATGCAGTTGTTCGTCATGTAACCGGCCAGCGTGACGGTGTCGATGTCGCGCTCGCGCAGCCACTCAGCGAGACCGGTGCCCGGGTAGACGGAGCTGTACTGCTTGACGACGTGCTTCCAGTCGTCGGTGCGGTGCCGTTCGATCTCGGGGTGCAGCGCGAACGACGCGCTGCCGGGGCTGAAGACCGGGGCACCCTCTCCGCCGTCGTGCTGCACGACGACGACGGGCATGCCGGCCTCGGTCGCAGCCGCGATCGCGGCGGTGGTCTTCGCGAGTGAATCGGTGATGCTCGGGTAGTGGATCTCGAGTGGGCCGTCGAAGTACTGCTGCTGGATGTCGACGAGGACGAGGGCGCGGCGCGGGGATGCCATGGGATGCTCCTGGAGGTCAGCGGGTGCGCATCCGGGTGCGGATGCTCTCCCTACGATCTGCCATCGGAGCCCCCCTCACAAGTGGCAGAAATGCCGCGATATGATGGTTTCGGGCCAGACTGAATCTCGGAACGACGGGAGCATCGATGCGGATCGCGATATACGCCTTCCCCGGCGTCACCATGTTCCATCTCGCTGTCCCGCAGATGGTCTTCGATGAGGTGCGCCGCCTCGGTCTCGCCGATTGGCGCACCGAGCTGTTCTCGGGCACGGCGGGCGCAATCCGCACCGCTGAAGGGCTGACGCTCAGCGGGGTGCACGGTGCCGATCGCGCGGATGGGGCCGATCTCATCGTGGTGCCCTCGTGGTACGAGGACGGCCGGTCGCCCGATTCCGGCCTCCTCGACCTGCTTCGACTCGGGCACGCGCGAGGAGCGACGATCGCCGGTCTGTGCCTCGGTGCGATTCCCGTGGCCGACGCCGGAATCCTGGCGGGGCGCCGCGCCGTGACGCACTGGCAGGCGTTCGGCGCTGTATCGGAGCGGCACCCCGACATCGATCTCGACGAGACGGTTCTCTACGTCGACCACGGAGACGTGCTCACGGCGGCGGGCACCGCCTCCGGGCTGGACGCGTGCCTGCACATCGTGAGGGGACGTCTCGGCGCCGACGCGGCGAACCGCGTCGCCCGCAGTCTCGTGGTGGCGCCGCATCGTGACGGTGGGCAGGCGCAGTACATCGATCGACCGCTCCCAGCGGCATCGGCCGGAGATCCGGTCTCGGACGTGCTCGATTGGTCGCTCGCCCACCTGGACCAACCCCTCTCCGTCGACCGGCTCGCGCACCGAGCGCACATGAGTCGCAGAACGTTCGTGCGCGCATTCCACGCAGCGACAGGATCCACGCCCGCCGCCTGGGTGCGCGCGCGCCGCCTCGACGAGTCCCGTCGCCTGCTGGAGACGACCCAGTGGTCGGTCGAGCACATCGCGGAGGCGTGCGGATTCGGCAGTCCCGTCACCTTCCGTCAGGGATTCGCCGCGGCATACGGCGTCGCGCCGTCCCGGTATCGCAAGACGTTCGAAGCGGTGCGCGCCTGACGCGATCGGGGTCGGGCGGCGCCTAGGCCCACCCGACGACGAGGCGCGCGGCGTCTGCGGGCACGAGCGGGTCGACGCCGGTGAGATCGGCGAAGCGGCGCAGTCGGTTCGCGAGCGTGTTGCGGTGGCAGAACAGTGCATCGGCGGCCGCGCCGATGCTGCCGGTCTCGAGGTAGCTGCGCGCCGCCTCCTCGAGCCGCGCTCGCTCTGCCGGCGTGCATCGGGCGAGCGCGTCGTGCACATCGGCGAGGATCGGGTTGCCGGCGTCGAGCAGGCTGCGCGCGGCCAACCGCGCCCAGCCGCGACTCCACGTCATGGCGCCGGATTCGTCGGCGACGAAGGCGCGCGCGAGCGACGCCGCGGTGGTGGCGGCGCGTCGCAGGTCGACAACGCCCCCGGGGGCGAGAGTGATGCCGACGCGCAGGTCGAGCACGCGCACGGCGACCTCTGACAGTCGCGACCCGGGAAGGGCGACCTGGCGCATGAATGCGATGAGCGTCTCGCCGAGGTGGTGCGTGAATACCTTCCCGCCCGCCCGCTCGAGCTCGGAGATGTGCACCCGTAGGGCGGCGACGTCGTCATCGACGGCGGCCACGACGTGGAGCGGAGCAGCGTCGCCGAGCCCCAGGTCTGCGGCGATCGTCTCGAGCCGCTCTGATCCCGGTTGCACGTCTTGGAAGAGCGCCGCGATGAGGCCCTGCCGGACTGACGCCTGCTCTTCGTTCATGCGCTGCAGCTCGGCGAGGTACGCCGCTTCGGTCTGGTGCACGTAGTCGTCGACCGTGCGCAGCACGATGTTCGTGTGCCGCACGATGAGCTGCGCGTCTTCGGCGGTCGCCGCCCGGGTGAGCGCTTCCCACAGCACGGTGAAGTCGTGTCGAATGGCCGTCATGAGGGAGGTGAGCGGGATGCCGGCGCGCGCTCGCGACACGCCGACGTCGGTCGCGACCGGCACTGGCGCGGCGAACCCGCCGGCGCGCAGCCCCTCGATCAGGGAGATGAATGAGAGCGTGCCCGTGCGTCGCAGTTCCGAGACGGGAATGGGCGCCGGGTCGTAGCCGGGCACCGTCCCGACCTGCGCGAGGAACCGGTCGGTGAGCGACTCCGGGTCGAGCTCTGCGAGGAGTTCGAGCCATCGATCCCGGTCGGCTGCCTCGGGGGTGTCGCTGAGCGCGTCGGCGGAACGATCATCCATTCGGCCAGTGTATGTGCACATGCACTGAAATCTTGTCGCGTTCGGGGGCGATATGGCACCCGCGATGTGCGGATTCCCTGCAATGATCGAGTACCGACGCCCGCGCAACCGCGCGAGAGCCGCACCTCACGGATCCCGCATCCTCGACGGAGAGAACGCATGAGCGAGACAACCCACACGGCATCGATCGAATACGGTGCCACGCAAGAACTCAGCGTCAAAGACGCCAACAAGGTCGCACTCGGGGCGCTGATCGGCACCGCACTCGAGTGGTACGACTTCTTCCTGTTCAGCGCCGCCGCCGCGCTGGTCTTCAACGTCCAGTACTTCACGAGCGAGAACGCCACTGCGGCGGCGCTCGCATCGTTCGCGACGTTCGGCGTCGGCCTCGCCGCGCGCCCCATCGGCGGCATCATCTTCGGGCGCATGGGTGACCGCATCGGTCGCCGCAAGGTGCTCATGATCACGATCGTCGGCATCGGCATCGTCACCGGCCTCATCGGTCTGCTGCCCACCTACGCCGCCATCGGCATCGCCGCCCCGATCCTGCTCGTGCTGCTGCGCGTGCTCCAGGGCCTCTTCGTCGGCGGCGAGTGGTCGGGCGCCATGACGATCGTGGTCGAGAACGCGCCGCTGCACCTCCGCGCCCGGTACGCGGCGATCCCGCAGATCGGCTCGCCCATCGGCACGATCCTCTCCTCCGGCGGATTCTTCGTGATGACGCTCATCCTGTCGCAGGAGAGCTTCAGCTCCTGGGGCTGGCGCATCCCGTTCCTGATCGCATTCCCGCTGCTCATCGTCGCGGTCTACATCCGCTCGAAGCTCGAGGAATCGCCGGTCTTCCGTCAGCTCGAGGAGTCGGGCGAGATCGACAAGACCCCGGTGGCCAGCACCTTCAAGCACAGCTGGAAGCAGATCATCGTCGGCATGGCAGCAGCACTGCTCGGCGTGGGCGGGTTCTACCTCGTCACCGCGTTCTGCGTGTACTACGGCGTGAACGTGCTCGGCTACGACTCCTCGCTGATGCTGCTCGGCAGCATGGTCGCCGCCACCGTCGAGATCTTCGTCCTCATCTGGGGCGGTGTGCTCGGCTCCAAGTACGGGGCGAGCAAGGTCATCCTGTGGGGCGGCGTGACGTCTGCCGTCGTGGCGATCCCCGCCTTCCTCATGCTGGCCTCCGGCAACCCCGTGCTGGTCGTGCTCTCGATGACGCTCGCCGTCGCGGCCCTGTCGCTGCCGTACGCGGCGTCCGGCACTGTGCTCACCGGGTTGTTCCCGGCGAAGACGCGGTACACCGGCGTCGGCCTGGCGCAGAACACCGCAGGCATGCTCTCGGGCTTCATCCCGCTGCTCGCGACCGGCTTCGTCGCCGCGGCGGCCAACCACTGGTGGCCGGCTGCCGCGATGCTCATCTTCCTGAGCCTCTTCTCGGCATTCGCAGGCGCCGTCGCGCCTCGCCTGAGCGTGAACCTGCCCGGCTTCAAGCACTGATCGAACGGGTCGGTGCGGATCTCCGGAAGGGGACCGCACCGGCCCTTCTCGTTCTCATCCCGTTGTACCCCGGAAGGATCGCACCACATGTCACAGTCGGCAGGCCACCTCATCGTCCGCACCCTCGAGGCGCACGGCGTGCAGCGCGTCTACGCCGTTCCGGGTGAGAGCTACCTCGACGTGCTCGACGGTCTGCACGATTCGTCGATCGACACGGTCGTCTGCAGGCAGGAGGGCGGCGCCGGGTTCATGGCGCTCGCCGAGGGGCGGCTCACCGGCGTGCCGGGTGTCGCGATGGTGACGCGGGGCCCCGGCGCTGCGAACGCGATGATCGCGATCCACACGGCGTGGCAGGACGCGACGGCACTGGTGCTCTTCGTCGGCCTCATCCCGGTCGCCGACCGCGAGCGCGACTCGTTCCAGGAGTTCAGCCTGACGGGCTGGTTCGGTTCGACGGCGAAACGCGTCATGACCATCGACGATGCGGGTCGCGCGGGCGAGCTCGTGGCAGAGGCCTTGCGCACTGCAGCTGCCGGTCGTCCGGGCCCGGTCGTCATCGGTCTGCCGGAGGACGTGCTGGTGGAGCTGACCGACGCCGCGCCGAGCGCGCCCATCGCGGTACCCGACCCGCAGCCCTCGGATGCGGAGATCACCGCGCTCGCCGAGCGGCTGACCCGCGCCGAGCGGCCCGCGATCGTCGCCGGCGGCGACGGCTGGCACGGCGGCGCGGGGCGCGCGCTGCTGGAGTTCGCCGCCGCGGCGGGCGTTCCCGTCTTCACCGACTGGCGCGCCTACGACGCCGTGCCGCACGAGGGTGCGGCGTGGGCCGGTTGGCTCGGATACGGTCGCGCTGACGCGGTAGCGGCGGGGTACGCGGCGGCAGACCTCCTGGTGCTCGTCGGGTGCGGCAGATCCGATGTGATGAGCGACGGATACCGTCTCGGCTTCGGAGCCGAGACGGTGCTCGTGACGATGGACCCGGAGGCCACGATGCATGCCGGGCGCATCGACCAGCAGGTGCTGTCGTCCCCTGCGTCGTTCGTCGCCGCGCTCGGCGCGCTCGACGCCGCGGACATCCGCGGCGACCGAGACGACGCGTGGATGCGCGACCGGTCGGAGGCGCAGCGGCGCTTCGCGGCGCACCGACCGGATGCGTCAGTGCCCGGTGTCGCCGGCGCCTCCGGGATCCCTGCGGAGACCGAGCACCCGGGCGTCGACCTCGGAGTCGCGTTCGGCGAACTCGACGACCGCCTCGAGGGGCAGGCCGTGCTGACGTTCGGCGCGGGCAACGCGACGATCTGGGCGCATCGATTCGTCACCCATCTCACCCCTGCGAGCCTGGTCGGCGCGCGCAACGGCGCGATGGGCCTCGCGGTGCCAGCAGCTGTCGCGGCATCGCTCGCGTTCCCCGATCGCCGTTCGGTCGCGGTCTGCGGCGACGGCGACTTCATGATGAACGGGCAGGAACTCGCCACCGCCTTCGCGCACGGCGGCACGCCGTTGGTCATCGTCGTCGACAACGGCATCTACGGCACGATCGTGCAGCACCAGGAGCGGCACTACCCGGGGCGCCCATCGGGCACGCGCATGGCGAACCCCGACTTCGCCGAGTGGATGCGCGCCTTCGGCGGGCACGGCGAGCGAGTCGAGCACACCGATGACTTCGCCGGAGCGCTCGATCGTGCGCTCGCAGCCGACCGCCCAGCACTCATCCACCTGCTCATCGACGACAGCGTCATGCCGCCCGCCGCCGACGAGATCGCAGCCTGAGGAGATCCCCATGCAACTCGACCTGATTCTCACCGCTCGCGAGATCCTCACCATGGATCCCGCGCGCCCCTCCGTCACATCGGTCGGCGTCCTGAACGGCCGAATCGTCGGCTTCGACGAGGAGATCGCCGGCCTCGAAGCCGTCACGACCCACGATTTCGGCGACGCGTGCGTCACGCCAGGCCTCATCGATGCGCACTGCCATACCGCCTGGTGGGGGCTCGGGCTCGCGTCGATCGATCTCAGCACGACCCGCGGCCTCGATGCCCTGTACGCCCAGATCGCGGCCGAGGTCGAGCGTCTCGACGCCCTCGGAGACGCCGACGCCTGGGTGCACGGCACGGGCTTCAACCAGGCGCACCACGGCGGGGCGTTCCCCGACATCGCGCGTCTCGACGAGATCACCGGCGAACGCCCGCTCTACCTGCGCCACACCTCCGGCCACGCTTCGATCACGAACAGCGCCACGCTCCGGCTCGTCGGCGCGTTCGGGGCCGACTTCGAGAACCCCACCGGCGGCGTCGTCGTGCGAGACCCGCAGGGCGCGCCCACCGGTCTGCTCGAAGAAGCCGCGCAGGGGCTCGTCCAGGCGCTGCTGCTGCCCTACTCGACCGAGCGACTCGTCGAGGCTCTCGAAGCGGCGACCAGCCGGTACGCCGCGCAGGGGATCACGAGCTTCACCGAAGCAGGCGTCGGCGGGGGATGGATCGGCCACAGCCCCATCGAGGTCGCGGCCTACCAGGCGGCGTCCGAGCGGGGACGGTTGCACGCGCGCGCCCAACTGATGCCCGCGATCGACGCGCTCCGGCCGCTCAGCGGGCACGCCTCCGACTTCGCCGGCGAAGGTGCAGGGGCGGGCCTCGATCTCGGCATCCGTGCAGGCTTCGGCGATGACGCCGTGCGCTTCGGGCACGTCAAAGTCTTCCTCGACGGTTCGCTGCTCGGAGCCACAGCGGCCGTGACCGAGGACTACTGCGGGCACGAGCACAACACGGGCTATCTGCTCGACGAGCCGGCGGTCTACCGCGAGCGCGCACTCGGCGCATACCGGGCCGGGTGGCCGCTCGCCCTGCACGCCATCGGCGACGCCGCGATCGATCTCGCCCTCGATCTCATCGAGGAGGCGCAGGATCGCTACGGACGGCTCGACGTTCCGTGCCGCATCGAGCACTTCGGCATCGCCCGACCCGACCAGGTGGAGCGCGCCGGGCGGCTGCGGGTGGCGGTCACGCCGCAGGCCGGGTTCATCAGCGCCTTCGGCGATCAGATGGCGGATCGCGTCGGCCGTGACCGCGCGGACTGGCTGTACCGCGGGCGGTCCGTGATCGACGCCGGCATCATCCTCGCCGGCTCCTCCGACCTGCCGGTCGCTGACAACAATCTGCGTCGCGGCATGCAGGCGGCCGTCGACCGCCGCACGGAGAACGACACCGTGCTCGGCGAGGCCGAGGCCATCACTCCGGAGGAAGCCCTGCGCACGCACACCGAATGGGCGGCGCGCGCGACGGGGCAGTTCGCCGACAAGGGAACGCTCGAGCGCGGCAAGCTCGCCGATTTCACCGTGTTCTCGGCTTCGCCGCTGACGGCGCCCGACCTGGCCGAACTCGGCATCGTCGCCACCGTGCTCGGCGGTGCGCTGAGCTACGACTCGCGATCCTGATCGATCGGGTTCGGGTTCCGGCCGAACGCCAGCAGGGCTCGCGCTGCCTCGGCCGGCACGGTCGGATCCCACCCCGTCACGCGATGAAATGCCTGCAATCGGTTCACCACGGTGTTGCGATGCACGAACATCTCCTCTGCCGTGCGCTTGATCGAGCCGTTCGCGCAGAACCGCGCGAACGTGTCGAGCAGCCGCGCGCGCTCGTCCGCGCGAACCTGCTGCATCGCGTGACGCGCATGGGAGAAGACCTGCGGCATCGCTGACAGGACCGTGTCGGACGCGAGGGCGAGCCAGAGGTCGTTCTCATCGCTCAGCCGCCCGGGTGTCGCGAAGGGGAGCAGCTGGTGGGCGAACTCGACAGCCGGCGGCACTGCGGCGAGGCCTCGAACCGTGGAGATCTGCACGCCGCCGATGCTCGTCAGCGGATGATCGCCTGCCACGCGCGGTCTGACGAACAGCACGCTGTCGTCGAAGTCCCAGGCGAAGAAGCGCTGCCGGGTGCGCTCGAACGTGATGGCGATGCGGCGGGCGTCAGCAGCCGAGAACGTCGGGATGAGGCAGATCTCGAATATCGCATCGGCCGGAAACCGCAGTCGTGCAGCGATCTCGGCGGCGATGCCCGCCGGGTCGTCTGCGGCCAGCAGCTGCGCGAACGCCCGCGTCTCCTGAGTGCGGCTGTCGGAGGCGAGCGCTTCTCGCTCGTCGAGGAACGCGACCTGCACCGCGTGAATGTAGTCCTCCACGGAGGTCAGCACGGGTTCAGCGTGCTGCACCAGTTCGTCGGCATGAGCATCGCCGGCGATCGAGACGAGGCCGGCCCAGAGCACCCGGTAATCGAGCCGCACGGCTTCCAGCAACTGATCGCGATCGACTCCTTGCCGTGCGCGCCTCACCCCGAGCCGCTGCGGCAGATCGACGAGGCCGCGCGGTACCGGTCGACCGGCCAGTCGCGCGATGAGGTAGGAGAGCGTGTCATGGGCCGTCTGCCGCAGGTCGGCTTCCTGCACGGAGGCGTACCCGCCCCTGAGTCGAGTGAGGCGGGCGAGGAAGTCGTCGACGAGCGCAGGGAGATCGGTCTCCAGCCGCTGCAGCGCGACCGACCACCAGTCGCGGGTCTCGGCGGAGGGTTGAGCAATCACACACCCAATTTTGCTTGATCGCCGCTCGCTCGGCTCGCCCCTTGTGCATTTCACTAGAACTTCGCGGGACTCGTGTGCAGATGCTGCTTGTCGGGGCCTCGGAGCGCTGGGAGGGTGAACTCTGACCCGATCGCCACTCGAATCACAGGAGACTCGATGACTACGACGCCCGCTCAGGACACGGAAGTCCGCAGCGCACGACTGGACCAATCCAAGATGAGGAAGATCGCCACCGCGAGCGTCATCGGCACGACGGTCGAGTGGTACGACCTGTTCCTCTTCGGAACCGCTTCCGCGCTCGTCTTCAATCAGGTGTTCTTCCCCGATCTGCCCCCGGCGGTCGGAACGATCCTCTCCTTCCTCACGTTCGCCGCCGCCTACGTCGCGCGCACCCTCGGCGCGATCCTCTTCGGCCACTTCGGCGATCGTCTGGGGCGCAAATCGATGCTCCTCATCTCGCTGCTGACCATGGGCGGCGCAACGCTCGCCATCGGTCTCGTGCCCGACTTCGCGACGATCGGCATCGCGGCGCCGTTCATCCTCCTGACGCTGCGCATCATCCAGGGCCTCGCGCTCGGCGGTGAATGGGGCGGCGCTGTCCTGATGACCGTCGAGCACGCTCCCCAGGAGCGCCGCGGCTGGTACGGATCGCTCGTCCAGGTGGGCGTCCCGTTCGGAACGCTCCTCGCGAACGTCGCCTTCCTCATCGTCACGGCGACGGTGTCGACGGAAGCGCTGTACACGTGGGGCTGGCGCGTTCCGTTCATCGCATCGGTGCTGCTCGTCGCGGTCGGCATCTACATCCGACTCAACATCGAGGAGACGCCGAGCTTCCAGCAGGTGCGCGAACAGGGCGCCAAGGCGAAGCTCCCGTTCGCCTACCTCATGCGCCACTACTGGAAGCAGGTCATCCTCGGCGGTGTGGCGACACTGTCGACCGGTTCGAGCTTCACGCTCATGGTCGCATCCGGAGTGAACTACGGCACGAGCGAGCAGGGGTACTCCGCGAACCTCATGCTCTGGGTCGTGCTCGTCGCCTGCCTGCTCGGCATCTTCTTCATCCCGTTCTTCGGGCGGCTCTCCGACCGAGTCGGACGCAAGCCGATCATCGCCGCGGGGATCGCTGCTGAGGCCCTGCTCGCGTTCCCATTCTTCTGGTTGCTGAACACGGGCAACCCCGCGGCCGTGTTCCTCGCGTACGGCCTGATGATGATCGCCTTCTCGGCGAACTACGGGCCGATCGCCACCTTCCTCGCCGAACTGTTCGGAGCGAAGGTGCGGTATTCGGGGCTGTCCGTGGCATACATGCTCTCGGGATTGCTGGGCTCGGCGATCACCCCCGCCGTGACCGTGTGGCTCCTCAACCTGACCGGGCAGAGCGATTCGATCGCCTGGTACATCGCCGCCTCAGCAGGGCTGTCGTTCGTGGCGCTCTTCTTGCTGGGGGAGAACAGCCAGAAGAACATCGACCGGGTGGAAGCGACCACCAGCGTGGACGTCGCGCCGTGATCCGGCGGATCAGCGCAGCACCGGGGCTCGCCCCGGTGCTGGGTCCGTATTCGCAGGCGGTCGTCGCCAACGGCTTCGTCTTCACGACGGGCCAGGTGCCCTTCGGCGCAGACGGCTCCGCGCCGGACGATTTCGAAGACCAGGTGGCGCGCTGCCTCGAGAACCTCGTCTCAGTGCTCGCTGCGGCGGGAAGCGGCCTGCAGCACGTCGTCAAAGTCAACGCCTACCTGACATCTCCGGAGCAGCGCGAACCGTTCAACCGCGTGTACGCGCGGTACTTCACCGACGACCTGCCCGCGAGGACGACGGTCTGCGTGTCGATCTGGGAGATCGCGCTCGAGATCGAGTGCGTCGCGGTGGTGCCCGAGGTCGTCGCATGACGCTCGAGCACGCTCAGCTTCTCGACGCTCTGCGCGAGGTCGAGCTGCCGACGCTCGGCCACTTCATCGAAGACGGGTTCGTCGACCCCCGGGTGCATCCGGTCACGCGGAGCCCGCAACTCGTCGGTTTCGCGAGGACCCTCGACCTGCGCGAACCCGACGCGTACGAGGTGAACCGAGCGCTTCTCGCAGCCCGGCCCGGCGAGGTGCTCGTGATCCGGGTCGCGGGCGGTGCGCACGCGCCCGTCGGAGCCGTCACCGCGCGAGCTGCGATCGCGCAGGGTGCGGTCGGCATCGTGGTCGACGGTCCGGTCACCGACGTCCAGGCGCTGCGCGAGACGCAGGATCGGCTCGCCGTGTACGCGACCGGGCTCACCGCTCGAACGACGAAACGCACCGGCGCACTGGCGGGAAGCGCTGTCGACCAGCCCGTCGTCATCGGCGGCGTGCCCGTGTCGACCGGGGACCTCGTGCTCGGCGACGCGCACGGCGTGCTCGTCCTCCCGGGCGGCCGCATCGACCCGGAGGTGCTCAGCGCGGCTCAGGCATCGGATCGCGACGAGCCCGAGCTGCTCGCGCGGATCGCCGCGGGCGAATCGCTCGCGTCCCTGCTCCCGATCGGCCCCTGACCCCGGACTTCACAGTCTCACTCACACCGTTTTTGGAAGGATTATCGTATGTCGCAGTCGGCCGGTCATCTCATCGTTCGCACGCTCGAGCAGCACGGGGTCTCCCGTGTCTACGCAGTGCCAGGGGAGAGCTACCTGGACGTGCTCGACGGTCTGCACGATTCGTCGATCGAGACGGTCGTGTGTCGGCAGGAGGGCGGTGCGGGGTTCATGGCGCTCGCCGAGGGGCGCCTGACCGGCGTGCCGGGGATCGCGATGGTGACGCGCGGCCCGGGGGCGTCGAACGCGATGATCGCGATCCACACGGCGTGGCAGGACGCGACCCCTCTGGTGCTGTTCGTCGGGCTCATTCCGGTGGCCGACCGTGAGCGGGACTCGTTCCAGGAGTTCAGTCTCACCGGATGGTTCGGGTCGACCGCGAAGCGGGTGCTCACGATCGACGACGCCGATCGTGCGGGGGAGCTCGTGGCGGAGGCCATGCGGGTCGCGGCCTCCGGCCGCCCCGGTCCGGTCGTGGTCGGGTTGCCGGAGGACGTGCTCGTGCACGTGACCGAGGCTGCGCCGAGTGGGCGGATCGCCTCCCCGAACCCGCAGCCGTCACGTGCCGAGATCGAGGAGCTCGGTGAACGGATCGCCCGCGCCGAGCGCCCGGCGTTCGTGGTCGGAGGTGACGGCTGGCATGCAGGAGCTGGCCGAGAGGTGCTCGCTTTCGCCGAATCCGCAGGCGTCCCAGTGTTCGCGGATTGGCGTGCGTACGACGCGGTGCCGCACACCGGAGCCGCGTGGGCGGGCTGGCTCGGGTACGGCCGCGCGGATGCGGTCGCTGCCGGGTATGCGGAGGCAGACCTCCTCGTGTTCGTCGGGTGCGGTCGATCCGACGTGATGAGCGACGGATACCGACTCGGATTCGATGCGGAGACCGTGCTCGTCGGCGTCGACCCCGAGGCGACGATGCATGCGGGGCGACTCGATCAGCACCTGCTCGCAACGCCGGAGGCCTTCACGAAGGCGCTCTCCGGTGTCGATGCCGCTGCAGTTCGCGGCGACCGCGACGATTCGTGGATGCGAGACCGGTCAGTGGCTCAGGCGCGGTTCGCGGCGCATCGACCTGACGCGTCGGTGCCCGGTGTCGCCGGCGCTTCGGGGATCCCGGCAGATGTCGAGAATCCGGGCGTCGACCTCGGCGTCGCCTTCGGCGAGCTCGACGAGCGGCTGCGGGGCGAGGCGGTGCTCACCTTCGGCGCGGGGAACGCGACGATCTGGGCGCACCGGTTCGTGAAGCACCTGACCCCGGCGAGCCTCGTGGGCGCGCGCAACGGCGCGATGGGCCTCGCCGTTCCGGCGGCCGTCGCGGCCTCACTCGTGTTTCCCGATCGACGTGCGGTCGCGGTGTGCGGCGACGGCGATTTCATGATGAACGGGCAGGAGCTCGCGACCGCGGTCGCGCACGGCGGGAAGCCGCTGGTGATCGTGGTCGACAACGGGATCTACGGGACGATCGTGCAGCATCAGGAGCGGCACTATCCGGGTCGACCGTCGGGCACGCGGATGGCGAATCCCGACTTCGCGGCCTGGATGCGGTCGTTCGGAGGGCACGGTGAGCGCGTCGAGGCCACAGAGGATTTTGCGGGGGCGCTGGATCGCGCACTCGCGGGAGATGCTCCTGCATTGATACACGTGCTGATCTCGGACAGGGTGATGCCACCGGCATCCGACGAGATCGCGGCCTGAGGCACGCGCGCAGCAGACGACAGTGAAGAACGAGAGAACAGAGACGACCATGACGCAGCACCTCGATGACGCATTCCTCGCAGACTGGGCCGTGCACTCGCGCTTCGGTGCCGTGCCGGGCACGAACGGCGTCGACCGGCAGGCCGCGACCGCAGCCGACGGAGAGCAGCGCGCCTGGTTCGCGCAGCTGCTCGAGCAGCACGGATTCACGGTCGAGCGCGACGCGGCCGGCAACCAGTTCGGGCTGCTGGAACTCGTGCCCGGTGCGCCCTACGTGCTGACCGGGTCGCACCTGGACTCGCAGCCGACCGCCGGCCGCTTCGACGGCGCCTTCGGCGTGATGGCGTCGGCCCACGCGTGCTTCCGCGTGGCCGATGAGCTTCGTGCCGATCCGTCGGCTGCCCGTGTGAATCTCGCGGTCGTCAACTGGTTCAACGAGGAGGGGTCGCGCTTCAAGCCATCGATGATGGGCAGTTCGGTGTTCACCGGCAAGATGCCGCTCGACGCAGCGCTCGCGACGACCGATCCGCGAGGGGTGACGGTCGGCGACGCCCTCGATGCGATCGGGGAACGTGGCGCCGGTGACGTATTCGGAGGCGACTCGGGCCGCGAGGTCGCCTCGTACGCCGAGATCCATGTGCAGCAGGGCCGGAGCATGGAGGAGGACGGCGTCACGATCGGTCTCGTGAATGCGACGTGGGCGGCGCACAAGTTCGAATTCACGGTGACCGGGGCGCAGGCGCACAGCGGGTCGACGCTGATGGTCGATCGGCGCGACGCCCTGCTCGGCGCGGCCAGGCTCGTCGTGGCGGCGCGCGAGCTCGTCGACGAGTTCGAGCCGGGCGCGCTGCACACCGCGTGCGGCGAGCTCAACGTGTATCCCAACTCGCCCGTGGTCGTCGCCAGTGAGGTGCGGTTGCTGCTCGACCTGCGCTCGCCGAGCGCCGACGTGATCCGGGAGGCCCATGCCTCGCTGCAGCGCACGATCGAGCGGGTGCAGCGCGAGGATCGCGTGGAGATCGCCGTCACGGCCGAGCACAGCTGGGATCAGAACCCGTACCCCGAAGCCGGCGTCGAGCTCGCCCGTGAGGTCGCGGAGGAGCTCGGTCTCACCCATGATCGCGTGATGACGGTCGCCGGGCACGACTCGACCAACATGAAGGACACGGTGCCGACCGTCATGCTCTTCGTGCCGAGCGTCGCGGGCATCTCCCACAGCCTCGACGAGTTCACGGAGGAAGCCGATCTCGTCGCGGGAGTCGACCATCTCACCGGCGTCGTGCGCCGGCTCGCCGGTGGCGCGCTGCTCGATTGAGGTCGTTGGGGTCGATTCCCCGTTCTGCAATGGCCCGGATCTGGGCCCGGCTCAGCTCCAGGTGAAGAGCTCGCGGGGGTGCGTGAGGCGCCAGCCGTAGTCGGGCGCGGTGATCGCGGCACCCGTGACGACGTCGAAGGCGCGCTCGTCGGATTCGGTGGGGCCCGAGAGGTGCAGGATGCCCACTCGTCGCCCGGCTTCGGCATCGGCCCCCGTGAGTCCGGCATCCGGCGCGCCGGCCTCGGTGAACCCGCCCGTCTCCAGGGCGACCGTTCGCTCTGCGGCTTCTCCGGGGAGGAGCACGACTTCGGCGCCGTCGCCCGATATCAGGATCGGGATCTCGACGCCGTCGACCGTTCTCGCCGTGCCGACCCGCTCGTCGTGCGCCACGATCTGCGTGCGTGCGGGCGCGGCGTCCAGCGCGGAGAACATGCTGAGGCTCGCGCTCAGGCGATCCTCGGCCGTCGCTCGGCCCAGCACGACCGCGAGCTGGACGACGTCGCGACCCAGCGCATCGCTCGTGCGCGCCGCCGCGAGGTTGTAGCCGGCGACACTCGTGCGCCCGGTCTTCATGCCGATCACACCGTCGAGCGCTCCGTACAGCGGGTTCGTGTTCTCCACGGTGCCGATGCCCCATGGAAGGGAGACCTGCGGCATCGCGACGATCTCGGCGACCGTGTCGTTCGCGAGCGCGAGGCGCGCGAGGCGCAGCACGTCGGACGCGGAGGCCGCATTGCGCTCGTCCATACCGGTCGGCTCGAACAGCGAGAGCGATGCGAGACCTTCGCGGTCCTGCCAGGCCCGGACCGCGGCGAGAAACGCATCATTGTCGCCGAACACCGAGTACGCGTAGGCAGCTGCGAAGTCGTTCGCCGACGGTACGAGCGCGAGCTGCAGCATCTGACGCGCGGTCACCTCGGTGCCGACGGGTATGGGAAACGCGACGCCGTCATCTGCGACGTACCGTGCCTGCCGCGCGGCGTCCTCGGCCGTCCAGACGTGCGTCGGCCCATCGGCGCCCGCAGCCACGGGTGCTGCATCGAGCGCGACGAGCACGGTGACGAGCTTCGAGATGCTCGCGATCGGCGCCGGGCGCTGCGTGTTCGTCCAGATCTCGTCGTCGTGCAGCCATCCGATCGCGGTCGGCTCCGGCTCGGCATCGACCGCCCGTCGCACGTCGGCATCGTCGGCCGAGATCGTGACCGCCGCGGGTGCGTCCAACGTCACCACCGGTTCTGGCAGCGGAGCGATGGCGCAGACGACGGCGTAGCCTGCCGCGAGCACGATTGCGAGGGATCCTGCACCGATTCCGATGACTCGCCCCGCGCGTCGGCGGTGCCCGGCGGCGGTCCGCGGTGCTGTTCCGGAGGAGCGCTCGCCAGGGGGGCTCGGTGCTGCGTTCGGGCTCACTCGACCCACACTAGGGGCTACAGGGGCACTGGACACTCGGGTGCTAGGCGCTGGGATGCTCGGTAGCCCTGATGATGGGAATGAAGATGCGCAGTGTTAGGGGCCGCGTCAGAACGGGTGACGCGCGAAGTCTCGTTCATGCTCGGGTTCTCTGCGTTCACGCTCGGGTTCTCGGCGTTCGATTCGTCGCATCGGCCCCGGTGGCCCGGTCTCTATAAACCTCACACGACTCGGGGGTCGGTCGACGTAGCGCCTGCCCGTGGGGCTGGTCCAGTGCAGTTCACCATCGTTCTTCTGGCGTACGGCCCATTCGGAGTGGTGCTTGAGCACGTGATGGCCACGGCACAGGTGCGCGAGGTTCGCCGTCGAGGTCGGGCCGCCGAGGGCCGCGTCGACGGTGTGGTCGAGATCGCACCGCGCGACCGGCACACGGCACCCCGGGAACCGGCAGTGCTGATCGCGGGCGCCGAGTCGGCGCTTCATCGCTTCGCTTGGACGGTAGCGATCGACCTGGAGCACCGAACCCGATTCCGCATCCACCGTCACCCGCTCCCAAACCGGCGTCGCCGCTGCGAGGTTCCTGGCAGAGGCGAGCGGGATGGGCCCCGCTCCGACGAGCTCTGCCACAGGAGCAGCGCTCCGGCGGGAGGGGGCGAGTGCCGTGACGGGCACGATGACCTGCACCCGAGCCCGTATCGCTTCGCTGCTCGCACACGAGGTCACAGCGCTCGCGTCTGAGCCGAGGAGAAGTTCGGCGAATGCATCGGCCCGAATCTCATCGCGCGAGCGTCGCGCCGAAGATTCCGCCGCCGCCCGCTGGCCCCGCTCGGCGCCCCCGTCACGCTCATGCCGTCCAGCCCGCTCGGCCGACGCAGCCCGCTCGGCCAACCCTGCTCGCTCGCTGCGCTCGACTTCGCGGGCGATCCGCGTCAACCGGTCGTGTATCGCGTACGCCTCCGCGGTGGGCAGATACGCCAGCAGATCGGACATCCCGTCCTCGCGCTCCTGCACGACTACTCGACGCCTGCGCACCTCCTCGTGGTGCCGCTCGTCGAGGGTGTCGCCGGCGTACTGCTCGGCGATCCTGCGCGCGATCGGACGAAGCCGGTTCACCGACTCCCGACGCGCGTACTCGAGCACCTCCGCCTGATACGCCTCCCGCCTCGCGACGACTTCAGGAGCAGCCCCGACGCCGAGACGTCGCCCGGCATCCGCGATCACGCGCGCGTGCGCGGCCGAGATCTCGCCAGCCGCGAGAATCTGATGCGTCATCCCGTAGTCGTATCGCAGCGACCACGCCGCACCCATCTGGGCTTGCACCGCGCGCTCGCTCACGTTCAACGCGGTCGCGAGCTCCGCCCGCACCGAGCGGTAGGCGAGCTCGTTCTCGCCGGCGGGCGCGGAGCCGGAACGCGCGGCACCGGTCGCCATCTGCACCGCGACCGCCATGAGCTCGTACCTGAACGCGTCGAGGGCGCGCTGCCGATACTCCATCTGCTCGAGCAGGTTCACGACCTGTCCAAGCGACAGACTCGCATCAGCCACCGCATCAGCGGGCGCGTCTGTCACCTCCGCCGGGATGCTGCCGATCGTGAGGGAGAACATGACCCCAGTCAACCGGCAACCACCGACATTCACGATCGCCCGAGCCCGAGCCCGAGCCCGAGCCCGATCCCGAGCCCAAGCCCTGGCGCGACCATCGTGCACACCGTGAAGCCCTCCGCCCGTGCAGGTGCGCAGGTGCCGCGGCTCCGCTGGTGCGCGATGATGGATGCACCCCGTTCGACCACCGAGGAGCCAGCCGATGACCGCACTCATCGCGGGATACGCCCGCACCCCGTTCACTCGTTTCACCGGACAGCTCGCCGCGCAGCCGGCTACCGTGCTGGGCGCCCACGCCGTGCGTGCGGCACTCGCCCGTGCAGGCGTTGCCCCTGCTGACGTGGACGCGGTCGTGGTCGGCCAGGTGCTGCAGGCGGGCGCCGGCCAGAACCCGGCCCGTCAGACGGCGGTGGGCGCGGGGATCCCCCTCGAAGTGCCTGCCATAACGCTCAACGCCGTGTGCCTCTCCGGCGCCGAGGCCGTCTCGCAGGCGGTGCGCCTCATCAACAGCGGTGAGGCGGAGATCGTCGTCGCAGCCGGCCAGGAATCGATGTCGCTCGCCCCGCACGTGCTGCCGTTGCGCGCAGGCACGAAGTACGGCGACGCGGCCCTCGTCGACACGGTCGACCGCGACGGCCTGTCGGACGCATTCGACCAGGTTGCCATGGGCGCGCTCACCGAGACCGGCAATACGCCGCTCGGGCTGACCCGTGAGGAGCAGGACGCGTTCGCGGCGGCCTCCCACCAGCGCGCCGCAGCCTCGGCCGAATTCCTCGCCGGCGAGATCGAACCGTTCACGGTGACGTCGCGGCGGGGCGAAACGGTGGTCTCGAGCGACGACGGCGTGCGTGCGGAGACCACCGCGGAAACACTGGCGGGTCTGCGGCCGGCCTTCTCGAAGGAGGGCACCATCACTGCGGGCAACGCCTCGCAGATCACCGACGGCGCTGCGGCGCTCGTGATCGTGAGCGAGGCGGCCGCGGAGCGACTCGGCCTCGCGCCGTTCGCCCGCGTCGAGGCGACCGCATTCGTCGCCGGCCCCGACACGCAGCTCCATTCGCAGCCCGCGCGGGCGATCACGGCTGCACTCGCGAAGACCGGCGCAATCGCCGTCGCCGACCTCTCAGCGGTCGAGATCAACGAGGCATTCGCGGCGGTCGGCGTGCAGTCGGGCCGCGAGCTCGGCCTCGATCCGAGCATCGTCAACCGGCATGGTGGAGCGATCGCTCTCGGTCACCCGATCGGGGCCTCCGGCGCTCGCATCGTCGGCACGCTCGCGCGGCAGCTCGCCGAGGAGGGTGTCGGATCCCTCGGAGCCATCGGCATCTGCGGCGGCGGCGGGCAGGGCAGCGCCATCGTGCTCCGCGCCGTCTAGCGATCGCCCCTGCGCTGCCGATACACTCGCCGCTATGGGACTGCAGCACGCAGCCATCGGCATCGATGTCGGTGGTACGGGTATCAAGGGCGCCGCGATCGATGTGACGACCGGCGAGAAGATCAGCACTCGGCACAAGGTCGCGACCCCCGCAGGCGGTGCGCCGGCCGATATCGCTCGCGAGGTCGGGTCGATGGCCGCTGCGATTCGGGCTGAGCTCGCTGCCGCCGGGTTCGACAGCAGCGCGAACCTCCCCGTCGGAGTCACGCTCCCGGGAGTGGTGCGCGACGGCGTGATGCGCACCGCCGCGAACATCGACCTCAGCTGGATCGGCACCGACGCGCACGCGCTGCTCTCGGCGGCGGTCGCGGCGCCGTGCACCGTCGTGAACGATGCGGATGCAGCTGGCATCGCCGAGGTCGCGTTCGGCGAGGTCAGCGGGCTTCCCGGCGTGACGCTCGTGCTCACCTTCGGAACAGGGATCGGTTCGGCGCTCGTCGCCGACGGCGTGCTTGTGCCGAACTTCGAGCTCGGGCATCTGGAGCTCGACGGGTTCACCTCGATCGAACGCCACACGGCTGCGAAGGTGATCGAGCGCGAAGGCATCACGCTCGACGAGTGGGCGTCGCGCGTCTCCCGGTACATCGGTTACCTCGAGAAGATCCTGAACCCCGACCGATTCGTACTCGGCGGCAGCATCAGCAAGGCATCCGACAGTTTTCTTCCGTTCGCGGGTGTCACGGTGCCGGTCGTTCCGGCGCGACTGCGCAACAACGCCGGCATCATCGGCGCCGCCCGGCTCGCAGCGGAGGCGATCGATCCCGAATCGAGCAATTCCGCGCCCTGAACGCAACGCCTGAGCGCCCCGAGTACTCCGCACCTGGGAGAATGGACGGGCGCGAGCAAGATGGAGGCGAGTATGGCGGAAGCGGTCGGAGATGGTGAGTCCTCTCGACCCGATCGCCGTACGCCGCCCACCGCCGTGATCAAAGCGGTGCGCAGTCTCGTCGAGATGCCCGCCGGCCCGGGCCCGAGACTCTGGATCGCGCTGCGAGCGGCGCTCTCCATCGGCGTACCGTTCGGCGTGCTGACCGCACTGGGATACGAAGGCATCGGGTTGCAGACCGCTGCCGGAGCCTTCGTCGCACTCTTCGCCGCCAGCCTCGCCGCTGCGGAGCGGGCCAAGGTGCTGCCGTTCGTGGCACTCGCCCTCATCGGCTCTGCCGCGCTCGGCGCGGTGCTGTCGCCGTGGCCGGTGCTGCTGGGCATCGGGCTCGTCGTCGTCGCCGGAGCGACTGCGGCGCTGTCGTTCGCCTTCCGGCTCGGCCCGCCCGGTCCGGTGTTCTTCGTGCTGAGCTACGGGCTGGCCGGCAACATCACCGCAGTGGTCGATGGCGAACGACTGAACTCCCCGCTCATACTCATCGCGGCGCTCGCGGGTGGTGCGCTGTTCTCGTACCTGCTGGCCCTCGCCCCGTTGCTCCGAGACGCCGAGCGGGCGAAACCGGTGCGGCCCCTCGGCGAGCTGCTGCCCGGGCCCTGGTTGGGACCGGGCGAGCGCCGGCTGATCCTGCGCATTCTGATCGTCGCCGTCGTCGGCACGGTCGTCACGATGCTCTGGATCGATCCCCATCGCGCCTATTGGACGGTCTCCGCGGGTGTCGCCGTCATCGGCTTGAGTGCGGTGCGCCGACACTCGCTCGCCCGCGGGCTGCATCGCACCGTCGGCACCCTCGTCGGCGCGGTGCTCTACCTCGCGATCGCCCCGCTCGGGGCCTTCCCCCTCGCGCTCGTGCTGCTACTCACCGGGCTGCAGTTCATCATCGAGCTCGTGGTGGTGCGCAATTACGCTCTTGCCCTCGTCTTCATCACGCCGCTCGTGCTCCTCCTCACGGGGGCAGCAGCCGGCGGAGGCGATCTCATGGGCGCTGCGACCGAGCGCGTGCTCGACACGCTCATCGGTTCGGTGATCGCGGTGGTCACGGCGCTGCTGCACCGGCGAGTGGTGAAGGATCGGCCGGAGTGACCGTGCGTCAGCCACTCGGGCGTGCGACGCGACGCACCGAGTCGTGTCACACGAAGCGGTACGTGGCGTAGCGCACAGCGCTCGCCGTGCGCTGGGCGACGGCGAGGTACAGCGATCGTTCGAGGTGCGCGAGCGCCGGTGCCGAGGTCTCGATCGTGACCACGGTGCGGAAATAGTACTCGGAGGGGTCGACCGTCTCGCCCTTGAGCAACGATTCGAGCACGTGCGGTTCTCCGCTGCGCACCCCCGACGCCTGCAGGTAGAGCAGCTCGCCGTCGGCGGTGCGCGCCGAGTAGCGGCCGTCGATCTCGATCGAGCCGTCGGTCCGCACGATCTGCCAGTCCGCGCCGCCCGGCAGGATCTCGGCCTTCACGTCCCCGGAGATGCTGCCCCCGAGAATCGGGATGACTCTGCGGTGGCCCGCTCGGGTCCGACCGTGATCCTCGATCGCACCGAGCTCGACGGAGACGTCGAACACGTGCTCGAGGCCGGGAGCCGGAAGCGCAGATTCCGACGGGCGCGCTGCGGGAGGGGTCATGAGGTGCTCCGTTCTTCGGTGGCGCGGGGGAGACTCGGATCGTGTGCGCTGAGGAGTGCGCAGAGCAGCCGTTCGAGTGCGGGCAGTGCAGCGGCGATCGAGGTCAGGTCGTCGCCGGCGAGCGTTTCGAGTGATTCCCCGAGAATGCGGGTGCTCGCACGGTCGTAGGCGGTGAAGAGCGCCCTGGCTCGTTCCGAGGTCGTCACCAGTACGCGTCGGCCGTCGGCCTCGTCCGGTCGGCGCTCGACGAGCCCGGCTCGCTGCATCGAGGCGAGCAGGTTGCTCACCGTTGAGCGGTCGAGGTGGAGCGCCTCAGCGAGATCGCTGGGCGCGAGAGCCGTGCCGGAGGGGAGTGCGCGGATGATCTGAATCTGAGAATCGGGAATCTCCGGAAGATCCCCGGCGGCCCGCGCGGCGCTGAGCAGCGCACGCCGCAGGGGCGAGATGACGCCGGCGAGGCGGGCGGAGTCGACGATGCCGGTCATCGGTCAGCGTTCGACGGACAGCGAAGCGCGCGCGTTCAGCATCTCCGGGTGGAACCCTGCGGCTTGCTTGTAGGCGGTCGCGACTTCCGCCAGCTCGGTCTCGGGAATCACGTCGTGGATGTGCGAGAAGCCCTCAGGCGCACGCTCCGCGGCGAGCACCATCACCTTCTCGGGGCCGGCCTGGCGCGTCTGCTCGAGCAGTGCAGCGGTGGCCGGTCGGCGATCGGCTTCGTACGCGCGGAGGCCGTCCCGCGGGGTGGGGGCGTGGGCGAGGTGGAATGCCAGCGTGCGGGCGTCGAGGGTCGCTTGCGATCCGCCGTTCGAGCCGTTGGGGTACATCGCATGCGCGGCATCTCCGAGGAGCGTGGTGCGCCCGAACGTCCACTGCGGGAGCGCGTCGCGATCCACCATCGGATATTCGAGGATCTCGTCGGCGCTCGCGATGAGGCCGGGAATGTCGATCCAGTCGAACGCCCACTTGCGGAAGAGTTCGACGATGGGCTTCGGGTCGATGGGGTGGTTCCAGTCCACCTGGCCGGATCCTGCTCCCCGCTGCTCAGCGATGAAGTTGATGGGCATGCGCCCGTCGTCTCCGACCTGGCCGAGGGGGTACGCGACGAACTTCTGCTCGCCGTCGCCCACCATCACCATCGTGCTGCCGTCGAGGAACGGTTCGGCGTACGCGACACCGCGCCAGAGGGTGAGCCCGTTGGAGGGGGGAGCTCCCTCTTCCGGGTAGCGCTCTGCGCGCACAGCCGAGTGGATGCCGTCGGCGGCGATCACGATGTCAGCCGACACGGTGACCTCGCCGGCCTCCGTCGTGAATCGCGCCAGATCCTGCTCCTCCCCGTGTTCCACGGAGACGACCCGGTGCCCGGTGCGGATGATGTCGCCGACGCGCTGCTCGACGAGGTCGCGGAGCGCGATCTGCAGCCGCCCCCGATGCACGGAGAGCTGGGGCCAGGCGTACCCTGCGGCGGTGCCGCGAGGCTCACTCCAGATGGGCTGACCGTGGCGGTTGTAGTAGGCGAGCGTGCTCGGCTCGACCCCGAGTGCGGCGATGTCGTCGACGATGCCGAGCTCGGTGAGCTCGCGGACCGCGTGAGGCAGCAGGTTGATGCCGACGCCGAGGCCGCGGATCTCCTCGGATCGCTCGTAGACCTCGATGTGCTCGAAGCCGGCGGCGTGCAGGCTGAGTGCGCTGAGGAGGCCGCCGATGCCAGCGCCGATGATGACGATCTTCATTGATCACTCCAGTTCATGGGAGGTCCCCAAGTAGTTTTGCGGCAAAACTAACACGGGAGAGTGCGGTGCGCAAGCGCATCGCACTCTCCCGTGCTCGGCGGAGAGCGGCAGGCCGGAAGCGGCCGGCCGGATCAGACCAGACGGGTCTTCGGCGACACCTCGTACGTGTCCTCGGCGTCGCGATTGGGAATGTCGCCGAGCGCATCGTCGATGGCTGCGAGCGTGTCGGCGTCGAGCACGACTCCTGACGCCTTCACCGTGTCGGCGAGCTGCTCGGGGCGCGAGGCCCCCACGAGGGCCGCGGCCACGTTCGGATTCTGCAGCACCCAGGCGATCGCGAGCTGCGGCATCGTGAGCCCGGCCTGCTCGGCGATCGGCTTCAGGCCCTGCACGGCCTCGAGGATCCGGTCGTCCAAGAACTTCCGCATGAACTCCGCACCGCTCTTGCCATCGGTCGCGCGCGAACCCGAGGGCACCGGCTGTCCGGGAAGGTACTTGCCCGAGAGCACGCCCTGCGCCATGGGTGACCAGACGATCTGCGAGATGCCGAGCTCCTCGGACGCCGGAACGACCTTCCCCTCGATCACGCGGTGCAGCATCGAGTACTGCGGCTGGTTCGAGATGAGCTGCACGCCGAATTCGCGCGCGAGCTGGTGCCCCTCGCGCAGCTGCTCGGCGGTCCATTCCGAGACGCCGATGTAGAGCGCCTTGCCCTGCCGCACGACGTCGGCGAACGCCTGGAACGTCTCTTCGAGCGGCGTCTCGTAGTCGAAGCGGTGAGCCTGGTACAGGTCAACGTAATCGGTGCCGAGGCGGCGGAGCGAGCCGTTGATCGATTCGAGGATGTGCTTGCGGCTCAGCCCGGTGTCGTTCGGCCCCTTCTGGCCGGTCGGGAAGTACACCTTCGTGAAGATCTCGAGACCCTCGCGTCGCTGCCCCTCCAGTGCGCGCCCGAGCACGGCCTCGGCCGCGGTGTTCGCGTACGTGTCGGCGGTGTCGAACGTGGTGATGCCGGCGTCGAGCGCCGCGTGCACCGTCTTGATCGCCGCGTCGTCGGCGACCTGAGACGCGTGCGTCACCCAGTTGCCGAACGTGATTTCCGAGACCTTGAAGCCGCTGTTTCCGAGATACCGATAGTTGACCATTGCCTCAGCCTATGCCCGCTCGGCGTGCGCGGGCAGTGAGTCGGATTAATGTGCGGTGCGGGCCGCGCGGGTGCCGCTCGGGCTCAGTTCAGCGCGCCGTCGTTCGTCGTCGACGTGCGCTCGAGCAGTCGGTCGGGCAGCACGTGGATGAGCGGCGCGAGGAGTCGGTAGCGCCAATCGGAGATCAGGACGCTCCGGCCGCGTCGAACTGCGGAGAGTCCCTCCTGCGCGACGCGGGCGGTGCTCGCCCAGGCGATCCGTGGGAGGCGGGGCAGGTGATCCTCTCCCATGCGCGCATGGAATTCGGTGTCGAGCAGGCCCGGGCAGAGAGCGGTCACGCGCACGCCGCGACGGCGGTAGCGCGCGTTGAGGGAGCGCGAGAGCGACACGATCGCCGCCTTCGCGGCTCCGTAGGTGCCCGTCGGCGTGAATGCGGCGACGCTGGCGACGTTCAGGATCCAGCCGTAGCCCCGGTCGAGCATTCCCGGGACGGCGGCGTGCGACAGGTGGAGCGGCACCCATGACAGCAGTTCGTGCAGCCTCCGCTCGTCGTCGAGTTCGCTCGTCTCGAAGCCGTCGGCAACACCGAATCCCGCGTTGTTCACGAGGATGTCGACGGGACGATCCCGCGCGCTGAGTCGGCCCGCCACCCGCTCCAGGTCGGGAGCGCGGGTGAGGTCGGCGGGCAGCGCGGAGGCGTCGATGCCGTGGCGATCCCGCAGCTCGGCGGCCAGGATCTCGAGCCGTTCGCGGTCGCGTGCGACGAGCACGAGGTCGACGCCCGCGGCGGCGAGCTGCCGGGCGAACTCGGCTCCGAGTCCGGTCGATGCGCCGGTGATCAGTGCGGTAAGAGGCATCGGCCCAGTCTGCCAGCACGCGGTGCGGACGACCAGGGGTGTGCCCCACCGCCGCAATCGGGTAGTGTGTTCGCATGACGAACTTTACTTCGCTGTGCGAAATGACGCGTTCATGATCGACAAGACGGTGCCGGATCCTGCGGCCGCGGTGGCGGGCATTCACGACGGCGCTACGGTGATGATCGGCGGATTCGGCAGAGCCGGGCAGCCCATCGAGTTGATCGACGCACTCATCGCTCACGGCGCGAGCGACCTCACGATCGTGAACAACAATGCGGGAAACGGTGACGACGGCCTCGCCGCGCTGCTCGCCGAGCGTCGCGTACGCAAGATCATCTGCTCGTTCCCCCGACAAGCGGATTCCTGGGTGTTCGACGGGCTCTATCGTGCAGGCGCAATCGAGCTCGAACTGGTGCCGCAGGGCAACCTCGCGGAGCGGATCCGCGCGGCCGGCGCCGGCATCGGCGCCTTCTACACCCCCACGGGCGTCGGCACGGAACTCGCGGCAGGCAAGGAGATCCGCGAGATCGCTGGGCGAGCATACGCGCTCGAGTACCCGATTCGCGCCGACTTCGCGCTGATCAGTGGGTGGAACGCCGATCGCTGGGGCAACCTCGTCTATCGCGAGACCGCGCGCAATTTCGGTCCGATCATGGCGGCGGCCGCGCAGACGACGATCGCGCAAGTCGACACGGTGGTCCCGCTCGGCGACATCGATCCCGAGGTCGTGGTGACTCCCGGCATCTACGTGGATCGCGTGGTCGCCGTCGGCGAGCGCCGTTGGTTGCGCGACAGCGTCTTCGTGGGAGGCGTGGACCTCGCAGGAGCGCCGGTGCAGACCGAGGGGGACGTCGCATGAGCACCCGCA
This sequence comes from Leucobacter sp. L43, assembly GCF_016597785.1. GTDB lineage: Bacteria > Actinomycetota > Actinomycetes > Actinomycetales > Microbacteriaceae > Leucobacter > Leucobacter alluvii. Next base: position 1,541,983 of record NZ_JAENJG010000001.1, on the reverse strand, counting down.
TCACCCGAGAGGAGCTCGCGGCACGCATCGCGGCCGACATCGCCGAGGGGTCCGTCGTCAACCTCGGCATCGGTGCGCCGACTCTGGTCGCCGACTACCTGCCGGACGACGCCGAGATCATCCTGCACACCGAGAACGGCATGCTCGGCATGGGTCGAGCACCTGCCGCCGGACGCGTCGATCCCGATCTCATCAACGCAGGCAAGCAGGCGGTGACCGCCGTCGCCGGCGCCGCCTACTTCCACCACGCGGACTCCTTCGGCATGATGCGCGGGGGTCACCTCGACGTGTGCGTGCTCGGGGCGTTCCAGGTCGCCTCCAACGGGGATCTCGCCAATTGGTCGACCGGGGCTCCCGGGGCGATTCCGGCCGTCGGCGGGGCGATGGATCTCGCGATCGGGGCGAAGCACGTGTACGTGATGACCGACCTGCTGACGAAGCAGGGGGAGTCGAAACTCGTCGCGGCCTGCTCGTATCCGTTGACCGGCACCGCGTGTGTCTCGCGGGTCTACACCGATCACGCCGTTTTCGAGGTGATCGAGGACGGGTTCGCCGTGCGCGAGCTGTTCGGCGACAACTCGATACCGATGCTCGAGGCAGCCACGGGCCTGCGCCTCACGGATGCGACTGCGGAGGGACGATCATGACCGGAGCATTCATCTACGATGCGGTGCGCACGCCGTTCGGCCGCGCCGGAGGAGCTCTCTCCGGAGTGCGCCCCGACGACCTCGCTGCCGCCGTGATGCGGGCGAGTGCGGAGCGCACCGGCATCGACCCCGGGCGCGTCGACGATGTGATCTTCGGCGATGCGAATCAGGCGGGCGAAGACAACCGCAACGTCGCGCGCTTCGGCGCCCTGCTCGCAGGCTTCCCCACCACCGTCACGGGAACGACCGTCAATCGGCTCTGCGCATCGTCGGTCGAAGCGGTGATCCAGGCCGCGCGAGCGGTCGAAACCGGCGACGCTCAGATCGTGCTGGCCGGCGGCGTCGAATCGATGAGCCGGGCTCCCTTCGTCGTTGAGAAGTCGGCGAAGCAGTGGCCGTCGGTCGGCAACCAGACGATGTGGAACACGTCCATCGGGTGGCGCATGGTGAACCCGGCGTTCCCCGCGCCGTGGAGCATCTCGAACGGCGAGTCCGCCGAGAGGATCGCAAGCGAGTGGAGCATTTCGCGCGAGCGCCAGGACGCGTTCGCGGTGCGCTCGCATCAGCGGGCGGCGGCGGCGTGGGCGGACGGAGTGTTCGACGACGAGATCGTGCAGGTGCCGGGAGCGGAGCTCGCTCGAGACGAGGGGATACGCGACGGTTCGACCGTCGAGAAGCTCGCCGCCCTACGACCGCTGTTCGCGGCCGACGGGACCGTCACCGCGGGGAACGCCTCGTCGATCAACGACGGCGCATCGGCGGTCCTCATCGGCGGCGAGGGGGCGATCGCCGCAGAGCCGCTCGCCCGCATCACGGGGCGCGCGACGCACGGCGTGGATCCCGACCTCTTCCCCATCGCCCCGATCGAGGCGGCGAATCGGGCGCTCGCGCGATCCGGGCGCAGCTGGGCCGACGTCGACTTCGTCGAACTGAACGAAGCCTTCGCGTCGCAGTCGCTCGCCTGCCTGGCCGGGTGGCCGGAGCTCGACCCGGAACGGTTGAACGTGCACGGTGGCGCGCTGGCGATCGGGCACCCGCTCGGAGCATCAGGGGGGCGCATCATCGGGCGGGCGGCTCACGGGTTGCGGCGTCTCGGCGGGGGCGTCGCCGTGGTCGCGATCTGCATCGGAGTGGGGCAGGGGCTCGCCGTCGTGCTCGAACGATGACACGTGCGGAGGCCACCGGGTCGGGCCGGTAAGGTGGGCGCGTGAATGCGCATTCAAAACCCGCGGGCGAGGCGGCGAGCGGCGACTTCGTGCAGTCGCTCGCGCGCGGGCTCGCCGTGATCCGGGCCTTCGACGCGGAGCATACGGAGCTCAGCCTCAGCGACGTTTCACGGCGGGCCGGAATTCCTGCGGCGGCTGCGCGGCGGTTTCTGCGCACGCTCGAGACGCTCGGGTACGTGCGGACGGACGGACGCGCCTTCGCCCTGACCCCGCGAGTGCTCGAACTGGGGTTCAGCTACCTCTCCGCCCTTTCGCTTCCCGAGGTGATGCAGCCGCACCTCGAGCGGCTCTCACGTGAGACCGGCGAATCGGTGTCGGCCGCGGTGCTCGCGGGCAGCGACATCGTCTACGTCGCCCGGGTGCCGACACGGCGCATCATGACCGTCGGCATCACCATCGGCACCAGCTTCCCCGCCTACGCGACGAGCATGGGGCGGGTACTGCTCGCGGCGTTGCCCGAATCGGAAGCCGAGACCGTGCTCGCGCATGCTCCGACGCCCGCGCTCACGCAACGGACCCTCACCGACCCCGAGCGGCTCCGCGCTGAACTCCAGCGCGTGCGCGAGCAGGGGTGGGCGATCGTCGACGGCGAGCTCGAGGTGGGGCTGCGATCTGCGGCTGCCCCGGTGCGTCGCCGCGATGGGTCCGTCGCCGCGGCGGTGAACGTGTCGACGAGTGCGAGCAGAGACTCGCTCGCTCGGCTCCGCGAGGAGCATGTTCCGCGTCTGCTGGAGACGACCGCCGCGATTGCGGAGGATCTGCGGCACGTGTAAACGCCGGCGCTCAGCGCCCGCGTCGCATCGCCTGGAGTGCTCCGCACGACCACAGGGCCCAGAGCACGAGGAGCGGTTGGAACACCAGCCGGATCCCGCGCGCGGCATCGCTGTCGAGCCCGAACGCGTCTGAGCGGGTCACGAACTGCGAGATGTTGCCGGGGAACACTGCGATGAAGAACCCCGCGATCACCCAGCCGATCGGCACCCGCAGCCTGCCGAGGACGGCGACCGCGCCGCCCAGGCTGATCTCGACGATGCCGGAGGCCACGACCACGAAATCCTTGTCTGCGGGCACCCAATCGGGCACCTGCGCTTGGAAATCGCGGCGTGCGAACGTGAGGTGAGCGATCCCTGCGAACAGGAGCGCGAGCCCCAGAAGCACCCGGGCGGCATGCTGCAGGGGCGTCGCCCGGGGTGGTGCGGTGGTGATCAGTGCGCTCATGCGTGGCCTCCCGGCGGGTGATGGATGGGGCCAGCGTACGCCTCTTCTTGACACGGAGCCGCCGCGGCGTACCATGTACGTAACGGTTAGTACATTAGCCGGCAACGCTGACGACACAGAGGAGTGACGTGCATCACGATTCCCCGATCCTCGCGGGTCTGATCGGCTCCGGCACTGCCCCGTCGTTGACGCCGGCACTGCACATGGAGGAGGGGCGCCGCCAAGGCCTGACGTACGTCTACCGGCCGATCGATCTCACCGCGCTGCACCTGAATGCCGACGATCTGCCGAGCGTGCTCCAGTGGGCCGAACGCCTCGGGTTCACTGCCGTGAACGTCACCCACCCCTGCAAGCAGGCGGTGATCCCGCTCCTCGATCGGATCGATCCTGTCGCCGCACGTGTGGGGGCCGTCAACACGGTGCGATTCGGGCCTGACGGCCGCACAGGGTTCAACACGGACACGACAGGCTACGAGTGCGCCTTCCGCGCTGCCATCCCGACCGTCCGGCTCGGTCACGTGACGCAGATCGGCGCGGGCGGGGCAGGGGCGGCCGTGGGAGACGCGCTCCTGCGCCTCGGCGCGCAGCGGCTCACGATCGTCGACGTTGACTCGTCGCGTGCGGCCGAACTGACCGACGCATTGGCCGGACGTCACGGCGCCGACGTCGTCGCGGCCGGCGTCGATGCGCTCCCCGAACTCTTGGCGGCCTGCGACGGCGTCGTGCAGTGCACTCCGATCGGGATGGCCCACCATCCTGGCGCCCCATTCGATCTCGGACTGCTCCGCCCGGAGCTCTGGGTGTCCGATGTGATCTATCGCCCGATCGAGACCCCGCTGCTGCGCCGCGCGAGGCAGATCGGATGCGCCACGCTCGACGGCAGCGGCATGGCCGTCTTCCAAGCCGTCGACGCCTTCCGGATCATCACGGGTCATGCCGCCGATGCCGGCCGCATGACTCGCCATTTCCAATCCCTGATCGCAGCAGAATGATCGACCCATGAACAGGAGAACCACGCACATGTCAACGCAGACACGAGCGGATGTGCCGCAGAAGACACCGGTGAGAGCCGCGCTCGCGAGCTTCATGGGAAGCGCCGTCGAGTACTACGACTTCTTCATCTTCGGAACGGCCTCGGCGCTCATCTTTCCGCATATCTTCTTCCCAGACGGCGATCAGGCCGCACTGGTGATGTCGCTCGCGACCTTCGGGTTCGCCTACATCGCCCGCCCGTTCGGCGCCGTGATCCTCGGCCACTTCGGTGACCGCATCGGTCGGCAGCGGGTGCTGATGTTCACGCTCGTTCTCATGGGGGCGGCCACCTTCGTGATCGGTTGCCTCCCGACGTTCGCGCAGATCGGGTGGGCGGCACCGATCCTGCTGGTCTTCTGCCGGCTTCTGCAGGGGCTCTCAGCGGCGGGAGAGCAAGCCGGTGCGTCCTCGATGTCGCTCGAGCATGCGCCCGATCACCGCAGGTCGTTCTTCACCTCGTGGACCCTCACCGGTACCCAAGGGGGCCAGATCCTGGCCGCACTCGTCTTCCTGCCGGTGACCATGCTGCCCGACAATGATCCGTTCAAGTACGAGTGGGCCTGGCGCATCCCGTTCTGGTTGAGCGCCGTGGTGGTCGTCGTCACCTTCTACATCCGACGCACGCTGCACGAGACGCCGACGTTCGAGGAAGCGAAGGCGCAGGGCGAGATCGCGAAGATTCCGCTGATGCCGTTGCTCCGCGATCACTGGCGCGATGTGCTCCGCGTCGTCCTCTGCGCCTTCATCGCGGCCGTCTCCACGGTCTTCGGAAACCTGGCCATCGCCTACGGAGTCGAAGTGGGCCTCGCGCAGAACATCACGCTCTGGCTCGTGGTCGTTGCGAACGTCGTCGCGCTCGGAACGCAACCGCTCTTCGCGATGCTCGCCGACAGGGTCGGCAGGAAGCCCGTCTTCATCTACGGTGCGATCTCGTCAGCCGTGTTCATGCCCTTCTACATGCTCTCGATGAGCAGCGACAACATCGTGCTCACCTTCGCGCTCGCGATTCTGACGTTCTCCTGCGGCTACGCGGCGGCGAATGCCGTCTGGCCATCGTTCTACGGCGAGATGTTCTCCGCCCGCGTGCGGTTCTCGGGTCTTGCGATCGGAACGCAGCTCGGCTTCCTCATGGCCGGATTCGCGCCGTCGATCGTCGCGGCGCTCGGAGGCGTGCAGGAGGGCGGCTGGGTCGTCATCTCGATCTTCACCGGCGTGATCTGCCTCATCGTCGTGCTCGCCGCGCTGACCGCTCGAGAGACGAAAGACGTTCCGACGGACACGCTCGGCATTCGGGTGCCGGTCGAGCAGGGGCGATAGGAAGCATGGGTATGCGGACCTCAATCGCCACCGTCTGCCTCTCCGGGCAGCTCGCCGAGAAGTTGCACGCCTGCGCAGAGGCTGGTTTCGACGGGGTCGAGATCATGGACGCCGACCTCGTCGCAGCGCCCGAATCGCCCGAGGAGATTCGGGCCCTCTGCGCGAGGCTCGGACTGCGCATCGACATGTTCCAGCCCTTCCGCGATGCCGAGGGCGTGCCCGAGAGCGACTTCGCCGAGGTGCTCCGTCGCGCGGAAGCGAAATTCGAAGTGATGGAACGGCTCGGCACAGACCTGATGCTGCTCTGCAGCAATGTCGCCACCGCAACGATCGGGGATGACGAGACGCTGGTCAGGCAGCTGGGAGAGTTCGCCGACCGCGCTGCGGCCCGCGGCATCCGGATCGCTTATGAAGCGCTTGCCTGGGGCCGCTTCGTGCAGGACTACCGGCATGCCTGGAATCTCGTGCGGCGAGCCGATCGTCCGAACCTCGGCGTATGTCTCGACAGCTTTCACATTCTGTCGCTCGGTCTCGATCCTTCGGGCATCGAGCAGATCGACGCCGAGAAGATCTTCTTCCTGCAACTCGCGGACGCACCGGACCTGGATCTCGATGTGCTCTCCTGGAGCCGGCACCATCGACTCTTCCCCGGCGAAGGCAGCTTCGAGTTGCCGGCGTTTCTCTCGTACGTGCTGCGCGCCGGGTACTCGGGACCGCTCTCACTGGAAGTGTTCAATGACACGTTCCGGCAGACGGACGCACGGGAGACGGCGGATCACGCGCTTCGTTCGCTCCGGTGGCTCGCCGACCAGACGGCCGCCGCCAACGGGTGGTCGGAGGACCGCCTCCAGGCCCCGCAGGTTCCGCGCGGAGTGGACTTCGTCGAGGTCGCGGGCGAAGATCTGACGGAACTCGACCAGTTGCTCGACCAATTGGGGTTCGTCTTCGGCGGGCGGCACCGGAGCAAGCCGGTCAGGCTGTGGAGCAGGGGTTCGGCACGAGTGATCTTGAACGAGCAGGCTCGTGAGTCGCAGCCTCGACTGGCGAGCGTCGGAATGCTCGTGGATGACACCGAGGCTGCGATGCATCGCGCGCTCGGCATCGGCGCGGACGAGGTGTTCCGCAGAACGTTCGCAGGAGAGCAGCGACTGCGAGGCGTCGCATCGCCGGACGGCACGCAGGTGTTCTGGAGCGACCGCCCGCCGTCGGCGTCCTGGATCCAGGAGTTCGCAGGCGGTGAGACCGAACACGCGGGCGCTGCTGCTGGCGGCGCGGTCGACCACATCAATCTCGGCTACTCGTGGGAGCGCTTCGACGCGGCCGTACTGTTCCACACGAGCGTGCTCGGGCTCGAATCCGAATCCACCGCGGAGCTGCCCGGGCCGAGGGGCCTCGTGCGGAGCACGGTGATGCGCACTCCAGACGGCGCGGTGCAGCTGGCCCTGAACCTTGCGCCGCCGAGCGCGCCCGCGCTCGCCCGTCACGTGGCGATCCGCGTCGATGACGTGACGGACGTGGCGCGCCTCGCCCGGGACCGGGGGCTCAGCCTGCTGCGCATTCCGCAGAACTACTACGACGACCTCGGCGCACGTTTCGATATCGACCCCGCGGAGCTCGCCGAGTTGCGAGAACTCGGCCTCCTCTACGATCGCGACGAGCACGGCGCGTTCGTCCACTTCTACACGCCGACCTTCGGCGGAGTGTTCTTCGAAATGGTCGAGCGTCGCGGCGGATACGTCGGGTTCGGCGCCGCGAGCACCCCGGTGCGGCTGAATGCTCAGCAGTGACGCCTGTCTCGAGGTGCTGCCCGCCCTCATGCGGCAGAATGGGGGCGTGACGCAGACCAAGGACCGGCAGCGGGACGCGGATCGGACACGCGCCGAACTGCTCGAGATGGCGACGGCGGCGTTCTCGGAGTCGGGGTTCACGGGCACGAGCGTCGATGAGATCGCGATGCGCACGCGCACCACGAAGCGGATGATCTACTACTACTTCGGGAGCAAAGAGGGCCTGTACGTGGCGGTGCTCGAGCAGGCGTATCTCGGTATTCGCGAGGCGGAGCGAGGGCTCGACGTCGCGGGGCTCGCGCCGCTCGAAGCGGTGCGCCGCCTCGCCGAGCTCACCTACGACCACCATCTCGAGCACGAGGCGTTCATCCGCCTCGTCGCGGTCGAGAACGTGCATCACGGGCGCTTCATCCGCCGACTCGATTCGCTTCGCGAGGCGAGTCGGCCTGCGCTCGGAATTCTCGAGGACGTCTTAGCGCGCGGGTGCGCTGACGGGGTGTTCCGCGACGACGTCGACGCCCTCGAAGTGCACATGCTGATCAGCTCGTACTGCGTGTTCCAGGTCGCCAACCAGCACACCTTCGGATTTCTGTTCGGCGTCGACATGCGCGACGACGAGCGCCGGGAACGGCTGCGCGGCGTCATCGGTGACATCGTGGTCTCCTGGCTGACGAACGGAGCGTCGGCGGGCCGACGCGACTGATCCCGCGCGGCGTGCGCGAGGAGCGGCTCGGGGCGCGGGATCAGCTCGACGTCTCAGTGGGCGTTGCGCACCCGCACCGAGAGGCAGGTGGGGCAGCCCTCGAGCTTCTCGTACTCCGCGAGCGCGACCTCCGTCACGGTGTACCCGAGGTCGCGCAGCATCTCCGCGGTCCGGGGAGCGGAAGCGGAGATGATGAGCTCGGATTCGCTCAAGCAGACGACGGCCGTGCCGTGCGGCTCCGGCACGGGGAGGAAGCGATCGAAGATGTCGGAGTTGTCGACGAACTCCGGGTAGCCGATGACCGTGCCGTCGGGGAGCGCGGTCACCGCGGTCTTGAGGTGCAGCACTTTCGTGACCGGGACGCCGACGACCTTCGCGCCCAGCGGGGCCAGGATGCGACGCAGCTGCGCGACGCCCTCGGCGTTCGTGCGGCCGCCGCGGCCGACGTAGACGGTGTCGCCGACCTTGAGCACGTCGCCGCCGTCGAGGGTGCCGGGTTCGCGAATCTCGGCGATCGGCAGGCCGAGCTCTTCGAGTGCTTTGCGCGTGCCGGCGGTCTCGGGCTTGCGGCTGTCGGCACCGGGGCGCGAGATCACGGCGACGTTGCGGAACATGACGACCGTGTCCTCGATGAACACGGAATCCGGGCAATCGTCGGCGGCATCGACCTCGATCGTCTCCCAGCCGTGCGAGCGCAGCGCCGCAACGTACCCCTGCCACTCCTCGAGCGCGCGCTCGAGGTCCACCGCCACCTTCTCGATGTGGTCGACGATTCCGTTGTCGAGCAGGGGGCTGGGCTTGCGCACGAGGGCGATCTTCGACATCAGTGTGATTCCTTCGAGGTCGGGTACGGGTCGTACCCAGGCTATCGGGCGCCGGAAGACGACAGCTGCGCGTGAGGGACGCCCGCGCTTACACTGACCACATGGCAGCTGAGGCCGTACCCCGTGAGCAGGTCGGATCCGGCGCTGAGCGCGTCACCGCGTTCGTCGACGGCGTCGTCGCGATCGCCCTCACGCTCCTGATCCTGCCGCTCATGGAGAGCGTGGGCGAGGTCGCCGGAGCCGGCGACGATGCGCTGACCTGGCTCGGTGATCACACGGGGCAGCTGCTGAGCTTCGTGCTGAGTTTCGTGCTGATCGCCATGTTCTGGATGATCCATCACCGGCTCTTCGCCGATGTCGAGCGCGTGACGTCGTCATTCATGTGGCTGCTGGCGGGCTGGCTGCTCACGATCGTCTGGCTTCCCGTCGCCACCGCGATCGCCGGGCGCATGGATGATGACGACGGCGTCGCGAGAACGCTGTACATCGGCAGTCTGGTCCTCGCCGCTCTGGCATCCCTGTTCGTGCGCCTCTTTCTCCGCGCGCACCCCGCACTGCACCGCGCGCCCCGCGGCGCCGTGCTCGAAGGGCTCGCGCTCGATCTCTCGCTCGTGATCCTCTTCGGCGCTGCGCTGCTGCTCGCGCTCGCGATTCCCGCTCTCGGGTACTGGTCGATGCTCGTCATGCTGCTGTCGGCGCCGGCGCAGCGGCTCATCGGACGGATGATCGGAGTCCGGTCCTAGCGCATTCTTGCAGGAGCGGCTAAACTTGAGTCATTATCACTCAAGTTTGCGGGACTTCCTGATCACCGACCAGAAAAGTCGCCCGCACACCGAGATTGATCGAGAGAGGACCCCACATGCAGGCCAATTGGACGCCCGCCCAGGGCGAAGACGAGCAGCAGTCGGCGCTCGAGCAGTTCGGAGTCAACCTGACCGAGGTCGCCCGGTCGGGCAAGCTCGATCCAGTCATCGGACGCGACTCCGAGATCCGACGCGTCAGCCAAGTGCTCACGCGTCGCACCAAGAACAACCCGGTGCTCATCGGCGACCCCGGCGTCGGCAAGACCGCCGTGGTCGAAGGGCTCGCCCAGCGCATCGTCGCGGGCGACGTCGCGGAGTCGCTGAAGAACAAGGAGCTCATCTCCCTCGACATCTCAGCACTCATCGCGGGCGCCAAGTACCGCGGCGAGTTCGAAGAGCGCATGAAGGCGGTGCTGCAGGAGATCAAGGATTCCGACGGCAAATTCATCACGTTCATCGACGAGCTGCACACGCTCATGGGGGCAGGCGGCGGAGAGTCCTCGGTCGCGGCGTCGCAGATGCTCAAGCCGATGCTCGCCCGAGGCGAACTGCGGCTCATCGGAGCCACCACCCTCGACGAGTACCGCGAGTACATCGAGAAGGACGCCGCGCTCGAGCGTCGCTTCCAGCAGGTCTACGTCGGCGAACCGTCCGTGACGGACACGGTGGCGATCCTCCGCGGGTTGAAGGAGCGGTACGAGGCGCACCACAAGGTGACCATCGCCGATTCCGCGCTCGTCGCTGCAGCGGCTCTCTCCGACCGGTACATCACGGCCAGGCAGCTGCCGGACAAGGCCATCGATCTGATCGACGAGGCGGCGAGCCGCCTGCGCATGGAGATCGACTCCGCTCCGGTCGAGATCGATGAGCTGCGGCGTGCAGTGGATCGCCTGAAGCTCGAGGAACTCGCTCTGAAGAAGGAGAAGGACGACGCCTCGAAGGAGCGCCTCGCGAAACTCCGTGACGATCTCGCTGCGAAGCGGTCGGAGCTCGACGAGCTCGAAGCGCGGTGGGAGCGCGAGCGCGACTCGCTGAACCGCGTCGGCGCGCTCCGTGAGAAGCTCGACCAGTTGCGGATGGAGGCTGAAGTCGCCCAGCGCGAGGGCAAGCTGGAAAAGGCGTCCAAGCTGCTGTACGGCGAGATCCCCGTCATCCAGAAGCAGCTCACCGAGGCCGAGGACGCCGAAGCGCAGGGAGCGGTCGACGGCGAGGAGCGCATGGTCAACGACCAGGTCACCGACGAGGACATCGCCGGTGTCGTGGCGGCGTGGACGGGAATTCCCGTCGGGCGCCTGCTGCAGGGCGAGACCGAGAAGCTGCTCGCGCTCGAGCACGAGCTCGCGAAGCGGCTGGTCGGCCAGGGCGAGGCGGTGCGCGCCGTCTCCGACGCCGTGCGACGCACGCGCGCCGGGATCGCCGACCCGAACCGGCCAACGGGTTCGTTCCTGTTCCTCGGGCCGACCGGTGTCGGCAAGACCGAGCTCGCCAAAGCGCTCGCCGAGTTCCTCTTCGACGACGAGCACGCCATGGTGCGCATCGACATGTCGGAATACGGTGAGAAGCACTCGGTCTCGCGTCTCGTCGGTGCGCCTCCGGGGTACGTGGGCTACGAGCAGGGCGGCCAGCTGACCGAGGCGGTGCGTCGCCGTCCCTACTCGGTGGTGCTGCTCGACGAGGTCGAGAAGGCGCACCCGGAGGTGTTCGACGTGCTGCTGCAGGTGCTCGACGACGGACGGCTGACCGATGGGCAGGGCCGCACGGTCGACTTCCGCAACGTCATCCTGATCCTCACCTCGAACCTCGGCAGCCAGTACCTGATCGACCCCGACATGGTGTGGAGCGACAAGGAGAGCGCGGTGCGAGAGACGGTGCGACGTGCGTTCAAGCCGGAGTTCATCAACCGACTCGACGAGATGGTGATCTTCCGACCGCTCAGCGAAGCCGATCTCGCTCAGATCGTGGAGCTGTCGATCGACCGTCTGCAATTGCGGCTGGCGGATCGACGCCTCACGCTCGCCGTCACACCCGACGCGCGCAGCTGGCTCGCATCGCGGGGATACGATCCGATCTACGGCGCCAGGCCGTTGCGGCGTCTCATGCAGAAGGAGATCGACGACCGGCTCGCGCGTGCGATCCTGTCGGGAGAAGTGCGCGACGGTTCGGCGGTGCGCGTCGATGTCGCGGCCGACGGCGACGCGCTGGAGCTCTCGGTGATGCCGGGCGTGTAGGGCGAGCGGATCTGCGGGTGCGCCTCAGTAGCCGAGGCGCCCCCGCAAGTCGTTGAGGGCCTGGGACGAGCGGAGCGCGGTGTCCGGGCCGACGGCGGAGACGCCTTGCACGAGCACGTCGCCCGTGAGAATACCGGCGATGCCCTCCGCGGTGAGGCCCGTCGGCGTGTGCGGTGCGGTGAGCGATGCCGTGACCCGTGCTCCGAGCTGCTCGTGCAGTTCGTCCGTGATGAGCAGCGCGCTGGCGCCCACGAGCTGAGCCTGGTCGAGCAGGGCCTCGATGTCGCGCGTGACGCGTCCCGGTGCGAAGATCACCAGCAGGTCGCGCGCGCCGAGGCTCATCACCTCGTCGGCGAGCCTGAAGCCGTCGGTCGCGAGTCTCCGCGTGCCGACCCCGATGCGGCGCAGGCGCAGTGCGAGGTGGTCGGCCGCGACGCCCGACGCGCCCAGTCCGTAGCAGAACACGGTGTCGGCGTGCACGATGAGATTGACCGCGGTCGAGTACTGGGCGTCGCTGTTCGCGCGGCTCGCGAGTGCCACCAGATCCTGCGCCTCGCTCCAGATCTCGCGCTGGATCTGACCGAGGTCCTGCCCGAGGTGCTCGAGGCGGCTGCGAAGTCTGACCTCGGGCGCAACGCTGGAGCTGAAGGGCGCCGCGACCTCCTGCTTGAGTTCCGAGAGGCCTGCGTAGCCGAGCGTCTGCAGCGTCCGCACCACCGACGCGTTGGACGTCTTGCTCTGCGCGCCGAGTTCGGCGGCGCTCGCATAGAGCAGCCGCTCCGCCGACATCGCGGTGAGCACCCGACTCACCGCGCGCTCCGATTTGGCGAGTCCATCCCAGCGCTCCGCGATGCGCTCCCTGAGGCGGGTCAGCGCACGGTTCTCCGTATCACTTGTTACAAACGGTTCCATTGCTGTATCGTTCTGTCCTAATGATGGTAATTCCGTAATGGATGTTCCACTCATCATTCTCCCGGGAGCGGGAGAGCGCAAGCGGGATCGCCGGAGAACGGTGATCGGATAAGGGGTCAGGATGGGCGCAGCAACCGGCATTCGAGTGCTCGAGGTGAGCGGAACGCCGCGTGAACGCGGCCGCCAGTACGGCGCCGGAGCGAGCGACCTCATCGCAGCAGCCATCGGATACTACTCGGAAGCGCTCACGCAGCAGACCGGGATGACCTGGGCCGAGATCACCGAATCCGCGGCCCAGTGGTTGCCGGTATCGGAGCGACTGGCACCCCACCTGGTCGATGAGATGCGGGGCATCGCCGAAGGGGCGGGCGTCTCATTCCTCGAGATCGTGACGCTCAATGTGCGCGGAGAGTTCGTCTACAACCATCAGACGCGCAGCGCGGAGTCCGCAGCGGCCGACGACGAACGCGACGCCGTTGACGGCTGCACATCGTTCTTCCTCACCGGGCAGGCGAGTGGTACCGGGCACACACTGGTCGGCCAGAACTGGGACTGGCGCACGCTGACCGCTGGCACCACCCTCGTGCTCCGCATCGTGCAGGATCCCTTGCCCACCGTCATCATGCAGCTCGAAGCCGGCCAAGTCGGTCGGCACGGCGCGAACTCCGCAGGGATCGCGCTGAACGCCAACGGCCTCGGCGGCAGTTTTGGCAGCGAGATCGGCCTCCCGCAGACGATCATCCGCCGCCTCGTGCTCGACCGGAACGACCTCGCAGGCGCACTGAAGACACTGGTGAAGACGCGCCCCCACATCGCGAGCAACGCCCTGCTCGCCCACCGGAGCGGATACGGGATCGACCTCGAGACCACCCCGCACGGCGTCGACTGGATCTTCCCCGATGCGCAGGGCGTGATCGCGCACACCAACCATTTCCAGGCCTCGGTGCCGCCCCAGCTCGCCGGGCACTACCGGCCCGTTTCCGCTGATTCACTGCTGCGCCTGCCGCGTGTGAAAGCCGGCCTCGACCGCGTGGCCGCAGCGCGAGACGCCGACGAGAGCCTGGCACTCGTGCGTGCGGCGATGTCGGATCACCTCGGATTCCCCGAGGGCGTCTGCACGCACCCCGACTCGAGCTCCCCGCGCCTGAAGCAGTGGTCGACGCTGCTGTCGAGTTGCGTCGACCTCACCACCGGCGAGTACCGTGTGGCGCCCGGCTTCCCGTGCGAGACCGAGTACGAACTGCTCCCCTGGAACCTGTACGACGGCCCCGGTGGCTCGGAGCACGACGAGATCCCCGAAATCCGCACGCAACACATCGCTGTAGACCAGCACTGAAGCTGAGAAGGAGACATTTCAATGAAGAAATCACTGCAGACGGGAGCCCGGGTGGCCCTCGGGCTGAGCGCGGCCGCCGCGCTCGCGCTGACCGGTTGCTCGGGCTCGGGCGGATCCTCCGCTGAATCAACTCCGCTCGAAGCGCCTTTCGGCGACATGACGCCCGCCGCGGCGGGCCCGATCGATTCCGTCACCTGGATGCTGGGCAGCGAGCCCACCACCATGGATTCCGACATCGACGCCACCACCGCCGACGACACCGTGCTCGCGAATGTCTGCGACCGGCTCATGCAGGTGCAGCCCGATCTGACGCTCGGCAACGGCATCGCGTCCGAAGCCGAGTGGATCGATGACACGCACGTCGTGTTCACCATTCGACAGGACGCGACCTTCCACGACGGGAGCCAGGTCTCGACGGGCGACGTCCTCTGGAGCATGCAGCGCCATGCTGCAGAGGGCGCCGCGGAATCGGACGAGTATCAGAACGTCGTCTCGATGGACCAGACCGGTGACGACCAGATCACGGTGACCATGACGCAGCCCGACGCCATCTTCCTGCAGGCGATGGCGGGCGACGGCGGAATCGTGTGGAACCCCCGGGTGATCGAAGCCGAGGGCGACGACTTCGGCGGGCCCGGCTCCGCTTCAGCGTGCAGCGGCCCGTACCAGATCACCGCGTGGGAGCCGGGATCCCAGCTCACGATCGAGAAGTTCGACGGATACTGGAACACCGACATCGATGCGAGCGCCGAGCAGGTCGTCTTCCGCTGGGCAGACGAATCGGCCATCGCCAACAGCCTCACGGCAGGAGAAGCGCAGGGCGCGTACCTGGAGAACGCCGGATCGGCTGCCGCCTTCGCGCAGAGCGCCGACGTCTCGGTCTTCCAGGGGCCCTCGACGAACGCGTGGGTGCTCGAGACGACCGATCGAGGGATCCTGACGGACGCCGCTGTACGACGCGCCCTCTCCCTCGCCCTCGACCGCGAAGGTGTCGCAGCCGCGGCATTCAGCGGGCTGGCGCAACCGTGGAAGACGCCGGTCGGTGCAGGCGCCTGGGGCTACGAGGTCGAGGCGTTCGAAGCCGCGTTCGACGAGCTCGACGGAGCTCCCGCCACACCCAGCGAAGACGATCTCGCGCAGGCCGAGCAGCTCATCGCCGACGCCGGTGCCGCAGGTGAGCAGCTCGTCGTCGCATCGAACGGGTCGTCATCGCACAACGTGATCGCCAACGCCCTGGTCGCCGCTGCGAAGGGCATTGGGCTCGAGGCGGAGATCCTCGTGGTGCCGCAGGCGCAGTACGGCGACTTCTACTCCGACGCGGAACTCCGAGGTCAAGCAGATCTCTGGCCCGACGAGTACTACATCTCGAAGAACGACCCGCTCGGCTTCTACAAGAACGGGAAGTCGGATGCGAGCGTGAACTTCGGCGTCTTCCAGGATCCCGAGTACGACCGGATCGTCGACGAGGCGTACGCCGCGACCGACGATGCCGAGCGCGCGGAGCTCACCATCGACCTGCAGCAACGATGGGTCGAGAACGCCGTCTGGATTCCGGTCGTCGCCACGCCATCCACGCTGGTCATGTCGGACGCGGTGACCGGAGTGCCGTCCTCGGCGGCCTTCATCTACTACCCGTGGGCCGCCGACCTCGGAACGGCGGAGGGCTGATCCCGATGGTCCGCGCCCTGCGACGGGTCGGCGGCATGCTGCTGACCCTCGTGATCGCCTCCTTCATCATCTTCGCCGCGATGTACGCGGCGCCGGGCGATCCCGTCACCTTCCTCATCGGCAATCCTGAGAACCTCACACCCGAACGCATCGCGAGCGTTCGCGCGCAGTACCACCTCGACGAGCCGCTGCTCGCGCAGTACTGGCACTGGGCGTCGGGCGTCGTCACCGGCGACTTCGGCCGCTCGTTCCAATACCACCAGCCGGTCGGCGACATCCTCGCCGCACGCGTGCCGATCACGCTCTCGCTCGTCGCGTACGCGTCGATCCTGCTCGCCATCGGCGGTATCGGACTCGGCGTGCTCGCCGCGGTGCGCCGCGGAAAGCCCACCGATACCGCGATCGTCGGCGGTACGACCCTCGCCGCGAGCATCCCATCGTTCGTGCTCGGCATCGCGCTGGTGTCGCTCTTCGCCGTGCAACTGCGCTGGTTCCCGGTCGCGGGAGCGGGATCGGGCGGTGCCGAACGCGTCTGGGCGCTCACGCTGCCCGCCCTCACGCTCGCGATCGGCGCACTCGCCATCGTGAGCCGCGTCACCCGCCAGTCGATGATCGAGCAGTTCTCGTCGGAGCACGTCGAGGCCGCACGGGCGACGGGACTCGCGGAGCGCTTCGTCGTGCGAGACCACGTGCTGCGCGGCTCGTGGGGGCCGATCATCACGATGGTCGCGCTCGTCATCGCCAGCATGATCGCGGGCACGGTCGCGGTGGAGACCGTCTTCGGCATCTCAGGCGTCGGCTCGCTGCTCGTCGACGCGATCAACACCCACGACTTCCCTGTCGTGCAGTCCGTGCTGCTCTTCATGGTCATCGCGTACATGGTCGTGACGACGGTCGTCGACCTGCTGCTGCCCGTGCTCGACCCTCGCATCAACCGAACGGCGGTGTCCGCATGACCGCACTGATCCTTCCGCGACTCCAGAGCAAACGCCGGCGCAGCACTGCGCTCGGCACGTGGGTCTCCGCAGCTTTTCTCGCGCTCGTGACAGGGGCCGCACTGCTCGGCCCCGTACTCGCTCCCTACGACGCCGACGAGATCGACTTCGCCGCGATCTGGGCCGGGCCGGGCGGCGGTCATCTGCTCGGCACCGACCAGCTCGGGCGCGACCTGTTCTCCCGTCTGCTCATCGGGGCCGGCGAGACGCTCATCGGGCCGGTACTCCTCTTGGTGCTGGCTACGGTGCTCGGCGTCACCATCGGCGTCGTCGCCGCGTGGCGGGGCGGCTGGGTCGACACGCTCCTCGCCCGCATCACCGATGTCATGTTCGCCTTCCCCGGCTTGCTCTTCGTCGTGCTGGTCATCGCCGTCTTCGGCAAAGGGCCGGTGACGGCGATCGTCGCCCTCGCCCTCGCGTACGCTCCTGTGATCGCGAAGTACACTCGCAGCCTCGCCCTGAGCGAGATCGCGCGCCCGTACGTGGACGCCTACCGGGTGCAGGGCATCGGCGGGCTCGGCATCTGCCTCCGCGCCATCGTGCCGAATCTGCTCCCAGCGCTCGTCGGGTACCTCGTCGTGCTCTTCGGGGAAGCGCTCATGAGTCTCGCGACGCTCAGCTTCCTCGGATTCGGTGCGCAGCCGCCCAGCTCCGAGTGGGGGCTGATGGTCCAAGAAGGGCAGGCGGGCATCATCCAGGGGCACTTCCTGCCCACGCTCATCCCCGGCGCCGCCATCGCCCTCGTAGTGATCGCCGTCAACATCATCGGCGTGCGCGTCGCCGACCGACTGCTCGCGAAAGGGTGAGCCGCATGCTCTTGGAAATCGAACAGCTGCACCTCTCGTTCGTCGCGGGCGACACTTCAGCCCATATTCTCACCGGCATCGACGTGGACGTAGCACCCGGCGAGCTCATCGGGCTCGTCGGTGAATCCGGCTCGGGCAAGTCGACGACGGTGCGCGCCGCGCTCCGGCTGTACGGCGACGAGGCGGAGATCTCCGGCCGCATTCTGCTGGACGGCGTCGACATGGTGCAGGCGGATGCGACGGAGCAGCGTCGCGTGCGGGCGTCATCGGTCGCGCTCGTGCAGCAGGATCCGCGAGCGGCGCTCAACCCGGTGCGCCGCATCGGGGATTCGCTCGCCGAGCGACTGGTCAAGGTGCACGGAATGCGTCGGGCCGAAGCCGACGAGCGCATCCTGTCGCTGCTCACCGAGGTCGGACTCACGCACCCTGAACGCCGGATGCGGCAGTACCCGCACGAACTCTCGGGCGGCATGCTGCAGCGCGT
Source organism: Leucobacter sp. L43 (assembly GCF_016597785.1). Lineage (GTDB taxonomy): Bacteria > Actinomycetota > Actinomycetes > Actinomycetales > Microbacteriaceae > Leucobacter > Leucobacter alluvii. Next base: position 1,523,997 of record NZ_JAENJG010000001.1, on the reverse strand, counting down.
CGTCATCGCGGGGGCGTTGAGCACGGATCCGAAGCTCATCCTCGCCGACGAGGCAACGAGCGCGCTCGATGTGACGACGCAGGCCGAGATCATCGCGATGTTCCAGCGCCAGATCCGCGAACGCGGGCTCGGCATGCTCTTCATCACGCACGACCTGCATCTCGCAGGAGCGATCTGCGACCGGATCCACGTGCTGCAGCGCGGAGAGATCGTCGAAACGCTGCAGCGTCCCGGTCTCTTCGACGCTGCATCGCACCCGTACACGCGCACGCTCATCGAGTCTGCGCCAGCTCTCGCTCGGAAGGGGCGCTCATGAGTCTCGTCGAAGTCGATGCCCTGCATCGGGTATTCCGCATGGCCCGCCGCACCGAGGGCGTGACGGCCGTGAACCGGGTCTCGTTCAGCATCGGCGCCGGAGAAGCGGTGGGGCTCGTGGGCGAGTCGGGATCGGGCAAGTCGACGATCGCGCGGATTCTCGTCGGGCTGGAGCGCGCCGATTCCGGCACGGCCACCATCGAGGGTGTCGACTGCCTCACCCCCGCTCGCGGCCGCGCCGCGCGACTGCGTCGGGCACGGGCGGTGCAGATGGTCTTCCAGGATCCGAACGGGTCGCTGGATCGACGGTTGCCGATCGGTGAGATGCTGCAGCGAACGCTCCGGCTGCACGGGCGCTCGGCGTCGACGGCCGCCGCGCGTGCCGAGGCGCTGCGGCTCCTCGATCAGGTGCGGTTGAGCGAACGGCATGCGGCGGCGAAGCCGCATGAGCTCTCGGGCGGTCAGCGCCAGCGGGCGGCGATCGCCCGCGCACTCGCCGTCGAGCCGAAACTGGTCGTACTCGATGAGGCGGTCTCCGCTCTCGACGTCTCGGTCCAGGCTCAGGTGCTCGACCTGCTGGCCGAGATTCAGCGGGATTCCGGGGTCAGCTACCTCTTCGTGAGTCACGATCTCGCCGTGGTGCAGCAGCTGTGCCAGCGCACGCTCGTGCTGTTTCGCGGGGCGATCGTGGAGCAGGGCCCGACCGGGCGAGTGCTCGACACCCCGCAGCACCCCTATACGCAACTCCTCATCGCGTCCACTCCCGGCGCCGATTGGGATCCGGAGCGCGTGGTGCGCGATCGCATGACGTTCACGCAGCGCATGGCGGTGCTGTCGGAGGAGTGACGCGCCGCACGGAACGCCCGGTCCGATCACTCCCGGTCGAGGCGCACCCCTGCGAGCACGATGCCAGCCGCGAGCGCCCCGAGCGCCCCGACCGCCATGTCGCTGATCGTGTCGTGGTACTCCACGAAGATGTCGTCGCTGACGAAGACGAATCCGGCCCATTCGATCATCTCCCAGACCGCGCCGAGCGCCAGCCCGAGCATGGGGTAGAGCACGATCGGCACGCGCTTGCGGAAGGTCGGGGACGACGTGGACGGCACGATGCTCCAGTGCGCGAGGAGGAGATACGCGATCGGCACGAGCGCGCCCATGCAGACGACGTGCATCACGATGTCCCAGCCATCGACGGTGCGATAGAGATCGATGACGTTGCTCCACGCGGCGAGCAGCACGATGATCGAGAACGGGATGTCGAACCCGGCGCGCGCCCCGAGGAACCGCGGTGCGACGAGCGCGGGAAGGGTGAGCGCCAGAATTCCCGCATCGGTGGGCTCGAGCCAGATTGCCGCACCGATCACCCCGAGCAGGCCGATGATGCGCAGGGCGTCGGCCAGGTACTCCGCGCCGCCCCGCGGGGGGCGCAAGAAGTTCGCCTTCATCCGGTTCCCCTGCCTCTCCTGAGGAGGTGCGTCGGGAGTCGCTGCGGAAGTCGCATCTCGGCGAGCACGGGCAGATGATCAGACGGCCAACCGCCCAGCACGGGCTCCGTCAGCATCTCCACGCGATCCACATCGATGTCGGTGGTCGTCACGATCCAGTCGAGCCGACGCCCGAGCCTGGGAGTGCGGTAGTTCGCGTAGGTGGCGTACTCGGCGCTGCCTCGTTCGCCCGCGCTGCGCCACGCGTCGTCGAGCGCGCCCCCGTCGAGAAGCGCATCGAGGGCTGGGGATCCCGGACCGGTGTTGAGATCGCCGGTGAGGATCGCCGGACCAGCCTCGGCCGCGATCTCGTCGCGCAGGTACTCCAGGGAACGCAGCCGCGAGCGCCCGCTCAGATGATCGAGATGCGTGTTGATGCAGCGGAACTCCGTCGACGTGAGACGGTCGCGGAGATGCGCGACGACCGCGACGCGCGGGATCAGGTTGCCCCAGCTGCGTGAACCGGCGCGGTCCGGGGTGTCGGAGAGTGCGACCTGGCGCCAGTCGAGCAGCTCCAGCCGGGCCGCGTCGTAGAACACGGGGCAGCCTTCGCCGCCACCGCAGGCGCCTCGGCCGTGGCCGACGAAGCGATAGCCCTCGCCGAGCGATTCGCGCACCCATCGCGTCTGACTCGGCAGCGCCTCCTGCGCGCCCAGCAGATGCGGGCGTGCGATCTGGAGCTGTCGCCGCAGCCGATCACGGCGCAGCGGCCACCGGTCGGCCCGTCGCGTCCAGCAGTCGAGACGCCGGCGGATGTTCGCGGTCATCACACGCACGGAGGGTGACGGCTCGGCGGTCGCATCCCCGAGGATCCCCGCACTCACGCTCGCGCCTGCCGCGTCCGTGCTGCGCGCGGAGTCGGGACGCCCAGCCGATGCAGCACGCGCCGCAACGCGAGGCGGATCCACCGCACCGACGGAAAATCGGCGGGCCAGTGCAGCAGCACCGTGCGGAACGCCCATGCGGTGCGTCGCGCGAACCCGCCGACCGACGACAGCGGCCGCATCGACATGCCCATCACCGGCGTGCGCACACGACGAATGCGGTGCCGCTCGCCGAAGTGATACGCGAGGTCCAGGTCGTCGTGGATGCCGGCGTGCAGATGCACCTCGTCGCGCACGGCGAGCCAGGCCGAGCGCCGGAACCCGAGGTTCGATCCGAAGACCGGCGAGTGTCCGAGCGCCGGAGAGGTCGTCGCGACGTACATGCCCAGATAGATCGCCGCGGCGATCCGCCGGAGCGGCTTCGGCCCGTCGACGAAGTGCGCGCCTCCGGTGACGACGGCGACATCGCGCCGCGCGTCGAGCGCCCCGGCGAAGGTCGCGATCCACGTCGGCTCGGGCAGGCAGTCCGCGTCGAGGCGCAGCACGTAGTCGCTCGACGCCGCGTCGTAGCCGGTCGCGCTCGCCGCCGGAATGCCCGGCGCTGCGCAGGGAACCACGGTCGCGCCGGCGTCACGTGCGACTCGGGCAGAGTCGTCCTGGGAGTTGTTGTCGACGACGATGATCTCGTGCGGCGCGCGCGTCTGCTCCGCGAGTGCGCGGAGGCAGCGGGCCAGCAGCGGCGCGTCGTCTTTCACGGGAATCACGACGGATACGGTCGAGTCATGATCCCCGTCCACGCGCCACCCCCAGGCCTCTTGCTCTGCAGGCCAGCGTAGCGGGGCGAGCGCGGCGATCGCTGAGGGGTGCCCAGCAGCGGCGCGCATTCGGTCTACCGGTCGCCTCAGGCGTCGGCAACCCTGTGCCGCCGGTCATGAGCGCGATCTACCATGATCGACATGGTCGCCGAGAATTCGCACCGCGTGGTCGTCCTGGGGTCTGCCGGGAGGGATCTCGCGCTGGGCGCGACGACTCTTCCAGAAGCCGGCGCGTCGGTGAGCGTCTCGGAACGCATGGAACGACTCGGCGGAAAAGGCGCGAACATCGCCTCCGGGGTTCGGCAGCTCAGCCCCGAGTGTCACGTCACGCTGATCGCGGCGCTCGGCGCCGACCGGGCCGGCGAGGCGGTACTCGAAGATGCGCACGAACTCGGCATCGACACTGCACCGGTTGCGCGGCGCGGTGCGACGTCGTTGTTCCTCGATCTCGTGACCGGCGCCGGCGAGCGCCGGATCTTCGAGCACGTGCCGCCGGAAGCGGACGTGCGTGAGGAAGACCTCCGCCGCGCCGCACCGGTGCTCGAAGCGGCGCGCGTGGTCGTGCTCCAGCTGCGCCAACCCGCCGCGGTGCTGCTGCGCGCGGCCCAACTCGCGCCGAATGCCCGAATCGTCCTCGACGGTGCCGTCGAAGGTGGCGCCGACGGTGCATACGGGGCGCCCCTGCTCGCGCACGCACACGTCGTCCGAGCGAATGCAGACGAAGCCGAGGCGCTCACCGGGCGCACGATCGCGAGCACGGACGATGCCCAGCGGGCGGCGGAAGAGCTCCTGCGCCGCGGCCCGTCCGTCGTCGCACTGTCCGTCTCGGGGGCGGGTGATCTCGTGGCCTGGGAAGGGGGCTCTCAGTTCTTCCCGTTCGGGGACGCTCCCGTCGTCGACCGCACCGGTGCCGGCGACGCCTTCGTCGCGGGTCTCGTGACGGGTCTGATCCGTGACGAATCAGCGCGGGATCTCGGCCGACGCGCCTCCGAGGCTGCGTCGACCGCGGTGCAGCAGTTCGGAGGGTTCACCCGCTTCACCCATGAATGAGCGGAATGGACCCGTCCCCTGTGGGGCGTACCGTATCCGCATAACGACGCGCCGATGCGTCCGGGATGCGCGATGTCGTGCGGCCCGCCTCCCGCATTGCGGCCTCCCAGCGTGCTTGGCGCTCCCGAGCCATGCGTGCCAGCACTTCCCGTTGTTCCTCCGTCGGCAACTCGGAGAAGGGGTGTTCTGCGTACTCGATAGCCATGCGCTTGTTCAGCCTTTCTTGCAACTCGATCAGAGCGATATGTGGAGCGTGCGCCATGAGGTTCATCGTCGGTCTCACTTTTCCTCTCGTTCTGGGATTCAATGGTCGCCGCTATACAGGGAATCCGAGGAGTGCTGTCAAAAGATCGCGTTGTGACGTATAATTCCGCGGTTGATGCGGCGAGATGGTGCGGGGCGGTGCGCGACTGTCGCACCGCCCCGTTCGACGCGGCCGCTTCGGCGACACCGGGAGCACGATGCTGATGGGTGCTCCTGCCGTTTCGGCGCGTGGGCGCGTCGGGTGAAATAGCGGGTTAAATGCGGCCGTCGGCGCTGCGCGCGGCCGCCTACGACCATATTCTGAACATTTGTCTTCCACATGAACGCCTCAGAAATGGGTATACGCAATGACGCAATGGGCTCCCCACGCACCTCAACAGGCAGGTCAGCCGACCTCGGCCGATCCGCGCAAGCGCAGCAAATGGCTTTCGGTCGGTGTTCCGTTGATCTGTTCCGTGCTCGCCTTCGGTCTGGGATCGGCAACGGGTGCGACTGGCAGTGCGGCAGAACGCAGTTCGCTCGCCGGCGCTGAGCAGGATCTCAAGTCGGAGCTTGTGAACGCGAACCTCGCAGCTGCAGAGGCAGAAGAGTTGGCGGACGATGCGGAGCAGGAATCAGTAGACGCGCACCGAGAGCTCGAGGAGCAGGTGGAGCGTACGAGTGAACTCGAAGCCGAAGTGCAAGCGAACCTGTCGCGGGTCGCGGAGCTGGCGAGCAGCAACGAGGTGCTGACGGCTCAAGTGGCCGAGCTGGAAGCCTCGTCTCAGCCAGTGCAGTTCGTCGAGACGCCTGTGGTGGAGGAGGCAGCTCCGCCCACGACGACGGCAACCTACTACGAGAATTGCTCTGCGGCACGCGCTGCTGGTGCGTCGCCGCTCTACGCCAGTTCGCCCGGGTATGCATCGCATCTCGATCGTGACGGAGACGGCGTCGCCTGCGAGTGACTCGTCGCACCGCGTCACAAAGGAATGCGCGCGCGGGGCGCCCTGTTAGCTTCCAGTGGAAGCACCGCAGGGTGGCCCGAACCGCGAAGGAGATCTCATGACCCAGGCTGGACAGTCCGCACGGACCCGCATCGGCACCTCCGACCTCGACATTGCACCGCTCGCACTGGGCGGCAACGTCTTCGGCTGGACCGCGGATCGAGCCGCGTCGTTCGACGTGCTCGACACGTTCTTGGCGGGTGGGGGTGATTTCGTCGACACCGCTGACGGATACTCGGCGTGGGCGCCAGGCAACTCCGGCGGTGAGTCCGAGACGATCATCGGCGAGTGGTTCGCCGAGCGCCGCAACCGCGATTCCGTCGTTCTCGCGACGAAGGTGTCGACGCACCCCGACTTCTCCGGCCTCGCCCCGGCGAATGTGCGCGCCGCGGCAGATGCTTCGCTGCAGCGGTTGCAGACGGATCGCATCGACCTCTACTACGCGCACTTCGATGACGCCGAGACCCCGCTCGAGGAGACCGTCGCCGTCTTCTCGGAGCTCGTCGATTCGGGCAAGGTGCGGGCGATCGGCGTATCGAACTACACGGCCGATCGGGTCGCCGAGTGGTTCCGGATCGCGAGGGACGGGGGATACCACCTGCCGGTCGCGCTGCAGCCGCATTACAACCTCGTCGAGCGCGATTTCGAGACGAATGGTCTGCGCGCGGTCGCCGAGGAGGAGGGACTCGCGGTGTTCCCGTACTTCTCCTTGGCGAAGGGGTTCCTCGCGGGCAAGTACCGCGACGCCGATGACGCAACCGCTGCTGGCGCGAGCCCGCGCGCGGGTGAAGCGGCTGAGTACCTCGACGACCGGGGCCGTGCCGTGCTGGAGGCGTTGGACGCCGCGGCCGCAGCCCACGACGCGCCCGTCGCCGCGGTCTCCCTCGCCTGGCTGCGGCAGCAGCCGACGGTCGCGGCGCCAATCGCCAGCGCACGCAACCTCGAGCAGCTGCCCGCCCTGCTCGCGTCGCTGTCGCTCGAGCTCTCGGATGCGGAGCTCGCGAATATTACGGCCGCTTCCGCCTGACGGGAAACCCGCTGACGTGATCGCCGTCGCCCGGTAGTGTGAGCCGCATGCGGACTTTCACACTGCCGGGCACCGACCTCATCGTTTCCGACGTCGTGCTGGGGCTGATGCGCATCCAAGACAAGTCAGACGACGAGGTGCGTACGCTCGTGGGAGCCGCGCGCGATGCCGGCATCACCTTCCTCGACCATGCCGACATCTACGGGGACCCGCTGCACGGGTGCGAGCGCCGTTTCGCGGAGGCCCTGCGTCTGACGCCGTCGGAGCGGGAGCAGTGGGTGATCCAGTCGAAGGCTGGCATCGTGAAAGACGGCCCCTACTTCGATTTCTCGTACGAGCACATCGTGGAGTCGGTGCACGGTTCGCTCGACGCCCTCGGCACCGACTACCTCGACATTCTGCTGCTGCACCGGCCCGACGCGCTCGTCGAGCCGGAAGAGGTGGCGCGGGCGTTCGACGAGCTCTCGGCGTCAGGCAAGGTGCGCGCCTTCGGTGTCTCGAACCACACGCCTCGGCAGATCGACCTGTTGCGCAAGTACGTGACCCAGCCGCTCGTCGCGAATCAACTGCAGCTGTCGATCACGCATTCGCCGATGATCGCCCAGGGCATCGCCGCGAACATGCAGGGCCTACCGCAATCCGTGACCCGCGACGACGGCGTGGTCGACTACTGCCGGCTCCACGACATCACCGTGCAGGCCTGGTCGCCCTTCCAGGCGAACTTCTTCGACGGCCCCTTCCTGGGGTCGGATCGCTATCCCGAGCTGAACGCGGTGATCGAGCGCCTCGCCGCGCAGTACGGGGTGCCGCCGGAAGCGATCGCCGTTGCGTGGATCACCCGCCACCCGGCGCGCATGCAGGTGGTGCTCGGAACGACGTCGCCCGACCGCGTCGCCGCCGCGGCCCAGGGCTCGGATGTCACGCTGACGCGCGCCGAGTGGTACGAGCTCTTCCGTGCGGCAGGGTACACCGTTCCGTAACGGGATTCGTTACCCGCCGAGGGCTGCGGTGATGCGTTCCGGTGCGAGTGCGGCGTCGATGGCGAGCTGCGCGGCGCCGTAGATCGCGGCGTTGCCTGCGGCGAGCGACGGCGCGATGGTGAGCTGCTCCGTGGAGAGCGGGATCGACCGCGCGTAGACGACCTCGCGCACGCCGGCGACGAGATGCTCTGCCGCCTGCGCCATGGTGCCGCCGATGACGATGGCCGAGGGGTTCATGATCGAGACGCACGCGGTCAGCACCTCTCCGATGTCGCGCCCCGCCTGCCGGATCAGCTGAATGGCGTGCACGTCGCCGGCTTTCGCGAGCGCGACCACCTCGCTCGGGCGGTGCAGGGGCGTCTCCTCGGTGCTCAGCTCGCGGGCGAGCGCGCGCCCCGAGGCGACGGCTTCGAGGCAGCCGCGGTTGCCGCACGGGCACGGCGTGTCTGCAGCCCGGGCGAGGGCGATGTGCCCGATGTCGCCCGCAGCTCCGTTGGCTCCGCGGCGGAGTGATCCGCCCGAGACGATTCCGGCGCCGATCCCGCTCGCGACCTTCACGAAAATGAGGTCGGTGACCCCGTTCCACGAGGTGGAGAGTTCACCGAGGGCCATGATGTTCACGTCATTGTCGACGAGCACGGGCGCGTCGATCCGGGCGCGGATGGCTGAGGGGATGTCGAAGCGGTCCCATCCAGGCATGATGGGCGGATTGATCGGCCGCCCGGTCGAGAACTCGACGGGACCGGGGACGCCGATGCCGACTCCGGCGACCTGCGAAACGTCGTAGCCGAGGCTGGGGAGGAGCTCTTCGGCGGAGTCGAGGATCCAGTCGATCGCCGCCTCGGGGCCGGAGGAGATCTCTCGCGGTGTCGAGATCTCGGCGAGGAGTTCGCCGCGCAGGTCGGTGACCGCCACGCGGGCGTGCAGGGCGCCGAGGTCGGCTGCGAGGACGACGCGGGCGCGCGGGTTGAAGGCGAGCTGCGCCGAGGGCCGTCCACCGGTGGAGGCCGCGTCGGCGACGGGGGCGATGAGACCGAGGTCGATCAGCTGGTCAATGCGCTGGGCGACGGTGGGGCGTGACAGTCCGGTGAGTTGGGCGAGATTCGCCCGTGTGCGTGGCGCTCCGTCGCGGAACAGCTGCAGGAGCGCTCCGGCGGTCGAGGCTCCAGGTTCTGGGGGCGCAGATGGCACGATCACACTTTCAGTAAACCACAGGTCGAACTTGGGTAACGGTTTGATTACTTATGAAGAATAGTTGACAAAAGTGGGGAGGTGGGAAACACAATAGTCACATGTCCCCGCAGACGCTGGAGTCTCGCCGGGCACCGAGCGTAGGAATGCTCGGTGCCGGGTTCATGGCCCGCACACACACCCACGCCGCCCGGCTCACGGGCGCGCGCCTCGCGGCGCTCGCCGCCTCGAGTCGCCAGAGCTCCGAACGCGCCGCCGTCGCTCTGGGCTATGAGCGCGCGTCGAGCGCGGAGCAACTGCTGGCCGAGGCCCTCGACGTCGTGCACATCTGCACGCCGAATACGAGTCACCTCGAATTCGCGCGGGCCGCACTCCTCGCGGGCTCGCATGTGATCTGCGAGAAGCCGCTTGCGACGTCGGCCGCGGATGCCCGGGAACTCGTCGAACTCGCCGACTCGGAAGGGCGCGTCGGCGCCGTGCCGTTCGTGTATCGCTACCACTCGATGGTGCGCGAGGCGCGCGCCCGCATCGCCGGGGGAGCGCCGGGCGCCGTGGTCACCGTGTCCGGTCAGTACTTGCAGGACTGGCTGCTCGGCGCCCAAGACGACAACTGGCGGGTCGCCGCCGACGCCGGGGGCCCCTCGCGCGCATTCGCGGACATCGGATCGCACCTCGTCGACCTCGTGGAGTTCGTGAGCGGCGACCGCATCACGCGCCTCGTCGCCTCGACCCGCACCGTGCACGCGGAGCGCAACGGGCAGGAGGTGAGCACGGAGGACGCGGTCGCGCTGACGCTCGAGCTCGCCGGCGGCGGTATCGGTTCGCTGCTCGTCTCCCAGGTCGCGCCCGGGCGCAAGAACGGCCTCGTACTCGAGATCGCCGGTGCCGAGGAGAGCGTGCGCTTCGAGCAGGAGGATCCTGAACTGCTCTGGGTGGGGCGCCGCGATCAGTCGCTGCTGCTGCGACGCGACCCCGATACGCTCTCACCCGACGCCGCGCGGCTTTCGAATGTCCCAGCGGGTCACGCGCAGGGCTATCAGGACGCCTTCAACGCGTTCGTCGCCGACGCATACGCGGCCGTCGCAGGTGAACAGCCCGAGGGGCTTCCGACCTTCGCCGACGGATACCGCGCCGCGCAGATCACGGACGCCGTGCTCGCCTCCGCGCGCGAGGGTCGCTGGGTGGAGGTGGACGCCGCATGAGCGTGAACGAGGCACCAGCACCCGCGCCAACCGCCACCACCGGCGCACCGGTGCTTTCGGTGATCGACATCCGCAAGCAGTTCTTCGGCAACGAGGTGCTCCACGGCATCTCGCTCGATCTCGTGCCCGGCACCGTGCACGGGCTCGTGGGCGAGAACGGCGCCGGCAAGTCGACGCTCATGAAGATCGTCGCCGGCGTCTACCGGCGCGACGGAGGCGATGTGCGCCTCGACGGCGCGAGCGTCGACTTCGGGCACCCAGTCGAAGCGGCGGCCGCCGGTGTGGCAACGGTGTTCCAGGAGTTCAACCTCCTCTCCGACCGGTCGGTCGCGCAGAACGTCTTCCTCGGCCGCGAGCCCCGTCGCCGTGGCCTCATCGACACCGCGGCCATGCGGCGCGCCACCGCTGACCTCCTCGACGACCTCGGCATCGCCGGAATCGACCCGGGCTCGCAGGTGGGGAGCCTGACGGTCGCCGAGCAGCAGATCGTGGAGATCGTGAAGGCGCTCTCGGTCGACGCGCGGGTCATCTCGATGGACGAGCCGACTGCGGCGCTCGCAGACCACGAAGTCGCGATCCTCTACCGAGTGATTCGACGGCTTCGCGATCGAGGCGTCGCGATCCTGTACGTCTCCCACCGGCTCAAGGAGATCTTCGATCTCTGCGACACCATCACCGTGATGAAGGACGGCTCGCTGGTGTCGAGCGACCCCGTCGGGGCGCTGGATCAGCCGACGCTCGTGCGACGCATGGTGGGGCGCCCGATCAGCGCCTACTTCCCTGATCCGGTGCCGGGCACGGCGCCCGGCGAGGTCGTCGTGCACGTGCGCGACGGGGGCAACACGCAACTCGACGGCATCGACCTCGATGTGCGTGCGGGGGAAGTCGTCGGGCTCTCGGGTCTCCAGGGCTCGGGTCGCACGGAACTCGTCGAAGCGATCTTCGGAGCGGCTCCGTTCACCCGCGGCACGCTCAAGATCGCCGGGTCCGCCCGCGCCATCCGCTCCCCGCGCCAGGCCGTGCGGTTGGGCATCGCCCTCGTCACCGAGGATCGGAAGCGCACCGGTCTCGCACTGAATCAGTCGATCCTCGACAACGCACTGCTCGCGATCCGCAGCGTCTTCCCGCGCCGGACGCGCCGAGAACGCGCCACGATTCCCGGCGTGTTCGAGTCGCTCGAACTCGTGAGCCGCGGCCCGAAGCAGGAGGTGCAGGCGCTGTCGGGAGGCAACCAGCAGAAGGTCGTACTCGCGAAGTGGCTGGCCACCGAACCCCGTGTGGTGCTGCTCGACGAACCGACCCGCGGTATCGATGTCGGCGCGAAGGTCGCCGTGTACCGTCTCATCCGCGACCTGGCGAAGCGCGGGGTGGCGATCCTGCTCGTGTCGAGTGAACTCCCGGAGGTGATCGGCATGGCCGATCGAATTCTCGTGATGCGCGATGGACGCATCGCCGGCGAGCTGCCGGCCGGCTCGTCAGAGGAAACCGTGCTGGCGCTCGCGACCGGCGCCGTCGAAGCGGGAGGTGCGGCATGAGCATCGCACTCCCCGCGCGCCTCAAGCGCCTCGACACCACCGCGATCGTCTACATCGCTCTGATCGTCGTGCTCGTGCTGAGCGCGATTCTCGTCTCCACCGTCGGTCGCAACCTCTTCAGCCCGGGGAGCATCCGCGACATCCTCACCGGCATGAGCGTGCTCGGGTTCGTCGCGATCGGGCAGACCCTCGTGATCCTCGGCGGATCGCTCGACCTCTCCGTGCCCTACGTGGTCAGCCTGACGAGCCTCATCGCGGCGCAGACCATGAACGGCGAGACCGGCATGGTGCTGCCTGGCGTGCTGCTCGCGCTCGCCGTCGCTGCGCTCGTCGGGCTCGCCAACGGCATGATCGTCACCTTCCTGAACGTGCACGGCTTCGTCACGACGCTCGGCGTCGGCCTCATGCTCAAGGGGTATCTCGACACCAACTACCAGGGCACGGCCGGTGAAGTGCCATGGGCGTTCCAGCTCTTCGGCGCCACAGGGGTCGGCCCCGTGCCCGTCTCCACCATCGTGATGCTCGCACTCGCCGGCCTCGTCGCCTTCATGCTCGCGCGCAGCAGCTTCGGGCACCACCTGTTCGCGGTGGGAGGCAACTCGGAGGTCGCCCGACTGTCGGGCGTGCGCACGCGCCGACCGCTGATCTGGGCGCACGTGCTGTGCTCGGTCTTCGCCGGGATCGCCGGTCTGCTGCTCGCCAGTCGTCTCGGCGTCGGCAGCCCGACCGTGGGCGTTCAGGGCGGCTACGATCTGCTCTCCATCGCGGCCGTGGTCCTGGGCGGCACCCTGCTCGCCGGCGGACGCGGATCGATCTGGGGCACCATCGGCGGGGTCGCGATCTTCGCGGTACTCGACAACCTCATGAGCGTGCTGCAGGTGAACCCGTTCCTGAAAGACGTGGTGCGCGGCGCAGTCATCGTCGTCGCGGTCGCGATCTACTCGCGTCGCCGACTCGTCGCCCGTCGTGAGCGCTTCACGCGATCCGGGGAGGCGGCGCCAGTGCCGGCCGATGTCACCGCAGAAGGGGGATCGCGATGAGCGCCACCGATCCGAGCGTCACCCGCCCCGTCGAGACTCCGGCCGCAGCCCCCGCTCCCGGTGGACTGGCCCGCTTCGCGCGCGCCGCCATCAGCCCGCGCGGCGCGGTCTACCTGCTGCTGCTCGTGCTGCTCGTCGCCGTGGCGATCCTGAACCCGTCGTTCGCGGAACCCGGTCAGCTCGTCCGCTACATCCAGCGCGTCGCTCCCATCGCGCTCGTCGCGATCGGCCAGTACTTCGTCATCGTCAGCGGTGAGTTCGACCTCTCGCAGGGGTCGCTCGTCACCACCCAGGTCGTCCTCGCGGGCACGCTCATCGGGCAGGACGACGCGAAGGTGATTCCGGTGCTGCTCCTGCTGATCGTGCTCGGCGCGGTCGTCGGCATCGTGAACGGGATCGTCACCACCTTCCTGAAGGTGCCGTCGTTCATCGTCACGCTCGGCATGATGTTCGTGCTCTACGGCGGAGTGATGTGGTGGACCGGCGGGGCGGCGACGGGCAACCCGGCCGACTCGTTCCGGCAGGTCGGCCGCGGCGGCATCGAGGGGCTCCCCGTCATCGGGCTGCTGCCCTGGGCCGTGCTGGTGCTCGCGGCGGTCGTCTCCGTCGCGGCCTGGCTCTCCCGCCGTCCCTTCGGCCGCACGCTCGTGGCGATCGGCGACAACTCGGCTGCCGGCGTCTTCGCCGGGGCTTCGGTGTGGCGCACCAAGACGGCCGCGTTCGTCATCTCATCGCTCTGCGCCACGGTCGCCGGCGTCCTGCTCGTCGGGTACGCCGGAGTGCACCCCTCGGTCGGTCGCGGCTACGAGTTCATCGCGATCACCGCGGTCGTGCTCGGCGGCGTCGTGCTCGGCGGCGGGCGCGGATCGGTGTGGGGGGCGCTCGCCGGCGCCTTCGCCCTGGAGACGCTGTTCACGCTGCTGAACTTCACCTCCGTGCCGTCGACGATGCGCGACGCCATCCAGGGAGCGATCATCATCGCCGCCGTCGCATACTCGGGCGCCGCGTTCCGCGCACGCCGCAAGCGGCCGACATCGGGCCTCGGGGCGGTGGCCGACGCCGGCGCCCTCGGTCCGGTCGTCGACGCGGACGCAGGTGCCTCCGCCGGCACTCACGAACCTCCCGGAACCTCCGGGATAGATCCGACGGGGAGCACCCCGTCACCCGATCCCGCCGGCACCGCTGCCGTGCGGGGCGAACAGAAGAAGGAGAACCGATCATGAAACGATCGCTGAGCATTACGGCGAGCCTCGTCGGTGCGGCATCGCTGATCCTGCTCGCGGGGTGCACCACCGATCCGTCGGTGGAGAACTCCGCTGAAGAAGCACCTGCCGAGACCTCTGAATCGACCGACTCGACCGAGTGGTTCGACCAGGAGCTCTTCGACAAGCAGGACGAGGAACGCGGCGTGACCCCGGAAGGGCCGGACGACGAGCCCTACCTCCAGATGATCAACGCCGAGATGAAGGACACGTCCGACTTCGCGTCCGACGGGGCGAAGAAGGTGTGCTTCGCGAACGCCTCGATCTCGAACCCGTGGCGCCAGACCGGCTGGATCACGATGAACGAGCAGCTGAAGGTGCTGCAGGAGTCTGGCGCGATCTCCGAGATGGAGACCCGCGACGCCAAGGACAGCGACGACACCCAGATCGCCGACATCGACTACTTCATCGCGGAGGGCAACTGCGACGGCTTCATCATCTCGCCGAACTCGACCGCGGCGATGACGCCGGCCGTCGAACGCGCCTGCGAGACCGGGAAGCCCGTCGTGGTGTTCGACCGCGGCGTCGAGACCGACTGCGCGGTCACGTTCATCCACCCCATCGGCGGATTCGCCTGGGGTATCGACACCGCCGAGTTCTTGATCGACAACCTCGAAGAGGGCGACAAGGTGATCGCGCTCCGCATTCTGCCCGGCGTCGACGTACTCGAGCAGCGCTGGGCCGGCGCCGAGAAGCTCTTCGAGGAGGCCGGAATCGAAGCGGTCGACTACTTCTCGGGCGGCGACCCTGCCGAGATCAAGAAGATCATCTCCGATGAGCTCGCCAAGGGCGACGTGCAGGGCGTCTGGATGGACGCCGGCGACGGTGCGGTCGCTGCGATCGAGGCGTTCGAGGATGCCGGCAAGGAGTACCCCGTGATGACGGGCGAGGACGAGCTGAGCTTCCTGCGCAAGTGGAAGGACACCGGCCTCACCGCTCTCGCGCCCGTGTACTCGAACTTCCAGTGGCGCACGCCGCTGCTCGCACTCGAGAAGATCTTCGACGGTGAAGAGGTGCCGGCCGAGTGGGTGCTGCCGCAGAGCCCGATCACCGACGCTGACCTCGACGAGTTCCTCGAGCTCAACGAGGGCATGCCCGATGGTCACTACGCGAAGTTCGGCGGCGAGAACCTGCCGAGCTACCCGAAGGTCTGGCAGGATCGCCAGATCCCGTAAGCGGGTGCGACGCCGGAGGGAGCGGGGACGAACCGCGCTCCCTCCGGCGCATCCCGTCGACCGATCGCTCTGGAGAGGAGCATCATGCGGAGAACCCTCGGCGTGAACACGTGGGTGTGGACCTCCCCGCTCGGAGACGCATCGCTGCTGAGGATCGCGGAACGCGCCCGCGGCATCGGGTACGAGCTGCTCGAGTTGCCCGTCGAGTCACCGGGGGACTGGTCGCCGGAGCTGGCGGCCGAACGCCTGGGAGCGCTCGGCATGGGCGCGCGCGTCGTCGGGGCGATGGGAGCGGGGCGCGATCTGCTCGACGACGCGTTTCGGGCGTCGACGCAGGCCTACCTGCGGCACTGCGTCGATGTCGCCGTCGCGGTCGGATCGCCGACGGTCGCCGGGCCCTTCACCGCTCGCACCGGCCGCGTCTGGCGGATGGGCGCCGACGAGCGCGCGGCAGCGATCCGAGTGCTCCGCGAAGCCCTTCGGCCGGTCGCCGCGTATGCGGCGGAGCGCGGGGTGACGCTCGCGATCGAACCGCTCAACCGGTACGAGACGAGTCTCATCAACACGGTCACGCAAGCGCTCGACGTGCTCGACCCGCTGCTGGGCTCCGCTGACGCAGGGGCATCCGGCATCGCGCTCGCACTGGACGCCTACCACCTGAACATCGAGGAGCGCTCGCCGTCGGCAGCCATCCGCGCGGCCGGCGCGCACCTCGCCGTGGTGCAGGTCTGCGGCAACGATCGAGGCCCGGCCGGCCCCGATCACACGGACTGGGGGGCCTTCTTCGACGCGCTCGACGACGTCGGGTACACCGGCCCGCTCACGCTCGAGAGCTTCACCGGGGACAACGACACGATCGCGACCGCAGCGTCGATCTGGCGACCGCTCGCCGAGTCGCAGGACGCGCTCGCGCGCATCACCTACGATTTCCTCACCGACCACCAGCTGCAAAGGAGCGGCCGTCTATGAGCCACGAAGCAACGCACCCCGTCACCCTCTTCACCGGGCAGTGGGCGGACCTGCCGTTCGAGGAGGTCGCACGCCTCGCCTCGGAGTGGGGCTACGACGGGCTCGAGATCGCCGCCTCCGGCGATCACCTCGACCTCGCCCGCGCCGATGAGGATGACGCGTACCTGCAGTCCCGGCTCGACACGCTCGACCGGCACGGGCTCAAGGTCTGGGCGATCTCGAACCACCTCGCGGGGCAGGCCGTCTGCGACGATCCCATCGACTTCCGGCACGAGGCCATCGTGCGCCCCTACGTATGGGGCGACGGCGACCCGGAGGGTGTGCGGCAGCGCGCAGCCGCCGACATGCAGCGCTCCGCCCGCGTCGCCCGCAAACTCGGCGCCGACGTGGTGACGGGATTCACCGGGTCGAAGATCTGGCCGTACGTCGCGATGTTCCCGCCCGTGCCCGCATCGGTGATCGACGAGGGGTACGAGGACTTCGCGCGGCGGTGGACGCCGATCCTCGATGTGTTCGACGGGGAGGGCGTGCGGTACGCGCACGAGGTGCACCCCTCTGAGATCGCGTACGACTACTGGACGACGGTGCGCGCGCTCGAAGCCATCGACCACCACCCGGCGTTCGGGCTCAACTGGGACCCCAGCCACCTCGTGTGGCAGGGCGTCGACCCGATCGGGTTCATCGTCGACTTCGCGGATCGCATCTGCCACGTCGACTGCAAGGACACGCGGGTGCGCCCCCAGACCGGCCGCTCCGGCATTCTCGGATCGCATCTGCCGTGGGGCGACCCGAGGCGCGGCTGGGACTTCGTCTCGACCGGGCGAGGCGACACCCACTGGGAGGACGGGTTCCGCGCACTCGACAGCATCGGCTACACCGGGCCGATCTCGATCGAGTGGGAAGACGCGGGCATGGACCGCCTGCATGGCGCGGCGGAGGCGATCGAGCGGATCCGCTCCCTGCTCTGGAAGCGCCCGACGGCCTCGTTCGACGCCGCCTTCTCCCACCAGTAGGCGCCGCCGCCGCGCCGCGCCGCGCTGCGCTGCGCCGCGCCGCGCTGCGCCGCGCCGCGCTGCGCCACCTTGCGCCACCTTGCAAGCGGGGTCACTCTTCGTGCGTGTCCCGCGCCCGACACGCACCAACAGTGACCCCGCTCGCAGAAGGGCCGCGCGTGGGAGAATCTACGCGTGAACGACGCAGCGCCCCTGGCCAACCCGACACCCGAGCGCTCGACCTCCGGGGTCGGGCCGTGGCCGGGAGGGCGCGACGCCTGGCCGACTGGAGCGCAGTACGACGCTGAACTCCTCGAGCACGGCGACACGCGCAACGTGGTCGACCGCTACCGGTACTGGAACATGGCCGCCATCGTCGCCGACCTCGATGAGCATCGTCATCCCTTCCACGTCGCCATCGAGAACTGGCAGCACGACATGAACATCGGGTCCATCGTGCGCAGCGCGAACGCGTTCGCTGCCGACACCGTGCACATCGTGGGTCGCCGCCGTTGGAACAAGCGCGGCGCGATGGTGACCGACCGGTACCAGCACGTGGAGCACCGCGAAGATGTCACCGCGCTCGTCGGGTGGGCGCGGGGCGAGGGGATCCCGATCATCGCGATCGACAACGTGCCCGGCTGCGTGCCGATGGAGACCTTCGACTGGCCGGAGCGCTGCGTGATGCTCTTCGGTCAGGAGGGACCGGGCCTGACCGCGGAGGCGATCGCGGCGGCCGACGCCGTCGTCGAGATCACCCAGTACGGGTCGACGCGCTCGATCAATGCTTCGGCCGCTGCGGCGGTGTCGATGTACAGCTGGGTGCAGCAGCACTCCCCGCTCCGCCCGCGCTGACGGCGGCCCGCGCTCGCCCGCTCTGCCCGCGCTCGGCATCAACCCTCGGTTTCGCGGAAGTAGGCGCGCACGCGACGGTTCAAACCGCGGACGATGGCGGCGCCCGTGCGTAAAGACGCTCCTGCCGAGGCCGAAAGGTCGACATCTCGCACATGCGTTCGGCCGCGCGCGGAAGGCTCGGAACTGCGAGCATGCATGCCGCCGAGACGAAAGAGGGTGCGATCAGTATGAATTGGCCGAGCTGGCTGGGAGACCTTCCGACATGGGTGACGGCGGCCGCCGTGGTGTTCGCTGCGGGGTCCTACAACCTCGATCGCGCCCGCCAGCGTGCCGACGAAGAGCGTGACGCTCGAGAGCAAGCAAGCCGACTTTCGGCGTGGGTGGTCACTGACCCTGACGAGAGGAAACGCACGTACGGCGTGATTCTCGACAATTGCTCGGGATCCGCGTTCCGCGATGTCAGTGTGGTTGTCCGAATGTTCGACGCAGTGATCGACAGGCCGATTCGACTCGTCATGCTGCCGCCGGGGCGATACTTCGTCGAGCTGAGCAAAGACTCGAAGACGTACACGTGGAAGTTCGCTGCGGAAGTGCCGAGTCACACGGGCGATCGTCTCCGCCCCATCATGCAATCGGCGAAGTATCAGGTCCATGCATTGGAGTTCACGGACACTCGCGAGCAGCGCTGGCGCCGAGATGAATCATTCGTGCTGTCGAGAGCGCGAGAGAACTGAGCGGAGAGCGCGACCTCAGCCCTAGTTCCGGAAGATGCCCGATACCTCAGGGAGGCTTCCGACAAGATGCGACTCGAGCAGAGCGGTGGCCGTGTCGAGATCGAACTGCTCGATGGCCTGTGCGATCTCGAGGTGCTGTTCGACAGCCGAGCATCGCCGTGAGGGCACGGCCTGGAACATGGCGATGCCGATCCTCACCTGGCGATCGTGAATGGAGTTGTAGAGCTGGGCGAACTCGGTGTTTCCGGTCGCCTGCACGAGCGTCCAGTGAAACTCCTTGTCGGTGACCACCATGTCGACGATGCGTTCGGGGTCGTCCTCGAGAATCGCTCGCTGTTCTTCGATGAGGTGGAACAGGCGACCGGCGATGGGCACGCGGTGGTCGCAGACCCACTTCACCCCGTGTCCCTCGAGCACGACGCGAGTCATGGCCTGTTCCTGGATGGCGCGGAGGGTGATCTCGGGTACGAGGGCGCCGCGGTGCGGGATGAGGGTGAGGAGCTGCTCGGACTGCAGACGGGAGAACGCCTCCCGCACCGGAGTGCGGGAGACGCCTGTCGCCACTGCGATCTCGTTCTCGGTGATGACGGTTTGCGGAGCGAGCTCGAGCGTGATGATGAGGTTCTTCAGGTATCCGTAAGCGTAGTCCGCAGCTTTGATGCCGGGGGGCCGCACGCCCGGCGGCAGCGGTGCCTTCACCGACCAGCCGCCGAACCGGGCGTGCGATACATCCGGGATGAGCTGCATGCGTAGATCGTAGCTCAGGCCAGAGGGCCCACGGTGAAGCGCCGATTCTCGAGGCACGGATTGGTGCGGCGCACCTGCGCAATGCGGTCGGAGCTGACCACTGCCGTCGCGAACGTCTCGGTCTCCTCGCCCGCTGAGGCGCGCGTGATTCCGAGGGGGTCGATGATCTGACTCTGGCCTGTGCAATGCGGGCCGGTCTGGCCCGCCGCGGCGACGTACGTGGTGTTCTCGATCGCCCGCGCCCGCAGCAGCGACTCCCAGTGCAGTTCCTTCATCGGCCCGACGGCCCAGGCGGCTGGGTAGACGAGCACGTCGGCGCCGTGATCGACGAGCCATCGCGCCATCTCCGGGAAGCGCAGGTCGTAGCAGGTCGCCGCGCCGACGGTGATGCCGTTCACGTCGAAGACGAGAGGCGAGTCCGCGCTCGCCGCCGTCACCGAATCGGATTCCCGGTACCCGAAGGCGTCGTACAGGTGGATCTTGCGATACACGCCCTCCAATTCTCCGGTCGGCGAGATGTGCACGAGCGTGTTGTACGGGTGCGTACCAGCGTTCGTCTCCGTGAGCCCGGCGACGACGTGCGTGCTGCCGGCGGCCGCCGCGCTGCGCAGGGCGGTGACGAAGTCTCCGTCGAGAGATTCCGAGTACCCCTCGTCGGGGCGCTCCTTCGTCGGATCGGAGTACATCGCGTTCTCGGGGATCACGACGAGGTCTGAGTGCGGGGCCGCCTGTTCGATCAGGGAGACCGAGAGGTCGCGGTTTCGGGCGACGTCGAGCGTGGCGGAGAATTGGGCGACGGTGAGGCGGAACTCGTTCATCAGGCTGCCCCGCTCGTCTGGAAGTACTGAGCCGCACCGCTCCACTCCGAGAGTTTGAGGCCGGCGGTGATCTCGGCCTTCTTCGCCGGCTCGGCGCCTTCTTTACCGCGCAAGTCGGTGACGATGTCGTCGATCTCGTCCTCGGTGAGCACGGCGATGCCGTCGGAGTCGGCGAAGATCGCGTCGCCCGGTGTGATGACGACGCCGCCGACGGTGATCGGCACGTTGATGGCGCCTTCGATGCCGAGGATCCGGGTGGTGCGTGCGGAGACGCCGCGCGAGTAGACCGGGAGCCCGAGTTCGAGGACCTCGTCGAAATCGTTCATCGCACCTGCCAGGATCACGCCTTCTGCTCCGCGGGTCTTCGCCGTGAAGGCGACCATTCCGCCGAAGCTCGAGCGCTCGTCACCCGATTGCTCGACGACCAGCACGTCGCCGGGGCGCAGGTGATCTGCTGCGACGTGCAGCGCGCTGGAATCCATGTGGGGGAGTCGCACGGTCACTGCCGTGCCGGCGAACTGGATGGGGCGCCGGTTCGGCGTCAGCCCGCGCACGAAACCGAAGTCGCGCAGGTGGCCGAGCGTCGACGTCTGTACGGTGAGGAGCGACTGTCGCCGCTCTTCGGAGATCTGCTGGGGCATGGGGAGGAATTGGAACACGGGTTCGTGCCTTTCCGGTGCGGGTTCCGCGAGGGTTCGCACACCTCTTCGTGTGGGATCGTGCAGAGCTGACCAGGCCTGTCGCACGGATTGTGTACGTGTTGTATACACGTGCTATGCACCGTAGCAGGCGGAATGCGACAAGGGAAGATCGATCCCCATCACCTCAGAGAAACCCCAGATTAGATCCTAGAAAAATGCGCGCACGGGCGATGGGTCGCCGCGTGCTTCGTGCGCAAAGCGTTACCAAATCGCACCTTGCGCGATCCTGAGCCGCCGCGTATCGTCGCTCAGGACCAGGCTTGTCGACATGGGTGCAAGAGGCGGGGAAGACCCGCATCGGACTTCAAAGGAGAAGCACCATGTCACACAAGACCGCGCTCGGCGTCTCAGCCGTGATGATCACCGCGCTCGCGCTCACGGGCTGCAGCGGCTCGGGAGGCGGCTCGGGATCGTCGAACCCGGATGCCGTCGAGATCAATGTGCTCGGCTACGCCGCGCTCTTCGAGGATCAGTACACCACCGCTGTGATCGACGAATTCAACGCTTCGCAAGACGACATCGTCGTGAACTTCGTCCCGGCTCAGCACAGCGCTGAGATGCTCGGCAAGCTCCGCAGCGAATCAGCGAGCCCGACGGTCGACCTCGCCATCATGGATGCCTCGGTGGCGCACACCGGCAACCAGGAGGGGCTGTTCTCGAAGGTCTCGGCGGACGATGTTCCGAACATCGCCAATGTGGTCGATCTCGGGCAGAGCGCCGACGGCTTCGGCCCTGCCCTCACATTCGACAACCTCGTGGTGCTCTACAACACCGCCGAGGTGAAGACGCCCCCGAAGGGCATCGAGGATCTCTGGGACGCTCCGGAGAACTCGGTGTCGATCCCCGCGCCGCCGGATATCCAGGGGCACACGCTGACCATCCTCACGGCGAACAACCTGGGAGACGATTACCAGGAGAACATCGAGCCGGCGATCGAGAAGCTCTCGGAGCTCGCGCCGCTCGTGAACACCTGGGAGCCCGTGCCCGACGTGTACCAGCCGGTGATCTCGGGAACGTCGCAGTACGGCGTCGGCTGGAACGCCCGCGCGCAGTACTTCGCCGACGACTCCGATGGTGCGATGGGCGTGGTCCAGCCCGACGACGGGATCGGGTTCCAGATCAACACGATCAATCTCGTCGAGGGAACGGAGAACGCGGACGCGGCTCGGGAGTTCATGGATTACGCGCTCTCGAAGGAAGCGCAGGAGTCATTCGCCGAGGCGCTGTTCTACGCGCCCGTCGTCTCGGACGCCGAGGTGCCGGAGGCCATCACCGATCGGGTCGCCGACTCGGCTGATCCGAATATCGTCGACATCGACTGGATCTGGCTCGCCGATGAGCGCGACGCGTGGACCGAGCAGTGGCGACGCAACGTCATCGGGGGTTGATCATGACGGAGCAGCTCGATCCGGAGTACCTGTCGATCCGCAACCTGCAGAAGACCTATCCGAAGACCACCGCGCCAGCGGTGAACGATGTGAACCTCGACGTGCAGCAGGGCGACCTCGTCGCCCTGCTGGGCCCCTCCGGCTGCGGCAAGACGACGACGCTGCGCATGGTCGCCGGGCTCCTCGAGCCCACCTCGGGGGAGATCTACGTCAATGGGAAGGACGTCGTCTCCACTCCGGTGCACAAGCGCGGCATGGGCATGGTGTTCCAGTCGTACGCGCTGTTCCCGCACCTCACGGTGGAGGAGAACGTCGCGTTCGGACTGCAGATGCACAAGGTGCCGCGCGCCCAGGTCGCGCCGCGCACGGCCGAAGCGCTCGAGAACGTGCAGCTCGGGCATCTCAAGGCGCGCAAGCCGGCCGAGCTCTCGGGAGGCCAGCAGCAGCGTGTCGCGCTCGCCCGAGCGCTCGTGATCCACCCGACGCTGCTGCTGCTCGATGAGCCGCTCTCGAATCTGGACGCGAAGCTGCGGGAGGCGATGCGCCGGGAGATCCGCAACATTCAGCAGGAGTCGGGAACCACGACGCTGTTCGTGACGCACGATCAGGATGAGGCGCTCGACATGGCGGATCGCATCGCCATTCTCAACAACGGTGTGATCGAGCAGTACGACCGTCCGACGGCGATCTACGAGAGCCCGGCGACGAAGTTCGTGGCGAACTTCGTCGGCAAGGCGAATTTCTTGGAGGTCGGCTCGGTGTCGGGCGGATCGGGCGGGAGCTATCAGGTGCAATCCGACCTGTTCGGGAGCTTCGCCGTGGCAGGTGCCAGCGGGATCACGGGCGAGGCTTCGCTCGTGGTGCGCCCGCACCGGGTCTCCGTCGAGGCGGGTGGCGACCGCATGGGGACGCTGCCCACGGCTCGGGCACGGGTCATCGCATCGAGTTACACGGGCAACGTGCGCAGCTACGACCTGCGGCTGGACGGCGGGCAGGTGATGCGCGCCGACAAGCTCAGTTCGCCGCAGGACGAGTTGCGCATCGGCGACGAGGCGTACGTCTCGTTCGAACCGGGCGACGCGCATCTCGTGCCGGAAGGGTGAGGTGAGTCCGATGACTGCAACGCACACCAACACCGAGCTCATCAGCGTCGGCATGAAGTCGAACCGGGCGCGCAACCGTTCCCGGCTCTCCGCCTACGGACTCGTGCTTCCCGGAGTGATCGGGCTCTTCGTGAGCTTCCTGGTGCCCCTGTTCGTGATGATCCGCATGTCTCTCAACGAGAACGGATCCGGCGGCCAGCTCATCGAGACCTTCACCGTCGCGTCCTACGGCAAGGCGCTCTCCGATCCCTTCTACTGGGAGGTCGTCGGCAACACGCTGATGCTCGGGCTCGTCTGCGGGCTCGCCGCCGTGGTGCTCTCCTACCCGATCGCGCTGTTCCTCACGCGCACGACGTCCCGCTGGAAGGGCGTGCTGATCGCACTCGCCATCGCACCGCTCCTCACGTCTGCGGTGGCACGAACCTTCGGGTGGATGGCCATTCTCGGCGATCAGGGGGTCATCAACGCGGCCCTCATGAACATGGGGCTCCTCAGCTCGCCGCTCCGGTTGAGCAACAACTTCCTCGGCACCTCGATCGCGCTGGTGGAGATTCTCATGCCCTACGCGATTCTCGCGATGATCTCGGGGTTCGGGCGCATCAACAGCTCACTCGAAGAGGCCGCCGGATCGCTCGGCGCCTCAAAGGTCAAGGTGTTCCTGCGAGTGACGCTTCCGCTGTCGCTCCCCGGCGTGTTCACCGGGTTCCTGCTCGTCTTCGTGCTCGCGGTGAGCTCCTTCGTCACCCCGAAGCTGCTCGGCGGCGGACGCGTGTTCATCCTCGCGACCGAGGTGTACAGCGAGGCGACGCAGACGCTCAACTGGCCGTTGGCTTCGGCCCTCTCGGTCATTCTGCTCGTGGTGTTCGGCGCGATCGTCGCCGTGTATCAACGACTCATCAAGCGATTCGAAGGGTGATGCGCCATGGCTAAAATTCTCAATCGGATCATCGTGACGATCGTGTACCTGTTCCTGCTCGCCCCGATCATCGCGGTCGTCATCATCTCGTTCAACGATTCGAAGAGCCTCGCGATCGAGTTCGGCGCACCGTCGTTCGAGTGGTACCAGAGCATCCTCGAGAACACCGATCTGATGGACGGCGCCCGCGTCAGCCTCATCACCGCGGTGATCACGGCGGTGGTCGTGCTGCTGCTCGGCGTGCCCGTCGCGCTCGCGATCGCCCGGTACGAGTTTCCCGGCAAGGCCGCGGTGTCAGGGTTCTTCCTCTCGCCGCTGCTCGTGCCCGGCGTTGTGCTCGGCCTCGGGCTGCTGCTGGTGTTCCAGCCGGTCGGTCTCGTGGGGACGTATCCGGGCATCGTGCTCGCCCACTTCGGGGTGACCGTGCCCTACGTGATCCGTACGACGCTCTCGAGTCTGACGACGAGCGACATGCGATGCGAGGAGGCGGCTCGAGTGCACGGTGCGAACTCCTTCACCACGTTCCGGCGCGTGACGCTTCCGATCATCGCTCCCGGCATTCTCGCGGGCGGCGTGATGGCGTTCATCATCTCATTCGACGAGGCGGTCATCTCGCTGTTCGTCGCCGGATCGGGCCATACGACGCTGCCGGTCGAGATGTTCCGATACCTGCAGTACCGCTCGGACCCGGGCCTCGCCGCACTGTCGGCGATCCTCATCGCACTGTCGGTGGTCATCGTGCTCATCATCGAGCGCGCCGTCGGGTTGAGGAAGGTGGTGAACTCCTAGCGGCGGGTGGGCACTGACGCTCGGGCGCAGGCCCGCGGTCAGTGCCCGCCGCCGGTGTAGGGGCCGGTCACCGCGAGCCGCTCGAGGTGCGCGGGGAGGGCGAAGCGCGGATCCCACCCCGTCACCGCGTCGAGGTCGTCGCCGGCGGCGAGCTGCGCCGCCCATTCGCCGAGCTGCGGTGAGAACTTGAAGCCATGGCCCGAGAGTCCGGTCACCGTGACCACCCGGCCGCTCGCGCTGCGGTCGACGACGGGCAAGCGGTCAGGGGTGTACGCGCAGTGGTGCACGCTCTGCCGCACCGGCTCAGGGTTGATGCCGGGGAAGAGTTCGGAGGCGCGCTGGCCGATCTTGATGAGCTCGGCGCGCGTGTGCGACACGGGCACGTCGTCGACGTCGCGGAACACCGGCCACTCCGGGTTCGTGCACGCTTTGAAGGAGTAGCCGTCGAAGCTCGGCGCCCCGAAGAAGTGGATCGGCCCGGCATCGCGCAAGAAGGCGGGGAACCGCTCTGGCACGAACTGCTCGGGGTGCCGCGGCATGAACCAGGTGAGGCCGAGCACCTGCAGGCGCAGCAGATCGTTCAGCTCCGGGGAGAGGCGCGTCGACCAGGATCCCGAGGCGACGACCACCGTGCGGGCGAGCCAGGCGCCCTGCGTCGTGCGCACCACGACGCCGTTGCCGCGCTCCTCGAGCTCGAGCACCGGGGTGTTGAAGTGCAGCTCGGCGCCGTTCGCCTCGGCGAGGTCGAGCGCCGACATCACGGCGACCTCCGGGCGCAGGCCGCCGCCGTGCTCGTCGAGGAGTGCGACGTCTCCGTCGGCGATGCGGTGCTGCGGGTACTGGGCGCGCAGGTCTTCCGTGCTGAGGAGGCGGTGCGGAATGTCGAATTGCCGTACGGTGCCGATCGCCGTCTCGAGATCGGGGAAGCCCTCGGGGGCGATGCTCAGGCAGCCCACCTCGGCGTAGATGTCGCGGCCCGATTCCCGCTCCAGCTCGCGCCAGAGTTCGCGCGAGCGTTGGATCATGCCGACGTAGGTGCCGCCCTCGTGCACGGCGGTGCGGAAGACGCGGGATTCGCCTGCGTAGGAGCCGTGCGGGTGCACGCGCCCGTACTGCTCGATGCCGACGACCGTGAGGCCTTCGCGCTTGCTGAGCTGCCAGAGGGCCATCGAGCCGACAGTGCCGGCGCCGATGACGATCACATCTGCGTGCTGAAGTTCCATGAGTCCTCTATCTCCTGTGGTGTCGTGGCTCGTGCGGTGTCGCGGGTCGCCTAAGCGAGTGCCGGAGTGTCCCAGAGGTTCAGCTTCGTGCCGATTCCGTCGCGCACGGCATTGCGGTAGACCTGCGTCGCCCAGGCGACGTCTTCGACCGGCATGCCGCCCACCGAGTAGATGAAGATCTCGTCGTCGTCGGTGCGGCCGGGGGTGATTCCGCGGATGATCTCGCCAACGTCTTCGAACTGCTCTGGCGCCATCCGGCCGTCGCGCACGCGGTCGACGAGATGGATGCCCCAGATGCCGACCGTCTCATGGGCGGGTTCCGGCAGTTCCTCGGCCCACGCCTGGTAGATCTTCCGAGCGTCTGCGACGTGGCGCGAGCGCTGTACGAGCGACTCCTCGACGGCGAGATGCGCCGAGCAGCAGATGAAGGCGCCGGGCTTCACCCATTCGTCGCGAACGAGGGGGTAGTGCTGCGAACCCGACTGACTGGGCACTGCGATGCTCACGATGTCGGATCCGCGCACGGCGGCTTCGAAGCTGTCGACCTGCTCGATGGTGAGCTGCGGAAACTTCTCGGTGGCCCAGGCGATGAAGGTGTCGATGCCGCCCTGGCTCCGGCCGAAGACGCGCACCGTGTCGATGCCGGGTCGCACGGCGAGAAACGACTCGAGCGAGGTCCGGTTCATCGGGCCGGGCCCCACGATGCCGACCACCCGGGCGTCGTCGCGGGCGAGGTAGCGTGCTCCGACGCCGGGAATCGCGCCCGTGCGGTACGCGCTCAGCAGGTTCGCCGACATGATGGCGAGCGGCGCGCCCGTGTCCTTGTCGCTGAGCGTGAACATCAGGATCGAGCGCGGCAGACCGCGCTCCTTGTTCGCCACATTCGACCCGTACCACTTGCATCCGGCCGCCTGGTAGTCGCCGCCCAGGTAGGCGGGCATCGCCATGAAGCGGCGATCCGGCCCGTCCACGGGCATCCCGGGGAAGGTCTCGTGCTCCGGGAAGAAGATCTGCGCGCCGTGCGAGTTGTTCTCGGTGCCGGCCATCCGGTAGTCGCCCGCCGCGAAGAGGCCGAGCATGTCCGACATCGTGTCGACGCAGGCGGGCATGTCTGTGACCCCGGCGCGGATCATGTCGGGTTCGCTGAGGTACAGGAAGTCGATGCGGGTGTCGTTCGCGGTGTCACTGGCGGTCTGGGGCTGCGGCACGTCGGTGTGTCCCTTCGATCGTTCCCGGCTGCGGTGCTCGGGATGGTCTGCGCGTGCAGACTCGGGTCGGGTGGGACCACCCTAGAACTATCCATATGGATAGTCAAGTGCGCAGCGCACCTCGGAGGCCCCGGATCGCGCGCGCCGGTTCAGTCCGCGCTCTGGGCCTGGGCCACGAGGGCCCGGAGCCGCGCGAGCGCCGGCTCCACGCCCTCCGGCAGCACCAACTGCTTGAACACGATGCCATCGAGGGTGAACCAGATGAGCTCGGTCAGCTCAGCGTCGCGCACGCCGAGGCGGGCCAACTGACGTGAGATCGCCTCCCGGTACGCGAGATAGTGGCGCTCCGCGAGCGGCCGCAGTTCGGGTCGACGTCGGGACTCGAGCAGGAGTTCGTACTGGAACGCCTGCATCCCGCTCTCGCGATCGGCCAGCGACTCGATGCCAGCGGCGAACGTCGCTGGCGTCAACGCGTCTCCGACCATGTTCGAGCCTCTGAGGCTCTCGTCGATGGCGTACTCCATCGCCTCGGCGACGAGCTGATCCCGCGTTCCGAAGTGGTGGCGCACCAGCCCGTGAGAGACGCCGGCCTCGGCGGCGACCGCGCGATACGTCAGCGCCCGGAGTCCGCCGGCGGAGACGACGATCACGGTGGCGCGCAGCAATGCCTCGCGGCCGGAGAGGTCTTTCATGCTGTCGAGCGTACTCGTCGCACCGCCATGTCCGATTCCGGCGTGCGCGGCGGGCTCCAGCCAGCGAAGATAGTCACGTGACCCCGCCGCCCCCAGCCCTCCCGCTCGATTTCGACGCCTGCTATCGTGCGGCTTCCGGACGCGACGGACGGTGGGACGGGCGGTTCTACCTCGGGGTGACGAGCACGGGAATCTACTGCAGGCCGTCATGCCCGGCCAGAAAACCGCTGCCGGGGAACTGCCGTTTCTTCCCGAGCGCGGCTGCATGCGTCGCCGCAGGATTCCGGGCGTGCAAGCGGTGCAGGCCGGAGGCCGTGCCGGGCACGCGGGAGTGGGACGTGCGCGGTGACCTGGTCGGCCGAGCCGTGCGCCGCATCCGCGATGGCGCCGTCGACGCGGCGGGTGTCGCAGGGCTGGCGAGGGAGCTCGCGGTGAGTGAGCGGCACTTGCGCCGCATCCTCATCGAAGAAGTCGGCGCCGGGCCGCTGCAGCTCGCGCTCACGCGCCGCGCGCACGCGGCACGGGCGCTCATCGACGAGACCGATCTCCCGCTCGCGGATATCGCGTTCGCGGCGGGGTTCGGCAGTCTCCGGCAGTTCGGCGAGGTGATGCGCGAGCAATTCGGCGTGGCGCCGTCGAAGCTGGCTCGGCGTCACGGCGAGGCCGCCTCCGGACCGAGCTCCGACGAGCGACCCATGCTCGCACTGCGGATGCGCACCCGCGCACCCTACGACGCGGCCGCCCTGCGAGCGTCGCTCGTCGCTCACGCCATTCCGGGACGAGACGTCATCGGACTCGACGGCTCGACCGAGCACGCACTCGACGTCGGCGGAGGCACCGCCGTCGCGCGTGTGCACTGGGGCGAAGTGCCGGAGGCAGCGGGGGAGCCGGCCGAGCACGGAGCGACGATCGCGATCCCGGTGGCCCTCGAGCTGCCGTCTCTCTCCGACGCGATGCGCGCCATCGAGATCGTGCGGCAGATGCTCGACCTCGACGCCGACCCCCTGCAGATCTCCGAAGCGCTCGGCGCAGATCCTCGGCTCGCGCCCCTGGTAGCCGCACGCCCCGGCCTGCGCATGCCGGCGGCGCGGTCGGCCCATGAGACGGCGCTCGGCACGGTGCTCGGCCAGCAGGTGTCGCTCGCCGCCGCTCGCACCCTGCAGGGGCGTCTCGCGGCGCGCTTCGCCCGGCCCCTCACCGGGGTCGCCGCAGCCGCCGGATTCCACGGTGGGATCGACGTCGCTGCGATCGCCCGAGAATCGGCCGACGAGCTGCGCGAGGCGCTCGGCCTCACGCGCAGTCGCGCCGAGACGCTGCGTTCGCTCGCCGTCGCCCTCGCCGGCGGGCTCGATGTCAGTGCGAGCGCCGACCGCGAACATGCGCGGCGCGAACTCGCCGCGCTGCGCGGGGTCGGGCCGTGGACCGTCGAGATGATCGCGATGCGGGCGCTGGCCGATCCCGACGCCTATCCCGCCGGAGATCTGATCCTGCGCCGAGCGCTGGGCGATCCTGCCCCGAGGGCGGCCGAACGGATCGCCGAACCCTGGCGGCCCTACCGCAGCTACGCGACCCAGCACCTCTGGGCCGACTTCCTCGCCTCGTCTGCACGAAAGGACCTCGTATGACCACCAGCCCACTCACGCGCACCGTCGTCGATATCGTCGGAGCGCCGTTCCACGCGATCTGGTCGCCCGAGGACGGGGCCATTCGCGCCGCCGGTTTCGCCACCGAGCTGGATCCTGATGCTGAGTCGCTCACGGCGCGTCTCCGCAGCATCGACGCGGGCGTCGCCGAGCGCGGGATCACCGACGCCGCTGCGGCCCCTGGCCCGGTTGCCGACCCGATCGCCTACGCGCTGCTGGCCTACGCCGACGGAGACGTGACCGCCATCGATGGACTGATGGTGCGTCAGCCGGAGACGCCGTTCCGCGGCGACGTGTGGCGCGCGCTCCGCGAGGTGCCGGCTGGCCGGGCCGTGACCTACACCGAATTGGCCGGGCTCGCCGGTCGCCCGTCTGCGGTGCGAGCGGCGGCGTCGGGCTGCGCCAACAATCTCGTCGCTCTGGTCGTGCCCTGCCACCGCATCGTGCGCAGCGACGGAGGTCTGGGCGGCTACCTCTTCGGCGTGGATATCAAAACGCGCCTGCTGCAGCACGAAGGTGCGCTCCGGCGCGAGCTGTTCTCCGATTGAGGCCGCCGGAGTCGGGCGGGAGGCTCAGGCCGGCGAGTAGCGATTGCGCAGCTCTGCTGCGCGGCGAATGTCGCCCTCGAGCGCGGCGGTCTGCTCGGGAGCGAGCGTTCCGTCCTTCTTCGCATTGTCGAGGCGCTCGAGCCCGGCCTGCACTTCGTTGTCCAGGCCATCGAGCACGATCTGCTGAATGCTCTTCGGGAGGCGCTGAAAACTTGTCGTATCCATACTGACAAGTTACAAGGTGTCGGGCGCATCCGTCACATTGCGGTAGAAAATCTGTGCGTGTTGTGCGCGAATCGGCGAGCCGTTTACTCCACCGAGACGTCGATCAGCGCTGTTCTCTGCTCGGTCGGATCGTCGGGCACAGCGCCGCGGAACTGGTATTCGAACTGGATCTTCGTCAT
Organism: Leucobacter sp. L43; assembly: GCF_016597785.1. Taxonomy (GTDB): domain Bacteria; phylum Actinomycetota; class Actinomycetes; order Actinomycetales; family Microbacteriaceae; genus Leucobacter; species Leucobacter alluvii. Next base: position 1,493,120 of record NZ_JAENJG010000001.1, on the reverse strand, counting down.
TCCGGTGCCGGTCGCGGTGAACCGGTACGCGAGTTCGCTCGGTCCGCCCACGCTGCCCTCCTCGCCGGCGTACTCGCTCACCTTCTCCCCGTGCGTCAATATGGAGGGGTCGGGTTCACTGATCATCACCCAGTCCGAGCCGACCGACGCGTTGACCTCGCCGAAGTCGATGACGAGTTCCGTCCCGTCCTCGATCGTGACCGATGACTCCTCGTATCCGACGGTGACGCTCGCCGGAGCAGCGCACCCCGAGAGCACGACTGCTGAAAGTGCCGCGGCTGCGAACGCAAGGGCGGGCAGCGCGCGAGATCTCATGCGCTCACGATATCGGCTGAGGCGTCGCACTGTCTTCCGCTCTCTCGGGCGTTCCCCGTCTGGCGAGCACCGCGGTCCAGATGAGGCCTGAGACGAGGAGCAGCGCACCGGCGACATTCCAGGCGACATCGTAGGGCAGCAGTTCGACCCCGTAGCGGATCTGGTGGAGCCGAAGGATCTTGTGGTCGACGATCCCGTCCCAGAGCTGGAACAACCCGAGCCCCACCAGAAACCCCGCCCAGGCGGCGGCCGCCCAGAACGTGCGACGCCGACGCGCGTCGAGCATGAGGAAGAACCCGAAGACGAAGCCGAAGAGCTCGGCCGCGTGCAACAACCCGTCGGAGAGGATGGCGATGTCCGGGCTGGCGTTGTCGTAGAAGTGATGCCAGGCGAGGATCTGGTGGAAGACGATCTCATCGATCGCCGCCATCATGGCCACGCCGAGCAGGAAGCCGGCCCAGTAGGAGCGGAAACGCAGCGGAGACCCTCCCATCCGACTGCTCGTGCCCATCATCATGATGCTCCCTTCGTGCGTCGGCTCCCGCCCTGCGCGTCTGTCGCTGTGCGCCGGACGACTGACATGGTGGTGGTCGTGGCCCCCAGACGTCGGCCCGTCGCGCGATACCATTCCGCGCAGAGCAGCACGATCAGCACGAAGTCGACCGCGTCGCCGCCGGTGAACATGAGCCGAGCTCCGGTATGCGCATCCGCTACGGGGACGCCGGGTGGGGGATGCGCGTAGAGCACCTTCGCCAGAATGCCGTGCGCAGCGAGCGAACTCACCAGGACGACGCTGCGCATCACGAAGCCGGAGCGGTGGGGCGACGGATCGATCCCGACCAACGCATACGTGTAGAGGTATCCGGCAGCCAGAACGTGGAGCATCACGAGCAGGTGCACCAGCACGTCCCGCTGCATCAGCTCGTACAGCGGTGTGCGGTACAGCACCCACAACCCGCCCACGTTCAGTGCGGCGGCGACGACCGGATGCGTCAGCACGCGCGCGAGCGGGCTGCGGAGCAACCAGCTCAGACGCCGAGCCGGATCGACGCCCAGGGTCCGCAGCGCCAACGTCATGGGCGCGGAGAGCACCAGCAGGAGGGGTGCGGCCATGCCGACCAGCAGATGGGCCGCCATGTGCGCGACGAATGACTCGTGCGCGGCTGCGGCGAGCGGACCGATGAAGCCGGCTGCTGCGGCGAGCACGCCGGCGATCCAGAACACCGTGCGGAACCACGGCCATGATCGTCCGCGCTGCCGACCGATCGCGGTCGCGGCGAGGTAGACGGCGATGGCGACCAGCACCGGGATCAGAGCGATGAGGTCGGAGCTGACACCGCTCGACGGGGAACCGTGCGTGTGTGCGGGGATCACGGTGCTCCGCCTGCGGTTGTGCAGGTGATGGGGTCACCTGCTCGCGCCAGTTCGCTCGCCCAGCGGGGTCGGTGCAGGGGGCGTGAACTCATGCCCAGAGGCTACGTGCGAGTGGGTGTACTGAGAGGAGGGTTGACTTCCTCAGCTGCCGAACGTGCGCGTGAGTCGCACGACGAGCAACCCGATCGCCATCAGCAGGCCCAGGTAGCTCAAGACCAGACCGATGATCGCGGTCCATACGAGGGGCCCTGAGCGGAGGATCGCCTGATGGCCGACGGCGACGCCACCGCAACTCAACCCGAGAAGGATCACGTACGTGGTCACATCGCCCGCCTGCACGAACAGGTACAGGATGCAGAGGAGACCGAGCGCGAGCGCGATCAGATGCCGCACGCGGTGATCCTGCTGCGAACCGGTCATGCATTCGAGCCTACAGTTCGCTCGGAACGCGCGTGACGCGCGTTCTCTATCGAGCCCGAGGGTTTCAGCTGAGCGCGAGGCGTCACGCCCGTTCCGAACCCGCGCTCTCGGCGCGACCCTCCTGTTCGGCGCTACTGACCTGACGCGCCGCTCACGCGAGCCCTTCTGGTACGTCGGTCTTCGAGGGCGGCGCTGACGAACCCCGCGATGGAGAGGTTGATGCCACGGCGGCGTTCTCCGGCTCGTTCAGGGCGGCGGCGCTCGTATCGCTGCAACTCCGGCGTCAGTTCTTGCGGTCTCGCATCCTGCGGACGAGCACGACGATGCCGAGGAGTGCGAGGCCGAGCCCGAGGATCATGCGGCAACGGTAACAGGCGAACGCGAGAAGCTGATCGCCGAAGCTCGTTCACGCTGCAGCGTCGTTCCCGCACGTCGTCGACTCGCGTTCATCAGCTCAGCGGAGATCCGGAGTTCCGACGACGCTCGGCCTGCTCCTCGGAGTGCTTGCGGAGGGCGGAGAGCGTGGCACCGCGGACGATCACCCAGAGCAGGCCGAGCCAGACGAGGCTTCCGATGATCGAGGCGACGACAGTGAGGACCATGATCGTGTCGATACTGGGAAGGAAGGGGTTCGGCTGCGGCTGCATGCGGCCAGCCTACCTAGCCGCCAGCGGGCAACCGTAGCCGATGCTTCTCACTCCTATAGATGGCAGGTGCCGCCCGACGAGGTCGGGCGGCACGCGGCCTACTTGCCCATCTTCAGCGTGTTCGCTGCGGCCTGGTTCTTGTCGCGCTTCGCCTGCTTCTTCTCTTTCGCAGTCGAAGCGGCAGGCTTCTTGGCGGCCTTCTGGCCTTTGTCTTTGGACATGATGATGCCTCTTTTCCGGGTGCGACCACCCTGACCCGACCATAGCCCACCCAGGCTCGGAGGTCACGGACGAGGAATGGGCGACGGAACCCCTGTTGCTCGGACGGGGCACGAAGGAACCGGGGAAAACGAAGAACGGGCCCAATCGTGGAGGAAAGGGCCCGTTCAGAGGGGATGACGGGAATCGAACCCGCGCTATCAGCTTGGGAAGCTGAAGTTCTACCATTGAACTACATCCCCGATACGGAATCACGAGGATTCCGACTCACCCACCGTAGCAGAAAGTGGCTGAGTACTCGGCACCGCCGCTACTGGCAGACGGCGGCCTTCGCGAGCGCTTCGGTCTGCTCCTCGGCGCTCCACGTCAGTTCCGGCGCGACGCCCTGCGCTTGTGCGAGCGAGGCGAGTTGGAATGCGAGCGACTTCGCGAAGCCCGCCCCCGCCGAGGAGTTGTTGAGCGAGACGACGACGGAGAAGCCGCTGTCGGGGTCGCTGTAGGCGGCGGTGAGGGTGCCGGTGATGGCCCCGCTCCGGCCGTACAGCGGCCCGACCTTCTCCACGCCGAAGCTCCAGAGACGACCGTCCATGGCGATCTCCTCGGTGGGTTCGCCGTTCTCGTCGCGCTCGGGGTTCTTGGTCGGGAAGGCCTCGGTGACGACTCCGGCACTCTCCCCGCCGAAGGTGCCGCTGAGGTACCCGTCGTAGAAGTTCTTGAGGTCGGTGACGGTCGTGACCGTCGCGCCCGCTCCCGCGAGCATCGAGGGTGACACCTCGGCTACCTCGACCGGTTCGGCGTCGCAGACTGCCTTGCCACCGCTCGAGGGATAGGTGAGGCCCTGCAGCGTGTCGCCGGAGATCGTGGTGCTGTTCAGGGCGGGGAAGTACGTCGATCCCATATTCGCGTCGGAGAAGACGTGATCGCGCAGCAGGTCGGGGATTTCGAGCCCGGTCTTCACCTTCAGGGCGCGGGCGAGGAGCACGAGGTTCGAGTCCGACTGGTGGAAGTCGAGCCCCGGCCACGATTCGGGTGACCGCGAGAGCCCCTGCGCGAGCAGCTCCTGCTCGGCCCACGGCCGCGTCGGGTTGTTCGCGAAGATGTCGGCGAAGCCGCTCTTGTAGTCGGCGATGCCGGACCGCATCTCGCAGAGCTGCCGGTACGTGACGTCTTCGATGCCGGACTGGCGGGTCAGATCCTCCGACACCTTCCCGTCCAGATCGATCGTTCCCTCATCGACGAGGTCGAGCATGAGTGCGCACATGACCGGCTGGGTCGCCTGTGCTCCGCGGATACTGACGGAGCCGTCGACCCCGCTGTCGCCGTACCCGCGCAGATACTCGCTTCCATCGTTGCCCCAGACGCCGACGACGGCTTCGGTCGAACCGCTCTGCTGCATGGCCGACGCGATGGCGTCATCGATGCCGCTCGCGAGTGCCGGGTCGACGGTGTTGACGTCGGCGGAACTGGTCACCGAATCGCCGTCGGTGCATGCCGTGAGACCGAGTGCGGCGACGACGATGGCCCCGACGGCCAGCAGGCGGGTGCGAGGGGCAAAGCGCGGAATCAAATTCGACCGCCAATCTCGAAGGTGAATTGGACACAGAACACACGGGAGTCTACTGCGTGCGACTGGGAAGTTTGGCGCCGGGTAGGGCGAAGTGAGGCCACCCTTACTAGACTGACGTGGTGACGAATTTTTCGGATGACGTGATCTCGGGCGTGACCCGGCACATGAACGGCGACCATATGGCCGACAACCTCCTGATCGCGCGTGCTTTCGGGTACCCCGGCGCCACCTCGAGCACCATGGTGGGCGTGACCGGCGCCTCCGGTCGATGGCTCGTGACGGATGCCGAGGGAGAGCACGAACTGACGGTGGAATGGCCCGGTGGCCCGATCACGGAGCGACCGGAGATCCGGCGAGAGGTCGTCGCGCTCTACACCGCGGCGTGCGCGAAGCTCGGTGTGCCGGCGCGCGACGAGCACGGCGCGCAGCCGCAGAGCGACGCTGCGGATGCGTCCGTCGACGCGCCAGCCGCAGCGCCAGAGGACCGGCCGTTCTCCGTCGTCATCCGTGAGAGCTCGTGGTCGGATCACTCCGACAGCGAGGGGGCGACGTTCATGGAAGACATCATGCGCGGGAAGGGGTCGCTGCAGGACTACATCGATCTCGTCGCACAGCATTACTTCATGTACGAAGCCCTCGAGGCTGCCGCTGATCAGGTCGCCGCAGACCCGCGCTTCGCCGGTTTCCATTCGCCGTCGCTCGTGCGTCTGCCAGCACTCGAGGCGGACCTCGTGCACCTCATCGGCGCCGACTGGCGCGAGCAGATCGTCGCCGTTCCTGCAACGCTCGAGTATGCGGCGCGCATGCGGGAGGTCGCGGCTGAGGGCTGGGCGGCCGGCGTGGTCGCGCATCACTACACGCGGTATCTCGGCGACCTCTCGGGCGGGCAGTACATCGCGAAGCGCGTCGCGAAGCAGCACGATCTGCCGAGCGCCGGCATCGCGTTCTACGATTTCTCCGAGCTGGGCGATCTCGCCGAGTTCAAGCATCAGTACCGGGCGGCGCTCGATGTTCTCGGCGAGCAGCTCGACGAGGCCGAGCGCGCCCGGATGCTCGACGAGGTGCGCGCGGCGTACGCATTCAACACGGCGGTTTTCCGCGATCTGGGCCAGGCGAAGCTCGCGGTGGCGTAGTCGCCGTCACGCGATGCAGGATCAGGGGATCGGGCGGAGCCCGATCCCCGCACGCGTACTGTCTTTGCGGCGAGTGCTTCCGCTCAGACGGACTCTTCTTTGCCGCGCATGAACCGGACGACATTGGGGTCGACGATGACGTCGCGCGGCTGCAGCGGACGCTGCAGGTACAGGCCGTCGAGTGAGCGCACGCGGCTCAACGCCACATACGTCTGACCCGCGCTGAAGGCTCTGGGTCCGAGATCGACGACCGCTGCGTTGTAGGTGTGTCCCTGCGACTTGTGCACGGTGACCGCCCAGGCGAGGCGCAGCGGAAACTGCTCGAACTCAGCCACTACCTCTTTCTCGAGTTTCTTCGTCTCGGCGTCGTACCGGTAGCGGTACCGCTCCCAGACCATCGGTTCGACCTCGAACTCCTCGCGATCCACCTCGACCCACACGGTCCCGTCGACGCGCGAGACGGAGCCGATCGTGCCGTTCACCCAGCGCCCGTCCGAGTCGTTCCGCAGGAACATCACCTGCGCTCCCGGTTTCAGCTCGAGCACCTCGTCGGCGGGGTAGGTGTTCTCGCGGAACTCGCCGTTGATCTCGGCGACCGCGCGAAGCGATGAGCCGGTGATCTCGGAGAGGCGCTGGGCGTTGAGGCGATTCACCGTGGCGTTCGTCGTGGCGAGGGTGATGACGTCGCGCGGGGCTGGCCGCGCGCCCGCCGAGTTCAGCTCGTGCGCCTGATCCTCGGTCACGACCCCGTGGCGCACCGCGCCGAGAATCTGTTTGAAACGGTCGTCGCGCTGACGGTGCACTTCGAGCAGTTCGATGGTCGAGAGCGGCGTCGATGTCCACACGTTGGCGTCGAAGAACCACAGCGAGCGGTACGTGTCCGCGAAGTAGGCGCGCTCGTGGGGGTCGCGCGGAGGCACGGGCGGCAATTGGTAGGGGTCGCCGAACATGATGATCTGCGCGCCGCCGAACGGATCGTGCTTCTTGCCGCGCGCGAGGCGCAGCGATCGGTCGATCGCGTCCATCAGGTCGGCCGACACCATGGAGATCTCGTCGATGACGAGGGTGTCGATCGCGGCGAGCATCTTCTTGAGCTCAGCGGGCTGATCCAGCTCGTGGTCCGCGATGATGCCGGTGGGCAGCCGGAGCAGCGAGTGGATCGTCTGCCCGCCGACGTTGAGCGCGGCCACGCCGGTGGGGGCGCATACCGCGATGATCTTGCTCGTGTTCCACGAGAGGTGGTTCAGGATGGTCGACTTACCGGTGCCGGCGCGGCCGGTGATGAACAGGTGCTCGCGGGTGTGCTCGATGCGTTCGTAGACGGCGAGCTGCTCGGCGGAAAGTTCAGGACGGGCCACCCGAACAGGCTACTGCCCCAGGGCCCGTGCTGCGCGCCTCACCTGGGGGCGCGCACCGGAAGCAGCAGCAGGAGCCCGATGAGCAGCACGGCTCCGATGCCGATGATGCCGAAGATGGTCGCGCCCCCGATCGCGATCGCGATGGTGAAGCCCGCGGGTGCCAGGAACGAGACCGCGCGGCCGGTGGTGGCGTAGAGGCCGAAGATCTCTCCTTCTCGGCCCGGCGGAATGAGCCGGGCGAGGAACGAGCGGCTCGCCGACTGCACCGGTCCGACGAAGATGCAGAGCAGGAGACCGAAGATCCAGAACACCCACGAGCCCGAGTCGTGCAGCGCGAAGACGAGCATGGCGCAGATGACCATGAGCACGATCGACCAGACCATGACGCGCTTCGCCCCCAGCTGATCCTCGAAGAAGCCGACGAGGATCGTCGCCAGCCCCGCGACGACGTTCGCCGCGATGGCGAAGAGGATCACGGTCGTGTTGTCGAACCCGAAGCTCCGCGCGGCGATCACTCCGCCGAACGTGAAGACTCCTGCGAGCCCGTCGCGGAACACGGCGCTCGCGATGAGGAAGTGCAGGGTGTGCCGCGCATCGCGCCAGAGGCCGGCGACGCTCCGGAACACGTCGGCGTATGCGCGCAGGAACCAGCGTCCCTTGCTCTCGGGGTGAGCGGCCGCCGGGATCTCGGGCACCGCGAAGAAGACGGGGATCGCGAAGACGGCGAACCACGCGGCGGCGAGGAGCATGGCGATGCGCACGTTCCAGGCGCCATCCGAGGTGACGCCGAACCAGCCGACCTCGGGGAAGATGAACCCGACGAGGATGAGGGCGAGCAGTACGATCCCGCCGAGGTACCCCATGCCCCAGCCCAGGCCCGAGATCTTGCCGACGTTGCCGTTGTTCGCGATCTGCCCCAGCATCGCGTTGTAGCCGACGCTCGCGAACTCGAAGGCGACGTTGCCGATCGCGAGCAGCACGAGGCCGAAGATCAAGAACTGCTCGTCCGGGGCCACGAGCACCATCAGCAGGGTGGAGACGACGACGATGCCGGTGTTGATGCCGAGCCAGGTCTTCCGGCGTCCCGCTTGGTCGGTGAGGCGCCCGATCACCGGCGCGAACAGCGCGACGACGATGCCGGCGACGAGCAACGCGATCCCGAGCTCGGCCGAGACCCGCTCTTCCGGGCCGAACGGGGCGCTCGTGATGTAGACGCTGAAGACGAAGGTCGTGACGACCGCGTTGAACGATGCCGACCCCCAGTCCCACAGCGACCAGGCGAACACGGTTCGCTTCTTCACGGAGGCGGGGGCGGCTGGGCCCGACGCGGCGGGGGCCGGCAGCACGTGGTCGCTCATGGGATTCAGCGTAGCCCCGTCACGGCTCGGGGTGAGGAGCTTCGCTGCCGTTCATGGCTCCGTCATCTTCCGTTGGTTCCCTGGTGCGCGCTTCCGCTCCGCCGTAGGCTCGGGCCGGAGGCGCAGGAGCTTCCCTGACCCGAGGAGCCAGAATGCCCATCCAGCACACCGTCGTTTTCCGCCTCATCCACGCCAGCGGGTCTTCCGAGGAGGCGGAGTTCTTGGAGTCGGCGGCGCGTGATCTCGCGCAGATTCCCGGCGTGAACGGGTTCACCGTGCAGCGCCAGATCAGTCCGAAGAGCGGCCTGGAATGGCAGTTCTCCATGGTGTTCCTCGACGAGAGCGCGTTCCGCGCCTACAACGACCATCCGGCTCACGTCGAGTTCGTGCGGGCGAGGTGGGCTGTCGAGGTCGCCGAATTCCAGGAGTACGACTTCGTCGTGCACGTGAGCTCGGACGAGCGCTGAGACGTTCGCACTTCTCATTCTGAGAGTTGAGTGGGATCGACTCAAGTTTTGCCGTGCAGACTTGACCTTCGCTGAGCGGCGAGTAAACTTGAGTCCAACAGGCTCAACATCGTGAGCACTCGCGCTCTCGTGCGAGTCGGCGGTGACGAGCAGTCTCCGGCCAGGCGCTTCGTCTGGTCGATCCGATCGACAGAAGGAGCACATATGTCACGCGCAGTAGGCATCGACCTCGGCACCACGAACTCGGTGGTCTCCGTACTCGAAGGTGGCGAGCCCACCGTCATCGCGAACGCCGAAGGCCTTCGCACCACGCCCTCGATCGTCGCGTTCACGAAGGACGGGGAGGTGCTCGTCGGCGAGACCGCGAAGCGCCAGGCCGTCACGAACGTCGACCGCACGCTCTCCTCGGTCAAGCGCCACATGGGCACCGACTGGAAGACCGACGAGATCGACGGCAAGCGCTACACCGCGCAGGAGATCAGCGCGCGCACGCTGCAGAAGCTGAAGCGCGACGCCGAGACCTACTTGGGTGACAAGGTGACCGACGCGGTCATCACCGTTCCCGCCTACTTCAACGACGCAGAGCGTCAGGCGACGAAGGAAGCCGGCGAGATCGCCGGGCTCAACGTGCTCCGCATCATCAACGAGCCGACCGCTGCGGCGCTCGCGTACGGCCTCGACAAGGGCAAAGAGGACGAGCTGATCCTCGTCTTCGACCTGGGCGGTGGCACGTTCGACGTGTCCCTGCTCGAGGTGGGCAAGGATGACGACTTCTCGACGATCCAGGTGCGCGCCACGGCCGGTGACAACCGCCTCGGCGGCGACGACTGGGACCAGCGGATCGTGCAGTGGCTGATCCAGCAGTTCAAGTCCTCGACCGGTGTCGACGTGGCGAAGGACAAGATCGCGCTCCAGCGTTTGAAGGAGGCGGCGGAGCAGGCCAAGAAGGAGCTCTCGAACTCGACGAGCACCCAGATCCAGCTCCCGTACCTCTCGCTCACCGAGAACGGTCCGGCGAACCTCGATGAGACGCTCTCCCGCGCCAAGTTCGAGGAACTCACCAAGGATCTGCTCGAGCGCACCCGCAAGCCGTTCCAGGACGTCATCGCTGAAGCCGGTGTGAAGGTGTCCGACATCGCGCACGTCGTGCTCGTCGGCGGATCGACCCGTATGCCCGCCGTGACGGAACTGGTGAAGTCGCTCACCGGCGGCAAGGAGCCGAACAAGAGCGTGAACCCGGACGAGGTCGTCGCCGTGGGCGCCGCACTGCAGGCCGGCGTGCTGAAGGGGGAGCGCAAGGACGTTCTGCTCATCGACGTGACTCCGCTCTCGCTCGGTATCGAGACCAAGGGCGGCATCATGACGAAGCTCATCGACCGCAACACCGCGATCCCGACGAAGCGCAGCGAGACGTTCACGACGGCGGAAGACAACCAGCCCTCCGTCGCCATCCAGGTCTTCCAGGGCGAGCGCGAGTTCACCCGCGACAACAAGAACCTCGGAACGTTCGAACTCACTGGTATCGCCCCGGCCCCGCGCGGCGTGCCCCAGGTCGAGGTGACCTTCGACATCGACGCCAACGGCATCGTGCAGGTCTCCGCGAAGGACAAGGGCACCGGCAAGGAGCAGACGATCACGATCTCCGGCGGCTCGACGCTCTCGAAGGAGGACATCGAGCGCATGGTGCGCGAAGCCGAGGAGCACGCTGCTGAAGACAAGCAGCGACGCGAAGCGGCGGAGGTGCGCAACAACGCGGAGCAGCTCGCCTACTCGGTCGAGAAGCTCATCTCCGAGAACGACGACAAGCTGCCCGAGGACGTGAAGACCGAAGTGCAGGGAGATCTCGACGCGCTGAAGCAGGCGCTCGCCGGTGACGACGACGAAGCAGTGAAGAACGCTTCGGAGAAGCTCGGCCAGAGCCAGACGAAGCTCGGCGAGGCGATCTACGCGGCCGCGCAGGCCGAGTCTCCTGCTGAAGGCGGCGCCGATGCAACGTCGAACGACGATGACGTGGTGGACGCCGAAGTTGTTGAAGACGACGAGGAGAAGAAGTAACCATGGCGAACGAGGAACAGCGCACGCCCGGGGAAGACCCGAACGCTGACGAGGTTCCTGCTCAGGAGCCGGAGTCGCAGGACTCCGGCTCCTCGCCCCAGCCCGATCTCACGGTCGATGACATTCTGGGAGCGGAGCAGAGCGACGCCGCAGCGGACGCCGACGCGGCGAACGAGGCAGCGGCGGGCAACGAGGCGGACAACCCGTATCTCGATGATCTGCGGAGGCTGACGGCCGAGTACGCCAACTATCGGAAGCGCACGGAGTCGAATGCGGCTGTCGAGAAGCAGCGGGCGATCGCAGCGGCGGTCTCCCCGATGCTGACGGTGCTCGACGATCTGGATCGCGCTGAGAAGCACGGCGATCTGGCAGAGGGCACGGCGTTCGCAACGATCGCCCAGAAGATTCGCGGAACGTTCGAGCGCATCGGCGTGCAGAGCTTCGGTGAAACGGGTGAAGTGTTCGACCCGCAGATCCACGAGGCCATTGCACAGGTTCCGGTTCCCGGCACCGAGCAGCACACGGTGCTCGACGTCATCGAGCGCGGATATCGCATCGGCGAGGTCGAACTGCGCCCCGCCAAGGTCGCGGTGGCGGTGGGAGCGGATGGCTAGTCAGGATTGGCTCGATAAAGACTTCTACCAGCTTCTCGGCGTCTCGAAAGATGTCGGCGACGCCGAGCTGAAGAAGACCTACCGCAAGCTCGCGCGCAAGTACCACCCGGATTCCAACCCGGGTGACGCGGTTGCCGAGGCGAAATTCAAGGAGATCAGCGAGGCGTACTCGGTGCTCTCCGACCCCGAGCAGCGCGCCGAGTACGATCAGATCCGCGCGATGGGCGCCGGCGGTGCCCGCTTCACCGCGGGTGGCGGCGGAAACCAGGGCTTCGAGGACGTTTTCGGCGGCATGTTCGGCGGAGGCGCGCGCAACACCCATTTCCAGTCGGGCGGCCCTCAGGGCTTCGAAGACATCTTCGGAGGCATGTTCGGCGGAGCTCCACCGCGCGGGCCGCAGTCCGGGCGTGACATCCAGGCCACGACGACCCTCGACTTCGAGACGGCGGTGCAGGGTAAGACGGTCACGTTGCAGGCCTCGACCGGTTCGGTCAAGGTGAAGATCCCTGCAGGGGTCTCCGACGGCCAGAAGATCAAAGTGCGCGGCAAGGGCGAACCGAGCCCCACGGGCGGACCAGCGGGAGACATCATTCTCACCGTGAGCGTGCGCAAGCACCCCGTGTTCGAGCGCGACGGCCAGAACCTCCGCGTGAAGCTACCGGTGACGTTCTCCGAAGCGGCGCTGGGGGCGACGGTCGAAGTGCCGACACTCGGTGGCGCTCCGGTGAAGCTCAAGGTGCAGCCCGGCACGCCGAGCGGCCGCGTGCTTCGCGTCAAGGGGCGCGGAGTGTCGAGCTCGAAGGGCACCGGCGACCTTCTCGCCGAGGTGCAGATCGTGGTTCCCTCGCATCTGTCGCCAGAGGCGAAGGCGGCGCTCGAAGCGTTCCGCGACGTCGAACCGCAGGAGAACCCGCGAGCCGATCTCCTGGCTCGCGCGAAGGGATAATCTCCTCTCATTGAGCGAGGAGCGCAGTGCCGGCCGTGCGGCCCGCACTGCGCTCCTCGACGAGCCACACGAAAGCAGGTCAGCATCATGGCGAATCCGCAACTAGACCGTTTCACGCCGGTATTCGCCATTGCCGCGGCCGCAGAGCTCGCCGAGATGCACCCCCAGACCCTGCGGCAGTACGACCGCATCGGACTCGTCTCACCGCAGCGCACCCGCGGGAACACCAGGCGGTACTCGCTGCACGACGTGGCCAGGTTGCGAGAGGTCGCGCGTCTCTCCGCAGAAGGGCTCAGCCTCGAGGGCATCCGCCGCGTGCTCGAGCTCGAAGACCAGGTGCGCCGTCTCGAGGATCGCGTGCGCGACCTCGAACGCGCACTGACGGAGGAACGACTGCAGCGCCCCGACCGCCGCGTCTTCGCGGCCGGATCCGCCGGGGGAGAAGTGGTCACCCTCCGTCGCGGCACACGCATGCGGCGCAACGCCGAGGTCGTCGTGTGGCAGCCGTGAGTCCGCACGATACCGATGATCGACTCGAGGCCCTGTTCGCGCAGCTGACGCGCGAACCTGATTTCGACGCGCCGGAGCTGCAAGCGTTCGATGCCGCCGACCAGCTCATCCTCCGCACCGCGGCCGACGACTTGGCCGACCACCCATTCGAGGTCCCCTTGGGAGTCGACGACGTCGTCGTCATCGGCGACCGCCATGGCGCACTCACCCTCGGAGCCGCGACCGTGTTCGGAGTCGCGGGGATCCGGACCCATCAGGACCCGCTGCTCGGAGAGCGCGCCCTGGCTCAGAACGCCCGGCGCATGCGGTTGGCTGGCCGGTACACGAACCACGGGCTCGATGCCGCTGCGCTGACGGGGGCACGGGTCGTGCTCGTGCAACTGCCGCGCGGCCTGGACGCGCTCGCCGAGGTGTCTCGGGCGATCGCGCGCTGGGCGGACCCGGAGGTGCGCGTCTTCGCCGGCGGTCGCGTGAAGCATATGACGCGCGCGATGAATGACGTGCTCGCTCGCGATTTCGCGGAGGTCTCGGCAGGTCTCGGCTGGCGCAAGTCGCGCGTGCTCCGCGCGGCAGGGCCCCGAGTGCCGGCGACGACGGAGAGCGCGTTCCCGAGGTGGGGCACCGATCCAGATCTCGACTTCTCGCTCGCGGCCTTCGGTGCGACATTCGGCGGCCCGGTGCTCGACCACGGCAGCAGGCTGCTCCTCACCACGCTCGCCGACACGCAGCGGCAACCCGCCACGATCGTCGATCTGGGATGCGGCAACGGTGTGCTCGCCGTGTCGGCCGCGCGCCGCTTCCCCGAGGCGCGCGTGCTGGCGACCGATCAGTCCACGGCGGCCGTCGCGGCCACCCGCCTCACGGCCCAGGCAGCGGGGGTGGCGGATCGCATCGCCGTCGAGCGTTCCGACGCGCTCGAGGCGGTGCCCGATGCGTGGGCGGACCTGATCGTGCTCAACCCGCCGTTCCACACCGGCGCCACGGTGCACGCCGGAGTCGGTCATCGCCTCATCCGCGCGTGCCGCCGTGCGCTCGCGCCAGGCGGGGAACTGCGGCTCGTATTCAACTCGCATCTCGGGTACCGACCGCTCGTCGAGCGAGAGGTGGGGCCGACGCGGCAGCTCGCGCGCAATGCCGTCTTCACCGTGCTGTCGGCGACGCGCGAATCCTGACCGGGACAAGGCCGACGCGGCGCTGCGCGCGGAGGGCGCCGGAGCGCGGCGCCGCGTGAGGCCGGCGGCGCGCGATGCTGAGAGTACTGTGGAACCGATATGACGAATTCGGCTCCGGCGTTCCTCTGGCGGCTGGCCCCGAGCATCTACGGGCCGTCGGTGCTCTTCTCATTGGGCGAGTACGCGATTCTGCCGCTCGTCGCCGTCATCGCGGTCGAGATGGGCGCGAGCATCGCGCTCGCCGGGGTGATCGCCTCCGCGGCCGTCGTCGGGCAGGTGCTCGGCAACCTTCCGGCGAGCTGGGTGGTCTCACGAGCCGGTGAACGCGCGGCGATGCTGCTCGCCGCCGCCGTCGCCCTGCTCGGCTGCCTCGGGGTCGCCTTCGCCCCGACTCCAGCGCTGCTCGGCGCAGCCGTGCTCGTCATCGGGTTCGCCGCCGCCTCGTTCGGGCTCGCGCGGCACGCGTTCATGACGAAGCGCGTTCCGCTGCACTTCCGGGCTCGGGCCCTGTCGCTGCTCGGCGGAACGAACCGGCTCGGGCGGTTCATCGGCCCGTTCCTCGCCGCGGCCATGATCGCCACGACCGGCGATCCGGAGGCCCCGGTCTGGGCATTCGCCGCGTGCCTGGTGCTCGCTGCAGCGCTCGTCGCCTGGGCGCCCGATCCCGAACGCGCAGCGCCCGACGCCATCGCCGATCGAAGCGCGCGCAGCACCGCGTCGCGCACCGTCCCCAGTGAATCCCGCCCGGGGGTGCTCGGAGCGGTGCGCGACGGCGGGGCAGCGCTCCTGCGCATCGGAGGCGCCTCCGCGATCCTCTCCGGCATGCGGTCGATCAAGGACGTGCTGCTCCCGCTCTGGGGAGTGTCGATCGGACTCGACGCGACGCAGGTCGCGCTGGTCGTCGGCATCTCCGGCACCGTCGACTTCCTCTTCTTCTACACGAGCGGCCAGATCATGGATCGCTTCGGCCGCCTGTGGGCCAGCCTCCCTGCGATGGTCGTGATGGCGATCGGGTTCCTCGTGCTCGCGGGCACGCACGACCTACCGGGAGCCGGCGTCTGGCTGCTCGTGATCGCGATCGTGGTCGGTCTCGGAAACGGCCTGTCGAGCGGCATCAACATGACGCTGGGCGCCGACCTCGCGCCCGCCGACCGTCCGGCGCCGTTTCTCGCGGCATGGCGCACGCTGACGGACTTCGGCGGCGCTGTCGCGCCCCTCGCCGTCTCCGGGCTCGCCGCAGTGTCGCTGCCCGTTGCGAGTGTCGCCGCCGGGCTGCTCGCGGTCGCCGGCGCCGTCGGATTCGGGCGATGGATTCCGCGGTATCTGCCGCACGTCGGTCGGCGCCCGCCGCGATCCGGCGACTGAAGTGGTTCCAAGCCGCGCTTTGTAGACTGGTGCAGCGTCGCGCGTCGTACGCGCGAATCCGCACCCATCTCCGACCGAAGGACTCCCGCGCACCGTGAGCACCACCGATCGCCAGGCTCCCCTGCGTATTCTGCAGGGCTGCGACACCTTCTCTCCAGATGTGAACGGCGCTGCTCGGTTCGCCGAACGCCTCTCAGCCGGGCTCGTGCAGCGCGGCCACGACGTCCACGTCGTCGCACCAGCGAAACGCCACAGTCAGCACGGCAGCTACGTCGAGACCATCGAAGGCGAGCGCATGACCGTGCACCGGTGGGCGAGTTGGCGCTGGTACCCGCACGATTGGCTGCGGTTCGTGCTGCCCTGGAGGGCGCGCGGATACGCGCGAAAGCTGCTCGACCGGGTGCGACCCGACGTCATCCACATCCAGTCGCACATCGTCATCGGCCGGGCGCTCGCCATCGAGGGCGCGAAGCGGGGCATCCGAATCGTCGCCACGAACCACGTCATGCCGGAGAACGTGCTCGACTTCACGCTGCTGCCCGAGAAGGCGAAGCGCGTCTTCGTGCGCTGGGGCTGGAACGCCGCTGACCGCGTGCTCCGGCTCGCCGCCGCCGTCACCACGCCCACCCGTCGGGCGGCGGACTTCCTCGAGCGCAATACCCACCGCCGCGGTGTGCGACCGGTGAGCTGCGGGCTTCGCGCCTCCGATTACACCGCGGATCTCGAGCCGCGCACCGCGAACAAGCTCGTCTTCGTCGGTCGCGTCACGCTCGAGAAGGAGATCGACGTGATTCTCCGCGCGATCCCGCGCCTCGACGAATCACTCGACGTGCACTTCACCGTCGTCGGCGACGGCGACCAGCGCAAGAATCTCGAGAAGCTCGCCGAAGAACTCGGCATCTCCGATCGTGTCGAATTCACGGGCCGGGTCACCGACGCCGAACTGCGCGCGCACCTCACCAGTGCGAGCGTCTTCACCATCGCATCGATCGCCGAGCTGCAGTCGATCGCGACGATGGAGGCCATGGCCTCGGGTCTCCCCATCGTCGCCGCGAACGCGATGGCGCTGCCGCACCTCGTGCACGACGGGGAGAACGGCTTTCTCTTCCAACCGGGCAACGACCGCGAGCTCGCGAGCCGCATCACCCGCGTGCTGCAGCAGACGCCAGAGGAGTACCTGCGCATGCAGCGCGCGTCGCTCGAAGCGGTGACCGTGCACGACATCGATCGCACCCTCGACACGTTCGAGGAGCTCTACCGCGGCGAAGCCGACTCCCGCTGACCGTGCACATCCTCATCGTCACCGATCAGCACCCCGAATCGCTCGGCGGTGTGCAGGTGGCGATCCGCATGCAGCGACGCGCTCTCGAACGCCTCGGGCATCGTGTCACGGTCGCGGCACCCGCACTGCACCGACTTGGCTACTCGACGGCGGAGCCGAATCGCGACGCGTACATCGATCTCCCCTCTCGGCCGATCACGCGCGATCGCGAGTACAGCCTGATCTGGCCGGGGAGGAGTGCTGATCGCAGGCTCGCGAACGCGCTCGCGACCAGGCCGCCCGTCGATCTGGTGCACGTGCAGGGCGACTTCTGGGGAGCGATGATCGGCGTGCGTGCGGCACGAGGTCTCCGGGTGCCGATCGTGCACACGATGCACAACCACGTCGATGAGGGCACGCGCGCCGTGACGCCGCTCGCGCCGCTCGCGTTCGCGGGGCTGCGCGCGTGGCGACAGCTCGTTCTCGGCCGCCCGCGCGGGGGCGTCGACCCTGCTTCGCGTGGCGCGTGGCGGTACCTGGCCGAGCTCGCAGCCGACGCCGACGCCGTCACCGCACCGTCGCAGCACTTCGCCGAGGCGCTGCGACGGCACGGGGTGAGCTCCACCGTGCTCGTCACGCCGAACGGGGTGGACGACGAAGCGGTCGCCGCTGCTCGGGAGGTGCCGCGCTCGGAACGAACTCGCCCGAAGCTCGTGTGGCTCGGGCGCATGAGTCACGAGAAGCGCGTACTCGAGTTCATCGACGCGATCGCGCTGTCGGGAATCGACGCCGACATCGCCCTGCACGGAGCCGGGCTGCTGCTGCCGCGCGTCGAAGAGCGCATCGCTGCGCTCGGGCTCGCCGACCGGGTGACGATCCCCGGGCCGGTTCCCTATCCCGCTGCGCTTGCGGCGCTGCGGGATGCCGACGCCCTGGTGCAGACATCGATAGGGTTCGAGACGCAGGGCCTCACGCCGTTCGAAGCGGCAGCGCTCGGAACGCCGACCATCTTCTCCGACGCGGAGATCGCCGACGACGTCGACGTCGACCAGAAGTGGGTGGTGGCCGACGGAAGCGTCGCAGCCCTCGCGCGTGCACTGCGGGAGGCCGCCGCGGAATTGGCGGCTGCTCCGGGAGTGCGACGGGTGGATGCGTCAGTGGCGACGCGTTTTCTGCAGTCGGCTCGCAGCGGCGAGATGCTCGCCGTGTACGAGTCGGTGCTCAGCGCCGCTCGCAGCGCCTGAGGGGCGCGATGGGGAGCGCGTGAAGCTGCCGGAGCCGCGCGGTGCGCGCGATGGGGCTAGAAGCGCCAGACGGCGGCGGTGAAGCCCTCCGGCGGCGCCGGGGTCCAGTCCTGCTCCTCGGTGACGAGGCCGGAGCCTCCGGGGCTGTTCGACTGGATGATCGTGAAGGTGCCGTCGTCGTTGACCTCGGTGATGAGCACCGTGTGGACGCCGGTCACCCACGATGTGGGGGAAGCGGTGTACTCGTACTGGATGATGTCGCCGGCTTCGGCATCGGCGAGCGACACGCGAGTCGCGCCCGTGTAGTTCGCCACGGGATCGCCGCTTCCGTTCCAGGCGCCGTTGCCTGCCTTGACCCAGCGCTGCGCAGACATGATGCACTCGCCCGGAGCGTTCCACCCGGTGGGGCGGCTGGTGCCGATCTCGCTCTTCGCGAGCTCGATCGCCGCTTCGACGTCGTAACCGTGCGGAACCGTCGCGATCTCTTCTTCGACCTGCAGTACCGACTCGATGGAAGCGCCGGCGAGGGCGTCTTCAGTGGTGTCGAGCTGCTGGGCGACGGTGGTGACGGGCTGTACGGCTGCGGCCGGTGAGGAGAAATCCTCGAGCGGCACATCGGCCGCCGCTGGTGCTGCGCCGACGGCAAAGGTCACTGAGGAAACCAGGCCGACTACGAACACCTTGGCAGAAACATTCA
Organism: Leucobacter sp. L43; assembly: GCF_016597785.1. GTDB lineage: Bacteria > Actinomycetota > Actinomycetes > Actinomycetales > Microbacteriaceae > Leucobacter > Leucobacter alluvii. The sequence continues at coordinate 1,474,398 of NZ_JAENJG010000001.1, read as the reverse complement.
CGCGATAAACTCCGGACTTTCCAACAAAAAGCGCCGGGCGGTGGCCCGTGCGCCTCACCTAGTATGCGTTACCGTTCCGTTACTTTCAAGTTCAGTAGTCAGGTCTCGTACATCTTCAGGTTTCTTTCGGGCGACGAACAGGCGTCTGTGAGGTCTCCGACGCGGTCGGCGGCACCCCCGGTTCGGCGTGCTGACGAGAACCCGCTAGACTGGTGCGCGCTGGCTTCGGCCAGTGAGGAGGATTCGCCTAGCGGCCTATGGCGCACGCCTGGAACGCGTGTTGGGTTCACGCCCTCGGGGGTTCAAATCCCCCATCCTCCGCCATCAGGGCCCGTCGCATTGCGGCGGGCCCTGTCGCGTCTGCCGGCGTGGCGGGGGAGAGCCGCGCCGAGCTCACTCTGAGCTGGCGAGCAGCTGCTCTCGCACGCTTCGGCGCAGCACCTTGCCGATGAGCGAGCGGGGGAGGTCTTCGACCTGGAAGAAGCGTCTCGGCACCTTGTACGGGGTGAGGCGCGTGCGGCAGAAGTCCCGCAGGGCCGCCGGTTCCAGCTCCGCACCGTCTCGGAGCACCACTGCGGCGGCGACCTCCTCGCCGCCATCGGGCCTCGGCAGCCCCACGACGGCAGCCGCGACCACGTCCGGGTGCGCCGCGATGGCGCTCTCCACCTCGCTCGGCGAGACGTTGAATCCCCCCGTGATGATGATCTCTTTGAGTCGATCGACGATCGTCACGAACCCGTCGTCAGAAACCTCGGCGATGTCACCCGTTCGGAGCCACCCGTCGGGCAGCAGGGCCTCCGCAGTCTCGATCGGGCGACCCCAGTACCCCTGGAAGACCTGGGGGCCGCGGATGAGCAGTTCTCCGGCTTCGCCCAAGGGAAGGTCGGTCAGGGGATCCTCCGGGTCGACGACGCGGATCTCGGTGCTGGGAAACGGCACGCCGACCGTTCCAGGACGCCGGGTCTTGCCGATCGGATTGCCGAGTGCGACCGGCGAGCTCTCCGTCATCCCGTAGCCCTCGACGAGCAGGCCGCCCGTCGCGTCTTCCCATCGCTCGACCGTCGCGACTGGCAGGCTCATGGCGCCGGAGATGGCGAAGCGCACGCTGGAGAGATCGATGGTTCCGCGGGACGCCGCACGCGCGAGCTGATCGTAGATCGGAGGAACCGCTGGCAGGAACGTGGGAGCGCTCTTGCGCGCCGCCTTCGTCACGAGGTCGACGCTGAAGGTCGGGAACAGGACGAGTTTGGCCCCGATGCTCATCGCGAAGGTCAGGCACAGCGTCATCCCGTAGGCGTGGAAGAGCGGCAGCACTCCGTAGAACGTCTCGGATCCCGCGACGAGCCCCGGCACCCACGCCCGGCCCTGCATCGCGTTGGCCATGAGATTCGCGTGCGTGAGAATCGCACCCTTCGGGGTTCCGGTGGTGCCGCTGGTGTACTGCAGGAGCGCCGTATCCCGCATCGCAGGACCCGGGACGCGCTTGGAGAGCCGTCGGTGGTCGAGCAGCGATTTCCACGAGATGAGATCCTTCGCCCGCGGAGCGGTCGTCAGTTTCGCCCGCGATGCGCGCGCCGCCGGAATCGGCAGCCGCAGGAGGAGACGCTGCGCGCGGGGCATGGCGGCGGTCAGGTCAACGCTCACGATGCGTTCGAGCTTGAGATCCGACGGGAACCCGGCGACGGTGTCCACGACCTTGTCCCAGACGATGGCGAACCGGGCGCCGTGATCCTCGAACTGGTGCCGCAGCTCGCGCGCCGTGTACAGCGGGTTGTGCTCCACGACGATGGCGCCGAGCCGGAGCACGGCGTAGAACGCGACGACATGCTGCGGACAGTTCGGGAGCACGAGCGCTACGCGATCCCCCTTGGTCACGCCGATGCGCCGCAGCCCCTCAGCCGCGCGTTCGACCTGTTCCCCCAATTGCCGGTAGGTCGTCGGAGCACCGAAGAACTCGAGTGCGACATGGGAGGGAAACGCTCGCACACTCGCCGAGAGCATCTCGGGCAGCGATTGCGCCGGTTCATCGATCTCTGCGGGCACACCCTCCGCATACGAGGTGAGCCAGGGGCGAGAAGCGTGCGGGGAGGCGACCATGGTTCTATCCTGCCGTCTCGCCGGTCGCCCCGGCAGAATATTCCGCCTCGAACTCGGAGGAGCGGTGCGGAGCAGATCGCGCCACTATAGGGCAGCCGACGCCAGTTCGCGACCCCGATGACGACGCGCGCCGGCCGTCATTCACTGGAGAGGAACGTCCGCATCTTCGAGCCGACACGGGAAGAGCACCTGATGAACACGGATCACACCTCACGCACCGCGAGCGCGCATCGCCGCCCGCAGACCGACGCCAGGAAGGCCGCACCGGACCCGGAGGATTCGCGGAAGCCCGATGGGCCGACGGATCTGCAGAAGCGGTCATGGGTGTACGTTCTGCGCAAAACCCTCCGCGAATTCGGAGCGGACCAGTGCACCGATATCGCGGCGAGCCTCACGTACTACGCCGTACTCGCGCTCTTCCCCGCGCTCATCGCGATCTTCTCGCTGCTGGGCGTCTTCGGGCAGGGCCCTGCCGCGACGGATGCGATTCTGGGCATCGTCGACGAAGTCGCTCCCGGGGGGACGGCAGATGTGGTGCGCGGGCCCATCGAGCAGTTCGCCACTTCGCCCGCCGCCGGTTTCGCCCTGGTGAGCGGCCTCGTCGTCGCCATCTGGTCGGCTTCCGGCTACGTGACGGCTTTCAGCCGTGCGATGAACCGGATCTACGAAATCGAGGAGGGACGACCGTTCTGGAAGCTCAAGCCGGCCCAGCTGCTCGTCACGATCATCTCGCTCGTGCTCATCGTGATCGCAGCGGTCATGCTCGTGGTCTCGGGGCCGGTCGCCGACGCGGTCGGCTCGGCGCTCGGCATCGGCGAGACTGCGACGATGGTGTGGTCGATCGCGAAGTGGCCCGTGCTCGCCGTGGTGTTCGCGCTGATCCTGGCGATCCTCTACTACGCGACTCCGAACGCCAAGCAGCCCAAGTTCCGCTGGATGAGCATGGGAGCCTTCCTCGCGCTCATTCTCCTCGCGATCGCGACTGCCGCGTTCGGCTTCTACGTCGCGAACTTCTCCAACTACGACAAGACCTACGGTTCGCTCGCGGGCGTCATCATCTTCCTCCTGTGGCTCTGGATCGCGAACAACGCCATTCTCTTCGGAGCCGAATTCGACGCCGAACTGGAGCGCGGCCGTGAACTGCAGGCCGGCATGCCCGCGGAAGAACGCATCCAACTCCCTCCGCGGGATACCCGCAAGAGCGACAAGGCCGCGAAGAAGGAGCAGAAGGACATCGACGACGGGCGGGAGATCCGCGAGCGCAACGAGAGCTGACGGGCACCGCGGGCGGAGGGCCGGTCACGGCGCATAGCGCACGCACTGGCACGGCGCCAAGCCCTGTTCGTGCACCTCTCGCTCGGCCAAGCTGAGAAGACTTGAGATAGGAGAGCCATGTCCGCCACCGTCGACACATCATCCGCACTGCTCGCATTTCACGCGCGGGGGCCGCTGAGCGAATCGCTGCTCCGCAGCCTCGCCGGGGCGGAGGAGACCGCAGGTGCTCCGGAGGCGGCGCGGCGCGCGGTCGAGGAGAGTGCGGACATCACGCACGATGATGACATTCAGCTCGCGCTCTTCCTGCTCTACGCCTGCCACTACGGGTCCATCGACGGCATCTCCGCCGACTGCGAGTGGGACACCGCGCTCATCGAGGCGCGAGCGGTGCTGGAGGCGGCATTCGAATCGGAGCTGCGCGCGCGCATCTCGCTTCCCGAGATTCCGGCCCCGCAGGCGCGAGCCGTCGCGAAGGCTCTCTTCGATCTGACGTCGGCAGACGCCGGGCCCAGCCTGTCGCGGTACTTCGCCAAACGAGCGACGCAGGAGCAGGCCGAAGAGTTCCTGATGCAGAAGTCGATCTACACGCTCCGCGAAGCCGATCCGCATTCCTGGGCGATTCCGCGCCTGCGCGGGGGAGCGAAGGCGGCGCTCGTCGAGATTCAGGCGGACGAGTACGGGAGCGGCCGGCCGGACCGAGTCCATGCCACGATCTATGCGAAGACGATGCGCGAGGCGGGGCTCGACGACGCCTACGGGCGATACGTCGACGTCGTTCCCTCCATCACCTTCGCCTCGCACAACATGATGTCGATGTTCGGGCTCAACCGCAGGCTGGTCGGGGCGATCGTCGGGCACCTCGCCGCGTTCGAAATGACCTCCGCCATCCCGAATCGGCTGTACGGCGACGGATTCCGGCGCCTCGGATACGGCGAGGAAGTGACTGACTACTTCGACGAGCACGTCGAAGCCGACGCGGTGCACGAGCAGATCGCCGGGCGCGACATGGCCGGCGCGCTCGCCGAGGACCGCCCCGAGCTCCTGCCGGACATCATGTTCGGAGCGGTGGCGTGTCTCACCGTCGACGGTTGGATGGGAGAGCACATGCTCACCGCGTGGACTGAGGGGCGTTCGTCGCTCCGAGAGGCGACGGCCGCATGACTCCCGAGGAACCGTCGATCACTCCCTACCCCGACGGTCCGCTGATCGTGCGCGGGGCGATCAACCTGCGGACGTCGGACGGAGCGCCGATTCCGCAGAAGCGACGAACTATCGCGCTCTGCAGGTGCGGCCTCTCGACGATCAAACCGTTCTGCGATGGGACCCACCGGCTCTCCGGATTCCGCACGGACGACTAATGGCGGCATGATGGGCGACCGGGAAGCGGCTGAGTACGTCATCCCACTGCGCTGGCGCGCGGATGGCGAGCTCGCCGAAATGACGTCGTACCTGCGACAACTCGCCACATGGATCGACGTCACCGTCGTTGACGGGTCGGACGAGGAGCGGTTCTCGGCGCATGCTGACGCCTGGCGGGGTATCGTGCGGCATCTTCCGGTGACCGGCTCCGGCGCGGGCAACGGCAAGGTGCACGGGGTGCTCGCGGGAGTCGCAGCCGCGCGCCACGAGCGCGTCATCCTCGCGGACGACGACGTGCGGTACGACCGCCCCGCGCTGACCGCCGTGATCCGCGCCCTGGGCGCCGCCGATCTCGTCAAACCGCAGAACTACTTCACCCCCGCCCCCTGGCACGCGAGGTGGGATACGGGCCGCAGCCTGCTCAATCGCGCGCTGGGTGAAGACTACCCGGGCACGTACGGGCTGCGACGGTCCACGTTCACCGCCATGGGCGGGTACGATCCCGAAGTGCTGTTCGAGAATTTGGAACTCGAACGCACCGTCCGCGCGCACGGGGGGCGGGTCGCGCACCGACCCGGGATCTACGTCGCGCGGCGCCCGCCCTCGGCGCGCCACTTCCGGTCCCAGCGCGTGCGCCAGGCGTACGACAGCTGGGCTCAGCCGGCGCGTCTGCTCGCCGAAGCAGCGATCCTCCCGGTCGTGCTCTGGTGCCTGCGCAAGCGCGCACGTGCCATCGCCCTGCTCGGTGCGCTGCTGCTCGTCGCAGAGCGCGGTCGGCGGCGCAGCAACGGTCGCAGGGTCTTCCCGCGGAGCGCGCCCTGGTGGGCTCCGCTGTGGATGATCGAACGGGGCGTCACGATCTGGATCGCCCTCGCACTGCGCCTGCGCGGAGGTGTGCGTTACGGAGACGCGCGGCTCAGCCGTGCTGCTCACTCGCAGGCTCAGCTGCGCCGCCGAGTCGAGACAGGCGATCGATCGCGGTACGCAGGGTCCGCTCGTCCTTGACGAAGGTGAAGCGCACCCACGACGAGAGCGCAGAAGCCGTCTCCGACCCTGCGCGGCAGAACGCGGAGATCGGCACGCACGCCACGCCGATCGCACCGGGCAGCATGCGCGCGAACGCCGCACCATCGGGCGCGGCATCGCTCAGGAACGGTGTCGCGTCGGCGCACACGAAGTATGTGCCCCCTGGGACCACGAGATCGAAGCCGGCCGCGCGCAGGCCCGAGACGAGCAGGTCACGGCGATCCGCCAACGAGTCGCGCAGCTCGAGAATGTCGTCGTCGCCTGCGGCAAGGGCTCGTGCGATCGCGGGCTGGAACGGAGCTCCGCCCGAGTAGGTGAGAAACTGCTTCACCGCGGTCATCGCCTCGATGAGCGGCGCGGGGCCGACGGCCCATCCGATCTTCCAACCGGTGAGCGAGAACGTCTTGCCGGAGGACGAGATCGTGATGGTTCGGTCGGCCATGCCGGGAAGCGCCGCGAGCGCATGATGCCGGGCTCCGTCGAACGTGAGGTGCTCGTAGACCTCATCGGTCAGCACGAGTGCGTCGACGCGTTGCGCGGCGTCGGCGATGAGGCCGAGCTCGTCGGCGCTCAGCACGGTGCCGGTGGGATTGTGCGGAGTGTTGATCACGATCACGCGAGTGCGGTCTCCGACGGCGTCGGCGAGGGCGGCGCGGTCCACTCGGAACGCTCCGTCGATGTGCCGGAGGGGCACCGTCACATGCGTCGCACCCGACATGGCGATGAGTGCGGCATAGGCGTCGTAGAAGGGCTCGAGCGTCACGACCTCATCACCGGGACTGGTGAATGCGAGCAGCGCCGCGGCCAGGGCTTCCGTCGCGCCAGCCGTCACCAGCACCTCGGTCGACGGGTCGACGGCGATGCCGGTGTGGCGGAGACGGTGCTGCGCGATCGATTCGCGCAGGGCTGGGATCCCGCGCCCAGGCGGGTACTGATTCTCTCCCTGCAGGATCGCCTCCGCCGCGAGCCGACGGATCCACTCCGGGCCGTCGGCGTCTGGAAACCCCTGTCCGAGATTCGCGGAATCCGTCGCCAGCGCCAGTGCGGTCATCTCCGCGAAGATGGTCGGCCGGGTCGAGCCGTCGTCGGCCGCCAGGCCCGCCGCTGCCGCCACGGACCGCCATCGCTCAGTCATTCCGCCAGTCTAAGCGAGCACTCACCTGACTCGCGGCGGGCTGCCAGCGTCACGACCTAGGCTCGCCCCATGCCCGCACCCGACGCACACCGAGCCGCGCCCGACGGGCGCTCACGTCGTCGCTGGGATCGCATCGCGTGTGGCTCGTCGCGCGTTCGCGCCGTCATCAAACGGCGTCGGTGGCTCGACACGCTCTACCGCGTCGCCCTGACCGCGGTGGGTGCGCTCATCGTCGGCATCGGGCTGATCCTGGTGCCGCTGCCCGGGCCGGGCTGGCTCATCGTCTTCTTCGGACTCGCCATACTCGGCACCGAGTTCCACTGGGCGCGCCGGCTGCTCGTATGGGCGCGCATGGCCCTCGCTCGCTTCGCCGAGCGCTGGCGAGCACGGCGCTCGCGCCGCGCTGCTCTCGGCACCTGAGCCGCTGACCGCCCGGGAGCGGCGCGCGATCACGGCTCCAGCTCAGCGCGGAAATGACAACGGCGCCCCGGCTTCGCAGAAGCTGACCGGGGCGCCGTCGACGGAGGAACGACGCGCTACTTGATGAGCGGAACGTTGAAGATGAATCCGGGCTGCTCGCCGCGGCGGAATCCCTCGCTCGCCTTCACAGCGGCGATGATGTGGAACACGAACAGCACGACCGAGCCGATGCCGAGCAGGAAGCCGAAGATCAGTCCCAGGTATGGGATGAGCCCGAGAATCCATGTGGCGAGGCCGACGCCGACGCGCAGCAGCGAGAAGTTCAGGTTGTCGCGCTGGTAAGCGTAGAGACGCTGATCGCCCTTGTCCTTGTCGACGAGGAAGAAGATCAGCGCGGGAATCCACGAGAAGAAGACCGACAGCCAGTAGTTGAGCACGACATTGCTGGCCGGATCGGCGACCGGCTGAGCGTAGCCGGCGGGCGGCTGCTGGTAGCCGCCCGGAGGCGGAGGCGTCTGGCCCGGCGTGCCGTACTGCGGCGGCTGCTGGGGCTGCTGCGGCTGCTGGGCGTTCGGCGCCTGGTACTGCGGCGCCTGGTACTGCGGCGCTTGCGGCGGGACCGGAGGCGTAGCCGGCGCCTGGTACTGCGGCGACTGGAACTGCGGCGCCGTCGAAGGCGTCTCGGGAGCACTCGGGGGCGACTGGGGCGTCGCCGGAGGCGTGGGAGGAGCCGGTGGCGTGGTCGGTGCGGGATCGCCTGAAACGGGTGCGGCAGACTCTCGGCCGGGCTGATCCTCTGGGGGCAACGTAGTCATGTTCGGTCTCCTTCAAGACGTAGGATGCGTTTCCGAGGCTACCGCAGGTGGCTCACGACGCGGTAGCGCGTTGCAGCGCGCGACAGGATGGCGCAGCACCGCAGCAGCCGTCACGGGCCTGCGCTGCGCGGTGAACCCGTGCGGTGAACCCGTGCGGTGAACCCGTGCGGTGCGGCTCAGAAAGCGTCGGGGCTCGGTGCCGCCGTGTGGAGGATCGCGACGTCAGCGTGACGGTCGAAGCGGTATCCGGTGCCGCGCACCGTGCGCACGATGTCCTGGTACTGCGCCAGCTTCACCCGGAGACGGCGGATGTGCACGTCGATGGTGCGCTCACTGGGCACCTCTTCGTCGGTGCCCTCGCTCCACAGCGCGGAGATGAGCTCCTCGCGGCTGATCGTGCGCCCCTCGCGCAGCACGAGGTACTGCAGCAGTTCGAACTCCCGGAACGTGAGCGCGGCAGTGACGTTGTCGAGCAGGACGCGCTTCCGCGACAGATCGAGGATCACGCCGCTCGCAGCGTGATCCTGCTCTTCCGCTTCGTGCTGCTTCTGACGGGCGACAGCTGCGGGGTCGCCGAGCGCGAGGCGCACGACGTCGACGTCACGACCGCCCGTCTGCTCCGGGGCGAGGGCGACGGCTGCGTAGGTTTCGGCCGCCGGAGCGAGTTCGGCGACGAGCTGCTTGATGCGGGTGACGATGGCGCCGAGCTTCGGGTCGCCGTCGGCGATCTTGTCGTCGGCGAGGCCGACGTAGAGTGCGAAACCGCGCACCTCGGTGCCTTCGGGAACGCGGCGCTCTGAAGTGTGCTGCGGCGAGAGATCTGCGGCGAGGTCGGGGCGAGCGGCGCGGAGGGTCTGGGTGGTGGCGTTCATGATGATGTCCTTCGAGGCTGTCGAATGCGGTTCTGCGCAGCGGTGCGCGGAACACGGAGGCCGGTGACCGGCCAGTGGTGCGGGCGAAGCGGGCGGCGCTTCCGAGGAGTCTCAGTGGAAGCGGCGACCCGAGATCGCGGCGACGGGAAGATGTCGCGGGGTGGACGTACTGCTAGAAGACGTTCACATGCACATTCGACAACGCATGACACTCTGCCCGGCCATCATCATGCCGGGGTTCCCAAAGTTCACCTCGAAGGCGGACTGGGGACGAATGGTCTCATGCATAACCGCAAGTTAAGCAAAGCATTGCTCCGAGTGTCAAGCGGAAGCTGCGGATGCAGCAGAACTGAGCGGTCGCGCGGCCGGGTCAGTGGTCGGCGGTGCCGTACAGGCGGTCGCCGGCGTCGCCCAGGCCGGGGACGATGTACGCGTGCTCGTCCAAGCCGTCGTCGAGCGCTCCGAGCACCAGCGTCACTTCGCGGTCGCCCGCTGCCTGCTTGATCGCCTCGACGCCCTCAGGGGTGCCGAGCACGCAGATCGCCGTCACATCGTCGGCGCCGCGGTCGAACAGGAACTTGATCGCTGCCGCCAGTGATCCTCCCGTCGCGAGCATCGGGTCGAGCACGAAGCACTGACGCCCGGCGAGCGAATCGGGCAGCCGCTCGGCGTACGTCGTGGGCTGCAGCGTCTCTTCGTCGCGTGCCATGCCGAGGAATCCGACTTCGGCTGTGGGGACGAGCTTCACCATGCCCTCGAGCATTCCGAGCCCCGCGCGCAGAATCGGGACGATGAGCGGCAGCGGCTCGCTGAGCTTCACGCCCGTCGTGGGCGCGACCGGCGTCTCGATCGCGTGCGGTTCGACGCGCACCTCGCGCGTGGCCTCATAGGCGAGGAGCGTCATCAGCTCCTCGATGAGGAGCCGGAACGTCGGCTGGGAGGTCTTCGTGTCACGCAACACGGTGAGCTTGTGGGTGATGAGGGGATGATCCGCAACGAAGACTCGCATGGACCTATTCTATTGGCGTGACCCCCATCCCCCCATCGCGCGCCGAGTTCGAGTCGATGGGACTCGCGCTCCACCAGGCGCGCGAGGCATTCGATGCGGGCGAGATTCCGGTCGGAGCGCTCGTGCTCGATGCCGACGGGGTCGTCATCGGTGCGGGCGGCAACGCCCGCGAGTCGGTGCCGGATCCGACGGGCCATGCCGAGGTGCTCGCCATTCGCGAGGCGGCAGCTGCGCGTGGAAGTCGCATGCTCGACGGCTGCACGCTCGTCGTGACGCTGGAGCCCTGCGTCATGTGCGCCGGCACGATCCTCGCTGCGCGCATCGAGCGCGTCGTGATCGGAGCCTGGGACGAGAAGGCCGGTGCTGTCGGCAGTGTCTACGATCTGCTGCGCGACGGGCGACTGCCGCACGCGGTGCCTGAGGTGGTGGGAGGGGTGCGCGCCGACGAGTGCGCCGCGCTGCTCCGCGCCTTCTTCGAGCGCCGCCGCTAGCGGGGCGCGGGTGCCGCGCCTCGCGCACCTTCTGCGAGCGGGGTCACTGTTGGTGCGTGTCGCGCGCCCGACACGCACCAACAGTGACCCCGCTCCGGCGGCAGTGGGCGGGGTGCCCCGCCGGGGCACCCCGCCGGGGCACCCCGCACCTCACGGCCAGCGGGGTCACTTTGGGAGGGTGTCGGCGCGGTCGCGCGGCGCAACACTCTCCCAAAGTGACCCGCGTGGCAGTGGCGGAGGCGGAGGCTCAGTAGGAGGCGGAGGCGCCGAGCCGCCCCGGGCCCCGTCAGACGCGGGGCGCGACCGTGACCGGTTCGGCGGCGAACGACACGACGACGCGGTCTCCTGCGCGGAACGACTCGTCCGCCGCGTGCTGCGACGCCAGTTCGGTGCCGTCGTCGAACTGCACGACGGTACGGCGAATGGGCCCGAGGAACCCACTCGACAGCACGACCCCGCTCAGCGGCGTGGCGAAGGATCCCGGAGTCTCTGCCGCGAGCCGCACGTGCTCGGGGCGCACATACGCCACCACTCGGGCGCCGGCCACGCCGGTCGTACCGGTTCCCGCCGGAACGATCGTCGGGAGCCGGGCGCCGCGGATGTTGACGAGCTCCCGTTCCTGCGTCGCCTCGAGCTGGTTGGAGAGCCCGACGAAGTCGGCGACGAAGGGCGACGCCGGCCGGCGGTAGAGGTCTTCGGGGGTGCCGAGCTGCGCGATCCTGCCGCCCTCCATCACCGCGACCCGGTCGGAGATGGCGAGCGCCTCCTCCTGATCGTGCGTGACGAATACGGTCGTGATGCCGAGGTCCGTCTGGATCATGCGGATCTGCTCGCGGAGCCGCACCCGCACCTTGGCGTCGAGCGCCGAGAGCGGCTCATCGAGTAGGAGTGCCCGTGGGCGAGTGACGAGCGCGCGCGCCAGGGCGACGCGCTGCTGCTGCCCGCCGGAGAGCTCGTGCGGGAAGCGCGCAGCGAGGTGGGTCAGCCCGACGATCTCGAGCATCTCGCCGATGCGTGCGACGCGCTCGGCCTTCGGCACTTTGCGCATGCCGAGCCCGAACTCGACGTTGCGCGCCACGGTCAGGTGGGGGAAGAGCGAGTACTGCTGGAAGACCATGCCGATGTCGCGTCGGTTCACTGGCACGCCGGTCACGTCGTCGTCGCCGATTCGCACGTGCCCGGACGTCACGTCTTCGAGGCCCGCGATGCAGCGCAGCGCCGTCGTCTTCCCGCAGCCCGACGGGCCGAGCAGGCAGACGAGTTCGCCGGGTTCGAGCGCCAGGTCGATGCCGTGCAGCACGGTGGTCGCCCCGTACGCCTTGGTCACCTGTTCGAGGCGCACGGCGGCGCCCGATCGGGTCTGGGTCATCGTGCCGTTCATGAGGAGGACTCCTGGGAAGTGTTCGAGCGGGAACCGCGTCGCGTGTGACGGCGCGGAGCGCCCCCGGTGCTGCTGACGAGGAGAAGAACGAGGAAGGCGCCGACCAGCGAGAGCAACGATACCGCGACGGCTACGAACGGGTCCGACTTCGAGATCTGCAGCAGCGCCGTTTGGAGCGTGACGCGGTTGAGCAGTGAAGACACGGTGAACTCGCCGAGCACGATCGCGATGGTGAGGAGCGATGCCCCGAGCAGCCCGCGCCGCACTCCGGGCGTGACGATCCGCACGAGAACGGTGCCCCATCCGGCACCCAGCGACCGAGCGGCCTCGGCGCGGGTGCGGGCGTCCATGCCCTGCAGGTCCGAGTTGATCGCTCGGTAGGCGAAGGGCAGGACGAGCACGCCGTAGGCGAGCGAGAGGGTCCACGCTCCGGAGCCGACGACGGAGCCGAGTGCGCGGTAGATCGGCGCGAACCCGACGACGAGCACGATGGCGGGGATCGCGATGGGCAGCACGGTGAGGAGGTCGAGCGCTCGTTCGAGTCGGGGAAACCTCAGGTGCACGAGCACGACGGTCGGGAAGAACACGCCGAGCACGATCACGAGAGTGAGGGCGGCGAGGAGGAAGGAGTTGCCGAGGCCCTGGAACAGCGGCCGGTACGCGCGGGCGTTATCGGGGTCGAAGAGCGCGAGCCAGTGGTTGGGGCCGTACCCGCCGGTGGTCTGCCGCAGCGTGAACTCGAGCATTGCGAAAAGCGGAATGAGGAAGACGAGTCCGATGACGCCGACGACGGCGTAGGCGGCGCCTCGTGACGGGCGACCGGGCATGCGCGTGCTCATCGCTGCCACCGCCCCGCACGGGCCATGAGTCTGCCGTAGGCGAGCATCACGACGGTCATCACGACGATCATGCCGAGCGCGAGTACGCCGGCAGTCGCAGAGTTCGATCCGCCGGTCTCACCGATCAGTGCCGCGCGGATCTGCAACGGGACGATCTGCGCGCCCTGGCTGATGAGTGCGGCCGCCGTGGCATACGACGAGAACGCGTTCGCGAAGAGCAGGAGCAGCGAGCCGAGGAACGCGGGGGCGAGTACGGGCAGGCCGATCCGCCACCAGTAGCTGAAGCTGTTGCCGCCGAGCGTCGCGACCGCTTCAGCCCAACCCGGCTGCAGGGCGACGACGGCTGGCAGGAAGGTGATGACCATCAGCGGCACCTGGAAGTAGAGGTAGGGGAGGATCAGCCCGGGCAGTTCGTACAGCCAGACCCCTTCGGCGTAGATGTCGACGCCGAGGCGATCGCGGAGGGTGACTGTGACGAGCCCCTGGATGCCGATCGTCGCCACGAAGGCGAAGGCGAGCATGACGCCGCCGAACTGAGCCAGCACGGAGCTCGCAGCATCGATGACGCGTCGGAGCGGTCCGTTCTCCGGGAGCCCGGCGAGCGCCCAGCAGAGAATCGCTCCGATCAGGGCGCCGACCACGGCGGTGATGCAGCTGACGCCGACGCTCGCGCCGAAAGCGCTGAGTGTCGCCGGCGCGGTGAGCACCTGAAGGTTTGCGAGGGTGAATCCCTGATCATCGGTGAAGCCGCTGCCCACGGCGAGCATCGTGGGTACGGCGAGGAACAGCAGGATGTAGACGGTGAAGGGGGCGAGCCCGATCAGCGAGATGAGGCGTTTCACGTGGGCTCCGGGCGGTCGGCCGAACTGAGATGACGATGGTGCAGACGCACGCGTGCGGTGGGGGCTGATCGCGCCCCCACCGCACGGATCGGGGACTACTTGATGGCGTCGGCCCAGCGCTCCCCGAGGAGCGTGTTGGCGGCGGCCGTGTCGTCTTCGGTCGGGGTGATCCAGTCGTCGCTGCTCGTGCCGAACGTGGCGGCCTCGAGGAGCGACTCATCGACGGAACCGGCCTGCTGCAGCGCGTCGGCCCGCACCGGAACCGCATTCGCCTCGAGGTACAGGCTCTGCACCTCGTCGGAGAAGATCCACTCCTGCCACAGCCGGGCGGCAGCGGGGTTGGGGGCGTCCTTGTTGATGGCCTCGTTGTAGAAGGAGACGTACGCGGGCCCTTCGAGCACGGTGGTCTTCCAGCTGGGCTTGTCAGCGGCGGCCGCGATGTTGTTGAACGACCAGTCGAAGACCAGCGGCGTCTCGCCCGAGGCGATGGTCGCCGGCGTCGGGTCGACGGTCAGCAGGTTGCCCGCGTCCCGCAGCTCGGAGACGAAGTCGATGCCGGGGCCGAAGTCGTCGACGCCTCCGCCGTTCAGCGCGGAGATCGAGCCGACGGCGGCGAACGCCGCACCGGCCTGCGTCGGGTCGCCGTTGAGCACGACGGATCCCTGGTACTCCGCATCCAGCAGGTCGTCGAGCGCCTTCGGCTCGGCGAGCGCGTCGGCGTCGTAGCCGATCGACATGATCCCCGAGTAGTTGTTCACCCAGAGGCCGGTCGACTCCTTGTTGCCTGCGGGAATGTCGTCCCAGGTCTCCACCTGATAGGGCGCGAACTTGTCGAGGTTGTCGAGCGCCACCGCGGTGCCGAGGTCGAAGACGTCGGGCGCCGTGTCCTGCCCCTGCAGGTTCTCCGCGGCCTGGATCTCCTCGGCGCTCGATGCATCGGGCGACGCCGAGTTGACGGTGATGCCGTACTTGTCTTCGAAGCCGGTGATGATCTTGCCGTAGTTGGCCCAGGTCTCTGGCAGCGCGATGACGTTGAGCTCGCCCTCCTCCTGCGCCGCGGCCACGAGTGCATCCATGCCGCCGAAGTCTTCGGCGCTGGTGGCGGTGGCTGCGTCGGTCGATGAGCTCGATCCGCCTTCGGCGTTGCTCGCCGTGGAGCAGGCGGCGAGCGAGCCGCCGATGAGGAGGGCGGTGATCACGGCGGCGGAGCGCACAATAGCGCGAGAGGTCACGGGTGTTCCTTCCAACAGATGGGGTTCGGATCGCCGGGAGGCGCGTGCGGACTCGCCCGTGAGGGGCGGCCGATCCGAGACCCCACGCTAGAAGTGCGCGGTGGCCGGGACGGAGCTACGCGGTGGCTGCTGGGTGAACGGTGCGTGCACCCGATGCAGCACGAGCGCGGATCGGGCGGTCAGTCGCTCGACAGCATGACGATCGAGCTCGTCGACAGTGTGGCGGCATCGGGGTCGAGGTAGACGTCGGGTTCGATGTAGATGACGCGTGCGGCGGGGACGGCCTCGCGCACGCGTCGCTCGGCGAGGTTGATGATGACCGAGACTTCGTTCATGGTCTTCGTCGGGGCGATGTCGACCTTCGCGCCGACCATGAACTCGTCGGGGCCGAGATAGAGGGTCTTCATGTGGATGATGCGAATGATGTCCTGCGACTTGAGGAGCGCCGCCTCGATCTTGGCGACGTCGTCGTCGTTCGCGCCCTCGCCGACCAGCAGGCTCTTGACCTCGATGCCGAGCACGATGGCGACGGCCACGAGCAGCACGCCGATCGCGACGGTTGCGATGCCGTCGAAGAGCCCGTTGCCGGTGAGTACAGTGAGGCCGACGCCGATGAACGCGAACACCAGACCGAGCAGTGCGGCGAGGTCTTCGAGCAGCACGACGGGCAGCTCCGGCGCCTTGGATCGGCGGATGAACTGGAACCAGCTCGAAGTCCCCTTGTGCGGCCGGCTCTCTCGCACCGCGGTGCGCAGCGAGAAGCTCTCGAGCACGATGGCGATGAGGAGCACGGCGAGCGGGAGCCACCACACCTCGAGCGCGTGGGGGTGCTGAATCTTCGACACGCCCTCGTAGACGGAGAAGACGCCGCCGATCGAGAAGAGCACGATCGCGACGACGAAGGCGTAGACGTATCTGACGCGACCGTAGCCGAACGGGTGCTCCTTATCGGCCTTCTGCTGCGCTCGCTTGCCGCCGACGAGCAGCAGTACCTGGTTTCCCGAGTCGGCGAGCGAGTGCACGCCCTCGGCGAGCATCGAGGAGGAGCCCGAGAACGCCCACGCGATGAACTTCGTCACCGCGATTCCCAAGTTGGCGAGTAACGCCGCGATGATCGCCTTGCTGCCGCCTGACGCGCTCATTCCAGATGCCTCCCATGATGGACCTCGAGTGTCCGAATTGCTGGCCCAAGTCTATGCCGCACCCCGCGTCGGGGCGGTATGGAAACGGACAAGGTCAGCGTCTCATTCTGTCGGAGGTGCTCCATACACTGGGGGCATGGACGAATCGACAGCTTTCCGTACCACTGCCCGCCTGCCTCGCACCGCGATGATCGGTGTCGGTTCGATGGGAGGCGCGATTCTCGAGGGCCTGCGCGCACCCGACGTCGACATCGAGCGCCCGATCGTCGTGACGACGAAATCCGAGGCGAGCGCGCGGGCCTTCGCCGACGCGAGTGACGTGACGGCGACGTCGTCGGAGCGGGATCCGGACGCCAACCGGCGCGCCGTGCGCGGCGCCGAGCTCGTCGTGCTCGGCGTCAAGCCGTGGATGATGCGCGACGTCGTGCGCGAGATCGCCGCCGACCTGGAACCGGGCGCGGTCGTGGTGAGCGTGGCCGCCGGCGTGCCGAGTTCCGCGATCGAGGCCGAGCTGCCCGAGGGGGTGCCCGTGGTGCGGGCGATGCCGAACACGCCGTCGACCGTCGGCCTCGGGGCAACGGGCATCGCGGGCGGCGCCTCAGCCACGTCGGAGCACGTCGCGCTCGTGCAGCGCATGTTCGCCACAGTAGGGGAAGCGCTGGTCGTGCGCGAGGATCAGATCAACGCCGTCGCTGCGGTGTCGGGATCCGGCCCGGCCTATCTGTTCCTCTACGCGGAGGAGATGACGGCGGCAGCGGAACGCGCGGGATTCGACGAGGATCAGGCTCGCGCACTCGTCAAGCAGACGATCGTGGGCGCAGCCCAGCTGTGGGCGCAGAGCGATGAACGCCCCGAGACGCTCCGGCGGAAGGTCACCAGCCCGAAGGGCACGACCGAGCAGGCCGTGCTCGAACTCCAGAGCGGTGGCTGGGCCGACCTCTTCGACCGTGCGCTCGCCGCCAACATCCGTCGCTCAGAGGAGATCGAGCGGGGGGAGTGAGCCGGGCTATCCGATCGCGGCGAAACGCTCCACGTCTGCGGCGGTGCCGCTCACGATGATCAGGTCGTGACGCGAGACGATCGTGTCCTGCGTCGCGTGGGTGAAGGGCTGCCCCGGCGTCTTCACGCCGACGACGGTGACGCGATAGCGCGTGCGCACGCCGCTGTCGCTGAGGGAGCGATTGCGGATGGACCGCGGCGGGTACATCTTCGCGATGACGTAGTTGTCGTCGAACTGGATGAAGTCGAGCATGCTGCCGCTCAACAAGTGCGCGACCCGCTCGCCGGCCTCGCGCTCGGGGTAGATGACGTGGTGCACGCCGATGCGCTCCAGGATCTTGCCGTGCGACAGCGAGATCGCCTTCGCCCAGATCTGCGGGACGCCGAGATCGACGAGGTTCGCCGCGATCAGCACGCTCGACTCGATCGAAGCCCCCGTGGCGACGACCGCGATCTGGAACTCGTCCGCGCCGATCTGCCTGAGCGCCTCCATGGAGCGGGCGTCGGCCTGCACCGCGTGCGTGACGCGGTCGGCCCACTTCTGCACCAGGCCGGGGTCGGTGTCGACGACCAGCACTTCGCGATCCTGACGATCGAGCTGCCCGGCGGTGGCAGCGCCGAAGCGCCCGAGACCGATGACGATCACCGGGGCATCACTGCGAATATCAACCAACGATCGGCCTTTCTTCGGGGAGGCGGAACATGCGTGAGCGGCTCGTCGCTGCGACAGCCGCCGCCAGCGTAACGGTTCCCACGCGGCCTGCCCACATGGTAGCGGCAAGAATGTACTTGCCCGGGTCATCGATCTCACTGGAGAGGCCCGTCGAGAGGCCGCAGGTGCCGAACGCCGAGATCGCCTCGAACAGCACGATGTCGAGCGGTTCTCGAGTGAGGTGCATGATCGCGACGGAGGCCGCGAGCACGATGGTCGCGCCCCAGATGAGCACGGAGACGGCCACGCGCAGCACTTCGTTGGGGATGCGCCGATCGAAGGCCTGCATGTCCTTGTACCCGCGCGCTTCGGCATAGGCCGCGAGGAACAGTACGGCGATCGTCGTGACCTTGATGCCGCCGGCCGTGGAGGCAGATCCGCCTCCGACGAACATCAGCATGTCCATCACCAGCAGCGTCGACCCGTTCATATCGGACGGGTCCATGACTCCGAGCCCGCCTGAGCGCGTCATCACCGACATGTAGACCGAGCTGAAGAGCGTGTCGCCGAGCCCCTGCGAGCCCAGGGTGCGGGTGTTGTTGAATTCGAGCCCCGCGATCGCGATCCACCCGAAGACGACGAAGAGGAGCGTCGTCGTCAGCGTGAGCTTCGCATGCAGCCCGAGCCGCTTGTGCGCCCGCCAGCCCCCGCCCACCACGTAGCGGTAGAGGGCGAAGATGACGGGGAAGCCGATGCTGCCGAGAAAGACGCCGACGGCGAGCACGCTGAGGAGATAGGTATCGGTCGCGAACGGTTCGAGACCGCCTGGAAGCGGCACGAACCCGGTGTTCGTGAAAGCGGATGCGGCAAGGTAGAACCCGTTCCACAGCGCGTGCCAGAAGGTGTACCCCTCTGCGATGAGGCGCGGGGTGATGAACGCGGTGAGCGCGAGCTCGATCACGACGAGACTCGTCGCGACCGCGGCCAGGAGGCCGCCGATCTCGCCGAGGCCGACGGCCTGGCTCTCGGACACGTCCCGCCCCATGCGCATCGGGTTCGTGTCTCCGGCGGCCAGCAGGCGCGAGCGCAGCCCCAACCGACGAGTGACGGTGAGGCCGAGGATGCTCGCCAGCGTGAGGACGCCGATGCCGCCGATCTGCAGGCCGCCCAAGATCAGCAGATCGCCGAAGAGCGACCAGTGCGTCGCCATATCCACGGTGGAGAGCCCGGTGACGCAGATGGCCGATACCGCGGTGAAGAGGGCGTCGGCGAGCGGGGTGACCTCGCGCGTGCTGCTCGCGATCGGAAGCGAGAGGAGCGCCGTCCAGACCAGGATCAAGCCGGTGAACACCAGAAGCGCCACACGTGCAGGCGATGAATGGATCAGGCTTCCGATCCACGACTTCAGCGAGAGCGCTCCGGTGAACCGGGCGCTCACAGCGCGTGTCCTCACGACTCCTGCTTTCGGGGCGATGGTGAGAGTCGAAGCATGACGCGGCCTCGACTCGATGCTGTCATGGTACACATCCCGGAGTCCTCATGAGCGCGACACGTGCGCAAGGCGCTCGCAGGCCGGGACAGATCCGGGCTCCTCCCACTACTCTGGTGCCTATGCCAGATATCTTCGGAGTCATCGCCGACGCGACCCGGCGCGACATTCTGCAGGCGCTGCTCGAGAAGCATGTGCAGCAGGCCGAGATGAGCGTGTCTGAAATCGTGGGCAGGCTCGAGATCAGTCAGCCCACCGTGTCGAAGCATCTCAAAGTGCTGCGCGAGGCCGAACTCGTGGTCGTGCGCGAAGAAGGGCAGCACCGGTTCTACTCGCTCGACCCCGAGCCGCTCGAGATGGTGGAGGACTTCGTGATCCCCTTCCTCTCGGCCGGGTTCGAGACGGAAGTGACGGTGGAGTACCTGTCGGAGAGCGGTGAGCGCGTGCACGGGCCCGGCGAGCACGATGAGTTCGACGAGGTGCTGCCCGAAGAGGCGACCGCAGCAGCAGAGCGGATCGGCCGGGCTGCGGCGCGTGCAGAGCACCGGGTGAAAGAACTCGTCGCGCGATTCAAACTGCGCGGCTGAGCGGCTCGAGGCGGCCGTTCGCACCGCTCGGTTCGCATCTGCGGCCGACGCCAGGTAAGATCTATGTTTTATGGGCCCCGACTCCCAGCGGCCCGAGAGACGTTGTGAGGTTAATGTGGGTTCAGTAATCAAGAAGCGTCGTAAGCGCATGTCAAAGAAGAAGCACCGCAAGCTGCTTCGCAAGACGCGTCACCAGCGTCGCAACAAGAAGTAGTCGACGCCGTCAGAAGACGGCCGATCGATGAAAGGCGCCGCCCATCCCGGGTCGGCGCCTTTCTCGTGCCCGGAATGTCAGACCGTTCTGGGTGCGCGTAGACTCGAGGCATCATGTCTGCCGTACGCCTGACCCTCATCGGCAAGCCGGGCTGTCACCTGTGCGACGACGCTCGATCGGTCGTCGAGGAGGTGCGCGAGCGGCTCGATGCAGCCGGCGTCGCGACGACGCTCGACGAGCGCGACATCACTCGTGACGCGGCCCTCGCCGAGCTGCACGCCGAGCACATCCCGGTGGTGCAGATCGACGGGCGACGTCACGCGATCTGGCGCGTCGATCCGGATCGCCTCGCCGCCGCCGTGACGAAGGCCGCCCGCAATCCGCTGCGTGCGCTGCGTCGCCGATAGCCCCGAATCCCCGACCGTACGTCCGCAACCCGAGGAGTCCCCATGGCACTGCGCCACATCGTCAGCTGGAAGTTCGCCGGAGAGACCCGGGAGGAGCGCGACGCGCACGCGGCTCGGGCCATCGCCGCCATCGAGCCGCTCCGAGATCTCGTGCCCTCGGTGCGCGCGCTCTCCGTGCATCGCAATGAGCTGTTCGACGGAGCGAACTACGACGTGACGCTCATCGCCGACTTCGACGATGAGGCGGGGCTCGCCGAGTACGCGTCGCACCCCGAGCACCTGCCGGTGATCGACCTGGTGAAGGGCATCGCCACCGCCAGGGCCGCCAGCGACTTCACGATCTGAGCGTCGGCCGCCACGTCCGCGTGCGTTCCGCCGACGCCCGGTCCTCGAGCCGACGCCCGGTCCTCGAGCCGACGCCGTGTCGGAGCGCCGAGACCCGGTCGGAGTACCGAGGCTCTATCCTGCGTACGAGATCTCGGGAGGGGCCGGGTGCGCGGGCAGGGAGTCGGCGTCGGCCGGGTACGAGTCTCCCTCGTACGCGACGTAGCCGCGCTGAATCTCGATCTGGTCGGCCAGGTACTTCGCGTCGTGCCAGACGCCCCAGATGAAGCTCGACCCGCGGCGCGACTGCCACGGTATGCCGAGGAAGTAGACGCCGGGCTCGACGGACACGCCGCGCTGCTGCACCGGTCGACCGCGTTCGTCGAACGCATCGACCTCGAGCCAGGAGTAGTCGACGGTGAAGCCGGTCGCCCACACGATCGAGGTGATCCCCGCAGTGGCGAGGTCGAGTTCGAGAATGGGATTCGCGACGCACTCCGGAGTGGGCCCGAACTCACGCGCCTCAGGCTCCTCCGGCAGGTCGAGTCCGTTGCGCTCGATGTACGCGTCCGCCTCGTCGAGCAGCGACAGGTAGTTGTCGTCGCCGCGCGCGATGTTCGCGGCGAGATCGGTGCCGAAGCGCAGCACGCCGTCTGAGAAGGCGTTCGCGCGGCCGACGAGCGTGATCCCCGAATCGGCGAGCTCGCGGAAGTCGATCGTGCGGCCACCGTTCGCTCCGCTCACCGCGATCGTCACGTGCTCGGCGCCCTGCGGCGGTGCCGAGGCCTCCCACTTGCCGAGCACGCCCAGCCACCAGACGAAGTTGCGACCGCGGTAGCGCTGAGGAGGACGGTCGTGGGGGCCAACGGCGAGTACGACGTCGCGGCCGGATCGCCGCAGTTCGTCGGCGATCTGCACTCCGGAGGAACCGGCGCCGACGACGAGCACACCGCCGTCCGGCAGCTGCTCCGGGTTGCGGTATCCGCTCGAATGGATCTGATGCACGCCCGCATCGCTCGGCACGAGCGGCGGGATGGACGGATTCTGGAATGCGCCGGTCGCCGCGACGACGTAGCGCGCCCGGATCGGACCGGCCGATGTCTCGGCGATGAAGCCGGGCGCCCCTGAGGCTTTGCGGACGCTCGTCACGTTCACGCCGGTGCGGATCGGCAGCTCGAAGCGCTCCGCGTACTCCTCGAAGTACGCGGCCACGCGCTCCTTCGGTGCGAACGCGTCGGGATCGACGCCGGTGAACTCCAGGCCGGGGAAACGGTCGTGCCAGGCGGGGCCGTTGGCGACGAGCGAGTCCCAGCGCTCTGAGCGCCAGCGTTCGGCGATGCGACGCCGTTCGAGCACGATGTGCGCGATGCCCCGCTGGGACAGGTGTTCACTCATGGCGACTCCGGCCTGGCCGGCGCCGACGACGAGGACTTCGGTGGCCTCGATTTGCTGGCTCGTCATACGTTACTTCTCCACTCGCATCGCTTCGCTGCTGACGCGTTTCGGGTGCAACGCCCCGAGACGCTCCGGGCGAGATCCTTGCCCGGGTGCCTCTCAGACAACCTCACGAGACGAGCATCTGGCCAATACACGTTCGCGGTACACTCGATCACCGCAGCAGATCGATCCCAGGGAGAGCATCGGATTTGGGGATGCCCCGGTTGCGGGGCGAGGGAGGCTCAGTTCGGGGAGAACAGGGCTCCGATCGCCTCCTCGACGGCGCGCGCGCGGCTCGATCGCCGCACCTGCGCGAGCGACGACACCTCCATCGTGAGCCCCGCGGCGTCGTCCGATATCTCGACGGCGGCGATCTCGGCCCCGGCGTACGTCTGCGCGGTACGCGGGCGCTGGTTGAGAATGGAGAAGCCGAGGCCCATGGCCACCATCGAGCGAACGGTCTCGTAGCTCGTGCTCCGGTATCTGAGGTTCGGGGAGATGCCAGCATCGGTGAGAATCCGCACGAAGTAGTCGCTGCTGCTCGGCAGATCGAGCAGCACGAACGGCTCGTCGGCGAGTTCCGCGAGTGCGATCCGTTCCCGCTGCGCGAGCGGATGGGAGCGTGCGAGGATCACGTGCGGCCGGAACTCCGCGACGAGGGTGTTCTCGATGCCGTCCCCGCTCGGGAGGTCGTAGGTGACGGCGAGCTCGGCCCTCCCGTCGCGGAGCGCCGCCAGGCACTCCGAGTGATCGCCCTCCAAGACGGTGACGTCGAGCCCCGGGTGCGTCTCGCGCACCGAGCTGAGCAGGCGCGGAAGCACGAACGGCGCGAGCGTCTTGAAGCAGGCGATGGTGATGGAGCCGTGCACCTCGCGCTGGTCGGAGCGGATCGAATCGATCGTGTCGTTGAGGGTGCCGAACAGGTGGTGCGCGTCGCGCAGCAGCGTCTCGCCGGCCGTCGTGAGGATGAGCCCCTTCGAGTGCTGACGGATGAACAGCGAGGCGCCGAGGGAGCGCTCGAGCTGCGTGATCGCCGTCGAGACCGCCGATTGCGCGACATGCAGCTCGGCACTGGCCGCCGTCATGTTGAGGGTCTTCGCGCACTCGGCGAAATAGACGAGTTGCGTGAGGGTGATCGGGAACCGCTGCACCATGTCGGGCCTCCTTGCTCGAACGAACGAAGCGTTCTCGCCGCCATAGTCGATCTGATGAATAGATATGGTGAGTAACTTTTAGCTATTTTACAGATACCGGAATCGCTCGAAGAATGGGGGAAAGCCGGGCGTGAGAGCGCCACTCGACGAGGAGGATCCTGTGACGGAAACGACGCACGTGCGCCTGCGCAAGTTCAACACTAAAGAGACGTACCCCGAGCAGAATCTCGACAACGATCTCTGCCAGGCCGTCGTCGCGGGCGGGGTGGTCTACCTGCGCGGGCAGATCGGTCAGGATCTCGACACCCGGGAATCGGTCGGCATCGGCGATGTCGTCGCGCAGACCGAGCAGGCGATGTCGAACATCAAGATGCTGCTCGACGAAGCGGGGAGCCGCCTCGAAGACATCGTGAAGGTCACCATCTACATCATCGATCCGCGATACCGCGGAGACGTGTACCGCACCGTCGGCAGGTGGCTGACAGGCGTCTACCCCGTCTCGACGGGCATCGTCGTGCAAGCGCTCGCGCGCCCGGAGTGGCTCGTCGAGATCGACGCGACCGCCGTGCTCAGCGAGCGGTGAGCGCATGACCTTCTCACTGCTGCTGCGCGATCCCGAGTCGGGAGAGTTCGGATCGGCCATCTCGTCGTCGTCCCCCGCCGTGGCGGCCCGGTGCGTGAACCTCGCCGACGGCATCGGCGGTGCGCACTCGCAGAACGTCACCGACCCGCGGCTCGGGCACCGGCTCATCGAGCAGCTCCGCGCGGGGGCGACGGCCGCTGAGGCGCTCTTGGCGGTCGTCTCCTCCACCGACCAGACCTCGATCGCATACCGCCAGCTGCTCGTGCTCGACGCCGATGGCAGAACCGCCGTCCACTCGGGGGAGCGGGCGCTCGGAATCTTCGGGGCGACGGAGCGCGAGAACGCCGTCGCGGGCGGCAACATGCTGGCGAGCCTCGACGTGCTCGATGCGCTGGTCGAGACGGCGCTCACATCGCACGGCTCGATCGAAGAGCGGCTGCTCGCAGCGCTCCAGGCGGCGATCGCCGCAGGCGGCGAGGCCGGCCCCGTGCACTCCGCCGGGATCTCCGTCGTCGCGAATGCAGGTTGGCGGGTCACGGATCTCCGGGTGGACTGGTCCGACGACCCGATCGCCGAGCTCGGGCGCGCGCTCGACGAGTGGTTGCCGCAGCGCGACGCGTACGTGAACCGCGGGCTGAACCCGGCAGCCGCACCGTCGTACGGGGTGCCCGGCGATGAGTGACGCACTGAAGCAGCGGATCGTCGAGCAGCGGGAGCGCATCGACGACGATCTCATCGCACTCTCGAACCGTCTGCACGGCGACCCCGAACTCGGATGGCAGGAGCACCGCTCGTCGGCAGCGGTCGCCGCGGTGCTCGCGTTTCACGGATTCGCGGTCGAGCAGCCGTATCTCGGCCTGGAGACCGCGTTCCGAGCGACGCTCGGCGATCCGGAGTCCGCCGGGTTCACCGTCGGCTTCCTCGCCGAGTACGATGCGCTTCCGGGGCTCGGGCACGCCTGCGGGCACAATCTGATCGCCGCGATGTCGGCGGGTGGCGCGATCGCGCTGGCAGCGGTCGCCGATGAGCTCGGGATCGCCGTCGAGGTGATCGGCACGCCGGCCGAGGAGGGCGGGGGCGGCAAGATCGAGCTGCTGGAGCGCGGAGCGTTCACCGAGCTCGACCTCGCGCTCATGGCGCACCCGGCACCCGTCGATGTCGCCGAGGCGCGTCCGTTCGCCGTCGCGCACTGGCACGTGCAGTTCGACGGCGTCGCGGCGCACGCCGCCGCGTATCCCGAGCGCGGGGTGAACGCGAACGACGCGTTCATCATCGCCCAGACCGCGATCGCACTCCTGCGTCAGCAACTCCCCTCCGGCGTGCGCGTGCACGGGGTGCAGACGCGCGGAGGCGAAGCGCCGAACGCGATTCCCGAACGCACGGAGGGGCGCTGGTACGTGCGCGCCGAGACGATGGAACAGCTGCTCGCACTCGAATCGCGGGTGCTGCGGTGCTTCGAGGCGGGCGCGCTCGCCTCCGGCGCGAAGCTGACCGTCACCCCGGAGAGCAAGCGATACGCCGAGATGCGCACCGATGCGGAGGCGCTCGCCGTCTACCGAGCCAATGCCGTCGCACTCGGCCGCGACTTCGACGTCCCGCCGGAGGCGGCCACGATGAATCGCGCCTCCACGGACATGGGCAATGTCTCAGCCGTCGTCGACGCCATCCACCCCTACATCGGAGTCGGCGGGGCGGCGTCCAACCACCAGCCGGCCTTCGCCGACGCGTGCGTCGGGCCGATCGCCGAGCAGACCCTCCGCGACGGCGCCACCGCGCTGGCGTGGACGGCCCTCGACGTCGCCCGTACGCGCGGGCATTCCGCGTAGGCCGCAGCCCGACCGGCACCCCCGCGAGCGCTGAATGCCCGCGAACCGCGAATCACCACATCCAGGAGCAAAGGAACCGTCAATGTCGACCTCCGAACCCATTCGAGAGCTCAGCGACCTCGTCGACCAGAAGAGCCTGCGCAAGAGCGTCGCCGCCGGCGCCATCGGCGTGCTGGTGCACTGGTTCGACTGGGCCGTCTACGCCTACCTCGCGGGCACCATCGCCTCCGTCTTCTTCCCCGAGGAGAGTGCGACCGCCGGCCTGCTCGCGACCTTCGCAGTCTTCGCGGTCTCCTTCCTCGTGCGCCCGATCGGCGCCATCATCTTCGGGCGGCTCGGCGATCGACTCGGCCGCAAGCAGACCCTCTCGATCGTGATCCTCGCGATGGCGCTCTCGACGCTCGTGCTCGGGCTTCTGCCCGGGTACTCCACGATCGGCATCCTGGCTCCGATCCTGCTCATCGCGACGCGCATCGTGCAGGGGCTGGCTGCCGGCGGCGAGTTCGGCAGCGCTGCGGCCTTCCTCGGCGAGTTCTCGCCGGCGAAGCGCAGAGGCTTCGGCGTCAGCTGGCTCGAGTTCGGCAGCCTCCTCGGGTTCCTGCTCGCCTCATTCGCAGTGTTCCTGCTGAACCTGGCCTTCGATCAGCAGCAGATCGCCGATTGGGCCTGGCGCATCCCGTTCCTCATCACGGTGCCGCTCGGCTTCATCGGCCTCTACATCCGCCGCAAGATCGAGGACACCCCCGAGTTCCAGCAGCTGCAGGAGCTCGAGACCGTCTCGCACGCCCCCGTCAAGGAGGTGTTCCAGCGCAACTTCAAGGAGTTCATCCAGACCTGCGGCATGGAGACCTTCATGAACGTCACGTTCTACGTCGTGCTCGTCTATCTGCTCACGTACCAGGAGGTGACCGTCGGCATCGATGCCGGCAACGCGGCGCTTCTCTCGACGCTCGCCTCCGCGCTCGGACTCATCGTCGTGCCGCTCGCGGGGATCGCATCGGATCGCGTCGGACGCAAGCCGGTGCTGCTCACGGCCGCGGTCGCGCTCACGGTGCTCTCCGTTCCGCTGTTCATGCTGATGAACGACCCAGCGCCGTGGGCGACATTCGTCTCGACGCTCGGGCTCGCCCTGATCCTCGCCATCGTGCTCGGCACCCACGCCGTCACCGTCGTCGAACTCTTCCCGACCCGCACGCGGCAGACGGGCCTCTCGATCGCCTACGCCCTCACGGCGGCACTGTTCGCCGGCACCGCACCGTACCTGCTGACCTGGCTCATCGACACGACGGGCGATCAGCTCGTCCCCGGCTACTTCCTCGTCGGAGTCGGGCTCGTCGGCGTCGTGACGGTGCTCAGCCTGCCCGAGACCCGCGGCATCCCGCTGCTCAAAGCGCAGGATCTCGAGACGGCGACCGTGACGATCCCCGATATTCGCACCGCCGGTAGTTCCAGCACTCTCAGCACCCCCAGCACCCCCAGCACCCCCAGCACCCCCGGCACCCGCATCGAAGGAGACCCGTCATGACCAGAACCCTCGCAGAGTGGCAGGCAGCCGCGGCCGCACTCGAATTCGATGGCCGACCGGTGATCGACGGCGTGAGAATCGCCGCGAGCACCGGTGAGACCATCACCAAGACGAACCCAGCCACCGGCGCCGCTCTCTCGGAGATTCACGCGTGCAGCGACGTCGAGGTCGACGCCGCGGTCGCCTCCGCCAGGGCCGCCTACGAGTCGGGAGCGTGGTCGCGGGCCGGCGCCGGCTTCCGCCGCGAACGCCTCCTCGAACTCGCGTGGCTGATCGAAGCTCGGGCAGATGAATTCGCGCTCTACGACTCTCTTGACATGGGCAAGCCGGTGCGCGAGTCCGCGTCGATCGACGCACCCGGATCCGCGGCCCTCTACCGCTTCTACGGCGAGGCCATCGAGAAGCAGGAGGATCTGATCCCGGTCACGCCGCCGGGGTCGACGGCGCTGGTGACGCGCGAAGCGCTCGGCGTCGTGGCGGTGATCGTGGCGTGGAACTATCCGCTCGAGATCGCGACGTGGAAGCTCGCGCCCGCGCTCGCCGCAGGGAACTCGGTCGTGGTCAAGCCTCCGGTGGAGGCCTCGCACTCGACGCTGCTGCTCGCCGAGCTCGCGATCGAAGCCGGCATCCCCGCCGGAGTGCTGAACGTCGTCACGGGGCGCGGATCCACCGTGGGACGCGCGCTCGGTCGGCACGAGGACGTCGATATGCTCGCATTCACCGGCTCGACCGAAGTCGCCAAACAGCTGCAGCAGTACGCCGGGCAGTCGAACATGAAGCGACTCGCGCTCGAAGCGGGGGGCAAGAGCTCGAATCTGATCTTCGCCGACTGCGACGACCTGCGCGCTGCAGCCGAGAAGGCCGCCTTTGGAAGCTTCTACAACCAGGGCGAGGTCTGCTCGGCGAACTCCCGCATCTTCGTCGAGCGGGAGGTCTACGAAGAATTTCTCGCGCTCTACGCAGAAGCGGCTCTGGCGTACGCGCCCGGTGACCCGCTGGATCCTGCGTCGGGAATCGGTTCGCTCGTTTCAGAGAGGCACGCCGACGAGGTGTGGGCGACGATCGAGCGGGCCCGCACCGACGGCAGGATCGCCGCAGGCGGCACCCGGCCCGAGATCAACGGCTCGCGCGCCTTCATCGAGCCGACGATCGTGACCGACGTGCCGGCCGATCATGAGGTGCACACACGAGAGATCTTCGGACCCGTCGCTGTCGTGACACCGTTCGACTCGGAAGACGAGGCGATCGCGCGCGCGAACGAGACCCCGTTCGGCCTCGCGGCCTCGCTCTGGACGGGAAGTCTCTCGCGGGCGCACCGGGTGTCGCAGCGCCTGGTGGCCGGCACCGTCTCCGTCAACACCGTCGACGCACTCGGCTTCACCACCCCCTTCGGCGGATTCAAGCAGTCCGGTTTCGGGCGA
This sequence comes from Leucobacter sp. L43, assembly GCF_016597785.1. Classification (GTDB taxonomy): domain Bacteria; phylum Actinomycetota; class Actinomycetes; order Actinomycetales; family Microbacteriaceae; genus Leucobacter; species Leucobacter alluvii. The sequence continues at coordinate 1,445,845 of NZ_JAENJG010000001.1, read as the reverse complement.
GACCTGTCGGTGCACGCGCTCGAGAACTACACCGACTACAAGACGACGTGGCTGCAGTGGGGGTGAGCACCGTGGACCGCGCCAGGTGATTCACGACACGATCGCACCGGAACACACCAGTGAACGCGTCAGAGGCCACTTCACACCGAAGTGCGAACCGATGTCGACGCGGCATTCAACACAGCAGAAGAGGAAACGAACATGAACGGTCTGGCAGAAAAGGTTGCATTCGTCACGGGCGGAGGCTCGGGCATCGGGCGGCAGGTGTCGCTCCGCCTGGCGCGGGAGGGCGCGAAGGTCGGCGTCGTTGACCTGCGCGAAGCGGCGGCTCAATCAGTCGTCGAGGAAATCGTGGCCGGTGGTGGCGAAGCGATCGCCGTGGTCGCCGATGTCACGTCGGCGGCGCAGGTCGAGGCAGGAGTCGAACGCCTCGTGGACGCGTACGATGCCGTGCACTTCGTGGTGAACTGCGCCGGGGTGGCGCTCGGCGAAGGCGGCGTCGTCGACTGCACTGAGGACGCATGGGATAAGACCATGGCGATCAACGTCAAGAGCATCTTCCTCACCGGCAAGTACGCCATTCCCCGCATCATCGCAGCGGGTGGCGGCTCGATCGTGAACATCGCGTCCGTCTTCGGCATGGTTGCAAACCCAGATGAGTGCGGGTACGCCGCTTCGAAGGGCGCGGTGATCAACCTCACGCGCCAGATGGCGGTGCAGCACGCGCAGGATCGCGTGCGCGTCAACGCGGTGCTCCCGTCCGACTGCGATACGCCGCTCATCGCGGGTCTTCTCGGCGTCGAAGGCGCCGCGCTCGAAACTGCGAAGGCAGAACTCGCCGCGCCCATCCCCTTCGGACGGCTCGCTCAGCCCGAGGAGATCGCTTCGGGCATCACGTTCCTCCTCTCCGATGACGCTGCATTCATCACCGGGGTCTCACTTCCCATCGACGGCGGCTTCCTGACCAAGTAGGTCGGAAGCAGCCACTGGAGAAAGCCAGCAACCATGAGTGCAACGTCGCAACCTCACGTTCCCACGATCGAAGACAAAACGATCCAACCCATTCCCCTCGACGAGCGTCACGGCAAACCACGTGACCTCTTCACCATCTGGTTCGGCTCGAACATCATGGTGCTCACGATCGTCACCGGCGCCCTCAGCACGACGGTGTTCGGGCTCGACTTCTGGAGCGCGGTGATCGCCGTCGCGATCGGCAACCTCCTCGGCGCCGTCTTCATGGCGCTCCATTCAGCGCAGGGGCCTCAACTCGGCGTTCCGCAGATGGTGCAGACGCGTGGCCAGTTCGGATCGTACGGCGCACTTCTCGTCGTGATCGTGACCGTGCTCATGTACGTCGGTTTCTTCGCGGCGAACCTCGTACTCGGAGGCCAGGCGCTCTCCACGATCATTCCCGGGCTGCCGGTGAACGCCGGCATCATCATCATCGGCATCGTGAGCGTCATCGCGACGATCTACGGATACCGCCTGATCCACGCCTATACGAAGATCTTGAGCATCGTCTCCGGTATCGCGCTCGTGGTCGCATTCGTGCTGCTCGCGATGTCGGCGACGGGGAGCGACTTCGGCGTCGTGGGCGGCTTCAGCTGGGGCGGCTTCATGGGAACCGTCTCGGTAGCGGCTCTCTGGCAGATCGCCTACGCGCCCTATGTCTCCGACTACTCGCGGTACCTCCCCCGCGATACGGGCCCGAAGGCGGCGTTCTGGGCCTCCTACTGGGGCTGCGTGCTCGGCGCGACGCTGCCGATGATCCTCGGCGCACTCGTGGGTGCGAAGCTGCTCGCCGCCGGAATGAACCCGGACAACGTGGTCGAAGGAATGGGACAGTTGCTCCAGCCGGTGACCGTCGTGATCGTCGGCATCTTCTCCTTGGGCGTCGCGGCGACGAACTCCATGAATCTGTACTGCGGCGTGCTGTCGACGCTCACCGTCGTCCAGTCGTTCAAGCCCTCGTGGACGCCGCGTGCCAAGACTCGTGCAGTGACGGCGGTCATCATCTTCGCGATCGCGCTCGGCCTCGCGCTCATCGGGGCCGACAACTTCCTCGTGTACTACTCGAACTTCCTCGCCCTGCTGCTGTACGTGCTCGTGCCGTGGACGGCGATCAACCTGGTGGACTACTACTTGCTGAAGCACGGCGACTACCGCGTCGCCGACTTCTTCAAACAGGACGGCGGCATCTACGGCCGATTCAACTGGGTGGCGATCGGCTGCTACGTCCTCGGCGCAGTCATCCAGATCCCATTCATGGTGACGGCGCTGTACACCGGTCCCATCGGAGCCGCGCTGGGTGATGTCGATATCTCGTGGATCGTCGGGCTCATCGTGATCTGCCCGATCTACTTCTTCGCGCAGCGCGCTGTGGAACGCCGCCAGGCGGAACGTCGCATTCCGGTCGAGGTCTGAGCCGATCGAATCCGCTCGAGGCCGCCGGGGGCCGGCGGCCTCGAGCCAGGGAGCGTTGATGAGTACGATTGCGGATGCCGGCGACGGGCTCACCCGGTCGACGGGCGAAGACGGCGTGCTCGTGCTGCACGCGCTCGAGCGGGCTCGGCATGACCCGTTTCGAAGCTTCATCGCCGTGGCGGAGTCGGCGCCGCGGTCGTCTCATCCCCGAGCCGCGTTCGCCGGGGTGCCCTTCGCAGCGAAAGACAATCTCGAAGCGCGCGGCTTCCCGACCACCGCGAATACTCCGGCGTTGCTCGGCACGTCGGGCACTGCAGAGAGCCCGGTGGTCGCTGCGCTTCGCGCTGTCGGTGCGGTGTTGATCGGCAAGACGGGCATGCACGAGCTCGCACTCGGCGTCACGTCGAGCGCAGCCGCGTTCCCCGCGACCGTGAATCCGCGGGATTCGCGTCGGAGCGCCGGTGGCTCATCGGGGGGCTCGGGTGCAGCAGTGGCCGCGGGGATCGTCCCCTTCGCGCTCGGCACCGACACTGGGGGATCGATCACCATTCCAGCCGCGTGGTGCGGAGTCTACGGTTTCCGCCCATCGACGGGCCGCTGGTCCGCTCAGGGGACTGTGCCGCTCTCGAGCACGCGCGATACGGTCGGCGTGATCGCCGAATCCGTGCAGTGGATCGCCGAGGTGGATCGCGTGGTCGCCCCCCGATACCAGGGGCACCGAAGCGGGCGTCCACCGAAGCGCTCTCGGATGCGCATCGGGATTCCCGATGAGGACTCAGAGTGGGTGACGCACTGCGACGCCGAGGTCGCGCGTGCATGGATGGAGGCGTTGCTGATTCTCGCCCAAGTACCCGACATCGAGCTGGTACCGGTGGTGGATCCGGGCCTGCACCGAGCGGAGCGGTCGTGCGGAACCACTATCGAGCTCTACGAAATCTCACACGAGCTGACGCGCTATCTCGGCCGGCTGCCGGAGCCGATCCCGTTCGGCGAGCTTCGCGATCGAGTTGCCCGCGCGGAGGTTCGCGATCTGCTCGACGAGTCGCTCGGGCACCGCAATGATCAGCACGGGTACGCGGCGGCGCTGAGGCTGCGCAGCGCTCTGCAGCGCATGCACACGGAGTTCCACACAGCGTATGCGCTCGACGCCCTGCTCTACCCATCCGTGCCGATGGTCGCCTCGTTGCTCGAGGCTCCTCGTCCACGGGCCGAGGCGGCCATGGGCGAGCGGGCGCCAGGCGATGCCGGAGTCTTCGTGCGCGCAACGCGGAATGTGAACCCGGGCTCGGTGGCGGGCGCCCCGGCTCTCACTGTGCCAGCGCCCCGTTACTCCGAAGGTCTCCCTGTGGGGCTCACACTCGAAGGGGCGCGCTTCGCCGATCGCCGGCTCATCGAGGTGGCCGGACGCGTGGCCCGCCGGTTGCACGAACATGCCGATCAATTGAAATGATCTAGATCACATCAAAAGACTATTTTACCGATCGATCCGGCCCTGGAACCATTGGGAACCAATGACGGTCTTCCGTCCAGTCACCGACGACTGAAAGGACACAGAACATGACTTTGCAGCCAGAGACGCTCTCGGACCGCGAGGCCGCAGCCGAGGTGCCGAGCGGAATCGCCGAGATCGCCAAGCGTCATCTCGTGATGAACTTCACGCCGGCGAGCAAGTATCGCGACGACGAACTCCCGGTGTTCGTGCGGGGGGAGCACTGCTCCGTCTTCGACGAGAGCGGGCGCCAGTTCTTCGACGGTCTCGCCGGTCTCTTCTGCGTGCAGCTCGGATACACGCATGGCGCAGAGGTCGGCGAAGCGGTGCGCGAGCAGCTCGCCACGCTCCCCTTCCAGACAACATGGAGCGTCACGCATCCACCCGCAGCACTACTGGCGCAGAAGATCGCCGAACTCGCGCCCGGCGACCTGAACCGCGTGTTCTTCGCGTCGGGCGGCGGCGAATCGAACGAGGCCGCGATCAAGCTCGCGCGCCAGTACCACATCACTCGCGGTGACCACGCGCGGTACAAGTTCATCGCGCGTCGTGTCGCGTACCACGGCACCAGCTTCGGCGCGATGTCGCTCAACGGCATGACCGACGTGCGCAAGATGTTCGAGCCGCTCATGAACGGAGTGCGGCACACGCACAACACGAAGCGCTACCGTCGGCCTGAAGGCGAGACCGCGGCGCAGACCACCGAGTTCCTGCTCGGCGAGCTGGAGTCGCTGATCGTGCAGGAGGGCGCGGATACGATCGCTGCGCTCATCATGGAACCGCTGCAGAACGCCGGCGGCAGCCTGACGCCTCCGACATCCGAGTACTTCGCCGGTGTGCGCGCGCTGTGCGACACATACGGCATCCTGCTCATCGCCGACGAGGTCATCACCGGATACGGCCGTCTCGGGTCGTGGTTCGGTTCCGCGCACTACGGGTTCCAGCCCGACATGATCACGTTCGCCAAGGGAATCGCGTCGGCGTACGTTCCCCTCGGCGGCGTCATCGCGAGCGATCGGATCATCGAGACCGTGCTGGACGGGCCCGTCGGCATGTTCAACCACGCGCTGACCTACGGCGGGCACCCCGTCGCGTGTGCAGCGGCGTTGAAGAACCTCGAGATCATGGAGCGCGAAGGCGTCGTCGAGAACGTTGCAGCCCTGAGCCCGTACCTGGGCGAGAAGCTCGGCGAGGTCGCTGCGAAGCACGTCAAGATCGTCGGCGACCTGCGCGGCGACGGCTTCCACCGCAGCTTCGAGCTGGTCACCGACCACGCGGCCAAGCGCTGGGCCGCTGATCCCCTCTCTGCGGGCGACTTCGTCAGCGGGCACCTGAATCCGGCGCTCGCAGAGGTCGGCCTCATCTGCCGCGTCGCGATCGACGCGGAGGGCAACCCGCTCGTGCAGGTGTCGCCGCCCCTGGTGATGACGCGCGAAGACATCGACGAGCTCGCGTCGCTGCTCGACCAGGCCTTCACCATCGCCTCCGACGGAGCAGGCCTCTAGCGGCTGCGCTCGTGGGCGGCTCGGCCGAGCATCATCGTGGATGCTCGACCCGAGTCGCCCTTCACGCCTCACGCGGATAGCGGGGGCGATCCTGTGCTGCTCGGGACGGTTCCCGCGCGGCGAAGCCTCAAAGGAGAGAACCATGACGCAGGAACCACCCGTCGTCACGCAGACATTCGTGCGATTCGAACAACAGCACATCATGCCCATTCCCGAGAACGAGCGGACGGGCACGAACTGGTCGCTCTTCGCGATCTGGGTCGGGCTGAACATGATGCCTCTCACCGTGGTCACCGGTGCCGTCGCGAGCGGCGCGTACGGGCTGCCGATCGGGTGGAGCATCGTCGCGATTCTCGCGGGGAATGTGATCGGCGCGTTCGGCTCCGCCCTGCACGCCTCGCAGGGGCCGCATCTCGGGATCCCGCAGATGCTGCAGGCTCGCGCGCAATTCGGATATCTCGGAGCGAGCCTCTTCGCGCTGATCGCATTCGTGATGTTCATGGGGTTCTTCGCGAGCATCCTGATCGTCGCGAAAGATGCGCTCGCGGCGGTCTTCCCCGACTTCAACGGGACGGTCGCGATCCTCGCTTTCGCTGCGATCGGGATCGTGCTCTGCGTCTTCGGCTACGACCTGCTGCGCAAGACGATGGTGTGGTTGTCGATCGTGATCGCGGTGGCGGTCACCGTGTCGATGATCATGTTCTGGACGAAGCCGGAGGTGACCTCGCAGCGGGCGGAAGCCGCGTTCACCTACGAGGGCTTCTTCGCCATGCTCGCGATCGGCATCGTCTGGCAGCTCGCGTATGCGCCGTACGTCTCCGACTACTCGCGGTACCTGCCGAAGGCGACCGGACCGAAGACCGCGTTCTGGAGCACGTACCTGGGGCTCGTGGTCAGCTCGGTGTTCGTGATGACGCTCGGTGTGCTGCTCGGAGCCGCGAACCCGGAGAACCCGCTCGCGGCCCTCGGTGACTTCCTCGGCCCGGTCGGCATGGTCGTGCTCATCATCTTCGCGGTCAGTTCAGCGCTCATCAACGGCGTCGAGCTGTACTCGGCAGTGATGAACGCGCTCACGGTGATGCAATCGAACTTCAAGACCGTCATCACCTCCGGCACGCGGGTCTGGACCACGATCGTCTGCGGCGTACTCGCCACCCTCATCGCGATTCTGGGTCAGGGGGACTTCATGACGATGTTCGAGAGCTTCCTGACGCTGCTGCTGTACGTGCTGATTCCGTGGTCGGCGATCAATCTCGCCGATTACTTCATCGTGCAGAAGGGGCACTACGTGGTCGCGGATCTCTTCGATCCGACCGGTGGCCGCTACGGCAAGTGGAATGCGGTGGGGCTCTCGAGCTACGGGATCGGACTGCTCGCACAGGTCCCGTTCATGATCACCCCGCTGTTCACCGGGCCCCTCGCCGAACCGCTGCAGGGCATCGACATCGCCTGGCTCGTCGGCTTCGCGGTGACGGCAGCGGTCTACCTGCTGCTCGTACGCCGCCGCGCCCAACGCCGCACGCTCGAGCAGGACTCGGCGTCGGCCTCGGAGTCGCGCACCGCCTCGGAGTCGCACACCGGCTCCGCCTGAGCGCGGCGCGCCCACAGGGGTTCGGCGGGAAACCGGCGGTTACCGGGCCCCGTGGGCTGCCAGCAGGAAGAACTCGGGCGGAGTCGAGTGCCCCATCGCCGCGTCGGCGAGCACGCGACCGATCGCGGGTGTGAACTTGAACCCGTGGCCGGAGAACCCCGCACCCACGGTGATCGGGCCGACCGTGTCGAGCACGAATCTCCCCGAGTCGGTCGAGGTGTACGTGCAACTGATCTCGGTCGGCGAGTCCGGGTCGAGCCCCGGGAACCATTCGGTGACGTACCGCCGCAGCGTCGCGCGCTGGGCATCGCTCGCGCGGAACGGGCGGGCGTCAGGGTCGACGGTCTCGCCGACCCTGTGGAAACCGACCTTCACGCCTTCTCCGGGGCTCGGCATCCCGTAGACGGGGGCGGCGAAGCTCGCCAGCAGCTCGGGCGGCAGCAGATGGTTGAACGACGGCCACGGGATCGACGCCGATCGCGGCGCGAAATGTGCCGGATGCTCCTCGGTGACGGTGAGCGACGGCAGTTCGACTAGGCCGTCGAGCAGCGGCGCCGTCCACGCGCCGGCGGCGACGGTCACATGATCGGCGACCAGCTCGCGGATGCCGCCCTCGCGGCCGCGGCTCGTCACGCGCACCCGGGCGTCGTTCGCGCTCGTCTCGATGCGCAGCACCTGTTCGCCGCGCTCCACGATCGCCCCGTGGCGGATCGCGCTCGTCTCGAGCGCTGCGAGCGCACGTGCGGCGTGCACGATGCCGGCATCCGCGCTGAGCAGCGCGCCGCCTGCGAAGCGCATCCCCGGCCAGCGGGTGCCAGCCTCGTCGGCCGAGAGCAGCGACACCGCAGCTCCGCGCGCGAGGAGCGCATCGTGTGCGGACGCGACCACGCTCTCGTCTCCGTGCGTCACGAGTCCGTGGAGGCCGAGCAGCTCGGTGCGGGTCTCGGATTCGAGCGTGCGCCACAGCGTGGTCGCCTCGTCGAAGAGGTCGAGGTACGCGGGCTCGTCGTACGCGTTGTTGAGGTTGCGCGTCGAGCCGTGCGACGCGCCGCGAGTGTGGTGCGCTTCGAAGCGTTCGAGCAGACGCACGCTCGCTCCGCGGGAGGCGAACTGCCGGGCCGTGGCGAGACCCATGGCGCCGCCGCCGATCACGAGGTGGTCGGTGGGCTCGCTCACAGTCGTGCGATCTCTTGTCGCGGGCGTACGGCGATGTCGGTGAGCTGGACGTCTGCGGGAGCGTCGACGACGAAGCGCACGGTCTCCGCGACGGACTGCGGGCGGATGTATCGCTCGGGCCGGTACTGATCCGCCGGGATGCCGGCGCGCAGCATGTCCGTGTCCGTCTGCCCGGGAGCGATCGTGACGACGCGCACCCGGTGCGGTTCTTCGTCGATGCGCAGGACGTCGGCGAGGCCGCGCAGAGCGTGCTTCGACGCGGTGTAGACGGCGCTGCCCGCGACCGGACGGGTGCCCGCGCCCGAACCGATGAAGACGACGGTCGCAGCGGCGGCGCGCAGGAGGGGGAGCGCTGCGCGGGTGATGAGCGCGGGCCCGGTCACATTGCTGGCCAGATGGCGTTCCCAGGCCGATGCGTCGGCTGTCTCGACTGAGAGATGCTCGCCGATCGCCGCAGCGTGCACGAGCACGTCGAGTCGGTCGAGGTCGGCGATCCTGCGCGAGAACGCTTCGTGTTCGGTGACATCGAGCTGCCACGCGGTGGCACCGGTCTCTGCGACGACCGCGTCGAGACGCCCGGCGTTGCGCCCGACGGCGATGACGCGATGGGTGCGGGTGAGGTCGCGAACGATCTCGCGCCCCATGCCGCCGGAAGCACCTGTGACGAGAGCGATGGGGCGGTCGTTCGAACGGTGGTCAGACACGGTGGGCTCCTTCGAGCGGTCGGTGATGGGCGGCGGAGTCTGCGGCCGCGCCGCGGCTCGGCGAGAGCCCGGATCGGGCCCGTCGGGCGACGACGATGAGACTGCGCGCCACGCGATCGGTCTCGCGCAGCATCGGAGGATCGGTTCCCGGCATCGGGCTGATCACCGTGTCGTGGAGCGCCGCATCGACCGGAATGCCGGCGACGTGCACCGCGTTGTCGAGCGAGCCGTCGGCGTGCACGAGCAGCCCGGTCGCCGAATCGATGTCGAAGGCGCCGGTCTCGCGGGGTTCGCCGGATCGCGCGCTGATGCGGAACGGCCGCGCTCGCCCGGCTTCGACCAGGCCGAGCGCGAGCGGGTCGGAGCTGTCGGCGAGGCGATGGAAGTGCATCCAGGAATCGATGAGTGTCGCAGCGGCCACCTGCGAATCGGTCACGCACGGCGACGCGGCCGTGAACCCCGCGTCGGAGATGGCGACACGAGCCCTCGGGCCGATGAAGCGCACGAACCCGGCCTCGGCGAGCGCCAGCAGCTGGCGGTTGCGGAACGCGGGCGGTCCGGATCCTGCCATGCCGCCGACGGCCATGAGCATCGCGAATCCCGAGGCTCTCGATTCGGCGTCGAAGCCTCCGAGCGAACCCACGCGGTTGGCGACCCCCCGCGCAGAGCTCACCGACCAGAGCCCCGCCTTCCAGGCGCTGTCGCGACCCAGCGCGGCCTCATCGAGATCATGGGACACGCGTCCCGTCACCCAGGCGTCGAAGGCTTCCGCGCTGTCGAAGACGTGTCGGACCGGGCGCATCTCGCCGAGCAGATCGAGTCGGTCGGCGGCATCCGCGATGAACGGCGCCACCGCGTCAGCCACGTCCTGGGCGACCGCTTCGAGCGCATCTGCGTCAGCGGCGTCGCGATCCGAGGCGGGGTTCGCGACGGGAGCGGCGGCGAGATGCGGTTGGATCGCGGCGGCGATCACCGTCTCGACGTCATCGGCGGTGCCCGACGCCGCGTCCGGCCGCACGCGTCGCAGTGTGCGGTAGTGGTCGAAGTGCGCGTCGGCGACGATGCGCGGCCAGAACTCGCGGTCGAAGTCGATGGGTCGAGGTGCCGTCGCCCAGTCGACGCCGGCGAGAAAGCGCTGCTCTGGTCGCGGGGGGAGCGAACCGTAGAGCGTCTTCGCGCGGAACGGGACTCCGCGCCCCGAGGTCACATGCAGCACGGGCTCGCGCCCCGAGGGCTCGTAGCGCAGCCCACCGCGCGCCCGCGCGTCGGCGACGAACTCGCCGCCGCGCCCGAGCGTGAGCAGCGCCATGGTGTCGAAGAACCCCATGCCCATTCCGCGCACGATCACGTGCTCTCCCGAACTCACTCCGCTCAGGTCCTGCTCGACGGGACTCGCCGGTCGCACCCACGACAGTTCGGGTCGCTCGGCGAGTACTGCTGCGAACTCGCGTTCTTCCGCTGTCTCGATGGTCGGCAGCCACCCGGTCGCGAGCACGACGGCGTCCGCTTCGACCGCACCGCCGTCGCGCAGGCCGATGCGCTGCCGCCCTGCATCGCCCTGGACCACGCTCACGGCGCGCTCGCGGTGGCGAATCACGCGCACGCCATCGGGCAACTCTGCGATCGCTCGCTCGAGGCACCACTCCAGGTACTCGCCGTAGAGTGCTCGGCTCGGGTGCGACTCCGGGCGGAACGCCTCGAGCTCGCGGCGGTACGCATCGGCGAATCCGGGTCGGATCGGGTGGGCGTCGACCACCGCAGCGTGCGCCGCCGGAATGCGGTCGATCGCCGCGGCGAGCGCATCCGAAACCGTCGTGCGCGTCGCCGACTCGTTCGTCGGCTGCGTTGCGAGCGCCAGCAGCCCCCATTCGTAGAGTGTGGGGCCGACGCGGACCGGACCCGTGATGGAGCTGCCGGGCTCGGTGAAGAGCGTCACGGCGTCGGCGAGGGTGTTCATGCAGAGCTCGCGGGTCTGGTCGGTGCGCCAGATGCGCCCGGCGCCGAATGCAGTCTCCTCGATGAGGTGCAGTTCGAGGTCGCGTGCGGGTTCGGCGCCGTCAGTGCCCGCGGTGTCGGGCTCGGAGGCGGCTGCGTGCAGGTGGGCTCCGATGCGCTCGACGAGCGACGTGCCGCGCGGCCCGACTCCGATGATGGCGATCGTCGGCAGAGGGGTCATGGTTCCGTTATACGCGGCCGGGGGTCCGGATGTCTGATCGGATGACCGTTTATGACGCGAGAAGTTCATGAAGTTCTGTGACACCGAGGATTTCCGCTAGCTTATGAGAGCTATAACATTAGCCGGGTTGCCTGCAACATGACGCAGAGACAGCACCACAGATTCACGAGTTCGCAGAAGGAGCACCATGAAGAAGCACCGCATCGCCTGGATCGCCACGATGGCAGTAGCCGCGATGGCGCTCACCGGGTGCTCGGCGAACGCTGGCGGCGGCTCCGGCGACGGCGCGGCGCAGGAGGGCGGCACGCTCACCTACCTCGAACCGCAGACCTGGAACACGCTCTACCCGCCGGCCGCGGGCTTCTACCCGAACGGCGGCGTGGTCAACCAGGTGACGGATCGCCTGCTCTACCAGAACCCCGAGACGCTCGAGCTCGAGCCGTGGATCGCGAGCGAACTGCCCGAGGTGAACGCGGATGCGACGGAGTACACGTTCAAGCTCCGCGAGGGAGTGACCTACTCCGACGGCACACCGCTCGACGCGGAGAACGTCGTCAAGAACTTCGATCTCTACGGCAAGGGCGACACCGACCGCGCTCTGTCGATCTCCGAGGCCATCAACAACTACGACCACGGTGAGGCGATCGACGAGTACACGGTGAAGTTCTTCTTCACCGCCCCGTCTCCTGGCTTCGCGCAGGCGACGTCGACGATCAACTCCGGCCTGCTCGCGAACGCGAGCCTCGACCGCACGAACGAGGAGTTCGGGCCGGGCAACGCCACCGAGATCATCGGCAGCGGGCCGTTCGTGATCTCGGACGAGCAGATCGGCAAGCAGACCGACCTGGCGGTGCGCGAGGACTACGACTGGGCGCCGGAGTCGCGCGAGCACGAAGGTCGCGCCCACCTCGATGCCGTGAACATCATCGTCGCCGGCGAGTCGAGTGTGCGCGTCGGCACGGTCACCTCGGGTCAGGCGCAGATCGCTCGATCGATTCCAGCACCCGACGAGGCGCAGTTCGCCGGCGACAACCTGGCGCTCGAGCACGCCGCCACGAATGGAGTGAACAACAGCCTCAGCTTCCGCTTCGCCCACGCCCCGCTCACCGACATCAAGGTGCGACAGGCGATCATCGCGGGCATCGACCGCGAGGCGATCGTGAGCACACTCTTCACCGAGAACTACCCGCTCGCCACCGGCATCCTCGCGGAGACCGCTCTCGGCTACACGGATACTTCCGAGTTCTACGAGTACGACCCGTCGAAGGCGGAGCAGCTGCTCGATGAGGCCGGCTGGGCGCCGGGGTCGGACGGCATTCGTGAGAAGGACGGCGAGCGCCTCTCGATCACCTTCAACGAAGCGCTCCCGCAGCCTCGCTCGAAGGAGGTCGTCACCCTCATTCAGGAGCAGCTCGCAGAGCTCGGCATCGAGGTCGAGCTCTTCCCGGGCGATCAGGCCGCTCAAGACGAGGCGCGACTCGACGCCGACACGATCCAGGTCTACCACTCCATGGTCGGCCGCGCGGATTACGACGTGCTGAAGTCGCAGATCTACTCGACGAACCGCAACGCGAACCTGAACCTCGATACGGAGTCCGGGACCATCCACGACCCCGAACTGGACGCCGCGCTCGCCGAGATCGCCTCCGTGCCGACGGCTGAGGAGCGCGCCGACGCATCCGCGAAGGCGCAGCAGCGCATCGCCGAGCAGGCCTACGTGCTGCCGCTCTTCGAGGAGCCCCAGGTCTTCGGGCTCCAGGCCTCCGTGCAGGGCTTCGCCACCGAGTCGATCGGCAGGCCCTCCTTCTACGACGTGCAGCTCGGCAAGTGAGTCGGGCGGCGCTGCTGCGACGCGTCGGCCAGGCGATCCTGGTCCTCGCGCTCGCGTACACCGCCGCCTACGTGCTGCTCGCGGCGCTGCCGGGCGACGCGGTGATGGCACGCTTCGGCAACCCCGACCTCGGGCTCTCAGCCGAGCAGCTCGCCGACATTCGGGCGAGCTACGGGGTGGATCGCCCATTCCTCGTGCGGTTCTTCGACTCGGTCGGGGCGTTCCTGCAGGGGGACCTCGGGTATTCCGTGCAGAGCGGGGCGGCGGTCTCCACTCTCCTCGCCGAGGCGCTGCCGTCGACGCTCACGCTCGCGGTGGTCGCGCTGATCCTCGCCGTCTTCCTGGCGGTCGTCATCGCGTTCACTGCGAGCTACGGAGCCGGCAGCTGGTTGCGCCGCGCGTTCCGCAACCTGCCGCCGCTCTTCGTGTCGCTGCCGGTCTTCTGGATCGGCATCGTGCTCATCCAAGTCTTCTCGTTCCAGCTCGGTCTCGTGCCGACGATCGGAGCGACCGAGCTGCAGGCGCTCATTCTGCCCGCCATCACGCTCGCCATCCCGATCGCGGCGCCCCTCGCGCAGGTGCTGCTGCGCAGCATCGACGAGGTGAGCGAGCAGCCGTTCGTCGCGGTGGTGCGCGCCAGGGGAGCCAGCACCAGTTGGCTGCTGTGGCGCAACGTCGCCCCGAACGCCCTGCTGCCCGCGATGACGATGGCCGGTCTGCTCTTCGGGGAACTCGTGGGCGGAGCGATCGTCACCGAGGCCGTCTTCGGACGCGTCGGCATCGGCGCGCTCACGGCGCAGGCGGTCGCCAACCGAGACACCCCCGTGCTGCTCGCGGTCGTCGTCATCGCGACCGTCGTCTTCGTCACGATCAACCTCGTGGTCGATCTGCTCTACCCCGTGCTCGATGCGCGGCTCAGGCAGCGCACCGCGCGCAAGTCGATAGGAGCGACCGCATGACCGCGATCGACGTCTCAGCCGCACGCGCGGTGCCGCCGACCGGGGCGCGCGCCTGGTCGTGGCGCGCCCTTCGGCGCCCGGGCATCATCGTGCCGGCGCTCGTGCTGCTCATCGCACTCGCGTGGGCCGTGGCCCCCGGGCTGTTCACCTCCGTCAACCCGACCGCGAGCGTCGGGCCGGCACTGCAGGCGCCGAGCTCCGAGCACTGGTTCGGCACCGACGCGACGGGGCGCGATCTCTACGCACGCGTGATCTACGGCGCTTCGCAGTCGATCAGCGCCGCGTTGATCGCCGTACTCGTCGGGCTCGTCGCAGGCTCGCTCATCGGCATCACCGCGGGCGCCGTCGGCGGCTGGGTGGATGAGGCCCTCATGCGCGTGGTCGACGTGCTGCTCGCGATCCCGACCCTGCTGCTCTCGCTCAGCATCGTGATCCTGCTCGGCTTCGGCACCGCGAACGCTGCGATCGCAGTGGGAGCCACGTCGATCGCAGTGTTCGCCCGACTGTCGAGATCCCAGGTCGTGAGCGTACGCGCGAGCGAGTTCGTCGAAGCCGCCTACGGCTCCGGCGGTACGTTCTTCGGGGTGCTCTGGCGGCACATTCTGCCGAACTCGCTCACCGCCGTGATCGCGCTCGCCGCGCTGCAGCTCGGTTCGGCGATCCTGCAGATCTCGACGCTCGGATTCCTGGGATACGGAGCGCCGCCGCCCACGCCGGAGTGGGGCCTGCTCATCGCGGAGGGGCGCAACTACCTGGCCACCTCGTGGTGGCTGACCGTGCTTCCCGGAATCGTCGTGGTGTTCGTGGTGCTCGCGAGCAACCGACTGAGCCGGGCCATCAGCGTTGGAGGCAACGCATGAGCGTCGAACCGCTGCTCAGCATCCGCGATCTCGCCGTGCAGTACCGCACCCGGCAGGGACACATCGACGCCGTGCGCGGCATCGGTTTCGATGTGCGCGCCGGCGAGGTCACCGCCGTGGTGGGCGAGTCGGGATCCGGCAAGACCACGGTCGCCCAATCGGTCATCGGCCTGCTCCCCGCCAACGGGCGGGTGACCGCCGGCAGCGTCACGCTGAACGAGCGACGCCTCGGGTCGACCGAACTCGTCGGCCTTCCCGAGCGGCGCTGGCGCGACCTGCGCGGCCGATGCATCGGGCTCATTCCGCAGGATCCGGGCAACTCCCTCAACCCGGTGCAACCGGTCGGAAAGAGCATCAGCGAATCGCTGCGCATCCACGGCCGGCCGAGTCGCGACGAGGTGCACGATCGCGTCCACGCACTGCTCGAGCAGGTCGGCATCGATCAGCCGATCAAGCGGGCCAAGCAGTACCCGCACGAGTTCTCAGGCGGCATGCGTCAGCGCGTCCTCATCGCGGCGGCGCTCGCCAATGATCCCGAGCTGATCATCGCCGACGAGCCCACCTCCGCGCTCGACGTCACCGTGCAGCGCACCGTGCTCGATCTGATCGACCGCCTGCGCGAGGAGATGGGAACGGGCGTGCTGTTCATCACGCACGACCTCGCGGTGGCGGCGGATCGCGCCGACAGCGTGGTCGTGATGCGCGGAGGCGAAGTGCAAGAGGCCGGCCCGGCAGCGCAGGTACTGGCGAAGCCGTCATCTGATTACACGAAGCAGCTCATGGCCGATGCGCCCTCGTTCGGCAAGCTCGTCGAGCGGGAGACGATCGCTGTCGCATCCGTTCCCGGCGGTGCAGCTGCGACTCCCGCATCACCTGCGCCGGCGGCCCCGCTCGTCGAAGTGCGCGACCTGCATCAGGTGTTCGGGCGCGGCTCAGACGCCTTCGTCGCGGTCGACGGGGTGTCGTTCACGGTCGCGCGGGGCACCACCCACGCCCTCGTCGGCGAGTCGGGTTCGGGCAAGACCACCACCGGTCGCGCGATCGCCGGCTTCTCCGTTCCGACGGCGGGCAGCGTGCGCGTCGACGGTGCAGAGGTCACCGAGCTGCGGCGCTCCGGCCTGCGCGAGTTCCGGCGGACCACGCAGATGGTCTACCAGAACCCGTACGGCTCGCTCGATCCTCGTCTCTCCGTTGGGCAGACGCTCGCCGAGCCGCTCAAGAACTTCCGCATCGGCACTGGGAGTCGCGCGGATCGCGTCGAGCGGGTCGCCCACGCGCTCGAGATCGTCTCGCTGCCTGCCGAGTTCGCTCAGCGTCGCCCCCGCGAGCTGTCGGGCGGGCAGCGGCAGCGGGTCGCCATCGCCCGCGCACTGATCGTCGAGCCCGAGCTGGTGGTGCTCGACGAAGCCGTGTCGGCGCTCGACGTCACGGTGCAAGCGCAGATTCTTCGACTGCTCGCGCGCCTGCAGCACGAGTTGAGCCTCACCTATGTCTTCATCTCGCACGATCTCGCCGTCGTTCGCCAGATCTCCGACACGGTGACCGTGCTGCAGCGCGGCCGCCAGGTGGAGCACGGCCGCACCGAAGACGTGTTCAGCAATGCGCAAGACCCCTATACCCAGCGCCTCATCGAGGCGATCCCCGGCGCATCGCTGTCGTCGGGGCACTGGGAGATCTGACACTAGAAGGAGCACCACCGCAATGACCCTTCCCGCATTCGTCCACACCGACATCATCGCCGCACTGACCGGCATCTCCCCGGGCGACGCCCTCGATCGGGCGCGCGATCGCCGCCCGGAATCGAAGCAGCACGCGCAGGGCAGCTTCGAGGCGCTCTTCGTGCCGCTCGACGCCTCTGAGGTGTCGCTGGCCGAGCGGGCCGCAGTCGCGCTCTTCGTCGCGCGGCTGCACGAGGAGCCGGAGGCCGTCGCGTTCTACGGTGCGCTGCTGCGCGAGACGGGGGGTGGTGCCGGGCTCGAGCCCCTGATCGTCGCAGAAGCCGAGCGCGCTGCCGGGCAGGGCCCGTACGGGGCGTTCCGCGCGGAGAACGCCCCAGAGAGCGAAGCCGGGCCCGAGTACAGCGTCGCCTCGGTCGAAGCCGCCTATGCGCTGGGCGATCGGCTCTCAGCGGCGCTCGAGCACGCGCACATGCTGGTGCTCCACCCGCGCGACGCCGATCGTGAGCGCCTCGGTCGGCTGCTCGACGCCGGATGGAGCAGCACCGGTATCGTCACGCTCTCCCAGCTCATCTCGTTCCTCGCGTTCCAACTGCGCGTCGCCCACGGCTTGCGCGAACTGCGCGAGAGCGTCGGCGGCGCCGCGGCGACGCGCGCCGAAGACCTCCCGGCGCTCGCCGCCGACGTCGCCGCGGTGGCGCGCGAACGTGCAGGGGCGTCGACCGAACAGGCGCCGGTTGCGGCTGCAGAGGCACTGCCAGCTGCGCCTCGTGTCGACGAGCCAGCACGCTTCACGCAAGACGTGCTGGGGTGGAAGCCGTGGCTCGAGCCCCTGCCGGTCGCCGAGTTCACCGAGGCGCACTACGACGCGCTCGTGCAGCGCGACCGCGTGCACATGCCGTACTTCCGGTTGCTCGCGCGTGATCCCGAAGCGCTGCGGGAGCGCACGCTCACCGACCTCGACATCTTCTTCAACACCGACGCCGGGCTGCCTCGCGCCGAGCGCGAACTCGCAGCGGCCGCCGCTTCGCGCTTCAACGGGTGCGTGTTCTGCGCCTCGGTGCATTCGCGGTTCGCGACGGAGCAGGGCGCCGATCGTGCCGAGGTGCAGCGGTTGCTCGACGAAGGGGTGGGGGCGCGGATTTCGACGAGGATCGACGCCATCGTCGACGCGACCGTCGCTCTGACGGCGACGCCGCCGCGCTTCGGGCAGCCCCAGATCTCCGCCCTGCGCGACGTGGGGCTCGCCGAGCTCGAACTGCTCGACGCGATTCAGGCGGGCGCCTTCTTCAACTGGGCGAACCGCCTGATGCTCTCGATCGGTGAACCCACGACGGCCTGAGGCTCACCGCCGGCTCCCCGATCTATCGATGAGCCGGCGGGGCCGAAGGATTGGTCTCCTGCAACTTGGCACTTGTGGACCTTGAGGCAGACCAATGCGGCCGGGCAAGCTGGTGCGTATGACCGAATCCCAGGCATCAGCGTCCACCGCAGCTCCGACCACCGGCTCGCCCCTCGTCAAGCGAGGCCTCGCCGACATGCTCAAGGGCGGGGTGATCATGGACGTCGTCACCCCCGAACAGGCGAGGATCGCGGAAGACGCCGGTGCCGTCGCCGTGATGGCGCTCGAGCGCGTTCCGGCGGACATCCGCGCACAGGGCGGGGTGGCGCGCATGAGCGACCCGGACCTCATCGACGGCATCAGAGCGACCGTTTCGATTCCCGTGATGGCGAAGGCCCGCATCGGGCACTTCGTCGAAGCGCAGGTGCTCGAAGCGCTCGAGGTGGATTACATCGATGAATCGGAGGTGCTGTCGCCTGCCGACTACGTGAACCACATCGACAAGCAGCGGTTCACGGTTCCGTTCGTGTGCGGGGCGACGAACCTGGGCGAAGCGCTTCGCCGCATCTCAGAGGGTGCGGCGATGATCCGCTCGAAGGGCGAGGCCGGCACCGGCGACGTCTCGGAGGCGACCAAGCACATCCGCACCATTCGCGGGGAGATCGCCCGCCTCTCCGCGCTCGGTCCGGATGAGCTGTACGTCGCGGCGAAAGACCTGGCTGCGCCGTACGACCTCGTCCGAGAGGTCGCGGCCGCTGGCCGCCTGCCGGTGGTGCTCTTCACCGCGGGCGGGGTGGCCACGCCCGCGGATGCGGCGATGATGATGCAGCTCGGCGCCGACGGGGTCTTCGTGGGATCCGGCATCTTCAAGTCGGGCGACCCCGCGAAGCGTGCCGCCGCCATCGTGCGAGCGACGGCGCGTTTCGATGACCCCGGCGCGATCGCAGAGGCCTCCCGCGGACTGGGAGAGGCCATGGTGGGCATCAACGTCGCCGACCTGCCCGCCCCGCACCGCTTGGCCGAGCGAGGGTGGTGACGGAGCCCCGCTCGGCACCCGTCGTCGGGGTGCTCGCGCTGCAGGGGGGCGTGTCGGAGCACGGCGACGTGCTCGAGCAGCTCGGCGCGCGCGTCGTGCTGGTGCGACGCGAGAGCGACTTCGCGGGTGCTGACGGACCGCGCATCGATGCGCTCGTGCTGCCCGGCGGAGAATCCAGCGCACAGGATCGGCTGCTCCGCCTCTTCGATATGGCTGAGGGCCTGCGATCGATCATCACGGAGGGGCTCCCCACGCTGGGAACGTGCGCCGGGCTCGTGCTGCTCGCCCGAGAGGTGCGGGATGCGGCACCCTCTCAGAGATCTCTCGACGTGCTCGACGTCGCCGTGCGACGCAATGCGCTCGGCCCGCAGCTGGTGTCGCACGAGGTCGACATCGCGGTCGACGCGGCTGAGGTGATCGGGCGGCAGGGTGGCCGCGTGCGTGCGGCGCTCATCCGCGCTCCGGAGGTGCTTTCAGTCGGAATCGGCGCTCGCGCGATTTGCCGAGTCGACGGGCGCGTGCTCGGCGCCACGACGGCGGCGCCCGGGGGCGACTCGGACGCGGGGCCCGAGCGCGACGCGGATGGCAGGATCGGCGCTCGCGACGCTCGGCGCAGGCTCGGTACGGTGACGGGCATCGCCTTCCATCCGGAGCTCACGGGCGACGCGGCCTTCCACAGGGCGCTCCTCGCGCAGGTCCGCTGATCGGCATGGCGTGCGGGCGCGGGGAAGGGGGGAAGCGGAGGGTCGCGCCGGCCTACGTGCTGTGCAGGTGCAGCCGTTCGCCGACCGTGTTGAAGATGCTGATCACCTCGCACGGCGTCGTCCCCTCGGCCTGCATGAGGTGCGGCACCGTCGTGTCGAACTCCGCCGCCTCGCCTCGACCGAGCACGTGCTCGCGCTCGGCGAGTGAGAGGCGCAATCTGCCCGACAGCACGTAGAGCCACTCGTGTCCCTCGTGCACCTGCAACTCGCACTCGGGAGCTCCGGGGTGGTAGGTGATCTTGAACGCGCGCACCTCCGAGGCCTCCCGCGTGAGCGGAGCGATTGTCATCCCGTCGCGACGAATCGTGGTGCGGTGCACGCGAGGGTCTCGATCCGGAGCGTCGAGGAGGTCATCGACGCGGATGCCGAGCTGTCGGGTGACGGGGAGCAGGAGTTCGAGGCTCGCTTGCCGTTTGCCGGATTCCAGCCGCGAGAGCGTGCTCGTGGACATCCCGGCCCGAGCCGCGAGGTCCTCCAGAGTCCACCCTCGATCCTGCCGCGCGGCGCGCAGTCTCGGCCCGAGGCGCTGCAGTTCATCCATGATGCTCCTTGCCATTATCGCAAATCAAATTGCAATTATTGCACATTCCCCCGAGGCTGGGACCATGACGAATACTGAATGGGATGCCATTGTGATCGGCGGCGGGGCGGCAGGACTGAGTGCGGCGCAGGCGCTCGGACGTTCGCTTCGGCGCACCCTCGTGATCGACGGGGGCGCACCGCGCAACCGCTTCGCCTCTCACATGCACAACGTGCTGGGCCTCGACGGCACTCCGCCGCTCGAGCTCGTCGCACGCGGACGCGCCGAGGCCGAGACCTACGGGGTCGAGTTCCGGCAGGCGGACGTGCGCGGGGTGCGGGATACGAAGGGGGAGACGTCGTCCGCTTCCCTGGAGGCCGGCAGCCCGGGCGGTTCGATGTCCGTCGAACTCGGATCGGGAGAGGTGCTGCAGACGAGGGCTCTGATCGTCGCGACGGGTGTGACCGACGTGCTGCCCGAGATCCCCGGACTCGCGGAGCGATGGGGCACGAGCGTCCTGCACTGCCCGTACTGCCATGGCTGGGAGGTTCGGGGCAGGCGAATCGCGGTGATCACCACCTCGCCGCTCGGCATGCACCAGGCGAAGCTGCTGCGGCAGTGGAGCGATGACGTCACCGTGTTCACGGCCGGACTCGTCGACGCGCGCGGCGACAGCGTGCTCGATGCCGATACCGAACGCGGAATGCGGGCCCGGGGCGTGCGCTTGGTCTCGGCCCCGGTCGTCGAGGTTGTCGGATCGGGTGCCGATGTCAGCGGGGTGCGCACCGCCGACGGGCGGGAGTTCGAGATCGACGCGGTCTTCACGGGATTCGCCATGGTGCCGCAGGATCAGTTCCTCTCCGGCGTCGCGCTCGACCGCAGTGAGACCCCGATGGGCCTCACGGTCTCGGTCGATCCGATGCAGCGCACGAGCCACCCGCGCATCTGGGCTGCGGGGAACGTCGTGAGCCCCGCGGCCTCCGTGCCCCTCGTGATGGGTGCGGGCAACATGGCGGGTGCAGCGGCGAATGCCGCGCTCGTCGATGAGGATTACGCGCTCGCCGCAGCTGGGGTGAACTGAGGTGGGCGCGCACCAGCACGGGCCGCACGCCCCTGGCGAGCAGCGCTCGGGGGATGAAGCGCACGGGCACACCGATGCGAGCGCGGTGCCGTCGGATCCGGTGGCCTTCTGGGAGCAGCGGTACGGCTCGGCCGACCGGATCTGGTCGGGTGCGGTGAATCGTGCGCTCGCAGATCTCGCACATGACTGGGCGCCGGGGCGCGCCCTCGACCTCGGAAGCGGAGAAGGCGGTGATGTGCTCTGGTTCGCGGAGCGCGGATGGGATGCGACTGGCATCGATCTCTCGTCGACCGCCGTCGCCCGGGCGCGGGCCGCGGCTGCGGAGCGGGGTCTCGCGCGGGCGCATTTCATCGCCGCAGACCTCGGCGAGTGGTGCGACGATCCGGCCGGCGTCGACGGCAGCGCATCACCGTTCGATCTCGTCACAGCGAGCTTCTTCCAATCACCGGTCGCGCTGCCCCGCGACCGCATTCTGCGGACGGCCGCTGGCCGCGTGGCCCCCGGAGGGCGGCTCGTGCTCATCGCCCACGCCGCCGCGCCCCAGTGGTCGTCGCATCACGACGAAGACTTCCCGACGCCCGCGACGGAGCTCGCGGACCTCGGGCTGCGCCCGGACGCGTGGACCGTCGAGGTCGCAGAAGTGCGCGATCGCTCCGGGCGCGGCCCCGACGGAACGGCGCACCTGCTCAGCGATTCCGTGGTGGTGGCGCGGAGGCGCTGACCGATGCGGGGAGCGGCGATGACGCTCCCCGCCGGATCCCGCATTATCCGTCTTTTCCCCCCGCACCGATACCTGTCCTACCGGTCAGTTTTCACGTACCCTGTCACCATAGTTTCGTCATAGGAAGCCTGACGGAGCGCCGACGAGGGGGGTTACACCATGACTGCAGAGCGCGGAGAAACCGCAGCCGAGACGAGACGCGGATGGACGAAGGCGCGAGCAATCCTCGCAGGCGGGCTCGTGCTCGGCGTCGGCGCCGCGATCACGCTCGCGGCCTGGACCGACAACGAGTGGGCCACGGGCGTCTTCGGCAGCGGCAACTTCGGCATCGAGGGCTCGACCGACGGCACGGCGTTCAGCGATCATCCGTCGGAGGCTGAGGCTGCGGACCTCGCGTTCACGGTGGGTGCCGAGAACCTGGCGCCCGACGACGTGGTCTACGCGCCGTTCGCGGTGCAACTCGAGCGAGACTCCACGTACGATGCCGAGGTGACGATCGGCCAGGCGGTCGATCCCGCGCTCGTGGGAGTCACCGCCGACTACGTCTTCACAGACACGCTCGGGTGCTCCGAAGCCGCCTATGCGGCCGGGACGGATGAGAACGCGGCGACGTTCGCGCTCGGCAGTCTCGACGACGTGCAGAACGTGTGCTTCCGGGTGACCGCGGGCGATGATCTTCCGCAGGGCGTGAACGGTGAGATCACCTGGAACTTCGCGGCGGTCTCGGGCGACGCGCTGTAGGACGACCATGACCGGGAGGAGCCGACCGAGTGGTCACGGTGGACACGGCGGACACGGCGGGCACGGCAAGGCGACGGGAAACTGGTTCACGAAGGCGCGAGCGCTGCTCGCCGGTGCACTCGTGCTCGGCGTGGGCGGCTCGTTGACGCTCGCCGCCTGGACCGACACCGAGACGGCTCGGGCGACCTTCACGGCGAGCACGTTCGGCATCGTGGGGTCGGTGAACAACGGGGCGACGTACACCGAGAACCCGAGCACCGCACCCGCGGCGCTGAGTTTCGCCGTGACCCCGACCGCGATGTCGCCGGGGACCACCACGTACGCGAAGTTCCTGGTGCGCACGACCGATGCGACGAACGTCACCGGGAACGCGACGCTCAGCGCGCCGACCACGACGACCAGCACGGCGACGAGCCTCGCTGGATTCCTCACGTACGGGGTCCGCGTGATCCCGGCGGCGCAGACCTGCGACTCGACCTCCTTCGGCGGTTCGACGAACGTGATCGTGCCGAACGGGAGCGCGCTGACGGTGGCGGGGAGCGGCTCGACCGCGCTGGCCGCGGGCGGCGCAACTCCCGTCGCATACTGCTTCGCCGTCACGCTGCCCGGCGGAACCTCGAACGCGGCGCAGGGGATGAACACGACGGCGACGTGGACGGTAACGGGAACGTCCACCTCGTAATCGGGCGCGCGTGAAGGGGAGACGATGACGCGGGGCAAGGCGGGCCGGGTTGCGGCGAACACGCTGCTGAATGTGGCGGCGCTCGGCGGTCTCGTCTGCATCGTGCTCGTGCTGGTGTCCGCGCTCTGCAACGTCTCGCTCATCATGTTCAAGACCGGATCGATGTCGCCGACCATCCCGAGCGGATCGCTGGCCGTCGTTCGCGAAATACCCGCGACGGAGATCGAGGTCGGCGACGTGCTCACCGTCGATCGGCCCGGCGAACTGCCCGTGACCCACCGGGTCACCTCCGTCGAGGGATCGGGGGAGAGTCGTACGATCACGATGCGGGGCGATGCGAATGAGGCCGAGGATCCGCTTCCGTACACGGTGACCGACGCGCGCATCGTCATGATGTCGGTGCCGCACCTCGCGAAGGCCGTGGTGTGGTTCTCGAACCCCTGGGTGCTGGGCGGGCTCACGCTTTCGGCCTCCGCGCTCGTCACCTGGGCGTTCTGGCCCAGGCGACGAAGCGATCCCGATGCGCCGCGGCACGCCCGCGGAGCGCCGGCGAACAATCACGCATCCGCAGTACTGGCATTGGGTGCGATCGCGATGGGCGCCGGCTCACTGGCGCTGACCCCGACCGGAGCGCAGGCCGCCGTTTCATCGCACGCTCAGGTCGTCATTCAGAGCGAGCACATCACGCTCACCTCGATCGGCGATGCGGACGCCATGCGCACGATGCGCCCCGGAGTGCCGGTCACCTGGCAGGTGGGGGTACGGGTGAACGCGCCAGAACCGGGAACGGTGGAGGTCTCGCTCGAGGCGGCGGGATCGCGTGAACTCGGGCTGGCACTCGACGTGAGCAGTTGCGACACGGCCTGGGTGGACGGCGCCTGCGCGGGGGACGAGACATTGCTGGAGAGCCGGCAGCACATCGATGGAGGAGCGGATGCGATCGCTCTGACCGCGCTGAGCTCCGCGGAGGAGCGGTGGTTGCTGCTGACGGCGGTGATGCCCGAGCAGGCATCGGGCATGGTCGCACTCACCGTACGCGCTGCCGGCGGCGGCGAAGCCGTGACGACGAGCCCTCGCCCGGTCGCACCGTTGCCGACCACCGGTGGGGAGCCGGCGTGGACGCTCGGCTTCGTCGCCATCGCGGCCGGGCTGGCGGTGGCAGGCGCCGCCTCCCTCGCCCGCGGGCGACGGGCGGTGGAGGAGTGATGCAGCGCCCCGTGATCCCGCGTCGCTCCCGTGAGAGGAGGGCGCTGAGTGCGGACCCCCGTGCGCGGCTTCGTACCCGGATCGCCGCGGGCGTCATCGCCCTGGGCATCATGGCCACGGGCCTGTCGCAGCCGCCGGAGGAGACTGAAGCGCTGTGGGCCGACGGCGAGTCGGGGCGGGCGACCTTCACGGCACTCACCGTGCCCGTCGCGCCGTACGGCGGTGACTGCGGAATCGTGGGGTCGTTGCTGAACCTGGGCCAGTCGACGCTCACGATACGGTGGCGGCTCCCCGCCGGCTACGCCCTCGCCGATGCTCGGATCAGCTACACCGGCTCGAACGGACTCGTACCGGCGGTGGACACGCTCCTCGGCACCTCGCTGCGCACGACGCAATCGAACGGCGTCTACACCACTGTGCTCAGCGGCGCACTGCTCAACGCCGTACTCGGGGCGTCGAGAAGCGTCTCAGTGCAGATCGCACACCCGAGCGGCTGGATATCCCCGGCCCGAACGGTCGTCGGAAACTGGCCCTTGCTCGGTCTCGGGACCGCGACGTGCAGCATGACGCCGGCCGCGTGAACGACGATGGCGCCCATCCGCCGGAGCGGAGGGCGCCATCGAGGTGTGCACGCGGTTAGGGGAGCAGGCGATTCGGCCCGCGGAAGAGGTACGTGACCTCGCGAATCGACTGCTGCTTGAGCAGGAGCATCAGCACGCGGTTGAGGCCCATGCCGAAGCCGCCGTGCGGGGGCACGCCGTAGCGGAAGAAGTCGAGGTAGAAGCTGAGCTCCTTCGGATCCATGCCCTTCTCGACGGCCTGAGCTTCGAGCACCTCGATGCGGTGCTCGCGCTGCGCGCCCGTCGAGATCTCGGTGCCGCGGTAGATGAGGTCGTAGCTCTGCGTGAGCTGCGGGTTCTCAGCGTTGCGCATGTGGTAGAACGGGCGGATCGACGCGTCGTAGTCCGTGAGGAACACGAAGTCGTGGCCGAACTTCTTCTTGACGTGAGCCGCGATGCGGCGCTCGCCCTCCGGGTCCATATCGGCGTCGGCGCGAGGCACCTCGTAGCCCTCCGCCTTCACGATCTCCTTCGCCTCGGCGAGGGGGATGCGCGGGAACGGGCGCGACGGCACCTCGACCTCGATGCCGAAGAGCTTCTCGATCTCAGCGCCGAGCTGCTCCTTCACCGCGGTCAGGCCGGCGACGAGCAGCTCCTCATGCAGCTCCATCACGTCTTCCGGGGAGTCGATCCAGCTCAGCTCGGTGTCGATCGAGGTGAACTCGGTCGCGTGCCGCGACGTGAACGAGTGGTCGGCGCGGAAGGCGGGCCCCACCTCGAAGATGCCGCCGAAGCCAGCGGCCTGAGCCATCTGCTTGAAGAACTGGGGGCTCTGGGCGAGAAACGCCTTGCCCTCGAAGTACTCGACCTCGAAGAGCTCGGCGCGCGACTCGGAGGCGCTCGCCATGAGCTTCGGGGTCTGGATCTCGATGAAACCGCGATCGACCCAGACCTGGCGCAGCGCGTGCAGGAACGCGGTCTGCACGCGGAAGACGAGGTTCTGCTCGGGTCGGCGCAGGTCGAGGAAGCGCCAGTCGAGACGCACGTCGATGTTCGAGTCGCCGGCGACCGGGTTGTCGGGGAGCGAAGCCGTGACGACCTCGATCTCCTCGATCTGGACCTCGACGCCGCCGAGCTTCACGCGCTCGTTGTGCTGCAGCTCTCCGGTGACCGTCACGAACGAACCCTGGGTCAGTTCGGAGATCGTGGTGGTGCGGGGCACGAGCACGTCCGAGCGGGGGTTCTCGGGATCCGGCTCGCGCAGCACGCCGCCGTTGACGAGCTGGACGGCTCCCGACTCGTCGCGCAGCACGACGAACTGCACGTACCTCTGGTCGCGAACCTTCTCCACCCACCCGGAGACTCGTACGGTGCCGTCTTCGCGGGCGGCCAGGTCCTTGATCAATACACGCTCAGTCACCCGGACAGTCTAGCCGTCGCGCCACGAGGCGCCGTACGGGGCCGTCTCACGAGAATTCGCCGCGGAATCGACGGAAACGCGCACCCGGCTACCTGCCGTCCATGTTGCAGTGCTAGCTACATGGGTATGAACTCCTCAATCGCTCCCCCCGTCGGCGGCACTCGTTCTCTCCTGCAATCGCTCGTACCCTCGCTCGTGCCCAGTGAGCGGCGCGTCGTTCAGGCGTGCATCGATGAGCCGGATCGCGTGGCGTCGATGTCGGTGGCCGAACTCGCGAGCCGTGCGGGGGTGTCGCCAGCCACCGTGGTGCGGGCTTGCCAGCGGCTCGGGTTCGAGGGGTACCAGCAACTGAAGGAGCTGCTGATCAGGGATGCGGCTGTGGCGGACGAGACGGGCTCGCCCGCCCAGCACCGCCACCCGGTCGAGCGGGTCTTCGAGCGTGCCATCGCCGGGATCCAGGGGGCTCTCGGCGCGCTGGATCTCGAAGCCTTCGACGGAGCGGCGCGGGAGATCCGCGAGTCGTCGCGGCTACTGATCGTCGGCAACGGTGCATCGCTCGCGGCCGCGCAATCGATCGGTCTGCACTTTCTCACCAGCGGGAAGGTGTGCGAGAACCCGGTCGACATCATCTCGCAGCACGTCGCAGCGAAGCTCCTGAAGCCGGGCGACGTGTGTCTCGCCGTGAGCGACAGCGGTATGAACAATTTCACGCTGCGATCGGCGCAACTCGCCGCGGAGGCGGGAGCCACGGTCGTGGCGATCACCAGCTATGCGAAGTCGGAGCTTGCCGAGATCGCGCGATTCCCCCTCGTGGCCGGCGCCGATTTCCATCGATGGAACGATGAGACGGTGACCGGCAACATCGTGCAGATGCTGCTGCTCTCTGCGCTGCATTCCGCCGCCCTGGGCGACGCACCGGGTGCGATGGCCGCGCGAGCGGAGGTGTACGACGAGGTGCTGACCATGGTCACTCGCCCCGACGAGGTCTGAGAAACACGGAGTTCGCGAAGGCTGCCCCGTCCGTTCTCGGGTTGGCCCCCACCGGTTCACCTTGATCGCCCACTCTAGGAATCAAGCGTTTCCTCAATCGGATAGCGCAGGAAACAAGATTCCATGGAGGTCTCGGTGGCACGGCTCGTACTCAATCAGATCACCCGCGCATTCGGTGACGTGACGGCGGTGGATCGCATCTCCCTCGACATCGCGGACGGCGACTTCCTCGTGCTGCTCGGCCCGTCGGGCTGCGGCAAGACGACACTGCTGCGCATGATCGCGGGGCTGCTCGACCCGACCGGCGGCAGCATCGAGCTCGACGGCACCGATATCACGGGCATGCCCGCGCGCAAGCGCGACCTGGCCATGGTGTTCCAGAGCTACGCGCTCTACCCGCACCTGAGCGTCGCGAAGAATCTGGCGTTCCCGTTGAAGGTGCGCGGGGCATCGAAACAGGAGATCACGAGCCGGGTGCTCGCAGCCGCGGAGTCCGTCGACATCGCGCACCTGCTCGAGCGGAAGCCGAAGGAGCTGTCGGGCGGTCAGCGCCAGCGGGTCGCGGTCGCGCGTGCGCTCGTGCGGGAGCCTCGGGCATTCCTGATGGACGAGCCGCTCTCAAACCTCGATGCGAAGTTGCGTACCGCGACGCGCCAGGAGCTCGCCGCGCTGCACCGCACGCTCGGGGCGACCTTCGTGTACGTCACTCACGACCAGATCGAGGCGATGACGATGGCGACGAAGATCGCCCTGCTCAACGCCGGTCGGCTCGAGCAGTACGGCACGCCTGAAGAGCTCTACGACACCCCGAGCTCGGTATTCGCCGCTGGATTCCTCGGTTCACCGGCCATGAACCTCCTGGACGCCACGCTCACCACCGCCGATGGCTCGATCGCCGTATTCGCGCCCGGTGTCGAGGCGCTGCTCTGGAAGGGCGCCTCGCCTGACCGGGACATCGTCGTCGGCATCCGTCCCGAGCACCTCAGCGTGCACGATGGCGCCGACGCTGCAGCAGTGCCGACAGCGGGTGCAGCGCTCCGCGGCACGGTCGACCTGGTCGAGAACCTCGGGCGCGAGCAACTCGTGCACTGCCGGATCGGCGACGAGCGCGTCACCGTCTCATGCGATCGAGCGGAGACCTGGCGCGCGGGCGATCTGGTCGTGCTCGCCGCCCCTGCCGCGCGGGTCCATCTCTTCGACCGGGCGAGTGGCCGCCGCTTGGAATGGCAACCGGACGCCGAGCCAGAAGCGCCGACTTATCGTCCGCGCGCCGAGCTGTCCGCTTCAGTTCCCGGGTGACGCCGGGTTCCCGCCTGCTTCTCGCTTCCCATCCGCACACACTCCTCCATTCTCCTCCCGAAAGGATCCATCATCATGCGACTCCGACGTTTCGCCGCCTGTGGCGCGCTCGCGCTCGCCGCGAGTCTCCCATTGGCGGCCTGCGCCACCGGCAGCAGTGCGACCGACTCTGCAGCATCCGTCGTTCCCGAGCTGGCCGAAGACCAGCAGGTCGAAATCGTGTTCGAGAGCTACAACCTCACCCAAGCCGGTGTCTGGACGGACACGGTCACGCAGCTCATCGAGGAGTTCGAGGAGCAGCACCCGAACATCTCCGTCACCGCGCAGCCGACTCAGGGCGCCGCGGCTGCGGCGGGCAACTACGTCGGCAGCGTGCAGACGCAACTGCTCGCGGGGGATCCGCCCGACGTCGCCCAACTGACCTTCGACGCGCTCGAGTACACCGCGACGCAGCTCGGTGCGAAACCGCTCTCCGACCTCGTGAGCGAAGCGGAGCTCGAGGAGGCGTTCGGCGGGGAGAACCCGATGCACCCGAACGCTCGAGTGCTCGCCGACTGGGAGGGCAAGACGTACGGCATGCCGTATGTGTTCTCAACGCCGGTGATGTACTACAACGCCACAGCCCTCGCTGATGCAGGCATCACCGGAACCCCCGATCTGAGCACATGGGACAAAGTCGAGGAGGTCGCGGCTCAGGTGAGCGCCGAGACGGGCAAGCCGTCGCTCGACATCTCGTGCACTGTCAAGGGGGGCAGCTGGTGCATGCAGGGCCTCTTCAAATCGAATGGCGGCGAGGTGCTCTCCGAGGATCGCAGCACCATCGGCTTCGGGTCTGACGCGGCGGTGACGACCGTCGAACGCTTCGCCGAGATGAGTGACGCCGGCGTACTGCGGAGCGCCGACGCCTCTGCGCAGATGGAGGGCCTCGCCAAGGGGGACACCGCGATGATCCTGATCACTTCGGCTCTCCAGGGCATGTTCATGCAGGCCGCCGAAGCCGGCGGATGGACGCTCGCGGCCGCTCCGATGCCGGCCTTCGAGGGCCAGGAGGCCGTGCCGACCAACTCGGGCTCGGCGCTCTTCGTGCTGAGCGATGATCCGGCGAAGCAGCGCGCCGGGTGGGAACTCATCAAATTCCTCACGAGTGACCGCGCATACGAGCTCATCTCGAGCCAGATCGGCTACCTGCCGCTGCGCACCGGGCTGGTAGAGGAAGGTGGCGCGCTCGCTGACTGGGCGGCGAGCAATCCACTGATCGAACCGAATCTCGATCAGCTCGAGCGGATGGAACCGTGGCTCTCCTACCCGGGCAACAGCTATGTGCAGGTCGACGACCTCCTCGCGACCGCGATCGAAGACGTTGTCTACTACGGCAAGCCTGCCGAGTCGACGATGACCGAGGCCGCGGAGCGCGCCCAGGAGCTGATCGACTGATGCTGCAGACTCCGACCGACACCATCGCGCTCGCTCCGATCGCCACCGCCGTGCTCGCCGTGGAGGGCACCCACAACTTCCGCAGTACTGCTGGGTACGCGGCGTCGACGCGAGCGATCCGTCCGGGAAGCCTCTTCCGCTCGGACGCACTCCACCGGCTGAGTGATGCCGGCAGCCGGCAACTCGTCGAGCACGGCATCGTGCGCATCATCGACCTCCGCACAACCGAGGAGCTCGCAGAAGCCCCGAGCGCGCTCGTCGCCGCGGGCGTGGAAACGGTGCACCACCCGATCTTCGGCAGCGCGGGCGTTCCACTGGCGAACGGGAGCATCACGCTCGCCGAGCTCTACCGCCACATGATCGATGAGCGCACCGAGCGCCTGACCGGTGCGCTGCGCCTGATCGTCGATGCTCCAGAGGGCGGCGTGCTCGTGCACTGCACCGCCGGCAAGGATCGCACCGGCCTCGTGGTAGCCGCAGCTCTCTTGGCCGTGGGCGTCGAGCGAGACCAGGTCGTCGCGGACTACGCGGCGAGCGGCGAAAATCTCGCGGGCGAGTGGTCGCAGCGCATCCTCGCCGCTACCGCTGAGCGTTTCGGCGATCTGAGCTCGGCGGTGCAGGAGCTGCTGCTCGCCAGCCCCGCTGACGCTCTCGAGGCCACGCTCGATCACATCGACGCCCGCTTCGGCGGCATCGTGCCGATGCTCAGTGCGCACGGCTTCACCGAGACCGAGCTCGCGCGACTGCGCGCTCGTCTCCTCGACTGACCACCCATGAAAGGACTCCCCGCAATGACCTCCCAGCACCCACCCGTCGAGCACTTCATCCTTCACCTCAGTGACACCCACTTCGTCGGCGACTCAGAACTGCTGCACGGTGCGATCGACAGCGACGCAAATCTCGCGCGGCTCTTCGAAGACTTCGCGCGCACCCAGGCGCGGCCTGAAGCGATCGTCTTCACCGGCGACCTCGCCGACACCGGTCGTGAAGACGCCTATCGGCGCCTGCGGGCGCTCGTCGAACCCGCCGCGGCAGCCATCGGCGCTCGGGTGATCTGGGTCATGGGCAACCATGACACCCGCACCCCCTTCCGCAAGCACCTCCTGGACTCCGACGCTGGGGAGGAGAGCGTCGACATGGTGCACGACGTGAACGGGTTGCGGATCATCGCGCTCGATTCCACCGTGCCGGGCGAGCACTACGGCGAGATCACCGATGCGCAGTACGCCTGGCTGGCCGAGGTGCTCGCAACGCCGGCGCCGCACGGCACGCTGATCGCGCTGCACCATCCACCCGTGCCCTCGTTGCTCGAGCCCATCTCCTTCGTCGAACTCCGCGACCAGCAGCGCTTTGCGCAGGCGATCTCCGGCACCGACGTTCGAGGGGTGCTCGGTGGACATCTGCACTTCAACACGTTCAGTGAGATCGGGGGTGTCCCGGTGTCAGTGGCCTCCGCGACCTGCTACACCCAGGACCTCAACGTACCCGCCGGTGGCATGCGCGGCCGCGATGGCGCACAGGGGTTCAACCTCGTGCACTTGTACGACGATCGCGTGATGCACACCGTCGTTCCGATCGGCGAGTTCTCGACCGTGTACGAGATCACCGCCGAGCAGATGCTGGCGTGGTCCGAGCTCTCGCTCGACGAAGTCAGCGAGGAGATGGCGCGCACAGCCGATCAGCCCGAACCGACCTCCGTCTGAATCGATTCGTGACGGGGCGGCCACGCCGCATTGGCGCTCCCGCCCCGTCACCGTTGCACCGCCCATAGAGAGAAACGGATTCCCGTTGTTCATCCAGGTCCCCCCTCCGCAGGTGCTCCCGGCAGCAGTCGAGACCGCCATCGCTGGTTCGCCCGCACACGCGCCCCGCGATCCAGCGCCCACGCCGGCGAAACGCGCTCGCCGCCGACGATTCGAGGTGGCTCCGTATCTGTACGTGCTGCCGGCCACGTTGCTGTTGATCATCTGGACGTATGCACCGCTCATGCAGACGTTCGAGCTGTCGTTCTACGACTGGAACCTGATTCCGACGGTGCCGAAGACACCCGTCGGGTTCGAGAACTACGCCACAGTGCTCTCACTGCCCGAGCTGCATCAGGCGCTGTGGAACACCCTCGTCTACACCCTGGCGTTCCTCGTGATCTCGGTGGCGCTTCCCGTCGTCTTCGCGCTCATCGCTCGGAGAGTCGATGGGCGGGCCAAGACGGTCTACCAAGCACTGATCTTCGTGCCGTTCCTCGTGACACCCGTCGCCACAAGCGCGATCTGGCGATGGATGTTCGCCCCGGAAGGCGGCACGATCCCGGCCATCGCGCGTTCGCTCGGTTTCGACATGGGCAACGTCTTCCGCGAGCCCGACTCGTCGCTCTGGGCGGTCGTTGTGATCGTGGGGTGGCAAATGCTCGGATTCGGCATGCTCGTCGTCTCGGCCGGGCTCGCGGGAATCAGCCCTGACTACGGCCATGCCGCCGCGACCGATGGGGCGCGTGCTGGGCAGATCACTCGCAGGATCACGCTTCCACTGCTCTCGCCGTCGCTCGTCTTCCTCGGCCTCATGACCATCCTGCTGTCCGCGCAGTGGACGTTTCCGATCATCGATCTCGCGACGCAGGGCGGGCCGGCAGGATCCTCGACGAACATCTACTACCTCCTGTACCAGTTCGGCTTCCGAAACTTCGACGCCGGCCTCTCCGCCGCCGCCGGCACCGTCTTCTTCATCGGGTTCGGACTCATCGCGCTCCTCTTCGTCGAGCTGTCCGAGCGCTTGAGCTTCCACGACAATTAAGGATCCATCGCATGAGCTTCTCCCTGGTCGCCCCGCAGCATGCCGAGGTCGACGAAACGCCCTTCGCGGCTCGCAGGTCCCGTGGCTCCGCCCGCGACTCCGCGACTCGTGCAGGTGCACGATCCCGATCGCGCCGCCGCATCGGGAGTATCCCTGCCTACGTCATCCTCACGGTGCTCGCAATCGTGTCGATCTTCCCGATCTATTGGATGTTCGTCACCGCATTCAGGCCTGCCGATCAGATGCTGTCGACGAACCCGCTACCAGGGCCCTTCAGCCTGGAGAACTTCGAGTACGTGCAGCAGACCATCCCGATTCTCGGAATGCTGGGCAACACGTTCGGCATGGCGCTGCTCCTCGCAGTCGGGCAGCTGCTCATCGCGATCCTCGCCGCCTATGGGTTCGCTCGCTGGAGCTTCCGCGGGCAGAAGATCCTCTTCCTGCTCTTCGTGGGCTCTTGGCTCGTACCGTTTCAGGTCACAATGATCCCGAACTACGTACTGATCTCCCAGCTCGGTCTTCTGAATACGATCGTCGGCGTCATGGTGCCCCAACTCGCAGCGGCGTTCGCGGTCATGCTGCTGCGCCAGCACCTCGAATCCTTTCCGCGCGAGCTGCTCGATGCGGCCGACATGGACGGTCGCGGCCCCTGGCGGACGCTCTGGGAGGTTGTCGTGCCGAACCTGCGTCCTGCGCTCGCCGCGCTTGCGATCATGCTGTTCATCAATGCGTGGAACGAGTACCTGTGGCCCTCGCTGATCATGCAGCAGTCGAACGACCTGATCCAGGTGGGCATTCGCGGGTTCCTCGGGGCCGAAGGCAACAACTGGGGAGCGGTCATGGCCGCGAGCGCGATGGCGTGCCTGCCGATCTTCATGATCTATCTCTTCCTCCAGCGCTACGTCGTCGACGCCTTCGTGCGCTCTGGACTGAAGTAGCCGGTGCGTGCGCGGGCGCGTCAACGTCCACCCGCGCCCGCGCTCGGCCCCGAACTCCCAGACACCCCGAACGTACAATGGAGACGTGAGCGACAAACTGCTGCATTTGGTGCGCCATGGCGAGGTGCACAACCCGGATCGCGTGCTGTACGGCCGCCTTCCGGGTTTCCGCCTGTCAGAACGCGGTCACCAGATGGCGGAGGCCGCAGCACTCGAGTTGGCGGGCAGCGACCGGGTCGTCACCAAGCTCTTCGCTTCGCCGCTGGAGCGCGCGCAGCAGTCGGCGCGCCCGATCGCAAGTGCGCTGAGCCTCGAGATCGCGACCGAGGAACGCATCATCGAGCCGACCAATGCGTTCGAGGGCATGGTCAGCTCCGGCGCCGACCGCGCCTTCACGAAGCCGCAGTACTGGTATCGCTACCTCAATCCGTTCCGTCCGAGCTGGGGCGAGCCGTACCGGCAGATCGCGGATCGCGTGCGCTCGGCGATGAACGACGCCTGGGATTCGACGCGTGATGGCGACATCGTGATGGTGTCTCACCAGTCGCCGATCTGGATGGCGCACCTCGACATCACCGGAAAACCCCTGTTCCACAATCCATCATCGCGACGTTGCGACCTGTCGAGCATCACCACCTTCGAGAAGCGCGGCGAGCGCTGGTTCGAGGTCGACTACCGTACCCCCGCCGCCGGTCTGATCGACGACGCCGTAGATGTAGGAGCCGTATGAGCCTGCGACGCACCGCAACCGCTGTCACCCTGACGCTCTCGGCCGCACTCGTGCTGGTCGGCTGCAGCAGCGAGGGCGCCGACCTCGCCTCGCAGTACCAGGAGGGGAGCGACAAGGGCTACGTCTCCGGAGACGGCTCCGCGCTGAGCATCCCGGTGTCGGAGCGCACCGATCCTGTCGAGTTCTCCGGCGTGGACGAGAGCGGCGAGACGTTCGGCTCCGATGACACGGCCGGCGAGGTGACGGTCGTGAACTTCTGGTACGCTGGGTGCGCTCCGTGCCGCGTCGAGGCCCCCGATCTGGTCACCGCATTCGATGAGTACTCGGATGCGGGCGTGCAGTTCGTCGGTGTGAACACGCGCGATCAGGTGGCTCAGGCGCAGCAGTTCTCGCAGGAGTTCGACATCGAGTACCCGTCGATCATGGACAACGCGGGCGGCCGGTCCGTGCAGCGCGCCTTCGCCGGCCAGGTGCCGCTCAACGCGGTGCCGACGACCCTGGTGCTGGATCGCGAGGGCCGAGTGGCGCACCGCGTGCTCGGGCAGCTCGCGAGCGCCTCTCAGCTGAGCACCTTGATCGACGAGACGCTCGCCGAATCGAGCGACACCGCCGGCGAGCAGTAGCGGTGGAGCACATCGTCGCTGACGGGCAACTGCTCGTCGCATCGCTCATCGCAATCGCCGCTGGGCTGCTCTCGTTCCTCTCCCCGTGCGTGCTGCCGCTCGTCCCCGGCTACCTCGCGTATGTTGGCGCGACCGCGGCAGCCCACGGAGCGCAGCGCGGGGTGGCGACTGCCGGGTCTGTCCCTGGAGCGCGCGCGCCGCGCGGTCGGGTGCTGCTCGGCTCGGTGCTGTTCGTGCTCGGCTTCACCGTCGTGCTCGTCGCGTTTCTCGCGGCCGCGGGAACGGTCGGAGTGTGGCTCCTCGAGTGGGAGTACGTGATCACTCGAGTCATGGGCGCGGTGATCATCGTGATGGGGCTCGTGTTCGTCGGGCTCTTCAACCGGATGCAGACGACGAAGAAGATGCGCATCAAGCCGAAGCTCGGGCTCGCTGGGGCGCCACTCCTGGGCGCGGTGTTCGCCGTCGGATGGACGCCCTGCATGGGCCCGACGCTCGGTGTGATCATGACGTTGAGCTTGCAGCAGGGCTCGGTGGCTCGATCGGTCGTGCTGGCGATCGCCTATTGCATCGGTCTCGGCCTCCCCTTCATTCTCGCCGCGCTCGGCTTCGGGTGGCTCACGCGGACCATGACATTCTTCAAACGGCATATTCGTGTCGTGAACCTGATCGGCGGCGGGCTGCTGATCCTCATCGGTCTCCTCATGGTGACCGGCCTCTGGAGCAAGATGATGTACGCACTGCAGGCGGTGATTGGCGGCTATGTCACGCCCCTCTGATTACGACGACGGAACCGGCGCGGGCGGGTCGCTTCGCGCAGAATCGCCCGAGCTCGGTTTCACCGGCTGGATGCGGTGGTTTTGGCGGCAGCTCACGAGCATGCGCGTCGCGCTCGTGCTGCTCCTGCTGCTCGCCGTCGCGGCGATCCCCGGTTCACTGGTGCCGCAGCGCAGCGCCGACCCGAACGGCGTGGTGCAGTACCAGGCCGATCACCCCAAGCTCTTCCCGATTCTGGACGCCTTCCCGATCCAGGCGTTCGACGTGTACGGATCGGTGTGGTTCTCTGCGATCTACCTGCTGCTCTTCATCTCGTTGATCGGCTGCGTCATCCCGCGCATCACGCACCATTGGAAGGCGTGGCGCGGCCGACCCCCGAAGACGCCGGCTCGCCTCGAACGCATGGCCGGTTTCTCCGAGGTGCGTCTGGTGAATCCCGATGCCAGCGACGAGGATCGCGCGGCCTTCGCCGAGCGCGCCGTCGAGGAGGCCGCTCAGCTCCTGAAGAAGATGCGCTACCGCACCGAGATCCAGCGCGTCTCGCGTCGCGGCGTGGAGACCGTGTCGGTCTCGGCCGAGCGCGGGTACCTGCGTGAGACCGGCAATCTGCTCTTCCACATCTCCCTGCTCGGCGTGCTCATCAGCGTGGGCGTCGGTGGGATCTTCACCTTCAACGGGCAGAAGGTGCTCGTCGAAGGGGAGACGATGGTGAACCAGCTCATCGACTACGACACGGTGAACACGGGCCGGGCGTTCGACTCGACGAGCCTCGACCCGTTCGGCTTGAAGCTCGACTCGCTCGACGTCACGTACGTCACGCCCGATGACGGCAACACGCACGCGATCGGTCAGGTGCGCGACTACACGGCGAACCTCGAACTCATCGACCCCGAGGACGGAAGCGTCAGCGACGAGACGATTCAGGTGAATCACCCGTTGCGCGTGCACGGCTCCCCGATCTACCTCATCGCCAACGGGTACGCTCCGCGGATCACCGTGAAGAACGCGGAGGGCACCGTCGTCTACAGCGAGGCGATGCCGTTCATTCCGCAGGACAACATGACGATGACCTCGCTCGGCGTCGTGAAGGTGCCGTACGGCATCACCGATGCGGCGGGGGATCAGGTGCAGGTCGGCCTGCGCGGCTTCTTCTACCCGACCAAGGCCGATCTCGACACGGGCGCCTATACGTCGAACTACCCCGACCTCGAGAATCCGGTGCTCACACTCGACGTGTTCGTCGGCGACCTCGGCATCGACGACGGTGTGCCGCGCTCCGTGTATTCACTCGACACGTCGAACATGGAGCAGCTCACCGGGCGCGCGATCGACGCGGAATCGATCGAGCTCGTGCCGGGCTCGACGGCCGAGCTGCCGAACGGGATGGGCACGATCACGCTCGACGACGTGCCGCGCTACGCGTCGTTCGACGTGATGCGCAACCCGGCGCAGACCTACGTGCTCGTGTTCGCCTTGCTCGCGCTCGGCGGCCTGGTGTGGTCGCTGTTCGTCGCGCGTCGTCGCATGTGGATGAAGGCGGTTCCCACCGAAGACGGCCTGGTGCTCCAGTACGCGGCGCTCGCCCGCGGAGACGACCCTGCGCTCGAGCGGGCAGTCGAGGAGCTGCGCGACAAGCATCGCGACCGCCTGTAGCTGTACGGTCCCAGATCGTTGTTGTGGCAGATTGCGGCGTCATCGACTCCAAGGTCACTGTCATCGAACGGCCACTGCCGGAAGACGGCGGAACCGTCGAAGTTGAAGTCACAACCGCAAAGCCTGGTGCGCGCGTGACCGGGTGGCTCGTCAGTTTCGACTACGACCACTGAGAGGTGAGAGCGGTGCTGTCAGCTCTTCCGTAGCTGAGGGTTGAGCTCGAGCATGCTCTCGATGGTGGGGTCGAGGAACGGCCCGATCGAGCCCACCGTCGCGACCCAAACGTTGTCTATGAACGCGAACCGGACCGGCATCGACTTCCGACGCTGCGGATCCTCATCGATGTACGTGACCCCGTCCGCCGTCTCACCTTCCACGAACACCGAGTCGTCGAGCGCGGACGTGAACTTTTCCCGCACCTCCGTGCTGAGTTCAGCGACGACCACGTCAATAATCCCGTCGGACTGCGGGTACGCCCATCTGCAGTGAGACAGCTGCTCCGCTGACTCGTAGGCAGAGACGGCCGCAGGTCCGAACGACTCAAGTGACAACTCAGAAAGCCGCTCAGGGCCGACTTCGACGTACTCCGGACGATCGTCGCCGAGGATCTGATGGACCTTCTCGAGCGGCAGCAGCACGTCGCAGCTCGGGACCACGATGTCCACTGGGTCTGTCACGTCTGTCGGTGCCGGTGCTGGGTCGGATGTGGGCTCCGTGCTCGCGAGCGGAGCGGGCTCCTCGGTCGGTTCTTCCGATGGCTCAGGGGCACACGCGGCTAACGCGCCGACAAGTATGAGGGCGGTCGCTGCGGTGAGGCCAAGACGGCGAAGCTTCATGCGTTCAATGTATCGAATCGGTGGCCCTCACATGCCGCCAGCCCGCCGGTTCACGGGGCGGCATAGCGATCACTCACTCATCCAACGTGACGCACTCTAACGGCGAGGCCGAGGCGTCAAGAGTCGTAACTTGACAGTTCCGTCAGCTAGCTAAATTTGACGGTTCCGTCAATTTGCAAAACTTGACGGTGCGTGCGTATTTGCGAACTTGACCGTTCTTGCCTATTCTGCTGCTTAACGATACGATCAAGTCATGGCCAGACCGCCGATTAAGACTGCCCCGGATTTCGGGTATGCACTGCGCACTGCGCGCGAGGAGCAAGGTCTCACCCAGGTGGATCTGGCAGAGCGAGCAGACGTGTCCGTCAGGTGGCTTTCAAACTTCGAGCGCGGCAAGTCGCCTCGGGCAGAACTCATCAAGGTGATGCACGTGGCTAGGGCTCTCGGGTTCGTGTTCCAGCTAACCGAAAACGATGGAGATGCAGTTCAGTTTGCCGATGGCGTGCCCAGCTCCATTCACGGCATCGGCCTTCTCCCAATCGGCCTCACTCGAATCAACCGCATGGCCGCAGAGAACGCACTTAAGTCTCTTGGCGGCTCCAGAGGGGTCGATATTCTTAAGAACGTGTCACTCCCTAGCGTGGCGGATCTTGGCATCTCGTCGGTCTATCAGGGAGCACTGTCAGATGCGACGCGCAACATGGTCTCGTCGATGTCCGCGATCTCGAAACGCTCGCGAACAGACGCACCGACAACCGGCGAAACTGATTCAGGGTCACCCGACGACGAACCGGAACTTAATGGCGAAGCGTGAGCTCAACGTCTTCTTATACGGCCAGAAAATTGGCGTTCTGTCTGGAAGTGCATCGCAGGTCCAGGGCTTCAAGTACGTCAAGAACTACTCGGGTCCGAAACTGTCGCTATCGATGCCACCCACCCTGCGAAGTGCCCCTCGGATCACAGCGTCCTCATGGTTTGAAGGCCTACTTCCCGAAGGCCATGAACTTCGGAGTTCGATGGCGAGTGTTCACGACTCTCGAGACACGACCACGTTCGGCTTACTCTCGGTCGCTGGCCTTGACTGCGCAGGGGCGGTGCAGCTCGTCGACAGAGAGGAACTCCTCTTGCGCTCGGGGCGAGTCAATGAAATAACTGACCCGGAGATCGGGGAACGGCTCAAAGCAGCGGCGACGAATCAGCCGGTAAGTGAAGATGCTGAGCGGTGGTCGGTCGCCGGTCAGCAGGGAAAAATCGCTCTTCATCGAACTGAATCGGGCGTGTGGGCGAAGGCGGAAAACGGCCTTCCCACAACTCACATCCTGAAGCCCGGAATCACGCGGGTTGGCGATGACGAGTTACGTGATCAGGCGCTGATTGAGCACGTTACGCTCGACGCCGCTCGGCGGATGGACCTGTACGTCGCGAGATCAGAATTCTCCTACTTCGACGGTGTCCCGGCCATCGTCGTTGAGAGATACGACCGCGTTTGGGATGACGGGGAGTGCCAGCGGATTCACCAGGAAGATTTTTGCCAGGCTCTGGGGCTTGGTCCTGAGAAGAAGTATGAAGAAAACGCTGGTCCGAGCGTCGCGGATATTGCGGCGCTGATCGAGCGGACGGCCTCGAGTGCCGCGTTATCGGAGCTCATGCGGTACCGGTTCATGGAGATGGTTATCTTCAACTACCTCTCGGGGAGTCCCGATGCGCATGCTAAGAACTACTCGATGCTGTTGCTTCCAGACGGTGATTCGCTCCTCGCGCCGATGTATGACGCGGCATCGGGATTCGCGTTCTCTAAGCGCCGCGGAGGACTTAAATTCCCTCGGGCGGCGATGAAGATCGGGCATCACGACAGGTTCGGTATGTGCTCTGAAGATGATTGGAAGAAGTTCGCAAACGACGTGAAGTTCGACTTTGATCTGGTTCGGCGCGCTCGCGCGGTGATGGCTGAGCGGACTGAGATGGCTTTTCGCTCTGCCATCACGAACGCTCCTGCAAGAGAAGAGTCCATTAACCACTTACTTTCCAGCCCGATGCTGGAGAGGATCGGACGTATCTGCCGATCAGTTTCTGACGCCAACACAGGGGAAGCGGCAGTCATCGACCTGGCACACGAGTAGCGCACATCATCGGTGGCGTATCAGGCAGAAGTGTCTCCAAGCACTCTTCGGTTGATCGAGAGAGGGCAAGGCGAGAGGGCTCGGATCGGCGCGCTTCTCTCATTCGCGCGGGTGCGCCGCTGGCGCTCTGGCTCGGGCTCGGCAGCCCCGCCCCGCTACTTCGCGTCGTTGACCGCCGAGACCTTCTGCGAGAAGTAGACCGGGATCAGTGAGAGGAGGATCATCACGGTCGCCACCACGTTCACCTGGTTCACCTCATTGGGCCGCGCCATCTGGTTCATGATCCAGAGGGGGAGGGTCTCGACGCCCGGGGGAGCGGTGAAGATCGTCACCACGATCTCGTCGAACGAGAGTGCGAACGCCAGCAGGCCGCCCGCGATGAACGCGCTGCGGAACTGCGGGAACGTGACGAGCCGGAAGGTCTGGCCGATGCCGGCTCCGAGATCCATCGAGGCCTCGTCGAGATTCGGGTGCATGCGGCGCAGGCGGGCGATCACATTGTTGAAGACCATGACGACGCAGAAGGTGGCGTGAGCGATGATCATGCCCCAGTAGCCGACGTTGATGCCCATGGGCTTCAGCACCTGGAAGTACGTGTTCGAGAGCGCGACACCGGTGACGATGCCGGGAAGGGTGATCGGCAGCACGATGAGCAGGTTGACGGTGTGCTTGCCGAAGAAGTTGAAGCGCTGCAGCGCGAACGCGGCGAGCGTGCCGAGCAGCAGGGCGAACGCCGTCGCGACCGAGGCCACGATCACCGAGTTCAGCAGGGCGGCGTGCACGGCGGGATTCGTGAGGGCCTTGCCCCACCACTCCAGCGAGAAGCCGGGGATCGGCCAGCCCGAGACGCGGCCCGAGTTGAACGAGTTCATGACGATCACGAACAGCGGGATGTACATGAACCCGAGCGCGATCACCGTGATGACGGCGAGCGCGACGCGCGTGGTGCGGTTCAGACGAAGCATGGCGGTCTCCTGCGAATCTCGGTCAGAGGTTGTTGAGCGCGCCGGTGCGGCGCACCGCGCTCAGGTAGATGATGACGAGCACGATCGGCACGAAGGAGAATGCCGCGGCGAGGGGCGGATTCAGATTGATGTTCTGCGCGATGATGCTGCCGATCATCTGCGTCGAGCCGCCCACGTACATGGCCGCAATGTAGTCGCCGAGGCTCAGTGAGAACGTGAATACGGAACCGGCGATCAGTGCGGGGAGGAGGAGCGGGGCGACGATGGTGCGGATCGTGCGCGCGCCGCTTGCGCCCAGGTCGGAAGAAGCGTCGAACAGATTGGTCGGGATCTGCGACACGGCGGCGTATACCGGAATCGCCATATAGGGGAACCAGAGGTAGACGAGGGTCAGGATGACGGTCAGGGTGCCGAAGCCGGGGCCTGTGATCCCGAAGGGCGATAGCGCCCAGTTGAAGAATCCCTCATCGGTCCACACGAGGCGCATGGCGATGATCTTCACGAGATAGCCCGCCCAGAGCGGCAGGGTGACGAGCACGGCGAGTGCGGCCCGGAGTCTCGGCCCCGCGACTTTCGCCATGAACACGGCGAGCGGAATGGATACGGCGGCGCAGATCGCGGTGACCGCGAGGGCGATTCCGAGTGTGCGCAGCGCCGTCGACAGGTAGGCCGGAACGGTGACGAGCTGCTCGAAGTTCTCGAGCGTGAACCCCGGCTTCACCCGCGAGGTGAACGGGTCGGTCGTCCAGAATGCGGTCATCAGCAGGAGCACGAGCGACAGGATGTACACGCCGAGCAGCCACGCCATCGGCAGCGTCAGCAGCGATGCGAGACGGCCGCGCGGGTGGCGGTAGAGCGCTGTCGACACCGGTTTGGTGCGGCGCTCGAGGGTCGGCTGGTTCGACACGATGGTTCCTCACTGACGGGTCGTGGTGTGGCGGGTGGGGCGGGCGACCGGGGCGGCGTGCCCCGGTCACCCACCGTCGGGCGGTCAGCCCTTGACGGTTGCCCAGGCGCTGGTCCAGTCCTGGTAGTTGGTGCACTGCACATCGGTGCGGCCATCGAGGCACTGGTCGATCGGGGTGGTCCAGAACCACACCTGCTCGAAGTACTCCTCGTCGGTCGCATTGAAGTACTCGCAGTGCTCGCGGGCTTCGTCGCTGGTCTCGCAGAACGCGGCGTTGGCGGGCGCCATGCCGAAGTTCATCGCGATCTGCCCGTTCACCTCCGGGCTGCTCGTGTAGTCCATCCACGCGTACGCGCAGTTCGGGCTCTCGGATTCGGCCGCGAGCATCCACGCGTCGGACCACCCCGTCGAGCCCTCCTCGGGGAGCACGCTCTTGAACTTCTCATCCTGCGTGGCCTTGCGCAGCACCTCCCAGGAGGTGCCGACGACCGAATTGCCGCCGGTGAACGACGTCACGTTGGTGGCGGGCGACCAGTACTCGGAGACCATGGTGTTCTGCTGCTGCAACAGCTCGACCGCTGCCGCCAACTGCTCTTCGTCGAGGGCGTACGGGTTCTCGATGCCGAGGTCGGGCTGCGTCGCCATGAGGTAGATCGCCGCATCTGCGATGTAGATGGGGCTGTCGTAGGCGGCGATGTTGCCGGCGTACGGGCTGTCCTCCTCCCACACGACGTCCCAGCTGGTCGGTTCTTCGGTGACGACGTCCGAGTTGTACTCGAGGATGTTCGCGCCGCGGCCGATCGGAATGCCGTAGACGTTGCCGTTGAGGGTGTCGTAGAGCTGGCCCTTCATCCCCTCGACGATGTCGTCGCCGAAGTTCGGAATCAGCTCCGTGTTGAGCGGCTGCACGTTGCCGTCGACGATCAGTCGCAGACTCGCGTCGCCGGAGGCCGAGACGAGGTCGTACTCACCGGTGCGCATGAGCTGGACCATCTCGTCGCTCGTCGCCGCCACCTTGCGGTTGACCTTGCACCCGGTCTCGGCGGTGAATTCGTCGGCCCACGCGGGCTCCACGAATCCCGACCAGGCGACGATGTTGAGCTCGGACTCCATGTCTCCGAGCGACTCGAGCGCGGGGAGGTCGGGGACGTCGATCGAGATCTCTCCCGGTGCGGACTCACCGCCGCTGCTGGAAC
Source organism: Leucobacter sp. L43 (assembly GCF_016597785.1). GTDB lineage: Bacteria > Actinomycetota > Actinomycetes > Actinomycetales > Microbacteriaceae > Leucobacter > Leucobacter alluvii. Next base: position 1,402,129 of record NZ_JAENJG010000001.1, on the reverse strand, counting down.
AGCCGGAGAGGGCGAGTCCGGCGGCCGCGACGAGCGCCGCCGGGATGGCGAGTTTCTTGTGCATCGTTACTCCTTCGTAGGCGATTGGGTATTGCAGGGGTGTCTGGGTGCGGGTCAGGCGCTGGGCACGACGACCGCGTGATCGCGGGCGAACCGGAGGCTCACGGCGTCTCCGCGCGAGATGCTCGGGCTGGTGCGCGGCGTGTGCGTGTTCTGCGCTTCTGAGATGAAGCGGGTGCCGCTGGCGGTCTCGACGAGGTAGCGCGTGTGCGCGCCGGCGTAGACGGTCTCGAGGATGGTGCCGGGGAGCGCGATGTCTGCAGGGTCGAGTGGGGCGGTCGGGTCGACGAGCCGCACGCGCTCGGGGCGCACGCTGTGAGGGGTGCGTTCGCCGAGGATGCGCTGCGCCGCGTCGTCCGCGAGGAGGTTCGTGATGCCGAGGAATCTGGCGACGAACTCGGTGCGGGGGAACTCGTACACCTCGCGCGGACTGCCGACCTGCTCGATCTTCCCGTTGTTGAATACGGCGACTCGGTCGGAGAGCGTGAGCGCTTCCTCTTGATCGTGCGTGACGAACACGAACGTGATGCCGACCTCGCGCTGGATCTGCTTGAGCTCGAATTGCATCTGCTCGCGCAGCTGCTTGTCGAGGGCGCCGAGGGGTTCGTCGAGCAGGAGCACCTTGGGGCGCAGAATGAGGGCGCGAGCGAGGGCGATCCGCTGGCGCTGGCCGCCGGAGAGCTGCGCGGGCGAGCGGTCGGCGACGTGCGCGAGCTGCACTTGCTCGAGCGACTCCGCCACGAGACGACGGCGCTCGGCGGCGGAGACGCCGCGTACTTTGAGTCCGTACGCGACGTTCTCGGCGATGGTGAGATGTGGGAAGAGCGCGTAGTCCTGGAAGACCGTGTTGACGTCGCGGTCGAACGGCGCCGACTTCGTGACGTCGGTTCCGTGGAGCAGGATCGAGCCTGCGGTGGGCTCCTCGAAGCCGGCGATCATGCGGAGCACGGTCGTCTTCCCGGATCCCGACGGCCCGAGCATCGAGAAGAACTCGCCGGCGCCGATCTCGATGTCGAGGTCGTTCACGGCGACGAGGTCGCCGAACTGTTTGCGAACGCCGCGCACCGATACGGCGATGTCCCCCTGCGGTACTGGGGTGGGGGCGTGGTGTGTCATACGGTTGCTCCTCAACGTCGCTGTCGGCCCGATAGATGAAACATAACATATGGGTTTATAGGATTAGAGCGCGCTCGGAGTTCTCCGCATCACGGTTTGATCACGGAGTGGCGGCGGCGAAATCTCAGTTCGCTCGTGACACACTCGGTACGTTCGCGAGAATCGGAGGAGAACGGTGAGCGCTCAAATGCCGTCCGCGCCCCCGAGCCGGCTCCGCACGGCAGCGCTCGCGCCGATCGGCGACGAGGGCCGCATCGAGCTGGTCGAATCCAGGATCGTCCAGGCGATCTCGGTCGGCGCCTTCACCGAAGGCGAGCGGCTCCCCAGCGAGACCGAGCTCTCGGCCCTGCTCGGAGTCGCCGTGGTGACAGTTCGCGAAGCGCTGAGCGGATTGCGCCACCGCGGCCTCATCGAAACCCGGCGCGGTCGCAACGGCGGCAGCTTCGTGCGCCCGAGTCACGGCTCCGTCGAGGAGGTCAATGCGCGCGCACTGCAGGCGATGCCGCGCGTCGCGCTCGCCGACCTCGCCGTGCACTACGAGGCCGTCTGCTGCGCCTGCGCCGAATACGCGTGCCAACGCTCGACGCCGGAGGAGATCGACGTCGTGGCCGCCGTGATCGAACGCGCTCGCGACCTCGATCGCGTCGCCTGGCGACGCCGCGTCACCGAGATCCAATTGGAGCTCGCGGCGCTCAGCCAGTCCGTGCGCCTCACCAAGGAACACGTGCGCGTGCAGACCGAGTTCACGCCCCTCCTCGCGCTCCAAGACCTCGACGAGGGAGCGCGACTGGCGACGCAGCGGGCGCTGCTCGCGCAGATCCGCGCTACCCGTGCGCGCGACATCGACGCGGCGCGATCCGCTATCCGTGCTTCGGTGCGCGCCTCGACCCGCTGGCTCGTGAGCCTCCGAACAGACTTGATCGCGGCGCCGCGCGATGCCGATCTTCGTGGCACACTGGAAGCGCGTCGTCGGGAGGGGTGACTCTCCGGCGACCTCAAAGAAGAGGAAGAGAGTGCCGTGACCGCCGCGCCTGATATTGCAGATGCCCCGCTCCGGGTGGCCCTGCGCCACGTCGATGACTTCTTCGATGGAGTATTCGCCCCGCTCGACCGGTGGGTGCCGTCGCTGGCATCGGCCCTGCGCCGCGAGTCCGAGGCGGGCGCGCTGACGGGCGCCCAGCTCGCCGCGATCGCCAAGCCCGGCGCCCACCAGGTGCTCGACACCGAGGGGCGTCCGCTCTACGGCGCAGGATTCTGCGCGAGTGAAGAGCTCGTCAGCGAGGGGAACCCGCTGGCGTGGTGGCAGGGGCCCGAGCGCGCGCTGCTCGCCTCGTCCACGTTCGGCCCGGGCCAGGCGGCGATCGACCTCATGCGGCTCGAGTGGTACCGGGTGCCGGAGGCGACGGGGGACCGGCACGTCGCGGGCCCCTTCGTCGACTACCTGTGCTCGAACGAGGTGACGATCACGTCGGCGGTTCCCGTGCTCGTCGGGGGTGACTTCTGGGGAGTCGTCTGCGCCGATGTCCTCGTGTCGTCGCTCGAGGACGCGCTGCTCCCGGTGTTCGTCGGGCATCGGGGCTCCACGCTCGTGAACGCGAACGGCCGCGTGGTGCTGTCGAACGATCCCGACTTCGAAACAGGCGACCGGTACCCGGGAGCGGACCCCGAGGGCGGGCTGAGCGAGCTGGATCGCTCGAACGTCGACGTGCGGGTGCTCTCGTCTCAGCGCTACCCGTTCTCGCTCCTCGTCACCTCCTGAGAGGGGACGCGCGCTACAGCAGGTGCCCTCCGCCCGTCACCTTCATGCGGCTGACGAGGTTCTTCACATCCTGAGCTCGGCTCTTCGACGTCACGAGCAGCACATCCGCGGTGTCCACCACGACGACATCCTCGACCCCGACGAGTGCGACGAGCCGGCTGCTCTCCGAGACCACGATGCCGCTCGACGCATCCGAGAGCACCTGCGCCCCATCGCCCAGCACCGCCAGATCACTGCCGCGACCCCGGGTGAGCAGGTTCGCGACCGAGGCGAAGTCGCCCACGTCGTCCCAGTCGAAGTGGGCCGCGACGCAGACCATCTTGCCGGCGGAGGCCGCGGGCTCTGCGACGGTGTAGTCGATTGCGATCTTCGGAAGGGTGGGCCACAGGCGCTCGCGCACGTCGGCGCCGCGCTCCGTGTCCCAGGCGGCCGCGATCTCGCGCAGCGATTCGACGAGCGCTGGCTGCTGGAGGGCCATCTGCTCGAGCAGCACCGACGCGCGTGCGATGAACATTCCGGCGTTCCACAGGTATCCGCCGTTCGCGAGGTACCCCTCCGCCTGCGCGGCGTCGGGCTTCTCGACGAACTCCGTCACGTCGTACACGTCGAAGGGCGCCAGATCGCGACGCGCGTCACCGGTCGAGATGTACCCGAAGCCGGTCGCGGGGTGCGAGGGGTGGATGCCGATCGTGGCGATGTATCCCTGATCCGCGGCCTGCACCGCCGTGGTCACCGCGCGCTGGAATAGCACGTCCCCCCGAATCACGTGGTCCGCCGCGAACGAGCCGAGGATCGCGTCGGGGTCGCGCAGTTCCAGGATCGCGGCCGCGAGACCGATGGCCGCCGACGAGTCCTTCGGCTCGCTCTCGGTGACGAGGTTCTCGCCGAGCAGCTCGGGCAGCTGCTCGGCGACGGAATCCCGATGCGAGATGCCGGTCACCACCATGGTGCGCTCCGCCGGAACGAGCGGGGCGAGCCGATCCCACGTCGCCCGGAGCAGCGAGTCGCCGGACCCGGTGAGGTCGAGCAGGAACTTGGGGGCGTTCGCCCGCGACAGTGGCCAGAGCCTGGAGCCGACGCCGCCCGCCGGAATCACGCACGTGAGGCGTTCAATGGCTGGGATGCGCGCAGAGCTCTCGGTCATGCGCTCAGCCTACTGCGCGGCCCCAGGAGATCGACTCGCCTGCGGCACTGCGCTCCTGTGGAACGCCGAGCGGATTCTCGTCGAGCAGCGCAGCGGGCAGGTATGCGCTCGGCGCATTCTGGAAGGCGACCGGGCGGAGGAATCGCCCGAGTGCTGCGGTGCCGACCGAGGTGCTCGCGTCGTTCGTCGTCGCCGGCCACGGCCCGCCGTGCTGCTGAGCGGGCGTCACCGCGACGCCGGTCGGCCAGCCGTCGAAGAGCACCCGGCCCGCATGTCTGGAGAGCGCGGTGACCAAGTCTGAGAGCGCGGCGTCGGCTCCGGCCGCGGCCGATCGCTCGTGCTCTCCCAGGTGGACGGTGCCGGTGAGGGACCCGGTGATGAACTCGCCGACGAGCGGAGCGAGCGGCGTGCCATCCGGTACCTCCACGATGACGGAGAACGGGCCGAAGTGCTCCTCTGCGAGGACCTCGCTGTTGGCGCGCAGCGTCTCCAGGGTGACCCGCACGATCGTCGGGGTGACCCATCCGTTCCCGGCCTCGTCCACGCGACTCGTGCCGATGACGACCGGCTGCACCCCGTCGACCGCGAGCACGCGATCCACGTCCTCGAGGTAGGTGTCCGTGATGCGCGGACCGAGGAGCCGATGCTCGCTCGTGCCGAGTTCCGAGGCGCCCGCGGCCGCGAGCGCTTCGAGGAACGCGTCGTCGACTGCGGCGAACAGGAGTCCGGGCTTCGTGCACAACTGGCCTGCCGATCCCGCCACGCTCGCAAGATACTCGGAGGCGAGTGCCGGACCGCGCGAGGCGAGCGCCTCGGAGGTGACGAAGACCGGGTTCACGCTGCCGAGCTCGCCGTAGAACGGGATCGGTGCTGGGCGCGCCGCCGCGATGTCGGCGAGGATGCGGCCTCCGTGCGTCGAACCCGTGAACGACCCGGCGCGGACTCTGGGGTCGCGCAGCGCGGCGACTCCGGTCTGCTGGCCGTGGATGAGCTGGAGCGTGCCTGCGGGCAGCCCGCGGTCTGCGATGACGCGCTGGGCGAGCGCTGCCGTCGCCTCCGACAACTCGGGATGCCCCGAATGAGCTTTGACGATCACCGGGCATCCGGCAGCGAGAATCGCCGCTGAATCGCCCCCGAGCACGGAGAACGCGAACGGGAAGTTGGACGCCGAGAAGTTGAGGACCGGTCCAACGGGAATGTGCGTGCGACGCAGGTCGGGGCGCGCGCCGAGCACGAACTCGGGATCGGCTTCGTCAATGCGCGCGTCCAGGTGCGCACCGGAGACGACGGCGTCGGCGAAGAGCCGGAGCTGCACCGCGGTGCGCGTGACTTCTCCGCCGAGGCGAGCAGGGGTGAGCCCGGTTTCCGATTCGGCGATCGTGACGAGACGATCGCGTTCGGCATCGAGCGCATCGCCCAGTGCGGTGAGGAGTGCGGCTCGCGACCGCGGAGGGAGGACCGCCAGAACGGGCGCCGCGGACGCCGCACGGCTCAGAATCTGGTCGAGTGCTTCGGGTGAGGTGTGCACGATGATCTCCGTTTCACTGCTGAGTGGTGGTGCTGGTGCTGCTGCTGGGTTCGGCGGTGCCTGAGCGGGACACCCGGCGCCGACGGACGGGCTCGCGCTCAGTCACCGGTGGGGTGGAGCGCCGCGGTGAGATCGATCTCCACGGTGGCGTTCTTGGGCAGCCGGGGCACGCCGAGCGCGGTTCGCGCGTGGCGGCCGGCTTCACCGAGTACCGCTCGGAGGAGCTGCGACGCCCCCTCGGCGACGGCCGGCTGGTCGTCGAAGTCGTCGCCGCTCGCGACGTACACCTGCAGCTTCAGCAGTTGCGCGACGCGGTCGAGCCCGACGGACTGCTCGATCTGGGCGAGCGCGTTGAGCGCACACAGTTCCGCAGCCTGTCGACCGCGTGCGGCGTCCTCTCCCGATCGCACGGCCCCGGTGAACGCGACCCCGCCGTCGCGTTTGGGGATCTGACCCGACACGTAGACGGTGTCGTTCCGCACGAGTACGGGGTCGTACGAATACGAGCCGGCTGCGACCTGCGGCAGCCGATGCCCGAGGGCGGTGAGGCGCTGCTCGGGGGTGGTGGGGTGAGTGGGCGATGCGCTCATCACTGAGCTCCTGTTCCTCGGGGAGCGGATGGAGTGGATTGGTGCAGTACCGGTGCGCCGACGCGTCGGCGCGGGCTGGGGCGGAACATGCGTCCTCTGCCAGTGAAACCCTGGGCATTGTGTCGCGTCCAGTATCGTTTTTAGCTGGAGCGATGCGGTATTGGTATTGTCGGCAGAAATTCCCAATCACTGCCTGGTCGATGCCTCCAGGGACTTAATGGATGCTGAAAGAGTGTTAGACAGGTATCTTGAACGGCTTCAATACTGATGGTCATGCTTCGTCCGCCTCATCGTCGAGGACTCGTCGAGAGTGGATGCGCTTCCGAAACGACTCGCCCAGAGCTGGTCGCCACACGTCGAAATTGGGAAGGCCATGAACATCGATACTTCGAAGCACACGTCGGTCAGGGATCAGCAGAGCATCGCCGCTCCCTCGAGTCTCACAGAGACCATCTCCATCGCCCCGGCCGCGCGCAAGCGCGTCCTGCCCAGCGGGGTCGACAAAGCCGTCAAGGCGGCCATCGGCATGCTCGCGATCCTCGCCATCTGGGAACTCATCGTTCGCGTCTTCCAGATACCGACCTACCTGCTCGTCGGGCCCATCGCCGCGTTCGAGAAGCTCTTCGCCCAGCCCGACTACTTCGCCCACCACGCCTGGGTGACCGTGACCGAGGCGCTCGCCGGCTTCGCGCTCGGCACGGGGCTCGGGGTGCTCTGCGGAGCGACGCTCTTCTACATCCCGGCGGTGCGCCACTTCTTGTATCCGGCGCTCATCGCAGTGGACACCATCCCCAAGGTGGCGCTCGCGCCGCTGTTCATCGTCTGGTTCGGATTCGGGTTCGAGTCGAAAGCATTCGTCGCGATGGCGATCGCCTTCTTCCCACTCGTCATCAACACCTTCGACGGGCTCTCGGCCGTGCCGAACGAGCTGAAGGAGCTCGCGCGCATCAACAACGCGAGCGCCTGGATGCGCATGCGGAAGATCGAGTTCTGGTACGCGCTCCCGTCGATCTTCTCCGGTGCCAAGATCTCCATCTCCCTCGCGGTCGGCGGCGCCGTGGTCGGCGAGTTCATCGCCGGCACCGACGGACTCGGCCAGGTGATCCTCCGAGCGAACGCGCAGAGCGATCTCGCCACGATGTTCGCCGCGTTCATGGTGCTCGCCGCCATCTCGCTCCTGCTCTTCTATCTCATCACCGTGATCGCGGCTCGACTGCTGCCGTGGCGCAATCACGTCAAGTAGCGCCTTCGATCCGCACCGCTCCGCAGCATCTCCGCTCTAGAAAGGAAGCCCGCACATGCGCGCACAGAAATCAACGGTCGCGGCAATGATCGCCGCCACCGCGCTCCTCGTGACCGGCTGCGCCGGTTCCGGCGCAGCCGGCGACAGCGGCACCGACCAGGTCAACTTCATGCTCGACGTCGCCGTACTCCCGAAGCACGCCCCCTTCTACGCCGCAGTGGATGCCGGGTTCTACGAGGCCGAGGGCATCGAGGTCGAGATCATGCCGGGCTCGGGATCGGCGAACACAGTGGCCTCCGTCGACACCGGCCGCGTCGACTTCGGATGGGCCGACTACAACGTCTCCATCCTGAATCGGGCCCAGGGCGCATCGATCCGCCAGATCAACCTGGTGCAGGGCAAGTCGGCCTACGCCGCGCTGGCGCTGCCCGATTCCGGAATCTCGGACTGGGACGATCTCAAAGGAAAGACCGTCGCGACCGAGGGCAACGGTGCCATGGTCGCGATGTGGCCAGCGGTGCTCGACAAGCTCGGGTGGAGCGAGGGCGACGTCGAGATCGTCTCGGCGGCCGGGGAGGCGAAGATCCCGGGCCTCATCGCAGGCCAGTGGGATGCGAACCTCGCGCTCTCCGTCTCCGACGGGCCGACGCTCATCGCGGAGGGCTACGACCCGGTGATCCTCAACTGGGCCGATCTCGGGCTGCTCTACTACGGCAACGGCGTCATCACCTCAGACCAGACCATCGACGAGAACCCGGAGCTCGTCGAGCGTTTCAACCGAGCGACGCAGCGAGGGTTCGCCTGGGCATGCCAGAACCAGGAGGAGACCGCGAAGTCGTTCGACGCGAAGGTGCCGGGCTTCGACGAGGCCGCCGTCGCCGACGCGATCTCGGGCCAGTGCGATCTGATGTGGGACGACGAGAACACGGAGAACGGGTTCGGCACCATGAGCGATGCGGGGGTGCAGAAGCAGATCGATCTCGCCGCGGAGTACCTCGGACTCGAGAATCCCGACGACGTCTCGCCCGCCGACATCTACACGAACGAATTCCTCGAGCCCTTCGGACCTGACGAGCAGATCGAGGCGCCGACCGCGTGAGCGGGTGGCGGAAAGGACACCGATCATGACGATCACCGAGCCGGTCATCAGCGTCCGAGACGTGGGGATGACCTACACCGCCAGGGGCGGCGCGAGCAATACCGTACTGCGCGGCTGCGATTTCGACATCGCCCCGGGCGAGTTCGTCTCCATCGTGGGCCAGTCGGGCGGCGGCAAGACCACGCTGCTCAAGATCATCTCCGGGCTCCTCGAGAACACGGAGGGGGAGGTGCTCGTGCGCGGACGCGGAGTGAAGGAGGCCCTGCGCGACATCGCGATGGTCTTCCAGAGCCCCACCCTGCTCCCATGGCGCAACAATCTCGCCAACGTGCTGCTGCCGATGGAGTTCCGCAAGCGCTCCAACAAGGAGGCGAAGGCGCACGCGCTCGAACTGCTCGAGCTCGTGGGTCTCGGCGACAAGGCGAAGAACTACTCGTACGAGCTGAGCGGCGGCATGCAGCAGCGCGTCTCGATCTGCCGAGCCCTGGTCTCGCACCCCGAGATCCTGCTCATGGACGAGCCCTTCGGTGCGCTCGACGCCATGACGCGCGACCAGATGAACTTCGAGCTGCAGCGCATCTGGCAGGAGACGAAGCGCAGTGTGCTGTTCGTCACCCACAGCATCCCAGAGGCGGTGTGGCTCGCGGATCGCGTGCTCGTCGTCGGGGATCGGCCCGGCCGCATCATCGCCGACATCAAGGTCGACCTGGCGAGGCCCCGCACCAAAGACACACGATACGCCGACGGGTTCGCGGAACTCGTCGCGCAGGTCGAGGGGCTTCTCGGCGTCGAAGCCGGAATCAGCTGACCGACAATCACGAAGCAGTTAGGAAGATACGCACTATGGCAAGAATCATCTGCGACCCGCAGGCAGTCACCGAGCGCTACGGTTTCGTCCCGAACGATCGCCTCCTGTTCTCTGCGATTCGCCTCGACTCGTTCCCGTTCGTCACGCCGCTCATCTTCGAGGACGCCGGCACCGAGTTGATGCTCGCCCGTCAGCAGGAGCAGGGCAACATCGTGACCGGCGGCGGCGTCGACCCCGAGCGGATCCGCTTCTACGAGCCCTGGGTCACGATCGATCCCCGGCCGGTCGCCGACTTCCCGGCTGCCGCGAGTCTTCCGGCTCTCGTCAAGGAGCTCGTGGGAGAACGGCCGGTCGACCTCGATCCCCGTGCTCCGTATACGCACTACCTCAAGCTCAGCGGTGAGGTCGACGTGCGCGTCGACCTGCCCGGAGCGCGACCGGTGCACGTGTACGAGGTCGAGCAGGCGGCGGTGCTCGCCCGATTCGCGGGTTGGCGCGCTGCAGGAATTCCCGTCGCCGAGCGGCTCATCTCGGAGGTCGGGCACCTCGTCGGCCTGGAACGCGAGCTCTCGGCCGATGCCGACACCAGGTTCTCCGCGCTGTCCGACGTCGCGGACCAGCTGGGGGTCGACGCGATCCTGCTGTCTTCGGCTCCGAACTACTCGGAGGTCACGGGTACGGTCTGGCAACCGGGAACCGTCGCGCTGTGGGCCGACGGGCGCGTATTCGTGATCGCGGAGCAGCAGCTGCGCGGGATCGCGGGAACGCCCGCTGGCGCCTACGATTCGGCGGCCGAGGCCATTTCGGCGGTCGCGACCGGCCCCCGGATCGCCTTCGAGGAGCAGTGGGAGCAGTGCGCGCTCGGCATCCGCCTCACCGATGCCGGCTCCGTGCTGGTCTCCGCCTCCCGGGCGCTCGGCTCGTGGCGCGATGAGCGCGACGCCGAAGACCTGCCGTTCCAGGTCATCGCCGCCCGCGCCTCGACCACGGCGATCGAGCAGACGGTCGCCTGGGCCCACGAGCACCTCGATGCTGGCGAGACCTTCACCGAGAACGTGCTCTACGCCCGCTACCTGGAGTATCTCGACCGCTTCCGCAACGAGCAGCGCATTCCATTCGGCATCGAGCCCTACTTCACCAACCTGCACTCGTCGCAGCGCATGCTCTTCCCCGGTCCGCCGACGGAGTTCCCGCTCGACGCATCCACCACGTGCATCCAGCTCGACGCCGGCGTGAAGGTCGTGATCGACGGCGTGGTGGTCGCGACGAGCGACATGGCGCGTTCGGTGCTGCGCACTCCCGAGGGCCGGGAGGCCTACGAGATCCTGACGCACGCGGTGCGCGAAGTCATCATTCCGCAGTTGCGCCCGGGCGTGATCTGCGAGGACGTCCACGCGAGGACCCTCGAGCACCTCGCGACGGTGCGGCCGAGGATGCAGGAGATCGGTCTGCTCGGCGACGAGGTCGACTTCGACGTCGAGTACAGCAAGCGCAACGTCGGCCACCTCATGGGCAAGCAGGAGTCGTTCGCGAACGAGCTGCGACCGGGATACCGGTTCGTCTTGCGCGAGGGCTCGTACGGCGCGGCCGAGATCCCGTGGCGCTACGACCGCCATGCGATCGGCACGGAGGACCTCTGGTACATCGGGCGCGACCGCACCTACAACCTGACGCTGCGCGAGCAGTAGGACTCCGAGGGCTACTGGGCCTCAGCCGCCTCGCGGAGCTCGTGGACGATTCGCCGGGTCAGGGGCCGGGTGTCGTCCTCGCGCCAGACGGCGTGCAGTTCGATGGGCCGCGGTTCGCTCGTGACGAGCGGCGCGTAGGTGACGCCGGCGATGCCGAGCGTGGCCGCGGATTCCGGAACCAGGGCCACACCGGTGCCTGCGCCGACCAGGGCGACCATCGTCGACACCTGACTGACCGTGAACCGGTGCTTCCACCGGGAGATCGGCATCATGCGCGTCGCGATGTCGTAGAAGTAGCGCGCCTCGACGGGCGAGTGCATGATGATGTCCTCGTTCGCCAGGTCCTCGACTCCGATGGGACTCGTGCGGCGCGACAGGAGATGGCCCTCCGGCAGTGCGACGAGCAGCCGCTCGCGATGGATGCGCCTCGAACCGAAATGGGCGGGGTCGAAGGGCGGTCGACCGATCGCGACGTCGATCTCGCTCTTCGTGAGCGCGTCGAGCTGGTGGGTGGTGACCATCTCCTGCAATTCGATGGTCACGTCGGGAAGCGCGTGGGAGAGGCGCGCGAGCAGGGGGCCGAGCAGCGTGAACGCGCTCGACGCGGTGAACCCGATGCGGACGACGCCCGAGAGCCCCGCAGCGACCGTGCGCGCGATCTGCGGGGCCCCGTCGGCGATGGCCAGGATGCGGCGGGCCTCATCGAGGAACGCGCGACCGGCGTCGGTCAGCTCGACGCGGCGGTTGCTCCGGCGCAGCAGTTGCACGCCGACGATCGCCTCCAGGCGCTGGATCTGCCTGCTGAGCGGCGGCTGGGTCATCTGGAGCCGTTCGGCGGCTCTGCCGAAGTGCAGTTCCTCGGCGACGGCCACCAAGGCGCGCACCTGATCAAGCGTGTACGACACGTGCTCTCCTTCGCTCACCCCGGCCCGACCGCCGTACCGATCACCATACCTTCCGTGCATGAAATGATCCATAACGGATGTTGGACAGGTATCTATTCTCCAACCTAGCGTGAAGGCATCGGATCCCCAGCATCCTGATCGCCCGCTGCGACGGTGCGTTACCCACATTCCCCGGAGGTTGAACGTCGTGCCCAATTTGGAACCCGCTGCACTCGCGAGTCAGATCGGATCCGGACTGCTCTCATTCCCGGTCACCCACTTCGACGCGGAGCAGGAGTTCGCCGAGGCGACCTACCGCGAGCACATCGAATGGTTGAGCGCCTACCCGGTCGCCGGGCTCTTCGCCGCAGGCGGAACGGGTGAGTACTTCTCGCTCACGCTCGACGAAGTCTCACGCATCGTCTCCGCCGCCGTGCAGCAGGTCGGAGGCCGCACCGCGGTGCTCGGCCCGGCGGGTGGCTCGGTGCGCGCGGCAGTCGAGCAGGCGCGGGCCGTCGAAGCGGCAGGCGGAGACGGCATCCTGCTGTTCCCGCCCTACCTGACCGAAGCCGGGCAGGAAGGTCTCGCGGCATACGTGGAGGCCGTGTGCCGGGCCACCACGCTGGGCGTCATCGTCTACCACCGCGCGAACGCCCAGTACTCCGCCGAGACCCTCGTGCACCTCGCGGATCGGCTGCCGAACTTCATCGGCTTCAAAGACGGCGTCGGATCGATCGAGCAGATGACCCAGATCTACTCGACTCTGGGCGATCGGCTCACCTACGTCGGCGGGCTGCCCACAGCAGAGACATTCGCCCTGCCGTACCTGGAGCTCGGCGTCACGACCTATTCGTCGGCGATGTTCAACTTCGTCCCGGACTTCGCCATCGACTTCTACAACGCCGTGCGCCGTCGCGACCACGCATCCGTCTTCGCAGCGCTGCGCGACTTCGTCCACCCGTATCTCGACGTGCGCAACCGCGTTCCCGGATACGCGGTGTCGATCGTCAAGGCCGGTCTCGATGCCGTGGGTCGGACCGGAGGACCCGTGCGCCCACCGCTGCAGGAGCTCACCCCGGAGGATCGCAGGGATCTGGCGCAGGTCATCGAGCGAGCGGCGGTTCCCGCGCTCGTCTGAGGCGCGTGAATCATCGTTCGCGGTGCGAACCACGGAGCCGGGCGTGCGAAGCGCGCCCGGCTCCGTCTCGTCTCTGCAGCGGACGACTGCGACACGAGGCTGCATCATCAGACGAGCACAGGCGTCTCCCGGCCATCGGGCGCGTGCAGGAGCGCTCACGAAAGGTGTCATAATGGTTCCGCAGTGGATTCTCAGCCATGCTTGGTGACGGGGGTTCCCGCACATGGCGAGATGGCTATGTCAGCCGCCGGGTGACTCTCGGCGAAGCCCGACGAAGGAGGAAGCCCGTGTCAGCCCAAACGGCAGCAGCCGCACCGGTGGCGAGGAAGAAGGTCCGCCCTGGCGGCACCCTCTACCGCGGTAACGAGGGAATGTGGTCCTGGGTGCTGCACCGCATCACGGGTGTCTCCATCTTCTTCTTCCTGCTCGTGCACGTGCTCGACACCGCCCTCGTGCGGGTCAGCCCAGAGGCGTACAACGCCGTCATGAGCACCTACAAGACGCCGGTGATGGGCCTCGGCGAGGCCGTGCTCGTCGCGGCGATCGTCTTCCACGCCTACAACGGCATCCGCATCATCCTCGTCGACTACTGGAGCAAGGGTGCCAAGTACCAGCGCACCATGTTCTGGGTCGTGATGGGGCTCTGGGCGGTCACCATGGCCGGCTTCCTGCCCCGCCACCTGATGAACGTATTCGGTCACTGAGCGCGAGGAGAACAGACATGTCATTGACGATTGATGCTCCGCGCGCGAAGACGCCGGCGAAGAAGCGCACCAACTGGGAGAAGTGGGGCTGGGTCTACATGCGCGTTTCGGGCGTGCTGCTGATCGTGCTCGTGTTCGGCCACCTCTTCTCGAACCTCATGATCGGCGACGGCGTGCACGCCATCGACTTCGGTTTCGTGGGCGGCAAGCTCTCGCAGCCGTTCTGGAAGGTGTGGGACACCCTGCTCCTCTGGCTGGCGCTGATCCACGGCGCGAACGGCATGCGCACCATCGTGAACGACTACGTGACCCGTCCGCGTCTCGCCCAGGGTTTCAAGGTCGCGCTGTTCCTGTCGGCCGCCCTGCTCATCCTGCTCGGCACCTTCGTGATCTACACCCTCGACCCCTGCCCCGCGGGAGCGGACCCGGCGCTCGTCGCGTCGTTCTGCCCGACGCCGTAGCCCCCGCGCGCAGCAACGGATTTCGAAACGAAGAATAGGATTCACGTGACCACAGACACCCACCAGGGCGAAGACGTCACCGTCAAGGACGGCGTCATTTATCACCAGTTCGATGTCGTCATCGTCGGCGCAGGTGGCGCGGGCATGCGCGCCGCGATCGAGGCGGGGCCGAAGGCCAAGACCGCCGTGATCACGAAGCTCTACCCCACGCGCTCCCACACGGGCGCGGCGCAGGGCGGTATGGCCGCGGCGCTCGCGAACGTCGAGGAAGACAACTGGGAGTGGCACACCTTCGACACGGTCAAGGGCGGCGACTACCTCGTCGATCAGGACGCGGCCGAGATCCTGGCCCGCGAAGCCATCGACGCGGTCATCGACCTGGAGAACATGGGTCTGCCCTTCAACCGCACCCCGGAGGGCAAGATCGACCAGCGCCGCTTCGGCGGCCACACGCGCGATCACGGCAAGGCGGCGGTGCGCCGTGCGTGCTACGCCGCGGACCGCACGGGCCACATGATCCTGCAGACGCTGTTCCAGAACTGCGTGAAGCTCGGCGTCAACTTCTTCAACGAGTACTACGTGCTCGATCTGGTGATGACCGAGGTCGACGGCGTGCGCAAGCCTTCCGGCGTTGTGGCGTACGAGCTCTCGACGGGCGACCTGCACGTCTTCCAGGCGAAGTCGATCGTGTTCGCGACCGGCGGGTTCGGCAAGATCTTCAAGACGACCTCGAACGCTCACACCCTCACCGGTGACGGCGTCGGGATCGTCTGGAGGCAGGGTCTGCCGCTCGAGGACATGGAGTTCTACCAGTTCCACCCGACGGGCCTCGCAGGCCTCGGGATCCTCCTCACGGAGGGAGCGCGAGGCGAGGGCGCGATCCTCCGCAACGCGTCGGGCGAGCGCTTCATGGAGCGCTACGCCCCCACCATCAAGGACCTGGCGCCGCGAGACATCGTGGCCCGCTCGATGGTCCAAGAGGTGCTCGACGGACGCGGCGCTGGCCCGCACAAGGACTACGTCTATCTCGACTGCACGCACCTCGGTGCGGAGGTGCTGGAGACGAAGCTCCCCGACATCACGGAATTCGCGCGCACCTACCTGGGCGTCGACCCGGTGACGGAGCCCGTCCCCGTGTTCCCGACCGCGCACTACGCGATGGGCGGCATCCCGACGAACAACGACGCGGAGGTGCTCTCCGACAACACCACGGTCGTTCCCGGCCTCTACGCCGCGGGCGAGTGCGCCTGCGTCTCGGTGCACGGCTCGAACCGCCTCGGCACCAACTCGCTGCTCGACATCAACGTGTTCGGCAAGCGCTCCGGCAACAATGCGGCCGACTACGCGCAGACCGTCGATTTCGTCCCGCTTCCCGAGGATCCGGCGAAGATGGTGCGCGAGATGGTCGAGGGCTTCCGCAACGGCACGGGCACCGAGCGCGTCGCCGATCTGCGCCGCGAGCTGCAAGAGGCCATGGACCGCGGTGCTCAGGTGTTCCGCACCGAGGAGTCGCTCACCGAGGTGCTCGGCGTGATCAACGACCTGCGCCTGCGGTACATCAACGTCGGAGTCCAGGATCGCGGCAAGCGGTACAACACGGATCTCCTCGAAGCGATCGAGCTGGGGTTCCTGCTCGACCTGGCGGAGGTGCTCACGTACACGGCCCGCAACCGCAAGGAGAGCCGTGGCGGGCACATGCGCGACGACTATCCGAACCGCGATGACGAGAACTACATGCAGCACACCATGGCGTATCTCTCCGGAGATCCCCACTCGGCGGACCCAGAGGATCACATCCGCCTGGACTGGAAGCCGGTCGTCGTCACCAAGAACGAGCAGGGCGAGTTGCGCTACCCGCCGCTGGAGAGGAAGTACTAGGTCATGAGCATTGCAACTGCTGAAGCTCCCACCGCCGAAGCTCCGGAAGCACCGAAGCCCTTCACGGTGACCCTGCTGATCCGCCGATTCGACCCCGAATCGGGTCGCGAGGCGTTCTGGGAGGACTTCGACGTCGAGATGTACCCGACGGATCGAATCCTCGACGCTCTGCACCGCATCAAGTGGGATCAGGACGGCACGCTCTCGTTCCGCCGGTCGTGCGCGCACGGCATCTGCGGGTCCGACGCGATGCGGATCAACGGCCGCAACCGTCTCGCCTGCAAGACACTGATCAAGGACCTCGACATCTCGAAGCCGATCTACGTCGAGGCCATCAAGGGGCTCCCGCTCGAGAAGGACCTCATCGTCGACATGGAGCCGTTCTTCGCGGCCTACCGCGAAGTGCAGCCGTTCCTCGTCTCGGGTTCGGCTCCCGAGGGCGGCAAGGAGCGTCTCCAGACCATCGAGGACCGCGAGCGCTTCGACGACACCACGAAGTGCATCCTCTGCGCGGCGTGCACGACGAGCTGCCCCGTGTTCTGGACGGATGGGCAGTACTTCGGCCCCGCCGCCATCGTCAACGCCCACCGGTTCATCTTCGATTCGCGCGACGAGAACGCGGAGGTGCGACTCGACATCCTGAACGACACCGAGGGCGTCTGGCGCTGCCGCACGACCTTCAACTGCACCGATGCGTGCCCGCGCGGCATCCAGGTCACCAAGGCCATCGCCGAGGTCAAGGCCGCGATCCGCACCGGGAAGACCGCGTAGGGCACGCCGAGGTTCGCTCCTCGGTTACAGTGGCTGAATGACGTCGCCCCGGAGTTCCTCCACACGAGTGGAGGACTCCGGGGCGACGCGCGTTTCCGAGGTCGTCGAACGCGGCAGACGGCGATGGCGATGGGCCCAGCAGCTGCGACCCGTGCGCACGTACATGCACTTCTCCGACGTCGGCGGAATCGTGCTCTCCGGAGGCATGAGCTACCAGGCCCTCTTCGCCGTCTTCGCGGCGCTCTGGTTGGGCTTCGGCATCTTCGGGATCGTGCTGCGGGGCCGACCGGAACTGCTCGAAACGCTGGTCGCCCAGATCAACCTCTTCATTCCCGGGCTCGTCGGGAGCGGAGGAGCCGTCTCGATCGACGAGCTGATGAGCGCACGCGCCTTCGACTGGTCGAGCGGCATCGCGGGGTTGGTGCTCGTGTGGGTCGCGCTGAACTGGTTCACGGGCACGCGCCGGTCGATCCGCATCATGTTCGGACTCGAGGTGCGTCTCTATCGGAACCCCGTACTGCTGAAACTGCGGGACTTCGTGCTCGCGATCATCTTCTTCGCCGCGATCCTCGTATCAGCGGCGCTCACCGTGCTCAGCTCCAATGTGGCCGATCAGTTCCTCTCGTGGATCGGTGCGGATCATGCGAACTGGTTCGTGGGTACGCTCGGCACCGTTCTGAGATATGCCGCGGTCTATGTGTTCGATCTCGTGCTGCTGGTCGCCATGCATCGCTACCTCGCCGAGGTCCGAGTGCCGCGGTGGCGCCTCATCGTCGGCTGCGGCCTCGGCGCCCTCGTGATGCTCGGACTCAAAGCGCTGGGCGGCGTGCTCATCGGCGGCGCCACGAGCAATCCCCTCCTCGCCACCTTCGCGGTGTTCGCCGGCCTCCTGCTCTGGTTCAATCTCATCTGCCGCACGCTGCTGCTGACATCGTCCTGGATCGTGACGGGGATCAATCCGGAACTCGGTCTCCCGAACGATCAGTTCACTGAGTCGCGCAGTACGCCGGGGCACCGCTGAGCTCGTTGCTCGCTTCGAGCGGGAACAGCGTCCACGGAGACGCTCGCCCGTCGGCGAGGCGCAGCTGGATCTCGATGATCGCCGCGGTGGGGTCTCCGACCGATGGTGCTCGCAGAGGGATCGGCGTGCTCGTGTACCACCGCGCATCGCCGAGGACCTGCATCTGCTCAGGGTGCTCATTCGTCTGCCCATGATCGATCACGCGCGCGAACACGAGTGCGCCGTGCAGCGCTGAGCGACCCTCGATGTAGACGCGCCCATCGCCGCACCGCGCCCAGCGGGGCTCGAACGGAGTCAGCGACGGATCGCCCGTCTCCTCCGGATCGGGATCGGGATCTGGATCTGGATCTGGATCGGGATCGGGATCGGGGCCGGGCTCAGGTTGCGGCTCAGGGGCCGGATCGGGCCGCGGGTTCGGCTCCGGAGACGGCTGCGGTTCGGCCCCCGGGCCCACATCGATGCCCGGTGTCGCGTCGGCATCGGGTCCCTGGCTCGGAGGGGCATCGGTGCCGGCCGGCGTCGCTTCGAGGACCGGCGAACCGTTCGCCTCGGTGTCTGCTGCGCCCTCGTCGTTCGACCGGTCCTCGAGCATCGCGCCGGCGTCGCCCTCCGCCGACTCGCTGCTCGACCGGTCGGCGCCGTCCCCGGTTCCCGGCTCCGATCCGTCTTCGCCGTCGCCGTCCGATCCCGCTCCGTCCGCTCCACTCGTCGGTTCGGAAGCGAGCGCGGGCGTGCTCGGCGCGTCGGACTGCGACAGGAAGAGCGCTCCGCCGCCGATGACGATCGCAGCCGCAGTGGCCGCGGCGATCAGCAGGGTGCCCGAAAGGCCGCTCAGGATGCCGCCGGCCGCAGTACCCGCTGCGCCAGCGCCAGACCCGGAGCCGCCGCCGGCAGGAGTGACTGGCGACGCCCCGCCAGTCGCGCCGTGCGGGATGCTCCCTGCGGGGCCCCGTGCGGAATCCGCGGCCAACCCAGCCGCAGTGGCGGGTGCCGTCCCGCCCACACCGCTCAGGAAGCCGAGCGTCGGGCCCCCTCCGAGCAGGACGCCGACGAGTACGAGAGCCAGCTGACGATTGAGGACGGAGTACTCTGCGGCGACACCTGCGCAGCTCTCGCACGTGTCGAGGTGAGTCGACACGGCCTGGCTCGCCGCTGCGGTGAGCTTTCCGCGCTGGTATCGCTGCAGATGATCGAGCGTGGTGCCGCATGCTGCATCGCGAAGCTCGCGATCGATGTGAGCCTCCACCCATGCCGACTGGAGCGCTTCTCGCGCCCGTTTCGCGAGCGCCGAGACGCCGTTGGCTGAGAGCCCGAGAATCCTGGCGACATCGCGCGGAGGCATTCCCTCGACTTCGGTGTACCAGAGCACGGCCTGCCACCGCTCATTGAGGCTCTCGAATGCTCGTGCAGCCGCGTTCCGGTCGAAGGCGTGGTCTTCCCAGGGGCCGGCCTCGGCGAACTCGGGAATGCGCTCCAGCTCGTCGCTCGTGTCCTCCGGCCGGCGCCAGACGTCTGCGGCGATGGTGCGAACCGTTCGGTACATGTACGGCCGGAAGGCCCCGTGCGGGCCGCGGCCGTCGAGAATGAGCTCGAGGATGCGCAGATACGCCTCTGAGACGATGTCCTCTGCAGAAGAGCTGGTTCCGAAGTGGCGAGCAGCCGCGAGACCGGCCCGAGAGTGGCGCTGCCAGAGCACCGCGAACGCTGACGTGTCGCCCGCCCTGACGATGTCGAGCAACTCCGCGTCGGAACGCTCCGCGTGCGCTGATTCTGGCATTCGGGGTCTCCTCACGATCCGGCTACCCCTGTGAATGAAAGCTGCGCGAGCGCCGCCTTCTGATCACCGCGACCGTTTCGCGGAAAACCCCCACTTCTAGTATGCGTCGCACTCACGCAAATCTCGAACGTGAAACATTTTTCGAGGTTCTCTCCAAGCGAGCGTCATGATCCGCCGATCTCCCCGTTATATGTCCGAGCTCGGTTCCCGTCTCCCCAACCCCAGGGACCCCCGGGGCGGGAGCCGAGCGCTCATCTCCGGCCCACCCCTCGATCCCGTTCTGGAGCAGACCGATGCGCACCGCTTCTCCGATCACCCGGCACCTGCGACTGATGGCAGTGCCAGCTGCGGCTGCGGTGACGATCGCCGGAGCGTGGATCGATGCTGCTATAGGGGTGCCGGAACGCACTCGCTCGTCCGACGCGGCCCCCGGTGCGTCATTCGCCGAGACCCTGATCTGCATGAGCGCAATCGGCGCGTTCGGCACCGCACTCCTCACCAGAGTCGGGGCGCGTAAGCGACGGCACCGACTCTGAATCAGCCCGCGCCAGGGAGCGGCGGCGGATCGCCGGCCCTGAACTCTCGCACAGCGGTTTACGCTGGAGACATGGAGCAGCAGCGCGCGGTGGAGCCATACGACGTCGTCGATCTCATCACGACCAAGCGGTTCGGGCGAGCCCTCGATCCTGATGAGATCGCCTGGCTCATCGACGCGTTCACGCGCGGCGTCGTCGCTCCAGAGCAGATGAGTGCGTTGCTCATGGCCGTGGTGATCCAGGGCATGGGGCGTGACGAGATTCGAGCCATGACCGAGGCGATGATCGCGAGCGGCGAGCGAATGGACTTCACGGCCCTCGGGCGACCGGCCATCGACAAGCACTCCACCGGCGGCGTCGGCGACAAGATCACGTTGCCGCTCGTCCCGTTGCTGGCATCGCTCGGAGTCGCAGTGCCGCAGCTCTCGGGACGGGGACTCGGCCATACCGGAGGGACCCTCGACAAACTCGAGTCCATTCCCGGTTGGCGGGCTTCGCTCAGCACTGAGGAGATGATCACGATGCTCGCCGATATCGGAGGCGTGATCTGCGCCGCCGGTTCAGGACTCGCCCCGGCGGATCGCAAGATGTACGCCCTGCGCGACGTCACGGGCACGGTGGCGGCGGTGCCGCTCATCGCCTCGTCGATCATGAGCAAGAAGATCGCGGAGGGCGCCGGCGGGCTCGTGCTCGACGTGAAGTTCGGGTCGGGCGCGTTTCTCCCCGGGCTCTCGGACGCGCGGGAACTCGCGACCACGATGGTGCACCTGGGCGCCGACTCCGGGCTCGAGACGGTTGCGCTGCTCACCGACATGGATGCGCCCCTGGGGCGCGCCGTCGGCAACGCGAACGAGGTGCGCGAGTCGATCGATGTGCTCGCCGGGGGAGGCCCGGATGATGTCGTCGAGCTCACCCTTGCGCTGGCCGGGGAGATGCTCGCGTTGGCCGGCATGTCCGACGTCGATCCCGCTCCCGCACTGCGAGACGGGCGGGCGATGGACTCCTGGCGGCGGCTCGTGGCCGCCCAGGGCGGCGACCCGCAGGCCACGCTCCCCGAAGCGCACGAGCACGAGGTCGTGCGGGCAGGCTCGGACGGGATCGTGCAGCGAGTGGACGCCCGCGCGGTGGGCGTCGGCGCATGGCGGCTCGGCGCTGGGCGAGCTCGGCCCGGCGATCCGGTCGATCATGCGGCGGGGGTCGAGGTGCTCGTGCGCCCCGGCGACCGGGTCGTCGCGGGCGATGCGCTCTTCATCGCTGGGTGCGACCATGCGGGAAGGATGGCTCGCGGTCTCGAAGTGCTCCGCGGTGCGGTCGAGCTCGGGAGTACCGTTCCCGATCCTCGTCCGCTCGTCGCGGGTCGTATCATCGCCGACGGGTGACTGCGGAGGGGTGACTGCGACCGGTGACTGCGACGGGTGAGGACGCAGGGCTCAGGCCTGTCGAGCGAGGAGCTCCCCCAACACGTGAGGGATCGCGGCGGCTATCTCGAGGGCTGTGACCGGGCGGCCTGAACCATCGGCCGATTCATCACCGGAAGCGTGGCGCGCCGCGCGATCGTGCAGCACCGCTGCGGTGGCCGCGAGGCGCGCCAGGAGGCCGGGATCAGAGCGCGCATCTGCGCTCCGACCAGCCACGAGGGCGCCGAGAAGCCCGGCGAGCACGTCACCCGTTCCCGCGCTTGCGAGCCACGGGGTGGCCGGGCCGGAGCGCCGCACCCAGCCGTCGGGGGAGGCGCAGATGGTCACCGATCCCTTCAGCAGCACCGTCGCGCGAACTGCCGACGCGAGCTGCGCAGCGGCTCGTGCCCGGGGCCCCGGCTCGATGCCGCGCGGATCCCATCCTTCTGGCAGGCCACCGAGCCTCACGGATCGCCACAGCCGCTCGAATTCGCCGCCGTGGGGCGTGAGGATCAGGGGCGCGGCGCGGACCGAATCGTCGACGACGAGGTCGAGTGCTCCCGCATCGACCACCACGGCCGCGTCGCCCGCGAGCAGGCCGCGCAACTGGGCTAGTTCTGCAACCGAACGCGACGTCGCATCGGTACCCGAACCGATGACCCAGGCATCGCAGGGCCGGCCCACCGGCGGGCCGATCACCGTCTCGGGTCGCGCCTCGAGCACTGCCGCCGCAGCGGTCGGCAGCCCGTACGGTGGCGCGGACTCGTCATCGGGCGGAACATAGCGCACCATGCCGACCCCGGTGCGCCACGCGGCGCTCACACCGAGCACAGCGGCACCCGGATAGTGAGCGGCACCGGTGCGCATGCCGAGCACGCCCCGCCGATACTTATCGTCATGCGGGCCGGGCGCTCGGAGCATCTCCGCCGTGTGGCGCTCGGTCCAGCGTGCGATCATGCCGACTGCGCTCCCGTCTGCAATCCCTCCAGATACTCGCGAACCGAGCGTTCCAGGTCGCCCAGGGAGTGCTCTGCCGCCGCGCGTCGCTCTGCGGCGGAGCCCACGTCGCTGAACGTATCGAGGTACACCTTCAGCTTGGGCTCGGTGCCGCTCGGCCGAATCATGACCCTCGAACCGTTCGCGAGGTCGTAGCGAAGCACATCGGCGGGAACCTCGGCTGCGCCGGGCACGAGCAGGTCGCGGGTCTCGACGACCGGCGACGCGCCGAGTTCCCGCGGCGGGTCCTCCCGCACGCGAGCCGACAGCGCGGAGGCCGCGGGCATCGACGGCAGCCGGAGCGTCACCTGGCCGCTCGCGAAATGACCGAAGCGCTCGCTCGCCTCGTCGAGACGGTCCCAGATCGTGCGTCCCTGCGAGGCGAGCTCCCGAACCATGGCGACGGCATCGGCGCTCGCCGAGATCCCATCCTTGTCGCGCACGACCGCCGGATGGATGAGATAGCCGAGCGCCTCTTCGAATCCGAAGACCAGGCCCGGTACGCGCGATACCCATTTGAAGCCAGAGAGCGTCTCCGCATACGTGAAGCCATACGCCTCGGCGACGGCACGGAGCGCAGGGGAGGAGACGATGGTGCACGCCAGGGCGCCGCTCACGGCCACCTGGCGCTGCTTCGCGCGTGCAACGGCCCGCTCCGCTGCGCGCCAGCCCAGCAGCAGGCCGAGCTCATTGCCCGTGAGCCGCCGATAGCCCGACGCCTCGGCATCGTGCGGGGCTGCGAGGGCGAGGCGATCCGCGTCGGGATCATGAGCCACGATGAGGTCGGCGTCGACGGCGCGCGCCGTTCGGTATGCGAGGTCGAGTGCGCCTGGCTCCTCTGGGTTCGGGAAGTCGACGGTGGGGAAGTGGCCGTCGGGCAGCAGCTGCTCCCGCACCGGGATCACTCGGGGGAGGCCTGAGGAGCGGAAGACGCGCTGGGCGAGGTCGGCCCCCACCCCGTGCATGGCGGTGTAGACGACGCGGATATCGGTGTCGGTGCCGATGGACACGCCTGGGGCGTCGAGTCGCTCCGGCAGACCGGCGAGCACGGCGGCCGACGTCTCCGACACGTAGGCGTCGGCGACACCGCCGCCCAGCACCGAGTACCCGTGCGCACGCGGAATCTGCCCCACCGGGGTGGCGGCGATGCGTTCGATGTGAGCGGCGATCGCGGCGTCCGTCGGAGGAGCGATCTGGGAGCCCGCGTCCTCATCGCCGAGATACACCTTGTACCCGTTGTCGCGCGGGGGATTGTGGCTCGCGGTGATCATGATGCCCGCCGACACATCGAGGTGCCGGACGGCGAAGGCGGTGAGCGGAGTCGGGCCCGCTTCGGGGAGCAGGTATGCCGAGATGCCCGCACCGCTCATGACCTCCGCCGCGTCGCGCGCGAACGTCGCGGAGCCGATGCGACCGTCGTACCCGATCACCACGGAGGGCGCGTCGCGGGACGCACGTCGCTTCGCCGCTTCCCAGAGGTATGCGGCGAAGCCGGCGGTGGTCTGCGATACCACGACGCGGTTCATGCGCATCGGGCCGGCGCCGATCCGCCCGCGCAGGCCCGCCGTGCCGAACGCGAGACGGCCTCCGAAGGACGCCGACAGCTCGCCGATGGCCGCTTCGTCACCGCGCCTTGCTCGCTCGATCAGCGCTCGGGCCTCGGCGCGTGTGCTCGCGTCGATGTCGGCGTCCGCCCAGGCCGTCGCCTCGGCGATCATCGTTTCCAGGTCGGCGGTCGTCAGCTTCTCGTCGTCGCCCGCATTCCGCGCAGCATCGGCTGCGCGCGCCCTCCGCGGAGAGTGTGTTTCGGATGATGCCATCGCGGCGTCTCCCTTCCCCTGGTCATGCCCGTTTCAAGCTACCACTCTCGGGCTGGAGCCATGCCGCCGTGCGATGATGGTGTGCGCGTTCGAACTGCGAATGCACCTGCGTCGAGGGGAAAGTCCTATGTGCTCACCGGTTCGTTGTTCCACGTGCAACAAAGTGACGTGGACCGGGTGCGGCCTGCACATCGAAGAGGCGCTCGCCGGGTTCGAGAAGGATCAGCTCTGCACCTGCGAGCGGTAACGGTCGCGCGTCTGCTCTCGCTCACGTCAGGTCGGCGCTGGGCTCGCTGATCGAGTCGTCGGACGGCTCGAGATCACCGCACCCGATCGCTGCCTGGATCGCGAGCCAGCATTCTGCCGCGTCCTCCATCGAGGAGAGATTGCGATCGATGATCTTCTCGATGCGCGAGATGCGCGCGATCAGCGTCTGGCGATGCACGTAGAGCCGCTCTGACGCGCGGACCCAGCTTCGGTTCTCCTCGAGGAATGTTCTGAGCGTCTGCGTCAGTGCCGTGCCGCGCTGTTCGTCGTAGGTGCGCAGCGGACCGAGTACCTGCCGCGCAATGCGTCGGAGCTGATCGGGGTCGCTCGGCAAGAACAGCGACGTCGCGTCGTGCTCGGCGTATGCGAGCAGCCGACCGGCTTCGTGATTGCGGATCAGCGCGCGGCGAGCCTGCTGCATGGCGACGGGGAGCTCGTCGATCAGATGGAAGCGGGCGCTCGCACCGATCCCTCCGTTGCGCTCTGCGAGGGCCTCGAGCACCGCGCGCGGTTCGGGACCCGACTCCACGAGGAGGAGCAGCTGGCCATCGCGCACGATGGCGAGCATCGCGGTCTCGGCTGCGGCGAAGAGCGACTGCGCTTCGGCGAGCGCAGCCCGCGGATCCTTCGGCTGTGCAACGGCGCAGATGAACGGCGCTCCCACCCCGAAGCCGGAGAGGAGACGCGCTGCGGCCGTCGAGGGCACTGTCCCATCGCAGAGCTCGGACAGGAGGAGCGCTCCGTGCAACTGCTCGAACTGCTTGGAATCCGCTGCGGGGAGGCCGAGGGCGGCGCTCGCGACGACCCGGGCGACCATGCTGAATCGCACGTCGTGCGCGGTCTCGAGCACCGGGAAGCCGATCTGGGTGGCGTGCGCGAGGGCCGCAGCGTTGAACGGCGCCCGCATCATCGTGGCGTCGACGGCGATCGCGGCGATGCCCGCGGCGTACATGCCGTCGAGGTACGCGCACTGCTCGGCGTCGCCGCCGGGAACTGCGATGCCGGTCGTCATGACGAGAGTGTCCGGGCCCAACCAGCGCCAGGGGTCGGCCAACTCGCAGACGTGGGCCCATGACACCGGCCGATCTTCTCCGACACCCGGCGTGAGCGACGACGTTCCGATCGCCCGAAGCGCGAGGAGAGACCCGACCGTGAATGTCATGGCGTCTGCTCGCACCTCGGCGAGGGCGAGCCCGGCCCTCGTTCAGCAGCTCGCGACCGGGGCATCATCTCGGAGGGATCATGGCGGTCAGAATCGCCTCTGCCGCTCGGTACCCTGACGCGACGGCGCCCGACAGCGATTGCGCGGTCCCCGTGTGCTCGCCCGCGATCGCGACGCGTCCGGCCGGCTGCTCGAACACCCGGGCGTCGCCCGTCTCCCAATCCAGGTTCGCGGCCGAGTACGAACCGCGCGCCCACGGATCGTCGGCCCAAGTGGTCAGGAGAACCTCGCCGTCGATCTCGAGCTCCGGTCTCATGCCGCGCAGCGCGCGCGTCCATCCCTCTGGCCCGTCCGCGACGTTCAACGCGCCGAGCGCGGCGGGCCCGCCGGCGAAGGACGACAGCGCATTGATGCGATGCTCACCGTCCACGGAGAGAGAGCGCCACGACCACCAGGTGTGATCGGCGTTCTGCAACGCGATGTCTGCATCGACGCGAGCGAGCGGCACCCCGAGCTTCGCGGCGACCCCCATGAACCGGTGGTCGAGCGCGCGCTGCTGCTGCTCTGGCAGCGAGAACCCGAGGTCCAGCTCCCGCAGGAGCGGGAGCGGGACCGCGATGACGGCAGCGTCGGCGTCGAGGCGAGAGCCATCGTTCAAGTGGACCTGCACGCCCATCCCGGACTGGTCGACACCGGTGATCGGATGCTCGAGCCGCACGCGATCGCCGAGCCTGCGCGCCAGCTCGATCGACAGTGACTGATTGCCCCCGACGAATCGCCCGCCGTCTTCGATGTACCCGTTGGCGGTCGACGATTCGTGGAGCAGCACGGCCTCCGCGCTCACGAGGCTCGGATCCGCAGCGGCTGACGTGGTGGTGCGCCGATACACCGGATCGAGCCGGTAGTCGGTTCCCAGGGTTTCCGCGAACACGCGCTCGAGCGATACGCCGACTTCGCCATCGGCGAGCATGGAGCGCAATACCTCCTGCACCCGTGCGACGGTGTCGTTCAGCTCGGCGAAGGTGATGACCCGGCCATTCACCGTGCGTCGGCCGTAGCGCACGTTGTGGGACATGATCGGCACCCCGACTTCCGCCGAGAGTCGGCGGATCGGGAACTCTGTGGGGAAGATGTACTCGCCGCCGCGCTCGGTCATCTCGCCATTGCCGAGCCGTTGTGACCACGTGCGGCCGCCGACCCGGTCTCGGGCCTCGAGCACGGTGCACCGATGCCCGGCCTTGCCGAGCTCCCAAGCGGCGGTGAGACCGGCGAGCCCAGCTCCGATGACGACGACGTCCATGCGCGTTCCTCCTTGAACAGCGAGCGATGTACCTCCCCCATCGTAGGATCGAGCCTTCGAAGATGCGAAGTCGAGCAGCGGAATCAGGCCAACTCCTTAGGTTCGTACGATGCAGATGCGCCGATCCGTACGATGCTATGAAACTTCGAGATCGCGGTAACGAAGGGGTAACAGCAAGCGTCATCGGCGCACCGCCGCGGCTACCTTCGGGAAGACCCGCCGAGCCCGGATTCGTGCATGACTCGCACGATTCGGAAGCACATGCTTCGGACGCGGGGACCCGTCACGATGAAGTGAGGAACGAAATGACTATTCTGAAGAATGCCCGAACGCGGCGAGGAGTCGCCGTCGTCGCGGGTACGGCCGCCCTCGCACTCGCACTGATCGGGTGCAGCGGCGGCGGCGCCGACCAGGAGCCCCCGCCGGAGCGGGACCTCGGTACTCCGGTTGCGGGGGAGATCGCGGAGGGCGCGCTCGACGGCGCCACCTTGACGTTCGCAGGGTCGGGCGGTGTGTTCCAGGACGGTCAGACCGAGGCGCTCTGGGACCCGTTCGCCGCGGCGTCGGGAGCCACGGTCAATCAAGATGCGTTCGACGCGGGCAAGTTGAAGGCCATGGTCGACAGCGGCAACGTCAGCTGGGACATCGTGAACACGACCCAGTTCGATACTGCGCGCGGGTGCGGAACGCTCTACGAGGAGTACGACTACGACCAGATCGACATCTCGAAGATCCCCGAGGGCACGATCACCGACAAGTGCATGGTGCCTCAAATCCTGTACGGCCTCGTGGTCGTGTACAACACGGACGAATTCGGCGATGATCCTCCGACCAGCGCGGCAGATTTCTTCGACACGAAGAAGTATCCGGGCAAGCGCACCGTGAGCCAGTCGACCTACGTCGATCCGCAAACCGTCGAATTCGCGCTCACGGCACAGGGGAAGGATGTGCAGAACATCACCCCCGAAGACATCGAAGGCGCGTTCGACATGTATCGCGAGCTCGGTGACGACGGCATCGGATGGACGACGGGCGCCCAGGCTCAGCAGCAGCTCGAAGCGGGTGAAGCCGTCATGGGGCTCGTCTGGTCGGGCCGCGGATACGGAGCGGCTGCCGCAGGAGCCCCGGTCGCGCCGATGTGGGACGAATGGATGATCATGGTGGATTCGAACGGGATCCCGAAGGGCGTCACCGACAAGCAGGCTGCCTTCGCCGCCGTCAACTACTCGATCGGCGCGGAGCAGCAGGCCAAGATGACCGAGCTCACCTCCTACGGCGGGGTCAACATCGACGCGAAGCCCGAGGTGGACGATCAGCTGGCGGAGTGGATGACGACCGAGCATCTCGATACGGGGATCGCCCCCAACGTCGATTTCTGGGTCGAGAATTACGACGCCCTCGCGGCCGCCTGGGCCGGTTGGGCCACCGGTAACTGATCATCATGACTGAAACCACCGTCGCCGGGGGCGTCGCAGCAGCGCTGACCGCCGCCCCCGGCGCGGATGTCGATGGGCCGAAGCAGCGGGGGCCGAGAAATTGGCGCCCGCTGCTGCTGCTGGTCCCGGCATTCGTGATCGTCACGCTCTTCTTCCTCGCGCCGCTCGTCGACGTGTTCATCCGCTCAGTGACGGACCCGGTGCCGGGAATCCAGAACTACCAGTGGCTCTTCACGACCGAGGCGAACCTGAACGTCGTCATGCGCACGTTCGGCACCGCGATCCTCGTGACCTTCGTGTGCCTGCTCCTCGCGTACCCCTACGCCTACCTGATGACCATCGTGACCGACCGCACGCGCAATCTGCTGCAGCTGTTCATCATGATGCCGCTCTGGACCTCCATCCTCGTGCGCACGCTCGCGTGGATGGTGCTGCTGCAAGATACCGGCCCTATCAACGGGTTGCTGGAATCGCTCTTCGGATTGGGGCCGATTCCGTTGATCCGCACCACGTTCGGCGTGGCCCTCGGCATGTCGCAGGTTCTGCTGCCGTTCATGGTGCTGCCGCTCTACTCCTCGATGGCGAAGATCGACAAGCGCCTGCTGCCGGCCGCAGCGAACCTGGGCGCCAATCCAGTCACGGCGTTCTTCACCGTGTACCTGCCGCTCTCGCGGCCGGGCATCTTTTCCGGCAGCGTCACGGTCTTCATCCTCGGCCTCGGCTTCTACATCATCCCCGCGCTGCTGGGATCGTCGAAAGAGATCATGATCTCCGCGCTCATCCAGCAGCAGATCAGCGTGTTCCTGATGTGGGGACAGGGCACCGCGCTCGGTGTCTTCCTCCTGCTCTGCACCATTCTGATCCTCGTCATCGTGTCGCGGTTCAACAAGCACGGCAGCCTGTTTCCGGGGGTGGACCGCTGATGACCTCGAAGCGTGTTCTCGGCGTGTTCGCCGTCCTGATCGTGATCTGGCTGATCGTGCCGACACTCGTGATCGTGCCCATGTCGTTCAACGAGGCCTCCTCGTTCAACTTCCCGCCCAAGGGGTTCTCGACCCGCTGGTATGAGAACTTCTTCACCGATCCGAGCTGGTTGAAGGCACTGTTCTCTTCGCTCCAGGTCGCGGTGATCACGATGATCGTGGCGACGGCGGTGGGAGTGCTCGCCGCACTCGGCCTCTCGAAAGTGCGTTTCCGCGGAAAGGGTCTCGTCGAGGGGTACTTCCTGCTCCCGCTGATCGTGCCTGGGATCGTGCTCGCGGTCGGCCTCTATTCGCTGTTCCTGCGCCTGGACCTGCTCGGCACCCTGCCCGGCTTCGTGCTGGCGCACACCATCGTCTCGATGCCGCTCGTCATCACGAACGTGATGGCGTCGCTGCAAGGGCTCGACCCGCGGCTCGAACAGGCCTCCGCGAGCCTGGGCGCG
This sequence comes from Leucobacter sp. L43, assembly GCF_016597785.1. Classification (GTDB taxonomy): domain Bacteria; phylum Actinomycetota; class Actinomycetes; order Actinomycetales; family Microbacteriaceae; genus Leucobacter; species Leucobacter alluvii. Next base: position 1,372,120 of record NZ_JAENJG010000001.1, on the reverse strand, counting down.
GGCAAGGTGCGCACGTTCTTCAGCATCATCCTGCCGTTGATCGCTCCCGGGGTGACAGCCGGCGCCCTGTTCGCCTTCGTCACCTCATTCGACGAGGTGATTCTCTCCCTGTTCATCCAGTCCCCCTCACTGCAGACGCTGCCGGTGAAGATCTTCAACAGCGTCACGCAGACCAACGACCCGACGGTGGCCGCTGTCGCCGTGATCACCATGCTCACGTCGGTGATCGTGATGCTCATTGCTCAATTCGCCACACGGAAGAGAAAGCGACCAGTCTCGTGAACGCTATGACCCACAGTGAGATCCCGGTGCCCGACGGGCACGAGCAGGAGCTGCGCGCCGTCGGTTTGAACACCTCGGCGATCCACTCGATCGGCGAGGCGGGCATCAGCCTGAATCGCGTGACGAAGCGCTACGGCGAGAGCACGGTGGTGAACGAGATCGACCTCGTCATCGAACCCGGCGAATTCATGACCTTTCTCGGCCCGTCGGGGTCGGGGAAGACCACGACGCTGAACATGATCGCGGGGTTCACCTCCGTCACCGAGGGGCACCTGCACATCTACGGCAAACCGGTCGCGAAGCTGCCGCCGCACAAACGCGACATCGGCATGGTGTTCCAGAATTACGCGCTTTTCCCCCATAAGACCGTCGAGGAGAACATCGCCTATCCGCTGCAACGACGCAAGCTGAGCAAAGCGCAGCAGAAGGAGAAGGTCGCCGCGGCGCTCGGAATGGTGAGAATGGGGGAGTTCGGCGACCGCTATCCGTCGGAACTCTCAGGCGGGCAGCAACAGCGTGTCGCGCTCGCGAGAGCGCTCGTCTACGAGCCGCGCGTCCTGCTGATGGACGAGCCGCTCGGCGCGCTCGACAAGAAACTGCGCGAATGGCTGCAGACCGAGATCAAGCGCATCCATCGCGAGGTCGGGTCGACGTTCGTCTACGTCACCCACGATCAGGAGGAGGCGTTGTCGATGTCGGATCGCATCGCGGTCTTCAACAACGGCAGGCTCGAGCAGGTGGGCACGTCGGAAGACCTCTACGAGGCGCCCCAGACACTCTTCGTCGGGCGCTTTCTCGGCGAATCGACCGTGCTGCTCGGCAAGGGGATCGCGGTGGGGGAGCGCCAGACGGCGATCGAGGTCGCCGGCCATCGTGTCGTCGCAGACGGGCAATCGCGACACGAAGATCTCGCGATCCTGATCCGACCCGAGAATCTCCGGCTCGAGCCCGTCGGCACGGTTCCCGGAGAGTCGCAGAACGCGATTCCGGTGACGATCATCGATGTGACGTACCTCGGCGCCTCGCGGAGATACAGCGTGCGGTTGCCCGACGGGAGCGAGGGCGCGGTGCGGCTCGGGCAGGAGGCGCGCATTCACAATCGCGGCGACGAGGTCGCGATGATGTGGGAGGTCGCCTCTGGCGTCCTCCTCATCGACACGGGGGATGCCGGCGAATCGACGACATGAACCGCGAACGCCCGCGCGCACTCGGGAAACCGGGTGCGCGCGGGCGTTGACGAGCGAGCGTCAGGCGTCGATGTCGACGTCCTTCGTCTCCTTCGTGAGCAGCAGGGACACGAACGTCACGAGGCCGGCACCTGAGAGGTACAGGCCGACGAGCAGCGGACTGCCGTCGGCGAGGCCCCAGAGCCACACGGCGACGATCGGAGCGAGCGCGGCGCCGAGAATGGACGAGACGTTGTACGCCACGGCCGAGCCGGTGTAGCGCACGTTCGTCGGGAACATCTCGGGGAGGAACGCGCCCATCGGTCCGAACGTCAGGCCCATGAGCGTGAAGCCGAGCGCGAGGAAGAACATCACCATCGGTGTGCTGCCGCCGCCGAGCATCGGCACGAAGAGCAGACCGAACAGGACGATCGCGCCGGTCACGACGAGCAGGGTCTTGCGGCGGCCGAAGCGATCGGCGAGCGGGCCGGAGACGAGCGTGAAGATGCCGAAGAACACGACGCCGAACACCAGCATCAGGATGAAGGCGTTGTACGTGTAGCCGGCCCCGGGCACCTCCGCGTCGGTCGGACGCGTTCCGTACGTGAGCGTGTACGAGGTCATGAGGTAGAACAGCACGTACGTCGCGAGCATCGCGAAGGTGCCGAGGATCAGACCCTTCCAGTGGAACCGGAACGCTTCCGCGATCGGCATGCGCTTCACTCCGCCTGACTGCTTGGCCTGCTCGAAGGCGTGCGACTCGACGAGCTTGAGACGCACCCAGAGGCCGACGATCACCATCAGCGCTGAGAAGAGGAACGGGATGCGCCATCCCCATTCGAGGAAGGCCGCCGAAGGCTGACCCGGGTTCGCCGGATCGGCCAGCAGGTGGTTGATCACGTAGAAGAGCATGTTCGCGATGATGAAGCCGATGGGGGCGCCGAGCTGCGGGAACGTGCCGTACCAGGCGCGCTTGCCAGCCGGAGCGTTCTCGGTTGCGACGAGCGCGGCGCCGGACCACTCTCCGCCGAGTGCGAAGCCCTGCGCGAGTCGCATGACGAGCAGCAGCACGGCCGCCCACACGCCGATCTGCGAATGCGTCGGCAACAGGCCGATCGCGAAGGTCGCGATGCCCATCGTGAGGAGCGAGGCGACGAGCGTGGTCTTGCGGCCGAGGCGATCGCCGAGATGGCCGAAGAAGATCGCGCCGACAGGTCGCGCGAGCATGGCAGCGCCGAAGGTCGCGAACGACGCGAGCAGCGCGGTCGTCTCGTTCTCAGAGGGGAAGAAGAGGTGCGGGAAGACGAGCACGGCTGCAGTCGCGTAGACGTAGAAGTCGTAGAACTCGATGGTCGTGCCGACGAGGCTCGCGAGAATCACGCGTGAACGCGAGTTGCGAGGCTGAGTCGATGGGAGGGAAGTGGTGGCTGACACAGTGCGGCTTTCGAAAAGGATTGCGTGTGTGCGAGCAACTCGAACCCGGATCGGGCTCAGTGCGCGACGTCGGGCGTGCCCGCTTGTGGCAGACCCCGTAATAATACGCAGGATCCGCGCCGATTTCACTTCGGCGCGGATCCTGTGTTAGCGCCCGACCACCATGATCTCGTGCGGGAGCTTCGAGAGGAGGCTCGTGCGGTCGTCCTCAATGATGAACGTATCGAGCAGCCCGATGCCGCACATGCTCTCGAAGTTCGCGACCATCCCCGACTCGAAGACACGATCGTCGTCTTCGCCTCCGACCACAGTGAACTTCCACTCTCCGACCCAGTCGGGAGGGAAGGCGATTCCCATCTCGTAGCCGCCGATCCAAACACTCGAATTGAGGTCGAAGACACCGGCGTCGCGATAGTAATCGTAGAGTTCAGCATTGACGTCACCGATCCGCACTCCTGGTCTGGCGCGGGACGTCAGGATGTCGAATCCTCCGGTGAGCACTTCCAGGAGCCGCACGGCGCCTGCCGGTGGTTCTGCGAACGCGTAGAGCTGCGATCGGTTGGAATGGTAGCGCTTGTACACACCGCAAGGGTCGACGTCGAGGAAATCATCTTCGGTGATGATGCGATGCCCTGAGATCTCGTGGTAGACGCCGAGCGCGGCGAGGCCGACGAATGCGACCTGGTGCAGGCCGGCCGGCTCGCCGCCGGCGCTCGAGAGGCCGCGGATCAACTCCCCGTGGGCCTCGAGCTCCGTCATGCCGGGCCGCAGCACATTCGCAAGGTGCAGCAGACCGGCATCGCAGATCTCAGCGGCCTTGCGGATCGCGACGATCTCAGCGGGAGACTTGATCATGCGCACACGACGCGCGGTGAGCGTGCCGTCGACCACGCGGGCGCCGGCGTCGAGCAGAGCGCCCTCCATCATCTTGGAGACGGCGGGGTTCGGGATCGCCGAGAAGAGCTCGAGACCGACTCGCGAATCGGCGGCCCAGCCCTCGCTCGCGATCTCCGACACGATGTAGCGCAGCATTCCGCCTCGCTCATACCTGGGCAGGAGGCGGACGTCCGTCGCCGCTGAGGTGCGACGGATCATCTCGGCGTGCTCGACTCCTTCGAACAGGATGAACCCCGCGTCGACGCGCACGACGGTGCACGTGAGCGGACGCCAGTCTCGCGGTCCGTTCGCCTTGTACCAGCGGAGCGCGAGCCCGTGCAGCCAGTTCTGGGCCTCAGGTGAGGAGAGGATGAGGGTATCGACTCCGTCTTCCGCCATCGCGAGCTGCAGCCTCGCGAGTCGCGCTGCGTATTCCTCGGGCGGGAATGCGATGTGGGGATCGGTGCCGGTGATGCGTTCCTGCTGCTCTGCGAGGAACTGCGTGATGGATGGATCGAGCATGCTCACCTCTGAGGGTCTCTGGGCGGATGGGTCGACGTGGCCCATCGGCGCGCCGTCGCACCGTCATAATAACATATTATTACTCCTGTTCATCGGTGCTCGTCATGCTGAGAAGCGCGCCGGCGACAACCTCCGGGGTGAGCGGCCGAGGTCTGGCGAGGACATCGCGCTCCACGAGGTCGGTGACGAGGTGCTCCGCCTCTGCCGGCGTGACGTTGAGCTGAGCCGTGATCCATTCGTCCAGAATCTGCAGCATCATCTCCGCGGAGACGAGCTCTGGCTCGGCGAGTGTGCGGATCGAGAGCCCGTCCATCAGGGCGAGGAGCCCGGTGTTCAAATGCTGCGGCGTGGAGCCGACGGGAAGTCGTCCGTCGTCGGCGAGCTGCTTGAGGGCCGTGCGCAGGGGTTCTGCCCAGATGCGGTAGACCTGCGTCGCGACTTCCCGAAGATGCCCTGACCTCCCGGATGCGGCCCAGAGTTCGCTCCAGAAGCCCCAGCGCTCGGGGAAGTCGACGGTCCCGAAGACGTGCAGCCGATTCATCGCGTAGATCATCTGCAGCGGGTCGTCGATGGCCTCCGCCCGCAGTGCGCTCTCGTGGGAGATGACGCGCATCATCACCGTGAAGGTGGCATCCACGAGGTTCTCGCGGGTGTCGAAGTAGTGCTGGATGAGCCCGAGGCTCACGCCGGACTCCCGCGCGATGTCTTTGAGCTTGGCGGCGGCGACGCCGTCGCGGGAGATCACTCGGACCGCACCGGTCAAGATCTCCGCTCGACGGCGGGTCGCCAGGTCGATGGTGCTCGGTGGCGCGGGGAGTGCTGCAGTGCTGTCCACGCATAGTCCTCTCAATTCGATGCCGATCGACCACTCGGGCGACCGCCGTAGTTCACCCTATTCGGCAGATTCCGGGGTGCCTTGCGAAAATCCAATAATGCGTTATTATGATAGCGTTCACCCGTTGACGAAGGAGTCACGAAGATGAGTCATTCCACCCGCAGATTGCTGCCTCTCGCCGTCGCTGCCGCTGCCGCGCTTTCCCTTGCAGCCTGTTCATCAGGGGCCTCCTCAGAAGGCGAGAGCGGCTCACTCGTGTTCGCGAGCTACGGAAGCGCGTACCAGGATGCGCAGAACGAGGCATTCCTCACGCCCTGGGCGGAGGAAGCCGGAGTGTCCGTGCAGAACGATGGACCGACGTCGTATCCGAAGGTTCAGCAGATGGTCGAGTCGGGCAACGCGATCTGGGACGTCATCGACAGCGAGCCCTACTTCCCGGTCGCCAACTGCGGCACGCTCGTCGAGGAGATCGATTTCGCCGATATCGACACATCGAACTTCCCCGAAGGTACGTGGTCGGATTGCTCGATCCCGATCGCGCAGTACTCGACGATGATGATCGTGAACACCGATACGTTCAGCGGTGCAGCGGCGCCGAGCACTCCTGCCGACTTCTTCGATCTCGAACGGTTCCCCGGGACGCGCATGGTGCCCGGTTGGGCGGGGGCCGGGGCCCTCGAGTTCGCGCTGCTCGCCGACGGCGTCGCTCCGGAGGACCTGTACCCGCTCGACACGGAGCGGGCGTACGCCAAGCTCGACACGATCCGCGATTCGCTGACGTTCTGGAACACGAGTTCCGAGTCTCAGCAGTCGATGGAGGACGGTTCGGCGGACCTGTGGCTCGCGTGGTCGGGTCGCGGGTACGAGGCGGAGAACAACGACGCGAAGATCGCGCCGGTCTGGGAAGACAACCTCCTCGCATGGGCGAGCTTGAGCATCGTCAAGGGCAGCGAGAACCGAGAGAACGCCCAGAGTTTCATCGAGTATGCTGCGCAGGCCGAGCCGCAGGCCAGGTTCGCGGAACTGCAGCCCTACGCCCCAGCAGATCTGCAGGCCGAACCCGAACTCTCAGAGCTTCAGCAGAAGTGGAATGTGGCTGCCGCAGAGGTGCAGGAGCAATCCGTCATCACCGACGTGCAGTGGTGGGCTGAGAACTCGGCCGATGCAGAAGCCGAATGGACGGCCTGGTCCACCAGCTGATCACCTGCGGCGCCGGCTCGCGACCTTCGCCGGCTTCAGCATCTCCTTCTCGACCTTCGGAGGTCTCATGCGCCCCTCGCGCCTCCTCAGCGGTGTCGCCGTCGTGCCCGCTCTCGCCGTGATAGTCATTTTCTTCCTGCTCCCGATCGGCCTGGTACTCATCCGCTCGTTCACCGAACCGGAGCCCGGATTCGGGCAGTATGCTGCGGCGCTCGCCGACCCGACAACGCTTCGTGTTCTCGGCCGCACCTTCCTCGCGGCGGTACTCGCCGTCGGAGCGTGCATCGCACTCGGGTACCCATTCGCCTACCTCCTCACGCTCGTCGGGCCCACCGCGCGAACACTGCTCATGGTGCTCGTGCTCGTGCCGTTCTGGACCTCGCTCATGGCGCGCACGTTCGCCTGGATCTCGCTGCTGCAGCGCGACGGGCCGGTGTCGGCGGTGCTCGCCTTCTTCGGAGCGGAGAACGTCACACTGCGGGGGACGCTTCCCGGAGTGCTCCTCGCCATCGTGCAGATCCTGCTGCCGTACATGATTCTCACGCTCTACACCGCGCTCGCGGCCATCGACCGGCGGCAACTGCAGGCCGCGCAGAGTCTCGGAGCGAACCGGTATCGCGCGTTCTGGCAGGTGTATCTCCCGCAATCGCTTCCCGGGCTCTTCGCCGCGAGCTCGCTCGTCTTCATCCTCGCGCTCGGCTTCTACATCACTCCACAGCTCATCGGAAGCCCGAAGGAAGCCATGATCGCGCAGGTCATCGGGCAGCGTGTCGAGAAGATCGTGGACTTCGCCGGGGCTGGCGCCCTGTCGGGAATCCTGCTGCTCGCGACGATCGGGCTGTTCTGCATCGTGATCCTCGCGGTCGCACCGCTGCGCCGTTCCGTCGCCCAGATGGCCACCGGGGGTGATGCGCGATGAATGAAGCGACTCGGATCCGGCTCCCGCTCCGATTGTGGGCTGGCGTGGCGGCACTGTTGCTCGTGGCGCCGACGCTTGTCGTCGTGCCGCTCTCGTTCACCGGCAAGCGCAGCTTCGCGTTCCCGATCGAGGGATGGTCGTTGCAGTGGTACGAGCGGTTCTTCTCCGACCAGCGCTGGCTGGACTCGCTGGGGACGAGCCTCCTCCTTGCGTTCGTCGTCGGCATCATCGCCACGGTGCTGGGCACCCTCGCATCGATCGGGTTGCGCGGGCTGCGAGCGCGGCTCGCTGCGACGGCGCAGGTGGCGATGATGCTGCCGATTCTCGTCCCCGGTATCGTCGCGGCGATCGCGATCTTCGGGCTCTACCTGCGCTGGGGACTGAGTGGCTCGCCCCTGGGCATCGTGCTCGCCCACATCGCGCTCGCGATCCCGTTCGTGCTGATCCCCGTCGGCACCGCTCTGCGCGGCCTCGACGAGACGCTCGTTCGCGCTGCCGCCGTGCTGGGGGCCGGGCCGCTGGCTCGATTCGTGCAGGTGCAGCTCCCGATCCTGCTTCCCGGAATCGTGACGGGCTTCATCTTCGCGTTCGTCACCAGCCTCGACGAAGTGGTCGTCGCGTACTTCCTGCAGTCGCCGTCGGTGCGCACGCTCCCGGTGCAGATGTACAGCTCGGTGACGGTGGAGACGGATCCGAGCATCGCTGCGGCATCGACGCTGCTGCTCGTGCTCTCCACGCTGATCATTCTCATTCCCCGGCTGGTGCAGATCGCCCAAGAGCGGCGCACCGCGAAACGACTTGGAGTCGCCGCATGACCGCACCCCGCACCCCCGGCGCCGCATTGCGGCTGAGCGGGCTCTCGAAACGATACGCCGGTACCGCCGCGGTCGACCGCGTCGACCTCGATGTCGCCTCGGGCGAGTTCATCACCCTGCTCGGTCCCAGTGGTTCCGGGAAGACGACGACGCTCTCGATGATCGCCGGGTTCACCGCGCCGAGTGACGGCAGCGTCGTGTGCGACGGCGATGAGATCACCGCGGTTCCCCCGCATCGCCGTGGGCTCGGCATGGTGTTTCAGAACTACTCCCTCTTCCCGCACCTGAACGTGCGCGAGAACGTGGAGTTCCCGCTGCGGCAGAGGGGCGTGGCGAAGCCGCAACGCGTGAAGCGTGCACTCGCGGCTCTCGAACTCGTGGAACTGGGTGCCCGCGCGAATGCCAAACCCGGAGAGTTGAGCGGGGGGCAGCAGCAGCGCGTCGCGCTCGCACGGGCGCTGGTCTTCGAGCCGCGCCTGCTGCTCATGGACGAGCCGTTCGGAGCGCTCGACCGGGCACTGCGGGAGCGCCTGCAGATCGAGCTGCGCCGGCTCCACCGCGAACTCGGGATCACCGTGGTGTTCGTCACTCATGACCAGGAGGAGGCGCTCACGCTCTCCGACCGGATCGCGGTCTTCAATCAGGGTCGGATCGAGCAGGTGGGCACGCCCGAAGAGCTGTATGCGCAGCCGGAGACCTTGTTCGTCTCGCAATTCATCGGAGAATCGAACGCGATCCGCGGTGATGTCTCTGACGGCGTGTTCTTCGGCCCCGACGGTATTCGCGCTCCCGCGCCGGCGACGGCCGACGGGAGTGCGATCGCGATCATCCGACCCGAACGCATCGCGATCAACGGCACCCCCTCCGCGGCCGCGTGCGCGCTCGCCGGATCCGTGACCGACCTGACGTTCCTCGGGGCGCAACGTCGAATGGAAATCGCCACCGCAGCCGGCCCGCTCATCGTCAGGACGGGGGTGGAGTCCGGCGCGCCCGGTATCGGCGGCGATGTGACCTTGTCGTGGTCGCCGGAGCACGCCGCCGTCTTTTCCGACCCCTCCCACCACGCAGAGAAGAGCAATCCATGGACCGAAACCCTCGCCCCGTCCACGTCCGACTCGCCGATGTGACCCCGGTCGATGCAGAGATCGCCCCGACTCGCGTCAGGATCGCGCGGATCATCACCCGGGCCGGGCATCAGAGCGAACTCACCCAGGGGGTGTGCTGGATGGACCCGGGGGAGGAGACGAACCGATGGTCGAGTCGAGAGCACCATGATCCAGATGCCGGTGACCACTGGTACGGCCCCGTCGACGAGACCTATTACATCGTTCGCGGGAGGCTGCAGCTGACCTGGGACGAAGGAGTGTTCGATCTCGGTCCCGACGACACCGTCTACTTGGCCCCCGGGTGGACCTATCACCTGAAGAACACCGGTGATGAGCCCGCGTTCTTCGTCTACAACATGACGCCGGCGCAGGAGTAGCGCCCGGATGCCGAACACTGTTGCCGCCGCTGAGGAGCTGAGACCAATGAAAACTGCAGAACCGCTCGCGCTGCACTTCGACGCACGCGTACTCGATCACGACACGGGTACCGCGGTGCACGAGACGGCCGAGAATCCGTGGTTCGCCGCGCACGAGCCCCACACCGAGGGGCGGTTGCGCATCGAACGCATGCACGATGTCCTCGAGCGCGGACCCGCCGCAGACGCGGTCCGTTTCGCTCCTGGCCGCCTCGCCGAGGAGGACGAACTCGCGCGCGTGCACGATGCCGACTACATTCGCGAGGTGCGCCGGTTCGCCGAGAGCGGTGGCGGATGGGTCACTGCGACGACCCGACTTGGAGCGGGCTCCTACGATCCGCTGCGTGCGGCGGCCGGAACCGCCCTCGCGGCGGCGGAGACGGTGCTGAGTGGTGCAGCCCCCATGGCCTACGCGCTCACTCGTCCGCCGGGGCACCATGCGCAGCGCGCGCAAGCAGACGGCTACTGCTTCTTCAACGGCGCCGCGCTCGCCGCTGACGCGGCCCGCAGAGCCGGGGCGGCGCGCGTGCTAGTGCTCGACTGGGACGTGCATCATGGCAACGGAACGCAGGACATCTTCTTCGAACGGGACGACGTGCTCACCGTGAGCATGCACATGGATCACGGAGCATGGGGTGCGAGTCACCCGCAGACTGGACGGCTCGAGGAGCGGGGTGCGGGAGCGGGGCTCGGGTTCAACCAGAACGTCCCGCTCCCCCTCGGCGCTGGAAACACCGCGTACCTCCGCGCCTTCGACGAGGTGATCGCTCCGATTGCGCAGTGGCTCGGCCCCGAGATGATCGTGTGCGCCAGCGGTCAGGATGCGAGCGCATACGATCCGAATGGGCGGCACAACGTGTCGATGCCCGGCTTCTACGGCATCGGCGCTCGCGTGCGAGCGCTCGCCGAGCAATACACCGATGGCCGTGCGATCCTCGTGCAAGAGGGCGGGTACAACCCGTCGTACGCGCCGTACTGTCTGCTGGCCACGATCGAGGGGTTGCTGGGCCGCGCGGCCACTGCTGACCCGCTCGCGTATGTGCCTGATCAGCTCCTCGGTCTCGACGAGCGTTTCGCTGAGATTTCCGAGCGGAACCGTGCGGCGAGGGAGGTGAGTGCTCCGCGCACTTGAATGATGCGACTCCTCTCTGTACTGTGTAACCGAAGTTACTGAACACTTTGTTCAGTATCCGCACTCGTGCGGTACAGCGGTTCGAGGAGGAACCCATGTCGGCAGATGATGCGCTGGAACTCGGACGCCGGGTGGCCGCGCTTCGCGAGGTGCGCGGCATGAGCCTGCGCGCGCTCGCCGCAGCCGCGGGCGTGAGCTCGAGTTTCTTGAGCCAGCTCGAGAACGCCCGCACGAATGCGAGCGTCGCATCGCTGCGCAAGATCGCCGTCGCGCTCGGCGTCTCGCCCGCGCAGCTGCTCGACGACAAGCTCGTGCACACGAGGGGCGTGCTCCGCGCTGCCGATCGGCCGACGCTGCCACTCGAGGGGGCCGACAAGTACGTGCTGTCCCTGCCGCCGCTGCGCAATCTCGAGGTGTACGCCGGGCACTTCGAGCCCGGAGGCTCGACCGGATCCGATCTCTACACGCACGGGCAATCGCAGGAGATGCTCGTCGTGACGATGGGCGAGATCATGCTCCAGCTCGGCGACGACCGTTACACGCTGCGCACCGACGACTCGATCGAGTTCCTGAGCTCGGTGCCGCACCGAGTGGCGAACGAATCGGACGCACCCGCGAGCGTGATGTGGATCAACAGCCCGCCGACCCCGGTCGAAGACGTCCACGTCGGTTGATCGAACCCGCCATCGCATCATGTTTGACCATCAATGGAGAGGACGCATCATGAAGAGACGAACCGCCCGCACACTGACGTCGGGCCTGGCACTCCTGGGGGCCGGAGCGCTGCTCGCCGGCTGCTCGGCAGCAGGACCCGCCGCGGAGATCGACCTGGGCAGCGGCCCGGCGGAAGCCGGTGTCGTGAAGGAGGGCGCGCTCGACGGACTGAACCTCACCTTCGTCTCCTGGGGCGGCGTGTTCCAGGAGGGCCAGATGGAGGCCATCGGCACGCCGTTCGCCGAGGAGTCGGGCGCGAATGTGCTCGAGGACGGGCCCACCGAGTACGCGAAGGTGAAGGCGCAGGTCGACAACAACGCTGTGACGTGGGACGTCGTCGACACCGACATCATCTGGGCGCAGAAGCAGTGCGGTGAAGACGGCCTGCTGATGGACATCGACACGTCGATCGTCGACACCTCCCACGTGCCGGAGGGCCTGGTCGGCGACTGCTACGTTCCGGCGATGCAGTACGGCTACGTCATCCTCTACAACGCCGACGCATACCCGACGGCACCGACCGGGTGGAAGGACTTCTTCGACACCGAGGCGTTCCCCGGCAAGCGCGCCATCGCGGGCTTCGAGGATGTCGGACCCGGAGTCTACGAGGGCGCACTGCTCGCCGACGGCGTCGCGGCCGACGAGCTGTACCCGCTCGACATGGACCGGGCGTACGACCGGATCGACACGATCCGCGACGATCTCATCTACTGGAAGACCGGAGCCGAGTCGCAGCAGATGATCGAGTCCGGTGAAGCCGACATGGCGCTCGTCTGGTCGGGTCGCGGCTACGCGGCCGTCGAGAACGGCGCGAACTACAAGCCGATCTGGAACGAGTCGCTGCAGATCGTCGAGGCGCTCGGCGTGCCGAAGGGCGCGGCGAACCCCGACGCTGCGATGGCCTTCCTCAACTACTACCTGGGCAAGGAGCAGCAGGAGAAGCTCACCGAGCTCACCTCCTACTCGCCCGTCCACGATGAGGCGCAGCCCGCGCTCGACGAACTCGGACAGGAGTTCCTCGTCACCGACCCCGCGATCGCCGACCAGATGGTCCCGACCGACGCGGCCTGGTGGGCGGAGAACTACGACGCGGAGCTCGAGCGCTGGATGGCGTGGCTGCAGGGATGAGCTGATACCCCGTGACCACCACGAATCTCCCCGTGGTGCGCGCCGCGAACACCTCGCGGCGCGCACCCGCCCGGGCGCTCCTGCTCCTGCTCCCCGCCTACGCCCTGCTCGTCGGAGTCTTCGCGTATCCGGTGTTCGAGAGCATGTGGCGCAGCGTCACTGAGCCCGAGCTCGGCTTCGGCAACTACACCTGGGCGTTGCAGAACCCCCAGAACCTCGAGATCCTCGGCCGCACGTTCGGCAACGCGTTCCTCGCGACCGTCATCTGCCTGCTGCTCGCGTATCCGTACGCCTTCCTGATGACGGTGGTCGGGCCGCGCGCCCGCGTCGTACTCGTCGTCATCTCGCTGATTCCGTTCTGGACGTCGCTGATGATCCGCACGTTCGCGTGGATCGTGCTGCTGCAGGATTCGGGCGTCGTGAACTCGTTCTTCGAGTTCCTGGGTCTCGGGCCCTTCCAGCTGCTCCGGAGCAACACGGGCGTGCTGATCGGCTTGAGCCAGGTGCTGATGCCATTCATGGTGCTGCCGCTCTACGCGGTCATGAGCGGGATCGACGGCAGGCTCGTCACCGCAGCGCGCTCACTGGGCGCCCGCCCGTCGATCGCCTTCCTCCGGGTCTTCCTGCCGCTCTCGATCCCGGGTATCGCCGCGGGTTCGCTCATGGTGTTCATCCAGTCGCTCGGGTTCTACGTCACCCCGGCCCTGCTCGGCTCGCCGTCCGACAGCATGCTCGCGCAAGCCATCTACGCGCAGGTGAGCAGCCTGCTCGAATGGGGCAGAGGCGGTGCGCTCGGCGTGATCCTGCTGGTCGCGACGTTCCTCCTCCTCGCGATCGTGGGACTCATCGTGCGCTCAGCACGCCGTAAAGGCCTTGCCGTGGAGGTGTTCTGATGATCAAGATCCACCCTGTCACCCGCGTGGTGCTCTGGGCGTTCAGCGTGCTCGTCGCATTCTGGCTCATCGCGCCCACCCTGGTCGTGATTCCACTGAGCTTCACGGGCAAGGCGTCCTTCGCCTTCCCCCCGGAGACGTGGTCGCTGCAGTGGTACGAGTCGTTCTTCTCGAACCGCGCCTGGACTTCCGCGCTCTCGAACTCGCTGCTCGTCGGTCTGCTGGTCGCGCTGCTCGCAACCGTGCTCGGCCTCCTCGCGGCTCTCGGGCTGCGGGCGCTGACGAACAAGCGGCTGTCGACGACGCTTCGCATCGGTCTGCTCGCGCCCATGGTCGTGCCCGGCATCGTCGTCGCCATCGGCATCTACGCCGTCTTCTTGAAGCTCGGGCTCGTCGGCACGGTCGTCGGGTTCGTGCTCGCCCACACGGTGCTCGCGCTGCCGTTCACCGTCATCGCGATCACCGCTGGTTTTGCCGGCTTCGACGATCGACTCGAACTGGCTGCGCTCAGCCTCGGCGCGAGCCGGCTGAAGACCTTCCTCACGGTGACGCTGCCGAACATCATCCCCGGCATTGTCTCGGGGGCGCTCTTCGCGTTCGTGACGTCGTTCGACGAGGTCGTGCTCTCGCTGTTCATCAAGAGTCCGTACCTCAACACCCTCCCTGTGCTCATGTACGCGAGTGTCACTCGCGATACCGACCCGACGCTCGCCGCAGCCGCGACCGTCATTCTCGTGTTCACCACCGTGCTCGTCATCGGCGCGCTGGTGCTGACCGGAAGGAAAAATCGTGCCCGACGAGCGTAACCAGCGCGGTGCCGAGATCCTGCTCGCAGGGGTCTCGAAGCACTATCCGAAGTCCATCGCCCTCGACGACGTCTCGCTCAGAGTCGAGGCCGGCGAGTTCATGACCTTCCTCGGCCCGTCGGGATCCGGGAAGACGACGACCCTCAACCTCATCGCCGGGTTCACCGATCTCACCGAGGGCTACGTCGAGATCGACGGTCGCCGCATGGACGATGTGCCGGTGCACAAGCGGGGACTCGGCATCGTGTTCCAGCACTACGCGCTCTTCCCGCACCTCTCCGTGCTCGACAACGTGCTCTTCCCGCTCAAGCAGCGCAAGGTTGCTCGGGCCGATGCGGCCGAGCGCGCTCGAGCGGCGCTCGTCACCGCCGGTCTCGAGGGGTATGAGGATCGCCATCCCAAGGAGCTCTCGGGAGGTCAGCAGCAGCGCGTCGCACTCGCGCGAGCGCTCGTCTTCGAACCGAAAGTGCTCCTGCTCGACGAGCCGCTCGGCGCGCTCGACAAGCAGTTGCGGGAGCGCCTCCAGCTCGAACTGCGCCGCGTGCACCGCGAGGTCGGGCGCACCTTCGTCTTCGTCACCCACGACCAGGAGGAGGCGCTCACCCTCTCCGATCGCATCGCCGTGTTCAACGAGGGGCGGATCGAGCAGGTCGGCACGTCCGAGGATCTGTACGAGCGCCCGGCGTCGCTCTTCGTCGCCGGGTTCATCGGCGAATCCACGAAGGTCGTGAGCGACGATGGGCGGAACATCACCGTGGTGCGCCCCGAGCACGGCGAGCTCCACGCGACGCCCGACGGCGCGAGCGCGGGTCACCCGACGGTGCCCGTCACCGTGCGCCAGGCGATCTACCTGGGGTCCGGCTGGAAGTACGAGGTCGTGCTGCCCGACGGCTCGACCGGTGTCGTCCGCGGCACGCGAGGGCTCGACTGGCTGCACGGAGAGAACGAGTCGGCCTGGCTGAGCTGGAACCCGGGAGCGGCCTCGGTCTTCGCCGTCTGACACGCCCGCGGCCGCGGCCGCCACATCACGCACCCCATCGCCCGACGAGGCAGAAAGACCGATATTCATGATCAACGGCAACGTTTCCCACTGGTGGCAGCAGATCGGCGCACCGACGCCGCGAGCGGAACTCCCCGGCAACCTGACCGCCGACGTCGCGATCGTCGGGGCCGGGTACACCGGCCTGTGGACCGCGTACTACCTGAAGCAGCAGCGTCCGGAGCTCCGTGTCGTGGTCGTCGAGCAGCGGCACGCCGGCTACGGCGCATCCGGTCGCAACGGCGGTTGGCTCACGAACTCCATCACCGGGGGCCGGGAGCAGTACGAGAAGACCCACGGCCGTGACGCCGTCGAGCGCTTCCAGCGCGCGATGAACGAGACGGTCGACGAGGTGATCCGTGTGACGGAGGCCGAGGGGATCGACGCCGACATCAAGCGGGGCGGCGAGTTCGGGGTCGCCTACACCCCGGCGCAGGAGGCTCGGATGCGGGCGTTCGCCGCGTCCGAGCAGCGCTGGAAGCACACTGATCTCGAGCTCCTGGAACGGTCGGAGGCGCAGGCCAAGATCAACGTCGCCCACACGCTGGGAGCCGTCTGGCATCCCCACGCGGCCCGTATCCAGCCCGCCAAGCTCGTCGCCGGTCTCGCGGCCGCCGCAGAGCGCCTCGGTGTGGAGATCTACGAGCGCACCCGCGTCGTCGAGATCGCTCCGCACCGGGTGCACACGACGCACGGCACGGTCTCCGCGGAATACGTGGTGCGCGCGACCGAGGGCTTCACTGCGAACCTCAAGGGCCTGCACCGGCTCTGGCTGCCCATGAATTCGTCGCTGATCGCGACCGAACCGCTCAGCGCCGAGGTCTGGGACGAGTTGCGCTGGAACCAGGGCGAGGTGCTCGGCGATTTCGCGCACGTCTACATGTACGCCCAGCGCACCGCAGACGACCGCATCGCGATCGGCGGGCGCGGGGTGCCGTATCAGTACGGGTCGAAGACCGACACGGATGGCCGCACGCCCGAGGTGACGGTGGAGACGCTCAGCGAGATCCTGCACCGCTTCTTCCCGCTGACGCGCGGGGCGGCGATCGACCACGTGTGGTCGGGGGTTCTGGGGGTGCCGCGCGACTGGGCGGCCACGGTCGGGCTCGACCGCTCGACGGGGATCGCCTGGGGCGGCGGCTACGTCGGCACCGGAGTCACCTCGACGAACCTCGCGGGGCGCACGATCGCCGACCTGATTCTCGGCAACGACAGCGAGATCACGGGGCTTCCGTGGGTCAATCACCGCGTGCGCAAGTGGGAGCCGGAGCCGTTGCGCTGGCTCGCGACCAAGGGGCTGTACGCGGCGTACGGACTCGCCGACCGCTCGGAACTCGCAGGCCGCAAGCAGACCTCGCCCATCGCCCACATCGCCGACGTCGTCACCGGCCGGCACTGACGCAGCACACGTTTGGAGCATCATCCATGAGCACCACCAGCACTGTCCGCACGTACTCAGCGCACGGCACCGACGCGCTCGTGCTCGGCCCGCACGGACCGAAACCGACCGCGCTCACGCCCGGCCAGACCGAGGCCTCGACGGAGGTCTGGGACGACGGGCGCATCTCGACCGGACTGTGGGAGTGCACCGTCGGTGATTTCACCGCCGAGCGACTCGGGTACACCGAGATCTGCACCATCCTCTCGGGTCGCGTGACCATCGACGTCGCAGGCCACGAGCCGGAGGAATTCGGGCCGGGCGACGTCATGGTGATGCCGTCTGGCTGGGTCGGGGTGTGGCGCGTGCACGAGCCGTTGCGCAAGCACTTCACGACGATCGCGGACTGACCGGATGGCGACGCGCACGGGTCGCAGATCCGCGATCGTGGTCGGGGCGGGGGCCTGGGGGCTCCCCGCGGCGCTCGACCTGCAGGATCGCGGGTGGGACGTCACCCTCGTCGAGCGCTTCGAGCCGGGCGGCCCGTCGGCGTCGAACGGCGGCAGCACGCGGCTGTGGCGCCTCGCAGACACGCAGCCGTGGCGCGCTCGGTCGCTGCGGGGCACGCTCGACGCCATGGACCGCCTGAGCGAACGGTTGAAGGAACCCGTGTACCGCCGCACCGGTCTGCTGTGGCGAGATGACGCCTCACTGCCGGCCGTGGCCGAGTCGCTCACCGCGATCGGCGAACCCGTGGAACGCATCTCGGCCGACCGCGTCGGAGAGGCGTTCGCCGGTCTGCGATCCGATGGACGAGACGCGCTCTACGTCGAGCAGGCGGGCGTCGTGCACATCCATCGTCTGCTCCAGCGCGGCCTCGAAGCGTTCATCGAGGCCGGGGGCGCCTACCTGCCGCACACCCGCGTCACGGCGATCGAGCCCGGAGACGCCTCGGCCACGGTGCGGTTCGAGCGCGGAGAACGCCGCTCCGCTGATCAAGTGCTCGTCGCAGCCGGGCCGGGAACAGCCGAACTGCTGCCCGGGCTCGGCATCGCGCTGCCGCTCACGCCCTACATCGAGCAGGTCGTCTATGTGGGCGACCCAGTTGGCGCGCCGCCCGCTCCCGACCTTCCGGGTCTCGTCGACTGCCCGCCGGAGACCCCCGCGGAGCACGGGCCCGACTCGGCAGGCGTCTACGCGATGCCGAACGGCGCCTCCGGCTACAAGATCGGGCTCGACCGGCCCTTGCGCCCGCTTGCGGGAGGGACGCTGGGCGAAGATCTCGATCGGCGCCCAGACCCCGCCCGCACCGAGACGATCCGAGCACGGGTCGCACGCGATCTCACGTCCATCGTGCCCCAGGTGCTCGGAACCCAGGTGTGCACCTGGACTGACTCGGGAGACGGAGACTTCATCATCGGCCGCATCCACCCGTCCGTCGTGCTCGCCTGCGGCGATTCCGGCGAGGGGTTCAAGTACGCTGCGTTCATGGGGGAGTACCTCGCGGCACTCGTAGCCGGCGAACCGACGGACGCGGAATTCGACCGGCACTGGGATCCCGCACGGTTCGGCACGGCGACTGCGCCGCGCCGGCACTACAGCCCGATCGGCAGGCACTGACCGCTCTGCCGGCGCATCGCCAGCCACACCACCCATCGACCGCAACCGAGAACGGAGCACGGAGCACTATGGAGCATTCAGGAGGCGACCTCGCGCTGATCGGCGCGACCCTGCGCAGCAACACCGGAGAGGCCAGCGACGCGACCGCGATCCTCATCCGCGCCGGCCGCATCGAACTCGTCGGCACCGACGCCGAGATCGCCGATGCCGCCGCGCAGTTCGCGATACCGACCCGCGATCTCGGCGGTGCCACCGTGACGCCCGGCCTGTTCGACTCGCACACCCATCCGCACTGGGCGGCATCGGTGACCGCCGGGCTCGATCTCGGCGGACTCGAGACGATCGACGAGCTGCGCGCTGCGCTCGCCGCTGAGCACGCGCGTCTCCCGGAGGACGCCTGGCTGCGGGGCTGGAACCTCGAGTACGAGGCCTTCGAGCACACCGGGCTGCGCGGCGATCTGCTCGCCGACGCCGCGCCCGGACGACCGGTCGCGCTCATCTGCTACGACTTGCACACCGGGCTCGCGACCGCCCCCGCGCTCGCCGCGGCGGGCATCACGGGTTCCCGGGACTTCGAGGACGCGAGTGAGATCGTCGTCGACGAAGCCGGGGTTCCGACCGGGGAGCTGCGCGAGCCGACGGCCTACAATCTCGTGTTCGATGCCGCGCCGCAGCCGTCGCACGACGATGCGCGAGACGGCCTGCGCGACATGTTCCGTCGGCTCGCGGCCGTGGGGCTCACCGGCGGCGCGATCATGGACGGCAAGGATGCCACGGTCGACCTGCTCGAAGAGCTCGAGGAGCGGGGCGAGCTGGATCACCGCCTGACGGTGCACCACTGGCACGCCGTCGGCGACACCGACGCCGACGTGGCGCGCGTCATCTCGGAGAAGGATCGCGCCGGCCGCCTCTGGCAGACCGGTGCCATCAAGCTCTTCAGCGACGGCGTCATCGATACGGGGACCGCGTGGCTGCACGAGCCCGACTCGTGCGGCGACGGGCGCGCCGCGTTCTGGCCGTCGTGGGAGCGCTACGGCGACGTCGTGCGCGCCTATCACGACGCCGGCATGCTCATCGCGACGCACGCCGTCGGCGACTTCGCCGTCAGCCGTGTGCTCGACGTGTACGCCGCGCTGCCGGCGCGTGACGGCCTGCCGTTCCACTCCATCGAGCATCTCGAAGTGCTCTCCGACGGGGACGTCGAGCAACTGCGCGGCAGCGGGGTGACCGCCTCGATGCAGCCGCTGCACATGCAGTGGCGATCCTCCGACCACAGCGACACGTGGGCGAAGCGGTTGGGCGAGGATCGGAGCCACACCGGGTACCGCGTGCGCGATGTGCTCGACGCGGGGGCGAGACTCGTGCTGGGTTCCGACTGGCCCGTGGCGCAGTACGACCCGCGCGTCGGCATGGCGTGGGCGCGCGGCCGGCACACCCCGGGCGACGCCTCGGCGAACGTGTTCGAGCCGTCGCAGCGGCTGTCCGGCGAGGAAGCGCTCCTCGCGTACACGCTCTGGCCGGCGCAGGCGAGAGGTCATGCCGACCGCGGCGTCATCGCCATCGGCGCCGTCGGCGATCTCACGGTGTGGGGCGCCGATCCGGTCGCGACCGATGCCGACGCGCTGCCCGAGGTGCCGATCGTGCTGACCGTCGTCGACGGCCGGATCGTGCACGAGGGGTAGCCTCCTCCGCACACCGTGCGAGCCGGGTCACTCTTCGTGCGTGTCGCCTCCATGACACGCACGAAGAATGACCCCGCTGCGGTTTTCGGGGTGCTGCGGGCGTCGGGGCTAGGCGAGATCCGCCTGGATGCGCCTCGACTCACGCAAGCCGCTCTCGATCGCGCCGTCGACGAAGCCGCCCCACAGATTCGCGTTGTCGGTCGTCGCGAAGTGCACGGCGCCGTGCGGTCGCTGCAACTCGATGAGATCCCGGGTGAGCTGCTTCGGGCGATGCGTCATCCACGTGTTCTGCGAGAGCGGATCGGCCATCCAGTCGTGCCCGGTCGCGCCGGTCACCTCGATGCCTGGCCGCAAGACGTCGACGGCGGCCTGCACGGCGGCGACGTCGTCGAGGTCGAGGCGCGTGTGATCCGGGCCGAATCCCACGAGCAGCGTGTAGTCGCCGTCTGCGTCTGCGCCGTAGTACTCGGCTTTGAGTACCGAGAGCGGGTCGTGCTGACTCGCGTACGCGAAGAACCGCGTGACGTGGCCACGTGCCCTGATCCACGCCTTCGTGCCCTGCGAAGCGACGCGCTCTGCCGAGAGCCGCTGCCACGCATCGGGCAGCGGTGGGCGGAAATCGATCGTCGAGATGGCATTCGCCGGAAGCGTGGAGACGAGGCGACGAGCGCGGATCCGCGAGCCGTCCACCAGCTCGACGCTCGCCCCGTCGGCATCGCTCTCCACCGCGGCAACTGTGGCGCCGAACCGGATCTCGCCGCGGACGTCCGCCGCGATGGCGGCCGTGAATGCGCTCATGCCGCCGACGACGCGGTAGGTCGCCGACGCCTCATGCATGAGCTGCCAGTGCCCGCCCGTGGCTGCGACCCAGCGCAGAGCGCTCGACAGGCCCACCTGATCGAGCGGGGCGTTGACGTGCCCGACCCACACCGATTCGTTCGCCGCCCGTGCCTCCGGCGTGAGGTCGAGGGAGTCGATGCGATCCTGCACCGTGAGGCTGTCGAGCTGCGCGATGCGGCCCGTCGTCGGATCGACGCCGCGCGGGATCGCCTCTCGCGCATCGTCGATGATGCCCTGCTGCCCATCGTCGATGAGTGCCATGAACTCGGCGATGGAGCCCGTTCGGGAGACGCCGTCGGCGCCGAGCCAGAACGCCTCCTCGGCGCTGGGGCTGCGCTCGATGTCGCGCCCGTAGCGGGTCATCTCGGCCCACGTGTGCGGCTGCACCCAGTGCACCCAGGTGCCGCCGAGCTCGAGATCGTGCCCGAAGCGGTGATCCGTCCAGGTGCGCCCGCCCACGCGATCACGTGCCTCGAGCACCACCACGCTGAGCCCGGCGGCGCTCAGCTCTCTTGCCGCGATCAGCCCCGCGAACCCCGCTCCGATGACGACGACGTCGACCGACTCCATGCGCTCCTCCTCGAGTGCTCGTTGCCCCGATCCTAGCGGCGCTCGAGCTGCCGCGGCCTCATGCGAGCGGGGTCACTCTTCGTGCGTGTCGCGCGTCCGACACGCACGAAGAGTGACCCCGCTGAAGTGAGTGGCCGCCCGCTGAGCTGCGCGCAGCGGGCGGCGCGCCTACAGCTCCGCGACGACGCGTGTGAGCAGATCGGCGAGACGGGGCTCGGCGGCCCTGCCCTCGGCGAGCACCTCGGCGTGGCTCAGCGGATCCCCCATGCCGGCGGCCGGGTTCGTGATGAGCGAGAACCCGAGCACCTGCATCCCAGCCTCGCGGGCGGCGATCGCCTCGAGCGCGGTCGACATGCCGACGATCTGACCGCCGATCGTGCGCAGGTAGTGGATCTCGGCCGGCGTCTCGTAGTGCGGCCCTGGCAGCTGCACGTACACCCCCTGCTGCAGGCCCGGCTCGACGGACCGGGCGATGTCTCGCAAGCGCGACGCGTAGAGGTCGGTGAGGTCGACGAAGTTCGCGCCCTCGATGGGGGAGACGGCGGTGAGGTTGAGGTGGTCGCTGATGAGGACGGGCTCGCCCGCGCGGAACGCGGGATCGACGCCGCCGGCGCCGTTGGTCAGGATCATGATCTCGGCCCCCGCCGCGGCCGCGGTGCGGACTCCGTGCACGACGGTGCGGACGCCGCGCCCCTCGTAGTAGTGGGTGCGCGCACCGATGATCAGGGCGTGCTTGCCGCTCGCGAGCCGGACGGACCGGAGCGTGCCCGAGTGGCCGGGCACGCCGGAGACGTGGAAGCCGGGCACCTCCTCCGCGGGCACGACCGCGACGGTCTCCCCGATCACATCGGCGGCTTTGCCCCACCCGCTGCCGAGGGTCAGGGCGATGTCGTGCCGTTCCACGCCGGTCAACCGGGCGATGGCGGAGGCGGCTTCAGCGGCCAGGGCGGCGGGGGTGTCGGACGTTGCGGCGCTCATGCGCTCCAGCTTAGAGCGCCCGAGCACTCGGCCGCCGACGTCGTTCACGCTTCCGGGCGGAGGACGCGGTACCCGCGGCGGGCGTCGTAGCCGTGGATCTCACGCGTGTCGAGCACGGCCATGAAATCGAGCACCTCGGCCGAGATGACCTGACCTGGGACGAGCACGGGAAAGCCGGGCGGGTACGGCGTGACGAATCCGGCCGAGACGGGCTGCTCGCCTCGCCCGACCCGCTCGGCGAGCTCGGCGGGGGAGACGTGCTCGACGGCACCGCGCTGCTGCCCCCGGAAGAACGCTGCGCGCATGTCGCCGTCGGGCAGCACCCCGTCGGTGGCGTAGCGCTGCGAGAACGCGCTGAAATCGGGCAGCGGCGGCATCAGCGTCTCTTCGGTGACGAGAACGTCAGGATCCTCCTGCGCCCTGGCCTCTTCGAAGCGCTCGGCGAGCTTCACGAGCACTTCGATGAGGTAGGCGATCGCGCTGCGGGAGGTGCCGATGTTCGTCATGAACAGCACCGTGTTGCGGCTCGTCTTGTTGACCTGGATGCCGTATCGGTCCATGAGGTGCTCGTGCTTGAAGGTGTCGCCATCGACGCCGGTGCGGCTGATCTCGATGGTGATGCGCGACGGATCGACGACGAACTCGTCGGTCGCCCATGCCTGCCACATCGATGCGAGCCCGTCGCGCAGCGGCATCGGGCGCCCGGCATCGCGGTTGGCTGCTGGCACGAGGTCGTGCGCGGTGAGCACCCGGAAGGTGCGGCGGAGCAGCGGGTGCCGAGCGATCGCCTGAGACAGGCTGGTCGCGAGATCGAGCTGGCGCTGCACGAGCTCGAACCCTTCGAGCTCCACCTGCCGACGCCCGATGTCGAGCGATGCGAGGATCTGATAGTTCGGCGACGTCGACGTGTGCGTCATGTACGCCTCGTGGAACGCCTCCTCGGCGTCGCGCACCCAGTCCTGGTCGTAGACGTGGATCATCGATCCCTGCCGGAGGGCGGTCAGCGTCTTGTGCGTCGACTGCGTCGCGTACACGCGGATGCGCGCGTCGGGCGCGGGGATCAGGCGCTCCGCGAGCCAGACGTCGTCGGCGGCGGGGGCGCCGGGGGTCTCGCCGCCCGAGGGGAACAGCCGTTCCCGCTGGGCGCGATATGCGGCGGCGTGCGCCGAGGTGCCGAGCTGCTGCTCGAGGCGTTTCGCTGCCGCCATCGCGGTGCGCCGCCGGGTCACGGGGTGGAACGCTGCGAAGGCGAACCAGGCCTCGTCCCACAGGAACACGAGATCGGGTTTGATCGCGAGGCATTCGGCCATCACGCGCTCGGGGTCGTACACGATGCCGTCGAAGGTGCAGTTGGTGAGCGTGATCATGCGGACCTCGTCGAGGCGGCCCTGGGCGCGGTAGTCGAGCAGGAGCTGCTTGATCCGGTCGATGGGCACCGCGCCGTAGAAGGCGAAATCGTTCAGGGGGTAGGCCTCGAGATATGCGGGGCGCGCGCCGGTCAGCATCACGGCGTGGTGGTGCGACTTGTGGCAGTTGCGGTCCACGAGCACGACGTCGTTCGGGGCCATGAGGGCCTGGTGCACGATCTTGTTCGCGGTCGAGGTGCCGTTCGTCACGAAGAAAGTGTGCTTCGCCCCGTACGCGCGGGCGGCGAGGTCCTGCGCCTTCTTGATCGCGCCGGTCGGGGCGAGCAGCGAGTCGAGTCCGCCCGACGTGGCCGACGTCTCGGCGAGCAGCAGGTTCAGGCCGTAGAAGTCCGCGAGGTCGCGGATCCACTTCGACCCGACGACCGAGCCGCCGCGGGCGACGGGCAGGGCGTGGAAGACGCCGACGGGGCGCCGTGCGTGGTCCTGGATGGCCGAGAAGAACGGGGTGTCGTAGAGGTGGGAGACGCGCCGCAGCAGCGTCAGATGG
Source organism: Leucobacter sp. L43 (assembly GCF_016597785.1). GTDB lineage: Bacteria > Actinomycetota > Actinomycetes > Actinomycetales > Microbacteriaceae > Leucobacter > Leucobacter alluvii. The sequence goes on along the minus strand of NZ_JAENJG010000001.1, from coordinate 1,347,855 downwards.
AGTTCGAGCTGATCCTCCCGCCGAAACACGCGGCGGAAGCGCCGGGTGAGCGCGCCGGCGAGATCCTCGATGTGCGCTCCGGCGATCAGGTAGAGGTCGAGTTCGGGGCGGATCGCGGCGAGCGTATCGGCGAGACCCAGCACGCGCTGCACCGAGGCGAGCGAGCTCCGCGCCGGCGCGGCGCCCGGCACGACCTCGGCGCGGGCGAGGCGGATCGCCTCCTGCAGATCTCGGCTCAGCTTCTGCCGGGTGTGCTCGCTGAACCCGGGGCGCACGACGCAGGCGAGGATGTTCGGGTTGGTGAGCACGGCCGCGACGGCGTCGTCGGCAGAGGGCACGACGACGTAGTCGTAGACGAAGTCGTCGGCCGGGCCGCGCAGGCGCAGTGCCTCCGTGCGCAGACCGTCTCGATCCTGGGTCGTCGTCTCATCGACGACGAGCACCTCGAACCGCGGCCTCGGGTCGGAGTCGATGGTGAATTCTGCGCGCTCCTGCTCGTCGAGGAACTCGTCGCGGGGCTCGTCGGGCACGGTGTCGTGCCGCAGCCGGTTCACCACGCGTCCGATGCGGTCGAGCGCCGTGCGGTAGTCCCCGGCTTCGAGCAGTTCCCCGATCGCCGCGACGTAGCGTTGACCGAACCCCGCCCAGTAGAGCTCGATCGTTTCGAGTGCGCGCAGGTTGCGGTGCACCTCCCCGTCGGCGGCGAGTGCGTCGGCGGTGTCGGATTCTGTGGCGAGCCGTTTCACTGCGAAGCGGAGGTACTCCCACGCGTCGCTCCGCAACCGCCACGACGATGCCGGCATCCCCGGGTCTCGTTCGAGGGCGGCGGGGGCGTAGGCGGTGCGCGAGCGGAGCGTCGGAATCGGGATGCCGCCTCCGATCGAATCCTTGCCCGTGATGCCGTCGAACGCGGTTGCTGGGGAGGAATCGATCCTCGTCATGTGTGGCGGTCCTTCCAACTTCATCGTATGGTGACGGCGCGTGCGCATGCGGCGGATGTGATCCCTTCGCGCGTGCAGGCTCGCAACTGTCGATCCTAAACGAACGCTCATGCGCGGTCGGCCACGTGACTCGCGATGACCACCGCCGGGTGCGCTCGTCGCGGGGCGTCGAATTCGCTGTGAGATCTTCCGATCAAGGTTAGGACGACCTAAGATGAAGACGTGAACATCTCCGAACCATTCGATTTCCCCGAGGCGGTCTCGGTCGTCGATCCCGAGGGCATCGACTGCGTACTGGCAGCGGGGGATGCATCTGACCTGCCGCAGCTCGGCGAGTGGCTGCGCGGCCTTCCCGAGACGGCGTACGGGCGCGTGTTCGTCGAGGTCTTCTCCGAGATCCAGATCGAGGATCTCCCGGCGCCGCCGAACGTCGGCGTGACCTGGTTGTGCCGCGAGCAGCGCGAGCAGAGCACCCGGCCCGGTCTCGGCCGACGACGCGGCGAGGCGCTCGCGGGCGCGGTGGATGCCTGGTTCGACGAGTGGCTGTGGGCCGATGGAGAGGCCGTGCGCAACATCCAGCTGTGGATGGGCGCCCGCACGAGCTCCGTCATGCAGACCTACTGGATGGGACTGGATCGGCGGCTCGAGAAGCGCTGGCCCGGCTACTGCGAGCGCGAATGCCGTTCGGAGTGCCAGCGCGGCGAGTAGCCCCGGTTGATCGGCGGCCCCGTGCCGCGCGGCTGCGTAGACTTGCACTATGGCGAAAGCGAATGAACGTAAGCATCGGATCGCGATAGTCGGCGGAGGCCCCGGGGGCTATGAAGCGGCACTCGCCGGAGCCCAGCTCGGGGCGGAAGTGATCCTGATCGAGCGAGCCGGTGTCGGCGGAGCTGCGGTGCTCACCGATGTCGTCCCGTCGAAGAGCCTCATCGCCACCGCGAGCGCGGCGCAGAGCGTGCGCGACTCCGGCAAGCTCGGCGTGCAGGCGTTCGTCCCCGGTGGCGACGGAAAGCCGGTCCGCCCTGAGATCGCCGTCAATCTCGCGGCGGTCAACAAGCGTCTCCTCGCCATGGCCGGGGCGCAATCAGTCGACATGCTGCGCTCGCTCGAAGACGCCGGCGTGCGCGTGGTGCAGGGCGAGGGGCGTCTCGACGGCCCGAACGCCGTCGTGATCTCGACGGCTGCGGGCGGGGGCGGCACTGATTTCGATCGCATCGAGGCCGACACCATCGTCGTCTCCGTCGGCTCGAGCCCGCGCGAACTCGATTCGGCGAAGCCGGACGGCGAGCGCATTCTGACGTGGAAGCAGCTCTACGATCTGCCGAGCGTGCCCGAGCACCTCGTCGTGGTCGGCTCGGGTGTGACCGGCGCCGAGTTCGCGAACGCCTACCGCACCCTCGGTTCGGAGGTGACGCTCGTCTCGAGCCGCGATCAGGTGCTTCCCGGCGAGGACCGCGACGCCGCGGGCGTGATCGAGCGCGAGTTCACCCGGCTGGGCATGCAGGTGATGTCGAAGTCGCGCGCCACCTCCGTCACCCGCACCGAGAACGGCGTGCTCGTCGAACTCGAAGACGGGCGCACCATCGAGGCGACGCACTGCCTCATGGCGGTCGGCTCGATCCCGAACACTGCGGGTCTCGGCCTCGCCGAGGCTGGCGTCTCGTTGACCGACAGCGGCCACATCCGCGTGAACAAGGTCGCGCGCACGAACGTGCCCTCGATCTACGCGGCAGGCGACTGCACCGACTTCTTCCCGCTCGCGTCGGTCGCGTCGATGCAGGGTCGTACGGCGATCATGCACGCGCTGGGCGACTTCGTGCGCCCGATCGATCTGCGCAACGTCGCCGCGAACGTCTTCACCTATCCCGAGATCGCGACGGTCGGGTGGAACGAGAATTCGCTCGCCGAGGCATCCGATGTCGCGAAGGCCATCTCGCACACCATTCCCCTGAGCGTGAACCCGCGGGCGAAGATGATCGGGTTCACCGACGGCTTCGTGAAGCTGTTCGCGTGGAAGGCGTCTGGCACCGTCATCGGCGGGGTGGTCGTCGCTCACCGCGCCAGCGAGCTGATCTTCCCGCTCGCGCTCGCCGTCGAGCACCGGCTCACCGTCGATCAGGTGGCCTCGGCCTTCGCCGTCTACCCGTCGATGACCGGCGCGATCACCGATGCGGCCCGCGCGCTGCACCAGCACTGATCGGGGCGCGCCATGACGCACGATATCTCACGGCGACGCCTGCTGAGCGGGGCCACGGGGGTTCTCGGCGGGGCCGCCGCCGTGCTGCTCGCCGCGTGCGCTCCGGTGGGTTCGCCGGAGCCGGTGGCCTCGGATGACGACGTGCAGGCCGAGGTGACCGTCACGGTCTCCGACAACCGGTACGAGCCGGCCGAGGTCGAGATCGCCCCGGGTCAGGCGGTGCGGTGGGAGTTCGTCGGGCCGAACGAGCACGATGTCGTCGCTGAGGATCGCAGTTTCGTGAGCGAGCTCCTCGTCGAGGGCAGCTACACGCACCAGTTCTCGGAGGAGGGCGAGTACGCCTACCTCTGCTCGATCCACCCCGAGATGCAGGGCGTCGTCCGGGTCGTCGCGCCGTAGGGGCGGGAGCCGGGGGTCACCCGATCGCCCGCGGGTAGGGGGGCATCGTGACGAGCTCCGCGATCGCCGACCCTGCTCGGAACACCGACGCCTCGGCGAATGGGTGGCCGACGATCTGCACGCCGATCGGCACTCCCGACGGCGAGACTCCTGCGGGTACGGAGAGCACGGGCACCCGGTTCGCAATGTTGAACGGGCTGGTGAGGTGCGCCTCCCAGTAGTGCTCGAGGTGCCGGGTGGAGCCATCGCCATCGGGGACGTCGATGCCGTCGAGGTAATCGCCGTCGGCGTCGAGCATCTCCACGGCCTGCGTCGGGGTCAGCAGCACGTCGAGGCCGTCCATGGCTGCGGCGAGTTCGGCCTGCACCGCCGCGTCGAGCGCGAGCGAGTCGGGCAGGCTCACCCCGGCCGCGGCCCGCTCCGCGTCGGCGATGAACCGGCGAGTGTACGCGGCGAGTTGTGATTCGGTACCCGCGGTGAGCTGCGCCATCGCCGGCCCGAGAATGTGGCCGAAGTGAACGAACGCCGTGCGGCGCAACCGTTCGGTGGACCAGGGCAGCGCGACCTCGACGACGTCGGCGCCCGCAGCTTCCAGGGCCCGGGCTGCGCGCAGCGTCTGCACCCGGACCGAGGGAGCGACCGGATAGTCGCCCAGCGTCAGCGAGAGTCCCACGCGCAGCCCGCGGGCGCCCTCGGCGCCCCGGAGTGCTGCGATGAGCTCGCCATCGCCCTGGCGCCCCCAGGAGCCGTGGTCGGCGATGTGGCGGCCGCTCATCACCTCGGCGAGCAACGCAGCGTCGGCCACCGTGCGGGCCATGGGCCCGTCGCCGCGGTACCAATCGGCGGAGAGCGGTGGGATCGCGGGAATGCGGCCGTACGGGGCCTTGTATCCGACGGTGCCCGTGAACCCTGCCGGAATGCGGGTGCTCCCCGCGATGTCGGAGGCAGTGGCGAGCACCGCCATGCCGGCGGCGAGCGCCGCTCCGGCGCCACCAGACGAACCGCCGGGAGTGGCATCGAGGTTCCACGGGTTGCGCGTCACGCCCCACATGGGCGAGTGCGTCGTGGTCGCGCATGAGAACTCGGGCGAGGTCGTGCGACCGTGGATCACGCCTCCCGCGGCGAGGATCCGCTCAACGACGGGGTGGTGCGCGTCGGCGACGGCGCCACGGCACGCTTCGAGGCCCTGCACGAGGGAGCGTCCCGCGATCCCGTGCTTCTCCTTCGTCGCGATGGGAACCCCGAGGAGCGGGGGGAGCGCATCGCCCGGCGCCGCGGCCGCGTACGCCGCGTCAGCCGCTCGCGCCGCCTTCCGCGCGGAGTCGGCGAGCACCTCGGTGAAGGCGTTGACGCCGCCGTGCGTCACGTCGCCGTTCACCTCCTCGATGCGGGCGAGCGTCGCCTCGAGCAGCTCGCTCGGCGTGAGGTCGCCGCTGATGAAGCGTCGCCTGGCGGTGTGCGCGTCGATGTATGCGAGATCGAGATCTCGGCCGAGAGCGGTCGGTGCCATGGTCGTGCTCCGTCCACTCACGCGTTCGCAGGCGCGGAGGCCGGGGCCGCGACGAGCTCCGCCTGCAGCGCTCCGTGCACCAGTCGCCAGCCGACCTCGGCCAGCATTGCGACGCCGTCGATCATGTCTTCGTCCCGGGTGTACTCGCGCTCGCAGTGGCTGACGCCGTCGACCGATGGGATGAAGAGCATCACCGTCGGTGCGATGCGGTTCATCGCGACCGAGTCGTGCCCGGCCATGGTGCGGATGCGGCGGGCGCCGAGCCCGAGTTCGGCGGCGGCGGCTTCGGCGAGTGCCAGGCCGGATTCCGGGTAGTGCTGGTTGTCGCGCACATCGAAGTCGCGGGCGGTGATCCTCAGACCGTAGGCGTCGGCGATATCGGCGATGTCGGCGAGCAGACGGTCGCGTGCGGCGAGCACCACGTCGGCGTCGTCGGCTCGGAGGTCGGCGACCAGGTGCACTCGGCGGGCCACGACGATGGGGGAGTTCGGCTCCAGAGTCAATTGCCCCACCGAGGACACGAGGGTTTCCGGCTCGAAGTGCTCGGTGACCTCGTGCACTTTGGCGATCACCTTCGCGGCCCCCAGCAGCGCATCGTGTCGATCCGCCATGGCAGTCGCACCGGTGTGCGACTGCTCTCCGAGCACTTCGACGTCGAGCTTCTGCGTGTACCAGCTGCGATCCACCGCGCCGATGGGAATGCCGTCGCGCTCGAGAATGCGGCCCTGCTCGATGTGGATCTCCGCGTACGAAGCGATCTCCGGTCGCGCATCGGTGCCGAGGTAGCCGATGCCGGCGAGCGCCTCGCGCACCGACGTGCCCCCCAGATCCCGCACCTCGAGCATCTCGTCTTCGCGCTTGATGCCGGCGAAGACGGAGCTCCCCATGATGGACGGGGCGAAACGTCCGCCTTCTTCGTTGAACCAGTTGACCACGGCGACGTTGTAAGCGGGGCCGGTGGAACCGGCTGCCGGGGAGGCTGCGGCCCGGTCCGCGATCCGCGCCGCTGCGTGCAGGCCGGCGATGACGCCGTACGCGCCGTCGAACCGGCCTCCGAGGGGCTGGGAGTCGAGGTGCGACCCCAGGAGCACGTAGGGCGCTCCGGGGACGAGCTCGACGAGCGCGAACTGGTTGCCGATGCCGTCGACGCGGGTCTCCCAGCCGCGGCGCTCGGCGAAGGCGCGGAACCACTCGCGGGTCTCGCGGTCGGCGGGGGTCGCGGCTTGGCGGTCGACGCCGTTCGCCGGCGTCGCGCCGATCCGGGAAACGGCGTGAAAATCTTCGAGGAACGCGGTGTCGGTCATCGGGCAACTCCTGTCGCGGGCTTCCGCTTCAGCGGGTGGGTTTCGGGAATTCGTGTGAGCACGAGCACGAGGAACACGATGGCGGCGGCAGCCGCCATGTAGATGCCAGGGCTCGCGCCGAAGCCGGTGGTCTCGACCAGCCACGTGCCGATGAACGGCGCGGTGCCGCCGAAGATGGCGTAGCCGACGTTGTAGCTCACGGCCGCCGACGTGAAGCGCGTGCGGGTCGTGAAGATCTCGACGAAGAAGGTGTAGCACCCGCCGCCGTAGACGCAGACGGCGCCGACGAACAGGAACTGGCCGAGAATCGCGAGGGGCAGTGATCCTGACGTCACGAGCATGAACGCAGGCACGGCGATCACGGCGATGATGGCGGCTCCGGCGATCAGCATCGGCTTGCGGCCGACGCGGTCGCCGATGATCCCGCCCACCGGAAGGAGCAGCGCGTAGAGCAGCATCGCAGCGGCATTGGCGAGCAACGAGCTCTCGCGAGAGAGGTCGCCGGCCGTCTGCACGTACGAGACGAAGTAGCCGGAGAGGAAGTAGAACCCCATCGCGGTGAGGCCCATGACCATGATGACCTGGAGCATCTTCAGCCAGTTCTCGCGGAACGCGTCGCGGATGGGAGTCAGTCGTTCCTCGCTCTGCTGCTGCTCGGCCTGCACCTCCTTGAACGCCTCCGACTCGTCCGTGCGCGAGCGGATCCAGAGCCCGAATGCCGCGAGCGGCAGCGCGAGCAGGAACGGCACCCGCCAGCCCCATCCTTCGAACGCGTCGGCCGGCAGGCTCTGCGACAGCGTCAAGATCAGCGCCCCGCCGATGACGGAGGGCAGCGCGGTCGCTGCGAGGGTGATGTTGAGCCACAGCCCGCGGCGATGCTTCGGGGCGTGCTCGAAGACGAACGCTGGCGCACCGACCGATTCGCCGCCCGCCGAGAACCCCTGCAGCAGTCGGCAGAGTACGAGCAGGATCGGCGCGGCGACGCCGATCTGCGCGTAGGTGGGCAGGAGGCCGATGCCGGCGGTGGCGACGCCGATGGTCAGCAGGGTGATGTAGAGCACCGGGCGTCGTCCGTAGCGATCACCGATGGCTCCGAAGAACAGGCCGCCGAGCGGGCGGATGAAGAACGCGACGCCGAAGGCCGCGAACGTCGAGAGCAGGCCGACGGCGGGGTTGTCGCTCGGGAAGAACAGGGTCGCGAGCGTGAGCGCGGACAGGCCGTAGAGACTGAAATCGTAGAACTCGATGAACTGGCCGACGCTGCCGGCGAGCAGCACGCGGAGGCGCTTCTTGTCGAGCTGCCGGCGTTCCGCGACGGGAAGGGGGCCGGTCGGCAGATTGACCGGGTCGGTCGGGGGCAGGGCGGTGGCGTGTTCTGATGCGCGCTCGGTCGCGACGGGGCGGGCTGGGTCGGAATTCAGCGTCATTGCGTCCTCCATGGATGTCCCGGCCGGGTCAGTTCGCCGCAGCGTGGGTGACCGGGTGCCCCAATCCTCGAAGACCGAGCAAGCCGCGTCTAATGGGAAGTTTCGTTGCCGCCGATCGACGGAGTCGATGTCTGCGCACGACCCTGGTAGATGTCCCGGCACACTTCGATGAAGGCCTGCGCCTTGCGCGTCGAGGAGATGTCGCGTCGCTGCACCAGCGAGACTTCGGTGGGAGGAAACTCGTCGGAGAGCCGGAGCGGGACGACGCGTTTGCCCGAGTACGTCAGGCTCTGGTCGAGCCACTGGTTCAGGATCGAGTACCCGTGACCGCGGGCGACGTACGAGCGCACGGTCTCGTATCCGAGCGAGACGTGCCTGATGCGCGGTTCGAGGCCGAGCTGCCTGAAGAGGCGCAGGTAGTAGTCGCCGGTGTGCGGCAGGTTGAGGAGGATGAAGGGATCTGCGGCGAACTCGCGCAGGCTCACGACGGATCGCCCCGCGAGCGCCTGCGCTCGCGCTTCGGGCACGATGACGTGCGGCGGCACACGGTCGATGACGGTGCGCGCGAATCGGTCGTCCACGCCGAGGTCGTACATCAGCGCCACCTCGCAGCGGCCGTCGTGCAGCGCCTCCTGCAGGCTGCCCTGGTCGCCCTCGAAGAAGGTGAGCTGCACTTCGGGGTACGCGGCCTCGAACCGGTCGAGAATCTCGGGGGCTCGGAACGGGGCGAGCGGAGCGTAGATGCCGACCGTCAGCTCGCCGGAGAGCGCTTCGCTCGCCGAACGCACGGACGTCGCGAGCATCTCGGCTTCCTCGAGGAGCGCGGGGCCGCGAGCGAGCAGCGCCCGCCCGGCCGGCGTCAGCTGCAGCCCGCGCCCTCGGTCGCGCGTGAAGAGCTCGACGGCGAGCTCGCGCTCGAGCTGCGAGATGGCGCTCGACAGCGTCGACTGCGTCACGCTCAGCTCGGAGGCCGCCGCCGTCATGTTCTCGAGGCGCGCGACCGCGCTGAAATAGGAGAGCTGCACCAGTGTGAACGCCGTTGTCATGTTCCCATGATCGCAGCGAACGATTTCAGCGCGGTTGCGGTCGAGCGGATGCCCGGGTGCGCGACGGCGGTCAGGCTCGCTGGAAGACCGCCAGCGACTCGAAGTGATGCGTGTGCGGGAAGATGTCGAAGGCCCGGAGTCCGGTCAGTTCGTAGCCGGCGTCGCGCAAAGATCTCGTGTCGCGGGCGAGGGACACGGGGTCGCAGGCCACGTAGACGATGTTCATCGGTGAGAGTTCGACGAGCTGCGCGGTCACGCCGTTGCCCGCGCCGGAGCGGGGCGGGTCGAGCACGACGGTTCCGCGCCGCAGGCGATCTCGCACCGGTGCTGACGCCTTCAGCAGGTCCGCGAGGTGCCGATCGACCCTGGCGGTGTGCGCGAGTGCGCCGACGAGGGATGACAGATTCTCTGCAGCATCCTCGGTCGCGGCGGCATCCGACTCGACCGTCGCGATCTTCACACCGGTTCCAGCGGCCTCGGCAACGGCAGCGGCGAGCAGCCCCGCACCGCCGTACAGGTCGAGGTTGCCGGCTCCCGGCTCGAATCGACCGTCGGCGATGAGATCGGAGACGGCATCGCGCACGGCCGTGAAGAGCACCGCCGGTGCCGCGCGGTGCACCTGCCAGAACCCTCCGGCGCGCACGAGGAATCCGCGATCCTCCACCCACTCGTGGATCGGATCGCTCGCGCCGGAGCGCTGCCTCTCCCCGCTGAGCGTGAGGAGCATGCGCGGATCGTCGCCCGACGGGTCGACGAGGTCGACGGTCTCGACGCCCGGCATGAGGTCGGCGAGCGGCGCGATCTGGTTGACACCCTCGGTGGCGAGCGGCAGGGACTCGACGGGGATCACGCGACGGCTGCGCGCAGCGTACGGGCCGACGGCCCCGGTCGCGGGATCCACGTGCAAGCGCACGCGCGTGCGATAGCCGAGACCCGTATCGGCCTCTGGTTCGTCGGTCTCTTCGTCGATGAACGACGGGGGCGGTTCGACGATCTCGGCGAGTGCGCTGGCCAGATCATCGTCGCCCTCGGTCGCGAACTCGACGCCGCCGAAGCGGCTCATCGCATCCGCGAGGACTTCGGCTTTGAGTGATCGTTGGCGTTCGAGCGAGATGTGGCCGAACTCCGCGCCACCTGCGCGATCCTCTGGAGCTCGGGAGATCGAGGCTTCGGCCCAGATGTGCTCACGGCGATCGGCTGAGGCGTCGAGCACCTCCACGGCCGTCGCGCGAGCGAACGACTTCTTCTTCGCGTCGGTCACGAGGGCCCGGACGCGTTCGCCCGGGATGGCGTCAGCCACGAAGACGACGCGACCCTCATGACGCGCGACACCGACACCGCCGTGAGCGATGCCGGTAACGACGAGGTCGACCTCTGCGCCGGGTTCGAGCGGGGCTGAGCTGTGCGATGCAGTCATGCCTTCATTCTCCCATTGCGCGAGGCCGACCTCGTGCCGCGGCGCGTGCGCGCCGCCATGCTGCGGCGGAATTACGCCGCGCGGTTGCCCTTGCGACCGGTGATCAGGCCCCAGATCAGCAGCACGACGATTGCGCCGCCGATTGCGACCAGCCAGGTCTCGATTGAGAAGAACTCACCGAGGTCAGCGCCGAAGAGCAGGCTACCGAGCCAGCCCCCGACGAGTGCGCCGATGACGCCCAGGATGAGGGTGGCAATCCAGCCGCCGCCCTGACGACCCGGCAGGATGGCCTTCGCGATAGCCCCTGCGATCAGCCCAAGCAGCAAAAATCCGAGGAAACCCATGAGAACTCCTTCCGTTCACGGGGAGGCACGGTGCATCCCCATGAGCACAAGGTACGTCGGTTCCGGGCACATCGAATAGGGGGTTGTCGTCGCCGAAGGTGCTGGTGTAGCGCGCGCACGTATATCAGCCCTCGGGTCCGCTCCCACGCGGCGCCTCGGGCTTCCAGCGGCCGATTCCTTCCTCCCTCCGCAGTGTATGCAGGGGATCTGAGTGTGTACAGTGCGTATCTCGGGAATTGGCAGGGCGCCCTGGAGATCCCCTGCGCGACGGTCATCGCCGGTGGTGCGCCCACCGGGCGGGCCTCGGCTCGCGCCGCGGATGCGACCGGCGCGAGCTCTAAACTGCAGGGCATGCGTCTCTATCTCGCGTCCACCTCACCCGCCCGACTCTCCGTGCTCCGCGGCGCGGGCATCGAGCCGGTGTGCTTCGCCCCCGACGTCGATGAGGAGGCCGAGGTCGCCGCCCGCGAGGCGGAACTCGGCAGGGCGCTCACGGCCCCCGAGCTCACCGAGCACCTGGGCCGGCTCAAGGCCGAGGACGTGGTGCGCCGTCACGGGCCCGACGGCACGGGCGAGATCGACGGCCTCGTGCTCGGCGGCGATTCGATGTTCTTGCTCGACGACGAGATCCTCGGCAAGCCGCACCGGCCAGAAGTCGCGCTCGCACGGTCGAAGCAGCATCGCGGACGCACCGGCGTGCTCCATTCGGGGCACTGGCTCATCGACTGCACCGCGGGGGCGACGAGAGCCGCGGCCGGCGCGGTCGACACGGCGACCGTGACACTGGCGAGCGACCTCGCCGACGCCGAGCTCGAAGCCTACGTCGCTACGGGAGAACCGCTCGAACTCGCAGGCGGCTTCGCGATCGACGGCCTCGCCGGAGCGTTCATCGAGCGCATCGAAGGGGCTCCGAGCTGCGTGATCGGGCTCTCGCTCCCGGCGCTGCGCCGGCTCGTCATCGAACTCGGGCACGAATACCCCGGCCTGTGGCGCGACTGAGGCGGTCGCGCTCGGTTAGTCGCTGCGCGCGAGCAGCGCGACGGTGAGCGCCGCGATCGTCGTGCCGTCGGCGAGATCGACGCCGAGCAGCTCTTCGATGAGCGCGAGGCGCTGGTAGAAGACGGATCGCGATAACCTCGCGCGCTGCGCGGCGAGCGAGCGATTCGTCGGGTGCGCGAGATACGCCCGCAGCACGAGCAGGAGATCGCCGCTGTGCCCGGGCCCGGAGCCGGAATCATGCGCGATGACGGGGCCGAGGGCTTCGGAGGCGAACTCCTGCACCTCCGGCGTCGCCGACAGTCCGCGCACGAGGTAGGCGAGCGCCTGCCGTTCGGCCTGCTGCACGGTGACTCTGCCGGCCGCGGCCGTCGGCCTCAGACGCCCGGCGGCCCGCACGCGTTCGAGCGACGTGATGAGCGAGCGGACGCCTCGGCCGGACGCGCCGAGACCGAGGTGCGCGCGCCACCCCGGGGGCGTCGGGGAAGGGATGAGCATGTCGAGTTCGCGCGCCAGCCGAACGGCGAGCGGCGGTGCGGATCCCGACTCGGCGACAGCCGAGATGCGGGGGTCGTCGGCGGGAAACGAGAGGAGCGCGAGCAGCGGAGTGCGATCGTGTTCGCCTGCGGAGGCGCGGGAACCAGCAGTGGGCGCCGCGTCGTCGGTCGGATCGGGGACGAGGATCACGCGGCCCTCCGGGGCGACCGCGCGTCGCAGCGCCGTCTCGAGCACGGCGCGTTCGAGCGAGGAGTGACCGCCGAAATCCTCGGTGCCGCGCAGAGTCGCGCCGAGCAGCACTCGCCCGTCGATCGGGAGACCGGCAGCCGCGAGCTGCGTCGCGAGTTCGGTGTCACTGCGGTAGCGACCGTTGAGGAGAGCGTCGAAGAGGCGCTTGGAGCTCAATCGCAACCACTGCTCCCCGTCGGGGTCGGCGAGCCTGCCGAGCGCGAGCGCGAACGCTCCGAGTTCGAGCACGGTGCGTCGACCGGCTGCGTGCGGCGGCCCGGGGAGTGCGGAGAGGCGGCCCCACCGCTTTCCCTGCGCCTCGACGGCGACGGAATCGGCGCCCGCGGGCAGCGCGTCCGGACGCGTCGCGGCCCACGGGGCGAGCGCCGCCTGGGGGAGGAGCTCGCCCCCGGCCCAGGCGACCACGCGGCCAGCGGAATCCTCGAGCACGACCGGAGCGTCGAGGGTCTCGGCGAGACGCTCGACGACGTAATCGACCGGGCTGCGATTCAAGCCGAGCTCCGTGAGCATCGTGTGCACATCCGCGCGCGCCGCGAGCGCTTCCGTCTGCGCCGCGAGCACGCGCTGATGCACGCGCTGCGTGATCTGCACGAATCGCACTTCGCGGCGCAGCACGATCAGCGGGATGGCGTGGCGCTCGCACGCGCTCGCGAGCTCGGCCGGCGCGGCGTCGAAGTGGGCTCCGAGTTCGAGGATGGCGGCTGCCGGGTCGGCCGCGACCACCGACCGGGCGAGAACGTCGAGTGCGTCGTGATCGGTCGGCCATCCGGCCCCGGTCGTGAGGATCAGCTCGCCGCCCTCCAGCAGTGCGATGGCACCGGCGCCCGCGACGACGTGCGCCCAGCGAATCGAGCGATCGAGCCCTGCGCGGCCCGCGACGAGCTCGGGGGCGCCGGCCTGCAGCTCGGGAAGCGCGAGCGCATCCGCGACCGTCACCGGGGTCGCGTCCGTCCGTGTCTCTGTCATATCGAACAGATTGTACGGGAGCGAGCGAAATCGTGGATGGAATGCGGTCGATCACGACGAGCGGTGCTGTCACACTGGGTCGTGGCGGAGTCCTGGATTCCGAACAGATTGCCCGGAACGCGGTGATCACTCACACAGCGGCACACGCGGACGCGGGTGCACTCAGCAGAAAGCAGGCGAACGCATGGCACGCATCCCCCACGTCATCGGCGGCGAAAAGGTCGACACCGCGGAGCGCACCCAGCCGGTGTACAACCCGGCGACGGGCGAAGCGCAGCACGAACTGAGCATCGCGTCGGTCGAGACCGTCGAGCAGGCCATCGCAGCGGCGCAGGAAGCGCTGCCGAAGTGGCGCCGGACGAGCCTCACGAAGCGCGCAGACGTCTTCTTCAACCTGCGTCAGCTGCTCAAGCAGCGCACCCCGGAACTGGCTGCGATCGTCACCAGCGAGCACGGCAAGGTGCTCTCGGACGCTGCAGGCGAGATCGCGCGCGGCCTCGAGAACGTCGAGTTCGCATCGGGGCTGCTCCACCTGCTCAAGGGCGAGCGCGACGAGCAGGTCTCGACCGGCGTCGACGTGCACTCCATCAAGCAGCCGGTGGGCGTCGTCGCAGCGATCACCCCCTTCAACTTCCCGGTCATGGTGCCGCTCTGGATGATCGCGAGCGCCATCGCCTGCGGCAACACCGTCGTGCTGAAGCCCTCCGAGCGCGACCCCTCGGCCTCGGTCTTCATCGCGGATCTCTTCCGCGAGGCCGGCCTGCCGGACGGTGTGCTCAACGTGGTCCACGGCGACAAGGTCGCGGTCGACACCCTGCTCGACAGCAGCGACGTGAAGGCCGTCTCCTTCGTTGGCTCCACCCCCATCGCCAAGTACATCTACGAGCGCGCAGCCGCCAACGGCAAGCGCGTGCAGGCGCTGGGCGGTGCGAAGAACCACATGCTCGTCATGCCCGACGCGGACATCAACGTCACCGCAGACGCCGCGATCTCCGCGGCGTACGGTTCCGCCGGCGAGCGCTGCATGGCGGTCTCGGTCGTCGTCGCGGTCGGCGACGTGGCGGATCGCCTCATCCCCGAGCTCACCAGCCGCATCGCGAACCTCACGATCGGCAACGGCACGGATCCCGCATCTGAAATGGGACCCCTCATCACCCGCGAGGCCAAGGAGCGCGTCGAGGGATATGTCGCCGGAGCAGAGGCCGAGGGGGCGACCGTCGTCGTCGACGGCCGTCAGGCGCAGTTCGAGGGCGACGGATTCTTCACCGGCGTCTCGCTGATCGACCACGTCAAGACCGACAGCAAGGTGTACCTGGAGGAGATCTTCGGGCCGGTGCTCGCCATCGTGCGCGTCGACAGCTACGAGGAGGGCCTCGAGCTCATCAACTCGCACCAGTTCGGCAACGGCACCGCGATCTTCACCCGCGACGGCGGTGCCGCTCGTCAGTTCGAGTTCGAGGTCGAGGCCGGCATGGTCGGCATCAACGTGCCGATTCCGGTGCCCGTCGGCGCCTTCTCCTTCGGCGGCTGGAAGGACTCGCTCTTCGGCGACTCGCACATCTACGGCCCCGAGTCGATCAACTTCTACACGCGCTCGAAGGTCGTCACCACGCGCTGGCCGAACCCCGACCAGTCGAAGATCGACCTCGGCTTCCCGAGCAACCACTAAGGAGCGGTTCTTCATGAGCGACTACATCGACCTCAACGGCGCCGAGCAGAGCTTCGGCGACACCGAGGCGCAGCGCGAGGTGCGCGAGAACGATCGCCAGTACGTCTTCCACTCGTGGTCGGCGCAGGGCGCGATCAACCCGCTGCCGATCGCGAAGGGCGAGGGCGTCCGGTTCTGGGACTACGACGGCACCGAATACCTCGACTTCTCGTCGCAGCTCGTCAACCTGAACCTCGGCCACCAGCACCCGGGGCTCGTCAAGGCGATCCAGGATCAGGCCGGCCGCCTCGCGACCATCCAGCCCGCCATGGCGAACGACGTGCGCGGCGAGCTCGCCAAGCGCATCGTCGAGCACTCCTTCGAGGGCGCCCGGTCGGTGTTCTTCACCAACGGCGGCGCTGATGCTGTGGAGTACGCAGTGCGCATGGCCCGCCACCACACGGGGCGCCAGAAGGTGCTCGCCCGGTACCGGTCGTACCACGGGTCGACGTCGACGGCGATCACGCTGACGGGCGAGCCGCGCCGCTGGGCGAACGGCACGCTCGACGCCGGCGTCGTCCACTTCCACGGGCCCTACCCCTACCGCTCGGTCTTCTACTCGGAGACGCCGGAGCAGGAGACGGAGCGGGCGCTCGCGCACCTGCGTGCGACGATCGAGCTCGAGGGGCCCGCGACCATCGCGGCGATCATCCTCGAGAGCGTGACCGGCACGAACGGCATCCTCATCCCGACGCCCGGCTACCTCGCGGGCGTGCGCGCCCTCTGCGACGAGTTCGGCATCCTGCTCATCGCCGATGAGGTCATGGCCGGTTTCGGTCGCACGGGCCACTGGTTCGCCTTCCAGGCGTTCGACGTGCACCCCGACCTCGTGACCTTCGCGAAGGGCGTGAACTCGGGCTACGTGCCGCTGGGCGGCGTCGTCATCTCGGAGGCCGTGCACCAGACCTTCGACCAGAAGCCGTTCCCCGGCGGGCTCACCTACAGCGGACACCCGCTGGGCGCGGCTGCCGGCGTTGCGACCTTCGACATCTTCGAGGAGGAGGGCATTCTCGAGCGCGTGCGCGACCTCGGAGAGCGCGTCGTCGGGCCCCGCCTGCGCGAGATCGCGGAGAAGCATCCCTCGGTCGGCGAAGTGCGCGGCACCGGGCTGTTCTGGGCGATCGAGCTGGTGAAGGATCCCGACACCCGCGAACCGCTCATCCCGTTCAATGCGGCGGGTGAGGCGGCCGCTCCGTTCAACGCGGTGGTCGCGGCGTGCAAGCAGGCTGGTCTCTGGCCGTTCGCGGCGGGCAACCGACTGCAGGTGGCTCCTCCGCTGATCATCTCGGAGGAAGATCTCGTGAAGGGTCTCGACATCATCGACGAGGCGCTGAACGTGGCCGACGGGTACGTCGGCGAGTAATTCGAAACAGCAGCGCCCGCCGCCCCGACCGGGGCGGCGGGCGCTGCTGCGTGCGGGCCCTCCTGGCGCCGGGCTGCTCAGCGAGCCCGCGCTGCCGCGATCGCGGTGACCTCGACGAGCATCTCCGGCCGTGCGAGCGCGGCGACCCCCACGAGGCAGCGCACCGGGCGGGCGCCCTCCGGCATCATCTCTCGGTAGACGGCGTTGAACGCATCGCGGTTCGCCGGGATGTCGCACAGGTGGATGGTGAGGTGGGCGATGCGGTCGAGCCCGGATCCGACCGCGGCGAGCTTGGCCTCGAGGCGCGCGAGCACGCGCCGGCTCTGCGCGTCGATGTCCCCGGTGACCTCCCCGTTCGCGTCGACGGGAATCGCGGTGGTGAAGGCGAGATCCCCGATGACCGTCGTTTGAGCGGAGAGCGCCGCCCCCGTGTCTTCGGGAATGCGGATGAGAGATGCTGCTGCTGTGGTCACGATGCTCCTTGCTGGTGGGATGTCAGAACGCGGTTCCGGGATTCATGAGCGAGTGCGGATCGAGTGCCAGTTTGATGCTGCGGTGCATCTCCATGACGTCCTCGCCGAGGTCGAGCGCTGCGTACGCGCGCTTCAGCGAGCCGATGCCGTGCTCGCCGGAGACGGTGCCGCCGAGCGACAGTACCGTGTCGACGATCGCTGCCATCGCCGTCTGCAATCGCTCGCGCGCCTCGTCGTGATCCGCGTCGCCGACTTCGTCGACGAGCAGTACGTGCAGGTTCCCGTCTCCGAGGTGGGCTGCGATCCTGCTGCCGGTGCGTTCGAACCCCGAGGCGATCGAGCGGATGCCGGCCACGGCTTCCGCCAGGCGGGGGAGCGGCACGGAGACGTCCTGCGGCAGAACGGGCCGGGCGCCCGATGCGCTGACGAGCGCCTCGGCCGTCGGAGGGGTGCCTGCGGAACGCACGGCTGATCCTCCGCGGCGCACCGAGAGCACGCCGTCGAGATCGTCCGGCGACACCGTGTGCGTGCGTGCGCCGGCTGCTGCGAGCAGGTCCATGAGCGCTGCGTGCTCCGTTTCGACGGCCGAGCCGTCCACCTCGATCATGAGCAGCGTCGGGTCGGCGCCCCACTCCGAGACCGGGCCGAGCAGCGGCGAGAGGGGCCCGGTGTCTCGCGCCAGGAGCGCGCCCGCGTCGAGCAGCTCGCACATGCTCGGCGTCAGGGTGTCGAGCACGCGGCCCGCGAGGGCGATCGCTTCATTCGCCGAGCCAAGGGCTGCGAGCGCGAGGCGGGATTCGACGGGGATCGGGCAGAAGGTGATGCCGACGCCGACGATGACGCCGAGCGTGCCCTCCGATCCGATCATGAGGTGCGTGAGGTCCAGGCCGGTGACGTCCTTGATGACGCGATGCCCTACAGTGACGAGCCGCCCGTCTGCGAGCACGACGTCGAGTGAGCGGATCCACCGCTCGGTCACCCCGTACTTCACGCACCGCAAGCCGCCCGCATTGGTCGCCACCGTGCCCCCGAGTGTCGCTCGGGAGACGCTTGCTGGGTCGGGAGGGTAGAACATGCCGTGCGGTGCGAGCATCTCGCCGACTTCTGCAACGGTGAGCCCGGGACCGAGGTGCGCGTAACGGCCGGCGATGTCGAGTTCGTGGATGGAGCGGATGCCGGAGACGTCGATCACGAGGGATGGCACGACCGGGACGGCGCCGCCGACGAGCCCGGTTCTGCCGCCCCGTGGCACCACGGGAAGACCGTGCCGGGCGGCGAGGGCGACCGCCGTCTGGACCTCTGCGGCGCAGCGCGCTTCGACCACGAGACTGGCGGGCGCCGACGTGATCGGCGACTCGTCTCCGAGCTCCTCGATGCTTGCGGCGATCCGTGCACGGGAGCCGAGCTCTGGCGCGTGCGAGGTGATCGCATCGAGCAGGCGCGCGAGCACCGCATGAGCTGCTGCGGTGGCGTGCATCGTCGGCTTCTCCCCGTTCTCCTTGGCATCGGATGCATCGCATGCTAGCATCGCCCGTATTGCAGAACAAGATGGCGTCTGTTCATACAAGACAGTAGCCACCGAGCCCGAGGAAGTGCATGAAGAACCGTCAGGTCGAGACCCGTGGCCGCGCAGCCGAGATCGTCATGAACCCGCGCCGCCTGGGGGCGCTGCAGCCGGGCCGCCTGAGCGCGGCGCGCAGTCTGTACGCGAAGATGATCCGGGAGCACTGGCGCATCGAGCTCGTCTCGGCCGACATTGATCGCGTCGGCTCCGGCCGCGTGCTCTACCGCATCGAAGCCGATGGTCACGTGATGCACGTCGTGGCGTTCTCGGAAGAGCCCCAGATGGTGGACCGGAGCCCGCGCATCATCGGCTCGAGCTGGGACATCGTCGGAGCGCTCATCGACGGAGAGGTGAGCGACGCCGAGCTGGAGGACACCCGCACAGCGATTCCACGGCTCTACGCCGGGCGGGCGACACCCGAGACACTCGTCTGGTTCCGCGCCAACCGCAGCATCCGCGTATTCGATCACGTCGTCGAAGCACTGGCGGCGGGGCAGCAGCCCGACGTCGACCGCATCGCCGAGGTCGGGTACCTGCTGCGCAACACCGGACTCGACGGCAACGGCACCTTCGGCACGAAGGACTTCCAGAACTACGGCCCCGAGCACCCGCTGGCGATCCCGTACTCCGCGCAGCTCTTCACCGCGTACATGATGCGCGAGATCTCCCTCGACCTGGTGAACCTCATCGCCCGCGCCCGCAGTGCGGAGTCCGTCGAGGCGGACGTCACGACGCGGGGAAGCCTCGCGGTCGGCAACGGTTCGGCGCTCGGGCTCGTCCTCCTCACGATGAATCGTCCGCAGCTGGTGAATGCGTGGATCAGCGGCTACGAGGGCCTGCTGGCCGACGTGCTCGAGCAGCGCATCACCCCGGACGTCTTCGCACGAGTCGACGAGCTGCTGCGCGAGGCGATCACCTTCAAAGAGCAGGATCGCACGGACTACGGCGTCTTCCCGTCGGGAGAGGCGGTCGCGGTCGATCTCGCCCTCATCCGACGCATGCTGCGCAAAGCGGAGGGCGCGCATGCCGCCGGAATCGCCATGACACTCGGCGAAGTGTCGCGGTCGATTCCGTCCACCGTGACCCCGGACGCGCAGGAGATGTTCCATTCCCTCCTTCTCGAGCTCGCGCCCGTCGAGCAGGTGATCGAGGCGACCCGCGCGCTCATCGTCGACGAGCGCAAGCAAGCCGACCCGACGGCCACCGTCGCCGACCTCTCCGCGCAGATATCGCGCGGCTACGCGTGGGTCTCGGAGTTCGCGGTCGCTCCGCACGAGGATCGCTCCCGCATCTGGTACAAATCCCGCAACTCGGAGGAACCGCGCAGCGGCCCGGTCGCGGAGGTGCCCGACCGCACGAACGATCTTGCGATCGACCTGATCGGCGGTGTTCGCGAGCTGCAGCACGCGCTGAGCGACGCGGCACCGAGCGAGCGGATCGGGCGATTCCTCGCGAGGCACCCGCAGCTCGGCCAGATCGTCGGCTACGTGCAGGCGACGGCCGACCTGCCCTATGCGACGCCCCACATGGACGTGCGCGACGACCGATTCGTGCCCGCCTACATCATCCGGCTCTTCAACGCGTTCTGCTACGGACTCGATAAGACCCGCGACGTGCACCAGCGCAATCTCCGCGGTCTGATCTTCGAGAATGCCCACTTCAGCAGAGATCTCGGTCTCGAGGCACGTGACTGGCGTTGGGCGGTCAGCGCATGAACGCGGAGGCCGGCGAGACCCAGGGACGCCAGAAGGCCGGCACTCCGGTGCTGCAGACGGGGATGAAGATGCTCGCCGCGATCGACATGCTCTCCAAATCGGAGGACGGGACCACGGTCTCCGTCTTCGCCGAGCGGATGGGGTGGGCGCGCGCCGCCGCGCATCAGTATTTGCAGACGGCCGTCGCGGCGGGATGGGCGTTTCAAGATGAGAGCGCCATCTACCATCTGAGCCTGCACGTGGCCGAGCTCGCGACGAAGGTGAACCCGGCGAAGGAGCTGAGGCCGGTGCTGCTGCCCGTCATGCAGGAGGCGGTCGCCGAGCTCGGCGCCCCCGTCTCATTCGCCGTGATGGAGCAGAGCAGCCCGGTGATCGTCGAGCGCGTCGAACCGGTCCGCGCGAAGTTCATCAGGCGCGGGTACGAGGCCAGGGTCTCCCCGAGGTCGTCCGCCTCCGGCCAGGTGCTGCTCGGATTCTCGGACGACGTCTACCGGGCGGTCGCCCGCGAGGCGGAAGTGCTCGACGATTCGGTGTACGAGCGCGTCAGACGACAGGGGTACGCGATCGTGCACTCCGAGTGGCTCGGCGATCTCATCACCGCCGTAGCGGTTCCCATCATGAAGGGCGGTGCGTGCGTCGGGGCGCTGAGCGTGATCACGGAGCAGGGGATCCTGCCAGACGACACCCTCATCACGACGATGCAGCGCGCTGCGAAGCGCATCAACAACGACCTCGCCGCGTAGCGGAGCAGCGAATAAGGAGAATGGCAGCAGTGGCTCTCGAAGTACAACAACGAAGTGTTCTCTCGGCCTTCGCTCACGACGATCCGGATACCCTCCCGAACACGGACCACATTCCGGCGCGCATCCGAATGTCTCGCCGCGAGCTCTCGCTGATCGTCGAGCGACTGATCATGGCGCTCGACTGCCCGCAGGGGATGTGGCCCGGCGTGCGCGATTTCGTGCTCGAAACGATCGCGGTCACCGGCGCTGCTGGGGTCGACGAATTCGAACGCGCCATCGCGGCTCGTGAACCGGGGCGCTCCTGGCTGAGCGCTCGTCTCACCCCGGACGGCATCGACGCCGGCGGTGAGAGCCTGCTGCTCGCCGGGGACGTGATCGTGAATGCGCTCCTCGCCTCGGCCGCCGACGATCCGGCGAAGCCCTTCGTCGTGACGAGCCTCGCATCGGTGATCGGGTATGCCGGGCTCGACGTGCGAGCGCGCTATCACGGGTATGCGCTGACCTCGCAGGCCGACCATGACGCAGGCACCCTTCGCGTCTCGATCGAGCGCTGCGACGCCGACCGCGACGCCGACGTCGTCCAGCTTCTGCGCGACGGCGTCGAGGTCTCGGGCGAGCAGTGGTGGCGCATCTACCAGCCGTCCAACTTCGCGCTGAGCGTCGAGTCCGAGCTTTCGCGCACGCACACCGGAGTGAGCGAAACGCTCCTCCACTATTCGGTCTGAACCCCGGGGGGAACCATGAATGTCGATAGTTTGATCTGCTCCCGGCTCGACCGCCGGGGCATCGAAGAGATCCGGGCGGGCGGTGTCGACGCGGTCACCGTGACCTGCGGATTCTGGGAGGACGCCATCGAATCCCTCGATGCGGTCGTCTCCTGGCGCGAGCTGGCCGAGGCGAACAGCGACATCGCGCAGATCGTCGCGAGTGCAGCGGACATGCGCGAGGCCAGGGCCGCGGGGCGTCTCGGCATCGTCCTCGGATTCCAGAACAGCTCCTTCCTGCAGGGGCGCCTCGGGTTCGTCGAGGTGTTCGCCGACGTGGGTGTGCGTGTCGCGCAGCTGACCTACAACATCCAGAACGACATCGGGGGGAGCTGCTACGACCCGCACGACTCGGGCCTCAGCCGCTTCGGTGCGGAGGTCGTCGGCGAGATGAACCGAACCGGAATGGTCATCGACCTCTCGCACGTCGGCAACCGCACCTCGCTCGACGCCGTGCACGCTTCGAGCATGCCGGTCGCCGTGACGCACGCGAACATCTTCGAGCTTGTGGAGCACCCGCGCAACAAGCCGCTCGAAGTGCTCCGGCCGCTCGTCGAGCGCGGCGGGGTCATCGGTCTCACCACCTACCACAACCTCACGCGGGGCCGGATCGCGACTCCGGAGCTGTGGTCCGAGATGGTGGCGCGTTCCATCGATCTGCTCGGACTCACCGCCGTCGGCATCGGGACCGATGCGAACCAGCGCGGCACCGACGAGTACCGGGAATGGATGCGCCGCGGCCGCTGGAGCCGTCAGCCGCAACTGGGAGCATCGCCGCCGCCGGGGGTGGCGCCGTCCGAGCGACCCGACTGGTTCAGCGGCCCGCAGGATTTCGGCCGTCTCGGAGCCGCCCTCGAAGCACGCGGGCTCGGCCGGGAGGAGCGCGAACTCGTGCTCGGAGGCAACTGGATGAATTTCTACACCCGGGTCATCGATGACGTCCGGGAGAAGCAGATGGGAGGGGTCGCATGAGTGCGTCACTAGCAGAGCGGACGCGACTGGGGGGAGTGAGCGTCGAGGGCGTATCGAAGATCTTCCGACGGAAGCGCCTCGAGATCCATGCGCTCTCCGAGACCAGCGCCGAGTTCAAGCAGGGCGAGTTCGTCTCGCTCATCGGGCCGAGCGGATGCGGCAAGTCGACGCTGCTGAAGCTCATCGCCGGTCTCGACTCCCCGTCGAGCGGTGAGGTGCGCGTCGGCGGAGAGGTCGTCTCGGGCACCCTCCCGACGGCGAGCGTCGCATTCCAGAAGCCGACCCTGCTGTCCTGGCGGAATGTGACCGACAACATTCTGCTGCCGATCGAGATCCGGGGCGGACGGCCGACGAAGGCCGACCGGGCGTACGCGTCGGAACTGATCGAGATGATGGGGCTCCAGGATTTCGCGTCGCACTACCCCCGCGAGCTCTCGGGAGGGATGGAGCAGCGCGCCGCGATCGCGCGATCGCTGATCACCCGCCCCGAGCTGCTGCTCATGGACGAACCGTTCGGCGCGCTCGACGAGTTCACACGGGAAGACCTCAACGAAGAGCTGCTCCGGCTCTGGGGAGCCGAACCGAAGACCGTGATCTTCGTCACGCACAGCATCTCGGAGGCGGTGTTCCTCTCCGACCGGATCGTCGTGATGTCTGCCCGCCCCGGTCGCATCGTCGACGTCATCGACGTCGACCTCCCGAGGCCGCGCTCCGCGCGAACGAGGACCTCTCCCGAATTCAACGAACTCGTCAGGCGGGGCCGCGTGAGCCTCGAAGCCGCGAAGGCGGCCGGCGGACCGGCGAACGATGCAGAAGCAGGTGGCAAGTCATGAGTGCGACGAAGACGGAACTGATGCCCGTGCTCTCGGGCGACGAGGTGCGCAAGACGACCGGCCGCGAGGCGACCCTGCGGAGCGCCCTCGCCTCGACGAACGTGCGCGCGGTGATCATCGTGCTCGTGATCTTCGGGGGCGGCTTCTGGCTCTGGAATCTGAGCACCGAACGCGGCTGGGTGTCACCCCTGCTGCTGGCTCCGCCGGAGGCGGTCGGAGAGGCCCTCGCGCGCATGTTCTCGGACGGCACGATCTGGACGAACCTCGCGGCGACGGCGCAGATCACGATCCTCGGACTGACGATCGCCATCGTCCTCGCGCTGCTGATCAGCTTTCTCTTCGTCTTCTCCGAGTCGTTGCGCAAAGCCGTCTACCCGATGCTCATCATCATCCAGACGTTCCCGAAGGTCGCGATCGCCCCGCTGATCATCGCGGGCTTCGGATACGGCACGACACCGAAGGTGATCCTCGCCGCGCTCATGGCCTTCTTCCCGATTCTCGTGAATGCGCTGGTCGGCATGACGAACATCAACGGCGACCAGGTGAACCTCTTCCGGTCGGTCGGAGCGTCGAAGTGGCAGGTGATCCGCAAACTGCGCATCCCGAACGCGATCAGCTACCTGCTCCCGGCGCTCAACAGCGCCGCGGTGCTCGCGCTCATCGGCACGATCGTCGCCGAGTTCGTCTCCGCGCGCGAAGGAATGGGATTCGCGATTCAGGCGGCCGTGCAGACCGGCTCGGTCGGCACGACGTTCGCGCTGCTCTTCGTGCTCGGATGCTTCGGCGTCGCGATCTGGCTCACCATGGCGGCGCTCAACTTCCTTCTGCGCAAGTACCAGCGATAAGCGCTGGCACTCTGCACCACTTCGATCCACAGGCAATGTAGCCATCTCATAGAGGAGAACACCAGCATGAAGCAACACAGGATCACCGGAGCCGCGGCGTTCGCGGCGGTCGCAGCCCTCGCGCTCTCCGGTTGCGCATCGTCAGAGGGCGGCGCATCAACCGAGGGCGCTGCGGACCTGACGCCGATCACCTTCGCCGTCACCGACCAGACGCTCTCGGCCGCGACCGCGAGCTACGCGACCGTGCCGATCGATCTCGGCTACTTCGCAGACGAGGGACTCGACGTCACGATGCAGCCCGTCGAGACCGCGCTCTCGGGTGTGCAGTCCGTCGTCTCGGGCAACTCGGTATGCACGTACGCGTCCGTCGCCACGGCGCTTCCCACGGTGGCCGGCGATCCGTCGATCACCATCGTCGGATCGACGGCGGGCAACATGTTCCGAGTGGTCGCGCCGAAGTCGAAGGGATTCACGTCGGTCGCCGATCTCGAGGGCAAGACGATCGGCAGCAACTCGGCGACGGCGACGGGCATCAACTACGCGATCGGCGGCATGGAAGCCGCCGGTGTGAGCGCGTCGAAGGACCAGTTTCTGCCCGTAGGGTTCGGCGCGCAGACAGCGCTCGCGTTCCAGCAGGGCGAGATCGACGCGTACTCGGCGTGGGACAGCCCGAACCTCGTCGTCGAGTCGCTGCTCGATGAAGAGCTCGTCAATCTCGACTCCGTGATGAACGACCTCAACGGCACGTCCACGTTCGTCTGCTCCACCGAGGCCGTGGAGAACGACCCGGAGATGATCGCGGGGATCTGGCGCGCGTTCTACAAGGGCGCGGTCTTCGCCGAGGAGAACCCTGAGGCTTCGATCAAGCTGCACTGGGAGCGCTACCCCTCCGCGAAGCCGACCGAGGGCACTGACGAGGAGCAGCTCGCGCTCGCGGTGCGGCAGCTCTCGACGCGTCTCGAACTGACCGGCGGTCAGGGCAACTCGGGCCAGTACGGGTTGCAGACCGACGAGGACCTGCAGCAGATGGTCGATCTCCTGACCGAGTACGGCGTGATCGAGGGCGAGGCTGCCGACTACGACGTCGCCACGCTGTTCAACCACGACCTGACGGATCAAATCAACGACTTCGATCCCGAGGCGATCCGGCAAGAAGCGAAGGAATACACGGCCGAGTAATGCGGGGATGCGCGTGACCGGCGCGCATCCCTCTTCCGCAACCCACACATCGAAAAGGTGCGCATGTCCGACCTCGTCGCGAACACCATTGTCACGCAGCTCGAACTTCGCGGGGTGCCCCGCGTCTATCAGGTGCCGGGGGAGAGCTTTCTCGGGCTCCTCGACGCCCTGCGGGACTCGCCCATCGACCTGATCACCGCTCGCCACGAGGGCGGGGCCGGGTTCATGGCCGTTGCAGAGGCCCGGCTCACGGGCCGCGCGGGCGTCGTCGCGGTGACGCGCGGGCCGGGCGCCGCCAACGCGTCGATCGCGATCCACACCGCCTATCAGGACTGCACCCCGCTCGTCGTCTTCGTCGGGCTGATCTCGACCCATGTGCGCGACCTCGAATCGTTCCAGGAGTTCGACCTCAAAGCCTGGTTCGGGAGCACCGCGAAGGCCGTGTTCATCCTGGATCATCCCGCGAGCGCGGCCGAACGCGTGGCGCGGGCCTTCGAGATCGCCGAATCCGGCCGACCCGGCCCCGTGGTGGTCGGACTGCCGGAGGAGGTGCTCGTGCAGCGCGCCCCAGGCGTGGTGCCGGTGCCGCGGACTGAGCGGCCGCCGCTCGCGCTCACCGCGGCATCGGTCAGCGCAGCGGCCGGCGCGATCGATGCCGCCGAGCGCCCCGTGTTCGTCGTCGGCGGTGACGGCTGGAACGCCGAAGCGGCGGCGCTTCTGCGCCGCGTCGCCGAGCAGGCGGGCATTCCGGTCGTCTCCGACTTCCGCGCTCACGACGCGTTTCCGCACGAGTCCCCGGCGTGGGTGGGCAGCCTCGGCTTCGGCCGCAACGCCGGAGCGGCGGAAGCCTACGGGTCGGCAGACCTCGTGTGCTACCTGGGCACGGTGCGCCGGGATGTGCTCTCGGACGAGTACACGCTCGGAGGCGACGAGAGCTGCACGATCGTGGTGAGCCCGGACGCCGACCTGCTCGGACACGAGGGCCAGGTCTCACTGCAGTACGTCGCCGACCCTCAGGACTGGCTGCGAGCGCTGACGTCGGTGCGCGCGGCGACTCCGGCGCGGATCGATCGCCTGCAACGCGAACGGGCCGCCTATCTCGAATGGAGCACTCCGGCGGCCGAGCGCACCGGGGAGGACGAGTGGCGCGGATCCGTCTTCGGGGAGATGCAGCGCCAACTCCCCGAAGACGCCATCATCACGGTCGGCGCGGGCAATTACGTCATCGGCGCGCTCCGATACCTGCACCACCAGCACCCGCGCACCTTCATCGGGCCCAGGAACGGGGCGATGGGGATGGGCGTTCCGGCCGCCGTCGCGGCCTCGCACGTGCACCCCGGCCGCACCGTGGTCGCGCTGGCGGGAGACGGGTGCTTCGGCATGAACGGTCAGGAACTCGCCACGCTCCAGGCGACGGGCGGGCGGGCGATCATCATCGTCTTCGACAACGCAGGCTTCGGCACGATCCACTCGCACCAGGAGCGGCACTTCCCCGGTCGTCCGGCAGGGACGTCGCTCACGAATCCCGACTACGCGTTGCTCGCACGCGCGCACGGCATCGAAGCGAGCGCGATCAGCGATCTCGCCGACTTCGGGCCGGCCCTCCGACGCGCGCTCGCCGCCGACGGATCGACCCTGCTCTGGGTGCAGCTGCCGCCCGTCCCGACCGGTGCCGCGCTGCCGACCGGTGGCCTCGAGCAGCCGTCGGGGGTGCGCGCATGAACGCCGTCGACGCGTCGGTCGAGCACGTGCTCGGCGCCGCTCATGCAGCCTTCGCCGACTGGCACCGGCAGAGCGTCGCCGCGCGAGCGCAGGTGCTGGCGCGCGCGGCGAAGCTCTACGAGGAGCGCGCCGACGCCCTCGCCGAGCAGATGGCGCTCGATATGGGAAAGCCGATCGCGCAGGGTCTCGCGGAGGTGCGATCGTGCATCGCGATCCTCTCGTACTACGCGGACAACGCCGCCGACCTGCTCGCACCCGACCTCATCGCGCACGAAGACGGGAACCAGGCAGAGGTGCGACTGCAGGCGATCGGCGTCGTGCTCGGGGTCATGCCGTGGAACTACCCGCACTACCAGTTGATCCGGTGCATCGCGCCGAACCTGCTGCTCGGGAACGCCGTCGCGTTCAAGCACGCATCGATCTGCGGGGGGAGCGCGGCGCTGGTCGAGGCGCTTTTCATCGATGCCGGGGCCCCGCGCGGTCTGGTGCGCGATACCGGGTTCACGCATGCGGAGGTGTTCGCGGCGATCGCGCATCCGCTCGTCTCCGGCGTCTCGTTCACCGGCGGAGAACGTGCGGGTGCCGCGATCGCGGAGGCGGCGGGAGCCGCATTGACGAAGGTCGTGCTCGAGCTCGGCGGCAGCGACCCGTTCATCGTGTTCGATGCGTCGCGCGCACGCGAACTCGCGAGGCTCGCCGCGACGATGCGGCTCTCGAACGCCGGGCAGACGTGCGTCTCGCCCAAGCGGATCATCGTGCGACGCGATCTGCTCGACCAGTTCGTCGATGACTTCACCGCGGAGTTCTTCTCCGCGCTCCCCGGGGATCCATTGGACGGCGAGACCCGTCTCGGTCCGTTGTCGAACGAGGCGGCCGCTGACGAGTTGCGCAGCGCGGTGCGAGCGGCGCAGCAGCAGGGTGCCGAGGTGCGGGGGTCGTTCGAGCGCGATGACGAGGATCCGCGCCGCTTCGCTCCCGTCGTGCTGCTCGAGCCGCTCCGCGAGCTGCCGGTCTGGCATGAGGAGCTGTTCGGCCCCGTCGCGATGATCGTCGGCGCCGACACGATCGACGAGGCGATCGAACTGGCCAACGATTCGCCCTACGGCCTGGGTGCGACGGTGTTCGCGGATACGTCGGAGGCGGCCGAGCGGTGCGCGACCGAGATCGTCGCCGGCATGGTGTCGATCAATCGCCTGAAGGGCGGCAGCCCCGCGCTGCCGTTCGGCGGGGTGAAGCGCTCCGGGTTCGGGCGCGAGCTGGGCGCGCAGGGGCTCCGGGAGTTCTCGAATCAGAAAGTGGTGGTGATCGACCGGGGGTAGCGGCTCGAGGCGCGAATGCCGCCGGCTTCGGTGAGTGATTCGGCTTCGGTGGGTGAACTTCGCGCTGGATGGTCTCACCGGGGCGGCAGATATACACATGCATCGCAGTCCGATGCAATTCGTGCTACTGTCTCTCTCGTGAGTGAGAGATTTTCTGAGAATGGTTCAGGTGTCGATGCGCTTGCTCTCGATCTCACCCGCGTCACCGGGCGATTCGCCCGCGTGGCCGGCCGCGTCGCCGGCGGCGGCTTCTCGCTCATCGCGTGGCGCGTGCTCGCCGAGCTCGAGCAGGCGGGCCCCATGCGCGTCAGCGCCCTCGCGCATCAGCAGCACGTCGCGCAGCCCTCGATGACGGGTCTCGTGCAGCGCCTGGAAGGCGAGGGCTGGGTGAGCCGTGCCCCCGACCCCGCCGACGGGCGCGCCACGCTCGTCTCCGTCACGCCCGCTGGAGTGGAAGCCCTCGAGGAGTACCGGGCGGCCGCCGCAGCACGGGTGCGCCCGCACCTCGACGCGCTGTCCGACTTCGACCGGGCCACCCTCGCGCGCGCCGCGGAGCTCATGCAGCAGATCGGCGACGGCATCGACGCCCGCCCGGGCTAACCCGTCTCCCGACCCGATCACCGCATGAACCGCGCGCCGAGCGCGCCAGACCCCCAGGAGCAGATCACGTCCACCACCGCTGAATCACGACCGGGCACCGAGTCCACACCCGTATCGTCGCCCGCCCAGAAGACGTCGATCCTGCGCCAGCCCACCGCGGTGTGGGCGATCGCCTTCGCATGCGCCGTTTCGTTCATGGGCATCGGGCTGGTCGACCCGATCCTCCCCGCGATCAGTCACGAACTCGGCGCGAGTCCGAGCCAGACCATGCTGCTCTTCACGAGCTACCTCTTCATCACGGGCGCCGCGATGTTCTTCACGAGCTGGGTGTCGAGCCGCCTCGGCGTGAAGCGCACGCTCCTCGCCGGGCTGGTGCTCGTCGTCATCTTCGCCGCGCTCGCCGGGGCATCGGCGTCGGTCGACGCCATCATCGGGTTCCGCGCAGGCTGGGGCCTCGGCAACGCGCTCTTCATCTCGACCGCGCTGGCCGCGATCGTCGGCGCGGCCTCCGGCGGCGCTCGGCAGGCGATCGTGCTCTACGAGGCAGCCCTCGGCGTCGGGCTCGCGGTCGGACCGTTGGTCGGCGGAGTGCTCGGCTCGGTGTCGTGGCGCGGACCGTTCTTCGGCACGGCGGCGCTGATGGGGGTCGCCCTCATCGCGATCCTCGTGCTGCTGCGTCAGCCCAAGCCGGCACCGCCCGCCGACGCGGCCCCGCCCGCCGAGCGGGTGTCGATCCTCGCCGGTTTCCGGGCGTTGCGCAACCCTGCGCTGCGATCGCTCGCGCTCGTCGCGCTGTTCTACAACTTCGGATTCTTCGTGCTGCTCGCCTACAGCCCCTACCCGATGGAGGCCGCAGCGCATTCGCTCGGGCTCGAATTCGGTGCGCACGAGCTCGGCCTCGTCTTCTTCGGCTGGGGGCTCGCGCTCGCGATCACCTCCGTGCTCGTGGCCCCGGCGCTGACTCGCCGCTTCGGCCTTCGACCCGTGCTGTTCTCGATGCTCAGCGGGCTCACCGTCTGCCTCGTGCTGCTCGGCTGCTTCACCGGATCGCTGACCGGACTCGTCGTGGTGGTCATCGTCAGCGGGCTCTTGCTCGGCGTCATGAACACTGCGCTGACCGAGGCCGTGATGGAGGCGACGGATCTGCCCCGGAACGTGGCATCGTCGACGTACTCGGGTGTGCGATTCATGGGAGGCGCTGTCGCGCCCGCGGTCGCAGGGCCGATCTCGGAAGCCCTGGGCGCCGGTGCGCCCTACTGGTTCGGCGCCGCGGCGACCGGCATCGCCATGATCATGCTCGGGATCGCGGGTCGTCACATCGCCCACATCGGTCGCCCGCACGAGACCCCGGTGGAGGAAGCGCAAGACATCACGTCGGGCGACGCGTAGCCGAGGTGCACCGGGCTCCCCCGGGTTCTCGGCGGTGTCGGCGGCGTCCGCCACAATAGAGGCATGGCTGAAACCGCGATCCCGCTCTTCCTCGACTGCGACCCGGGCATCGACGACGCCATAGCGATCGCCTATCTGCTGTGCCAGCCCGACGTCGAGATCGTCGGGGTCGCCGCGAGCGGCGGCAATGTCTCGACAGAGCAGGTCGTGCGCAATACGCACGGCTGGCTCGCCCTCGCGGGGCGCACTGACCTGCCGG
The DNA here is from genome assembly GCF_016597785.1 of Leucobacter sp. L43. Taxonomy (GTDB): domain Bacteria; phylum Actinomycetota; class Actinomycetes; order Actinomycetales; family Microbacteriaceae; genus Leucobacter; species Leucobacter alluvii. The sequence continues at coordinate 1,317,113 of NZ_JAENJG010000001.1, read as the reverse complement.
TCTTCCGCGGCGCGGTGCACCCCCTCGCGCAGACGGCGACGGCCGCGCGTGAGGAGGCGGAAGCGGCGGCGGGCGCCCGCGCCTCGTCTGACGCCGCCGCGGACCCGGAGTACGCGGAGGTGACCCACGGCGATACCGGATCGGGGTACGCGACGCTTCCGCAGCCGACCAGCGCCACACGAGACGCCAGTGCTGCGCAGGCCTGGGTCGACGCGGCGAGAGCGCACCCAGGCGAACTCATCGGTGTGATGATCGGCCCCGCCACGAACCTCGCCCTCGCCCTCGAGATCGCGCCCGAGCTGCCCCGGCTGCTGAAGCGGCTCTTCGTGATGGGCGGAGCCTTCAACTACCGCGGCAACACGCACCCGACGACGGAATGGAACGTGAGCTACGATCCGGAGGCCGCCGCCCGTGTCTTCGCCGCGTTCGGCGAGGCCTACGTCGCTGGTGAGGCTCCGTTCCCGCCGGTGATCGGGCCGATCGAGGCCACTGAGATGGTCGAGATGACGCCCGAGCGCCTCAGCCGCATCGTCGATGGAGCGCACCGCGCGTCGCCTCGATGGCGTGCGCTGCTGCACGAGATCGGGGAAGCGCTGCGGTTCTACTTCGAGTTCCACGAGGAGGACGGCCACGGCTACCTCGCGCACATCCACGACCCGTACGTCGCGGCGACGGCGGTGCACTGGGCGCGGAGCGCGGCAGCGTCCGTGCCGCCGATCCGCGGTGCGGGTGCCCCGCGCGACCCGGCCGAGGTGCAGGCCGAATCGCGCGGATCGGCGACGGCTGGCAGAATTCCCTGGGCGGAGACGGCGATCGCTCCGGTCGATGTGGAACTGACCGGAACGCTGACGCGCGGCGAGACCATCGCCGACTGGTTGGGTCGATGGAACCGACCCGCGAATGCGGAGATCATTCGTCGCGTCGACGCCGCACGCTTTCTCGACCACCTCACTGACACCCTGATGGAAGGACCGCAGCATGACCGCACGCGATAGCGTCTCTGGGCAGGGGCTCATCACCACGATGAGTCCCGGAGAAGCCCGCCCCACCGCCCCGAAGTGGGCGTACCTCCTCACCGCCGCCGGCGCGGTCGTGATCATCGCCACCTACGTCGCGGTGCTCGTCACGCAGCCCGCAACGCTCGGGCAGGACCTCGGCAACACCACCCTCTGGGTCATGGTCGGCTATCTCGCCGGTGCAGCGCTCATCGCCGCCGGCACGCTGCCGCTCATTCCGCGCAGCATCTTCGCGCTCATGCCGATCGCCATCGCCCTGAACATCACCGTCGGGCAGATCGTCGGCACACTGACTCCCATCCCGCTCTACCTCGACTCGCTCGGTTCTGTCATCGTCGGCGTGCTCGCCGGCCCGGCAGCCGGGGCACTGACAGGCGTGCTCGGCAATCTCATCTGGGGCGTCACCATCAACCCCACAGTCATCGCGTTCACCGCCGGTGCCGCCTTCATCGGCGCCGCAGCCGGCTGGGCCGCCCGGCTCGGCGCATTCCGGGCCGCATGGTGGGCCGTGCTCGCCGGAGCGATCGCGGGGATTCCCGGGGGCGCACTGGGCGCTCCCGTCGCAGCTTTCGTGTTCGGCGGAGGCCTCGGCGTCGGCACCGGCGGCATCGTCGCGACGCTGCAAGCGGCAGGGCTCGAGATGCTGAACGCGACCACGGTGCAGAGCCTCGCCTCCGACACCGCGGACAAGGCGATCATCTTCCTGCTCGCCTTCCTCGTCCTGCGCACCCTGCCGAAGCGCATCGTCAGCAGGTATCCGCTCGCCATGCGCTCGCTCTCCGCCAGGCGCGCGACGACGCCCGGCGTCTCCGGCTGACCATGGAGGATCGCCCGTTCGCCGCTGACCCGGTCGTGAACGCGGGCAGCGCCCCGCCCGACCCGATCGGTGCGGCGAACGGGCGACCCGGGATCCGCCGTGCGAGCCTGCTGCACCCGGCCACCGAGCTCGTGCTGCTCGCCTGCGCGCTCGTGCTCACCTACGGTATTCCGTCTCCGATCGTGCCGGCGGCGCTGCTCGTCGTGTCCGCCACGATCGCTGCGTGCTCTCCACGTGTGCGCTTCGCTCGCTGGAGCGCGACCGTCGCAGTGCTGGCCGTGCCGATGCTCATCATGGTCGGCATCATCCAGGGGCTGTTCTACCCGGGCGACGACCTCGAGGTGCTGTGGCGCTGGGGTGCGGCAGCGCTCACCGTCGAAGGGCTCTCCGTCGCTCTGCAGCTCTGGATGCGGGTCGCGGCGATGATCGCCGTCTGCGCCCTCTTCGCGTTCGGCTCCGATTCGGCGCGCACATTCGACGGCATGATCCGTCTGCGCCTGCCGCTCGGCATCGCATACGTCTGCGCGACCGCGCTGAGCCTGATTCCTCTGCTGCGCGATCAGGTGTCCCACGCGCTCTCGGCGAGAGCGGCCCGAGGCTGGAACACCGCCCGGCTCCGCACGAGGGTGCGCCTCATGCCCGGCATCATCGGTGGCCTGCTGACGGCTTCGCTCGTCCAACTCGACCAGCGGCACGACACCCTCGAGCAGCGGGGATTCGGGCGATCCCCGCGGCCGGCCGAATTGCAGGATCACCCCGACGGCGCGCTGCAGCGCGCGCTCCGGTGGGGGGCGCCGATCTCGACGATACTGCTGGTGGCCGCCGCGCTCGGCGGCGTGCTGCAGGCGCCGACGGCATCCGAGCTGCTGGGGGTGCTCCGTGGCTGACACCCCGGTGCTGTCGCTCACGGGGGCGGGTTTCGCGTTCCACGGCGCCGAAACGAGCGCGCTGACGAGCGTCGATCTGAGTATCGGCCCGGGCGAGATGCTCGCCGTGCTCGGACCTCAGGGTGCGGGCACCTCGACGCTCTGCCGACTCGCGGCCGCGCTCCTCGGCGATCGCGGGGCGACGTCGGGCTCCCGAGCCGTGGGCGGCAGCGTCGCGATGCTCGGCGACGACCCCGAGGCCCAGCTGACGGGCATGACGAGCTACGTCGATGACGAGGTGCGACTGCCCGCACGGCTCGCAGGCAGTGCACGCCCCGTCGACATCCGCGCCGCCCTCGACATGTTCGGCATGCGACGATTGATCGGCCGGCGCCTCGACACCCTCTCGGGAGGCGAACGGCAGCTCGTCGCCCTCGCAAGTCTCATGACGCTCGGACCGTCACTGCTCGTGCTCGATCAACCCGCGCTATCGCTCGACCCCGATGCCCGGCAGCGGCTCTCGCGAGCGCTTCGACGCTTCCGCGCATCGGGAGGCGCCGTGCTGCTCGCCGGGCACCAGTTCGACGAACTGGCGGAGACTGCGGATCGCGTGCAGTTCCTGCGGGCCGGTCGCATCGTCGACAGTGCGCACCCCGGATCGCTCACGGATGCGCTGCTGGCCGAGCACGGGGTCTGGAGCACGGTCGGGGTCGCCCGCCCTGGTGGCGTCTCCGAGGAGCGCGAGCCCGCGTCGACTGAGGCCGCGTTCCTTGGGCGCGATCTCGACGCGCCTGGACTGCACGTGCACGGCCTCACCGTGGTGCGCGGGAGGTCGACCGTGTTCCAATCGTTCGACTGCGGCGTCGCGCGTGGCGAGGTGGCGGCGATCGTGGGCCCGAACGGAACCGGAAAATCGACGTTGCTCCGTGCCATCGCCGGGATGCTCGACGCCGACCCGACCGTGCGCGTCGCGGGTGAGGTGCACGTCGGTCGCACCGAGTTGCACGGCCTGCCGGCGCACCAGCGCGCGCGGTGGGTGGGCTGGGTGGGGCAGGATCCCGGCGCGCAGCTCTCGTCCGCGACGGTGCAGACCGAACTCGAGCGCGCCGTGCCGCTGCCGCCTCACCGGCGCCGAGATCGCGCGCAGCTTCGATCGGATCGCGCAGCGGCGGTCGGCCGAGTGCTCGAGCGGACCGGGCTCGCCGAGCACGCCGGCGAGCATCCCTACGACCTCGCGCCGGCGCAGCGCAAAGATCTCGTCATCGCATCGGCGCTGCTGCTGCGGGCCGAGGTGCTCCTCCTCGACGAGCCCACGCTCGGGCGGGATCTTGCCGGGATGCGCCGTCTGGAGCGCGTGATTCGCGATTTCTCCGCCGCGGGAGGTGCCGTGGTCTTCACGACGCACGACCTGCGGTGGGCCGGGCGCGTCGCCGCGCGCACCGTGCGCCTCGGGTGAGGGATCCGGCTTCGGCGAGACCCAGAGGCCGGGATCGGCCTCACCGAAGCCGGATCCCTCACCGAAGCACCGGCGCTGTGGCGCCACCGGGCGCGGTGCCCGAACGCGCTGCGTTCGAGCTCAGCGCCCCACCCCGCGCTGCGCTCCGTGGGCTGGCGCTGTGGCGCCATCGGGCGCGGTGCCCGAACGTGCTGCGTTCGAGCTCAGCGCCCCACCCCGCGCTGCGCTCCGTGGGCTGGCGCTGTGGCGCCACCGGGCGCGGTGCCCGAACGCGCTGCGTTCAAGCTCAGCGCCCCACCCCGCGCTGCGCTCCGTGGGCTGGCGCTGTGGCGCCACCGGGCGCGGTGCCCGAACGCGCTGCGTTCGGGCTCAGCGCCCGCCCGTCGCAAGCTTCATGAGGTCGCTGTCGAAGTCGATCCCGAGCTCGGTTCCCCCGGCACTGCCGTAGGAGTGCTGATACGCGCCCCACGTCTCGCCGCGCACCGCTTCACGGAATCCGCCGTCCACGAGGGCGACGAGCTCCGTCGCAGCGCGCTCGATCCGCTTGCCGAAGTCGCGGCTCGTCCAATCATCGGGGGCCGCGAAGAGGCCGGTCGGCACGGTGATGGTGCGGAGATACGCGAAGAGCCCGCGCAGCTGGTCGTCGACGACGAGCGCATGCCGGGCGCTGCCGGCCGTCGCTCCGAGCACGACGGGCGTGCCGATGAGGAGGTCGTTGTCGAGCACCTGGAAGAAGGCGGTGAAGAGCCCGCTTGCGCTGGCCTTGTACACGGGGGTCGACGCGACGATCGCGTCGGCGTCGCGCATGATATCGCTGGCCGCCTGCAGTGCGGGGGAGACGTGCTGGGTGACGAGCGCCGTCGTGACGTCTTCGGCGAGTGCACGGAGATCGACGAAGCGAACGCGCAGTTCGAAGCCGCGCTGCGCTGCGAGCTTCGCTGCGGCTTCTGCGACGCGGTTCGCGAGCATCGTCGTGGTCGACGGGTCGCTGGTGCCGGCGCTCACGACGGCGAGGGTGCGCGGGTGAGCGGTCGAAGCCTCTGGCGAGGGAGCGGCTGATCCTTCAAATGGTGTGTTCATGGGGTGCTCCTCAAGGAACGCGGTGGGAATGACGGGGTGAGAGACGATCAGGCGGCTGCGTCGCCGGTGACGAGCTTGCCGGCGAGGCGGCGCAGATCGTTCAGCTCTGGGGCGGTGAGCGCGGAGCCGAGCTGCCGTGCGACGCTTTTCGCGTGCGCCCGCCCGACCTGCTGCTGCAGGCGCTCCCCCTCCGGGGTGAGGCTGAGCAGCACGGCGCGGCCGTCTTGGGGATCGGGCTCACGCGCGATGAGCCCCCGCACGGCGAGGCGCTCCACCATGCGTGAGAGCGCGGGCTGGCTGAGCAGTACGCCGCCCTGCACATCGCACATGCGCATGGGCTCACCGCGTTTGGAGAGCGTGTAGAGCACGTCGTACTCGCGCATGCTGATCTCCGACCACATGTGCTCGGCGGCGAAGGTGTGCATGAGCGCCGCGTGCGCCGACATCACCGATTCCCAAGCCTCGTTCGCGAGGCGCACATCGATACGAGTGGGCTGTTCCATCTCGCGTTCTCCTTCATCCTGCGGGTCTGACCGGGTAGAGGAGGGGTGCTGCCGCAGCAGCGCCCCTCCGTGAACGGACGGGGGATCAGGCGACCCCGAACGCCGCTCCCCGCTTCGCGGGTGAATCCTGGTACGGAGAACCCCCTGTGACATTGTCCCCCCGATTCGCGTTCGGGCGGGGCTGCCGCGGCGCCGCGTCGCCGTACTTGGCGGTGACGAGGTCGGCGTGAGACGGGGCTTCTGCGACCTCTGGGCCGCGGTCCTTCGCCATCTCGGCGCGCAGCACCGGGAGCACCTCCGAACCGAAGAGGTCGAGCTGCTCGAGCACGGTCTTCGTGGGGAGGCCTGCGTGATCGATGAGGAACATCTGACGCTGGTAGTCGCCGAAGACATCGCGGAATCCGAGCGTCTTATCGATGACTTCCTGCGGGCTGCCCACGGTCAGGGGCGTCTGGCTGGCGAAGTCCTCGAGCCGCGGCCCGTGGCCGTACACAGGGGCTTCGTTGAAGTAGGGGCGGAACTGCGACATCGCGTCCTGCGAGTTCTTCGCCATGAAGGCCTGCCCGCCGAGGCCGACGACTGCCTGCTTCTGCGTTCCGTGCCCGTAGTGCTCGAAGCGCTCGCGGTAGAACCGGACGAGGCGGAGCGAGTGCTCGGAGGGGGCGAAGATGTGGTTCGAGAAGAACCCGTCGCCGTAGTAGGCGGCCTGCTCGGCGATCTCCGGGGTGCGGATCGAGCCGTGCCACACGAACGGGGGCACGTCGTCGAGCGGGCGCGGCGTGCTCGTGAATCCCTGCAGCGGGGTGCGGAAATTGCCGTCGTAGTCGACGACGTCCTCGCGCCACAGACGGTGCAGGAGATTGTAGTTGTCGAGCGCGAGGGGCAGCGCCGAGCGGATGTCCTTGCCGAACCAGGGGTACACGGGCGCGGTGTTGCCGCGTCCGAGCATGAGGTCCATGCGGCCCTTCGCGAGGTGCTGCAGCATCGCGTACTCCTCGGCGATGCGCACCGGGTCGTTGGTGGTGATGAGCGTCGTGCTCGTGGAGAGCTTCAGCGTCTTCGTCATCGCCGCGATGTAGGCGAGGAACGTCGTCGGGCTCGAGGAGAAGAAGGGCGCGTTGTGATGCTCGCCGACGGCGAAGACGTCGAAGCCCACCTCTTCGGCGTGCACGGCGATCTCCGCGAGTCCCTGGATGCGTGCGGCCTCGCTCGGCGTCTCACCCGAGACCGGGTCGCGGGTGACGTCGCTGACCGAGAAGATCCCGAATTCCATGATGTGCTCCTGTGTGTCTCGTCTTCCGCGCCGTTTATATGCGCCTGCATACAAATGTAACACGCGAGATGCTGATTCATTCCCGATATCTTTGAGGCGATGGATGACACGGATCGCGGCGCCGCTGCCCGCGCAGGATCGCGTGGCCGTCGCACCCTTCGCTACGCCGTCGGCGGTGTGGCTCTCGCTGCGCTCATCGTCGCTGCAGGCGCGGCCGTCCTCGTCGGGACCGGCCAGCGGAACGGGGGAGGGGCGCCGCCGGCGCACGCGACCGACGCGTCGCCCCCGTCGCCCGCCCCGCCCCCGACTGCGGCGGGCGGCGCGCTGCCGGCTGCCGATGCCGCGTGGCTCCAGCGGGTCTCCGGCGCAGCGGATATTCCCGAGCGGGCCCTCCGCGCGTACGCGATGGCGGCGTTGACGCTCGCAGACGAGCAGCCGGGCTGCCGGCTCGGCTGGAACATGCTCGCAGGCATCGGCAAGATCGAGTCCGAGCACGGCAGCATCGACGGTGCGAGGCTGCTGCCAAGCGGCGAGACGACGCCACGCATCATCGGCGTGCCGCTCGATGGCACCGATTTCCTCGCGACCCCCGACACCGACGGCGGCGCCATCGACGGTGATGCGCAGTGGGACCGCGCGGTGGGGCCGATGCAATTCATTCCGAGCACGTGGGACGTGTTCGGCCGCGACGGCAACGGCGACGGGCGCATCGAGATCGACCAGATCGATGACGCGGCTCTGTCAGCTGCAGCGCTGCTGTGCGACCCGGGACTCGACCTCACAGTCGGCGAGCACTGGATCGCGGCACTCGACGGCTACAACCCGAGCGCGTCGTACAACAACGACGTGGCAGACGCCGCCGAGTACTACGCGCAGTTCGGCTAGCGGCTGCTGAGATGCGCGCGGGCGGTGCCGGATCCGCAGATCCAGCACCGCCCGCGCCTCGCAGGCGGCCGTTCTACTCGCTCAGCAGCGCCTGAATTCGGCGGACACCCTCGACGAGCGCCTCGTCGCCGAGTGCGTAGCTGAAGCGCAGGTACCCGCTCGGGCCGAACGCCTCGCCGGGAACGGCAGCGACCTCGGCCTCGGAGAGGATGAGGTCCGCGAGCTCCAGCGACGTCTCGGGCGTGACGCCCCGATAGGTCTTGCCGAGGGCCGACGTGACGTCGACGTAGGCGTAGAACGCACCCTCGGGTGTCGGGCAGTGGAATCCGGGGACCTCGTTGAGCTCGGCGACGATCAGCTTGCGCCGACGATCGAAGGCCTGCCGCATGGCTTCGATCGGCTCCTGCGGACCCGTGAGCGCCGCGATCGCAGCGCGCTGCGCGATGTTGTTGACGTTCGAGGTCAGATGCGACTGCAGGTTCGACGCGCCCTTCACGATGTCGGCCGGGCCGACCATCCATCCGAGGCGCCAGCCCGTCATGGCATAGGTCTTCGCGACGCCGTTGACGAGGATCGCGCGATCCTGCAGCGCGGGGACGGCCTCGACGATGGAGACCGCGCGCACGCCGTCGTAGGTGAGGTTCTGGTAGATCTCATCGGCGATGATCCACAGCCCGTTGGCCTGCGCCCACTCGCCGATCGCGCGCGTCTCCTCCGGCGAGTAGACGGCGCCGGTCGGGTTGGAGGGCGACACGAAGAGCAGCACCTTCGTGCGCTCGGTGCGCGCCGCTTCGAGCTGTTCGACCGTGACCTTGTAGTGCTGTTCCGCTCCTGCGAAGACCTCCACGGGAACGCCGTCGGCGAGCTGGATCGCCTCGGGATAGGTGGTCCAGTACGGTGCGGGCAGCAGCACCTCGTCGCCAGGATCGAGCAGCACTTGGAAGGCCTGGTAGACGGCCTGCTTCCCGCCGTTGGTGACGACGACCTGGGAGGGCTCGACCGCCCAGCCGGAGTCGCGCGCGGTCTTGTCGGCGATCGCGCGCTTGAGATCGGGAAGGCCCGCAGCTGCGGTGTACCGGAAGTTCTTCGGATCATCGAGTGCGGATCGGGCCGCGTCGACGATGTGCTGCGGCGTGGAGAAGTCGGGTTCACCTGCCGCGTAACTGATGACGGGGCGCCCCTCGGCCTGCAGGGCTTTCGCCTTCGCATCGACCTTGAGCGTCGCCGACTCGGCGATTGCGGAGATCTTCTTTGATAAACGGGAGATGTGGCTCACGATTCGATCCTATCCCCGGGCGGCGCCGTGCGGGTGCGATCCCACGGGATGCAGAGGATCGCCCGCCCGCGCCGCAGCGCGGTGCCGGTCCGGCGAGTCGCAGCCCTCGAGCGACGACGCGCCCGGGCGCACCCCGCTCGGTTCGACAGCGCCAGGCGGATCGCGTAGAGTGTTTCTCGGTAGTTGACTTCTGCCAAAATTTCCTATGCCGCCAGGGCTGGGAGATTGGGTTGAACACACCATAGGGCAGTGGCGCAATTGGTAGCGCAGCGGTCTCCAAAACCGCAGGTTGCAGGTTCGAGTCCTGTCTGCCCTGCCAAACCCGTTCGGCGCGAAAGCGCCGAACGGGGGCAACGGAAAGGACATGCGAGTGAGCAGCACCGAAGTTGAGGAAAGCGGCGGCCTCGTCGAGCGCGCCAAAGCCGATCGCGCCGCGAAGCGCAACTGGTTCAGCCGCATCATTCTGTTCATTCAGCAGGTCATCGCCGAGCTGAAGAAGGTCGTCACCCCGACCCGCAAAGAACTCATCAACTTCACCCTCGTCGTGATCGCGTTCGTGCTGATCATGATGGCGTTGGTGTGGGTACTCGACCAGGCGTTCGGATTCGTGACGGTCTTCCTATTCGGAACGACGCTCGGCTGATCAGCCGCCGAACGAACCGACCGTAGAGCAAGGAAAGCAAGTAGAGATGACGAGCGAGAACAACACCCCCGAGGCAGACCTCGACGCGGCACTCGACGCACTGGTGCAGTCGACGGACCCCGATGTGGACGCTGCCGTGGAGGACGCGCTCGACATCGATAGCGCTGAAGAGGCCGAGGCGGCCGCCAGCGCGATCGTCGACGAGGAGTCGGAAGAAGAGACCGATGAAGACGGCGAGACCGCCGTCGATCCCTACAAGGCCTTCAAGAAGGATCTGCGCCGCCGGCCCGGGAAGTGGTTCGTGATCCACACCTACGCCGGCTACGAGCGCAAGGTGAAGTCGAACCTCTGGAACCGTCGCGAGACGATGGGCGCGGTCGACGACATCTTCGAGATCCAGGTCCCCATGGAAGAGGTCATGGAGGTCAAGAACGGCCAGCGCAAGATGGTGACGCGCGTGCGCATCCCGGGCTACGTTCTCGTTCGCATGCATCTCAACGAGACCACGTGGTCCGTCGTGCGCCACACCCCCGGGGTCACGGGCTTCGTCGGCAACGCTCACAACCCCGTCCCGCTGCGCATCAACGAAGCGTTCGAGATGCTCAAGAGCACCGTCGAGCTCGAGCCCGCCGCGACGGCGAAGGGCAAGGCCGCCGCGAACGCTGCAGCTCAGGGCAACGTCGAGATCGACTTCGAGGTCGGCGAGACCATCACGATCAAGTCGGGCTCCTTTGAGGGGCTGCCCGGCACGATCAGTGAGATCAACCCCGCTGCTGGGAAGCTCACGGTGCTCGTCTCGCTCTTCGAGCGCGAGACCCCGGTCGAGCTGAGCTTCGATCAGGTCACCAAGATGGTCTAACCTCCACACTGCAGGAAAGCCCCGCTTCGGCGGGGCTTTTTGCATGTTGCCTCGTTACGGTGAGCACATGCACACGGGCGGAGCTGAAACACGGGCAGGCGGCGCTGTGCTCGGAATCGCAGCGGCGCTCGCCGTGCTCGGCGTCGCAGAACTCGTCGCCGCGTTCGTGAATCCCCGCTCGTCACCCGTGTTCGCCGTCGGGTCGCTCGCGATCGACCTCGCGCCGAGCTGGGTGAAAGACACCATGATCTCCCTCTTCGGCACCGCCGACAAGGTGGCGCTGTTCGTCATCCTCGGCGTCGTGCTGCTGGTGCTCGCCATCGTCGCAGGTGCGGTGGAGCTGGCCTGGCGCGGGTCCGGCATGGTGATCCTGATCGGGGTCTCCGCCGTCGCGCTGCTGGCGATTCTGACGCGCGCCGAGGCCACGCCGCTGTGGGCGCTGCCCACGGGGCTCGGGACGATCGCAGGACTCTGGGTGCTGCATCGCGGCCGACCGAAGGCTGTCGCGTGGCGCGCCGCAGTCGTCACCCGGAACTCCGAATCGGCGCCCGCTGCACTGCGAGACGAGCCGGAGCCGCAGCGGTCGGCCGGAGTCGTGCACCCGAAGCAGCGCAGTGCGAAGTTCGAGAGGCGCAGCTTCCTGGTCTTCGTCGGCGCGACCTCGGCGGCCGCCCTGATCGTCGGCGTCGGTGCTCGGGTGAAGAACGCCGGCAGCGCCGCATATCTGGCGGCGCGATCGGCGATCAGGCTTCCGGCCCCGGCAACGGCGGCCCCGGCGGTCCCGGCGGGCGCGCAACTCGATGTACCCGGGATCAGCCCGCTGATCACTCCGAATGCGGATTTCTATCGCATCGATATCGCGCTGCAGGTGCCGAGGATCGACCCCTCCGCCTGGAGGCTCGAGATCAGCGGCCTCGTCGACACCCCGATGACCATCACCTACGACGAGCTTCTCGCGCTCCCGCTCGAGGAGCACATCACCACGATCGCGTGCGTGTCGAACACCGTCGGCGGCGACCTCATCGGCACGGCGACGTGGCTCGGGTATCCGATTCGCGAGCTCCTCGAACGCGCGGGGGTCTCGCGCGACGCCGATATGGTGCTGTCTTCCGGGCCGGACGGCTTCACGGCCGGCACGCCCCTCGAGACGCTCACCGACCCCGACCGCAATGCGCTTCTCGCGGTCGGGATGAACGGCGAGCCGCTGCCGGCCGAGCACGGGTTCCCCGCGCGCCTGATCGTTCCCGGCCTGTACGGATACGTCTCCGCGACGAAATGGGTCACGCGTCTAGAGGTGACGCGGTTCGCCGACGCGGAAGGGTACTGGACCCCGCGCGGCTGGTCGGAACTGGGGCCGATCAAGACGGCGTCGCGCATCGACACCCCGCGCTCCGGCGCGAACGCATCGGGCGACACCATCGCGATCGCGGGAGTGGCATGGGCGCAGCACACGGGTATCGACCGGGTCGAAGTGCAGGTCGACGGCGGCGAGTGGCAGCAGGCGGCGCTGGCCCCAGCGATCTCGGACGACACGTGGGTGCAGTGGACGCTCGCCTGGCCGTCGAGCCCGGGGCGGCATACGGCGCGCGTGCGGGCGACCGACAGATCGGGCTACACGCAGACCGCGGCAACGGCGCCGCCCGCACCGAACGGTGCGACGGGTTGGGACTCGGTCGAGTTCAGCGTGTGACCCGGGTGTCGGATGCACCCAACCGTCCCGGCCCCCAGGTGCGCGATCCTGTTTCATCGGGTAGACTTGACTGGTTTGCGTCTGCGAACGCCCCTGGCGTGCGTCGACGCGGACGAGTACCGCATCCGGAACGGCCGGACTCGCGGGAGAGCTCGCACTACCGTGCGAGTTCGATGGAAAGGAAACAATCATGGCTAAGGTCAAGAAGGTTACCGGTCTGATCAAGCTTCAGATCCCGGCCGGTGCAGCCAACCCCGCACCTCCCGTGGGTCCGGCGCTCGGTCAGCACGGTGTCAACATCATGGAATTCTGCAAGGCGTACAACGCTGCAACGGAATCCCAGCGCGGCAACATCGTTCCGGTGGAGATCACCGTGTACGAGGACCGTTCGTTCACGTTCGTGCTCAAGACCCCGCCGGCAGCCGAGCTGCTGAAGAAGGCGGCAGGCGTGCAGAAGGGCTCCGGCACTCCGCACACCGTCAAGGTCGCGAAGGTCACCGCAGAGCAGGTTCGCCAGATCGCCGAGCAGAAGCAGGCCGATCTCAACGCGAACGACATCGACGCTGCGGCGAAGATCATTGCGGGCACCGCTCGCTCCATGGGCATCACGGTCGAGTAAGGGGCATCGGACATGGCACAGAAGTCGAAGGCGTACCGCGCCGCTGCCGAGAAGATTCAGGCAGACAAGTTCTACACTCCCGCTGAGGCAGTCGCCCTGGCGAAGGAGACCGGTTCCACCAAGACCGACACGACCGTCGAGGTCGCCGTCAAGCTCGGTGTGGATCCCCGCAAGGCGGACCAGATGGTTCGCGGCACCGTGAGCCTGCCCCACGGCACCGGCAAGACCGCGCGCGTCATCGTGTTCGCGGTGGGCGCTGCTGCTGAGGCAGCAATCGCTGCCGGCGCCGATGAGGTCGGCGGCGACGAGCTGATCGAGAAGGTGGCCGCAGGCTACACCGACTTCGATTCGGCTGTCTCGACCCCCGAGCTCATGGGCAAGGTCGGTCGTCTGGGTAAGGTGCTCGGCCCCCGCGGCCTCATGCCCAACCCGAAGACCGGCACCGTGACCCCGGACGCAGCCAAGGCTGTGACCGAGATCAAGGGCGGCAAGATCGAATTCCGCGTCGACAAGCACTCCAACGTGCACTTCATCGTCGGCAAGGCATCGTTCACGGCCGAGCAGCTCGCTGACAACATCAACTCGGTGCTCGACGAGATCTCCCGTCTGAAGCCGTCGTCGGCAAAGGGCAAGTACGTGCAGAAGGGCGCCGTTTCGACGACCTTCGGCCCGGGCATCCCGCTCGACGTCTCGGGTCTGTAAGCAGAACCGTTCACGTCAGCCCCCGGCCGCTCAGCGGTCGGGGGCTGACGTGTCTCCGCCGCTGTGGATAAGCTCCTCCGTGCGCTTCGCCTCGATTAGGATATTCACGTGACACACTGCTCCCCAGCCGCTGCAGCGCACCGACGCGCGCCAATGCAGTGCAGGCCGATTGCCGCAGGGGCGGCTCGTGCCTGAGCGCGCCCCAGTCGGCGCGCCCTCGATCCCGGGGTTCAGCTATGTGCGTCCGCTGGGGTCGGGCGGCTTCGCGCAGGTGTTCCTGTACGAACAGGACATGCCGCGCCGCCTCGTGGCGGTGAAGGTGCTGAACGGCGCCGCGAAGGGATCGGCAGCCGTCGAAGAACTGCGGGAGGTCTTCGAGAGCGAGGCCGACGTCATGGCACGCCTGAGCAGCCACCCTTCGGTGGTCTCGATCTACCAGGCGAGCATTTCGCTCGAGGGGCACCCGTATCTCGCCATGGAGTTCTGCCCCGCTTCGATGGGGGCGCTCACCAAAGGGCAGCCGGCGCGACTCCGCGACGTGCTGGACGCGGGTGTGCGCATCGCCGGGGCGCTCGAGACGGCGCATCGAGCCGGTGTGCTGCACCGCGACATCAAGCCCTCGAACGTGCTGCTCACGACGCTCGGCCGCCCGGCGCTCTCCGATTTCGGCATCGCGCAGGTACTGGGCAGGCGCGAACTCGACGGGGAGATGGCGATGTCGATCCCCTGGTCGGCCCCCGAGGTGGTCGGATTGCAGAGCACCGGCAGCGTCGCGACCGAGGTGTGGTCGCTCGGTGCGACTCTCTACTCGTTCGCCGCGGGCCGGTCGCCGTTCGAGCTCGCGGATCGCTCGCAGAACTCCCGTTCGAAGCTCACCGAGCGCATTTCGAAGGCGCTGTACCAGGCGATTCCCGGTGCGCAGGGTTACGAGCGCTTCGACGAACTCATCGCGAAGGCGCTGCGGAAGAACCCGCACGAGCGATACGCCTCGATGGCGGAGTTCGGTGAGGCACTGCAGCAGCTGCAGCGCACGTTCGGCTACGACGTGACGCCACTCGAGATCGTCGCGGAGGCCTGGCTGCCGCGCGCCGAAGCGGTGCCGGCCGGCACTCGCGGCCCCGTCGTGAGCACCGTCGGCCGCGTGACGCGCGCCGAGGCGCGCGCTGAGATGCTCGCGCAGCGTCGAGGCACGGACGACGACGGGCTGATCCTCGATCGACCGGCATCGCCCTGGCGCGCCGGGCTCATCGGAGCCGGAGTGGCCCTCGCCGTCGTCGCCGGCGCCGGGAGTGTCATCTGGGCGATGAGCGGCGGTGCCGGGTGAGTGCGGCGCCGAGCGAGGGGCGCGAGAGATTTCGGCGGCTGCAGTGGTGGATCGCCGGCGTCGTCTCGTGCGCGCTCATCGCCACGGTTGCGGTGATCGCGAACGGGTACGACGCCCGTGAGACCCCTCGCGCAGAGCCCGGCGTGTGGGTGGCTCGCGAGGCCGGGCAGTATGCGCGCGTCAACACCGACACGGGTGAGATCGACGTCGTACGCAAAGTGGCCGACCCGAGCGGCGTGCTTCAGTCGGGGGCGAGTGCCGCCGTGCTGTCGCACGGCAACGGTCGCGCGTGGCCGCTCGACGCAGGAGACCCCGTAGACCTCGGGGACCGCGCCGGAGCAGGCCAGGATGCCGCGACCGATGATGCCGAAGCGGCCGGCGCTGACGATGACGGGGCGACTGCCTCTCCGGTCTCCGACAGCGAAGCCGCCGACCCGGAAGGCGCGGCATCGGAGGGCGCGGCAGCGGCGGTGCGCCTGCCCGACGGCACGCGGGAAGTGGTGAGCGCCGGGCGGTTCGTCGCGGTGCGCACCGAATCGGGCGCCGTCTACGCCGGTGAGCTCATCGCCGACCCGTCGATGACCGCGCTCGGCGGGCCGGGCGGCTCCGCCCCCGACCTCTCCGGTGACGACCGCGCACTCGCCGATCTCGAGTCCCGCCTGACATCGCTCGAACGCGTTGATCCTCTCGTGAACGAGGGAGCAGACGATGCGGGCGGCGATGCGGAGGCGGACACCGAAGCGGAGAGCGTCGACGGCGGCTCGTCGTACCGCGCCGCCGCGATCGCCGTGACCGACTCGGGCCGAATGGCGCTCTTCTCGAGCGACGAGGACGCCGTGCGGGAGTACGAGGTCTCGCGTCGGGAGTTCGTCGGCGGTGCAGCCGAAGTGCCTGCTGCAGCCGGTGACGCCCCTGCGCCCCAACTCGCCCTGGTGAGCGGGGACTGGGTGCTGCTCGACCCTGAGAACGGTGAACTGTGGCGCGAGGGCGCCCCGTCGGTGACCCTCGAGCTCGATGGCTCGGCGAGGTTGCAAGCCAGCGGTGGTGATGGCACCCGGGAGGGTCGCACGGTGCTGATCGCCGACACCAGCGGCCTCACCGCGGTGGACACCGAGGGGGCCGCGGAGCGCGTCGTCGAGACCACTGGTACGCCGGCGCAGCCCGTGTACATCGGGCAGACCGCCTATGCGGCGTGGATCGGGCAGAACTCGGGAGCGCTCTGGACCACCGACGAGGGGGAGAAGCCGCTCGTGCTCGACGATTCGGCGCGGGAATCGGGCGACCTGCTGCCGGTGATCCGCTCGAACGGTGAACGCGGCGTGCTCAACGAGATGCGCACCGGCATGCTGTGGACGCTGCCAGGAGGCGAGCTGATCCCGCTCTCGCAGTGGACCATCTCAGACCCGCCGAAAGAAGATCGCGGCACGGTCGTCGTGGAAGACGTGACCGAGCAGGTGCCCCCGACCGCTGTGGACGACGCATTCGGAGTGCGCGCGGGGGAGCCGGCCCCGCTCCCGGTGCTGCTGAACGACTTCGACGCGAACAAGCGCGATGTGCTCACGATCGTGCCGGAATCGATCGGCGAGCAGGGTCTTCCCGAGTCGTTCGGTGCGCTGCAGCTCATGCCGGACGGGCAGTCGCTCACCGTGCAGCCAGCCGCCGACGCGAGCGGCAGTGCGACCTTCACCTATCGGGTGACCGACGGCGGGCTCGTGTCTGAGCCGGCGACCGTCACCCTCACCGTCGCAGACGAAGACGTCAACACGGCGCCCGCATGGTGCCCGGTGGAAGGCTGCCAGCGCGAATGGCGCGTGCCGTCGCTGGCTCCGGGCGGCACCCTCGTGTACCCCGTTCTGGAGGGGTGGGTCGACCCAGAAGGCGATGTCATGACGCTGGCTGCGGCCGAGGCTGTGCGGTCGGAGGATCCCGTGCGCGCGATCGTCACCGCCGACGGGCGTCTCGGCATTCGGCACACGGATCCGAATGCCGGCGCCTCCGACGTCGCCCTGCGCGTCACCGTGCGCGACGGCCGTGGTGAAGAAGCGCAGCGGGAGCTGACCCTCGCCGTCGACCCGAGTGCGACACCCGAGTTCACGGCGACGGCGACGACCATTCAGGTGGGCCGGACCGCGACCGTGCGTCCGCTCGACCGGGTTGCCGGCGGGTCGGGCTCGTTCGCGCTGCTCGACGCCACCGACCCGAGCGGCACCGTGCAGGTCGCGCCGCAGCCGACCAGCGGCGCGGTCGAGATCAAGGCGGCCGCAGCGGGTACCGCGGCCGTCACCGTGACCGTGCGCGACACCGTTACCGGCGGCGAGGTCACCGGGCAGCTGCGCGTCACCGCCACTCCCGCCGGACCACCACTCGCGCTGCCGGCACTGCGCGCGTTCGTACGACCGCTCACCGACGCGACGGTGGAGATACTCGATGCGATCCCCGGTGCCGCCTCTCGGTCGCTCTCGGTGGCCGGCGCCGACATCGCCGACGGCGACCTGCAGGCCGACATCATCGATCATGCGCAGGTGCGCGTCGCGGGCAGCACCGCGGATGGCAGTGCCGGCCGGATCGGTTCCGTCGATGTCACCGTCGCCGAGGGAGAGGCGCGGGCGGAGGGCAAGCTCACGGTGTTCCAGGTTCCGGATACGGGCGCCACCGGTGCGATCGCGGTGGCAGACTCCGCGACCGTCCGCGCCGGTTCGGTCGTCGACATCCGTGTGCTCGACAACGACGTGGCGGCCCCCGGGGAGCGCCTGCTGCTCGACCCGGAGATCGTCGGGTCTGGAACGAAGGGTGAGCTCGCGTTCGCTTCTGGCAACGTGCTGCGATATCTCGCACCGAAGCAGCCGGGCACCTATCGACTGAGCTACACCGCGTACGGGGCGAGCGATCCGGCTGCAGGAGACGTGGGCTCTGTGATCGTGACAGTGCTGCCCGACGGCTCGAACCGCGATCCCGAGCCCGCCGCGGTGACGGCGCGCGTCAGCCCTGGCTCGACGACGCAGGTGCGCGTGCCGCTCTCCGGGGTCGACCCGGACGGAGACCGAGTGCGTCTCGTCGCGGTCGACACCGATGCCGAGGCCGCCGTGTCGGCGACCGTCAACTCGGCGGGCAACGGATTCGACATCGCGGCGCTCGCGAGTGCGACCGCGGGCTCCGTGCAGCTCTCGTACACCGTCCGTGATGCGCAGGGAGGATCGGGCACCGGCGCGCTCACGGTGATCATCGTGCCGTCCGCGGAATCCAGCGCGATCGTCGCGTCGACCGACTACCTCCGTCTGACACCGAAGAGCGACCCAGCGGTGGTGCGACCGCTCGACAATGACATCGATCCGTCCGGCGGCAAGCTCACGATCGAGTCGGTCGTGCCCAATGTCGCAGGCGGTGCGAACAGCAGCGAAGCGAAGCAGCTGGCCAAACGACTCGACCTCTCGAAGCTCTCGGAGGGGCGCGTATCCGTGCAGCCCGGCGACGATCTGGGCGCCGTCTCCTACCGGTACACGATTCGCTCGGAGACCACGAAGAGCACCGCCGACGGTCTCATCGTCGTGCACACGTCCGAACGCGTGGGAGCGCAAGCGCCGACCATCAGCGACACGGTGCTGAACGTGCGCGATCGCGCGGAGCTCGCGGCCGGCGGCGTTGACGTCATCACCGACAAGGTGCGCTGGGCGACCGGCGACGTGTCCACCCTGCGGATGTCGCTGTGGGCTGGCTCTGGTGAGGGCTACCGGGTCTCGGGTTCGAAGATCTCGGGCGAGTACCGGGCGAGCGGTGACACGGTGGTCTTCAAACTGTCGGGTACCGACGCGACCGGCCAGGACGTCGCATCGTACGGGCTCCTCATCATGCCTCCGCTCGACGAGCTGCGGCTCACGCTCAAGCCCGATCTGCAGCCCATCAAAGTCGATGAGAACGAGCAACGGGAGGCCGCCGTCGGCGACCTCGTCGACATCGGATCCGGCGATCGCGTTGAGCTGCGCCGCGAGCCGTTCGCTGTGGGACGTGCGCAGGCCACCTGCGAGGCGGTATCGAGCGACCGCCTGCGATACTCGGCCGGTCGCGAAGCTCCGTGGAATGACACGTGCCTCATGCAGGCGCGACTCGTCGGACAGAAAGCGTGGACGACGCTGCCCGTACCCGTCGTCGTCGTGCCCGACGAACCGTCGGTGCAGGCAGCGCCGCTGACGCGCACCATCGACCCCGGCGCGAACGCGAAGATCGAACTGGCCGACATGATCACGTGGCAGGGCGGCCGCGAAGGCGACGTGTCGAAGCTGAAGTTCGACGTGTCGGGCGGCAGCTCCTTGTTCACGGTGTCGCAGAGCGGGGCATCGCTCGCGGTCGAGGCCCGTGCCGACGCGGTCCCCGGGACTCAGGAGTCGCTCTCGGTGTCGGTGAGCGGCGCCGGAGAATCGCGCGCCCCGTTGACGCTGCGCGTCGGTCAGGCGCCGCGCGATCTGCCGAAGGGCGCGACCGTCGCGCTGCAGTGCACCGTCGGGAGCGACTGCCGCGCCGAGCTCGTCGGCGTCTCCGGGGAGCACGACCCCTTCGCGGGCAAGAGCGGCGGCGGGCTCAAACTGGCCGCAGTGAGCGGTGCCGGGTGCTCGTACGGCAGTTTCACGCGCGTCGGCGACTCCGGCGTCTCGGTGTCGTGGCCGGGAGGCCCCGAGATCGGCGGCACGTGCCGCGTCGGCTTCACCGTGGTGGACGCCCAGGGGCGCACCGGCGAAGGCGTCATCGAGTTCGACGCGCAGGGGATCCCGAGCCGGCCCAGCATCCAGCAGACCGGGTACACGGCCGATAGCGCCAGCTTCACGGTGACGCTCGGCGGCAGGGCGGCGCACCCCGACGTGTCGGGCGTCACCCTCTCGGGCGGTGGCTCGACGAGCTGCAACGCGGTCGGCGGCTCCTCGTTCCAGTGCGTCGCCTCCGGGCTCGCCAACGGCGAGAAGCACGAGTTCACTGCCGTCGCAGTGAACGGCGTCGGCTCGTCCGCAGCATCCACCTCGGTGACCGCGTGGGCGTACGCAGCCCCTGCCGCCCCGAAGGTCACGGTCGAGTCGATCAAGAACCCGGGGAACCAGGATCAGTCGACCGGTGGAGTGCGACTCTCGGTTTCGGGCTCGAACGACACCAGGCAGTTCGCCGTTTCATACCGGGGCGTCGACGGCGGCACGATCGACGGCTCGCAGGGGAGCCGGGACTACCCCGGGCTCTCGGTCGGGCCGATCTCGTTCACGGTCACCCCGACGACCAAGTTCGACGTTCCCGAGATCGGCGGCGGATCGAACACGGGCGCCGCGGCGCAGGGCGACGGGTTCGTCATCGGTGCTCCGCGCTTGAACAGCGCCACTCTCACGAGCACCGGCGACACGTCCGCCGCCGTCGGCGTCGATGCGGCCGGTGCGCACACCGGAGAAGCCGTCACCACGAAATATGCGATCGCGCGGGCGTCGCAGAGCATCGGCAGCTGCACGGACGGCGGCCAGAACTCCCCGAACTTCACGGGATTGCAGAAGTATCGCTGGTACCACGCGAGAGTGTGCATGCAGAGCGAATACGGAGTGAGCGTCGCGGAGACAGGCCGAACGATCATCGGTCGCGAATTGGACGCCCCCACGGTGCGATTCACCATCGCTCAGGACCCGGTGGTGAGCGGTACGACGGCGACGTACGATTTCGTGAAGAACGGAGATGAGATCGCGCTCGAGATCACGAAAGCTGATGGAGCCGAACTGCGCTTCAGCAACACGGGTGATGCGAGGTTCGTCTTCGAACCCGGGATGACCGTGATGCAGTGCGCCGGTGACCCGAATGACGGCGGCAGCTGCTCGTCGAGCTCCGCAGTTCAGTGGCGGAATGCGCCGAACCCGATCACTGTTCAGCTCAAGCCGGACCCGGGCGTCTGCTACGACGCGTCGAATCCGCCGAACGAATCAGAGCTGCGCGAGATGTTCACCTTCACCGGTGCAGATCCGCAGTACGCCCGGCCGCAGGCGGGCACCGCGGCGGGCACGAATATGCCTGTCGCAATCTCCTGGGGCGGCTGGGGCAATCCGTACCAGCTCAACGCCGCGACCATCAACGTCCCAATATGCGCAGCGCCAACACCGCCGGACCCGGGCGGCGATCCCGACCCGGAGACTCCGCCGCAGACCCCGTAGTTCTCGTCCGCACGCAACACGTTTCGACCCGCCCCGCCGAAGGAGCCGCATGACCTCCCAGCCGCAGACCTCAACCCACGCCATCACGCCCGATCAGGCGCAGTGGGTCGCGCAGCTGTTCGCCACCACGGCCGACGCGATGGAACAGGCGATTCATGGCAAGCGCCGGGTGGTCGAGCTCGTGATCGCCTGTGCGCTCGCGGGCGGCCACGTGCTGCTCGAAGACGTGCCCGGGACGGGAAAGACGGCGCTCGCACGAGCGCTCGGTCAAGTGATCCAGGGCACCACCTCACGGGTGCAGTTCACCCCCGACCTGCTGCCCGGCGACATCACCGGCATCACCGTGTTCGACCAGCGCGTGGGCGCCTTCGAGTTCCATCCCGGCCCGATCTTCGCGAACGTCGTGCTCGCGGATGAGATCAACCGGGCGAGCCCGAAGACGCAGTCGGCGCTGCTCGAGGTGATGGAGGAGGGGCGCGTCACCGTCGACGGCACCAGTCACGACGTTGGCAGTCCCTTCTTGGTGATCGCCACGCAGAACCCGGTCGAGCAGGCCGGCACGTATCGGCTGCCGGAGGCGCAGCTCGACCGCTTCATGGTGAAGACCTCGATCGGCTACCCCGATCAGGCCGCGATGACGCGCATCCTGCAGGGTGATCGCCTGCAGCAGCATCCGCTTGCGCCGGTGGTGAGCACCGGCATGGTCACCCAGGCGCAGGAACTCATCAGTCGCGTGCACGTCAGCCCGCTCGTCGCCGACTACGCGGTGCGTCTGGTCGAGGCGACGCGGCGAGCGAGCGAGGTACGTCTCGGCGCGAGTGTGCGCGGCGCGCTGGCGCTCGTGCGCCTCGCCTCCGCGTGGGCGGCGGCGAGCGGGCGGCACTACGTCACGCCCGATGATGTGCGCGATCTCGCGATGCCGGTGCTGACCCATCGCCTCGTGCTCGAGCCGGAGGCCGAATTCGACGGGGTCACCGCGGCCCAGATTCTCGGTCAGATCATGCTCGATATCGCAGCGCCCCAGGAGAACGGCACCGCGTGAGCCTCGACACCTCGCGCGCCCCGGTTTCGAACACCGGGACGGGAACGCGTGGCGGCACCGCCACGCGGTTCGGCGACACCGTGCAGGGCACCGGCCGCGGTGTCACGCGTCGGCGTCGCGCGGCCCGGCGCTGGTGGCGTCGCAATCGCCGTCGTCTGCGCCGTCAGTGGCGCCGCGTGCGTGAGACGGTGACGCCGACGGGCTATTTCGTGCTCGGGGTCGCGGTGCTCTCGGCGGTGCTCGGCGCGACGCTCGGCTGGGTCGAGGCCTGGTTCGTCGCGATCGGTTTCGGCGTGCTGCTGCTGGTCGGCCTGCCGTTTCTCCTCGGTTCGCGGGCCTACCTGATCCGCATCACCGTCGATCGGCTGAGAGTGGTCGTGGGCGGCGAGGTCGCGCTTCGCGTGGAGGTCGAGAACGCCGGTGCGCGCCCTGCGCTGCCGGCCACGGCTGAACTGCCCGTCGGAGAAGCGCTCCGCGAGATTCCGATCCCATTCATCGGGCCGCACGCCACCGCAGCGGTGCCGGTGGGAATCCCTGCGGTCTCCCGAGGCGTCATCGAAGTCGGTCCGCTGACCC
Organism: Leucobacter sp. L43; assembly: GCF_016597785.1. Taxonomy (GTDB): domain Bacteria; phylum Actinomycetota; class Actinomycetes; order Actinomycetales; family Microbacteriaceae; genus Leucobacter; species Leucobacter alluvii. Next base: position 1,294,322 of record NZ_JAENJG010000001.1, on the reverse strand, counting down.
TGGCGCGCCGTGATCCGCTCGGGCTCGTGCGCCGTGAAATCACTTGGCGCGACCGCCATCTCGTCCACGTGCACCCGCGCACGGCTCGACTGCCGCAGGGGTCGGCGGGGCTCGTGCGGGATCTCGACGGCGCGGCCAGTCGTCGACTCACCGATTCCGATCTCTCGTTCCATGCCGTGCGCGAGTACGTGCGCGGCGACGCGATGCGACACGTCCACTGGAAGTCGACGGCGAAGACCGGAACGCTCATGGTGCGCCAGTACGAGGAGTCGCAGACGGCGCGCGCAGCCATTCTCTTCGACGCGTCGCGCGAGGAGTACGCCAGTGATGAGGAGTTCGAACTCGGCGTGAGCATCGCAGCGTCCCTCGGGCTTCAGGCCGTGCGTGAGGGGCGGGAGCGCTTCATCGCATCGCAGTGGGCCCCGGGACGTGTCCGTCCGAGCATCGACGGTCTCGAAGAACTGCCGTCGAGCACCCCGGCGCAGCTGCTCGACGCGTGGGCCGAACTCGAACCCGCCGTCGACGCTCTCCCGATCGAACGGCTCACACGGAGCCTCGCAGAGTCGCGGCGCCCGCTCTCCATCGTCGCGGTCGTCACGGGTTCGGTGCCGGATCCGGCGCGCCTGCGCCGCGCCGCCGCAGCGTTCACCGAGGACGTGCGCGTGCTCGTGGTGCGGGCAGAGGTGCTCGCCGATCCTGCTGCACGATTGATCGACAACTGCACCATGTTCACGGTCGGTGCGATCGGCGATCTCCCGCAGCTGATGGTGCGAGGGGGCCTGTCGTGAGCGACATCCCATCCGAGGCAGGGCCGCGTCGAGCCGCTCGCGGGGCCGCCTCCGCGCGCCTCCGCTCCCCGAAGCCGAAGCGCGAGCCGCGCGCTCGCCGCCCGGCTCGGGGTCGCCGCACGCGCACGAGCCCTGCCCTCGTGGCGGGTGCGGCGGTGCTCAGCGCCGTCGCCGTCATCGCAGGCGCACTCTCGGTCATGCCGATCTATCGCACTCCGTGGGTGTGGCTCGTCGGCGGTGTGGCTTGGGCATCGGCTTTCGGCATCGTCTGGCTCGGTCGCCGCCTGCGATGGGGAGTCGGCACCGTCGCAGCCCTCATCGGCGCCTTCGTCGTCGGAGTGGTACCGCTCGCCGTTCCGAGCGCACTCGGCACCGGCCCGCTGGGGCTCCTCAGCGGACTCGTCGATGGTCTGGCGACCGTGACGCTCGGGTGGAAGCAACTGCTCACCCTCACGCTCCCCGTCGGCACCTATCAGGCCGTGATGGTGCCGTGGTTGCTCGTCGCCATGGGAGCGACGGCGATGAGCGCGGCTCTGGCGCTGCGCGGGGGCCGTCTTGCGCCGCTCGCTGCCATCCCGACGCTCCTCCCCGTCGCCTTCGGGGTCACCTTCGGCTCGTCGCAGGTGAGCGCGCCCATCGAGCTCGGCGCGTTGACCGTCACGGCTCCTCGAGAGCTCGCGCTCTGGGCGGTCGTCTGCGTCGCCGGGGCGATCTGGGTGGCGTGGTCTTCGGGGATGGGTCGCCGGCGCGCCCTCCGTCTCGGTCGTTCCGCGCAGCCGGCCGAGGGTGCGGGCGGGGTTCGCCGCAACGCGGCGGTGCGCGCGATCAGCGGAGTGCTCACCGCGCTGGTCGCTCTCGGGATCGGCGCCGCCGTCGCGCCGCTCGCGAACGCCGACCGAAACGTACCGCGAGACCGCGTCGATCCCCAGCTCGTGGTGCGCGAGCAGACCAGCCCACTCGCAGGGTATCGCGCCGCGAAACGCGACGAAGCCTTCGCTGCGCCCATGTTCTCGGTGCGAACCGAAGGCGCAGCTCCCGCGAGGCTGCGCATGGCGGTACTCGACGGGTACGACGGCGTCGACTTCTTCGTCGACGCCGGCCCCGACGGGCGCTTCACTCGCTTCCCCAGCGGCGAACCGGTCGACGACCCCGTGACGGTCTCGGTCGAGATCGCAGAGGGATACGACGGCATCTGGTTGCCGGTCGCCCCGCCACTGGCGGCCCCGCTCACGTTCGACGGGCCGCGATCCGGCGCTCTGGGAGACGCCTTCTACGTCAACCGCGCGAGTTGGGCTGCGATCGCCGTTCCCGGCGGTCGCGGCGTGCGCGCCGGCGACGGCTACACCGGTGAGATGAGCGCTGCCGCAGATCGCGAGCCGAGCGGCGACCCCGTGCAAGACGCGCCGTTGATCGATCTCGAACGCACCCCGCAACTCGCGCAGTGGCTCGAAGCGCAACAGCTGCCGACGACGATGGACGGACTGCTCGAGGCGATCCAGCGTCTGCGCGACCGCGGCTACTTGAGTCACTCGCTCACCGATGGAGCGGGCGAACGCGAATGGCTCGAGACCGCCGCGACGGAGTACGGCACCAAGTTCGTTCCGAGTGCGGGCGGCCATTCGATCGCGCGCCTCGAATCGCTCTTCCTGCAGCTCAACGAGCAGCAGCGCGCCGCCGGTGAGGGTGCCGACGAACGGGCTCTCGTGGCGGGCATCGGCGACGACGAGCAGTTCGCCGCCGCCGCCGGCCTCATCGCTCGGGCGATGGGCTTCGAATCACGGGTGGTGCTCGGCGTCCGCCTCGGCGATGACGACGACGCCGGCGTGCCAGGCGTGCCCGCCTGCGCGGAGGTGTGCACCGGGGAGCACCTCGCGGCGTGGGTCGAAGTGCGGGGCGACGGCGGAGCATGGGCGCCGGTCGATGCCAGCCCGCAGGTCGAGACGCCGCCGAGCACGCTCGAACGCGGCGAGCAACTGCCGGAGTTCCCGTCCGTTCCGGAGGAGCGCGATGCGAGTCAGGCTGATCCGCCCTCTGGCACGAGCGGTGACGCGAACGAGCCGGCGGACTCGACCGACCGGAACGCGTTCGCGGCGCTCTGGCCCGTGCTGCGCGCGGTCGGCTTGTCGCTGCTCGCGCTCGTGCTGCTCGCCCTGCCACTGCTCTTCCTGCCCGTCGCGAAGCGGCTGCGCCGCAAGCGTCGCCGGGCCGCAGCCTCGCCGGAAGAGCGGGCGCTCGGCGCCTGGGACGCGTTGATCGACGGACTCGCCGACACGGGCCGCTTCGCCGCAGAGCCCGGCAGCCGCCGGGACGTGATGGAGCAGCTGGGCGTGCCATCGGGCTCGTGGCTTGCGTGGACCGTCGACCGGGCGGTGTATTCTCACGAGGGAATCGAGGGAAGCGACGCCGACCAGCTGTGGGCGTTGGCCGATGAAGAACTGGCGGCACGACGAGCGGAACTCGGGATGTGGAAGCGCCTGCGCGCCGAATACTCGCTGCGCTCGCTGCTGCCATCAGCACGTACACGACGCGTCGCGCGCCCGCTGCGACGCGCGAACGCAGGAGGACGATAATGCGAATCGGAAATGCGCCAGAGGTGACCGCTGCCGTGCGCACCGACCCCGGCATGCTGCGGGCCGTGAATGAGGATTCGGCGCTCCTGGAGTTCCCGAGCTACCTCGTCGCGGACGGAATGGGCGGGCACGAGGCCGGAGACCAGGCGAGCCGTGCGGCCGTCGACGCGTTCGCGTCGGTGATCCGCCCCGGCGAGCTGTCGACCGTGCGCGATGTCGGCCTCGCGCTCGAGGCCGCCCGCGAAGCGGTCAGCAGCATCGCCGCTGACCGGGAGCGGGGTGCGGGGTGCACGCTCACCGGGGCGGTACTCGTGCGCCACGAAGGCCGCGCCTGCTGGCTCGTGCTCAATGTCGGCGACTCTCGGGTGTACCTGCACCGCGGCGCCGAGCTGCACCAGGTGACGATCGATCATTCTCTGCGCGACGAGATGATCGCCGGCGGGGCGAGACTCGACGCTCTGCCCGGTCGGAACGTCATCACGCGGGCCCTGGGGTCAGCCGACACCACTGCCGACAGCTGGTTGCTGCCGGTCGAAGACGGATCGCGGCTGCTGATCTGCTCGGACGGGCTCACCACCGAGGTCGACGATCAGCAGCTGCGCGCCGCCCTCACGATGGGCGGGCAGCCCGAGGCCGTGGTCGAGGAGCTCGTGCAACGCGCGAACGAGGCAGGCGGGCGCGACAACATCACGGTGCTCGTCGTCGATGTGCTCTCCGGCGGTTCGGCGTGGCACGTGACCTCCGATCCTGGATCGGAGGTCGACACCGAGAGCGAGGACGATCGCACGCTCACTGCGACCGTGCCGAGGCGCGCGCAGTGAACGAGTCGCGGGAGCCGAGCGACGAGACGGTGGTCACCCCTCGGGTCGAGCCCGTCGAGGCGCCTGACGAGACCATCGTGACGCCTCGTCGCGCCCGGCGGGAGGCGACGGACGAGACAGTTGCCGTGTCGGGCGCGTCGCAGTCCGAGCGTCACGACGAGACCATCGTCACGCCGCGGGCGTCGCAGGCAGCAGCGGCGGCGCCCGCGCCCCCCGCAGCACCCCGCGCCCTATCGCGAAACCCGGCGCCGCCCGTCGACGAACCGGCTCCCCTCGAACTCCCGCCCGAGCTCGCGGCCCGCATGTTCAAATCGCCGCTCGACGCCAGGTACCGTGTGCCGGAGGCGCCGAGCCCGGCACCCGACCATGCGCTGCCCCGCCGAGGGGTCAGCCCCGCGCTGCCGGTGATGACGTCGCAGCGTTCCGGCCGCCGCTCCGCTTCGGGCACCGACACGGACGCGAACTTCGGCCCGGCGCCGGAATCCCGCCCGGCGCCGCCCCCGGCGGATCGCACGGGCGTGCGATCGACGGCCCGCGCGAACCGACGTTTCGGCATCGGAGCGGTCGTGGGGTTCGGGAGCAGCCTGATCGTGGCGGTCGGCGGGCTCTGGTTGGTCGCCGTACTCGCCTTCGGCTGACCCTCCGATCCGGACCGCCGGGGCAACGGCGAGGGTCTCTCAGCGAGACGCGGCGTCGTTGCGCGGGCGGCGGCGCAGGATCGCTCCGAGGCCGAAGAGGGACACGAGCCCGGCGGCGACGACGGCGATCGCAGTGATGAACGCCGCGTTCCCCGGCTCCGCCGGCTCGGGGGCGACGCGCGTACTGCTCGACGAGAAGGCCGCATCACTCGTGTCGGCGAACGGGCTCGTGGGTCCGCGCGTGGTGGAATCCGGGCGCAGGTCGAGTGCGGCAGTGGGGCGGATCACGCCCCACCCCACTTGGTCGTCGCGGGCGTCCGGGTTCGACCGCGCGGCGGTCGCCATGAGTCGATACGCCCATCCCTCGGGGCCTTCATCGGGGTACTCCTCCGCGAGCAGCGCGGCCGCGCCCGCCGCGTACGCGGTCGCGAAGCTCGAAGACGGGGCGTCCGGCGCGTAGCGGCAGTCGCCGCCGCCGGTCGATGTGGTGAGCACGTCCTGCCCGGGAGCGGCCACTTCGATGTGCTGGCCGTGAATCGAATCCGAGGTCGGCAGACCGTTCGCGTCGACCGCGGTGACGGAGAGCGCCCCGGGGTACGCCGCCGGGAAGCGCGGGGAGTCTTCGGTGTTCTCGGTCGTGCTCCGGTTGCCTCCGCTGGCTACGACGAGGGAGCCGCTGGCCGCGGCGTTCGCGGTCGCATCGCGAAGCGCAGGGGTGTCGACGTCGTCGCTCAGCGCGACGACGATGACCTGCGCGTCGAGGTCGGTGGCGCTGCGTATCGCCTGGGCCAGACGCTCGGCGTCGGGCCCGAACCCCGCCCGTTCGCTCTCCTCGTCGGTGCCGCGGAAGATGCGCAGCGACACGATCCTCGCATCCGGCGCGAGGCCGACCGCGCCGGAGGTGTCGGCGGGGCGGGCGGCGATGACGCCGGCGAGCGCAGTGCCGTGGCCCTGAGGGTCGCCGAGACCGTCCGGCCGCTCCCCGTCGCTGATGAGCGACGTGCTTCCCGGCGCGAATGCTTCGGCGAGCTGCGGCCGTGACACGTCGACGCCGGAGTCGATGACGGCGACGGTGACGCCCGCTCCGGTCGGCGCGGTCGCCCCGGTGTCCGCGGTGCCCTGGGGAGACCAGCCCATCGCGGCGAACGCGCTCGGGGGACCGGGCAGACGCGCCATCACACCGACGCCGCACTCCTCAGCAGCGGTTGCCCGGACCGGCGCGACGACGTCGGGGGCGGCCATCAGCAGCCCGGAGGCGATGGCGGATGCCAGCGCGAGAGCGCCGACGCGTCGGAGCCCCCCGCGATCCGGAACCGCGCGGCGTCGGCTCATCACTGCGCCTCCGGTGTCGCCCCTGCGGCTTCCGGTGTGAGCGCGGGTCCGGCGGGCAGGAGGAGGATCCAGGGCGCCGGCACGGTGGTGATGTCGCTCGCCGTGTAGCCGAGTCGTGCCGCGCCCGAGGCGGGGTCGCCCGGGACCGCGTAGGCGGTGCCGCCGCCGTCGACGAGGGTGAGCGTGCCCGCCGCTCCGCCCCGCACGAGAGCGCCGCCGTCCTCCGAGACGGTGACGCGCGTGTTGCCGGTCTCGGTCACCGCTTCGTCATCCGCGCCACCGCGGTCGTCGATCGCCGATCCGCCCTCCGCGAGTGCGGTGCGCTGCTCGTTCGCATCACCCGCGAGCGTTGCGCAGGGTGCCGTGGCTCCGGTCAGCGGGGTGAGCGTCTGCTGCGGCCAGTCGTCGGCGCCAGCCGCATCGGCCGAGGGCAGGGCCCCGATCTCCGCCGGACTGATCTCGACCTCGTCGCCGAGCGCACCCGCGCCGCCGCCGAGCAGGTAGAGGCGGTAGGCGAGGTCGCTCAGCCGAGAGAGCGATCCATCGGCCGTGAGCAGGTAGCGTTCGGAGTCGCCGCCGCCCGTGGGGCGGATCACCGACCCAGCTGGCAGGTCGACGCCCTCGATGGTGCCGCGTCCGTCGAAGGTCAGCGGCTGCAGATCGGAGCCGCGCGTGAAGAGTGCGAGCCATTCGCCGCGCACCTCGACGGGTGCGGCGGCGTCGAGACCGATGGCTCGGAGCACGGCCGTGCGATCCTGCTCGGCGACGAGATAGCTGGTCCCGCCCGCGACGACGTAGGTCTCGCCGTCGCGCTCGACCACGATGCCGCTGCCGTCGGCCGCCGCTCGCATCTGCTCGTCGCCCACGTGCACGGATGTGGCGCCGGGAGTGGCGCAGGCCGCCCATCCGGTGCCGTCGAGATGGCTCGTCTCCGGCAGCGTGTCGGGGGCGCCGAGAATGCCGACCGTACCGCCGATCGGTATCCCCTCGAGTGCGCCCTGCTTCACCGTGACCACACTGAATTCGCCCTCGGGAATCGCCATGCGGGCGCTCACGGTGTTGATGACGGGGTGGAGCTCTCCCGCGACGCTGATGTATCGGGCGCCCGTGTCGCTCGCGACGATCAGGCGATTGTTCTCCCAGCCGCTCGGCAGCTTGGGCTGCATGAGCCCGATGAAGACTCCGGCCAGAATCACCATCGCGGTCAAGGCGATACCGGCGAATACCGCTCGCAGCGGCTTCGCCGGTTCCAGCTCCTTGCCACCGGGAGCACCGCCGATGAAGGCGGACAGGAGCCTGGCCTTGCTGAAGTTCTGCGCCTCGAGCAGGTCCTTTTTCGTCGCCACGGGTTACGCGAGCCCTGCGGTGATCGCACCGAGCGGGAGCAGCAGCGCCAGCAGGACGACCTCGATCGTGTCTCCCAGCGTCGTGATGCGCATCCGCGCGCGTTCGCTCAGCAGTGTGAGGCCGGAGACCAGCCCGGTGGCGATCAGCAGGCCAGCGAGCAGCATGGGGGCCTGCTCTCGGTGCGAGAGGATCGCGGCCACACCGGTCACCGCGAGGATCGCGGTGCCGCCCGCGAGCAGCACGATGACGGAGGCGCGACGCGCCGACTGCCGGGACTGGAACATCAGGACGGCGCCGCAGATGAGGGTGAGCACCGTCCCGATCCAGCTGGAGCTCGCCACGACAGGGGTGGCCACGAGCACGGCGATCGCGAACGCGATGCGCAGGGCGACGAGCAGTCGGTGCCCGGCGTCGACTCGGGCGGCGACGCGTTCGGGGTCGACCGGGGGCGGCGGATCGAACATCTCGTTCTCGGTCATCGGCGAGATGACACGAATGCGGGTGCTGCTGAGCGTGAGCCAGGGGAGCGCCCCGGCGAGGAGCCCGGCACAGGCGACCATGATCGCGTACGGGCCAGACGGGTCGACGCCCGTGATGCCGACGATGCCGGCCGGTACGACGAGCGCGAGACCGAGCGCCACGGGGAGGAGCAGCATTTCAGCGGGTTTCGTCGCGAGCAGGAGCGCAGCTCCGCCGCCCACCATCAGCCCGAGCCCGGCTGCCGCGAGCGCGAACCCCCACAGGGGCTGGTTCTGCGCGATGAGATATCCGGTGAGACCGGCGAACGTCGCCGCAGCGAGGCCGAACCCGAGTCCGGCCTCTTGCTGGCGGATGCGGCACAGCGTGGCGGTCAGGGCGAGCAGCACGAGGGTGCCGACCCCGGCGATGATGGCCGGCAGGTACGACGTGGAGGGTTGCAGGGCGAGGAGGATCGCGCTGAGCGCGACGAGCGTCAGGCTGACGGCGGTGGCCGTGCGAGCGGCATCCTCCGGCCGCCAGGCCGTGTGATGGGCGCTGGTCGCATCGATCACGGCTTCGACGACATCGTCGTACCGGCGGGGGACCGCCACCAGCTGGCCCCGCGTGAGCGTGAGTATCTCGCCTTGGTCGACGCCCTGCGCGATCGCGCCGCGCGTGGGATCGAGCTCCGAGCCGTCGGCGCGTGTGAGACGGTAGCCGCCGTGCAGCAGCGTGGCGTCGAGTACCCCGAGACCGCGTGCGACGCCGGGCAGCACCTCCAGGAGGGGCAGGCGGCCGGGTATCGCGAGGTCGACTCGGCGCTCAGCGTGCACGACCGATAGCCGCACTACGGCGCTCGTGTCGGTCGCTTCTGCGCTCACGTACTGCCTCCCCATCCGAATGATCGGACTTTCCCCAGGTTCCAGCAAGCATCCTAGTGCGGATCGGGCCACTCCGTCCCCTCGATCGCATTCCGCAGTGCGGCGCTACACTTGCTGGCGTGAGTCAGCCTGCGCCGCACCTGCGCCGGATCGCGCTCGATGCGGCGGGAGACCGGCATGATCTGGTGGTGCCTCAGAACGAGGCGCTCGCCGGAGCGCTCGCGGCGATCGGCGTGCACCTCGGGGCGGGGGAGCAGGTACTCGGCCCGGACGGCTCCGTCGTCGACACCGCCACCAGCGTTCGCGACCTCCGCGAGGGCGGGCTCTACGCTGTGGCCGGCGCGGCCGGTTCCGCCGCCGCGCGTTCAGGCGCTTCCGACCGCACTGCGAACGTCAGCTCGCTGCCGTGGGCTCTGACCGGGTTCGGCCTTGCCGGAGCCGCGCTGGTGACCGCGGCCCCTGAATCGCGATGGCCGACGGTGATCGTGCTCGCGCTCGCCGCCGTCGCGGCTCTGGCGTCGAGTTCGTTCGAGCGCCGAGGGCGCGGCGCGGCGTTCGCCGCTGCACTCGTGCTCGCCGGGATCTCCGCCGCGATCGCCGTGTGGCCGAGCGTCGCGGGCACGCCTGGTCTTGCCATCGCGGTCGGCGCGGCGAGCGTCTCAGTGCTCGCCGCCATGCTCGGATTCGTGGCGAGTGCGCCACTGCTCCGCGCCGCGGCGACGCCGATCGTGGTGATCTCCGCACTCTTCGCAGCGCTCGCGATGGTCAGCCCTGCGCTCGGCTGGTCGCCCGCGCAGCTGCTCATCGTCGCCGGTGCCGCTGCCGCGGTCGGAGTTCGCGCCGCGCCGAGTCTGCTGGTGGGCGTCGATCCGGGCTACCACATCGACTACGGGCGCTTCATGGTGCTGCGGTGGACCGTGCGCGGCCGGGTACCCGAGTACATCGAGCGCGTCGACGAGAGCCGCGTGCGCGACCTCGTCGACGCCGCCGAGGCGCGTCTCGCCTCGACCGTCGTCGCCCTGTCGGTCATCGCAGCTGCGGGCATTCCTGCAGCTGTCGTGCCGTTCCGGAGCGGTGATCTGGTCCAAGTGATCTCGGCCGCGGTATTCGTCATGTGGATGGTGCTCGGTCTGCTCCTCACCTCCCGCCGAACGGCCGCGAACATTCTGCGTGTACCGCCGCGCGTCGCCGTTGCGGTCGGACTCTCCGGGCTCGCCGTCGGAGTGGCGCCGATCGTCCCGGGCGTCATCGCCACCCTCGCCGCAGGCCTCGTGCTGGCGGCCGGGGTGATCGCGGCCGCCGTCATCCTGCCGCTCGCGCGAGGCGAGCGGTCGCTCGGCTGGTCGCGCACGGGAGATATCGTGGACAGCATCGCGGTCGCCCTGGTGCTCCCCTCCGGGATACTGGCTGCCGGAACGTTGAACCTATTGCAGGGAGTGCTGGCCGCATGAACGATGGTGCACGCAGGCGCAGTCGTCGAGGATCCGCGCAGCCGACCCGCCCGTCCGCAGCTGCGCGCCCGCAGCCGACGCAGCCGCCATCGTCGCCCGCTCAGCACTCCGTGCCCCAGCGCGCGCAGCATCCCCGACCGCCGGTTCCGGGCGCGCCCGTCGGCGGCGCTGCGCAAGGTGCTCCCGCCAGGGGAGTGCCCGTCCAGGGCGCCCCGGCGCAGCGGGCCGCAGCGCAGCGCGCTACTGCCAGACGTGCCGCTGAGCGGCGCGCCGCCGGCCGGCCGGCCTCCGCTCAACGGTCGGAGATCGGCCGGGTGAGCGCGGCGCTCGCCCGTTCGCGGGCCTGGGCCCGCCCTGCCGGCCTGGGTGCCAGACTCGCCGCGTACTCGATCGATGCCGCGGTCTGCTTCATCCTGGCGGTCGCGGCCTGGCTGCTCACGGGTAGCCTCCTCGTCGGCGGCCTCGTGCTCGCCGAAGCCGCGATCATTCTGCTCGTCGTCGAAGCGCGGACCGGTGCGACGGTCGGCAACCTGGCGCTCCGTCAACGAACCGCGCGCGATGACGCGCCCTACTCTCCGGGCATGGCCAGGGGCCTCGTCCGCGGCCTGGTGCAGGGCGGGGGCAGCCTGGCCGCTTTCATCGGCGGCTGGGTCGTGGTCGCGACGAGCGCAGCGGATCCCGAGCGCATGGGACGCAGCCTCGCGGATCGCGCTGGGCGGACGCTGGTGGTCAAGGTCCCCTCAGCTGCGGAGCGCGAACTCTGGTCGAGGAACGCCGAGGCGTGGGCGCTCCAGGCGCCGGTGCGCCCCGTCGACGCGCCGCCCGGCCCCGGCACGATGGCGGGGGCGGATGGGCGGGCTCCAGAAGCGGCGATGCTCGCTCACCAGCAGGCCGTCGCCCCTCAGGCGCAGCTCGCGCACGTCGGGGGAGCGCCGATCGCGCAGCCGACGCCTCCGGTGACGGCGCCCCGTGCTCCGGCAGCGGCGACGGTCGCGAGCGCCGCTGCGCCGCCGCTGCCGCCAGGAGTGGTCGCCGTCGACGCACCGGTCGCCGCAGCGCCCGCTCCGCGCGAGGTGGGGACGCTGCTGCTGCTGAACTTCGACACGGGTCAGCGCGCGCAGTTGCGCATTCCGACTGTCGTGAATCTCGGGCGGCGGCCCGAGGCGAGCGATCCCGAAGACCAGCTCGTCGTCGTGGAGGATCCTGACGGGTCGGTCTCGAAAACCCATCTCCGTCTCGAATATCGTGGAGACAGCGTCTGGGTGTCGGATCTCGGGTCGACCAACGGATCGGAGATGGTCGATGACACGGGGGCGACGAGCGCCCTCGTGCGCGGGGCCCGGGTGCGACTCGAAGACGGTGCGAGCGTGCGCATGGGTCAGCGCAGTTTCACGGTCGCGACGATCACGGGTGAACTGTAGGTGACGGTTCGCCGACGGCGGCGGCGCGAAGCGGCTCCGTGGCTGGTCGGGCTGCGTTTCGGCGGAGTGCGAGATGCGGCTGCGGGGAATTGTTTCTTGGCGTCTGCGCCGAGTATCGCGTACCGTCTCTACTGGCGGCCTCGCTCAGAGCGAAGCGTCATCACGTCATGTGCTCCGCAACGGGGCCGAATCGTTGAGAAGGAGGAGTCGACATGGCTCAGACCATTTCCGCTGAAGAAGGGGCCCTGCGCAGAGGGCAGCAGGCTGTCGCCGAGGCGAAGTCGGGCATCGATCAGCAGACCAAGAAGGTGCGCGGTGATATCGAGCAGCTTCGCGGGTACTGGAAGGGTTCCGCCGCGGGCGCGTTCACGCAGCTCATGCAGCGCTGGGACGCCGAGACGGTGAAGCTCAACAACGTGCTCGTCGAGCTCGAGAACTCGCTGCGCGGCACCGAGCAGGATCAGTCGGCCACGGAGCAGGAGCACCAGCAGGCGATCTCGGGTCTCGGCGCAATGATGTCGGGCAACTAAGCACACACTGAACACTTTCCAGGGGGGAACGAAACAACATGAGCATGCAGTCAATGTCTGTGCAGACGGCACAGGTGAGCGCACTTGCCGCCGAGATTCGCACCGGATCACAGGGGATCCGCTCGGAGATCGAGCGTCTCGAGTCCGAGGTGGCGAAGCTCCGCGGAGCATGGAGCGGTGAAGCCCAGGGCTCCTACGACATCGCGCAGCGCAAGTGGACGCAATCGCTGAACGAGCTGCAGGCGCTCCTCGAGCGCATCTCGGGCAGCACCGAGCAGATCGCCCAGACCTACGACGCCAGCGACGCGCGCAACGCCGGGCGCTTCGCCGGCTGATCTTTCCGGCCTGACACGGGTGTGAGGAGTCGCGGACGGAGATTCGCGAGCCTCACACCCCAGACGTCGTTGGCCGGCGGGACGCCGAGCACGAGGAATCACCATGTCGAGTGATTGCATAAGTTACGATCCCTCCGCAATGGAAGCTGCGATCGCGAACATCGCCGAGTGCGAGAACGCGTTGCAGCGGACTGTGGAGTACGCCCGCGAATACTGTTCGCTCGAGGGTGCCTTCGGGCTGCTGCTGCAGCCCCTCCAACCCATTCACAATGGCGCGCGCGACGCCGTCATGAACAACCTGCAGGCCCTCGGCGACACCCTCGCCGTGACCTCGCAGAGCGTCCGCGATGCGCTCGAGGACATGGGCAACTGCGAGCAGCACGTGATCGACATCTGCCAGTGCCACGAGGGTGAACTCGACACGGTCTGCCCGACCGAGCCCGGCGGTGAGCAACCGGCGCCTGCTCCTGCTCCGGCACCCGCACCGGCACCCGCTCCCGCTCCTGCTCCCGGCGGCGGATCGCCCGGTGGCGGCGGATCGCCGGGAGGCGGCGGATCGCCCGGTGGCGGCGGATCGCCGGGCGGTAGCGGGGCTCCCGTGGCGACGCCCGAGGTGGAAACGCCGGAGCTGCCAGAACCGCCGACGCCGGGCGATGGTGAGTCCGACGATGAGTCGCCCCACGATGAAGACGGCGACAACGCCCAAGGCGAGCGCCCAGACGGGCATCCGGAGGGCTGCTGCTGCGAGGCGTGCAACGCGTTCCATCCGAGCGGCTGCCACTGCGGCGTGTGCGAGGGGCACCCGGTCGGGTGCCGCTGCGCGTCGTGCGATATGCATCCGGGCGGGTGCCAGTGCGCGGCCTGCGCCATGGACGAGACCCAGGTGGGCTGCCCTCCGGAGTGCTCCGGCTGCCAAGACGGCGTCGCGCATGTACCCGAGTGGGTGCGCGAGCTGTTCTTCGGCGATCGCGAGCCCTCCCCTCAGGAGCTCGCGGACCTGCAGGAGCTGTGGGAGAACCGGGAGCCGGTCACTCCAGTGCGTCCCGGTGCGGATGACGTGCGGCTCGTCGACGCCTCGCTGGAAACGCAGCCCGGCACGTCGTCGAAGACGGGGATCGCCTTCGATCTCGACGCGCTGATCACGGCCGCGTATTCCGATGCGCCCACTGTGGTGACCGATCGCACGGAGGTAACGGTATGAATGCGTACGCTCCACCGCTCGGCATCGACACGGTGCTGACGCCGCCGACGCCCGCGACGGTGCTCGAACAGACCATGTGGCGCGTCGAGCACCAGAGCGCATCTGGTCTCGGCATGATCGACACGGTCGTCAGCCTGCTCGTCGGGTTCAGCCCGCTCGAGGAATGGGTGCACAAGCCCTTCGTGGGCGATTGGCGCTCGATGGAACTCGCAGCCGAGGCCTGGCCGCGGTGCGGACAGGCGGTACAGCTCATCAACGAGCGCGTGTCGTCGTTCGGCGAATTCGTCACCGATGACTGGCAGGGCGAAGCCGCCTACGAATTCGGACGCTGTCACGAGCGCCTCGGCGAGCTGCTCGACGGGTTGCCGCAGCAGTGCGAGCAAGCCGGTGTCATGGATCAGCAGCTGGCGAACTTCGCCCGCGGCATCCTGGAATTCGTCAACGAGGTGATCTCGGGAATCGTGTCGTTCGGGCTCGACCTCCTGTCGATCATCGCCGTGCCCGTTCTCGGTCAGATCAACGCCGCGAAGGTGCTCGCGATCGCCATCCCGATCGTCGCCGGCTGGGTCATCGAGGTTATCGACCTCTTCAACGAATTCCTGGGATTCATCGAGGCGGTCATCGCGATTCACACGGGCATCGCGAATCTGCTCGGCGGCGTGCGAAGCGCGTTGTCCGGTCTGACGGCGGCCGCATCGATCGGTCTCGCGGTCTACGAGACCGTGAGCTCGGTCGTGGGCGGCGTGCGAGACATCAGAACGATCAGCGGCGGCTCGGGGGGTGCTGGCGGCGGCGCACCCGGCGCTGGCGGCTCGGGGGCTGGCGGCTCAGGCTCCGGCTCGCAGCCGTGAACGTGATCGTCACTACGCAGGACCAGGAGACGCAGGGATGACGAGAGATCCAGCAGAGGCCATCGCGCAGCTGCAAGCCGCGACGGCGCAGCTCGACGCGCGCACTCGCGCGATGGCCGCGGCGCGCGAGCAGCGCGAGGCGGCACGTCGGGACGAGGCCGTGAAAACGGCTGAGGCGCGCCGTCGTGGTGAGCACGGTCGTGATTGGCAAATCTTGCAGCAGCGCATCGACCTCGGTCAGACGAGTGAGTTCGCCGTACTGCAGGGCCTCGACCTCTCGACCGAGGCGCGGGCGGTGCGCACGGCGATGGGCAAGACGTTGGGCGAGCTCGAGGATGCTGCGGAAGAGGAGCACGAGGGGCCGGTGCCGCTCACGCCAGAGATGGTCGAGGCTCAGCAGCGTCTCGTCGAGACGCTCCAGCGGTTGAGAGAGTCGACGAGGGCGAGCGGACTGCAGTGATGTGCACGGGGGAGAACAGGGAGACAGGGTCATGAGCGGAAAACGGATCGGCCTGGCCGACGGCTTTGAAGACCTGCTCGGTACGCTCCGCGCGACCCAGGGCGACTACCCGAACGGCGCGGAGATGGCGTCGGTGAGCGGCGCGAGCGCGGGGCTCGGTCGTCACTATTTCTCCGCGCTTGAAAAGGGTGGAACGCAGATCTACCTCGAGATCAAGAAATTGGACGACGAGCTGCAGCGAATCCAGGAAGCCATGAAGCTGGCGATCGAGGAGCAGCGAGCTGTCGATGCAGAAGCCGCCGACACGTTGAACGCGCTGCTGGCAGAGGTCGAGGGCCTGAATCACGATGTTGCGGGGTCGGATCCGGCTGCTCAAGCGCCGAAGACCTTGCAGCCGCCCTCAGGCCGCGCCAAAGACCCCTCGGGATCCAACTCCGGTACGGAGTGGATGCTGTGATCAGGCGTGGAATCGGACTTTCCAGCGGCGCCTTCGTGCTCGCCTCGGCCGTGATGCTGATGACCCATGCGTCACCTGCGGCGGCCCAGACTGCGGAGCCCGGCGAGCGCCCCGCGCTGCTCTGGAATACCGAGCAATGGCTCGATTACGCTGCGCTGCAGGAGGACGGGGTCACTGGCGAGGGCGTCACCATCGCCGTGATCGATGAGGCCATCAACACCGAGGTACCGGAGCTGGCGGGGGCCGACGTGGAGGTGCGCGGCACCACATGCGTCGATGCCGGAACCGGTGAGCCCGCGCAGATCGAGTCGACGGACCCGGAGATCTCGGAGCACGGGACGAACGTCGTGTCGATGCTCGTGGGGTCTGGGACGGCGGAGGACGGCGGGCCGGGAGCCACCGGAATCGCCCCGGACGCTTCCGTCTGGTTCTACGGCGTCGGCGACATCGAGGGAATCGACACGTGCGAACTTCAGGATCCGACCCGCGCCGACGGTGATGTCGACCTCGCGCGCGACATCCGTCCGGGAGTCGGGACGGAGATCTACGAGAATCCGAGCGCTGAGGGCGACGCGACCGCCCTCGCCGCGCGTGCGGCGATCCGCGACGGCGCCGACATCGTGTCGGTGTCGGTGCTCAGCGGACTCGGCGACTGGGATCAGGTGCTGATCGAAGCCCAGGCCCAGGGCGTCGCCGTGGTGACGGGCACGCCCAACCCGGATACTGAACTCGGATTCATCGGTGGCCCGTGGCTGACGAACGGCGCCGTACCCGTGAGCGCGATCGACTCGCAGGGTGAACTGCTCACCAGCCCGGCGACCGGTGACCGGGGCTCGGGGTCGTTGAATCTCGCCTTCGCCGTGCCGGGCGCGGGGCTCCTCGGGGTCGGCGACGCGACGGCGTGGGGGCCGACGCGGATCGACGGCTCCTCGTACTCGGCGCCGATCCTTGCCGGCTCGCTCGCGCTCATGGTGCAGAAGTACCCCGGCACATCGGTGTTCCAGGCGCTGCAGGCGATGGTGCGCACGACCGGTGCCGGCGGCGAGCACGATGCGGTCTGGAACGACATCTATCTCGGGTACGGATACGCGAATCCGAAGAGCAGTCTCGAACTGGACCCGAGCGCGTTCCCCGACGAGAACCCGCTGTTCGTCAGCGACATCTCCGACTCGAGATGCGCGGCCCCGGACGGTGAGGCCGGCGTTGTGGAGGACGGCGGCGTGTGGAAGTGCGAGTGGTCGACCGGACCGTACCCTCCGCAGTTCGAGGCGTATCAAGCGGTGGTGAACGATGGCGCACAGGTGCTGACGGATGCCGGTGAGATGGTCGATTCCGTCTATGCGCAATCCGGAGAGACGACGGATGATGCCACGGGCACCCCCCTGTGGGTCTGGATCGCCGTTGGGGCGGGAGTGATCGTACTCGTGCTCATCGCCGTCGCAGTCTTCGTCACGAGAACACGGCCGCGTGCGGCAAACAGTCATCAGACCGTAGGAGGCGGACAGTGAGTGCTGAGGAAGAACTTCAGAATCTGGCGTCCGGGGCTACCTGGCGCCTGGACAAGCTCTCTTGGATGCAGGACTCGGTGCAGAACATCAAGGCGCGTACGCAGCGCGTGCGCGAGTCGATCGAGAACGGCGAATGGTCGGGCACGTCGGCAGGAGTGGCAGCCGCCCACCTGCAGGCGATGGAGATGACCCTCGCCAACGCCCGTTCGTGGCTGGATCGCATCGACAAGACCATCCCGCAACACAGCGAGATGATTCGGCAGCAGGCGCAGAGTGAACTCGATGCGCTTCCCATGGGGGGATTGCCGTCCACTGTCCGCGATGCGATCGATCGCGGACAGCCGGAAGCGATGACCCCGTACGGACTCATCGGGCTCGGAACCGGACCAGTGGGACTCGCCGTGGCGAGCGCATTCTTCCAGGAGCGCCGGGAGGAGGAAGCGCAGAAGGCGCTGAATCGGATGAGGGCCTTCCTCACTGATCGCTCCGACGAGCTCGACCGCACGATCCGCACCGGTTTCGACCGCGTCGAGCCCAACGATCCGAACGTGAATGATCAGCTCACCGGCGACAGTGACGGCACCTCGTCTCCGGTCACGGGAGGCCCTAACCCGAGTGTGCCGCCGCCGGTCGGCCGAAATCCGGGCGGAGGCGGTCCGACGGGTACCGGCCCCGGATCGGGCGGCGGCGGTTCGGGCGACGTTGGGGGACCGGTTGATCCGACCGGACCGAATGGCCCGGACGGTCCGAACGACCCCACGCTCCCGCAGCCGCTCGACCCCGACTGGCCGCCGGTGATCACGGACCCGCCGCCCTTCGACCCCGACGGGCCGGGTTCTGATGGCCCCGGCGGCCAAGAGGATCCGAATTGGACCGATACCGGGCAGCGCCCGAGCGTCGACAGCAACCTCGACGGGTCGGCGGTGCGCAGCGGTCTCGGGGCAGCCGGGCTCGGCGCGGCCGGTCTCGCGGCGGGAGCGAAGCTGGCGGGCGCGGGCGGCGGCAACTCCGGCTTCGGCATGGGCCTCGGCGCGGTCGGCCCCGGAGGGCTCGGCGCGGCTCCCGCCGGGGCAGGCCTGACCGGCGGCGGCGGCCTGCGCGGTGCGGCGGCGGCGGCCGGTGCCGGAGGATCGGGTGGCGGATCCGGCGCATCGTCGAACACCGCCGGCTCGGGCCGCGGCGCGCGCCCTGGAGGCATGATGATGGGCGGCGGCGCCGGCGGCGGCGCTGAGAAGAAGTCGGCCCGGTCTGGGTTGGGCGGGTACATCGCTCCCAAGCTCGAGGACGAGGGCGACTGCGGACCGGCAGCACGTGCCTCGCGCGCCGGCGGCCGCACCCCGGAGAGCGACGGCAGCTGAGGGGAACGCGGGTAGCTCGGCCTACTGGCCCGCGACCCAGAGCTGCCAGTTCTCGGCCGAGAGCGCAGCGGAGGATGCCGCGGCGACCTCGGAGATGGGTCGGCCCTCGGTGACCGAGTCGACCGCGAGCGCCCACGGGTCGCCGCCGTTCTCCGCGACGAAGAGATAGTACGATCCGGCGGCGTCGTAGGCTTCGAGCGCCCCGGCCTCCTGGTAGATGCGCTCGTCGGAGAACACGTCGACGCCCAGCGACGCCACCGCGGCTTTCAGCTCCGGATAGGCGATGAACTGCGCGGCGCCGGAGGCGTACTCGGCATACCGGGCGAAGCCCTCGAGCGCCGCCGTCGAGGTGGCCCAGCTCTGGGACGGCGCCGCCGTGTAGTGGATCGCATGGGCGAATTCGTGGATGAAGACCGCGCGCCGGTCGAAGTCGGCACCGGGCCCCAGTACGACGGTCGTGCCGCCGGTCGCCTGGCCGGTCGCGATGCTCGGGTCGATGATCTCCGAGCCCTGGGGGCGATAGCTCGACCGGGCGAACCCGGCGGCGTCGATCTCGCCCTCCGGTTTCTCCAAGTTTCCGTACCGCCACCGCTCGAGACGTTCATTGCTCGCCGTGATGCCCGAGGTGAAACCGGTTTGCGGCACGTCACCGCCCATGCGCGTGGCGAGTTCGAGGGTCGTCACTGCCGCCTCTTCGGCTTCGTCGATGGTGCGCGTCACCAACTCTCGCTCGTCCTCCAGTGCGAACAGCACGACGTGGTCGCGTCGCTCGACGTAGATCTTGCCGTCGTCCCAGGGCTGGATCACGTCGCGCGGCACGAAAGAGGTGATGCGCAGCGAATCGCCGCTGCCCGTCGTCGTGATGCGGTAATAGCTGCCCTGGGTGAGAATCAGCCCAGCGTCGGCCGCCCCGCTCCCGCGCATTTCGTTCGCAGGGAAGCCGAGGTCGACGCCGATGTTGACCAGCTGGGACCCATCGGCGTCGGTGTTCGGGGCGATGAAACCCGTGGTCCAGCCGAGTGCGGACAGGTTGTCCCACCACAGCGCCAGCTGCGCCTGCGCGTCACCCTCCGCATACGAGAGGAACAGCTCTCGATCGTGCTGCTGCAGGGCCTCGTTCATGTCGAACCACGCCTGATCGTAGCTGCTCGTCTCAGCGTCGTAGTCCTCCTCGACCCAGGCTGGGGTCGTGTCGCCAGCCGGCACCGCCGCTGCCTGCCCCGCCGGGTACGGGGTGGGCCAGTTCAGGGCGGCGACCGAACCTGCGACGCCGAGGCAGAGCACGGTCGCCGCGATGACGATCAGCTGGGCCAGTCTTGCCCGGCGGTTTCTTCGACGCGGCTGCGTCGCAACGTCGCCGCTTTCGCGGGAGGCACCCGCGCTGCTCGTGTCTGCGCTCATTCGCCCGCCACCTCTGCGACCTGGATGAACCGGAGCGTCTGGCCCTGCACGCCTGCGCCACCGCTCGGGGTAGCCGCGATCGTGAAGACGTACTGCGTATCGCCCATCGTGATCGGGTATTGGGAGAGCGGTGGCAGCGTGTCGTAGCCGACCTCCGCTCCCATGACGTCGTCGGGGATCGTGCTGAACTCGTTCATCACCGGAAACTTCGCAGCAACCGCCTGCGGGTCGAGGTCGTCGGGGCGCAGTCGTGCGTCCCCCTGTCGCACCAGGCACGAGCTGCTGAGCATGCCGTCCTGACGCGAGAGCTGAGACATCTCCAGAATCATCGATTTCGGGTCGGCGCAGACGCTCTAGTCGCTCCCGGTGCCGGCATCGGAGAACGTGGTCTCGAATTCGTCGCCTGCGATGTCGAAGTCGATGGTCGATCCGGCCGCGATCCCCGCCACGCGCCAGGGGCCGACGGCCGAGGGCGCGCGCGATGCATCGGAGGCGCTCGGCTCGTCGTCTCCATCGTAGTAGAAGGGGCGGGTGAGCCAGAGGGCCTGCGTGAGTTCTGAAGTGAACGACTCGCCATCGACCGTGTAGTCATAGGTGAGAGCGACGGGAACGGACACAGTGTCCGCAGTCTGCGGTTCGCCGGTGAGGTAACTCGACCCGGCGTTCGCATAGACGAAATCGCCGGGGTCGTATCGGTAGTCCAGGGTGAGGCCGAGCTGCTCTGCTGAGGCGATATCTCCGTAGAGCGGGGTGGCGCTGTCGTCGGTCTCGGGATGCAGCGCTGGATCGGCTGCGTCGCGCCACGCCGGATCACCCGTCGTCGCAGCGGCGAGGAACTTCTCGACGGCCGCCGCCGCGCCGCCCTCGAGTGCGTGCGCCTTGGCGCCCGCGAGCCAGGCGAGCGCCGGAACCGTCGCGATGACCAGCAGAGCGCACACGATGAGCGTGACGATCGTGCCCGTCGTCCAAACCCGCTCGTGGGGCGGTCTGCGAGCCCGCGCGTATGCGGGCCGGACATGCGGGTGCGCCGGGTCGGCCTGGGGCGCCGGCGTCGAAGCCGGGGCGAGGTGACCGGTCCAGCCCGATCCGTCCCAGTAGCGCAGCATGCCGCTGCCGGCCGGATCCGGGTACCACGCGGCCGGCGGCGTCGCGGCCGTTCCCTCAGCGAGCTCCACCGAAGTATCCCTTCATGCACGTTTCTCATCAGCGTCGACGCTCGCGTCGACCGCGGATCGGGGCGCTGCGCCGATGACCCGCTCCTGTCCGAGAGCTTAATCGTTCCCGAGGTGGCGCGACGGGGGAAAAGGGCTGCATCCGCGTCGGGAGCCGTTGGTAGTCTGAACCGGTGGCAGCACCAGGGAACGGCCGGGCCGAACACCGGCTCGAAGGAGCACATCGATGAGCAGTCGACTCGCGCCGCCGCGCGTGCCCTCCGGCAGCGTCAATCTGCAGGCGCCCCCCGAGATCGAGCCCTCCGAGGGAGGCAGCAGTCTGCTGACCTCGGCGCTTCCGATGCTCGGCAGCGTGGGCGCGATCATCATGGTCTCCGTGAGCAACGCCGGTCCGACGGGCTGGATCACCGGTGGAATGTTCCTCATCTCGGCGCTCGGGTTCGTCTTCGTGAACGGCTGGCGGCAGCGGGCGACGCGGCAGGCATCGATTCTGAGCTCGCGCCGCGAGTATCTCGCGTACCTCACCGATCTGCGCGACACCGTGCGCACCGCGGCGAAAGCGCAGCGCCGCGAGCGCAACTGGCGCTATCCCGCCCCTGAGACGCTGAGCTATCTGGTCGAAGACGGTACCAGGGTGTGGGAGCGCGGCGCTGCAGACGACGACTTCCTCACGGTGCGCGTCGGAACCTGCGAACAGCCGCTCGCGCTCACGCTGGTCGCCCCAGAGCTGCCTCCGATCGCAGATCTCGATCCGGTGGCGACGACGGCGGCGCACCGCTTTCTCGCAACGCATGAGACCCAACCGGACCTGCCCACCTATGTGCGCGTCTCGCATTACCGGAGCGTGCAGCTCGTCGGCGACGACGTCGAACGCATCCGGGGCCTGGCTCGGGGCATGATCTGCCACCTCGCAGCGCTGCACAGTCCCGACGACCTGCAGATCGTCATCGCTGCCGGCCCCGAATCGCTCCCGCAGTGGGAGTGGGCGAAGTGGTTGCCGCATGCGCAGTCCACCCGACTCAGGGACTCGCTCGGCCCGGCTCGGATGATCGGCTCGGATCTCGACACCCTGCTCCGCATGCTCCCGGCGGATCTGCGCGAACGCCCGCGATTCTCGGCAGGCGGGGGCTCGCCCTCCAGCGGCCCGCACCTCCTCGTCGTCGTCGACGGCGCCACCGTGCCGCCCAGTGACTCGGTATTCGCCGGTGGCCTGCAAGGAATCACCGTGCTCGACCTGCCGAGCGCTTGGGACGACAACGATGATGCGTACACCGCACGGGTCTACATCGGCTCCGGCACTGCAGAGGTGGCAGAGGGGCGCACGCAGGCGCAGACCATCGCGCCCGACGACATGAGCCTGGTCGAGGCGGAAGCGGTTGCGCGCCGTCTCGCACCGCTGCACCGAGAAGGCGGCGGCGGCGGGTCGGTATCCCGAGCGAGCAAGCGACAGCAGGAGCTGCTCGAGCTGCTGAGCCTGCCCGACGTCCGTGATCTCGACCTCGAGCAGCAGTGGCGATATCTGCCCGAGCGAGACCGGCTGCGCGTGCCGATCGGGCAGGACACGAATGGCGCCCCGCTGATCCTCGACCTCAAGGAGTCCGCTTCGCAGGGCATGGGCCCGCACGGTCTGATCATCGGCGCCACGGGCTCGGGCAAGTCCGAAGTGCTGCGCACGCTCGTGCTCTCGCTCGCATTGACGCACTCGCCCGAGCAGCTCAACTTCGTGCTGGTGGACTTCAAGGGCGGTGCGACATTCGCAGGCATGGCCGACATGCCGCACGTGTCGGCGATCATCACCAACCTGGGCGAGGAGATCAGCCTCGTCGACCGCATGCAGGACGCCCTGCAGGGCGAGATGACGCGGCGTCAGGAGCTTCTGCGCTCGGCGGGGAACTTCGTGAACGTCGGCGAGTACGAGAAGGCGAGAAAGAACGGTCGCAGCGACCTGCCGCCGTTGCCCGCGCTGCTCATCGTCGCCGACGAGTTCTCCGAGCTGCTGAGCGCGAAGCCCGAGTTCATCGAATCGTTCGTCGCGATCGGCCGCTTGGGTCGTTCGCTGCACGTGCATCTGCTGCTCGCTTCGCAGCGACTCGAGGAGTCGCGCCTCAAGGGACTCGACACGCACCTCTCGTATCGCATCGGCCTGCGCACCTTCTCTGCGGCTGAGTCGCGCACCGTCATCGGCGTACCCGACGCGTATCACCTGCCGCAGGAGCCGGGCGGCGGTCTGCTCAAAGTCGGCAGCGATGACAACCTCACCCAGTTCCGCGCGGCCTATGTTTCCGGACCACCGCCCGCACGACGCGCGATCGCAGCAGACGATGCGTCGGCTGCGCCGGGCGCGGTGCGCATCACCCCGTTCACGGCGGCTGCGAAGCAGCTCACCGACCCCGCTGACGAGGCAGCGCGTCAGGCCGCCGAAGCCGAGCGTCGAGCCGAGGAGCTCGCAGCGGCAGAACCGGAGGAGACGCGCAGCACCTTCGAGCTGGCGGTCGCCCGGATGTCCGGCATCGGGCCGGCCGCGCACCAGGTGTGGCTGCCTCCGCTGGAGGAGCCGGCGACGCTCGACCAGCTGCTCGGAAAGCTCGCGGTCAGCTACGAGCTCGGCCTGCACGCTCCCCGCTGGCGCGAGCATCGCAGACTCACCGTTCCGGTCGGCATCGTCGACGTGCCGCTCTATCAGCGACGGGACGTGCTCACCCTCGACTTGTCGGGTGCCGCAGGGCACGTCGCGATCGTGGGTGCTCCGCTCTCCGGCAAGAGCACCGCGGCTCGGACGCTCGTCTCGGCGCTCGCGCTCACGCACACCCCGCACGAGGTGCAGGTGTTCGTCATCGACTTCGGCGGCAGCTTCGCCGGGCTGCGCAATCTCCCCCATCTCGCGGGCCTCGCCACGCGAGGCGAGCCGGAGGTGATCCGTCGCACGGTCGCCGAGGTCACGTCGCTCCTCAACGCACGAGAGGCATACTTCCGCGCGCACGGCATCGACTCGATCGATACGTACCGTGCACGGCGCGAGCAGGGAATCGTCGACGACGGCTACGGCGACATCTTCCTCGTCGTCGACGGGTGGGCGACGCTCCGAAGCGATTACGAGAACCTCGAGGCTCCCGTGCAGCAGTTGGCGGCCCGCGGCCTCAGCTTCGGCGTGCATATCGTGCTGACGGCGAGTCGCTGGCTCGACATCCGACCCAATGTCAAGGACCTCATGGGTGGGCGCATCGAGCTGCGACTCGGCGACGCCGCCGACTCCGAGGTTAACCGCCGTGCGGCGGCGAACGTATCGGCGTTGCCTGGTCGCGGCCTCGATCCCTCCGGCCTCCAGATGCTCACCGCCCTTCCCCGCATCGACACCGACACGGCAGCAGAGACCCTCGTCGACGGCGTCGACGACCTCGTCGCAAAGGTCAGCAGCGCCTGGCAGCGCGAGCAGGGCCCGAAACTGCGTCTGCTGCCGGAACGCCTGCCGCTCGACGAACTGCGGCAGCATCCGGCCGCGAACCCCCAGCAGTTGCTGCTCGGACTGGACGAGGCAGAACTCGCGCCGATCGGCATCGACCCCGCTCGCGAACAGCACCTGTTCTTGTACGGCGACTCGGGTTCGGGCAAGTCGTCGATGCTGCGCGGCATCGTGCACGAGATCACGCGTCGCTACGAGCCGGGCCAGGCCCGCATCTTCATGATCGACTACCGGCGCGCGCACCTCGGCGAGATTCCCGAGGACTACCTCGGGGCCTACCTGACGACCGCCGAGCAGGCCGCCGGTGCGGTGAACCAGCTCGTCGAGTTCTTCCGGGCGCGGCTCCCCGGACCCGACGTGACGGCAGACCAGCTGCGCAATCGCAGCTGGTGGACCGGGGCCGAAGGATATATTCTCATCGACGACTACGATCTGGTGGCCACGCAGCAGGGCAACCCAGCGGCACCGCTCGCGCAGCTCCTGGCCCAGGCCGGAGACCTCGGACTGCACGTCGTCGTGACGCGCCGTTCCGGCGGCGCGTCACGTGCGGCGTACGATCCGATCCTGCAGGGCATGACCGATCTCGGCGTCACCGGCATCCTGCTGAGCGGAAATCCCGAAGAGGGCCAGCTGATCGGAAAGGTCAAGGCGGTTCCGAGCGCCCCGGGTCGCGCACAGGTCATCTCGCGGTCGCGCGGGTATCAGGTGGTGCAACTCGCGTACGCCCCGTCGTCGCAAGACGCCCCGCATGACGAGTCGTGATCGCCGGGATTCTCGAATGGGCCCCAGAACGGTACCCTGTCAGAGTTACCGCCGCGTCGCGCCCCGATCGCGAGGCTGCCGTGCCGATCGGCAGCCTGCCACATCGCCCAACGGAAAAGAGTGATTCATGGTCTACGAGAATTCGACGCAGCTCGGTGCTGGGTTCTTCCTCGTCTTCGGTGTCTGGTCGCTCGTCGGCCTCGCGGTCTACGTCTGGTACCTCTGGTCGCTTTCGCGACTCTTCCCCTACCTCGGACTGCCCTCCGGGTGGGGCTGGATCCCGCTCTGGAACCAGTGGCAGCTGATTCAGCGGGGCGGTCTCCCGGGCTGGCTCGCGCTGTTCATGATCGTTCCGGGTCTCAGCATCATCGTGCTCGTGGTCTCGATCATCGCGATTCACCGCATCAACACCGAGTTCGGCAAGGGCGCCGGTTTCACGGTGCTCGGAGCGTTCATCCCGCCGTTGTGGGCGACCCTCTTCTCAGCTCAGCTGCGGGATCGAGAGTTCGACGCAGCGGGATACGCCGCCGCCGGCTACCCCGCGGCTGATGGCTTCGGGGCCGATGGAGCCGGCTACGCCGGTGCTCCGGCGTACGGGACTGCCGGCTTCGCGCCGCAGCCCGCAGCGGGTCAGCACGATCCCAGTTGGCAGGGCCTGCCTCCGGTGCCGCAGCAGCCGGCGGTTGCGCAGGACCCGTGGGCCGCAGCCCCCGTGCCGGAACCTGCGAATGGCGGATGGCAGCAGCCCGCGCCCCCGCAGCCGGTGCAGAGCCAGCAGCCGGTGCAGCACCAGCAGCCCGCGCAGAACCAGCAGGCAGGGTCGAGCGCGCAGCAGCCGGTCGTGAACAACTGGGGGTTCAGCAATACGACAGAAGGCGATTTCGAGCGTCTCGCGGCTGAGGGAGTCGCGCCGCGCGCGCCGCAGCCACTCGGCGGGGAAGCCCCTCCGCGCCCCTTCTCCTGGCCCGCCGTCGAAGACACCAACGTCGAGCACGAGTCCGGCCCGATGGTCCTTCCCGAGCCGTCAGCCGCAGTGCTGTCGCAGGCTCCCGAGAGCGACCAGCGAGCAGCGCCCGCTCCACCCCCAGTGCCCGTGCACCCTCCCGTGAGCCCGGGGGCGGAGCCGCTTCCGACGCCCGCCCCTGAGCCCGCTCCTGAGCCGTCGATCTTCGACCGTGGCGCTCCAGCCCAGCCGGCGGCCGAGCCCGCAGCCCAGCCGGCGGCCGAGCCCGTAGCGCAGCCGACGCCCGAGCCCGCTGCGCCGACTCCCGCCGCCTCCGTCGCTCCACCCACTGCTCCGGTCGCGGCATCGACGGCTCCCGCCACGACGCCGTCGGTGCCCGTTTCTGCCATGCCGCCGGTCGCGCCGCCTGTCGCGCCTCCGGTCGCCGCACCGGGCGGGCTCGACGAAGATCACACGGTCGTCGTGTCGCGACGCTCGCGGTGGGCGCTCGAACTGCCCGGCGGCGAACTCCTCGAACTCGACGGCGACGACATCGTCATCGGTCGCAAGCCGGAGGCGCGTGAGGCGTCGTCGGTGCTGCAGATCACCGATCCGACGCGTACGACGTCGAAGTCGCACGCGCGCCTGCGCCGCGCAGGCGAGGACTGGTCGATCGAGGACCTCCAGTCGACCAATGGCGTCTCGCTCGTCGGCGCCGACGGAACCGCGACGCAGCTCGAACCGGGCCGGGTCGCTCCGGTGACGGAGCAGATGATCATCGGCACGCTCGAGGTGCGGTTGCGCCAGCTGTAGCAGGGGCAGCGGTGCGCCTCGGGTCCGGTGCGCCCGGGGCACTGCAACGCCCCGCACGGCGCCAGCGGGAAGCTGAGTGATTTGTCAGGAGTGACACGCTGACTCCACAGGCCGCCGGGCGTAGGGTGTCTTCTGTTGGGCTCAGCCGCCCTGCACGACCACATGGAGGTACGCGATATGAAGGTCATCAGCTACAACTTGCGGAAGAACCGCGCCCTCAGTGAGCTGGATGCGCTCACGGACGATCACGGCGTCGATGTGCTCTGCCTGCAAGAAGCTGAAGCCGTCGCGCTTCCCGCACGACTCGGGCACCTCTCACTCGTGCACGCGACCGAGCGCAACCGCCTCGGTCTTGCGATGTACGTGCGCGACGGGCGCTTCCACACGCGCTCCGCCCACACGTTCCAATTGAAGAAGTCACTGCACGACCGTCTGCTCGCCCCCGCTCACGAGCGTCTCCTGGGCGTGCGGATGCATGATTCGGAGTTGCAGCGCGACCTCGTCGTCGCCTCATTCCACGCGGCCCCGCTCACGGCGCTCAACTCGCTGCGCCGGCATCAGATCCACGCCGCCCTCGCCGAGCTGCGCCACCTCGGGCCCGGTCTGCCGGCACTCATGGTCGGAGACTACAACTACCCGGTGTTCAAAGGACGCCTCGATACCGAGATGCGCGACACCGGATACGAGCTGAGCCTCAGCGACAAGCGCACCTACACGCGATACAAGATGTTCCGAGGCCACTTCGATTTCGCGACCTCGATGGGCCTCGACATCGACAGCGTGCGTACGCTCGACCGCGGCACGTCGGATCACCTTCCGATCATGGTGACCGCCTCGATGTCCGAGATCCCGGCGCTGCAGACCGCTGCCGCATAAGGCACCGCCTGCGTCCTGCGACGCGACATTCCGGACCTCGGATCCGGTTAGCGGCCAGCCCCGTCGTACAGGGAGAGGAGGCCGCTCGCCGGGGTCGCCGTGTGACGGGACAGATGGTTGCGGTGCTTCGCGCTGTTCTCGACCACGAATGTCGCCATGGTCGGGAGATACCGGTCGTCGGCGCTCTCGATGACGGTGCCGAACTCGTTGTAGGCGAGGCGGCGCACCCGCAGCAGTGGGCTGCCAGGCGCGATGTGCAACTGCTCCACCTCGAGCGGGTGCGCTGCGATCGCGTCGATGACGTGGCGCGCGCGAGTCGGGACGATTCCGACGTTGGCGAGTGCCTGCGTCACGCTGCCGTGCTGGAAGTCGGTGCCGAGCAGGTGCTTGCCGATCTCATACGGGAACAGCGAGCGCTCGAGCATCGCAGGTTTCTCGTCGAGGTAGCGCACACGGATGATCTCGATCACCGGAGCATCCGGGGCGATCTGCAACTCGCGGGCGCACTCCTCGGTCGCTGATCGGCGACTCGCCTCGATGACGCGTTGGCCGGGCGTCAGCCCCAGTTCGCGGGCCCACTCGCTGAACGAGATGAACGTATCGAACGATTGCGGGGGAGCGGTGTGCTGCACACGAGGCGGGGTTCCCCGGCCACCCACGATCATGCCGTCGGCGCGCAGAGCGGCGAGCGCTTGGCGCACGGGGCCGCGGGATGTGCCGAACTCGGCGATGAGCGATTTCTCGCTCGGAACCTTCTCGCCGGGCTGCCACGCGCCCGTTCGGATGCGGTGGATCATCTCCTCGTACAACTGCACGTGGAGCGGCGATGAGGTCGTCATGTGGCCACTGTATAAGTCACGACTTGGTTACGGCCGCCCGTGGGGTAACGGCTGCGTGAACGATCGGCGAACGGCGGGTGAGACGAAGGGGCCGGCCCTACTGCCGGGGAGGATCGGCGGAGTCGACTCCCGTCGGCGTCGATCCGGCGCCGTCGGATTCGCCTCGGTGGTCCCGCCCGCGGCGGGGCCCGAAGGGCTCGCTGCTCATACCGTCGGCGGATGCGTTGAACCGGTGCAGCGAGACGCGCAACTGCTCGAGCTCTCCTGGGCTCCAATCGGCGAAGCGCTCGTGGTACGCGTGCGCCCATTTCTGGCGGATGGCACCGAGCAGCTCCTCCGCCTTGGGGCTCGGCGTGAGCAGTACGACACGGCGATCCTCGGCCGCTGGCTGCGTGTCGACCAGTTCGAGCTCGCGCAGCTTCGTCACCTGCCGGCTCACCATCGCCTTATCCATGTCGAGCATCTGACTGATCCCCGTCGCGGAGATCGGGCCTTTGCGCAGGATCAGCTGCAGCATCATGATGCCGATGCCTTTGAGCTCGGGGTCCACCTCTTCCGCGTACCGCGCCCACCGAGTGCGCGCGAAGGCGAAGACCTCGGAGAACTCAGCGATGATCTCGGAGATGCCGTCGTGGTTCGCGGCATCCGTGGCGGGCTCGCTGGCATCGTGCATAGCTACTAGTGTGCCGCGCCCAGCCCGCTGCCGCGCCCGGCGCGCTGAAGTGTTCCCGCGCGTCGGTTCATCTCGCGCTGCGCAGGCGCCCGGCCCGCGGCGCGAATGCGCATTCGCGGCAATGCGGCAGAATGGAGGCGTGAGTCGGCGTCGCACTGCGCCGACGACGCGAACCCGAGAGGCGAGACGTGACGCAAAACGGCAGCATCAAGATCGGCGTGATCGGTGGCGGGCAGCTCGCCCGCATGATGGTTCCCCCGGCGATCCACCTGGGGCTGCGCATCAGCGTGCTCGCCGAGAGCGAGGGAGCGAGCGCCGAGCGTGCTGCTGATGTCGTCGGCGACTACCGTGACGCCGAGACGGTGTACGCGTTCGCCGAGACCGTCGACGTCATCACGTTCGACCACGAGCACGTGCCGCAGTCGATCCTGCACGAGCTCGTGTCGCGCGGCGTCGCCGTGCACCCGCGCCCGGATGCGCTGCAGTACGCGCAAGACAAGATCGTCATGCGCGAGAAGCTTGCAGAGCTGGGGGTTCCCATCCCGGACTGGACCGCCGCCGCCGACGAGACCGATCTCCAGGTCTTCCTCGACGCGCACGGCGGACGAGCCGTGGTGAAGACCGCGCGCGGCGGGTACGACGGGAAGGGCGTGCGCGTCATCTCCGACGCCGCAGAGGTCCGCGACTGGTTCACCGCGCTCGCCGAAGACGGGAACGGCGGTTCTCTGCTCGTCGAAGAGCTCGTCGATTTCGTGCGAGAGCTCTCGCAGTTGGTCGCACGTCGGCCGAGCGGGGAGACGCGCACCTGGCCGGTCGTCGAGACGATCCAGCGCGACGGCGTCTGCGCCGAGGTGCTCGCTCCCGCCCCGACCGACCGCGCCGAGGTCCTCGAGCAGGCCGCCGGTATCGGTGCGATCGTGGCCGAGGGCGTCGATGTCACCGGTGTGCTCGCCGTCGAGATGTTCGAGACCCGCGACGGTCGGGTGCTCGTCAACGAGCTGGCCATGCGCCCCCACAACTCGGGGCACTTCTCCATCGAAGGGTCGGTGACGAGCCAGTTCGAGCAGCACCTTCGCGCCGTCGCGGACCTGCCGCTCGGCGATACCTCCATGACCGCGCCCGCAGCGGTCATGGTGAACGTGCTGGGCGGGCCGGCCGAAGGCCCGATGCCGGTGCGATACGCCGAGGCCCTCGCTGCGCACCCGCGCGCCAAGTTCCACAGCTACGACAAGCAGCCGCGGCCTGGACGGAAGGTCGGGCATGTCACCGTGACGGGCGAGCAGCTCGATGCGGTGCGCGCGGAGGCGGTCGCCGCTGCCCAGCACTTCGAGTGATCCTGCGCGCCGATACGATGGAGAGCATGGCTGAATCCTCCGCACCCCTCGTCGGCGTCATCATGGGCTCCGATTCCGATTACTCGGTCATGACGGACGCCGTGCAGGTGCTGCGCGAGTTCGGCATCGCCCACGAGGTCGAGGTGGTCAGCGCGCACCGCACCCCCGACAAGATGGTGACCTATGCTCGCGAGGCCGCCGCCCGCGGTCTCCGCGTGATCATCGCGGGTGCGGGCGGAGCGGCGCATCTGCCAGGCATGGTGGCGTCGATGACGACGCTTCCGGTGATCGGCGTTCCCGTGCCGCTGGCGAAGCTCGACGGACTCGATTCCTTGCTGTCGATCGTGCAGATGCCCGGCGGCATTCCCGTGGCGACCGTGTCGATCGGCGGCGCGAAGAACGCAGGGATTCTTGCGGCGCGCATCCTCGGCTCATCCGACACGACGATCGCGAAGCGCCTCGCCGACTACGCCGACGGCCTCACTGCCGCCGTGGGGGAGAAGAACGATGCGCTCAAGGCGCGCATCGCCGCCGAGTAACCGTCGATCAGCCGCGACCCAGCGCAGGTCACCGGCACGAACGGCAGCGCACGCGAGCTACAGGTTCGCGTGGGTCTCCCAGAGGTTCCAGGCCGAAGCGCGCCAGCTGAACCCTCGGCTCCGGTCGCATGCGAGCACCGTGAGCGTGGGCAGAGCACCGGTCTGGCCGACCAGGTCGTGGTACTCACGGGCGAATGCTTCCGCGGTATCTCCTGACACGCCCGCATCGAGAACGAGCTCCTCCGTGGCGGGGTGGCCGGCGTGCACCACTGGCACGGCCGCGTCGAGCGCGGCGAGCACGGTGTAGCCCGTTCCGGCGAACGACTGCGGCTGGACGAGCACCAGGGCTGCGGCGAGCACCGCGCCCACGTCCGAGAGATCTGCGATGCGCACCGTGTGCACTCGGCCCTGCAGGTCCTGCGGGATATCCAGAGCGGATTCCCGGTCCTTCTCGCGGGTGGTCGCGCCCTGCGGATCCAGGCCGTCGAGGACGACGAGCGGCGGAAGGCGCTCGTCGCTGCGCATCGCGTCGAACACCCACTCCAGTCTGCCGTGCTCGCCGGGTCGGGCCGTGGTGACCGCGAAGCGATCGGGGAGCCCCCACGCGTCCCGGCGCTCCGCAGCGTCAGCGGGCGCGGCGAAGGCGGAGGGTGTGGCGAGCGGGAACACCTGCACCGGGAGGTCGCTGCCGTACTGCTGCTGCAGCACGCGCGCAGTGGCGTGCGTCGGAGTGAGAATGATGTCGGCGTGCTTGACGGCCCGTCGCGCGAACGCGCGGAAGAGGCGCGCCTGCGAATTCCCGAGCAGCGACGGCGCCTCCCAGGCGATGCTGTGCGGAATCGTGACCGAGGTCTGCGAGCCGTCATCGTCGCCGCGGGATCGCAGCGGCATCATCGGAGTCAGCGCGTGCACGAACTCGCCGTCGAGAGGTCGAGCGGTGGCGCCGTTCTGCCAGACGAGCGGCAGGACGCTGGCGCGCAGCGGAAGCATCTCCGTGGCGAGTCGCGGAGATGCGAAGTCCGGCATCTCGCCGCCGCGAGCCAGCAGGTATCGGGCGCTGCAACTGCGCGGAGCGGTTTCAGCGACCGCCTGTGCGAGATCACGAGCCGCTGAGGCGTGCGCCGCGGCTTCCCAATCGGGGAACGGGTCGGCGATGAGGGTGAGCGTCGCCAATCGAACTCCCCTCGAATCGTCATCTCACGTGCGTGCGGTACGAGCCCGCACTCCACATTGTATGGAATGCGAAGCTGAGAGCGGCTGTGCGCCACGGCGTAAAGCACTGGAGTGAGACGTAATTGCAACAATTCGGGGCGCGCTCCGAGTTTTCGCGCTCTCGACGTGTCTCGCCGATGCTCCAGCCGCTCACGCAGGCGGGGTGAGCGAGCACCGGTCGGCACATTCTCGGCACGCAAAGCAGATCATTGCGGTGCGGCTTGAGGTTTCCCCCACGATCCGCGAAGTACCCTGTCCCCATGCGTGTTTTGTTGACAGGCGGCGCCGGCTACATCGGCTCGCACACTGCACTCGTTCTGATCGAACGCGGCCATGAGGTGATCGTGCTCGACGACTTCTCCAACAGCAGTCGCGAGGCGGTGCGGCGCGTCGAGGAGCTGAGCGGGGCGACGGTGCAGATCGTCGAGGCCGACCTCGCTGACCGGGATGCGGCGCGGAGTGCGCTCGCAGATGTCGCCTTCGACGCGGTGATCCACCTCGCCGGGCTGAAGGCCGTCGGCGAATCGGTGGCGCAGCCGACGCGGTACTACCGGGTGAACCTCGATTCCACGATCGTGCTGCTCGACCTCCTCCGCGAGCGCAGCATCACGAACTTCATCTTCAGCTCATCGGCCACCGTGTACGGCGACCCGCAGTACTCCCCGATCGACGAGGCGCACCCCGCGGGCGTCGGCCTCACCAACCCCTACGGGTGGTCGAAATTCATGAACGAGCAGATCGTGCGAGATGCGCAGGTCGCGTGGCCCGAACTCGGCGCCGTGCTGCTCCGCTACTTCAACCCCGTGGGGGCGCACCCCTCGGGGCGCATCGGGGAGGACCCGAGCGGGATCCCGAACAATCTCATGCCGTTCATCGCGCAGGTCGCGGTGGGCAAGCGCGAGCGGCTCAGCGTCTTCGGCGACACGTATCAGACGGTCGACGGTACGGGCGTGCGCGATTACATCCACGTGATGGATCTCGCCGAGGGGCACGTCGCGGCGCTCGAGCACAACACCCCCGGCGTCTCCACTTACAATCTCGGATCGGGCATCGGCTCGAGCGTGCTCGAGGTCGTGCGAGCCTTCGAGACGGCCTCCGGCCGGCCGGTCCCCTATGCGATCGAAGCGCCGCGATCGGGTGACGTTGCGGAGACGGTGGCAGATCCGTCGCTCGCGAACACCGAGCTCGAATGGCGCACCACCCGCGACCTGGCCGAGGCCTGCCGCGACTCGTGGAACTGGCAGTCCGGGAACCCTGCGGGATACCGCGCATGACGCTCGACCTCGAGCGGCCGCTGCGCCACCCCGATCTGGCGTCAGAACCGCTCATGAGCAAGCGAGCCAGATGGCTCGTGATCCTCGGCTTCATCCTGCCGGGGACCGCTCAGGTGGTCGCCGGCAACCGCCGCCTCGGTCGGTTCGGGCTCATCGCCACGGCGATCCTCGTCGTCGGAGTCATCATCGCGGGCGTGAGCCTGCTGCTCGCGCGCACGGCGACGCTCACGTTCTTCACGAACAGCATCGTGCTGCTCGTCGTGCAGTGGTTGCTCTTCATCTATGCGGTGATCTGGGTGGTGCTCGGCATCGACACGCTCCGGCTCACGAAGCTCGTGCGCGTGCAGCGCGGGTGGCGCGTTCCGGTCGCGATGCTCTCGGTGCTGCTCACCATCGTCCCCGCCGCTGGCGCCGCCTGGGCCGGAAACGCCGTCGGAGCCGGCCGCGGGCTCATTGGCGACCTCTTCCGCAGTGCACCGGCGGTCGCGCCGGTCGACGGCCGGTACAACATCCTGCTCCTCGGCACAGACGCCGGATCGGACCGCGAGGGCCTGCGTCCCGACAGCATCTCGCTCGTCAGCATCGACGCCGAGACCGGGCAGTCGATGATCGTCGGACTGCCGCGCGAGCTCAAGGACACCCCGTTCCCCGAGGATTCTCCTCTCGCCCCCGTCTATCCGGAGGGATACTGCGACGAGGTCAACAACTACGAGATCGTGGACGGCGGCGGCTACTACTGCTTCACCACCGGCAACCTCAACTCGCTCGTCACCGAACTCGAGGATTCGGGATCGCCGTCGTACGACGGCATGTACGCCGACGCCGTCTCCCAGGGATCGTCGCCCGGCATCGAGGCGACCAAGGACGCGGTCTCGGGGGCGACGGGACTCGAAGTGCAGTTCTACGTCCTCGTGAACATGGACGCGTTCGAGAGCCTCATCGACGCGCTTGGGGGCATCACCATCAACGTGCAGGAGCGCCTGCCGATCGGAGGCCAGGTCGACGAGATGACGGGCGAGCTGGTCGGCGTCGAAGGCTGGATCGAGCCGGGCGAGCAGCAGATGGACGGGTTCACGGCGCTCTGGTACGCCCGATCGCGGTACGGGTCGGCCGATGGCGACTACGCGCGGATGCAGCGGCAGCGCGAACTCCAATCGGCCATCCTCGCGCAGATGAATCCGCAGAACGTCCTCGCGCGATTCCAGGAGGTGCTCTCGGCGGGTTCGCAGCTCGTCGACACCGACATCCCTGACTCCATGCTCGGCCGATTCGTCGACCTCGCCGCCGACGCCCGCGGGTACGAGCCGGTCAACGTCGAGCTCGTTCCGCCCGCGATCGATCCAGAGGCCCCGGACTGGGCGACGGTGCAGCAGCTCATCGCCGATGGGATCGCCGCCTCGTCTCCGACCGAGGAAGAGGCGGGCTAGACTTGCCGGGTTTGCTCGAAACGCGAAGGAGACCGATCGCATGCGTGTGACCGCCGTGCTGGTGGCCTACAACCGGCGAGAACTGCTGCGGGAATCACTCGCCGCTCTCGCCGCGCAGAGCCGACCCGTCGACCGTCTCGTCGTGGTCGACAATGCGTCGGACGACGGATCGGTCGAGGTCGCCGCCGAGATGCTGGAGGCCTGGGGCGAGCGTGCGCGTCACATCGAGCTCACCGAGAACACGGGCGGCGCGGGAGGGTTCGCAACCGGGATCGCGGCTGCCGTCGTCGAGGACGATACCGACTGGGTCTGGGTCATGGACGACGACACCGTGCCAGGGCCGGATGCGCTCGCGGGAGCCCTCGAGACCTACGAGCGGTACCGCGCGTCCGGGCCGGACGACCTCGCCGTGATGGGCTCACGCGTCGTGTGGACCGACGGGGAAGACCACCCGATGAATACGCCGAAGCCGAAGATCCGCGCATCGGAAGCTGAGCGAATGCGGGCCGCGTCCGTCGACGCCATGGAGATCCGTTCCATCTCGTTCGTCTCGGCATTCCTGCGCGCCGCCCGCGTCCGCGAGCAGGGTCTGCCCATCGCCGACTACTTCCTGTGGAACGACGACTTCGAGTACTCGGCGCGCCTGCTGCGCGGCGCGCGCGGGCTGTATGTTCCGGCCTCGGTGGTCACGCATCGCACGGTGAAGCGGGGGTCGAGCGATCAGGATCCGGGTCCGCGGTTCTTCTACGAGGTGCGCAACAAGCTCTGGGTGTTCCGGCGGAGCCCGGCACTCTTCGGGTGGGAGAAGCTGCTGTACTCCGCCGCGACCGCGCGGCGCTGGTTCCGAACCTTCCGGGCGTCGCGCGATCGCGCGCAGCTGCGCGACTGCCTGCGGCGCGGGTGGAAGGCCGGGTGGCTCACCGCGCCGCGGTCGACGCGCGACGTGCTGCGCAACGCGGGGGTTCCCGTCGACGTGATGTACGAAGTCGAGAAGCTGTCGCGGTTGAACGACCGGTAGGTTTCAGCCGGTCCAGTTCGCGCCGCGTGTCAGAGCACCGTGATGTCGGTCGCGCGCCAACGTTCCCTGCGGTGTTCGAGGCGGATCGCCACGACGGTCGAGCGCGAGTCGGTGTGGAGCACGACGGTCGCCTCGATGATGTGGGGGAGCGGCGTGCTGAGATGCGCTCGGCCCGGCGTCGCCGTGCGCCGTCGACGGTCTCGCGTGAGGGCGTCGCGTTCCGCGCGGAGAGCTCGTCGCGCTTTCAGCGCAGCAGCGACTTCCGGAGTGATCCAGCCACCGAACTGCGCGACCGACCGCACCCC
The DNA here is from genome assembly GCF_016597785.1 of Leucobacter sp. L43. Classification (GTDB taxonomy): domain Bacteria; phylum Actinomycetota; class Actinomycetes; order Actinomycetales; family Microbacteriaceae; genus Leucobacter; species Leucobacter alluvii. The sequence goes on along the minus strand of NZ_JAENJG010000001.1, from coordinate 1,257,866 downwards.
CTCGAGCACCTCGAAGGCGTACACCGCGAGACGCTGCACGAACGCGTCGGGAGGTGGATCGACCGGTGGACCGTCGAGCACCGCGCGATGACCGGGCACCCGTGACGGCGACGGGGAGCGTGCGGGAGGTGCCGCACCGAGCCCGCTCGCACTCGGCACGACATCCGGCACCGCGTGGAGGTGACCGCGCGCGTGGGCGCGCGGCTGCTGCGGAACCGCGCGCAGCGTACGGTCGTGCTGGGGCGTTGGAGCGGAGGCAGGCATGACGGGTCCCTTCGAACGGATCCGCGCGCCGCTCCCGTTGCGACTCACCCTCACTGCACTGCCGGATTCGAGATGATGTGGTCATCACCCTATGCACTGCGCCCTATGGGGTGTCAAGAACTCCCGGATGGCGGGAGACACCGCGCCCGTGCTTTCAGACGCGGATCTCGGAGTTCGCTCCCGGACGCGGTGCTCTAGTCTGGGGTCGTGGCCACACTGCGCAATCTTGCAACGAAGTATTCCTCCCTCGATGAAGAGGAGATCGAATGGCTCGAGCTGCTCACGCTCGATCTGCGCCTGCTCGCGGATCTCGCCCTCGGCGACGTGGTGCTCTGGGTGCCGACGAGTGACGAGAACTACCTCGCGATCGCCCACAGCAGGCCGGCAGGTTCGGTGACGCTCTTCTACCGCGACGTGATCGGCGATCTGCTGCGAGCCGACTGGCGCGAACTCGTGGACGAGGCGATGACCAGTACGAATCCGACGGTCTCCACGTCACCGGCCTGGTATGAAGAGAATCCGATGCGTCTTGCCGCGTACTCCGTGAGTCGCACCGATGCCGACGGAGAGGTGCAGGGTCCGTTCGCGGTCATCACCGTGCACACGAGCGTGGCCGATACGCAACCGGCCTCTCGCATCGGAGCCGCGTTCCGCGAGGTCGCGGCTGACCTGCTCGGCATGATCCAGAAGGGGATGTTCCCCGTTCCCGGGAGTTCCCGCGGAGGGGAGCAGGGCGCGCCGCGCGCGGCCGATGGGCTCGTGCGCATCAATCTCGACGGGGTCGCGACGTTCGCCAGCCCGAACACCCAGACCACGTTCTCGTCCCTCGGGTTCCGGGATGAGATCGAGGGCGAGAACTTCAGCGAAGTGGTCGCCGACATCGTGAAGGGGCAGTTCGACACCAACGAGTCGCTGCCGCTGATCGCGCAGGGCAAGATCGCGAAGCGCGTTGAGATCGACACGCACGGACATACGATCACATTGCGTTCGATACCGGTCTTCCGCGACGGAGCCCGCGTCGGCGGCATCGTGCTGACGCGCGACGTGACCGAGCTGCGCCAGCAGGCGCAGGAGCTCATCACGAAAGACGCGACGATTCGCGAGATCCATCACCGGGTCAAGAACAATCTGCAGACCGTCGCATCATTGCTCCGCGTGCAGGCCCGCCGCGCCAGGAGCGAAGAGGCGAAGCAGGTGCTCGGCCAGGCCATGCGCCGGGTCGCGGCAATCGCCGTCGTGCACGACACGCTGTCGACCGGGCTCTCGCAGATCGTCGACTTCGACAAGGTCTTCGACCGCGTGATCGGGCTCGCCGCAGAGGTGGCCAGCCTGCACAACACGACGGTGCACCCGCACAAGGAAGGGGAGTTCGGCGAGCTGCCCTCGGAGTACGCGACCCCTCTCGCCCTCGCGCTCACCGAGATCGTGACGAACGCCGTGGAGCACGGACTCGCAGGCCGCGAGGGCGAGGTCTTCGTCACCGCCCGGCGTACCGATGAGCAGCTCACGGTCGAAGTGGTCGATACGGGCACCGGGCTTCCCGGCGGCACGGTCGGCGACGGGCTGGGCACGCAGATCGTGCGCACGCTGATCGAAGGCGAACTCGGCGGGAGCATCACCTGGGGCCCGGACGCTGGCGGTGGCACCCGCGTCGCGATCCAGGTCCCGCTGCATTGGATCTCAACGCAGACGCGGGAGATCCCGCGGGTGCCAGCCTGATCCCTACCGCCGACGCCGGGTATCGCGACGGCCGCGGATCAGCACGGCGAAGCCGACACCGAGCAGCAGGACGCCCAGCCCGATAATCGTCGCGGTGATCCAGCCGGCCGCGTCCAGGCCGCCGCCGCCGAGCACCTGCTGCGAGATGTATCCGCAGAAGACCAGGATCAGCGCTCCCCAGACGATGGGCCCCGTCCGCGGGCTCGGCCGCGACGGTGCGCGATCGCCCGCAGCAGTGTTTCCGGCCGCGCGTTCGCCCGTCGGCGCCCCGAATGCGTCAGGCGTTTCGCGTGCGTCCGGTCGAGGTGCGGCGGGTGCGGCGGCTGAGCTCGGTGCGCTCGGTGCACCCGGGCCGGCAGATTCTCCCGGACCGCTCTCCGCGTCGGCGGGAGCCGCTGCGACGCCGCTCGCGGGCGGTGGCGTCAGCGGAATCCTGGCCGTCGTCTCATCATTCGTCCCGGGGCTCGTAGGTTCGACGCTCATGAGTTCATCTCCAGTTCCAGGGCTTCGAGCTCCTGTGCGATATCGGTGCGCTCGTCTTCCAGGCTCCGGCGCTCAGACGGGCTGAGGCCCGGTTCCGCGAGCTTCCAGTCGAGCACGTCGAGCTGGCCGTCGAGGCGGTCGGCCTCCTGCTCCAGACGCCGATCCGCGTCCGTGTCTGCAGGGGTATCGACCCCTGCGCGCTCGTTCTCATCCGCCCTCGCGGCATCCCGCCCGGCCGCACCGCCCGTGACGTCGACGTTGCCGGCGAGCAGCGTCACCGTGACGACTGGTGCCGCGTCCTCGTTGTCGGGCGTGACGTTCGATCGGATCTCCCGCGAGATGAAGGGCCCGCTCGTCACGACCTGGGTCGCTCGAGACGAGTCGAGGTCGTTGCGGCCGGATTCATCGATCCGTCCGGCGAGTACGCGCGCGTGCACGATGACCGGAGACGACGCAGGAAGCTCGATGGTGCTGCGACCCGCGAGCACCCACACCTCGAGATCATCGGCGCCGCCCGCTCTCGTCTCGATATCCCCGAGATCGACCGTGGTGTTGCCCGCGAGCACGACGGCACCGGTCTCCGCTCCGGTCACATGCAGATTGCCGAACGGCTGGAAGCGAATGCCCCAGGGGAGCACGACGGTGATGAGCAACGCCACCACACCGCAGAACGAGAGAAACCCGATCCACCCGGTGTACCGACCGCGTGTTCCGGCGACGATCAACGACAATGCCAGCACGGCGAGCGCCGCGATGAGGCCGGTGATGAGCGCGTCGGGAGCAACGCTCTCGATCGAGAGCGGACCGTGCACTGAGGTCGTCCACAGTGCCGCGAGTCCGCCCGCGAGCAGCGCGAGTGCCAGGGTGATCACCGTGTGAGCGGCTCCCAGCTGATGCGCGTCGTGGTGCTCCGCGTAGCGGGCGCTCCACGCCTCGGTCTGCTCGCCGACCTCTCGCCCCCACTTATCGGCAGCGGCGCCCGCGCGGCGACCCCAGTCAGCGGCGTCCCGTGCGACGCGGTCGGCGCTCTCGCTCGCCCGCGCGGCGAACGATGCAGCGGAATCGGCGGAGTCGTGCGGGGTGCGGGCGTACTCGCGGTCGGCAGCGCGATCCGCGTGATCCGGATCGGCCCCGGCCTCTCCTGACGCCGCGTCGTCGGCACCGGATGCGTGTTCGCCGTATTCTCGGCCGCGCTTGAGCACGATGCTCCGTACCCAGAAGAACCCGAGCACGAGGATCGCGATCCAGGACAGCCAGGCGGCTGTCGCAGTGACCCATCCGGGAATGCCGAGCGACCCCCAGACGCCCCAGCTCCACACGCTGAACAGCGGGTAGGCGTCTCCAGGGCTCACGAGGCCGAGAATGCCCGGAACGATGACGACTGCCGTGAGGATCACGGCGACGACGATCATCCCGGTCTCTGCTCGCCCCCGGATGATCTCCTCCACGTGGATGCGGCCGTTCGCGTCGGGCAGGAGGAGCCAGCCGATGAGGTAGAGCAGAACGCCAGGGCCTCCCAGCAGCGCGAGCACGATGAAGATGCCGCGCACGATGATGGGATCGATCCGAAGGCGATCTGCGATTCCGGCGGCGACGCCGGCGAACCACCGGTCGCTGCTGCGGGTGATGCCGAGACCGCGCAACCAGGTGAAGAAGCCCTGGCCCGCAGGCGGCCCTGCGGGGCCCGGTGTGGGAGGTGTGGTGTCCATGGTTCGAGTCTGGCTGAGACGGGAATGCTCGGCCATGGGGGATCACCCTGATCCTTCCCTGATCCCGAGACCCCGAGACCCCCACGCGTCGTGTGACCTGATTGGATGGGGGCATGGCCGATGCTCCTCTCACCCGCTCGCGCGATGACCGCGTGCTCATGGGCGTCTGCGGGGGACTCGGGGCGCATCTCGGCGTTTCGTCGCAGACGGTGCGCATTGCGATGCTCGTGCTGACCGCGCTGGGCGGAGCCGGGGCCGTGCTCTACCTGTGGCTCTTGGCCACTGTGCCGTGGAACGGCGACGATGCGGGCATCGTGCCGCTTCGACGGGCGCTGACCCCGCCTGCTGCTGCGACGTCCACTGCGTCTGCTGCTCCCGCCGCTGCTGCTGCTCCCGCCTCGGCTCCGGCAGCTGCAGCGACGCCGGCGGCCCCGTCGGCGACAGCGCCATCGGCACCTGCGACGCGCATGCCCGCGGCGCAGGTGCCTCCCATCGAACTCGGGGCGCCCGCAGCCGACACTGCGAACGAGCGCCGACCCCGCTGGCCCATCGCCGAATTGCTGCTCGGCACGTGTCTGTTGCTGGCGGGCGCCGGTCTCGTGCTCGAGCGACTCGGGGTGCAGCTGCGACTCGAGCTGTTGCTCCCCGCACTCGCCGTACTGGTGGGCGTCGGCCTCACCTGGTGGCAGATCGCAGATCGCGACCGCCCGGATCGCCATGCGCTGCCGCGAGCCCTCGGGGCACTCGCGCTCGTCGCCGTCGGTGTCCTCATGTTCTTCGTCACCGCCCGCGAGCCGAACACCTGGACTGTCATCGGTGCGGCACTCGCGGTGCTCGGAGGCGTCGCCCTTGCAGTGGCGCCCTGGCTGCTCCGCATCAATCGCGAGCTGATGAGCGAGCGCGCGGCCCGGGCTCGTGAGGCCGAGCGCTCCGACATCGCCGCGCACTTGCACGACTCGGTGCTGCAGACCCTCGCGCTGATCCAGCAGCGGTCGGAACCGGGCAGCGAGGTCGCCCGATTGGCGCGAGGCCAGGAGCGAGAATTGCGCGAGTGGCTGTTTCGTGCGGCCGATGGAGGCGCCCCGCAGCCTCGCGAGGCCGTCGACACCGAGCTCCGCGCGCACGCCGCAGCGCTCGAAGCCGATCATCCCGTGCGCTTCGAGGTCGTCTCAGTCGGCGCGGGCGAGGGGCTCGTCGCGCCGGCACCCATCGTCGCAGCGGCGCGCGAGGCGATGCTGAACGCCGCGCGTCACGCGGGCGGCGACGTCACCGTCTATCTCGAAGCGACGCAGGATCGGGTGACGATCGACATCACAGACCGCGGAGTCGGGCTCGACCCGAACGACCTTCCCGAGGGGCGAATGGGCGTGCGCGAGTCGATCCTCGGCAGAATGGAACGAGCCGGTGGGCAGGCTCGGATCGTGCGCGGTCCGGGCGGGGGAACCTCGGTACGGCTCGGGATTCCCCGGCAGACGCCGACCGAACCCGCGGGAACGACGCACCATGAGACCGCGCAGAACGAGGAGACCCGATGAATCGCGCACCGCACGAGATCCGCATCGTCATCGTCGACGACCATCAGATCTTCCGCACCGGTCTCCGAGCCGAACTCGGGGACGAGCTCGCGGTGGTCGGCGAAGCCGCGAACGTCGACGAGGCGGTCGCGGTGGTGACGGCGACCGTGCCCGACGTCGTGCTGCTCGACGTGCACCTGCCCGGCGGCGCCGGCGGTGGCGGGGCCGAGGTGCTGCAGCGTCTCGCGGGCAACCCTGCGACGCGCGGCATCCGTGTGCTGGCGCTGAGCGTCTCGGACGCGGCCGACGATGTCGTGCAGGTCATCCGCGCCGGCGCCAGGGGGTACCTGACGAAGACCGCATCCGGCGCCGAGGTGACGGCAGCGGTGGGGCGGGTGCACAGCGGAGACGCCGTGTTCTCGCCGCGGCTCGCGGGGTTCGTGCTCGATGCGTTCGGCACGGGCGGCGGGGAGACCGCGGCGCGAGACGATGAACTGGACCGACTCTCAGCGCGCGAGCAAGAGGTGATGCGCATGATCGCCCGCGGCTACGCCTACAAGGAGGTCGCAGCCGAGCTGTTCCTCTCGGTGAAGACGGTGGAGACGCACGTCTCGAACGTGCTGCGCAAACTCCAGCTCTCGAATCGGCACGAACTCACGGCGTGGGCGCTGTCACGGCGCTTGCTCTGAGGGAGCAGGCGAACTGAGTCCGCCGCCCTGCTACTGCCAGCCGGGCAACCACTGGTGCGCGCGCCAGAACCACTCGGCCATCGGCGCCCCGGACCAGACGGGGAGGAACAGGACGGCGAGAGCGATGCATGCGACCACATACAGGGCGACCGCGATCCGGATTCCGAGCAGAGTCTCGGGAGAGCCCCCGCCGGGGCCCTCGAACTCGCGCCCGTGCTCGCTCGCCGCCGTCACACCGCTCGCCGCCGCATGGCTCGCCGCCGCATGGCTCGCCGCGGCACGGCCGGCCGCGCTCGCCGCCGGATGCGGTTCACCCGCGCTCAGCCGAGGTCGCATGCGCACGCGGCAGAGCAGCGCGAGCCCCATCGCGAGGGCGATCGCCGAGAACGGCGTCAGCACCACGGCGTAGAACTGGAAGACCGCGGAACGCGACACGGTCAGCACCCACGGGAGCCACCCCGAGAGGTACCCGACGACGACGAACGCGCTCGCGGTCACCAGCGGGTCGGGCCCGCGGCGCGCGCGGAAGACGATGACGCAGACGAGTGCGATGAGCGCGATCGTGCCACCCCAGGTCACGAGCGGGTTCGGCAGGGGCGACACGACCGCTGCGCAGGCCGACCACGGGCAACCAGCATCAGAACCCCAGCGGGATTCGTACATCCCGGTCGGGCGAAGCGCGAGCGGCCACGTCAGCGGATGGGAGGCGTAGGGGTGCGGCGCGCTGAGCGACCGGTGCCAGTCGAGCATCTCGGCGTGATACTGCAGCAGCGCCGGCCACCATGCTTCTCCTGCGGTGCGGCTCCACCCGCCGGGATTCAGGATCCAGCCCGCCCAACTGGCGACGTACACGAGCGCGGCAGCGGGGAGGGCGACCAGCCCGGCGACGAAGGCCTGCCACGCAGCGCGCGGCACGGCGTGGCGTTCCCGTGCCCGGAGCCGGACGACGAGATCGCGCACGGTGATGAAGACGAGGAAGGCAGCGAGCGGGTACAGGCCGGACCATTTGATCGATGCCGCAGCGCCGAAGGCTCCCGCGGCCGCGAGCAGCCACGGGCGGCGCCAGAGCACCGGAACGCGGGGCGGCGGTGGACCGGAGCGGTCACGCTGATCCGGCGTCGTCGCCCGTGCCCCGGTCCATTCGATATCGCGCCAGACGCACAGCGCGCCGATCGCGACGGCGAGGGTGAGGAAGCCGTCGAGCAGACCCACTCGCGTGAGTACGACGTGCACTCCGTCGATCGCGAGGAGGAGACCCGCGGTGCATGCGACGACGACGCTCCGGGTGATGCGCCAGCCGAGGCGCATCGTGACCGCCACGGTGAGCACGCCGGCGAGCGCGACCGCACTTCGCCACCCCCAACCGGAACCGGGCCCGAATACGAGCACTCCGAGGCCGATGAGCCACTTGCCGAGCGGAGGGTGCACCGCGTTCGAGGGCTCGTCGGAGAAGCCGAGCGCACGCGACCCGCTCATGTCCGGTTCGTCATCGGGCCAGGTCGTCGGGTATCCGTGCGCGAGCTGGCTGATGGCATCCCGCACGTAGTACAACTCGTCGAAGACGAGCACCCCGGGACGGCCGAGAGCCCAGAACCTCAGCGCACCAGCGATCGCGAGCACCAGTGCCGGTGCGAGCCAGTGCAGCCAGCGGTTTCGCATCACGGCTCCAGCGTACGGCGCACCTCCGACGCGCGGCGCGCGGGCTACGATGGTGAGGTGATTACGCGGCTCAGCTCCTACTTTCTCAAGACCCTCCGAGAAGATCCCTCTGACGCCGAGGTGGCGAGCCACCGGCTGCTCGTGCGCGCGGGCTACATCCGGCGCCAGGCCCCGGGAATCTTCGGGTGGATGCCGCTCGGCTTGCGGGTGAAGGGCAAGCTCGAGCAGATCATCCGCGAGGAGATGGTCGCCGCCGGTGCGCACGAAGTGCATTTCCCCGGACTGCTGCCCCGCGAGCCATACGAAGCCTCCGGTCGGTGGGAGGAGTACGGAGACGCCCTCTTCCGCCTGCAGGATCGCCACGGCGCCGACTACCTGCTCGCACCGACGCACGAAGAGGTCTTCACCAACATGGTGAAGGACATCGTGACGTCGTACAAGGACCTGCCGCTGGCGCTCTTCCAGATTCAGGACAAGTACCGCGATGAGGCTCGGCCCCGCGCCGGCCTGCTGCGCGGCCGCGAGTTCACGATGAAGGACGCCTACTCGTTCGATGCGACCGACGAGGGGTTGCACGCGAGCTACGAGCGCCAGCGCGCCGCCTACGAGCGCATCTTCACCCGTCTCGGCCTCGAATACGCCATCGTCTCCGCCGATGCTGGTGCGATGGGCGGATCGCGCAGCGAAGAATTCCTCCTGCCGACGTCGATCGGCGAGGACACCTTCGTGCGCTCTGCCGGCGGGTACGCGGCGAATGTCGAGGCGTACTCCACCCCCGTTCCCGAGGCCATTCCGTTCGACGATGCGCCGTCGGCCGTCGTCTACGACTCGCCCGACACCCCGACGATCGACACCCTTGTCGCCCACACGAACGCGGTGCTGCCGCGCGAGGACGGGCGCGCATGGACCGCCGCCGACACGCTGAAGAACCTCGTGCTCGCAGTGACGCCCATCGGCGGCGAGCGCGAGATCGTCGTCGTCGGCATCCCCGGAGACCGCGACGCCGACATGAAGCGCGCGGAAGTCGCGTTCCCTGGCGCTGAGGTCGAGCCGGCGACGGCCGCGGATCTCGCCCGCCACCCCGGCCTCGTGAAGGGGTACATCGGGCCGGCGCGCATCGACGACCAGGGCGGGATCACCCCTGTGCTCGGCGCCGAGAGCGCTACGGGCCTGCGGTACCTCGTCGACCCGCGCGTCGTCGCGGGCACGACCTGGGTGACCGGGGCGAACGTCGAAGGCCAGCACGTCGCGCATCTCGTCTTCGGGCGGGATTTCGTTGCAGACGGCACGGTCGAGATCGCCGACGTGCGCGACGGCGACCCCGCTCCCGACGGATCAGGGCCGATCGAGACCGCTCGCGGCATGGAGATCGGTCACATCTTCCAGCTCGGCCGCAAATACGCTGAGGCACTCGGGCTGAAGGTGCTCGACGAGAACGGCAAACTCGTCACGGTGACCATGGGCTCGTACGGCATCGGAGTGACTCGCATCATGGCCATTCTCGCCGAACTGCACCACGACGATCGCGGGCTGATCTGGCCGGAAGCCGTCGCGCCGTTCAACGTGCACGTCGTCGCCACAGGCCGGGATGCGGCCGTATACGAGGTCGCCGAGTCGCTCGTCGAGACGCTCGATGCCGCCGGTGTCGAGGTCATCTTCGACGATCGCCCGAAGGTGTCGCCCGGCGTGAAGTTCGGCGACGCCGAATTGCTCGGGGTTCCTCGCGTGGTGGTCGTGGGCCGAGATGCGGCGGACGGTTTCGCCGAGGTGTGGGATCGGGCCGTCGGAACCAAGGAAAAGGTCGCGCTCTCGGACGTGCCCGGCCTCTTCGGCGTGCGCGTGTGATGTGAGGATCGCGGCCTTTGGTCGCGCAGGTGTGACGGGGCGTCGCTGCTGGTGCAGCGGCGCCCCGTTTTCCATATGGCCGCGCGGAGCCTATCGCCGAATCACCGCATCGCATCTCCGCTCATACCGGAGTGCTCGCCCTCCTATACCGCAGTTATCCACATTCATGCCGAGTGCTGTGCCCTCCCGTCTCGCGACTCCATACGGTGGAAGTCATCTCCCGGACACTTCGGGCGATGACCATCAGCACTGACGCGAGCCGGGGGGGATCGCGCGAGAGAAGGGATCCCCATGGCCAACATCAATGTGACCTACGGCGAGATGGAGCAGGCTGCTTCGCAGCTCGGCACCGGGCGCGACGAAATCACCGAGAAGCTTCGCGCACTGCAGATGCAGATCAACAATCTGGTCACCTCCGGTTTCGTCACCGACCAGGCGTCGGGCAAGTTCAACGCGGCCTACAACGACTACACGACGAGCGCGAACACGGTCGTGCAGAAGCTTTCCGAGATCCAGACCTTCCTCACGCAGACCGCGAACGCGATGCGCGAGATGGACGCCCAGATCGCCGCGAAGATCAACTGACGCCGTTCGGCGCGACTCGCAGCTCCGGTCGTGCTCCGGTTCGGCCGGGGAGCAATGGCACGCTGCGGGTCGCGCCGAGTCTCTGTGAAACGAGGGAATGACTATGCCTGACGGTCTGAAGATCTCCGACGCGGTGCTCGAAGCGGCAGCCTCACATCTCGTCGCTGCATCGCGTGTGATGGTCGACGGAAACCAATCGTTGCCGGCCGGTGCTCCCGCGACGATCACGGGAGCCGGCGAAGAGATAGCGCGATTCATCACCGGACTCTCGACCGGCCGACTCGCCCTCGCTGACGCTGCGAAGACCGCGAGCACCGGGGTCGCCGGCATCATGAGCGACAGCTCTGATCTGGACGCGCGTCTGGCGAGCGCTCTCTACACCGGATTCGCCGTGAGGGGGACCGGGCGGTGACGATCTACGTTCCAGTCGACGGTGCGACGTTGCTCGAGGGCACGCCCGTAGTCGGGTCAGTCGACGAGATCAACGCGATCGGCCGATTCGCGCAGGATGTCGCCTCGGATGCGATGCAGTACGCCGCGGACGTGCAGAACGCTCAGTTCACCCTCGGATCGGAGAAGAGCACTGCCCTGGCCACCCTCAGCACGAAGATCAACGAATTCCTGCTCCCGGGCGCCAACACGGTATTCCGGGCGGCGAGCGATGCGAAGAGCGCGTTCGACGCGTACGCGTCGGAGGTGGACCGGATTCATGACAGCGCAGATCGAACACGGCAGGGTCTGGACGATGCTCTCTCTGAGATTCATCAGTGCACCGTCCAGATCGAGAGCATCGCTGCGGTGATTCGCGTCGAGACGCCGTATGAGTGGTCTGTTGGGGCACCAGGCGTGATGCCCCAACCCCAGCTCGGAAGTCAGGCGCGAGACCTCGACGTCGACCAGCGGGAACTCGCCGTGCAGCACCTCCATTCGATGCACGAGCACGAATGGATGCGCGCCGCATCGATCTGGCAAGCCGCACTCGTGAGCATCCAAGACGCGAGAACAGCGTGGGCCTCCCTCATCGAAGAGCGCCGGAGCGCCGAAGGCCGTCTGATCGATGCGCTCGACCAGACGGCGATCGGGCAGCTCCTGAACGTGAGTTCCGACAGTGCGGAGGCACGCAGGTTCACGATTGCGGTGACGATATCGGGTGAGCTGTGGGGCGTCAGCGAGGACGTTCCGGAGACGAGAAAGTCTCATCCGCTGCTGACGAAGCTCCTCGGCACCGAATCGGGCGAGCGCACATGGGATCACCCGCCCGATCCTGAAACCGTCGCGGCGACTTGGGCGGCACTGGAGCCGGTGGAACGCGAGCGCCTGATCGATGAGGTGCCATGGGTCGTCGGCAATCTTCCCGGTCTCCCCTACGGAGTGCGCGATGCGGCGAACCGCAAGATGGTGGAGTTCTACCAGCAGCACCCGCAGGCGATGACCCCCGAGCAATTGCAGCTGCTGGCCGATATTCGAGACATTCTGAAGCGTGAGGAGCGTGAGATGGCTGGCGCCCCAGACGGAGTAGCGGTCCCCCCTATCCAGGTCGTCTCACTGGATATGACGGGCGAAGTGCCGAGGGCTGCTGTCGGTTACGGAGACCTCGACACTGCGTCGCATACGACCTGGCAGGTCGCGGGCATGAACAGCGACGCGCACCTCGCGCTCGAGGGATGGGACGAGGCGAGCCGCAACCTGAATAGCGCGCAGGACCAGGTATCTGGATTGTCGGGTTCCAATGCTGCGGTGGCGTGGCTCGGGTACGACACCCCGAATTCTCCGGAGACGGGCGACTTGGGCGTGCTCGCCGTGGATGCTGCCAGGGCCGGAGCCCCGCGTTTCGCCGCAGAACTCGAGGGCGCGCAGGCCGCACGGAGTTTGGGTGAATCCGGAATCCCGGCGGTGAACGTGCTCGCGCACTCCTACGGCACCACGCTGGCGACGTTCGCGCTGACGCTGATCAGCGAGGATCATCCGGTCGATTCGCTCACGATGCTCGGCTCCGCAGGTCTCGACACCGAGAAGGTCCCCACGTACGAAGCGTTACGTGTCAAAGAAATCAGGGCGGGGCAACAGGCGATCTTCACGACGCACGCGTCAGGCGATCAGCTGGCGCCGATAGGAGCGGGCCTTCCCGGCCGTGGGCAGCCGAACCCGAATGCGCGCGATCCCCTCCATCTGTACCTGCAGAGCCCCGTGTACGGCGGCGGTCTCTCGTTCTCCTCCGAGGGCGATCCGAGTCAGAACCTGAAGGGAACCGACGGGCACTCCACGGTCGGCGAGGGCGATGTGCGAGGCCTGATAGGGATGTCCGCCTCTGAGGGACACGGGTATCTCGATCTACAAACTCAGTCCTTGGACACCGTCGCGAAGATCACCACCGGGCTCATCGATCCGGGTCTGTGGCAGTCATTCACCCGCACGGAGGAGATGTGCGTCGAGGCCATCAGCGGGATCGACGGCACCGTGACGCCTATCCGAGTGACGTGCGAGGCCGAATGATGAAGCGGAGGAATAGATCACAGTTGTTCATTGTCGTCGCGGCATCCGTCGCCGCGGCCACGATGCTGTCGAGTTGTATGCAGGAGGTGCCGATCGTGTCGAACGAACCCGGGAACCCGACGACGAACATGACGTTGGAGGAGCAGCGGGACTGGGTGGGCGAGCAGTTCGACGCCGCAATCGCCGCGAGCGGGGTCGCGGACGGGTGGTTCAAGTCGCGCCCCACGATTCCATGGTCCAAGGCTGCAATAGACCGCGACGGGGTCTTGAACATGTCGTTCCCTCGCGACTGCGGATTAGGGGGTCGATTGATCGTCTCGTTGAAGAACCTGAGCGCCGACGATCCCATTGCCGCCGCTGCAAAGGTGCGCGCGTTCTGGGAGTCGGAGGGCTGGGCGGTGTCGAATATTCGCTCGTACGAGTCGGATCCGTATTTCCGCGCTGATGGCGAGGACGGGGCGCAGATGGCCTTCCAGGCTTCGCCGGAAGGCATGTCCCTGGAGGTTGTTACCGCCTGCTCGGTGAACAACACGGTGACCAATTGGCAGCTCCATAGCGAGACGGAGCAGGACTCCGAGAAACAACTCGAACACCCGAACAGCGGTGCCGAAGAATGATCGGCTCGCTCGGAGCCGATCACTCGCATGGACTCGCCAAGCCCACCAACACCAGCGGCGGCATGGACGCTGCTGCAGGAAGGACCCTTCACCATGACTGATTCCCAGGACACCGCGCAGAAGCCCACGCCCGCCTTCATCGGCGCATCGTGGTTGGCGCTCATGATCGGAATGCTGACGTACCTGATCGGTCTGTTCAACGCGCGCATGGAGCTCAACGAGAAGGGCTACTACTTCACGGTCCTCGTGTTCGGGCTCTTTGCAGCGGTGTCATTGCAGAAAACCGTTCGGGATCGTGCGGAGAAGCTGCCGGTGACCAATCTGTATTACGGGATCGCGTGGTGCGCCGTGGCGCTCGCCCTCGGCCTGCTCGCGATCGGGCTCTGGAACGCGGGCAGCATGACACTCAGCGAGAAGGGCTTCTACGGAATCGGCTTCGCGATGAGCCTGTTCGCATCCGTCGCCGTGCAGAAGAACGTGCGCGACCTCGCTCGCTTCCGTGGCGAAACGTCAGAACCCGGCGGTGATGAGGATACGGATGCTCCCCTGTACCGCTTCCAGAGCGCGCCCGTGGAGTGAGCGGACGCTGCACGAACAACCCACATGAAGCTGAAACTCACCCTCGCCGTGCCGAACCTCGGTCTTCACGACGTGACGCTCTCATGCGATGTGACGGCAACGGTCGGCGACGCGGCAAGAGCGCTCCTCAGAGCCGGTGTCTCCGGAGACGGACGACTCGCTCGCGCCGCGCAGGCCCGTCGCATACCGGTCACCCTGCGGGGCAGAGCCGGAGCATCCGAACCCGTGCTGCTCCTCGACCCGATGTCACCGCTCGGCGCCTCCGGGCTGCAATCGGGGTGGATCATCGAAGCCGTTCCCGAGTTCGGCAATCGCAGCGCCGAACGACGGCTCATCGACGTCGCCGCATACCTCGAAGTACTGACCGGCGTGCATGCCGGAGCGACCTACAGTTTGATCGCCGGCACGAACGCGGTGGGCCGCGACCCCAGCTCCCGCGTGCACCTCACTGACGCGAGCGTGTCGCGACGGCACGCCCAGGTCGAAATCGTCGCCGGCCGTACGACGAGCATCGTCGTGCACGATCTCGGGTCCGCCAACGGCGTGCTGCTCGGCGGACCCGAAGGAGAGGCGATCACGGAGTGCCGTGTCGATCGACCCCGCGAAATCACCCTCGGAGACGTCACGGTGCGGATCACGCCGGGACCGCCCGTGCCCGACACCCCGGGCTTCTCGCACCGCGTCATGCACGTCCGCGCTCCGCGCGTGGCCGCGGTGTTTCCAGCATCGCAGCGCGAACTCCCCGCCCCGCCGCGCCCCGCGGAACGGAATCGAATCCCGATGCTCGCGATGCTGGCGCCGATGATGATGGGTGGCGCCATGTACCTCGTGACCCAATCACCCATGAGCCTCATGATGGTCGCGTTCTCCCCGCTCATGATGATCGGATCGTGGTTCGACACCCGCGCAGGAAGCAAACGCAAGCAGAAGCGCGATCTCGCGAGGTTCGTGGAATCACTCGCCCTCGATCGCGCTGAACTCACCGATCTGAGAACACGCGAAATCGAGGTTCGCGCCTCCGAGACCCCCACGCTCGCCGAGATCGCTGATGCGGTGCAGTACCGCTCGGGCCTGCTCTGGACGCGCAGACCGGAGCACCGATCCTTCCTCGAGGTTCGTTTCGGCGACGGTGAGCTTCCCAGTCGCACCGAGATCGTACTGCCCGCGCGAGGCGAGACCGACCTCGTGCAGTGGGAGGCGCTTCAGCGCGTCGAAGCGGAGTTCGCTCACGTCGCACCCGTCCCGCTGCTCGAGCGTTTCGAGCGGTGCGGGTCGATCGGCGTGGTGGGAGAACCGATCTGGGCGGAGGGCATCGCCCGGTCTCTCATCATGCAGCTCGCCGGCCTCCACTCTCCGTCCGAACTGGTGCTCGCCTGCTTCGCATCGGCGCATCACGCGGGCGAGTGGGAATGGTTGAAATGGCTTCCGCATATCGACACCGTCACCAGTCCGATCCCCTCCTGGCAGCTGGCCGATGATTCCGCCAGTTCGGCGCGACTCATCACTGCTCTCGAAGGGCAGCTCGAATCCAGGCGGCAGGCGACGAACCGCCGCCGTACCGTGCGGTCGCATCTCGAGGAAGAGACGCGCAACGACGAGGACTCCGGCGTTGCAGTCGGCGACCTTCCGGTAGTTCCAGCAGTGGTCGTGCTCGTGCTCGACGCCGGGCTCATCGATCCCTCCCGCATCATCGCACTCGCGGAAGACGGCCCTGATCACGGAATGCACCTCATCTGGGTGGCCCCCTCCACGGACCGACTCCCCGCAGCATGCCGCACCTTCGTCGAGCTCAGCACCGCCGAAGGCCGGGTCAGCTTCGTGCGAACGGGCACCTCGATCCAGCTCCAACGCCTTGCACCGATGGAATCGCTGCAGGCACTCGAACTGGCGAGGCGCCTCGCTCCGGTAGAAGATGTGAGCGCACGTGCTCTGGATGAAAGCGACCTCCCGAAGACGGTGCAGCTGAGGGACTTGCACGGCACCGACCTGCTGGGCGGGGCAGAGCCAGTGGTGCGCGCATGGCACCAGTCCGGCAGTGTGTCCCGGAACTGGAAAACCGGGGACGAGCGCGAACCGATCTCCCTCGCCGCCGTCATCGGTCATAGCCCCGACGGCCCCGCCGTGATCGACCTGCGCACGCACGGGCCGCACGCGCTCGTCGGAGGAACCACCGGCGCCGGGAAATCGGAGTTCCTGCAAACGTGGATCATGAGCATGGCCGCCACGATCAGCCCGGATCGGCTCACGTTCCTGTTCGTCGATTACAAGGGCGGCGCCGCCTTCGCGGAATGCGTCGACCTTCCGCACACGGTCGGGCTCGTCACCGACCTCAGCCCGCACCTGGTGCGCAGAGCGCTCGCGTCGCTGAAGGCGGAACTCCACCATCGAGAGGAACTGCTCGCCGCGCATGGCGCCAAGGATCTGATCACCATGGAGCGACGTTCGGATCCTGCGGCACCGCCAGTGCTCGTCATCGTGATCGACGAGTTCGCCGCGCTCGCCGCAGACGTTCCCGAATTCGTGGACGGCGTCATAGACGTGGCCCAGCGCGGCCGTTCGCTCGGGCTACACCTCGTGATGGCGACCCAGCGGCCCGCGGGGGTCATCACCGACAATCTGCGCGCCAATACGAATCTGCGCATCGCGCTGCGCATGGCAGACGAATCGGACAGTACCGACGTGCTCGGCGTCTCCGATGCGGCCTTCTTCGCCGCCGAAACTCCCGGCCGCGGCGCATTCAAGGTCGGCCCAGGGCGTATCGCCCACTTCCAGACGGGATACCTCGGAGGGCGAGCCGCACACAGCGCTCCGGGATCCCGTGTCGAGCTTCGATCGCTGGGCTTCACGGAGGGGGATCCGTGGAACATCCCACCGGAACCCCAGCTTGTACCGCGCCGTCGCGCGAAGCCTCCACGGGATATCGAACAGCTCCGCGACGGCATCGTGGCGGCGGCGGTGAAGACCGGGGTGGCCGCGCCGCGCCGCCCGTGGCTCGACGCGCTTCCCGTGTCACTCGGACTCCAGTCAGTCCGACAGCAGGCGAATGATCTGCTCCAAGACATCGACGATGCGCCGATCATCGGCCTGCGCGACGAGCCAGCTTCTCAAGCTCAGCGTCCGGTCGCGATCGACTTCGAAGAGACGGGAAACGTGGCCTTCATCGGCGCGAGCGGCACCGGAAAATCTACAGCGCTCATCACGCTCGCGGCCTCGCTGAGCACCCGTGCCGACGACTTCCCGGTGCAGCTCTACGCCATCGACGCGGGCGGGGGAGCGCTCAAGGCGCTCGACGTGCTGCCCACCGTCGGCGCTGTAGCCCCACTCGCGGACTCGGAGCTCACTGCGCGCATACTGCGACACGTGCTCGGCCTGATCGGAGAGCGCGGCTCCCGCTACGCCTCAGCGCGGGCTGCCGGCCTGCGGGCCTTCCGCCGCACGCCGAACGGGAGAGATGAATCGCGGATCGTGCTTCTGGTCGATGGTGTCGCCGCCTTCCGGCAGGCGACCGAGACTCTCGGAGGGCCCACCTTCCCGATGCAGATGCTGGGCGACATCATGTCCGCTGGACGCTCGGTCGGGGTGCATGTCGTGCTGACCAGCGACCGGCCCGCAGCCATCCCGGCCGCGATGGCGTCCGCGGTGCAGCAGCAGTTCGTGCTCCGCCTCGCGGGTACGCACGATTACCAGCAGCTCGGTGTGAGCGCAGACGCGCTCGAGGGTGCGTCTGCGGGCCGCGCACTGATGGTGCGGTCGGACGACGAGATCCAGATCGCCCGCATCGGAGACGGAGACGGCCTGGGTGCGCAGGCGCACGGGCTCGAACGGCTCGCCGAACAGCTCAGAAGACTCGGGGTGCCGGAGGCCCCGCCGATCCGCAACGCGCCGACGCACATCGCTCTCTCGGCGCTCAGCGAGGACGCCGGTGGGCGACCGGTGTACGGCATCAACACCGATGATTTCGCACCGATCGGGATGCCTGCCACCGGCCTCGGCGTCATCGCAGGGCCTCCGGGCTCCGGCCTTTCGACGGCGGCTCGCGTCTGCGTGCAGGCGCTCCGACGGTGGGCCGACGCGCACGGGGAGGCTGTCGAACGAGTGCTGCTGACCTTCGCTTCAGACGGACTCAGAATACGAGGGAACTGGGAGCAGATCGGGTTCGGTGAAGAGGAGGTGAAGGATCGAGCGCGAGCGCTGACGGTCGCACTCGGAGGAAGACCGGCGGCTCGTAGAGCCGCAGCGGGAGGAATCGGTGCCGGGATCATCGGCGGCACCCTCGGCGATGGGTCGGCCGGTCGGCCCGATCCTGTATTCGAGGAACCCGTGCCGGTCTTCCCGCCGCCGGGAAAGCGCGGAATCATCGTGATCGAACGGCCGGCCGATGCGGAGGGCACCGAAGCGCTCCCCGAACTCATCGCGCTCGCGAAGGCCGCGCGGCGCTCGGACGTGCTCGTGCTGTTCGAGTTCGAGCAGGGCAGCGGGAGTGCGATTTGGGATCTGTTCAGCGCACTCAAGCAGCCGAACTGGGGGCTCGCGCTCCAGCCCGACGGTTCCGAGGGTCAGTCGCCGTTTCGGGAGTCCCTGGGTCGGGTCAAGCGTGCGGACTTTCCTGTGGGCCGAGGGCTGGCGATCGAATCGGGTCGCGTGCAACCGGTGCACGTCGCGTTACCGGATGACTGACGTGCGGCACGCCACCCGAAACGAGGTGAGGCACGTGGGGTATCCTGAGTGGTCCGCCTGCGCGCGGACCATATTTGAATAGACATCTCAATACCACAGGAGGCCACTCGTGAAGATCGAACTCGTCACGCTGCGTCAGATCGAGCGTGAGAAGGAAATCCCCTTCGACGAACTGATCGAGATCATCGAGCAAGCGATTCAGTCGGCATACCTGCGCCATGCGGAGAACCAGAAGCTCCCCGTTCCCCGCGAGAGCGATGTGCGCGTGACCCTCGACCGGAAGAGCGGCGAGATCTCCGTGCTCATCCCCGAACTCGACGACGAGGGCCAGGTCATCGGCGAGTCGTACGTGACCACTGATGAATTCGGCCGAGTCGCCTCGAGCGCTGCCAAGCAGGTCATCAATCAGCGTCTGCGCGACCTCACCGACGACGCAGTGCTCGGCACCTTCAAAGACAAGGAGGGCCAGATCGTCTCCGGTGTCGTGCAGCAGGGACCGAACCCTCGCATGGTGCACATCGACCTGGGCGAACTCGAGGCGATCCTCCCGCCAGAGGAGCAGATCCCCGGTGAGAGCTACGCGCACGGCACACGTCTGCGCGTGTACGTCACCAGCGTTTCGAAGGGCACAAAGGGGCCGCAGGTCATCGTCTCCCGCACCCACCCCGGACTCGTGCGCAAGCTTTTCGAACGGGAAGTGCCCGAGCTCGCCGAGGGGCTCGTCGAGATCGTGTCGCTGGCCCGCGAAGCCGGTCACCGCACCAAGGTGGCAGTCCGCGCGAAGCAGGCAGGAATCAACGCCAAGGGCACGTGCATCGGCGAACTCGGCAGCCGCGTGCGCGCCGTGATGAGCGAGCTCGGAGAAGAGAAGATCGACATCGTCGACTACTCGCCCGCGCTGCCGGCATTCGTCGCCAACGCGCTGTCGCCGGCGAAGGTGACCGACGTGTTCATGCTGAACGAATCGCTGAAGCAGGTGCGTGCGCTCGTTCCCGATTTCCAGCTCTCGCTCGCGATCGGCAAGGAAGGTCAGAACGCCCGCCTCGCCGCGAAGCTGACGGGCGCGAAGATCGACATCCAGCCGGATTCCATCATGAACGACTGAAACGGGATGTCGATCTTCGCGCATTCCGTGGAGTGGCGGAGCCCGACATGGAATGTCTGGATCTCAGACATCCAGTCGGCGCGGATCGCTTGGGCGGAAACGGGTCAGCGTTTCCGCGCGAGCCGCGGCGGGGCACTGCCCCGCATCATGAACGACTGACGCACGCGATTGATCGTGAGCGTCTGAGGCTCCCAGATGCGGCTTCGCCTGAGAGCGGCGCCGCATCTGGGAGAGCAGAAAGTAGGAAGCTGGTAAGATGGTTCCGGTTCGGACCTGTGTCGCGTGTCGCAAACGCGCCCCGCGCACAGAGATGCTGCGGGTGGTGGTGCGCGAAGGTCGACTTCTGGTCGACGATCGCGCGGTGCTTCCGGGGCGAGGAGCGTGGGTGCACCCCGTGTTCCAGTGTCTGGATCGTGCGGTGACGCGAGGAATCCTCCTCCGTGCACTGCGAGTGTCGGGGAAACCCGACGTAAGTCCCTTAGAGAACAGGCTGAAAACACTCATGGACAACTAATGAGCGGCTCACAATGAAGCCCGTCGGCTAATTAATGGTTCTCGCCTGTCTGGCGTGAACCCAGACAGGAGAAAAGTGGCAAACCCACGCGTACACGAGATCGCTGCGGAGATCGGTGTCGATAGCAAGGTCGTTCTGGCCAAGCTCAAAGATATGGGCGAGTTCGTCAAGGCGTCCTCGTCAAGCATTGCGCCCCCGGTGGCGCGCAAGGTCAAGGCTGCCCTCGAGGCAGACGGTGTGACCAAGGCCCAGGGTGACGGCGATGCGGCTGCGAAGCCCGCCGCCAAGAAGGCTGCCGGCGCCCCGAAGCCGGGCCCGAAGCCCGCCCCGAAGCCGGAGCCCGAGGCTCCTGCCCCGGCCGAGGCCGCCCCGGCGCAGCCGGCGGCAGAACCCGCATCCCCGGCTGCAGAAGCGCTGGCCGAGATGAAGCCGGGCGGGCAGAAGCCCGGTGCGGCGAAGTCCGCTGACGGGAAGCCGGGTGCGGCAAAGCCCGCCTCCGGGTCGAAGCCGGGTGGCCCCAAGCCGGGTGGCCCGCGTCCGGGCAACAACCCGTTCGCGTCCAGCCAGGGCATGGGCATCCCCCGTCCCCCGCGCCCGGGCAACAACCCGTTCGCCCCGAATCAGGGCATGGGTCGTCCCGGTGCCGGCGGTGCCGGGCGCCCGAACCCCGGAAACATTCCGCGCCCCGCTCCGCGCCCTCAGGGCGGCGGCGCAGGCGGCCCCGGCGGTCGTGCAGGCGGCCCCGGTCGTCCCGGCGGCGGTCGTCCCGGTGGCGGCGGTGGCGGTTTCAACCGTCCAGGCGGCGGCGGTGGCGCTCCCGGTGCAGGCGGCTTCGGCGCGCCGCGCCCGGCAGGCGGCTTCGCCGGCCGTGGCCGCGGCGGCCGCGGTGCAGGCACCGCTGGTGCGTTCGGCCGTGGCGGCTCCAAGAGCAAGGCGCGCAAGTCGAAGCGGGCGAAGCGGCAAGAGTTCGAGATGCGGGAGGCCCCGTCGCTCGGCGGTGTCAGCGTTCCCCGCGGTAACGGCAACACGCCGGTTCGTCTGCGTCGCGGTGCATCGCTCTCCGACTTCGCGGACAAGATCGACACGAATGCCTCGAACCTCATCACCGTCCTCTTCCACCTGGGAGAGATGGCAACGGCGACGGAGTCGCTCGATGAGGCCACGTTCCAGATCCTCGGTGACGAACTGGGGTACAAGATCCAGATCGTCTCTCCCGAGGACGAGGATCGCGAACTCCTCGAAGGGTTCGACATCGACATCGATGCCGAGCTCGAAGAAGAGGGCGACGACGTGCTGCAGGCTCGTCCGCCGGTCGTCACCGTCATGGGTCACGTCGATCACGGTAAGACCCGCCTGCTCGATGCGATCCGCAAGGCAGACGTCGGTGGCGGCGAGGCCGGTGGCATCACGCAGCACATCGGTGCGTACCAGGTGCACACCGAGCACGATGGCATCGAGCGCGCGCTGACCTTCATCGATACTCCGGGCCACGAGGCGTTCACCGCCATGCGTGCCCGTGGTGCGCAGGTCACCGACATCGCGATCCTCGTGGTCGCAGCTGACGACGGCATCATGCCGCAGACGATCGAGGCGTTGAACCACGCGCAGTCGGCGAACGTGCCGATCGTGGTCGCGGTCAACAAGATCGACAAGGAAGGCGCGAACCCGGAGAAGGTGCGTCAGCAGCTCACCGAGTTCGGTCTGCTCTCCGAAGAGTGGGGCGGCGACGTCATGTTCGTCGACGTGTCGGCGAAGAACAACGTCGGCATCAACGACCTGCTCGATGCGGTACTGCTCACGGCTGACGCAGGTCTGGACCTGCGTGCGAACCCGAACAAGGACGCACGCGGTGTCGCGATCGAGGCGAAGCTCGACAAGGGCCGCGGATCCGTCGCGACCGTGCTCATCCAGTCGGGTACGTTGCGCGTCGGTGACGCGATCGTCGCGGGTACGGCCTACGGCCGTGTTCGTGCGATGAGCGATGAGAACGGCGATCCCGTGCTCGAAGCCGTTCCCTCGCGTCCGGTGCAGGTGCAGGGTCTCTCGAGCGTTCCGCGCGCGGGTGACAACTTCATCGTCACCTCCGAGGATCGCACCGCCCGTCAGATCGCCGAGAAGCGCGAGGCTGCAGAGCGCAACGCGATGCTCGCCAAGGCACGCAAGCGCATCAGCCTCGAAGAGTTCACGAAGGCGCTCGAGGATGGCAAGGTCGAGTCGCTCAACCTCATCATCAAGGGTGACGTGTCGGGTGCCGTCGAGGCGCTCGAGGAATCGCTCATGAAGATCGAGGTCGACGATTCGGTCCAGCTCCGCATCCTGCACCGCGGTGTCGGTGCGATCACCGAGTCGGACGTGGATCTCGCCACGATCGACAACGCGATCGTCATCGGCTTCAACGTGCGCCCCGATGTCAAGGCTCGCGAGCGCGCAGCGCGCGAGGGCATCGACATCCGGTTCTACAACGTCATCTACAACGCGCTCGATGACATCGAGAACTCGCTCACGGGCATGCTCAAGCCGGAGTACGAAGAGGTCCGTTCGGGTGTCGCCGAGATCCGCGAGGTGTTCCGCTCCTCGAAGGTCGGCAACATCGCCGGTGTCATCGTGCGCAGTGGCACCATCACGCGCAACGCGAAGGCTCGCGTCATCCGCGAGGGCGTCGTCATCGCCGATGGCCTGGCCATCGAGTCGCTGCGTCGTTTCAAGGATGACGTCACCGAGGTGAAGACGGACTACGAGGCCGGTATCGGTCTCGGCAAGTTCAACGACATCCAGATCGGTGACGAGATCGAGACGACCGAGATGGTGGAGAAGCCGCGCGGCTAACACGCGGTGCTCGCCTGACAGGGGCGGGGAGGATCAGCTTCGGTTGATCCGCCCCGCCCCTGTTGCGTGCGCAGAACATGTTCTCGGCCCATGGGAGGAGCCCAGGCCGTCATGCTCCTCCTGGGGGCGGAGCGTCGCCGTGCAGGAGATCCGCGCTCGTGCGGGCCGGTTGCTGCAATCGGGCCCGGGGGAGCGCGGATCCCCTGCTCGAGCGATGAGCTACTGCTCGAGCGCGGCTATCCTGCTGAAGCGCGGATCTCCTGCGTGAGCCCGAGTACGGGGCCGCGCGTCAGCGAGCAGGTACGACGAAGGCCCGCGCCGCCGAAGCGGGCGCGGGCCTTCGAGACGGCCGCGAGCAGTTACACGCGGTCGAAGCGCCGACCCAGCGGGCTGGGCGGCAAGACCATGAAGACGAGCACGACCAGGCCGCCGACGTAGGGGATGAAGCTCAAGAAGTAGAACGGGCCGGCGAAGTTCGCATCGTGGAAGCGGCGCCAGCTGATGGCGATGCTCGGCACGAGCAAGGCGAGCCCGATCACGATGAGGAGCCCGAGGCCGACGAAGAGGAGCGTGAGCCCCAGGCCCGCCGCTGGCGCGACGGCGGCCGAACCGTATCCGTCGCCGAAGCCGTCGTCGTACGTGGAGGAATTGTCGCTCGCGACCGCGAGCATCACGACGCCGATGATGTAGAGCGCCAGCGGAATGAGCGTGACCAGGAAGCTGAACAGTGCGACCCACCAGTACTCGCTCCGGGATGCGCGCCCGCTGAAGCCGGCGTAATTCTTGAGGAAGCGGCGGATCGCCTGGCCGAAGGTCGCCCCGTAGAGCGGGCGACTGAGATCTTCAGGGTCGGTCGCGCCGTTGAACGGCTCGCCCGGGCCCGGGACGCCAGTCATGCCGGCTGCGTAGGCCGGAGCCGAGGCGTAGTGCGGCTGGGGCTGATTGGGGTACAGGGAGGCTGCGGGCGGGGCGTAGGGCGCCTGCGGCTGTTCGGGCTGCTGCGGGGCCTGGTACTGCGGTGCTCCGTACTGCGGCTGCTCGGGCTGCTGCGGCTGCTCGTACTGGGGGGCCTGGTACTGCGGAGGCGCGGTGTTCGGGGGTGTCGGCTGGTCGTCGGTCGGCGCGGAGCCCGGCACGGACTTGCCCGTATCGTGGCTCTCGGGCTGTTCCGGGTTCTCGGGGGTGGGCGGGTACGTCATGAAGACGCCTCCTCAACTGTTCGTCGCGTACGTCTGACTGCATCCATCGTAGGGGCATGCGTACGCATCGCCTGAGAGAAATCCGGCGGTAGTCTGGGTGCATGAGCAATCCACGGGCGGGAAAAGTCGCCGAGCGCATCCAGCAGATCATCGCACGGCGCCTCGAGAAGGGGCTCCGTGATCCGCGCCTCGGCTTCGTGACGATCACCGATGTGCGTGTCACGGGCGATCTGCAGCAGGCGAGCGTGTTCTACACGGTGTACGGCGACGAGCAGGAGCAGGTGGACACGGCGGCCGCGTTGAAGGCGGCGACGGGAATGCTGCGCACCGAGGTCGGCAAGCAGCTCGGCACGCGGTTGACCCCGGTGCTCGAGTTCATTCACGACGAACTCCCCGAAAGCGCCCAGCATCTCAACGAGCTTCTCGCGGAGGCCAAGCGACGGGACGATGAAGCCGCGGCGCTCGCAGCTCAGGCGCAGTACGCGGGTGAAGAGGACCCGTATGTGAAGCCGCGCGAGGACGACGACCGCTAGGGGCACTCCCTAGGGCAGGCGCGCCTTCCCGTCGAGCTCGATGACGAGGCCGTCGGCGAGGAGCGAGTCGTACGCGCGACGCGGTTGCTCCGGATCGCGGACGCCTCCCTCGGCTGCAGCGTCGAGCGCGGTCTCGCGGTCGACGGACGTGCTCGAGCGACGCAGCAGCGCCATGATCCGGCCCCGCACCTGGCGGTCGCTTCCGTCGAACTTCGCCTGCCTCGGTCGTTTCTCAGGTGCGTTGTCGGGGTAGCCGGCGCCTCGCCACTCGCACCATGCGGCCACGGGGCACTCGCCGCATCGCGGAGCCCGAGCGGTGCACACCGTTGCGCCGAGCTCCATCGCTGCCGCGTTGAACACGGCGGCCGACTCGCGAGACTCGGGCAGGAGCGCTTCCATATCGATGAGGTCGCCCGGTGCAGGCATGCCGGCGGCTGCACGGCCGTGCACGAGCCGCGCGATCACGCGCCTGGTATTGGTATCGACGACCGGGTGGCGTTCACCGTACGCGAAGGCGGCGACCGCGCGCGCGGTGTACGGGCCGATGCCGGTGAGCGCCAGCAGGTCGTCGACGTTCGACGGCACCGCATCGCCGTGCTGCTCGCTGATCTCGACGGCGGCACGATGCAGCCAGAGCGCGCGCCTGGGATACCCCAGGCGATCCCACGCCCGTACGGCTTCGCCCGGCTCGTCGGCGGCGAGCGCAGAGGGTGTCGGCCAGCGTTCGATCCAGGCGACCCAGCGGGGGAGCACGCGCTCCACCTGGGTCTGCTGCAGCATGAACTCGGAGACGAGGATCGCCCAGGGCGTCACGTCGGCGCCCCGCCAGGGCAGGTCTCGCGCTGCGCGCGCGAACCAGGCGCTCAGCGCCGCCGCGATCTCGGAGGCGACGTCTTCGGTCGGCTTCATCGGCTCCAGTGTAGGCCGCCTCTCGGATGCGGGGCGGCGGGAGGGCGCTGCCGCCGCCGGTAGGCTGAACGGGTGACGAACGACCCAGCCATTCTGCCCGCGCAGGGCGCCATTCTGCTCGTGGACAAGGCGGAGGGCTGGACGAGCCATGACGTCGTCGCGAAGTCTCGGCGTGCGCTCGGCACACGCAAGGTGGGGCACGCCGGCACCCTCGATCCCATGGCGACGGGCCTCCTCGTGCTGGGTGCGGGGCCGTCGACGCGCTTGCTGACGCATCTCGTCGGGCTCGACAAGACCTACCTCACGACGATTCGACTCGGGTACGCGACTGTGACCGATGATCGCGAGGGCGAGCGGATCAGCACCGCGGATGCGGGAGCCATGGGCGAGGTGACGCCCGAGCGCATCAGCGCCGCGGCGGCGGAGCTGACGGGGGACATCCTGCAGGCGCCGAGTGCAGTGAGCGCCATCAAGGTGAACGGGCAGCGCGCCTATGACCGGGTGCGCGCCGGCGAGGCGGTCGAATTGCAGCAGCGACCGGTCACCGTGCACGCCTTCGAACTGGGAGAAGCTCGTCACGGGGTCGACGACACCGGGGCGCCTGTCATCGACATCGACGCGACGGTACGGTGCTCGACCGGCACCTACATCCGAGCCCTCGCGCGGGATCTCGGAAAGGCACTCGGGGTCGGCGGTCATCTGACGATGCTGCGTCGCACGCGCGTCGGCCCGTTCGATGTCGCGGACGCTGTCGGCACGGAGGCGCTCGCGCAGGGCGGCGCACTGCCGCTCCTCGCTCCGACGTCGGTGGCCGCGTCGCTGTTCCCGCGCCTGGATCTCGGTGCTGAGCAGACGATCGACCTCGGCAACGGCAAGAAACTCGAGGTGGATCCCGCCGTCGTCCCCGACGCCTCCATCGCGGCGGCCGTGGGGCCCGATGAGCGTCTCGTGGGTCTGGTGCAGGTGAAGCGCGGTCGAGTGCGCGCCGTCACGAACTTCCCGGTGGAGACGGGAGGCGCTCCATGATCGCCTGGTACGGCGTCGCGGTCATCGTCGTCGCTCTCGCCGCCGCGGTGCTCTGCCTGGTGGAGGCGCTGCGCCGACGCGCGCCGAACGATTTCACGATGGGCGCCACGCTCCTCGTCGCTCTGGCGTTGATCGCGCAGGTCGTCGTGGCGATCGCGGCACCCGCCGCCGGCAACGCGCCCGCGGGGGATCCACTCGAGTTCTGGATGTATCTCATCGTCGCGCTGATGCTTCCGCTGGGGGCAGGATTCTGGGCCCTGGTCGATCGCACGCGCTGGGCGAACCTGGTGCTCGCCGTCGTGCATCTCTCGGTCGGCGTGATGACGTACCGGATGCTGGTGATCTGGGGCTGACCTCGGATGGCGGTTTCGCGTACAGTTGCGACTCGCTGGCGTGTCCTCCACCCTCAATGCGTGATTGAGGGTTTAGAATCCTCAGCTTGACTTGAGGGAATCACAACGGTGTAATTATGTGAGCGCGGTTGCGAGCACGAGCCGCTGAAGTCGAGGAAGGGACGGGATGTTGAGCGACACTTCGCACACGCCGGTACCCGGCAACTGGTTCGTGGACCCGGTCTTCCTCGGCACTCCCGGGATCCGGCGCGATGACGAAGAGGCACTGTCCTGGCAGACGGACGCCCTGTGCGCGCAGACCGACCCCGAGGCGTTCTTCCCCGAGAAAGGCGGATCGACGCGCGAAGCGAAGCGAATCTGCGAGGGCTGCGAAGTCCGGTCGGAGTGCCTCGAGTACGCGCTCGAGAACGACGAGCGCTTCGGCATCTGGGGCGGTCTCTCGGAGCGCGAGCGCCGCAAGCTCCGCCGAGAAGCGATCTGATCAGCGCCCGGCATGGCTCCGGGGCGCGCACATGATCCGCGCCTAGACTTGCCGAGTGATGCGCACCCGAGTAACCGCCATCCTGGTCGCCCAGCGGGGCGGCGATTGGCTCGACCAGACGATAGCCGGCATCGCCGGGCAAACGCTCGCGCCCGCGAACATCATCGCGGTCAACAACGGCGGCTCTGACGACGTTCGAGAGCAGTTGCTTGCGAGCCGCGCGGACCGCGTGGTCGGCCTCCCGTCGCGGCTGCCGTTCGGCGAGGCGGTCGCGCGCGCCGTGGAAGCAATGGCTCCGGCCTCCGATGAGGGCAATGCCGGCGTACGAGCGGACGCCCCCCTCACCCGGCAGGGGGAGGGGCAGCCGAAACTGCTGCCGGGGACGGCTCCGGATGAGTGGATCTGGCTGCTCAGCGAGGATTCGTGCCCCGAACCTGCAGCGCTCGAGCGGATCGTCAGCAGCGTGCAGCGCTCGCCATCGGTGGTCGTCGCCGGGCCGAAGCTGGTCGACTGGGATCATCCCGACCGCATCATCGAACTCGGCCAGAGTCTCACTCGATACGGCTCGCGGTGGACCCTCCGCCGCCAGGAGCTCGACCAGCAGCAGTACGACCACATGCAAGACGTGCTCGGCGTCGGACCCGTCGGCATGCTCGTGCGCCGCGACGTCTGGGACGAGCTCGGCGGCTTCGACCCCGCCCTTCCCGTGTACGACGACGGCCTGGATTTCTGCGTGCGCGCCCGCCTCGCCGGTCATCGCGTCGAGGTGGCCCCCGCGTCGCGCGTGCGATTCGCCCAGAGCGGTGTGGCAGGCCCGCGCATCGATCGCAGGCGCTCCGTGCTCCGTCACGCGCACCGCCAGGCGCGCACCGCGCATCTGCACCGCCGGATCGCCTACGCCTCGCCCGTCGTCGCGTTTCTCACCTGGTTGTGCCTGCCGGTATACGCGCTGCTGCGGGTGCTGTGGGCGTTGATCCGCGAGCAGCCAGGGTACATGGTCGGCGAGTTCGTGGCGGCCTTCGCCGTCTTCTTCCGACCGCACGCGATCCTCGCCTCCCGTCGCCGCATCGCAGCGCACTCGTCGGCAGGCTGGTCGGCCGTGCGGCAGCTGCGCATCGACCCGAAGAGCGTGCGCACCGCGCGCATGATCGACCGTGAAGCGATCCTCGCGTCCTCCGGGCGGCAGCG
The DNA here is from genome assembly GCF_016597785.1 of Leucobacter sp. L43. Taxonomy (GTDB): domain Bacteria; phylum Actinomycetota; class Actinomycetes; order Actinomycetales; family Microbacteriaceae; genus Leucobacter; species Leucobacter alluvii. The sequence goes on along the minus strand of NZ_JAENJG010000001.1, from coordinate 1,228,899 downwards.
ACGCGAGATGCACTTCATCTCGATGGGCGGGCTCGCAGTCCTCTCCGCGGCGGCGGTCGCCGCCGTCGTGCTGATGTGGTGGGCGTTCCCGCAGACGAGCCTCTTCGGGGGCGGTCTCGCTCCGCTGAGCCCGCTCGACCAGCTCTGGGCGAATACGCGCCCGATCGATGGGATTCCAGCCGATCCGTTCACCTGGGTGCTCGCGCTGATCGGGACGCTGACGTTCTGGAACCCGTCGCACGCGGTCGTGCTGCTGATGATCGTCTCGATCCCGCTCACAGCGCTCGGCGCTTGGATCTGGGCGGCTCAGCTCACCGAGTCGAAAGCGGGGCGAGCCCTCCTGAGTCTCGGGTTCGCGCTGAGCCCCGTGCTCCTGGGATCCATCGAAGCCGGCCGGCTGCAGACCCTCGTCCTCGCCGTCGTGCTCCCGTGGCTGCTGCTCGCGGCCTCCCGCTGCCGGGAGTCGTGGAGCTGGGCCGGAACGGCGTCACTGCTCGCCGCAGCCGCGCTGGCCTCCGCGCCGATCCTCATTCCCGCAGCGGTGATCATGCTGATTCTGGGGCTGTTCACGACCCTGCGCGGCGTCGCCCGCGTGCTGACGACCGCTCTCGTGCCGGCCATCCTCTTCGCGCCGAAGTTCTTCGCGAGCATCGTCTCGGGGCGCCCCCTCGACGTGCTCCTCGATCCGGGCATCAACTCTCCCTTCCAGCCGGGCACGACCTGGCATCTGCTGATCGGCTACCCCGAGTTCGGGCTCGAGGGCTGGGCCGGCATTCTCGACGGCATCGGCCTCGGCGGGCCTCCGGCCACGCTGCTCATCGGAGTACTGATGCTCCCGCTCGCGCTGCTCGCCCTGCTGGGCCTGTTCACCGGGCGCGTCGCCGTGACGCTGCTGCACTCGGCGCTCGGCGCGCTCGGGCTCGCGACGGCCGTCGCGGCAGGGCAGCTGCAGCTCACCGCGGCAGGAGGCTCGAGCATCGCTGTCTGGACGGGCTCCGGGCTCGCGCTGTACTGGATCGCGCTCCTCGGACTCGCAGCGGTCGGCGCGGCCGCACTGCGGCGCGGCGCGACTCCGGTCGTCGCCGTCGCTCTCGCCGCTGCGATCATCGCGGTGCTCCCGGTCTCAGCGCAGCTCGTGCTGAATCGCGTGCCCTTCGCTCCGGCGAGCTCCCAGATGCCGGCGCTGGTGCAGGCCGCGGGGGAGACGGACCCCGGAGTACGCACCCTCGTGATCACCGCGGAGGGCGATCATGCCGTCCGCGCCGAGCTCGTGACCGGGAGCGGCCTGCGTCTCGACGAGATCCGCACCGCGCTGACCACGCCGGAGGAGCGGGAAGCCGACCGCCAGGTCGCCGAACTCGTCGCAGGTCTCGCGAGCGTCGGCGGGCGCGACGTGACCGAAGCGCTGCAATCAGCGGGTGTCGGCTTCGTGCTGCTGCCCGTCGGCGGAGACGACGCGGAGCGCTCGGAGCTGCAGCGGGTGTTCGATCAGCATCAGGCGCTCGCGAACGCCGGACTCACCGATCAAGGACTGCTCTGGCGCGTTCAGCAGGCGCCGGGCCAGGATGCCGAAGTCGGCGACTCCGCAACTCGATTGGGAGGCACCTCGCTGAGCGGCACGACCGTCTGGGCGGTGCAGCTCGCGGTGCTGTTCGGCGTGATCCTGCTCGCGCTTCCCACCGCCGAAGTGACCTGGCGGCCCGAGAAGCGCAGGCGCCCATCGCGCCGGAAGAACCGCGCCACTCGTGCACGTTCGACCGCGGCGACCGAGGCGACCGCGCCCGTCGCGCCTGCCGACTCGCGGGCTGACACGGCCGACGCGCAGACGGACCCTGCGGAGCCCACAGCGGAGCCGACAGCGGAGCCGGCAGTGGACCGGACCGCTGATGCGCCCGGCGAGCGGACGACCGACGAGACGAACGGAGACGGACGATGACCGATCGTTCACGGCTACTGCGCGGCGGCGCCCGGGCGGTCACCGGTCTGCTGGTGACGGCGGCGGCCGTCGGCGGCGTCGTGCTCATGGGCAATGTTCCGCTGCCGTCGGTGGTGCACGAACCGCTCGCACTCACGGTCGATACGACGCAGGACACGGCGCGCACGCTTGCGTGCGCCGGGTCCTTCTCCGAACTCGGCGCCGACCCTGCGCGGCCGGGAGTCGCGATCCCCGTCGGCGAAGCCACGACCGCGGTATCCGGAGAAGCATCGGGCACTGCGACGCTCGCGCGCGGTGAGGGAACTGGCCTTCCGAGTGTCGTCTTCGCGCCGATGTCGCAGCCGCTCGCCGCGGCGCAGTTCCAGGCGATCGACACCGAGAATCTGCGGGGCGCAGCGGCGAGCAGCTGCGCGGAACCGAGCAATGAGCAGTGGATCATGGGCGGCGCTTCGTCGCTCGGCTTCTCGACGACGCTGAGTCTCGGGAACCCGGGCACGGTGCCGGCGACGGTTTCGATCGCCGTGTACGACGAGAACGGCGCAGTCGACTCGGTGCAGACGGCCGGAGTGATCGTCGCTCCAGGCACCCAGCAAACGGTGTCGCTCAACGGGTACGCGCCCGATCGCGAGCGGCTCGCCGTGCGCGTCGTGAGCACGGGAGCTCCGGTCACCGCGCACGTCGGGGTGGCGCAGAGCTCGGGCATCACCCCGTTCGGCGTCTCCGGGGCGACACCGCAGGTCGAACCGTCCACTTCGCTCGTCATCCCGGCGATCGAGAATGCGGACGGAGACGACCGCGGCCCGAACGATTCGGGTGAGGGGGACGCGTTCCCGTTCATCGTCCGCGCGCTCGCCCCGGGGGAGCTCGCCGGCACTGCATCAGTGCGCGTGCTCGACAAGAATGGGAAGAGCACCGAGGTCGGCGAGATCGAACTGGCGCCGAACGCGGTCGGAGAGCTGAGTGTCGGGACGCTGCCGGACGGTGCGAACGCGCTCGTCATCGACGCCGACGTTCCCATCATCGCGGGCGCTGCCGGTTCAGCCGACGATGCTGACACCCGGGAGCACGACTTCGAGTGGTTCGCTCCGGCTCCCGTCATCGCCGCCGACGCCGAGGTCGCCGCGCCCGTCGTGGCCGGTGGGCGTCTGGTCGTCGTGAATCCGGCGGACACTGAAGCAGAGATCACCATCGCGCGCGCGGATGGCAAGGGCAAGGACACGACCGAGACCGTCCGGCCGGGCGCAGCGGTCGTGCTGGATGCTCCGGCGAACGCCATCCTCACGAGTTCGGCCCCCGTCCATGCAGGCGTGCGGTACGTGTCCGATTCCGCGATCGCCGGGTACCCGATCCTCGCACCCGATCCGCGGGACGGCACGCTGACGGTCTACCCGCGCTAGCCGACGTAGACTGTGGGCATGTTCGGTCGTCGTCGTGCTCCTTCTCGGGATGCTCCCGCAATGCCGTCGAGGGCGCGGGCGTCGCGGCACGGGCGGCGTCCGATCCGATCCTCGCTCACGGGCCCGGCGCTCCCCGATCCCGAGGGTCGCTTCCGACGCTTCGAGGCCGATGCCCGCGCTGCCATCGCAGTCGTGCAGGGGTATCTCCCGGATGAGTTGCACGGGGTGCGATTCGGCTTCCAGACCGCGCCTACGAGCGATGGCGAGAGCCAGCTCCCGCTGCTCTACATGATCGACCGGCCGTCGAAGAGCATCGTGCTCTATCGGATGCCCATCCAGCGCGCGAAGACGCTGCACGTCGACGACGCCGAGCACCGGCGCGCGTTCCTCGAGTACTGCGTGTATCGCGCCGTCTGCGAGTATCTCGGCGCGGATCCGTGGGACTTGATTCCCGGTCGTTTCGAGCACTACTGACGTCGCCGCCATCGGTACGCCGAACCTCGCCACGAGGGCGGCCGCGCGATGCTCCGCGTATCCCGATGCTTTGCAGACATAATGGAGACCATGAGCGCGCGTATCTTGGTGGTAGACGACGACAGGGCTCTGGCGGAGATGCTGGGCATGGTGCTGCAGGCCGAAGGGTTCGTCACGGAGCACTCTGCCGACGGGGCCGATGCGGTCGAGAGATTCCGCGAGATGCGCCCCGACCTCGTGCTGCTCGACGTCATGCTGCCCGGACTCGACGGCATCGAAGTCGCGGAGAAGATTCGAGCCGAGTCGGGTACCCCGATCATCATGCTGACCGCTCGCACGGATACGCGGGACGTGGTGCGCGGCCTCGAGGCCGGGGCCGACGACTACGTCGTCAAACCGTTCAACCCGGCCGAACTCATCGCCCGCATCCGAGCCCGCCTGCGCGAGCCGCAGCAGGAGAGCGCGGAGTCGTTGCGGATCGGAGATCTGACGATCGATGTGTCGGCGCACGAGGTGCGCCGAGGATCCCAGTCCATCCCGCTGACGCCGCTCGAGTTCGATCTCCTCGCGATCCTGGCACGCAAGCCGCAGCAGGTGTTCACTCGCGAGGTGCTCCTCGAGAAGGTGTGGGGCTACCAGTACAAGGCCGACACCCGTCTGGTGAACGTCCATGTGCAGCGCCTGCGCGCGAAGATCGAGCAGGATCCCGATCACCCGACCATCGTCACCACTGTGCGGGGCGTCGGGTACCGGGCCGGCACGCCCGTCGAGTAGGAGCGCCATGACGCGCTCCCGCCGTTCCCGCCTCGTCACCGCGCTCCGGCGGATCCGAGTGCGCTGGTTGCGATTCTCCGAGCCGGTGCTCGGAGGATTCCGCGCACGCTGGCGGCGGTCGCTCATGGTGCGCACGATGACGGTGACCGGGCTCGTCACCGGGTTCATCGTGCTGACCGCCGGCCTGTTCATCCTCGGCAGCGTCGCGAGCGACCTCTATTCCTCCCGGCAGGAGCAGGCGCTGCAGGACTCGGCGCGCGCGACGCTCGCGGCGCAGCGCCAGATCGACGCCTCAGATGCGTCTGATCGTGGCGCCCTCTCGACGCTGGCCGCCTCGGTGCGGCGCACCGTGCGAGACACGACCTCGAGCCAGATGGTCTACCTGCGCAGGCAGGCCGGTCAGGAGGTGTTCGCCGACGCACCGCCGCCCTCGTTCACGAGCTCGCTGCTGCCGGAGGCGGTGACCCCGGAGCTCGCGCACGCCGTCGAAGCCGGCACCGCGGCCCAGTACTGGCAGGCCGTCACGTTCATCGAGGAGGATGGCTCGCCGTCGCCCGGCATCGTGGTCGGTTCGAGCGTCACCTTCCCCGCCGGAGCTGGCACCTACGATCTCTTCATCGGATACAACCTCGCCGACACGCAGGACACGCTCTCGTTCGTGCAGCGCACCCTCTTGATCACAGCCGCGGCGATGATGGCCTTCATCGGCATCCTGGTATGGATCATGTCCCGCATCGTCTTCCGGCCGATCCGCTCCGCCGCAGCCGCGAGCCGTCGTCTCGCGTCAGGTGAGAGCGACGCGCGGATGCCGTTGCAGAACGATGAGCACTTCGACGTGCTCTCGGAGGGCTTCAACGAGATGGCCGAGACGCTCCAGATGCGCATCGAGGAGCTCGACCAGCTCTCCGAAATGCAGCAGCGCTTCGTCTCGGACGTCTCCCACGAGCTGCGCACACCGCTGACGACCGTGCGCCTGGCGAGCCAGGTGCTCCAGAGCAGCACGCACGGCCTCGAGCCGGGTCAGCAGCGCGCAGTGGAGGTGCTCGGCGGTCAGATCGACCGGTTCGAGACGCTCCTCGAAGATCTGCTCGAGATCTCCCGCTACGACGCCGGCCGCGTCACACTCGAGACGGAGCCGACGAACCTCGTCACCCTGGCGACCGAGGTGGTCGAGGGGCTGCAGCCGCTGTCGGAGGGCATCATCGAGGTGCGCGCTCTGGGAGGCTATTCGCCGATCGATGTCGACGCCCGACGCATTCGGCGCATCGTCTCGAACCTCGTCGGCAACGCCATCGAGCACGGCGAGGGGCGGAGCATCGTGGTGTCCATCGACTCGAACGCTGCCGCGATCTCGCTGTCGGTGCGCGACTGGGGCATCGGTATGCGGGAGGAGGATCTCGCCCACGTCTTCGACCGCTTCTGGCGCGCCGATCCGTCCCGCAAGCGGACGCTCGGAGGCACGGGCCTGGGGCTCGCGATCGCACAGGAGGATGCCGCGGTGCACGGCGGCATCCTGGAGGCCTGGTCGCAGCTCGGTGTCGGAACGAACTTCAGGCTCACGCTGCCTCGTGGCGACAGCATCACGAGTTTCATGTCGCCGTTGCCGCTCGTCCCCGAAGACGTGACACCGGAGCAGACCGATCCGCAGGCCACGGGCGGTTGGCTCAGGCGCCCGGGCCGCCGCATCCGGAAGGAGGGTCGGAAGTGAGACGATTCCGCATACGGACGAGGGCCCTGGTGCTCGCGGCAGCCGCCGCAGCCTCGCTGGCGCTCACCTCCTGCACCGCCATCCCGAGCTCCGGCCCGGTGCAGGTCGGCGCCCAAGACCTTCAGCAGGCCGAGCAGCCGGTGCAGTTCAACGCGGCCGGGCCGGCTTCGGGATCCTCCCAGGAGGATGTCGTGCGCGGCTTCGTGCTCGCGGCGGTCTCGAGCGCCGACGATTACGGGACCGCGCGAGAGTTCCTCTCGCCGGATTACGCGAAGCAGTGGGATCCGTCGTCGAACGTCCTCGTCGACGATGGGAGCCGGCCGTACACGGAGAACGACGACGGCTCCGGCACGCTCGAGATCTCGGCTCTCGCAACCGTCGATGCCGAGGGCTTCATGCTGCCGGTCGAACCTGGTGCGAACACCGAGCTGCGGTTCGAGCTCGAACGCGTCGGCGGCGAGTGGCGGATCTCGTCGGCTCCGAACGGCATCATCCTCGATACGACGACCTTCACCACGATCTGGGCCCCGCATCAGCTGTACTTCGTCGGGCCGGGAGGCATCATGGTGCCGGAGACGCGCTGGTTCATGACGCGCTCCGCGCTGCCGACCGAGATCGTCAGCGCCCTCCTCGAAGGGCCCGGCGAGCGCATGTCAGGGGTGCTGCACAGCGGATTCCCCTCTGGCACGACGCTCGTGATGAACTCGGTGCCGATCGAGAACGGCAGAGCTCAGGTCGATCTCTCCGGGAACCTGCTCGAAGCCGGAACGACGGCGATGGCCGAGATTCGGCAGCAGCTGCGATTGAGCCTGCAGACGGTGCAGAGCGTCAACGGATACGACTTGTCGGCAGAGGGCACGCAGATCCGGTCGGAGGCCAGGAATGACGCCGTCGAACCGCGCCTGCTGAACGACGTCACCGACCCTGCGGTGCTCGTAGACGAGCAATTCGGGGCCATCGTCGCAGGTCAGTTCGTCGCCGCGCCGGGGTTCGCGACCTCGCTCAGCGACTACGAGCCGAGCGCGATCACGCTCAACCCGGAAGGGGACGCGGCAGCGATTCTCAACGCTCAGGGCGTGACGCGGGTGGACGCACTCGGCGTCGTTCCGATCGATGAGCGCGACGGGCTGCTCGATCCGATGTTCGACGCCTTCGACTTCATCTGGACCGTGCAGGCGTCGGCGCCTCAGACGCTCCGAGCGACGACCCGGGAGGGTTCGGTGATCGAGATCGCCGCTCCGTGGCTCGCCGGACGGACCCCGGTCGCCGTGCGCCTGTCTCCCGATGGCATGCGGATCGCGGCACTCGTGCGTGACGAGCAGGGGAGTCAGGTGCTGGTCGCCGGTGTGGAGCGGGACGCGGAAGGGCTGCCGGTGCGCACCACCGACGAGGCCGACGTTCACCTGTGGACGAGTGGTGCGCCCGTCGACCTCGACTGGGTGGGGCAGACACGGTTCGCGGTGCTCTCGAAGGCCGATTCGACGAGTCGCGTCACCATCGGCGGTATCGGACTCATCTCTGCGGAGCAGGGCGCCGTGCAGGGGGGTGTGCAGCTCGCCGGCGGCTCGGCCCGCTCGCAGTTGCGCGTGCTGAGTTCGAAGGGCGACCTGTATGCGTCGCAGGGGAGCGGATGGCAGCGGGCCGTGACGGGGATCGAGCTGCTCGCGAAGCACGGGTAGGGGAGGGCCGCGCCGCCGTCGCTCACAGATCTCTGGCAGAGCGGCGCGCACCGCGGTTCTCCACTGAATGTCCGTCTTCGCGGCATGCGGGAGACCGTCTCGGAATACTCGACGCATGCCCACTCTCCGCGCTCAGCACCTCCGCGAGCTGGTGCTCGATCTCGCGGCGCTCGTGTGGCCGACCGCCTGTGTGGGGTGCGGCGCAGAGGATCGCGATTGCTGCGACGTCTGTCTCGCAGCGCTGGGCGAGCTGCCCGCCGTGCACGAGCGGGAGCTCGATGGGGTGCCCTGTTTCGCGGGAGGCAGCTACGAAGGGCCGCTGCGCTCGGTGCTCGTGGCGTTCAAGCACGATGGGCGGGTGGGATTTCGCCGAGTACTCGGAGCGGTGCTGCTCGACCCCCTGCTCAGTGCGATCCGGTGCGCGGCTCGCACCGAGGGCGGTGGGCCATCGGCTCCGCTCATCGTCGCGATGCCATCGCGACCGAACGGGGTGCGCAAGCGGGGGTACCGACACCTCGAGATGCTCGTCACTGCAGCGCTTCGGGGCTCGCGCATTCCGTCGCTGCGCCTGCGCGCGCTCCGGACGACGCGGGGCAGGGTCGGGCAGGTCGGTCTCTCGGCCTCGGCACGAGAACGCAACGCGCGGCGCATCGCGGTGCGGCATTCGGCGCGACGCCTCGTTCGCGGGCGCCGCGTCGTGCTCGTCGACGACATCATCACAACCGGGGCGAGCATGCGCGCGGCACGGGAAGCGCTCGAGCACGCGGGCGCGAACGTCGTGGCGATGGTGGCGCTGTGCGTGGCCGGGCGACGCGATGCGCGAGGTGTTCCTGCGAAGTCGCGGGAGAATCCCTGATCCGGTGGAAACGCGTCGCGCGAGTGGAGTAGAGTTCGAGAAAGGCGTAACGGTGCGCCAGATGGCACACCCGCCCGAGTCTCCAGGGAGGTCACCATGGACGTGAACATCCGCGGCAAGAACGTCGGGATTACCGATCGTTTCGAAAGCTATGTCGAAGCGAAAACGGACAAAGTGGAGGGGCTGCTGCCCCGGGCCCAGGCGTTCGAAGTGAGAGTCTCTCGGCAGAGCGACCGGAGCCCTCAACACGGCGATCACGTCGAGATCACCCTCATCGGGCCGGGGCCCGTGATTCGCGCGGAGTCCGCCGGAGGCGACAAGTACTCGGCGTTCGACATCGCGTACGGGCGAGTGCTCGAACGCATCCGTCGCATGAAGGACAAGCGACAGGATCGCCGCGGCCGCGGCCGCACGTCACTGGCGGATGCTGCCGCCAACGACTTCGAGATGATCGATGTCACCCCAGCGCCCCTCGAAGTGCTCGAGGCCGTCGCGACCGGTGAAGTACCGGTCGTCGACTCCGGCGAGCAGGACTATTCGCCGGTGGTCATCCGCACCAAGGAGTTCCCCGCCGAGCGCATGGCCGTCGAAGACGCCGTCGATCGTATGGAGCTCGTCGGCCACGATTTCTTCCTCTTCATCGAGGAGGTCGGCGGCAATCCGAGCGTGGTCTACCGGCGCAAGGGGTGGAACTACGGAGTGATCTCGCTCTCCGAAGTCGAGTAGATCCACCGCGCCGCCAGCCGCCGGCTGGGCGGATGCAGCGCGCCGTTCTCGAACGGCGCGGACGCGTTCCGCTCAGTCGGCGGCGGTGCGTCTGCTTCGCGATCTCCATGACCATCGCACCACGTTGGCGAATGCCTCGAGCACGATGCCGAGCGACATCTTGGAACGGCCATCGACGCGCTCCACGAAGGTGATGGGAATCTCCGTGACGGGGCAGCCCATCCGCTCGAGCGTCCACGCGGTCTCGACCTGGAATCCGTACCCCTGCGAGTCGAGCGCCTCGAGATCGATCCGGCGGAGCCATTCGAGCTGAATGACTCGGAATCCGCTGGTGAGATCGCGCAGTCGCGAACCGAGCAGAGCGCGGGCGAACCATGTGCCGCCGCGGGAGATCCACCTGCGGTAGGCCGGCCAGTTGACGATCCGTCCGCCCTCCATCCAGCGCGTGCCGATCACGAGCCCGCCCCCAGCGCGTGAGGCCGCGACGAGCGCAGGCAGATCCTCCGCCCGATGCGATCCGTCGGCGTCCATCGCGACGACAGCGCGATACCCGTCGGAGAGCGCTGCAGCGAATCCGAGCACGTACGCGGTTCCCAGGCCGGATTTTCCAGCGCGGTGCCGAACGGAGACATGGGAATCGTCAGCAGCGAGCGCGTCGGCGATGGCGCCGGTCCCGTCCGGGCTCCCGTCGTCGACGATGAGGATGTCGGCCTCCGGAAGCGACCGCCGCACGCCGGCGACCACTGCGGCCAGCGAGTCCCGCTCGTTGTAGGTGGGGAGCACGACGAGCAGCTCAACCGCTGCAGGCGGCATGGCGTCCTTTCTCTGGTGATGAGCGACGCGAGCATCCGCACGCGGGGAGGCCGAGACGTATGGTTCCTCCATATTGGCATCTCCTCAGCCGGGAGTGAGCATGCAATTGCTAAGCTGAGGAGTTGTCACAATGTGGCAACGGCGGTGATCCCGAATCATGGGAAACCACACCGCGCCGAACGTACAGGAGAGACAACGTGGCGACAGTTCTCGAGAAGCTTCTTCGCGTCGGCGAAGGGCGCATCCTGAAGAAGCTCGAGCGGCAGGCGAAGCTCGTGGCGAATCTGGAAGGCACCTTCGCGGAGTTGAGCGATGAGGAGCTGCGCGAGGAGACCACGGAGTTCCGCGAGCGGCTCGAAAAGGGCGAGACGCTCGACGACCTGCTCCCCGAAGCATTCGCGGCGGTGCGCGAAGCTGCGAAGCGCACCATCGGTCTGAATCCCTTCCCGGTGCAGATCATGGGTGGAGCGAATCTCCACCACGGCAACATCTCCGAGATGAAGACCGGCGAGGGCAAGACCCTGGTGGCGACGATGCCCGCCTACCTCAACGCCATCGCGGGCAAGGGCGTGCACATCGTCACCGTGAACGACTACCTCGCGACGTACCAGAGCGAACTCATGGGCCGCGTGTTCCGCGCGCTCGGGCTCACGACCGGGTGCATCGTCTCGGGCCAGGACCCGGCGACGCGTCGCGAGCAGTACAACGCCGACGTGACGTACGGCACGAACAACGAATTCGGGTTCGACTACCTGCGCGACAACATGGCATCGGCCTCCTCGGAGCGCGTGCAGCGCGGGCACTTCTTCGCCATCATCGACGAGGTCGACTCGATCCTCATCGACGAGGCGCGCACGCCGCTCATCATCTCCGGTCCCGCCTCGGGCGAGGCCAACCGCTGGTTCGCCGAGTTCGCCCGGATCGCGCGGAAGCTCGAGCCGGGCGTCGACTTCGAGGTCGACGAGAAGAAGCGCACGGTCGGTGTACTCGAACCCGGTATCGAGAAGGTCGAGGATCACCTCGGCATCACGAACCTCTACGAGTCCGTGAACACACCGCTGATCTCGTTCCTGAACAATGCGATCAAGGCGAGTGCGCTGTTCACCCGCGACAAGGACTACGTCGTGCTGAACGGCGAGGTGCTCATCGTCGACGAGCACACCGGGCGCATCCTGGCGGGGCGCCGGTACAACGAGGGCATGCACCAGGCCATCGAGGCCAAAGAAGGCGTTCAGGTCAAGGCCGAGAACCAGATGCTCGCCACGGTGACGCTGCAGAACTACTTCCGTCTGTACGAGAAGCTCTCCGGCATGACCGGTACCGCCGAAACCGAGGCGAGCGAGTTCATGTCGACCTACGGCCTCGGCGTCGTGCCGATCCCGACCAACCGCTCGATGCAGCGCAAGGATCAACCGGACCTCGTCTACAAGAACGAGGAATCGAAGTTCGCGCAGGTCGTCGTCGATATCGCCGAGCGGTACGAGAAGGGCCAGCCGGTGCTCGTCGGCACGACGAGCGTCGAGAAGAGCGAGTACCTGTCGCGCCTCCTCGCGAAGGCCGGCGTGCGCCACGAGGTGCTGAACGCGAAGAACCACGCTCGCGAGGCCGCGATCATCGCCCAGGCGGGTCGCCTCGGGTCGGTGACCGTCGCCACGAACATGGCCGGTCGCGGCACCGACATCATGCTCGGCGGAAACGCCGAGTTCCTCGCAGTCCAGGAGATGGCGGCTCGCGGACTCTCCACCGAAGACGATCCCGATGCCTACGAGGCTGCGTGGGACGACGTGTTCGCAGCGGTCAAGGAGACCGTCAACGGCGAAGCCCAGAAGGTCATCGAGGTGGGAGGCCTGTACGTGCTCGGCACCGAGCGCCACGAGTCGCGCCGTATCGACAACCAGCTGCGCGGCCGCTCCGGCCGTCAGGGCGACCCAGGCGAGAGCCGCTTCTACCTCTCACTGGGCGACGATCTGATGCGGCTGTTCAACTCGGGCGCCGCTGCCGCGCTGATGAACCGCGACAGCTTCCCCGACGACCTCGCCATCGAGTCGAAGGTCGTCTCGCGCGCCATTCAGAGCGCTCAGAGCCAGGTCGAGCAGCGCAATGCGGAGATCCGCAAGAACGTGCTGAAATACGATGACGTGCTCGACCGCCAGCGCAAGGCGATCTACAGCGATCGTCAGCAGATCCTCGACGGCGAAGAGATCGAGCCGCGCATCGACACCTTCCGCCAGCAGACGATCGACGCGATCCTCGACTCGCACGGCCACGACGGCGACTGGGACTTCGACGCGCTCTTCAACGATCTGCGCCAGGTGTATCCGGTAGGACTCACGGTCGATGAGCTCGTCGCCGAGGCCGGAGGCGCCCGCCGCGTCGATCGCGCGTTCCTGCGCCGGGAGATTCTCTCCGACGCCGAGGTCGCGTACGCCAAGCGTGAAGAGACGCTCGGTGCGGAGGCCATGCGCGAGCTCGAACGCCGCGTCGTGCTCGCCACGATCGATCGCCGCTGGCGCGATCACCTCTACGAGATGGAATACCTCAAGGAGGGCATCGGACTGCGCGCGATGGCGCAGCGCGACCCGCTCGTGGAGTACCAGCGTGAAGGCTTCACCCTCTTCGAGGGCATGATGGGGCAGATCAAGGAGGAGTCCATGGGGCTGCTCTACAACCTCGAGGTCAAGGTTCGTCCGGCAGAGGGCCCGCAAGATCACGTCCATCTCGAAGGCGGTGGGCTCGAGGCCGAGCAGGCAACGGATCAGTCGAAGCTCAGCTACAGCGCACCCGACGAAGACGGGGCTCCCGCGGTCAGCGGAGCCGAGCCGCCGAAGAGCGCAGCAGGCAAGCCCGCCCAGCAGGGTCAGGCACGCGGCGCGTTCGGGCAGCAGTCCGGCAACGGGGCGACCAATCGCGCCGACCGCCGTTCCTCGAAGAACAAGTAAGGCGACCGTGCCTACCGATTTGACCCGTGATCCGCTCCGGCGGACCGACTGAGAGAACTTCCATGGCAAACGAGACGAATCCACGTCCCACGAAGAATGAGCGGCGCGCCCAGGCGCGCGTCGAGGCCGCCGCTGCGCGCGAGCAGGAGAAGAAGCGCGAGAAGCGGAACCGCCTCTTCCTGCAGGGCGGTATCGCCGTCGGCGTGATCGCCGTGCTCGCGATCATCGCGCTCGTGCTGACGCAGTCGATCAAACCGGCAGGCCCCGGCCCCGAGAACATGGCGTCGGGCGGCGCCGTCTTCGGCAAGGATCTGAAGGTCGTCACCGGCCCCGCTCTGCAGCCCGGTGACGAACGCGTCGCTCCCGAGGCGAACTTCGATGAGCTCCCGGTCGAGGTCACGGTCTACTCCGACTACATGTGCCCCTTCTGCGGTCAGTTCGAGCAGCAGTACGGCACGATGCTCGAGAACTACGTCGGTGCGGGTGATGTCGAGCTCACGGTGTACCCGCTCAACTTCCTCGACAACGCATCGCTCGGCTCGAAGTACTCCACCCGAGCGGCGAACCTGTTCGCCTGCGTCGTCGACCAGCAGCCCGACCACGCCTTCAAGCTGAACAACGCGCTGCTCAGCGCCGAGGTTCAGCCGGCTGAGAGCACCACCGGCCTCACGGACGCCCAGCTCATCGAGCAGGCGGAAGCCGCCGGTGCGGAAGCGACGACGGAGCTGCGCCAGTGCGTGAAGGATCGCACCTTCGCGAGCTTCATCTCCGCGAACTACAAGCAGGTCAGCGAAGTGGGCATGCAGGGCCTCGCAAAGGGAGCCCAGCTGCTCGGCGCCGACGGCGTCACGCCCCAGAATGCTGACGAGCCGCAACGACTGGTCAGCACGCCGACCGTGATCGTCAACGGTCAGCAGTGGAGTCAGAGTCGCGACGGCGATCTCGAGTCGTACCTGTTGAAGGTGAAGGGCGAGCTCGAGCAGAACGGTTCGTCGAACGACGCATCGGCTGACGACGAGTCGGCCGACTCCGAGTAAGATAGTCGGGGCGGTCGAGCAATCGTCCGCCCCCATGCCGCCTTAGCTCATCTGGTAGAGCAGCGCCCTTGTAAAGCGCAGGTGGTCGGTTCGAGTCCGACAGGCGGCTCCATTCGCTTCGCTCACTGCGCCGCGAGTCGGTTTGCGAACCGACTCCGATGTCGCAGGCTCCATCGGCTCGCCGCACGCAACGCCGACGCGTTGCCGTGGTGTGCGGCGAGCGAGTCCGACAGGCGGCTCCATTCGCTTCGCTCACTGCGCCGCGAGTCGGCTTGCGAACCGACTCCGATGTTGCAGGCTCCGTCGGCTCGATGGGGGTTCGGCGCAGGGGTGGGGATTCCGCGAGCGAGCCGGTCAGCCGGAGTAAGGTTGGGGGAGTGCCGCATTCCAAGTTCCCCATCTGGGCCGCCCTCCTCGGGTCGGGGCTCGCGGGCGTCCTCGTCGCCGTGCAATCGCGCATCAACGGCGGGTTGAGCCAAGAACTCGGCAACGGATACGTCACGGCTGCAGCGTCGTTCGGCTCCGGGCTCATCGTCATGTGCGTCGCGGTGCTCGCAACGCGTCGCGGCCGAACCGGCCTCACCCGGCTGCGCGGCGAGGTGCGCTCGGGCTCGCTCCCCGTGTGGACCCTCTTCGGCGGGGCCGGAGGCGCCTTCTTCGTGCTGGCGCAGGGGCTGATCGCCCCGACGATGGGACTCGCGCTGTTCACCGTTGGCATCGTCGCCGGCCAAGTGCTCGGCGGCCTGGTGCTGGATCGCGCCGGCTTGGGGCCGGGAGGCCGCATCGATCCGACGCCCATGCGGGTCACCGGCACCGTGCTGGCGATCGTCGCGGTCGCTCTGTCCGTCGGGTTCAGCGGGGTGCACGGCGCATGGCTGATCGTGTTCCCGGTGATCATCGGGGTGTGCGTCTCAGCGCAATCCATGGTGAACGGGCTCGTGCGGGCGGCCGCTCAGAGCGCGGTTGCCTCGACATTCGTGAACTTCGTCGTGGGCACGGCGATCCTCGCGATCATCGCGGCGGTGTCGGTAGCCATGAACGGATGGCCGACGAACTGGCCTTCAGCTCCCTACTTCTACCTGGGCGGCATCATCGGAACGCTGTTCATCGCCGTGGCCGCAATGCTCGTGCGCACTGCCGGGGTGCTGCTGCTCAGCATGTCGAACGTCGCGGGGCAACCGCTGGCCTCCGTCGCTTTCGAGGCGGGGGCGCCGCTCGCCGGAGGCCTGACGCAGGGCATGATCGCCGGGTCGGCTGTGGCGCTGCTCGCGGTCGTCGTCGCGGCGCTCCCCTCCCGGAGACGGGGGCTGCCGCACTAGCCCGGGCCGGAGAGGTGCCGCGATAGATCCAGAGGCTTACGGGGCTTCTCACCGCGGTCGCGCTCGGGGATGCCGCCGACGAGGAGCCAGCCGAGCAGATACTCCGGCTTCTGCACGCCGAGGGCCTTGCGCACGGCCTTGCTGCGGGTGTGCGTGCCACTCTTCCAGATGGATCCCCACCCGGACTCATGCAGGAGAAGTCCCAGGAAGTGCGTCACGCCGCTCGCCACAGCCTCCTGCTCCCACAACGGCACCTTGCTCGTGTTGCCGGGGCTGACCACGATGACGAGGACGAGCGGTGCTCGCGTCATCTTGGCGATGTGCTTGCCGCGATCCTCACCCGAAGCCTTCGCCAGACCTTTCGCGAGCTTCTTGCGGTCCTTGCCGCGCAGCTCGATGATGCGCCACGGCCGCATGCGGGAATGATCTGAGACGCTCGCCATGACGGCCACGTACTCCTCGAGCTCCTCACGGCTGGGCGCCGCGTCGGTCACCTTCGAATGGGACCGACGACGTTTGAGTGCGCGGTACGCCGGGCCGCCGTGCGCGGTCATGCGTCAGAGGGGCGTGCGCCGGGTTCGAAGCTCAACGAGAGCGAGTTCATGCAGTAGCGGTCGCCGGTCGGAGTGCCGAAGCCGTCGGGGAACACGTGCCCGAGGTGCGACCCGCACTGGGCGCAGCGCACTTCGGTGCGCACCATGCCGAGACTCGTGTCGTCGAGGAGTTCGACGGCACCGGGCCGTACGCTCTCGTAGAAGCTCGGCCAGCCGCAGCCCGAGTCGAACTTCGTGCCAGCGATGAACAGCTCGTTGCCGCAGGCACGGCACCGGTACAGGCCGTCTCGTTCTTCGTCCAGCAGCTCCCCGGTACCCGCGCGCTCCGTTCCCTGGTTGCGCAGCACGGCGTACTCCTCCGGTGCGAGTCGTTCGCGCCATTCGCTCTCGCTGAGCTGGAACGGGTAGTCGGCCGAATCGATGGGCTTGCTCATGGCGACCTCCGGTGTCGTGGATTGGCTCGCCCAGTGTACGCCGGTGGCGTGAGCAGCCGCAGGGTGCGGCGTTCGCCGGGCGCGAAGCCGCGTCGCGTACGTGTGCGGCACCTGGGAGCGCGCCGAATCAGAGGTGGGAGTTGCAAGGTCAGATGAAAATCGTCAGACTATTGCTGGTGCTGCAGGTTAGGGGAACCTCAGTTCAGTCCGATGAGCGGGCTGCTGCTCGCGCGGCGGCCGAATCCGAAGAGAAAAGGAGTGCAATCTTCATGACTGCACAGATGAAGTGGCGGCGCCTGCTCGCCACGGCGACGACGGGGCTGCTCGTCGCCAGCGGCCTGGCGATTGCGCCTGCCGTGGCCAACGCGGCTGACGAGGTTCCGACCGTGACTGTGTCGAAGACTGCTGACGTGAATCCGGAGGGTGAAACGGTGACGGTTTCGGGCTCGGGCTTCCTGCCGAGTGCGCCGGCCACTTCAGGCACGCGTCCACCGCTCGCGAATAAGTTCACCGGAACTTACGTGGCGTTCGGATATTTCGCGGAGACCTGGCAGCCCTCATTGGGAGCAGCCGGGAGTGCGCGGAAGACCTATGAGACGAAGTGGGCTGTCAACGCTGAGGACATGGAGACGATCGGCGGCGCGGATGCGGGTGCCATCGAGCTCAGGGCCGACGGCACATTCGAAACGCAACTGACGATCAAGCAGGAAGATGTTTCGGCTCTCGCCACCGGAGGCCGGTTCGGTGTGTATACCTACCCGGGCGGCGGCGCGAAGTATGCACCATTTGAAACGTACACGCCCGTTTCGTTTGCAGCTCCGGCCGCTACCCCGGTAGTCACCTCGAGTATTAACGGAGCTTCCGCTGAGACCGGTCTCTCGATTGCGGTCGAAGCGTCGGGGCTTCCGTCCGATGTGACGAGTGCGTACGCCGCCGTGATCGAAAAGGGGACTGCGGCTGCGCTCGAGGACCCGAGTAGCCCGACGATTGCGTTCGCGGTTCCGTTCCCCGCTGTTTCCAACGGAAGCTCGAGCTTTACGTTGAATGCTCCTACTGAGAAGCTCGACCGAAATAAGCAGTACGAAGTACTCGTCTGGAAGTTGCACTCTGCGGCCACTCCGGCGAACATCTACGCGCTCGGCGACATCTCGGTCTCGAGTGATCAGTGGGACGCGGTGTTCCCTGCTCAGCCCGAGGCCGTACCCACGGTGAAAGCGGCAGTCACGAGCGCCACGAAGGAGGGCCTGAAGGTCAAGTTCGACCTCGCCAATGTCGATTCGCCGGTCGGCGCTTACATCTCCGTGTTTGAGAATGGGCAGCTCAGTCAACTTGGTCAGGAGAGCATGGGAGTCGCGGCGGATTGGCTCACTGCATCGAAATTCACGAATAATGCCGCATCGGGTACGTTGACGCTGCCGAAAGCAAAGCTGGATCGGAAGAAGACTTATCAGTTCGCCGCATGGCAGGCTCACACGAATCCGACCGCCGACACCGTGTACGCCATGGGTACGTTGCGAGTGACCTCGGGTCAGTGGGACGCGGTCTTCCCCGTCACCACTCCGCCTACTCCAAAGCCAACACCTACCTTCACTGACGTAAAGAAGGGGGCGAAGTTCTACAAGGAAATCTCGTGGATGGCGTCGGAAGGAATCTCGACAGGCGTACGACAGCCGAACGGTACCTACCAGTACCAGCCGAAGAATAACGTTACCCGAGAGGCGATGGCGGCGTTCCTCTTCCGCCAGTATGGAGATTCGAGCTACAAGGCACCGAAGACCTCGTATTTCTCGGACATCAAGCCGGGTGACAAGTTCTATAAGGAGATCTCGTGGATGTACGCGAGTAAAACCTCGACGGGAGTGAAGCAGGCGAGTGGCAAGCCCGCTTACCTGGCGAAGGCGGGCATCACTCGTGAGGCAATGGCGGCGTTCATGTACCGCCTTGATAAGAACGCGAAGCCTGCGACTCCGAAGGCCTCCCCATTCACTGACGTGAAGGCCGGCGACAAGTTCTACAAGGAGATCGCCTGGATGTCGCAGAGTGGGCTTTCGACGGGTATCAAGCAGCCCAACGGCACGCGTACTTACGCGGCCAAGAGCAATGTGACGCGAGAGGCGATGGCGGCGTTCCTGTATCGCGCGGATCACTAACTCGTACCGGGTAACGAACGGGCGGGCATCGCATTCGCGGTGTCCGCCCGTTCGTGTCCTCCCGAAACTTGCATCATCTGACGTATGCAGGCAGACTGGATTTTGAACTTAGGTCACCCTCACCTCTGTCTGATGCATCCGTTTACACCGGATGCAGACGCCGCCTCCCTCGTCGTTGTTTCGTCCAAAGGATCTTTGTGTCTGCACGCACGCGCCTGCTCCAGGCCTCCACGATCGTGCTCGCTATTGCAGTGGCAATGGGGAGCCCTTTCGCCGCAACAGCTGCATCGGCAGAATCGGACGCGGAAATTCCTCCCGTGTCCGCGTCGGCAACAGGAAGACCCACGACGACCCTTGAGGAAGCAGAAGGCGATGCGGGGCGGCTCGGTTCGAGTGAGACCCCAGATGCCTCGGAGTCGCAAAGCTTGGGCGGTACAGCCAATGCGGAGGTTGGAAGCGAGTCCGATGCCGACGAGCCGGTCGCCGGCGCGTCGGACCCCATCGATGCTTCGTCCGCGGACCGTGACCCGGAGGCCGTCGCCTCTGACTCGGAGCCTGGTGTCGGGCCCGTCGAGGAATCGATGACGTTCGCTTCACTCGTATGGGAATTCGAGGGGGTTTCAGGGGACTTCGGTTGGAGCGCGACGTCCGACGGAAAGGTCGCAGGGTCCGGGAATCCGTCGCGCCTCGTCTGGAACGAGGGAGCTGGCTCTGTCACTGAATCGACAGGAGCATTCGACCTCGCATTCGTCGAGACCCAAGGCGTGCGTCTCGGGCAGCCTGAGCTGGGCTCCGAAGTTGACATTGAGCGCCTCCGAGTTGCATCGGGGGACGGCGCGACTGCGAAGTTGATTGTCGACCTTTCCTCACGTGCAGCATCGCAAGTAAAGGCGCATGACGTGGAGCTCGCAGAGTTTGCGGTGTCGCGCAGCGGTGGCGCAGAGACTAGGCGTTGGACGACGGAGATGGTGACACTGAGTGACGAGGGCGCAGCTGCACTCGGAAGCTCCTGGAGCCCGGGCGAATCACTGGGACGGTTCACTGTAGCCGACGCGCCGGTGCCGGTAGCCGATCCGGCGTCGCCCGTTGTCCCTGACGAAACACCCGCGGCGTCGCCCGAGCAAACCACGTTGGCACTCATGGTTGACCGCAGGTCAGTCGTCGAAGGAAGCTCTATCTCGCTCACCGCGACCTTGGACCCTGCGGAGGCCTTGGGTGACGTGCAGTTCGCGGTCGATGGCAAACCGCATGGTGATCCGCTCAGAATCGACCGGGGGATTGCGAAGCTGTCGACGAAGTTGCCCGTCGGTACGCACTCTGTAGAGGCATCATTCACGGCGACCGACGGTGAGAAATTCACAAATGCTCAGGCTCAAACGGTGCAGATCACTGTAACGCCGAAAATTGTCGACCTCGATATCACTTCTGCGCAACTCACCTGGGGCGTGAAGGCTTCGTTCCGCAACTACATCTATAACTATGGAAGTTTCAAGGGACGCAGCACGCTGCTGGGCGCTACGACGCAGCCCACGGCCAAGGGAGAATTCGTTTGGAACGGAGGCACCGGATCGGTGAAGTCCGACGCCTCTGCCGCAAAGGTCGCTCTTGGCGCGGCGAACGGAGTGCACTTCCAATCGCACCCCATGCCGGGCGGATACGCCCTTGACCTGCGTTTTACGAATCCGCAGATTGAGGTTTCAGAGAACGGCGCAGGCAAGCTCTACCTGGATGTCAAGAGCCGCAAGTTCGATGGCATGGATACGGTCAGCACCCAATTTTTCACACAGAAGAAGGTGCACGTTGCCGACATCCAGTTCCCTGCAGCGACGGTCTCGGGCAAGACGACGACCTGGAAAAATGCGCCAGTCACCCTCACGAAGGTTGGCGCAGCCGACGCATTTGGCGGTTTTTACCAGCCTGGGGACGCAGTGGACCCCGTCACCGTCTCGGTCAACACGGAGTCGGCGGTCACAGGAGTTGAGCCCACAGCGATTTCCCTCACGGCCTCGGACGGCAAGGTGAGCGAGGGTTCAGAAGTGACGCTCACGACACGGATAACGCCGCGCAATGTGGCCGGAGACGTGCGATTCTCATCCGGCGGTGCGCAGATCGGCACCGCAACGCCCGTTCGCGGAGGTGCGGCGTCAGCGCCGGTTCAGTTGCCCGTTGGAATCCACGCGGTGACCGCCACCTTCACGCCGAAGAGCAAGAAATATGGGCGATCGGTTTCTTCGCCATTACAGGTCACCGTGGTCAGTTCACCGAAGACGGCAACCACCCCGGGTGCCCCGGCGCCGACCGACGGCGCCGCGGCCGGATCCCTCTCGTGGAGCGTGTCGAACGCCTTCGCCGCGTACACGACGTGCACCAACAAGGAGGCGTACGGATACGCGCACTGCGCGAAGGGGAGCATCGAGACGAACGGCGTCGGCGCCGGCTACCTCTTCCCGCAGGCGGCGAGCTCGAGCTGGGATCGAGCGAGCCAGACCGGCACGGTGAGCTACAGCGGTTCGGTCGCCTTCACGGGCTACGGCATGACCATGTACAACGTCTCCAACCCCTCGATCACCGTCTCGGGCCCTGCGAGCGCGACTCTCAGCACCGGCAACTCGACGTCGTTCGGCTCCGGCACCTACCAGCTCGATCTCGCGAGCGGCAGCAAGTCGGTCGGTGCAGGCGGAGAGGTCACCTGGAGCAATGTGCCGGTTCTGGGCACGCTGAGCAGCGGGGGCGCCGGGGGCAGTGGCAGCCAGTCGATCGGGCTCGATCCCCTCACTTTCACCGTGGGCGCAGAGTCCCGGGTCAGCTTCGGCGCCACCGCGGCCGGCAGCGAGAAGAAGCAGTACACCGCAGCCGATACGCCCCCGGCGACGACCGGTGTGACCGTGCTCACCGACGCCGAGAAACTCACACCGGGCGGGCGCATCGAGATCGAGGCGTCGGGCTTCGACCCCGACGATGAGGGCGTGCTGGTCGTGCTCTACTCCGATCCGATCGTGCTCGACGATGCCGCGACCGCTGACAAGAACGGCGTCGTGCGCTGGTCGGGCACGCTCCCGAAGGACGTGCGCGGCACGCACACCATCACCATCCAGGGCAGCACGAATGCCGGCGCCGTCATCGACATCGTCGAGCCGAAGAAGAAGAAGTCGGCGCGTTCGGCTGACGTCGAAACCGAGGCGCTCTCCGGCGCAGTCGCCGAGGATCGCGTCACCTCAGCGGCGATCATTCCTGCCGGCGGCATGGCACTCTGGGAGTGGTGGGCGAGTGCGGCCGGGCTCGCAGCGATCGCTGCCTGCATGACGCTCCTCACGATTCGCCAGCGCCGTAACTCGGCCTAGCGATCCTCCCATTCCCGTCCCACCCCACGATCTCCAGGAGGTTCATCAGTGAACGCCCGAATCCGCCGCTCCGGCGCACTGCTCGCAGGCGCTGCGATCATCGGCGGGCTGCTGCTCGCTCCCACTGCGGCGCAGGCGCAGCAACCGGTTCGCGCCGAAGGCGAAGCAGGCGTGTGCGAGATCACGGGCGGCGAGCTGTCGTGGGGCGTCAAAGAGAGCTTCCGCGCGTACATCAGCGGCAGCATTGCGAACGGATCGTGGGAGGCGAGCGACGGTGCGACGTACGAGACGCCCCAGTTCACGTGGGGCGGTGGGACCGGCAGCATCGACACGGAGACGGGCGAGGGAAGCGTCTCATTCACGGGAACCGTGCATTTCACCGGCCATGACGGGGTGCTCGACCTGACCATCGCGAACCCGACCCTCGAATTCGAGGGCGACGGCAAAGCGGCTCTGCTGCTCGACGCGCGGAGCACCGACATGGAGGGCGAGGTCGCGATCGACACCCAGCAGGAGTGGGTCGGCGACGTGATCGTGCCGGATCAGCTGCCCATCTCCGACGACGCGCTCGTCGCTGACGCGCTCTCGACGACCCTCACGAACACGGGCGCCAAAGCGTTCGCGGGCTTCTACGAAGCGGGCGCAGAGCTCGATCCGGTCGATCTCGACCTGCAGTTCGCCGGCTGCGCAGATGCCGGTGCAGCCGGCGCCGACGCGGCTCCCTCCGATTCGGATGGGGCCTCCGAGGAGATCCTCCCCGCCCCCGACGCCGCCGAGACTGCCGCGCCCGCGGCGTCGCCCGCTGCGATCCCGTGGCTCCCGATCATCATCGGAGGCATCGCGATCCTGGTGATCGGAGTGACCGGAGGCATGCTGCTCGCAGGGCGCAAGGGCAAGGCGGCGACGACGCCGGCCCCGGATCCCGCGCAGCCGTCCGAGCCGGCATCCGACACGGGAGCTGACCATCGTCCTTCCGGGGAGACTCGGTGATGCGCCACCGCGTCGCCGCCGGCTTCGCGGCCCTCCTCGCAGGGGCTCTGCTGCTCGCCGGCTGTGCTGCTCCGTCGGATTCGACCGGCACTGATGCGCCCGCCGCGGCGTCGACGACACCGCTCGCCGAGCTCGCGACCCTCGAAGATCCCAAGGCCTACGTCGGCCCGTCGACGGCGGTGCTGCAGCACTCCACCATCGAGCCCGTGGCTGAGAATCCGGTGCAGTCGCTGCCGGCGACCGTACCCTCGTTCGCGACCGACGGCTCCAGCACGGATGTCACGGTCGAACGGGCCGACAAGGTGGTGGCGGCCGATCTCGGCGGCAACATCTCCGTGACGATCGCAGGGCTCGGATTCGCCGACAGCCTCGTCGGCGTCGACCAGTCGACCACGCTCGAGAGTCTGGCCGACCTTCCTCGCGTCACGAGCGGGGGACACACGGTGAACGCCGAGGCGATCATCGACCTGCATCCGGACGTCGTGGTGACCGACGGGTCTGTGGGTCCGCGAGACGTCATCGAGCAATTGCAGGATGTCGGCATCCAGGTCGTCTTCGTCGAGAACGACCCGTCGTTCGAGGGAGCCGAGGAGCTCGCCCGTCAAGTCGCCGCGATCTACGGCAGCCCCGAAGCCGGCGAGCAGCTGGCCGAGCGCATCGCGAGCGAAGTCGAGGCAAAGATCGCGGAGATCGCGGAGATCGCACCCGGCACCCCCGCCGACAAGCTGCGCATCGCATTCGTGTACCTTCGCGGATCGGCGGGCGTCTACTACCTCTTCGGCAAGGAATCAGGGGCCGATCAGCTCATCGAGGCGGTCGGCGGGGTCGACGTCGCCACCGACATGGGCTGGGACGGCATGAAACCGATGACCGACGAGGCGCTCGTAAAAGCGAACCCAGACCTCATTCTCGTCATGTCGCACGGCATCGAATCGGTCGGCGGCGTCGACGGGCTGCTCGAGGAGAAGCCCGCGATCGCCGTGACCACCGCCGGCGAGCACCGCCGCTTCGTCGACATGGAGGACGGCACGGTGCTCTCGTTCGGCCCGCGATCCGCCGAGATTCTCGACGCGCTCGCGCGCGCCATCTACGCGCCGGAAGGTCAGTAGCTGCCGCGCTCCGGCGCGGCGAACGCCGATACAATAGGTGATCGTGCCGGCCCCGGGGCCCCGGGTCGCAGCGGTACTCACCAGCGCAGAGAAAGCATCACGTGACGAACGCCACACCGAGTACCCTCGGCCGCCGCAGTGCAGGCCGCGGTGCCATCGTCATCACCGCTGCCGTGATCCTGGTGATCGTCGGCATCATCCTCTCGGCAGGGCTCGGTCAGCTCTCGATCGGGCCGACAGAGGTCGTCGGGTCGGTGCTGCGACGGATCGGCATCGCCAACTCCTGGGCTCCCACCGACGAGCTGCTGGACCGTACGCTGTGGCAGATCCGCTTCCCGCGCGTCATGATGTCCTTGCTCGTCGGCGCCGCACTGGCGGTCGCCGGCGCCGTCATGCAGGCGATCTTCGGGAACCCGCTCGCCGAGCCCGGTGTGGTCGGCGTCTCGTCAGGTGCGGCGCTCGGCGCATCGGCGTCGATCACGCTCGGCATCACCGCGTTCGGCGGGTGGACGATCGCGATCTTCGCCTTCCTCGGCGGCCTCGCAGCGACGTTCATCGTGTACCTGACGGCACGCGCGCAGGGTCGCACCGAGATCGTCACGCTGCTGCTCACCGGCGTTGCCATCAACGCGTTCGCCGGTGCAGGCCTCGCGCTGTTCACCTTCATCGGAGACACCGCCAGTCGCGAGCAGATCGTCTTCTGGCAGCTCGGCTCGCTCAACGGATCCAGGTGGAACGAAGTCGGTATCGTGGCGGTCGTCGCCGCGGTCGCCGCCTGCATCGCGATCCTGTTCGCCCAGCAATACGATCTCCTCTCGCTCGGGGACCGCACTGCAGCGCACCTCGGGGTGCGTGTCGAGCGACTGCGCATCGTGTCGATCGTGCTCGTCGCGCTGCTGACCGGCGTCGGCGTGGCCTTCGTCGGCGTCATCTCGTTCGTCGGCCTCGTCGTGCCCCACCTCATGCGCATGATCCTCGGTCCCGCGCACCGCCTGCTGCTCATCTGCTCACTGCTGGGCGGAGCCGTGCTGCTGATCTACGCCGATCTCCTGGCACGCACACTGGTCGACGGCGCGGATCTGCCCATCGGCATGCTGACATCGCTCGTCGGCGGTCCGTTCTTCTTCTGGCTCATCCGTCGCAACCGTCGTCGCTCGGGAGGCTGGGCATGAATGTCGAGGAGCCCGCCGTCTCGCAGCAAGCCGGCGCAGTCGCCCAGCAGGTGGACGGCGTGAGCTATCACGTCGGTTCCGTCCCGATCTTGACCGACGTCACGATGGCGGTGCGATACGGCGAAGTGCTCGCCCTCGTCGGCCCGAACGGTGCCGGGAAGTCGACCCTGCTCAGCGTGCTCTCTGGCGACATCGTTCCGTCGAGCGGTTCGGTGGCTCTCGACGGGCGGGGTCTCGGAAGCTGGCCGGCCCGCGACCTCGCACGTGCCCGCGCGGTACTGCTGCAGGCCAATCAGGTCGCGTTCTCGTTCACCGCTCAGCAGGTGATCGACATGGGGCGCGCACCCTGGATCGGGACACCGGACGCAGACGATGACGAACGAGCCATTCGCGATGCGACGACCGCGGCCGACGTCGGGCATCTGACCCAGCGCGGATTTCCGCATCTCTCCGGCGGTGAGAAAGCGCGAGTCTCTCTGGCGCGCGTGCTCGCCCAGGAGACACGGATCGTGCTCCTGGATGAGCCGACCGCAGCCCTCGACCTGAAGCACCAGGAGGCGGTGCTGCAGATCGCACGGGGGCTCGCCGAACGCGGCAGAGCCGTCATCGTCGTGCTGCACGATCTGTCGCTCGCCGGGGCGTACGCCGACGAAGTCGCCATCCTCGCCAATGGCGCGCTCGTCGCCCGCGGCGCCCCGGGGGAGGTGCTCACCGAAGCCCGCATCGCCGAGGTGTACGGGGCCCCCGTGCGCGTACTGCAGGATCCCGACACCGGGAGACCGATCGTCATTCCGCGACGAGAACGCTGATCCTGTCACCGTTCTGGCAGGTCTGCCACGGTAGTGTGGCAGAATCTCGCAGTGCGCAAGTTCTGCTGCATATCGGCGACATCTGAAGGGGTACCGCGTGGCGCGACCGACCGAAGCAGGGACGAAGAGTCCCTCGGCCCGTCAGTCATACCCCGAGGATCGATTCGACCGCGTGCATCACACGGGTCGGATCGGAGCGCACCGCGTCACCGCGCGCCCACGATACGTCTGGCAGTACCTGATCGCCGGTCTGCTCGGGTTCGCCCTGCTCACGACCGCCGGCATCCTCGCCGTGCAGAGCATCGGCGCCACCGGCAAGCTGCCGCTCGCCTCCTCCGGGGACTCCTCCGGTTCAGCGGCGCCGACCGTCAAGGCAGAGCTCGATCCCGAGGCGACGATCGCGATCCTCAATGGAACCCCGACGGAGAATCTCGCGGCGGCGCTCGACGCGATCGTCACGACCGAGCAGTGGGGCAAGATTCAGTTCTCGGGGAGCGCGGAGACGACCGATGTCGCGATCTCCGCCGTGTTCTACTCGAACCCCGACGATGCCGCCGCCGCCGCCGGCCTCGCCGAGAAGCTGGGCGGCGTCTCGACGTACACGTCGACCGAGTACGAATCGTACGGAGTGCGTCTGGTCGTGCTTCTGGGCGCGGACTACAAGGGACCGGGCCTCGAAGAGGCCGCTGAGATCACCGACGGCTCCGCCGATAACGCGACCGATGCCGATGCCGATGCCGACGGTGCACCGGAACCCGAGACGAATCCCGAGACGGGTCTGCAGATCAACCCGACGACGGGTCTCGACATCGACCCGGCGACCGGATGGGACATCGACCCGACGACGGGCTTCCCGATCGATCCGGCGACCGGTCTGCCCACCGACCCGGCGACGATCCCGCCGAGCGACCCCGCAGTGGGCGGCTCGATCTCGGGCTGACCTGCGGGGCGGGGACCATTCCCGCGTTGTTCGCTGCGCGCGAGCAGACACGCTTGCACTCGCCCGGTCAGAGTGCCAAAATGAGTGTTAGCAGTCGATCCGACTGAGTGCTAAACATTCGTGCGACGGCGCTATGCGTCGGCACGATGCTCACCACATCGAAACACCTCCGGAGGGGCAAATACATGGCAAAGATCATTGCGTTTAACGAGGAAGCGCGTCGTGGACTCGAGCGGGGTCTCAACACGCTCGCTGACGCTGTGAAGGTGACGCTCGGCCCCCGCGGCCGCAACGTCGTGCTGGAGAAGAAGTGGGGCGCCCCCACGATCACCAACGACGGCGTCTCCATCGCCAAGGAGATCGAACTCGACGATCCCTACGAGCGCATCGGCGCCGAGCTCGTCAAGGAGGTCGCGAAGAAGACCGACGACGTCGCAGGCGACGGCACGACGACCGCTACCGTGCTCGCACAGGCACTCGTGCGCGAGGGTCTGCGCAACGTCTCGGCCGGCAGCGATCCGATCGCGATCAAGAAGGGCATCGAGAAGGCCGTCGCGGCAGTGTCGGCCAAGCTCCTCGAGAACGCTCAGGAGATCGAGACCACCGACCAGATCGCGGCTACCGCATCGATCTCGGCAGCTGACGAGCAGATCGGTCAGCTCATCGCCGAGGCCATCGACAAGGTGGGCAAGGAAGGCGTCGTCACCGTCGAGGAGTCGAACACCTTCGGCACCGAGCTGGAACTCACCGAGGGCATGCGCTTCGACAAGGGCTACCTGTCTGCGTACTTCGTCACCGACACCGATCGCCAGGAAGCCGTGTTCGAGGATCCCTACATCCTCATCGTGAACAGCAAGGTCTCGAACATCAAGGACCTGCTCCCCGTCGTCGATCCGGTGATCCAGTCGGGCAAGCAGCTGCTCATCCTCGCCGAGGACGTCGAGGGCGAAGCTCTCGCAACCCTCGTGCTCAACAAGATCCGCGGCATCTTCAAGTCGGCGGCCGTCAAGGCTCCGGGCTTCGGCGATCGCCGCAAGGCGATGCTGCAGGACATCGCGATCCTCACCGGCGGCCAGGTCATCTCGGAAGAGGTCGGCCTCAAGCTCGAGAACGCGACCCTCGACATGCTGGGTACCGCTCGCAAGGTCATCATCACCAAGGACGAGACCACCATCGTCCAGGGCGGCGGCGACGACGAAGCCATTCAGGGTCGCGTCACGCAGATCCGTCGCGAGATCGAGAACACCGACAGCGACTACGATCGCGAGAAGCTGCAGGAGCGCCTCGCGAAGCTCGCGGGCGGCGTCGCCGTCATCAAGGCGGGCGCTGCGACCGAGGTCGAGCTCAAGGAGCGCAAGCACCGCATCGAAGACGCAGTGCGCAACGCGAAGGCTGCAGTCGACGAGGGCGTGCTCCCCGGCGGTGGCGTCGCGCTCATCCAGGCCGGCAAGGACGTCTTCGAGGGCCTCGAGCTCTCGGGTGACGAGGCTGTCGGCGCGAAGATCGTGCAGACCGCTATCGAGGCGCCGCTGCGTCAGATCGCGCTCAACGCAGGTCTCGAGCCGGGTGTTGTGGCGGATCGCGTCGCGAACCTGCCGATCGGTCACGGCCTGAACGCCGCAACCGGCGAGTACGGCGACCTGGTGGCCCAGGGCATCCTGGACCCGGCGAAGGTCACCCGCTCGGCACTGCAGAACGCAGCGTCGATCGCAGGGCTCTTCCTCACCACCGAGGCCGTCGTCGCCGACAAGCCGGAGCCGGCATCCGCCGCTCCCGCCGGCGATCCGACCGGTGGCATGGACTTCTAAGTCCTCAGCCTCCAACAGAGATACCCGAACAGGGGTCGCGTCTTCGGACGCGGCCCCTGTTCGCGTGTCGCGGGGGTCCGGTCACCAGCGGACGCATCTTGAAATCGCGCACTGCGCCACACGGAATCCACTGCGCGAGCGCAACAGAGATGTTGGGTGCGGCGATCGCTGCGCCACGGGGTCGGCACCGCGCAGGGCGTCATTCGCTCACAGGTGCTGTGGCTCTCGGTCATTTCGCCGTATTGCTTGCAGACGCGCTCCTCGAACGGGAGACCGATGCAGACAGCGACCACGATGGAGCTATGAGCATACGGACCGAACGTCATCGCGCCGGCGGTCCTGGGCAGAGCGGAGCCGGTACGGAGGATACGCTCCGCACCACTCGGGATCCATTGCTGGACGCGCGGCTGCTCGAGGCGCACGGCCGTAAGAGGCGGGCGACCGCACTAGGCGCACGTGGAAGCACCCGCGGCTGCGAGCGCGGAAGCGGGTCAGGTGAGACGCGGTACCGGGACCGTGTCGTCGGAGGCCTCCGCGCTTGGCAGATCGACCCGGAAGGTCGCCCCGCCGCCGGGCGTCTCATGCACGCTGACCGTGCCGCCGTGCGCGTCGACGATGGACTTCACGATGGCGAGGCCCAGGCCGGAACCGCCGGTCTCACGATTGCGGGAGGTGTCCGCGCGCCAGAAGCGGCCGAAGATCTTGTCCCGGATCTGCTCAGGAACGCCCTCGCCGTGGTCGACGATCTCGAAACGCGTGAACGACTTCGCACCGGGCGCAGGTTCGGGGCTGGAGACGACGAGCTCGATCGGGCCGCCGTCCGGTGTGTGCCGCATGGCATTGCCGAGCAGGTTGGTCATGAGCTGCCGCACCTTGTGCTCGTCACCGATGACCGCGGGCTCCGCGGGATCCGTGATCACGGCGACCTCGCGGTCAGGCGCTTGTGCCCGCGCATCGAGCGCCGCGTCGGTGGCGAGCTTGTTGAGCGGAAGCGTCGCAAGCGCGAGCGGCCGCCGTTCATCGAGGCGGGCGAGCGCCAGCAGATCCTCGACGAGCGAGGTCATGCGGATCGCCTCTTTCTCGATGCGCTCCATCGCCTGGGCGACGTTCTCCTCCTCCTGCAACGCACCCATCCGATAGAGCTCGGCGTACCCGCGCACCGAGACGAGCGGGGTGCGGAGTTCGTGG
Source organism: Leucobacter sp. L43 (assembly GCF_016597785.1). Classification (GTDB taxonomy): domain Bacteria; phylum Actinomycetota; class Actinomycetes; order Actinomycetales; family Microbacteriaceae; genus Leucobacter; species Leucobacter alluvii. The sequence continues at coordinate 1,198,746 of NZ_JAENJG010000001.1, read as the reverse complement.
CTCGCATCCCCGATGAACCGGCGCATGCGCTCGATCGTGCGCGCCTGGTCTTCCAGTGACCCGTCGAGACGATCGAGCATGATGTTCAGCGACTGGCCCAGGTGCCCCACCTCGGTATGGGGACTCGAGATCATGATGCGCTTGGAATAATCGCCGCGTGCGATCTCGAGCGCCGTGCGCTCGACCTCCGCGAGTGGAAGGAAGGTGGCAGTGACGAGCAGTCGGGTGAGTGCGGCGCCGAGCAGGATGACGGCGATGCCGAACCCGGTGAAGATGATGATGTACTGCGCAACCGTCTGGGTGACCGGTGCCGTGGAAGAGGCGATGAGCAGCGTGCCAGCAGCCTGCCCCTCCTGATAGATCGGTTTGACGATCGCGTTCCATTTGACGCCGTCGGCAGCGCGCAGTCCGACGAGTGCGGACTCGTACTGCGACATGACGTCGTCGAGCGTGATGCCCGTGACCTGGGGCAGCGTTTTTCGATCTTGATCTCGCGTGTTGTCGCGAATCACGTTGCCGTCGGCGTCGAGCAACGCGACGTAGTACCCGCTGGGCGCCTGCGTAATGTCTTCGGGCGTCAGTCCGTTGAAGTTCGCGTAGGGGCGCAGCGCCGGCGTCGGATTCTCGCGGAGGCGTTCGAGCGCCTGCGTCTGATTCGCAGTGAGCATGGGGTGGAGCACAGCGAGGGTGCCGACGCCCGCCACGATGAGCCCGAGGAACAGGATGAAGACCGTGACGCCGGTGATCTTCGCCCGCAGCGAGACGTCGGCCCAACGCTCCGACCAGTTGGGCCGAGCCACGCTACTTGACTTCGGTCTTCAGCATGTACCCGAAGCCGCGCTTCGTCTGGATCAGCGACTCTTCGGTCAGCGGATCGAGCTTGCGTCGCAGGTACGAGATGTAGGACTCGACGATGCCGGCATCGCCGTTGAAGTCGTACTCCCAGACGTGGTCGAGGATCTGAGCCTTCGAGAGCACTCGGTTCGCGTTCTGCATGAGGTAGCGGAGCAGCTTGAACTCGGTGGGGGAGAGCTCGACCGACGCGCCCTGCACGGTCACTTCGTGCGTGTCCTGATCCATCGTGATGGGGCCGACGCTGAGCACCGAATCCTCGTCTTCCTGGATCGTGCGGCGCAGCACGGCCTTGATGCGGGCGATGATCTCGTCGAGGCTGAATGGCTTCGTGACGTAGTCGTCGCCGCCGACCGTGAGGCCTTCGACCTTGTCCTCCGTGTCATCCTTTGCGGTGAGGAAGATGATCGGCGCGGTGTAGCCCGCGGATCGCAGGCGCTTGGTCACGCTGAAGCCGTTCATGTCGGGCAGCATCACGTCGAGCACGATGAGGTCGGGTTCCTCCTCGAGCACCGCTGAGATCGTCTGCGCGCCGTTGCCGACCGCGCGAACGCCGAACCCGGCGAAGCGGAGGCTCGTGCTGAGCAGCTCGCGGATGCTGGGCTCGTCATCGACGATGAGAATCCGGGGTCCTTTTGGCTGAGTGTTCATGCACCCAGTCTCTGATGGTTTGCTATGAAGTGGCTGGAAATGTGGCGGGCTCTGCATGCGCCTCGCCTGCGAGTTCGCGCGTCCACGGCGGATTGGCACCAGCGCGAGAGGCGGTGATGCCCGCCGCTCGTGCGGCGAACTGCAGCGCGTGCTCGACGTCGTGCGGTGCGGGCGGATCACCCGCGAGCAGGGAAGCGGCGAGCGGACCGTCGAGCACGGCCGCGAGGAGCGCGGCCATGAACGAATCGCCTGCGCCGACCGTGTCGACCACCGCCACTCGATCCGCGGGGGCAGCGGCGCGGCTGTCGGCGAACCGTGCGATGCAACCGGCCGCACCACGCGTGACGACGGCGAGGGACGCGCCGAGAGCGACCATGCGTGCGAGCACTGCATCGAGGTCCTGCCCGGGGTAGAGCCATTCCGCATCTTCATCACTCATCTTCACGATGTGGCTCCGCGCGGCGAGGCCCTCGACCTGGTCGAGCGTCGCGCCGTGATCCTTCATGAGATCGGGGCGGATGTTCGGGTCGTAGCTGCGCAGCCGCGATCCTGGATCGTCGAATGCGGCCGCGACGGTGGCAGCGCCGGGTGTCAGCACCGCGCCGAGCGAGCCCGTGTGCACGAGGCCGATGCCGTCGAGCGGAGTCGTCGGGAGTTCCGAGTCGAGCACGAAGCGGTACTGCGCCTGCCCGGTGGCGTCGAGCGTCACCTCGGCACGAGAGGTCTCCGCGCCTGGTACGGGCTCGGCGAACGAGACGTCGGAGGCGCGCAGATGATCGGCGATCTGCGCGCCGTGCGCGTCGTCGCCGAACCGGGTGGCCAGCGTCGTGGCAACGCCGAGCCGGCTCAGGCCGACGGCGACGTTCAGAGGCGAACCCCCGGGAAACGCGGCGCCGTCGATGACGTCGACGAGCGCCTCGCCGAAGACGAGCGCGCGCGGCGCCCCGGTCGTCGCGTGCTTCACAGCGCGGTGTATCCGCCGTCGATGACGATCGACTGGGCGGTGAGGTAGGAGGACGCGTCGGATGCGAGGTAGGCGACGAGCCCATGCAGGTCACTGGGGTCGCCCATGCGGCCGATCGGAATGCGCGACGTCCACTCGGCGGCGAGCTCCGGGTTGCTCTCGGTGAACTGCTTCGTCATGTCGGAGAGGAAGTAGCCCGGGGAGATGGCGTTGACGCGAATACCTGCAGCGGCCCACTCCACGGCGAGCGACTTCGTGAGGTGGTCCACGGCGGCCTTCGACGTGTTGTACGCCGTCTGCTGCTGCGGCACGTTGACGATCTTCGCGGACATCGACGAGACGAGGATCGCAGAGCCCGCGAGTCCCTCGGCCAGGACCCGTCGCGCGAACTCCTGGGCCACGAAGAAGGTTCCGTCGACGTTGATCGACTGCACTCGGCGCCACTGTGCCGGGTCGATATCGACGGCGGCTTCGAGCAGGGTGATGCCGGCGGCCGTGAGCAGAATCTGGGGGGTGCCGACGGCAGCGCCGATCCGGTCGAACGCCGCGCTGATCTGCTCGGGGTCGGTGACGTCGGTGTGGATGCCGACTGCCTGCACGCCGAATCGCTCGCCGAGAGCGACAGCCGTCGCGTCGACGTCGGGGAGCACATCGAGCAGTGCGACATTCGCACCCTGCCCCGCGAGCGCCTCCGCGAGCGAGTAGCCGAGGCCGCGTCCGCCGCCGGTGACGACAGCTGTGCGGCCCTGCAGGTCTTCGAACTTCATGAATCGCTCCTTCGGTGCGGGTCGGTACGTGAGGCATCTGCGAGCAGTGCCTGGGCGGTGCTCGCATCGCATGCGAGCGAGTGGATGAGCCCGCTGCGGAGCGCCGCGCGCACCGCAACGAATTTCAGCGGCCCGCCGGCGACGGCGAGCACATGGGGGACGTTGCGGAGCCCCGGGGCGTCGATGCCGACGCTCCGTCCCACAGCATTCTCGACTACCGCACCGTCGATGTCGAGCAGTACGGCGCCGAGGTCGGCGCGCACGCCGGTGTCGAGGAGCGATTCGCGGATCCCGAGCTGCCCCGCGAGCATCGAGACCTGCGAATCCTCCGGATTCCAACTTCCGATGCCGACGACCGCGGTGGTGACCTCTGAGAATCGGGCGAACGTCTCGCGAGCAGCGGGCTCGTCGCGGAGCAGCTCGGCGGTCTCGTCACTGCGTGTCAGGAGCGGAGCGAGCAGCGCGTGCGGGGTGCCGCCGGATACCCTCGCGGCGTGCCGCACGAGTTCGACGCCGCTCTCCTGCAAACCTGCGGCGACGCCCTCCAACTGGACGACATCGACGGGCGGGAGCGACTGGAACGCCATCACCATCTGGCGCAAGGTGCGGCCTGCGGCCAGGCCGAGCACCTCGCCGGGCGTCATCACCTCTTCGACGAGTCGCGCCGCGGCGGTACCGAGACGCCGCTTCAACGTGTCCTCCGCGCCACCGGGTGCGTGTACAACAATTGCGTGTCGAAGTTGGAAGGCTGCGCGCAACTGAGCGGAGAGCCCGAGGTCGAGTTCGTCGGGTGAAGCGATCTCGAATCGCACGATTCCCCGTTCGCGCGCTTGCTCGAGCAGGCGCGCGACGGCAAACCGGGAAATTCCGAGCTCATCTGCGATTTCTATGCGAGACAAGCCATCGAGATAGTGCCGCGTTGCGACGAGGGCCATGCGGCGTTCGACCTCGCTCATGGGGCTCCTCCATCGGATTGGCGCAGTGGGACACAGAGACTGTAGCATCGCTCAAATGTGCGGGCATGTTTCTCAGATGTTACAACTCATGGTAAAAACCTATACGGGCCTCGAACGAAGCGCCCACATGCCGGGACGACGAGGAACCTCCGCTCGCCGTGGAGAGGGGTGAATGCAACATGAGTAACCAGCAGGCACACACGCGCGACTCCGCGCAGCACGTGCCGGCCACCGGGACGCTGCTCGAATGCACGAACATCGTCAAGGGCTTCGGAGGGATCCCCGTGCTCAGGGGAATCTCATTGAGCCTCGAGGCGGGAACCATCACCGCGCTCGCGGGCGAGAACGGCGCAGGCAAGTCCACGCTGATGAAGATCGCATCGGGTCAGTACCGCCCGGACGGCGGCACCGTCGAGGTCCAGGGCACCCCGCTTCCCGCGGGCAACGCTCAAGCGGCGCACCGACTCGGCGTCGCCATCGTGCCGCAGGAGCTCGCGTCGATCCTCGAGCTCACCGTGTACGAGAACCTCTTCATCGGACGCGAGCTGCGCGGACCGCTGGGGCTTCGCCGTGGCGCGATGATCGAGCAGGCCCGCGAGCAGCTCGCGGTCTTCGGGCTCACGATCGATCCGCGCAAGCGCATGGGCGACCTCGCCGTCGGCATCCGTCAGATCATCGAGATCGTCAAAGCCACCAACACCGGCGCGAACGTGATCCTGCTCGACGAGCCGTCGAGCGCGATCTCGGAGCGGGAGGTCGGCCGACTGCTCGAGGTCATGGGGCTGCTGCGCGACCGCGGCGTCGCGCTGCTGTTCACGACGCACAAGATGGAGGAGATTCGGGCCATCGCCGACCGCGTGATCGTGCTCCGCGACGGTGAGCTCGTCGAAGACCAGGCGCTCGCGAACCTGACCGACGACGACATTGTGACGGCGATGATCGGACGAGAGCTCGAAGACCTCTTCCCAGAGCGCGGTGTGCCGAGCGCTGACGTCGTGCTCGAGCTGGACGCGCTGCAGGTCACCGGCGCGAACGCCCCCATCTCGCTGCAGGTGCGCCGCGGCGAGATCGTCGGATTGGCCGGTTTGGTCGGCGCCGGACGCACGGAGCTCATGGAGACCGTGTTCGGCGTCCGCAAGTCGGAGAGCGGCGAGGTCAGGGTCCGCGGATCGCGCGTGAAGCCGGGCGAGCCAGCAGCCGCCATCACAGCGAAGATGGCGCTCGTGCCGGAGGATCGCAAGGGCTCGGGCGCTGTGCTCCCGATGTCGGTGCTCGACAACGGCACTCTGCCGGGCCTCGGCCAATTCTCCATCGCAGGGTTCCTGCGTCAGCGCGCTCGTCGCGAGCGGGTCGGCGAGGTCATGGATTCGGTGCGACTGCGCAGCCGCGATCTCGACCAGTCGCTCGAGACGCTCTCCGGCGGCAATCAGCAGAAGGTGGTGCTGGCCCGCTGGCTCACCGGGGATGTCGACGTGCTGCTGCTCGACGAGCCGACGCGCGGCGTCGACGTCGGAGCGCGAAGCGAGATCTACCGCATCATCGTCGAATTGGCCGCCAGCGGCATGGCCGTGCTCATGGCGTCGAGCGATATGCCCGAGATCCTCAGCCTCTCCCACCGTGCACTCGTGCTGCGAGAGGGTGCGGTGGCCGGTGAGCTCACCGCAGCCGACCTCTCCCGCGCCGAGGTGCAGGACCGAATCTTCCGCCTCGCCAGCGGACTCGAAGCCACGGAAGCGGACGCGGCTGCCGCTGAACCCGCAGACGCTCCTCGAAAGGACGCATGACATGTCGAATCCGACACAGACCGAAGTGATGCGGACGGTGTCCGAGAGCGGCGATCTCCGCCGCTTCTCGGGGCCCTGGTTCCGCGAACTGGCCATCCGCTACGCGATGGTCATCGTGATGCTGCTCATCATCGCCTTCTTCCTGTACCGCAGCGCGCGCTTCGGCACGGTGGACAATGTGACGACGATTCTGGTCGCGGCGGCGCCCTTCGCGCTGATCGCGCTCGGGCAGACGCTGGTGATCCTCACCGGCGGGATCGACCTGTCGGTCGGCAGCGTCATCGCCTTGAGCGCCATGGCCGCCGCCGTCGCGGCGAAGGAGATGCCCGACCAGATCTGGCTCGCGCCGATCGTCGCCGTGGCCGTCGGTTTCGCCGCGGGTTCGGTGAACGGCTTCGTCGTCTCGGTCATGAAGGTGCCGCCGTTCATCGCGACGCTCGGCATGCTCACGCTGGCCAGCGGCCTCGCCTTCGTGCTGGGCGACGGTGCGCCGATCAACGGTCTGCCCACCGAGTACGGTCAGTTCGCGAACACGCGCGTCTTCGGGCTCACCGTTCCCGTGATCCTCATGATCCTCATGATCATCGGATTCGGGCTGATGATGCGCCGCACCAGCTACGGCCTGCGCGTCTACGCAGTGGGCGGCAACCCGCTCGCCGCGCAGATCGCCGGCGTGAAGACCGGCCGGGTGCTCTACAGCGTGTACGCCATCAGCGGCGCGCTCGCCGGCCTCTCCGGCATCATGCTCTCCTCCCGCGTGATCAGCGGGTCGCCCAACCTCGGCCAGGGCTACGAACTCGACGCCATCGCCGCAGTCGTGATCGGCGGGGCGAGCCTCATGGGTGGCCGCGGCACCGTCTGGGGCACCGCGCTCGGCCTGCTGCTCATTCAGACCCTGAACAACGGTCTCGACATTCTGACCGTCCCCGCCTACTGGCAGGACGTGATCAAGGGCGTGCTGATCGTCGCCGCAGTCGCGGTCGACGTGTGGGCCAGCAAACGTCGACGATCTTGACCGTCGCCGCTCCCACGGGCGCGGCGAGATCCCCCAGTGCACGACTCTCCCCTCATCACTCACCATCGAAATGGAGTACCCCATGAAGTTCACCTCCCGAATGAACCGCGGATTCGCGGTTGCCGTGGCCGGCGCGGCAGTGCTGTCGCTCGCGGCTTGCGGTGCCGGCGATCCTGCAGCGCAGCAGGGCGCCGATGACAGCGGCAAGGAACGCGTCACCGTCGGCGTGAGCGTCTACGACATGTCCTCCTTCATCACCGAAGGCAAGGAAGGCATCGACCGCTACGCGGAAGACAACAACATCGAGATCCTGTGGAACGTCGCGAAGATGGACGTCTCGACGCAGGCGACCCAGGTCGATCAGTTCATCCAGGCCGGCGTGGACGCGATCATGGTCGTCCCCGTTCAGGCGGATACGCTGCAGCCGCAGGTGACCGCGGCGAGCGAGGCGGGGATCCCCTTCCTCGACGTCAATGCGACACTGAACAATGACGAGGTCGCCGGGAGCGTGCAGCCCGACGACGTCGCCGCTGGCGCGCAGGAAGCACAGATGATGATGGACGAGCTCGGAGGCAAGGGCAACGTCGTCATCCTGCAGGGCCCGCTGGGCGGCTCGGGCGAGATCAACCGCGGCGCCGGCATCGACCAGGTGCTCGAGGAGAACCCCGATGTGAGCGTGCTCGCGAAGGACACCGCGAACTGGAGCCGCGACGAGGCCGTCAACAAGATGAAGAACTGGATCTCCGCCTTCGGCGATGAGATCGACGGCGTCATCTCGCAGAACGACGACATGGGTCTCGGCGCCAAGCAGGCGCTGCGCGAGGCAGGCATGGACGACATTCCGGTCGTCGGCATCGACGGCATCGAGGATGGTCTCAACGCTGTGAAGAACGGCGACTTCATCGGCACCTCGCTGCAGAACGGCACGGTCCAGCTCGCGACCGGCGTTGCGGTGGCTGCTGCGATCGCACGCGATGAGGATGTCGACAACAACCTCGTCTACACCATGCCCCCCATCACGCAGGACAACGTCGAGGATGCTCTCGATCACGTCGTCAACGATCGCCCGGCCTTCCTCGACGGGCTGAGCGAACTGATCGCCGAGAACCTCAAGACCGGCGATATCGCGTACGAGGGTCTGCCCGGCCAGGAGTAGTCGGCGATCGAGCGGCGGCGGTTTCCTCCCGGGCAGGGGTGGAAGCCGCCGCCGTTCAGGTTGTGCGCGGCCCGGAGAGCAGCGACAGCGCCGAGGCGCGGTCGGTGATGAGGGTCGTCACGAACCCGGCGAGCAGCACGGCCCGGAGCGCGGCGTGCTTCTCGGCTCCACCCGCGACGACGACGATCTCGGGGATCGCGCGCAACTGATCGAAGGGGATCGCAATGGTGCGAGTATCGAGGGCCGAAACCCGGCCGCCCGAACCGTCGAAGAGCGACGCCGCGACGTCGGCGCGCACACCGCTCGCGATCAGACCGCCCGCATCGTCGTCGGAGATCGAATCCGCGAGCTGGGAGACGATGGGGCTCCAGCTGCCGACCGCGAGCACGGCGCGCGTCACCTCTCCCATGCGCGCCAGCGTCTCGGCGACGCCGGGCTGGCGGCAGAGCATGGCTGCGGCTTCGGCGTCGGACGCCACGAGCGGAACGTACAGCGATGCGGGCTCGCCTCCCGATATCGCACTGACGGTGCGCACCAGATCTCCAGCCGTTTCACCTGGAGGGCCCGCGAGCCCGGTCAGCTGGACGACATCGCACTGCGGGAGCGCGCGGAGGTGCTCGGGAATCGCGGCGAGCGTTCGACCGCTCGCGAACCCCAGCACCTCTCCGGCTTGGACCTGCGTCTCGAGGTACTCGGCTGCGGCGCGGCCGAGAGCGGCGCGGAGCGCGCGCGGGTCGGCGTCGGCGTCGGGCATCGTGACGCACCGGACGTCGCGGAGCCCGTACCGTCGGCGCAGTTCGGCGACGTCGTCGCGGCTGAGCGCTTGCGGTGCGCCGACGCTGATGCGCAGCACGCCGAGGTCGCGGGCCTCGGCGATGAGCCGGGCGACGCGGAAGCGGGACATGCCGGTTCGCGCGGCCAGCTCCACCATCGGAACGTCGTTGATGAAGTGCTCTCGGGCGACGTGCGCCATCTCGACCAGCCTGTTGGGACCGGGTTCCATGGTCGTCTCCTCTCGATGGGTCATCATCTCACACCGGATGATTCCGGGGCGCGCACTGCGTCGAGCCGGAAGTCGCTTCGCATCGCGCAAGACGATAGAATAAATGCAACAAATGAGAGATCAGGTCAATCATATGAGCGCAACCGCCGCCGACCTCGTGCATCACGCACGAGAGTCGATTCTTCGCGAGTCTCAAGCACTGGCGAATCTCGCCGAGCAGATCGACGACAGCTTCGCCGACGTGGTCTCGGCCGTGCAGCGCTGCACCGGCAAAGTCGTGACCACGGGCGCCGGCACGTCGGGCATCATGGCCGAGCGCCTCGCTCACCTGCTGTCGGTCTCCGGGACGCCGGCGTTCTACCTCCCCTCGCAAGACGCACTCCACGGAGGCATGGGAGCCGTGACCTCGGACGACCTCGTGATCGCCTTCTCGAAGGGCGGGCAGTCAGTCGAACTCACCCAGCTCGTCGAGCGCCTCGTCGAGCGCGGAACCGACGTCGTCGCGGTGACCGAGCGACCCGACTCGCCCTTCGCCGCGGCCGCGACGCGCGTCGTCCACCTCACCACAGATCCGGTCGACGCCGACGCAGGCGGCCTGATCGCACTCGGCAGCACACTCGTGGCCGGAGCGTGGGGAGACGCCCTCACCGTCACGCTCATGGGCCTGCGCGGCTTCAGCTGGGAAGAGGTCGTGCAGATCCACCCGGCCGGGATCGTCGGCCAGCAGCGCGACCTGCCGGATACGATCGAGGCGCCGACGCGGGGAGGCGCCGCATGATCGCCGTCGTCTGCGGCGTCGATACGTCGACGCAGTCGTGCAAGGTGGAGTTCTTCGCGCTCGACGACGGGCGCCGGATCGCGGGAGCCACTGCCGCGCATCCGCCGGTCGCGCCGCCGCGCAGCGAGCAGAATCCCCATGCCTGGTGGAATGCGTTCGTCGGCGCATTCCGCGCTGCGCTCGCGCAAGCGGGCGACGTGAGCGTTCGCGCGATCTCCGTCGCGGGGCAGTGCCACGGCATGGTGCCGCTCGACGCGCACGGCGAGGTGATTCGCGACGCGAAGCTCTGGAACGACACGACGACCGACGGCGAGCTGCGCCGGCTCACCGAGCGCATCGGTGCGGATCGCCTGATCGCGTCCACCGGATCGCTCCCGACCGCCGCATTCACGCTGAGCAAGATCGCGTGGTTCGCCGATCACGAGCCGGAGAACTTCTCGAGACTCGCGACCATCCTGCTGCCGCACGACTATCTCACGTACCGGCTCACCGGGGCGTTCGCGACCGACCGCTCCGAAGCATCGGGCACCGGGTACTTCGACCCGTCGGCGAACCGCTATCTGCTCGATCACCTCGCGCTCATCGACGAGTCGCGCGACTGGGCGGCGATGCTGCCCGAGGTGCTCCCGCCCGACGGCGTGGCCGGCACCACGACCTCGGCGGCCATGACCGAGCTCGGCATCGCAGAGCCGGCACTCGTCTCCGCCGGCGGCGGCGACCAGCACGCCTCGGCCCTGGGCCTCGGGATCGCGGAGGGAGACGCCGTCTTCGCGTTCGGCACCTCCGGGGTGGTGTTCTCGACCACACCAGAGCCCGTGCGCGATGCGCGAGGATTCGTGAACGGCGTCGCGAACCTCACGGGCGGCTTCCTGCCGCTCGTCTGCACGCTCAACGGAGCGAAGGTGATCGACACGTTCGCGAGACTCATGGGAGCGAACCACGACGAACTCTCCGCCCTCGCATTGCAGGCGGGGAGCGATGGGCCGGTGCTCGCGGCGTTCCTCGATGGGGAGCGCACGCCCAACCGGCCGCTGGCCTCCGGCCTGCTCGCCGACCTCACCACCGAGACGAGCCGTGAGCAACTGGCACGTGCGGCGTACGAAGGCGTGGTGTTCGGTCTCGTCGCCGGGCTATCCCACTTCGAGCGCTGCGAGGTGCGCACCGACGGCGAAGTGATCGCCATCGGCGGCGCCGCCCGTTCCGCCGCGACACGGCAGATCCTCGCCGATGCGCTCGGCAAACCGGTGCATCTCGTCGACGCACCGGAGGCGGTCGCGCGCGGAGCGGCCGTGCAGGCCGCCGCGGTGCTGAGCGAGACGCCCATCATGGAGCTCGCGGAGCACTGGAAGCCGGCCCGGCGGGTCGCGGCCGAGCCCGCCAGAGTCTCGACCGAGCGCTTCGCGCGGTACGCCGAGGTCGCAGCGATCGACACGCTCGACCGGAGCCGCGGATGAGCGCGGTGCAGTTCGCGGAGCCCTCGTCCGCTGCCGCCCCGCCCCATGCTGCATGGATCACCGATGTGCCGGAAGGATCGGTGTACGGCAGCCTGTACGCCGCGCCTGCGCCGGATCGGGAAGCCGTCGCCGACCGATTCGCGGCGATCGGCCTGCCGATTCATCTCGATGTGATTCTCGATCGCGAAGACACCGGGGAGCTGGTGCATCGAGGGATCGTCGCAGCCGAACTGCGAGACCTCGGCGCGCGGCATCCTGATTCGCTGCTCGAGGTCCACCTGATCGTGCTCGCGGGAGCGCGAGGCCGCGCCGTCGACGGGTACGACCCCGAGCTGCGCGACGAGATCGCCGCCGTACTCGAGGCCGCCGCCTCGGTCGGTGCGCAGCGCGCCGCAGTGCCCGCCGGCGTGGCAGCGGACGCCTCCCTGACCGAGGCGTTCCGCGCCGCCGGCGGAGAGGTCTGGACGGTGCTCGAACCGGGGGACGACCCGGCGAGTCTCGACGCCGGCACTGCCGGCGCCCTGATCATGCTCATCGAGCCCGGCACGCGGGAGCCCGCGCGCCCCGAACTGCTCGAACGCATTCCGCAGCTCGCTCCGGCGGTGCAGGTGAGTGTCGACGGAGGCGTCGATGCCGTCATCGCGCTCCGCGCGATCGAGCTCGGAGCCCATCACGTCATCGTCGGCCGCGCCCTGCTCGGCCGCGCACACACCCAAGCAGTACGAGGAGAACAGTCATGACTCACCCTGAGATCCCGGAGCGGATGCGCGCCAGCGTGCTCCTCGGCACGCGAGAGCTCACGATCGAAGAGCGCCCGGTGCCGGTGCCCGCCGCCGACGAGGTACTCGTTCGCGTCGGCGCCGTCGGCGTGTGCGGTTCAGATGTGCACTACTTCCGCGAGGGGCGGATCGGAGACTTTGTCGTCGAGGCTCCGCTCGTGCTCGGGCACGAGGTCGGCGGCGTCGTCGTCGCCGTCGGCGAGAACGTCGATCCGGCCCGCGTCGGCCACCGGGTCGCGATCGAGCCGCAGCGGCCATGCGGGCGCTGCCGCGAATGCCGCATCGGCGCCTACAACCTCTGCCCCGACATGGAGTTCTACGCGACGCCCCCGATCGACGGCGCCTTCGCGGAGTTCGTGACCATCCAGTCGGCCTTCGCGCACGACGTGCCCGACAACGTGACCGACGAGGCGGCCGCCCTGCTCGAGCCGCTGTCGGTCGCGATCACCTCGGTGCGCAAAGCCGGCATCGTCCCCGGCTCGACCGTGCTCATCGCCGGAGCCGGCCCCATCGGCATCATCACCGCTCAGACGGCACGCGCATTCGGCGCCGGCGAAGTGATCGTCTCCGATCTCGTCGAGGCGCGCCGCGACCGCGCACTGCAGTACGGTGCGACCCGCGTCATCGACCCGCGCACGCAGAACCCCGCGGATCTCGATGTGCCGATCGACGCCTTCATCGATGCGAGCGGCGCGGCACCCGCCGTGCAGTCCGGCATCCGCGCCGTGCGTCCTGCCGGGACCGCCGTGCTCGTCGGCCTCGGCAACCCGGAGATGACGCTGCCCGTCGAAGACATCCAGAACCGCGAGATCACCGTCACCGGGATCTTCCGCTACACCGAGACCTGGCCGGTCGCGATCCAGCTCGTCTCGAACGGCCAGGTCGATCTCGACTCGCTCGTCACCGGGCAATTCGGTCTCGACGAGGTCGAGCAGGCACTCGAGAGCGACACCGACCCGGACAGCCTGAAATCGGTCGTCTACCCGGGTCGCTGATCAGCCACCACCTCTCGCGACGATCCGTCGCTTCCTCGCACGACGTACCAACATGAAAAGGACACGAAACATGACTTCGTTCAGCCTCGAGGGCAAAACGGCCCTCGTCACCGGCGGTAACCAGGGTCTCGGCAAGGCATTCGCCTTCGGGCTCGCCGAGGCCGGCGCACGCGTCGCGATCGTCGGCCGCAGCGCCGAGCGAAACGCGCAGGTCGTCGCCGAAGCCGCGGATCGCGGGATCGAGTTCGTCGCCATCACCGCGGACATCACCGACGACGCGCAGATCACCCGTATGGTCGAAGAGGCCAAGTCGGGTCTCGGCCGCATCGACATCCTCGTCAACAACGCTGGCACCTGCTTCCACGGCGAATCGTGGAGCGTCACCGACGAGCAATGGGACGCGGTGTGGGACCTCAACGTGCGCGCCCTCTGGAAAGCGAGCGTCGCGGTCGGCGAGCACATGCGCGAGATCGGTGGCGGATCGCAGGTGAACATCGGCTCGATGTCGGGATTGATCGTCAACCGTCCGCAGTGGCAGCCGGCGTACAACGCCTCGAAGGCTGCAGTGCACCACCTCACCAAGTCGCTCGCCGTCGAGTGGGCTCCCCTGAACATCCGAGTGAACGCGGTTGCGCCCGGCTACGTCAAGACGGAGATGGCTCCCGTCGACAACCCCGAGTTCCAGCGCTACTGGATCGAGGATGCCCCGCAGCAGCGCTTCGCCCTGCCCGAGGAGATCGCGCCGAGCGTGGTCTTCCTCGCGAGCGACGCCGCCTCGTTCATCACCGGCTCGGTCCTCGTGGCCGACGGCGGATACACGGCAGTCTGATGAGCGACGTGCAGGACGCCGTCCGTCGCATCGTCGTCAATGCGGCCGATGACATCCGTGTCGAGCAGATTCCGGCGCCCGCCTCGGGTGCCGGCGAGGTGCTCGTGCGCTCGACCATCGTCGGCATCTGCGGGTCGGACGTGCACGCGGCGCACGGCCGACACCCGTTCATGTCCCTGCCGTTCTGGCCGGGGCACGAGGTGATCGGCGTCGTCGAGGCCGCTGGACCCGAGGCGCCGGCGGATCTCGTGAACCGCCGCGTCGTCATCGAGCCGAACCTCGCCTGCGGGGAGTGCACGCCGTGCCAGCGGGGTCGGTACAACATCTGCGCGACGCTCGACGTCTTCGGCTGCCAGACCCCTGGCGGCATGACGGATCGCTTCACCATCGCCGCAGATCGCGTCATCGCGCTGCCCGACGACCTGAGCGACCGAGAGGCTGCGCTCATCGAGCCGCTCGCGACTCCCGTGCACGCGGTGCGCCGCGCAGGGGATCTCACGGGCGCTCGCGTCGTGGTGCTCGGGGCCGGCCCCATCGGCTTGTTCGTGACGATCGCCGCGCTGCACGCGGGAGCTGAACGCGTCGTCGTCGCCGATCTGCTCGAGTCGAAGCGCGCCCGCGCGGAGCGTCTCGGCGCTTCCGGCAGCTTCGATTCGAGCGCCCCCGATGCCGCCGAAGCCGCGATTCGCGAGCTCGGCGGCAAGGCGGACGTCGTGTTCGACTGCGTCTCGCGGGAGGCCACCGTGCGCCTCGCGATCGAGATGCTCGAGAAGGGCGGCACCATCATGACCGTCGGCGTGCCCTCCGGGCCCACCACGATCGACCTCGAGCTGATCCAGGATCGCGAGATCGCACTGCTCGGGAACCTGATGTACGTGCGGGAGGACGTGGAGGCCGCCATCGCGCTGCTGCGCGAGCGTCGCCTGCCCCTCGACGAGCTCATCACGGGAGTCTTCCCGCTCGACCAGGCGCAGCAGGCGTTCGACGCGTCGAACGATCCCGAGCAGGTGAAGGTGCTGGTGGAGGTGTAGTACGTCGCTCCTCCCTGTGGGTCGGGGTCGGTATGCGGGGTCGTACCTGGATGCCGACCCCGATCCGCGTTGGAGGGCTGGCGGCTCAGCTCGCGTCGCGGGCGCCGGATCGCAGACCGTGCGTCAGGCTGTGCGTCACCGGCAGTCGCGCGAAGAGCGTTGCCTGGAGCGCATGGTAGAGGTCGGGCTTGCCGCTCCACGTGCCGTCCGCTGGCGCCCCATCGGCGTCGAGCTCGTGGATCCAGCTGCCGTCGGCCTCGATGTGGTGGGCCGCCGCGTACTCCCAGAACCGGGCGTACCACTTCGCGTAGGACGCGTCGCCGGTGGCGCGGAAGAGCGCCGCCGACGTGCCGATGGCCTCGGCGATCACCCAGTGGAAGCGGTGGTCGTTCAACACGTTGCCCGCCCAGTCGGTGCTGAACGCGAACCCCCCGCGATCCTCGTCCCAGGCATCGGCGACCGCGCGGCCGAACAGGCTGCGCGATGCATCGATCAACCAGGTGTCGGGCGAACCGGTGGCTTCGCGCTGCGCGGCCTCGAGCGCGATGAGCAGGCGCGCCCACTCGAGCCAGTGGCCGACGGTCGCGCCGTACGGCCTGAAGTGGCTGTCGGGGGAGTCGGCGCCGTACTCGGGATCGGGCGTCCAATCCTCCAGGTAGTGCTCCGGCAGACGCCACTCGTTGCTCGCGGTCACGTCGCCGATGAGGCGTCGCGCGATGGCCGTCGATCGTTCGACATGGCGGGGATCGCCGTCAGCCTCGTACGCGAGCAGGCCAGCTTCGACGAGGTGCATGTTGGGATTGGCGCCGCGGTAGGGGTCGAGCACGGTGAACTCGCGGTTCCACGTGTCCGCGTACATGCGCGCCTCCGGCTCCCACCAGCGCTCGAGTGCTCTGAGCGCGTCGGCGTAGAGATCGTCGGCCTCGAAACCCGCGAGTTTCGCCGAAGCTGCGGCCAGCAGGACGAATGCGTGCCCGTAGCTCTCCTTCGCGTCGGAATTCGTCGCAGGATCGGCCGCGCCGACGGTGACGAACCAGCCGCCGTGCTCGGCGTCGCGCAGCGCGCCGGAGCGGAGAAAGGCGAGCCCGTGCTCGACGCGCTCGGCCTGACCGGGGAACCCGAGCAAGTGCCCGAGTACCGCGCAGTAGGTGTAGCGGCCGGCGATCCAGAGCTGGGCGCCCTGGGACGCGACGGGAGCGCCGGAATCGTCGAGCCAGGAGAAGCCGCCATCCGGGTCGAGCGCGGGCTCTGCGAATGCGAGCAGCCGATCGGTCTGGGCGTCCAGCCACGCCTGGTGGGCGTCGGTGTCGATGGAGAAGCGAGTGTCGGTCATGCGCTGCCTTTCGAAACGGCACTGCGCCGGGGTGCGGAGGAAGATCCTGCCGCATCCCGGCGCAGCTCAGTGCGGGGATATCGCGAGTGCTACTTGTACTCTTCGACGATCTCGAGCAGGTTCGGCACGTTCTGGTACGAATCCGCTGCATTCTCCTGCGTGACGATCACGGGATCGAGCAGGTAGGCGGGCACGACCTTCGAGCCGTTGTCGTACTGGTCGGTGTCGTTCACATCGACCTCTTCGCCCTGCTGCAGCTGACCGATCATCTTGATGGTCTGCTCGACGAGCAGCGCCGTGTCCTTATTGATGGTCGAGTACTGCTTGCCCTCCATGATCGAGCGAACCGACTCGACCTCCGAGTCCTGGCCGGTCACGACGGGCAGTGGCTTGCCCGCCTGCTCGACCGAGGTCAGCACGGCGCGCGCGAGCGTGTCGTTCGGGGAGAGGACGCCGTCGAGGTCGGTGTCGCTGTAGGCGGAGGTCAGGATCGTGTCCATGCGGCTCTGAGCGTTCTCGGCCTTCCACCCGGCGGTCGCGGTCTGCTGGATGTCGGTCTGGCCCGATCCCACGACGAGGGTGCCGTCGTCGATCTTCGGCTGCAGCACGTCCATGGCGCCGTTGAAGAAGACCGCGGAGTTCGCGTCGTCGGTCGATCCGGAGAACAGCTCGACGTTGTACGGAGCATCGTGGTCGGTGCGCTCCTCGAGCCCGTCGAGCAGCGCCTGGCCCTGCAACTGGCCGACCTTGAAGTTGTCGAACGCGACGTAGTAGTCGAGTGCCTCGGTGTTCTCGATGAGGCGGTCGTACGCGATGACCGTTGCGCCTGCGTCCTTCGCGGCCTGCACCTGGGTGGCGAGCTGCTTGCCGTCCTTCGCGCCGATGACGATGACCTTCGCACCGCCCGTGACCATTGCCTGGATCTGGTTCTGCTGCTCGGCGACGGTGTTCGAGGCGGGCGCGTACTGCACGTCGGCCTTGTACCCGGCGTCTTCGAGACCGTCCGTGAAGAGCTTGCCGGCGAGCACCCAGTTCTCGCTGGTCTTGTCGGGAAGCGCGACGCCGATGGTGGCGCCCTCTTCGAACCCGGTTGACGTGGCGCCGGCGTCGGAGCCGCCCGAGCCACCCGCGTCGCCGCCGCGCTCCGAGGAGCATCCGGTGAGCGCCAGGGCGGCCGCGGCCAGCAGAGCGCCCGTGGAGAGGAGGATTCTCTTATTCATGGATTCCATTCACTTTCTGTGATCGTCGAACTCTCGTCAGCGAGAGCCGGGTTCCTTCGTCGCGCTGTCGTCGGCGGCGGGAGGGGTTGGGGAGGAGGAGCTGCGCGGGCCCGGTGCGGGCGGGGCGGCCGGGGGAGCCTCCATGGCGCGGGCGCCGATGGGGGTGGTGTCGATACCTGCGAACTCACCGGGCGGATTGCGCCGTTTTGTGAGGAACCCGAGTACCGATGGGCGGCCCTGCTGCTTGTTGTACGCGTCGATGCCGACGGCGACGAGCAGCACTGCACCCTTCACCATCTGCACGGTGTCGGCGCCGAAGCTGAGCAGTTGCATGCCGTTGTTGAGGAATGCCATCACGAGGCCGCCGATGATCGACCCGATCACGGTGCCGATGCCACCGGAGACCGCCGCCCCGCCGATGAAGACCGCGGCGATCGCGTCGAGCTCCCAACCGTTCCCGTCCTGCGGGCCGGAGGCCTGCGAGCGGGCGACGAAGATCATGCCGGCGACCGCGGCGAGCACCGACATGTTCATCATCACGAAGAAATCGACGCGACGATCCTTCACGCCCGAGAGCTTCGCGGCCTGGCGGTTGCCGCCGACCGCGTAGATGTGGCGGCCGAACACCGTGTGGTTCGTCACGAACGAGTAGAGGATGACGAGCGCCAGCAGGATGATGCCGGAGACCGGGAAGCTCGTGCCGGGCCGACCGCTGCCGAACAGCAGTGCGGCCCCGAGAATCACCGCGCAGAGCAGCACGACCTTCACGACGCTCACCCAAAGCGGTGCGCGCTCAGATCCCATCTTCTTCTGCTGGCGGCGCGTGCGCCACTCGAAGAACACGAGCCATGCGGCGGCCAGCACGCCGAGGATGAGCGTCGGCACGTTGTAGGGGATCGGGATCCCCGCGATCTCGGGCAGGTACCCAGCGCCGATGGTCACGAACTCCTTGGGAACGGGAACCGAGATGGAGTCGCCGATCCATTGGTTCGCGCCGCGGAAGAAGAGCATGCCCGCGAGCGTCACGATGAATGCGGGAACCCCGACGTAGGCGACCCAGAGACCCTGCCATGCACCGACGAGGGCGCCGAGGCCGATGCCGAGAATGATGGCCGCCCACCACGGGAAATTCCATTCCGCCATCGATTTCGCGACGACGATGCCGACGAAGGCCGCGACCGAGCCGACCGACAGATCGATGTGACCCATGATGATCACCATCACCATGCCGATCGCGAGGATCAGGATGTAGGAGTACTGCTGCATCACGTTGATCACGTTGCCGGGCGACAACGTCAACCCATCGGAGAAGATCTGGAAGATGAGGATGATGGCGATCAGGCTGCCGAGGATGCCGAACTGGCGGAGCGTCGATTGCCCGCCGCCGAACATTCCGCGGATGTCTGAGAACCGGAAGCCGTGCTTCTCCGTGGTCTTCGTGTCGGTCGAGGTCATGCGTGCGCCTTCTCGTTCAGCGACGTCATGCTGCGCATGAGCGTCTCGGGTGTGGCCTGGTCGGCCGGGATGCAGTCGGTGATGCGGCCTTCGAACACGGTGTAGATGCGGTCGCAGATGCCGAGCAGCTCGGGGAGCTCGCTCGAGATCACGATCACTCCCTTGCCGGCGTTCGCCAGCTCGTTGATGATCGAGTAGATCTCGTACTTCGCGCCGACATCGATACCGCGCGTCGGCTCGTCGAGGATGAGCAGATCGGGGTCGGTGAACATCCACTTGGCCAGCACCACCTTCTGCTGGTTGCCGCCCGAGAGGCTCGAGACCCCGTTGTTGACGTCGGGCGTCTTGATGCGCAGCGACTTGCGGTACTGCTCCGCGACGGTGCGCTCCTCCCGAGCGTCGACCATGCCGCGATGCGTGATCTTCGAGAGCTTGGCCGAGACCACCGACCGCTTGATCGAGTCGAGGAGGTTGAGGCCGAGCGACTTGCGATCCTCGCTCACGTAGGCGATGCCGTGGCGGATCGCGGCCGGCACATCGGGGACGTCGATCTGGGCGCCGTCTTTCGTGATCGTCCCCGAGAGGAACCTGCCGTAGGAGCGGCCGAAGATGCTCATGGCGAGCTCCGTGCGCCCCGCGCCCATGAGGCCGGCGATGCCGACGACCTCTCCGCGGCGCACGTTGAGGCTCGACCCCTTCACGACGTATCGCTCCGGCACCGTCGGGTGCTGCACGACCCAGTCGCGCACCTCGAAGAAGACGTCACCGGGGTTCGGCGTGCGGTCGGGGTAGCGGTGCTCGAGGGAGCGGCCGACCATGCCGTGGATGATGCGATCCTCATTGATCGTGCCGTGCTGCACGTCGAGCGTCTCGACGACCCGGCCGTCACGGATGATCGTGATGTCATCGGCGATCTGCTCGATCTCATTGAGCTTGTGGCTGATGATGATCGACGCGATGCCGCGATCCCTGAGGCCTCGGATGAGCCCGAGCAGGTGCTCGGAATCGGTGTCGTTGAGGGCTGCGGTCGGCTCGTCGAGAATTAGCAGTCGCACGTTCTTGTTCAGCGCCTTGGCGATCTCGATGAGCTGCTGCTTGCCGACGCCGAGGGCCTTGATGGGCGTATCGGGATCCTCTCGCAGTCCGACGCGTTCGAGCAGCTCGACCGTGCGCGTGCGAGCGGAGCGCCAGTCGATGCCGACCCCGCGGCGAAGTTCGTTGCCGAGGAAGATGTTCTCCGTGATGGAGAGCTCGGGGATCAGGGCGAGCTCCTGATGGATGATGACGATGCCGGCTTCTTCGCTCGCGCGGATGTCGCGGAAGCGCATCTCCCGCCCCTCGACGATGATGTCGCCGGTGTAGGTGCCATGCGGGTAGACGCCGGAGAGCACCTTCATGAGCGTCGACTTGCCGGCGCCGTTCTCGCCGCAGATCGCGTGAATGGTGGCCGGCCGCACCGTGAGCGACACGTCGGAGAGCGCCTTCACGCCCGGAAAGACCTTCGTGATGTCGTGCATCTGCAGCACGGGAGCCGGCTCTGCCTGCGTCGTCGCTGGTTCCACTTGATTGACCTCGCTGTCATCCATCTCGCCACTCGTGTGACCGTTCACATCGTGGAACATGTTACGCCGCGTGTCAAGCCGTTGTCGGCTGATTACAGAATCGTTACCGTCGCATTGCGGGGGAGGTTGTGGATTCCCGCACGATCAATTCAGGGCTCAGCAGTTCGAACTCCGGATCGGGCTGCTGCTCGATGGATGCGAGCAGGTGCATCACGGCCCGGCGGCCGAGTTCCGCGAAGTCCACGCGCACCGTGGAGAGCGTCGGCCAGGTGTGCGCGGCGACGGGGATGTCGTCGAACCCGATCACGCAGACGTCGTCAGGCACGCGCACCCCGGCATCGCGGAATCCGTGCATCAGACCGATCGCCATCAGGTCGTTGGCGGCGAAGATCGCGGTGAAGTCGCGCCTCCCCGACAGTTCGCGACCCGCGAAGTACCCGAAGTCGGCGGTCCAGTCGCCCCGGATCGGCGGCAGCGTCGACAGATCGGCCTCGAACATCGCATCCAAGTACCCGTGCATGCGCGATTCTGCTTCGATCCAGTCCTGCGGGCCGGCGATGTGCAGGATGTCCTGATGCCCGAGCGCGACCAGATGCTGCACCGCCATGCTCGCCCCCAGCCGCTGGTCCGATGCGATGCTCTCGGCCGTGCCGCCCGCTCCCGTGTGCAACGAAGCGACCGGAACCCGCACTCCGAGCCCGCCGATGACGTTGAACACGCGCACCTGGGGGGCGAGTACGATGATGCCGGCCACTTGTTCGTGATCGAACTGGCGCACCGCCTCGCCGATCGCCTCCGGCGAGGCGTCCGGAAGGTTGAGCGTGCTGATCGAGAAGCCGCGCTCCCGAGCGACGCGCTCGATCGCGACGATCGCCGACGTGGTGCCGTACTCGCCGATCGTCGCGGAGAGGATGCCGAGGACATTGGGACGCGACGAGGCGAGCGCCCTCGCGGCCTGGTTCGGGCGGTAGTCGAGGGTCTGGATCGCCGAGAGCACCCGCTGACGCGTGTCGTCCCGGATGCTCGGGTGATCGTTGAGCACCCGAGAGACGGTCTGATAGGAGACGGCGGCGAGGCGCGCGACGTCGCGGATGCTTGCCGGTTTGGCCCTCGCCTCTCCGTCTCCGGACATCAGGGCCTCCGCGGTGAAACTCGAATGTGTACGTTCACATTAGTGTACGCGCGGGCTCGCCCTCACAGCTGATCTGCGTCGAGAATCGTGTACGCGTACCCCTGCTCAGCCAGGAACCGCTGGCGGTTCTGCGCGAAATCCTGATCGACGGTGTCACGGGTGATCAGCGTGTAGAACGACGCCGTGGCCCCGTTCGCCTTGGGGCGCAGCAGACGCCCCAAGCGCTGCGCCTCCTCCTGGCGGGAACCGAACGATCCCGAGATCTGAATCGCGACCGAGGCATCGGGGAGATCCACCGAGAAGTTCGCGACCTTCGACACGACGAGGATCTTCTCCTCCCCGTCGCGGAAGGCCTGGAACAGGCGTGCTCGCTCATCGACGGGAGTCTGCCCGGTGATCAGGGGTGCGCCGAGCGCCTCCGACATCGACTCGAGCTGATCGATGTACTGCCCGATCACGAGCACGCTCTCGCCGGGATGACGGTCGATGATGCGGCGCGCAACGGGCTGCTTGATGAGCGCGCTAGACGCGATGCGGTAGCGATCCTGATCCTCGGCCACCGCGTAGTCCATGCGCTCCGCCTCGCCGAAGTCGACGCGCACCTCGAAGCACTCCGCAGGCGCGATGAACCCCTGCGCCTCGATGTCCTTCCAGGCGGCGTCATACCGCTTGGGGCCGATCAGGCTGAACACATCGCCCTCGCGGCCGTCCTCGCGCACGAGCGTCGCAGTGAGCCCGAGACGGCGGCGCGCTTGCAGATCCGCGGTGAGCTTGAAGACCGGCGCGGGCAGCAGATGCACCTCGTCGTAGACGATGACGCCCCAGTCCTCCGCGTCGAGCAGGGACAGATGCGCGTACTCGCCTTTCCTGCGGCTCGTGAGGATCTGGTACGTCGCGATGGTGACGGGCTTCACCTCTTTCACCTGCCCCGAGTACTCGCCGATCTCATCCTCGGTGAGCGTGGTGCGACGCAGCAGCTCGTCCCGCCACTGCCGCGCCGATACCGCATTCGTGACCAGGATCAGCGTCTTCGCGCCGACCGCCGCCATCGACGCCGCGCCGACGATCGTCTTGCCCGCCCCGCAGGGCAGCACCACGACGCCCGAACCCCCGCGCTGGAAGGCCTCGACCGCCTTCGCCTGGTAGTCGCGCAACTGCCAGCCGTCCTCTGCCAGCGAGATGTTGTAGGGCTCACCGGGGCGGTAGCCGGCGAGATCCTCCGCCGGCCATCCTCGGGCGACCAGCTGCTGCTTCAGCTCTCCGCGCGCCCACGCCTCCACCGGGAACGTGTGCTCGTCGATGCGGTTGCCGAGGAGCGGGGCGATCTTCTTGGCGCTCGCGACCTCGCGGAGCACCATCGGATCCTCCGAACGGAGCACGAGTTGCGCGGGTGCCGCCTCCTCGACGGCAGCCGCTGCCGCATCGCCCGCGGGAGTCTCCGCGGCGTCGCCCGCGACCTTCGCGCGCTCGATCGTGAGTCGCCCATAGCGGCGCATCGTGTCGGCGATCTCGTTGGCGACACCGCTCGGCACCGGGAACTTGGCGTACTGGTTCAGCGTCTCGAGGATCTCGTCGGACGAGTGCCCGGCTGCCCGCGCATTCCACAGCCCGAGCCGGGTGACCCGGTAGGTGTGGATGTGCTCCGGGGCGCGCTCCAGCTCGGCGAAGACCGCGAGCGCGTGCCGCGCGTCTTCGGCATCGGGATGGGCGACTTCGAGGAGTACGGTGTGGTCGCTCTGCACGATGAGGGGGCCGAGAGTCATAACCAGCAAGTCTACCGCGCATCGCTGGGCCGCCGGGGCCGCGGGCGCTGGTCGGGCGGTCGCGCTAGCGGATACCCACGTAGAAGCGGGTCTCGTCACTGCGGTGCAGTGCGCGGTAATGCTCGAAAGGCTCGCCTTCCGCGTCCCAGGCGATCGATTCGATCGACAGCACGGGTTCGCCCGGCGGCAACTGGAGGAGTTCCGCATCGGTGTCATTCGGGACGACGGCGGCGATCCATCGATCAGCGCCGTTCGGGTGTACGCCGAAGTGACGTCGAAGATGGTCGTAGAGTGATTGGTTCTCCAAGTTGGCGCGGGCGAGATTGGGGAAGCGATCCAGGGGCAGCGTGGTGTCGACGAGCAGCCACGGCGTCGTGTCGACCAATCGGATGCGACGCAGTCGGAGCACCCGGTCGCCTTCGGAGATGCGCAGAGCATCGGCCTCGGCGGCGCTCGCCGCAGCGGTTCGGGAATCGATGACTTTGGTGGTGATGAGGCGGCCGGTCGCCTCCAGGTCGGCGGAGGAGCCGGTCATCGAACCGATGAACTTCAGGTCGGGGCGGCGCGGGGCGACGAAGGATCCCCGGGCGCGCACCTTGTAGATGAGCCCTGCGCGCACGAGGTCGGCGAGCGCCTCTCGCACGACCGTGCGCGAGACCAGGTAGCGATCGATGAGCTCGTTCTCAGAGGGAAGCGCCTGATCGGGCAGGAGACGCCCCGACTCGATCTCGTCGCGGAGTCTGCGCGAGAGCTGTTGCCAGAGCGGCGCGTCGGCGGAGCGATCGAGCGCCGTGAAGCGTGGCCGCTGCTGCATGGGACTCCTCTGGATGGTCGGGTTCTTCGAGCGTACCGTCTGGTCTGATCTCGGCGGAGTTGACAGCTTCCGGGCGCCTCCGTAATCTAATCACTACCAACTTGTCATTACGAGTTGGTTACGACCACATTGCGGATGGCGCGAGCCATCCGAGGTGCCGGGAGTCGCGGTAGAACCGACGCGATCGCAACGAAGCGAAACAGGAGACACAGACAATGAAGTTCACAACCAGACGCCGGCACGTCGGTGTATTCACCGCACTCGTCGCCACCGCACTCGCGCTCTCAGGGTGCGCGGGCCCAGGAGCCGCGGAAGATCAGAACGGTGATGGCGCCGAACCTGAAGGACTCAGCGTCGCACTGTCGAACGGGTTCGTCAACGGATGGCGCCTCACGCTCATCGACAAATTCGAATCCGAAGCAGAGAAGCTCAAGACCACCGGTGTGGTGTCGGAGTACTCGGTGGTCAACGCACCCGGCGAGAACAGCGCCACCGAGCAGGCGTCGCAGATTCGCAGCCTCATGCTGCAGAACCCCGACGTGCTCATGGTGATCCCCGCATCGTCGACCGCCTTGGTCCCGGTCATCGAGGAGGCGTGCTCGGCGGGGATCAACGTCGTCATCCTCGACGCCGACATGGACACGAGCTGCGGTGTCGTCGTGCGCAACGACTACGGACAGTGGGGCGAGGACTCGTTGATGCCGGCGCTCGAAGCGATCGACGGAGCAGGCGACATCATCGTCAACCGAGGCGTGATCGGATCGCAGCCAGAAGAGCAGTTCCACGAGCGGCAGATGGAGATCCTCGCGGAGTACCCCGACGTCGAGGTCGCCGCAGAGGTCAACGGATTCTGCGATTCGGCGACCGCGCAGAAGGAGATCGTGGGGATCCTGGGGTCGATGCCGGATATCGCTGCAGTGCCGGGATGCATCGGCGGAATGGGTGTCGTGCAGGCCTTCGAATCAGCCGGACGCGAGGCGCCCGTCGTGGTCTTCGACACCGATGGCAAATCGCTGTCGTTCTGGAAGGAACGGGGCATCGACAACGGATCCTTCGCCGCCCTCACGGATCCCGGTCAGGTCGTCGCCGCGATGTACGTCGCGCTCGCAAAGGAGCGCGGTGAGGAAGTCCCTGAAGACGTCGTGCTGCCGTTGGTGCAGGTGACGCAGGACAACCTCGACTACTGGGTCGACGCCCTCTCCGCCGATGAATACGCGGCGAATGCCTGGGACGAGGAGTCGACCGGTGCGGCGATCACGGCACTGCTGGCCGGAGAACCTGCGGAAGCTCCGGCCCTGCCATGAGCGCCGAAGATCGAGCTGGACGGAGGCGAGACCGGTGACCATGCTCCAGCAGACGGCCAGACCAGTCCCGGCGTACGGGAAGACGCTCGTGAAAGCGACTGGCCTCTCCAAGCGCTACGGCAGCACCCACGCACTCAGCAGCGTCGATGTCTCCGTCGCCGCGGGCGAGATTCTCGGCCTGGTCGGCCACAACGGAGCGGGCAAGAGCACGCTCATGCGCGCCCTCGCCGGGCGTGAGGCCGCCGATGCCGGGCAGATCGACTGGCACGGGGGAGGTCCGTGGAATCAGCGGACTGCGGAGCGCAATGGAGTGCGCATGGTGTACCAAGAACTCGCACTGTGCCCCGACCTCACGATCAGTGAGAACATCGCTCTCTCGAGCCCGACCGCGACGGGCTTGCGCTGGCGTGCCCGAGCGGAGCGCGTGCTCGTCGAGACCCTCGACCACGTGTTCCCCGATCACGGGATCAACATCATGCGGCTCGCCGGCGACCTTCCCATGCCGCAACGCCAGATGGTGGAGATCGCGCGCGCGCTCTGCACGCCCAATCTCACCCTGCTCATCCTCGACGAGCCGACCGAATCACTGAGCCTCGATGCGACCAGGCAGATGTACCGCGCTTTGCGCGAGCTTGCGGCGCGAGGAGTGGGGATGGTGCTCATCTCCCACCGAATGCAGGAGGTTCTGGAGCACACCGATCGCATCGCCGTGATGCGCGACGGCCGCGTCGTCGAGATCGTCGAGACGGGCGACACCAGCGAAGAACGGCTGCTCGTCGCGATGGGCGGCGAGGTACGAGCCGACACGGCGACGATGCACCGGATCGAAGACGCCGACTCCGGTGGTGCTTTCACTCGCCGGGAAGTTGCTGCCACCCAAGCGTTCGAGCTTCCGTTCTCCGTCGCCAGCGGCGAGATCGTCGGTCTCGCCGGTCTCGCCGGGCATGGGCAGGAGCGCCTGCTCCACCGCCTGTGGTCGGGAGGGCGGGGCATCGCCGTCGCAGCGCGCCGCGCCTATGTCCCCGGAGATCGGCAGTCGAGCGGAGTCTTCCCGCTGTGGTCTGTGGCCGAGAACGTGACGATATCGGCCACTCGCGAACTCTCGACATTCGGCGTGATCTCAGCCGCTGAGCGGAAGTCCGTCGCAGAGGACTGGGTGCAGCGGCTGCACGTGAAGGGCGGCTCCCGCGCTTCGATCACCGCGCTGTCCGGCGGCAATCAGCAAAAGGTGCTGGTCGCACGAGCCTTTGCGAGCGATGCACCGCTCGTGCTCCTCGATGACCCGTTCCGCGGAGTCGACGTCAAGACGAAGAACGAGCTCTATGCGCTCATGAGAGTGGAAGCTTCCCGCGGACGCTCGATCGTCTGGTATTCGACGGAGAACGGTGAGATGGCCCACTGCGATCGGGTCTACGTCTTCCGGTCGGGCGCGATCGTCAGCGAGATCACGGACACCGAGATCACCGAGGAACGCATCATCGCCGATTCCTTCGGTGCAGATCCCCGCAGCTCAGAGGAGCAGAGATGACTCAGACGACGGTACTCGTGCCATCGAGCAAGGAACGGCTGCGCGCGGGCGCCAGGAACGGGTCGCCGGCGCTGCTCGCCCTCGTTGCCCTCGTCGGCATCTTCATTCTCACCGTGGTGCTGCAACCCGGCGTACTCAGCGTGCCCGGCCTCACGCTGACGCTCATGTCGTCGGTGCCGCTCGTCTTCGCGGCCCAGGCCCAGATGATCATCATGAGTGTCGGTGACATCGATCTGGGCGTCGGATACCTCGTCGGTCTCGTCACCGTCATCGCCGCGAGATTGCTGACCGAGCATCCGGTGCTCGCGGTGCTCTCGGTGCTCGCCGTCTTCGCGGTCTACGCCGTGATCGCCGCTGTCGTGCAGCGTCGGGGCGTGCCGTCGATCATCGTCACACTCGGCATGTCGTTCGTGTGGCTCGGCATCGGTCTCTCCCTCAGCCCGACGCCGGGCGGCACCACTCCGGGATGGCTCGCCGCGCTCTCCCAGTGGCGGCCGAGCTGGATACCCGCGCCCGTGCTATTCATCGTCGTGGCGACGCTGCTCGGCTGGGTGCTCACCCGGCGCGCGAAGTTCGGAACGCGGATCCGAGCCCTCGGATCCCAGGCGGCGACCCTCGAGAAGGCCGGCGTCTCCCTGGTCGCTACACGCGTGCTCGCCTATGTGCTCGCCGCCGTGATGATGGTGTTCGCCGGCCTGCTGCTCGCCTCGCAAACGTGGTCAGGCGACATCAACGCGGCCAGCGAGTTCACGCTCATGACGATCGCGGCAGTGATTCTGGGCGGGGGATCGTTCTCGGGAGGCCGAGCGCTCCCCATCGGCACCACGCTCGGCGCCATCACCCTCGGAATGATCACCGTGCTGCTCAGTCTGATCAATCTTCCTTCCAGCCTGCAGTCGGCGGCTCAGGGAGCCATCGTGCTCGCCGTGCTCGCCGGCCGCATCATCACGGAGAGGCTCGCCCGATGAATCTGCGCCTGACCCGACGCGTCCCTGCGACCGGCACTGCAACCGCTGGTGAGCGCAAGAGCCCGGTGCTCCGATGGCCCGCCTGGGGATGGTCGCTCATCGGAGTGCTCGTGGTCTGGGGGATCATCATGAGCGTGCGACCGGGAGCGCCGCTCGATCCGATGATGCAGGCGCTCTCCCTCGCCCCGTTCCTCGTGCTCGTGGCGCTCGGGCAGATGCTCGTGATCACGCTCGGACCGGGCAACATCGACGTCTCGGTCGGAACGATCATCTCGATGAGTTCCTACGTGTCCGTGGCGATCGGTGCGACAGCCGGACCGCTCGCGGGAGTCGCGG
Organism: Leucobacter sp. L43; assembly: GCF_016597785.1. Taxonomy (GTDB): domain Bacteria; phylum Actinomycetota; class Actinomycetes; order Actinomycetales; family Microbacteriaceae; genus Leucobacter; species Leucobacter alluvii. The sequence continues at coordinate 1,170,317 of NZ_JAENJG010000001.1, read as the reverse complement.
CCGCCGGTGCTGCCGGGATCGCGGCCGGTGCGGTCAGCGTCATCGCGATCCTACTGCTGCGAGTCCCGCCGATCATCGCGACGCTGGCGACCAGCTTGATCGTGACGAGCGCGACCCTGCTCCTCGCGGACGCGGCCAGGGGCGGCGCCGATGCATCGCTGCGCGCGTTCGTCAACGCGAAGGCGCTCGGAGTGCCGGTACTCGCCATGATCGTCGTCGGCTTCTCCGCATTCATCTGGTTTCTGCTGCGCCGCACACGCCTCGGTCTCTCGGTGATCGCCGTCGGGCAGAGCGCCCGTGCCGCTGAACGCGCCGGGTTGCCCGCGCGTCTCGTCACCGCGGCGGCGTATCTGCTGAGTGCCGGCCTCGCGGGCACCGTCGGCGGACTCCTCGCGGCGTTCATCTCACCGAGCACCGTACTCGGCACCTCGTACATGCTCGACTCGATCGCCGTCGTCGTGATCGGCGGCACGCTCATCGCCGGCGGTCGGCCCGTGGTCATCGGCACCTGGACCGGAGCACTGTTCTTCGTGCTGCTCTCCGGGCTGCTCAACCTCGTCGGCTGGTCCGTCGGTGCCCAGAACGTGCTCAAGGGGGTACTCGTCGTACTGGTCGTCGTGATCGCTTCGACCGCGACAGGAACCGCCCGCTCGACGACACGACGGTTCGCGGCGAGTCTCTCGGGCAACCGATCCGCGGAACCCCTCTCCGTCCCTGCTGATACCACCCATTCCGGCTCCGAGCGCGATCTCGTTGCTGACACGACCGACCATTCACCACAGAAGGAGAAACTCCATGGCTGATCTCGACGACCTCCGCGAAGGCACTGACTACTCGGCGGGCGCTCCGGTCCCGGCGGGCTTCCATCTCAAGGGCCTGGCCGGGCAGGACTGGGGAATGCGGGCCCGCCTCTCCCGGGTGTTCGATCCGAGGGACGGCAAAACCGTCATGCTGGCGTTCGACCACGGGTACTTCCAGGGCCCGACATCGGGTTTGGAACGTCTCGACCGTTCCATCCTGCCTCTCGTGCCGCAGGCCGACGCCCTGATGTGCACGCGCGGAGCCTTGCGGACGACGATCCCGGCGGAGAGCGGAAAGGGCGTGGTGCTCCGCGCTTCGGGCGGCCCGAGCGTGCTCAAAGATCTGTCGGACGAACAGATCGCGGTGTCCATCGATGACGCTGTCAGGCTGGATGCAGCCGCGCTCGCCGTGCAGGTGTTCGTCGGTGGAGAGCACGAGACGCAGTCCATCAAGAATCTCACGACGCTCGTGGACCAGGGACAGGCGACGGGGATACCGGTGCTCGCCGTGACCGCGGTCGGCCGAGACATGGTGCGAGATGCGCGCTACTTCAGACTCTCGACCCGGATCGCCGCCGAACTCGGCGCCGCATTCGTGAAGACCTACTACGTCGAGGAGGGCTTCGAGACGATCACGAGCGCATGCCCGGTTCCCATCGTCATCGCCGGTGGCAAGAAGGTCGAGGAGCAGGAGGCGCTGCGCATCGCCTACCGCGCAATGCAGGAGGGCGCCGCCGGCGTCGACATGGGCCGCAACGTCTTCCAGTCCGAGCATCCCGCCGCGATGCTCTCAGCGGTGCGCGGCGTCGTGCACGACGGGATGACCGACGCCGAGGCATTCGAACTCTTCCAGACACTCGCACACTGACACCGGTTCCCGAGCGCTCAGCGCTGGGAACCGCGAAAGGGAACTCATGCCCGTCCTCCGAAGCTCCGCCGCACCCGCCGCCGCCGATGTCGTCGTCGTCGGAGCCGGTATCAACGGTCTCGCCATCACCCGGGAGATCGCTCGCCGCGGTCTCCGAGTCGTCATGATCGATCAGGACGACATCGCGGCCCGCACGTCCGCGATCTCAACGCGACTCATTCACGGCGGTCTCAAGTATCTCGAGCGACTCGAGATTCCTCTGGTATTCGAATCGATTCGCGAACGGAACATTCTGCTCCGCACCGCCCCGCACCTGGTGCACCCCTACCCGATGCTCATCCCGTTCTCACGGGGGGCATCGCGACCGGGATGGCTGCTGTCGTGCGGCTTGATACTGCACGATGTCCTCTCAGTGGGCAAGCGGCTGCCGCCGAACCGGATCGTCCTCTCCAAGCGAATGCGCCGCGACTGGCCGACAGTCGCGGCAGGCGGTGTGCGGTGGGGCGGACTCTTCCAGGACGCGCATGTGCCCGTCACCGAGCGATTCGCGGTCGAACTCGCGATCGACGCCTACCGGCACGGAGCGGTGATCCTCACCCACACCCCCGTCCTGTCGTTGCTGCACGGGAAAGACGAAATCGCCGGGGTCGTCTATCGAGACCGTGAGACTTCGCAGGAGCGGCAGCTGAGTGCTCCGCTCGTCATCAACTGCGCCGGGCCGTGGGTCGACGATGTGCTGGCGTTGGAGGGGAATCACCAGCGACGCATCGGGCCGACCAAGGGGAGCCACCTCGTGGTGGATCGCTTTCCCGCTGCGCCGCAGACGTGCATCTTCTTCGAGTCACCGGACGACCAGCGGCCCATGTTCGTACTGCCATGGCGCGACGGAAAGTTCATGATCGGCACCACCGACCTGCCGTTCTCCGGCGACCTCGATGACATCGTCGTCGACGACGATGAGATCGATTACCTGCTGCGCGCCGTCAATACGCTGATCCCCGACGCGGAGCTCAGCCCCGCCGACGTGCTCTGGTCGTACTCCGGTGTCCGTCCGCTTCCGTTCTCCGGAGGGACGGCGGACCCGGCCTCGGTCACCCGAGACAGCGACGTCACCGTGCACGACGGTTCGGCGCGAGGGCTGATGAGTGTGATCGGCGGGAAGTACACCACGCATCGGGCGCTCGGGGAGCAGGTGCTGCGCCGCGTCGAATCGGCGTTCGGCATGCGCCACCGTCCGTCCGGCACCAAGACGGCCATGCTCCCCGGAGTCCCTCCGAACGGCGCGGAGCGCCTCCGGGCAGGGCTGACTGCGCGCACCGCGCTCCCCGCGACGGCGATTGCACGCCTCACCGATGTCTACGGGGCAATGGCGTGGGAGGTGGCCGCAATCGCAGAGGCCGATCCGGTACTCGCACGATGCATCGACCCATTGAGCGGCGCCATCGCAGCGGAGGTCGTCTATGCGGTACAGGAGGAAGGCGCATTCACATTGGAGGATGTGCTCCTGCGCCGCACCACGATCGCACTGAATGCGGATGTCGGCATGGGCGCCGCTGGCGCGGCCGCCGAGGTGCTCGTCGAACACGCAGGTTGGGCGCCGGAACGAGCCGCTCGCGAACTGGACGACTATCTTCGGTCAATGCAGCGGTTCTCCCCGCGAGGCAGACGCCTGGGCGCGCCCAGCAGAGAACACGTCGAGTAGGAAGCGGTCGGGTCAATGAAGATCTGCGTAGTGGGTATCGATGTCGGATTGACGACGGCGAAAGCAGCGGCATTCGACGATGCGGGGAATGAGATCTGCACCTTCGCCGCCCCGAACCCCAGGGTCGCCGTGTCGCGCGAGCGCCAGGAGATCGACATGGAGGCGCTATGGGAGGTGGTGTCCGGCGTGCTGCGTCAGTTGAACGCCCACCTCTCGGCAGCGGGGTGGAGCGTCGCGGCGGTCGGCGCGACGGGGCACGGCAATGGCCTGTATCTCGCTGACGACGATCTGCGCCCAGTTCGTGCGGCGATCGCTTCGACCGACAGTCGGGCAGGACGAATCGTCGCCAGCCTCGACTCCGATGAAGTGGAACAGTGTCGTCGCCTCACAGGGTCGATACCCTGGACCGGGCAGCTGGGGGTGCTGGTGCGCTGGTTGCACGAGCACGAACCCGAGTCGCTCGAACGTGCGGCGTGGGCCTTCAGCTGCAAGGACTGGCTCACGGCCTCCCTCACCGGCGCGCCGAGTGCGGACCTGTCTGACGCGTCGGGCTGCGGTTTGGTGAATCTGAGCTCCCGCGTCTACGAGCCCGCAGTGTTCGACATGCTGGGACTACCCGCCTCGCTCTGGCGCCTGCTTCCCGAACCTCGCCCCTCCGACGAGGTCGTCGGAGCGGTCACGGCACGGGCGGCCGAGATCACCGGTCTGCCGGAGGGAATTCCCGTGGTCGCCGGATGCATGGACTGCGTTGCGAGCCCGATCGGAGCCGGCTCATCAGATCCGGGCGACGTCACCGTCATCGTGGGCACCTGGGCGATCAACGCGGTCGTCGTCCCCGCGACGAGCGAGCCACCCGATGTCACGATCAACGCCTTGCTGCCCGATCCTGACTACATGCTCGCCATGGAGGTCGCCCCTACCTCCGCTGCGAGCGTCGAATGGGCCGCGCAGTTGCTGGGCGCGCGGAGTGCTGCGCCGGTGACTCCACGGGAGTTGCTCGACGCAGCGGGAGAGGTGCCTGCGCTCGCCGACGGCATTCTCTTCCTCCCCTTCGTACACGGCGCGCCGGAGCATCTCGGAGCGTCGGGTACCTTGCTCGGGTGCAAAGGAAGCCACGGCTTCCCCCATGTCGCTCGAGCCGTAGCCGAGGGCATCACGCAGTATCACCGCGTGCAGCTCGAGAAGGTCCTCAGGTGCGGGGCCAGCGTCTCCGAGCGGCCGTGGACGCTCGCCGGAGGCGGAGCGAAGAACCCGCGATGGGCTCAGATGTTCGCCGATGTCGTCGGCAGGCCGATGCGCCGTCAGCTCGACACGGAGCTCGGAGCGCGTGGAGTCGCCCAACTCGCAGCGCGCGCGATCGGCGTCGATCCGGATCGCTGGCGAAGCGAGCACGACCATCGCCTCGTCGTGCACCCCGGCGCGGATCGTTCCGCTTACGAGCAGCAGGGCAAGACGTTCGACCGGGTGCTCCGGGCGATGAGTGGGGTCTGGGAGGCCGCAGCATGACAGAGGAACAACGTGATCTCGACGACATCGTCCGTGTGAGCCGAGCATTGGGGAGTGACCCGGCGTTCGTGCTGCACGGGGGAGGGAACACATCCATCAAGACGGTTGGAGCCGATGTCACTGGGGCGATGATCGAGCTGCTGCTGGTCAAGGGCAGCGGTTGGGACCTTGCGACCATCGAGGGGCCGGGCTTTGCACGATTGCGCCGCGATCGCCTGCACCAGCTGCTGCAACTGCCGGTGCTCGATGATGCTTCGATGGTGAATGAGCTGCGCCAGGCCGCACTCGACGCCGATTCCCCGACGGCGTCCATCGAAGCCCTGCTGCACGCCCACCTCCCCGCACGAGTCGTCCTCCATTCGCATGCCGACGCCATCGTCGCGCTCACCGATCGCGACGTCGTGGAGGGGGAGGTCGCCGCCGCACTGGGCCACGGCGTGCTGGTGCTGCCGTACGTCAAGCCGGGGTTCGAGCTCGCCCGTCTCGTCGCCGACAGCGACCTCACCGGAATCGACGCGATCGTGCTGAGCAAGCACGGGCTCTTCACGTTCGCGGACGACTCCGACGCAGCCCTCGAACGCCACCGCTCACTCGTCGCCCGCGCAGCGGCCGCGCTCGGCGTCGACCGCTGGGGCGAACGCGGATCGCGGCGCGGACGCGCAGGCGCGGTCGCCGACGTCGTCTCGCTCCGCAGCGCCATCTCGCGTGCTGCCGGACGCCCGCTGCTCCTGCAGCAGATCGACTCGGAGCGCGCCGCATCATTCTGCAGTCGCCCGGATCTCTTGGAGGCCGCGTCCCGTGGGACTGCGACGCCGGAACACGTCATCTACACGAAGCGCACGCCCCTCGTGGGGCGCGATGTCGCCGCGTACAGTGCTGCGTATCGGGAGTACTTCTCCCGCCATCGGGATCGTGCGGAGCGCTCGGTGACCGAGCTGGACCCCGCCCCCCGCGTCGTCCTCGATCCGGTACTCGGACTGCTGGCCGCCGGTGAGACCGCGCGGGACGTCAGCGTCGTCAGCGATATCGTGCTCCATACGATGGACGTCGTCGATGCGGCCGACGGGCGGGGAGGATTTCAGTCGCTCTCCGAGTCCGAGAGCTTCGACATCGAGTACTGGACGCTCGAGCAGGCGAAGCTCGCGAAGCGACGGCGCCTCCCACTGAGCGGTGAAGTGGCGCTCGTCACCGGTGCTGCCTCCGGAATCGGGCGTGCTGTCGCGAATGCGCTGCTCGCCTCGGGCGCGTCGGTCGTTGGAATCGATATCGCGGAGGAATGGGAGCTCGACGGGTCGCATGAATCCTGGCGGGCCGTGAGCGGTGACGTGCGCGACCCCGAAGTGATCGATTCGGCAGTCGAACTTGCGAGCCGGGATTTCGGAGGCATCGACATCGTGGTCGCCGCAGCAGGCATCTTTCCGCCGAGCGCGCCGATAGCGCAGCTGCAAGACGAGGTGTGGGATCGGGCGCTCGCGATCAACGCCACGGCTGTTGCGCGCCTGTTCCGTGCCGCGCACCCCGCTCTCGCTGCCGCACCTCGGGGCGGTCGCGCAGTACTCATCTCGACCAAGAACGTCGCAGCGCCCGGTCCGGGAGCGGCAGCGTACTCGGCGAGCAAGGCAGCCGCGGCGCAGTTTGCGCGCGTCGCGGCGCTCGAGTGGGCCGAGGACGGCATACGCGTGAATCAGGTCGCTCCAGATGCCGTCTTCGACACGGCGATATGGACGCCGGAACTGCTGCGAGCCCGCGCTGAGCAGTACGGGCTCAGCGAAGCGGAGTACCGCACACGGAATCTCCTCCAGCTGGAGGTGACCAGCGCCATGGTGGCCGACGCGGTCCTGAGCTGCTGCCAGGGAATGAACGCGACGACGGGAGCCGTCATCAGCGTGGACGGGGGAAACGATCGGGTGATCTGAGCAGTCCGTTCGGTCTCAGACAACAGCGCAGGCGAGCATCAGGCCGGGGCGCCGGTTCAGGTCGGTTCGACGGCCGTGATCATGTTCACGGGCAGCGTGCGTTCGACACCCGCTGCTTGATCCGCGGCGCGCAGACGCCCGGCATTGACCGAGACCGGGAGCAACGTGAACGTGCGCACCTCTCCGCGCGCCTCCGCCGTCACGCGCACGGGGCTGCGGTCGCGGATCGCGAGCTCGAGTCGCCTGGTGAAGTCACCCGTGCCCGGCTCGGAGCGCGCAGCGGTGAAGACGCGCTCGACCAGTGCGTCGAACGGGGCCGTCGGTCCCTCGCCAGCACCCGCCCGCCGGCTCGCGGTCGCTCCCGCCGCCTCGGACGCGGTCGCACCAGCCTGGATGGCGCCGACTTCCGCGGGTTCTGCATCTCGCAGTGCTGCCACCTGCGAAGACGCGTGATACCGGGCATCGGCGAGCGCGGCGAGCACATGGTCAGCACTCAGGCGGGAGTACAGCACCGTGTCGGACGCGCGCGAGCGCTGCAGCTGGAGGTGCTGCAGCGCACGATCCACGGAGATCGTGGCGGCGACGTCCGCCCGCGCGAAGGAGAGGCGCGTGCGTCCCTCGTCACCCGCGTACTCGCCGACGACGATGCCGCCGACGCGCTCGCCCAACGAGTCGAGCAGGTACTCGAGGGGTTGAGGGATGCCCGTGAGCGAGATGCGGGTGAACGCCTCCCGTGCGGTGGCCGGCGAGAGGCCCCGCTCGTACGCCTCGGCGATCGACGCCTCGCTGATCCGCCGGGTCGAGGCGACGCCGATGTGCTCGGGGCGAGCGAGCGCTGCGAGCACCGCTTCGTCCTTCGGCGGCAGCGGGCCGGGTACGACCACGCTCAGGTCGGGTTGCACGTAGACGCCCGTCGCCGTCTCTGGCATTGCGCGCGCAATGTCGGAGGTGACGACTTCTCCGACGAGGAGTGCGTCGGCAACCTTCGTGAAGCGCCCTTCGACCGTCAAGCCCAGGTATTCGGCTCCGCGCACGAAATCGTCCACCGCCGTGAGATCGGTCGCGGGTAACAGGGGGTACCGCGTCGGCACCCCTGCCGCGAGCGCGCGCAGATCGATCTCCGCCTGGTCTGCTCGGTTCCATTCGGTGCGCAGCGTCGAGGGCATGCTGCAACCGGCGGCATGCGCGAGGGAGAGCCATCGTTCGACATGCGAGCTGTGCAACCATGCGCTCGAGGCGGCGGCGGTGATCAGCAGGTGGTCGTCGGTGAGCGCGGTGACCAGCCCCGCCCGCATGAGCGCGGCGAGTGCGAGCGACACCTCGTCGGGTTCGACCCCGGTCGATTCCGCCAGCTGCTTGACCGTCGCGACGGCGATGCTCCCCGAGCGGTTCAACTTGCCGGGGCGGTCGCGCAGGGTGCGCAGACACTCCGCGGCCTGCCCGACGGCCGTGAGCGCCGAGGTGAACCAGGCGCTGGTGTCGACGTCGCTGCTGATATCGCCAGGAAAGGGGTCGGATGAGAGCGAGTCGATCACCACGTGCGCTGCGTCGAGCGCGTCGCTGAGTGCAGCGGCGACTTCGGGCAGACTGACGGCGGATCCGCCATCGCGACCGAGCAGGCCCATTCCGGACAGCTCGGAGACGAGTGCGGCATCGGCGCCAGTCGGATCGCGCACCGCTGCGAGGCTCGCGCGATCGAGCGGAGCCAGAGCTCGCGCGATCGACTCCGTCTTCAGGAGATCGGAGGCGAGCCCGATGGGATCGGTGATGCCCGCGGGTGCGTGCGGGCGCCGGCTGCGCACGAGCGCAGCGAGAGTGTCGCGATCCATCTCCGCGAGAGCGGAGGCGAGCGCGAGTGTGCCGCTCATCAGCGCATCCGACCTAACGGCCGGAGAGCCTTCGGGTCTCTGTGCGGCGGCGGCGCTGAGTGAGGATCAGCAGGACGATCAGCAGGACGAAGCCGACAGGCAAGCCGATCATCGAGATGCCGTAGACGATCGGCCACAACCCCTCCGCAAGTGCGAAGCGATTGTTCAGGCCGACGATCAGGGTCGCGAAGAAAGAGAGGAGCGCCAGACCGATGATGGAAAGGGACGCGTAGGCGAGGATCCGCTCGAGGATCGACGGCGTGCTGGGTTCAGTGGACATCCGCTTCATTTTATCGGGTTCCGGCCTCCGCGCGAGGGCAAGATGGCCCGCTAGAATTGGCTGAATGCTCGGGAACCCGCGCTCGCGAACGGGCGTGAGCGGAACGCGGGGCATCTCGACGAGACGGAAAGGAACGAGGCATGCCGAACGGCAAGGTCAGGTTCTACGACGAAGACAAGGGCTTCGGGTTCATCCAGGGGGATGATGGCGCTCAGGTGTACCTGCACGCCTCGGTCGTGCCGGCGGATGCCGAGATCCAGGCGGGCACACGTCTGGAGTACAGCGTCGCCGACGGGCGACGCGGCCCCCAGGCGCTGTCGGTGCATGTCCTCGACACCCCGCGCCTCGCCAAGCGCAGCAGGAAGTCGGCCGACGAGATGGCGGTGATCATCGAAGATCTCGTGAAACTGCTCGATGGTCTCGGCGAACGCCTGAAGCACGGGCAGTACCCGGAGCGCGCACAGTCGCGGAAGGTCGCGACGATGCTGCGACGAGTGGCGGATGATTTCGATGTCTGAGACCGAATCGGAGTCCGGGCTCGCTCCCGATCCGGTGCTCCTCGACGCGCGTGACCAAGCGCGCGCTGCGCTCGCCGAGATCACCGACCCCGCGTCGATCGGCGACGACAACGGTCACGAGGTCGAAGAAGCGCACGTGCTCACGCTGTTCTTCGAGTGCCGACTGGCGGGCTACCCCGGATGGCGGTGGGCGGCGACCCTCGCGCGCACGAGCGAGGACGCGCCGGTGACGGTGCTCGAGGTCGAATTGCTGCCGGGGCCGGATTCGGTGATCGCTCCTGATTGGGTGCCGTGGTCGGAGCGTCTCGCGCAGTATCGCGAGGGGCACGCCAAGCAGGGGGACGATGGCGCCGCAGATGCGGAGAGCGACGAACTCGACGACGCCGGCGACGAGCTGGACGGCGACTTCGAAGACGAGCTCGATGGCGCCGACATCGATGACGACGGTGACTTCGGCGCCGACGACGCGGAGTCGGATGTCGACGACGATTCCGACGACGACGATTCGGATGACGACGACGATTCTGACGACGACGATTCCGATGAGGACATCGACGACGATGCCGATGACACGGCACTGTTCGATGAGGACAGCGATGACGTCGACGACGATGATGATTCCGACGATGACGAAGACGACGACGATGACGATGACGATGATGAGGACGACGACGAGTAGTCGGCCTGAGTGAGCGACGCCCTCGACCCGATACGGGTCGAGGGCGTCGTGCGTTGCGTGCGTCGGTATGCGATCAGGTGGAGATCTTCCCAAAACTACGTAGTTCTCCCGGTTCCGCTCATCTTCCACACTCCCTAGAGTCACTGCCAGAGGGGGAGGAGATCGCGTCAACGCCGACTCGGACGCCCGTGGGAGCTGGGCGGAACGGGGAAGCTATGCGATGCAGCACACACAACGGCGAGCAACTCACAGACCGGGGCGTCCGCGGCCTTCCTCCGCACTGGCGCCCCGCACAAGAAGCGGGTTCGCGGCTGCGAATTCTGCACCGGCTCGGCCGGGGCGATCGTGGCCACCGCTTCCCGTCGGGCCCGGAGACTCCCCCTTGATCCGGGCCCTTCGGTCTGCGAGCGTCAGCTCAGGCGATCGAGCACGTAATCGATCGATGCGACGAGCGCGCGCACATCATCCGGATCGATCGCGGTGAACGTCGCGATGCGCAGCTGGTTGCGCCCCAGCTTGCGGTACGGCTCGGTATCCACCACGCCATTGGCGCGGAGCGCGCTCGAGATCGCTGCGGCATCCACGGTGTCATCGAAGTCGATCGTGACGACGACCTGCGAGCGATGATCCGGATCGGAAACGAAGGGGGTCGCGACTGAGGTGCGGTCGGCCCACTCGTACAGCACCCCGGACGACTCGGCGGTGCGGGCGGCAGCCCACCCGAGACCGCCGTTGGCGTTGATCCAGCGCACTTGCTCGTCCATCATGCCGAGCGTCGCGAGCGCCGGGGTGTTGAGCGTCTGATTCTTCCGCGAGTTCTCGATGGCACCCGCGAGATTGAGGGTCTCCGGAATGTACCGGCCTGACGCCGTGACGCGCTCGATCCGCTCGATCGCGGCGGGGGAGACGAGGGCGAACCAGATTCCTCCATCCGAGGCGAAGTTCTTCTGCGGGGAGAAATAGTAGACATCCAGCTCGTTCGCATCGAAATCGATGCCGCCGGCGCCGCTGGTCGCATCGACCACCGTGAGGGCGCCGGGATCGCCCGCCACTCGCTGCACCGGGGCCATCACGCCCGTCGAGGTCTCGTTGTGCGGGTACGCGTACACGTCGACTCCCGCGACTGCCTCAGCGGTGGATCGCGAACCGGCATCCGCTGCTCGCACGTCGGGCTCCGCCAGGAACGGCGCAGAGCTCGCCGCCTTCGCGAACTTCGCCCCGAACTCGCCGAAGGTCAGGTGCTGGCTGCGGTGCTCGATGAGCGAGTGCACTGCCGAATCCCAGAACGTGGTCGCTCCGCCGTTCGCGAGCAGGATCTCGTACCCATCCGGCGCGCGGAACAGATCGGCGAGGCCAGAGCGGACGCTTCCCACGAGATCTTTCACAGGAGCCTGGCGGTGCGAGGTACCGAGAACTCCGGGCTGCAGCGAACCGAGGAAGGCGAGCTGCTCGTCGCGCACCTTGGACGGGCCGCACCCGAATCGTCCGTCGGCGGGCAGGAGCTCAGTGGGAATCGTGATGTCAGCCATGAGCGCAATTCTATCGAGCGCGTGCTTCGCGGCCCGCTCCGCCAGGTCAGGATGCCCTAAACTGGACGGTGGACCCGAAAGGACGGCGATGACGGACCTGATCGACACGACCGAGATGTATCTCCGCACGATTCTGGAGCTCGAAGAAGAAGGGATCGTCCCCCTGCGCGCGCGCATCTCCGAGCGGCTCGGTCATTCGGGTCCGACCGTCTCGCAGACCGTCGGGCGCATGGAGCGTGACGGCCTCGTCGTCGTCACGGACGATCGCCGTCTCGAACTGACGATCCCGGGTCGGAGCAAAGCCGTGCACGTGATGCGCAAGCATCGTCTTGCAGAGCGACTCCTCGCCGATGTCATCGGGCTCGAGTGGGCGTATGTCCACGAGGAGGCGTGCCGGTGGGAGCACGTGATGAGCGAGCAGGTCGAGCGGAAGCTGCTCGGCATCCTCGGCAATCCCACGGAGTCGCCGTACGGAAACCCGATCCCCGGGCTCGAAGAGCTTGGCGCCGTGCGCGCCGGGTCCTTCCAGACCGGAGTCACGGGGCTGACCGAGCTGCTCATCGATCCCGAGGTGGCCGTCGTCGCGCGCATCAAGCGACTGGCCGAACCCCTCCAGGTCGACCCGGAGCTGCTCGAGCAGCTCGCGGCAGCGGGCGTCCTGCCCGGGAACCGGGCCTCCTTCAGCCGCAGCGGGCACACCGTGCACGTCGAAGTCGAGGGTTCGAGCGAAGCGATCGACCTGCCGACCGAGGTCGCTGCGCACATCTTCGTCTCGATCTGACGACCCCTCATTCCTTCGCCGCAGCAGTGCGGTTCGGCCGGAATGCGGGTGCAATCTGATCTGCCCAGACCGGGCCGATCCACAAGGTGCTGAGACCGAGGAGTCGACATTGACGTTGCTTACCCCTGAAGCCCACCTGCGAGCCGTCGCCGAGACCGTCCGCAGGCGCAGTTCTGTGGAGCCCGAGTTCTTGCAGGCGGTGCGCGAGGTGCTCGAGACGCTCGCGCCGGTACTCGCCGAGCACCCCGAGTACATCGAGGCGGGAATCCTGGAACGGCTCGTCGAGCCCGAACGTCAGCTCATCTTCCGGGTGCCCTGGACCGATGATGCGGGTCGGGTGCACGTCAACCGCGGGTATCGCGTGCAGTTCAACTCCGCGCTCGGCCCCTATAAAGGGGGACTGCGCTTCCACCCGAGCGTGAATCTCTCCGTCGTGAAGTTCCTGGGCTTCGAGCAGATCTTCAAGAACGCCCTCACGTCGCAGCGCATCGGCGGCGGCAAGGGAGGATCGGACTTCGACCCGAGCGACAAGAGCGATGCCGAGGTGATGCGCTTCTGCCAGAGCTTCATGACCGAGCTCGTGCACCACATCGGCGAGCACACCGACATTCCGGCGGGCGACATCGGCGTCGGCGGCCGCGAGATCGGCTACCTCTTCGGGCAGTACCGCCGCATCACGCAGCGCTACGAAGCCGGGGTGCTGACGGGCAAGGGTCTCGGGTGGGGCGGGGCCGAGGTGCGCACCGAGGCCACGGGCTACGGAGCGGTCTTCTTCGCCGAGGAGATGCTGCTGCGCGCTGGTGACGGGATCGAGGGTCGCCGCGCCGTCGTCTCGGGCTCGGGCAATGTCGCGACCTATGCGATCGAGAAGATTCAGCAGCTCGGCGGCACCGCGATCACGGCGTCCGATTCGAGCGGGTACATCGTGGACGAGGCCGGCGTCGACGTCGATCTGCTGAAGCAGGTCAAAGAGGTCGAGCGGTCTCGCATCTCCGTCTACGCGGAACGCCGTCCCGGCGCGCACTTCGTCGCGACCGGTTCGGTCTGGGACGTCAAGGGGGAGCTCGCATTCCCGTGCGCGACTCAGAACGAACTCGACGCCGAGCACGCGCGTTCGCTCATCGCCGGAGGGCTGCGCGCGGTCGCCGAGGGCGCGAACATGCCGGCCACACCGGAGGCCGTGGCCCTGTTCCGCGAAGCCGGCGTGCTCTTCGCGCCGGGCAAGGCGGCCAATGCGGGAGGGGTGGCGACGTCGGCGCTCGAGATGAGCCAGAACGCCGCGCGTTCGCGGTGGGATCGCGACAAGAGCGAGTCGCGTCTGCGCGACATCATGCGGGACGTTCACGCCTCCGCGTACGACGCATCGGTGCGGTACGGGCGCCCAGGCGACTACGTGCTCGGTGCGAATTCCGCCGCGTTCGAAACGGTGGCGCACGCCATGCTGGCGCAGGGTGTGATCTGAGCCGCGATCTCTCGGCGTCGAGCTATTGTGAGTCGCTCATTGGCCCCGACTGCCGCACGTTTCAGCGGTACTTGAAGGTTTCGTGACCTGAGCGTGACATATTCGTGATGTTCGGTTACCCTTAAACGGTCGCGGCCCGCACGGGCTGCACCTGACGCAGACACCAGTTGGCAACAGTAAGGCAGATATACACGTGACTCAGCACTCCAGCACGGACGTCGTGCTTCCGAGCGAGCTCGTCGGACGGACCCCGTCGCGAGCGAAGCGGATCGTACAGATGGCCGGCGCAGCAGCACTGAGCCTGGGCATGGTCGGCACCTTCTCGCTTCCGGCATATGCGACGAGCCCGGCACCCGAGGGGCTCCCCGACGGGTTCCTCGCCGCGCAGACGCTGCAGACGAACAATGCCGAGACCGTCGTAGCCGTGGGCGAGACGCCCGCCGGCAGCGACGAGGCAGCGACCGCCGAAGAGGCAGCCGCAGCCAAGAAGGCTGAAGACGAGGCGAAGGCGAAGCAGGAGGCAGCGGATCGCGCCGCTGCCCAGAACGCCGCAGCCGCCCCCGCGGGTGCCGCAGGAGCTTCGGCTCCGGACCCCTCCGCTCCCCAGGGCGGCGACGTTCCTGCCGGAAGCGGCGCACAGGGCATCGTCGATGCAGCGCTCGCGCAGCTCGGTGTGAACCAGGACTGCACCGCGCTCGTGGAGAAGTCGCTGCGCGCTGTCGGTATCCCTGCTGGTGACCTCGGTACGCAGGTGCACGAGTACACCGCGCTCGGCGGAACGATCGTGGGAAGCGGCAACTACGCCCCCGGCGACATCCTCGTGTTCCCGGGCCAGCACGTCGGCGTCTACATCGGCAACGGCCAGGCCGTGCACGGCGGATGGGGTGGCACCACCCGCATCGGGCCGATCGCTCCTGGCGGCGAGTCGGGCCTGACGGTGGTTCGCTTCGGCTAAGTCGATTCGTTTGTGCAAACGGGCGGGGTTTCGACCTCGCCCGTTTTGCGTGTTCGCGCCCGCCTAGCCGAACGCACCCCTTCCAATCTGCGAGGGGGGTCGATCTTCGTGCGTGTTGCATGGTCGACACGCACGAAGAGTGACCCCGCTCCCAGGTGGGGCGCGGGGGACTCTCAGGGCGTCCGTGCGCTAGAATCGCATGGGCCGCTTTCCGGCCCAGCGCCCCGGTAGCTCAGTGGATAGAGCACTTCTCTCCTAAAGAAGGTGTCGTAGGTTCGATTCCTATCCGGGGCACCCTTTCCCGGCTGCTCAGGGCGCCGGGCCGCCGCTCGTCGGGCAGCCGCCCACCGCGCGGCCGCCCACCGCGCAGCGGCCCGCTGGGCTCAGACGCTCAGAGCAACTCTGCTGCTTCCGCGTCGGTGAGCTCGATCTCCTGGCCGTTGTCGCCCAACCAGTAGTGGCTGCGCTGTCCCGGCTCCGGGTGCTTCCGCGCGATGAGCGTGAACGTCGACCCGTCGAGGGTTTTCACCGGCCCCGCCGCAGTGCGCTTTTTGCGGTTCTCGTCGACGAACATGCCGGCCACAAGGCCGAGTGCGATCCCGACCCCTAACCACAAGGCGAGGTTGTCGAGCGTGATTCCGAGTACGACGCCGAGGCTCACGCCGAGCGACATGCCGATCGCAAGACCGGTGTGCTCGTCTTGCGCTGCGGGTTTCGAGTGGTTCTCGTCCATGTGCCCTCCATTCGTGGTGCTCACGAATCTACGGTGGCGCCGAATAGGGCACATCCCCCGCGAGGGGGAAATGCTGAGGTGCTGGGCGAAGCAGCGGAGCAGTCGAGCAGCGAAGCAGTCGAGCAGCGAAGCAGTCGAGCAGCGGAAGGCGCGCATCGGAACGGGGGAGGCGCCGTGGCAGAAGTACAGCCCCTCCGCGCTGTGAAGCTCGAAGGGGCTGCGCACCGCGGAAGGCGTGGTTAGGCGGCGGTCCGCGAGGGCTTTCCGGCCCGCACGCGGAACCACAGGGCGAGCTCTTTCGCTGCGCGACCGGTGGTGAACTCGTCGGGTGCAGCGGCGATGTCGGCGAATGAGTCCCGGAATCCGGGAAGAGCCGAGGACGACTGGTTCTTCAACGGCTGGTATCCCATCGTCCAGTCGTCGAACTGCCGTTCGAGCGTGAACTCGTCGATGAGCACGCGCACGTTGGTGTGGCGCGCATCCCGCCGGATGCGTTCGGTGAGAGCGTCGACCGCTTCTGGGGGGCCCTCGAGGAACTGGATGAACTGATCGTTCCGGTAGAGCAGGATGCCGGTGATGCCGGCCGCCGCGTTGTGCGCCCGCGCTTCGAGCAGGAGCTGATCGAGGTCGGCCTGGTAGAAGCGGGAGACCGCCTCGCTCGAGTAGACGAGTGAGCGGAGTGCTCCGTCGGGGAGGGGCACGCCGCCGGTGGTGGACTGAGGCTCAAGCAACGGTGATCGCCCCTTCTGGTGAGAGGTGCAGGGCTTCGAGGGCGAGCATGGCTTCTGAGAGCGAGGCGTATTCGCCCACGGGCTGGGAGTACATGTCGCAGACAATATGTTGGGTCTCGGTCTCTACGTCGATGTAGCCGAGGAATTCTCCGCTCCGGCTTCCCACATAGAAGCCGTGCTCCACCTCCGCCCAGATGATGTCGGCGTGTGCGGAACTGATGGTGCTCATGGATCTGAGCCTTTCCGCGACCGTCATGCGCGGCATCAAGCTGATGCCAGGACAGGCACGTCATGTGCCGGGGCCGCCGGGACAGTGTATCCGAGGCGGTCGTGTTCTATTCGGGCGCGCACGGTTTGTTCGGATCAAATTCCGCCGATTCGTGCCTCGTGCTCTCGGCCTGCGTTCCGCCCGCCTCACGCGACGTCTCGTGGGCGATGAGCACTTCCGCCGCCAGGCGAGCCTGTGCTGCGGACGATGGATCCTCTCCGATCGCCGCAGTGCTCTGCGCCCCCTCTGCGAGGATGGAGAGCTGGGCGGCGAGCAGCTCCGAGCCGCCGGCGGTGCGTACGAGCTCGGTCATGCACTGCTGGAACGACGCCTTGTGATCTCGCACGATCGCAGCGACGTGCGATCGGGTGCCGCCGAGTTCGCCGAACGCGTTGATGAACGCGCATCCGCGGAATGCTGGATCGCGAAACCAGCCGTCGAGGTAGTCGAATACGGCGAGCAAGCGCCTCCGGGTGTCGTTCCCGGCCTGCGACACCTGCTCGGCGAGGCCGCGCTCCCACTGCGCGTGTCTGCGCGCGAGCACCTCGGTGATCACGGCGTCTTTCGATGGGAAGAGAGCATAGAGGCGACGAAGAGACACACCGGCGCTCGATCGAATCTCATCCATGCCGACGGCGGAGAAGCCTTTGCGGTAGTAGAGATCCTCCGCTGCTCCGGCAATGCGCTCACGCGCCTCTGCATCATCCATCCCACCAGTGTACTTGACAGAGAACGTACGTTCTCGTACAGTGAAACCAGCGCGAGAACGATCGTTCTCGCCGGGAAGAAGGAGCACATCATGGGTTACATCACCGTCGGCACCGAGAACAGCGCCCCCATCGATCTGTACTACGAAGACCAGGGATCCGGTCAGCCCGTCGTGCTCATTCACGGCTACCCGCTGAACGGGCACAGCTGGGAGCGTCAGACTCGCGAGCTGCTCGCCTCGGGTTACCGCGTCATCACCTATGATCGCCGTGGCTTCGGCGGTTCCTCGAAGGTGCATGCGGGCTACGACTACGACACGTTCGCCGCTGATCTCAACACCGTGCTCGAAACGCTCGATCTGCGCGACGTCGTGCTGATCGGGTTCTCCATGGGAACCGGGGAGCTCGCGCGTTATGTCGGCACCTATGGTCACGAGCGGATCGCGAAGCTCGCGTTCCTCGCTTCGCTCGAGCCCTTCCTCGTGCAGGCGGACGACAACCCGGAGGGCGTCCCCCAGAGCGTCTTCGATGGGATCGCAGCAGCGGCGAAAGACGACCGGTACGCCTGGTACACGCAGTTCTTCTCAGACTTCTACAACCTGGATGACACGCTCGGCTCCCGCATCAGCCAGGAGGCCGTGACGGGCAGCTGGAACGTAGCCACCGGGAGCGCTCCGGTCGCGGCGTACGCCGTGGTGCCGAGCTGGATCGAGGACTTCCGCGGCGACGTCTCGGCCGTACGAGAGAGTGGCAAGCCGACCCTGATTCTCCACGGCACCGCCGACAACATCCTGCCGATCGACGCGACCGCCCGGCGCTTCTCGAAGCTCGTGCCGGATGCCGACTACGTCGAGGTCGAGGGTGCACCGCACGGCCTGCTCTGGACGCATGCCAACGAGGTGAACGCGGCGCTCGCGAGCTTCCTCGCGAAGTAACTACGAGCGGCGCGACCGAGGGGCGATCATCCGCCGCTGAAGGGCGGATTGATCAGCAGGTCCGCGCGTTCGGTGAGAAACGAGCTGAGGGCCGGTGCACCCGAGAGGGGTGCGCCGGCCTTCCATCGCACGCGGATCTCTCCGGAGGCGTAGCCGAGGAGTCCGTCACCCGAAAGCGCCGAATGAGTCGCTGGCGTATCGGCGTCGAGTGGGATGGGCGTCGCGTCGAAGTTGACGGCCTCCCCGACGGCATACCCGCCGCGCAGCGCGGCGGCGGCGATCTCCCGCCGCTCCTCCCGGGAGACCGACTGGTAGCCAGGGCGCCCGCGCTCCGCGGCGCGTGTCGCCTGTCCGAGCCCGTAGAGCGAACCCGAGTCGGCGAGTAGCAACGATCCGATGCGCCAGACCTCGCCGATCGGACGCATCAATCCCGGTTTCATGCGCAAGAAGCCGCGGCGGGGTGGCACGTACTCCGCCAAGAACTCCCGCGGAACCCTCGATGCCGCGAGGCGTTGCGCGGTCGCGCTGCACGCGGCCCGCGCGCGCTCGACCGCGGCGACGAACTCGGGTGGCACGGTTGTCGCTCGCGGCTCGGGTGACTCGGACACCCGCACAGTGTAACGCCGGCGCGATGCGCGATCCATCGGGCGCACCAGCAGCCGGACGACCCGTTCGACGAGGCTCTCCGATCCGTGCGAGAGCGGCGACATAGACTGTAGGAATGAGTCAGAACGCCGGTCAGCAATCGCTCGAAGTCGAGCGCAAGTACGATGTCGCGGCGGATCTCCTGCTGCCTCCCGATGCGGCGTTCGAAGAGGCGGGGCTGCGTGCCGCGGCGCCGATCACCTACGAGCTCTCAGCGATCTATTTCGACACGAGCGATTCAGATCTCGCGAGGCGCGGGCTCGCGCTGCGCGTGCGGCGCGGCGGGTCGGATGCGGGGTGGCACCTGAAGCAACGGGGTGAGGATGGTGTGCGGGAGCTCTTCTGGCCGCTGAGCGACGCCATGCCCGAGGGAGTGCGTTCGGAGCTGCGTGAGCGGATCGGCGGTGCGGCAGACGCGGTCGCGCCGATCGCTGAGCTCAGCACGGAGCGCACCGTCGTCGTGCTCAGCGACGCCGCCGGTGCAGAGCTCGTCGAGCTCGCGGATGATCGAGTCGAGGCGTTCGACCGTGTCGAGGGTGTCGCGCGCGCCTGGCGCGAGTGGGAGGCCGAACTTCTTCCCGGTGCCCCGGCCAGCGCTCTCGACGTCGTCGAACCTGTGCTGCTCGCCGCAGGGGCGGCGCCGTCGCTCAGTCTGGCGAAGATCGCGCGCGCAACGGGCCGCCTCGTCGACGCGGCGCGACGTTCGGGTGCTGGCGCGGATCGGATCGTCGCGCTCGAAGCACTCGACCGGGCGGATCGAGCCGCTGCTGATGCGCGCGCTGATTCCCGAACCGAAGGAGCTGCAGAATGAGGAACACCCCGGATCGAGGCGATCGCGACAGATCGCCATCCGAGCCGCCGTCGCCCGGCGCGCGACGCAAACAGATCATCGTCGGGCTCGTCATGGGGCTGATCATGGGCGTGGTGCTCGGCGCGCTGACGCAGTTCTGGCTCTGGCTTCCGGCCGGTCTCGCGATGGGGCTCGCGACGGGTGCCATCATGAAGCCGCCGGCTGACCGGTCCTGAGCAGGGAGCTGCTGCAAGCGTTTGCTGATTTCGCAGTGATATTGCCATCTCGATTGCGGAATCGAGCGCATTCGGTGAGAATTTGCCGGATCGCGTAGATTCACTTCACGAATGATGGTGTACACCTCAGCCGGAGTGTGCGAGGATCGAGACGGACATCGAGGACGAGGAATCCATGCACCCCACCATTTTTGAAACCCGCACGCCCGACACGAAAGTGATCGACGACTCGCTCGCCGACACGAAGTTCTCCTGCTTCTGGACGGATGACGTGGAGGCGCAGGCTCCGAGGCACCCCGAGCTCAGCGGAGACCAGCAGGTCGACGACGCCGTGGTCGGAGGTGGATTCTCCGGGCTGTGGACGGCGATCAAGCTCAAGACCGAGCACCCGGATCGCCGTGTCGTGCTCATCGAGGCGGTTCGGGTCGGCTGGGCGGCCTCCGGTCGCAACGGCGGGTTCTGCGAGGCGAGCATCACGCACGGCGAGCCCAACGCGGAATCGCGGTGGCCGAACGAGACAGGCACGCTCCGTCGCATCGGCTACGAGAACCTCGACGCGATCGAGCGCTTCGTGAACGAGCACAATCTCGATGTCGACTTCGAGCGCAACGGCGCCCTGTCGGTGGCGAACGAGGCCTACCAGCTCGACTGGCTCGGCGAGAGCGAGGACGAGCACGTCGTCACCCTCGATCAGGAAGCCGTGCAGCGGCGCATCGCCTCGCCGACCTTCCTCGGCGGTGAGTTCTCGCCGAGCGAGAATGCGAACATCCATCCCGCGAAACTCGCGCTCGAACTCGCACGGCACGCCGCCTCGATCGGCGTCGAGATCTACGAGGGCTCCCCGGTGGAGAAGCTCGAGGGTTCTGCCGAAGAGCCGATTCGCCTGACCATCGCGAACGGCAGCGCCGTCGTCGCAGAGCGCGTCGCGCTGTGCACCAACGTGTTCCCGTCACTGTTGAAGCGCTACCGCTTCCACACGATTCCGGTCTACGACTACGTGCTGATGACGGAGCCGCTCACCGACGAGCAGTTGGCATCGATCGGATGGGAGGGGCGAGAGGGGCTCTCAGACCTCGCGAACCAGTTCCACTACTCGAGGCTCACGAAGGACAACCGCATTCTCTGGGGAGGCTACGACGCGGTGTATCACGCGGGCGGCCGCATCAAGCGGGAGTACGAAGACCGCATGGAGAGCCATCGGAAGCTCGCGAGTCACTTCTTCACGACGTTCCCCCAGCTCGCAGGCGTCAAGTTCTCCCATCGGTGGGCCGGAGCGATCGACTCGAGCACCCGGTTCTGCGCGTTCTTCGGGCAGGCGCACGGCGGCAGGGTGCAGTACGTGTCCGGATTCACCGGCCTCGGCGTGGGCGCGACGCACTTCGCGGCGGAAGTCATGGTGGATCGCTTCGAGGGCCGCGTCACTGAGCGCACCGAGCTCGAGATGGTGAAGCAGATGCCGCTGCCCTTCCCGCCGGAGCCGGCGGCGTCGATCGGCGTCAACCTCTTCCGCTGGTCCTTCGACCGCGCCGACCACAACGGCGGCAAGCGGAATCTCTTCCTGAAGACGATGGACGCCGTCGGATTCGGGTTCGACTCGTGAACGCGCTGCTTCCCGACGGCCGCAACGTCTCCGTGCAGGGCGCCCGGGTCGATGTCGCACTCGATCCGGTGGACGCCGAAGACACCGTGGCAGGCAGCCCGAAACAGGGCATCGCGGAGCTCGGGCTCATCGGCGACGCCGAGATCGGCATCTGGGAGCTCCGCGGCGGAACCGTCACCGACACCGAGGTCGACGAGATCTTCGTCGTGCTGAGCGGCGGCGCTTCGATCGAGCTGCTCGAGGTGCCCGGTTCGCCGGAGGAGTCCGGTCGCGTCGTCGAGGTGGCCGCAGGAGACGTCATGCGGCTCGTCGCTGGAACGCGGACGCGTTGGACGGTCGCCGACCACATTCGCAAGGTGTACGTCGCCGCCGGGTCGGACGCGTAGGGGAACCCCGGCCCATGGAAAGCTGAGCGCTCGCTGAGCACTAGGATATGTGCTTGGCTGTGCGCTCGAAGGGGTGGCCGTGCGGCTCTTCGCGATCCGGAACCCCTGAGGAGCCCCGATGGCATTGACCTGGAAGCAGCACGGAGACGGCACGCATGTCGCCCCGGAAGCGATCGTCCTCCCCGAGGAGCGGTTGAGCTGGCTGCGTACCATCGGGTTCGGAGCGCAGCACGTCGTCGCCATGTTCGGCGCCACGTTCCTGGTGCCGCTGCTGACGGGTTTCAGCCCCACCGCCACGCTCTTCTTCTCAGGGCTGGGCACGCTGCTCTTCCTGCTGATCACCGGTAATCGCCTGCCGAGCTACCTCGGCTCCTCGTTCGCGTTCATCGCGCCGATTCTCGCCGCGACCGCCGGCGGCGATCCCGAGAATCCGGATCTCGGCCGGGCATCGTTCGGCATCCTCGCCATCGGCGTGCTCATGGCCATCGTCGGACTGATCGTGCACCGCTTCGGTTCTCGATGGATCAACGCGCTGATGCCGCCGGTGGTGATGGGAGCCATCGTCGCCCTCATCGGCTTCAACCTCGCGCCCGCCGTGAAGAACAACTGGAACGCCACAGAGCTCTCCGGGTGGGTAGCGCTCATCACGATCACCGCGGTGCTGCTCATCACGGTGCTGTTCCGCGGGCTGCTCGGCCGTCTCTCCATCGTGCTCGGCATGGTCGTCGGCTACGTCGCTGCGGCCCTCATGGGGGAGATCGACTTCTCGAAGGTCGGCGATGCCCCGTGGCTCGGTCTGCCGTCGTTCCATGCGGTCGGCAACCCGTTCGCCGATCCGACGCTCTGGGGCCTGCTCCCAGCGTTCCTGCCGGTCGTGCTCGTGCTGATCGCGGAGAACGTCGGCCACGTCAAGAGTGTCGGGCTCATGGTGAAACGGGATCTCGATCCGCTCACCGGGCGCGCGCTGCTCGCCGACGGGGTGTCGACGATGCTGGCCGGGTTCGGGGGAGGATCTGGCACGACCACGTACGGCGAGAACATCGGCGTCATGGCCGCCACGCGCGTCTACTCCACTGCCGCCTACTGGGTCGCCGGGCTCTTCGCGGTGCTGCTGAGCTTCTCTCCGAAGGTCGGAGAGCTCATCTTCTCGGTGCCCTCCGGTGTGCTCGCCGGTGTGACGGTCGCGCTCTACGGCCTCATCGGCCTCATCGGAGTGAAGATCTGGATCGATAACGGCGTCGACTTCTCGAAGCCGATCAATCAGTTCTCGGCCGCAGTGCCCCTCATCGTCGGGATCGCGGACTTCACCCTCCAGGTCGGGTCGGTGCTCTTCAACGGCATCGCGCTCGGAACGATCGCCGCTGTGGCCGTCTACCACCTCATGCGCGGGCTCGCGAAGCTGCGCGGCGGTGAAGTGCAGGTGGCTGATCCTGTCGTGACGGGCGCAACGCGCGACTGAGACGGCGACGCGCCGCGAAACTCCGGGGAATCAGCGCGGATTCCCGGGAGTTCTGCGTAGGGTGGCGGTGTGTGGAGTGTAGATCGGTTACGGCGACCTGAAAAGGGCCGCGGCGCGGAGAGCGCCGAGTCATCTTCCACGCGCGCGAACGGCGTGGACTCGGAAGCGGCGGCGCAGACGCAGAACGTCGCGGAGCAGCCGGTGAACGAGGGCGCGCTCGCCAAGGCGCCTTCCCCGGCGCCCCGTGATGAGCCCGACCTCGCAGCCGAGCTGAGCGGACCGGTATCGCTCGTCGACGTGTACGCCGACGAGCACGCCGACTGGCGGCGCGAGCTCGCCAGCATCGGCGGGAAGAACGCCCTGCTGCACTTCGATGATCGACCGTTCAACCGCATCGAGCTCTCGACGACCCACCCCGGCGGGCTCCCGCAGTTCATTACGGGCAATAAGATCCTCCTCTCCGCGCTCATCCGTGACGATCTCGCCCTGCGGCACGCCCGCAAGGCCGCCGGCCGAGTCACCGACAAGGCGATCGAGATGCGCACCGTCCGTGGGCTCGAGACCGTCAACCTGGGTGTCGGGATCGCGAAGTGGGAATTCGAGGGCGAAGAGTTCTGCGCGCCGGTGCTGCTCCGCCCGCTCGCCATCCGTCGCTACGGTCGTGACTTCGAGCTCAAGCTGAAGCAGTTCCCCGTGGTGAACTCCGAGTTGATCCGCGCGATGCGCGAGCAGTTCGGCATCAGCGTCGATGCGCGCTCCCTCATCGAGCTGTCGCAGTCGGAGGGCGTCTTCAAGCCCCAGCCCGTGATCGATCGGTTGCGGCAGATGGCGGCCGGGGTGCCGGGGTTCGTGGTGCAGCCGCGCCTCGTCGTCTCGTCGTTCCACAATGTAGCCCAGTCGATGGTGGCCGACGCGAAGGACCTGACGTCACCCGTGCTCGCTGCGGTCTGCGGGAACGAACCGGCGAAACGTCAGCTCGCCGCGACCTATCGTCCCGTCTCGGCGACGCCGCCCGATGAGCGGTCGCCCGATACTGATCGGACCCTCTACGACGCTGACGCGGAGCAGGACGATGTGCTCGCGCAGATCGACGCCGGCCATTCGCTCGTCGTGCACACTCTCCCGGGCACCGGCGGCACGCAGACCGTCGTGAACGCGATCGGCAACCTCGTGCGCGCCGGCAAGCGCGTGCTCGTCGTCTCCCCGCGGCGCGCGACGCTCGACGGCATCACGCACCGGTTGGCCCGTGTGGGTCTCGCGGGTCTCTCGGTCAGCCCGCGCCGTCTGCGGCGCAATCTGGTCGAGTCGATCAGCCGGAACGAGAACGCCCGAACTGAGCAACTGCGCGACGTCGATGAAGCACTGGTGCGACTGCGCGGCGTGCTGCTCGACTATCAGACGGCGCTCTCCGCACCCGACGAGCGCTTCGGCGTCTCGCCGCTCGACGCGCTGCGCAGGCTCACCGCCCTGTCGCTCGAGGAGCGGCCGCCGAGTACGACGGTGCGGCTCGACGACCAGGCTCTCGGCCAGCTCACCCTCGATCGATCCTCGGTCGCCGAAGCGCTCACCGAGGTCGCCCGATTGGGGCAGTTCCAGTACGGCCCGGAGGATTCGCCCTGGTACGGCGTCAGCTTCAGCACGACCGAGGAGGCGCGCTCGGCCTACGGTACGGCGGTGGATCTCGCCGAGTCCCAGCTGCCGCGTCTGATCTCGATGTCGAACGAGCTCATCGGCCAGACGTCGATGCGCCCGTACGAGACGATCGCCGAGCTCGGCGTCTATCTCCGGTTGCTCATGGGCATCCGGGAGACCCTCGACCGCTTCACTCCCGAGGTGTACGACCGGTCGCTCACCGAGGTCATCGCCGCGCACGCCCCGCGGGGAGATGACGAGATGTCGGCGGCGAACAAGCGACGGCTCCGCAAGCTCGCCCGCGAGTACGTGCGACCCGGGGTGCACATCTCCGACATGTACTCGCGACTCGTGCAAATCCAGCAGCAGCGCGTGCTCTGGCAGCGATACACGACGGTGGTCGGAGCCCGCCCGGAGGTTCCGCTCGGCATCTCGGATGTCGTCGTCGCCTTCCAGTCGGCGTACCAAGATCTCGACGCGCTCGATCGCGTGCTCGGCACCACGGCGGACGCCGATCGGCTGAAGACGCAGTCGCTCGCCCGGCTCGCGAGCCGCATTTCGGATCTCGCCCGCGAGTCCGAGGTGCTGCAGAACATCCAGGAGCGCACCGCCATCGTCGAGCGCATGCGTTCGGCGCACCTCGAGCCCCTGCTCGACGACCTCTCAGCGCGCCACGTGCCAGCTGAAGACGTCGCCGACGAGCTCGAACTGGCCTGGTGGCAATCCGCGCTCGAACGCATGCTGCAGAGCAATGAGGCGTTGCTGAGCGCGAACACGAGCGTCATCGAACGACTCGAGGCCGACTTCCGCCTCGTCGACGACGCGCACGCGGGAGCGAACGGTGCGCTGCTCGCAGCCTCGCTCGCCGACTCGTGGCGCATCGCGGTGCTTGACTTCAAGCAGGAGGCTCTCGCGATGCGGGAGGCGCTGCGCAGCGGATACGTCTCGCCGCAGTCGCTCGCCCAGCGAGCTCCCAACCTGCTCGGCGTGCTCGCCCCCGTGTGGACGATGTCGCCGTACGAGGTCGCCATGCTGCCCGACTCGATGCGCTTCGACGCCGCGGTGGTGGTCGATGCTGGAGCGACGACGCTCGCCGAGAACCTCGGCGCCATTCGACGCGCGGACCAGGTCATCGCCTTCGGCGACACCATGACGCAGACGCCCTCGCACTTCGACATCGCCGTGGGCGCGTCGGATGAAGAGCGCGAAGCGGTCGACGCCGACGCACTGCACCGCAGCTCGGCATTCGCGCAGCTCGGCGAGGTGCTGCCGACCCTGACGCTCACCCGCAGTTATCGGGCCGGCGGCGAAGACCTCACGAACCTGGTGAACAGCCGCTTCTACGGCGGGGCGATTCAGTCGCTGCCCTGGGCCGGAAGCTTCCTCAACCACTCGAGCCTGACGTACGAGTTCGTGCGCGGCGGCCAGGGGCTCCCCGATCAGCAGACCGGCGCGGTCGAGAGCACCGACGCCGAGGTCGAACGCGTGGTGCAGCTGGTGCTGCAGCACGCGAGCGACCGCTCGGGCGAGTCGCTGATGGTCATCACTGCGAGCGAGCGGCATGCGGTGCGGGTGTATCAGGCCGTGCTGCAGGCTTTCTCGAAGTTCCCGCAGTATCGCGACTTCCTGCTCGGCGAGCGCGCAGAGCCGTTCGCAGTGCTCACGCTCGAGCAGGCGACGGCGCAGAGTCGTGATCGCGTGATCTTCTCCATCGGCTTCGGGCGCACGCCCCACGGGCGCGTGCTGTCGAACTTCGGCGGCCTCGGTCGCCCGGGCGGCGAGCGCCTGCTCGCGGTCGCCATGACCCGCGCGCGTCGTGCGATGACGATCGTCAGCTGCTTCAAGCCGGAGGACCTCGATCGCGCCCGCATCAAGCACGGGGTCGTCGAACTCGCGGAGCTCCTGGCCTTCGAGCATCCGGAGCCGGAGGCGCCGTCACTGCCCGCCGAGCGGGATCCGATGCTCGGGGAACTCGCCGATCGGCTTGCAGCGCTCGGGCTGACCGTCGCGATGGACTACCGCGGAGCCATTCCGCTCGCGGCGTCGCTCGAGGATCGCGCAATCGCGATCGACCTCGACCTCGGTGCCGCCGGCGACTACCGGGGTGACAGCCTTCGCGACACGCTGAGGCTGCGACCTGCGGTGCTCCGTCGTCTGGGCTGGCACTACCACCGCGTGCAGAGCTTCGATCTCTTCGCCGATCCCGACGAGGTCGCGCTGCGCATCGCGCGGATCGTCGGGTACGACGCGGGGGAGGGCGCAGCCGGATCCGATCGCGCATGAGCGCGAACGGAGGGGAGTCGCCGCGTGAGCGCCGCTCTCGTCGCGCCAGTCGTCCAGCTGCGCCCGGCGTCGATCAGCATCCGTCGCAGCACCCGCTTGACGGGCGCGCTGCTGAGGACCTGCCGGAGGGCTGGGGCGAGCCCGGCGCGGCCGGCGCGCGCGGTGCCGGAACACGATCGGCGCGCGACGAGGCGCTCAGCCGAGATCGGCCGCCCCACTGGGGGTAGCCGATCGGCTCAGCTGGACGACGACCCGCCGGACGACCCGCTGGAGGAGGAGCCCGAGCTCGATCCCGAGCCCGACTTCGACCCGGAGTCCGACTTCGACCCTGACGACTTCGAAGCCGATCCTGCGCCGGAGTCCGATGAGCTGCCGGAAGACCGGGAATCGGTGCGATAGAACCCGGAACCGTTGAAGGTCACGCCGAGCGAACCGAACACCTTGCGCAGCGTGCCCCCGCACTCGGGGCACTCGGTCAACGATGCGTCGGAGAACGCCTGATAGATATCGAAGGCGTGGCCGCATTCAGAGCAGCGATAAGCGTACGTAGGCACAAGCACCAATGATACCTCTTCGCGCTCGCGCGAGCGCCGAGCCAGCACGGTTCCGCGGACGCGGGCCTACACCTCTCGCGGGTCGGCGAACCGCAGGATGCGCGTCGGTGTGACCGCACCGGCGACGGGCACGTCGTGGGCATCTCGGGGAAGGGACGGATACACGTCCTCGTCGTCGATGACCGCGTAGACCGGTGGGCGACGATGCAGTGTCGCGAGCATCCGGTCGTAGTACCCGAGCCCCCACCCCAGACGGGTCCCGCTCGCGTCGACCGCGCACGCGGGAACGAGCAGCAGATCGACGTCGCCCGCCGCCTCGGTGCCGAGTCTGGGGCCCTCGGGTTCGAGGATCCCGTGCCGACCCTCGATCCGGGCGCCCGTGTCGATCGCCCACTCGATGCGATGACCTGGCAGCGCCACCGGGAGCAGCACGCGCACGCCCGCGTGCGACGCCCACTCCAAGAACGCGCCGATGTCGGGCTCGCTGCCGAGCGGCACGTAGGCGGTCACCGATCGTGCGCCGAAGTCGGAGACCAGGTCGACGAGCTGCCCGGCGAGCGCGTCGCGCCGCCGCTCGCGTTCGCGTGGAGACGCCGAGGCGCGTCGGGCGCGAACTTCTGCTCGCACCGCGATCTTCTCCGAGCGCACCTGCTGAGACATAGCACTCAGCATAGGTCTGAGGCGAGCCCACCGGCACGACTTTGCCGCCTCGGGCGCGGAGGATAGGCTGACCTCATGACTGACACGCAGGTGAAGCACAGCCGTTCGGTGACGAAGGCCGTTGTGCCGGCCGCAGGGCTCGGCACCCGTTTCCTCCCGGCCACGAAGGCCATGCCGAAGGAGATGCTGCCGATCGTCGACAAGCCGGCGATTCAGTACGTGGTCGAAGAAGCCGCGTCGGCCGGGCTGGGCGATGTGCTGATCATCACGGGTCGGAACAAGGACAACCTGCTCAACCACTTCGACAGCGTTCCCGAGCTCGAGTACTCGCTCGAGCGCAAGGGCGACGAGGGCAAGCTCGACAAGGTGCGCGAGTCGAGCGAGGTCGCTGAGGTGCACTTCCTGCGTCAGGGGCAGCCCCTCGGGCTCGGTCACGCAGTCGGCCGCGCGCGCTGCCACGTCGGCGACGAGTCCTTCGCCGTGCTGCTCGGCGATGACCTCATCGATCCACGCGACCCGCTGCTCGATCGCATGATCGCGGAGCACGACTCCCGCGGCGCCACGGTCATCGCGCTCATGGAGGTGCCGCGCGAGTCAGTGCACCTGTATGGATGCGCAGCGGTCGAGACCACGGATGATCCCGACGTCGTGCGCATCACGGGGCTCATCGAGAAGCCCTCCGCCGAGGAGGCGCCGTCGAACCTCGCCATCATCGGACGGTATGTGCTGCGGCCCGAGATCTTCGACGTCATCGATGAGCTGCCGCCGGGGCGCGGCGGCGAGATCCAGCTCACCGATGCGCTGAACTATCTGGCGAAGGGCAAGGGCGACGGCCCCGTCTACGGTGTGATCTTCCGCGGGCGGCGCTACGACACCGGCGACCGCGCCGATTGGATCAAGGCGAACGTGTTGCTCGGCGTCGACCACGAAGAGCTCGGCGACGAGATCACCGAGTGGGTCATCGGCTTCGCGGACCGCCTCCGCGAGCAGCGCTCCGAGGGCTGACCGAGGTGCCGCTCGGCCGCGAGATCGACGACCCGGGGCTGCTCGCGTCGGGTCGCGTGGCAGTGCGGATCATCCGCTGGGCGGATGCGGAGCCGCTGCGCAGGCTCCTCACCGACAATCGTTCCTGGCTGCAGCGGTGGGAGGCGACGCACCCATCGGGTCGCAGCGTCGTTCCGGGATCCGTGTCGATGCGGCCGATGATCCGCACCCTGCGCAGGCAGTTGCGAGCCGGAAGCGGCATGCCCTTCGTGATCCTCTACGACGGCGTCGTCGTCGGGCAACTCAGCGTGTCCGAGATCAGCGGCGGAGCGCTGCAGTCGTCGCAGCTCGGCTATTGGGTCTCGGAGCACGTTGCCGGTCGGGGCGTCACCACGACGGCTGTGGCGCTCGTGATCGATCATCTCTTCTCCGCTCTCGGCCTGCATCGCGTCGAAGTGTGCATCCGGCCTGAGAACGACCCGTCGCTCCGGGTCGTCGAGAAGCTGGGGCTGCGCCGCGAAGGGCGCAGGGAATCGTACATACACATCGATGGGGCCTGGCGCGATCACGACGTCTTCGTCGCTCTGCGAAGCGATGCGAGCGCTGGCTACGTCGCGAGGGTATCCCGGGACTGAGCGCTCCGGCGCCGCATTCGCGGTGGCATCGCAGCATCGCGGCGCGCCGATGACAGCGCCTCGCGCGGACGCCGTACAGTGATCCCCATGACTGGCGGCGTACTGGGCGGAGGCGTGATCTTCGTGATCGCCGCGCTCCTGTGGGGTGCCGTGCTGGTTCCCAACTGGGCACGACGGCGCGAGTTCCGCGCGGCCGAGAAGAATGCGCTGAGGCTCCAGCGCACCCTTCGCCTGCTGGCGGAGACCTCTGAGGTGCCGCAAGAGGTGCGTCTCGAGGCCACAGCGCGGGAGGCGCTCGCGCATGAACGCATGCTGCGAAGCGCGCAGAAGCGTCAAGATGCCGAGCGACGAGCCGCTCTGGCAGAAGCGGAGGCAGAACAGGTGCGTGCAGAGATTCGAGCCCGACAGATGCAGCGCAAGCAGGCGGCAGCCGAACGTGCGGCGAAGCTGCGGAAACCGGTGGCGCGGCGCGTGCGCGCGACCGCCGCTCTCGGGGCCCTGCTCGGGCTCATCGGGCTGCTCGTCGGCGCCGGCTTCGCGATCGGTGGAAGCGGGCCCTCGATGCTGATCGGTTCGGCCGCACTCTTCGCCGCTTCGAGCGGTGCGCTCGTGCTTCTCGCTCCCGGTCGAGCACGAGTGCAGGCGGTTCCCGCCGAGCAGGTGACCACGGCGATCGCGACCGCAGTGGTGGAATCCGCGCCGCAACTCGTCGAGGCGCCGGACCCCGCGCATGCGGCGGCCGCTGCGACGGCGCACGCGGAAGCTCAGCGCGCGGCCGCGGAGCGCATCGAACTCGCCCGTGCTCGGGCCCGCGCTCGTGCGGAGCGCCCCGCGCCGCAGGAGAACCAGACGGATTCGATGCTGCTGCGCGAAGTGCGCAAGCAGCTCGCTCAGGCCGCAGAGACGCCGGTCGATCCTCGTGCCGCTGCAGCGTCGGCTGCGGCTGAAGAGCAGGCGCGCCAGCAGGCGCAGGCCGCTGAGGACGCGCGCCTGCGGGAGCAGGCCAGGCAGCGCGAACTGCGCGCCCAGCAGCAGGAGGCGAGCCAGCGACTCCGCAACATGGGCGTGGTGGGCGATACTGCCACCGGCATGCCCGATCTCGACGCCGTGCTTCGCCGTCGCCGCAACGCCGGTTGAGACACCCGTCGGCTTGCTCAGTGGTCAGTCGGCAACCTGCACCGAGCTCAGAACTCTGGTCGACTCCCCGTTCGTTCAGGTCGCGTCGAGCGCTTCGCACACGTCCATGAGCAAGCGCGTCTGCTCAGCATGCGCAGCATCGTCGTCGGGCCCGGGCCACGACGAGAGCTTCACGATGACGCTGTCACTCGGCGGATCGAGCCAGAGGTGCTGGCCGTGGATCCCGATCGCGGCGATGTTGCCGCGGGAGTTTCCGGTGCACCACCACTGCCGGGTGTAGCTGCCGCCGGGAAACGCCGCCGTCCATCCACTCGGTGCCATCGCCGTCGCCGATCCGCCGGCGAGCAGCGCGTCCGTCCACTCGCCTGGAACAACGCGGCCTCCTGGAGCGAGACCGCGGTCGAGGATCATGCGACCCACGCGGGCGAGGTCGCGCGCGGT
The DNA here is from genome assembly GCF_016597785.1 of Leucobacter sp. L43. Taxonomy (GTDB): domain Bacteria; phylum Actinomycetota; class Actinomycetes; order Actinomycetales; family Microbacteriaceae; genus Leucobacter; species Leucobacter alluvii. The sequence continues at coordinate 1,138,637 of NZ_JAENJG010000001.1, read as the reverse complement.
GCACGAGACGCCGGCGTTGGCGTATCCGAAGCCCGTCGCGTCGACGGTGATCGACGCATCGCGATCCGCCCCGATCTTCGCCCAGAGGTACTGGGAGAGGGCCTGCGGATACCTCAGCCCGCTCGCCCGCTCGACGATCCATGCGAGTACATCCGTCGATGCGGAGCAGTACTGGAACTCGCCGACGGCGCCGAGCCCTCGCAGTGTCCTCAGGAAGGCGCGGTCGTGCGCCGGATCGTTCGGCTGCCTGCTGCGCCACCCTGAAGCGCGATCGTGCGTCTGCACCTCTGACCGTGGGTCGAGGTAGTTCTCGGAGTAGTCGATCGATATCTCCATGTCGAGGAGCTGCTGCACGCTGGGCCCGTCGAACACCGAACCGCAGAGCTCGGGCACATACGCGGTGATCGGCGCCGCGGTGTCGATGCGCCCTTCGCCCACGAGCGCGCCGACGACGGTGCTGCACAGCGACTTCGAAACACTCATGAGCAGGTGCGGGGCGTCGACCGAGTGCCCGGAACGGGCGTATTCGGCGGTCGCCTCAGCGCCTCGGAGTACGAGGAACGCGTCGGTGTGCGTCGCATCGAGCCGTGCGCGCAGGCCCGGCACGAGCGCTTCCAGCGCTTCGAGCCCCTGCCCCCGTCCGTGCTCAGGCCGGCGCTCGGCGATGCGGGATACGGGAGCGGTCGGCAGGAGCTCGGACAGGTGCGCGAATGACCAGGGCTGATGCGGTGCATCCTGCCACGTGTCGAGCGTCGGCCGCGCTTCGCACGGGTCGACGGTGCGGCGGCACTCGGCGTCGTCCCCGCTCACGCGTTCGCTCCCCGCTTGATCGAGCGACCGGCGAACACCCAGTAGAGCGCGGCCGACACGAGCATGCCGGCCGGTACCGACAGGTCGAGGTATCCGAGCGCCACCGCTATCGGCCCAGTCCACACGTCAGTCGAGATGCAGAGTGCCGCCGCTGTGCCGCCCGAGACCACAGCCAGGAGCCCGGGCATGCCGAATCCGCCGCGATACCAGAACGGCCCGCCGGGGCGTTCGTCGAAGAGCATCAGGCCGTCGTAGCGGCCTTGCCGCAGCACGATGTCGGCGACGTACACCGCCATGGTCGGGGCGGAGATGACGATCAGGAACTGGAGCATGAGGTTCACGGCACCGAGCAGGGTGGTCGACAGCACGAGCACGATTGTGAGCCCGGTCCCGAGCGCTCCGATGAGGATCGCGGAGGGGATGCGCCGGATCGGCACGCCGATGGATTGGAACGCCATGCTGGCCGTGTAGGTGGTCATCCCGTTCAGCGCGACGGTGTTCACGATGACGCCGAGTACGAAGACCGGTCCCAGCCAACCGGGCAGCAACTCGAAGAGCACGTACTCGATTCCTTCCGAAGCCCCGTCCGGGGAGACTGTGGTGCCGAGCAGCGCGCCCACCGAAACGAAGACGGCGCTCGGCAGGGCGCCGCCGAGCGCCGTCGCGGCGATGATGCGCTTGGGGCTCGTGGTGGCCGGCAGGTAGCGCGCGAGGTCGGCGCTGTTCGAGTACGAGAGCGGTGTGGAGGCGAGGATCGCGAAGCCGATCGTGATGCTCGACCAGAGGGCCAGGCCCGTCAGCGGCTCCGGCTGCGCGTATCCGAAGTCGACCCGCGGCAGGATGCAGGCGGTCACGATGACGAACACGAGCAGGAGGCCGATCGTCACCCAGGTGTAGGAGCGGAGGATCAGTCCGTGGCCGAACACCGCGATGAGCACGGTGCAGGCCGAGACCGCGATGGAGACGAGGATCAGGGCGGCGAGGTGGTCTGGGAACCCCCAGCGCATGAGGAGCTCCGCGCCCATGAACGAGGAGGCGACCCAGTTGAGGGCGAGGAATACTCCCGAGATGAACCAGCCGTAGATCGCGATGACCGCCTTGTTGCCGCGGATCCCGTAGATCGCCCGCTGCACGACGGACCCGGAGGTGCCGGCGGCGGGCCCGCTGATCGCGACGACTCCCGGGAGCACCCAGAGCAGTTGCGCTGCGACGATGACGAGCAGCGCCTGCCAGATCTCGAGTCCCAGTACGAGCGTGAGCGTCGCGCCGATCGTGAAGTTGAGAACGCTGATGTTGGGGGCCGCCCACACCGTGAAGAGGTCGCGCGCCCGTCCGTGTCGCTCGGCGTGCGGCACGAGGTCGATGCCGCGTGTCTCAGGGCGGGAGGCGCGGTCGAGCTGCTGCGGCAGCGATGACGGTGGTGTCGGGGGCGATTTCGGCATTGAAATCCTCTTTCGATAGATGGCGTTCGGCCACTATTGAAGCACACTTCAATAGCGCGTGGGGCACGCATCTCGTAGACTCCGAGGCATGGTGTCACCCGCGCGCGCAACGAGGACCCGTAAAGCGCCGACCGAACGACGTCAGCAGATTCTCGACCGAGCCGCGGAGATCGCGATCGCTCACGGCCTCGAATCGGTGACGCTCCGCGCGGTCGCCGAGCCGCTGGGCGTGCAGCCGAGCCTCGTGCACCACTACTTCTCGTCGTCCGAGGCACTCGTGATTGCGGCGTTCGAGCGAGCGATATCGATCGAGCGCACAACGCTCTTCGCGTCGGAGGGTGCGCCGACCCGACGCCTCGCGACGATGATCCGACGCGTCGAGAGCGGCGACGCCATCGACCTCGCCCGTTTCTGGCTCAACGCCCGCAACCTCTCGCGCTTCCGCCCCGAGCTGGCCAGAGCCGTCGCCGAGCAGGAGCGACTCGATCGGGATGAGCTCGTCGCGATCCTGCAGGCCGGTGTCGCCGCTGAGGAATTCACGTGCCCCGACCCCCTCGTCGCCTGCATCCGCATCTTCATCGCGATCGATGGCGTCGGCGCCTACGCGAACGACCTCGGCGACTTCGCGCATCCCGCCTTCGACCACTTCGTCACCGATGTGGCCGCCTGGGCCATCGGCCTCGCGCCCGACGTCCTCCGCGTGCACGTGGAAGCGGCCGAGTAACGGGCCGGACGCTGCGCTCGGGCTCCGTCCGAGCTGAGTCCTGAGCTCGATCTCGCGACGAGTCGCCGAACGCAGAAGAGTCTCGGCTCCACGAGGAAACCGAGACTCTGACCGGTGGATCTGAGGGGAATCGAACCCCTGACCTTCTCATTGCGAACGAGACGCGCTACCAACTGCGCCACAGACCCTGACAGCGATCAATTCTAGCAGGGGAGCGGGGCCTGGTGAAAATCGCGCGCCCGCGCGCCGTTACACTGTGCTCGTGTCTCTCGCGATCTGGCTCTCCCTGCTGGCGGCCACCGTCGTCATCTGCATCACTCCCGGGGCCGGAGCGATCAACACGATGTCGAACTCACTCGCGGTCGGATGGCGCCGGTCGATCTGGGGAGTGCTCGGGCAAGAGCTCGCGCTGCTCGTGCACATCGTCATCGTCGCCGCCGGGATCGGGGTGCTCGTCGCCAGCACCCCAGCACTCTTCAACGCGATTCGTTACGCGGGCGCTGCCTACCTCGTGTACCTCGGTCTCCGCCTCATCTTCACGAAGCCCCAGCCTCCAGCCGCCGACTCGGAGGGGGCGCGGAAAGCGACGACGCGGATGGCGATGCTGCGCCGGGGATTCTGGGTGAATCTGCTGAATCCCAAAGCGATCGTGTTCTTCTTGGCCTTCATCCCGCAGTTCATCAACACGGACGCACCGATCATGCCGCAGTACCTGATCCTCGTCGCGACCGCCGTCGGCGTCGACGTGATCGTGATGTGGGGCTTCTTCGCGGTGGCGGCCCGGCCCTTTCGCCGCTACACCGCGACCGCTCGGGGCCAGCGGGTGCTCAACGCGGTGTTCGGCAGCCTCTTCGTCGCCGTCGCCGCACTCCTCGTCTTCATCCACTGACGGAACGCGTGCGCTCCCGGCGTGCGCGAAGCTCGTCGCGCCGAGATGAGCCGGCCGCCTCGAATCCGCTAAGCTATTCGGGTTGGCCCCTATAGCTCAGCGGTAGAGCTACGGACTTTTAATCCGCAGGTCGTAGGTTCGATCCCTACTGGGGGCACCACGTGCAAGAATGCTCGACGCGCGTCCGCGACCGTCTCGGCCGGAGCACGCAGAACGGCCCTGCACTCCCGAAGAAGTGCAGGGCCGTTCTCGTCCGCTTCGACTACTTGTCGAAGACGTCCTTTGCAGAATCCTTCGCGTTCGCGCCGGCCTGCTTCATATCGCCCTTGGCCTGATCGAGCTTGCCCTCGGCGACCTTGCTGTCGTCTCCGGTTGCCCGGCCAGCGGCCTCCTTGGCGTTGCCCTTCAGCTTGTCTCCTGCTGCGGAAATCTTGTCAGATGCACTCATGCAGTCCTCCTTCGATGATGGGGCGCATTCCCTGTATCGGGAACATCCACCACGTTGCCATCTCGCCCGGGCGGCGCCCAGGGGGTTGCACTTCCACCGTGAAGTGTGGATCATCGTGAGACCTCAATGGTACTCCCCGGGGTCGAGCGAGGGCTGTGCGTCGTGCTGCGCGAAGCGGCGTAGACTCGCGAAGTCCGCGATGCGCTCGCGCGCTTCCCGTCCCGATTGAACCGTGAAAGAGGCCAATGTCACGCGATCACCAGCGCCCTGTGTTGCAGCCGAGTTTCACCTTCGATTGGATCATCGGGTCCGACGAACCGGAGGCGGCTCGCCGGCTCGCCCAGGAGACCTCGTGGGCGCTGCTCGACCGTGTGCGCAGCGTCGCCGACCCCGATGTCGTCGAGCGAGTCGTCGGGCTCGCTTCGGGGACCGGGCTCGATGACATCGCCGAACTGTGGGCGGGCGAGAGCTCGCACTCGCTGGCGGGTGTGCTGTGGCGGCTGTACCTGCTGCGCCGCGTCGTCGACGCTGATCCCGAAGGATCAGCTGACCTCTTCCGCCGCGGCGCGGCAGCCACGGCGACGATCGATCCGGTGGTCGCTGGTGCAGCCGAGCCGGTGACCCCGGAGTCGATCGCCGGACTCTGCGACACCATCCTCCGCGGTGTCTTCGCCGGAGACCTGGGCGGCGCTCTCGAACGCTCGTCGAGCTACTGCCGCATCATGTCGCTCGGCGCCGCCGATCTCGCCGATACGCGGGATGTGCACGACGACGCGCACGCCTCGGAGCTCACGACCCGTTCACTGCGCTACTCGACGTTCGCGAGCGACCTCCACGCCGGTGCAAGGCGCTGGCGCGACGGCACGCTCTCGTAACGGTGTGGGTGTCGAGAGGTACTCGCGGGCACGAGTGAAACGCGCGAGCACGAGGGCGCATTCGCCGACGATGGGGTCGCTCTCGGTGGGAATCCTCGTGTTCGCGCCGATGAGCAGCAGCAGCGCGTTCGCCCAGCGCAAACGGCACGCCCTCGCGTGGAGCGCACGCTGCGCTAAACTGGTTCGTGCCGGGCCGCAGTAACCCCGGGCTCCAATTTTCGCCGCTTCGAGCGGCCTTCCGCCGAGAGGCGTTTCTGCGGCTCGGTCTTTTCATGCCCTGGCGAGGGCGGCCTGAAGCGCTCGCGTTCTCGATCCCGAGACATCGCTGTTCTCCTGCCCGAAATGCGCGCGTTCTAAGCTCGGGTGCATGAGATCTCAGTACGCGCACGCAGACGGCATCAACTTCTCCACGCGCAAGTGGGTGCGGCCGGAAGACATGAACGCGAACGGTTCGCTCTTCGGGGGGAGCCTGCTGCGTTGGATCGATGAAGAGGCGGCGATCTACGCCATCATTCAGCTCGGCAACCCGCATGTCGTGACGAAGCTGATCTCGGAGATCAACTTCGAGGCGTCTGCGCGTGAGGGCGACCTCATCGAGATGGGACTGGTCGCGACCGAATTCGGCAGGACCTCGCTCACGATGCGCGCCGTGGTGCGAAATATGATCACGCGCAAGACGATCCTGTCGATCGAGCGCATCGTGTTCGTCAACATCGGCCCAGAAGGGGTGCCGGTGCCGCACGGGTACACGGAGATCACCTACGATCGCGACCGCATGCCTCACGCCGATGAGATGCCGAACCGCGACGAGGACTGACCCCGGTCAACGCAGCAGCCCCGGTGCGCGCCGAACACCGGCGCGCACCGGGGCTGGTGCCCCGCCGGCGAGTTACCCGAAACGGCCCGAGACGTAATCCTCGGTCGCCTGGACGGACGGCGTGGAGAAGATCGTCGAGGTGTCGTCGTACTCGATGAGCTTGCCCGGCTTGCCCGTGCCCGCGATGTTGAAGAACGCGGTGCGGTCGGAGACGCGCGAGGCCTGCTGCATGTTGTGGGTCACGATGACGATCGTGTACTCCTGCTTGAGCTGATCGATGAGATCCTCGATGGCGAGGGTCGAGATCGGGTCGAGCGCCGAGCAGGGCTCGTCCATGAGGAGCACCTCGGGTTCGACGGCGATGGCGCGTGCGATGCAGAGTCGCTGCTGCTGCCCGCCCGAGAGCCCTGAGCCCGGCTTGTCGAGGCGATCCTTCACCTCGTTCCAGAGGTTCGCGCCGACCAGCGACTTCTCGACGAGCGCATCGGAGTCGCTCTTCGACATGCGGCGGTCGTTGAGTCGCACGCCGGCGAGCACGTTGTCGCGGATCGACATGGTGGGGAAGGGGTTGGGGCGCTGGAACACCATGCCCACCTGGCGACGCACGAGCACGGGGTCGACGCCGGTGCCGTAGAGGTCCTCTCCGTCGAGCAGGACTTCGCCTTCGACGCGCGCGCCGGGGATGACCTCGTGCATGCGGTTGAGCGTGCGCAGGAAGGTCGACTTGCCGCAACCCGAGGGGCCGATGAACGCGGTGACGCTGCGGGGTTCGATGTTGATCGAGACATCCTCGACCGCCAGGAACTTCGAGTAGTAGACGTTGAGGTCTTTGACCTCGATGCGCTTCGACATGGTGATTCTTTCGTTCGGAGTCAGCGGAAAGGGGAGCGGCTCAGCGGCCGGTCTTAGGGGCGAACCAGCGGGCGATGAGACGGCCGAGCAGGTTGAGCGCCATGACGATGAGGATCAGCGCGAGCGCTGCGGCCCAGGCGCGGTCGATGAAGGCTTCGGCCGGGTTGCCCTGGTTCATGAACTGCGTGTACACGTACACGGGCAGCGACTGCATGCGGTCCGAGAAGAGGTCGTAGTTCATCGAGGCGGTGAACCCGGCGGTGATGAGCAGCGGCGCCGTCTCGCCGATGACGCGAGCGATGGAGAGCATGATGCCGGTGGTGATGCCCGCGATGGAGGTGGGCAGGACGACCTTGGTGATGGTGCGCCACTTCGGCACCCCCAGGGCGTACGAGGCTTCTCGCAGCTCATTGGGAACGAGGCGGAGCATCTCCTCGCTCGAACGGACGACGACCGGGATCATCAGCACTGAGAGGGCTACCGCGCCGACGATGCCCATGCGCACGCCGGGGCCGAGGAAGAGCGCGAAGACCGCGTAGGCGAACAGGCCGGCGACGATCGAGGGGATGCCCGTCATGACGTCGACGAGGAAGGTGATGGTCTTCGCCACCCGCCCGCGTCCGTACTCGACGAGGTAGATCGACGTCATGAGGCCGAGCGGCACCGAGATGACCGAGGCCGCGAGCGTGATCAGCAGCGTGCCGATCATGGCGTGGAGCGCACCGCCGCCCTCGCCCGTGACGTTGCGCATGGAGGAGTTGAAGAACTCGGCGTCGAAGCGTGCGAGGCCGTTCGAGACCACGGTGATCGCGACCGAGACCAGCGGCACCATGGCGAGCAGGAACGCTCCGGAGACGATGGCCGTGATGAAGCGGTCCATGGCCTGGCGACTGCCCTCGACGGCGGCCGACATGATCGTGATCACGAGCACGTAGGCGATCGCACCGATGAGCACCGCGCCCACGATCGAGAACTCGCTGCCGGAAGACGCGGCGAGAAGGCCGAAGAGTGCGAACGCTGCGGCGAGGCAGCCGACGAGCACGAACCACGGCGTCGAGCGCGACAACCGGTTGCCGGCGAGCGAAGAACCTGCGCGGACGGGGCGGACGGTGATGGCCACGGAAGTGGTCCCCTCTTGTTTCGGTTCGGTCTGCTGGAGCATCAGTTGGCCGCCGAGAACTCGGCGCGGCGGCTCACGATCCAGCGAGCGAGCGCGTTCACCAGGAAGGTGACGATGAACAGGATGAGGCCGGTGGCGATGAGCACGTTGATGTTCTCCCCGTAGGCCTCCGGGAACGAGAGGGCGATGTTCGCCGCGATCGTCGAGGGGTTCTCGGAGGTGAGCAGCCGGAACGAGACGAGACCGGTGGCCGAGAGCACCATCGCGACGGCCATCGTCTCACCGAGCGCTCGCCCGAGGCCGAGCATGGCGGCGGAGATGATGCCGGGGCGACCGAAGGGGAGCACCGCCATGCGGATCATCTCCCAGCGGGTCGCGCCGAGCGCCAGCGCGGCCTCCTCGTGCAGCACGGGCGCCTGCAGGAAGATCTCACGGCAGATCGCCGTCATGATCGGGAGGATCATCACGGCGAGCACGAGCGCGGCCGTCAGGATGGTGCGCCCGGTGCCGCTGACCGTGCCGCTGAAGAACGGGATCCACCCGAGGTACGTGTTGAGCCACTCGAAGATCGGGCGTGCCGCGGGCGCGAGCACGCCGATGCCCCACAGGCCGAATACGACGCTCGGCACTGCCGCGAGCAGATCCACGATGTAGCCGAGCACCTGCGCGAGCTGGCGAGGCGCGTAGTGGGAGATGAAGAGGGCGATGCCGATCGCCAGCGGGAGCGCGATCAGGAGGGCGAGAGCAGCGGCCCAGACCGTACCGAAGACGAGCGGACCGACGTACGACCAGAAGTTGCTGGTGAGCAGCGACGCGCTTTCATCGGTGGCGACGAAGGCGGGGACGCTCTGCACGATGAGGAAGATCGCGACGGCAGCGAGGGTGACGAGGATCATGCTGCCCGCGAAGACCGCGGAGCGCGAGAAGACGCGGTCGCCGATGCTGAGCACCGGCTTGGCGGGGGCGGAAGTGACGGTCACTGAGTCTCCGAGGTCTGGGAGGGAACTGCTGGGGGGATCACCTGGCGGCGATCGGAGGTGGGAGGGGCGCGACACGTCCGCGCCCTTCCCACCTCGGAGATCAGCTGATCGAGTCGATCGCGGTCTGCACCTGGCCGCGGAGATCTTCGGAGATCGGCGCGTTGCCGGCCGATTCCTGAGCCGCCGACTGGCCTTCTTCGCTCACGATGTAGCTGAAGTACGACTTCACGAGCTCGGCGTTCGCCGCATCCTCGTACTCGGCGCACCCGATGAGGTAGCTCACGAGCACGATCGGGTAGACGCCGTCCTCGGTCGAGGTGCGATCGAGCGTGATGGCGAGGTCGCCTTCGGTGCGGCCCTCCTCAAGCGACGAAGCGTCGACGATGGCTGCAGCGGCTTCGGGGGAGTACGGCACGTAATCCTCGCCGACCTTGATGTCGACGGTGCCGAGGTCGCCGGCCTGCGAAGCGTCGGCGTAACCGATGGTGCCGCTGCCGTTCTTCACCGCGCTGACGACGCCCGAGGTGCCCTGCGCGCCTTCGCCGCCGAACTCGGTCGGCCAGGTCTCGATGGAACCGGCGGTCCAGTCATCGGCCGCTGCTGCCGCGAGGTACTCGGTGAAGTTGCCCGTGGTGCCGGAGTCGTCGGAGCGGTGCACGGCAGTGATGTTGCCCTCGGGCAGCTCGACGTCGGGGTTCTGGTCGGCGATGGCCGGGTCGTTCCAGCTGGTGATGGCGCCGGAGAAGATCTTCGCAACGGTCGGTGCGTCGAGCTTCAGCGAATCGACGCCCTCGACGTTGAAGATCACTGCGATCGGGGAGATGTAGGCGGGGAACTCGACGATGTCGCCGGTGGCGCAACCGTCGAAGGGGCCCGCCGAGATCTCTTCGGCCTTGAACGCACGGTCGGAGCCCGCGAAGGCGCTCGCGCCCTGCTGGAAGGTCTCGCGGCCGGCGCCCGAGCCGGAGGGCTCGTAGTTCACCGTGACGTCGGGGTTCGCGGTCTGGAAGCCGGCGACCCAGACTTCCTGGGCCGAGCCCTGCGACGAGGCGCCGGCGCCGACGAGTTCGCCGGAGAGGCTCGAGGTTGCAGCCGAGTCATCGCTTCCGGAGGCGCTGCCGCCTTCGTTGGCGGCACAGGAGGTCAGCGTGAGTGCAGCAATACCGCCGATAGCGGCGATCTTGGCGAATGCGGAGAGCTTCACTTGAGATTGATCCAATCTGGAAACGGATGTGAGGTGATGGCCTCAAACGACCACAGCACCACGCTAAGCATCCTGCGTGACGCGGGGTCTGCCAGAGGGTGAACAACAGGTGAACTCACGCCGCCGGCATCCGCAGTCGTCGGACGGCTGCACCTGCTCCGCGGGGCCCTTCCGGCCATCCCGAGGCTTCGGGGTCAGTGCTTCAGCGGGTACGTCTCAACGGAGAGGATGCCCGCCTCGGGGTGCCGCCGCGACAGATGGAACACGGAGAACCCGGCGGTCGGCAGCGTGGTCGCTTCTTCCAGATAGGCGCCGATGCGACCTCCGGTGGCGAGTGCGAGCTCGCGAGCGAGATCCGGCAGCACGGGTCGGTGGCTGCAGAGCAGCACGTTCTTGCCGCGGCTGACGATCGCGGCGATCAGTTCGCGCAGCCCCGCGAGTTCGCCCGCACCCCACGAGTCCTGGCTGATCGCGTCGGTGAGTCGCGCCGGTTTGCGCCGACGCTCGGCGAACGGTCTGACGGTCTCCACGCATCGCACAGCCGTCGACGTGTAGATGCGCCGAGGTCCGAATGCATCGAGGATCGGCACCAGGGCGGCGGCTTGAGCCTTCCCGAAGTCGGTCAACGGGCGGAGATGGTCTGGCTCACCGCTCTGAGCGCGCGGAAGTGCTTTCCCGTGGCGCAGCAGCGTCACGGAGAAGCTGTCGAGGTGATCGTGCTCGGCCAGTTTCAGGAAGACGTCGAAGAGCTCCTGATCGGCGGAATAGGTGAGCCGCCCGCGCACCTCGTCGATGGGCACCCACTCGATCGCATCGACTTCGCCGTTCGGCTGAAACGCGGCTTCGAGCGCACGCTTCCTCGGGACCTGGACGGCCCAGTACTGCACCGTCTTCCGACGGTTGCCGCTGAGTCCGTAGTGGATCGTGCCGAGATGCTGATCGAGCCGCACCTTCAGCCCGGTCTCCTCGCGAGTCTCGCGCACCGCGGCCTGCGGCAGGCTCTCGCCTGGTTCGAGCTTGCCCTTCGGAAACGAGATGTCTCGCCGTTTCGGTCGGTGGATGACGAGCACGAGCACCTGCTCGCTCCCGTCAGCGCGGGCATCGCGGGTCCAGCAGACGGTTCCGGCGGCGAAGACCTCCTCCGTCACCGCGATCTCCGCGCACGGCGCGCCTCGGTGCGATCCTCCATGACCAGATCCTGCAGATCGGGGAGCACTTCGCCGGCCTCGTTCGTCACGCTCCGATGCCAGCTGCCATCCGGCAGCATGCGCCACGACGAGACGTCGTCGCTGAAGGCGAAGTCGAAGAAGCGGGAGATGCGCTCGAGGTGTTCGCGCTCATCGAGGCGCACGAGCACCTCGATGCGACGGTCGAGGTTGCGGTGCATGAGGTCGGCGCTGCCGATGAACACTTCGCGCTCTCCGCCGTTCTCGAACGAGTAGATGCGCGAGTGCTCGAGGTAGCGGCCCAGCACGGACCGGACGCGAATCGTCTCGGAGAGGCCCGGCACTTCGGCGCGGATCGAGCAGATGCCGCGCATCCACACGTCGATGGGCACACCGGCCTGACTCGCGCGGTAGAGCGCGTCGATGATGGTCTCGTCGACCATCGAGTTGCCTTTGAGCCGAATGCCGCTCGGGCGGCCGGCGCGTGCATGCTCCGCCTCGCGCTCGATGCGTTCGAGGAGTCCGCTGCGCAGCTGCAGCGGGGCGACGAGGAGGCGGTCGTAGTCCGTCTCGATGGCATAGCCGGACAGTACGTTGAAGAGCTTCGTGACGTCGCGTCCCACCTCGGGGGACGATGTGAACAGCCCGAAGTCCTCGTAGATGCGACTGGTCTTCGGATTGTAGTTGCCGGTCCCGATATGACAGTAGTGCGCGAGGCGACCGCCTTCTTCGCGGATCACGTGGACGAGCTTGCAGTGCGTCTTCAATCCGACGAGCCCGTATACGACGTGCACCCCGGCCTGCTCGAGCTTGCGGGCCCACGTGATGTTCGCCTCTTCGTCGAACCGCGCCTTCACCTCGACGAGCGCGAGCACCTGCTTGCCGGCTTCCGCGGCCTTGATGAGCGACGCCACGATGGGGCTGTCGCCGGAGGTGCGATACAGCGTCTGCTTGATGGCGAGCACATCGGGATCGGTCGCGGCCTGTTCGACGAACGCCTGCACACTCGTGGCGAACGACTCGTAGGGGTGGTGCACGAGCACCTCGCGCCGAGCGATGGCGGCGAACGTGTCGAGCTTGTCGCTCGGAGCGCCGACGCGGAACTGGGGGTGGGTGACCGGGATGTGCGGCTTGAACTTCAGGTCGGGCCGCGCCACCCGCGTGAGGGCGAACAGGCCGCTGAGATCGAGCGGTGCCGGAAGGGTGTAGACCTGCTGCTCGTCGATGTCGAACTCGCGCACGAGCAGTTCGAGCGTCGCCTCATCCATGTCATCCGAGATCTCCAGGCGGATGGGCGGCCCGAAGCGGCGGCGCAGCAGCTCCTTCTCGAGCGCCTGAATCAGATTCTCGGTCTCGTCCTCTTCGATCTCGACATCTTCATTGCGCGTCACGCGGAAGACGTGGTGGTCGATGACCTCCATGCCGGGGAAGAGGCCGCCCAGCTGATTCGCGATGAGCTCTTCGAGCGGGATGAAGCGCACGTTGTCGACGCTCTCTCGACCGTCGACGCGGACGTAGCGCGGGATCATCTGCGGCACCTTGAGGCGCGCGAACTCGATCTTGTCGGTGTTCGGGTTGCGCACCCGGATCGACAGGTTGAGGGCGCGGCCGGAGATGTAGGGGAATGGGTGCGCCGGGTCGACGGCGAGCGGCATGAGCACGGGGTAGATCCGCTGCTCGTAGTAGTCGGTGAGGATCTCGCGATCCGCGTCATCGAGCTCATCCCAGTCGACGATGTTGATTCCGGACTCGGCGAGCGCGGGCTGCACGTGACCGCGGAAGCACTCGGCGTGCCGCAACTGCAACTCATAGGCGCGTCGGTTGATGTTCGCGAGCACGTCGGTCGGAGCGCGTCCCACGTTCGTCGGAACCGCGAGGCCGGTGATGATGCGCCGTCGCAGGCCGGCGACGCGCACCATGAAGAACTCGTCCAGGTTCGCGGCGAAGATCGCGAGGAAGTTCGCCCGCTCGAGCACCGGCGTCGACGGGTCCTCTGCGAGCTCGAGCACGCGCTGGTTGAAGTCGAGCCAGCTCAGCTCGCGGTCGATGTACCGGTCTGCTGGGAGTTCGACCCGGACATCGGAGGGGTCGCGCGGTTCGTCGTTCATGGATCCATTGTGGCACCAGGGGAGGCCGGTGAGGCCGTTCTCCACTGGCGACTGCGTGAATCGATGGTGAACCCCGCGCGTTCGTACATGCGCACGGCGCGATCGTTGTCGCCGTCGACGTACAGCGAGACCCGCTGCGGCCGGTGCTGCGCCATGCGAGCGAGTGTCGCGTCGAGGAGCAGGCCCCCGAGTCCCTGCCCGGCGAACTCCGGGCGCACTCCGACGGCGTAGAGCTCCGTCTCGACCTCGGGATCACGGAGCGTCTTGATCCACGTCGATCCCGCGGCCTCGCCGGTGCCGTCGATGAGGAGCAGCAGATCTTCCGGGTCGAACCACTCTTCGGCCCGCATCAAGGCGAAGTCCGATTCGGTGACGCGCCCCTGCTCGGGGTGCGTCGCGAAGGCTGCAGCGTTCGCCCGCACCCACCTGCCGGCGTCGTCGGGCCGCTCGGGGTCGAATGGGCGCAGCTCGAACCCGTCTGGCAGGTCGAGTGCGACCGCGTCCGAACTGGGCTGCGGGAGCAGTGCGGGATCGAGGGCCATGCGATAGAGCGAGCGCACCGGGGTGAAACCGGCGCGGCGCAGGAGGGCCTCGGCGGCCGGATTCTCGCCGTGCGCCCACGCGAGCGCCTCGGCGTCGACGCGATGCAGCAGTTCGGCGAGGGCCGCAGTGCCGACTCCGTTCCCACGCGCCTGCGGGAGCACGACGAGATCGACCTCGCCCTGGCCGACGACGCCGACGGCCACGGGATCCGCGTTCGCATCGCCCCGGAACAGGAGCAGCGATCGCTCGCCCTGCGCCGCGGCGAGCAGCGCCTGATCGGAGACGGGCGACGCTCCATCGTGCTGATGCGCCGCGGCGATGATGCGCCGGGCGAGCTCGAAGTCGGACGGGCGGGTTGCGGCGTACGACTCGAGATGCGTCATTCCGTCTCTTCCTCCTCGATACGGGCCCGTGCGAAGCCGTAGCCGACCCCGCGCACCGTACTGATCAGACCCTCGTGTTCGCCCAGCTTCGCACGGAGACGTCGCACGTGCACGTCGACGGTGCGCGTGCCGCCGAAGTAGTCGGTGCCCCACACCTCGCTCAGCAGCTGCTCGCGCGTGAACACGCGACCCGGGTTGCCCGCGAGGAAGTGCAGCAACTCGAACTCCTTGTAAGTGAGGTCGAGCGGACGGCCGAAGAGCCGAGCGGTGAAGTTCGATTCGTCGATGACGACTCCGGCGGCGTGCACGGCGGCCGGCTGCGCGGCAGCCCTGGGGCGCTCGAGCAGTCGCAGCCGGAGCTCGATCTCGACGGGGCTCGCGGTCGGCAGGAGCAGCTCCTGCACGCCCCAATCCGGGGTCAGCGCCGTGAGCGCCACCTCGGGGAGGATGACGACGCGCGGCGTCTCGCTCCCATCGACCATGCTGAGGCACGCGCTGCGTGCACGGCGGGCGTCGAGCGTGCCGTCGATGAGCACGGCATCGAATCGATCCGCCATGGTCTCCGGAACTCGGAGGGAGAGCGGCGAGGTGCGCACATCGTGCGGGAGGAGGTCGAGCCCGGGGAGTGAATCAGCCGGATCGCGATCTGAGAGGCAGAGGAGTTGCATCTACCCGTCCTTCCTCGTCTCGTGGCCTGCACCAAATAGTACTGTGCGGCCTGTTTCGCCCCCGTTTCGCGAGTGTTTCGAGCTCGCCGGGCTGTTTCGCGGCGTGTGGAAGAATGGCGCAATGACCGAGATGCCCCCCGAGACCGCGGAGATGCCCGATGCGCACTCCTGGCACGTACCGCGGCTGATCCTCGCTTGGGCGGCGGCGGCCGTCATGGGCACGCTCGTCACCCTGCTCACCGCGCCAGAAGAACGCTTCTCGTGGCTCGTGCTCGCGGTGGGAGTCTCAGCGCTCGTGACGTTCGCACTGCAGCTCGGCACCGCGCAGCGCGAAGGGTTCATCACGCGTGTCTCGTTCAGCGTGGCGGGTTCGGTGGTCATCATCGCGATCATCGACGTGGTCGGACTCGTCCTCTAACCGAGAAGTCGCGCAGGCGATGTAGACTGTCGTCATGCTTCTCGCGCTCGAACTCTTCTACCTCGGCCTGCTCGGCCTGGCCTCACTCGCGATCGCCTGGGTGTCGGGCACGGTCATCTACAAGCTCTTCAAGGGACAGCGCTGAGCGTTCTCGAGAGCGACGCCGAGGGGCGCGGAGTCGACGTGACGCCGTTCTCCGAGCTGCCGGGGCGCGTTGCATCGGACGAGGGCGTAGCGTCGCACTACGGCGAGCCGCTGCTCGAGCAGCGAGCGCTGGAAGCGGGAGGCGCAATCGTCGACCTCTCGCATCACGGCATCGTCGTCGTATCGGGGGCGGATCGACTGAGTTGGCTGCACTCCATGACGAGTCAGCATCTGCTCGCGCTCCGACCGGGCGAGAGCACCGAGTCGCTTCTGCTCGACCCGAATGGGCGAATCGAGCGCGCCGTGCGCGTCGTCGATGACGGTGAGCGGACGTGGCTGCTGGTCGACGCCGGCTCAGCGGCCCCCCTTGCCGCGTTCCTCACGCGAATGCGCTTCGCATTGCGCGTCGAGGTGGAGGACCGCAGCGAGAAGTACGCGACGGTGCTCGCCTTCGAGGGCGACGCACGCGACGCCCTGCACAGCCTCGGACCTGCGGTCGAGTGGCGAGACCCCTGGTCCGCGGTGGCACGCGGAGGCGTGCAGTACGCCCGGGACGATGCGGAGCACGCGGGTGCGCACTGGTCGGCCACCCACTTCGTCTTCGAACGCGAACGCCTCGCATCCGTGGTCGACCTCGTGACCCGCGGTGCCGTGCGCGCAGCGGGCGTGCTCGCACTCGATGCGCTCGAGGTGCGAGCGTGGCGACCCTCGCAGGCGGGGGACGTCGATGAACGCACGATTCCGCACGAGCTCGATTGGTTGCGCACCGCCGTCCACCTCACGAAGGGCTGCTACCGCGGTCAGGAGACCGTGGCGAAAGTGCACAACCTGGGGCATCCGCCCCGTCGTCTCGCGCTGCTCCACCTCGACGGCACCGGCGGTGAGCTGCCGGTGGCCGGAGCGCTCGTGTTCGCCGGGCCGGGTTCAGCCACGGAGCCGGGGGCACGGCCGGTCGGCCGCGTCACGCGCGCCGCGCTGCACCACGAGTGGGGCGGCATCGCTCTCGCACTGCTCAAGCGATCCGTCGCCGAAGACGTCGCACTCGAAGTCCGCGGCGGCTCGGAGGGCGCCGACCCGCAGGCCGCGCCGGGCGACCCGATCGCCGCAACGCAGGAGGTCATCGTTCCGTCGAGCGCCGGCGCTGCACGCTCGGTGCCGCGGTTGAAACGTCTATGAGCCGCGCGGCGGGGAGCGGTGGTCTCCCCATAGACTGGTGAGCATGACGAATACGTTGATCCTGCTCCGTCACGGGCAGAGCGAGTGGAACCAGAAGAACCTGTTCACCGGCTGGGTCGATGTGCGGCTCACCGACCAGGGGCGCGCCGAGGCGAAGCGCGGAGGCGAGCTGCTCGCCGAGGCAGGTCTGCTCCCCGATGTGCTGCACACCTCGCTGCTGAGCCGCGCGATTCAGACCGCTCACCTCGCACTCGACAGCGCCGATCGGCTCTGGGTCCCGGTTCGTCGTTCGTGGCGTCTCAACGAGCGGCATTACGGCGCCCTGCAGGGCCTCGACAAGGCTGAGACGCTGGAGAAGTACGGCGAGGAGCAGTTCATGGAGTGGCGGCGTTCGTTCGACACCCCGCCCCCCGCGCTCGACGACGCGAGCGAGTGGTCGCAGGCCGACGATCCGCGCTATGCCGACATCGACGGTGAGCGACCGAGGACCGAGTGCCTCGCCGACGTGATCGATCGCATGCTGCCCTACTGGGAGCAGAGCATTCTGCCCGACCTGAATGCCGGCAAGACGGTGCTCGTCACCGCGCACGGCAATTCACTCCGCGCACTCGTGAAGCACCTCGACGGGATCTCGGACACCGACATCGCCGGGGTGAACATCCCGACGGGTATGCCGCTCGTCTACGACATCAACGCGGATGGGACGCCGAACGGCGCGGGACGCTACCTCGACCCGGAAGCCGCTGCAGCCGGAGCGGCAGCCGTCGCCGCGCAGGGCAAGGGCGCCTGATCACCCACTCAAGCTACGAGTAAGGGCCCCTCCTGTCGGAGGGGCCCTTACTCGTCAAGCCGAAGCGCGCTGTGCGAACCGAGAATCAATCCTCGTCGTCATCGTCCGCGTTGTACTTACTGGCATATTCCGCCCAAGGGTCTTCCTCTCGCACTCGAGACGCCTCTGCAGCCTCAGCCGCTGAGAGTTCCTGTTGCAGCGCAGAGTAGTTCGTGTCGGGGCTGAAATACTTCAGCTCCCTGGCGACCTTGGTGTGCTTTGCCTTCTGACGGCCGCGCCCCATGCGTGACCCCCTTACACAGTCGGGCCCCGCGAGATGTGATCCCCGAGGCAGATACCAGTTCATAGACGTATGGTGCAGATTCTAGCATGATGAACCTGCGCGACGAACGCAGCGCGTTAGCATGTGGACATGTCTTCGACGCGCGTCCGCCCCTCCAGAATCGTGCTCGTCGCGCTCCTGATCGTGGCCGCTCTGGTGCTGGTCGCAGTCGTCGCCGTGACCGCGCCCATCCTGCTCCATCGCAGTGCAGGGGGCTCCGGTCAGGAGATTCCCGCGGACATCGTGCCCGAGACGTCCGCGCGTGGCGCGGATGGGCGAGTGAGAACGCTGAGCGCCTTCGACGAGAACGGGCCGGCGAGGCTCGACGCGGTGAAGCCGGGTGAAACGATCCGGATCGAGGGCTCCGGCTTCGATGCCGGTATCGGCATATACGTCGCGGTCTGCGCGATTCCCGAGGTGACCGGTGAGAAACCAGGACCCTGCCTCGGAGGGATACCGGAGGGCGCCGAGACCGGTGACGTGGACGACTCCCAGCTGACGAGCGCATGGGTGACGAACGACTGGGCCTGGCGCAATTTCGCGACGCACCGGTACGCGGATGCAACCGCGGGCGACTTCTCGGTGACGCTCACCATGCCCGAAGCGTCGGGAGAAGGCCTCGACTGCCGGGAGACGCGATGCGCGATTGCGACGCGCGCCGACCACACTGCCGCCGCGGATCGCGTGCAGGACCTCCTGCTCCCGATCGCCTACGAGTGAGGCGATCCCTCCCGCTGCCGGGGAGACCGGGCGTGCGGGGGCGCGTGCGTCGCGTCCGCGATCCGGTCGGCGGCTAGTGGGAGATGCCGGCCAGGGGCGCGATCACGAGGGTCGCCATCGCGTAGATGGCGAGGCCGGCGAGCGAGCCGACCACGGTGCCGTTGATGCGGATGAACTGCAGATCCTTGCCGACCTGGAGCTCGATCTTCTCAGCGGCCTCCCGAGCATCCCACCGCTGCACGGTCTCTGAGATGACGTTGGCGAGGTCGTGCCGGTACGTGCGCACGAGACGCTCGACGACTTCCATCACCCAGACGTCGATCTTGTACTGCAGCGTCGCATCCTCCTGCAGCTTGAGCCCGAAGTCCTGTGCAGCGCGCACCATGCGAGTGCGCAGATCGCTCTCGGCGTCTTCGAGCATCTCGACGATGGCGGCGCGAGCGGTCTGCCACGTGCTCTGCGCGAGCGCCCTGATGCGCGGGCTGTCGAAGACGCCGTGCTTGAACGCTTCGAGCTGCCCCTGCAAGCGCTCCTGCGACTGCAGGTCTCCCGCGAGGTCGGACAGGAACTTGCTCATGGCGATGCGGAAGGGATGATCGCGCTCGACGGCGACGCTCTGCACGAAGCGAACGGCCTCGGTGTGCAGACGGTGGTCGACGAACCGGTCGACGATGCCCGGCATCCACGACGGCAGCCGTGACGACACGACGCGGTCGAACGCGTCCGGATGCTCCACGAGCCACCCTTCGAGGCGCTCGGCGGCGATATCGAGCAGCGCCTCGTGGTGGCCCCCGGCGACGAACGATTCCGCCGCTCGCCCGAGCAGCGGGCTCCATTCGGGATCGATGACGTGGCGACGCACGAGCACCTCGAGAAGCTCCTGCACATCGTCGTCATCGAGCACCGCGAGCGCGCCGAGGCTCGCTGTCGCCACCATGGCGCTCACCCGCTCGGCGTTCTGACGTTCCACGAGCCATTCACCGGCCCGCCGCGCTCCGCTGATCTGGGAGAGCTTGTCGTGCACGACGTCCTCGGCGAGGAAGTTCTCCTCGACGAAGGAGCCGAGCCCCTCGCCGATGTCGTCCTTCTTCTGCGAGATGAGATTGGTGTGCGGGATCTTGATCCCGAGCGGATGCCGGAACAGTGCGGTGACGGCGAACCAATCGGCAAGGGCGCCGACCATTCCTCCTTCGCTCGCGGCGCGGACGAAGCCCCAACCGGGGAAGCGCGACTGCAAGATGAATGAGACCACGAAGAGCACCGCCATCGCGATGAGCAGGCCGACGGCGATGGCCTGCATGCGTCTCAATTCGGCGAGGCGCTGGAAGTCGACGGGGGATACGGCACCGAGCGTTCGGCGGGTGCGGGGCTGCGGCATTCCAGTATTATCTCCCTTCCGGCGCGGGAGAGGCCACACCGGTGCCGCATCGGGAGCGGGTGCTGCATGGGATAATCAAGCCCATGCACCTCCTTACGGCGCTGAGCCTCAAGAACCGCGCGCTGATCGCGCTCGTCACGATCGTCGCAGCCGTGTTCGGGGTGATCGGAGCCGGATCGCTCAAGCAAGAACTCATGCCGTCGGTGCAGTTCCCGACCATCGCGGTGGTGACGAGCTACCCGGGCGCTTCTCCTGAGGTCGTCAACAACGACGTCTCGATGCCGATCGAGACCGCCTTGCGCGGAGTGCCGCAGCTCGAGACCTCTTCGGCGACGTCGAGCACGGGAACGTCGACGGTGCTCGCAGAGTTCACCTATGGCGTCGATCTCGCCTCGACGGAGCAGAAGGTCGAGCGGGCGATCAGCCGCATCTCCCAGGTGCTCCCGGAAGCCGCGGACACGCAAGTGCTCTCCGGCACCATCGATGACTTCCCCGTGATCCAGATCGCGGTGACTCCCGCCGAAGGGGAGGACCTGCAGTCGACCGCGGCACTGGTCGAGCGCACCGCGATCCCCGACCTCTCAGACCTCGACGGCGTTCGCGACGCGCAGCTGAGCGGCGCACGACCCGAGCGGGTCACGATCCAGCCGAATCTCGAAGCCCTCGCGGCACAGGGTCTGAGCCCGCAGTCCATCACCGACACGCTGCAGCAGAGCGGCGTGCTGATCGCTGCAGGATCGGTGACCGAGGGGGATCGAACCCTCGCCGTGCAAGCGGGCACCGAGCTCGAATCGGCCGATGAGATCGCCGCGCTCCCCATCGCGCTGGGCGCCGAGCAGCTGGCTGCGCAGCAGCAGGCTCCGCAATCCCCCGGTCAGCTCGACGGCGAGGCAGCGGCGCCCGCCGCGCCGGCGACGATCGGCGCGGTCGCCGACGTCCGTCTCGAGCCCGGGCCGGAGCAGAGCATCTCGCGAGTGGACGGCGCGCCGGCGCTGACGATCGGCGTCACGAAGACCTCTGCGGCGAATACGGTGGACGTCTCGCACGCCGTGCAGGAGAAGCTCGATGAGCTGCAGGATCAGCTCGGCGGCGCGAAGCTGACCGTGATCTTCGATCAGGCGCCGTACGTCGAGCAGTCGATCGAGACGCTCACCACAGAAGGCCTGCTGGGGCTCGTCTTCGCGGTGCTCGTGATCCTCGTCTTCCTGATGTCGATCCGAGCGACGCTCGTGACGGCGATCTCGATTCCGACCTCGGTGCTGCTCACCTTCGTCGGCCTGAACTTCGCCGATTACACGCTCAACCTGCTCACGCTGGGCGCCTTGACGATCTCGATCGGTCGCGTCGTCGACGATTCGATCGTCGTGATCGAGAACATTAAGCGCCACCTCGCCGATGGAGGGGAGCGGTCGGCGGTGATCATCGGCGCCGTGCGAGAGGTGGCTGGAGCGATCACGGCGTCGACCGTGACGACCGTCGCCGTCTTCCTGCCGATGGCCTTCGTCGCGGGGATGGTGGGCGAGCTCTTCCGGCCGTTCGCATTCACGGTGACGATCGCTCTGGTCGCGTCGTTGCTCGTATCGCTCACGATCGTGCCGGTGCTCGCCTACTGGTTCCTGCGCACGGGCCCGTCGCGGCGTCGACGCGGGTTCGTCACCGCCGGGAGCGGCGTCGACACCGGCGCGGGCGCCGTCGCCGACGAGCAGCCGCGCAGCTCCGGTGCGGAGATCGATGCGCACCCGACGGCGTTGCAGCGCCGGTACCGGCCCATCATCGAGTGGACCCTGCGTCGCCCGGCGATCACGTTGCTCATCGCGGTCGTCGTGTTCGCCGGGACGATCGCCGCGAGCCCGTTCATGAAGACGAGCTTCCTCGGATCCGACGAGCAGAACTCGGTCGGTCTCGTGCAGAACCTCGCGCCAGGCACCAGTCTCGAGGCGCAGCTCGCGCAGGCGGAGGACGTCGAGCAGGCGTTGAACGAGGTCTCCGCGATCGAGAGCGTGCAGGTGACGATCGGCAGCGCAGGCGGAGCCGGAGCGCTGTTCGGCGGCGGCGGCGGCGATGGCGCCGTGAACTACGCGATCACGACTGACCCGGACGCCGACCAGGCTCGCGTGCAAGACGACATCCGCGCCGCCGTGGACCAGCTCGAGGGCGCCGGGGAGTTCTCGCTGGGGCAGTCAGGAGGAGGCGTGACCTCGTCCAGTGCGATCGAGGTCGACGTCACGGCCCCGGATCAGGAGACCCTGGCCGAAGCGAGTGACGCAGTCGTCGCCGCACTGCAGGACGAGAGCAGTCTGCAGCAGGTCGAGAGCGACCTGGGTGCATCGCGCGAGTTCCTCCGCATCGCGGTCGACCGCACGCTCGCGGCGCAGGCCGGCCTCACCGAGGCGGGCGTCGCCGGCCAGGTCGCGCAGCAGATGCAGCCCGCTCAGATCGGTACGATCACGATGGACGCCGACACCGTTTCGGTGTACCTCGCCAACGCTGTGGCGCCGACGGACCCGGCAGGCGTCGCCGCGCTCACGATCCAGACCGCGGCCGGCCCGCAGCCGCTGAGCAGCCTCGCCCTCGTGGAGGTCGCGGACGGGCCGGTGACCGTGCGCACGGAGGACGGCGTGCGATCCGTCACAGTATCGGCGTTGCCGAAGGGCGACGACCTCGGCACGGCGAGCGCCGAGGTCACTGCCGCGCTCGAGACCCTCGAACTTCCCGCGGGTGCGAGCGCGAGCGTCGGAGGCGTGCTCTCGCAGCAGGCCGATGCCTTCGAGCAGCTCGGACTCGCGCTGCTGGCAGCCATCCTCATCGTGTACGTGGTGATGGTCGCGACCTTCCGCAGCCTGCTGCAACCGCTGCTGCTCCTGATCTCCGTACCCTTCGCTGCGACGGGGGCCATCCTGCTGCTCATCGTCACCGGCATCCCGCTGGGCGTCGCGTCGCTGATCGGTGTGCTCATGCTCATCGGCATCGTCGTGACGAACGCGATCGTGCTCATCGACCTCGTGAATCAGTATCGAATGCGCGGAGACGCCCTCCGCGATGCCGTGCTGCACGGATCCCTGCAGCGACTCCGCCCGATCGTGATGACGGCGCTCGCCACGATCCTCGCGCTCACCCCGATGGCGCTCGGCATCACCGGAAAGGGCGGCTTCATCTCCCAGCCGCTCGCGGTCGTAGTGATCGGCGGTCTGCTCTCCTCGACCGTGTTGACGCTCGTCGTGCTCCCGACGCTCTACTACCTCGTGGAACGCCGCCGCGAACGCGGGCCCCGTCGCGGCGGCCCGTCGAATCGCCGTCGAGGCCCGGCGCTCGGCCCCGTCCCGGCTGCGGCGCTCGCTGGTGCGGGTGGAGCGGTCGGTGCCGGTGCGGCGGCCGGTGCGGCTGCGGTGACCGGTGCGGGCGCGGCGACCGGAGGCGTTGCCGCACACACGTCGCATGCCGACCACGGTGAGGGTCGCGTCGAAGACGCCCTCGACGTCGAGCCTGCCGCCGACGACGACGCGACATCGGCGCCGGGCGTCGATCCCGTCATCGCCCCGCCCGAGCCGGTTCCCGCGGTATCGCGCGACAGCGACACCGCGTACCCGGAGCAGGCGCTGGTCGTGCCTGACGAGACCCCCGCCCACGGAATCGCAGAGTCGCCGGGACTCCTGCCCGAGGCAGTGCCCGCCGCCGAACACGCAGCGGGACGCACCGCGGATCTCTCTGAGGAGACCCCGTCGGATTCCGAAGACGCTCCGGTCACCATCGAGCCGGCGACCGTGAACGAGCCGATGGGGCCGTCCACGCAGCAGATGTCGCTCGATCTGGATCGACTCGGCTTCACCGGGGATGACAACCCGCTGACCGATCTCGGAGCGGTCGACGGGGCGGATCACGCGTCCTCCTCGCCCCCCGCGCCCGTCGTTCCCCCCGTGAGCCGGCTCTTCGCGGCCGACGCCGCTCGCGATCCGGCGGTCGAGAGCCTCACCGACGCGTCACCCGTTTCGGACGTAGCGAAAGGCTCCGACGACGAGGTCGAGGCGGAGGCGGAGATCGAGACGGACGTGGAGCCGAGCGAACCGGCGCCCCCGATCACGGGAGAGCTCGACTGGGAGCAGCTCATGTGGCAGGCGACGCAGGAGGTCGACGAAGCGGATCCCTCCATTGACGCCACCGAGACCGACGGTCGGGATCCCCGCCCGCGCACCGACCCGGGGGAGACCCGCTAACCATGGCGCAGAAGCGACGCGGCGGCTTCAAGCCGCCCGCCAACTACGATCCCAACCGGAAACCGAAGGGAGCCGGCGGGCATCGTGGACGCCGGACCGAGCCTGGAGTCGCACCCGTGGAGCGCGCCAAGCGAGCCGAGAAGGACGCGCCCGCGCCGACGAAGGAGCGCGCAGCGTCGTCGCCCGTTCAGCCCAGGCGTGCCGTTCCGGCGCAACGTCTTGACGCTCGACGCACCACAGCAGCCGATGTGGCCGGTCTCGCCTTCGGTGATCTCGGGCTCGGCGGCAATCTCGTCCGGGTCCTCGGCGAGCTCGGGGCGGATCGGCCGTTTCCCATTCAGGCGGCGACGATTCCCGACGCGATCGACGGTCGTGACGTGCTCGGCCGTGCCCGAACCGGGTCGGGCAAGACGATCGCCTTCGGCGCTGCACTGGTCGAGCGTCTTCTGCGGCTGAAAGCTCAGGGCGCCTTCGCGTCGGACCCGAAGCCGTCCGCGGCGAAGAAGCAGCGCGGCGTGCGCGACACGCGTCTCGCCACCAGAAAGCCGAAGGCGCTGATCCTCGCCCCGACGCGCGAGCTCGCGCTCCAGATCGATCGCACGGTGCAGCCGCTCGCGCGTTCCGTCGGCTTCTACACCGCTCAGCTCGTCGGCGGCGTGCCGGTGGACCCGCAGATCCACGCGCTGCAGCGCGGCGTCGACATCGTGATCGGAACCCCGGGTCGGGTGGAGGATCTCGTCACCCGCCGGCGTCTCGACCTGCGGGAGGTGCTCGTCTCGGTCATCGATGAGGCGGACCACATGTGCGACCTCGGCTTCCTGGAGCCCGTGCAGCGCGTTCTGCGTCAGACGGCTCGCGGCGGTCAGCGGCTGCTGTTCTCGGCGACCCTCGACGCCTCGGTGTCGGCGCTCGTCGCCGAGTTCCTCGCCGATCCCGTCGTCCATGAAGCCGAGGAGGCGGCGGCGATGCCGGTGGAGCACCGGGTGTTCGTGGTGCGACGGGCGCACAAGGACGAGGTCATCACCGAACTCGCGTCGGCGCCCGGTCGCACCATCGTCTTCTGCCGCACTCGGGCGTACGCAGAGCAGGTCGCTGAGATGCTCTCCACGGCCGGGCTCAAGGTGACCGCGCTCCACGGCAACCTGAGCCAAGCGCGCCGAGAGCTCAACCTCGCGAAGTTCACGTCGGGCAAGGCGTCCGTGCTCGTCGCCACCGATGTCGCCGCGAGAGGGCTCCACGTCGACGACGTCGATCTCGTGGTGCAGGCCGATCCGCCCGAGGACGCGAAAGTCTATCTGCACCGTGCGGGTCGCACCGCGCGCGCGGGCAAGACGGGGAGCGTCGTGCTCGTGATTCCCCCGACGCGCCAGGCGCGCACGAGAGAGATGCTCGACGAGGTGGATGTCGGGGCGTCGTTCTTCGGAGAGGTGGAACCGGGATTCGGAAAGCGGTTCCTGCGCTGACCGCTCGTTCGCGTCGCGCTGCCCTGCATCACGCCGGACTGCGCTCATCGGCGATTGACGATACCGCCAGCTGAGTTCCGTCGAGTTTGGAGGGTGTGCACAAAGGTTGCGGGGCCGTGGCCCGTCTCAGTTTGTGTGTGCGACCCGCTCCGCTTGGCAGTCTCAGAGGTCGACTTTAGGCTGACAGCATCAACGGGGCTCGCCAAGCAGGGCCGTCCCGCCTGTCATCTCGAAGGAGTTCCGATGGCCGAACGCAGCTCGTCGTCCCACCCCCGAATCGACACCGCAGCCGTGAGCGACGCGCTGCTCGGCAAATGGAAGACGGAGCGACTGGAGTCGCGCAAGCTCGCAGCCGATCCGAGGCTGCACACCGTTCCCGGGCAGTCGATGGACGACCATCGTGAGCGAGCCCTCGAGCAGCTGAGCATCCTCGTCGAGGCCGGAGCCATCCAGCGCGCGTTCCCCACCGCCGTCGGCGGGAGCGATAACCACGGGGGCAACATCGCTGCATTCCAGGAGCTCGTGCTCGCCGATCCTTCGCTGCAGATCAAGAGCGGCGTGCAATGGGGGCTCTTCGGCGCTGCGATCCTGCATCTCGGCACCGCCAAGCATCACGAGCAGTGGCTCCCCGACGTCATCAATCTGCAGACCCCTGGCGCGTTCGCGATGACCGAGATCGGCCACGGATCCGATGTCGCTTCGATCGGCACGACCGCGACCTACGATGCCACGACGGAGGAATTCGAGATCCACACGCCGTTCGCGGGTGCGTGGAAGGACTACCTCGGCAACGCGGCGCTGCACGGACGGGCAGCGGTGGTCTTCGCCCAGCTCATCACCCGCGGGGTGAATCACGGCGTGCACGCGTTCTACGTGCCGATCCGCACCCCCGACGGGGAGATGCTGCCCGGCGTCGGCAGCGAGGACGACGGGGTCAAGGGCGGGCTGAACGGGATCGACAACGGCCGCCTGCACTTCACCCACGTGCGCGTGCCGCGCGAGAACCTCCTCAACCGATACGGCGATGTCGCGCCGGACGGCACCTACTCGTCCGAGATCGAGAGCCCGGGGCGTCGCTTCTTCACGATGATCGGCACGCTCGTGCAGGGCCGCGTCTCGCTCGACGGGTCGGCCGTGCGCGCGATGCAGGCGGCTCTCGGCATCGCCATCCGCTACGGCAGCGAGCGACGGCAGTTCCCCGGCGCCTCCGGGCGTGAGACGGTGCTGCTCGACTACGGTCTGCACCAACGGCGCCTGATTCCTCGCCTCGCGCAGACGTACGCGATGCAGTTCGCTGACGAGCGCCTGCTGACCGTCTTCGACGAGGTCTTCTCAGGAGCGAAAGACACGGATGAGAATCGCGAGGACCTCGAGACGCTCGCGGCTGCGTTCAAGCCGCTGTCGACCTGGGCCGCACTCGACACACTGCAAGAGGCGCGCGAGGCTTGCGGCGGCGCCGGCTTCATCGCGAAGAACCGCATCGTCGGCCTCCGCGCCGATCTCGACATCTACGTGACATTCGAGGGCGACAACAACGTGCTGCTGCAACTGGTCGGCAAGCGATTGCTCAGCGACTACGCCGCCCAGTTCAAGAATGCCGACCGTGCGACGCTCACCCGCGCTGCCGTGAATCAGATCGGTGATCGCGTGAGCCGGTTCGGGCTGCGCCGAGTCGGGCAGAGCATCGCGGATTTCGGGCAGATCGCCCGCTCGATCGAGAGCATGCGCTCGCCGGAAGCGCAGCGAGAGCTGCTCGCTGATCGGGTGCAGACGATGGTCGGCGACATCGCGCTCGCTCTGCGCGACGCGACGAAGGGCATTCCGAAGGAAGACGGCCGAGCCCGAGCCGTCGCCAGCGAGAACGCCTTCAACGCGCAGCAGTACAAGCTCATCGAGGCGGCGCGCGCCCACGGTGAGCTGCTGCAGTGGGAGGCCTTCACCGACGCGCTCGAGAAGATCGCCGACGCGGGATCTCGACAGGTGCTGACATGGCTGCGAGATCTGTTCGGTCTCGGGATCATCGAGCGCAACGCCGCCTGGTACCTCACGGCCGGGCGTATCTCTCCCCACCGCGCAGAATCCGTCACGGCCTACGTGGATCGGCTCATCAGTCGACTGCGCCCGCATGCGCTCGACCTCGTCGAGCCGTTCGGCCTCACCCCCGAACTGCTGCGCGCGGAGATCGCGACGGGGATCGAAGCGGAGCGGCAGCAGGAGGCGCACGACTACGTCGAGGCGCAGCGCGCCGCCGGGACGTGGCCGGTGCACGAGAAGGAGCTGCGGAAGCAGCGGCAGGCCGCCGAGCGCGAGAGCCGGCAGGCGAAAGCCAGCTGACCGAGGCGCCGGAGTCCACTGGAGTCGGGGTGCCGGATGCGACTTCGAGCGCGACCGTTGCTCGTTAGGGTGGGGGTATGACCGAATCGCTGCGCGAACTGTACCCGACCATCGAGCCCTACGCTCACGGCATGCTCGATGTCGGGGACGGGCACTCCGTGTACTGGGAGACCTGCGGGAATCCGGATGGCAAGCCGGTCGTCTTCCTGCACGGAGGGCCCGGCGGAGGGTGCGCTCCGGATCATCGCCGGTACTTCGATCCGGAGCGCTATCGGATCGTGCTGTTCGACCAGCGCGGGTGCGGCCGCAGCGTGCCGCACGCGAGCGCGCCCGACGCCGATCTCTCATCGAACACCACCTGGCATCTCGTCGCCGACATCGAACGGCTGCGGGAGTCGCTCGACATCGAGCAGTGGCAGGTATTCGGCGGATCCTGGGGCTCGACGCTCGCGCTCGCCTACGCCCAGACTCACGCGGAGCGGGTGACCGAACTCGTGCTGCGCGGCATCTTCACGCTGCGGACGAGCGAAATCCGTTGGTTCTACCAGGACGGCGCGTCGCATCTCTTCCCCGACGTGTGGGAGGAGTACCTCTCGGTGATCCCTGAGGCGGAGCGCGGTGATCTGGTTGCGGCATACCACCGGCGCCTGTTCGATGAGGACCCTGCGGTGCACGTGCCGGCCGGCCTCGCCTGGACCGTGTGGGAGAACTCGACCATCCGGCTCATCCCCGACCTCGCGGGCATCGCGAAGGTGCGCGAGGACGCGGCCAGCGCCGTCGCCTTCGCGCGGATCGAGAACCACTACTTCTCGAACGCCGGGTGGCTCGATGAGGGGCAGCTGATCCGAGACGCCGCAGCGAGGCTCGCGAGCATCCCGGGTGTGATCGTGCAGGGCCGCTACGACGCGTGCACCCCGCCGGAGACAGCCTGGGATCTCCACCGCGCGTGGCCCGAAGCGCGGTTCGAGATGATTCCCGACGCGGGTCATGCCGCGAGCGAGCCGGGCATCGTCGACGCGCTCGTGCGCGCCACCGATCGCTTCGCCACGGCCTGAGCGACGCCGATGACGATCGATCTCCAAGAACTCGTCGAGGATGTGCACGAGGCCGTCCGACCGCTCATCGGCTCGGGCAGCGTCGCCGATTACATCCCCCGTCTCGCCGCGGTGAACCCCGATCACTTCGGCATCTCCGTGATGATGACCGATGGCACCCAGGTCTCGTCGGGCGATGCCGACGTCGAGTTCTCCATCCAGAGCATCTCGAAGGTCTTCTCGCTCGCGCTGGTGATGGCGGGAGACGGCGACGAGATCTGGCAGCGGGTGGACCGCGAGCCCTCCGGCGCGGCATTCAACTCGTTGGCGCAGCTCGAGTACAAGCGCGGTATTCCGCGCAACCCCTTCATGAACGCGGGCGCTCTCGTCGTCGCCGATCACCTGCTGTCACTGACGCCGGACGCGGAGGATCCCGTGCTCGATTTCGTGCGCACGGAATCGGGCAACCCCGACATCTCGATCGACGCGCTCACGGCCGCGTCCGAACTCGCGCACGCCGATCGCAACTCCTCGATCTCGCACCTGCTGCGGAGCTTCGGCAACCTGATCAACGATGTGGACGCGGTGCTCGACCGGTACGTGCGTCAGTGCTCGATCGCGATGAGCTGCACGGACCTCGCTGCGGCTGGGGCGTTCCTCGCTCGACGCGGCGAGAGCGCCGATGGCCGTCACCTGCTCAGCGGGAATCAGACGAAGCGCGTGAACGCCGTCATGCTCACCTCGGGGTTCTACGACGCTGCAGGCGAGTTCGCCTATCGCGTCGGGCTTCCCGGGAAATCGGGCGTCGGCGGCGGTATTCTCGCCATCGTTCCCGATGTGTGCTCGATCTGCGTGTGGGGCCCCGGCCTCGACTCCTCCGGCAACTCGCTCATCGGGATGGCGGCGCTCGACGAGCTCACGTCGCGCACCGGCTGGTCGATCTTCTAGGTCGCGGCCTGGAGCGACGCGAGCGCGGGCACGCCGACCCCGCCGTCGGCGCTTGCGCCGACCGAGATGACCAGCAGGTCACCGGTGAACCCGTACCAGAGGAATCGTTGCGAGAGACCCGGCTCGTCTTCCCATACGAACGTGGGCGATCCTGCAGTTTCGGTCTCGACGAACTCGGAGGCGCGGAGTTCCGCCAGGAACGCATCTCGGGCATCAGCAGGCAGTTCGGCGACCATCAGCAGATTCAGGCCATCGGACTGCGGGATGCCCCACGAGCAGAACGACGTCTGCTCGGCCCGCGAGATCGCTTCCTGCGCCGACGGGCCCACTGCTTCAAGCAGCATGTCGCGGAACGGCCCCGAATCCGGCGTGAAGACGAACGCCGGTCCGAGCCTCTCATGCACCACATCGATGGGAACGAGCTGCTCGCATTCCGGAATCACGACGGGAGCCGGCTCGGTCTCAGGCGCGGGCTCCTCCGTCGGCGCGGGCTCCGAACTCGGCTTCTGCGACGGTTCCGACTCGCGAGACGACGAGGGCGACGCGGTGCGCTCGTCTGACGCGCCGCTCTCGGGCGCGCACGATGCAAGACCCAGCATCAGCACCGATGCGGCTGCGAGACTCATCGCCTGTTGCGGTCTCATCGCACTACTCGCCGGTCAGACGTCGGCGCAGCTCACCGGCGGTCACGATGTCGTTCTCCATCGCTCGCACATCCGCCTCCGAAACCGAAGGGTCGTGCTTCGCGCGGTCGATGCGCCGAAAGCTCTCCTCGATTTCAGCATCGAGCCCCGAGGTCACCGATTGCTGTATCGCCTGAGGGAGGCGTCGGAAGTGTGCGTTGTCGGACATGCTTCCCAGGTTAGGGGGAGTGCGCGTGCACATGCTCCCGCTTGCTTCGTCGCGTCCGTTCGAGTAAGCGAGGAGGCGGTGCGGCGCTCGCTCCTGCACCAGGGGAATACAGCTCGCCCGAATCCTCACTAGTATCGGCTACACACCACGATCGGTACTCTCGCGCGAAACGCGCTCGGGAACAGTCCCTCGCATCTCCAGGAGCAGCCTTGACGTTCAACGACAACGTGCGCATCGACAACAGCAAGGTGAGAAAGCGCAGCGGTGCGCGCACCGGTGGCATGGTGGCAGGTGGCGGCATCGGCATCGCCCTCCTGCTCGCGCTCGGCTCGCAGCTGCTCGGGTTCGATCTCACGCCGTTCGCCCCGGCGGTGCAGCAGGCGATCGGAGCCGGCACCACCTCCGAGCAGTCGGAAGCCGTGCTCGACGCCTGCAAGAGCGGCGTCAACGCGAATTCCGATGACGAGTGCCGAATGAATGCCACGGCTGATTCCCTCGATCGCTACTGGGCGAATGAGGTCGGCAACTACCGGTCGCCAGGACCGGTGATCCTGTTCGACGGGCTGACGCAATCCGAGTGCGGGGCCGCCTCAGCATCGACGGGCCCCTTCTACTGCCCGGCGGACGAGACCATCTACATCGACGTCGCCTTCTTCGACACCCTCTCGAACGAATACGGAGCGTCAGAGGGGTCGCTCGCGCAGATGTACGTGCTGGCGCATGAGTGGGGGCACCACGTCTCGAACCTCATCGGTTCGCTGCAGGGCGCCGGCCGCGAGACGGGCCCAACGTCTGGTTCGGTGCGCCTCGAACTGCAGGCCGATTGCTTCGCGGGGGCCTGGGTGCAGGCCGCGTCGACCGTCACCGATGATCAGGGCGTCACCTACCTCAAGCCGGTGACGCAGCAGCAGATCGACGACGCGATGAGCGCCGCCGCTGCGGTGGGGGACGACCACATCATGGAGGCCGCAGGCGTCGAGGTGAACCCCGAGCGGTTCAGCCACGGCACCTCGGAGCAGCGGCAGCGCTGGTTCATGACGGGTTACGAGCAGGGGCCGACGGCCTGCGGCACCTTCGGCGTCAGCGCGGCTGACCTGTAGCGAACGCCGGATCAGCGGCGCTTGCGCCGCTTGGCCTGCCGCGCCTCTGCCTTCTTGCGCTCCGCCTTCTCCTTCGCTGCCTGCAACTGCGCGCCGCGGGAGTTCGGCTTGAGCTTGGGCGCCTGCTTCTTCGGCTGTGCGTGCACTCGGGGGGCTCTGGCGGTGCTCTTCGCCTCTTCCTGGGCCGACTCCCGAGAGCTGTTGGCCGTGCGGCCGCGCAGGATGCCCGCGAGGTGCTGCACCGTCGCGTCGTCGCGGTCCACGTTCCACACCGCCCAGACGACGGGACCGTCGAGCGGACGCTCACCCGGCTCCGGGCGGACCGGGAGCACCGTGTGCTCGCGCTTGTTGATCAGGTGCCGTGCGAGCGGCACGGGCAGGAGCACGGCGCCGGCGCCGGTGGCGACGAGGGAGAGCGCAGCGCGCGGGCCCCTCGGCATCCATTCAGGATCCCCCCACGGCTGCGGCGCAGGCCATGCCGGGAAATGGTCGGGGTGATCGAGCAGTGTGACGAACGCGATCTCGGCAAGACTCACCGATTCCTGCTCCGCGAGCTCGTGGTCAGCGGGCACGACGAGTGCCAGCGATTCTGCGTAGAGCCGGATGGCGCGACGAGGGCTCTCATCGCCCTCGGAGTCCGCCGGTCTGCCATCGGGCGCGGTGCGCTCGATGAGCACGTCGCACGCGGCGGCCGAGGAGGCCGTCTCCTGGTTGCGCGCTGCGAGCGGCGAGCCGAACGCGACCTCCAGCGGCACGAGTTCGAGCTTGCGTCCGGGCGTCGCCGCCTTCCAGCGTCGCGCCCACTTGCTCGGGGCGATGCCGCGGGCGAATCCGAGGCGGAGCGGCCTCGGAGCGGATTCGGCGCCGGTGGGTGAATCGGATTCGTTCGCGGTCGTGTCGCTCACAGCGCCACCTCTCCGTAGATCTCGTGCGTATAGGGGAGGCGAGCCGCCGATAA
Organism: Leucobacter sp. L43; assembly: GCF_016597785.1. Lineage (GTDB taxonomy): Bacteria > Actinomycetota > Actinomycetes > Actinomycetales > Microbacteriaceae > Leucobacter > Leucobacter alluvii. The sequence continues at coordinate 1,105,760 of NZ_JAENJG010000001.1, read as the reverse complement.
CGCGATCCGGTACTCCCCGGAGCGTGCGGCGCGGTGCGCGACCTCCGCGCTCGCCGCAGCCGCTGCGGTACCGGCGCGCGGCGCTCCGGTACCGCGGATCGGGGTGCCCTCGTCGACATAGTGCGGGAGCGCGAGCACCGCGTGACCCTGCGGCGGGTTGCCGCTCGCGGGCACGACGCGCCACCAGGGCGATCCGTGGCCGTAGAGCGCCATGACTCGGCCGACGGCGCGTGGCGCTTCGGAACCGACCGCGATCCCGACATCGCCGTACGTCATGACACGACCGGGCGGGATGCGCGCGACGACGTCGAGCACCGCTTCGACGAATTCGGCGCTGGGCATGCCTCAAGCCTACGCGCTCGAGCGTGAGTGCGAGGCTGTTCGCCGCGCCTCGCTAGGCGACCGAGACGCCGAGCAACGAGCCGATCGTGTAGGTCGCGGCGACGGCGATGCCGCCGAAGAGCAGCTGGCGGGCAGCGCCCATCAGCCAGTTGCGCTTCGTGAAGCGAGCCGCGAGTCCGCCTGCGATGAGCAATCCGACGCCGCCGAAGGCGAGTCCGAACCCGAGCGTGCCGAACCCGAAGATGAACGGGAGGATCGGGATCAGCGCCCCCACGCCGAACGCCACCAGTGACGAGAACGCCGCGACCCACGGCGACGGCTGCTCCTCCGGGCTGACGCCCAGCTCGGAGAGCAGATGCACGCGCACGGCTTGATCCGCGTTCGCGTGGACCTGCTCCGCAGCGGTCTCCGCGATCCTCGGCTCGACGCCCAGGTTCTCGAGCAGCGCCGTGAGCTCGGCCATCTCCCCCTCGGGGTTGCGCAGGTGCGCTTCTCGTTCGATCCGTACCTCGGCGTCGAGCTGCTCGTTGGCGGTGCGCACCGAGGTGTACTCGCCGAGGGCCATCGAGACCGCGCCTGCGATCAGGCCCGAGATGCCGGTGATCGCGACGATCCCGGGTGCGGCGCCCGCCGCGGCGATGCCGGCGATGAGGCCCAGGTTCGACACGAGGCCGTCCATGGCTCCGAAGACGCTCGCTCGCAGCCAACCCGCGCCGATGTCGGCGTGACGGTGGTCGTAATCGTGCGGGTTCGCGATGTTGTAATCGCTCATGTGTGCTCCCAGTGTTGCGGTGCGCGGTGGCGCACGAGCAGCAACCGTAGCAAGTTTCCGGCGATCGGGAGAAGCCCGGATCAGACCTCGAAACAGGGTGTGTCGGGAGTTCGATGGGGCGAACTTTCTCGGCGGGTGCCGCCGCCGCTTAGGCTGTGCATGCGGGATGCTCGATTCCGCGCACGATGAGCCTGGAGGCCGACATGACCGAAGCAAGCGGACGCGTCGTCGCAACCGAACGCGGACGAGACCTGATCCTGGTGCGTTCGCTGTCGCTCAGCGACGCCGAGGCTTGGGCCCACCTCACCGAATCCGAGCTGACGGAGACCTGGTTCGGTCCGTGGGAGGGTGATCGTCGGGTCGGCGGCACGGTGCGCGTGCGCATGCGGTTCGAAGATCACGAGCCCGAGATCACGATGAAGGTGCTCGCGTGCGAGGCTCCGCGCTTTCTCGCGCTCCTGTCCGATGAGGAGGTCGGCGCGTGGCGGCTCGAGCTGCACCTCGAGGCTGACGGAGACGACTGCTTGCTGACCTTCGTGCACCACCTCACCCCCGACGACGAGGTCGGCGAGATCGGGCCCGGGTGGGAGTACTACCTCGACCTGCTCGTCGCGTCCACCGAGGGCACCGAGCGCCCAGGATTCGACCAGTACTACCCCGAACTGCGGGAGGCCTACCTGGCGATGTGATTCGCGCGGGACCAGGCAGTTCGAGATAGATTGCACAGCATGAGTGTGGATGCTGCAGTCGTTCGGTTCTGGGAGGAACGCCGCGCCGAGGACCCCGCCTTGCCGGAGGACCTCCCGGAGGTCTGGGCGTTCGGGGCGATCCCGGAGCACGCCGACCAGCTGCTCGAACTCGTGCTCGCCGGAACGAAGACGGGCACAGCCTCGTCGCTCTGGGACTATGAAGCGAGCGGCGATCCGGTGCCGGCGGTCGGTGACTTCAGCATCATCCTCGACGGGTCCGGGGCGCCGCGAGCAGTGCTCGAGACGACGCGGATCGAGACCGTACCGTTCTGCGATGTGACCGCCGAGCACGCCCGCTCCGAAGGGGAAGGGGATCGCACGCTCGCCGACTGGCGCGACACCCACGAGCGCTACTGGCGCCGTTATTCCGAGAACGAGCGCGGCTTCGAGCCCGACATGCCGGTGATCTGCGAGCGCTTCAGTGTGCGGTATCCGTGACGGCGACGGGGCGGCGGCGGCGCGTGCTCGCGAGGGCGCACGTTGTGCTCGGCTGTGCGGAATGAAGGTGCCGAAACGCGCTTTCGGCGCTGGGCTCGCCGGCGCGGACAGGCGGAGCGCCGTGCTGCGGGCTGCGCCGTGCCAGAATATGCTGCGGCGATCCTTCTGAGCGCGGCCGAAGAACCTCTGAAAGGCGCATATGCAACGCGAAGCGTATGAGAACCTCGTGCGAGCCGAGCGATCCAGATTGGAGCAGGTGCTCTGCGGGTTCACGGATGCCGAGTGGCAGGCGACATCCCTCTGCGACGGGTGGACGGTCGAGGAGGTCGTCGCCCACCTCACCGCGGCCGCGAGTACGGGAACCGCAGCGTGGCTGCTGAGCATCGTGCGAGCCGGATTCGACGCTGCGAAGCACAACGACCGCATGATCGAGCGCTACCGCGGCTCGGATGCGGTGGGAACACTCGCCCGCTTTCGTGCGGCTGTGCCGAGCCGGATCACCCCGACGCGCGACTACGCGGCCTTTCTCGGGGAGGTCGTCGTGCACAGCCAGGACATCGCGTTCCCTCTCGGGCTGGCGCTCGATCCCGATTCGCGCAGCGTGCTCGAGATCGCCCGCTTCTTCTCGACTCGGGATTTCGCGGTGAACAGCAAGAAGATGGTGCGCGGCCTGACGCTCGAAGCGAGCGACGCCGACTTCCGCTCGGGGCAGGGGCCGTCCGTGCACGGGCCGATCCTCTCGCTCGTCATGGTGATGGCGGGGCGGCGCGCGTTCCTCCCGCACCTGTCGGGGGACGGGGTCGGAGAGCTTGCGGGGCGCCTGAGCGTGTGAGGTCGAACGCGATGAGCTACCCGCGTCGCTCGCGATCGCGTTTCCGCGCAGCGTCCCAGCGGTCCCAGCGCGGCTCGTGGACGCCGTGCACGATGAGGTAGGCGCGGTTGCACGGTGCGCAGTAGCCGCGCGGGGCGATGTGCTCCGGCTTGCAACGGCGGTCGTAGTCGGCGAAGTCGATGCCGTCGTCGAGTACTTCGCCCACGCTGAGCCCGCAGAGCGTGAGCGGGCCGAGGTCGGGCGCTGCGATGTGATACGAGAATCCCGTGCGCGCCTTCACGGTGATGAAGCGGTCGCGGGGCATCGGCTTTCGATCCCACTCTTTCTTGCCCATGCGTGAGAGGCTACCGCGACAGTGAGTCTTCATGAGATCCGCATCCGGAGCCGTCGCGGCTCCCGTTCAGAGTATGATGAGGCCGTTCGATTCAGCCATATGCCGCGGCAGCCATATGCGCTGCGACAGTGGAGAGGGAAGATGACGAACCCCGACTCGTTCCCCCGTCGCGAGGCTGAGAACGGCGAGGCTGAGAACGGCGAGGCCGAGAGCTTCGACAGGATCGCTCGAGACCTCAGAGAGCTCCGTGAAGCGGCCGGCCCGGTTTCATTCGCGGAACTCGTGCGCCGGATCGCCGACCTTCGCATCGGGAGAGGGGTTTCCGCCGCAGCGGCCATTCCCGCTCGATCGACGGTCTACAACGCCTTCCAATCGGGGAGGAGCCGGATGGATCCGGCCCTGCTTCGAGACATCGTCCTCGCCCTCGGGCAGAGCGAAGAGGAAGCGGTGCAGTGGGTGCAGCGCACCCGGCACGCTCGGAGGATCGAGCGTGCATCCGTCGCCGAGCCGTCGGGCAGTGCTCCCCGCCCGGGATCGGATGCTCAGCCAGCACGCCGGCTCCCGGCGCCGCCCGTGCTGCTGCTGCTGCTCCTCGGGCTCGTGGTGTGCAACCACGCCAGCCACTGGTTCCTCGCGGCGCCGCTCGACCTTCCCGTGTATCTGGACATGGTGGGCACCGCCGTAGCTTCGATCGCCCTCGGGCCGTGGTACGGCGTCGCCGTCGCGATCGCCACCGGCCTCACGGGGCCGATGTTCGAGCCGGGCATCATGGCCTTCACGCTCGTCAACGTCACCGGAGCCCTGGTCTGGGGCTATGGCGTGCGCCGCTTCCGGTTCGGGCACGACATTCTGGGCTTCTTCGTTCTCAGCCTGCTGGCGGCGACCGCGTGCAGCCTCGTCGCGACACCGATACTCGTGGCGATCCGAGGAGGCGCGTACGGCGCGATCGGTCGAATCTCGGAATCGCTCCAGGAAGCGGGGATGCCCTTCATCGCGGCGACCTTCACCTCGAATCTCTCGACGTCGATCCTCGACAAGCTGCTGACGGGTTTCATCGCCCTCGCGATCTTCGCAGTGATCCGCAGTCGAATGAGGCTCTCCGCGAAGCACATGCCGCTCATCGAACAGCTCGGGGCGCTGCGGGAAACGCCCGGTCGGAAGGCACGCGTCTCGGTTTTCGCACAAACCTGAACAGCGAGCAGCCCCGAGAGGCGCCCAGACGAAACTACGGTCGAACCCATGGCCTTCATGTTCGCGCGCACCTTCTCGCTCACCCTCACCGCGCTGCTGCTGCTCGGCGCCACCGCATGCGCCGGGAACGCGGAACCGCAATCGGAGGCGCACCTGGAATCTTCGGAAGCACCCTCCGGCTCCGAGGCTGGGACGGACGCATCCGAGACGGCGCCGACGACAGGCAGTCTGGCAGATGCGCAGGGTGACATTCCCTGGCCGACGACCATGACGCTCCCGATTCCCGATGGCGTGAGTTTCGACCAGATCGAGAATCACTACGCCTGCGACGGAACGCTGCTCGCGGTCCTCGTGAGCAGTCCGGACGCAACGGAGCAGAGCACGCGCGAGTATCTCGAGAGCATCCAAGATCTTTTCGCCGTTCCCGAGGATGTGAGGCAGGGGCACGGGCAGGATTCGATCCGTGACAGCGACACCGGAGGCATGAAAGCCGAGGGGCAGATTCAGGATCACCCCAGCGCAATGGATGCGACCAAGATCGTGGGGTGGGAATCCCTTGACGCCGGCGGTTACCGCTTCCATCTCCAGGAGACTGCGAAGCCGGGGATTCCCGTGCACGTGGAGAACACCCCTGCTGAGAGCTGGAGCGATTTCCCGCACCCTGAGGCGGCGACGTTCGAGGAGTGCGACGCCCGCGAGTCGTCGGGCTACCGCGACGGCACCGGGTTCACGCCGGCGTCCACGACGTGGACGCTCACAGGATCTCCGGTGATTCAGCCGGAGGTGCAGACGTGGATGGAGGGGCTCGCGTCAGAGGGGTGGGACGTCGAGGAGAATCCCGCCATGGAGGGCGCGGGGATGCCGGAAGCCGTTCTGACCTCGGACACGCACGCCCTCCACTACGCCATGAGCGGTGACTATCTCACACTGTTCGTGAGCGATCGGAACCTCGACAAGTTTCTCGGGCTCTGAGGGGCGGAACCGCACCGGGCGCACTCACATCGCGTCGCCCTGCACCGGTCCCTCCGTGTTCGGCTTCCACCCGAGCGCGGGCGCGACGTGCTCGGCGAACGCCTGGAGTACGTGCAGGTTGTACTCGGGCCCCAGCTGGTTCGGGATCGTCAGCATGAGCGTGTCTGCCGACATGACGGCCTCGTCCGCCTTGAGCTGCTGGATGAGCCGGTCGGGGGCGTCGGCGTAGGTCTTGCCGAACGTCGACCGGAACCCGTCGATGATGCCGACCTGGTCCATGTTCTCGCGGGAGCGCAGCCCGAAGTACGCTTCGTCTTCGGCCGACACGATCGGGAAGACGCTGCGACTGACGGAGACGCGCGGGCTGCCGGTGTGACCCGCTTCGCGGTACGCCTCCCGGTAGCGGTCGATCTGCTCCCGCTGCAAGACGTGGAACGGCTGACCGGTCGCTTCAGTGAGGAGGGTGGAACTCATGAGGTTCACGCCCTGCCGGCCGACCTGCTCGGCGGAATCGCGCGATCCTGCGCCCCACCAGATGCGGTCGCGCAACCCGGGCGACCGGGGCTCGATGGCGAGCCGTCCCGGGGGAGCCATCTGCGGATCGCTGTCGACGACGGCTTCGCCATCGATCGCGCGGAGGAGCGCGTCGAACTTCTCTCGAGCGAGATCGGCGCCGCGCGGGTCGTCGGATCCGCCGTACCCGAAGGCTTCGTAGCCGCGCAGTGCGGTCTCGGGGGAGCCGCGGCTGATGCCGATCGCGATGCGCTGATCGGCGAGCAGGTCGAGCGCGGCGAGTTCTTCGGCCAGGTAGAGGGGGTTCTCGTAGCGCATGTCGATGACGCCGGTGCCGACTTCGATGCGCTTCGTGCGGGCGGCCATCGCGGTGAGGAGCGGGATCGGCGAGGCCGCTTGCCGTGCGAAGTGGTGCACGCGAACGTACGCGCCGTTCACGCCGATCTCATCGGCGCCCTCGGCGAGTTCGACGGTCTGACGCAGCATGTCGCCCGCCGTGCGGACGCGTGAACCGGGAACGGGGCCGTAGTGCCCGAACGAGAGGAATCCGAATGCTTTCATGCCCGGTACAACTCCGGGCTCCCAACTATATTCCCGCGCATACACTTTCCGTTCGTGCGACGCCTCGCTCTCGAACGCCCGCTGGTACCGGCGGCGAACGGCACCGTAGACCCATCGATGTCGTACTCCGGCACGATCCGTACGAGCGCGCCCCGCTCGTACCTTCGGAGTATGCAGACAAGAACTGGCGGAAGAGAAATGGTCGCGCTCGTCGCCGACCTGGGCAAGTACTACGGCGATGGCGAGCAGCGGGTGCACGCGCTCGACGACGTCTCGATCGGCATCGCGCGCGGGCAGTTCACGGCGATCATGGGCCCGTCGGGGTCGGGGAAGTCGACGCTCATGCAGGTGATGGCCGGCCTCGACACCCCGACGAGCGGGCGGGTGTGGCTCGGCAGCGACGAGATCACGGGGCTCGGCGATGCCGCACTGACCCGGCTGCGACGGCGCAGGATCGGCTTCGTGTTCCAGTCCTTCAACCTCGTGCCCACCCTCGACGTTCGCGGCAACATCCTCCTGCCGTTCCAGCTCGACGGAGTGAAGCCGGGTCGGGAGGAACTCGCCCGCATCGACGCGCTGCTCCACAGCCTCGGTCTCGCCGATCGCGTCACCCATCGACCGCACGAGCTCTCGGGCGGTCAGCAGCAGCGCGTCGCGATCGCTCGAGCTCTCGCCACGCAGCCCGACATCATCTTCGCGGATGAACCGACGGGCGCTCTCGACACGCGCACCGGGCGGGAAGTGCTCAGTCTGCTGCGATCGGCTGTCGATCAGTCCGGGCAGAGCATCGCAATGGTGACGCACGATCCGATCGCGGCGAGCCACGCCGACCGGATCCTCTTCCTCGCCGACGGCCGCATCGTCGCCGACCGCGGCGCCATGTCGCCCGAGCAGATCTCCGAGACGATGCTGGGGCTCGAACGGGGGGCCGCAGCCGGCCTCGGTGAGCGCGCATGAGCGCGGTCGGGACTGCGACGGGACAGCTGCGCGAGCACGTCGCGACAATCGTGGTGGCGGCGCTCAGCACCCTCTTCGCCGTCACCCTGATCCTCGGCACCGGCATCCTCACCGCGGCGCTCGACCCGGCACTGATCGCAGAATCGGGGACCTTCCGGCTCGTGCTGCTGATGGTGAGCGTCATCTTCATCATCATCGCGCTCTACGTGGGCGCCATCGTGACCGCGAACACCTTCGCCACGGTGATCGCGGGTCGCACGCGCATCATTGCGCTCCTCCGGCTCGTCGGCGCCACGGCTCGCTCGGTTCGCTCGCGCGTCGCAGCCGAAGGCCTCATCATGGGAGCTCTCGGGGCCGTCGTCGGCTGGGGGCTCGCGGAGGCGCTCGCATTCGGAGTCACCAGGCTCGGACCGGCATTGGGGTGGTTGCCTGAGGGCCGTGAGTATCCGCTCTTCGATCCGCTCTCGTTCATCGCCGTCGCGGTCGTGGCGCTCACGACGTGGGCGGCCGCCTGGGTCGGATCGCGTCGGGTTGCAGCCGTCTCTCCGATCGCCGCGACCGGCGCGGTCGTGGAGCCCCGGCCCGAGGCGGCGCGCGGTCGCTCCGGGCGGTCGGTGTGGGCGGTCATCCTGATCGTCTCGGGCTGCGCATTGCTCGCCCTCGGCCTGGTGCTCGGGTTCCTCACCCCGCTCGGACTCTTCGTGGCCTTCCTCGGCGGCCTGGCCTCGTTCACGGGGATCGCGCTCGGCGCACACCTGATCATGCCTCCCGTGCTGCGACTGGCCGGTCGCATCGTGGGGCGGGGGCCGACCGGCGCGCTGGCTGCCGCGAACGCGGTGCGCTACCCGGAACGGAGCGCGCGCTCGACGATCGGGCTCGTGATCGGGGTCACGCTCGTGACGCTCTTCGCTGTGGCGCTCGACAGTTACCGATCGATGACGCTGCTCGCGTTCGAGCTCGATCCAGCCATGGCCCGTGCACTGGATCAGACGCTCAGCATCACGACGGGCATCTTCACGGGACTCGTCGGCTTCTCGGCCGTCATCGCGGCGGTCGGCCTCGTGAATACGCTCTCCTTGGGGGTGCTGCAGCGCACGCGGGAGCTCGGGCTGCTGCGCACGCTCGGCTTCACGGGAGCGCAGGTTCGGCGCATGATCATCGCGGAGAGCGCGCAGATGACGATCGCGGCGCTCGGGTTGGGCCTCGTGCTCGGCATCGGATACGGCTGGGTGGCCGCTCAGTCACTCCTCGGGTCACAGGTCGGGCTCGCCCCTCCCACGGTTCCGTGGCCCGTGCTGCTCGGCGTCGTCGTCTTCGGCGCAGTGCTCGCGGTGGGCGCGGCCGCAGTGCCGGCACGACGCGCGATCCGGCTCTCGCCCGTCGCTGCACTCGCAGCGGATTGAGCGCAGCGATGTCTGCGGTCAGGGCTAGTCTGGACGCCATGAGCGTTGTGATTGACCCTGCATTCGATCCCGTCCCCTCCCTCGCCGCCCAGGCCTCGGTACGCGTCGTGACAGGGGGTGAAGGAGACGCGGCTGCTGCCGTCGCCCGCTTCGTATCGAGCGAGGGCGATCTGCCCGAGGGCCTCGGGTCGGTCGACCGCGAAGCGCTCGCCGCAGCAGGCTTCACCGCCGCGAAGAACCAGACCCTCGTGCTCCCGGGAGCGCATCTGCAGGTGCTCGTGGGAACCGGCGACGGCATCGCTTCGACCGCGCAGCTGCGCGATGCCGTTGCCGCATTCACGCGTGCGGCTCGAGAGGTCGCCGACCTCGCAGTCGACCTGCGCGATGTCGTATCCCAGGGCGACGGGCTCTCAGTCGCAGACGCGGCACTCGCCGCCACCGAGGGCGCGATGCTGGCCCGCTACCGCTACGACGCGCTCAAGGGCGAACCGAACACGGTCGCGCTCGCCTCGCTCGAAATCGCAGTCTCCGACTCCGATGCCGAAGCGGCGCGCGACGGCGTGAACCGCGGGCTGATCCTCGCACGGTCGGCGAGCGTCGCCAGGGATCTCGCGAACACCCCGCCGCGTCACCTCAGCGCGGAGAAGTTCGCCGAGGTCATCGAGCGGCTCGCGCCCGAGTTCGGGCTCGAAACGGAGATCTTCGACCGTGCGCAGCTCATCGAGCTCGGCGCGGGTGGGCTGCTCGGCGTCAACGCCGGCAGCGTGGAAGAGCCCCGCATGATCAAGATCTCCTATCGGCCGGCCGATCCGGAGGGCCACCTCGCGCTCATCGGCAAGGGCATCATGTACGACTCGGGCGGCATCAGCCTGAAGCCCTCGAACGCGATGCACGCCGCCATGAAGTTCGACATGATGGGCGCCGGATCGGTGTTCTCGTCGATGATCGCGTTGCGCGACCTCGGCGCGAAGACGGCGGTCACGGGCTGGCTCATGTGCACCGACAACATGCCGTCGGGCAGTGCGACGAAGCTCGGCGACGTGCTCACGATCCGTGGGGGCAAGACGGTGGAGGTCAAGAACACCGACGCCGAGGGTCGACTGGTGATGGCCGACGGCCTCGTGCTCGCGACCGAGGATCGCACGATCGACGAGCGCCGTCCCGACGCGATCGTCGACATCGCCACGCTGACCGGGGCCGCCATGGCCGCGCTCGGCACGCGCACCGCCGCCATGCTGGCGAACGACGACGCCGTGGCGGCGCAGCTCCAGGCCGCCGCCGACGCGACCGATGAGAACATCTGGCGCTTCCCGCTGGACCACCGGTACCGCGAGCAGCTCAAATCAAATGTGGCCGATCTCTCGAACATCGGCGGGCAGTACGCCGGCGTCATTCTCGCCGGGCTGTTCTTGAACGAGTTCGTCGACGGCACTCCCTGGGGCCACCTCGACATTGCAGGAACGATGCAGTCGGAGAGCGACGACCTGTGGCGCTCCGTCGGGTCAACGGGTTTCGGAGCACGACTGCTCGCCGAGTACGCCACGAACTTCACCCCTTCGGCAGCCGCCGGCGAAGGAGCCTGACACCCGTGTCCCGTTCACTGCTGCAGAATCGCGACGCCTACATCGGAGCGTTCGGCGACTTCGTATCGGCGTCGCCCAGTTCGTACCATGCGGCCGGGGCGCTCGGCGAGACCCTCTCGAAGGCGGGATTCGCAGAGCACGATGAGACGGCCGCGTGGGCATCGCTCGAGGCCTCGGGTCGAGGATTCGTGCGCCGCGACGGCGCCGTGATCGCGTGGCGGGCCGGAGCCGACGTCGACGCGACCAGCCCCGTGCGGGTGCTCGGCGCCCACACCGACTCGCCGGGGTTCGTGGTGAAGCCGCGGCCCGACTTCGAGTCGGACGGGTGGGCGCAGGTCGGCGTCGAGATCTACGGCGGCCCGCTGCTCACCTCGTGGCTGGACCGCGATCTCGGGTTCGCCGGTCGCGTCGTCACGAGCGACGGGGCCGAGCACCTGGTCCGCACGGGCGCCGTCGCGCGCATCCCGCAGCTCGCGATCCACCTCGACCGCGACGCCAACAAGAATCTGACCCTCGATCGGCAGCGGCACACGCAGCCCATCATCGGCTTGGCCGGTGAAGAGGTGTCGATACTCGCACTGCTCGTGCGGGAGCTCGGCGGCGGGCGCACGGGATCGGGCCGCGGTCGCGCTGCAGCCCGATCCGCTGCGCGTGCCGCGCTGACGCCCGACGACCTCGCGGGCGTCGACGTGCGCCTGTACGACACGCACGGGCCTCAGCGCATCGGTGCGAATGCCGAACTGTTCGCATCGCCCCGCCTCGACAACCTGAGCTCCACGTACGCCGGCCTCGCGGCGCTCATCGAGACCGAGCCGCATCCCGGCACCATCTCGATGGTTGCGGCGTTCGATCATGAGGAGCTCGGATCGAACACGCGCTCGGGTGCCGCTGGTCCCTTCCTCGCAGACGTGCTCCAGCGACTTCGCGGCGGGCTGCACGCGACCGGAGAAGACGCGGCTCGCGCGCTCGCGGCCTCCTGGTGCCTGTCGGCCGACGCCGGCCACTCGGTGCACCCGAACTACTCCGAGAAGCACGATCCCAGGGTGAGACCGCTCGCGGGTCGCGGGCCCATGCTCAAGATCAATGCGAACCAGCGGTACGCGAGCGACGCTCACGGCGCCGCGCTGTGGAGCCGGCTCGGAACAGCAGCTGAAGTCGAGACCCAGGAGTTCGTCTCGAACAACACGGTGCCCTGCGGTTCGACCATCGGCCCGATCACCGCCACCCGCCTCGGCATCCGCACCGTCGACGTCGGCGTGCCCCTGCTCTCGATGCACTCGGCACGTGAGCTCGCGCACGTCGACGACCTGCACGGGCTCGCGAAGATCACGGGCGCGTTCTTCGCGCACGCGTAGCCGAGCAGATGCAGCGCCGGGATCGGCCGCCCAGCGGCTCTGCGGGCGGCTGATCCCCCCGACGCACGAATCGGTCAACACATCCGCGCCTCATCGGCCGTTTCGGTGCCCGAGACACGCCTGATTCGCTAGGATCGTGCTATGAGTGAGATGGAGCAGGCGGATACCGGCAGCGTCGCCCTGTCGAAGAATAAGCTGATGCCCGTTGTGCAGCGCATCGGGTCGCGCAATATCGAAATCACCTACCTCGGCAAGAACTCCGAGGGGCTTCCCACCTGGATCATGTGGAACGCAGCCGAACCGCACCTGATCGGACTGCTCCGTCAGGGCCGGATGGGCTACCACTTCGAGCAGCGCACGAGCTCCGGAGTCATGCTGCACGAGAACATCTCGCTCAGCCGCGTGCAGCGCGCGCTCGGCGGCTACTGAGCCACGTCAGCCCGGTTCCGCGCTCACTCCCTGACGAGCACTCGGCCGAGCGTTCGCGCGTAGTCCTCTTTGACGATGTCGTAGTGCGTCCACGAGTCGAGCGCACTGACGCCCGGAAGTCCACGCATCGCGTCCATGGCGGGAAGCAGTTGCGAGGAAGACGCTGACACGAGCGTCGCGATGAAGTCGTAGCTTCCGTGGCAACGCACAGCGAAATCGATGTACGGCGATTCCATGACGAACTCCCTGATGGGGTCTGGAGGGCCGTCGATGGTGATGCCGACGCCGATTGCGAGACGGTTGCGCGAGAAGCTCCCGGACTTGATCGCGGCGATGCGGATGACGCCGGCGTCGATGAGCCGCTGCACGCGTGCCCGCGTCGACGAGGGGGAGAGGTGCACGGTGTCGGCGAGCGCTCGGTAGCTCGTGCGCCCGTCCTGCTGCAGCACGGCGATCAGCTCGTAGTCGATCCGATCGAGCACGATGTCGGTCTGCCCGTGCGAGACGAAGAATCCCTTGAGCACTTCGACGTACGTGGAGACCAGCACGCGCCGCACCGTGGGCAGGCGCCGCACATGATCGAGCACGTCGAGCAGCTCGTGGCCGTCGCCGTGCCGGGACTCGAAAACGAGCGGCAGCGGGCCGCTCGTCATGGAGACGAAGACCGCGTCAGGGAGCTGGATGACTTCTTCCGCGATCGGGGCGATCGGGCCGTCGACCTCGACCTTGGCGTGCACGAGCACGTGGTGCCCCACGAACCCGGGGTCGAGTGCCGCGACGACGCGCAGGCCCCCGCCGTGCGTGAGCAAGTGCATGCGCTGGGCGACGAAGTCGCGGCTCGCGCCGAGCTGGATCGCAAGATCGTGAATGCTGGCGCGCCCGTCGGCCTGGAGGGCGCGGATGAGGGCGGCGTCGAACTCGTCGAGATCAGCCGCGCCTTGCGGCGTGCGCGGCGCGTTCGTGCGACGGGTGATCGGCTGCACGGCAACGTCTCCTCTGGGTGTGAGCGGGCGTCGCTTCAGGGCTTCTCGAAATACGCGGATCTGAGTCGAGCGGCCCGCAAGAACGCGGCAAAATTTGGTCTTCTGCAAGCGTAATCGGAATATCGAGGTTTCGCGGCTGCAAATGGGCGGTGAAACACCCGGCATCGACGAACGCTTTCCGTGCACGAGCGCGTCGGCTGGCCTACAGTCGTTCCAGTTGCGCGCATCGCGCTGTCCTCAAGCAAGGGAGCTTCCGTATGTCTACCGCCACCGCCCCGGTGAACACTCACCGTCGAGCGCTCAAATCAGGATTCGCCGCAGCCGTCGGCACCACGATCGAATGGTACGACTTCTACGTCTACGCCACGGCTGCCGCGATCGTCTTCCCCGTCGTGTTCTTCCCGGAGCTCGATCGGGGTCTCGGCACGCTCGCCTCGTTCGGCACGTACGCGGTCGCGTACTTCGCCCGCCCGCTCGGCGGCATCATCTTCGGCCACATCGGCGACAAGCTGGGCCGCAAACCGGCGCTGACGATCACGCTGCTGCTCATGGGCATCGCGACGACGCTCGTCGGCGCACTCCCGACGTACGACACGATCGGCATCTGGGGCCCGATCCTGCTCATCGTGCTCCGCATCGCGCAGGGCCTAGCGGTCGGCGGCGAATGGGGCGGTGCGAGCCTCATGGCGGTCGAGAGCGCACCCCCGAAGTTCAAGACCTTCTACGGCGGCTTCACGCAGATCGGCAACCCGCTCGGCGCGCTCATGTCGACCGGCGCCTTCTGGATCCTCGCCCTCATGGGCGACGACGTGCTCCTCACCTGGGGCTGGCGCATCCCGTTCCTGTTCAGCATCGTGCTCATCGGCGTCGGCTTCTGGGTGCGCTACCGCGTCGAGGAGACGCCGGTCTTCGAGGCGAAGATCGAGGGTCACGAGCAGTCGACGCCGATTCTCTTCGCACTGAAGAACAACTGGTGGCCGATGCTGCTCGGCTTCGGCATCATCGCGATGGCTTCGGGCGGATACGTGCTGGCGACCACATTCGTGCAGAGCTACGCCACGAGCCCCGAGATCGGCCTGGACGCCGACATCATCCTCGGAGCGATGACCGTTGCCGCGTTCGTCGAGACGCTCGTCACGCTGCCGCTCGCCCTGCTCGGTGACAAGATCGGTGCGAAGACGATCATGATCCTCGGCTCCGGACTGTCGCTCGTCACGGTGATTCCGCTCGTGCTCTTCATCGACGCGCACAACGTCGCGATGATCTACCTCTTCGTCTCGGTACTGCGGCTCACGCTCAGCGGCGCCTGGGCTCCCCTCTCGACACTGATGGCTCAGATGTTCCGGCCGCAGGCCCGCTACACGTCGATGTCGCTCTCCTACGGCATCGGCGCCGCAGTCTGGGGCGGTCTGTCGCCCGCGATCGCCACCGGCCTGCTCGTAGCGACTGGCAATTTCTGGTCGGTCATCGCGTTCTTCGGACTGCTTGCACTGCTCGCGATTCTCGGCACGGTGTTCGCGCCGCAGCACTCCGACACGGCTCCGGCGACGGGCTCGCTCAAGGCGCGCCTCGATACCACCGCCGTTTCCACTTCCGGCCGCTCAGCAGCCCGGAAATAACCACCACCTCACTCAAGGAGCAGCACCGTGCGACAGCTCGCCACCTACGACGCCCGCGACTCGATCCCCACGATCGTGACCGCGAAGCGCATCCTCACCGTCGACGCCGAAACCCCGGAGGCCGAGGCGTTCCTCAGCGCCGGCGGGCGAATTCTCGCCGTGGGGAGCGCAGCCGACGTCGAGGCGGCGGCTGTCGCCGCAGGGCTGACGCCCGAGCGGGCGGAGTACCCCGAGGCCACGATCGTTCCCGGATTCATCGATCCGCACGCGCACCCGCTCATGTACGGCCAGATGCTCACCTGGATCGACATCTCGCCGGCTCAGGCCGGATCGATCCCTGAGATCGTCGCCCGCATGCGCGAGGGCGCCGAGAAGCTGCCTGCCGGAACGCCCATCCGCGGCTACGGGTACGAGCAGCGCAATCTCGTGGAGCGCCGCCACCCGACCCGTCAGGAGCTCGACGAGATCGCGACGGATCGCGAGGTGTACATCATGAACGCCTCCGGTCACGGCGGTGTCGTGAACACGTTCACCTTCGAGAAGTTCGGCATCACCCGCGATACTCCGAACCCCGAGGGCGGCGAGTTCTTCCGGGATGCCGATGGCGAGCTCACGGGCGAGCTGTCGGATGCCGCGTGCAACGTGCTGACCGGGCTGCACGGCGTGAAGATCGGGCATCACGGGCCGAACTTCCACCTGGGCGACGAGCCAGCGGAGCACCAGCGCCAGCTCGACCTGGTGCAGCGCGAGTTCTTGCGCGGGGGAGTGACGGCGATCGGCGATGCGCAGGTGTCGAAGCGCGAGTTCGCGGCGTACCTCGAAGCCGCGGATCGCGGTGCGCTCGACATGCGCGTATCGATGTACTTCCTCTCGCACCTGCTCGATCAGGTGCTCGACCTCGGGCTCACCGGCCCGTTCGGCAACCCGTTCCTCTCGGCGACGGGCATCAAGCTCTACGCCGACGGAACGCTGGGCGGGTGGACGGCGTACTTCCCGGAAGGATACGTCGGCGATCCCTGCCGCACCGGTCAGCTCTACCACGAGCCGCGCGAGTACACGGAGCTCGTGAGCAAGGCGCACGCCGCCGGTCTGCAGACTGCGACGCACGCCCAGTCGCCCACCGCGATCAAGCTCGTCGTCGACGCGATCGAGCAGGCGCTCGGCGAGCGCCCCGACGCCGACGCGAGGCACCGCATCGAGCACTGCGGCCTGCCGACGCCGGAGGAGATCACCCGCATGGCCGAGCTCGGCATCCGCCCCGTCAACCAGACCCAGCACTACTACAACTGGGGCGAGGGCGTGGAACAGGCCATCGGCACGCCCGGCGAGCGCTTCAACCCGCTCGGCGAGTTCGTCGCCGCCGGTGTGCCCGTCACCATCTCTTCGGATGCGCCCGTCGCCGAGCCGCGTCCGCTCGAGGCGATCCAAGCCGCGGTGACGCGCATCACGCGTCGTGGCGCGCAGCTCGGACCGGATTCCCTGCGGATCAGCCCGGAGGCCGCCCTCCGCGGCCACACCCTCGAGGGAGCGATCACGCTCGGCCGCGAGAGCGAGCTTGGCTCGATCACCGTCGGCAAGCGCGCTGACTTCGTCGTACTCGGAGCCGATCCGCTCGAGGTCGCGGGGAGCGAGATCGCGGCGATCACGGTGCACGAGACCTGGGTCGACGGCAGCCGCCGCTTCGCGGCAGACGAGGCGCGCTGATGAGCGGCGTCACCACGACCGAGGCCCGCCGCACCACCGGCTGGGTTGTCATCGAAACTCTCCGCGGCTACGGCGTCGACACCGTCTTCGGCATTCCCGGCACGCACAACCTCGAGCTCTACCGGCCGCTCAGCGCGCTCGGGATCCGCCCGGTCACGACCCGCCACGAGCAGGGCGCGGGTTACGCGGCTGACGGCTGGTCGTTGCAGACCGGGTTGCCGGGTGTCGTCATCACGACGAGCGGGCCCGGTCTGCTCAACGCCCTCTCGGCCGCTGGCACCGCCTACTGCGAGTCGCGTCCGATGATCATCGTGTCGCCAGGGCCCGCGCGCGGCGCCGAGTTCGCCGATGTCGGCACGCTCCACGAGACGAAGGATCAGCTCTCCGCCGCCTCCGCCATCGTCGAGTGGGGTCGCCGCGTGCAGTCCGCGGATGAAGCCGTCGCGGCGGTGCACGACGCGTTCGAGCTCTTCGCCACGAAGCGACCTCGGCCGGTGTACATCGAGATCCCGCTCGACCTGCTCGAAGAGGTCGCCGATATCCCAGCCGCAGCCCTCGCGCCGCGCACCTTCTCGCCGGTGAACGCTCCCGATGCGGAGCGCGTCGCCGCTGCCGCGCGGCTGCTCGCCGAGGCAGGTGAGCCGGTGATCCTCGCGGGTGGCGGCTCCCGAGGGGCCTCCGAAGAGCTGAGCGCCCTCGCCGAGCGGCTGTCCGCACCGGTCGTCACGACGTTGAACGCCAAGGGAGTGCTCGACGAGCACCATCCGCTCGCGATCGGGTCGAGTCTGCGGCTCGCTGCGGCCCGTTCGCGCGCGCAGCAGGCTGACGTGCTGCTCGTCGTCGGTTCGAAGCTCGGCGAGGCCGAGCTCTGGGCGGACCGCCTCGAAGCGCAGGGCGCCGTGATCCGCATCGACCTGCTGGATTCTCAGATCGAGAAGAATCAGAGCGCCGAGGTCGGCATCGTCGCGGACGCATCGCAGGCGCTCGCCGCGATCCTCACCGCGCTCGAAGCCCATCCAGTCGATGCGGCTGCCGCGATCGCCCGCCGCGAGCGGGCCGAGGCGTCGGTCGCGGAGACGCGCGAGCTCGTACGCGCCGAATCCGCCGACCTCTCGGCCGAGAACACGGGGCTTGCGGAGAGCATCGCCGAGGCGCTGCCCGAGCGGGCGATCGTGGCCACCGACTCGTCGCAGATCGCCTACTGGGGGCTGCTGAACACGCTGCGCGTCTCCGAGCCGAACTCGACGCCCTACATGGCGACCTACGCGACGCTCGGGTACGGCCTGCCGGCGGCGCTCGGCGCGCGCATCGCTGCGCCGGAACGGCCGGCATTCGTGGTGACCGGTGACGGTGCGCTCATGTTCTCCATGCAGGAGTTCATCACCGTGATCGAGCAGCGCCTCGATGTCACGGTCATCGTCGTCGACAACGGCGGGTACGCGGAGATCAAGCAGAACGAAGCGGACGCTGGCATCGCCCCGGTCGGCGTCGATCTCGTGCAGCCCGACTGGGTGGCGGTGGCCGCGGCCTTCGGCGGCGCCGGGCACCGTGCGACGAACGGCGCGGAGCTCGCGACGGCCGTCGACGCTGCGGTCGCGGGCGGCGGTCTGCAACTGATCCACATCGATCAGGCGACCTTCGCACTCGACGCGGAAGAGGTGCAGCGATGACGACGAACACACGGAGCGCGCGCCCCGTCGCCGTCTACACCGACGCCGACGACTCCGACATCACGCCGGGGGTGAAGCTGCTCGAAGCCGCGGGCTACACCGTCCGAGTGCTCGGCACCCGCGATGCCGCGGAGATCATCGCGGGGGCGCGCGACGCCGAGGTGCTCCTGCCCGGGTACGCGAGCGTCACGCGCGAGATCATCGAGGCGCTGCCGAACCTGCGGGTGATCGCACTCATGTCGATGGGCTTCGACTACGTCGACATCGACGCCGCGACGGAGCGAGGCGTGTGGGTGACGAACGTTCCCGGCGCTGCGACCGAGGAGGTGGCGACGCACGCGCTGGCGATCCTGCTCCACGCCGTTCGCCAACTGCCCTTCTACCTCGACTCCGCCACTCCGCGTGACTGGAACTCTCGCGCCGCGGTCGCGCCGGCACGTCTCAGCGAGACGACGCTGGGGCTCGTGGGGCTCGGAAAGATCGGTCGCGAACTCGCGAGGCTCGCGGGCCCGCTGTTCGGGCGCGTGCTGGGGTACGACCCGTTGCTCCCGGACACCGCCGAGGTGCGTGCCGATCTGGAGCGTCTCGGGGTCACGCGCACCGACCTCGACGAGGTGCGGCGATCCTCGCACGTGCTCTCGCTGCACCTGCCGCTCACACCTGAGACGGAGCGCATGGTCGACGCCGAGTTCATCGGCGAGATGCCGCAGGGCGCTGTACTGGTGAACGTGTCGCGAGGCGGGCTCATCGACGAACCCGCGCTCGCCGTAGCCCTCGACGCCGGGCAGCTCTCGGCAGCGGCGCTCGACGTGCTCTCGGAAGAGCCGCCGAGCGATGGGCACCCGCTCGTCGGGCGCCGCGACGTCGTGCTCACACCGCACATCGCGTACTTCTCGGCGCGCACCGAGATCGAGTATGTCCGCATCCAAGCGCAGAACGGGGCGTCGTTCGCCGAGAACGGGGTACCCGACTCACCCGTCAACCGGCCGGCTGAGCACGCAGTGCGCGCGCTCGCCGCAGCAGAAAGGACACCGCGATCGTGACCGAACTCACCGCAGCGGCCAAGCGCACCGCCCAGGCCTGGATCGATGAGCACCTGCAGCAGCTCACCGAGTGGCACACCCATATCTGGGAGCTCGCGGAGCCCGCATGGCGCGAGTACCGCTCGCAGCAGTGGTACGTCGAACGGCTCCGCGCCGAGGGCTTCACCGTGGAGGACGGCTCGGCAGGCATGCCCACCGCATTCAGCGCCCGCTGGTCGAACGGAGACGGCCCGACGCTCCTCACCTACGCCGAGTACGACGCCGTGCCGGGCAACAGCCAGGCCGCAGCGACGACGGAGGCGCCGCGAGACGGCCTCTCGCGGTTCGCGCCAGGGCACACCGACCCGCACTCCGTGCTCGGCATTTCGACACTCGCAGGAGTGCTCGCGACGCAGCACGCGATGCGTCAGCACGATATCGTCGGCGCCCTGCACTACACGGGTGAGCCCGCGGAGAAGATGCACGGGTCGAAGGTCGTGCACGGATTGCGCGGGTACTACGACGACGCCGACGCGATCGTCTCCTTCCACCCCTTCTACATGCTGCCGCTGTGCAACACGGCTCGCTGGGACACCCAGTGCGGCGCGTACTACAGCAAGGTGTACAGCTTCATCTGCGACCACCCCGAGCAGTGGCAGCTGTCGAGCGCCGATCCGAACTCGCCCATCCCGGCGTCGCACTCGGCCGCACGCGCCCCCGGCGCGAACCTGTCGCTCATGCAGATGTACTCTGCATCGCGGAGCATGCTCGACGCGATGCTGCCCGCGACGGGTGGATGGAGCTTCTCCGATGCGATCCTGACCGATGGCCAGGCCACCGCCGACAACCTGCCCCAGCGCGTCGCTCGCGTGCAGTTCTCGTGGCGCACGCCCGACATCGAGATGGCCGAGCACATTCTGCAGGTGCTCGACCGCAACGCTGCGGCAGCGGCCTCGATGGGGCACTGCGAACTCGAAGAGCGCTGGATCGCGCGCAGCCGCCCCGGCCGCACGAATCACGCGATGGCAACGGTGCTCTTCGACAACCTGTCGGAGGTGGGGGCGCCGAGCTACGGACCGGAAGCGGTCGCTGTGGCGCAGGAGGTGCAGCGTTCGCTCGGGCTGGAGCCGAGCGAACGGCCCTTCCTCGCCGAGACCGAGCAGCTCATCACGCCCCAGGAGGCGGAACGCGGGCTGCGCGAGCACATGCCAGCTTGGCAGCGCAACTGGACGAGCGACGACTACGTCGAGATGAGTCACTACGCGCCGCTCGTGCGCTTCTACGTGTCGCGCCCCGCGCTGCAACCCGTTCCGGGCGCAGGACCGTACCCTTCGTGGGTGATGAACGCACTCGGGGGGATCCCGGAGACGATCGCCCCCACGATCGTGACCGCTGGGAAGACCGTCGCCGGCACCTTCCTCGACTTGCTCACAAAGCCGGAGGTGCTCGCCGAGGCGCGACGGGAATTCGCGGAGCGCACGGCCGCCGATCCGGTGCCGCCGCTCCTGCCTGCGGACTTCGAGCCGCCGATCGACCTGCCCTGGCCCGACTACCGCACCGATCTGTCGGGATCGCACGAGCACCGGCACTGGTAGGGGCGGTGCGGGCGAGCGGTCAGTGAGGTGCATTATTCGCGCCTGAAGTGCACCTTACTGGCCGCTCACGCGTCCTAGCTCCCGCCGCGACACGCCAGAGATACCGCGATCGCGGGCTCGATTTGCGCCGCAGTGGAGAACCCCCGTAAGATTTCATCTCGGTAGCAAGCGAGAAATCGCTTCGGCCCCATCGTTTAGCGGCCTAGGACACCGCCCTTTCACGGCGGCAGCACGGGTTCGAATCCCGTTGGGGTCACTCTTACCGAAATACAATTGAATAGCAACACATTATGGCCCTGTAGCGCAGTTGGTTAGCGCGCCGCCCTGTCACGGCGGAGGTCGCGGGTTCAAGTCCCGTCAGGGTCGCTGGATGAAGAGCCCTTCCTCGGAAGGGCTTCTTCGTCTCCGGCGGTCGCCTAAGGTGAGTGCCTGGCTCTGTAGCTCAGTTGGTAGAGCGTTCGACTGAAAATCGAGAGGTCACGGGATCGACGCCCGTCGGAGCCACTGAACCCTCGCGTGGCTTCTACACGCGGGGGTTCTTTTTTGCGTTCTGCACCGATGCAGAGGTCGCTTGAACTCTGGACGAGTCGCGATCTCCTCGCCCGAGAAAAGGTATCGCCCCTCCCGGCACAGGCATTGGAAGGGGCGATGCGTCGTTTACTCGCAAGTGCATGGGGTACACGGTTTAGCGGGAACGACAGCATCCAGTGTGCGTTCTGCTCGAGAACAGCATCACCCCCTTGATTTTTCAGTGAAGCAGAAGCATCAGTGCAAGCCCGGGCGCGCGGTCGGTCTGGAACCCTACGATGGGCACATGACCGCACTGATCTGGTTCCGCGATGATCTGCGACTTGCCGACCACGCAGCGTTGTCGGCGGGCGCCGCCGATCCGGACGGTGCGGTCGCGCTCTACGTCCTCGATGAGGAATCGGTGGAGACACGGGCCCTCGGCGGTGCCGCGAAGTGGTGGCTGCACGAGTCGCTCTCCCGACTCGCCGAGGCTCTGCAGGGGCACGGAGTGCCGCTCGTGCTGCGGCGCGGGGCTGCGGAGCAGGTGGTGCTCGACGTCGCGGCTGAAACGGGTGCCGATCACGTGTATTGGAATCGGCGCTACGGCGCCGAGCGGCACATCGACGCGCGCATCAAGGAGCGGCTGCGGGATAGCGGTATCGATGCGCACTCGTTCATCGGCGGGCTCCTCTTCGAGCCCTGGACGATCGAGACGCAGACGGGCGGCCACTATCGCGTGTACTCGCCGTTCTGGCGGGCGTGCCTCTCGATGCCCGAACCGTCGAAGCCTCTCCCGATCCCCGAAGAGCTGCGCGGTGCCGATATCTCACTGCCGAGCGACTCACTCGACGACTGGCAGCTGCAGCCGACTCACCCAGATTGGGCTACAGGGATCGCCGAGCGCTGGCAGCCGGGGGAGCAGCAGGCCTTGCAGCAGCTCGAGCGCTTCCTCTCCGGTCCGACGAACGCGTACGCGAGTCGCCGCGATTTCCCGGCGGAGGACGTCTGCTCGGGGCTCTCCCCGTACCTCCGCTGGGGTGAGATCAGCCCGCGTACGGTGTGGCACCGGTCGCTCGCTTCGGGCGCCGACGTCGGAACGTTCCTCTCGGAACTCGGGTGGCGCGAGTTCGCCTGGCACACGACCTTCCACAATCCGCCGCTGCATCTGCACGGGCTCAATCCGCAGTTCGACCGCTTCCCATGGAAGGAGCCGGACGCCGACCAGTTGCAGGCGTGGGAGCAGGGGAAGACAGGATACGGCCTCGTCGATGCGGGAATGCGCGAGCTCTGGCACACCGGCTACATGCACAATCGGGTGCGCATGGTCACCGCGTCGTTCTTGACGAAGAACCTGCTCACGGACTGGAGGATCGGCGAAGCCTGGTTCTGGGACACACTGGTCGATGCCGATACGGCGAGCAACCCGTTCAACTGGCAGTGGGTGGCCGGGTGCGGAGCCGACGCCGCACCCTATTTCCGCATCTTCAACCCGGCGACCCAGCAGAAGAAGTTCGATCCCGACGGACACTATGTCAACCTGTGGGCGAACGACAGTGTGCTGTTCCCCGAGATCGTCGACCTCCGCGCGACCCGCGCGCGTGCCCTCGCCGCGTACGACCGAGCGCGTCACAGTGACGTAGAACCCGACTGAAGGAGCGAACATGTCTGCGCGCACCCCGGCGATGTCGCCGTCCGAGGTTTCGGTCGCTTCCGTGCTCGACCGCGTGACCGGTGCGCGTCGCGGGGAGGCCGATGAGTTGCTCGCCCTGCACCAGGAGGTGAGCGGTGAGACGCCCGTCGTCTGGGCGAATCGCATCATCGGCTTCGGCGAGCAGCGCTACGAGTACGAGAGCGGGCACTCGGGAACGATGCCGGTGCTCGCCTTCGCCTCCGGTGCGACGAAGCACACGCTCTACCTCGTCAGCGACTTCGCCGAACGGTGGCCCGAAGCGCTCGAGGCGCTCGGACCGCATCGGGCGAGCAAGGCGTGCTTGTACATCACCCGACTCTCGAAGGTGGATCGAACGGTGCTGCGCGAGCTGCTCGAGTTGAGCCGCGCCGAGACGCTCGCTTCCTAGCCCCTCGCGATCCTGCATCGGGGCGACGAGGATCGCGCGTCGCTTCTGAGGGGCACCTGGGCGTGCGCTGTGCAGCTCGAGCGTATGCAGCGGATCGCATGCTCAACCCGCTAGCGTGAAGTCAGCGATCGGCAAACGGCCTGTGGCGAAACAAGGGCCAGTATCTGAATGGCTCGGAACGGAACCGGTGCCGACGATGACGACAGCGAATACCCGTACCCTCGAAGGAATGGGTCGACTGCAGCCGACGCGGGCTCGCGCGACCGACTTCCCTCCGATCGCCAAGGCGTATACGCGGGTATCGCAGGTCGTACGCGAATCAGGGCTGCTGCGCCGCGCGCACTGGTTCTACGCCTCCGTGGCGCTGGCCATCACCGTGGCCCTCGGCGGGGCCGTCACCGGGTTCATCCTGCTGGGCGACAGCTGGTTCCAGCTGCTCATCGCGGGCGCTCTCGGCATCATCTTCACGCAGATCGCCTTCCTCGCGCACGAAGCAGCGCACCGCCAGATCCTGGCGTCGGGCCCGGCGAACGATCGGCTCGCACGCTGGCTCGCCGGAGCGATCGGCATGAGCTACTCCTGGTGGGACTCGAAGCACAGCAGGCATCACGCGAACCCGAACAAGGTCGGCAAGGATCCCGACATCGAGGTCGACACGATCTCGTTCATCGAGGAGGATGCCGTGCAGGCGCGCGGGTTCGTCCGGGCGATCACCAAGCGTCAGGGCTGGTTCTTCTTCCCACTGCTGACGCTCGAAGGCTTGAACCTGCACTTCCACAGCTTCAAGTACCTGTTCAGCAAGGAGCCGGTCAACGGGCGCTGGACCGAGCTCGCAATCATCTTCGCGCGCTTCGCCATCGTGCTCGTGCCCGTCTTCCTGATGCTCCCCATCGGCATGGCGTTCGCCTTCCTCGGCGTGCAGCTCGCCGTCTTCGGCGTGTACATGGGAGCCTCGTTCGCGCCCAACCACAAGGGCATGCCGGTCATCGCGCACGATGCGAAGCTCGATTTCTTCTCGAAGCAGGTGCGCACGTCGCGCAACATTCGCGGCGGATGGTGGGCGACCTGGCTCATGGGCGGATTGAACTACCAGGTGGAGCATCACCTCTTCCCGAGCATGGCGCGCCCGCACCTGTCGAAAGCGCGGGCGATCGTGCGCGAGCACTGCCGCACCCTCGACGTGCCGTACACGGAGACGTCGCTGTGGCGCTCGTACGCGATCGTCGTGGACTACCTGAACCGGGTCGGCCTGGCGGCACGCGATCCGTTCGACTGCCCGATCACCGCGCAGTACCGCAAGGCGTAAGGGCTAGCGACCCGCCTGCTCCGCGTCGTAATCCGTGTCGCGCCGTTTGCGCCTCGGAGACGTGGTCGACTTCACGAAGAGTCGCACCAGCGCTTGCTTCTTCTCGAAGTACGCGTGACGGCTGAGCTCGCCCGCCTCGAACTGAGCCTCGAGCTCTCGCAGCGTCTCCTCGGCCGTGGCAGCGTCGAAACGCGAATATCCGTTGGCGAGCGTGTGCTCTTCTCTGATTCCCAATGGGGCCCCCTTCGCTGACATGGATGTTACGCGACGGCTCAGACATTCTTGCCGGGAGCGGGAGCGGGAGCGGGAGCGGGAGATACCACGAATGCGCGCCGAGCCGCACCGGGGTAGCCGGAGGCGAGTGAACCTGGCTAACGTGAGAATCACTTCGGGAAGGAGTAACTCATGAATGCATCACACAACGAGCCACACCACGCGAGCGAGCACGAGGCCTCGAATGGGGAAGGCACCGTCAGTACCCCGCGTGAAGGCGACACCCTGGACCGCCCGGTGCTGGACGGCTCGACCGAGGATTACGGCCAGGAGGGCCAGGAGAAGAACCCTCGGTACGGTCAGGAGAACCCGGAGCTCATTCGGCGCCCCTCCACGGGCGAAGAGACGCCCACCCCCGACGAAGAGGACTGAGGTCTCGTCCCTGAGTTCACGCTGAAGCGGGACAAGGGAGCTCGGAAGAGCAGTACCTACACCGTAGACAGCATCAAGCTCAGCTCAGAGCACGCGCTTGATGCTGTCTGCGGTGTAGTAGCGCACGGCTCCGGTCGTGTCGACGACGCCGTAGACGGTGGCGCCGTTCGTCATCTGCCGCACGTCGCACACGGTACCGCGGGCGCCGGTGAGGGCGATGACGCTTTCGTCCACGTGGAACTCCTCGAGATCAGCCATGGTTCGACCCTAGCGGGGTGGGGCGGCCTCGCACAGGCCCTGTGCGCTCCGATCCGTCATATTCGGCGTGGCTGACCCGGATGCGTTCCGTATTCGGCGCGATAGGCAGCGGAGAAGCGCGAGACGTTGGTGAATCCCCATCGACGCGCGATTTTGCCGACGCTGGCATCGGGGTCGGCAGCAAGATCGTGGTGGGCGCCTGCGAGTCTGGCGCGTCGCAGGTACTCGCTCGGCGTGAAATCGAGCGACCGTCGGAACGCGTACTGCAGTCCCCGGGTGGAGATGTGCACCGCTTTCGCTACGTCGTCGACGGAGATCGGCTCGTGCGCGTGCTCGTCCATGTATGCGAGGGCGCGGCGCACGGTGCCGGGGGCAGCGGAGCGCTGGGGTGAGAAGTCGCGCGTATTCGAGAAGCTCGTCGAGAAACTCGTCAGCACGGTCCACAGGGCGTGGCGGAGGAGGCCCGTCCCGACGATGGTGCTCGGGTCGAGCGTGGCATCACCTGCGAGTACGGAAGCGGCCAGGTAGTTGAACGTGCGCTCCCACTGCGCCGCCTCTCGCTCACCCGAAGCTTCTGGCGTGCGCAGCTGGAGCGTGAGCCCGTCGTCGCCCGACATCTGACGCGCGAGTTGTTCTGCGTAGTCGCGATCGAATACCATGGCGCGCACCACGGCGGTGTCCTCCCATCGCGCGCTGACCGGTGTTCCGTGAGTGGCCCACGGGCTTCCGGCTGGAAGCGGGCGGCGCCCTGCAGTGGTGCCGCCGCGGGGAGCCTGCACGCTGCACGAGAACAACTGGGATTCGGGCGCGATCGAGGACTCGATGTTCGCCGTGAGTTCGTATCGGATGAGCGAGAACCCGTCGACGGTCGCGGAGAACCACTCCAGCTTGCACTGCTCTGGGTCAACGCTGAGCAAACGGGAGGACGGGGCGAATTCGTGCCACGTCTCCGCAACCGTCTCGGAATTCGTCGAGCGAAACCGCCGCATCTCCATGGGTGCCACCGAACCTGACTTTCATTCCGGAGCGCGCGCACGCGTGCTCTTACGACCTGTGCAGTTGTACCCGAGTTCCAGCAGAGCCGGTCTGGATCGCAGACGGTTTCAGACGAGAAGCGACGATTCGGGCCGCGAAACGACGCAAAAGGGTAGCTCGAGCGAACGGGGATTTCGTCTATTGTACGGGTCAGCGTGGCGTGAACGGGAGCGCGGCCGACCGCGCGAATCGGCTGGCAGCATGGGGGCATGGGGTTTTTGATTCACGGGAAAAGCGAGTACGAGTTCGAGGATCGCCTGCTGGCGCACTTGAAGACGGTGATCGGTCAGAAACTGAAGAAGCAGGAGTGCTTCTTCTTGAGCTGGACGAAAACCCCGGAGGAGGGGAGCGGGCGCGTGTCGGTCTGGCTGTCCCCGTACATCGCCGTGGGTTTCCGGTTCTCCGGGAGCCGTCCGCCCGAGTTGAACGTCGCCTGGGTCAGGACGATGAATGCGCTCTCGCACACACCTCGGGGCCTGGTCGTCATCTCAGAGGACGATGCGATCGCGTACGCGAAGAAGAATCCGGATCTCCTGTAAGCCGCCCCGAACGCGCATGAACGTGTCCGCGAACGCGCGATCAACGCCGGGTGAACAGCGCGTGAGCAGGCCGTTTTTCCCGGTCAGCAGACCATACACTCGGTTCGGTGAGCAGGTGCGTTTCCACTCCTCGGTTCGAGTTCCCTGACGCTGGCTTCGAGCCGGAGGTCACCCCTGAGGCTGACCTCCGCAACGAGATCCCGCGGGGCCGTCGAAGCGCCCGCTACCGATTCTTCGAGATGCTGCCGGCGCTCCTCAGCTTCAGCGTGCCCGTGCTGGCGATCCTGCTCTCCTGCATCGATCTCCGTCTCGGCATGCTCTTCGTCATCGCGTTCATCGCGACCACGCTGGTTCGCGCTGCGCGCGGCGGTGTCGACGCGCTTCGCGGGTTTCGGCGTCTGCGCTGCGCCGAACAGATCGACTGGGCCGGCGTTGTGATCGAGACCGAGACCGCGGTCCGGCTTGCGCGCATGCGGCCGACGGGGTCGCTGGAGCGAATCGCCGGGCCAGCGGTTCGACGCCTGCCCGAGCCGTTCGCCGCAGCGCATCGGAGGTTCTTGCGACGGGTGTCGGCTCATCCGGAAGATTTCCCGCTGCCTTCGAGTGTCGTGCATGCGGTCATCGTGGCCGCCTACAACGAGCCGTTCGAGGTGATCGCATCGAGCTTCCGGTCGCTCGCGGCCGCTTCAGGGGCTGAGCGGCTGGTCGTCGTCTTCGCCTATGAAGAGCGGGGCGGTGCTGACGTGCGTGCGAGCGCCATGCGATTGCGCGAGCAGTATGCCGACCGCTTCGCGGGTTTTCTCGCAGTGGAGCATCCAGCCGGCCTCGCTGACGAGATCACGGGCAAGGGGGCGAACATCACGTATGCCGCCAGGCAGCTCCGCATCTGGTTGCACAGGCGCGAGATCCCGGCTGCCGAGGTCGTCGTCACCACGCTCGATTGCGACAACCGCGTGCACCCGAACTACTTCGAGAACGTCACGTACGCGTTCGTGCTCGACCCTGATCGCGCCCGGCGTTCGTATCAGCCGATTTCGACCTTCGTCAACAACCTCTGGCACGCACCGGCGCCCACGCGAGTCGTGGCGGCCGGCAACACGCTCTGGAACCTCATCTCCACCGTCCGACCGCGCACGTTGCGCAACTTCGCGTCGCATTCGCAACCTCTGAGCGCGCTCATCGGGATGGATTACTGGAGCCGACGCACCATCGTCGAGGACGGACACCAGTACTGGCGCAGCTACTTCCACTTCGACGGACGGTACGGGGTGACTCCCATCCACCTGCCCATCATGCAGGACGCGGTGCTCGGCGCGTCGTTCGCCCGCACCCTGCGCGCCCAGTTCACGCAACTGTGCCGGTGGGCGTACGGGGCATCGGATATCGCCTTCGTCGGAACGCGGCTGTTCGCGAAGGATCGCAGGGCGCCGTTCCGAACAACCCTCGTCCGATTCGCGACGCTGCTCGACTCGCACGTGACACTCGCGTGCATCGCGCCGATGGTCGCGTTCGGGGCGTGGATTCCGATCATCGTCGGAAGCATCTCGGGCGGAGCGGGGACGCCCCTCGCGATGGTGCTGCGGGAGGCCGGGAGCGCGAGTGCCAACGGTGCGGCGTGGGCCACGCACGCCCTCGGGATCCCGTTCTCCGCAGCCGTGGAAGCCGTGCGGGGATCAGCGTTCGCCGGCCCGAACCCGTTGCAGCACATCGTGGCGACGCCGCCGTTCTCCGTGGCGCAACTCGCCGCTGAACTCCCGGGAATGATCGGCGCGGTGCAGCGCTTCGCTCTCGTCGGAGTCGCGGTGACGGTCGTGCTGACGCTGCTGCTGACTCCCGAGCGCCCGCCCGGCGTCTCCCGGTTGCGCGGCTTCGGCATGCTCGCCCAGTGGGTGCTGCTCCCCGTCACGCTCCTCTGCTACAACACCGCGAGCGCCCTGGTGGCGCAGTACCGGCTGCTCATCGGCGCGTACCGCGAGGAGTTCGATGTGACCGAGAAGCGCGCTCCGACGGTCGAGCACGCCGCTCGTGCGACGACTCGAGGCAGCACGAACGGCGCACGGCGCGAGGTTCGATCCGAAAGCGACTAGGCTCGTTCAGTTCGAGCTTGTTCGAACTGAACGGGGGAAGCGTGACCGCTCGAGTTGCTGACGCAGGCGATCCACTTCGCCGGAGACGATTCGGCTTCGCGCTGTCGATCACGAGCATCACGGCCATGATGGCCGGAGCGAGTGCGCCGTCTCCCTTCTACCCCGTGCTCGCCGAGACGATCGGGTTCTCAGCGCTCGTCACCACGGCGATCTTCGCGGTGTACGCGCTCGCGCTGCTCTGCACGCTGCTCACTGCCGGCTCCCTCTCCGACCACGTCGGCCGACGTCCGGTTGCGAGCGTCGGCCTGCTCTTGCTCGCGGCGAGCATCGTCGTGTTCTGGCACGCGGAATCCGTGCCGCTCTTGGTCATCGCTCGCGTGCTGCAGGGGATCGCGAGTGGCCTGCTGCTCTCGGCCGTCTCCGCAGCGATCACCGACCTCGAATCCCCGAAGCGTCCGGGCTCTGCGGCCGTGTGGAACGCGGTCGCGCCGATGCTGGGGCTCGGAATCGGCGCTCTGGCAGCAGGAATCGCACTCGACGCCGCCGAGAACGCGATGACCGCGATCTTCGGCCCGCTCTCGGCGATCTACGTCGTGCTGGCAGTGCTCTTCCGGTTCGTGCCCGAGACCGCGCCTCGCTCACCGGGCGCCCTGCGGTCGCTCCAGTTCCGGCTCACCGTGCCGAGCGAGATGCGCGTCGAGTTCATGCAGGGCGCACCGGCGATCTTCGCCGGCTGGGCGACCGGCGGCCTGTTCCTCTCGCTCGGGGCGAGCATCGTGCACGTCGAGCTCGGGGGAGAAGCGCACGTCTGGCAAGGGCTCTCGGTCGGCGTGCTCGCGGGCGCCGGCGCCGTCGCCGCATTCCTGCTCCGGAGGCGCTCGGCTCGGGTGATAGCGGTGTACGGCGCGGCTGCGCTCGCGATCGGCACTGCGTGCTCGTTGGTCGCGCTCGCCGCAGGCTCCCTTCCCGGATACCTCGTTGCGGTGGCCATCACCGGTTCGGGGTTCGGCACCGCGTTCTTCGGCGTGGTGAGTTCGCTCGCGCCGCACATTCCCGCGACCCAGCGCGCTGACGTCTTCGCGGTGATCTTCCTCGTCTCATATCTCGCATTCGGGGTGCCCACCGTGATCGCCGGCTTGCTCGTGCAATTCATCGGGCTCACCCCGGTGGCCTTCGGGTACGGGGCCGTGGTGATCGTGTTCGCCGGTGTCGCCTGCGTCGTGCGGCTTCGCCGGGGGTAGCGGGAATCGCGCGTTCGGGTAGAATTCCTCACATGGATATCGAGGTCGACAGAACTTCATCCGCCGCCGCACGACGCCGTTGAGCGTCGAGCGGATCAGGTGAGATCCCTCTGTTCCCTCCCCGTTTGCGCGCCGCACCGTTCGGCGGTCGCCGGGTTGACCTGAAATGAGTCTGCATGTCCGCATCATCAGCGATTTCGCTGCATCGACTTTCATACCACTGGCCTGACGGCTCCCCGGCGCTCGTCGACGTCTCGGGAACGTTCCCATCGGGTCGCACCGGCCTGACCGGGAGAAACGGCGCCGGCAAGTCGACCCTGCTCAAGTTGATCGCCGGGACGCTCAAGCCCACCTCCGGCTCCATCTCGGCCGTCGGAGATGTCGCCGCCTTGCCGCAGTTGCTCACGCTGCACCGGGGCCAGACGATCGCGGCGCTGCTCGGCATCGAGCGCACACTCGACGGACTTCGCGCCATCGAGTCCGGAGACGTCGACGTGCGCCATTTCGATGCGGTCGGCGACGACTGGGATATCGAATCCCGGGCCGCAGAGGCGCTGGATCGCATCGGCTTCTCGACCACTGATCTGGACCGCAGCGTGGCGACCGTCTCGGGCGGGGAGGCGATGCTCATCGCGATCACGGGCCTGCGACTGCGTCGTGCGCCGATCACCCTGCTCGACGAGCCGACGAACAATCTCGATCGGTCGACGCGCGCACGACTGGGAGAGTTCGTGGACGACTGGCCTGGCACGCTGATCGTCGTCAGCCACGATGTCGAACTGCTCGAACGCATGGAGCACACGGCGGAGATTCACGACGGTGGGCTCAGCACGTTCGGCGGGCCGTTCAGCGCATGGCGCGAGCACCGCGAAGTGGAGCAGGCAGCGGCAGAGCAGGCGGCGCGCGCAGCGCAGCAGGCGCTGAAGGTCGAGAAGCGGCAACGCGTCGAGGCGGAGACGAAGCTGGCGCGCCGTGAACGCGCGGGTCGCAAGACGCAGCTGAGCGGTGACATCCCGAAGATCCTCGCCGGCCGCCGGGCGAACAGCGCACAGGTCGCGGCCGGTTCGATGCGCTCGTCGCTCGATGCGCACGTCCGGGCCGCGCAGGCCGCCGTGGACGACGCCGATGCCCGGGTGCGCCGAGATGAACGCATCTCCGTCGATCTGCCAGACCCCTCGGTGCCCCGGGGGCGTCGACTCATCGAATTCGACGGCGCCGATCATCCGATCGTGGTGCAGGGCCCAGAGCGAGTCGCACTCGTCGGCGCGAATGGCACGGGTAAGTCGACGCTGCTCGAGCGCCTGGTGCGGGGGAGCAGCGGTGCCGGGCCGACCGGGCGGCTCCTGACGAATCGCTTCGGGTATCTACCGCAGCGTCTGGATGGGCTCATCGACACGGCGAGTGCGCTCGAGAACGTGCAGGCTGTCGCGCCCGTTACCCCGCCCGGAGCGATACGCAACGGTCTCGCGCGACTCCTTCTGCGCGGCTCGAGTGCAGATCGGCCGGTCGGCTCGCTCTCAGGCGGTGAACGGTTCCGGGTGTCGCTCGCGCGCCTCCTGCTCGCAGATCCGCCCGCCGAGGTGCTGATCCTCGATGAGCCGACGAACAACCTCGATCTCGCGAGCATCGGTCAGCTCACCGACGCGCTGAACGCGTATCGCGGGGCGATCCTCATCGTGAGTCACGACATCGCGTTCCTCGACACCCTCCGGATCGACACGGTCATCGAGATCGACGCGCACGGGGTGCTCCGAGAGCGCCCTGAACTGCCGGCATGATGATCTCGGGCGAGGAGCGATCGCGCCCGCCCCGGCCGTCGCCGGTAGTCTGAATTCCGACACACACGGGTCACTGACGGATGAAGGTGCAGTCATGGTCGTATTCGGTTTGGTGCTCGCCGCTCTGGCCGCACTGCTGCACGTCTACATCTTCTGGATGGAATCAGTCACCTGGACGAGCGCGAAGACTCGAGCCACCTTCGGATTGACCGCGGAACAAGCGGAAGCGACGAAGGAGATGGCGTTCAACCAGGGGTTCTACAACCTCTTCCTGGCGCTGATCGCACTGGTCGGAGTCGGCCTCGCGCTCCTCGTCGGCGGGCCTGTCGGGTACGCCCTGGCCTTCGCGGGTACGGGGTCGATGCTCGCGGCCGCGGTCGTGCTGTTCGCGACGTCGCCCGACAAGCGCGGAGCAGCGGTGAAGCAGGGAGCGCTCCCGCTGCTCGCGATCCTCGTACTGCTCTTCGCACTCATCCTCTGACCTGCGGTTCCGCGCGTGCCGGAGGCGGTATTATTCCGATGCGGCGATGTCGTCGCGCCCGGCGATCGGGATGATCAGGAGTGACGGCGAACGATGCATGGCGACGATGAGCGCGACGCCCTCGTGCTCTCCCTGATGCGCGCGGTGCGCGGATTCGGCGACTCCCACGATCGGATGTCGGCGGGCATGAAGCAGGGCATGGCGATGAACGCCAGCGACCTCGCCGCGCTGCGCCTCCTCATCATCCGCGAGGAGGAGGGGCGTCCGGTCAGCCCTCGCGATCTCTCAACGCACCTGCGCATCTCGACCGCGTCGACGACGAAGCTGCTGGATCGCCTCAGCGCTTCGGGGCACGTGCGCCGTGCTCCGCATCCGAGCGATCGCCGTGCCAGGGTGATCGAGCTGACGGATGCGGCGCGCCACGAGTTCTTCCGCCGCTTCGCGCCGCAGTTGGTCGCGATGCGGGAGGCGATGACCGGGTTCTCGGTCGAGGAGCTTGCGATCGCGGAGCGCGCCTTTCGGGCGATGGGCGCGGCGATCGACCTCGACGTCTAACGGTCGCAGGTGAGAGCGGCGTCGACGGCCTCTTCGACCGTGCGATGCGTGAACCGGAATCCCGAGCCGAGCAGCACGCCCGGGGTGACGACGGCGTCTGAGAGGAGCAGTGCGTCTGCGGCGTCGCTTCCGAGGGCGAGGCGCAACGCCCACGCCGGGGCGGGCACGACGAACGGGCGGCGCAGTGTTCTCGCGAGCGCGCGCCCGGTGTCGTTGGCCGTGGCGGGTGCGGGGCCCGTCAGGTTCACGGGGCCAGAGACATCGCTGTCGATGAGGTGGCGGATCGCGCGAACCTCGTCGGCGAGCGAGATCCAGGGCCAGTGCTGTCGCCCGCCTCCGAGGGGCCCGCTGATCCCGAGCCGGGTCAGGAGGAGCAGCGGTTTCAGCACCCCGCCCCGGTCGATCAGCGGCGCCGTCCGCAGCAGCACGACGCGGGCCTGTGGCCCGGCTTCGAGCGCCGCACCCTCCCACGCGACGCAGAGCTCGGCGAGGAACGTGCGCCCCGGCGCACTGCGCTCGGTGAGTCGCTCGTGCGGGCGATCGCCGTACAAGCCGACGGCAGAGGCGCTCAGCAGGGTCGGAGCGTCCGGGCCGAGTTCACGGATGGCGCTGGCGATGGTGCGCGTCGGCGCGAGGCGCGATTCGCGCAGCGTCTCCCGATAGCGGCGCGTCCACGGGAGCTTGCCGATGCTGGCCCCGTTCAGGCAGATGACGGCCCGGGCGCCCGCGAGCACTGCGGGATCGAGCGGGGTCTCGCCGGGGCGCCACTCGACCTCCTCCGTGCTGCGCGGAGCACGGCGCACGAGCCGCGTGACGGCGATGCCGTCGGCGCCGAGCGATCGTGCGAGCTCGTCTCCGATCAGCCCGGAGGCGCCGCTGATCACCACCCGCGGTGGGGCGGGTGCGGCCTGGGGTGAGGTGTCGGAGGTCGTCATCGCTCCCCATTCTCCATGCGCGACAGCTTCGAAGGCCACCAGATGGCCTTCCCGATGTCGGTTGCGAGGGCGGGAACGAGCAGCGAGCGCACGATGAAGGTGTCGAGCAGCACGCCGAAGGCGACGATGAATGCGATCTGCACGAGGAACAGAATCGGGATGACCGAGAGTGCGGCGAAGGTCGCGGCGAGCACGAGGCCGGCGGACGTGATGACCCCGCCGGTGATCGTCAGTCCTCTGAGCACTCCCTCTCGAGTGCCGTGCCGTCGGGATTCCTCGCGCACCCGGGTCATCAGGAAGATGTTGTAGTCGATGCCCAGAGCGACGAGGAAGACGAAGCCGTAGAGCGGGACGGCGGGGTCCGCTCCGGGGAATCCGAATCCGTGGTTGAACACCAGTGCCGCGACGCCGAGCGCGGTGCCGAACGAGAGCACCGTGGTGAGGATCAGCAGGACGGGGGCGAGGATCGAGCGGAGCAGCAGCATGAGGATCACGAGGATCACCGCGAGCACCAGCGGGATGATGAGATTCCGGTCGTGGATCGATGCCTGGTTGGTGTCGACCGCGGTCGCCGTGACGCCGCCGATGAGCGCCGATGTTCCATCGAGCTCGGAGCGCAGGCCGGTGATCGTCTCTGCCGCGGCCTCGGAATCGGCCGCGTCTGCGAGGGTCGCCTGCAGCAGCACCTTGCCGTCGCTCACCGTCGCCTCGGGGGCCGGGGTGCCGGGCGGACCGAAGGCCTGGATGCCGTCCTCCGTGACCGTCGCGGTGCCGCTCGGGGAGTCCGCTGCCGTCACTGCGACGCTGTCGACGCCGTTCTGCGCGAGCAGGGTGTCTGCGGTCTCCTGCAGGCGATCCTCATCGACGAGCACGTATGCCGGGCTGCCGGAGCCGCCGGGGAAGTGCTCGCCGAGGACGGCTTGACCGTCGCGAGCCTCGGACTGCCCGACGACGAGGTCGGACTGCGGTATGCCGGTCGCCTGCAGCTGCGTGACTCCGGCTGCGCCCAGTGCGAGCACGACCGTGGTGATGATCCAGATGGGGCGCGGGTGGCGTCGGATCCACTCGGCGAGCCGGCGCCACATGCCCCGCGTCGGCATGCCGTCCTCTGCCGCGACGACCTCCGGCTCGAACTTCGGGCGCCGGGGCCAGTACGCGGTCCGACCGAATGCGAAGAGCAGCGCGGGGAGCAGTGTGAGCGCTGCGAGCATGGCGAACACAATGCCGATCGCGGCCACGGGCCCGAGCGTGCTGTTCGATTTCAGATCGCTCAGCAACAGGCAGAGCAGTCCGACGATCACCGTTCCGCCCGATGCGAGGATCGGCTCGAACGAGCCCTTGATGGCCGCGATCACGGCGGCTCCGCGATCCTGCGCCACACGCAGCTCCTCGCGGAAGCGCGCGACGAGGAGGAGTGAGTAATCGGTCGCGGCGCCGATCACGAGAATGAAGAGAATGCCCTGAGTCTGGCCGCTCAGCAGCAGCACTCCGGCGTCGGCGAGATGCCAGATGACGAAGAGCGCGACGCAGAGCGCGAACAGGCTCGTGCTGAGCACGATGAGCGGGAGGAGGAGCGACCGGTAGACGATGACGAGGATGACGAGCACTGCGAGGAGCGCCACGAGCAGGAGGATGCCGTCGATGCCGGCGAAGCCAGCTGCGAGATCTGCGGTGAAGCCCGCAGGCCCGGTGACGTGCACATCGACGCCGGGCGGAGCGTCGTCGCGCAGCGTCTCGCCGAGCTCGGCGACGACGTCGGTGACTTCCGCGTCGGCATCGATGGGCACGAAGAGCTGAACGGCTTGTCCGTCCTCCGACGGAATCGCGGGAGAGCTCTCATCGCCGATACCGCTGAGGGAGGTCGCGTCGCTGGCCGCCGTGTCGATGGCCTGCAGCTGATCGTCGGTGAGTTCGGTCCCGTCGTTCGAGGAGAACACCACGATGGCGGGGATGGAGTCGTCCCCGAGGAAATCGCCCTGCACATCGCGCACCGCGGTGGCATCGGCTGATGAGGGGAGGTACGTCGTCTGGTCGTTGGACGACACCTCGTCGACTTTTCCGAAGAGCGGACCACCGGCACCGGCGCCGGCGAACCAGAGCACGATGAGTACGGCGGGCAGGAGGATGCGAAGCCACCGGCGTCGAGGCCGAGGTGCTGCCGGCTGCGCGGCGTGAGCGGGTAACGCGTGGTGTTCAGACATTCTTCTACAATCTCCCAAAGAAAGTATCTAGCTAAGCTAGTGAAACTCTAGCGGGTGCGGCGGGCTTTATGAAGTCGAAATTCGGCGTGCCACGTCTCGGCGCCGCTGTCCAGCCCGTTCCTGATGAGCGCCCGCTCCGTAGACTCGCCACATGCCAGAATCGCCTCGCATCCCGGCCCCTGCTGTTTCGACTGATCCGACGCGCGCAGACAGCGCTCGCGGCGCCGAAACGTCGTTCGATCCCTTGCCAAGCGCGGCCGGCGTCACCCTCGAACATGGGTTCGCATCCCGGCTCCCCGAACTATCAGTGCCGTGGAACGCGTTCCGCCCCGAATCGCCGCGTATCGTCGTGTGGAACGAAGCCCTGGCAGAAGAACTCGGCATCGATGCGCACCGCTTCACCGAGAATTCCCTCGTCCGCTTCCTCCTCGGGAATGCGCTGCCAGAAGGAAGCGAGCCCGTCGCGCAGGCGTACGCCGGGCACCAGTTCGGCGGGTACTCGCCCCGCTTGGGCGACGGTCGCGCGCTGCTGCTCGGGGAGATCCGCGATCCGGCGGGGCGGCTGCGCGATCTGCACCTCAAAGGATCGGGACGCACGCCCTTCGCGCGGGCGGACGGATTCGCCGCGCTGGGGCCGATGCTTCGGGAATACCTCATGGGTGAGGCGATGGCGGCGCTCGGCGTGCCGACGACCCGCGCGCTCGGCGTGATCGCCACGGGGAGGAGCGTTCCGCGCGACGGCGAGTTGCTCGAAGGGGCGGTGCTGACGCGTGTGGCGAGCAGCCACCTCAGAGTCGGGAGTTTCCAGTTCGCGCGCGCGCAGGGCGACGCAGCCCTGCTGGCCCGCCTCGCCGACTACGCGATCGAGCGGCACGCGCCGGCGCTCTCGGGGGAGCCCGATCGCTACGCCGGATTGCTGGACGCGGTCGTCGCTGCGCAGGCGCGGCTCGTCGCGCACTGGGTGCTCGTCGGATTCGTGCACGGCGTGATGAACACCGACAACATGACGATCTCCGGCGAGACGATCGATTACGGTCCGTGCGCATTCATCGACGCGTTCGACCCGGCGGCCGCATTCAGCTCGATCGACCACCAGCGTCGGTACGCGTACGGCAATCAGCCGTCGATCGCTCTGTGGAACCTGACGCGCTTCGCCGAGACGCTCCTTCCCCTCCTCGCGCCGGATGCCGAAGCCGCGAAATCGGTCGCCGTCGCATCGCTCGACCGTTTCGGGGCGGCGTACAACGACGCCTGGATGGATGGGATGCGGGCCAAGCTGGGATTGGCGGGTTCCGCCGGGCGCGCGGCCGTCGACGACGGCGCGCTCGCGGAACTGACCGCCGACATGCTCACCGACCTGCAGCGGCATCGCATCGATTACACGAGCTTCTTCCGGGCGCTCGCGCGAGCCGGCTCGGGAGATGCCACCGCGCTCGACGACGTGCTCCCGCGCTCCGAGGGGGCAGGGGGCTGGGTCGATCGCTGGCTCCAGGCCGCACCCGATCCCGCTGCGATGGATCGGGTCAATCCGATCTACATCCCTCGCAACCACCTCGTCGAGGAGGCTCTCGAGGCTGCGTCCGAGGGAGACATGGAGCCCTTCTCCCACCTGCTCTCGGTGCTGGAGCGCCCGTACACCGCGCGAGAGGGCTTCGAGCGGTTCGAGCGTCCGGCGCCGGAGGGCGGCCCGGCGCACGTGACGTTCTGCGGCACCTGATCCTCGCGGCGGGCAACCCTCGCAGGCAACATGCAGCGATGCCGCCCGCGACCGTTGCGCTCCTGGAAGAGCCCGGTGCTGGCGGCATCGCTGTGCGGTGCAGAGCCTGCGGCCTACGCCGTCTGGCCGGGATGCTCGCCCTCGCCGATCTCCTCGACCAGCTTGGCGTTGAAGGCGGGCAGATCATCGGGAGTGCGACTCGTCACGAGTCCCTGATCCACGACGACCTCCTCATCGACCCAGGTCGCTCCTGCGTTCTGGAGGTCGGTGCGCAGGCTCGCGTACGAGG
Organism: Leucobacter sp. L43; assembly: GCF_016597785.1. Classification (GTDB taxonomy): domain Bacteria; phylum Actinomycetota; class Actinomycetes; order Actinomycetales; family Microbacteriaceae; genus Leucobacter; species Leucobacter alluvii. Next base: position 1,067,081 of record NZ_JAENJG010000001.1, on the reverse strand, counting down.
TGACGGTGCGGCCCTTGAGCACATCGGCGTCGGCGAGAATCCATCCGCCGTGGCAGATCGCGCCGACGGGCTTGTGCTGCGCGAAGAAGTCCTTGGTGAAGGCGACCGCATCGGCATCGAGCCGGATCTGGTCGCCGTTCACGACGCCGCCTGGCAGCACGAGCGCATCGAACTCACTCGCGTTCGCGTCGGCCGAGGTCAGCGAGACCTCCTGCTCATGGCCGTTCTTGCCGGTGATCGAACCGGTCTTCGTGGACACCACGATGACCTCCGCGCCGTGCTCCTGCACTGCGGAGATGGGTTCCGTGAGCTCTGAGTCCTCGAAGCCGTCGGTTGCCAGAACCGCTACGCGCTTGCCGGTGAGATGTGACATGAGTAAACCTCCTGGGTTCGGGAGTTCGTCGTCCGTCGAGACCCGGTTTCCGGGCCGACGTGTCGAGCCTCCCGCATCTCGGTCGAGCCCGGCACCCCGTTGCACGCGGCCGAACAGGGCGCTAGACGCGCGCAGACCGTGCGCTTACGGCGGGCGCTGCCACCGGTTCCGCTCCTGGAGAAACCGGGTGCCGGCGAGCGTAGTGTGGGGAGCATGGCAAGCATCATTATTTTCGGCGGACACGGCAAGATCGCGCTTCTGACGGAGCCGCTCCTCGCGGAGCGAGGCGACGCGGTGACGGCGGTGATACGCAATCCGGAGCAGGCGGAGGACGTGCGCGCTGCCGGCGCCGAGCCGCGGGTCGCCGACGTCGAGCACCTCGACGTGGACGCGCTCGTCGACGTCGTCCGGGGCCATGACGCGGTGGTGTGGTCGGCCGGGGCCGGGGGCGGCGACGCCGCGCGCACGATGGCCGTTGACCGGGATGCGGCGATCCGCACCATGGATGCCGCGGCTCGCGCTGGAGTGCCGCGTTACGTGATGGTGTCCTACTTCGGCGCGTCTCGCGACCACGGCGTCGACCCGGAGAACGCCTTCTACACCTACGCGGAGGCGAAGTCCCAGGCTGACGAGCATCTCCGGGAGTCTGAACTGGACTGGACGGTGCTCGGCCCGAGCGGCCTGACGCTCGATCCGCCGGCGGGCGCCATCGACGTCGACGCCGAGAATGGCGAGACGGTGGCGAGAGCCGACGTCGCTGCGACGATCGCTGCGGTGCTGGCCGATGACACGACCATTCGCCGCACGATCCGCTTCAATACCGGCACAACTCCCATCGCCGAGGCCGTTCGAGCCCGTTCCTGACCGCGAACCGCGCGACACGCGACCCTTTATTTGAATAACTCAAAATAAGTGCGTAGGATGATCGGTATGGAGACGAGCACCGAGGAAGCGCTGCGCGGCGTCGGTCTGCGAGCGACCGCAGGCCGCCTGGCCGTGCTCGATGCGCTCGCCTCCATGCCTCACTCGGACGCGGATCATGTGTTCCGAGTGGTCGCGAGTGCGCTGCCGACGACATCGATCCAGTCAGTGCACAACATCCTGGCGGACCTGACCGCGGCGGGGCTGACCCGACGCGTGGAGCCGGCAGGATCCGCGGCGCTCTATGAGCGGCGCGTGAACGACAACCATCATCATGTCGTGTGCTCCCAGTGCGGAGCCATCGCCGACGTCGATTGCGTCGTCGGTCACACGCCGTGCCTCTCCCCGTCGGAGACGGGGGGCTTCACCGTACAGACCGCCGAGGTGACGTTCTGGGGCATCTGCCCCGGCTGCGCCGTCTCGGCCGCATAGTCGAATACGCAGGATCGCCTCGAGTTCGGGGCACCATTCGTCATGCGCGAAACTCCCGAGGAGCAACATGAGTACACCCGACACCACGACCCAAACCGGAACGCCCGTCGCGAGCGACGAGCACTCGCTCGCCGCAGGGCGAGACGGCGCGATCGCTCTGCATGATCGCTACCTCGTCGAGAAGCTCGCGCAGTTCAACCGGGAGCGCATCCCGGAGCGCATCGTGCATGCGAAGGGAGGCGGCGCGTTCGGCGAGTTCGTCGTCACCGGCGACGTCTCGGCCTACACGCGTGCCGCGCTGTTCCAGCCGGGCGCCCGAACGGAGACCGTGCAGCGCTTCTCCTCGGTCGCCGGTGAGCAGGGATCGCCGGATACGTGGCGCGACGTTCGCGGCTTCTCGGTGAAGTTCTACACGTCGGAGGGCAATTACGACATCGTCGGAAACAACACTCCGGTGTTCTTCATCCGCGACGGCATCAAGTTCCCCGACTTCATCCACTCGCAGAAGCGCCTGCCCGGCTCGGGCCTGCGCGACGCCGATATGCAGTGGGACTTCTGGACGCTCTCGCCGGAGTCGGCTCATCAGGTCACCTACCTCATGGGCGACCGCGGTCTGCCTCGCTCCTGGCGCCACATGCCAGGCTTCGGCTCGCACACCTACCAGTGGATCAACGCGGCCGGCGAGCGCTTCTGGGTCAAGTACCACTTCGAGGCGCTGCAGGGCAATGTCGAGATGTCGAGCGAGGAGGCCGAGGCGATCGCCGGCGCAGATGCCGACTACTACCGCAGGGACCTGTTCGACGCGATCGAGCGCGGCGAGTTCCCGTCCTGGAAGGTGTCGGTCCAGGTGATGCCGTACGAGGAAGCGAAGACGTACCGGTTCAACCCGTTCGATCTCACCAAGGTGTGGCCGCACGCGGACTACCCGTTGATCGAGGTCGGCGTGCACACGCTCAACCGCAACCCGGAGAACTTCTTCGCCCAGATCGAGCAGGCCGCCTTCTCGCCGGCGAACACGGTGCCCGGCATCGACATCAGCCCCGATCGCATGCTGCAGGCTCGTGTCTTCTCGTACCCCGACGCGCAGCGGTACCGCGTCGGCACGAACTACAACCAGATCCCGGTCAACGCCCCGATCGCCCCGGTGGCCAACTACTCGCAGGATGGCGCGCAGCGCCACGGCTTCAACTCGCCGAGCACGCCGGTCTACGCCCCCAACTCGAAGGGCGGACCGCGTGCAGATGCGGCTGCTGCTGGCGTCGGATCATGGGAATCTGACGGTGAGCTCGTGCGCACGGCGGCGACGCTGCACGCGGAGGACGACGATTTCGGCCAGGCCGGCACGCTGTACCGCGAGGTGTTCGACGCTGCAGCTCGAGCGCGCTTCCTCGAAACCATCACCGGTGCGGTCGGCGGTGTGCAGAGCCCCGAGATTCGGGAGCGGGCGATCGGATACTGGAGCCAGGTCGACGCCGAGCTCGGCGCTGCCCTGCGTCGCAACTTGGAGGCTGGAGTCGAGGCGGTAGCGGCGACGGTCGACGCCTGATTCTGCGACGGTGACGCGCTGGCGCTCGTAGTCAGCGCGCCTCACGGGCCGGCGAGAGGACTCCTCTCGCCGGCCTTCGTCGTCCTCCCTCCTTGCGCAACGAGGGAGCATTCCCAGTACTTCCCGCGCGGCTTCAGTACTGCATCGGCTGAGCCGGCTACCTATCGACCGGTTGCTTCGCGCGTGAAACATTCCGTCTGACGCTGGAACTCAGCGCTATTGCGCGAGCGCCCGTCTTCGGAACCATAGGCTTCAATTTCGCCTAGGGAACGTAGGGGGAGTCATGCACGCCAGTCGCACGAGACATTCACGGATCACATCGCGATCGTTCCGCTGGCTCGCCCCCGTCCTCGGCATGCACTCGAATTTCAACCTCGATGTTCTCCCTCACGCCGGAGACCGCTCGCGTGTTACCGTTGGCCGCGGACGGTGTGGTCGATGAGGAGAGGGGATCTCCCGGTGAAAGGTCGAGATCGCAGCCTCGCGAAGGCGCAGAGCCTGGTCGAGAACGGCTTGAGCGTGGACATCGTCGGCAGCAGGGGGAGTGGGCGCACGGCGTTCATGGAGGCCCTCGCGACGAGGCTCGAAGACGCCGGATGGACGGTGCATCGCATTCGCGGGGTCGCCTCGCTCAAGCAGAACCCATTTGCGGCGATCGCGCTGTCCGGCATCGCCGAGTTGTCGCCGACGCGACGCATCGATGCGGTCATCGAAGACGTCGGGCGCCAGCTGACCGAGCAGGTCGCGAACGCGCGAAGCGCGTACTTCCTGGACGACTGGGACGACCTCGACGAGGTCTCGTGGGGCGTGATCGAATACGTGCGGCGCACGACCGGGGTGCCCATCGTCATCTCTCGCCTGCAGGGTCTCCGAGCCCGGCACACTCCGAGCGGGCTTCCGGCTTCGACGCTGTCGCCGACGTACGTCATCGACATGCTCCCACTGCGATTCGAAGATCTCGACGCGGTCATGAGTGAATACCTCGGTGCCGACATCGAACCCGGGACCTCGAGACGTCTCTACACGAAGACCGGCGGCAACGTGGGGCTCGCGCTTTCCCTGGTCGACGTGACCGTGCGCGAGAACCGCTTGGTGCAGATCGATGGTCGGCTCTGGACCGCGACCGGTGAGCTGTGGAGCCCAGCGCTCCGCGCCGTCATGGAGATGCACCTGGAGAGCCTCGACGCGGCATCTCGAGATGCTCTGGAGACCATCGCGATGGTGGGTCTTGCCGACGTCGAGACGGTGCGCACGCTCGTGGACTGGTCGACGCTCGAGGTGCTCGAGGAACGGGCGATGATCGCCTTCGCGCAGGGGACGCGGAACAACTACGTCTCCGTCGTGCCGCCGCTGTTCACCAGCTACTTCAGGCATGACCCGCTGTCAGCGCGACGCATCCGGCTGACGGAGAAGATTCTCTCAGCCCTCGGAAGTGCGTCGCTCAATTTCGAGCTCGAGCGCACCTGGAACGACCTGGACGGCGCCGGCGAGAAACAGGACGCCCTTTTCGCCGGAATGCTGCGCGAATCACTCAAGACCCGGCAGCTCGTGGCGGGGTACGAGTGGGAGAAGAACGCAGACGTTCACACCGCGAACGCATACGTCGACATCCTGACGCAGGCCGGAATGGCCGCCTCAGAGCCGAGCATCGCGCGAGTGTTCGCCGAGACCGATGAGAGAAGCGGCGATATCGCGGCCAGGGCCGAGTACTGTTCCCGCCGGGCGGATTGGCTCGCCTACAACCGTGGTCAGATCGATGAAGCCCTCGTGTACCTGGACGCGCACGCCCGCGAACTCGCCAGCTACGGCAGGATGCTCGACGCGAAGCGCATCAGCATCCTCGCCGATTTCCGGTCCGTCCCCGAAGGCTTCGAGATCGTACTCGAAGTCACCGATGACCTGCCGGTGCCGGTGCAGACCGCGCTCCTCGAAACGCAGCTCCGCGTCCTGATCATCGCCGGTCGACTGTCAGACGGAAATCGGGTGTACGACGAACTTCGTCGCCTCGATCCACAGGGTGAACGCGCCGCGGCTCGCTCGGTGCAGGGCATCAGCCTGCTCGCGCAGGGGGCGTACGAAGCCGGAAGTCGAGATCTGAACAACGGGCTCGACGAGGCGCGTGGAAACCTCGACGTGCACTCGTTCCGCACCTTCGCCGGTGCCGTCGCGTTCTCGCATCTGCACAGCGGAGATATGCGGGCGCATGGAGAGCTCCTGGACGTCGCGCTCTCGACGGGTGAGCTCGCTCCGCTGCCGCCGGGAAGCCGCGCCACCGTTCTCATCTCGGCCTGCATCCTCGCGGCGGCGCGCGGCCAGGTGGCGCTCTGCACGAAGTACGCTGATCTCTTGCGGTCGGGGCATACCGAAGATCTTGCGCTGCCGATGCAGAGCGCGGCCTGGGCCGAAGCGCAGGTCAAGATACTCGACGGCGACGCCGAGAGCGCGGCCAATGTGCTGTGGGAAGCGTCGACAGCGCTGCGCGATCGCGGGGCGGTGTTCGCTGCGCAGATCGGCATGCTCGCCTCGCTGGAGATGAAGATGGACGCCGATCGCCTCGCAGAGGCGCTGCACCTGCTCGATCAGCACCCCGAGGCGGTGGTGCTCGCAGCGCAGGGGCGGTATCTCGAGGCAGGCTTGCAGGGCGACGCCGATGCCATGCTCGAAGCCGCACGCGCTCTCGAGCGGTACCGCCGAACCGGCATCGCGCTGGCCGCCTACGGCCGGGCCGCTGAACTGTTCGCCGACGAGCAGCGGCTCGAGCGTCGCGACGAAGCCTTGGGAGACGAACGGAAGCTCCGCGCTCGGTTCAGTGGCCGGGTCTTCAACACCACTCGGTTCGGGGGCATGGGCATGGCCCTCTCGAAGCGGGAGAAAGAAGTTGCGACGCTCGCGGTGAACGGCCTCAGCAACCACGAGATCGCGTCGCGACTGGTGGTCAGCGTCCGCACCGTGGACAGCCACATGTATCGAATCATGCGCAAACTGGGCGTGACGAGCCGAGACTCGCTCGAGGCGAAACTCGGTGCCAGCGCACTCCTGAACTGACGGGTCCCACCGACGCGGCACCGCCGCCCCGTGAGTGCCTACCGATGCTCGCGCAGGTTCCCCGGGTACTGGTTCCCCTCCGCTTCCGCTTCCGCGAGCGAGCCATCCTCCTTGGTCACGAGGAGACCCGTGGTGGCATTGGCGGATTCACCGAGGCGCAGGAGCCAGTCCGTGTTGATTTCGGGAACTCGACTTCCCAAGAACTTGAACGTGATGGAGACGTCCGGCGAGAGCCAGATCGAACTCCGCCCGTCCCCGGCGTTCGCGTTGTCCTTCCACGACATGAGGAAAGACTCTTCGCGCATGAGTTTCTGCACGATGACGATCTGCAGGTGGGAGAGGAGTCGATCCTCGAAGTGGGTCGTGAGTCCGTCGTAGCGTATCGATCCCATACCAGCTCCTGAATTCACCTCAGGTAGCGGAGGAAGGTCCCCTGACAAGAAATGCCCAAGTCGTCTCAGTCAAACGCAGTCGGACATTTTCCAGCACCCCTTGACAACCCAGGGGAGGGCGCGATCGCTGCGTGCTGCGCTTGCATCAGGACGGCGCGGGCCCCGGATCGCCGTCCCTTCCCCGCCCGTTCGCGCGTGGAGCCCGGCCGATTCCCTGCGCCTGCCGCGCAATCGCGATCAGCGGAGGCCCGAGCACCATTCCGAGGACACCGGCGACGGTGCCCCCGACGAGCGTGGCGAGCAGCACCGCTGCGGGGTGGAGCCGCAACGTCGCGCCGAGAGCCCACGAACTCACGATGCTCTGGACAGTGCCGTTGGAGACCATGAGGCTCGCTCCGACGATCAGCGCGGCGAACGCGCCACCCGATCCGAACGCCACCAGCACGGCGAACGCGCCGGTGATCCAGGCTCCGATGTACGGGATGAAGGAGAGTGCAAAGTACAGGATGGTGATGGGTACGAGCAGCGGCACTCTGAGCAGGAGCAACGGCACGATGAGGATCGGGGCGGTGATGAGAGCGGTGACCGCCACGCCCTTGAAATACTGACGGAGCGAACGGCGTGTGATGCCGTCGAGTTCGATCACGATGCGTTCCCGAACGCCCGTCCGCCGTGCAAGCCACGCGGGGAACACGCTGCTGTCGCGCAACGTGAAGAACAGGAAGAACAGGGCGAGGAACGTGCTCACGACGAAGGTGACCAAACCGTAGAACGCGCTCGTGAACGCTCCGAGCAGTCCGAACCCGAGCTGCGGCAAGGAGTGATTCGTCGACTCGCGCACCTGGTTCATCCACGAGACGTCGAGACCGGACGATCTCAGGGTCGCAAGGAGACGACGCCAGCTCTCCCACAGCTGCTGAGAGATCTCGGGCAGCTGCTGGGTGAAGCCGAGGAAGATCACGAAGCCGAGGCCCACAGCGACGGTGACGGCGGCCAGAAGGGTGATGGCAGCGGCCGCAGAAGCCGGGAGCCGAAGACGCCGCAACGCGACCATCATGGGTTCGAAGACTGCGCCGAGGACCACCGCGATCAGCAGCGGCGCCAGAATGCCGCTGAGTGCACTGATTCCGCACGCGATCGCGAGGGCGAGGAGGATCGCGCCGAGGGCCGCCCAACTGAACGTCCCCAGACGCTGCACTCGCTCAGACAGCGTCGCACGAGCGGGGACCGCATCGTCGTTGCCCGAGCCGGATGAGAGCATTCTGCATGATAACCCGCGACACGGACGATGCGCAGGCACGCCAGGCGGATGCTGTCGAAGGACTCGACGAATGCGGAGCCCACCGCTCCGGATACTGCAAAGCAGGCCTGCGCTCCGGGTTGTGCCGGCACTGGCGTCTCATGAGAGCACCGGCGAGCGAGTATTGCAGTGCAGCACATGCTCGCAGGACCACCCACCCCCCCCCTAGCGACTGGGAGCATGCAGCTGCCGAGGTGTCCTGCACCTCGCTGGAGGATTGGCCGCTCGAGAACCTCGGTTCACGCCCGTACGCGAAGACGCGGCCAATCCTCCACTCATTTCAGAGGTTCGTACCTCTCGCCGCCCGCCTGGCCCGCAGAGCTCGGGAAACCGCCTATCCTCGGTAGGAAGAGATCGGCGCTTCACCCCGCGCCGGATCGAGGCCGGCGCGGTACCCCCGCGCATCGCGAAGGTAGAAGAGAGAGAGCTGGATCCATGAGCGACCTTGCAGTGTTCGATCAGTACGAGTCCGAGGTGCGCGGGTACATTCGTTCATTCCCCGTCGTCTTCGAACGCGCGCAGGGTTCGGTGCTCACCGCAGAAGACGGCCGCGAGTACCTCGACTTCTTCAGCGGCGCGGGCGTCGTCAACTACGGGCACAACAATCCGGCGTTCACGCGTGCGCTGGTCGAGTACCTGCAGAGCGGTGGGATCATCCACGGCCTCGATATGGCGACATCCGCCAAACGCGACTTCATCGAAGCGTTCCAGCGTCTGGTGCTCGCACCGCGCGGCCTCGACTACAAGATCCAGTTCACCGGCCCGACGGGGGCGAACGCGGTGGAATCAGCGCTGAAGCTCGCGCGCCAGGCGACCGGGCGACAGAATGTGGTGGCCTTCACCAACGGCTTCCACGGCCTCAGCCTCGGTGCGCTCGCCGCCACCGGGAACGAGAAGTACCGTGCAGCGGGCGGTGTCTCGCTCGGCGACGTCGCACGACTGCCGTACGACGGGTACCTGGGCGGCGGCATCGACACCCTCGACCTGCTCGAGCGCATGCTCGACGATCCGGGGTCGGGTCTCGACCTCCCCGCTGCGGTGATCGTCGAGACCATTCAGGGGGAGGGCGGCATCAACGTCGCACGTGCCGAGTGGTTGCAGCGTCTCCGCGCGATCACCGAGGAGCGCAGCATTCTGCTCATCGTCGACGACATCCAGTCGGGTGTGGGGCGCAGCGGTGCGTTCTTCAGCTTCGAGCAGGCGGGCATCGTGCCCGACCTCGTCACCGTGTCGAAGTCGATCTCGGCGTCGGGCCTGCCGATGGCGATCCTGCTGATGCGGCCGGAGATCGACGTCTGGAAGCCGGGCGCCCACACTGGCACGTTCCGCGGGAACAATCTCGCCTTCGTCTCTGCACGCGTTGCTCTGGAAACGTACTGGGCCGACACCGCCTTCACCGATGCGATCGCCGAGCGCGAGACGCAACTGCGCGCAGCGCTGGAACGCATCGCCGAGGAATTCCCGGCCGCCGAGTTCACCGTGCGCGGCCGCGGGCTGATGTACGGGCTCGCGTCGCCGTCTCGACCTCAGCTCGCCGGTGCCGTCTCCCAGGAGGCGTTCGCTCGGGGCGTGGTCATCGAGACGTCCGGTGCCCGAGACGAGGTGCTCAAGTTCCTGCCGGCGCTCACCATCACCGCGGAGGAGCTCGACCGCGGCATCGCCCGGGTGCGCGAAGCGCTCGTCGCGGCCCTCGCGGTCTGAAGCGGGACGAGCACTGGACTCGCTCCAGGCGCAGGCCGTCGGGGCGCATAACGGAGAGCACGATTCGATCACAAGGGCTTGTACACCTCCACCCCTGGAGGACTAGGGTTTAATCACGGCGCCGCCTTCGGCGCGAGCACCGAGGGGGCCACGTGATCGAGTTCGAACGGGTTTCGAAGGTGTTCCCAGGCGGTGCGACCGCTGTCCACGAGTTCTCGTGCACCGTCCCGTCGCATCGCGCGGTGGTGCTGGTCGGTTCCTCCGGATCGGGCAAGACCACGCTCATGCGCATGGTCAACCGGATGGTCGAACCGACCTCCGGCCGGGTGCTCATCGACGGTGAAGACGTGCGCGATCGCAACGCCGTCGATCTGCGGCGCTCCATCGGGTACGTACTGCAGCAGGGCGGCCTGCTACCGCATCGCACCGTCGCCGACAACGTCGCGACGGTGCCCGTGCTCACCGGGACCTCGCGCCGCGAAGCGCGACGGGCTGCGGGTGCGCTCCTCGAACGAGTCGGGCTGGATCCGGCGCTCGCCGAGCGATACCCGGCGCAGCTCTCCGGCGGCCAGCAGCAGCGCGTCGGCGTCGCCCGCGCACTGGCCTCCGATCCGAATATCCTGCTCATGGACGAGCCGTTCGGGGCTGTCGACCCGATCGTGCGTCGCGAGCTGCAGCAAGAACTGCTGAGACTGCAGGCCGAGCTGGGCAAGACCATCCTCTTCGTCACGCATGATGTGGACGAAGCGTTCTTGCTCGGAGACGAGGTCGTCGTGCTCGAAGCCGGCGGCCGGATCGCGCAGCGCGGCACCCCCGCCGAGATTCTCGGCAGCCCGGCGAACGACTTCGTGCGCGATTTCGTGGGCGCTGACCGCGGCGAGCGCCGCCTGCACATCGTCGAGGACGGCGGCCAGCGCCTCGCCGTCGACGCGACCGGTCGTCCCGTCGGAGTGCTCGAACCGTGAACTGGCCGATTGCGAACTGGGAGTTCGTGCTCGAACTCGCCGTCAAGCACCTCCTGCTGAGTGTTCCGGCGATCCTCATCAGCGTGATCATCGCGGTGCCGATCGGGCGCCTGGCGTTCCGCAAGCCACGGCTCGGCGGCCCGTTGCTCTCGGTCGCCTCCCTCGCGTACGCCATTCCCGCGCTTCCCCTGCTCATCATCATCCCGGCGGTCATCGGCACTTCGCTGCGCTCGTGGCAGACGATGGTCGCCGCTCTGAGCGTGTACGGCGTCGCTCTGCTCGTGCGCACGGCGTGCGACGCATTCGCCTCGGTCGACGGCCAGCTCCGCGACGCTGCGCTGGCGATCGGGTTCGCGCCTCGCGGGCTGTTCTGGCGGGTCGATCTGCCGCTCGCGGTACCCGTGCTGATCTCAGGCATCCGCGTGGTGTCGGTGTCGACGATCAGTCTCGTCACGCTCGGTGCGCTCATCGGGGTGCAGAGCCTGGGCACCCTGCTGACCGACGGGTTTCAGCGCGGCATCTTCGCCGAGATCTGGACGGGCGTCATCGCGACCGTGCTGCTCGCGCTGCTGCTCGACGTCGTGGTGCTCGCGATCGGTCGGGCCTTGACGCCGTGGACCCGCCGGGTATCGCAGCGCTCGGCTGATCGGCACCGTCCGGCTGCCGCGGCAGAGGCGGGGGAGCGCGCGTGAACCTCTTCGCCGACGCCATCGCCTGGCTGACCGACCCCGCGAACTGGAGCGGAAACGGGGGCATCCCCGCGCGACTGCTGCAGCACCTCGCCCTCGCCCTCGGAGCGCTCCTGCTCGCGAGTATCATCGCGCTCCCGCTCGGCGCCGTCATCGGGCACACCCGTCGCGGGGCCGGCGCCGTCGGAGCACTCGCGGGCGCCGCGCGCGCGCTGCCGACGCTCGGCGTGCTCACCCTGTTCGGCCTCGCGCTCGGGATCGGCATCACCGCGCCCGTGCTCGCGCTGATCGTGCTCGCAATCCCGTCCCTGCTGGCCGGGGCGTACGCGGGAGTGAGCGCGATCGAGCCATCGATCCCGTCAGCCGCGAAAGCCGTGGGGTTCAGCCCGGTGCAGGTGCTGCTGCGGGTCGAGCTCCCGCTCGCGCTGCCCGTGATGATCGGCGGCGTGCGCGCCGCGACCCTGCAGGTGGTGTCGACGGCGACGCTCGCCGCGTACACCTCCGACGTCGGCCTCGGCCGGTATCTGTTCTCCGGGCTGAAGTCGCGGGACTACGGGCTCATGCTCGCCGGTGCGCTCCTCGTCATCGCGTTGACGCTCCTGCTCGAGATTCTGCTGGCGCTGTTCCAGCGCATGGCGAGTCGCCGGATCGCACGCGTGCCCGAAGCCACGGGCTGACCCGCCCACGACTCCCCACCCCACCGAACGCACTCCCGACCGAGAGGAACCGACCATGCAACGTCGACCCGCACTGCGCTCCGCCCGATGGGGCGCCGCCTTCGCCGCAGGAGCCATCGCGCTCACCGCGGCACTCACCGGCTGCTCGAGCAGCGACCCGCTCTCCGAGGACGGGGGTGCAGGCGACACCGCTTCCGCCGAGGGCGGCACGATCGTCGTCGGCTCGCAGGACTACTACTCCAATGAGATCATCGCTGAGATCTACGCACAGGCGCTCGAAGCCGACGGGTTCGACGTCGATCGGCAGTTCCGCATCGGGCAGCGCGAGGTCTACCTGCCCGAGATCGAGAGCGGCAAGATCGACCTGTTCCCCGAGTACAGCGGAAACCTGCTCCAGTACTTCGAGGCCGACGCGCCGGAGCGCGTATCGGACGAGGTCTACGACGCGCTGGTGGAAGCCATGCCAGAGGGTCTGCGCGTGCTCGAGCAGTCTCCCGCCACGGATCAGGACACGTACGTCGTGACTCGCGAGTTCGCAGAGAAGTGGGATCTCGAGACGGTCGAGGACCTGGGGAACGTCACCGACCCGCTGACGTTCGGCTCCAACTCGGAGGCCGAGACGCGGCCGTACGGTCCGGCCGGGCTCGCCGAGACCTACGGCATCGAAGGCGTGCAGTTCACGCCGATCGAGGACAGCGGTGGGCCGCTGACGGTGAAGGCCCTCAAGGACGGCGCGATCCAGTTCGCGAACATCTACTCCGCGGATCCGTCGCTCGCCGCGAACGACCTCGTCACCCTCGAAGACACGAAGGGCATCTTCCTCGCCTCGCATGTCGTGCCGATCGCGAGCGAGAAGATCGATGATCAGGCCGAGAGCGTGATCAACGAGGTCGACGCGGCGCTGAGCCCGGAGGACCTCGTCGAGCTCAACGGGCAGAGCGTGAACGATGAGCGTTCGGCTGCCGACATCGCGAAGGAGTGGCTCGACGGCCAGTCCTTCTAAGGTCGATGCTCCGGCGCGGGGCGGCGGCACGGGGCTCACCGGGTCAGCCGTAGGATCTCGGTATGGAGAATTCTGCGGCTGACCTGGCGATCATCGGCTCCGGGTCGGGCAACTCCCTCATTACGCCGTTCTGGGACTCGCGCCGCGTGGTCATCGCAGAAGCGGGCGTCTTCGGCGGGACCTGCCTGAACGTCGGCTGCATCCCGACGAAGATGTTCGTGCGGCCCGCCGCCCTCGCCCGGGTGCCGGAGGAGGCTGCTCGTCTGGGGGTCGTGCAGCGCACGGAGTCCGTCGACTGGCCCGGCATGCGGGACCGGATCTTCGGTCGCATCGACGCGATCTCCGCTGCCGGAGAGCGCTATCGTCGCGACGACCTCGACCATGTCGAGCTGATTTCCCAGCAGGTGCGGCTCACGGGCACGCACAGCTTCGAGAGCTCCGATGGTGCACGCGTCGACGCCGCGCAGTTGGTCATCGCGGCGGGGTCCCGCGCCGTCCTGCCGGAGATCCCCGGCATCGATCTGCCGCACGTGCACACCTCGGACACGGTGATGCGGCTGGCGGAGCTGCCGAAGCGCGTGCTCGTGATCGGCGGCGGATACATCGCCGCCGAGTTCGCGAACGTGTTCTCGGCGTTCGGCTCCGAGGTCGTGCAGGTGCACCGCGGTGCCCAGCTGCTCAAGCGGGCGGATGCGGATATCGCCTCGCGTTTCACCGCGGAAGCGGCGCGGCAGTGGGATCTGAGGCTCGATCGAGATGTCACCGCGATCCGTCATGCCGATGACGGCGGTGTGATCGCGGACCTCGCTCCGAGCGGCTCGCCTGCACTCCACGCAGAGCCCGGCAGTGCAGAGCGCGTCGCTGCCGACATCGTGCTCGTCGCCACGGGCCGCAGGCCGAATTCCGACCGTGTCGGAGCGGCCGAGGCCGGCCTCGATCTGCACCCCGATGGCCGCATCGCCGTCGACTCCTTCCAGCGCGTGCTCTCCGGCGGCAAGCCGGTGCGGGGGCTCTACGCGCTCGGCGACATCAGCTCGGCTGCTCAGCTCAAGCATGTCGCGAATCACGAGGCGCGCGTGGTGGCGCACAATCTCGAGCACCCGGACGATCTCCGCGAGTCGCGGCGAGACGCCGTTCCGTCCGCAGTCTTCACCGACCCGGAGGTTGCGCAGGTCGGACTCACGGAGGCGGAGGCCGTCACCGCTCTCGGAGCGGAGCACGTCACCTCGTATCTGCAGGCGTACGGCGACACGGCCTATGGTTGGGCGCTCGAGGACAGCTCTGGCGTGTTCAAGGTGATCGCCGACCGCAGGGACGGGCGCATTCTCGGAGCCCACGTGATGGGGTACCAGGCGTCCAACCTGATCCAGGTGGTGATCTCGGCGATGAGCTTCGGCATCGATGCGCACACCGCGGCGCGAGGCCAGTACTGGATTCATCCGGCGCTCATGGAGGTCGCCGAGAATGCGCTCCTCGGACTCGACGTCGCGACGCCCTCCAGCGCGCGGTGATCAGTTGCTGCGGAGCCAGAGGGCTCAGGGCGAGCGGGGTGCCGTATCGCCGATCAGCTTCGGAAAGATGACGTCGGTGTTGAGCGGAGCCATGTCGGATCGCCGATCCCGTGGATCGACCCACTCGAGCGCCTCGATCTCGGCGTGAGGTCTCGCTGAGCCTGCTGGGGCTACGAAGGGGTGCTCGAACACCGTCGCCTCGACGACGTGCCCCGGTTCGTTCGCCGCACGTGCTCGGAACACGCCGATCAGACGCAGGGCATCGCGCTCGAGCGAGACACCGAGTTCCTCACCGAACTCCCGCACAGCTGTGTCGATCGCGAGTTCGCCCGGCTCGTGCTTGCCTCCCGGGAGCATGAGCGAGGCGGTGCCGCGCTTGCGCACGTTGAGCACGCGGCCGTCGGCGTCGCGCATGACGACGGCGCTCACCCGGATCGTGCGGGCCTCCGCGCCGTTCACGGGACGTACCCCGGAGCGCTCGGGAGACCGAAGAACTCTTCGAGCGTGGTGACACCGCTCTCGCGCATCTCTGCGGCGAGTTCGGTGCCGACGTACCGGAAGTGCCAGGGCTCCGGCATGAACCCCGTGACGTCTTGCTTGCCATCGGGATAGCGCACGATGAACCCGTGCTCGGCGGCGTGCTCGGCGAGCCAGACGCCAGCCGGCGTATCGCCGAAGCACCCGGCGAGGTAGCACTCCCCGTGATCGTCGAAGTCGACGACCAGACCGGTCTGATGCTCGGAATGCCCGGGGCGTGCGGAATAGGTATCCGCTGCATCCGCCCCGTCGCGCGACACGTATCCGTCGTAGAGCGCGACCTGCGTGGCGTAGTCCCGGTACGCGCTGATGATGCGCACATCGATGCCGGCCGAGGCGGCCGCGGCGACGAGAGACTCCACGGCGCGCGCGGCCGGTTCGCGCAAGGGCTGGGCGAACTCGTTCTCCACCCCCGCAGGCATCACGAGATCGTCGGGCGCGAAATCGATCGGCTGGAGCGGGCGCGTCTTGTTCGTGACGACCCAGATCGAGGCGGGGTCATCGAGCGAGTGCGCGCTCGTATCGAACTCGGATGCGGCGGATTCGGGCGCACCCGATCCGTCGGCACTCGGCTCCCGGGACGCCGTCGGGGCCGGGGAATCACCAGTATCCGTCTGCGGCGACCTCTCCGGCTCGGGTGCGCAACCCGCGAGTGCGATCGCTGCCGCTGAGATGGAGAGCACCGCGAGGACCGTGCTGAACTGTCTCGGGGCCATGCGTTCATGCTACCGGGGCGGGTGCCGCCGACTGCCGCGGCGCATAGCCTTGACTCGTTTCGCCCGGAGCGGCGCGGAGGAGGCCCGGCTCGTCCCGGCTACGCTGGTGCCATGCAGGACGGCAGGGAGAATCAGGCAAGCATGCCGGCGGCATACACCCCGATCGCGGTCACCGGAAAGCGACGCTTCCCCCGTCGCACGCGCCGCATCATCGCCATCTCGGCCGTCGTGGTGGTCGTGCTCGGGCTCGGCGGCACCGCGGCGGCGCTCGTCTGGGGCCCCGATCGCGAACCCGGTGCACCCAGCACCGCCGAGGATGCGTCGCCGACCCCTGACCCGTCACCGACCGTCGAGCCGGAGGAGGCGACCGAACCGGATCCCGCCGCAGGGGAAGAGGAGGACGGGCGTGTGCGTGTGATCGCCATGGGCGACATGCTTCCGCACGATTCCGTCAATGCGAATGCCCTCCAGCCCGATGGCGCATACGACTACGGACAGTTCTTCTCTGGCATCGCCCCGCAGCTGGAAGCCGCAGACGTCGCGTTCTGCAACCAGGAGGTGCCGAGTGCCGGAGCAGATTTCGGCGTCAGCGGCTACCCGACGTTCAACGCGCCCCCGGAGTTCGCCGGAGCACTGCACGGAGTGGCGGGCTGCGACCTCGTGAATCTCGCGACGAACCACAGTGCCGATCTCGGCGCTGCTGGCATCGCCGGCACCCGAGGCGTCTGGGACGGGTTGACGCCCGCCGCCGTCGACGGTGCGAACCGGAGCGCCGAGGAGCAGCGCGTCGTTCCCGTATTCGAACAGGACGGGATGACATTCGCGCTGGTCTCTTTCGCCGAGTACTCGAACGCACCCATCGACGGGGTGTCGCTGAACATGATGAGCGATGACGCCCTCGTGAGTGATCTGATGACGCAGGCGAACGAACTCGCCGATGTCGTGGTCGTGTCGGCTCACTGGGGCACGGAGGATTCGCACGAGGTGAACGATCAGCAAACCGCGTTCGCGCAGCGGGTCGCCGATCTCGGCGCCGACGTCATCATCGGCACCGGACCCCACGTGCTGCAGCCGGTCGCCTGGCTCGACCGGTCCGACGGCGGGCGCGCACTCGTGTGGTACTCGGTCGGCAACATGCTGAACACCCAGCTCGAACTCGCCCAGCGCACCGGTGTGATCGCGGGTTTCGAAGCGGTGCGCGATCCGGCATCGGGGGCGGTCGCCATCGAGAACCCCACGGCGATCCTCACGTACATGCACTACGACTGGAGCGCGGAGCAGGAGGCAGCCGGCGACCTGCTCGCGCGCACGAACCTCTCGATCACGCCGCTCGCCCAATCGGGCGAGCTTCTCGCGACGACGCGTTTCGGGGTGACGGCCGAGCAGCAGATGGAGGCGTCGGCGGCGATCCTCGGTCCCGACGTCGCCATCGTTCCCGAGTAGCGGCGCTCGCGCGCCCCGCGTCAGTTGGAGAGCGCGCGGTAGTCGTCGATGCCGAGTCGATCGTCGATCACCGGGAACTCGGCGCGCACCGTGCCGACCTGCGCAGGGTCGACATCGACGATCAGCACCTCCTCACCGTCGCCGCACTCGGCGACGACGCGCCCTGAGGGGTCGACGACCCGGCTGAATCCTCCGAGCTCCACTCCGGCCTGACTGCCGCACGCGTTCGTGGCGATGACCCAGAGCTGGTGCTCCACGGCTCGCGCCTGGGTGAGGAGCCGCCAGTGCTCGCGTCGCGCGGCGGGCCAAGCCGCTGGAACGATCGCAGTTTCCGCTCCGCGCGTACTGAGCTCCTGCCAGAGCCCGGGGAATCGGAGGTCGTAGCACGTCGTGCTCGCTGTGGCGCCGAGTGCTGCTGCGGTCACGCTCAGCGAGTGCCCCGGCGTGAGCAGCTGAGATTCCTGCGACTGATAGCCGAACACGTGGATCTTGCGATAGGTCTGAACGACACGGCCGCTCGCGTCGACCAGCACGGCCGTGTTGTGCAGGTGCCCGTCGGCGCCCCGCTCGACGATGCTCCCCAGATGAACCTCGCTGCTGAGATGGCGGGCCACCCGCTGCGCCATCCGAACCGTCGGACCATTGAGGGACTCAGCGCGCTCGGCGTACCGGTCGAACGCGAAGTACCCGGCGCTCCACAGCTCGGGCAGCGTGACCAGATCGACGTGCTCCAATCGCCGCAGCAGCTCTTCGACGCGTTCGATGCGTTCCTGCGGCGTCTCGTCGTCGGGGCTCGCGATCTGAGCGATGGCGACGCGTCGGGAGCCGGAGTGCGCGGAGTCGGGGTGCGATTGCATGTCTCACAGCCTAGGCGAGGCGCGCCACGTACGTCAGGAGAGACCGGCGTGGCAGGATGGGACGTGCTCGGTCGCGCCGCGACCCGGGCGGCGACCACGACGGGACGGGTGAAGGAATGACGATCGACACGGCCGAGTTCCCCGACCCCGATGGCCCAGAGGATCGTCCGACGCCGCCGGGCAACCCCGGGTGGCTCAGTGAGGACGAGCTGAGCTTCGTGCGCGGCCGGATGCCGATCATGTACGTTGAGGCGGTGCCGGTGCGGCTCGATGGGCTCGGTCAGGTGGTCGAAGTCGGTCTCCTCCTCCGCAGCACCCCCGAAGGCGTGATGCGGAGATCGCTCGTGTCCGGCAGGGTCCGTTACGGCGAGACGCTGCGCGAAGCGCTCTTCCGCCACCTCGAGAATGATCTCGGGCCGATGGCCTTCCCGCAGATGCCAGCCGCGCTCGTGCCGGCACAGGTGGCGGAGTACTTCCCGATGCCTGGGATCTCGCCCTTCGTCGATGATCGGCAGCACGCTGTCTCGCTCGTCTACGTCGTACCGGTCACCGGCACGTGCAACCCCCGTCAGGATGCGCTCGAGGTGACGTGGATGGCGCCCGAGGAGGCGACGGCTCCGGCGACGCTGGAGGAATTCTCGAACGGCCGCGGCGCGCTGCTGCGTCAGGCGCTGTCTTCGATCAGCTGCTGACTCTGGCTCGCCCCCGATCCTGCGTCGTCAGCTTCAGCGTCTGCGCCAGGTGATGACGTGGCTGGGCGAGAACGATTTCGCGCACTTGCCGCAGGAGTGCACGCGCGTGGGCTTGCGGAATCTGAAGTGCTCGTGCCCCGCTGAGCAGAGCCCCACCCACGGGGCTCGCTCGTGGGCGATCTCGCCGTGATGGGTGACGCCGCCGACGTACCCGATCTCCCGCGCGATCGCCTTCCAGGCGGCGCCGTGGCCAGCCGCGGGCCCCGCGAGCGCGTGCGCGACCTCGTGCAGCAGCACCTGGTGGATTTCGTCGTCGTCGAACTTCTCCGCCAGATACCGCGACACCGTGATGCGCCGCTCCGTGTAATTGCAGAGGCCGGCGCGCCGCTTGGCGTTGTCGAACGCGAAAGACCACCGCTGCTCGGTGCGATCTGCCGACGAGAGGTGCATCCTGATGAGCGCGTCCGCCCACACGCGCACGCGCGCGAGATCCGCCATGCGCTCAGTTCCGCTCGAAGAGCGCCCGCGCCGGCTCGGGGGAGTCGACCGCCGTCTCGTCCGTCACCGGGGACGTGCCGCGTGCAAGGTCGTCGAACTCCCGCCCGACGAGCATGCGCGCGGGATGCGGGCCGCCCGCGAGCAGCCGCGGCAGCCAATCGAGGGATTCGAGGTCGGTGTCGGAGGCGATGAAGACGACGTTGCCGAAGCGGCGGCCCTTCAGCACCTGCGGCTCGGCCACCGCGGCCGTCGACGCGAAGAGGCTCGCGAGCGTCGCCGCTTGCCCGCGCACGAACGGGAGACCGGCGCCGTCGGCGGCGTTGACCACGATGAGGCCGTCGGGAGCGAGAAACGGCCGCAGCAAGGAGTAGAACTCGGTGCTCGAGACGTGCGCCGGAGTGCGTGCGCCGGCGAAGATGTCGACGACGACGAGGTCCATCGCTCCCCGCATCCCGTCTGGCAGCCGACCCAGCACCTCGCGCGCATCACCGCGGCGCACCCGGATGCTCGCTCGTTTCGGCAGCGGGGCCGCCTCGCGAACGAGATCGACGAGCGCGCCTTCGAGCTCGATGACCTGCTGGCGGCTTCCGGGCCGCGTGGCTTCGATGTAGCGGGGCAGGGTGAATGCTCCTCCGCCCAGGTGGAGGGCGGAGACGGGGTTCCCGCCGGGGCGGAACAGGTCGATGACATGGCCGATGCGCCGGATGTACTCGAAGAACAGCTCCGAGGGATCGCCCAGGTTCACATGGGACTGCGGTGTGCCGTCGACGAGCAGCTGCACGGCTCCCGGCACCCAGCGATCCTCCTCGACTTCGGCTCGCAGGCCCGACGACAGGGTTACCGCAGCCGGAAGCTGGGTCACGGCTGCCCGAGCCGGAGCTCGGCGATCTTCTGCAGCATGTCGGCGTTGGACGGCTCGACCTGGTGGCTGCTGTCGGGATAGAGGATGACGGGAATGTTGGTGCGCCCGCTGATATCTCGGGCCACCTCCGCGGCCGCCGGATCCTGCACGAGATCGATGTAGCGATACGGCGCCGACGAGCGATCGAAGATGAGCTTGGCGCGGCGGCAGTCCCCGCACCAGTCGGCTCCGAAGATCACGGTCTCCGTTGCGGATTGCGGGTGGTCGGCCGGCGCGTCGCTCATGCGGTCCAGCCTACGCCCCGTCGGAGGCACCGGCCTCGGCGCCATGTCAACGACGGATCGCTGGAGCGGATGCCGGGCCGAACCAGAGCCGGCGGGCGATGACCGCGGCGGCGATGCCGAGCAGAGCGCCGGCGACGGTGTCGGTGAGCCAGTGCACGTGCAGGGCCGTGCGGCTCCACATCATGGCGACGATCCAGAGCGCCGCCGCGGCGATGATCCAGTTTCGTAGTCGCGCATCGATGCGTTCGGAGCCGATGACGACCAGCACGACCGAGACGGCCAGCGCGGCGGCACCCATGGAGTGCCCGGATGGGTATGAGGCGCCGAAGCTCTCGAAGAGCTGGCCGGTCGGTCTCGTGCGCAGGGTGAGCGCTTTGACGGCCTCCGACGCGATGACGCCGAGTACCGCCGCGGTGAGGATCGCGGCCCCGTCTCTCGGTCTGCGGAGCGCGAAGCAGAGCGCTCCGAGGATCGCGGCGCACGCCGCCGCTCCGATCCCGTCGCCGACCTGTGCGAGGAACACGGCGACCGCGAAGAGGGCCGATCCGCGCTCGATCGACACCGTGTCGGCCCACCAGGTATCGATCGCGAAGACGCTCGTCTGTGCGAAGCGCTGGTAAGCGCCGAGGGCCGCGATCAGGAGCACGGTGGCGATGGACGCCGCCACTGCGGCGGGCGGGGGAGTGCGTCGGGTTGCTGCCGACGGCTGCGGTCGAGGAGCGGGAGCGCTGTCGGAGGGGGCCATTCCGATACGGTAATCGAGACGCCTGTGAGCGCCTCCGCGAACGGCCGACCGAGGCGAATCCGAGGCGTGATCCCCATGACGTCGCGATTCGGAATGTGGCACTGGACATGCGATAACGATGCTGTTACAGTTGACAGTTGCACTACGGACACGAGTGTGCCTGCATATATCGGTAGGCCCCGGGAGCTGGCGCGAAAGCGCAGATGAGCCTCGATTGCGTGATCCTGAAGCAATTCTCGCAAGACCAGGTCAACCGGCCCGACGGGGCCCACGGAGGTAGTTTCCTTGGCTGCTGCGCGCAACGCATCGTCCACCCAGAACCCGAAGAACGGCCGCGATCACCAGCGGCTCTCCTTCGCCAAGATTTCCGACACGCTGTCGGTGCCGAACCTGCTGGCACTGCAGCTCGAGAGCTTCGACTGGCTCGTCGGCAACGACACGTGGAAATCACGTGTCGTCGAGGCGCAAGCTCAGGGGCGCGATGACATCGCGCTCAAGAGCGGCCTCGAGGAGATCTTCGATGAGATCTCGCCGATCGAAGACAACGCCGGAACGATGCAGCTGTCGTTCGAGAACCCGATTCTCGACGAGCAGAAGTTCACCATCGAGGAGTGCAAGGAGCGCGGCAAGACCTACGCCGCGCCGCTGTACGTCGAGGCGGCGTTCTACAACACCGAGACGCAGGTGCTGAAGAGCCAGACGGTCTACATGGGCGATTTCCCCATCATGACCGGCAAGGGCACCTTCATCATCAACGGCACGGAGCGCGTCATCGTGTCGCAGCTCGTCCGCAGCCCCGGAGTGTACTTCGAGCGCGCGCAGGAGAAGACGAGCGATAAGGATGTCTTCACCGCCCGCGTGATCCCGAGCCGCGGTGCGTGGCTCGAGTTCGAGGTCGACAAGCGCGACCAGGTCGGCGTGCGCATCGACCGCAAGCGCAAGCAGTCGGTCACGGTCTTCCTGAAGGCGCTCGGCATGACGAGCGAGGAGATCCTCGAGGAGTTCGCCGGCTACGAGTCGATCGCACTCACCCTGGAGAAGGACGCGATCGTCACGCAGGAAGAGGCGCTCAAGGACATCTACCGCAAGCAGCGTCCGGGCGAGCAGGTGGCCATCGAGGCCGCGCGTGCACTGCTCGACAACAGCTACTTCAACTCGAAGCGCTACGACCTCGCGAAGGTCGGCCGGTACAAGATCAACCGCAAGCTCGGCGTCGATGCGCCGATCACCGATTCGGTGCTGTCGCTCGAAGACATCGTTGCGACGATCAAGTACCTGGTCGGACTGCACGCCGGCACCGAGACCCTCCCCGGCACCCGCGAGGGCAAGCCGGTCGATCTGCGCCTCGAGACCGACGACATCGATCACTTCGGCAACCGTCGCATCCGCGCTGTCGGCGAGCTGATCCAGAACCAGGTGCGCACCGGCCTCAGCCGGATGGAGCGCGTCGTGCGCGAGCGCATGACGACGCAGGACATCGAGGCGATCACGCCGAACACCCTGATCAACACGCGACCCGTGCTGGCCGCGATCAAGGAGTTCTTCGGAACGTCGCAGCTCTCGCAGTTCATGGATCAGAACAACCCGCTCGCGGGCCTGACCAACAAGCGCCGTCTCTCCGCGCTGGGCCCGGGCGGTCTCTCCCGCGACCGCGCAGGCGTCGAGGTGCGAGACGTGCACCCGTCCCACTACGGCCGCATGTGCCCGATCGAGACCCCTGAAGGCCCGAACATCGGCCTGATCGGCGCCCTCGCGACGTTCGCGCGCATCAACGCGTTCGGCTTCATCGAGACGCCCTACCGCCGGGTCGTCGACGGCAAGGTGACCGACCAGGTCGATTACCTCACCGCGCACGAAGAGGACGAGTACCTCATCGCGCAGGCCGGCGCACCGCTCACCCAGGACGGAACGTTCGCCGAGAAGCAGGTGCTCGCGCGCCCCCGCGGCTCAGAGGTCATCATGGTCGACGCCGAGCGCGTGGGCTACATGGATGTCTCGCCCCGTCAGATGGTGTCGGTCGCGACCTCGCTGATCCCCTTCCTCGAGCACGACGACGCGAACCGCGCGCTCATGGGCGCCAACATGCAGCGTCAGGCCGTTCCGCTCGTGCGCAGCGAGTCGCCCGTGGTCGGAACCGGTATGGAGGGCTATGCGGCCATCGACGCCGGTGACGTGATCACCGCGGCCAAGTCCGGCGTCGTCGAGGAGGTCTCTGCGGACTTCGTCACGATCCAGGAGGACGAAGGCGGCTCGAAGAGCTACTTCATGCGCAAGTTCGACCGCTCGAACCAGGGCACGAACTACAACCACCGGGTCATCGTCAAGGCAGGCGAGCGCATCGAGGCCGGCGAGGTCATCGCCGACGGTCCCGCGACGGAGAACGGCGAGCTCGCGCTCGGCAAGAACCTGCTCGTCGCGTTCATGTCGTGGGAGGGTCACAACTTCGAGGACGCGATCATCCTGAGCCAGAACCTGGTGAAGGACGACACGCTCTCGTCGATCCACATCGAGGAGTACGACGTCGATGCCCGCGACACCAAGCTCGGCAAGGAGGAGATCACGCGTGACCTTCCGAACGCCAGCATGGAGGCGCTGAAGGATCTGGACGAGCGCGGCATCATCCGGATCGGCGCCGAGGTCACCCCCGGCGACATCCTCGTCGGCAAGGTCACCCCGAAGGGTGAGACCGAGCTCTCCGCCGAAGAGCGCCTGCTCCGCGCGATCTTCAACGAGAAGAGCCGCGAGGTGCGCGACACGTCGCTCAAGGTGCCGCACGGCGTCTCGGGCACCGTCACCTCCGTCAAGGTGTTCGACGCCGAGAACGACAACGACGACGAGCTCGGCTCCGGCGTGAACCAGCGCGTGGTCGTCTACATCGCTCAGAAGCGCAAGATCACCGAGGGCGACAAGCTGGCCGGTCGTCACGGCAACAAGGGCGTCATCTCGAAGATCCTCCCGGTCGAAGACATGCCGTTCCTCGAAGACGGCACGCCCGTCGACGTGATCCTGAACCCGCTGGGCATCCCGGGCCGCATGAACTTCGGTCAGGTCCTCGAGGTCCACCTCGGCTGGATCGCGAAGCAGGGCTGGAAGGTCGAGGGCACCCCTGAGTGGGCGGCCAAGCTCTCCCAGCAGGCGCTCGAGGCAGCACCGAACACCAAGGTGGCAACGCCGGTGTTCGACGGCGCTTCCGAGGCGGAGATCGCCGGCCTGCTCGATTCGACGCTCGTCACCCGTGACGGCGATCGCCTCATCGACTCCTCCGGCAAGACGCGCCTGTTCGACGGACGCTCCGGCGAGCCGTACCCGTACCCGATCTCGGTCGGCTACATGTACATCCTGAAGCTGCACCACCTCGTCGACGACAAGATCCACGCGCGCTCGACCGGTCCGTACTCGATGATCACCCAGCAGCCCCTGGGCGGCAAGGCGCAGTTCGGCGGACAGCGCTTCGGTGAGATGGAAGTGTGGGCGCTCGAGGCGTACGGCGCCGCATACGCGCTGCAGGAACTGCTCACCGTGAAGTCCGACGACATCCTCGGGCGCGTGAAGGTGTACGAGGCGATCGTGCGCGGGGAGAACATCCCCGAGCCCGGTGTGCCCGAGTCCTTCCGAGTGCTCATGAAGGAGATGCAGTCGCTCTGCCTGAACGTCGAGGTGCTCAACGCTGACGGCAACGCCGTCAACCTGCGCGACAACGACGACGAGGCGCACCGCACCGCGGAAGAGCTCGGCATCAATCTCTCCACCCGCTTCGAATCCTCGTCGATCGACGAGATCTAAGCCGGCGTCACCTTCACTTTTACTGAAATCCCCAAGGAGAACATTTTGCTCGAGGGTACGAGTTTCAACGAGCTGCAGATCCGTCTCGCCACGGCTGAAGACATCCGCAGCTGGTCGTTCGGCGAGGTCAAGAAGCCGGAGACCATCAACTACCGCACGCTGAAGCCCGAGAAGGACGGTCTGTTCGGCGAGCAGATCTTCGGGCCGAGCCGCGACTGGGAGTGCGCGTGCGGCAAGTACAAGCGCGTCCGCTACAAGGGCATCGTCTGCGAGCGCTGCGGCGTCGAGGTGACGAAGTCCAGCGTCCGTCGTGAGCGCATGGGCCACATCGAGCTCGCTGCGCCCGTGACGCACATCTGGTATTTCAAGGGCGTGCCGTCGCGTCTCGGCTACCTGCTCGACATGGCGCCGAAGGACCTCGAGAAGGTCATCTACTTCGCGGCGTACATGATCATCGACATCGATGAAGAGGGCCGTCACGAGGACCTGGGCGAACTGGAAGCCGAGCTGCGTCTCGAGCTGAAGGCGCTCGAGGATCAGCGCGACATCTCGATCGCGCAGCGTCAGCAGCAGGCGGAATCCGACCTCGCAGCGCTCGAAGCCGAAGGGGCGAAGGCCGATCAGCGCCGTCGCGCCGAGGCTTCGGCCGAGAAGGAGATGACCGCCATCCGCAAGGGCTTCGACGACGACATCGCTCGTCTGCAGCGCGTGTGGGAGGACTTCCGCAACCTGAAGGTCGGCGACCTCAAGCCCGAGGACGCGGTGTTCGCGGACCTGCAGGATCGCTACGGCGACTACTTCGAGGCGTACATGGGCGCCGAGGCGATCAAGAAGCGTCTCGAGTCGTTCGACCTCGCCGCCGAATCGGAGACCCTGCACCTGCAGATCGCCGAGGGCAAGGGCCAGAAGAAGATCCGCGCGATCAAGCGCCTCAAGGTGGTCAGCTCCTTCCTGCAGACGGGTGCGAGCCCGGCCGCGATGGTGCTCGACGTGGTTCCCGTGATCCCGCCCGAGCTCCGCCCGATGGTGCAGCTCGACGGCGGCCGCTTCGCGACCTCCGACCTCAACGATCTCTACCGTCGCGTGATCAACCGCAACAACCGCCTGCGCCGCCTGCTCGACCTGGGCGCGCCGGAGATCATCGTGAACAACGAGAAGCGCATGCTGCAGGAGGCCGTCGACGCACTGTTCGACAACGGCCGTCGCGGTCGCCCCGTGACGGGCACCGGCAACCGCGCCCTCAAGTCGTTGAGCGACATGCTCAAGGGCAAGCAGGGTCGCTTCCGTCAGAACCTGCTCGGCAAGCGCGTCGACTACTCGGGGCGTTCGGTCATCGTCGTCGGCCCGCAGCTCAAGCTGCACCAGTGCGGTCTGCCCAAGCAGATGGCGCTCGAGCTGTTCAAGCCGTTCGTCATCAAGCGCCTCATGGATCTGTCGCACGCGCAGAACGTGAAGGCCGCGAAGCGCATGGTCGAGCGCGCGCGCTCCGAGGTGTGGGACGTGCTCGAGGAGATCATCCGCGAGCGCCCCGTGCTGCTCAACCGCGCACCGACGCTCCACCGCCTGGGTATCCAGGCGTTCGAGCCGCAGCTCGTCGAGGGCAAGGCCATCCAGCTGCACCCCCTCGTCTGCGCTGCGTTCAACGCGGACTTCGACGGCGACCAGATGGCAGTCCATCTGCCGCTCTCGGTGGAGGCCCAGGCCGAAGCGCGCGTGCTCATGCTCGCGTCGAACAACATCCTGAAGCCCTCCGACGGGCGCCCGGTCACCCTGCCGTCGCAGGATATGATCATCGGCCTGCACCACCTGACGACGATCAAGCGCGATTCCGTCGGCACCGGCCGTGCGTTCGGATCGATCGCCGAAGCGATTCTCGCGATGGACGAGGGCACCCTCGACCTCGGCGCGCTCGTGAAGATCCGTCTGATCGGGTACACCGACGAGAACGGCGTGACGTCGGAGAAGCCGGTGCTCGTGGAGACGTCGCTCGGACGAGCGATTTTCAATGAGGCGCTGCCGGCCGACTACGCCTACTTCGAGCGCGTCGCAGACAAGGGAACGCTCTCGAGCCTGGTCAACGATCTCGCCGAGCGCTACCCCAAGGTGGAGGTCGCGGCGACGCTCGACCGCATCAAGGACGCGGGCTTCCACTGGGCTTCGCGCTCCGGTGTGACCGTTTCGCTCTCAGACGTCGTGACGCCCTCCAACAAGGGTGAGATCATCGCCGAGCACGAGAAGCGCGCGGCGAAGGTCGAGCGCGACTACGAGCGCGGCATGATCCAGGACAGCGAGCGCAAGAAGGCGCTGACCGAGATCTGGACGGAGGCGACCGATGAGGTGGCCGCCGCCATGCGCGAGCAGTTCCCGGAGGACAACACGATCTTCCGCATGGTGTCTTCCGGTGCTCGTGGTAACTGGCTGCAGATCCGCAACATCGCCGGTATGCGCGGCCTGGTGTCGAACCCGAAGGGTGAGATCATTCCTCGCCCGATCATCAACTCGTACCGCGAGGGCCTGTCGGTCGCCGAGTACTTCATCGCGACCCACGGTGCTCGAAAGGGTCTGGCCGACACCGCGCTCCGCACCGCCGACTCGGGATACCTCACCCGTCGTCTGGTGGACGTGTCGCAGGATGTCATCATCCGCGAAGAGGATTGCGGCACCCGTCGCGGTCTCGATCTCCCGATCGCCGCCCCTGACGCCAACGGCGTGCTGGTGCGCGACGAGAACGTCGAGAACTCGGTCTACGCCCGCACGCTCGCCGCTGACGCGGTGAACGGCGAGGGCGCAGTCGTCGCCCAGGCGGGCGAGGACGTGGGCGATGTGCTCATCGAGAAGCTCGTCGATGGCGGCGTCACCGAGATCAAGGTGCGCTCCGTGCTCACCTGCGAGTCGGCCGTCGGCGTCTGCGCGACCTGCTACGGCCGCTCGCTCGCGACCGGTCAGCGCGTCGATATCGGCGAGGCCGTCGGCATCATCGCGGCGCAGTCGATCGGTGAGCCCGGCACGCAGCTGACGATGCGCACCTTCCACACCGGTGGTTCCGCATCGGCGGACGACATCACGCAGGGTCTGCCCCGTGTGCAGGAGCTCTTCGAGGCTCGTACCCCGAAGGGTGCGTCGCCGATCGCCGAGGCTGCGGGTCGCGTCGTCATCGACGATTCCGAGAAGAGCCGTCGCATTCTCCTCACGCCGGATGACGGCACCGAGGAGAAGGCATACCCGGTGCTGAAGCGCTCGACGCTGCTCGTCGAAGACGGCGATCACGTGGAGCTGGGTCAGCCCTTCCTCGCGGGAACGCTCGACCCGAAGGACATCCTCCAGGTCGGCTCCACCGAGGGCGGCAAGCACATCCCGGGCGAGCGCGCGGTGCAGAAGTACCTCGTCGAAGGCGTGCAGGGCGTCTACCGCTCGCAGGGCGTGCCGATCCACGACAAGCACATCGAGGTCATCGTGCGCCAGATGCTGCGCAAGGTCACCGTCGTCGATCACGGCGAGACGGAGCTGCTCCCGGGCGAGCTCGTCGATCGTGCGCGCTACCAGCGGATCAACCGCGAAGCGCTGCTCGACACGAAGCGTGCGGCAACGGCGCGACCTGAGGTCATGGGTATCACTAAGGCGTCGCTCGCGACCGAGTCGTGGCTCTCCGCAGCCTCCTTCCAGGAGACGACGCGCGTGCTCACCCAGGCTGCGATGGAGGGATCGCGAGATCCGCTCATCGGTCTGAAGGAGAACGTGATCATCGGAAAGCTGATCCCCGCCGGTACCGGCCTCGGCGTCTACCGCGACGTCGACGTGGCTGCGACCGAGGAGGCGAAGGCGGAGCGCTACCCGAATCGCCTCTTCGCGACCGAGGGCACCTTCGACGAGAACGACCTCTCGTTCGTGGACTTCGACAGCTTCACGGCTGACGAGTTCAACCCGGGCAACTACAGCTAGTCGGCTCGGCCAGCGTCACGGGCGTCCGCACCTCCGGGTGCGGGCGCCCGTTTCGCATTCCGCGTCTTCCCGCATCGCGGCGCGGGAAACCCGCATGGGCGCCTCCACCTTGTACTGTTGCCGCACATGATCGTGTCAGGCGCGAAATCTGCGCCGGACATCCCGATCCGCTACGAGAGGTGAAGCGATGAGCGACGAGCGCGAGGGATCCGCGTCGAGGGCGGCGGAAACCCCCGAGACCGCCGGCAATCCGGGGGCCCCGGTTGAAGAGACGGAGGCGAGCCGCACGGAGGTGCTCCGCGCCGTGCAGCGCTCGCGCACCTCGAGCACTGACGAGGGTGCGGGGGAGCAGCACGTGTCCACGCAGACAGACGTCGTCGCGCGCGAAGCCGGGGAGCCTGAGTCGGCTCCGGGAGTCGAGGAGGACGCTGAGCGAGCTCGCCGCGAGCAGGCATCGCTGGTGGACACGCAACTCGACATGGAGCCGCCCACGGAGCGGGCAGCCTCATCGGCGACGCTCACGCGGGAGGAGACCGCGGCGCTGCCGGCACTCGACGACCTCCCCACCGCGGCCGACGAGTCGACGACGCGCGAGCGCGACGGCGAGATCCGGATCAGCTCCGACCATCCCATGGCCGGGCTCTACGTGCAGACGCCGATGCCTCCGGACATCAAGGGGAATCGCGGCGCCGGCGTACTCATCGCGATCCTCGCGACGGTCGGCTTCGCCGCCGTGCTGGCCGGTGTGCTCGCGCTCTGGCTGGCGCCGATGTTCCCGCCCTCGTCGTTCCTCACTGACGGCCTCGTCCCGTGGTTGACCTCGTGGCCGGTCATCGCCGGGGCCGTCGCGTTCTTCGTGGGTCTCGTGCTGCTCGTGCTCATCGCGGGCCGTGCCGGCTGGTGGGCGTACGTGCTGGGCGGATTCTTCGTCGCTGCGCTCGTCTGGGCGGCGGTCACCCTCGGTCTCGCGTACTTCGGAACGCCGTTCGAGAGCCCGAGAGAGATGCTCGGCGGGACGCGCGGGTGGTCGGGCGACCTGCACACCCTCGTCACGCGATTCGGTTTGACCGTTCCCGCCCTCGGTGCGGCACTCGTCGCCCGCGAGGTCACGGTGTGGTTCGGGGCCTGGATCGGCGGTCGCGGCCGTCGGATGAAGCAGCGCAATGCTCGTGAGCTCGCCGACTACGAGGCCTCCCTCGCAGAGTCGAAGGCTTCCGCTCAGGCATGACTCACGAGCCGCGTCGCGGAGTGACCCGCGGCTACGTCGCGGCGCTGATCGGCGCAGCGGTCATCGTCGCGACCGCGCTGCTCGTCGCCGTATGGGGAGGTCTCGCGCTGATGCTCGACCGGGACCCCGTGACCTCGCCCGGCGTCCCGTCCTCCACCGCGCCGCTCACGCTGGTCGGCGGTCTCGCGCTGCTCGCCGTCGGGCTGTGGCGTCACGCGATCACGCTGCTGCGCGGCAGGCGAGAGCCCGCCTGGTCGTCGATCATCGCCGTCGCCGCCGGCATCTATCTCTGGTGGGGGCTGCTCGGCATGCTCGCCGGGATGACGGTGGCGGAGACCTGGCTCAGCCCGTTCGCCGCCGCGCTTCCGGTCATCTGGGCCGCTGCTGCGCTGCTGTTCTGGGCAGTGCTCGCGAGGCGGGTCTACACGGACCGGCCTCCGCCTCGGTGGCCGTGGGAACGCGACGAGGAGACCGACTGATCGTGGCGACGAGCATCGAGAACCGGGTCGACGCCGCCGTCGACTCCTGGCTGCGCTGGGTGCCGCGGTGGAGCCCGGGAACGCACCGCGGTCGTTCACGGGTCTGCCGGCGCTGCACCGGGTCGCCCATGCTCGCCGCTGCGGGGCTCACCGACGACGTCCCGCACCAGGTTGCGCACGCGCTGGTGTCGCGCCTGCAGCGCATCATCGACAAGCGCGTTGAGGAGTTCACCGCGGCGCGGCTCCCCGCCCTGCACGCGGAGCTGGAGGGCGCTGAAATCTGGGAAGCGGGCGGGTACGATCCGGCCGACGGGCTCGAACCGGAGTACGACGGGCTCGATCCCGATCCGGAGCCAGGCGACGATGCGCAGCCGTTCCTCTTCACCCTCGCCGGCCTCGCAGAGGAATCGCGCCCCGCGCCCCCGTTGCCGAGGCCGCCGCTGAATCCGGATGAGAAGCTTCGGCTGCGCCGGGAGATCGAACTCGCCGATGCGCAGGCTGACGCGGTCGGCCAGGAGGTCTGCTTCGCGCTCGTCGCGCATCGCGCACGGATCGAGACGGCGGTGCATCGCTTCGTCGAGCCGCAGGTCCAGAGCATGCTCGACGATCTGAGTCGCAACCTCGAACCGCCGAGTTGAGGTCCCGGCTCTCACTCATTGCCAAAGCAGGATCCTCGGCGTATAGTTGTGTGCTGGTGTGTTCCACCGACTCCGTCGTGCCTGCACGGAGGTTTCGGGGGACTGCGCCACAGGGTCGGACGCTTCGCGAGAAGTGGGCCCCCACGGCATACCTGCACTCGGTTCCGCTCTGCGGAACAGCAGGTCAGCGGTCGCGCAAGCGGTCGCACATGCTCATCCATTGAAGCATTCCTGTCACCGTGCAGGACAAATGAGGAGAACTATTGCCTACCATTCAGCAGTTGGTTCGCAAGGGCCGGTCGCCGAAGGTCACTAAGACCAAAGCGCCCGCTCTGAAGGCGAACCCGCAGCAGGCTGGCGTATGCACGCGTGTGTACACCACCACTCCGAAGAAGCCCAACTCGGCAATGCGCAAGGTTGCCCGTGTGAAGCTCCGCAACGGCACCGAGGTCACCGCCTACATCCCGGGCGAGGGCCACAACCTGCAGGAGCACTCGCTGGTGCTCGTGCGCGGTGGTCGTGTGAAGGACCTCCCCGGTGTTCGTTACAAGATCGTGCGCGGCGCGCTCGACACGCAGGCGGTCAAGGATCGCCAGCAGGCTCGTAGCCGCTACGGTGCAAAGAAGGTGAAGTAATGCCCCGTAAAGGTCCCGCTCCCAAGCGCCCCGTCGTCGCTGATCCCGTCTACGGCTCGCCCGTAGTCAGCCAGCTCGTCAACAAGATCCTCCTCGACGGCAAGAAGGGTCTCGCCGAGCGCATCGTCTACGGTGCACTCGAGACCGTTGCCGAGAAGTCCGGTCAGGATGCCGTGACGGTCCTCAAGAAGGCGCTCGACAACGTGCGCCCGACCCTCGAGGTCCGCTCGCGCCGCGTCGGCGGCAGCACCTACCAGGTGCCCGTCGAGGTCAAGCCTCACCGTGCGAACACGCTCGCCCTCCGCTGGCTCACCAGCTACGCGAAGGCTCGTCGTGAGAACTCGATGACCGACCGCCTCACCAACGAGATCCTCGACGCTTCCAACGGCCTCGGTGCCGCTGTGAAGCGCCGTGAGGACACGCACAAGATGGCCGAGTCGAACCGCGCGTTCGCTCACTACCGCTGGTAGAACCCTCGCGGCGGAGGGATGCGCGTTCGCATCCCTCCGCCGCACCCGGGGCCTCGCCCCGCGACTTGGACGGCGCAGTTCGGCAGCCGAGTCGACATCTCCCGATACTTCACCCCCACCCCGGAGGAGAACCCTGTGGCACAAGACGTGCTCACCGACCTGAGTAAGGTCCGCAACATCGGCATCATGGCGCACATCGATGCCGGCAAGACCACCACCACCGAGCGCATCCTGTTCTACACGGGTGTGAACCACAAGCTGGGTGAGACGCACGACGGCGCCTCGACGACTGACTGGATGGAGCAGGAGAAGGAGCGCGGTATCACCATCACCAGCGCTGCCGTCACGTGCTTCTGGAACAAGAACCAGATCAACATCATCGATACGCCGGGCCACGTCGACTTCACCGTCGAGGTGGAGCGCTCGCTCCGCGTGCTCGACGGCGCGGTTGCCGTGTTCGACGGCAAGGAGGGCGTCGAGCCCCAGTCGGAGACCGTCTGGCGTCAGGCTGACAAGTACGGCGTGCCCCGCATCTGCTTCGTCAACAAGATGGACAAGATGGGCGCCGACTTCTACTTCACGGTCGACACCATCGTCAGCCGACTCGGCGCGAAGCCGCTCGTCATGCAGCTGCCCATCGGCGCCGAGTCCGACTTCATCGGCGTCGTCGATCTCCTCTCGATGAAGGCATTCGTCTGGGAAGGCGACGCCAAGGGCGACGTCTCGCTGGGCGCTGCCTACGAGACGCAGGAGATCCCCGCCGATCTGCAGGCGAAGGCCGAGGAGTACCGCGCTCAGCTCGTCGAGGCAGTCGCCGAAGCTGACGATGCTCTCCTCGAGAAGTACTTCGCGGGTGAAGAGCTCAGCATCGACGAGATCAAGGCGGGAATCCGCAAGCTCGTCGTGAACAACGAGATCTACCCCGTGTACTGTGGCTCGGCGTTCAAGAACCGCGGCATCCAGCCGATGCTCGACGCGGTCGTCGACTTCCTGCCGAACCCGCTCGACGTCGGCTCGATCGAGGCGCACGACCCGCGTGACGAGTCGATCGTCATCGAGCGCAAGCCCTCGGCCAGCGAGCCCTTCTCGGCGCTCGCCTTCAAGATCGCCGTGCACCCGTTCTTCGGTCGTCTGACCTACGTCCGCGTGTACTCCGGCAACGTTCCCTCTGGCACCCAGGTCGTCAACTCGACCAAGGGCAAGAAGGAGCGCATCGGCAAGATCTTCCAGATGCACGCCAACAAGGAGATCCCGGTCGACGAGCTCACCGCCGGAAACATCTACGCGGTGATCGGTCTCAAGGACACCACGACGGGCGATACGCTGTCGGACTCCGCGAACCAGGTCGTCCTCGAGTCGATGACGTTCCCCGAGCCCGTCATCGAGGTCGCGATCGAGCCGAAGACGAAGAGCGACCAGGAGAAGCTCGGCGTCGCCATCCAGAAGCTCGCCGAAGAGGATCCCACGTTCCGCGTGAGCCTCAACGCCGAGACCGGCCAGACCGTCATCGCGGGCATGGGCGAACTCCACCTCGACATCCTCGTCGATCGCATGAAGCGCGAGTTCAACGTCGAGGCGAACGTCGGCAAGCCGCAGGTCGCGTACCGCGAGACGATCCGTCGCGAGGTGCCGAAGTACGACTACACCCACAAGAAGCAGACCGGTGGTTCGGGTCAGTTCGCCAAGGTGCAGATCTCGCTCGCTCCGCTCGAGAACGAAGACGACAAGGTGTACCTCTTCGAGGACAAGGTGACCGGTGGTCGCGTTCCTCGCGAGTACATCCCGTCGGTCGACGCGGGCATCCAGGACGCGATGCAGTACGGCATCCTGGCCGGCTTCCCGGTCGTGAACGTGCGCGCGCAGCTGCTCGACGGCCAGTACCACGACGTCGACTCCTCGGAGATGGCGTTCAAGATCGCCGGTTCGATGGCGTTCAAGGAGGCCGCGCGTCTCGCGCAGCCCGTCCTGCTGGAACCGCTCATGGCGGTCGAGGTGCGTACTCCCGAGGAGTACATGGGCGACGTCATCGGCGATCTGAACTCGCGTCGCGGTCAGATCCAGTCGATGGAGGATGCGAGCGGCGTCAAGGTCGTGCGCGCCCTCGTCCCGCTTTCCGAGATGTTCGGGTACATCGGCGACCTCCGGTCGAAGACCAGTGGTCGTGCGGTGTTCTCGATGACCTTCGACTCGTACGCCGAGGTTCCGAAGGCCGTCTCCGAAGAGATCATCCAGAAGGCCAAGGGCGAGTAATTTCGCCCGCCGGTCGGCGGAGGTGCCTCGCATCACCGCCGGCCGGCCCGCTCAGGTCGCGATCACAGCGCTGAGCTTGTAACATAGTGACACCAACCCCGTATTCGTGTCCTCCGAAACCGTCGGAGGAAAACGGTACTCGACGTCCTGAGGAGGACCATAGTGGCGAAGGCCAAGTTCGAGCGGACCAAGCCGCACGTAAACATCGGAACGATCGGTCACGTCGACCACGGTAAGACGACTCTTACTGCGGCGATCTCGAAGACCCTCGCCGACAAGTTCCCGTCAGACGTGAACGTGCAGCGCGACTTCGACACGATCGACTCGGCTCCCGAGGAGCGCCAGCGCGGCATCACCATCAACATCTCGCACGTTGAGTACGAGACCGACAAGCGTCACTACGCTCACGTCGATGCACCCGGTCACGCTGACTACATCAAGAACATGATCACCGGTGCCGCCCAGATGGACGGCGCGATCCTGGTGGTTGCAGCGACCGACGGCATGATGGCTCAGACCAAGGAGCACATCCTGCTCGCCAAGCAGGTCGGCGTTCCCTACCTGCTCGTCGCCCTCAACAAGAGCGACATGGTCGACGACGAGGAGATCCTCGAGCTCGTCGAGATGGAGGTCCGCGAGGAGCTCTCCAAGCAGGGCTACCCGGGAGACGACGTCCCCGTCGTCCGCGTGTCGGGCTACGAGGCGCTTCAGGGCACCGAGAAGTGGGTCAACTCGATCGTCGAGCTCATGGAAGCCGTCGATGAGAGCATCCCGGATCCCGTGCGCGACAAGGACAAGCCGTTCCTGATGCCCGTCGAGGACGTCTTCACGATCACCGGTCGTGGCACCGTCGTCACGGGTCGCGCCGAGCGCGGCACGCTGAAGATCAACTCCGAGGTCGAGATCGTGGGTCTGCGCCCGACGCAGAAGACCACGGTCACCGGCATCGAGATGTTCCACAAGCAGCTCGACGAGGCATGGGCCGGCGAGAACTGTGGCCTGCTGCTCCGCGGCACGAAGCGCGAAGATGTCGAGCGCGGCCAGGTCGTCGTGGCCCCGGGCTCGATCACCCCGCACACTAAGTTCGAGGGCACCGCCTACATCCTCAAGAAGGATGAGGGTGGCCGCCACAACCCGTTCGAGACGAACTACCGTCCGCAGTTCTACTTCCGTACCACGGACGTGACGGGTGTCATCACCCTTCCCGAGGACAAGCCGATGGTCATGCCCGGTGACACCACCGACATGTCGGTCGAGCTGATCCAGCCGATCGCTATGGAAGAGGGCCTCGGCTTCGCGATCCGTGAGGGTGGCCGCACCGTCGGCGCCGGCACGGTGACCAAGGTCGTCGAGTAAGTCTCGTAGCACTACCCGTACCCATGGTCTGACCGTGGAGTACCAGAACCCCCGGGGATCCGTCCTCGGGGGTTCTGCCGTTCCCGCCCGCCCGCGCGGCCTCCGCTTCTGCGCAGGTGCCGCGCGGTATTCTCGAAGCTGATCCACGCCCGATGTCACCGGATTCGGGCGGAACGAAGGGAGCCCACGTGCCGCAGTCCGCCGCGGGCCGAATCGGCCACTTCGCCCGGCAGTACGGCGTCCTGTTCCTCGCCGACGCCGGAGCGTGGGGTGTCGGAATCCTTGCAGCGCTCGTGCTGCGGTTCGATTTCAACCTGATGAGGATCCACTGGGGGTGGACGCTCGTCGTCATCGGCGTCACGGTGCTGCTCCAGCTCGTGGTCGGCTGGCTCTCCTGGTTGTACCGCAACCGATACCAGATCGGCAGCTTCGACGAGGTGCGGGTGCTCGTGCTCGATATCACCGCGGTGATGGTCGTCGCATGGCTGTTCGCGTACCTGGTCGGGTACGGAAACGGCATTCCACGCAGCACGCTCTTCATCGCGGCGCCGATCACCTTCAGCCTGATGGGGGTCGCGCGATACGTGATGCGCCTGTACCAGGAGCGCCAGATGCTGCCCGGCTCGGAGGCGGAGCGCACACTGCTGTACGGCGCGGGATATCTCGGTGTGCAGACCGCGAAGCGCCTGCTCACGGACGCGAAGGGCTCGGCGCTCCCGGTGGGCTTCATCGACGACGACCCGAAGAAGCGCCGGCAGGAAGTGCGCGGCGTGCGGGTACTTGGCGGCTTCGACGACCTGGCGGAGGTCGCTCGGCTCACGCGTGCCACGAAGCTCATCATCTGCATCGGCGACGCCGACGCGGGACTGATGCGCCGCGTCGATGAGGCCGCGAACCGCGCGGGGATGACGGCGATGGTGCTGCCGCCGCTCGACCAGATCCTCCGAAACAACTCGGTGATCTCCGACGTGCGGCAGCTCTCCATCGAGGATCTCATCGGCCGGCACCCGGTACGGCTCGAGACCGAGTCGATCGCCTCGTACCTCCAGGATCGGCGGGTGCTGGTCACAGGGGCCGGCGGGTCGATCGGGTCCGAGCTCTGCCGGCAGCTCGCTCGATTCGCGCCGCGGGAACTCATCATGCTCGACCGAGACGAGACGGCGCTGCAGGAGACGCAGCTGTCGATCAGCGGTCACGGTCTGCTCGATACCCAGGACGTGGTGCTCGCCGACATCCGAGACGCCGGAGCCCTCGAGCGCCTGTTCCGCGAACGGCGACCGGAGGTGGTCTTCCACGCCGCGGCCCTCAAGCATCTGCCGATGCTCGAACAGTACCCGGATGAGGCGTGGAAGACGAACGTGCTCGGAACGCTGAACGTGTTGCGCGCGGCGCAGGCGGCAGAGGTCGGGACGTTCGTCAACATCTCGACGGACAAGGCCGCGAATCCGACGAGCGTGCTCGGACACTCGAAGCGCGTGGCGGAGAAGCTGACCGCCTGGATGGCGGAGCACACGGGTCAGCGGTACCTCTCGGTGCGCTTCGGGAACGTGATCGGCAGCCGCGGATCGATGCTTCCGACATTCCGGAAGCTGATCGAGGCCGGTGGCCCCGTGACCGTGACGCATCCGAACGTGACCAGGTTCTTCATGACGATCCCTGAGGCGTGCCAGTTGGTCGTGCAGGCGGGCGGCATCGGTCGCCCCGGAGAAGTGCTGATCCTCGACATGGGGGAGCCGGTGAGCATTCTCGACGTGGCGAAGCGAATGATCGCGCAGTCCGGCCGCGACGTCGACATCGTCTTCACCGGACTCCGGCACGGCGAGAAGCTGCACGAGGAGCTTGTCGGGGAGGGAGAGGGCGATGAGCGCCCCTATCACCCGAAGATCTCCCACGCGAGGGTCGATTCCATTTCGCCTGCGGTGCTCGATCACGAGGGATGGGTCGCGCGAATGGAC
Organism: Leucobacter sp. L43; assembly: GCF_016597785.1. Taxonomy (GTDB): domain Bacteria; phylum Actinomycetota; class Actinomycetes; order Actinomycetales; family Microbacteriaceae; genus Leucobacter; species Leucobacter alluvii. The sequence continues at coordinate 1,029,159 of NZ_JAENJG010000001.1, read as the reverse complement.
CTGACCGCGGCGGCTGAGGAGCGGGTGCAGTGACGCCGTTCGCGATCGCCCTGGTTGCGGGCGTTCTCGCACTCGTCCTGAGCATCCTGCTGCCGTACCTCGTGCGGCCCCTGCTCGTGCGGCTCGGCATCATGGACGTCCCCAACGAGCGCTCCTCTCACGAGCGCCCGGTGCTGCGCGGCCTCGGGTTGGCCGTGCTCATCGCGATGGGCGCGGCCGGCGGGTTCGCGGTGGTCGCGCAGCACACCGGAGCGGGGGACACGCGGCTCCTGCTGACGGTCGTCGTCGGTTCGTTCGCTGCAGGGCTGCTCGGATTCGCCGAAGATCTCTGGGGGCTGAGCGTGGGGGTCCGCAGCGTCCTGCTGCTGGTGATCGCACTCACTTCAGCGGTCGCGATCCTCGTTCTCGCCGGTCCCGGCCTCCCGCTCTGGGGAGCGCTGCTCCTGGCGATCTACGCGGTGCTCTTCATCTCGAGCTACATCAACGTCGCGAACTTCATGGACGGATTGAACGGCATCAGCGGGTTCCACGGCGTCATCGCAGGTCTGACGTTCGCGGCAGCAGGTTGGTTCCTCGGGCTTCCCTGGCTACTCGCGGCCGGCCTCGTTCTCGCCGCCGGATTCGGCGGCTTCCTCCCGTGGAACCTGACGAAACCCGGAGCGTTCCTGGGCGATGTCGGGAGCTATCTGCTCGGCGGTGCGACGGCGATCACGAGTTTCGCTGCGCTGGTGGCCGGGGTTCCGCTGCTGGCGACGATCGGGCCCATGGTGATCTACTTCGGCGACGTCGCGGTGACGCTCGTGAAGCGCGTGCGGGCCGGGCGCCGCTGGGATGAACCGCACAAGGAGCATACGTACCAGCGGATTCAGCAGCTGGGATATTCGCACGTGCAGGCCTCTGCGATGACGGCCGGCGCAACACTTGCCACCTCGCTGCTCGGACTCGGGTCCGTGTTCACCAGTACGGCGGGTGCGATCGCGCTGTTCGGTGCGGGTCTCGCCGTCCTGGTGCTCTACCTGCTGCTCCCGAGACTCCTGCCGCGTCGCGGCTGACGAGCGCGACACGCCCGGGTTGCACGGCGGCGTCCCCCGTGCGAGAATAGACAGGTTCAGTACTCCGCGCCTCGGTGCGGATCACTGCCAGGCAGTGCATAACCGCCCCGCTCGCTCGGGGTTCCGGTTAGGCCGCGGGTAGCGAACGAGACCTGCACGCCGTTCGGCGGCCAGACGTGAGTCCGGCCGCTTTCGTGCGCGCGGGGCCGCCTCGCCCGTCCATACGGGCCGGCCGGTTTTGACAGGTGAACAGAGACCCAGCACGAAGCGCGAAAGCGCTGCAGCCAGGGCGCTGGTACGTAAGACGTCCAATGCCACGACCTCCGGGTGGTGGTACGACGCAAGTAGAAAGTAGAGAGTCACATGGCGGGACAGAAGATCCGCATCCGACTGAAGTCGTATGACCACGAGGTCATCGACAGCTCCGCGCGCAAGATCGTCGACACGGTGACCCGCGCGGGTGCGACCGTGATCGGCCCCGTGCCGCTCCCGACGGAGAAGAACGTGATCGCAGTGATCCGTTCGCCCCACAAGTACAAGGACAGCCGCGAGCACTTCGAGAAGCGCACGCACAAGCGTCTCATCGACATCGTCGATCCCACCCCGAAGGCTGTCGATTCGCTCATGCGTCTTGACCTGCCTGCCGACGTCAACATCGAGATCAAGCTCTAAGGGGGGATCCGGACATGTCAGTAGTACGTAACGTGAAGGGTCTTCTGGGCACCAAGCTCGGTATGACGCAGGTATGGGACGAGAACGGGAACGTCGTTCCCGTGACCGTCATCGAGGTGGCACCGAACGTCGTCACCCAGATCCGCACCGCAGAGGTCGACGGCTACAGCGCCGTGCAGATCGCCGCCGGTCAGATCGACCCCCGCAAGGTGAACAAGCCGACCGCAGGTCACTTCGAGAAGGCCGGCGTCACGCCGCGCCGTCACCTCACCGAGGTCCGCACCTCCGATGCGTCGGAGTACGCGCTCGGTCAGGAGCTCACCGTCGACGGCACCTTCGAAGCCGGTCAGCTGATCGACGTCGTCGGCACCTCGAAGGGCAAGGGCTTCGCCGGCGCCATGAAGCGTCACAACTTCAAGGGCGTTGGCGCGTCGCACGGCGCGCACCGCAACCACCGCAAGCCCGGCTCGATCGGTGGCGCAGCCACTCCCGGTCGTGTCTTCAAGGGCCAGCGCATGCCCGGTCGCATGGGTGGCGAGCGCGTCACCGTGCAGAACCTCACCGTTCAGGCGGTCGACGCCGAGAAGGGTCTCATCCTGGTCAAGGGTGCGGTTCCCGGAGCGCGCGGTCGTCTCGTATTCGTTCGCAACGCAGTGAAGGGGGCGTAGTTCATGGCTACCGCTACCAAGCTCGAGGTGTTCGACGCTCAGGGCAAGAAGGCCGGGTCGGTTGACCTTCCCGAGACCATCTTCGGTGTCGACCCCAACATCCCGCTGATCCACCAGGTGGTCACCGCTCAGCTCGCAGCTGCGCGTCAGGGTACGCACAAGACCAAGAACCGCGGCGAGGTCTCCGGTTCGGGTGTCAAGCCGTTCAAGCAGAAGGGCACCGGCCGCGCTCGTCAGGGTTCGGTTCGCGCTCCTGAGCACCGCGGCGGCGGCGTCGTGCACGGCCCCGTGCCGCGCGACTACGCTCAGCGCACCCCAAAGAAGATGATCGCCGCTGCGCTTCGCGGCCTGCTGTCGGATCGCGCCCGCGCGAACCGTCTGCACGTCGTCGAGACGTTCGGCATCGCCGACAAGCCCAGCACGAAGGCTGCTCGCGAGTTCCTCGCGTCGGTCGCGCCGGGCAAGCGCGTGCTCGTGGTCATCACCCGTGAAGATGAGTTGACGGCGCTCAGCGTTCGCAACCTGGCGCACGTTCACGTGCTGTTCCAGGATCAGCTCAACGCCTACGACGTGGTCGTCAGCGACGATCTCGTCTTCACCAAGGCCGCCTTCGACGCATTCGTCGATGGCCGTGCCGCTCAGGAGGACACGAAGTGAGCTTGAACAAGTCCGCACACGACGTCATCATCCGCCCGATCGTCTCGGAGAAGAGCTACGGTCTCATCGACGCCAACGGCCAGTACACCTTCGAGGTGCAGCCCGAGTCGAACAAGACCGAGATCAAGCTCGCCGTCGAGGAGGTCTTCAATGTGAAGGTCGCCAAGGTCCGCACGCTGACCCGCAAGGGCAAGTCCCGTCGAACGAAGTTCGGTCTGGGCAAGCGCAAGGACACGAAGCGCGCCATCGTCACCCTGAAGTCGGGCTCCATCGACATCTTCACGGCTGCGCTGTAGAAGGGGCGAAGAGGAACACATCATGGCAATTCGCAAGTACAAGCCGACGACCCCGGGTCGTCGTGGCTCGAGCGTTGCTGATTTCGCTGAAATCACCCGCTCGACGCCTGAGAAGTCGCTGCTCCGTCCGCTCCCCAAGACCGGCGGCCGCAACAACCAGGGCCGGATCACCACCCGTCACATCGGTGGTGGCCACAAGCGCCAGTACCGCGTCATCGACTTCCGTCGTCATGACAAGGACGGCGTGGACGCCAAGGTCGCGCACATCGAGTACGACCCGAACCGCACGGCGCGCATCGCGCTGCTGCATTTCGTGGACGGCACGAAGCGCTACATCATCGCGCCGAACAAGCTCAAGCAGGGCGACGTCGTCGAGTCGGGTTCCGGTGCTGACATCAAGCCCGGCAACAACCTGCCGCTGCGCAACATCCCGACCGGTACGGTCATCCACGCGATCGAGCTGAAGCCGGGCGGGGGAGCGAAGCTCGCTCGTTCCGCAGGTGCGTCGGTTCGCCTCGTGGCGAAGGACGGCCCCTACGCCCAGCTGCGTCTGCCGTCGGGCGAGATCCGCAACGTCGACGCGCGCTGCCGCGCGACCGTCGGCGAGGTGGGCAACGCCGAGCAGTCGAACATCAACTGGGGCAAGGCCGGCCGCATGCGCTGGAAGGGCGTCCGCCCGACCGTGCGTGGTGTCGTCATGAACCCGGTGGATCACCCCCACGGTGGTGGCGAAGGCCGCACCTCCGGTGGTCGTCACCCGGTCAGCCCCTGGGGCCAGAAGGAAGGCCGTACGCGCCATCCGAACAAGGAAAGCGACAAGCTCATCGTGCGTCGCCGCAACGCTGGCAAGAAGCGTTAGTCGACAGGTAGGAGAGAGTAGAAGATGCCTCGTAGTCTCAAGAAGGGCCCCTTCGTCGATAACCACCTGTTGAACAAGGTGATTGTCCAGAACGAAGCTGGCTCCAAGAACGTGATCAAGACCTGGTCGCGCCGCTCGATGATCATCCCGGCAATGCTGGGACACACCATCGCGGTGCACGACGGTCGGAAGCACATCCCCGTGTTCGTAACGGAGACCATGGTCGGTCACAAGCTGGGCGAATTCGCGCCCACGCGTACCTTCCGCGGTCACGTGAAAGACGACAAGAAGGGCCGTCGCCGCTAAGCGGTGACGTGAAGGAGGAAGAGAAATGGTGGAGTCGACCGCACGTCTGCGTCACATCCGCATCACCCCCCAGAAGGCCCGTCGTGTCATTGACCTGGTCCGTGGGAAGAACGCTCAGGAGGCACTCGCCATCCTGAAGTTCGCCCCGCAGGCCGCAGCGGAGCCGATTTTCAAGCTCGTCGCTTCGGCGATCGCGAATGCGCGCGTCAAGGCCGACAAGGAGAACCTGCGTCTCAACGAGGACGAGCTCGTCGTAGCTCGTGCATTCGTGGACGAGGGCGCAACGCTCAAGCGTTTCCGCCCCCGTGCTCAGGGCCGCGCATTCCGTATCAACAAGCGCACCAGCCACATCACTGTCGTGCTGCAGACGGCTGATGAGCTCGCCGCCGTGAAGAAGGGAGCCTAGGTATGGGCCAGAAGATTCATCCCTATGGCTTCCGCCTCGGGATCACCACCGATCACGTGTCGCGTTGGTTCTCGGACTCGACGAAGGCCGGGCAGCGCTACGCTGACTACCTCGCCGAGGACATCAAGATCCGTCAGCACCTGACGAAGCAGCTCGACCGTGCGGGCGTGTCCCGCGTGGAGATCGAGCGCACCCGTGACCGTGTTCGCGTGGACATCCACTCGGCACGTCCCGGTATCGTCATCGGTCGTCGCGGCGCCGAGGCCGAGCGCATCCGCGCTGACCTCGAGAAGCTCACCGGCAAGCAGATCCAGCTCAACATCCTCGAGGTCAAGAACCCCGAGGCTGACGCTCAGCTCGTCGCACAGGGCATCGCCGAGCAGCTCGCTGCTCGCGTGGCGTTCCGCCGTGCGATGCGCAAGGGTCTGCAGGGCGCTCAGCGCGCCGGCGCCAAGGGCATCCGCATCCAGGTCTCCGGCCGCCTCGGCGGCGCCGAGATGAGCCGTTCGGAGTTCTACCGCGAAGGCCGTGTGCCGCTGCACACGCTCCGCGCGAACATCGACTACGGCTTCTACGAGGCGAAGACCACCTTCGGTCGTATCGGCGTGAAGGTCTGGATCTACAAGGGCGACCTGACCAACAAGGAACTCGCTCGTGAGCAGGCGGCCCAGAAGCCGTCGCGCGACCGCGGCGACCGCCGCCGTGCACCCCGTGGTGCACAGGCCGAGGCTGCACCCGCTGCAGCAGGAGCGGAGAAGTAAGCATGCTGATTCCCCGTCGAGTCAAGTACCGCAAGCAGCACCACCCGAGCCGCACCGGTCAGTCCAAGGGCGGTAACGAGATCGCCTTCGGCGAGTTCGGTATCCAGGCACTGACCCCCGCCTACGTGACCAACCGTCAGATCGAGTCCGCTCGTATCGCCATGACGCGTCACATCAAGCGTGGCGGCAAGGTGTGGATCAACATCTACCCCGATCGTCCCCTGACCAAGAAGCCTGCGGAAACCCGCATGGGTTCGGGTAAGGGCTCGCCCGAGTGGTGGGTTGCCAATGTCAAGCCGGGCCGCGTCCTCTTCGAGGTCGCCGGTGTCGATGAGGAGCTCGCACGCGAGGCGCTCACCCGCGCCATCCACAAGCTGCCCCTCAAGGCCCGCATTATCAAGCGCGAGGAGGGCGACGCGTAATGGCGATCGGTACCAAAGAACTGGCCATCACCGAGCTCGATAGTTTCGAGAACGAGCGGTTGGCCGAAGAGCTCAAGAAGGCGAAGGGCGAACTCTTCAACCTTCGCTTCCAGTCGGCTACCGGCCAGCTGGAAAGCCACGGCCGTGTTCGTCAGGTGAAGCGCGACATCGCTCGCATCTACACCGTGCTGCGCGAGCGTGAGCTCGGCATTCGTGCCACCCCTGCTGCTGCGCCCGCAAAGGCGAAGAAGAGCAGCAAGAAGACCGAGCAGGCGGATGCCGCCGCTGAGACGAAGGAGGCCTAGACATGGCTGAGGTCGAGAAGGAACAGCGCGGCTACCGTAAGGCCCGCCGCGGCTATGTCGTCAGCGACAAGATGGAGAAGACCATCGTTGTCGAGGTCGAGGACCGTGTGAAGCACCCGCTGTACGGCAAGGTGCTCCGCCGCTCGTCGAAGGTCAAGGCCCACGACGAGCAGAACACGGCCGGTATCGGCGATCTCGTGCTCATCCACGAGACCCGGCCGCTGAGCGCTTCTAAGCGCTGGCGTCTGGTCGAGGTCCTCGAGAAGGCGAAGTAAGCCCTCGGGCTTACTCAGTGAAGGAGTAGCAAGTGATTCAGCAGGAATCCCGACTCAAGGTGGCCGACAACAGCGGCGCCAAGGAGTTGCTCACGATCCGTGTCCTCGGTGGCTCGAAGCGTCGTTACGCCGGTCTCGGCGACACGATCGTCGCGACCGTCAAGGACGCGATCCCCGGTGGCAACGTCAAGAAGGGCGATGTGGTCAAGGCCGTCATCGTCCGGACGCGCAAGTCGACCCGTCGTGGTGACGGATCGTACATCGCGTTCGACGAGAACGCCGCCGTTATCCTCAAGGCCGACGGGGAGCCCCGCGGCACCCGCATCTTCGGGCCGGTCGGACGTGAACTCCGCGACAAGCGGTTCATGAAGATCGTCTCGCTCGCACCGGAGGTGATCTAGTCCTATGGGCGCAAAGATCAAGAAGGGTGACCTCGTCGAGGTCATCTCTGGCCCGTCGCAGGAACGCGGCGGCTACAAGGGCAAGCAGGGTCGAGTAATCGAGGTCCTGTCCGAAACCGATCGCATCGTGGTGGAGGGCGTCAACTTCGTCACCAAGCATGTGCGCGTCGGCCAGTCGGACCGTGGCACCCGCGAGGGTGGCATCGAGACCGTCGAGGCTCCGATCCACGTGTCCAACGTCGCAGTCGTCGACCCCGAGACGAAGAAGCCGACTCGCGTCGGGTTCCGCGTCGAGGAAGTCGAAAAGGACGGCAAGAAGAAGACTGTTCGCGTTCGTTTCGCGAAGAAGTCCGGGAAGGATCTCGCATGACCGAGACTGCAGCGACCACCGCTCAGCCCCGCCTGAAGCAGAAGTACCGCTCCGAGATCGTTCCGCAGCTGCGCGAAGAGTTCGGCTACGCCAACATCATGCAGGTTCCCGGCGTCGTCAAGGTCGTCGTGAACACCGGTGTCGGTGAAGCCGCTCGCGACAGCAAGGTGATCGAGGGCGCGATCGCCGATCTCGTGAAGATCACCGGTCAGAAGCCCATGGTCACCAAGGCTCGCAAGTCCATCGCGCAGTTCAAGCTGCGCGAGGGCCAGGCGATCGGTGCTCACGTCACGCTCCGTGGCGATCGGTCGTGGGAGTTCCTCGACCGCCTGGTGAACCTGGCTCTGCCCCGTATCCGCGATTTCCGTGGCCTTTCGCCGCGCCAGTTCGATGGAAACGGCAACTACACCTTCGGTTTGACCGAGCAGAGTGTGTTCCACGAGATCGATCAGGATAAGATTGATCGCGTGCGTGGGTTCGACATCACTGTCGTGACCACCGCGAAGACCGACGATGAGGGCCGTGCGCTGCTTCGCGCGCTCGGCTTCCCCTTCAAGTCGGAATAACTGAATAGTCCAAACGGCGAGGGTGCTCGGGAATCCCCGGGCACCCAATCCGTGTGTCACCCAGGTCATGCGTCGGTGTACCGGCGTATGAAACCAGGCGAGAAAGAAAGAGTCACTCATGACGATGACTGATCCGGTAGCAGATATGCTGACCCGGCTGCGCAACGCAAACTCTGCGCATCATGACGACGTTTCGCTCCCCGGCTCGAAGCTGAAGGAGCGGATCGCTGAGATCCTCAAGCGCGAAGGCTACATCCAGGACTGGAAGGTCGAGGCCGCACGCGTGGGCACGACCATCACCATGTCGCTGAAGTACGGCCCGAACCGCGAGCGTTCGATCGAGGGCATCAAGCGGGTCTCCAAGCCCGGCCTTCGCGTGTACGCGGGCTCGACCGAGATCCCGAGCGTGCTCGGCGGACTCGGCATCGCGATCCTGTCCACCTCCTCGGGTCTGTTGACTGACCGCGAGGCTGAGCAGAAGGGCGTTGGCGGGGAAGTCCTCGCTTACGTGTGGTAAGGCGTCATGTCACGTATTGGTAAGCTTCCCATCGCCGTTCCCGGCGGTGTAGATGTCAAGATCGACGGCCAGAAGGTCACGGTCAAGGGCGCGAAGGGCGAGCTCTCGCTCGTCGTCGCAGATCCCATCCGCGTCGCACTCGAGGACGGTCAGGTGCTCGTCACCCGCCCGAACGACGAGCGCGATTCCCGAGCGCTGCACGGCCTCAGCCGCACGCTCATCAACAACAACATCATCGGCGTCACCGAGGGCTACACCAAGCAGCTCGAGGTCGTCGGCACGGGATACCGTGTGCAGCAGAAGGGCACCGGCCTCGAGCTCGCGCTCGGCTTCTCGCACCCGGTCAACGTGGACGCCCCCGAGGGCATCACGCTCGCGGTCGAGGGCAACACCAAGATCACCGTCAGCGGGATCTCGAAGCAGGCTGTCGGCGAGGCCGCAGCCAACATCCGCAAGCTGAAGAAGCCGGAGCCCTACAAGGGCAAGGGCATTCGCTACGCGGGCGAGGTTGTCCGTCGCAAGGCAGGAAAGGCTGGTAAGTAACCCATGGCCGCTTCAGTATCCCGGGCTAAGGGTCGGTCGGCTGCGCGCGTTCGCCGCCACACCCGCCTGCGCAAGAAGATCGTCGGCACGGAGGTTCGCCCCCGTCTCGTCGTCAACCGCTCATCCCGCCACGTCTTCGTACAGGTCGTCGATGACTCGAAGGGTCTCACCCTCGCTTCGGCTTCGACCATGGAAGCCGATCTGCGTTCGTTCGACGGCGACAAGACCGCCAAGGCCCGCAAGGTCGGCGAACTCGTCGCTGAGCGCGCCAAGGGCGCCGGCATCGACGCTGTGGTATTCGACCGCGGCGGCAGCAAGTACGCCGGTCGCGTCGCAGCGATCGCCGATGGCGCTCGCGAAGGGGGGCTGACCCTGTGAGCAACGAAACGAAGGAGCAGCAAGTGTCTGCAGAGGCCCAGTCTGAGACGACGGCCGGGCAGGCCGCTCCGGCTCAGGATCACCGCAACGAGCCGCGCGAGCAGCGTCGCGGGAGCCGCGATCGCGGAACCCGCAACGAGCGCGGCGGCCGCGACCGCAACGAGAGCCAGTTCCTCGAGCGCGTCGTCACCATCAACCGCGTCTCGAAGGTCGTCAAGGGCGGCCGTCGCTTCAGCTTCACCGCGCTCGTCGTGGTGGGCGATGGCAACGGAACCGTCGGCGTCGGCTACGGCAAGGCGAAGGAGGTGCCTCTCGCCATCGCAAAGGGTGTCGAAGAGGCCAAGAAGAACTTCTTCCGCGTGCCCCGCGTCGGCAGCACCATCCCGCACCCCGTGCAGGGCGAGGCCGCAGCCGGTGTCGTACTTCTGCGTCCGGCAGCAGCAGGTACCGGTGTTATCGCCGGTGGCCCGGTGCGCGCCGTACTCGAGTGCGCCGGCATCCACGATGTGCTGAGCAAGTCGCTCGGTTCGTCGAACACCCTGAACATCGTGCATGCGACCGTTGAGGCACTGCAGCAGCTCGAGGAGCCCCGCTCCGTCGCAGCTCGCCGCGGCCTCGACTTCGACCGCGTCGCTCCGGCCCGCATCGTGCGCGCTGAGGCGAAGGCCGCGGCCGACGCTGCCGCGAAGGCAAAGGCAGGTGCGTAATGGCGAAGAGCCTGAAGGTTACGCAGACGAAGTCCGTCATCAGTGAAAAGCAGAACCAGCGCGACACGCTGCGGAGCTTGGGTCTCAAGAAGATCGGCCAGTCGGTCGTTCGTGAAGACACTCAGGCCAACCGAGGCTACATTCGCGCGGTCGCTCACCTGGTAGTGGTTGAGGAGATCGACGTATGAGCGAGAACAACGAGGAGCGTGAGTCGGTGCTGAAGGCGCACCACCTCCGTCCGGCTCCCGGTTCCAAGAAGGCCAAGACCCGCGTGGGTCGTGGCGAGGCATCGAAGGGCAAGACCGCAGGCCGCGGTACCAAGGGCACCAAGGCTCGGTACCAGGTCAAGGTCGGCTTCGAGGGTGGGCAGATGCCGCTGCATATGCGCACCCCGAAGCTCCGCGGGTTCAAGAACCCGTTCCGCACCGAGTACCAGGTGGTGAACGTCGCGAAGCTCGCTGAGCTCTACCCCCAGGGTGGCGACGTCACCGTCGAGGATCTCGTGGCCAAGGGCGCCGTTCGCAAGAACCAGCCCGTCAAGGTGCTGGGCAACGGCGACCTCCAGGTCAAGCTCAACGTGCAGGTCGACAAGGTCTCGAGCTCCGCTGAGCAGAAGATCGTCGCCGCAGGCGGAGCAGTGAAGTAACGGTCCATTCGGACCAGCAACACCCTCGGGGATCTCCCGAGTAGCGGGGGCTCGGCGGGGACGGCATTCATGCCGTTCCCGCCCACCCCCGCTGTCTTGTTTCATCCGCCAATCACGGCGATGGCTCGGTCACGCGGCACACGCCGTGTAGGCTGGAGCAATTGGTTCTCGTCGGTAGGCGAAGCCCCTTACGACGTTCCAGGAGGCAGATTTTGTTCAGCGCCATCGGACGGATCTTCCGGACACCCGATTTGCGGCGGAAGATCGTCTTCACGCTCGCCATCGTGTCGTTGTTCCGGCTCGGGTCATTCATCCCAGCACCGTTCGTAGACTTCAACAACGTTCAAGCGTGCCTGGTGGCGAACCAGAACCAGGGCAGCTCGGGCCTCTACGACATGATCAACCTCTTCAGCGGTGGAGCACTGCTGCAGCTGTCGATCTTCGCGCTCGGCATCATGCCGTACATCACGGCATCGATCATCACGCAGCTGCTCCGCGTCGTGATCCCGCACTTCGAGGCGCTCCACAAGGAAGGCCAGGCCGGCCAGGCGAAGCTGACGCAGTACACGCGCTACCTGACCATCGCGCTCGCAATCCTGCAGTCGACGACGCTCATCACCGTCGCGCGTTCGGGACAGCTCTTCGGCGCCGCCGCCAACCAGGCGTGCCAGAATCTCGTCTCCCAGGAATGGTGGGCGGTGCTGATCATGATCATCACGATGACGGCCGGTACCGGCCTCATCATGTGGTTCGGCGAACTGATCACCGAGCGAGGCGTCGGCAACGGCATGTCGCTCCTCATCTTCACCTCGATCGCGGCAACCTTCCCCGGCGCCATGTGGGTCATCAAGGAGTCGCGCGGCTGGGAAGTGTTCTTCATAGTTCTCGGGGTGGGCCTGCTGGTGGTAGCGGCTGTCGTCTTCGTCGAGCAGTCGCAGCGTCGCATTCCGGTGCAGTACGCCAAGCGCGTCGTCGGGCGCCGTACGTACGGCGGAAGCAGTACCTACATCCCGATCAAGGTCAACATGGCGGGCGTGATCCCCGTGATCTTCGCTTCGGCGATCCTGTACCTGCCGATGCTCATCACGCAGTTCAACCAACCGCAGATCGGCGAGGACCCGAAGCCGTGGGTGGTCTGGATCCAGAACAACCTGGTCTACGGCGACCAGCCGTTCTACATGCTCGTCTTCTTCCTCCTCGTCATCGGCTTCACCTTCTTCTACGTGCAGATCACGTTCAACCCGGAAGAAGTCTCCGACAACATGAAGCAGTACGGAGGGTTCATCCCGGGCATCCGCGCCGGTCGGCCGACCGCGGAGTACCTCAACTACGTGCTCACCCGCATCACCAGCGCAGGATCGCTCTACCTCGGTGTCATCGCACTGCTTCCGCTCGTCGCGCTCTCGTTCTTCGGGGCGAACCAGAACTTCCCGTTCGGCGGTGCATCGATCCTCATCATCGTGGGTGTCGGGCTCGAGACCGTGAAGCAGATCGACGCGCAGCTGCAGCAGCGCCACTACGAAGGGCTCCTCAAGTGACCGCAGAGACGACCGCGCGACTGCTCATCATCGGCCCGCCCGGAGCCGGCAAGGGCACGCAGGCCGGTCGCATCGCAGCGCGCTACCAGGTTCCGGCGATTTCCACCGGTGACATCTTCCGCGCCAACATCCAGGGCGGTACGGAACTGGGGCAGCAGGTGCAGGCCATCATCGAACAGGGCGAGCTGGTGCCAGACGAGCTCACGAACCGCATTGTCGCCGATCGCCTCTCGCAGGACGACGCGGCTTCGGGATTCCTGCTCGACGGGTACCCGCGAACAGTCGACCAGGTGCACGCCCTCGACGGGATGCTCAACGGCTCGTCGCTCGACGCCGTCGTGCTGCTCGAAGCGGACCCAGAGGAGGTCGTGGCACGTCTGCTCAAGCGGGCGGCGGTCGAGGGGCGCTCCGATGACACCGAAGAGGTCATTCGTCATCGCCAGGACGTGTACGCCGAGCAGACCGCACCGCTCATCGAGCTGTTCTCCAAGCGTGGCATCCTCGTCTCCGTCGACGGGCTCGGCTCCGTCGACGAGGTGTCGGAGCGGATCGCTGAGGGCCTCGCTGCGCAGCTGAACGCGCGAGTCGGGCAGTAGCCCTTGGCGCGTCGAGGCCTGCTGCGACGTTCGATCTACAAGACGCCGGCGCAGCTCCGCCAGATGATCGCTCCCGGTCGCGCCACGGCGGCCGCGCTCTCCGCGATGCGGGCAGAGGTCGCTCCCGGAATCACCCCGCTCGAGCTCGACGCGATCGCTGAGCGCGCCGTCCGGCAGCACGGCGGATCTCCGAACTTCATGCTGGAGCCCGGGTACCGCCACACGATCTGCGCGAACGTGAATGAGCACGTCGTTCATGCGATCCCGACAGATCGTCCGCTCGAAGCGGGCGACATCGTCGCTCTCGATGCCGGGGCAGTGGTAGACGGGTGGCACGGAGACGCTGCATTCACAGCGGTGCTGCCCGACCACGCCGACCCGGAGCGGACGTCGGCCAACCAGCATCTCAGCGATGTCACCGAGCAGGCGATGTGGCGGGGGATCGCGCGTCTCGCTTCGGCATCCCACCTCGGAGAGGTCGGAGAAGCCGTCGCCGCCTACGTCAGAGCCCACAGCAGTTTCGGGGTGCTCGAGGACTACATCGGTCACGGCATCGGTCGCAGCATGCACGAGGATCCTCCGGTGTTCAACGTGCCGACGCGCCGACGCGGACCGGAGGTGAAGCCGGGGCTCGTCGTCGCGATCGAACCCATCATCTCGGCCGGCGGGATCGACACCGTGGTCGAGAACGACGACTGGACGGTGACGATCGCCGACGGATCCATGAGCGCGCAGTGGGAGCACAGCGTCGCCGTGCACGAGCGCGGCATCTGGGTGCTCACCGCACCCGACGGGGGAGCGAGCGGTCTCGAGCCGCTCGGCGTCCGGCCCGTGCCGTTCGTCTAGGGACGCAGGAATCGCGTCCGCCACGACGCGACACTCGGCGAGCTTTACAAAAGGCGACACGCCGAGTACTCTTGATCTTTGGTGCTTTGCGCCTGCTTTTGCGTTCGCGCCGACCGTAGTCGGACCGCGGTCGGAGACGCAGAAGCTGAGCATTCGCATGACCAGTACACCTACGCAAGCGATAGTGAGGCTATGGCGAAGAAAGACGGCGTCATCGAGATCGAGGGACACATCGTCGAGGCTCTGCCCAACGCGATGTTCCGCGTCGAGTTGACCAATGGACACAAAGTGCTCGCTCATATCTCAGGCAAAATGCGTCAGCACTACATCCGCATCCTTCCCGAGGATCGCGTGATCGTTGAGCTGACGCCCTACGATCTGACCCGCGGCCGTATCGTCTACCGCTACAAGTAGGTCGCTGGGAAGTAACGACTCGCGGCACTCCGCGAGTACGAGGACAGCGATACACACGAAGGAACCATCATGAAGGTCAATCCCAGCGTCAAGCCGATCTGCGATCACTGCAAGGTCATTCGCCGCCACGGACGCGTCATGGTGATCTGCAAGAGCAACCCGCGCCACAAGCAGCGCCAGGGCTGAGTCCCTGCCGTCGCCGGCGGTTCTGCAGAACACACAACTGAATATCTGATCCAGCGCATCGAAGAACCTGCGCGGATCTCATGGAATCGGAACGCGCAGCGTCCGTGAGAGATCCGCGGTGAGCTCACCAGCCCGCCTCATTTCGAGCAGGGGACACCTCGGGCCGGAGGCCCGAACCCCCGATGCGCACCACACCTCCACGATCCGCAAGGAGAGCCAACATGGCACGTCTCGCAGGAGTCGACATCCCACGCGATAAGCGCGTTGAGATCGCACTCACTTACATCTACGGCGTCGGGCGCACGAGCGCGCTCAAGACGCTCGCCGACACCAGCATCGATGGCAACATCCGCGTCAAGGACCTGTCGGATGAGCAGCTGGTCGCGCTTCGCGATTACATCGAAGGCAACTTCAAGGTTGAGGGCGATCTTCGCCGCGAGGTCGCAGCCGATATCCGCCGCAAGGTGGAGACCGGCAGCTACCAGGGGCTCCGCCACCGGAAGGGCCTGCCTGTGCACGGTCAGCGCACCAAGACGAACGCTCGTACCCGCAAGGGCCCGAAGCGCACCGTCGCCGGCAAGAAGAAGTAACGCCGGTCCGTTAGACCTACACACAGAGCTTTTCAGGAGAACACTCAATGGCTGCACCAAAGACCGCGGCTCGCAAGCCGCGTCGCAAGGACAAGAAGAACGTCGCCGTGGGCCAGGCCCACATCAAGTCGACCTTCAACAACACGATCGTCTCGATCACCGACACCACCGGTGCCGTGATCAGCTGGGCCTCCTCAGGCGGCGTCGGCTTCAAAGGTTCGCGCAAGTCGACCCCGTTCGCCGCTCAGCTCGCCGCTGAGTCCGCTGCGCGCAAGGCGCAGGAGCACGGCATGAAGAAGGTCGACATCTTCGTCAAGGGTCCGGGCTCGGGCCGCGAGACCGCGATCCGCTCGCTGCAGGCCGCTGGCCTCGAGGTGGGTTCGATCAACGATGTGACGCCGCAGACGCACAACGGCTGCCGTCCGCCGAAGCGTCGCCGCGTCTGATCGGAAGGTCGCGCCGGCGCGAGCCGGCGCGACTGCCGCCCCAGTGGCGGCGATCCGTCGTATCCAGCACCGGCCCTCCCCGGTGCTTCAGCCCACTTCAATCCCGATACCGCATGAGTCATATAGCGGACTCCAGCGAAAGGATCACACACCGTGCTGATTGCACAGCGACCCACTCTGACTGAAGAATCGATTTCCGAGTTCCGTTCGCGTTTCGCCATCGAGCCGCTTGAGCCCGGCTTCGGCTACACGCTCGGCAACTCGCTGCGTCGTACCCTGCTGTCGTCCATCCCCGGCGCCGCGGTCACGAGCGTGCGTTTCGAGGGCGTCGCCCACGAGTTCACGACCATCCCGGGCGTGACCGAGGACGTCACCGAGATCATCCTCAACATCAAGGATCTCGTCGTCTCGAGCGAGCATGACGAGCCGATCACCGCGTACCTCCGGAAGACCGGCGCCGGCGAGGTCACCGCCGCCGACATCTCGGCTCCGGCGGGTGTCGAGGTGCACAACCCCGAGCTCGTCATCGCAACGCTCAGCGACTCGGCTCAGTTCGAACTCGAACTGACGATCGAGCGCGGCCGCGGATACGTCTCGGCCGCTCAGAACCGCAACGAGGACGCTGAGGTCGGCCGTATCCCGGTCGACTCCATCTACTCGCCGGTGCTGAAGGTCACGTACCGCGTCGAAGCGACCCGAGCCGGCGAGCGCACCGACTTCGACCGCCTGGTCGTCGATGTCGAGTCGAAGCCCGCCATCTCCCCGCGCGACGCGATCGCGTCTGCAGGTTCGACGCTCGTCGAGCTCTTCGGGCTCGCGCGCGAGCTGAACACCGCGGCCGAGGGCGTCGAGATCGGCCCCGCGCCGGTCGAGGTCGTCGCGGAGGGTGAGCTCTCGATCCCGATCGAGGATCTGGATCTCTCGGTGCGCAGCTACAACTGCCTCAAGCGCGAGGGCATTAACACGGTGAGCGAGCTGGTAGCGCTCTCCGAGGCGCAGCTGATGAACATTCGCAACTTCGGCCAGAAGTCGGTCTTCGAGGTGCGCGACAAGCTCACCGAGATGGGCCTCTCGCTCAAGGACGCGGTGCCCGGGTTCGACGGTGCGCAGTTCTACAGCTACGAAGACGACAACAACTAACGGTTCGGCACTGTCCGCCCGACCGCACACTTACTGGAGTAAATAATGCCCAAGCCCAACAAGGGCCCCCGCCTCGGAGGCGGCCCCGCACACGAGCGTCTGATGCTGAACCAGCTGGCTTCGCAGCTCTTCGAGCACAAGCGCATTCAGACGACGGAGACGAAGGCCAAGCGCCTGCAGCCCGTCGCCGAGCGCCTTGTCACCTTCGCGAAGCGGGGAGACCTGCACTCGCGTCGTCGCGTCATGCGTCAGATCCTCGACAAGTCGGTTGTCCACGAGCTCTTCACGGAGATCGCACCGCTCGTCGAGAACCGCGAGGGCGGGTACACCCGCATCGTCAAGACCGGATTCCGCAAGGGCGATCGTGCCCCGCTCGCCGTGATCGAGCTCGTGCTCGAGCCGGTCACGCCGAAGCCGAAGGCTGAGAAGCCCGCCGCTCCGGTTGCAGAAGAGCCCGCTGAGGAGACCACCACCGAGGCGCCCGCTGAGGAGACCACCGAGGCACCCTCCGAGGAGAAGGCCGAGTAGCCTCCTCGTTCGACTGTTCGAAAGCCCCCGTTGCCGTTCTGCGCACCGGGGGCTTTCGGGTTGCAGGGGCGCCGGTTGCCGTATCTCCCGCGACGGGGTTCGGTCAGCGGCGCGGCAACGCGTAGCCGATGCCCTCGCCGGGGCGCTGCAGCTCTTCGAGAGCGTTCTCCACGCAGTCGGCGTAGAGTTCGCCGCCGCTCGGGTTCGGGTGGATCCCGTCGCCCGCGAGCGCGGACGGCGGGGCGGCGGAGATCGTCCCCTCCCAATCGGCCACGACGACACCGCGATGGGTGTCGGCGTAGGCCGTGAGCGCGTCGTTGACGCCGGGAATCCACTCGCGATCCGCGTGCGCGTTGACGAGCACGATGAGCCGGTCGCCAGCCGACTGTCGCAGGCTGTCGAGTTCTTCGGGTCGCACGGGCCCGTTGGTCCCGAGGCCGACGAGGAGCACGGGGCGCAGGACGTCGGTACCCGCCTGCTCCGATGCGAGTGCGACGCCGGCTCCCATGCTGCGCGATACGGATGCGTCGATCGCTATGCCCGGAAAACGCTCCTCGAGCTCGGGGAGACTCGCCAGCATCACCGAGTCTCCGATGGCGCTCATGTCTGCACCGGCGGGAGCGATCGACTCGTCGGGCTTCGGCGAGCTCTCGCCCGCGGCGGCGGCACCTGAGCTCGCGTTCGGTCCGTCGTCGGCACCCGCTGCCTCAGACGCCTCCGACTGCGACGCATCGCGCGCGGCTGCGCCTCGTTCTACAGCATCTGCTGCTGAGGTCTGCGCGGGCGCCGTGGCGACGGCGAACACCGTGGCCGGCACGGTGAGGACCAGCACAGCAGCCACCACGGCCGGAACAATCCTTCGGCCTCGGACCGCTCGGTCGGGCCGCGCCAGGAGCATGAGTGAACGCCTGAGGCCGAACCGTCTCACGGGCTCCTCGATGTATCGGAACGAGAGCGCCGCCGTGATGAGCGTCAGCGCCAACGTCACGACGCCAACGATCCACGGCGATCCCGTTCCGAGGCGCGCTGCGACGAGCAGCAGCAACGGCCAGTGCCAGAGGTAGATGCCGTACGAGCGCTCTCCGATCCACCGCAAAGGCCGTGCGTCGAGCGCTGCACCGATCCATGCGCCCGGCCTCGTCACCGCCCACACGGTCAGGAGTGCGGCGAGGGAAGCCAGCTGGAAGCCCCAGGCGAAGCTCTGCTCGCCGCCCTCCTGCAGGGTCACCGCGAGCCAGCCCAGTACGCCGAGCCCGGCCAGGGCGATACCGGTCAACGCGAGCTGGGCGAACCGGCCAGGTCCCCGGTGCGGCAGCTCGGACGACCTTCCTGTCGTGAGGAGCGCGAGGGCCGCGCCGAACGCGAGCCCGAACGAGTGCGTATCGGAACCGAAGTACACCCGGGTCGGCTCAGCACCGCCAGCGGAGAGCGCGATCATGAGGAACGCGGAGGCCGTGCCGAGCGCGACGAGGGGGAGCGCGCGCAGCACGCGGCCCCGGATCCTGACGATGACGAGCAGCAGGAGCGGGAGAACGATGTAGTACTGCTCCTCGATCGCCAAGGACCAGGTGTTGCGGAAGAGCTCGGGAGCGTCTCGCGCGAAGTAGTCGGCGCCGGCCGCGATCGAGGTCCAGTTGCCGACGAAGAATGCGGCGCCCGCGATCTGACGTCCGATTCCGACGAGGAGGTCGCGGTCGACGAGCACCGCGACGGCTGTCGAGACCGCGAGCACCAGCCCGAGCGCTGGGAGCAGACGTCGAGCGCGACGTCGCCAGAAGTGACCGAGCCGGATTCGCCCCGTGCTCGCATGCTCTCGCAGCAGCAGCGTGGTGATCAGAAAGCCGCTGATGACGAAGAAGATGTCGACGCCCAGAAACCCGCCGGGCAGTGGGCCGGGGAAGAGGTGGTAGCAGAGCACGAGGCCGACCGCGATGGCGCGGAGACCGTCGAGCCCCCCGAGCCGGTCGGCGCGGGGGAGTGCACGTGTCGGAGGAGTCTGAGTCATAGTGTCGAGTGCGGCGCGGTCCCGGCCGGGGCGCCTCGGGCATCCAGTGTACGTTGCGCCCTGACCGGCACGCTGAGGCATCTGGCAGGATCGATGCATGCACCACTCTGCTTCGGTACGCCTGCGGCTCGATCTCTCGTACGACGGCACCGATTTCTCGGGTTGGGCCGCACAGCCGGGCCTGCGCACCGTGCAGGGGAGCCTGGAAGGCGCCCTCGCAATGCTGCTGCGGGTCGACGACCCCGCCTCCGTGCGCCTCACCGTCGGTGGGCGCACCGATGCAGGAGTGCACGCGCGTGGTCAAGTGGCGCATCTGGACGTCACCCCTGCGCAACTCGAGAAATGGACCGCGCGGCGCCGACCTGAGGAACCCGCCTGGGAAGCCCCCGAGCTCGCCCGCCTTCGCGCGCGGAAGCTGACCGGGATCGTCAGCCGTGGAGCCCCGGACGTCGTCGTGCACTCGGCGCACGTCGTCCCCGCGGCCTTCGATGCCCGCTTCTCCGCGCTCAGGCGCAGGTACGAGTATCGACTCATCGGGGCTGGAATGCGGAAGGATCCTCTGGTCGCGCGGTACACGGCCGAGGTTCCACGCCCCCTCGACTTCGACGCCGTGCAACGCGCGTCAGACGAGCTGCTCGGTCTCAACGACTTCACCACGTTCTGCAAAGCCCGCGAGGGGGCGACGGCCGTGCGCGACCTCCTGCGCTTCGAGTGGAGGCGCGCGGAAGACGGCGCGTACGCCGCTCGGATCGAGGCCGACGCATTCTGCCACTCGATGGTGCGTGCGCTCATCGGAGCGGTCGTCGCGGTCGGAAGCGGACGCATCGATCACGAGGAGCTCGTCGCGCTCCGCGATGCGCGCGCGCGGACGAGCCGCTTCACGGTGATGCCGGCACACGGGCTCTCGCTCGAGGAGATCGCGTATCCGCCGAACGATGCCCTCGAGGCGCGCGCCGCGGCGACACGAGCGCGCCGCAGCGCGATCGACTGAGCGGGCCCCGGCGTCCGTTCTGTGCTAGTGTTGATCTTTGGTGCGAAAGCACCCGATTTGTTGAGCCCTCCAGCCGCGCGCGCACCCCTCGGGGACCACGCACCGGAGTGGGATTCACGAACTCCTCCAATTCGACAGAAAGCAGCACACAAGTGACTCGCACGTATTCACCGAAGGCCGCCGAGCAGAAGCACGATTGGGTCGTCATCGACGCAGCCGACGTGGTGCTCGGTCGCCTCGCATCGCACGCAGCGGCTCTGCTCCGCGGCAAGCACAAGACCACCTTCGCGCCCCACATGGACATGGGCGACTACGTGGTCATCATCAATGCCGACAAGGTCGTGCTGACCGGGAACAAGGCGAAGAACAAGCGCGCCTACCGTCACTCGGGCTACCCGGGCGGTCTCCGTTCGGTCAGCTACACCGAGCTGCTCGAGAAGAACCCGGAGCGCGCGGTCGAGAAGGCCATCCGCGGCATGCTTCCGAAGAACTCGCTCGGCGCCGATCTGTTCCGCAAGCTGAAGGTGTACGCAGGTGCTGAGCACCCGCACGCTGCTCAGCAGCCCACCCCCTACACCTTCGGCCAGGTCGCGCAGTAATCGCGCCCCGAGACCTCAGAGAGAGAATTCACAGTGACTGAAGAGCAGACCGTGGCCACCGAGAGCTACACCACCGAGACGCCGGCCGGCCAGGCCGCCGTCGCGTCGCCCCGTCCCGCGCTCACCGTTCCCGGTGCAGCAGTGGGCCGCCGCAAGCAGGCCATCGCCCGCGTGCGCCTCATCCCCGGTTCGGGCACCTTCACGGTGAACGGACGCGAGTTCGCGGAGTACTTCCCGAACAAGCTGCACCAGCAGCTCATCACCGATCCGTTCACCGCTCTCGAGCTGAACGGCTCGTACGACATCATCGCTCGCATCGGCGGCGGCGGCCCCTCGGGCCAGGCTGGCGCGCTGCGTCTCGCGATCGCTCGTGCGCTGAATGAGATCGACGAAGAGCACAACCGCGCGACCCTGAAGAAGGCCGGCTTCCTGAGCCGCGATGCGCGCATCAAGGAGCGCAAGAAGGCCGGTCTCAAGAAGGCCCGCAAGGCGCCGCAGTACTCGAAGCGCTAAATCGAGGCTTCCAACACATGGGACGCCTATTTGGCACCGATGGGGTTCGAGGGCTGGCTGGCGTCGATGTGACTGCCGAGCTGGCCCTCAGCCTCGCTCGCGCTGCGGCTCTCGTTCTCGGGCGTTCTGCCCGGGGCGAGAGCCGTCGTGCTGTGGCCGTCGTTGCGCGCGATCCGCGCGTCTCCGGCGAGTTCATCTCCGCGGCAGTCTCTGCCGGTCTCGCTTCTGCGGGCGTCGACGTGCTCGACGCCGGCGTGATCCCGACTCCGGCGGCGGCCTATCTCGTGGCAGACACCGGCGCCGATTTCGGCGTCATGGTCTCGGCCTCGCACAATCCGGCAGCGGACAACGGGATCAAGTTCTTCGCCGAGGGCGGTCGCAAGCTCGCGGATGACGTCGAGGACGAGATCGAATCCGCGATGGACGGTCCGGTCGTGGCCGTCACCGGCCGGGAGGTCGGACGCATCCGCCGTTTCGCGGATGCGGAGGATCGGTACCTCGTGCATCTGCTCGGGACGCTCGAGGGTACGCGCCTCGACGGAGTTCACGTCGTGCTCGACTGCGCGCACGGCGCAGCGGCCGGCATCTCGCCCGACGTGTTCACCGATGCTGGGGCGCGCGTCACCGTCATCGGCAACGACCCCGATGGTTTCAACATCAACGACGGCGTGGGATCCACGCATCTCCAGCCGCTGGCCGCCGCGGTCATCGAGCACGGCGCCGATCTGGGGATCGCGCACGACGGCGATGCCGATCGCTGCCTGGCCGTGGACGCTGCCGGCGAGGTCGTCGACGGCGACATGATCATGGCGATCCTCGCACTGTCGATGGCGCGCCGCGGAAAGCTCGTCCGCAACACGCTCGTCGCCACAGTGATGTCGAACCTCGGCCTGAAGCTCGCGATGGCAGACAACGGCATCGACGTGGTCGAGACGGGCGTCGGCGACCGGTACGTGCTCGAGGCGATTAACGCCGAGGGGTATTCCCTCGGCGGGGAGCAGTCGGGTCACGTGATCATGAGCGATCACGCGACGACGGGCGACGGGATCCTGACCGGTCTTCACATCGCCGCAGAGGTCGTGCGCACCGGGAAGTCGCTTGCGGAGCTCGCCACCTGCATGACGGTGTACCCGCAGGTGCTCGTGAACGTTCGCGGAGTCGATCGCACCGGTGTGCACGGCGATGAGGTGCTGCAGCAGGCGGTGCGTCAGGCCGAGATCGCGCTCGCGGGCAACGGACGAGTGCTCCTTCGCCCCTCCGGCACCGAGCCGGTCGTCCGCGTGATGGTGGAAGCCGAGCATGCGGAGGATGCACAGCGACTCGCCGATGATCTCGCGGGCATCGTGCTCGAACGTCTCGCCGTCTGAAGCTTCGCACAACGCCGGCGCTCGACCCCTCCGGGGGTCGGGGCGCCGGCGTTTCTGCTGAGCGGGCCTCGGCGCTCCCGCGCAGCGCCGGTCGGAGCCGCGTCAGTACCAGTGCGGATCTCGCGCCTGCCAAGCGCCCCAGGCCGCGCACGGGCTCCCGTATGCCGCCTGGATGTAGGCGAGACCCCAGTCCACTTGCGTGTTGCCGTTCGTCCGCCAGTCGGGGCCAGCAGTGGCCATCTTCTCGGCAGGCAGAGACTGGGGGATGCCGTATGCGCCGCTGTAGGGGTTGAGCGCATCGGCGCGCCAGCCAGATTCCCCGTTCCAGAGCGGGACGAGGCAGGAGAACTGGTCGTCACCCCAACCGTAGGCGCCGAGCGACGAACGAGCGTGGGCCTGGGCGCCGGCCGGGTCGACGCCGACACCGCCGGCCGGATCGCCGCCGCCCGTGCCGGGATCGGTGCCCCCGGGTGACTCCGACCCGCCCGCAGGAGGCTCCGCCGGGGGATTCGCAGTGCGGTCGCGCTCTTCCTGCTGCCGCGCCGCCTCCTCGCGCTGCCGCTCCTGCTCTGCGGCCTGCTCGGCCACCTGCAGGCCGATCTGATACTGACGCTCCGCTTCAGCCGTCGTACCGCGCAGGGCGGCCAACTGGGCGTACATCGTCTCGCTCCGCTCACCCGCGCGTGCGACTGCGGCGTCCGAATCCTGCTGCGCCCGGTCCGCCGATGCAGCGGCAGCCTCGGCCTCGTCGGCCAGACGCTCCCGCTCGCGTTTCGCGTCCGCAGCCTGGTCGTGGAGGGATGCCGCCGAATTGACCTCCGTCTTCGCACGTTCCGCGATGCCGTTCCAGGTGCCTGATACCTGAGACGACATGCTGAACTTCGCCATGAACTCCTCGGGATCGGACGCGGTCGCGAGTGCGCTCGCACTCGCGAGCCCCGTGCCGTTGGTGTACATCCAGGAGACCATGCGGCCGACCGCCTCATCATTGTCACCGAACGACTGCTCGGCCTGCTCGATGCGCGATTGCAATGCCGCTTCACGGGCGACCGCTGCGTCGACCGCCTCGCGCGCCTCTCTCGCGCGGCCATGGGCACTCGCTGCAGCCGACGTCGCGGCCGTCGCTTCATCGCTGGACTGCTGCAGTGCACGCTGCAGACGCGCGTACTCGGCTTCGGCGGCGGCTTCGGAGTCCTGGGCCGCCCGCACCTCCGACCACGTGGGGTAGTCGCTCGCGCTGCCGTCGACGGCGATCGCCGGTATCGTTCCCGCGAGCACGAGCGAAGCGGCGAGCCCCGCGATCAGGGTGCCACGAATGGAACGATGATGACGCATAGCCTCCAGCGTAAACGATGCCGGGGCGCCGGAGCCTGCCGAGCCGCGAGGGGCTCCACCTACAATTTGCGCAGCAGCACCTTCTGCACGCGATGATCGGACTCCTTGCGGAGCACGAGACTCGCCCGCGCCCGCGTCGGCCTGATGTTCTCGACGAGGTTGGGCTCATTGATGTTGTTCCAGAACTCGTCGGCGATCGCGAGCGCCGCATCGTCATCGATGGTGGCGAAGCGCCGGAAGTGCGAGCTGGGGTCGGCGAAGGCGCTCTCCCGCAGTTTCAGGAACCGCTGCCGGTACCAGCGCTGAATATCGGAGGATCTGGCGTCCACGTACACGGAGAAGTCGAAGAGATCGCTGACGGCGAGCGGATGAGCCATCGATGCGGGCTGCAGCACGTTCAGTCCCTCGACGATCAGGATGTCGGGCCGGCGGACGACGGTGTACTCGCCGGGAACGATGTCGTAGACGATGTGGCTGTAGTGGGGCGCCCTGACCTCATCGACGCCGGCTTTCACCTGCGACACGAAGCGGAGCAGACTGCGCCGGTCGTAGGACTCCGGAAAACCCTTGCGGTGGGCGATGCCGCGTCGTTCGAGTTCTGCCGCGGGGTAGAGAAAGCCGTCGGTGGTGATGAGCTCCACCTGCGGCGTCTCAGGCCAGCGCGCCAGCAGATCCCGAAGGATCCTCGCCACAGTGGACTTGCCGACGGCGACCGACCCCGCGATGCCGATGACGAACGGGCTCTGGCGCTCCCCGCCGCGCTGCAAGAACCCCCGGGTGCGCTGATGCATCTCGCGCGCGGCGATCGCGTACTGGTTGATCAACCGGCTCAGCGGGCGGTACACCTGAGACACCTCCGCCATGTCGAGCGGTTCTCCGAGGCCGCGGAACGCTGCGATCTCGCCCTCGCTGAGCGGCATCGGAGTCTCCCCGGCCAACCGGGCCCACTCGTCGCGGCCGATCTCCGTGAACGGAGAAGTGAACTCGGGGCGGATGAGCGGGTGCGTGTCGGTCGTGACGGTTGCACCGGGAGGGGAGATGTTCTGGGTCATCGTGCATCAATGGTGCCACTAAACTAGGCCGCATGTGTGGAATCGTTGGATATGTCGGCCCGAACGACACGGTCGAGGTACTGCTGAACGGGCTTCGACGTCTGGAATACCGGGGCTATGACTCCGCCGGCGTGGCCGTCGTCGATACGAACGGATCGCTCTCCGTGCGGAAGCGCTCGGGCAAGCTCGCGCGCCTCGAGGACCTCCTCGAGGCGAGTCCCCTCGACGCCTCGGGCACCGGCATCGGCCACACTCGCTGGGCGACCCACGGCGGACCCACCGATGTGAATGCTCACCCGCATCTGGGCGACGAGGGGAAGCTCGCGGTGATCCACAACGGCATCGTCGAGAACTTCGCGCAGCTGCGCAGCGAAGTGGAGTCGGCGGGCGTTGAGCTGCTGAGCGAGACGGACACCGAGGTCGTGGCGGCGCTGCTCGGCCTCGAGGTCGCACGTCAGGGCGATCTGGAAACGGCTTTCCGCGCCGTGGTCGCACGCCTGCACGGCACGTTCACGCTGCTCGCGATGCACCGCGACGAGCCGGGCAAGGTCCTCGCGGCTCGCCATCACTCACCGCTCGTGATCGGCCTCGGCGATGGCGAGAACTTCCTCGGATCGGACGTCGCCGCCTTCGTGTCGTTCACCAAGCGCGCCGTCGCAGTCGAAGAAGACAGCATCGCGATCATCACGCCCGCCGAGGTGCGCGTGACCGACTTCTCCGGCAACACGGTCGAGTTCGAGGAGTTCGAGGTCGAGTGGGATGCTGACGCGTCCGACAAGGGCGGTTGGTCGTCGTTCATGGCCAAGGAGATCAACGAGCAGGCGGACGCCGTCGGCAACACGCTCCGGGGCCGCATCTCGAGCGCGGGGGTCGAGATTCCCGAGCTGACAGCGCTCGGCGACGACCGCCTGCGCGAGATCGACCGCATCATCATCATCGCCTGCGGCACCGCGTCGTACGCGGGGCACGTCGGTTCCTACGCCATCGAGCAGTGGGCGCGCGTTCCCGTCGAGGTGCAGCTCAGCCACGAGTTCCGGTACCGCGACCCGGTGCTCTCTGACCGCACGCTGGTCATCTCGGTCAGTCAGTCGGGCGAGACCATGGACACCCTGATGGCGGTCAAGTACGCCATCGAGCGCGGGGTCACGACGATCTCGGTCTGCAACACGCAGAGCGCGACCATTCCGCGCGAGTCGGACGCTGCGGTGTACACCCACGCCGGCCCCGAGGTCGCGGTCGCTTCGACCAAGGCGTTCGTCGCCCAGATCACTGCGATCTACCTCATCGGATTGCATCTCGCGCGTGTTCGCGGAACGTTCTCCGCTGAGGAGCAGACGCGAGCCGTCGAGCAGTTCGAGGCGCTGCCGGCGAAGGTGGCGGAGGCGATCGAGACACGCGACCAGATCGCACAGCTCGCGCACTGGATGGCGGACACGCGGTCCGTGCTCTTCCTCGGCCGTCACGTCGGGTATCCGATCGCACTCGAAGGCGCCTTGAAGCTCAAGGAGATCGCCTACATCCACGCGGAGGGCTTCGCCGCCGGGGAGCTCAAGCACGGCCCGATCGCGTTGATCGATCATGGTCAGCCGGTGTTCGTGCTGGTTCCCAGCCCGCGGACGTCGCCGATCATGCACTCGAAGGTCGTCTCGAACATCCAGGAGATCCGCGCCCGTGGCGCACGGGTCATCGCCGTGGTCGAGAAGGGCGATACCGCAGTGCTGCCCTACGCGGACGACGTCGTGCGGTTGCCGCTGGCCGACACCCTCTTCGAGCCGCTCCTGCAGGTCATTCCGCTGCAGTGGTTCGCTCTCGAGCTCTCGACCGCGAAGGGGCTCGACGTCGACCAGCCGCGCAACCTCGCCAAGTCGGTCACGGTCGAGTAGACGATCGGACGAGCAGGGCGAAGCAGGGGGCGCCGGGGCCGGAGAGCTTCGACGTGTGAGGAGCGTGATGATACTCGGAATCGGCGTCGACACCGTCGAAATCGCTCGGTTCGAGCGCACCATCGAACGTACGCCGCGGCTGCGTGCGCGCCTCTTCACCGGGGCTGAGCGCGACCGACCCGTGCGCTCGCTCGCGGCACGGTTCGCCGCGAAGGAGGCGCTCATCAAGGCGCTGGGCGGCTCCGATGGTCTGGGGTGGCACGACATGGAGATCGAGCGCGCGGACGACCGCGCGCCTGCATTCGTGCGAACGGGACCGCTGCTCGCCGTGCTCGAACGCAGGCGCGCCGCACTGCCGCACGTGTCGATGACGCACGACGGGGGATTCGCGACGGCGTTCGTCGTCGTCGAAGGGCGGACGGCGGGAGCGACGCGGTGACGGTTGAGAAGAGCGTCGAGGAACTGCATCACGTCTCCGATCCCGATGCCATGGGAGCGCTCGGCGCGCGACTCGGACGGGTGCTGCGCGCAGGCGATCTCGTGATCCTCACCGGCCCGCTCGGCGCGGGGAAGACGACGTTGACCCGTGGAATCGGCGAAGGGCTCGGAGTACGCGGTCCCGTGCAGAGCCCGACCTTCGTGCTCGCGAGAACGCACCCCTCGCTCGTCGGGGGTGCGCCGCTCGTGCACGTCGATGCGTATCGACTCGACGGTCCCGATGAGCTCGACGACCTCGACCTCGACTTCGAAGGATCCGTTGTGGTCGCGGAGTGGGGCGCCGGCATCGTCGACACCAGAACGGACTGGATCGAGATCGTGATCGAGCGCCCGGTCGGGGCCGACGATCCGGATCCCGTGTTCGAAGGCAACGCCCCGAACGCGGGGGCGCATGCTGAGATGGAAGACTGGTCGCAGACGCTGATCGAACCGCGTCGGATCACCGTCAGCGGGTACGGTCCGCGCTGGGCCGGAGGAGTGCTGGGATGAACGTGAACGCGCCGGAGCTCGGGGAGCACGTGCTGCTCGCGATCGATACGGCCATCGGTACGACCGTCGCACTCGGAGCGAGCGGTCGCATCCGCGTGGCGGTGAGCGATGACCCCAGGGGGCACGCCGAGGCCATCGGCCGACTGCTCGACGAGGTGTTCCGCGCGACCGGCACGCATCCTGCCCGGGTGACGGGAGTCGTCGCGGGAATCGGGCCGGGCCCGTTCACGGGACTCAGGGTGGGCATCGCGGCCGCCCACGCATTCGCGCTGGGGCGAGGCGTCCCGCTGCTCCCCGTGCAGGGCCACGCCGCAGTCGCGCTCGACGCGTTCGAACAGGGCGCTGCCGAGCACCTGCGCGTGGTGCAGGACGCGCGCAGGCGAGAGCTCTTCGTGACGGAGTTCTCCGCGCTCGACGAGGCCGGACTGCCCGTCGCCACCGCAGGTCCGTCTCTGCTGACCCGTGCCGAATACGTCGAGCGTCCGGGCGACATCTGGCCCGAGCGCATTCCAGCAGCCTCGCTCGTGCGGGTGGCGGCCCGCCGCCTCGCGTCGAACCGTCCGTTCGACGACGACCGTGCGCTCTACCTCCGGGCCCCCGATGTCGCGCAACCGTCTGCGCCGAAGCGGGTCTCGACATGAGCGCCCTCGGTACGAGCCCGGCGGACGCCGGCCCGGTGCTGCGCAGCGCGACTCTGGACGACCTCGACGCCGTCTGGTCGCTCGAGACATCCGTGTTCGGCGCCGAAGCCTGGAGCCGCTCGATGATGCGCGAAGAGCTCGTCGGCGACCACCGCGACTACCGTGTGCTCGTCGACGCGCGCGGTCGGGTGCTGGGGTACGCCGGCATGCTGGCGCTCGGAGCGGAAGCGGATATTCAGACCATTGCCGTGCATCCGGACGTGCGCGGGACCGGGCAGGGCCGTCGTCTCATCGATGCGCTGCTCGACGGGGCCGAAGCGCGCGGGGTGAACGAGGTGTTTCTGGAGGTGCGCGCCGACAACCCGGTGGCGCAGAAGCTCTACGAGAGCCTCGGATTCGAAGGGATCGGCACGCGACCGCGGTACTACCAACCCGAAGGCGTCGATGCCATTGTGATGCGGCTCGCGATGGGCGGGCGCACACGGAGCGGACGGGCGATGGAGGATCAGGCATGACGAGCACGGACCCGCTCGTTCTCGGCATCGAGACGAGTTGCGATGAGACCGGTGTGGGCATCGTGCGCGGGCGCACGCTGCTCGCCAATGCGATCGCCTCGTCCATGGACGAGCACGCGAGATACGGCGGCGTCGTTCCGGAGGTCGCTGCGCGAGCGCACCTCGAAGCGATGACCCCGACGATCGAGCGCGCCCTGACGGATGCCGGCGTTGCGCTCGAAGAGCTCGACGCCATCGCGGTCACCTCGGGCCCGGGGCTCGCGGGCGCCCTGATGGTGGGAGTCTCAGCTGCGAAAGCTCTGGCGGTGGCGCTCGACAAGCCGCTGTACGCGGTGAACCACCTGGTCGGCCACGTCGGCGCCGACCTGCTGCACGGCGACGGACTGCGCGGAGCCGTGGGCGCCGTCGGCGAGCTCGAGCTTCCGACGATCGCCCTGCTCGTCTCCGGGGGCCACACCTCGCTGCTGCTCGTGCGCGATCTCGTGTCCGACGTCGAGATGCTCGGCGAGACGATCGACGATGCCGCAGGTGAGGCGTTCGACAAGGTCGCACGCCTGCTCGGTCTGCCGTACCCGGGAGGCCCCGAGATCGACCGGGTCGCTGCGACGGGTGATCCCCACGCGATTCGCTTCCCGCGCGGCCTCACGCTGCCGAAGGATCTGGAGCGTCACCGCTACGATTTCTCGTTCTCGGGACTGAAGACATCGGTCGCGCGATGGGTCGAGAAGCGCGTGGCGGCCGGGGAATCGGTGCCGGTGGCGGACGTGGCGGCCAGTTTCCGGGAGGCCGTCGCCGACGTGCTGCTGACGAAGGCGGTCGCGGCCTGCCGCGACCTCGGGGTGCCGCGCCTCTTGCTCGGCGGGGGTGTCGTCGCCAACGCGCGCGTCCGCGAGCTGGCGACGGAGCGAGCTGCGACGGCCGGGATCGAACTGCGCGTTCCGCCGTTGTCGCTCTGCACCGACAACGGCGCGATGATCGCCTCCCTCGGCGCTCAGCTCGTAGCCGGCGGGCATGAGCCGTCCGGGCTCTCCTTCGGAGCCGACTCGACGCTCCCGGTGCAGCAGGTGCAGGTGCTCTGACGGAGAAGCCGCCTGTCAAGGCCGCTTCAGGTCCGGGAGAAAACTCGCCATTCGCTGAAGCTGAACGTTATCTTTGAAGGAAGAATGGGGGAATGCGCCTCATCGACGTTTGATCGAAGGAGAATCATGTCCGACAATCTGCCAGGCAACGACCGCAATTCGAACCCGGTTCCGCCCCCGCCCGCGCCGTCCGGCACCCCGAACGCGCACACTCCGAACGCGCACACCGCGCCGAGCGCTCCGGCGTACGAACCCGCAGCGACGAACCCCGGCGCTCCGGCATACTCGGGCGGTCCTGCTCAGCCGAAGGGGCTCGCGCTGACCGCGCTCATCCTTGGAATCGCGAGTCTCATCTTCTGCTGGGTACCCGTAGCCGGTGCAGTGGGCGGCATCATCGCACTCGTGCTGGGAATCCTGGCACTGCGAAAGGCACAGCCGAAGGGTCTCGCACTCACCGGCGTTATCACCGGCGCCGTGGCCGCAGTCGTCGGCATCATCGTGACGATCCTCTTCTTTGTTGGACTTAGCCTGCTCGGCGGCACGATGGATGATGCTCAGGAGGCCATCGAAGCCTGCCAGTCGGGCGCGGAGACCGTCGAGATCGCAGGGCAGACGGTTTCCTGCTCGAGCATCGACTACTGATCGACGACAGATCACCGAAGCCGGAGCGGTGGGCCGGGGAGTTACGACTCTCGGGCCCACTCTCGTTCATCGTCGGCGTCAGCAGCGCTCCGCGAGGAGCGCGCAGTGCTTTCCGGTCTCATCACGCGTGAGCAGCAGGGTGGCGTGCTCCGCTCCGCGCAGGCGCAGTCGCGCGCGCAAGGCCGCGGGATCGACGTCGGCGCCGCGCTTCTTGATCTCGAGCGTGCCGATGCCCCGCGCGGCGAGCGCCCTTCGCAGAGCCTTCTCCTTGACGGGCAGCCGTTCGAGCAGGCGGAAGGTCTGCGCGAACGGCGTTGCGACCAGTTCGTCTCCGGTGAGATACGCGATGCCGGCGCTCATCATGCCAGCACCCAGATGCTCTGCAAGCGCACCGATGAGACGCGCGCGAATCACGGCCCCATCGGGCTCGTAGAGATACTCGCCCATCGAACGGACGTCGACATCGGGAGCATCGCCAGACGCCGTCATCTCGTGAATCTCGCCGCCCCGGTGCACCAGTGCCGCGCGAGCGATCCCTGGTCTCGCGAGCGCGCCGAACCAGAGCGCGGTCTCGACGACATGCCCGTCGACGGAGACCCACTGGGCCTCTGCCTCTCCTGGAATGAGGTCTCGATCGAGGCCCGGACCCAGTTTGACGCCCGTCGGCATCCGAGATCCGATGCCGAAGGCGAAATCGAGCGACGGCGAATAGTCGTCGGGGGAGGAGAGGCGACGGGTCTCGCGGTGTCCAGCGGTGCGCCGCGCGGGATCGAGGAACGCTCCGTCGATTCCCGAGAGGTCGACATCGACGGCGTCGGCCGTGCGCACGCGAGGGGCGCGGCTCCCGCGCCGGGCGGCGACGGTCGCGAGGTTGTGCTCGGCGAGTCGAGCGGTGAACCCATCCAGTTCCACAGCCTCGGGAGCGATGCCATGCTCGAGCATCGCGATCGATTCCGTGCCGATGCCGCAGCCGAGGTCGGCCACCCGTTCGCATCCGGCGTCGCTGAACCGGGCCGCATGTCCGCGCGACACCGAGATCCTGCTCGCCTGCTCCAGCCCAGCCGGAGTGAACAGCAGTTCGCTCGCGAGGGGACCGAACTTCGCACGCGCCCGTTCGCGCAACTGCGCCTGCGTGAGGAGGGCAGCTGCTTCCTCGGGCGCTCGCCCGAGCGTCCTCAGGCGGCGATTGACCGCGTCCGGTGCGGCGCCGCTCTCGAGTTCGAGGGTCGCCTCGGCGAGAGCGGCGAGACCCTGATCGGTGAGGAGGAACTCCCAACCGGGCGGGGGCTCGACGAATGGGGGCGGCCCCGGAGCCATGCTCCGAGGCCGCCCCGATGCGCTCGGCGCATCAGTCATGTCAGTACGAGGAGTAGGAATCGAAACCTGACAGCGAGCTTCCCAGAGCCGCGAAGATGGTGAAGAGGAAGCCGATGTACACGACGATGAAGAGTGCGAGCAGCACGAAGTAGGCGTAGCTGATGATGAGCCCGGTCAGCGCGATGCCGCGGCCCGAATCACCCGTGCGCTTGATCTGGCTGAGCCCCATGTGCCCGAAGACGATTCCGGCGACGGGGCTCAGGAATGCGAAGATGATCGAGAGGAACGCGAACGTGTTCGTCTTGTCGAGGGTGGTCCCCGTCGGGATGGGCGCCGTCGACCGCGATCCGTACCCCTGCGAGCCGTACGCCTGCGAGCTGTAGCTCTGCGGCGGCTGGTACGCGGGGGGCTGCGGAGCGCTCGTCTGGGGCGGGGTCTGGCCCTGCTGGCCCGGGGTCGCGTCCTGGTCCAGGTGCGGCAGGGGAGTGGTGGGCTGCTCGGGGTACTGAGGCGTGGACATTGCTCCTCCATCGGTTGGCGTCGAATCAAGCGGGTGCGAGCCGCGGACCCGCTGGCGATGCCAGTCCAGGGCGTGATTCCATTCTAGGCACGGCGCACTGTTCGCTGTCGGCGATTCCGTGCCGCGACGCTGGCACTCCCCTTGCACGAGTGCCAACGGGAGCCATAGACTCTGGGTAGACGCGCTCGCATGGGGCGGGCGCGGAAACACTTCAGACATTGGAAAGAGGTCAACCGTGTCGGTCGCCATCAAGCCGCTCGAGGATCGTATCGTTATCAAGCAGGTCGAGGCAGAGCAGACCACCGCTTCCGGTCTCGTGATCCCCGATAGCGCCAAGGAAAAGCCCCAGGAGGGCGAAGTTGTCGCGGTGGGTCCCGGTCGAGTCTCCGACTCGGGCACCCGTATCCCGCTCGACGTCGCCACCGGCGACATCGTGATCTACTCGAAGTTCGGCGGCACCGAGGTCAAGGTCGGTGGTGAGGACTACCTCGTCCTCTCCGCTCGCGACATCCTCGCCGTCGTCACCCGCTAACAGCGGCGCTTCCGCAGCGGCCCCGCCGATCCTCCGGGATCGGCGGGGCCGCTGTCGTACCCGGGGGTGCGTCGGGAGTAGACTGCTTCGATGCAGCGGACACGTGCGGGACTCGGATTCGGTCTCGGCGCATATCTCTGGTGGGGCGCGTTCCCCTTCTACTTCGGACTCATCGCGATGGTCGGCCCCCTCGAGGTCGTGCCCTGGCGGGTCGCGACCACGCTGATCTTCTGCGTACTGCTCGTCACCGTCACACGGCGGTGGCAGCGAGTCGCGGTGATCCTGCGCACTCCCAGACTGCTCGGATGGTTCGCGCTCTCCGCGCTCTTCCTGTATGCGAACTGGCAGATCTTCATCATCGGCGTCATGACCGGCCATGTGCTCGAGACGTCGCTCGGCTACTTCATCAATCCGCTGTTCACCATTCTCATCGGAGTCGTGTTCCGCAAGGAACGCCTCAGCCGCCTGCAGTGGATCGCGGTGATGATCGCGGGCGTCAGCGTGCTGATCGCAGCAATCGCGTACGGCTCCTTCCCTTGGATCGCCCTCGGCATCGCGCTCTCCTTCGGTCTCTACGGGGCCGTGCACAAGCACGCGGGCGAAACGGTGGACGGCATCACCGGGCTCACGATCGAGACCTTCGCCACGCTTCCGGTCGCCGCGGTGCAGCTCGGCCTGATCGCGGCGACCTCCGGGTTGACGGCCTTCACGTTCGGCACCGGCATCACCACGCTGGTGCTGTTCAGCGGCATCGTGACCGCCATCCCGCTGATCCTGTTCGGCGAAGCCACCCGACGATTGCCGCTCGCGCACATCGGATTCCTGCAGTTCCTGACGCCGATCCTCGGATTCTTCTACGGTGCATTCGTCTCGCAGGAGGAGATCACGACGGGACGCTGGATCGGCTTCATCGGCGTCTGGATCGCGCTCGTGATCCTGATCGTCGACATGGTGCTGCAACTCCGGCGTTCGCCGACGGCGCAGGTCAACACGGCCCCGATTCCCCTAGACTGAGAGACGGTACGGGCGCCGCATCCCGGTCGCCCGCGAATCTCTGAGAGCCCCACCCACTACACAGATAGAGGTTCCATGGAACAGCGTGACCCCTTCGCGTTCACCGGTCTGACCTACGACGATGTGCTGCTGCTGCCCGCGCACACCGACGTCATCCCCAGCGAGGCGGACACCTCGACCCAGCTCACCCGGCGCATCCGGCTCCAGATCCCGCTGATCTCGGCGGCGATGGACACGGTGACGGAGACCCGCATGGCGGTCGCCATGGCGCGCAACGGCGGTCTCGGCATCCTGCACCGCAATCTGTCGATCCAGGATCAGGCCGAGATGGTCGACCGGGTGAAGCGCAGCGAAGCCGGCATGATCACGAACCCCGTGACGACCTCCGTCGACGCTTCCGTGGCAGAAGTCGATGCGATCTGCGGTGAGTATCGCGTGTCCGGTCTGCCCGTCGTCGACTCGAACGATGTGCTGCTCGGCATCATCACGAACCGCGACATGCGATTCATCGATCCGAAGGACCGCTCCCAGGTGCGGGTCGAGGACGCGATGACGCGCATGCCGCTCATCACCGGGCCTCGCGGGATCTCCCGAGAAGACGCGGCGGCGATCTTCCGCAAGCACAAGATCGAGAAGCTCCCGCTCGTCGACGAAGAGGGCCGTCTCACTGGCCTCATCACGGTGAAGGACTTCGACAAGGAAGAGCAGTACCCGCTCGCGACCAAAGACGAAGCAGGTCGGCTGCGCGTCGGAGCCGCCGTCGGGTTCTTCGGCGACGCATGGAAGCGCGCGAGCGCCCTCGTCGAGGCCGGCGTCGATGTGCTCGTCGTCGACACCGCGAACGGCGACAGCAAGGGCGTGCTCGACATCATCGCGAAGATCAAGGCCGACCCGGCATTCGCCGGCGTCGACGTCATCGGCGGCAACGTCGCGACGTACGCGGGCGCCAAAGCCATCGTCGATGCCGGCGCAGACGCGGTGAAGGTCGGCGTCGGCCCAGGGTCGATCTGCACGACGCGCGTCATCGCGGGTGTCGGTGTGCCCCAGGTCACGGCAGTGTACGAAGCGGCGAAAGCCGCGACCCCTGCGGGTGTGCCCGTGATCGCCGATGGCGGTCTGCAGCACTCGGGCGACATCGCCAAGGCGCTCGTCGCCGGTGCGTCCTCGGTCATGATGGGCTCCCTGCTCGCCGGTACCGATGAGAGCCCCGGGGA
Organism: Leucobacter sp. L43; assembly: GCF_016597785.1. GTDB lineage: Bacteria > Actinomycetota > Actinomycetes > Actinomycetales > Microbacteriaceae > Leucobacter > Leucobacter alluvii. The sequence continues at coordinate 993,862 of NZ_JAENJG010000001.1, read as the reverse complement.
TCTGGTCTTCGTCGGCGGCAAGCAGTTCAAGAACTACCGCGGCATGGGATCGCTCGGCGCTCTCCAGACGCGCGGCGAGCGCACGTCGTACTCGAAGGACCGCTACTTCCAGGCGGACGTGCCGAGCGATGAGAAGCTCATTCCTGAAGGCATCGAAGGGCAGGTGCCCTACCGCGGACCGGTCGGAGCCGTCAGCCACCAGATGATCGGCGGCCTGCGTCAGTCGATGTTCTATGTCGGCGCCCGTTCGATCACCGACCTCAAGGAGCGCGGCAACTTCGTGCGCATCACTTCGGCGGGGCTGAAGGAGTCGCACCCGCACGACGTGCAGATGGTCGTCGAAGCGCCGAATTACAAGCGCTGAGACGTGCACGGCGAAGGGCCCGGGTCGGTTTCGATCCGGGCCCTTCTGCGTGTGCAGGGCACGTCCCGGCCGCAGAATGCACCTCGCCCGGCTCCGGCAGCAGGCAGACGCGGCCCGCGCGCTCGGCATGCTCAGCCGCCGCCAGATAGACTGGGCGGGTGAGTAACGAGATCGAGATCGGCCGCGGTAAGCGTGCACGGCGCGTGTACACCTTCGACGAGATCGGCATCGTGCCGACGCGGCGCACCCGCGACCCGGAGCTCGTCTCGACCGCGTGGTCGATCGACGCCTTCCAATTCGACATCCCGGTGCTCGGCGCTCCGATGGACTCCGTCATGTCTCCCGCCGCGGCCATCGCGCTCGGCGAGCTCGGCGGTCTCGGCGTCCTCAACCTCGAGGGTCTGTGGACGCGTCACGAGGATCCCGAGCCGCTCCTCGCGGAACTCGCGACCATCGACGACGAACTCGCGGCGGTGGCGCGGATGCGCGAGCTGTACGCGGCTCCGATCCAAGCAGAGCTCATCACCGCGCGGCTCGGCGAGATCCGCGACGCCGGGGTCACGGTCGCCGGTGCGCTGTCACCGCACCGCACGGCTCAGTTCACGGAGACCGTCGTGAACGCTGGCGTCGACCTCTTCGTGATCCGCGGGAACACCGTCTCGGCGGAGCACGTCTCGCAGGAGGGCCGCGAACCCCTCAACCTGAAGCAGTTCATCTACGAGCTCGACGTTCCCGTCATCGTGGGAGGGGCCGCGACGTACCAGTCGGCGCTGCACCTCATGCGCACGGGTGCGGCCGGCGTGCTCGTCGGCTTCGGCGGGGGAGCGTCGTCGACGACGCGCGCCACACTGGGCATTCGCGCACCGATGGCGAGCGCGATCGCCGATGTCGCCGGTGCGCGCTCCGACTACCTCGACGAGTCGGGCGGCCGCTACGTGCACGTCATCGCCGACGGCGGCCTCGGCACCTCCGGAGACCTGATCAAGGCGATCGCCTGCGGCGCCGATGCGGTGATGCTGGGGAGCACGCTCGCGAAGGCGTCTGACGCACCCGGTCGCGGATGGCACTGGGGTCAGGAGGCGCACCACGAGGACCTCCCGCGCGGCAAGCGGGTGCAGGTCGGTTCGGTCGCGCCGCTCGCCCAGATCGTGAACGGCCCGGCGAACGTGGCCGACGGCAGTGCGAACCTGATCGGCGCACTGCGCCGCGCGATGGCGACGACCGGGTATTCGGAGCTCAAGGAGTTCCAGCGCGTCGGCGTCGTCTACGCCGAGCGCTAAGCCCCGCACCGTGTCTTCGCGCAAGCTGGAATACCTGGGTGAGCCGACGCTCGCCCAGGTGATGCGTCGGCCGAGCTGGATCCTCGCCCTCCTGCTGGCGCTCGGCGTCGCCGTCGCGTTCGCAGCGCTCGCGCAGTGGCAGGCGGGCATCGCCGTCCAGTCGCAGCAGCAGGACCAGGTGGACACCGAGTCGGAGCGGCCGCTCGTGAGCGTGACCTCCTTCGAGCAGGGGGTCACCGACGCCGCAGCAGGCGTCGTCGTGCATCTCGACGGGACGTTCGTCGCTGACGACTTCTCCGTCGTGTCACCGCGCGAGAACGGCGGTGCGAGCGGGGCGTGGGTCGTCGGCAACCTGGTGACGGACGGGCCCGACGCGGAGCCGGGCGCGCACCTCGCCGTCGCCGTGGGGTGGGCTCCTTCCATTGCAGAGGCCGAGCGGGCCGCCGATGCGCTCGCCGACGGCGACCAGACGGCAGAGACCCTCGAACTCACGGGCAGGTACATGCCACCCGAAGCGCCCCGAGTGCCCGACGCGAACGAAGACCCGATGACGATGCACGCCATGGTGCCCGCCGCGCTCGCGAACCTCTGGGGCTCCGTGGACGGGCCTGTCTACTCTGGCTACCTGGTGCTGCACGACGATGCAGGATCAGCCGCCGTCCTCGACGACGCGGCGATCGAGGCGATCGATTCCGTCGCTCCGCTGCCGGCCGACGCCGTGAACTGGCTGAACGTGTTCTACGCGATCGAATGGCTCGTGTTCGGCGGCTTCGCCGTCTTCTTCTGGTATCGCCTCGCGAGAGACGCGTGGGAGAAGGAGCACGAGATGCTCCTTCTCGAAGCGGAAACCACCCCCTGATCCTCCCACGGCACCTCGGTCATCGGTGTCGTTCGCCCGCCGTAGAATGGAAGCCATGCAGCTGCAGCCCAAGCCCGCCGACTACCCCCGTATTCGCAAAGCCCTGAGTTTCTACAAGGTGACCTCGGTGGTCACGGGCGTCATGCTGCTGATGCTCTGCGCCGTCATGGTGATGAAGTACGCGTTCAACGTGCAGCTGTACCTCTTCACCGAAGACGGCTTCGCGCACTTCTACGAGCTCGCGCCCGAAGGCCTCGAATCCGACTTCCAGGCGAGCGGATTCGACCTGTTCAAGGCGATCCTCATCGCGCACGGCTGGTTCTACGTGGTCTACCTCATCTCCGACTTCCTGCTGTGGAGCCCGATGCGCTGGGGCTTCATGCGGTTCCTCCTCATCGCGCTCGGCGGAGTCATCCCGTTCATGTCGTTCTTCCTCGAAGCCCGCATCGTTCGCGAGGTCGACGGCTTCCTCGATTCTCGCGAGAGCGCGCTCGCGCCCGACACTTCACACCCGACCGCTGCGGCATCGTCCGCCACCACCTCGAAAGGCTCACTGGAGCGATAATGGCGACACTGTCAGAACAGCCGGAGACGGATCACCGTCCGGTTCTCGTAGTCGATTTCGGCGCGCAGTACGCGCAGCTCATCGCGCGACGCGTGCGCGAAGCCGGCGTCTACTCCGAGCTCGTGCCCCACACCATCACTGCTGCGGACGTGCAGGCGCGCAACCCGCTCGGCATCGTGCTCTCGGGCGGTCCTTCGTCGGTGTACGAGGAAGGCGCCCCCGCATTCGACGCGAGCGTCTTCGATCTCGGCATTCCGGTGCTCGGGATCTGCTACGGCTTCCAGGTGATGGCCCGCGCTCTCGGCGGCACCGTCGGCAACACCGGCGACCGCGAGTACGGCGCGACTGATGCGCACGTCGTCGGTGACGGCGGGGCGCTTCTCGGCGGGCAGCCGAATGCTCAGAACGTCTGGATGAGTCACGGAGACGCGGTTCAGGCGGCGCCCGAAGGATTCGAGGTGCTCGCGAAGACCGCGGTGACGCCCGTCGCCGCGTTCGGTTCCGCCGAGCGCAAGCTGTACGGCGTGCAGTGGCACCCCGAGGTGAAGCACTCGGACCACGGGCAGCAGATCCTCGAGAACTTCCTGCACCACGTCGCCGGGATCGCGCCGGACTGGAACGCCGGCAATGTGATCGCCGAGCAGGTCGCGCGCATCCGCGAACAGGTCGGCAGCGCCCGCGTGATCTCCGCGCTGTCGGGCGGCGTCGACTCGGCTGTGTCGACGGCGTTGGTCCACGAGGCGATCGGCGACCAGCTCACGGCCGTGTTCGTCGATCACGGGCTGCTCCGCAAGGGTGAGCGCGAGCAGGTCGAGAAGGACTACGTCGAATCCACGGGCGTGCGTCTCGTCACCGTCGAAGCCGCTGACACCTTCCTCGGCCACCTCGCGGGCGTGACGGATCCGGAGCAGAAGCGAAAGATCATCGGCCGCGAGTTCATTCGCGCGTTCGAGCAGGTGCAGCTCGACCTCGTCGCTGAGGCCAAAGCGGAGGGCGAGCCCATCAAGTTCCTCGTGCAGGGAACGCTCTACCCCGACGTGGTCGAGTCGGGCGGAGGATCGGGCACCGCGAACATCAAGTCGCACCACAACGTCGGCGGCCTGCCCGAGGACCTGGACTTCGAGCTGATCGAACCCCTCCGTGCGCTGTTCAAGGACGAGGTGCGCGCGATCGGCCGCGAACTCGGCATCCCCGAAGCCATCGTCGGGCGCCAGCCGTTCCCGGGGCCCGGCCTCGGCATCCGGATCGTCGGCGAGGTGACGCGGGAGCGCCTCGAGGTGCTTCGCGAGGCTGACGCGATCGCGCGAGAAGAGCTCACGATCGCCGGCCTCGACAACACGATCTGGCAGTGCCCCGTGGTACTGCTCGCCGACGTGCGCTCCGTGGGGGTGCAGGGGGACGGCCGCACCTACGGGCATCCCATCGTGCTGCGCCCGGTCTCGTCAGAGGACGCAATGACCGCGGACTGGACGCGCGTGCCGTACGACGTGCTGGCGCGCATCTCGAACCGCATCACCAATCAGGTCCCAGAGGTCAACCGGGTGGTGCTCGACGTCACGTCGAAGCCGCCGGGAACCATCGAGTGGGAGTAACAGAACAGCCCGGCTTCGGCCGGGCTTTTCTGTTGCTCGCGCGAGTGGAAGTGCGCAGGGTGGCACTCGATCGCCGGCGATCGAGTGGGAGTAGCAGAACAGCCCGGCTTCGGCCGGGCTTTTCTGTTGCTCGCGGGAGTGGAAGTGCGCAGGGTTGCACTCGATCGCCGGCGATCGAGTGGCGGCGACCGATGCTCGGGGGCTGCGTGGGGTGAGCAGGGGTGCGACAGGGTCGCGAAAGCGCAGTTCGGCACCGCGCTCTGTCCGGCGTGCGCACGAACTGCGCTCTCGCTCGAGTGAGTACGGCCGGAATGCCGGAAGGGCCCATGCGCTGAAGGTCGAATGCCGGAGAGGCGCGAAGATGGGAAAGCCGGAGGCCCGAAAGGCCGAGCGCAGCCCCTCCCGGCTGCGGCGCCCCCAAGGCCAAGAACGACGAACGGGCCCGGCGCCGAAGCGCCGAGCCCGTTCGTGTGACGTGCGTATCGAAGAACCTGGTCAGTCGCCGCGCAGGATCGCGAGGATGCGCAGGATCTCCACGTAGAGCCAGATCAGCGTGACCATCAGACCGAATGCGGCCGACCATGCCCACTTCTCGGGGACGCGATTCTTGACGCCGTTCTGAATGAGCTCGAAGTCCATGACCAGCGAGTAGGAGGCGAGCAGCACGGCGAGCGCGCCGATCGCGACGCCCAGCGGGCCGCTGCGCATGCCCCAGGGGTCCTGATTCACGCCGGTGAGCATGAGCACGACGTTGACGAGGGAGAACGCGAGGTACCCGAAGATCGCGACCATGAAGATCTTGTTCATCTTCGGGCTGGTGCGCACCTTGCCGTTGCGGAACAGGATCAGGACCGTCGCGAAGACGGCCAGAGTGCCGATGATCGCCTGCGAGACGATACCCGACCACTGCGATTCGAAGATGCCCGAGATGCCCCCGAGGAAGACGCCCTGGAAGACCGCGTACAAGACGATGAGCGGCACGCTCGGCTGCTTCTTGAACGAGTTCACCAGACCGAGAACGAGGCCGATGATCGCGGCCGGGAGTGCGAGAGCCGGCATGAACCATCCGACGGCACCGAAGGCGAGCACGATGACGAAGAGCATGACGGTCTTCGAGATCGTGTTCTCGTACGTCATCGGCTTGTCGGATGGTGCGACCGGGGGATGCTGGATGCCCCCGTACGACGCCTCCGCCGCGGGAGTGTCGACACCCGGACGCTGGGTCTGCGCAGCGGGCTGTTCGTAGATACGGCGCAACTCATCGGCGGTAAGTGTCTTACCGTTGAGTGCCGGGTTGTTGCTGAGAGCCGGGTTGCTCATGCGTCAGGATCCTTTCCAGGCGTATGGGTCTGCTTCAGTGTATCGAGTCGGCGCTTCGGATCGGCTGTGACTCTTGGACGCCGTTCACCGAGAGCGCAACGGTCGCCTGCCCTAGGCTGAAGCCATGGTCAGCCTGGAACGCCGCCCGCTCATCATCGGCCATCGCGGAGCGTCGGGGTACCGCCCCGAGCACACGGCGTCGGCCTATCGTCTCGCGTGCGAGATGGGTGCGGATCTCGTGGAGCCCGACATCGTCGCGACGCGTGATGGCGTGCTCGTCGTGCGGCACGAGAACGAGATCTCTGGCACCACCGATGTCGCTGATCGCCTCGAGTTCGCCGACCGCCGCACGACCAAGACGGTCGACGGTGAACGGCTGACCGGGTGGTTCACCGAGGACTTCACCTGGGACGAGCTCGCCGTGCTCGGAAGTCGCGAACGCCTTCCGCAGGTGCGCCCGGACAACACGGTGTTCGACGGCGCCGAGGGGATCCTGCGCCTGCGCGACGTGCTCGCGATCGTCGATGCGCACAGTGCTGAGTCCGGCCGTGACATCGGCGTGGTGGTCGAGGTGAAGCACGCGCGCTTCTATGAGGATCGCGGGATCGATCTCGCAGAGATGCTGTGCGCGGAGCTCGCTGCGTGCGGCTGGGCGGATCGCGCAGACTTGCTGGTGATCGAGTCGTTCGAACTGGGCGTGCTCGACCGTTTGCGCGCTGCGGAGGTGCAGGCCGCCTTCGTGTTCCTCGCGGAGCGTTTCGGGTCTCCGGCCGACGAACCGGTCGGAGAGGCGCCGCCGCGCAGTTATGCGTGGTATCGGAGCGACGCGGGGCTCGACCTCCTCGCGGGGCGGGTCGACGGCATCAGCGTCGCGAAGGCGAATCTGCTGCGCGTCGGCGTGCTCGGCCAGGCTCTCGGGCCGACCAATCTGGTCGAGCGAGCGCACGCGAGGGGGCTCCGGGTGTTCACCTGGACGCTGCGTCCGGAGAACCGCTTCTTGAACCCGGCCTTCCGCAGTCATGCTCAGCGCACGGGGGAGGAACCGGAGGCCACGGCGCAGTGGGGCGACTGGCTCGCCGAGTTCTCGATGATTGCGAGCTCGGGCGTCGACGGCGTGTTCGTCGACCACCCCGATCTGGGCGTCGCCATGCGCGACGGCGCGGTGGCCTGAGACGTGCGCTGCGTGCTGGCCTGAGCCGCGCGTGGCGGTTCAGGCGGGCGTGCTCGTCCGCTCGCCCACGAGATTCTGCAGCATGAGGGCGCGCAGCTCGGCATCGCTGTGGCGGCGGTCGAGGAGGAAGCCGAGCTTTCCCGCAGCCGCTTCGAGCGTCATATCGCCGCCGTCGATGACGCCGGCCGCGGCGAGTTCACGGCCGACGGCGTAGCGGTTGAGGTCGACGCCGCCCGTCGTGCACTGCGTCACCGCGACGATGGGCATTGCGGCGCAGAGCTCTCGGAGGGTGCCGAGCATGCCGGGGCGAGCCATCGGGCCGTTGCCGCTGCCGTAGCACTCCAGCACGAGGCCCTGCGGGCGTCCGCCCACCGAAGCGCGCAGATCATCGGAGGTCACGGCGGGAACGAATCGAAACGCGAGTACGCGCGATGGCGCGCTCGGCACTGCGGATCCGGCGTCGACGGGCGGTGGCGCTGGCACGCCGGCGGCGCCCGCGGCGAGGGGAAGCTCTGCGCGGAACGCTGCGAGCGCGACGCTGTCGTGCTTGGTGGCCCGCACAGCCGGGAGCAGGTCGCCGCCGAACGCAATCGCGGCCGGTGAACCGGGCGCGGCCTTCACCGCAGCGCGGATGGCGAGCGTGAGATTGCCGATCGCATCGCTGCCCTCCTCGCCGTGGGCCAGCTGGCTGCCGGTGACGACCACCGGCACGCCGAGATCGCCGAGCTCGAACGCGAGCCGGGCCGCTGTGTACGCGAGGGTGTCGGTGCCGTGGGTGATGACCACGCCGCGGGGGCGCTGAGTGCGTACGCGGGCGCGCACCGCGCGTGCAATCTTCGGAGCGGTATCGGCGTCGGCGTTCGCGCTGTCGATCGCGGGTGAGAGATGGTTGACGCGGGCTTCGACGCCGAGCGGGAGGCAGATGCGCGCGACGAGGTCTTCGAGGATCTCGGGGAACTCGGGATCGGGCGCGAGGCCGCTGTCGGTGCGACGCATGCCGATCGTTCCACCGGTGGCGAAGACGAGCACGGACGGGCGCCGAGTGGCGGAGGATGACATAACTCCTATTCTGCGGGATCGGAGGGCGTTGGCCGTGCGCCGGGCCAGCGAGGCCGAATGTCGGAGGCGCCTCGTAGACTGGGGGCACGATGAGCGACTTCGAACTTCTCGACCCTTCAGGTCTCCCGGTCGGCGGCGGAACCGGCGCGAACGGCACGGCCGACGACCCCCTGGTCGACGGTCTCAACCCCGCGCAGGCGCGAGCGGTGACGACTCGTGGACCCGCGTTGCTGATCGTCGCGGGAGCAGGCTCGGGCAAGACCCGGGTGCTGACGCATCGCATCGCGCATCTCATTCGCGAGCGCGAGGCATGGCCGAGCCAGATCCTCGCCATCACGTTCACGAACAAGGCCGCGGCCGAGATGCGGGAGCGCATCGAGGGGCTGCTCGGAGACGCATCGCAGGGCATGTGGGTCTCGACCTTCCACTCGGCGTGCGTGCGCATCCTGCGTCGCGAGGCTGAGCGCTTCGGCTATGTGTCCGGCTTCACGATCTACGATTCCGCCGATTCCCGTGCGCTGCTGAAGCGCATCATCAAGGAGCTCGACGCCGACACGTACGGCTTCACTCCGGCGAACTCGGGTTCGAAGATCTCGAAACTCAAGAATGAGCTGGTCGACGCCGCGACGCACGCGGCGACGATGAACGAGAACGACCCTCGTGAGCGGCTGTTCGTCGAGATCTTCAGAATGTACGAGCAGGAGCTGAAGCGTGCGAACGCGTTCGACTTCGACGACCTCATCGGGCAGACCGTGCACCTGTTCCGTTCGCACCCCGATGTCGCGGCGATCTATCAGCGCCGCTTCCGTCACATTCTCGTCGACGAGTATCAGGACACGAATCACGCGCAGTATTCGCTGATCCGCGAGCTCACACGGCCCATCGAACCGGAAGAGGTCGAGCGCCTCGTGCCGCCGGCGCGCGAGCGCGAGCTCGACGCCTCCGGCCGCATCCCCGCCGCGAGCCTGACGGTCGTCGGCGACTCCGATCAGTCGATCTACGCGTTCCGCGGCGCCGACATTCGCAACATCGTCGAGTTCGAGCGCGATTTCTCCGGCGCCGAGGTCGTGAAACTCGAGCAGAACTACCGCTCGACGCAGAACATCCTGTCAGCGGCGAATGCCGTGATCGGCAACAACTTCGACCGCCAGGAGAAGCGGTTGTGGACGTCGGAGGGCGACGGCGAGCGCATCGTCGGCTTCACCGGGTACTCGCAGCACGATGAAGCACGCTTCGTCGCGGAGGAGATCGAGGACCTGCACCGCGCGGGCGTCGCCTACAGCGACATCGCCGTCTTCTACCGCACGAACTCCCAGACGCGCGCCCTCGAAGAGCTGCTGATCCGGTCCGCCATTCCCTACCGCGTGCTCGGCGGCACGAAGTTCTACGAGCGCGCCGAGGTGAAAGACGCGATGGCGTACCTCACGAGCATTGCGAACCCGTACGACCCCATCGCGTGGTCGCGCCTCCTCGGCGCTCCGAAGCGCGGGGTCGGCGCGATGGCGGAGGCCCATCTCGCGAACTTCCAGGAAGCCAACGGCCTGTCGTTCCACGAAGCAATGCTGCGCGCGGAGGAGGTCACGGCGATCGGCCCGAAGATCCGCGCGACCGTCCGCGGATTGGGCGAGATGCTCGTGCGGGCATCACGGATGGCCGCCGGTGGCGGTGCGACCGACGTCGCGGGTGAAGACGCCGTCCCAGCCCCCGTCGGCGACGTGATGAAGCTGGTGCTCGACGAGACCGACATGATCGAGAAGCTGCGGGCGAAGCGCGACCCGCAAGACGATGCCCGCGCTGAGAACCTCGAGGAACTCCTCGCCGTGGCGCGCGAGTTCGACGTGAAGCAGCCCGGCGCGGGTCTGCTCGCATTCCTGACCGAGGTGAGTCTCGTCGCCGCCGCCGACGACCTCGACGACTCGAGCGGCACCGTGTCGCTGATGACGATGCACACGGCAAAGGGCCTCGAGTTCGCAGCCGTCTTCATCACGGGAGTCGAAGAAGGACTCCTCCCGCACCAGATGTCTGTCGATGAGATCGGCGGCATCAACGAGGAACGCCGGTTGATGTACGTCGGCATCACGCGAGCGCGCGAGCGTCTGTACCTCACACTCGCCTCGACCCGTGCGACGTTCGGCGACGTCTCCGTCGCAATGCCGTCGCGGTTCCTGCAGGAGATCCCCGAAGGGCTCATCGACTGGCGGCAGTCGCCGGGCGAGGTGACCGGACGGGGCGGGACCGCTTCGCGCGCGCTGAACGCACCCCGCTCACCGGGATCGAACGGATCCTGGTCGCGCACCCGTACGGACTCCGCAGTGTCGTTCTCCGGAGGCGGAGGAGGGTCTGGATCGGCCGCAGTCAGCGAGCCCGCGAGCGGGAACATGCAATCCGCGCTCGACAAGTGGCGCGAACGGAAGCGACTTGCGAAGGAGGCTCAAGCGAGCGGGGGTGGCTTCCCGAACCTCGTCGACGGTTCGGTGAGAGACAACGGCGACCTCGAGCTCGCAACAGGAGACCGCATTCGGCACGACGAGTACGGCGACGGCAGGGTCACGGGAATCTCGGGCTCCGGAACGAAGCGCATCGCCCACGTGGTATTCGACACCGTCGGAGAGCGCAAGCTGCTCGTGAAGCTCGCACCGATCGAGAAGGTCGTCGAATAAGTAGGCGCCGCTCGTTGAATACCTGGGCGACGCAGGTTAGAACGCTGCGGCGCGAGGGAACGCGGCGCCTACGCCTACGCCGCGTTCGCGCCGAGCAGTCGGCGGAAGTCGGCCGCGATGCGCAAGAAGTCCGACTCGTCGGCGCTCACGTCGCCGCTCCCCGCCGTCCACTCGGCCATCTGCGCCGTCATCGCGCCATGCACGAGCGCGAGGGCCAGCGCCGACTCCCGCTGCGGCGAGTCCAGCTTCGCGTGCTCCGGGTGCGCCCGAAGCCACGCCACCGCGACCGCGTCGAGCTGGTAGCCCGATTCCAGAATCGAGATCATCATCAAACGCCCGGCCTCGTACTGCTCGGCGACGAGACGGCCTCGATCCCGCGCAATGTCGGCATTGACGCTGCGGTGGCCGATGGCCGCGAAGAGCAGACGGAAGAGACCCAGCGGAAGATCGTCTGGCGTGCTGTCGAGCACGGCGAACGCGGCTTCGCCGTCCGGGATGTCGATCGCTCGCCCGACGATCGCATCGTCTCGGGACGGGAAGTAGTTGAAGAAGGTGCTCCGAGAGATATCGGCGCGTTCGCAAATGGCATCGACCGTGACGTGCTCGACGCCGAGCTCTAGGGCGAGCTGCACCGCCGATGACTCGATGGCGTTCTCGGTGCGCCGGCGCTTGCGTGCTCGCAGGCCCTCGGGGCGGGCCTCCTCCGTAGTGCTCACGTGACTTCTCTCCTGCCGCGCCGACTCGAATACCCGCCCCGGAGCGGGGAGGCCGGCGGCCGCAGCGCGATCGAGTGTATTCTTCATCGCTGAGAGAACGGAAGATGTACGGCGAATGTTGCATCGAACCGAGAATCTCGCCATATGCCCCGATCGCGGAAGTGTGTACCCTATACCCGGACGGCTGGGGAAGACGGGGGATGCGCACGGCATCGAAGGGAGGGCGGAGTATGCCCTCGGCGACGGCATTCCTCCGCAGACACGACGCGCATTCGTGGTACATCACCTTCGCCGCCGTGCTCATGTCGCTCACGCTCGCGGTCGACCTGCTCTTCCCCGACTACATCGAGCATCGCGCGCTGAACTGGGCGCTGCTCGTCATCACCCTGACCAGTGCCGTGACGGCGCTCTTCCTGGGACGGCGCCTCCCGCGGTGGGTGGGCATCGTCGCCGTCTTCATCTTCCTGGTGGCCCAGGCCTACTTCCTGAGCCTCGCCGACGACCCGCAATCGGTGATCTCCGCGCTGCAGCAGCTGCCCATCGTCGCCTTCTACCTCGGCTGGTTCGTGCGGCCGCGTCTCGCCCTGCCGCTGATCGCGCTGTGCATGGCGGTGTTCGGGATCGTCATGGTCTCCAACCCGCTCTTCAACCCCGAGGGACGCATCGGCGCCCCCGTGGCGGTGCACGGCCTGCTGAGTCTGCTCTTCTGCTACATCGCAGGCAACTATCTCTGGCGTCGAGCGAAACGCGTCGACGCCACCGATGCGCTCACCGGAGCTCTCCACCGGGCCCCGTTCTTCGAGCGGGCAGCGGTCAGGCTGCGACGCCGCACCACTCCGATGTCGCTGCTGGCCATCGACTTCGACGGCTTCAAGCAGGTCAACGACGCGCACGGTCACGCCGCCGGCGACCGGGCCCTCGAAACGACCGTGAGCGCATGGAGAAGCGAACTGCGCAGCAGCGACGTCATCGGTCGGCTCGGCGGCGACGAGTTCGCGATCCTCCTCCCCGATACGGATCGCGCGGAAACGAGTGCCATCGTCGAGCGTTTGCAGGCCGCGTCCACGCACCCGTGGTCGTGGGGTGCGAGCGAGTACGCCGCCGGCGACGACCTCGCCGCACTCCTGCAGCGCGCCGACGCGGCGCTGTACGCGCAGAAGCGGCTGAAGCGGCAGGTGCCGCATGGATAGCCGCCGGCCCCGCGTGAGCGCGAGAGCTGTCGTGCGCGACGCGTGGGAGCGCTTCGACCGCAGGCAGACGCCGTTCTCGTACATGAGCGCAGCCGTCCCGCTGCTGCTCGCAACCGTCTTCGTCTTCGATCTCCTCCTGCCCCACCCGCACCTCAACCGATCTGCAGTCTCGCTGTGGCTCACCTTCTACATCGTGGCCACCGTGCTGCCGCTGGTGCTCGGGCGCCGGTACCCGCTCTGGGCCGGGCTCGTCATGTTCGCCGGCATCGAGTCGTTGTCGACCTACTTCCTCCTCGCCTCGATCCATGTGCACGCCGAGATCAACGCTCTCCTCGAGCTTCCGCTCATCGCGCTGTACATCGGGTGGTTCTACCCTGCGCTGCTCGGTCGCGCCCTCATCGGGCTCGGTGTCGTGCGCCTCCTGTTCATCCTGCACCTCAACCCCGACCTCGGAAACGGCGTATCCGACCCCAGGATGATGGTCGGCTACGCGATCCTCGTCGCGCTGTTCTGCTTCGAAGGGGCGAGAACCGTGCAGCGTCAATTGCGCAAGGAGGCGCGACTCGATTCCCTGACCGGGGCGCTGAATCGTCGCGGGCTGCAGCAACTCGCCGGGGTCGTGCGGCGCCGAGCGGCCCGCAGCGGCGAACCCGTCACCGTCGCCATGCTCGACTTCGACGATTTCAAGGGTGTGAACGATGCCGGTGGGCATCTGGCCGGCGATACCGCGCTCTCGGCGAGCGTGGATGCGTGGAACGAGCTGGTGGGCCGCCGCGGCACCACCGCGCGTCGAGGCGGGCTCGTCGCGCGGCTGGGCGGGGACGAGTTCGCGCTGGTCTTCCGCGGCGACGCAGCCGCAGTGGAGGAGCAGCTCGGGAGGCTCCGGACGGACTCCGATTTCTCATGGTCGTGGGGGATCGCGACGGCCCGCGCGGGCGAACCGCTCGACGCGGTGCTCGCGCGGGCGGACGCCGAGCTGTATCGCGCGAAGCCGGGAGGCGGTCGAGGGACGCCCATCACGCGATGATAGGCTGAGCACCGGTCGAGTTACCTCGACATCGAGACATTTTTCTGCCTCGGATCACCCCGACTCCCAAGCAAAGGACAGTACGTGGATCTGTACGAGTACCAGGCACGAGATCTATTCGAACGATACGAGGTGCCGGTACTGGCCGGCATCGTCGCCGACACCCCGGAAGAGGTGCGCGCGGCTGCCGAGAAGCTCGGCGGCGTCGTCGTCGTGAAGGCGCAGGTGAAGACCGGAGGCCGCGGCAAGGCCGGCGGCGTGAAGGTCGCGAAGACCCCCGATGAGGCGTTCGAGGCGGCGCAGTCGATTCTCGGACTCGACATCAAGGGACACGTCGTCGAGCGCGTCATGGTCGCCGCGGGCGCTGACATCGCGCAGGAGTTCTACTTCTCCGTGCTGCTCGATCGTGCCAACCGCTCGTACCTGTCGCTCGCCTCGGTCGAGGGCGGCGTCGAGATCGAACTGCTCGCGGTGGAGAAGCCCGAAGCGCTCGCGCGCATCGCCGTCGACCCGATCGTGGGCATCGACGCTGCGAAGGCGGAGGAGATCGCCCGGGCCGCGAAGTTCCCCGAGGAGCTCATCCCGAAGGTGGTTCCCGTCTTCCAGAAGCTCTACGAGGTGTACGTCGGCGAAGACGCCACGCTCGTCGAGGTGAACCCGCTCGTGCTCACCGGCGCCGGCGACGTCATCGCCCTCGACGGCAAGGTATCCCTCGACGAGAACGCCGACTTCCGTCAGCCGCAGCACGCTGAGCTCGCCGACAAGTCGACCGAGGATCCGCTCGAGGCGAAGGCCAAGGCGCAGGACCTGAACTATGTGAAGCTCGACGGCGAGGTCGGGGTCATCGGCAACGGCGCCGGGCTCGTCATGTCGACGCTCGACGTCGTCGCCTACGCGGGCGAGAACCACGGCGGCGTGAAGCCCGCCAACTTCCTCGACATCGGCGGCGGCGCGTCTGCAGAGGTCATGGCGGCGGGACTCGACGTGATCCTCGGCGATCCGCAGGTGAAGTCGGTGTTCGTCAACGTATTCGGCGGAATCACCGCCTGCGATGCGGTCGCCAACGGCATCGTCGGCGCGCTGAAGAAGCTCGGCGACGCCGCCAACAAGCCGCTCGTCGTGCGTCTCGACGGCAACAACGTCGAAGAGGGCCGCGCGATTCTCAACGAGGCTGCCCACCCGCTCGTGACGCAGGCCGCCACGATGGACGAGGGCGCCGACAAGGCCGCCGAACTCGCGAACGCCCGCTGAGCCGAGACGAAAGACTGTAGGAGAACCACCATGTCGATCTTCCTGAACAAGGATTCCAAGGTCATCGTCCAGGGCATCACCGGCGGCGAGGGCACCAAGCACACCGCGCGCATGCTCGCCGCCGGGACGAACGTCGTCGGGGGAGTGAATGCCCGCAAGGCCGGCACCACCGTCTCGCACGTCGACGCCGACGGGGCAACCGTCGAGCTTCCCGTCTTCGCCTCGGTCGCCGAGGCGATGGAGGCCACCGGGGCGAACGTATCGGTGGCGTTCGTGCCGCCGGCCTTCACCAAGGACGCCGCCATCGAGGCCATCGACGCCCGAATCGGCCTGCTCGTCATCATTACTGAGGGCGTGCCGGTGAAGGACTCGGCCGAGCTGTGGGCGCACGCCCAGGCGACCGGCAACGAGACGCGCATCATCGGCCCGAACTGCCCCGGCATCATCACCCCGGGCGAGGCGCTCGCAGGCATCACGCCGGCCACGATCACCGGCAAGGGCCCGATCGGCCTCGTCTCGAAGTCGGGAACACTGACGTACCAGATGATGTACGAGCTGCGCGACCTGGGCTTCTCGACGGCTATCGGTATCGGCGGGGACCCGGTGATCGGTACGACGCACATCGACGCGCTCGCCGCGTTCGAGGCCGACCCCGAAACCCGCGCCATCGTGATGATCGGCGAGATCGGCGGCGACGCCGAGGAGCGCGCCGCCGACTACATCAAGGCGAACGTGACGAAGCCCGTCGTCGGCTATGTCGCCGGGTTCACGGCTCCCGAGGGGAAGACGATGGGCCACGCAGGTGCGATCGTCTCCGGTTCGGCCGGAACGGCGCAGGCGAAGAAGGAGGCCCTCGAGGCTGCAGGCGTGAAGGTGGGCAAGACGCCGACTGAAACGGCGAACCTGCTGCGCGAGGCGTTCAACGCACTGTAAGCACCGGCGCATCTCTGCCAGAGCGGGGCGGTCTCCTTCGGGAGGCCGCCCCGCTCGCGTTCGGAAGGAGCACGGGACGAATCCGCGCAGTCTCCCGTAAACTGGAGAGGTTGTGCGCGAAGTCGCGCCTCCGCGCGCCCCCCGGCCGCGCCACTTCGAAAGGACCGCCGTGACCCGCCTCATCCGCACGCTCTCCCTCACCGCCGCCGCAACGGCAGCGATCGCCCTCGCACTCACGGGCTGCTCGACGCAGTCGGGCGGCTCGACCGACGAAGCGTCCGGCGAGGCGCTGCGCATGGGCACGCAGCCCTGGCTCGGATACGGGCAGTGGTACGTCGCCGAGGACCAGGGCTTCTTCGAGGACCGCGGAGTCGACGTGCAGCTGTCGAGCTTCAACGCCGACTCCGACGTGAACGCCGCGCTCGCCGCCGATCGCCTCGACATGGCGAACGTGGGCGCTCAGGCCGCACTGCAGTTCATCGAGGAGGGCGTGGACGTCTCGATCGTGCTCATGCTCGACTCGGCCACTGAAGCCGACGCGATCTTGAGCACTTCGGGCATCGATGATGTGGCGGGGCTCAAGGGCAAGACGGTGGCGTTCGAGAAGGGCGCCACGAGCGAGATCCTGATCGCCGAAGCGCTCGAGGAGGCCGGCCTCGACTTCGACGACATCGAGGTCGTCGAGTCGTCTGCTGACAAGGTGACGCCCATGCTGCTCGCCGGCCGCGTGGACGCCGGGGTGACGTACGAGCCTTACATCAGCGAGGCGCTCGGCTCGGAGGCCGGAGCCGAAGCCGTGGTGACCGCCGGAGAGTTCCCCGGGCTCATCACGGACGTGCTGGTCGTGCGCAACGACGTGCTCGACGAGCGTCCGGACGAGGTGCGCGACGTGCTCGCCGCGTGGGACGATTCCGTCGCGTACTACGAGAGCGACACCGAGGCCGCGCAGGGCATCATCGCCGCAGGGGTGGGCTCCGACCCTGCCGATCTTGAAACCGCCTTCGCCGGCGTGCACTACTACTCGCTCGCCGAGAACCGCGATCAGCTCTCGGGCGACTACGCCGACGAGACGCTGCCGGCTCTCGCCGAGGTGGCGCAGCGCATCGGGTTGATCTCGGGCGATGTCGACGCGACGAGCGCGATCCGCGCCGAGTTCCTCGGGGAGTAACCGGCAATCATGGCGGGACCCGTGAACACCGTTCCGGCGCTGCGGCGTCGGCGTGCGCGTATCGGACGACCGATCGGGCGCCCGGCGTACCTCGCGATCGCGAGCACGACGTTCGTGCTGCTCATCGCCGTGTGGTGGGCGGCCGGCGCGACGGGTCTCGCGGACCCGATGTTCCTTCCTGGCCCCGGCGCGGTGCTCGAGGCTCTCGGCCGGCAGGTTGCGAACGGCGAGCTGTGGAGCGACGTCGGGGTCAGCTCCTTCCGCATTCTCATGGGCTTCGTGATCGCGACCGTCATGGCGATCCCGGTCGGCACGCTCATGGGTGTGAACGCCCGGGTGGAAGCCGCGCTCGAGCCGCTCATGGATTTCATCCGGTACATGCCGGTCGTCGCATTCGTTCCACTCACGATCGTCTGGGTCGGCATCGACGAGAATCAGAAGTTCTTGATCATCTGGATGGGCACCTTCTTCCAGCAGGTGCTCATGGTGGCCGACGCGGTGCGGCGCACCCCGCGGACGCTGGTGAGTCTGGGGGAGACCCTCGGGCTGAGCTGGGGGCAACTGCTGGTGCGGATCGTCGTGCCGTCGGCGATGCCGCGCATCTGGGACGCGCTGAGAATCACGCTCGGGTGGGCCTGGACCTGGCTCGTCGTCGCAGAGCTCGTCGCCGCTTCAAGTGGCATGGGCTACCGCATCACGGTGGCGCAGCGATTCTTCGAGACCGACCTGATCATCGGGTACGTGTTCGTGCTCGGTGTGCTCGGGCTGATTCTCGATCAGGCCATGCGCGCGGCCGGTCGGCGCATGTTCGCGTATCAGGAGGGTCGCCCATGAGCGCTCAGCACCCCGCGTCGCCGAAACTGCGGGCGGCCGGCATCGTGAAGCGATTCGGGAGCGTCACGGCTCTGGAGGGCGTTGACCTCGAAGTCGGAACGAACGAATTCGTCTCGATCGTCGGCGCTTCCGGCTGCGGCAAGTCGACGCTGCTGTCGCTCATCGCCGGTCTGGAGGAACCGACGTCCGGCACACTCGAGGTGGACGGTGCTCCGATCACGGGGCCGGGCAGAGACCGCGGTGTGGTCTTCCAGCACGCGACGCTCATGCCGTGGCTGACGGTGCAGCAGAACGTCGAATTCGCGTTGCGCGGCGAGCGGGGCCTCTCCCGGGCGGATCGGGCGGATCGGGCTCGGGACTTCCTGGGCCTCGTCGGCCTCGACGGCTTCGAACGCGCACGGCCGGTCGAGCTCTCGGGCGGCATGCAGCAGCGCGTCGCACTTGCGCGCTCGCTGAGCTACGGACCGGAGATCCTGCTCATGGACGAGCCGTTCGGGGCGCTCGACGCTCTCACGCGCCGCACCATGCAAGAACTGCTGCTCGAGGTGTGGGAACGGCACCGCATCACCGTGCTCCTCGTGACCCACGACATCGGTGAAGCCGTAGTGACGAGCGATCGCGTCATCGTGATGAGTCCGCGTCCGGGCCGTGTGCAGCAGATCGTCGACGTGCCGATCGCGCGGCCGCGCACCCTGGCGTCCGAGCGCACCGTCGAGTTCCAGGAACTGCAAGACCGCATCCTCGGGCTGATCCACGGCGCCGAATAGCAGCGGTCACCTGCGATACGCCGCACGCAGCGCGGGCTCGAGCTCGGGGTACTGGAACGCGAACCCCGACCGGTCCAATCGTTCGGGCAGCACCCACCGGCTCTTGAGTACGAGTTCCGTCTCGGTGCGGATCGCGATCGCACCGACCTCCTGCGCCCAGCGGGGCAGCGGCGGGCCGATCGCGAGCCCGAGTACGCTGCGCGCCGTGCGCATGAAGGTGCGGTTGTCGACCGGGTTCGGTGCGCTCAGGTTCACGGCGCCGTCGAGCTCTGGATGCTGCTCCAGGAAATCGAGGGCCCGCGCGGCGTCTTCGATGTGGATCCAGCTGAACATCTGCGAACCGCCGCGCGCAGCGAACCGGTGCGCAGTGCCCGCGAGCCGACGAGCCCGGGTCACCGGCCAGCGGCCGTCGAGTTGCGATCCGCCCATACCGAGGCGAGCCAAAGCGCGAATCGTCGGAAGCACCCCACCGGAGCCGAGTACGATCGCGGTGCGCAGTGCGACGCGACGCGTGCGGGGCAGTGCATCGCGCATCAGCGCCGCTTCCCACGCCTGCGCGACGCCGACCGAGAAGCCCGAACCGATCTCGCCGCCGGCCTCGGTCATGGGGCGGTCATCGGCGTGCCGGTAGATGGTCGCCGTGGAGGCGTTCAACCAGACCGGCGGAGGGTCGGCGGCCGAAGCGATGGCCCGCGAGAGCCGTTGCGTGGTGACGACGCGGGATCGCATGATCTCGGCGCGGTTCGCAGCCGTGTAGCGGCAGTTCACGCTCTTGCCCGCCAGGCCGACGACGAGCGACGCGCCGTCCACTGCGTCGCGGAGTGCAGCGGCGTCGTTCCAGCTGACGTTCAATCCGGACCGACCCACCGTGATGACGTCGCGCCCGGCATCTCGGTACCGGTCCGCGAGATATCGGCCCATGAAGCCGCCCGCTCCGGTGATCACGACCCGCCCCTGCGGTGCGTCGGCGGAGCGTTGGAGCGGAGCGTGCGGCATGAGTGCCCGGCCTTCCCGTGCGCGATTCGAGAGCTGACCCCTCACCCTACGGCAGTGGGACCAGGGAATCCGGGGCACCGCTCGGAGTAAGATTCTGGCAATGAGATCTTTGGTGACCGCGGTGATCGCCGCAATCGAGGCGGTCGCCGTGGCGCTCGCCGGAATCGCCGTCGTCGCGGTTCCCGCAGTGCTGGTCTGGGTCATCACCTTCGGCCTCGCGGCCGAACCGGCGTCGGTCGCGGCCGACGTGACGGGCATCTGGCTGCTGGCGCACTTCGTGCCGCTGCACTTCTCGCTGTCAGCGGAGACGGCGCTCGGCCTGGGGCTCGCGCCGGAAGCGTTCAGCTTCACCCTGTCGCTCGTTCCTCTCGGCATCACGCTCATCTCGGTGCTGCTCGCACTGCGCGCGGGATGGCGGTTCGCCGGCCGTGGCGGGGTCGGCGCCATGGGCGTGCTCGGCGGCGCCGTCGGATTCGGGGCCGTCGCCCTCGCCGCAGCGGCACTCGCCGCGCCCCTGATCGAAGGCTCAGCGGTCCAGGCAGCGCTCAGCGCCGCCGCCGTGTACGGTGCCGCGTCGTGCGCGGCGTTCCTGGTGCGTGCCGGGCGCGACGGGCACCCGTGGTGGGAGTCGGGCGTGAGGATCGCGTTGCGCGGGCTCGAATACATGGGGGTCCGGTTCGGAGCAGCATTGCCGAGCCGTGCGGCCGAGATGTTTCGTCTCGCGGCGGCAGCGTTCGCGCTGATGCTCGGTATCGCCGCGCTGGGCTTCGCCGTCGCTGTGGCGGTCGGCTATGCCGATGTCACGGCGCTGGCGCAGAGTCTGCAGCTCGATCCCATCGGGTCGCTCACATTGTTCCTCGCGCAACTGGCGCTCGTGCCGCTGGCGATCGTGTGGAGCCTCGCGTGGATGTCGGGAGCCGGCTTCGAGATCGGCGCCGGAAGCTCGGTCACCCCATTCGAAACGCTGCTCGGCCCGCTCCCAGCCTTGCCCATGCTCGGCGTGCTTCCCGACGGTTGGGGTGAGCGCGGGGCGCTGGCCCCGGGAGTACTGGTCATCGCCGCGCTCGCTCTCGGCGTGCTCTTCGCGCGCCGACCCGGGATGCGCCGGGCCTCGTGGCCGGCCGCCGTGTCGATCACGGTGCTCGCCGCGGTGCTGTCAGGACTCTCCGTCGCCGGCCTGAGCGCCCTTGCGCGCGGGTCGATGGGGCCGGATCGCCTCGCGTCGAACGGCCCCGACCCCTGGCTCACAGGGGGGCTCATCGCGCTCGAGGTGGGCGGGGGCCTGCTCATCGGCGTCATCGCGGGACGCTTCGACGCGGCGAAGTTCCGCGCCGCGCTGCCATCCGTCGTTCCCGCAGCGGTTGCGTCGGGCGGTCTGCTGCCTGGCCGAGCAGCAGCCGCAGACCCTGCTCCCGGTGCCGGCGTCGGTGCCGGCGTCGGTGCCGGTGCCGACGCCGGTGGCGACAGCGACGACGTCGACTTCGAGACGGCGGTCGACGAGGCACTCGTCCTGGCCGCGGATCGAAATGCCGCCAGAGGACGGCGCGCTGTCGAAGACGCGACCGCCGACATGCACGAGATCGACGCGATGCGTACCGCAGGTGACGAAACCGACGCGTTCGACACTGCGGCCTTCGACGCCGAAGCATTCGGCACTGAGCCGACCCGTGCCGAGGCGAGCGACGGTCAAGAGTTCGGCACCGAGACGTTCGACACCGAGACGTTCGACACGGAGGCGTTCGATACCGAGGCGTTCGATACCGAGGCCTTCGTGCCGGCCGAACCGCTGCGTTCCGGCTCCGACGAGCCGACAGTCGATGATGCCTCGGACGAGGGCGAGGCGGAGTCACGACCCGACGCCCGTCGCGATTCCGACGAGCTGATCGACGAGGCGACACTCGTGCGGGCCTATTCGTGGGACGCGGAGGCGACGCCCAGCGACGACGCGGCGGAGGAGCCGAAGCCCGAACGTCGATCGGGTTGGCGGTGGCCGGGGCGAGGGCACTAGGGTAAGAGGGCAATCCACGGGAGTCCCGGCGCGCGGGGCTGAGAGGGAGCACGCGAGCTCCGACCGTTCACCTGATCTGGTTCATGCCAGCGGAGGAAGGACGCCTCAATGACGCCTACGCCCAATTCTCATCGTGTGCGGCACCGCGCACTGCCCGCGCTCGCGCTCGGGGCACTGCTCTGCCTCGGAGCGAGCGGATGCGCGAGCGGTGCGGAGCAAGCGCCGGATACGAAGACGGTGACGCTCGCCGTCCACGACTCGTTCCCGAACGATGATTTCGCTGCGGCCGCCAGCGCAGCGACCGGGTACGACGTACAGGTCGTCTCGGCCGGCGACGGGGGAGAGCTCACGAACAAGCTCGTACTCACCCAGGGTGCGCCCATCGCCGATGCGTTCTTCGGCGTCGACAACATCTTCGCCTCGCGTCTCATCGACAACGACGTGGTCGCCGACTACGCTCCAGCGCAGCTGCCCGAGGGCGCTGAGCAGTTCGCCGTCGACGGCGATCCGGCTTCCGGCCTCGTCGCAGTGGACCATGGCGCGACCTGCATCAATATCGACACCGCCTGGTTCGCGGATCAGGGGATCTCGGAGCCGCGAACCTACGACGACCTGGCGAAGCCGGAGTATCGCGATCTCACCGTGTTGCTCGACCCGACCGCTTCGTCGACGGGGGCCTCGTTCCTCGTCGGCACCGTCGCCGAATTCGGGGAGGACGGTTTCGCGGGCTACTGGCAGCGGCTCGTCGACAATGGAGCGCGCATCGAGCAGGGGTGGAGCGACGCGTATTACGGTCAGTTCACCCAGGGCGGCGAAGCGGGTACGCGGCCGATCGTGGTCTCCTACGCTTCGTCTCCGGCCTTCACGGTCGACGAGACTGGCACGGCGTCGAGCACTGCCGCGCTGCTCGACACGTGCACGCGGCAGGTCGAGTACGCAGGGGTGCTGAGGGGTGCTCAGAACGAGGCCGGCGCCGAGGCCGTGGTCGACTATCTCGTGTCGCAGGAGTTCCAGCAGACCATTCCGGACGCGATGTACATGAACCCCGTCGATGCGGCTGTGGAACTGCCCTCGGCATGGAGGGAATTCGCGCCGTCGCCCGCGCCGGGGCGGACGCACGACCTCAGCTCCCGCGAGATCGAGTCGGGTCGCGAGGAGTGGCTCAAAGCCCTGAGCGAGCAGATCGGCCTCTGATCATCCGCCCGACTGGCCGAGGCGCCCCACGTGCCGCTCTCGGCCCGTGGGGCGTTGCAGCGTGGACGCTGGCGGCGGCCCTGCCGCTCGCGTTCCTCGCCCTGTTCTTCGTTTGGCCGGTGTTCTCGCTCGTCGCGACAGGGTTCGTCGACGGGGGACGACTCGATCTGAGCGGTCTGCCAGAGGTGTTCGGCGCCGTACGCACCTGGCGGGTCATCGGCCAGACGTTCGCCCAAGCGGGGCTCGCGACTGCGCTCTCCCTCGCGCTCGGGGTACCAGCCGCCTACGCGCTCTACCGTCTCGATTTTCGCGGCAAGCGGGTGCTGCAAGGGGTGCTCACGGTGCCGTTCGTGCTGCCCTCGGTGGTCGTCGGCGTCGCATTCTCGGCGTTGCTCGGACCGGGAGGGCCGCTGGGATCGTGGGGGCTGGACCAGAGCTTCGCCGCGGTCGTACTCGCACTCGCATTTCCGAACGTCGGCGTCGTCGCGCGCATGGTCGGCGGGTTCTGGGCCCGCCTCGACGACACCTCCGAGCAGGCCGCGCGAGTGCTCGGCGCATCACGGGTGCGCGCCTGGTGCATCGTGACACTCCCCGCGCTCGGCCCCGCCATCGCGTCCGCCGCGGCGCTCGTGTTCCTCTTCTGCTCCACCTCGTTCGGCATCGTGCTCATTCTCGGCGGCACCGCCTTCGCGAACGTGGAGACGGAGATCTACCGGCTCACCGTTCAGTTCCTGGACCTCCGCGGCGCGGCGGTGCTGTCGATCGCCCAGTTCGCGATCGTGGCCGCCGCGCTCGCCGTGTCGGCGCAGTTGCGCCGCGCCGGAGAGCGCGCGGTCGTGCTGCGCGAGGAGCGGGGGCGCGGAACGCCTCCACGGCGAGTCGATGCTCCGGTGCTGACGCTGGTGGGGGCGACGCTGCTGCTGCTGCACGTGCTCCCGCTCACCGCTCTGGTGACGCGCTCGCTGAGGGACCGGGAAGGGAGGTGGACGCTGGCGAATTACGCCGCGCTCGCAGATCCGCCGGAAGCGCTGCCGATCGATGGCACGGTGCTCGAGGCCATCGGAGCCTCGCTCCGCATCGCCGCGGTGGCTGCCCTCATCGCTATCGTGCTCGGCATGCTGCTGGCCCTCGTCCTCTCCCGTCGCCCTCGCACCCGATCGCTCCGACGGGGCATCGAGGCCTTCGACGCGCTCGTGATGTTGCCGCTCGGCGTATCAGCAGTGACACTGGGCTTCGGTCTGCTCCTGACCATGAATCGGCCGCTCGGCATCGGGTTCGATCTGCGAACTTCGACCGTCTTGATCCCGATCGCTCAGGCCCTCGTCGCGCTGCCGCTCGTCGTGCGCACGCTGCTGCCCGTGCTCCGGGGAATCCCGACCGAGCTGCGCGACGCGGCGTCGTCGCTCGGCGCCGGCCCGCTCGCGATGCTGCGCACCATCGATCTGCCCCTGCTCGGACGTTCGGCGGGGCTCGCGCTCGGCTTCGCCTGTGCGACCTCGCTGGGGGAATTCGGAGCCACGTCCTTCCTCGTGCGACCCGGGGAGCAGACGCTCCCGGTCGTGGTCGCCGCGCTGATCGGCCATCAGGCACCCGAGAGCTACGGGGCCGGGCTCGCGGGGGCGGTCGTGCTCGGCGTGCTGACGGCCGGCATCATGCTGGCGGCCGAACGCTGGCGCACGGACGGGAACCGGGAGTTCTGATGGTGGATCTGGATCTCGAGGAGCTCGCCGACTGCGACGTGCTGCTCATCGACGGCCGCTCCGGCTCGGGGAAGACGCATCTCGCGGAGCATATGGTGCAGACGTTCGCGGCCCTGCGCCGGCCTGCGCAGGTGCTGCACGTGGAGGCGCTGTACCCGGGGTGGGATGGGCTCGCCGCCGGGTCGCTCGCGCTCGCGGCCGCGCTGCGAACGAGCAGCTACCGTGCGTACGACTGGATCGCGGCTGCATTCGGTCCCCGCGAGCGCATCGAACCGCGGGTTCCACTCGTGATCGAGGGATGCGGTGCGATTACCGCTGAGAACCTCGCAGCGGCCGAGAACTGGGCCGCCGCCGCAGGAGCGGCACTGCCTCGGGTGCGCAGCGTCTGGCTCGAGGTCGAGGCGGTGACGCGAAAGCGCCGCGCGCTCGCACGCGATGGTGAGGTCTACGCCCCGCACTGGGACCGCTGGGCCGCCCAGGAGGAGGAGCTGTACGCCTGGCACCGTCCGTGGGAGCTCGCCGATCGTACGATCACCATCTCCGCCTGCGACGACCCGATCGGGTGAACTCTACTCGCCGTCACGTATGACTTCGGTTGAATCGACGTCGACGCGGCGCCCATTGGCATTGGTCGGGCGCAGTCGGCCCAACGGGCTGCCACTCTCATCCACGAGAGTCGAATGCGCTTCGTCGTCGGCGAACGCGTGTCGCTCGCCCCACTGACGCATCGCCACGATGATCGTGAAGAGGTCGCGACCTGCCTCAGTGAGGACGTAGACCTGCCGGCGTCCGGAGATTGCCGTCTCTCGCTCCAGGATGCCGTGTTCGACGAGGCGGCGAAGCCGGTCGGTGAGGATGTTGCGCGCGACCCCGGTGCGCTGCTGGAAATCGGTGAATGATCGCGCATGGTCCATGGCGTCGCGAACGATCAGCAGGCTCCACCGGTCGCCGACGAGGTCGAGGGTCCGCGCGACCGGGCACGTGGAATCGGTCCACGTCATATTGCCGACGTGCCGTGCTGGGTTCATGATGCCTCCCGAAAGGTTGCAGATCGAAACCATTCTGACATACTCCAATCAGTTGCAAATTGAAACTGATTGGAGACGATGTGAAACGTGCGCATGGCCGAAGGCTGCTGCTCTCGATGGTGTGCTCGGTCGCTGTGTCGACGATCTACGTTGCCCAGCCAATGCTCGCGCAGATCGGGCAAGACTTCCGTGTGCCCGAGTCCGAGCTGGGATGGATCGTCGCGACCGGCCAGATCGGCTACCTCGCAGGCCTGGTTGTCCTCGTTCCCATGGGGGACATGCTCGACCGACGCAAGCTCATCGGAGGCCAACTCATCCTCGCCGCGACCGGCATGCTGATGGTCGCGATCTCAGCGACCCCGTGGATGTTGCTCATCGGCCTCGCCGTGACGGGGCTGTTCGCCGTCATCGTGCAGACCGCCGTCGCATTCGCCGCTGATCTGTCGACGCCGGCCGAGCGTGGTCGCACGCTCGGAATCGTCACCTCCGGGGTCATCATCGGAATCCTCGGGGCCCGAGTCTCGGCCGGGTTTCTCGCCGATCTGTGGGGGTGGCGAAGCGTGTACATCACGCTCATGCTGCTTCTCGTCGTGCTCTCGATCGCGGTAGTGAAGCGGCTTCCGGCAGACCACCGCTCGAATCGCAGGACCTACGGAGACGTGCTGGCCTCACTCGGGCACCTCTTTCGCGAGCCGCTGTTCATCTCGCACGGGTTGATCGCGTTCTTCCTGTTCGCTTCCTTCGGCACGCTCTGGAGCGCACTCGCGCTCCCACTGGCCGCCGCGCCGTGGCAACTCAGCACGGCCCAGATCGGCCTGTTCGGAATAGCCGGGCTCGCTGGTGCGCTGGGAGCTGCACGGGCCGGTCGTTGGGCCGACACCGGCCGAGCAGACCTCGTGACCGGTACCGCCCTCGCGTTGCTGGCGCTGTCGTGGATCGCATCCGGGCAGGCCACATGGTCGCTCTGGCTCGTCATCGTCGGTGTCATCGTCCTGGACTTCGCTGTCCAGGCCGTGCACGTCAGCAACCAGTCCCTGCTCGCCGCCGCCCACTCGGAGCAGACCAGCAGCACCATCGGCGGCTACATGATCTTCTACTCGCTCGGCTCCGCCCTCGGCGCCACCGCCACCACCACGATCTACTCCGCTGCGGGGTGGACAGGATGTGCTGTTCTCGGAGCGAGCTTCGCCCTCTGCGGACTGCTCACCTGGGCGATCGGTCGGCGCGCGGTGGCGAGAACGCTGCACGACACTGCGACTCGCGGATCAGGTCGCGCAGGCGCGACGCCGCAGGCGGGCTGAGGGAGGCTAGAAGGCCACCGGTACCTCTGCGTCCTCGAGCGCCTGACGCACCTCGTCGCTGTGGAACGCCTCTGCGAGTGCGGCGACCTCCGGCGAATCGGCGTTGTCCTCGCGGGATACGAGCGAAACGGCGAACTGAGGGTCCTGCTCCACGGCGATCGCATCCTCATCCGGTGTGAGGCCCAGCTGGCGGGCGAACGTGCCGTGCAGGAAGACGGCGTCGGCCTCAGGGTACGCCGCCGAGAGCTGCATGATGTCGACCTCCACGAAATCGAGGTTCTTGGGGTT
Organism: Leucobacter sp. L43; assembly: GCF_016597785.1. Lineage (GTDB taxonomy): Bacteria > Actinomycetota > Actinomycetes > Actinomycetales > Microbacteriaceae > Leucobacter > Leucobacter alluvii. The sequence goes on along the minus strand of NZ_JAENJG010000001.1, from coordinate 966,591 downwards.
CTTCGTGATGTCGTCGACCGTCACCGACCAGGTGTCGGCGTCTGCGTCGAGCTCGATCAGTCCGGCCTTCGCGACCATCTGCAGCGCCCGGGCGGCGTTCGAGGTGTCCTGCGGAATGACGATGCGGCCTCCTTCCGGCACTTCGTCCATGCTCGCGTGCGTGCTCGAGTACATCCCGACCACGGTCAGATACACGGGCTCGATGACCACGAGCGACGCGTCGTTGCCCGCGTTGAACTCTTCCATGAACGGCGGATGCTGCACGAAGTTGGCGTCGAGCTCCCCGTGCTGCAGCATCGAATTGGGCTGCACGTAATCGGCGACCTCGACGAGTTCGATCTCGTACGGTGCCGCAATCGCCTCGGCTGCGGCCTCCACGACGTCAGTCATCGGAGTGGTGGTCGCCGCGACCTTCAGCGTCCGCGTCTCCTGGCCTCCTCCCGCGCCCGAGCCATCGGCAGCGTCTGGGCCAGTGGCGCAGCCGGCGAGGGTCAGGAGAGCGGCGGTGGCGGCAGTGGCGGTGATGATCAGGCGATGGCGCATGGGGTGCTTTCTGTCAAGGATGGGGGATCGAGGGGGAGGGGCGTCCGCACCGCTCAGCGGTGATCGATCGCGCGGGAGACGCGTGTGCCGAGGCTCTGCAGCAGCATGACGCAGGCGACGATGAGCGCGATCGTGACGTACATGAGAGTGAAGTCGTACTGGTGGTAGCCGTACCGCATCGCGAAGTCGCCGATGCCGCCTCCGCCGACGACGCCGAGCACGGTCGAGTAGGAGACGAAGCTGATGGTCGCCGATGTGAGTGCGTAGACCAGACCGGATCGCCCCTCGACGAGGAGGAAGCGGAACACGGTCTGCGGAATGCTCGCGCCCATCGACTCCGCCGCGAGCAGCAATCCGCTCGGCAGTTCGAGCAGAATCTGCTCGGTGAGGCGGGCGTAGATGGCGACCGCGACGAAGCCGAGCGGGAAGGTCGCGGCCACGGTGCCGAAACTCGTGTCGAAGACGAGGCGCGTGAGGGGAATCATGAAGACGACGAAGAGCAGGAACGGGAAGGAGCGCACGATGGTGACGTACGCGTTGGCCGCGCTCCAGATCGCACGTCTCGGCATGACGCCGCCCGGTCGTGTGAGGGTGATCACGATGCCGAGCGGAGTGCCGAGGACGACCGCGACGATGATCGACGCGAGCACCATGTAGCCCGTCTCGCCCAGTGCTCGGGCGATCTCTCCGCCGTGCTCCCCGAAGACACGGTCGAGCTCGTTCCAGAAGTTCAAGATGCGAGCCTCGATTTCACGTGATCGAGGTATCGGGGCTCCCGGTGCTGTGCGACTCGGGGAACCTCGACGATGTCGAGCAGGCGTCCTCGCTCGAAGACCGCTGCGGCGTCGCACACGGCCTTCACCGCGTCGAGTTCGTGGGTGACCAGTGCGATCGTCGTTCCGAACTCCGCCCGGGTCGCCTGCAGCAGTTCGAGAATCTCCGCCGTCGTGTGCGTGTCGAGCGCGGACGTGGGTTCATCGCACAGCAGCAGTTCAGGGTCGGTGACGAGTGCGCGGGCGATCGCCACTCGCTGCTGCTGCCCCCCGGAGAGCTGAGCCGGATAGCGGTCGGAGAGCCCTGCGAGCCCGACGAACTCCATCATTGCGGTCACGCGCGCGGGGTCGCGGCGATGCTGCAGGCGCAGCGGGAGGGCGATGTTCGCGCGCACCGTGAGATTGCCGAGCAGGTTGAAGTGCTGGAAGACGACGCCGATCCGGTGCCGCATGGCGCGCAACTCTCGAGAGCCGAGCGCGGCGAGATCCGTACCGCTGACGATCACGCGTCCGCTGGTCGGCAGATCGAGACCGTTCATGAGTCTCAGCAGCGTGGATTTCCCCGCGCCGCTCTCGCCGAGCACTCCGAAGATCGAACCGCGAGGAATGTCGAGGCTGACATCGGAGAGCGCGTCGACCTCCGCCTCACCGTGAACGAAGCGACGACTCACGCGGTCGAAGACGACCGCCGTCGAAGTGGTCGTTGCGTCGCTCATCAGCTCTTCACCACGGTGCTTTCACGAATCGTATTAATTAGACTGGGTCTAACATAGAGTGCGCAGCCCGCAATCGCAAGTCACGTCAGGAGCACCATGCCGAGCAGCGAAACGACGCACCGAACACCCGAGCCACCGATCTACACCGCAGTGGCCCGCAACTCCGACGGCATCAGCGGGGAGAGCTTCGTCGACGGCGGCCTGCGCGTGCGCGTCGCGTCGGCGACCGCGGAGAACCGGGCGGGAGCCACGAACCCGGAGGAACTGCTCGCCCTGTCGTGGGCGACATGCCTGAACGCGGCAGCTCGCGTCGTCGCGGGGCCGGGCACCGACGTCGAAGCAACCGTGGAGATCTCGCTGCACCCGCTGGCCGACCAGGGGTTCGAATTCTCCGGAGCCGCCGAACTGCGCTTCGACGGCGTACCGCTCGACGAGGCGCACGCGCTCGCCGCAGCCGCGCACGAGCGCTGCCCGGTGTCCCGCATGCTCAGCGGTCGCTCGGCGGTACGGGTGACGGCCGTCGCGTAAACTGATGCGGTGCTGAAAATCGCGGTTCTCATCTCCGGTGGCGGCAGCAACCTCAAGGCGCTGATCGACGCGACCGCCGACCCCGATTTCCCGGCAGAGATCGCCTGCGTCGGATCGGACACCGACGCGCCCGGCCTGGAGCACGCGCGCGCCGCAGGGATCCCCGCATTCGTCGTGCGACCCCGCGACTCGGACTCTCGGGAGGCGTGGGGCGAGGTGCTCGCCGCGGCGATCCAAGAGCACCACGTCGGCACCGGCCCGCACCCCGGTCTCGTGGTGAGTGCCGGACTCATGCGTATTCTTCCCCCGGGCTTCGTGCGCGCTTTCAGTCCCCGCCTCATCAACACGCACCCGGCACTGCTTCCCGCATTCCCCGGGGCCCACGCGGTGCGCGACGCGCTCGCCGCCGGCGCCGAGCGCACCGGGGTCACCGTGCACGTCATCGATGAGGGCGTCGACACCGGCCCGGTGCTGCGACAAGCCGCCGTCGACGTCCGCCCCGGCGAGACCGAAGCCGAGCTCCACGAGCGGATCAAGCAGCTCGAACGCCCCCTGCTCGTGCAGACCGTGCGAGAGATCGCACTCGGAGAGCTCGCGCTGCCCGGCGCGCGGTGATCCTGCGCTCGATCAGCGCCTCAGCACCCGAATCGTATCCAGACTGCGAACACCGACCTAAGGAGTCCCGCCGCATGGCAGTTCAGAGCCACGACCCCAGCCTCTACGAGCACCGCGACGTCGTGCCCGTACGGCGCGCGCTGATCTCGGTCAGCGACAAGACGCGCTTGCTCGACCTTGCCGGCGCGCTCGCCGAGAACGGGGTCGAGATCGTCTCGACGGGTTCGACCGCTGCGACGATCCGCGAGGCGGGCCACGCCGTCACCGACGTCTCCGAGGTCACCGGATTCGCGGAGGCCCTCGACGGCCGCGTGAAGACACTGCACCCCGCCGTGCACTCCGGCCTGCTCGCCGACCTGCGCCTCGCCGACCATCGCGCGCAGCTCGACGCGCTCGGCTACGCGGCGTTCGAGCTCGTGGTCGTCAACCTGTACCCCTTCGAAGAGACGGTCGCATCGGGCAAGCCGGCAGCCGACGTCATCGAGAACGTCGACATCGGCGGCCCCGCGATGGTGCGGGCGAGCGCGAAGAACCACGCGAACGCGGCGATCGTCGTTTCGCCCGGACGCTACGACGAGATCATCGCCGCCGTGCGGGCCGGCGGAACGACGCTCGCCCAGCGCCGCTCGCTCGCCACTGAGGCGTTCGTGCACACGGCCCAGTACGATGCCGCCGTGGCGAACTGGTTCCTCGAGCAGGAGGACGCCGAGTGGGGAGAGGCGCCTGCCGCCGAAGCCGATTCGAGCGAGGCGTCGATCGACAGCATCTTCGAAACCACCGAGGGGTACGTCGGCTACGAGGTCTTCGGGCTCCGCGAATCGGTGCTGCGGTACGGCGAGAACAGCCATCAGCGGGCCGCACTCTTCACGGAGAACGAAGGATCGGGCATCGCACAGGCCGCGCAGCTCCACGGCAAGGAGATGTCGTACAACAACTACGTCGATGCCGACGCCGCGCTCCGCGCCGCGTTCGATCATGAGCGCCCCGCCGTCGCCATCATCAAGCACGCGAACCCCTGCGGCATCGCCGTCGCGCCAGAAGGTGCGGCCGACCCGATCGCCGCCGCTCACGAACTCGCGCACGCGTGCGACCCCGTCTCTGCGTTCGGCGGCGTGATCGCGGCGAACCGCATCGTCACGAAGGCGATGGCGGAGACCGTCGCCGGGATCTTCACCGAAGTCATCGTCGCTCCCGGCTTCGAGCCCGACGCCCTCGCCGTGCTCACGCAGAAGAAGAACGTGCGACTGCTGGTGCTGCCGGCCGACTACCAGCCGAACCCCGTGGAGCTGCGTCAGGTCTCAGGTGGGTTCCTGCTGCAGGATTCCGATCGCTCCTTCGCACCGGCATCCGAGTGGACGCTCGCTACGGGCGAGCCCGCTGATGCCGCGACGCTCGCCGATCTCGAGTTCGCGTGGCGTGCGAGCCGCGCCGTGAAGTCGAACGCCATCCTGCTCGCGCAGGGGGGTGCTTCGGTCGGTGTCGGCATGGGCCAGGTCAACCGCGTCGATTCCTGCCGCCTCGCGGTGGAGCGCGCGGGAGACCGCGCGCGAGGATCGGTCGCCGCCTCCGACGCGTTCTTCCCGTTCGCCGACGGCCTGCAGGTACTGCTCGACGCCGGCGTGCGCGCGGTCGTGCAGCCGGGCGGGTCGGTCCGAGACCCCGAGGTCGTCGATGCGGCCCAGGCAGCAGGCGTGACCATGTACTTCACGGGCGAGCGGCACTTCTTCCACTGATCCTCTGATCTGCGGTTTTTTCCTTCATTCATCTGGTGTGAGCAAGCCTCGCCTTCGTTGCGGCAGGGTGCTCGCCCCGGGGAGAATCGAGACGTGGAAATCGTCAAGGGAATACTCATCGTCTTGCACATCGTCGGATTCGGCGCGGTGTTCGGCAGCACGCTCGCACAGTTGTCGGCGGTGAAGGAAGCACGCGCTCGTATCACTCCTGGCATCTTGCACGGCGCGTGGTTGCTGCTGGCGACCGGCCTGCTGCTCGTCGGCATGGTCTACGCGACCGGAGGCCAGCCGAACAACGCGAAGATCGGCGTGAAGCTCGTCGTGCTGCTCGTACTGATCGCAGTCGTGCTCATCGGCCGGAAGAAGCAGCCCGTTCCGGGTGGATTCCTGGGCGCCATCGCCGGATTGTCGGTGGTGAACGTGGTGCTCGCCGTGCTCTGGCACTGATCGTCGATGAACGAAGACCCCCGGGAGGCTGAGCCTCTCGGGGGTCTTGCTGTGTGCCGGCGGGTCCGTTTGCGCCCGTCGCGCAGTGGATTCGGGTTCGTGCGGGTCGGTTGCGGTGGGGGTTAGTGCCAGCGTGTGCCCCAGTGGTGTGATTGGCCTGCTGGGCTGATGTGTTGGGGGATGCCTAGCGGGTTGGTGTCTTGGAGTGCTTCGGGGAGGAGTGCTTGGGGTGCGTTCTGGTAGGCGACGGGTCGTTGGAAGCGGGTGATGGCTGCGGTGCCGACGGAGGTGGAGGAGTCGTTCGTTGTCGCGGGCCAGGGGCCGCCGTGCTGTTGGGCGGGGGTGACGGCGACGCCGGTGGACCAGCCGTTGAACAGGACGCGGCCGACTTGGTTCGCGAGGGCGGCGATGAGGGCGCGTAGTTGGGGGGCGTTGTCGGTTTCTCCGGTGGCTTCGGCTTCGCTGATGTGGAGGGTGCCGGAGAGGTTGCCTTCGTAGAACTCGGGCATGAGGGCTGCGAGGTCGGTGCCGGTGGGGGTTTCGACGAGGATGGAGAGCGGGCCGAAGGATTCTTCGAGGAGGGTGTCGCGTCCGGTTCGGAAGTCGTCGAGGCTGATCGCGATGATGGTGGGGGTGGCCCAGCCCTGTCCGTCGTCGTCGAAGCGGATGCCGCCGGGGATCAGCGGGTTCGCTCCGGCGGTGCCCAGTACGGCGGTGCGGCGTTCGTCGTAGGATTTCGCGATGCGGGGGTCGAGGAGGCGATGCTCGGGGACGTCGGTCGTGTTGTGGGTGATGGCCTGGGGGAGTGCGCTGCCTGCGGGGATGAATGCGAAGCCGGGCTTGGTGCAGAGCTGGCCGGCGGAGCCTGCGACGCTGGCGAGGTAGCCGGTGGCGATCTCGTCGGCGCGTTCCGTGATGGCGTCGGCGGTGATGAAGATGGGGTTGACGCTGCCGAGTTCTCCGAAGAACGGGATGGGTGCTGGCCGGTTCGCGGCGATGTCGGCGAGGATGCGGCCGACGCGGATGGAGCCGGTGAAGGATCCGGCTTTGATGCGGGGGTCCTGCAAGACCTGCACTCCGGCTTCGCGGCCGTGGATGAGTTGGAAGGTGCCTTCGGGCATGCCTGCTTGGGTGAGTGCGCGTGTGGCGACTTCCGCGGTGGCGTCGGAGAGGTCTGGGTGGCTGGAGTGGGCTTTCACGATGAGTGGGCATCCTGCTGCGAGGATCGCTGCGGAGTCGCCGCCCATGACGGAGAACGCGAAGGGGAAGTTGGAGGCGGAGAAGTTGATGACTGGGCCGAGGGGGATGTGGGTGCGGCGGATATCGGGGCGTTGGCCGAGGGCGAAGTCGGGGTCTGCGGGGTCGATGCGGGCGTCGAGGTAGCCGCCGTCGACGATGGTGTCGGCGAAGAGGCGGAGTTGGACGGCGGTGCGGGTGACTTCGCCGGTGAGTCGGGCTTGGGTGAGGCCGGTCTCGCGGAGTGCGATGTGTACGAGGTCGGGTGTTGCGGTTTCGAGGGCGTCGGCGATGGCGACGAGGGCTCGTGCTCGTTGGGTGGCGGTGGTGGTGGCGAGGTGGGGTGCGGCGGTGGTGGCGCGTGCGATGACGGCCTCAAGATCAGGAGAAAGCGTGGGGGGTGCGGGGGTCATCGAGGGTTCCTCCGGGAATCGGGGTGGGTGGGAGAGGTGTCGGCCGGGGGCGTCGGCTGGATTGCCGCGCTGCCCCGGCCGGCGCTCAGCGGGAATGCGATCGGCCGTACAGGGCGACGACGAGCAGGATGATCGCCCCGTAGACCATGTCTTGCACGGCGACGCCGAGGTTGAAGACGACCACGAGCGTCGAGACCTGGCCGAGGACGAGGGCGCCTGCCAGCGTGCCGAGCACGGAACCGCGGCCGCCGAAGATCGAGGCGCCGCCGACGACGACCGCCGCGACCGAGCTCAGGAGATAGGGCGCACCCATCATCGTTTCGGCCTGGTTGTAGAAGCCGACGATCGCGATGCCGGCGAATCCGGCGAGCACGCTGCTCAGCATGTACCCGGTGATGCGGATGCGGGCGACGGGTTGCCCGGCGAGGTTCGCGGTGGCCTCGGACGAGCCGACGAGGAAGAGCGCGCGCCCCCATCCGGTCCAGCGCAGCAGCGCGTGCAGCACGAGCATGAGCACGAGCGCGAGCGGCACCACCGCCGCGATGGAGGAGCCGAGGAACGGGATCTTCTCGGCAGTGATCGACTTCAGGAATTCGGGAACGTTCGTGAGCTCCGAGAGGCTGAAGTTCAACAGCAGCACGCCGAAGAGCAGACCGTTCATCGCGATCGTGGTCACGATCGGCGTGAGGCCGATCCGTGCGATCACGAAGCCGTTGATGAATCCGATCACTGCGGACGCCGCGAGCGACGCGATGAGCGCGAGAACCGGGCCGAGGCTCGCATTCCAGGTGAGGAACGAGAGCGCGGCGAACGCGATCGTGTTGGGCACTGAGAGGTCGATGCCGCCCTGGATCACCGCGATCGTCTGCCCGAATGAGGCGATCGCGAGGATGGATGCGAAGGTGACCGTCGTGATCAGCCCGTCGAGCGTCAGCAGGCTCGGGCGGATCAGACCGCTGAGCAGGAACAGGGCGATGAACGCCGCGAAGACCCATGCGCTCGTCGGGACCCGCTTCAGCGCACTGGTCGCCTGCCCTCTGGCAGCCGTGGAGGATGCGTCGGTGAGCGTCTCAGTCATGGTGGCCTCCCTGCGCGAGCGACTTTCGCGTGCTGATGATGCGGACGAGTACGGGGATCGCCACGACCGCGAAGATGATGAGCGCGTTGATGATGTACTGCCAGTACGAGTTGATGCCGGCGAAGAAGAGCAGGTTTCCGACGAGGCCGAGGATGATCGCGGCGGCGATGGTGCCGAGCACGGAGCCCCGTCCGCCTGCGAAGCTGGCACCCGACAGCGCTACGGCTGCAATCGACGTGAGGAGGTACGGATCGCCGCTGCGCGGGTCACCGGTCACCGTCGACCCGGCGAGCAGCACTGCAGCGATCGAGGCGAGCACCCCCGACAGGACGAATGCGCCGAGGATCGCGAGCCGCGAGTTGATGCCGGCGGCCTGCACGGCGTCGCGGTTCGATCCGACGCCGTAGATCTGGCGGCCGAAGGCGGTCCGCTGCAGCACGAACCAGACGGCGACTCCGGCGATGACCAGCCAGACGATCGCCATCGGCAGGAATGGCAGCGCCTCTCCGCTCGTCACGTTGAAGATCGTCTCGCTGAGCGCCCCTCCCGGGCGATCGAGGATGGTGCGCGCGATCGCGCCGATGATGAAGGTGCTCGCGAGCGTCACCGCGATCGCCGGAAGTCCGCCGAACGCGACGAGGAGGCCGTTGAAGACGCCGCACGCGGCTCCGACGAGGACGGCGACGATCAGTGCCACGGGGCCGGGGAGCCCGGCGAGACTCGTCGCGAAGACCACGTTGCACAGGCTGATGACCGCTCCGATGGAGATGTCGATGCCGCCGATGAGTACGATCATGAGCTGCGCGAGCGCTGCGATCGCGAGCGGAACGACGAGGTTGGCCGCTGACTGCAGCTGGAATCGCGTGAGCAGGCTCGGGTTCACGGCGAGGTAGACGGCGATGAAGAGGACGAAGGCGACGACGGGCGGGGCCGCGCCCTCGTGGATCGATCGCTGGATCCAGATCGGGAGCGCGGTGCGCCGTGCGACCGGAGCGAAGATGGTGCCGGTGGTCATGAGTGTGCCGCCATTCCCACCGCGGCGCCGACGACAGCGTCAGCGGTGATGTCCGTTCCTACGAGTTCCTGCACCACGCCGCCGCGGTAGAGCACGGCGACGCGGTTGCACATGTGCACGAGCTCCTCGACCTCGCTGGAGAACCAGACGATGCCGACGCCCTGCTCGGCGAGCGCGACCATGGCGCGGTAGAGCTCCTGTTTCGCCCGCACGTCGATGCCGCGCGTGGGATCGTGCAGAATGAGCACGCGGCGTCCGCGATCCATCCATCTGCCGAAGACGAGTTTCTGCTGGTTGCCGCCCGAGAGCGCGCCGGCCGACTCCTGCGGTCCGCGGGTGCGCACGCTGAGCGCTGAGAGCACGCCGTCGATCCAGCCGCGCTCCTTGCGCAGCTGCGGTGCGCCGCCAGCGCCGAAGAGCCTGAGCCACGGAGCGAAGAGGTTCTCGCCGACACCGAGTTCGAGTGCGAGGCCCTCCGTTTTGCGGTCCTCGGGAACGTAGCCGATGCCCGCTTTGACCGCGCGTCGCGGGTTGAGGGCGCCGACCGGCGATCCCCCGATCTCCCAGGTATCGGCCGTGGCGGGCACGGCGCCGAACAGGGCCCGCAGGAGTTCGGTCTGGCCCTGGCCCTGCAAGCCGCCGATGCCGAGGATCTCACCGGCACGGACGCGGAGGGAGACGTCGGTGAGGCGCGGGGACTGCAGGTTGCGCACTTCGAGGGCTACGGGGGCGTCTGCGGCGACGACGGGTGCGGGAGGGAACTGCTTCTGAGTAGCGCGCCCGGCCATCATCGAGATGAGCTGATCCTCGTCCCACTCGCCGCGGGTGAACGTCCCGACCGGGGCGCCGTCGCGCAGCACCGTGCCGCGGTCCGCGATCACCTGGAGCTCCTGCAGGCGATGGGTCACGTAGATGACCGCGCTGCCGCCGGCTGTGACCTCGCGGATGCGGTCGAATAGCCACTCGACGCCGGGGGGCGTCAGGGCGCTCGACGCCTCGTCGAGGATCAGCAGCTTGGGTTGCGCCGCGATCGCCCGGGCGATCTCGACGAGTTGGCGATCGGCGAGGAGCAGGGTGCCGAGCCGGGCGTGCGGGTCGATGTGGGGGAGATGCAGCTGCTCCAGGATCTCTTTCGCCCGACGCAGAGCCTTCGCGGGGGAGTAGACGCGCGCCGTGCCCACTTCGGGGAGGGCGAGGTTCTCGGCCACGGTCCACTCCGGTACGAGCGCGATCTCCTGGTACGCGCACGCGATGCCCAGGCTCCGGGCGCGGGCGATGCTGCCGCCCTGCAGGGGGCGTCCGTCGATGGTGATGGAACCACTCGACGGGACGACCGCGCCGGAGAGCATCTTCGAGACCGTGCTCTTCCCTGCTCCGTTCTCCCCGACGAGTGCGTGCACCTCTCCGGCGTGGCAGGTGAAGTCGACGCCCACCACCGCCTGTACGGGGCCGTAGTTCTTATTGAGGTTCTGCGCCACGACGAGTGGCGCAGAACGGTCGGTCGGCGCCGCGTCTGCGGCGCCGACCGTACCCGTGTGCTGGGACATGCTGATGCTCCCGCCCTTTCGACCGATTACTGCTTCGCGAACTCGAGGTACTCTTCGAGCGTGATATCGAGACCGGGGAAGTCGTACCCGAGTTGGAAGTTGTCCGGCATATCCGGCTGGCAGAACTCCTCCGCGTTCTCGGTGGTGATCTCGGCCGGCGGGAAGTACTGCTCCTGCTCGATCTCCTCGCCTTCCAGCAGCAGCACGGCCTGTTCGAGTCCCTTCGCGTAGATCGCGGGGTGCCCGAACACCATGTTTCCGCTGAGCCCGGCTTCGGCGTTGTCGACGAGGGTGCAGGCCTCTCCGTTGTAGCCCGAGCCGCCCACGACGGGCACGAAATCGATATTGGCGTCGGCGAAGGCAGCGGGTACGCCCTGACCGCCGGTCAGGAACGAGTACACGCCCCCGACGTCCGGGTGGGACTGGAGGATCTGCGCCATCGTCTGCTGCGCGTCCGCCTCATTCCAGCCGTTCGCGCCCTCGGCGACGATGGTGGCGCCGCCCTCCTCGAGCACCTCCGTGACGGTGGGCATCGATGTGTCGTTGAGCGGCACGCCGGCGACGCCCTCGAGCACGACGACCTCCTTGTTGTCTCCGAGCTGCGAGACCAGCCATTCCGCACCGGTCTTACCGGCACTCGCCCAGTCGGTGGATACCGTGTAGACGTACTCGTTGTCGTAGGGGCCGCCGTTGGCGAAGACCGGAATGCCCGCGGCTTTCGCCTGGGAGATCGCTGCGTCGGCACCGGTGGCCGAGGCCGGATCGAAGAGGATCGCGTCGACGCCCTCGGCGATCAGGTTCTGGATCGCCGCGTTCTGCTGCGCGGCGTCGTTGTCGTTCGTGCGCACGATCTTGAGTTCGACCTTGTCGCCGTAGTCCCGAGCGGCGAGCGCTTGCATCGCTGCGAGCCCGGTTTCGCGCCAGGCCTGGCCGCCGAGTGGTTGCTGGAACCCGATGACGAACGTTCCGTCGTCGGACCCGTCCTCGGCGGCGCTGCCGCCGCCCTCGGCGGGTGCCGAGCTGCAGGCCGCGAGGCTGACCGAGAGTGCCGCAATCGCCGCGATGCCGATGCCGCGTGCGATGGTGCGTGAGTGCTGCATGCTTTCTCCTTTGAAATCAAACTGCGAGGTGCTGCGCCGCCTGGGGCTTCGATGCCGGGGACGTTTCCGCGTGGTTTCGAGAACGTGTTGACGAGCGCTGCGTGGTGACACTAACATCAAAATGGCAGCGCTGCCAAGAGCGCTAACATAACAAATGTGACATGATGGCCGCGGCGCCCAACGGCGCGAACTTCAAGGAGGAAGTGCAGATGACATCAGCGGTGACAGAGCAGACGGCGGAGTCGTTCGGCCTCGAACCCGACGCGCGGATCCGCTCGCGATCCCACGCGATCGGAGCAATCGGAGCAGGGGCGATCATGGCGGATCAGCATCTCGAGGCGTACCGGATCGCCGGGTTCCCCGTCGTCGCCATCGCGTCCCGCACCCGCGCGAACGCCACGGCCGTGGCCGAGCGATACGGCATCGAAACGGTGCACGACTCGCCGAGCGACCTGATTCTCGATCCTCGCATCGAAATCGTCGACATCGCCTTTCCGCCGGACACGCAACCCGAGCTCATCCGCCTCGCTCTCGCACAGCCGCACGTGCGCGCCATCCTCGCCCAGAAACCGCTCGCTCTCTCACTGGACGAAGCGATCGCGCTCCGCGACGAGGCCGCCGCAGCGGGGAAGATCCTCTCCGTGAATCAGAACATGCGCTACGACCAGTCGATCCGATCGCTGAAACAACTGCTCGATCGCGGTGCGCTCGGCGAACCGGTCTTCGCGGCCATCGACATGCACGCCGTGCCGCACTGGCAGACATTCCTCGCCGAGTACGACCGCCTGACGCTCGCCAATATGAGCGTGCACCATCTCGACGCACTGCGGTACCTCTTCGGCGAGCCGACCGAGATCTACACGGCCGGTCGACCCGACCCGCGCACCGAGTTCGCGCACACCGACGGAATCGTCGCCTCGACGCTGCGATTCGACAACGGAGTGCTCGCCGTCTCCCGCGAGGATGTCTGGGGCGGGCCGCGTCAAGCGGGTTACGACTCCGACTTCTTCATCTCCTGGCGGGTCGAAGGCACCGCCGGAGTCGCGCGCGGCACGATCGGCTGGCCCACCGGCGAGCCGTCCACGATCAGTTTCGCATCAGCGCACGAGACCGACGGGAAGTGGGTGTCGCCGGAGTGGGAGACGCACTGGTTCCCGCACGCCTTCATCGGCGTCATGGAGCAGGTGCAGCACGCGCTCGACAGCGGCGACGCCCCGGCGCTGACCGTCGCCGACAATGTTCGCACGATGGCGCTGATCGAAGCCGGCTACCGGTCGCTCGACGAGCGCCGGGCGGTGCGGCTCGACGAATTCACTCTCTGACACGCAACACACCCCACCAAGGAACGCAAAGGAGCACCTCCACCATGATTCAGATCGGCATCTTCTCGGGCTACTTCCCGTACGACCTCGAGACCACTGCGAAGAAGATCCAGGACCTGGGACTGAACGCCGTGCAGCTCGACCTCCACTTCAAAGACATCGACCTGTCATCCGGCCAGATCACGAAGGAGAAGGCGAAGCGCGTGCAGGACACGTTCCGCGACCATGACGCACCGATCTGCGCGATCTCCGGGTACACCAACATCGTGCACCCCGATCTCGACAAGCGCCGGTCGAACGTCGAGCGGCTCAAGGAGATCATCCGCAGCGCACGCGACTTCGGCACGCCGTACGTGATCAGCGAGTCCGGCACGTTCAACGCCGAGAGCGAGTGGGACCATGATCCGCACAATCGCAGTGAGGATGCCTACGAGCAGGTGCGCTCCGTGCTCACCGAACTCGCCCAGGAGGCGTGGGACCACGGCGCGACCTTCCTCCTCGAGACCTACGTGAACAACGTCGTCGGATCGGTGCGCGAAACGTCGCGGGTGTTCAACGACATCAATCATCCGGGGCTCGAGCTGCTGATGGACCCGACGAACTACTTCGACGCCACCAACATCGACGATCAAGCGGGGGTGCTCAACGAGGTCTTCGACACGCTCGGCGACCGTGTGCGCATCGCGCATGCCAAGGACGTGAAGCGCGCGGGCAGCGATAAGAGCGAGAAGCACGCGGACATCGGCGACGACGACGCGCTTGCGTCGCACACCTTCCGAGGCGTCGGGGAGATCGAGCTTCCGGCCGCCGGCCTCGGTTCGCTCGACTACGACCTGTACGTGCGCCGACTGTCGGAGCGCAACCCGAACATTCCGCTGATCATCGAGCACCTCGACGAATCCGACGTGCCCCGCGCGAAGGAGTTCCTGCGCGAGGTTCTGAAGCGGCAGGGCGTCTGAGCATGACGACCCCTGCAGCATCCGCCACCCGCTCCGCTCTGGTGACCGGAGCGGGTGGCGCCCTCGGGCGCGCGATCGCCCTCAGGCTCGGACAAGACGGCTTCGCGGTCGGCATCGTCGGCCGCGACGGAGAGACGCTCCGCGAAACGGCTTCCCTGCTCGACGAGCACGGGATCCGGAACCTCGTCGTCGACCTCGATCTGCGCGACACCCCGGCGATCGACGCAGCCGTGGAGCGCGTGGAGCGCGAGCTCGGGCCGCTCGAGGCGATGGTCAACAACGCCGCGATCTACCCGGCGACCCCGTTCCTCGACATTCCGCTCGCCGAGTACGAGGAGGTGCTGCGCGTCAACCAGATCGCCTACTTCGCAGGGTCTCAGGCCGCTGCACGGCGGATGGTGCCGCGCGGCACGGGCTCGATCGTGAGCATCGGTTCGATCACGTTCCACGGCGGTTGGGAGCACCTCGTCAGCTACGTGTCGACGAAGGGTGCGGCGGTCGGCCTCACCCGTTCCCTCGCGCGCGAGCTCGGGCCGACCGGCGTGCGGGTGAACGCGGTCTCGCCGGGCGCCTTCCCCACGAAGGCGGAGGAGATCAACGGCGACCCGGAGACCTACAACCGCACGGTGATCGAGAAGCAGTCGATCAAGCGACGCGGTCGCAACGAGGAACTGGCGTCCGTCGTCTCATTCCTGGTCGGCGACGACGCCTCGTTCGTGACGGGTCAGACGATCAACGTCGACGGCGGATGGGTGATGGAATGAGCGCGCGAGACTGGTACGGCGACGCCGTGCAGCAATCCACGAGCCACCTGCGGCGGCGCACCGGAGACCTCGCGGCGTTCGCCGAGATTCGCGAGGTGGTGCGGTCGAACGGGCAGGAGCGCGGTGTGCGCTCCCTGCAGATCCGCAATGCCGACGGACTCGAGATCGAAGTGCTCATCGACCGCGCCTTCGACATCGGCGACGTGCGGTACCGGGGCGTTCCGGTCTCGTGGCGCTCGGGCAACGGGTATCGTCACCCCTCGCTGCACGAGGTCGAGTCGGAGGACGGCCTCGCCTGGCTCCGCACACTCGACGGATTCCTCGTCAGCGGCGGGCTCGACCACGCCCTGTTCGGCGGTGAATACGACGCGACGCATTACCACTACCCGCCGAAGCAGACCGTGCGACACGGCCT
This sequence comes from Leucobacter sp. L43, assembly GCF_016597785.1. Taxonomy (GTDB): domain Bacteria; phylum Actinomycetota; class Actinomycetes; order Actinomycetales; family Microbacteriaceae; genus Leucobacter; species Leucobacter alluvii. The sequence continues at coordinate 951,387 of NZ_JAENJG010000001.1, read as the reverse complement.
GCATGGGCGCCTCAGCTCACTGCCTGCACGGCTCCTCTCCGTCGACGAGGAGTGGCAGGAGAACGGCGGAGTGCTGCGCGTTCGGGGAGAGGTCGTCCAGGCCACCTCGTTCGGCGAGCACCTGCGGCTGCGTCGCACCATCGAGGTCGATGTCTTCGGCAGCGGCTTCCGCATCGACGACGAGGTGGAGAACCTCGGGTTCGAGCGCACTCCGCACATGTTCCTGTACCACATCAACGTCGGATGGCCGGTGGTCGACGAGGGCTCCGAGTTCCACGGGGCCATCCAACGCCACGTCTGGAAATCAGACTCGGTCGACGAGCAGGGCGCCCCGCACGATCGGCTCATCGCGCCCGAGCGTCACTTCGTCGAGCAGGTCTGGGAGCATGAGCTCTCGGCCGGCCAGGACGGCAGGCATCGCGTCGCACTCCTCAGGAGCGACGGGAATTTCGGCGTCGAGATCGACTGGGACGCTTCGGCGATGCCGCACTTCTTCGAGTGGCAGAACCTGCGCGAGGGTCAGTACGGCGTCGGCCTCGAACCGTCGACGCATCACGTCAGCGGAGAGGCGGCCGCACGTGAAGACGGAACGATGATCTGGCTCGAGCACGGCGAATCCCGGACGTATCGCACATCGATCACCCTGCTCGACGGGCCAGAAGCCACTGCTGCCGCGCGATCGCGCGTGCAGTCCATCTCCAGAAAAGAGGCAACCGCATGACCACCCCATCAGGTGTGCTGAGCGGCTATCGCGTGCTCGACTGCTCGATCGCGATGGCAGGACCGTTCGCGGCCCAGCGCCTCGGCGATCTCGGGGCAGACGTCGTCAAGGTCGAACCGACGACGGGGGAGTGGCAGCGCCACACCCCGGCCGGCGGCGTCACGGGCAACAAGGTGAACGTGTCGTTCCTGTCGCTCAACCGCAACAAGCGCTCGCTCGCACTGAATCTGAAGAACGAGGAAGGGCGCGAGCTGCTGTACCGGCTGGTCGCAGAGGCCGACGTCTTCCTGCAGAACTATCGCCCGGGAGTCGCGAAGCGACTCGGAGTCGACTACGAGTCCCTGCGCGCCATCAACCCGTCGATCGTCTACGTCTCGATCTCGGGGTACGGCGAAGACGGCCCGTACCGGGACCGGCCGGGTCAGGATCTGCTGCTGCAGGCGATGTCGGGGGCCATGCTCTCGACGGGGGCCGTCGGTCAGCCTCCGCAGGCCGCCGGACAGTACCTCGCGGACGCCGTCACGGCTTCGACCGCGTTCGAGGGCGTGCTCGCGGCACTGCTGCATCGGGAGCGCACCGGCGAGGGGCAGCTCGTCACGGTCAACATGCTCGACGCGATCACGACGCTGCAGATGCAGGAGCTCTCGGTGTACACCGTCGGCAACGTGCCGCAGAAGCGCACCGCGCAGCCGCACGCGCACGTGTACATTCGCTCACCCTACGGCTCCTTCCGCACGCAGGATGGGTACATCGTGCTCGCGTTCCCATCGCTCGACGTGCTCGCCGATCTCTTCGACGACGACTCGCTGCGCGGCCTCGATGACGAGCACGCTGCGTGGAGCATGCGCGACGAACTCTTCGCCCGTACCGCCCAGGCGCTGGAGCGACGCACGAGCGCCGAGTGGTTGACCCTGTTCGCCGAGCGAGGCGTGTGGGCCGGCCCGGTCTACTCGTACGAAGACCTGGTGAACGATCCGCAGATCGCCCACAACGGCACCTTCGTGGAGTACGAGCACCCCACGGAAGGGCGCGTGAAGACCCCGGGTTTCCCGTACCGGTTCTCGCTCACCCCTCCCTCGGTCACCCGCGGTGCCCCGCAGACCGGTGAGCACAGCCGCGAGATCCTCGCTGGCATCGGGGTATCGAGCGCCGACGTCGACCGCCTCGTCTCATCCGGCGTCGTGGCACAGCTCGACGAGGCCCTGGAGACGCCGTGACCGGCTTTCGCGGACTCACGTGGGATCACCCCAGGGGCCGGGTCTGGCTCGAAGCGGCGTCCGTGCTCTGGCGCGAACGCGGTGTCGATGTCTCCTGGGATGCGCAGCCGCTCGAGGGGTTCGAAGCGCACCCGATCGATGAGCTCGCTGCGGAGTACGACCTCATCGTGCTCGACCATCCGCACATCGGCGACGCACTCCGCAACGGAGCACTGCAGTCGCTCGAGTCCGTGCTGGGCGATGACGATCCGCTGTTCTCCGAACGCTACGTCGGGCCCTCCCTGCGCTCCTATCGGGGCGATGGCGGCACCTGGGCGCTTCCGATCGATGCTGCGACACAGGTGAGCGCACGCGACAGCCGTCTCGTGGCCGCAGCTCCTGAGACCTGGGAAGACGTGGAGCGCCTCGCAGCCGACGTTCCCGTGGCCTTGAGCCTCTCCGGGCCGCACGCGCTGCTCACATTCTTCTCCGTGGTCGCGGCACTCGGAGCTGCACCCGTCGATGAGGCGGGCGAGGCCTGGGTGCCGGATCGCGAGGCGCTCGATGCGCTCGAGGTGCTCCGCGCGGTGCAGGCGCGGTCGGCTCCTGGCTACGACCGGATCAATCCGATCGGTCTGCTCGAGCGCGTCGGCTCCGATGATCCCCTCGCCTTCGTGCCCCTCGTCTACGGGTACGTCAATTACTCGCGCCGCGGGAACGAGGCGCCCGTCGCGTTCGGGGACGCTCCTCGCGCGGTGCGGGGCGGTCCCATCGGGTCGATGATCGGGGGCACGGGCGTCGCGGTCAGCCGACGTGCCGAGGTCACCGATGGCCTGCGCGAGTACCTCAGGTGGCTCGTCGCTCCGAGCACCCAGCGCCGAGTGATTCCGGAGTTCGAGGGTCAGCCGGCGCTCGCCGGGGCATGGGCGGATCGCGAGGTGGACGATCGCGCAGGGGCGTTCTATTCGAGCACTCGCGACACCATCGAGGCCGCGAGCGTGCGCCCGCGCTACGCAGGCTTCCCTGCCGCTCAACTCGCCGGATCCGAGCTGGTGCGCAGCGCCCTCTCGGGGGAACTCGCACCGCGCGAGGCTCTTGCGCGCCTCGGAAGACTGGCTCGTGATTCACGCGCCGCCGCACTGAAAGGGAACCGATGAACGCCATCACCGCCATCACCGACTTCGCCACCGATCAGGTCGGGGTCGCGCTCGACGACTTCGTGCTCACCGTCACCCTGCAGCGCCCCGAGAAGCTCAACGCCGTCACGCCCGACATGTCGCGCACCCTCGAGCAGATCGCGCACGCGGCGAACGACGATCCGAGCGTTCGCGTCGTGATCCTCACCGGCTCCGGCGACCGCGCCTTCTGCGCGGGCAGCGATATTCGCACGCTCGACGACTACGCGACCCCGTGGCAGTTTCGAAATCGCATGGACTACTGCGACGCGCTGCACGAACTGCGCAAGCCGATCATTGCGGCGATCAACGGGTACGCCCTGGGGGGCGGGCTCGAGACGTCGTTGATCTGCGATATCCGCATCGCGGCCGAGACGGCGCAGTTCGCAGCGCCGGAGGTGAAGCTCGGCTGGATCGGCGGGGGCGGCATGAGCGCATTCCTCTCGGCGGCCGCAGGCCCGAGTAACGCCGCCGTCATGACGATGACCGGGGACATGATCGATGCCGCGACCGCCTTGCGCTGGGGCATCGTGAGCGAGGTCGTGCCAGGGGAGCGTCTGATGGAGCGAGCTCGCGAACTCGCATCGACCATCGCCTCCCGGCCGCCGATCGCCGTCGAGACCGCGAAGGCGAACATCAGGGCGGCCTACAACCTGCCGCACGACCAGGCGATGGCATACGAGCGCGACCTCCAGGCCATCACGTTCGCCACGGAGGACGCGGCTGAGGGGCGCCGCGCCTTCGCCGAGCGCCGCGACGGCGTCTTCCGCGGACGCTGACCAAGACCCGAACGAACAGGATTGATCATGACCGCATCGACCGCACCGCTGACCCGCTCCTGGCCGGCGAGCCTCGCCGAGACCCTTCCGCGCGACCACGCCTCGGCGACCCTCATCGGCCGCGTCTGGGATCCCGCGGTCTCCGGCCCCAGCCCCGTGCTCGTGACCGCCGACGACGTGTACGACCTCTCGCATGCGTTCGCGACGGTGAGCGACCTCATGCTCGAAGCCGATCCAGCTGCGGCGGCGCGGCGCGCGGCGGGAGCGTCGCTCGGATCCGCCGACCGCATTCTCTCGGCGACGATGCAGAGCGAGATCGACGAGGTGACGTTCCTGTCGCCGATCGACCTGCAGTGCGTCAAAGCGGCCGGTGTGACCTTCGCCGTCTCGATGATCGAGCGGGTCATCGAAGAGCGTGCACGGGGAAACGCAGACGAGGCGGCACGCGTGCGAGCTCAGGTGCTCGACGTCATCGGCGGCGATCTCAGCGCGATCGAGCCGGGCTCCGACGAAGCCCTGAAATTGAAGGACTACCTCATCGAGCAGGGGTTGTGGAGCCAGTACCTCGAAGTCGGCATCGGCGCTGACGCCGAGATCTTCACCAAGTGCCCGGTGCTCGCCTCCGTCGGCACCGGCGGCGAGATCGGCGTGCTCTCGACGTCGAGCTGGAACAACCCCGAGCCCGAGATCGCGCTGATCATCGATCCCGCCGGCCGCATTCTGGGGGCGACGCTCGGCAACGACCTGAACCTCAGAGACGTCGAGGGGCGCAGCGCCCTCCTGCTCCCCAAAGCGAAAGACAACACCGCCTCCGGTTCGCTCGGCCCGTTCATCCGGCTCTTCGACGCCTCATTCTCACTCGACGATGTGCGCCGCGCCGAGGTGCAGCTCAGAGTGGACGGCGCAGATGGATTCGCGTTGGAAGCCCACTCCGATATGACGCAGATCAGCCGCGACCCAGCGGACCTGGTGCGCCAGCTGCTCGGCCCGCAGCACCAGTACCCCGATGGCGCAGCGCTGTACCTCGGCACCCTCTTCGCTCCCACGGCGGATCGGGGTGAAGCCGGTGCCGGTTTCACCCACCATGTCGGCGATGTGGTGCGCATCTCGTCGCCTACACTGGGGACACTGATCAATCGGGTCGCGCACAGCGAAGCGTGCGCTCCGTGGGAGTTCGGCGTGGGGGCACTCATGCGAAATCTGGCGAGGAGAGAACTGCTGAGGTAAGCGATGCACCCTGATGGCGAAAAGCGGTCGAGTCGGCGGTCCACCCGGAGCGTGACACTCGCCGAAGTGGCGGAGCACGCCGGCGTCTCGCCGCAGACCGTCTCGCGCGCGATCCGCCAGCCGGGGGTCGTCTCCGAAGACACGCTCGAACGCGTGCAGGCGTCGATCCGATCCACCGGTTACGTGCCGAACCTCGCAGCGAGCAACCTCGCCTCCAATCGCAGCCGAACGATCGCCGTGCTGATCCCCGCAGTGTCGGCCTCCGTCTTCGCGGAGACCGTGCAGGGGCTCGAGACCGTGCTCGCCCCGCACGGGTACCACCTCTTCATCGGCACGACGGAGTACAGCCTGCAGCAGGAGGAGGAGATGCTCCGAGCCTTCCTCGGACGCAGGCCGGACGGAATCGTGCTCGTCGGCACCGAGCATACGCCCGGCGCGCAGACGCTGTTGAGCGCGGCCCGCGTTCCCGTGGTCGAGTCGTGGGAGCTCACGCAGCACCCCGTCGACTCAGTCGTCGGCTTCTCGAACTACGCGGCGATGAGTGCGCTCGTCGAGCACGTCCACTCGCTCGGGTACCGCTTCCCCGTGCTCGCAGGTCAATTCAGCGGGGGCGACGTTCGCGCACTGCGACGTCGCGCGGCCTTCGAGGACGGGATGCGGCGCCTCTTTCCGCAAGTGCCGGTGCGGATTCTCGACTCTGGGACGGCCGGCGTCAGCATGGATGCCGGCCGCGACCTCTTCCGCCAGGCGCGCACTGAGTTGCCGCAAGCCGACGTCATCATGTTCTCGAGCGACGTCTTCGCCGCGGGAGCCCTGCTCGAGGCGCTGCGCTCCGGAACATCGGTTCCCACCGAAATCGGCATCACGGGCTTCGGCGGCTTCGACGTGGGGCGGCATCTCGTGCCCACGCTCACCACGATGCTCGTGCCGAGCCGCCGAATCGGAGAGGAGGCCGGGCGCGTGCTCCTCGAACGCATCGAGTCGGGCCAGAAGCCGTCATCCTCCACGATCGTCGATGTCGGTCATACCCTGGTGGCGGGGGAGAGCACCGCGCAGCAGTAGGGCGCGCCCGATGCTGGCTCGAGCGCTCGCCGGCGCGGGCGCGCAGGGGATCCGTGCTCGTGCGGGTCGGTCTTGGCAATGTGGTCCGCTCCTCGCGGGATTCCCTGCATGAAGCACGTGCATCCCGAGACGGAAGCCCCTCCTCGGCTTGACCTCAAGTGCACTTCAGGTTTTACGGTGGTCACGTGGCCCGATTTCGGGCCCAACGACCCGAACGAGGACCGAGTGACCCGAGCGAGGACCCAGCAATGACTTACGTGATCGCCCTGCCGTGCGTCGATGTGAAGGACAGGGCCTGTATCGACGAGTGCCCCGTCGACTGCATCTACGAGGGCGAACGATCGTTGTACATCCACCCCGACGAGTGCGTTGACTGCGGCGCTTGCGAACCGGTGTGCCCGGTCGAGGCCATCTACTACGAAGACGATCTGCCCGACGAATGGCAGGACTTCTACACGGCGAATGTCGAGTTCTTCGACGAGATCGGATCGCCGGGCGGCGCAGCCAAGACGGGGATGCTCGCCTTCGACCATCCGATCATCGCCGCACTCCCACCTGAGGGGGAGTTCGCATGACCGTCGCAGAGCCGCGCATCGCCGTCGTCGGGGCGGGACCGGCCGGGATCTACGCCGCCGACATCCTCCTCGACCTCGCGCCGACCGCCTCGATCGATCTATTCGAGAAGCTTCCGGCCCCCTACGGGCTGGTCCGGTACGGGGTCGCCCCGGATCATCCGCGCATCCGCAAGATCACCGATGCCCTGCACGACGTGCTGGTGAACCCGCGCATTCGCCTGCAGTGCAACGTCGAGATCGGCGTCGACGTCGAGATCGAGGAACTGCGGGCGGCCTACGACGGGGTCATCGTGGCGACCGGCGCCGACCTCGACGTCCAGCTCGACATCCCCGGGATCGACCTCCCGGGATCTTTCGGCGCCGCCGACTTCGTCTCCTGGTACGACGGGCACCCGGACGCCGCGCGCACCTGGCCGCTCGAGGCGGAGTCTGTCGCGGTGCTCGGGGCGGGCAACGTCGCGCTCGACGTCACCCGGATCCTCGCGAAGCACTCCCGCGCGCTGATGCACACGGACACCCCGGATACCGTGCTCGATCAGCTCGCAGCCAACCCGCTCCGCGATGTGCACCTGTTTGCTCGGCGGGGCCCGGCCGACGTGCGCTTCTCCGCGATGGAACTGCGCGAACTCGCCGAGCAGGACGATGTCGACGTGATCGTCGACCCGGAGGAGCTCGTCCTGGACGAGCACGCCGAGCGAATGGTGGCGCAGTTCTCACAGCGCCGCATCGTCGTGCGCACCATGACCGAATGGGCCGCGCTCGAGCCGGCGAGCCGAACGGCCTCCCGCCGCATCCATCTGCATGTGCGTCAGCGCCCCGTTCGTCTCCTGGGCACGGACCGCGTGACCGGTATCGAGATGGAGCGCACCGCGTCGGACGAGCTGGGTCGGATGGTCGGAACCGGCGAGCTGCTGCACTACGACGTGGGAGCGGTCTACCGGGCCGTGGGCTACCGCTCGACCGCGGTCCCCGGGATGCCGTTCGACGCGGATCTCGGAGTCGTTCCCCACGCCGAAGGGCGAGTCGTCGATGCGGCGGGAGAGCCGGTCCCGCGGTTGTATGCCACAGGCTGGATCAAGCGCGGGCCGGTCGGGCTCATCGGATCGACCAAGTCGGATGCTGCGCAGACCGTTCGTCACCTCGTCGCCGATCTCGCAGCGGCCGAGCCCGTCTCGCACGATGCGGAACCGATCGCCCGGCTCGGCCGCGCCGTGGACCTCGACGGCTGGTTGCGCATCGACTCCGCCGAGCGCGCCGCCGGAGCCGAGCGCGGACGCGAGCGGACGAAGATCGCGGATCGCGCGGAGATGCTCTCCCATGCCCAGCACCAGACATTGACGGAGGCCGTCCGATGACCACGACACCCGAGCCCGCACCGGTCGGCGAAGCACTCAAGGCCGCGTTCCGCACGCACCCGGCCGGTGTCGCGATCATCACGGGTTCCTCTCCCGACGGCCCCGTTGGGCTCACGGCGTCGAGCGTGGCCTCGGTCGCGGTCGACCCTGCTGCGATCATGTTCTCGGTCACGAGGGCCACCGGGTCGGCAGGAGCGATCCTCGGCGCACGCACCTTCGTCGTGCACCTCATCGACGACGAGCACTCCGACCTCGCGCAGAGCTTCGCGATCAGCGGCTCCGAGCGTTTCACCCCAGAGCAGGGGTGGTCGGCGCTGGAAACCGGGGAGCCGCACCTCGCCTCGGCGCGGGCCGCACTGCGCTGCCGAACCCTGCAAACGGTCGCCGTCGGCTCGTCGACCGTCGTGATCGCAGAGGTGCTCGAGGTGCTGGCCGGCCCGCAGGGGCGCCCGCTCGTCTATCTCGATCGCCGCTTCCACGCCCTCCCGCACGACCCCCACCACTGACCCATCGAAAGGAAGACGACATGCCCACTCACTACACACTTCCCGAGCTGCCCTACGACTACGCGGCGCTCGAACCGCACATCTCCGGCAAAATCATGGAGTTGCACCATTCCAAGCATCACCAGGCGTACGTGACGGGCGCGAACACCGCGCTCGAGCAGCTCGCCGCAGCGCGCAGCGCGGGCGACCTCGCGAACGTGAACAAGCTCGAGAAAGACCTCGCGTTCAACCTCGGCGGCCACATCAACCACTCGGTGTTCTGGCAGAACCTCTCGCCCGACGGCGGCGGGACGCCCGAGGGCGAGTTCGCCGCAGCACTGGTCGACGCGTTCGGGTCGATCGACGCCTTCCGTGCGCACTTCACTGCGACGGCGCTCGGCGTGCAGGGATCCGGATGGGCCGTGCTCGCCTGGGACAGCGTGGGCGCCCGCCTCGTGATCTTCCAGCTGTTCGACCAGCAGGGCAACGCCCCGCTCGGGGTCACCCCGCTACTGCAGCTCGACGTCTGGGAGCACGCCTACTACCTCGACTACCTCAACGTGCGCGCCGACTACGTCAAAGCCTTCTGGGAGCTCGTGAACTGGCCCGACGTGCATCGGCGCTTCGAGGCCGCCCGCGCCGCGACCCAGGGCCTCATCGTCGCGAGCTGACCCTGCTGCGTCGGAGCACCGATCCTCGATCGACGAAGACCCCCGGGAGGCTGAGCCTCTCGGGGGTCTTCGTCGTGCACGGATTCACGCTCGCGCAGGGAATCGGCGCCCGTGCGGTCTCCGGCTGGGGGTTAGTGCCAGCGTGTGCCCCAGTGGTGTGATTGGCCTGCTGGGCTGATGTGTTGGGGGATGCCTAGCGGGTTGGTGTCTTGGAGTGCTTCGGGGAGGAGTGCTTGGGGTGCGTTCTGGTAGGCGACGGGTCGTTGGAAGCGGGTGATGGCTGCGGTGCCGACGGAGGTGGAGGAGTCGTTCGTTGTCGCGGGCCAGGGGCCGCCGTGCTGTTGGGCGGGGGTGACGGCGACGCCGGTGGACCAGCCGTTGAACAGGACGCGGCCGACTTGGTTCGCGAGGGCGGCGATGAGGGCGCGTAGTTGGGGGGCGTTGTCGGTTTCTCCGGTGGCTTCGGCTTCGCTGATGTGGAGGGTGCCGGAGAGGTTGCCTTCGTAGAACTCGGGCATGAGGGCTGCGAGGTCGGTGCCGGTGGGGGTTTCGACGAGGATGGAGAGCGGGCCGAAGGATTCTTCGAGGAGGGTGTCGCGTCCGGTTCGGAAGTCGTCGAGGCTGATCGCGATGATGGTGGGGGTGGCCCAGCCCTGTCCGTCGTCGTCGAAGCGGATGCCGCCGGGGATCAGCGGGTTCGCTCCGGCGGTGCCCAGTACGGCGGTGCGGCGTTCGTCGTAGGATTTCGCGATGCGGGGGTCGAGGAGGCGATGCTCGGGGACGTCGGTCGTGTTGTGGGTGATGGCCTGGGGGAGTGCGCTGCCTGCGGGGATGAATGCGAAGCCGGGCTTGGTGCAGAGCTGGCCGGCGGAGCCTGCGACGCTGGCGAGGTAGCCGGTGGCGATCTCGTCGGCGCGTTCCGTGATGGCGTCGGCGGTGATGAAGACGGGGTTGACGCTGCCGAGTTCTCCGAAGAACGGGATGGGTGCTGGCCGGTTCGCGGCGATGTCGGCGAGGATGCGGCCGACGCGGATGGAGCCGGTGAAGGATCCGGCTTTGATGCGGGGGTCCTGCAAGACCTGCACTCCGGCTTCGCGGCCGTGGATGAGTTGGAAGGTGCCTTCGGGCATGCCTGCTTGGGTGAGTGCGCGTGTGGCGACTTCCGCGGTGGCGTCGGAGAGGTCTGGGTGGCTGGAGTGGGCTTTCACGATGAGTGGGCATCCTGCTGCGAGGATCGCTGCGGAGTCGCCGCCCATGACGGAGAACGCGAAGGGGAAGTTGGAGGCGGAGAAGTTGATGACTGGGCCGAGGGGGATGTGGGTGCGGCGGATATCGGGGCGTTGGCCGAGGGCGAAGTCGGGGTCTGCGGGGTCGATGCGGGCGTCGAGGTAGCCGCCGTCGACGATGGTGTCGGCGAAGAGGCGGAGTTGGACGGCGGTGCGGGTGACTTCGCCGGTGAGTCGGGCTTGGGTGAGGCCGGTCTCGCGGAGTGCGATGTGTACGAGGTCGGGTGTTGCGGTTTCGAGGGCGTCGGCGATGGCGACGAGGGCTCGTGCTCGTTGGGTGGCGGTGGTGGTGGCGAGGTGGGGTGCGGCGGTGGTGGCGCGTGCGATGACGGCCTCAAGATCAGGAGAAAGCGCTTCGTGAGTCATGCATCGATCCTTCGTTGTCGGGGCATCAGTGCTTGCGGGAACCGCTGCCATTCTTTCAGGCGCGACGTCGAGTCGTGCCGTCTCTCGTGCACAGTCGATGACCGGTCTACCGTGCGGGAGGGGCATCAGCGATCGTGTTCGAAACGTGATCTGTGCCGCATCGGCGCCGACTATACAATGTAAAATTGTACAGGACGTCGAAGGTGACGTCGTCTGCACTTTCAGCGATTCAATGACGTATCCACGAAAGGAAGTCTTGATGTCTTCACGACGTTCAGCATCAGCACGGCTCGCCGCCACCGGGGCTCTCACGCTCGCCTTCGGGCTCGCGCTCTCCGGCTGCTCGGGCGGTCTCGCCGGCAGCGGCGACGACGGCGGGAGCGAGGATGGTCCGATCAAGATCGGTATGCTCGCACCGTTCTCCGGTCAGGAGGCCGCATTCGGCGACTACATGAGATTCGGGGCTCAGCTCGCGATCGACGAGGTCAACGGGGATGGCGGCATCGATGGTCGTGATCTGGAGCTCGTCACCGAAGACGACGGCTGCGATCCGACAGCGGCTGTCGCAGCGGCCAACAAGCTGGTCACCGCGGGAGTGAAGGGCTCGGTCGGCGGATACTGCTCCGGTGCGACACTGCCCACGATCCCGGTCTTCACCGACGCGCAGGTGCCGATGGTGATCCCCGCCGCGAACTCGAACCAGCTCGTCGGACAGGGCGCCTTCATGATCAACGGGACCGGCGCGCAGCAGGCCGAAGCAGCCGTGGAGTACATCCAATCGGTCGGTGCCGCCCGTGTCGCAGTGATCGACGACAATACCGACTACTCGGTCGACCTCGCCGACTCCGTCGAGGAGCAGGCCGAAGGGTTCGAGATCGCGAAGCGGGAGTCGGTCAATCCTGACGAGAAGGACTTCTCGGCGAACGTGAACAGCGTGCTGGGTGCGGACCCCGATTTCATCGTGTGGAGCGGTTACTACCAGGCCGGCGGTCTGCTCGTGAATCAGCTCCGCGGCGCAGGCTACGACGGTCCGATCCTCGTCGGCGACGGCTCCGTCGACGCGCAGCTCGCCGCGATCGCCGGCGACGAGAGCATCAAGAACGTGGTGGGCACGTTCACGAAGACCCCCGACATGCTCGAGGGCGGCGACGCGTGGATCGCCGACTACGAGGAGGTGTCGGGCGGGGCCGCTCCGGGGCCGTACTCGATTCAAACCTATGAGGCGGTGAAGACGATGGCCGAGGCCTTCACCGAGGCCGGTGGTACCGAATTCGAAGCCGTGACGACCGCGCTCGATGAGCTCGAGGGATTCCCGTTGCTCACCGGCGACCTGACGTTCGCTGACGACGGCTCCCGAGAGGGAGGCGGCTTCGTCATCGTCGAGCCGACCGGTGACGGTGGCGCGTTCGTGCTGAAGGACGACCTGCAGGGCTAGCGATGAGCAGCCGGACGGACGGTGCGCCGTTCGTCCGGCTCATCACGCATCGGCAACCCAGGGAAGGCATTCATGTTCCAACTCATCTGGAACGGGCTCTTCGTCGGCTCGTTCTACGCGCTCGTCGCACTCGGCTACAGCATGGTCTACGGCATCATCAAACTCCTGAACTTCGCGCACGGCGATCTCTACATGCTCGGCTCGTTCCTCGCGTTCGTGGTGCTCGGCGGCTTCACGGGGCTGTTCGGCCTCGGCTCGATCCCCATCCTGCTGCTCGTGCTGCTCATCACGATGCTGCTCACCGGCGGAATCGGCGTGCTCATCGAGCGCATCGCCTACCGTCCGCTGCGGTCAAGTCCGCGCCTGGCCGCACTGATCACGGCGGTGGGCGTCTCGTTCACCCTCGAGTACGCCGTGCGTCAGATCTTCGGGGCGAGCCCGCTCGTCTTCCCGATCCGGCTCCAGGGCGCCCCCGTCGAAGTCCTCGGCGCGCGGATCACCATGCCGCAGCTCGTCTTGATGCTGGTCGCCGCGATCCTCATGTTCCTGCTGCAACGCTACGTCATGCATTCGCGGGAGGGCCGCGCGATGCGCGCGATCGCCCTCGATCAGAAGGCGTCCCTGCTCATGGGCGTCAACGTGAACCGAGTCATCTCCCGCACATTCTTCATCGGTTCGGCGCTCGCGGGAGCCGCGGGGGTGATGGCCGCCGCGTACTACGGCACCATCGACTTCCTGATGGGGTTCGTCATCGGCCTCAAAGCGTTCACCGCGGCGGTGATCGGCGGCATCGGGAACCTCTACGGCGCGATGCTCGGCGGCGTCGTGCTCGGGCTCCTCGAATCCTTCGGCACTCATTTTCTCGGAGGTCAGTGGCGCGATGTCTTCGCATTCGGCTTCCTCATCCTGTTCCTCGTATTCAAACCGACCGGCATTCTCGGCGAGCGCGTCGTGGAGAGGGTATGACCATGGCCCGACCGAAGACTCCGCGCCTGCAGGCGCCGAAACCCACGCTCGAACGCCCGCCGGCCATCCGCGGGCTTCTCGCTCCCGAACGCTTCATGAAGGTGCTCGGGATCGTGCTCTTCGCCGCGGCGGCGATCCTCCCGTTCGTCACCGCGACGCCGTACATCATCTCGATCCTCACCTCGGCCTTCATCTACATCGTCCTCGCGATGGGTTTGAACGTCGTCGTCGGCTACGCGGGACTCCTCGATCTCGGGTACATCGCGTTCATGGCCGTCGGCGCCTACACGAGCGGGATCCTCACGACGCAGTTCGGGCTCTCGATGCTCGAGACGATCCCGTTCGTGGTGATCGCCTGCATCCTCGCCGGCGTCATCATCGGGGGCCCGACCCTGCGCCTGCGGAGCGACTATCTCGCGATCGTGACGCTCGGGTTCGGTGAGATCATCCGGATCACGGCCAACAATCTGCAGATCACGGGCGGCCCGAGCGGCATCCACGGCATCCCGACGTGGTCGTTCTTCGGGTGGTCGTTCTCCGACGGCCTCGACATCCTCGGGATCCATTTCAATGCCAAGGTGCTGTTCTACTACTTCGTGCTCTTCGTCGGCATCGGGGTCGCCGTTGTGGCGGTGTCGCGCCTCGGCAGAGGGAAGCTCGGCCGCGCATGGAAGTCGGTGCGAGACGACGAAGACGTGAGCGAGGCGATGGGGATCAACGGGTATGCGACCAAGCTGCTCGCGTACATCATCGGCGCGGTGTGGGGCGGGTTCGCCGGAACGCTGATGGCCGGCCATCTCTCGGCGATCGCCCCGAACAGCTTCGAATTCCTGTACTCGGCGCTCGTGCTGATGGCTGTCGTGCTGGGCGGGATGGGCTCGACGCCCGGCGTCATCATCGGGGCGCTCTTCGTTTCGCTCGCCCCCGAGTTCCTCCGCGAGTTCAGCGAGTGGCGCTTCCTCCTGTTCGGCGTGCTGCTCGTCGTCGCGATGATCTTCCGCCCGCGGGGCATCTGGCCGGCGAACGCCATACTGCCGTTCTTGAAGAAGCGGCAGATTTCAGAGGTGCCGCCGACGGAGAGCGTCGGCGTGGTGGGCGTCGTCGAGAACGCGGGTGACACGACCGGCAGCCCCGCCAGCGACCCTGCAACAGCACCGAATGACGAGGAGGGACGACGATGAGCGACACCTCACAGCTGACCGAGCCAGGGGCTCGGCCGAGCGGAACCGCGCGGGTGCTGCTCGAAGTCGCCGACCTCGCGGTATCGTTCGGCGGGATCAAAGCCGTGGACGGTCTCTCGTTCTCCGTGCACGAGGGCGAGATCGTCTCCGTGATCGGGCCGAACGGAGCGGGGAAGACGAGCGCGTTCAACTGCATCTCGGGCTTCTACCGGCCCGACCGGGGCACGGTCGTCTTCGACGGAGAGTCGATCGCGCGGCGCAAGCCGTCGGCGGTCACGCAGCTCGGAATGGCTCGTACCTTCCAGAATGTGCGGCTCTTCAAGGAGATGAGCGTGCTCGACAACGTGAAGACCGCGATGCACGCGCATCTGCGTCAGAACGTCTTCGACGCGATGCTGCACACGCCGCGCTACACCCGCAGCGAAGCGCAGTGCGCGGAGGATGCGCGCGGCTGGCTCGACTTCGTGGGATTTCGTGCGGACGACGAGTTGCTGGTGACCCAGCTGCCGTACGGCGAGCAGCGGCGCGTCGAGATCGCGCGGGCGCTCGCGACCCAGCCGAAGCTGCTGCTGCTCGACGAGCCCGGCGCCGGCCTGAACCACAGCGAGAAGATCGAACTGATGCACCTGATCCGCAGGATTCGCGATCTCGGCGTGAGCATCGTGCTGATCGAGCACGACATGGGGCTCGTGATGCAGGTCTCTGAGCGGATCGTCGTGCTGAACTACGGCACCGAGATCGCCGATGGCACCCCGCAGCAGATCAAGCAAGACCCCGCGGTGATCGCCGCGTATCTCGGCGAAGAGGAGGACGCATGAGCGACTTGGTGCTCGAGAACATCGACCTGTACTACCACCGCGTGCACGCACTGCGCGACCTCAGTCTGACCGTGCGCGAGGGAGAGATCGTGTCGCTCCTCGGGAACAATGGAGCCGGAAAGACGTCGACCCTGTCGATGATCTCCGGTCTCGTGCGCGCCAAGACGGGCCGGGCGCGCTGGGGGGATCACGACCTCCTGCGCATGCAGCCTTGGGATGCGGTCGGAGCCGGGCTGCTCCACATTCCCGAGGGGCGGCGCATCTTCTCCACGATGACGGTGCACGAGAACCTGTTGCTCGGAGGCTACCTCGTGAAAGACCAGAAGGTCATCGCGCGGAGAGCGGAGGAGGCCTACGAGCTCATGCCGAGGCTCGCCGAGCGTCGCGGGCAGCAGGGCGGCACGCTCTCCGGCGGTGAGCAGCAGATGCTCGCGCTCGGGCGGGCACTCGTCGGCGGACCGAAGCTCCTCCTGCTCGACGAGCCCTCGATGGGATTGGCGCCGCTCATCGCGAAGCAGGTCATGGAGATCGTGCAGCGCGTGAACGCCCAGGGCACGACGGTGCTCCTGGTCGAGCAGAACGCGCGGGCGGCTCTGAAGATCGCGCATCGGGGCTACGTGCTCGAATCAGGGCGCGTGACGATGCAGGGGTCGGCGGCGGAACTCGCCGCGGACCCGAGAGTGATCGAGGCGTACCTGGGGGCCTAGGAGCGCTGGGCGCGGCCGATCCCGCTCACTCCTCGACGTCGAGGAGTGCGGAGAGCGGGATCGGTTGCGCGATCGGCCGGTGATTCGTCTGTGCAAGAGACGCGGCGGAATCCCGTGCGCCCGCCCGAGAGGGAGCGGGCGCTCCGGCGATGCAGGTGACTGCGTATCCGCAGACACGACCCTGGCACCAGCCCATCCCGGCGCGCGTCACACCCTTCTGCGTGCGGGAGTCCTCGCCCGAGAGCACTTCGCGGGCGTGGGAGAGGGCGCCGTAGCGCACTTCCTCGCATCGGCAGACGATCGTGTCGGTGTGGAGGCGCTGCTCCCAGCCCTCGGGTACCGGATGCGCGAGATGCATCGCCTCCGCGAACGAGCGTTGACGCCGCATCGCCCGAAGCTCCGCCGTCGTCGCGCTCCCGATCTCACCGGTTGCGTCTGCGGCGGCCGCCCGGCCGGCGACGGTGCCTTCGAGTACCGCGAGCACTGCGCCGCCGACCCCGGTCAGTTCACCCGCGAGGAAGAGCCCCGGCACGGAGGATCGCTGGTTCTGGTCGACGACCGCCACCAGTGAGCCGTCCGCGTCGAGCCTCGTCTGGGCCCCCAGTTGCACGGGAAGCTCGAGCTGCGGCGTGAAGCCCCATCCCAGTCCGACGGCGTCGACGTCCTCGATGATGCGGGAGCTCTTCGGCTCTACTTCCCCCGACCGCCCGATCCGCGCGGTGCGCACGGCCTCCACATGGGAGTCTCCGAGAATCTCGGTGATGACCGTGCGACGTCGATACGGAATGCGTCGACGCAGGAAGGTGGCGATGTACTCCGCCCCTTCGGCGCCCTTTGCGGGGACACCGAATGCGCGATGGGCTCGAGGGAGCCAGCCGACGAGCGACGATGATTCGAGGACGGACGTGACGCGGCCCCCCGAGTGCGCGATGTTCGAAGCGACGGGCAGGAGGAACGGGCCAGTGCCTGCGATGACGAAACGGGAACCCGGCAAGGCGCCGTTCTGCTTGATGAAGGCTTGTATGCCCCCGGCTGCCATGACGCCCGGGAGGTGCCAGCCGGGAAGCGGGATCTGCCGATCGTACCCTCCGGTCGCGAGCACGAGCGTGCGCGCCCGAACGGTGGTCGCGGCGCCCGCGCCCGGCCCGTACGAGGGAGCCAGCCGAAGCGTGAAGCAGGGCACCGCATCGGGCGAAGCCGGGGGCGTCCGCTGCACCATCCACACGCTCGTCGCGGGAATGTAGCGGATCGCCCCGGCACCCATTCCAGCGTCGAACCGCGCGCGCAGCGCGAGGTACTCCTGCCAGCCGTGATGCAGGGCGCCGTCGTCGTCACCGGCGGCCTCACTGCGGTGCCGCCAGTATTGGCCTCCAGGTTGCTCAGCACTGTCGATCACGATGACCGATGCCCCCGACTCGGACGCGGTGGCAGCCGCAGCGAGCCCGGCGGGTCCCGCTCCCACGACGATGACGTCGGCGTGCGGCTGCGATGCCGTGCGGCGCAGCGGTGGCGCGATCGGATCGCTTCCCGAGAGTCCGGTCTGGTCGCTCATGCGCGTCCTCCGCCGGCAGCGCGCGTGTCAGCGGGCGGAGCGGCGTCAAGCCCCGCGGGTGCCTCTCCGCCCGATTCGGGAGTCGATGCTCCGGTGGCCGAGCGGACGTCCATGCCAGCGCGCAGGGGGATCATGCAGGCGCGTTGTCCCGACTCCCCGTCGACCTCGACCAGGCAATCGAAGCACACGCCGATGCCGCAGAAGATGCCCCGGCGCTCGCCATCGCGCGTGCTGCGCCACGACGTCCGGCCGGAGGAGATGAGGGCAGCAGCGATACTCGCGCCGCGGGGCGCGAAGATCGGGGCACCGTCGAACGCGGCGACGACATCGCCGGCCGCTTCCTCGGGAGCGGGATCGGGGCGGGCTGCGGCGCGACGGGTTCGCCGTGTCATGCCGATACCTCCTCATCGAAGCGTTCGGGGCGGAAGGGGTGCAGGGGGAGTTCGGGAGCGTCGCCGGAGAGCGCCTGGGCGAGGAGCTTTCCGGTGCCAGCGGCGAGTCCGATGCCGGCGCCCTCATGGCCTGCGGCGTGCCAGAGGCCGGGCGCGCGAGGATCAGGGCCGATCACGGGCAGGTGATCGGGGCAGTAGGGCCGGAACCCGTGATAGTGCCGCAGCATGCGCGTACCTGCGAGGAAGGGGAACAGTTCGATCGCGTTCCGTGCGATGGAGCGCAGCGCCGGCACGCTGACGGTTCGGTCGAACCCGACGCGCTCCCGACTCGAACCGATCAGAATCGTGCCCGCCGGCGTGCCCTCGACGACGGGTGAGGCCTGCAGGCCGGCGTCCGCGCTTCCGACGTTGTCGACGTATTCGGCGGCGTACACCTTGTGGTGCACGCGGGGCGGCAGCGGTTCGGTGACCAGAACGAATCCCCGTCGTGGCAGCACGGGCACCCGCACTCCTGCGAGGTCGCCGATGCTGCCGGCCCAGGCGCCCGCCGTGTTCACGATGTGGGCCGCGCTGAAATCCCCCCTGGGGGTTCGAGCACCCACGACCCGGTCGCCATCGCGCAGCAGCGCGGTCACCGGCGCGCGGGTGACCAGCTCGGCGCCGAGGCCGCGGGCGAGCCGGAGGAAGGTGGAAGCCGCGAGGATCGGCTGCACTTGACAGTCGTCCGGGTAGTACGCGGCTCCGAGCGCACTCTCGGTCACGAGCGGCTCGTACTCGCGCAGTGCTCCGGGATCCAGACGCTCCGACCGGATCCCGAACGCGCGCTGACTGGCGGAGAAGCGCTCGAGCGAGGCCAGGCTGGACTCGCGAGAAGCGACGATGATGCCGCCTTTCGCCTCGAACTCCCAGAAGCGCCCGAATTCGGCGAGTTCGCCGCGCCAGATGTCGAGTGAGTAGTGGGTGAGCTCGAGCTCGGGGCCGAGCTCCTTGTCGCTCACGAGGATGTTGCCCTCGCACCGGGAAGTCGAACCGCTGACCGGGAGCTCCCGTTCGAGCACGGTCACCGAGAGGCCGGCTCGGGCTGCGAAATACGCCGTGGCGCACCCCATGATTCCCGCTCCGATGATGAGCACGTCGGATGGGCCCCGCGTCACGTGTCCCGCCTCCGCGTCAGTTCATCGGCGCTCGGGCCACTCTCCGTCCCCGTCGCCCACAGCGCCCGTGCATGACCGATGTGCTGACGGAGCAGATGCTCGGCTGCGTCCGCATCACCTCGGTGCAGCTGCTCGACGAGATCGTGATGCTCTTGCGCCGAGGCTGCGAGCTGTCCGTCCCGTGCAAGGGCGATGAGCCCGTACATGCGGGTGCGCAGACGCAGCTCGGTCGCGAGAACGACGAGCTGCTGATTCCCCGTCAGGGAGAGCAGTCGGGCATGGAATGCGCGATCGAGCTGCAGGTACTGCTGCAGATCTTCGCGTTCTGCCGCCGCTGCGCACGCTTCGGCGACCTCGCGGAGTGCCGTGCGCTCCACGTCGGTGACGCGACCGGCGATGAGGTGCATCGCGGGGGGCTCCAGCAGCAGTCTGACCTGGGCCAGGTCGTCCAGGTCGTCTTCCGACATGCGCGTGATGCGAAAGCCCTTGTTCTTCACGGTCTCCACGAGGCCTTCACGGGCGAGATCCATCATCGCCTCGCGCACGGGAGTGGCGGACACGCCGAGTGCCTGCCCGAGCATCGGCGCTGAGAAGAGCGCGCCTTCGGCGAGCTCTCCGGTGATGATCGCCGTGCGCAGCCGTTCGAGGACCGTCTCGCGGAGGTACCGGGGTCGCGCGACGCGCTCGACGGCGGGCGTCGAGCGAACGGCGACGGCGGGATCGGACGTCGGCATCACGACGCTCCCTCGGCCCGTGGAGGCGCCGCGTCCCTCCGGGCGGCGGATTCGAGCACCGCAGACGCGCAGATCAAGTCCTCCCAAGCCATGCCGACGCCGGTGAACACCGCGGGGCGGCCGGGGGTGCGCCGCATGTCGCCGGTGACGAGATCCCGCAGGTTGGCGGGCGCACTGGCGCTGCCCCACACCTCTGCGTCGAGGGCGGTGAGATTTCCGTTCTCCCGCTGCGCGGACGCGCGGCCTTCGACGACCAGATCGGAGCGTTCGATCAGCGCGTCATCGAGTTCGCGCTTGTCCGTGCCGTGGGTCCCGTTCGCGGCGACGACGGCGTGCTCGGCGACCAGAGCGCCGTCGAACAGGGGCGTGCTCGTCGATGTGGTGCACAGAATGATGTCGGCCTCGGGTACCGCGGCCTCCGCGCTGCCGGTGCGATTGCGAATGGAGACTCCGCGGGTCTCGCCGGCACCCGAGAGTGCTTCGATCATCGCATCCACTCGCGCCGGTCGGCGCCCGACCACGTCGAACGTCGCGTCGGGAAACGCGGTGGCGGCGGCCCGAATGTGCGCTGCCGCCTGCACCCCGGCGCCGAACACGAGGATGCGCGGATGAGGCGCGGGCTCACCTCCGGGCGGCGCGATCGCCACGAGATGCTGCACCGCGAGCAGCGCGACCGCGGGGGTGCGGATCGCCGTGAGGGAGGCTCCCTCGAGGATCGCGAGGGGCTCAGCGGTGTCTGACGAGTACACGATGTACACCCCCTGAATCTTCGCGAGACCGCGAGCGGGGTTCTCAGGCGCCACGGTCAGGGCTTTCAACCCGCTGAATCGGGTTCCCTGGGCGGGCATCAGCAAGAATTCGCCTCCGGGAAAGTCGCTGAACAGGCGCGGCGCGTCGCGCTCGGGATCGACGTCGTCGCGCAGCGCAGCGCGCAGTGCCGCGATGGCGTCGGGGATCGGCAGGAGCCGCGTGATGTCCGCAGCCGTGAAGTAGGGCAGCGCTGCCGATGCGCCGCTCACAGGAGGAAGCCGTTCGGGAACGGGTCGCTGGGGTCGAGGAAGTACTGGGCGGTGCCGGTCACCCAGGCGCGACCTCGAATCGTCGGGATGACCGCGGGGCGACCGCCGACCTCGGTCTCGGCGATGAGCGTGCCGTGGAAACGGGAACCGATGTAGGAGTCGTTGATGAACTCCGTGTCGAGCGGCAGCTCGCCGCGGGCGTGCAGCTGCGCCATGCGGGCGCTCGTTCCCGTGCCGCAGGGGGAGCGGTCGAACCAGCCCGGGTGGATCGCCATCGCGTGGCGGGAGTGCTGCGCCGTCGAACCGGGTGCCTGCAGATAGACGTGGTGCACCCCGCGGATGTCGGGGCGCTCGGGGTGCACGGGCTCGGCCGTCGCGTTGATGGCATCCATGATCGACAGGCCTGCGGCGAGCAGCTCGCTCTGGTTGCGGCGATCCTCATGCCACTCGATGCCGAGCCGTTCGAGCTCGACGATGGCGTAGAAGTTGCCGCCGAAGGCGAGGTCGTAGCCGACCGCGCCCAGGCCGGGCACCGCCACGATCGCGCCGAGGCGCTCGGCGAACGACGGCACGTTCGTGATCGTGACGTGGTCGGCGTGCCCGTCGGTGACGGCTACTTCAGCGACGACGAGACCAGCCGGGGTATCCAGCCGGATCGTCGTCGTGGGCTCCGTGACGTCGACCATTCCCGTCTCGACGAGCACGGTCGCGACACCGATGGTGCCGTGCCCGCACATCGGCAGACACCCGGAGACCTCGATGTAGAGCACTCCCCAATCGGCGTCGGGGCGCGTCGGCGGCTGCAGAATCGCGCCGCTCATGGACGCGTGCCCGCGCGGCTCGAACATGAGCAGCTGACGCACGTCGTCTCGATGCTCCATGAACCAGAGGCGCCGCTCGGCCATCGTGTCACCGGGCAGCACGCCGACGCCCCCGGTGATGACCCGTGTCGGCATGCCCTCGGTATGCGAATCGACGGCGTGATAGACGTGACTCGTACGCATGTGCGCCCTTTCAGTGAACGAGGCCGCGTTGCCCCTGGAACTGCGTGCCCGCCTCGCGCTACCTGTCGTAGCCCTTGGCGATGGCGGCCCGGGTATCGGCGACGATCCGGTCCGCGACATCCTGTGGAAGCGCGAGGCGCGGGGGGCGACTCGCGCCGCCCTTGCGACCCACGATGTCCATCGACAGCTTAATCGCCTCAACGAACTGCGTCTTCGAATCCCAGCGCAGCAGCGAGTGCAGGTCGCGGTAGATCTGCTGGCCGCGCTCGAGGTCTGCGTAGTCGCCCGACGTGCAGAGTCGGTAGAGCTCGACGCACGACTGCGGAATCGCGTTCGGGTACCCCGACACCCAGCCGACTGCGCCGGCGAGCCCCACTTCGAGCACGGTGTCGTCGGTGCCGATGATGATGTCGATCTCGGGGGCCAGCTCCTTGATCTCGTAGATGCGGCGGGGGTCGCCGGAGAACTCCTTGACGCCCACCATGTTGCCGGCGGCATGGATATCGGCGATGAGTTCGGGCACGAGGTCGACTTTGGTGTCGATCGGATTGTTGTACCCGACGATCGGCAGGCCGACCTTGCCGACCGTGGCGTAGTGGTGCTTCACCTGTTCGTGGTTGGCTCGGTAGGTGTTCGGCGGGAGCAGCATCACGCACTGAGCGCCCGCCTCGGCGGCCTGCTCGGCCCAGTGGGCCGATTGCAGGGCGCCGTAGGCGCCGACGCCGGCCATGACGGTGAAGCCCTCGGGTGCTGCTTCGACGGCGGTCTTGACGACTTGCGCGCGTTCGGCTTCGGTGAGGTTCTGATATTCCCCGAGGGAGCCGTTCGGGGCGACGCCGTCGCAGCCGTTCTCGGCGAGCCAGGCGACGTGCTCGGCATAGGCGTCGTAGTCGACCGAGAGGTCGTCCGTGAAGGGGAGTGCGGTGGCGACGATGACGCCGTGCCAGGGCTTCTGCTCGGTCATGGGGGTCCTTTCGGGCTGCGATCGAGTCACTGCAGTGTGACATTGCACACGGTACCACGCTCGGGGGCGGGTCCGTCAACTGCGATTTCCGCCGGGGGTGGAGCCGGTGGGCGGATCATCGGCCTGCATGCGGAAGCGGCTCAGTCCGCTGGGCGGCCCCGGGTGCGCTTCAGGGCCGCGAGGAGCAGGTGCATCGGCAGTACCGACTGCGGATCCGAAAGCGACACGCCCGTCTGCTGGGCGCGCGCCAACCGTGCCTGCAGTGTGTTGCGATGGACTCCGAGGCGTTCGGCCGCAGACGAGACCGAGCCGCGGTGATCCAAGTACGCCAGCACAGCATCGACGAGCTCATTCGTCGCGGGATCGGCGAGAAGGTCGGGGAGCAACGTGCTGGCGAGTTGCGCCGCGAGAGGACCCGGCAGCACCCGCGGGAGAATTTCCGCCGTGATCTCTGAGAACTCCACGATCGCAGGAACCGAGAGCGCCTCGTTCGTGGCCAGACGTGCCGCAAGCGACGCCTCGCGAAGCCCACGTGCCGCATGCTCGATGTCCGTCAGCACGTCCGACACGCCTGCGGCGAGGTCGAACGCCTGCAGGCGCAGCCTGTGCGATCGGAGCTCAGCGACGAAGCCACTGCGCGAATGCTCATCCGAGCTCGGAACGAAGCCGAACCAACCGTCCTCGATCCGTGCGAGCGGGAGTTGCCCGAACACGTCGTTCCACAATTGACGCACTGCAGCGCCCATCCGGCCCTGAGACGATGAGGCGAAGAACACCACGAAATAATCGCCGTCGATCGACCATCCCAACTCGGCCGCGACGTCACTCCCGACGGAGTCGATCGCGCCGCCGGGGGTGATGAGACCGGTCAGGGCCGCGACCGAGAGCGTCGGCAGCGAGGCCTCGGTTTCACTCAAGCGCTCTTCAGCCAGAAGCGCGCGAATCGTCGGCGAGGCCGCCGCGAGCACCTGCTCGGCTCGCATCCGCTCGGGGTCCTGCGTCTCCGCGACGAGGTGGTCGGGGCGGGGCCGAGATGAGAGCGGAACGCACACCCGGGTACTCCCGGGATGAGGGTGCGGCTCGGCCGGTGTGCTGAATCGGACTGCGCCCCCGTCCAGACGGACAGCGACGCGAGCGCCCTCCAGCTCCGCAGAGATCGTCGCCAGGGCTGCAGGAATGTCAGCTGAGAGGGAGACTCTCGTCGCGAAGCGGTGCAATCGAGCCAGAGAATCGGCTCGCGCGACCCCGACGTGGATCGCCGTTCTGATGGCCAGGGTGCGGATGTCGATGTCGGTGGTGAACAGTGAGACACCCAGACGCTCCGCCAGATCGATGACACTCCCGGTGAACGCCTGGTGCGGCACGATGAGGGCGCAGGCTCGGCGTTCCCAGGCGTAGCGGAGTGCCGCCGAGATCATCCATCCGCCGCGCGCCACCTCCTGAGTCAGCATGATCAGCGTGTCCGGTCCCACCGACGTCATCTCCTCGATGTCGGTGACCAGTGCGAGCTCGCGCACCGGGCTGCGCGGGTCGGCGAGGTGCAGGGTGACGAGATCTTCGAAGTCCGAAGACTCTGCGAGGTCGCGGAGCTCGACGAGCCCGTGCGAGTTCGGTCGCATCATCTTCCTCCTCGCGCCCGCAGCCACAGGTGCAGCGCGTCCGGTCCGACGAGGTCGATCCCGGCGGGCGTGTACCACTGCGGTGCGCCGGGGAGAACGACGATGTCGAGCGTGTTGCCGACCCAGAGGTCGTCCAATCCCGCGACACTCGCATCCTCGGGCCTGAGCATCGTGATGATGTCGGGCATCACCGCGACGACGGCGCCGTCGACCATGACCATGAGCAACTCGTTCTGAATCTCCATCTGCACGATGCGCCCGCTCGTCTCCTCGATGAAGACGACGCTCGACGGCATGTCGGGCTGGCCGGGCGGAGCCGGACGCGACAGGCCAGCGACATCTGCGACCCGTGCCCGGATGATGCGCCTCACCCCCTCGCTTCGTCTCAGCGCAGCGTGCTTCGCCGCCGTCGGCTGTGCAGCTTGCAGTACCGCTCCGATGCGTATCATCCGTGACACGCTTCCCAGAATGCCGGCCCTGGCGAGTGTTCCTGCCGTCATCGGGTACAGCGCGGTCGCCGCCCATCCGCCGAACTCTCCGGCCAGTGCACGCACGAGTCGCTCGGCCCGACGAGTGTCCGACACCTCGAGCAATGCCGAATCCCCGGCCGGACCCGTTGCACCGATCGGTCCAGCAGACAGGCCTTCCAATGTGAACACCGATTGGTAGAGCAACGGGAACACGCGACCCATCGGATCCGCGTCCACTACGGGTCGCCCGGTCTGCAGCGACGTCAGGACGGGAACGAGTGAGTTGATGTTCGCGGCCGCGAGCGGGATGAAGCCGGCGGCCTCTCGTCCGAACGCACGCTCGACGAGTGCGAGGCTCGTCAGGAATTCGTCCCCGACCGGTCTGAGATCAGAGAGCGGGAGCCCGCTGTTGACGAAGCCGAGTGCGATGATCAGATCGTCGTTCTCGAATGTCTCCACCGATCTGAGTTCCGCCTCGGTCTCGTGCGAGCGCATGTGCGCGATCGTGCGATCCATCTGCTCGGTGCACCAGTCGTGGTCGGCAGCGCAGCCGAGGAAGAGGGCGCCGGCACGCAGGTGGGAGACATCCTGCTCATCGAGGCGCACGCGCTGCACCTCCCGTCAGAATGGAGCCCGTGCTCTCGCCGGCGATGCCGCGCACCCGCACGGTCACCACGCGCGGATGCTGGTAGGCCGTCGCGATCACTCTGGATTCGGGAATGCGGATGCTCGCGGGAACTGCACCGAGGGATACGAGCCGCGCTTCCACACGGGCGCGGGCGTTCGCGAGCGCCTGCTCCATCTCGGTCGCGTTGCTGACATCGACCACGCGGTTGGCCCACTCGGAGAGCGGGGCGCACGCTGCTCCGAGTGCACGAAGACTGTGGTCCGCGTGGGAGTGGGCGGAGAGGCCGAGTGGGCTCGGTCCGCCGGCGCCGTGGGTCACGAGGAGTGGTCGGTCGGCGCCACCGTGCAACTCGATATCAGTGACACCTCTCACATTGGCGGCCTGGGTGGAGACCGCAGGACCGGAGGCGCGGTGCGTGGGGACGACGGTCGGAACTCCATCGATGATCTCGCCGAAGAATGGCGCAGTTCCGTCATCGACGATCAGAGCACCATCGTCGATGCCGCACAGTGCGGCGGCCCCGATGAGCTCCGTTGAGCGCCCGGCGTGCAGTGCATGGATGGGCGCCTCTGAGAGTTGCGCGATCGTCGTCGATCCGCCGTCGTTCGTGGTGACGTAGAGGCGTGACAACGGCGCCGCAGCTTCAACCGCGAGCACCAGTGAGGTGCCGAGAGCTGCCGCTCCGGGAGTGAGTGCACTGTTGAGCACGGCGGTTCGTTCGCGTACGGCGATGGCGCTGCTCGAGAAGCGATGAGAGAACTCAATGCTCGCCGGCTCGGAGTGCTCGAGGAGGATGCGTCCGGCGGTCTGTTCGTGGGACGGGTTCACGAGCGACCCGACGCCCGAGATGACGTAGTTGGGCGCCCGCCCGGCTGAACGAGCGATCCGTATCAGAGCGGCGGTATCGAGCGGGACGAGTTCGTCTCCGAGGATCGTATGTCCTCCTGAGACATGGACGATCCGCGTGCGATACCTGTTCTCGGCGGAGTCCGAGAGTTCATGGCCCGCATCGACCGGAGGCCGAGGGGCGATGCGGACGACGATGAATGACGCAGAGCGGTTCGGTGTGAGCGCGTCGCTCACATCGATGGTGATCGCCTGTGGAATCGGATTCGTGCCGGGACTCGCCGCCCGGCGTTTCAACCGCCGGAGAATGTCGGACACCATCTCGGAAAGTTCCGCTCCCCGCTGCTCGACGCGCTCCTCGTGGATCTTTCCCCGGTCGTCGATCAGGATTCCAGTCGTGCCACTGGCGGTGGCCGCCATGCCAATTCGCATTTCTGCATTCTACGCGCCGTCTGGATTGTGCATGATGCACAATCTCTGCGCGCGCCGCCGGAGTAGGTTATCGCTGGAAATCAGGAGCCCCCTCCTCCATGAACGACGACGACGGAGTACGAGTTCACCACATGATTCGAAGCATCCTCACTCTGCAACCCCGCACCGGCCGCTCGGAAGAGATCGTGCGCCTCTACCGAGCGCAGGAGATTCTGCAGCAGTCGCTGGACCTCACACGAGCGATCTGCTCGGAGATCTCCGTCGCGATCGACGGCAGTGGCGAGATCATCGTCAGCGCCCTCTGGCCAGATGCAGCGGCCTATCAGGAGTGGATCGATCACCCCGAGCGCGGCAAGCGCGTCCCGCAGCTCCCGGAACTCCTGGAAGGTGCCGAGGTCGGTGTCGCGAAGCTCTACCGCGTCGATCACGGCGTCGGGAGCGAGTCGTTCACGGACGAGTAGTTCCTCTTCCGCCCCCTACCACCCGACCCACTGAAGAAAGCAGATTGCAATGATGCACCTCTCCCGAATCGTGGCCGGCGCCGGAGTGCTCGCCCTCGGCGCGTCCCTCGTCGCCTGCAGCGCCGACTCCGGTGCGAGCAGCGACAGCTACTCGATCGTGTTCCTCGCCTCGTCCTCGCAGAACGGCTACAACCAGGCGGTGTACGAGGGCATCGAGCAACGCGCGGCCGAGCTGTCCGACGAACTCGGCATCACCATCGACACGAAGATACAAGACGGTCAGTTCGACGCGAATACGCAGCTCTCGCAGCTTCAGAATGCAGGGACGACCGGTCAGGCCGATGCGGTGGTCGTTGTGCCGCACGACGGGCCCGCCCTCAATGCGGCATTTCCCCTCGGCAGTGATCTTCCGGTCGTGAGCGTGCTCAATCCCATCGGTCCCGACATCAACGAGATGGAGCCCCAAGTCGAAGGCGTCGTGTCGACCGTCGCCTCCCCACCGGCGAACGGCGCTGAACTGCAGGCTGAGACCGTCGTCGACTACTGCGCCGACATCGATCCGTGCAAGATCGGCCTGCTCGCCGGCCTCTTGAACTCGCCGCTCGACATCGAGCGCGTCGACGCGTGGAAAGGCGTACTCGAGCAGCACGACAACATCGAGATCGTCGGCACCGTTGAGGGCGCGTACGATCGCGACCAGTCGCTCACCGCCGTCAGCAATCTGCTGCAGGCGAATTCGGACATCAATGGAATTCTGAGCAACGCCGATCAGCAGACGCTGGGCGCGCAGATCGCGCTGGAGAACGCGGGCATCGATCCGGCATCCGTGTTCCTGACGGGAGGCGGTGGCACCGTCGAAGCGGTGCAAGCGGTGCGCGATGGTATCTGGACGAACGACTTCCTCAATTTTCCGGTGTCAATGGGGTCGGCGGCCCTCGAGCAGGCCGTCAACGCCCTGCGCGGCGAGACGGTCGAGAGCGTCATCGACGCGGATTCGATCATCGACATGGGCCCGATCGTGACCCGCGAGGATCTCGAGGCAGCCCCCGATTACACGGGCGAGTGGAATGGCTGAAGCGACTCGCGACCGCGCGCAGGAGGTGCTCCTCGAGCTGCGGGGCGTCGATAAGCGGTTCGGCGCGACCCAGGCGCTCGACGACGTTTCGCTCGAGATCCGAGGCGGAGAGATCCACGCGTTCGTCGGGGAGAACGGCGCAGGGAAGTCGACGCTCGGCAAGATCATCGCCGGCGTGTACGCCGCTGACGCGGGCGCCGTCGTCGTGAACGGCTCAGTCATCGACAAGTGGAACCCAGCCATTGCGCAGAAGCAAGGCGTCGCCATGATCGCGCAGGAGCTCGCCCTCGTGCCCGACCTCACGGTCGCTCAGAACGTCTTTCTCGGAGCGGAGCAGCATCGCTTCGGAATCGAGCGTCGCAACCTGAACGAGCGATTCGCCTCGCTCGACGCCGAGACCGGCTTCGGGCTCGATCCGCGGATGCGAGTGCGGGATCTGCGGATCGCAGATCAGCAGAAGGTCGAGATTCTCCGCGCTCTCGCGCGCAACGCGCGGATCATCGTCATGGACGAGCCGACCTCCTCGCTCACCGCGCATGAGATGTCCCAGTTGGAGAATCTGATGCGCGCGCTCCGCGACCGCGGGTGCGGCGTGATCTACGTCTCCCACTTCCTCGATTCCGTGCTGGGAGTCGCCGACCGCATCACGGTCATGCGCGATGGCCGTCGCATCGAGAGCGTGCAAGCCAGTACCGTGGTCAAGCACGACATCGTCACCTCGATGCTCGGAAGGGAGCTCGAGCAGGCGTTCCCCGAGCGCGGTGCAGCGCCTCCCGCGTCGATCCCTCCAGTACTGCGCGTTCGGGACCTGCGCACCGAGACGGGAGGCGCGGCAATGAGCTTCGATGTGCGCCCCGGCGAGATCGTCGGCCTTCTCGGCCTGGTCGGCAGCGGTCGCACCGAATGCCTGCGCGCCGTGTTCGGCGTCGACAAGACGGCGGGCGGCAGCGTGGAGCTCGGCGGCCGGGATTGGACGGGGCGGTCACCCCGGGAATCGATCGAAGCGGGGCTCGTGCTCGTCTCGGAGGACCGACACAAAGACGGCCTGGTGCTGCAGCGCTCCGTGCGCGAGAACATCGCGCTGTCGAGCCTGAGCGCGCGCACGCGGTACGGGATCGTCACGCGGGGCGCCGAGAAGCGCGTCGCGAAGGACCTCGCCGAATCATTGCAGATGCGGCCACCCGACATCGAGCTCCCCGTTTCGTGGTTCTCGGGCGGCAACCAGCAGAAGGCCCTGCTCGGCAAGGCGCTCGCGGCGCAGCCCCGCGTCGTCATCCTGGATGAGCCAACGCGAGGCGTCGACGTCGGTGCGAAACGCACCATTTACGATCTCGTAGCCCGACTCGCCGCCGAGGGCATCGCGGTGCTGCTGATCTCCTCCGAGCACGAGGAGATCATGGAACTCGCCCATCGCGCCTACCTGGTGTCGGGAGGGCGCACGTTCGACGAGATCATCCCGGAGCACACGACTGTCGAGGATGTGCTCTACCGACTGTTCAATGTGACCCCCCGAGAGGAGACGGCAGCGTGAGCGAAGCCGCCAACACCACAGCGACGCGCACCCGCGCCCGAAAGCAGTTCTCGCTGAAGGAACTCGCGATCGAATACGCGGTGCTGCTGCTGCTGGCCGCAGTGCTGATCGCGCTCGCGATCCTCTCGCCGTCGTTCTTCACGTTCGGCAACATCGTCAACATCTTGAACCAGAATGCGCCGCTCGTCATCATCGCAGCCGCCGGCACGTTCGTCATCATCTCAGGGAATTTCGACCTCTCGACCGGCGCGATCTACAGCGTCGCGGGGGTGGTCGCCGCCTGGCTCGCGGTCTCGATCGGGAACGTGTGGATCGCGTTGCTCGCGGCGCCGCTCGTCGGGTTGGTGCTCGGAGCATTCAACGGGGTGGTCATCACCCGGCTCCGGGTGCACTCGTTCTTGGCGACGCTTGCGTCATCGATGATCTTCACGACGCTTGCGGTGCTGATCACCGGTGGAAGCCTCATCACGGTGACGACCCCGGGCTTCACGGCACTCGGTCGCGACCGTGTCGGCGGTATTTTCGTCGCCGTGTTCGTGATGATCGCGGTCGTTGCGGCGCTGTGGTTCCTCCTGTCGCGCACGGTCTTCGGTCGGCGGGTCTACGCGGTCGGCGGGAATGCTGAGGCCGCGGAACTCTCCGGCATCCACGTCGACCGCACCCGCATCATCGTCTTCGTGATCAGCGGCCTCGCGGCGGGAACCGCGGCCGCGATCGGGGTCTCCCGCATCGCCTCGGGTCAACCCCTCGCGGGCGCCGGTCTTGAATTGAGCGCCATCGCTGCCGTGATTCTCGGCGGTACGAGCATTTACGGCGGCGTCGGCGCGGTCTGGAGGTCGGTCGCAGGCGTGTTCCTCATCGCGATGATCGGCAACGGGTTCGACCTGCTCAACTTGAACCCGCAGCTCAAGGACATGGTCACCGGATTCATCATCCTCGCGGCAGTCGGCCTCGCCGCATCAGGCAGAGGAAAACGCTAGCCGAACCGATCCCCCCCCCCCCCCGCATTCGGCGTGCAGCGCGCCTCCTGATTTCCGGATCTCGCAGCATCAGGACGCATCGTTGCGCCCGAATGCCACCGGGTCACCCCGCACACCACCCTGGAAGGACTCAAGATGACAGCACATATCCGCATCGCAGTCGATGTCGGCGGCACCTTCACCGATGTCGTGAAACTCGACCCCGGCACCGGAGAGCTGAGGTTCGAGAAGGTTCCCACGACTCCGAGCGAACCCACCTCCGGAGTGCTCTCCGCATTCGACAAGGCCGGCGCCGATACCCGCGAGGTGTCGACGTTCAACCACGGCAGCACGCTGGGACTGAACTCGCTGCTCACCCGGACGGGAGCCCGCATCGCCACGGTCGCCACCGCTGGGTTCCGGGACGTCTATCTGCTCGGGCGCACCGACCGGCGAGTCATGTACGACATCGCCTACCGAAAGCCGGCTCCATTGCTGGAGCGGTACGACACGTTCGAGGTGGTGGAGCGCAGCATGTTCGACGGGTCCGTCGCGATACCGCTTGACGAAGAGGACGCCAGGCGAGTTGCGCGTGAAATCGGTGCGCGCGGATACGAAGCTGTGGCCGTCGCGTTCCTGCATGCGTACGCCAACCCGGACCACGAGCTTCGCATGCGCGAGATTCTGGCCGAGGAGGCCCCCGATGTCGAGGTCACCCTGTCGCACGATCTCTCTCGGGAGTACCGCGAGTACGAGCGCACGAGCACCGCGGTGCTCGATGCGTACATCAAGCCGATCATGCGCAGTTACCTCCGGGCTCTCGAATCAGAGCTCGATGAACGGGGTTTCGACGGCCGGTTCCTGATGTCTCGTTCCGGAGGAGGCGCTATGACGGCGTCGGCAGCGCGAGAGCAGCCGGTCAACCTCATTCTCTCGGGTCCTGCCGGCGGCGTCGTCGGCGCGGCCGCCTTCTCGAAGCTCATCGGGCGGCCCAATCTCATCACGATCGATATGGGTGGGACCAGTCTCGATGCTTCGCTCGTGCAGAACGGCGCTCCCGTGCTCTACCACGGTGCCGAGTTCGAGGGGCTGCCGATCAACACGCCGTCCCTGTACATCCATACCATCGGCGCGGGCGGGGGGTCGCTCGGATACCTCGACGAGGCGGGCGCACTGCAGGTCGGGCCGAAGAGCGCCGGTGCGATGCCGGGGCCTGCGGCGTACGGTCGGGGAGGTACCGAACCGACCTTCACCGATGCTGCCCTGGCGATCGGCTACCTGGGCGTCGACACCCCGCTCGGGGGCGAGCTCGCGCTCGATCGCGAGCGGGCGCTGGAGGCCCTGGCACCGATCGCGGCGGAACTCGAACTGACTCCGACCCAGCTCGCGCGCGGCATGGTGCAGATCTCGAACACGAAGATCATGGGCGCCGTGCGAGCGATCACCATCGAACTCGGTCACGACCCGCAGGATTTCGCGTTGCTGTCGTTCGGCGGCGGGGGCGGTCTCGTCGCGGTCGACGTGGCGCGTGAGCTCGGAATACCGGAGGTGATCGTGCCTCCCGGTCAGGGGGCGTTCTCGGCCCTCGGTATGCTCATGGCCGACGTGCAGCATGACTATTCGAGGACGAGCATTCAGGCGCTCGACGAGCTCGACGCCGAAGCAGCCGATGCGCTGTTCGCCGGAATGGAGGCGGAGGCGCGCGCCACCCTCGCCGCAGAAGGATTCGCCGAGGATCGCATGCGTTTCAACCGCGTCGTCGCCGTCCGCTACTCCGGGCAGGAGCACGCGGTGACCGTCGACTATCCCGTCGAGAGCGCCGATCCTCGAGTCGAGATTCGCGGTGAGTTCGATCGGCTGCATCTGCGGCAGTACGGGCACACGATGGACGACCCGGTGGAGACCACGACCCTGCGTCTCGGTGCCGTCGGCGTCGTCGACAAGCCTGAGATCCCGAAGATTGATCGGCGCAGCGGCGACGGGCCGCGAACGCGGGTACGTGAGGTCGTGCTCGAGGGGGACCGCACCCGCGACTACGCGCTCGTGGCTCGCGAGGAGCTCTTCGCGGGCGACGTCATCGACGGCCCGGCGGTCATCACCGAGCACACCGCGACGACCGTGCTCCATGCCGGAGACCGACTCGAGGTCGGCGCGTACGGCGAACTCGTCATCTCGATCCAGAACGAACTGAAGGAGGTCTGACATGGCCGATGCGATCACGACCGAGATCATCAGGCACGGACTGCTCGCGGCTGCGGAGGAGATCGCCCGCAATCTCTGCCGCACGGCGTACAACACCGTTGTGTACGAGATTCACGACTACGGCATCGGGCTGCACGACGTGCGCGGCGACGTCGTTGCCGATGCGCCGGGAATCGCTGTGTTCACGCGCGGCAACGACGCGGGCATCAAGCATTCGATCGAGTTCCTCGGGGAAGATGCGATGGAGCCGGGCGACGTCTTCATCATCAACTACCCGTACTGGTCGAGCGCGCACACGCTCGATCCGCTCGTCTTCGCGCCGATACACGCTGAGGGGAAGCTCATCGGGTACGCCTCGTGCCGGGTCCATGTGACCGATCTCAACCAGAAGGATCCGGGGTACGTGCTCGACTCCACGGACCGCTCGCAGGAGGGCCTGGTGCTCCCGTCCTCGAAGTTGTACCGCCGAGGGGTGCGCAATGACGACGTGTTCAACGTGATTCGGTTCAACAGCCGGATGCCCAAGCACACGATCGGCGATATCCAGGCGCAGGTCTCCGCAGTGGTCACTGGAGTGCGGCGCACGCAAGAGCTCGCGAGCAAGTACGGGGTGGCGGTGCTGACTCAGGCCATGGAGACCATCAACGCGCACGGGGAGCGTCTGGCGCGCCTCGCCCTCGCGAAGCTGCCGAAGGGAACGTGGAGCGCGGTCGACTACGTCGACGACGACGGGATCACGAAAGACGAACTCGTCAAGCTGCAGTGCACCGTTACCGTGACGGACGATGAGATGGTCGTCGATTGGACGGGGAGCGCTGAGAACGTGCGGGGCCCGATCAACCTCCCACCAGGACAGACGGAGGCGCTGTCGAGCTTGATCTTCAAGTCGCTCACTACGCCCGAGTCTCCCGTCGTCGCGGGCAACTTCGCCCCGTTGCGCGTCGTGACGGTGCCCGGCTCGGTGATGCACGCGGTGCCGCCGATGCCGACGTTCACCCTGTGGACGGGCCTGCTCGCCGGCGAAGTGATTCTCAAGGCGCTCGCGCAGGGCATGCCGGAACTGGTGCCGGCGTGCTCGGGCGGCGACGTCTGCTCGATGATGGGGCTCGGTGTGAATCCGCGAACCGGCGAACCATGGCAGGAGGCGACGAACGAGGCGGTCGGTTTCGGCGGAACGGCGACGCACGACGGGGAGGACGGCATCATGCACCTGTCGGAGCCGGGTTGCCGAAACAACCCTGTGGAAGTGCTCGAGGCGAAGTCCTCGATGATCATCGAGCACTACGGCTACCGCGCCGATACCGGGGGTGCCGGCCGCTTCCGCGGAGGTGTGGGCGTGAGTCGCTCGTATCGGTTTACGGCGCCCGCCACCGGTATCTGCCTGGTGTACAAGACCAAGACCGAGCCCTGGTCGATCGATGGGGGAGCCACCGGCAAACCGAACCAGGTCGTGCTGAACCCGGGCACCGATCGCGAAGTCGTGCAGGGCGGCAGTTACAACCACCTCGATGCCGATGACGTGCTCGTCAACGAGACCGGCGGGGGAGGAGGGTACGGCAACCCATTCGAACGCGACCCGGAGGCCGTCGCTCACGACGTACGCAATGGATTCGTGTCCCACGAATCCGCAACGCGCGATTACGGGGTAGCGGTCACCGAGCAGTTCAGGGTCGACGCCGTTGAAACGGCGTCGCTCCGGGCGGCCGTTTCCGCGTAGCAGTATCCGGGCCGCCGAGCCTCGGCGGCCCGGATACTGCTCCGATAGCGAGCACCAGGCAGTCGAACAAGCGAGTGGAAGGGGCGCGCATGCGCCAGGGAAATCTGACAATCATCGGTGCACGCGTGTGGAATGGTCGCGGCTTCGATGAACGGGACATCGATATCGTCGACGGGTTCGTGAGCGAAGAACGCGCAGCCGGTGGGCCGCGCGAAACGCTCGACGGCTCGGGCACCTGGGCTGTGCCGGGGCTCATCGATGCGCACTTCCACGCGTACGCCACGAGCATGGACGGATTTGAGAACGAGCGGGGACCGTTGAGTTTCGCAGCGATCAACGGCGCCCGTCGGCTGGAGAGCGCTCTGCGACGCGGGTTCACAACCGTCCGCGACGTCGCCGGGGGCGACATCGGACTCGCCAGAGCGATCGATCGCGGGCTCATCCCGTCTCCCCGGTATCACTTCACGGGTGCCGCGCTCAGTCAGACAGGTGGCCACGGCGACCCCCGAGCTGCGCACATCGACGTCTGTTTTTCCCACGGGCACATGTGCGAGGTGGTCGACGGGGTCGACGCACTCCGGGTTGCAGTCCGCGAGCGCCTCCGAACGGGTGCGCACGCGATCAAGATCATGACTTCGGGCGGCGTGTTCTCGCTGTCGGATCCGATCCGCGTGCCGCAGTACTCCGCGGAGGAGATCCGCGCGGTCGTCGAAGAGGCAACCCGCCGCGGGAGCTATGTCGCGGCTCACGCTTACTCTCCAGAGGCGGTGCGGCACTCGATCGAGAACGGCGTGCGATCGATCGAGCATGGAAATCTCATCGACCTTCAGACTGCGGAGCTCATGGCCACGTGCGGCGCGTTCCTCGTGCCGACGCTCGCCGCCTATGATGCTATGGACCGCCGCGGTGCAGAGATCGGCCTCAACGCGACCTCGCTCGAAAAGAACTCCGAGGTACTCTCGAAGGGGCAGGAAGCCGTGCGACTTGCGCTCGCCGCAGGAGTTCGAGTCGGGTTCGGGAGCGATCTGATGGGTGACCTCGAGGACGACCAGCTGCAGGGCGTGCGGCTCCAAGTATCGGCAAGCGGTGCTGCCGCCGCACTTCGGTCGATGACTCAGGTGAACGCAGAGCTGATCGGGGACCCGGCACTCGGGCACCTCCGGGCGGGAGCGTACGGCGACGCGGTCCTTCTCGCCGCCGATCCGTTGCATGAACCGGCGGCATTGTGGGAGGCGGACGCCCGGGCGGCGGTGGTGCAGGCGGGTCGCAGAGTCGCGTAGCTGCGATCAGCGCAGCACGAAGCCTCGGCCGAGGTCGTCGTCGAAGTCGAGGAAGAAACGGTGCTCACCGGTGCGGTGCGCCGTGCCCGATACGAGCGGGATGACGGCCTCGGGGTGATCCATCGCCGGTTCCCATCGCGCCTCGAACGCGGTGTCGATGATGGAGCGGTGCTCGAGTACTTCGTCCGCGGCGAGTTCGCCTGACGCCGCGAGTAAGGCGACTCGCGCGCCCGTCCCGGAACCGCACGGCGAACGATCCACCTCGCCGTCGGCGAACACCGTGACGTTTCGCTGTCGCGGCCCGGCATCGCCGTCGCCGAGATCGTCCCACAGGATCGTTCCGTAGACGCCCGACAGCCGATGATCGGCTGCGTGCTGGGCCTCCGGGGCATCGTTCAGCACCCATTTGACCTCTCGACCGAAATCGATCAGGGAGGAGTAGTGCTCGGGTGAGACCGACAGGCCGACGTCGTGCGCACGCACGGACGCGTAGATCGCCCCGCTGAAGCTGAGGTCGACTCGAACGCGCCCTCGCGAGGTCGAGATCTCGACGTCGCGTGCGATGACGTGCGACACGACGTTGCGGAATGTCGCACGGACGAGACGCCCCTCCGAACGCTCGACCGAGGTCACGACAC
This sequence comes from Leucobacter sp. L43, assembly GCF_016597785.1. Lineage (GTDB taxonomy): Bacteria > Actinomycetota > Actinomycetes > Actinomycetales > Microbacteriaceae > Leucobacter > Leucobacter alluvii. The sequence continues at coordinate 914,705 of NZ_JAENJG010000001.1, read as the reverse complement.
GCCCCGACGGAACGTCGATCCGCACGTCGGTCACACCATCCGGATCGCTCTCCACGAGTCCGGTATCGGTCGCCCAGACCCCCAGCGCGATGGATCCATGACCGCACGCGGTCGAGAAGCCGTCCTGATGCCAGAAGAGAACACCGAAGTGCGCTGCATCCTGATCGGCCGGGTCTGGCGGGACGACGAATCCTCCGTACATGTCGGCATGGCCGCGGGGCTCCCGGCAGAGGAGCCCGCGCACGCTGTCGGCCCCCGCATCGTCTGCCATCGCGGCGATGCGACGGTCGGCGACCGTCACTCCGTCCGGCACCGGTGCATCGGCGTGAACGATGCGAAACGGTTCTCCGGCCGTGTGATAGTCGGTCGTCGCGATTCCGTTCGGCATCAGATGACCCCCTCGCTCAACCGGCTGGGCGTACCGAAACGGTGCGCGGTAATCGACACGGCCTGTTAGCGCAGGTGCGGCAGCATCTCGACTCGCCCGGCGCCCACGACGGGCCCCCCGTAGACCGCGATGTCGGGCTTGCCCTGAGCCGCGGCTGCGACCTCGCGGACGACGTCCGCTCGCGACTCCTCGGCGACGATGCGCACCCGCGCGCCGGAATGCGGGCCCCGGCGCGCCGCGAGCGCGGCCACGCGGGCCTTCCACGCGGCGGTGTCCTCGAAGGCGATGCGCACTCCCACTGCTTCGAGCGCAGCGACGATCGGGGCGGGGAGGGCGACCGGTGTGCTGAGCTGCGGCTTCGCCCCGGCTCCGATTCCCGCGGCGACCGCGCGCAGCACCCGCGCGGGCTGCGCATCGGCGGCCGCGCGGATCACGACGGAGGTCGGCAGATATCTCAGCACATTGCGCTCGACGCCGATGCCGGACGCGTCGCGGCGAGCGCCGAATTCCTGCTCCCACGCCACGGCGTCCGAACCGAGTGCGGCTCGCAGCCAGGCGAGGTCAGCGCCGCAGATTCCCGCCTGCTCGGCAGCGGTGACCAGGCGAGCCGCGGCCGGGAGCGGAGCGCGAAGCGGTGCCGTGCTCACAGCATCGACCCAGTCGCCGAGGCCGTAGAGGTAGCTCGGGCCGCCGGCCTTCGTGCCAGCACCGATCGCCGACTTCTTCCAGCCCCCGAAGGGCTGCCGCCGCACGATGGCCCCGGTGATGCCGCGATTGACATACAGGTTGCCCGCCTCGATGCGGGCGAGCCAGTGTTCGAGCTCGTCGCGGTCGAGCGAGTGGAGTCCACTCGTCAGCCCGTACTCGATGTCGTTGACGATGTCGATCGCTTCCTCCAGCGTCTCAGCGGTCATGATGCCGAGGATCGGGCCGAAGTACTCGGTGAGGTGGTATTCGCTGCCGCGCTGCACCCCGTCGCGCACTCCGGGCGACCAGAGCTTGGCGTCGCCGTGTCGATCCACGGCGAGCGGGTGATCCGAGAGGATCGGCTTCGGTTCGATGGCCCAGCGCTGGCCGGGTTCGAGTTCCGTGAGTCCGCGCAGCAGTTTGCCCGTCGGCGCGCCGATCAGCGGCCCCATCTGGCTGGTGAGCGCATCGGGGGTGCCGACCTTCAGCGATCGCACCGCATCGAGCAGCTGCCCGCGGAATCGCTGGGATCGCGCGACGGAGCCGACCAGTACGACGAGTGAGGCGGCCGAGCATTTCTGGCCGGCGTGCCCGAACGCCGACTGGGCGACGTCGCGGGCGGCGAGATCGAGGTCCGCGTTCGGCGTGACGATGATGGCGTTCTTGCCGCTCGTCTCGGCCAGGATCGGGAGGTCCTCGCGGAGGGCGCGGAAGGTTTCGGCGGTCTCGTACGCGCCGGTCAGGATCAGCCGATCGACGCGCGGGTCGGAGACGAAGCTGGATGCGAGTTCGCGGTCGCCGAACTGCAGGAGTTGCAGCACATCGCGCGGTACTCCGGCCTCCCAGAGCGCTTCGACCATCACCGCGCCCGAGCGCGCGGACTGCGCCGCAGGCTTGATGATGACGCTCGCACCCGACGCGAGCGCGGCGAGCACTCCTCCTGCGGGAATGGCCACCGGAAAATTCCACGGCGGAATCACCGCGACGAGTCGTTGCGGCACGAATCGGGCGCCGTCGACGTGTTCGAGGTCTTGACCGAGCGCCGCGTAGTAGTGCGCGAAGTCGATGGCCTCCGACACCTCGGGATCGCCCTGGTCGAGCGTCTTGCCGCACTCGGCGCCCATGACTTCGAGCAGTTCGCCGCGTCGCGCCTCGAGCGCCTCGCCGGCGCGGTGCAGGATCCGCGCCCGCTCGTCGGCGCCGAGCGCTTGCCACCCGGATGACGCCGCGCGCCCGCGTTCGACCGCGGCGTCGAGCGCACCGGCGTCGGTGATGCGCGCAGCCGCGACCGTCGCCGAGCCCAGGTCGGAGTCGATCATGCGTTCGGCGATCGACCGACCCCACGCGCGGTTGCCGGGGAGATCTGGGTCGGTGTCTGGTGTATTGCGGAATCCCTCGGCGCCCGCAGCCACTCGCTGCTCGATGCGTGCGGTGGTCGCTGGATCGGCGAGACGCTCAGGCACGGGTGCGTCCGACTCGGCGCCGCGATCCTGAGTGCGATTCGGCGACGGCACCCGGTAATGCTCCGGATCTCCGTCCGCGGTGATCGCCTCGAGATCTGCGAGTGAGGCCGAGAAGCGCTCTCGTTCGCGCTCGAACAGCTCCGCACGGTCGTGCAGCTCGAAGACGGCGGACATGAAGTTCTCGGTGCTCGCTCCCTCCTCGAGACGACGGATGAGATAGGCGATGGCAACGTCGAACTCCTCGGGGTGCACGACCGGCACGTAGAGCAGCAGATGCCCCACTTCGCGTCGCACGGCTTCGGCTTGTCCCGTGGCCATGCCCAGCAGCATCTCGAACTCGATGCCCTCCGTCGCGCCACGACGTTGCGCGAGAAGCCAGGCGAGTGCGACGTCGAAGAGGTTGTGGCCGGCGAAGCCGATGCGCACGTTGCGCACGCGGTCCGGGTGGAGCGCGTAGTCGAGCACCGCCTTGTATCCCGTATCCGAGGCCTGCTTCGTCGGCCAGGTCGCCGACGGCCAGCCGTGGATCGCGGCGTCGACGAGTTCCATCGGGAGGTTCGCACCCTTGACCACGCGCACCTTGATCGGAGCACCGCCGCGCGCTACGCGCTGGGCGGACCAGTGCTGCAGCCGCATCATCGCGCCCAGCGCATCGGGCAGGTACGCCTGCAGCACGATGCCGGCCTCCAGGTGCGCGAATTCGGGCCGGTCGAGCAAGCGGGTGAAGACCGCGAGGGTGAGATCGAGGTCCTTGTACTCCTCCATGTCGAGATTGATGAACTTCTGCGGGGAAGCCTGAACCGCGCGTTCGAAGAGCGGGAGCAGCTGCTGCTCGATGTGATCGACCGCTTCGTCGAACGCCCAGTGGTTGTGCGGCGAGACGGTCGCGGAGACCTTGATCGAGACGTAGTCGATGTCGTCGCGGGCGAGCAGTCGATGCGTGCCGGCCAGGCGACGTTCGGCCTCGCCCTGGCCGAGAATGGCCTCGCCGAGCAGATTCATGTTCAGTCGCACGCCGTCGCGGGTGATCTTGCTGATCGCGGGCCCCAGCTTCGCGTCGCTGGCATCGATGATCAGGTGGCTCACGAGTTGTCGCAGCACGCGCCGCGCGATCGGCACCACGACGCCAGGGAGCGGGACGGCGAGAGCGCCGCCGGCGCCGATCGCTCCTCGCATCGGCGCGGGCAGGAAGGAGGGGGTCATGGGCACGAGCTCGCGCAGTTTCTTCGCGGCGACGGCGAGATCTTCCGGGCGCACGACGCCGTCGACGAACCCGACCGTGAAGTCGAGCCCGTTCGGGTCGCGGAGCACGCCTGCGAGGCGCGCTGCCGCTGCGTCGGTCGGGATCTCCGCGGCCTCCGCCAGCCAGCGTCGCACGAGCGAGATCGCCTCATCCGCGAGTTCCTGGGGGCGAATGTCGTCGGCGGTGCTCATGGTCGGCCTCTCTGGACGGGGAATGGGACGCGGCGTCGCGTCGATGCGGCGCTCTGGACTCGTCCCGTCCAGTCTCCCGCGCAAAAAGCGTGCAGTACAGCAACGGTTTCTGTGGAATAGTGTGAAGCACAACTTCCGATTCCGAGGAGTGCCCGTGCTCGAGATGAAACGGCTGCGCCTGCTGTGGGAGCTCGACTCCCGGGGCACCGTCGCCGCGGTGGCCGAGGCGTTGAACTACAGCCCCTCTGCGATATCGCAGCAGCTGGCGCTGCTCGAGCGTGAAGCCGGCGTGCCGCTGCTGCGCAGGACGGGTCGGACGCTCGAGCTCACGCCGGCCGCTCAAGCGCTGGTCGGCGAGACGCACGAACTGCTCGCCGGGCTCGAGCGCGCGGAGGCCGCGCTGCACCGCGCGCACGCGGAGGTCGGCGGCACCGTGCGCGTCGCGGTGTTCCAGACCGCACTGCTCGCGCTCATGCCCCAGGTGCTCAGGCGGCTGCGCGACACGCACCCCAGTTTGCGGATCGAGATGGTGCAGCACGAACCCGAGGCCGGTCTCGAGGAGACCTGGACCCGCGGCTTCGACCTCGTGATCGCCGAGCAGTACCCGGGGCACGCCGCTCCGCGTTTCCCCGGGCTCGACCGGCAACCGCTGGTGACGGACCGCATTCGCCTGGGGCTGCCGCTGCCGGGCGCCGGCGTCGCCGCGTTCGACGACGTCGAGCGGTTGGCCGATGCCGCCGCACTGCCGTGGGTGCTCGAGCCCGAGGGAGCCGCATCGCGGCACTGGGCGCTGCAGGCCTGTCGCAGCGCCGGCTTCGAGCCCGACGTGCGATACGAGACGGCGGATATGCAGGCCCACGTGCGTCTCATCGAGACCGGAAACGCGGTGGCGCTGCTTCCCGGCCTGCTGCATGCCGGGGCCTCACGAGCCATGCGTCTGGTCGACCTGGCCGACGACCCCGAACGAACGGTGTTCACGGCGGCCCGCGCCTCGGCGCACGGGCACCCTGCGCTCACCGCCGTGCGCGATGCGCTTCGCGAGGAGGCGGTGCTGCTCGAATCGGGGGGAGGGCACTCGCGCACGGCTGCGCCGTGAGGCGTGCGGGAGGGGCATGCGTCGGACGCCCCATCCCGCACCGCCTTCGGAACTAGTTCGTCTTCGGCTGCTGCTGCGTGATGCAGTGGATGCCGCCGCCGCGAGCGAAGAGCGGGCGCGCGTCGAGACCGATCACCTCGCGTCCCGGGTAGGCTTCGCGCAGAATCGCCAGGGCGCGATCATCGGCCGGATCATCGAATGCGCAGGCGAGCACCGCGCCGTTGATGACGACGTGGTTGATGTAGCTGTAGTCGACGTAGCCTTCGTCGTCTTGCAGCATCTCCGGTGCGGGGAGATCGATGATGTCGAAGCCCGCCGACGTGTCGTCGCGATAGCGATCGGCCACGTCGCGGTTCGTGCGCGCGATGATGTGGTCGGGGTGCGACTCGGCATCCTGTCGGTGCATGAGCAGGAGATCGGGGCTCGTGAATGCGGCGAGAATGTCCGAGTGGCCGCGCGTGCCGAAGGTGTCGTGATCCCGGGTCAGACCTCGGGGGAGCCACAGCGCGCTGGTCGCGCCGATCGTGCGCTCCAGTTCGGCTTCGACCTGCTCCTGCGTCCAACCCGGGTTGCGACCGGGATCGAGCTGCACGGTTTTCGTGATGACCACGCGGCCGGTTCCGTCGACCTGAATGCCGCCGCCCTCGTTCGTCATCTCGGAGTCGATGAGTTCCGCGCCGGCTGCTTCCGCGACGATGCGGCCGATGTGCTGGTCGTGATCCCACTGCGCCCACTCCTGGCCGCCCCAGCCGTTGAAGACGAAGTTCACGGCGCCGAGCCGACCATCGTCTCCGATGACGAAGCTCGGCCCGATGTCGCGCATCCAAGCGTCGTTCAGGGGTGCGACGATGCGCTCGACCTGGGAGGAGAGGTAGCGGGCCGCAACGGCCTCATCGCCCGGGTTCACGACGACCGTCACCGCCTCATGCTCGCTCGCGGCGTTCGCGACGGCCGCCCAGGTCGTGCGAGCCTCTTCGGCTTCGGCCTCGGTGTCTCCGAGGGTGTACCCGCTGGTCGGCCAGGCCAACCAGAGTCGCTCCTGCTCGTGTCCCTCGATCGGCATGCGCCAGGTGGTCATCGATACTCCCTCGTGTGAAAAAATGACGTCGCCCCAGTCTAATGGGCACCTGACCAATAACGGGATCAGGGCTGATCGCGTCCCGTCGCCCACAGCGTGCGTGCGTGAGAGACGTGCCGGGCGAGCACGCGCTCGGCGCCGGCGCCATCGCCGGTGGCGAGGAGGTCGATGAGTTCGTGATGCTCTCTGGCGGAGTCGGCCAGCCGCCCCTCGCGCGAGAGCGTGCCGATGCCGTACAGGCGGGTTCTGCGCCGCAGGGAAGTGGCGAGTTCCACGAGTTGGGCATTGCCGGTATAGCTCAGCACGAGCGCGTGGAACTCCCGGTCGAAGCGAAGGTATTCTTCGAGGTCGCCGCGATCCGTCGCCTCCAAGCAGGCGTCGGCGAGACTCCGGAGCTTGGGGAGATCCGCCTCGGGAACGCGGCCGGCGATGAGTCGCATGGCGGGCGGCTCGAGCAGGAGTCGGATCTGCGCGAGGTCGTCGAGGTCGCTCTCACTCATCGTGGTGACGCGGAATCCCTTGTTCTTCAGGGTTTCGACCAGCCCCTCGCGGGCCAGGTCCATCATCGCCTCGCGGACCGGCGTCGCCGAGACGCCGAGGGTGACGCCGAGCGCCGGGGCCGAAACCACTTCGCCCTCTGCGAGGCGGCCGGTGATGATCGCGGTGCGCAACTGCTCCAGCACCGTCTCCCGAAGGCTCAGGGGTCGTTTGAGGGGGACGAGCGACGAATCGCGCTCGTGCTCGGCGTCAGGGGTGGGCATGCGGGCTCCTCGGAGTCCAGAGCGGCGCAGTGCGCACGCCGTTCATACGGTCGGACCCTCATCTTCCCACGAGGGCTCCGGAAGTACCGGTGAGCCGCTACGCCGCCGCCGCTGCTGGGGCGCGCGCACGCGTCGAGCGCGCCCGAATAATTCATTCATGAATGAATGAATACGTGGAATATTCGCGATTGCTCGAGAAACTTGCAAGTTCATACTTGATGAATAAAACATGTAGGAGTAGGTTCTTGTCACGCGTCTCGGGATGAGATGCGCGATTGCTGTCGACGTACGAAGGAGTACCAGCGACCATGTCAAAGCACCATTCCGTTGTCGAAGAAGATGCGGACGCCGCGCACCTCGCGTCGCTCGGCTACACCTACGACACCACCTTCAAACGGGAGATGAGTTTCTGGGGAAACGTCTCCCTCGGGTTCACCTACCTGTCGCCGATCGCCGGCGTCTACTCGATGTTCGCGATCTCGTTGAGCCAAGCCGGGCCGCCGATGGTCTGGGCGCTCGTCATCGCTCTCGTCGGACAGTTCTTCGTCGCCCTCATCTTCGGCGAAGTCGTCTCCAACTATCCGGTGGCCGGAGGCGTCTACCCCTGGTCCCGGCGACTCTGGGGGCGGAAGTGGGCGTGGATGAACGGCTGGATCTACGTCGTCGCCTTGATCGGCACCATCGCCGCGGTCGCTTACGGCGCGGCTCCGTTCGTCGCCTCGGTATTCGGCGCCACGCTCGATGCCGGCGGCACCGTGCTGGTCGCCCTCGGTACCCTCGTCGTGGCGACGTTCCTGAACTTCTCAGGCACGAAAGTGCTCAGTCTGGCGGCGACCGTCGGCCTCGTCGCCGAGATGCTCGGCGCCGTGGTCATCGGCGGGTACCTGCTGCTGTTCGGGCGTCAGCACGACTGGAGCGTGCTCTTCGACAACCAGGGCATCGGCGACACAGCCCCGGGCGGGTACTTCGGTGCATTCGCGGCGGCCGCACTCATCGGCATGTTCGCCTACTACGGCTTCGAAGCCAATGGCGACGTCGCCGAAGAGGTGAAGAACCCGGGCGTCCGCGTGCCGAAGGCGATGCGCCTCACCCTCTACATCGGGGGATTCGCGGCGAACCTGCTCGCCTTCTCGCTCGTGCTCGCGGTGCCGGACTTCGCCGCCGTGGCATCGGGTGCCGTCGCTGATCCCATCGGCGCGCTGCTGACCGAGGCCTTCGGCCCGATCTTCCCGCTCGTCATGCTCGTCATCGCGATCGCTTTCATCTCGTGCATCACGAGCCTGCAGGCGGCCGCCAGCCGCCTGATCTACTCGATGGCACGCGACCGATTCCTTCCCGCCTCTCGCTTCCTGGCGACGTTCAACGAACGCCGCCACGTGCCGAGCAATGCCCTGATCGCCGCGGCGCTCTTCCCGGCCATCGTGATCGTGCTCTCCCTCCTCCTCGAAGATGCGCTGACCGCAATGGTCGGATTCGGCACCGTCGGCATCTACATCGGCTTCCAGATGGTGGTGTTCGCGGCGCTGCGAGCTCGAGTGCTCGGGTGGAAGCCGGCCGGAAGATTCCGACTCGGCGCTTGGGCGTACCCGGTCAACCTCATCGCGCTCGTCTGGGGCGTCGCCGCCGTCGTGAACATCCTGTGGCCGCGACCGACGGGCGGCGGCTGGGCCGAGGACTACCTCCTCATCCTGACCACGGTCGGCGTCATCGGGGTCGGCTGGATCTACATGCTGGCCTCGCGCGCGTACCTGCGCGGCGACGCGCCCGCGGGCGACGCGAGCGGACCCATTCGCATCAGCACCGCCGTCTGAGTCCGCGCGAATACCATCATCGGCACACACGGATCCGGGCGCCCGCGAGAGCGGTCGCCCGGATCCGCGGCGAAACGAAGGAATCCGAATGCGCGACTTGCGAGTCGATCCGGGATCGTTCTCCGAGCTCCACCCGGATCCCGGCCCCGACAGCGCTGCTCCGCGTCCCGACATCAGAATGGTGGTGTCGCTCACGTTCCCCGGCATGGACTGCGCAGCTCATGACCTGCAGGAGTCGTTCACCAGAATCGCGTTCGATGCCGTGCGCGCGGCAGGCGGCGTTCCAGCGCTGGTGGACTCGGCCGCGGAAGAGCTGATCGATGTCGGCGCTGCGCTCGACGGTGCGGACGGGGTCGTGTTCCTCGGCGGCGGCGACGTGGACGTTCGCTGCTACGACTATCCTGGCCCGCCGCCCGCGAACGAGTACGGAGTCGACAGGCGCGCCGATCAGTACTGCGTGAATCTGATTCAGGAGTCGGTGCGTCAGGATCTCCCGGTGCTCGCGATCTGTCGCGGCTCTCAGCTATTCAACGTCGCGTTCGGTGGAACGCTCATCCCCGACATCCTGGACTACTCGCCGCATCACGGGGCTGAGGGCTCGCCGCTGTTCGTCGATGAGCCCGTGCGCCTCGATCCTGATTCGAGGATCGCCGGGATTCTCGGGCGCACGGAGATATCGGTGCGCAATGGGCATCATCAGGCCGTCGACCGTGTCGCATCGCAGCTGCGGGTGAGCGCGCGCGCCGTGGACGGCCTGGTCGAGGGCACGGAGCACCGCACGGCGTCTTGGGCGATCGGGGTGCAGTGGCACCCGGAGGAACCGCAGGCGGATGTGGAAGACCGCGCCGCGATCTTCGGCGAGCTGGTTGCTCGCGCGCGCGGCCGCGCGAACGGTGATCCCCGGGGCCGCGACTCGAGCGGAGCCGCGGCCCCGGACGGGGCGAGGATCTAGGCTGACACCGAAGCGGCCTCGAGCACCTGCGGCAGCCACTCGAGTGCCGCTTCGCTCGGAACCTCCCATGAAGAAGCGTCATGGCGACCGTACGGTCCGACGCGTTCAGCGCCCTGAGCCGTGAAGCGCCGATCCAGGTGCTCGCTGCCCTGCGAGTACGTCTCCTCGTAGAAGAGATCGCCGAGGCCGAACATCGCGTATCGCACGCCCGCGAGTGCCGGCGGATTCTCGTCGAACGCCTGGGCGAACGGAACCGCCGAGTTCGGCAGATCGCCGGAGCCGTGCGTCGAGCACACGACCAGGTAGAAGCGATCAGGCGTGATCTCCGCCGGGTCGGTGTGCTGCAGGTCCTGCACGACGACATCGTCGTGGTCGGTGCGCAGATGGTCGCCGAGGTCTTCCGCGATGAGTTCGGAGTTTCCGGATTCGGTGCCGTAGAGGATGGAGAACTTCACGGGGTGCCTTTCAATCAGGGTTGGTTCGCGGGGGCGGTGCGCCGCGCGATGTCGATCATCTGTTCGTGCGATACGACTTTGCGTCGCACGCGGCCCTCGGGCGCGGTTCGGCGTTCGTGGGCATCGAGTGCGAGCCACTGGGAGAAATCGACGGCCCGCTCGCGAAGCCCGGCATCGAGTGCCTGGTATCCGCCGCTTGCGCGATTGCGAGTGATCCGTGCGCCGTCCGCGAGATCGGCCACGATCTCCTCGGCGACGAGCTTCGCCGAAGAACGATTCTCCGGAATGGCACCGCGTGATCCGCGCTGCGCCCAGCCGGTGCGGTAGAGCGCTGGAGCGATCCGACCGGAGTCGAGGTCCGGTGGCAGCGAAGCGATGATTCCGGCCGCGGTCGTTTCGCTCGCTGCGCCGGGTGCCGCGTGAGGATCGAATCCGATGGCCGTGATGACCGCACTGGCTGGCACCGTCACGTTCTGCCCCGCGAGCGTGTACTCGACCGCGCTCACGTGCTCGTCGCCCAGGATGCGGGACGGCCGAGCTCCGAAGCAGAACGAGACCGCGGGGCCGGGGAATGCGCCCCGTTGGCGCTCGTCGAGGGAAGCGACGGAGGCGAGGCGCGCCGCGCGCGTCCGATCATCCGGCGACTGCGGCGCGGCACTCGTCGTCGTCGCCGAATCGGTCACGGTGTACGTGGCGCGCGGGAGTGCCGCGAGTTCGCGCAGCATCTGCGGGTCGCCCTTGGAATCGGCTGCCGCGGCGCGGCTCAGCACCGTGATCCGTTGCGCGGGCGCGGCGAGGTACTGCTCGAGCGCTGCGTCGTCCACATCGCTGCCGACGAATCCGGAGCGATCTTTGACCAGGAAGCGCACCACGTCGAGTGCGACGTTGCCCGCCCCGATCACGACGACATCGCTGCCGAGGCGGGGAAAGCCCTCGGGATCGACCTTCGGGTGCGCATTCAGCGACCGGATGATCTCTCCGGCCGCGACGACGCCTTGGAGCTGTGCCCCGGGTGCATCGAGCGCACGGTCTCGCTGAAGGCCGGTCGCGAGCACCACGACGTCGTACAGCTCGCGCAGTTCGGCGAGCGTGACGTCGACGTCGACGTCGACGCCGCCGACGAAGTGCACTTCGGGTGACTGGAACAGGCGATCGAACTGTCGCGTGATCGCCTTCGTGTGCTGATGATCGGGGGCTACGCCGTAGCGGATGAGCCCGTACGGCGCTGCGGTGCGGTCGAAGATGGTCAACTCGGCGGTGGGAAGGGCGCGGTGCAGCGCCTGCGCCAGGTAGCACCCGGCTGGCCCACTGCCGATGATCGCGACCTGGGGGTTCGGCTGCGGCGTCATTGCGGCTCCTTTCCACGCTTTCGGGATGGCGAGCTGCGGTGCTCGTCAGAACTGTTCGGCAAGTGTATCTGAAAAAAGATGACGAGAGAATGTTTTACGTCGAAGGATGCAGTATGGGCCAAGAGTTTCACGCGGTCGCTTGCGCATTAAAACATTTATAAGTAACTTATTAGCACTCGCTGCGTCGCACGTCAGCGAAGCGAATTCGACGAAGGAGTACGAATGACCGCACAGCTGGAAACCGAGCAGGCGCCCTACCTCGACATCGCCGCTCCCGATTTCGCGATGAACTCGGAAGCGGTTCGCGCGGCTCGAGAGCGCAGCTGGTACGCCCGGACGAACTACGGTTTCGGAGTGCTGCGGTATCAGGAGGTCACCGAGCTGCTGAAGCACCCGAGCCTGAATCAGGGCAGCGCCCAGTGGCCCGATCACCACGGCGTCCACTCCGGGGTGTTCTACGAGTGGTGGGAGAAGAACCTCCTCGTACTCGAGGGCACCGAGCACGACCGGATACGCCGATTGCTCAACCCTGCGTTCTCGCCAGGGGTGGCGCGACGACTCGAACCGGCGTTCGCCGCGATCGCCGAAGAACTCATCTCCGAGATGATCGCGCGAGACGAGCGCGGAGAGCAGGTCGATTTCGTCGCCCACTTCGCCGAGCCGTTCGCCACACGGGCCCTCTGCGCGATGATGGGGCTGCCGCACGAGCACTGGCCCTTCATCGCATCCCGTGCGAACACCGTGGGCTACGCGCTCAGCGTCACCATCAAGGAGGACATCGAGCGCGTCGATGTCGCGGTGCGGGAGCTCTACGACTTCGTCGAGCAACTCATCGAAGAGCGTCGTCGCGATCCCAGCGACGACATGGTGTCGAAACTGCTGCAGGTGAGCCAGGGCGACGGCGACAGCCTCAGTGACGCAGAACTGCGAAATGCGCTGGTCCTGATGCTGTTCGGCGGCATGGACACGACGCGCAACCAGCTCGGGCTCATCTTGCAGACGTTCATGCGAAACCCCGGTCAATGGGAGAAGCTCGCCGCACGGCCCAAGGAGCTGACGCGCCCCGCGCTCGAGGAGGCCCTGCGCGTCAATCCGACGACTCGCTGGGTGACGCGGGAGGCCAACGAGGACTTCGAATTCAAGGGCCTGAGCATCGCCGAGGGCACGACGGTGCACCTCTTCACGATGGCGAGCGGCACCGACCCAGAGGCGTTCCCCGATCCGGAGATCGATATCGAGGTGAGCGGGCGGAAGCAGCATCACACCTTCGGCGGCGGCGTGCACAAGTGCATCGGTCACTTCATCGCCCGCGCCGACATGAGCGTCGCGCTCCCGATGCTCGCAGAGGCGTTCACCGACGTCTCCTGCCCCGGCGGAGACTCGTGGCTGCCGGATTCCGGAAATCACGGCCCGATCGCTCTGCCGATCACCTTCACCGTGCGATGACACCATCCGCGGTCGCGCTTCACCCTTCCAATGTCGAAAGGACCACCATGACCCACCTGACAGCCGACCGGCTGCATCCCTCCGAACTCGACGAGCCAGTGAGCGCGAGTCGCCAGACCTCCGCGACCTCATGGGAGACCGGCGGTCGGTTCGGCGCCGCGCTGCGCGAACTGCTCGACGACACCAGCGCGTTCGAACGCCATCAGCAGGCGAACCTGCGCCCGGAGGTCGTGGAAGCGCTCGCCGAGCGCATTCGGGCGACGGGCGTCAAGTACATCTACTACATGATTCCGACGCTCGGCAGCCGCACGGTCGCGAAGGTCGTACCCGCGGAGCACTACGAGCGCATGCTGCGCAAGGGCATCGCGTTCCACCGCACGGCGCTCACCGATCTGCAGACGAGTCGCGAGGGCGAGCTCATCGGCGGGGGAGTCTCAGCGCACGAGTTCTGGGCGCTCCCCGAACCGGAGACCTTCCAGGCGCTTCCGTGGGACGGCGAGGTGGGACGCATCTTCTGCACCGCCTACGATCCACCGCACCTGGGACCATCGGGCGGGCGGCTCATCCCGCTCGACACGCGCGCGCTCTTCGCCGCGGCGCACCGCGGCTTCACGGAACGCACCGGTCTCGAACTCAGGAGCGGACTCGAACCCGAGATGACCTGGACCGGGCCTGGCCTCGAAGTGGTGTCGAAGGAGGATCAGAGCCCGGCGTACCAGGTGGAGAACCTCGAGAAGATGCGGCCCGTCTACAAGAAGATCATCTCCTACGCGCAGGCGCTCGGATTCACGATGATTCAGGGCGACTACGAAGACGCCGGCCAGATCGAGCTCAACTGGGAGTACGACCGCGCCGAGCTCACCGCAGAACGAATGACGACGTACCGGCAGATCTGCAAGCAGGTCGCACGGGAACTCGGCCTGCAGGCGAGCTTCATGGCGAAGCCGTACAACGGCAAGATGGGCAACGGGTGCCACCACAACCTGAGCTTGTGGCGAGCCGGCGCCGACGGCGAGGAGAACGTGGTGGAGGACGGCCGCGTCGAATTGCACGCGACTGAGACGGCGCGGCGCTCGATCGCGGGCATGCTGCTGCACACGCCGGGTTCGATGCTCGTCATGGGGTCGACCGTGAACTCCTACAAGCGCTACTGGGACGCCGGGCAGTTCGCGCCGTCGGGCGCCGACTGGGGCCTCGACACCCGTGGCGTCGCCATCCGAATCTCCGCGAACGGTCGCATGGAGTACCGCCTCCCGGACGCGAGCGTGAACCCGTACCTCTCGCACCTGTATCTTCTCGCAGCGATCGAGCACGGCATCGAAGCCGGGCTCGAACCGGGCGAGCCCGGAGCGCCGAGCGCCCTGCTGCAGGACGTGGTGGTTCCGAACACCCTGGGAAGCGCGATCGATGCCTTCGAAGCCGACTCCTATCTCATGGGCGCGATGCCGGAAGAACTCACGCGCATCTTCCTGCAGCTGAAGCGGGATGAGTGGGCGCGGTACTGCGGCCAGATCACCCAGTGGGAGTTCGATCAGTACTGGGAGGCGATCCCGTGAGCGCGCGAGTGCTTCGGCTCGCCTGCATCGACTCGGAAGCGCTGCCGCTCTTCGCCAAGAGCCCGGACGGGGTCGAGCGTTCGGGCTACGAACCCGACGTCGCGTCGGCGATCGCCGAGCGGATCGGCGCAAGCGTCGAGTGGGTGATGCTGCCCTGGGAGGAGATGATTCCGGCGGTGCGTCGCGGAGACGCCGACGCCGTGTGGTGCGGGCAAGGGGAGACGGCCGAACGAGCGGCTCTCGTGGACTTCACGCGGCCGTACGCCGTGTTCAACGAGACGCTCCTGGTGCGCGCCGATGATCCCGCTCGTTCGGCCGATGATCTCGACGGGTACCGCATCGGCGCAATCGCTCACTCGACGAACATGCGCTTGGCTGAGACCTTTGCTGGCGTCGAACTCGTGAGCTTCGGCGCGAGCGATGACGTGTTCGGCGACATGATCGAGGCGACGCGGAGCGGGCGCATCGACGGATTCGTCGATGACGACGTGGTGATGGTGCCCCTCGCGGAAGAGGATCCCGACTTCGTCGAGGCGTTCACCGTGCGCACCGGCAATCGCTGGGGGGTCGGCGTCGCACCCGGAAACGACGCGCTGCGCTCGGAGCTCGATGCGGCCCTCGAGTCGGCGATCGCCGACGGGCAGTTGGAGCGCATCTGGCAGCGGTGGATGCCGTTGCTGCCGTTCCCGCTCAGCAGTGGGGCGGGACGGTGAGGCCGCCGCGCATCGGCATCACCGGAATGTGGTCGAACCGCATTCACGGCCTGAGGTTCGATGGCAGCGCCGTGTCCACCGCCGTGCTTCGCTCGGTGGTGCGGGCCGGAGGGGAGCCGATGATGCTGTTCGCCGAGAGTGCGCTGTCGGCGGAGGAACGACTCGAGGGGTTGGGCGGCCTGCTCGTTCCGGGCGGCGCCGACGTCGATCCTGCCCGGTACGGCTGCGTATCTGACCCCGCGACGGTGCCCGCCGATTTCGCCGCGCAGGATCAGTTCGAAGCTGACATGATGGCTGCGGCGATGCGAAGCGGGGTGCCGGTGCTCGCGATCTGCCGGGGATTCCAGCTGCTGAACGTCGAGTACGGCGGATCGCTGGTGCAGGATCTCCCCATCGAGAGCCGGCACCGCAACGCCGCGCATCCCGTCGCGATCGCGCCGGAATCATCGCTCGCGGAGGTGCTCGGAATGACGACCATCTCAGTGTCGTCCTACCACCATCAAGCGATCGATCGGCTGGGCAGGGGCCTTCGTGCGGTGGGGAGCGCCGAGGACGGCATCGTCGAAGCGGTCGAAGTGCCGGGTGCTGACCTCATCGCGGTGCAGTGGCACCCCGAAGACACCGCTGCGGGCGACGCGCAGCAGCAGGCGCTCTTCGATTGGCTGATCCGTCGAGCCGCATTGCACGCGATTCCTCATGAGGGTTCCACCGCGTCGAGCGGGAGAGCGGCATGACGCCGAGGACGGCGATGAGCCAGTCCGCCCCAGTGTCGTCGGCCGAGAGCACGAGCCAGGGGCGCATCCTCGTCATTCAGCATCAGTCGAACGCGGGGTTGGGAGCGATCGCGAGCTCATTCGAGTCGGCAGCAGCGCGAGTCGACGTCCGGAGCGCCGAGAATCCGGGCGCGATACCGGAGACCCTCACCGGATTCGACGGCCTGGTGGTGCTCGGAGGCTCGATGGGGCCGGAGGACGACGCCGTGGCCCCGTGGCTCTCCCGCGTGCGCGAGTTGCTGCGCGAGGGCGTCGCCTCTGGCGTGCCCACCCTCGGCATCTGCCTCGGAGCGCAGCTGCTGGCCGTCGCGCACGGCGGTCGAGTCACCCCGATGGCGCACGGGCCGGAGATCGGCCTCGACACGGTCACGTTCGCGGGACGCGGCGCGACGCCCGGCGAGGAGGACCCGCTGTTCGGACCCTTCGCCGGTGCTTCCGTGCCGGTCGTGCAGTGGCATTACCTCGCGGTCGCGGCACTCCCGAGCGCCGCGAGACGCTTGGCCTCGAGTGATCGCTGCCCGAATCAGGTCTTCGCTCTCGGCGGAGCTGCCTGGGGCGTGCAGTTCCACCCCGAGGCCTCGTCGGTGTCGGCCGCCGACTGGGTCATCGAAGACGCCGAGAACCTCGAACAGCTCGCGCTCGATGCCGCATCGATCGTGTCGAGGGTCACCGCCGCCGAGCCAGAGCTGCTGCGCGTGTGGGGCGGAGTCGCGGGGCGATTCGCCGGGATCGTGGACGCCCGGGTGCGCGCACAGCGGACCGGATGAGGTGCGGTGCTGCGATCGCGTCAGGCGGACGGAACGACGATGCGTAGGCCCGCGCCCGATGGACCGACGGCGACGCTGCGGAACCCATCGAGCTCGGGCGCTACGTAGTCGCCTGACACGAACCGGGAAGACGTGCCGAAGAGCACGGTGCCGCGCGCGCCGATGAGGGCGATCTCCGCAGGCGCGCGAAGCAGCTCGGGGAGCAGCGCGGCTTCGAGATCTGCGACCTGGAGGTCGTTGCCGACGGCTCCGATGCGAGTGCCGTCGATCTCTGCGGGAACGGTGATCGTCACCACGTACGCCTCGATGCCGAGGTAGTCGATGTACGGCCCGACGATCGCCGTCTCGCCGTCGACGAATGCGCGAGTGAACCACTCGTGGTGCGAGTAGTCGTAATACCGATCGGCACCGGGGACGACGCCGAACGAGTACCGGGCGAAGCGCGATTCCTCCTCGCGCACCCACCACTCCAGATCCCCGATCTCTGTGCCCAATGCGGACTGCGCGATGATGAGTCCGCACCCGTCGACCGTTTCGTCTTCGGCGAGGTATCGGACGGCGACCGATTTGAGTCGTTTCCGGGCCGCCTCGGTGATCTCGATGTGGCCGTCAGCATCGAGTGCCGTCACGTCGATCAACTGCGTCGCGAGTCGGGCCAGCCGATCGAAGCGTCGTGAGAACCAGGCATCGACCCGCTGAATCACCTCGTCGACGATTTCTGTCTCGGGCATCACCGCGGGCTCGCCTCCTGATTCGCCCCGCTCGGATCGTTCGCCGCTGCAAGGCGATTGAGCGCGATCTTTCCGTCGATGATCAGCTTCATGTTGCCGCGCACATGAGCCACGGCGAGTTCTCGCGCTCGGTCCGGTGCGCGCTGTTCGATCGCCATCACGATGTCGAGGTGCTCGGTGAACGCGCCCTGCGCGGACGCTCGACAGATCTGCCCGCACCAGAGGAACGGGGAGAGCTCCGACTGGAGTCTCTGCTCAGAGGTGAGCAGGCGCTGCGACTGGCTGAGCACGGCGACCTCGAAATGGAACCGACTGTCAGCGAGCGACCGGTCGCGCACGGTCCGCGCCTCCCGCGCCAGAAACGCGAATTCGGCGAGGCGCGTCCGCGCATCCGGCGACGTGCGCTCAGCAGCAAGATACGCGGCCATGCCCGAGACTGCGGCGTGCTCGTCGAAGAAGTCGCGAAGCGCCGTCGTGCTCGTACGGATGAGCGACGCGGTCAGTGTTTCAGGCGAGGGAAACGGGGATTGCACGACGAACGTGCCGCCATTCCGCCCGCGCCGCGTCTCGACGATGCCCTCGGCGCGCAGCTCGGCGAGCGCCTTCCGGAGCGTCGCGACGGCGATGCCGAACTGCCCGGCGAGATCGGCCTCGGGGGGCAGCCGCTCTCCGACGCTGAGCATGCCGACAGAGATCGCGGACGCGATCTTCTGCGCGATACCGCTGATCTGGGGGCTCACCGAGGCGCCGCCCGCACTCGGTGAGTCCCCGATCAGCGATTGGTGCACTGGAACTCCTAGGCGTCGCCGTCGAAGCGCAGCGCGCGGGAGATGAGCTCCTCCTGCTCCACCGCGTGCACCTTGGCCGAGCCCGTCGAGGGCGCCGCCGACGCCGCACGCGAAACCACGCGGATGCGGTCGTTCGCGAGCTTCTTGGAGAGCTCGAGCGAGATGAACGGCCACGCGCCCTGGTTCTCGGGCTCGTCCTGCACCCAGACGATCTCGGCGCCCTGGTACTGCGCGAGCACGCGACCCAGCTGCGTCGCCGGAATCGGGTAGAACTGCTCGACGCGAACCACCGCGACGCGCGGGTCGGGGCGCTTTTCGAGAGCGGATCGCAGGTCGTAGTAGACCTTGCCGGACACGAGGAGCACGCGCTCCACGCTCGTGGGCTCGGTGATCGCCGGGTCGTCGATCACTGGCTGGAACGAGCCCTCGGTGAAGTCCTCCACCTTCGACGTCGCTCCGCGCAGGCGCAGCATCGACTTCGGCGTGAACACGATGAGCGGTTTGCGCGGACGGGCGTAGGCCTGTCGCCGGAGCAGATGGAAGTAGTTCGCCGGCGTCGACGGGCGGGCGACGATCATGTTGTCTTCAGCGCACAGCTGCAGGTACCGCTCGATGCGCGCGGAGGAGTGGTCGGGTCCCTGACCCT
This sequence comes from Leucobacter sp. L43, assembly GCF_016597785.1. Lineage (GTDB taxonomy): Bacteria > Actinomycetota > Actinomycetes > Actinomycetales > Microbacteriaceae > Leucobacter > Leucobacter alluvii. The sequence goes on along the minus strand of NZ_JAENJG010000001.1, from coordinate 895,811 downwards.
CGTAGCCGTGGGGGAGCAGCATCACGACGGAGGACTGCTGGCCCCACTTCTGCTCGGCAGCGGCGATGTACTCGTCGATCACGGCCTGCGCGGTGTTCGCGAAGTCTCCGAACTGCGCTTCCCAGAGTACGAGCGCATCCTCTCGCTGCAGCGAGTACCCGTACTCGTAGGCCAGCGCGGCGTACTCGGAGAGCAGCGAGTCGTAGATCCAGAACCGCGCCTGCTCCTCGGACAGGTTGAGCAGCGGAATCCACTCCTGTCCGTTCGCGCGATCGTGGAACACCGCGTGCCGCTGGGCGAAGGTGCCGCGCCGCGCATCCTGACCGGCGAAGCGCACCGCAGTGCCCTCCATGAGGAGCGAGCCGAGCGCCAGCAGCTCTCCGAAGCCCCAGTCGATGCCGCCCTCCCGGCTCATCTCCAGACGCTTGTTGAGGAGCTGCTGGAGCTTCTGATGCACGATGAAGCCTTCTGGCTTGTTGGCGTGCGCATCGCCGATCCGCTCGATGACCGTGCGATCCACCGCGGTTTCGAGCTGCTGCTCGGAGCGGCCGCCGGATTCCGAGACCTCCGCGATGCCGCTCGTGTCCATGACCGGGATCGATCCGGTCTGAGCGGCATGGGTCTCCTGGAACGCCCGTTCGAGCCGATCCTGGAAATCCTGCTTCGCCTTGTCGTACTCTTCCTCGGTGATGTCACCGCGTCCGACGAGGGCGCTCGTGTACAGGCGGCGCGTCGAGCGCTTCGCCTCGATGAGGTCGGTCATGAGCGGCTGGGTCATCGAGGGGTCGTCGCCCTCGTTGTGGCCGCGACGGCGGTAGCACACGAGGTCGATGACGACGTCGATGTGGAAGCGCTGACGGAACTCGTAGGCGAGTTTCGCGACGCGCACGACCGATTCCGGGTCGTCCCCGTTCACGTGGAAGATCGGCGCTTGCACGACCTTGCCGATATCCGAGGAGTAGGCCGTCGAACGGGAATCGAGTGGGAGCGTCGTGAAACCGACCTGATTGTTGATGATGATGTGAATGGTGCCGCCCGTGCGGTAGCCGCGCAGCTGCGACATCTGCATCGTCTCGTACACGATTCCCTGGCCGGCCATCGCCGCGTCGCCGTGGATCAGGATCGGCAGGGTGGTGAAGGAGCCGATCGGCTTCAAGTCCTGCTTCGCGCGGACGATGCCCTCGAGTACGCCGTCGACCGTTTCGAGGTGCGACGGATTCGCCGCAAGATGGATCGGCACCTGCGTGCCGTTGGGGGCGGTGAAGACGCCGGAAGTGCCGAGGTGGTACTTGACATCGCCCGAACCGGCCTTCTGCGCCTGCGCCCCCTCGAACTCGCGGAAGATCTGTCCGTACGTCTTGCCCGCGATGTTGGAGAGCACGTTCAGACGGCCGCGGTGGGCCATCCCGACGTCGACGCTGTCGACGCCGTCCTCCGCCGCATCGATGAGCATCGCGTCGAGCAGCGGAATGACGGTCTCGCCGCCCTCCAGGCTGAAGCGCTTCTGGCCGACGTACTTCGTCTGCAGGAAGGTCTCGAAGGCCTCGGCCTCGTTGAGCTTCTCGAGGATGCGCATCTGCTCGTCGTGGCTCGGCTTCGCGTAGGGCACTTCGAGCTGATCGCGCAACCACAGCCGCTGCGCGGGGTCCTGAATGTGCATGTACTCGATGCCGATCTTGCGGCAGTACGAGTCGCGCAGCACGCCGAGGATGTCGCGCAGCGGCATGGTGCGCTTGCCGCCGATGCCTCCGGTGGCGAACTCGCGGTCGAGATCCCAGAAGGTCAGTCCGTGGGACTCGATCTCGAGGTCGGGGTGGGTGCGCTGCACGTACTCGAGCGGATCCACATCGGCCATGAGGTGGCCGCGCACGCGGAAGGAGTTGATGAGCTCCTGCACGCGCGCCGACTTGTCGACCGCGCCGACGATGTCGACATGGATGTCGGAGGCCCACTGCACCGGCTTGTACGGGATGCGCAGCGCGGCGAAGATCTCTTCGTAGAAGTTGTGCTTGCCGATCAGGCGCTCGTGCACGAGCTTCAGGAACTGGCCGGAACCGGCGCCCTGGATGACCCGATGGTCGTAGGTGCTCGTGAGCGTGATGGTCTTGGAGATGCCGAGCCGGTTCAGCGTCTCCTGCGACGCGCCCTGGAACTCAGCGGGGTACTCGAGGGCGCCGGCGCCGATGATGCTGCCCTGGCCCTGCATGAGGCGGGGGACGGAGTGCACCGTGCCGATGCCGCCGGGATTGGTGAGCGAGATCGTGGTGCCCTGGAAGTCCCCGGCCGCGAGCTTGTTGTCGCGGGCTCGCTTCACGAGGTCCTCGTAGGCGGAGAGGAATTCGTTGAAGTTGAGCGATTCGGCTCGCTTCACCGACGGGACCAGCAGCGAGCGGGTGCCGTCGGGCTTCGGCACGTCGATCGCGATGCCGAGCCCGATGTGCGCTGGCGTGACGATCGAGGGCTTGCCGTCCACCTCCGCGTAGCTGACGTTCTGGCTCGGGAACTCCTTCAGCGTCTGGATCAGGGCCCAGCCGATGAGGTGGGTGAACGACACCTTGCCGCCGCGGCTGCGGCGCAGGTGGTTGTTGATGACGATGCGGTTGTCGATCAGCAGCTTCGCGGGGATCGTGCGCACGCTCGTCGCCGTCGGCACCGCCAGGCTCTGGTCCATGTTCTTGGAGAGCGTTCGCGCCATGCCCTTGAGCGGGGTCACCTGATCGGCTTCAGGCGCCTCCTGCTCGGCGTTCGTGTTGCGCGCCGTGCTCGGGGCGTCGGCCGGGATCGGAGCGACGCGCGGCGCTGCTTTCGTCGTCCTCGCGGGTTGCGTCGGAGTGGTGATCGGGCTCGTCGCGGGGGCCGCACCGCCGGAGGGAGCCGGCGTCGTCGCCTCACCCGCCTGAGCGGCGCCGTACTTCTCGAGAACGGGCCACCATGACCGGTCTACCGAGTTCTTGTCGACTTGGAACTGCTTCCAGAGTTCGTCCACCAGCCACGCATTCGCGCCGAAATCTCCTGCGGGACCAGCTTGATTGGTGGTCTCCGTGCGCTCCGCCAAAGCGACTTCCTCTCGTTCGTGCAATGCCTGCAAGATTGATGTAGTCGGAGGTAATGGCTCCTGAGCCGTACCGGCAACAAGCCTACGCCCATCTCGGCGCCGGTGCCCGAATACTCTCAGCGCAGATTCCGGGTTCTGGTGGTAATCTCGGAGGGCTATGGACGTTGACTCTCGAAGACCTTCCGACCCTCCGAGTACCGGCCGCGCTGAGGCGCGGCAGATCGTCTTCTCCCGGAGTCGTGGATGAACGACTGGCTCCTCCTGCTCATCGGCGTCGTGCTGACGCTCGGGACGGGTGTTTTCGTGGCGTCCGAGTTCTCCCTCGTGGCACTCGACCGGCACGACTTGGAGCGCCGTCGCGGCGCCGGGGAGCGCGGGCTCGACCGCGTGATCCGAGGTCTCTCTCGCACGTCGACGCATCTCTCGAGCGCCCAGCTGGGCATCACGCTGACGACGCTGCTCGCGGGGTACACGCTGGAACCGGCGCTGAGCACCTTCCTCGGCGGCCCGCTCGCTGCGGTCGGGGTGCCCGAGGATCTGCGACGCGCCATCAGCGCTCCCATCGCGGTGGCCATCGCCACGGTGTTCTCGATGATCGTGGGCGAGCTCGTGCCGAAGAACTTCGCGATCTCCAACCCGCTGGCCACCGCTCGGCTCGTGATGCCGGCCCAGGCCGCGTTCACGACCACGTTGAAGCCAGCGGTGATGGTGCTGAACGGGAGCGCGAACGGTATTCTGCGCACGCTCGGCATCGAACCGCAGGAGGAGCTGTCGGGCGCCCGGTCCGCGCAGGAGCTCTCGTCACTCGTCCGTCACTCGGCGAGCGCCGGACTGCTGGAGGCCGATACCGCGACCCTGCTCGATCGCACCCTGCGCTTCTCGGAGCTCTCCGCTGGCGACGTGATGACACCGCGCCTGAAAGTCGAGAGTCTGCAGCGACTCGAACCCGCGAAGGCCGTGCTCGAGTTGTCGGGTCGCACCGGCTTCTCCCGCTTCCCGGTGATCGATGAGGATCGCGACGACATCGTCGGTGTCGTGCACGTGAAGCAGGCGGTCGCCGTGCCCCGAGCGAAGCGCGAGGACGTCCCGGTGGCGGCGCTCATGGAGGATGCGGTGCGCGTGCCCGAGACGATGCACCTCGACCAGTTGCTCGAGGAATTGCGGGCGAGCGGGTTCCAGCTCGCGATCGTCGCCGATGAGTACGGCGGGACGGCGGGCATCGTCACCCTGGAAGACCTGGTCGAGGAGATCGTCGGCGAGGTCGCCGACGAGCACGACCGGGCGGCCGCCGGCGTGGTGGGAACTGCTGAGCAGATGAGTTTCCCCGCCGACCTGCGCCCGGACGAGGTGCGCGAGCAGACGGGAGTCGAGATCCCGGAAGACGACGCCTACGACACCGCGGCCGGGTACGTGCTGCACGAGCTCGGTCGCATTCCCGAGGCCGGCGACGCCGTCGAACTGCCCGATGGCGGTACGCTGCGCGTGATGCGCATGGACGGTCGGCGCATCGCCCGTCTGCAGTACACGAGCGCGCCAGCGGCGCCATCGGCGGCCGAGGGGGAGAGCGCATGAGCGACTGGGTCGGAATCCTGTGGTTGGTGGTGCTGCTCGCCGCCAACGCGTTCTTCGTCGGCGCCGAGTTCGCCGTGATCTCTGCTCGGCGGTCGCAGATCGAGCCGCGCGCGGAGGCAGGGTCGAAGCGCGCGCAGACAGCGCTCTACGCCATGGAGCATGCGACGCTCATGCTCGCGACGAGTCAGCTGGGCATCACCGTGTGCTCCTTGCTGATCCTGAACGTCTCCGAGCCGGCGATCCACCACCTGCTCGAGGGGCCGCTGCATTGGACGGGCATTCCCGAGCAGGCGGTGACCATCGCGGCGTTCGTGCTCACGCTCGTCGGCGTCTCGTATCTGCACGTGGTCTTCGGCGAGATGGTCCCGAAGAACGCCGCGTTCTCCATGCCGGATCGCGCCGTGCTGCTCCTCGCGCCGCCGCTCGTCGCGATCTCGCGCCTGCTCCGGCACATCATCGCGGCGCTCAACGCCGTCGCGAACGGCGTGCTGCGTCTCTTCGGCGTGGAGCCCAAATCGGAGACGAACAGCACGTTCACGCTGGAAGAAGTGGCGAGCATCGTGAGCCACTCGACGCGCGAGGGCGTGCTGGAAGACCGCAGCGGTGCGCTCACCGCCGCCTTCGAGTTCACGACGAAGCGAGCGGAGGACCTGCTCGTCGCATCCGACCGCCTCGTCGTGCTCCCTGAGGGGTCGACGCCGGAGGACGTGGAGGCCGCGGTCGCCCGGCACGGCTTCTCCAGGTATCCCATCGCCGACGCGAGCGGCGAGCTCGTCGGCTACGTGCACATCAAGGACCTGGTGCGACTGGGAGAGGATCGCATTGCGCAGCCGATCCCGGCGAAGCGCATCCGCGAGATGGAATCGGTGCATGCGAAGACGGAACTCGAGGACGTGCTCGCCCGGCTCCAGGGCAGGGGCATTCATCTCGCTCGCATTCACGACGACGCGGGATCCGTCCTCGGGGTCGTCTTCCTCGAAGACGTCATCGAAGAGCTCGTCGGCGAGATCCACGACGCGACGCGCCGACAGCGTTTCGCCTAAGGCGGGCGGGCGTCCACGGCGCGGGCCGAAGCGACGCGAGGCCCGGCGCTATTGCGCCGTGAGTACGAGGTGCGCCGAGATCTCGTCGAACGGGAGCCCGGCCGTCGAGACGAGCAGATTGTCGGGGATGGCGAAGGTCACGTCGAACTGCGCCTGATCCTCGCCGAGCTCGGTCGGCTTGAGCTCGACGCTCGTGTTGGGCTGCGTGAGGCCCCCGACCGAGAGAGTGCCGACGGACGTCACGGTCTCTTCGATGTCGTCGCGTACGAGCATCGTCGGCCGGGTCTGCACGAAGGAGGCCTCAGGCATGTCGTCGATGACCACCTGGAGGTCGGCCGACATGATCATGCCGTCGCGCACGACCATGGTGCCCGTGGACGAGATGCGCTCGCCGAGCGCTTCGTGGAGCGAGGAGGCGCCGAGGGGCGCGATGAGGTTGATCTCGGTGACGTCGTACGTGCGATCCACCGGAACCGTCATGAGGTTCGAATCCGGGGCGGCGCGGAGTTCGGCGGCGCTCGCGTCGCTCTCCACCGCCGGGGCGCAGCCCGCGAGGCAGAGCGGGATCACGGCGGTGACGGACGCGACCACACCCAGAGCGCGCCAAGAAGAACGCGCGTGCACGATAGTCAAGCTGATGCTCCTCTTCCGGTGACGCAGAGACTCGGGCGGACGCGCCGGTCAGGTTATGGGGAGAGACTACGGCGCAAAGGTGGGAGGCCCCCGAGTGGCTGCTGCGAGGCCGTTCAGGCAGCGAGCAGTCGTCGGAGTTGAGCGCCGACGCGCTCGAACTCGATCAGAAACGCGTCGTGGCCGAACGGCGAATCGATGCGCGTTGCGCGCGACCCGTCGAGACTGCCTGGCGTGTGCCGCGCGATCTCATCCTGGCCTTCGAGCGTGAAGAGCCGATCGCTCGGGATGCCGAGCACGAGCGTCGGCACGTCGATCGTGGAGAGTGCGGCGCGCACGCCGCCGCGGCCGCGGCCGACGTCGTGCGAGTTCATCGCCTGCACGAGCGTGACGTAGCTGTTCGCGTCGAACCGTCGGGTGAACTTGTTGCCGTGGAAGTCGAGGTACGACTCGACGGCGAAGCGACCGCCGCCGCCGAGCGGACTCACCGCGGATTGCCACGCGCGACCGAACCGTTCGTCGAGCTCGGTATTGCTCCGGTAGTTGAGCAGGGCGAGCCTGCGCGCGGTGGCGAGGCCGTGGTGGGGTCCGACCCCGTCGGGGGCGTCGTAGTAGTTGCCGCCGCGGTAGAAGGGGTCCGAGCGGATGGCTTCGAGCTGCACGAGATTGAGGCCGATCTGGTCGGCGGTGGTCACCGGGGGAGCGGCGATGACCGCGATCCGCGCCGCGCGATCCGGGTGCGAGACGCCCCACTCGAGGGCGTGCATTCCGCCCATGGAGCCCCCGATGACCGCCTCGAACCGCTCGATGCCGAGGGCGTCGGCGAAACGGCCGGCAGCGGTGACCTGATCGCGGATGGTGAGGTAGGGGAACCTCCCGCCCCACTCCAGGCCCGACGGGTCGAGGGAGCCGGGCCCGGTCGATCCCTGACACCCTCCGAGCACGTTGGGGGCGATGATGCAGAAGCGATCGGTGTCGAGGGGTTTGCCCGGGCCGACGATCTCAGACCACCAGCCGTCGGTCGGGTGCCCGGCCGCGGCCGGGCCCACGAGATGGCTGTCGCCCGTCAGGGCGTGAAAGACGAGGATCGCGTTGTCGCGCCGCTCATTGAGCGCGCCGAACGTCTCGTATGCGATGCGCACGTGGGGAATGACACTGCCGGCCTCGGTCTCGAGTTCTCCGACCGACACGAATGAGCGCTCGCCGACGGCATCGCCGTCCCGCCATCCGCCCGAGATCGGCGGCCGCCCCATCAGCGCGCGCAGTTGCGCATCGGTGATGAAATCGGTCGGGAACGAGTCCTCGGGAGTCTGCCAGTCCATGAGCACCCATTCTGTCGTGCGCAGCCGGTGCGAGGGCGAATATTACGCGCTGCGTCCGCCCCCGCACCGCACCGTCTAGGCGTTCGCGGCCGACTCGGCCACGACCTTGCGAGCCGCAGCGAATCCCTGCTCCAAATCGGCCTTGATGTCGTCGATGTGCTCGAGGCCCACCGACAGACGCACGAGCCCGGGCGTGACGCCCGCCGTCAGCTGCTGCTCGGGTGTCAGCTGCGAGTGCGTCGTCGAGGCCGGGTGGATGATCAGGCTGCGCACGTCGCCGATATTGGCGACGTGGCTGAAGAGCTCGACGTTCTCCACGACCGCGCGGCCTGCGTCGACCCCGCCCTTGAGCTCGAACGCGAGCACCGCTCCCACGCCCTTCGGTGCGTAGCGGTTCGCTGCGGCGTACCACGGGCTCGACGGCAGGCCCGAGTAGTAGACCGTCGCGACGTCATCGTGGGAATCGAGCCACTCAGCCACCTCCTGGGCGTTCTGCACGTGGCGCTCGACGCGGAGCGACAGCGTCTCGATGCCCTGCAGCAGGAGCCAGGCGCTGAGCGGGGCGATCGACGCCCCGAGGTCGCGCAGCAGCTGCACCCGCGCCTTGATGATGTACGCGATCGCGTCGCCGACGGCTCCCGTGTAGCTGACGCCGTTGTACGAGGGGTCGGGCTCCGTCAGCCCGGGGAACTTGTCGGCGTGCTGCGACCACTCGAAGACGCCTCCGTCGACGATCACGCCGCCGAGGGTCGTGCCGTGCCCGCCGAGGAACTTCGTGGCGGAGTGCAGCACGATGTCCGCGCCGTGCTCGAACGGGCGCACCAGGTACGGGCTCGCGACGGTGTTGTCGATGATGAGCGGCAGGCTGTTCTCGTGCGCGACATCGGCGACCGCACGGATGTCGAGCACGTTGGAGCGCGGGTTCGCGATCGACTCGGCGAAGAAGAGCTTGGTGTTGGGGCGGACGGCGCGCTGCCACGCTGCGGGGTCGTCCTGATCCTCGACGAAGGTGACTTCGATGCCGAGCTTCGCGAGCGAGTACTTGAATAGGTTGTACGTGCCGCCGTAGATCGACGCCGACGACACGATGTGATCACCCGAGTTCGCGATGTTCAGCACGGCGAACGTCGACGCCGCCTGCCCGCTCGCGAGCAGCAGCGCGCCGCTTCCCCCCTCGAGCGCGGCGATGCGCTCTTCGACGACGGCCTGGGTCGGGTTCGTGATGCGGGTGTAGATCGGGCCGAGCTCCGCGAGCGCGAATCGGTTCGCAGCCTGGGTCGTGTCGTCGAACACGAACGATGTGGTCTGGTGGATCGGAACGGCGCGAGCCCCGGTCTCGTCGGGCTGCTGGCCCGAGTGGATCTGCCGGGTTTCGAATCCCCAGGCGCTCTGGTCGGTCATGATGACTCCTCGGTGAGTAGATTGCGATGTGCGAGTGAAGCTGCGGTGCGAGATGAAGTTGCGGTGCGGTCCGAGCGTACGAGACGCGTGCCGCGGCGGCAACGGAGCGAGTCGTATTGCGTAACGTGATTCGCGCCTCGTCAGCGCGCGTCGACCCGTCTGTTGCGAGCCGCGACGCCTCGCTAGGCTCGGAGCACGTACTGCCGAGCGGAAGAGGAGCGCATGCAACGTCGGGTCGTGGTCACAGGGGCGAGTTCCGGAATCGGAGCGGCGACGGTGCGCAGGTTCGCGGAGCTCGGCTGGGAGACCGTCGCCGTTGCGCGGCGGCTCGACCGTCTCGAGGCGCTCGCCGCCGAAACCGGTGCGCGAGCGATCGCGTGCGACGTGACGGATGAAGCGCAGGTCGCCGGCCTCGCGGCCGAGGTGGCGGACAGCGGAGGGGCGACCGGGCTCGTGAACAACGCCGGGGGCGCCTGGGGCACCGAATCCGTCGAACACGCCTCGAACGCCGACTGGCGCCGTATGTTCGAGGTGAACGTGATCGGATTGCGCTCGGTGACGGCGGCACTCCTGCCGGTGCTGCGCGAGGGCGCGCGGCAGTCGGGATGGGCGTCGATCCTCAACCTGACGTCGACGGCCGGGCATGACGCGTACCCCGGCGGGGGCGGGTACAACGCCGCCAAATACGCGGCGCACGCCGTGACGCAGGTGCTGCGCCTGGAGCTCGGAGGCGAGCCGATCCGGGTCATGGAGCTGGCACCGGGACTCGTGCACACCGAGGAGTTCACGCTGAACCGGCTCCGAGGGGACGCGGAGGCGGCGCAGAAACCGTACGCGGACGTGATCCCGTTGCAAGCGGAGGACGTGGCGCGGGTGCTGGTCGGCGCCTTCGAGCAGCCTCCGCACGTGAATCAAGACCTCATCGTGCTCAGGCCGGTCGCGCAGACGAGCGTGTTCCACACGCACCGGGGCGAGCTCGCAGCGCGGGACGACTGACCGGTGCGCCCGCTTTCGACCGCCGGCATGGCGACCGACTGGGCAACGGCCCTCGGCCCCGTCGCGGAGCAGTTGGCCGCCGTCGAGCGCTTCGTGCAGTCGGAGCGCGCCGCCGGCGTCGAGGTGCTCCCGAGCCCCGATCGCGTGCTCGCGGCGTTCGAGCGGCCGATGGCGGACGTCCGGGTGCTCATCGTCGGGCAGGATCCGTACCCCACCCCGGGGCATCCGATCGGACTGTCGTTCGCGACGTCCGCCGATGTGCGCCCCATCCCGCGGAGCCTCAGGAACATCTACCGCGAGCTCGCAGACGACCTCGGCGTTCCGCCGGCCGAGCACGGGGATCTCACCGCGTGGGCCGATCGCGGCGTGCTGCTGCTCAACCGCGTGCTCACGGTGCGCGCCGGTGACGCCGGTTCCCACCAGCGGAAGGGCTGGGAACAGATCACCGCTCACGCGATCACGGCGCTCGCCGAGCGGGGCGGGCCGCTCGTCGCGATCCTGTGGGGGAAGCCAGCCCAGACGCTCGGGGCCCTGCTCGACGGAGTGCCCTGCATCGAGAGCGCGCATCCGTCCCCCCTCTCGGCGTCGCGCGGGTTCTTCGGCTCCCGCCCCTTCAGCCGTGCGAACGCTGCGCTCCGGATGCAGGGCGCCGAACCAGTCGACTGGTCCGTGCCCCCGGTCGAGCCAGCGCTCTTCTAGCGCTCGGCGGGGACCACTCCGATGGGCTCGGTCTGATCGACGAGGTGGTACGGCTGACGCCCGTCGCCGCGCACCCACGCGAAGTAGCACGCGGTCACACAGGCGACCCAGACGAGTCCCACCCACAGCGCCGGGCGCGAGTCGGGAACGATTCCGACGAGCACGATGACGCCCACGATGAACGCGACCGTGAGCCACGATGCGACCGGCCACAGGGGCACCGGGAACTCGCTGGGGAGCCGGTGCTCGCGCGCGATCTCCGCCTTCATGCGGATGTGGGCGACGAGAATCACGAGCCAAACCAGCACCGTCGCGAACGTGGCGAGCGCTCCGAGCAGGAAGAGCACTTGGTCGGGGTAGAAGAAGTTGAGCACGACACCGACGAGCAGGCCGATGATCATCGTGAGCACCGTCATGATGGGTACGCCGTTGCGCGTGGTGCGTGTGAATGATCGGGGAGCCTGGCCCTGTTCGGCGAGACCGTGCAGCATGCGACCCGCACCGAAGATGTCGGCGTTCATGGCTGAGAGCGCCGCGGTGATGAGGATCACGTTGAACACGGCTGCCGCGGCCTGGAACCCGATCGACTCGAAGATCGAGACGAACGGGCTCGTCTCGCCGGTGATGTCGACCCAGGGCTGGATGCACATGATGACCCCGAGGGTCAGCACGTAGAAGAGCAGGATCCGGATCGGCACCGAGTTGATCGCATTCGGGAGCACCTGCTTCGGGTTCTGGGCTTCGCCGGCGGTGACCCCGATGATCTCGATGCCGCCGAAGGCGAACATCACGATCGTGAACGAAGCGATCACACCCCAGAAGCCGTGCGGCATGAACCCGCCGTGCTCGACCAGGTTCTGCGGTCCCATCTGATCGTGTCCGGCGACGCCGAAGCCGAACAGGATGACGGCGACGCCCGCGACGATCAGCGCGACGATCGCGACGATCTTCACGAGCGCGAACCAGAACTCGAGTTCGCCGAAGACGCGGACGCCGAGCAGGTTGATGGCCGCGATGAAGCAGACGACGGCCAGCACCCACACCCACTGCGACACGTCGGGGAACCAGAACCGCATGTAGACGCCGATCGCGGTCGCGTCGAAGACCGCGACGAGGAACATCTCGAATGCGAAGGTCCAACCGACGAGGAAGCCGGCGAACGGGTGGATGTAGCGCGACGCGTACTGGCCGAACGATCCCGACACCGGGTGCCGCACGACCATCTCGCCGAGCGCCCGCATCACCATGAATACGGCGGCGCCGCCGATGATGTAGGCGATGAGCACCGCCGGGCCCGCGGTCTGGATCGCGCCGGAGGAGCCCATGAAGAGCCCCGTGCCGATCGCTGAGCCGAGGGCCATGAACCTGATGTGCCGAGCGGTGAGGCCGCGCCGGAGGCCGGAATCGGTCGTGGTCATGAAGAACATCCTTTCGTCGTCGAACGGATTCTGTGGAATCGGGCGCACTCGACGGACCCGTGTCGCGGGGAGTGCTGCCGTGCGGGAGGGCGGGGGGCTACCGACCGAGCCGTCGTGCGAGCCCGGCCGCGGCTTCGAGCACGAGCAGGGCGGCGAGTCGCACGGTGCGACCGTCGGGTGCGTCTGCGGCGGCGTCGACCTCCGCGATGTCGATGCCGCGCACGCGCGGATCGGCTGCGAGCAGTCGGGCTGCACGACGGATCTCGTGCGCCTGCAGGCCGCCGGGGATGGAGGCCGGGCAGCCGGGAGCGACGGAGCGATCGCACACGTCGACGTCGAGATCGACGTGCACCGGCCCGCCTCCTGCGCCTGCGATGTCGAGCGCCTCTGCGATGACGTCGGGCATGGGTCGGTCGTGGAGCTCATCGCGATGGATCACCGTCACGCCGAGCTCCTTCGCGCGTCGTCGGTACGCACGGGAGTTCGCGAAGTCGGCGATCCCCACCTGGACGATGCGCCGCGGGTCGAGACCCGCCTCGATGAGGCGACGCACCGGCGACCCGTTGCTGCGACCGTCTCTGAGGTCGTGATGCGCGTCGAAGGTGATGAGGCCGGCCTGGGGGAGGTCGGATCCCGCGATGCCGAGTGCGGCGGGCACGGTCAGCGCGTTGTCGCCGCCGAGTGCGACGACGAGTTCGGTGCGAGCGGCGAGAGCCGCGATCGCGGACGTCGCCGCGAGCTCTCCGTCTTCGGTGTCGGGATCGACGCAGTCGCCCGCGTCGACGATGCGCAGGGCCTCGTCGAGCACGATCTCGGACTCGTCGCCGCGATCGTCGGGCAGTGCGGATCCGACGATGTGGCTCGAGTACCGCTGCAGCGCTTCGCGCACCGCTGCGGGGGTCTCGTGCGCGTTCGACGGCGAGAGCGAGGTGCGCGAGGTCGGTACGCCGATGAGTGCGAGATCCGCCGGTCCATCGGGGTCGGGAGACGGCCATCCTCCCGTGCGCGGCCAGGACGGATCGTGCGGCAGACCGGGTGCCATGGGCGTCTCCTCGTGATCGTAGGGGTGCTGCGACGCACCGCGCGAGCAGCGGTGCTGCTTCCCAGTGTGGAGCGTCTCCCGGCTCTCGCGCAGCACGAGGAGCGAGCTGCGCGTCCGGGATCCCGGATCGAGACGACGTCCGGAATCCCGGACACCGATGGACTGCCCGAGCTGGCCGCGGTGCCGCTCGTGCGGTGGGATCGATGCATGACAGCTTTCCACCCAGCGACCGTCGTGCTCGGCGACGCTCCGCTCACCGTCGCCGACGTCGTATCGGTTGCCCGCCACGATGCACGGATCACCATCTCCGACTCCAGCCGCCAGCGCGTCGCGGCGAGCCGCAGGGTCATCGAGGATCTCGCGAACGACACTCGACCGCACTACGGGATCTCGACGGGGTTCGGTGCTCTCGCGAACGTCCAGATTCCCGTGGAGAAGCGTCAGCAACTGCAGCGGAGCCTGATCCGATCGCATGCCGCCGGAACCGGCTCGGAGGTCGAGCGCGAAGTCGTCCGAGCATTGATGCTCCTGCGTCTGAACACGCTCGCGAGCGGTCGGACCGGCGTGCGCCTCGAAGTCGTCGAGACGTACGCCGCGATCATCAACGCCGGCATCACCCCGGTGGTGCACGAGTACGGCTCGCTCGGGTGCTCAGGAGATCTGAGCCCGCTCGCGCACTGCGCGCTCACGCTGATGGGGGAGGGCCACGTGCGCACGGCGGCAGAGCCCGACGGGCCCACCGTGCCGGCCGCGACCGCGCTTGCAGCGGCGGGCATCGAGCCGCTGGTGCTCGCCGAGAAGGAGGGGCTCGCGCTGATCAACGGCACCGACGGCATGCTCGGCATGCTCTGCCTCGCCCTCACCGACCTCGCCAGCCTGCTGACGATCGCGGATGTCTCGGCCGCAGCCTCCATCGAGGGACTCACCGGGACCGACGCCGTCTTCGCGGCGGATCTCCACGCGCTCCGTCCGCACCCCGGTCAGGCGACCTCGGCCGCGAACATGCTGCGCGTGCTCGAGAACTCCCAGCTGGTGCAGCGGCCGCGCGAGGGCGAGTTCACGCGCGTGCAAGACGCGTACTCGCTCCGATGCGCCCCGCAGGTGCACGGCGCCGCCCGAGACACCGCAGCGCACGCCGCCAGGGTCGCGAGCGTCGAACTCGTCTCGGCGATCGACAACCCGGTCGTCCTGCCCGACGGCCGCGTCGAATCGAACGGCAACTTCCACGGCGCACCCATCGGCTACGTGCTTGACTTCCTCGCGATCGCCGTCGCCGACGTCGCGAGCATCTCGGAGCGCCGCACCGACCGCTTCCTCGACGTGACGCGCAATCACGGCCTCCCGCCGTTCCTCGCGGCGGACGCTGGCCTCGACTCCGGTCTCATGATCGCGCAGTACACCGCGGCGGGGATCGTCTCCGAGCTCAAGCGGCTCGCCGCGCCGGCCTCGGTCGACTCGATCCCGTCATCAGCGATGCAGGAGGACCACGTCTCCATGGGCTGGGCGGCGGGCCGCAAGCTCCGGCGCTCCATCGACGGGCTCGCGCGGGTGCTCGGCATCGAGCTGCTCGCGTCGACGCGCGCGCTCGACTTCCGTGCCGCCTCCGGTCTCGGCGAACCGGCGCCCGCGACGGCGGCGATCCATGCGCTCTTCCGCACCCGGATTCCCGCGCCGGAGACCGACATCTTCCTGTCTCCGACGATCACGGCCGCTCACGAGCTGATCGTGAGCGGAGCGGTGCACTCGGCGCTCACCGGGGCGCTCGGCGCGCCGCTCGACTGAGTCGCAGCGGACGCCGACCGGATAGGCTGCGGAGCGTGGGCACCCCGAAGGTTCCGGCCGCGGATCAGACGCTGCGGATCCTCAGCCTGCTCGCGGGCTCCCGCGGGCCGCTCGCGGCGAGCATGATCGCGAGCAAGCTCGATCTGCCTCGTTCCACGGTCTACCATCTGCTGGACGCGTTGCAGGAGCACGGGTTCGTGATGCACCTGCCGGAGGAGCGCCGTTTCGGTCTCGGTATCGCCGCAGTCGACCTCAGCTCGGCCTACGCGCGCCAGGAGCCGCTCGCGAGGATCGGGCGGCCCCTGCTCGCCGCGCTCGTCGATCGAGTGCGCCTGAGCGGCCACCTCGCGGTGCCCCATGGACGCGACGTGCTCTACGTGGTGGAGGAGCGCGCACCCGGCTCCCCGCCGCTCGTGACCGACGTCGATGTGCGGCTCCCCATGCAGCTCACGGCGAGCGGTCGGGCGATTCTCGCCGCGCTTCCGAAGGCGCAGGTGCGGGCGCTCTTCCCCGACCGCGAGTCCTTCGTCCACCGTCACGTCGACCCGGGCGGGATCGACCGGTACTCGAGGCTGCGGAGCGTGCTGGATGCGACGCGGACGCGCGGCTACGCGCTGGAGGAGGGCTCGGTGACGGCGGGGCTCTCCTCGATCGGGGTGCCGGTGCTGGATCACCGCGGGTGGCCCGTCGCGGCGATCGCGGTGACGTACCCGGAGGGCGCGGTCGAGCCGGAGGTCGCCGCGGCGCTCGCCTCAGAGGTGCACGCGGCGGCGGAGACGCTGTCGGCGAGGATCCACGGGCGCCGGGCTTCCTCGTGAATGGTGTAAACTCGGAGGCTGTACTTCGGCGAGGGGCCTGCGAGCCCGTGATCGACGCGGGACGGACTGCCTCAGCGGGCCATCTTGCTGCGTGATTTACGCAAGTGCGAGACACCAATCCGGCGGCCAGACCGCCCTCATTGGGCGAGAGCCCGCAAGGAGAAACCACTATGAGCGAGACCAGCCAGCTCGTCGGCCACGCACGCGAGAACTTCGGCAAGGGAGCGGCGCGCAAGCTTCGCGCCGCCGGTCAGACCCCGGCCGTCGTGTACGGTCACGGCACCGACCCGATCCACGTCGCGGTCGACACGCACCCGCTCAGCCTGATCATCCGTCAGGCGAACGCCCTGATCGAGCTCGACGTCGCCGGCGAGAAGCAGCTCGTGCTCGTCAAGGACGTGCAGAAGGATCCGGTGCGCCAGATCATCGAGCACGTCGACCTCATCGTGATCAAGCAGGGCGAGACCGTCGAGGTCGAGGTGCGCGTGCACGTCACCGGTGAGTCGTTCTCGGGTACGAACGCCCTGCAGGAGCTCAACAGCCTGCACCTGAGCGCTCCCGCGGCATCGATCCCCGACAGCGTCGAGGTCAGCGTCGAGGGTCTCGAGGAAGGCGCGCAGATCCACGCAGGCGACATCGAGCTCCCCGAGGGCGCGACGCTCCTCGGCGATCCCGAGCAGCTCGTCGTCAACATCGTCGTGCCGCGCGGCACCGCCGAGGACGAGGACGAGGCAGCAGAAGCAGCCGAGTAAGCTCCACACGATTACGGGCCCGTCGGCTCGGCGATGCGTCGCCGGCCGACGGGCCGTTCGTCTGTCGGGGCGAGTGTCGGCGGCGGCTGCGATGATGGACGCCGAAGGGGGAACGGATGTTGTGGAAGCGAAAGAAAGCGGAGGATCCCGTGTCGGATGACACTTGGCTCATCGTCGGTCTGGGCAACCCAGGGGCGAAATACGAGGCGACGCGGCACAACGTGGGGCAGCTGGCGCTCGATGTGCTCGCCGCTCGCATCGGAGGCCGCTTCTCGTCGCATCGAGCCGGCGCACGCGTCGCCGAGGGGCGACTCCGCGCCGGGGGGCCGAAGCTCATCCTGGCCAAGTCCAACGGTTTCATGAACACTTCGGGCGGGCCGACCTCTGCACTCGCGAAGTACTTCGCGATCCCGGCCGAGCGCGTCATCGTGCTCCACGACGAGCTCGACGTGCCGTTCGACACCGTCAAGCTCAAGCAGGGTGGCGGGCACGGCGGTCATAACGGCCTGCGCGACATCGCGAAGGCGCTCGACACCCCTGGCTTCCTGCGCGTGCGCATCGGCATCGGACGTCCGCCGGGTCAGCAGGACCCCGCCGATTTCGTGCTGAAGCCGTTCGCGACGTCGGAGCGCAGCGCGCTCCCCGTCCTGCTCGAGGATGCCGCCGACGCGGCCGAGTCCCTCGTCGACGAGGGGCTGCTCGCCGCTCAGCAGCGCTTCCACGGTCGGAGCGCCCAGTGACGCTGCGGGGGCTCGACCGTCTGCTCGAGTCGTCAGAGTCGTTCGCGGCCGCACTGGAAGCCAGCTCGACCGACGCGGAGTTCTCGATCGCCGAAGGATTGCGCGCACCGCTCATCGCCGGGTTGCTCCGCAGACGCCGCGCCGCCGGCGACCGCGGCGCGCTGCTCGTAATCGCAGCGACCAGCCGCGAGGCCGACGCGATCCGCTCGGCCCTGGCATCGCTCCTCCCCGAAGCGATCACGACCGAGTTCCCCGCGTGGGAGACGCTCCCGCATGAGCGACTCAGCCCGAGCGCGGAGACGGTCGGCCGCCGAGCTGAGTCTCTGCGGCTGCTCCGCGAGTACGACGGCGAGGTGCCGCTCGTGATCGTCGCATCGGTCCGCGCCGCGCTGCAGCCGGTGTCGCCGCACGCCGCCACCGCCGAGCCCATCGAGCTGACCTCGGGGCGCACCACGAAGGGTCTCGATCCCATCGCGCGGGGCCTCGTCGAGTACGCCTACACGCGTGTCGACATGGTGACGCGACGCGGCGAATTCGCGGTCCGCGGTGGGATTCTCGACGTCTTCCCGCCGACCGCGGATCAGGCGGTGCGCGTCGATTTCTTCGGCGACGAGATCGATCAGATCAAGCGCTTCGCGGTCTCCGATCAGCGCAGCGCAGGCGATCCGCTCGATGCGATCGAGCTCTGGCCGGCGCGCGAGCTGCTGCTCACCGACGACGTGCGCGAGCGCGCTGCGGCGCTGCTGCCACGCTTCCCGGCACTCGGATCGCTGCTCGAGAAGATGAGCGAGGGCATCGCCGTCGAGGGCATGGAGAGCCTTCTGCCACAACTCGTTCCAGGCCTTGCGCCCATCACCTCCCTGCTTCCGGAGGGCGGTGCCGTCCTCGTCGTCTCACCGGAGCGCGTTGCCAGCCGCTCCGTCAGCCTCGCCGATACGAATCGAGAGTTCCTCGAAGCCGCATGGCAGGCGGCGACCGCTGGAGCCGATGCGCCGGTGCCCGTCGAAGACAGCGGCATGCTGGCCCTCGGAGAGCTGCGCGCAGCCTCGCAGGGGAGGCCGTGGTGGTCGGTCTCCAACTTCGTGCGTGACGAAGCGGGCGCTGGCGGCGTCGATGCCGCCGTGCCCGGCGACCCAGCGGTGATCGCCGTGCAGGGCGGTGCTTTCCCCAAGCCATCGCAGGCGGGCGACGCGACGGGCGCGGCGATACGACTGATCGGCGAGCGGCTGCGAGACGGATGGCACGCGGTCGTCTCCGCTCAGGGTGTCGGCCTCGTGGAGCGCGCGCGCGACGTCCTCGCCGACGCCGGAGCTGCCGCGCGCATCGTCGACGAACTGCCGGAGGCTTGGGAGGACGGCATCGTCTACCTCGTCACAGGCACCGCCTGGTCGGGCTTCGAAAGCGCCGAAGCCCGCCTGCTGCTGGCGACCGAGGCCGAGTTCTTCGGGCGATCGGCAGGATCGCAGGCCGGTTCCTCGCAGAAGCTCGCGAAGCGCCGCGGCAAGAACGTCGTGGATCCGCTGAAGCTCGTCGCCGGCGACTACGTCGTGCACGAGACGCACGGCATCGGGCAGTTCGTCGAGCTGACGCAGCGCATGGTTCCCACTGGCATCGGGCGCGACGCGACGAAGGCGCTGCGCGAGTATCTCGTGCTCGAGTACTCATCGACGAAGCGGGGAATGCCCCGCGACAAGCTCTACGTGCCCACCGACCAGCTGGACCAGCTCTCTCGATACGTCGGGGGCGAGGCGCCGACCCTCTCGAAGATGGGCGGCAGCGACTGGGCGACCGCCAAGAAGAAGGCGCGCAAGGCGGTGCGCGACATCGCGGTGGAGCTGGTGAAGCTCTATTCGGCGCGCGTCGCATCGAAGGGCTTCGCGTTCTCCTCCGATACGCCGTGGCAGCACGAGCTCGAAGAAGCCTTCCCCTACGCCGAGACCCTCGATCAGCTGACCACGATCGACGAGGTCAAACGGGACATGGAGCGCACGATCCCGATGGATCGCCTCATCGCGGGCGATGTCGGCTTCGGCAAGACCGAGGTGGCCGTGCGGGCAGCCTTCAAGGCTGTGCAGGACGGCAAGCAGGTCGCGATCCTCGTGCCGACCACGTTGCTCGTGACGCAGCACCTGGAGACCTTTCAGAATCGCTTCGCCGGCTTCCCCGTGCGCCTGCGTCCGCTCAGCCGATTCCAGTCCGACAAGGAATCGCGAGACACGATCGAGGGTCTCGCGGCCGGAACGGTGGATGTGGTCATCGGCACGCACCGGCTCCTCTCTGAGAACGTGCACTACAAAGACCTCGGGCTCGTCGTGATCGACGAGGAGCAGCGGTTCGGCGTCGAGCACAAGGACTCCCTGAAGAAGCTCAAGACGAACGTCGACATTCTCGCGATGAGCGCCACCCCGATCCCGCGCACGCTCGAGATGGCGGTGACCGGCATCCGCGAGATGTCGACGCTGGCGACCGCCCCTGAAGACCGCCATCCGATTCTCACGTTCGTCGGACCGCGGAGCGATAAGCAGATCACCGCCGCGATCCGGCGCGAACTGCTGCGCGAGGGGCAGGTCTTCTTCGTGCACAACCGCGTGCAATCGATCACGAGGGTCGCGAATCAGATCGCGGAGCTCGTGCCGGAGGCGCGCGTCGCGGTGGCGCACGGCAAGCTGGGCGAGCATCAGCTCGAGCAAGTGGTGCAAGACTTCTGGGAGCGCAAGTTCGACGTGCTCGTGTCGACGACGATCATCGAGACCGGCCTCGACATCGCGAACGCGAACACGATCATCATCGACAACGCCGACAAGTACGGCTTGAGCCAGTTGCACCAGCTGCGCGGGCGCGTCGGGCGCAGTCGTGAGCGCGCATACGCGTACTTCCTCTACGACCCGGACAAGCCGCTCACCGAGCACGCGCACGAGCGCCTCGACACCCTGGCGACGAACAACGAGCTCGGCTCGGGCATGCAAGTGGCTCTGAAAGACCTCGAGCTGCGCGGAGCCGGAAACCTGCTCGGCGGAGAGCAATCGGGTCACATCGCGGGCGTCGGGTTCGACCTGTACCTGCGCATGATCGGCGAGGCCGTGAGCTCGTTCAAGGGCGAGGAGATCTCGGGGACCACCGAACTGGTGCTCGAATTGCCCGTGGACGCGCACATCCCCGAGGAGTACGTGGAGAGCGAGCGGCTCCGACTCGAGGCGTATCAGAAGTTCTCCGCCGCTGCTCACCCGCAGGCGCCGGCCGAGCACGTATCACTCGTGCTCGAGGAGCTCACCGACCGCTACGGAGCGCCGCCGGTCGAGGTCGAACGCCTCGCCGCAGTATCGGCGCTGCGCCGTCGGGCGTCGCGCCTCGGTCTCGCGAAGGTCGTCGCCGCGGGCCCAGCGCTGCGCATCGAACCGGTCGAGCTGCTCGATTCCCGGCGCATGCGCATGAACCGGATGTACCCGGGCTCTCGCTACGTCGAGGCGTCGAAGAGCCTGCAGATCCCGCTTCCGGGCGGCACCGCGTCATCGCGCAGTCCGCTCTCCGGAGTGGGGCAGAAGCACGTGGGCGACGAAGACGACATCGTGGCCTGGACGGGGCGCGTGCTGGCGACCCTCCTCGAGGAGGAATCGCCCGCGGCTGGCTGAGAAGAACTCGCTGCGCGTGGTGCTGGCCGGGTGCCGGCCGCACACGCGCAGCGAGTGGACAAGACCGTGGTCTTGCGTTGATCGCGCGGTGGGTCAGCCCGCGGAGCAGACGTCGTTGAGCTCGGAGCTCGCGTCCATGAGCGTCGACTGGCTGTCCTGCAGCTTCGTCTGCAGCTCCTGCGACTGCTGCTGCAGCTCTTCGGACTTCGTCTGCAGCTCTTCGAGCTTCGCCTGGTTGGCGGGGTCGGTCATGTCGAGCTGCGACATCTCCTGAATCTCCTGCATCGCGGAGAGGTCGATGCCATCGAACGTCTCGACGAACGACTTGTACTCCGTCACGAAGTTGTCGAGCGGCCCCTTGACGTCCTCGTTGGTGACCTTGCCCTGAGTGTCCTCAAGCGCATCGACCACCGGGGTGAAGATCGCGGCGAAATCTGTCTCTTCACCCGACATCGCACTCTGCAGCGCCGACTGCGCGTCGGTCTGGGACTGCGCGACGACATCCGTCATCGAATCCTGAGCGATCTTGCAGGCGTCTGCAACGCTCTGTCCGCCCGAGCAGGAAGCAAGGCTGAGTGTCAGCGCGGCCGCGCCGAAAATGCCGGCGATCTTGAACAGCGACTTCGTATCCGTCATGAGATTCCCCCTCGTAAGCGTGGTTGCCCCGCCGATGTCCCCGGGGCCGCACCAGGCTATCAGGCGCTTTTCAGGGTCGCGGTGCCCGATAGGGTGGGTGAGTATGAGTACCGACGCAGCCGGTGATCCACGTCCGTTCGAAGCTCTGATCGCCACGGTGCGCCGCCTCGTCGCGCCGGGCGGCTGCGCGTGGCACGAGGTGCAGACGCACGAGTCGCTCACCCAGTTCCTCGTCGAGGAGACGGCGGAGTTCATCGATGCGGTCGAGCGCGAGCTGCCGCCTGCAGAGGTGCAGTCGGAGCTCGGCGACGTGCTGTACCAGGTCCTGTTTCACGCCGCGATCGCGGAGCGCGATTCTGAGGGATACGACTTCGACAGCATCGCTGCGGCGCTGAACGAGAAACTCGTGCGCCGGCATCCCCATGTCTTCGGAGATCGCGGCTACATGACGGTGGAAGAACTGCACGCCGAGTGGGAGCGACTCAAAGAGGATGCTGCTGGCGAGGAGCGGGGGTCGCGCGGCCCGCTCGAGGGCATCCCCGCTGGCATGCCGACTCTTGCCCGCGCCGCCAAGGTCATCGAGCGCCTGAAGCGGGCCGGTCTGATCGATCCGGGTGCGGGGGACGCGTACCCCGAGGATCCGCTCGCCGCGCTGATCGGTCCAGATGAGCAGCGACTGGCCGAATTCGGCATCGGTGATGCGATGCTCGCGATGCTGATGCGGGCGAATCGCGCTGGAGTGGATCCCGACCGCGCGCTCAGACTCGCGATCGATCGTCTCACGGCGCGCGTGCTGCACGACGACCGGTGACGCGCCGCCTTCAGACGAGGAAGCCCAGCGACCGTGCACGCGACACGGCAGCGTGCCGGGTCGACGCATCGAGCTTCGTCATGGCCGCATTGAGATAGCTCTTGATGGTGTTCTCGGTGAGACCCAGCATCTCGCCGATCTCCGCGTTCGTCGCGCCGAGCGCGACCTGCGTGAGCGTATCGATCTCCCGCGGAGAGAGCTGGACCGGCACCCGGACTCGGGCGTGATGCCCTGGAGCCAGGGGAGCCGCCGAAAGCCCCGTGAGCTGCCGCTCGACGTCGAGGAGTCGTTCGCGCAGCCTCGGGGTGGGAGCCTCAGCGATCGCTCCGCGAAGTCCGGCGTGGACGGTGCGCAGCGTCTCGACCGTCGCGGGCGGGAGGTGCGGGAAGTGCGGCAGGTGCGGGGGGAGCGGGAGGAGCTGAGATCGGTCGGAGGTCCAGTCACTCGCACGGGCGCCGCCTCGCGCCTTGATGCGTCGAGCGACCTCATCCTCGATGCTCAACTCGCGCGAGAGATCCCGCGCAACACCGGCGGCGATGCGCGCGAAGTTCGTTCCCGGCATCATCGACCCGCGCGTTCCCCCGTACAGCACGGCACGCGCCTCGCCGTCGACCAGCACGGGCATCGCGAACAGTCCGACGATGCGCTCGCCGCGGATGTGCGCATCGTACTCGTGCGTGATCTGCCGGCTCGCCACGTAGTCCGCGGCGATCCGCGGTCGACGCTCGCGCAGCGCCCGCCCGCCGAGGCCCTGGTCCGTGCGCACGAGCACGCCCTCATTCGCGTCGTTCGCGGCACCGGAGATCGCGGTGAGCATCGTCACTCCGGCTCGCTCCAACCCGCCGAAGGCGACGTCGAACCGGGTCTCTCGAGCGAACACGTCCACTGCTTCGCGCAAGATGCGCTGCACGTGATCCTCATCCATTCGTTGCACGAGTTCTACCCACTTTCGGAGGTAGCTCACGCTAACACTCGTTTTCTAGGATCAGCATGAGTCGTCGCAGCGCTGCGACGAGGAAACTTGAGTTCAAGGGAGAAACGAGTGACCGAATCAGCATCTACGCATGAAAATCAGTGGGAGCCCGTCGATTACGTCGCATTTCAGGCCAGACCCGACTTCCGCGAGCTGAAGCATCGGTTCCGCAGCTTCGTCTTCCCGCTCGCGGTCGCCTTCATGCTCTGGTTCCTGCTGTACGTGGTGCTCGCCGCATTCGCGCACGATTTCATGGCGGCACCCCTGCTCGGGATGAACGTGGGGCTCTGGTTCGGGCTCGCACAATTCGTCACGACGTTCGCGATCACGATGGCGTACGTGCGGTTCGCGAACCGCAGGCTCGACCCGCGCACCACGGCGCTCCGGTCCGAACTCGAGGCGCTCGAGAGGCTCGAGGGGGACGCCCGATGATCGCGACGATCCTCCCCGCTCAGGCGACCGGCGCCGAGGAGAACCCGGTGCTCAACATCGCCATCTTCCTCGCCTTCGTCGCGGTGACGATGGTGATCGTCATCCGCGCGAGCCGCGACAACAAGAGCGCCGCCGACTTCTACGCGGGAGGGCGCTCGTTCTCGGGTCGCCAGAACGGTGTGGCCATCGCCGGCGACTACCTCTCCGCGGCGTCGTTCCTCGGCATCGTCGGAGCGATCGCGATCAACGGGTACGACGGATTTCTCTACTCGATCGGGTTCCTGGTCGCCTGGTTGGTCGCGTTGCTGCTCGTCGCGGAGCTCATGCGCAACACCGCGAAGTTCACGATGGCCGACGTGCTCTCGTTCAGGCTGCAGCAACGCCCCGTGCGCATGGCGGCGGCGCTGACCACGCTGGCCGTGTCGTTCTTCTACCTCCTCGCCCAGATGGCGGGAGCCGGCGGCCTCGTCTCGCTGCTCCTCGGAGTCAGCGACGCACTGGGCCAATCACTGGTGATCGCCGTCGTCGGCGTCGTCATGATCTGCTACGTGCTCATCGGGGGGATGAAGGGGACGACCTGGGTGCAGATCATCAAGGCAGTGCTGCTCATCGCCGGAGCGGCCGCTATGACGATCTGGGTCCTCGCGCTCAAGGGCTTCAACTTCGCCGCCGTGCTCGATGCGGCCGTGCAGCACCCCGAGAACGCGAACGGTGCCGCGATTCTCGCGCCCGGGCTGCAGTACGGCGCCAACCCGATCGACTTCGTCTCGCTCGCGCTCGCCCTGGTGCTCGGCACTGCTGGCCTCCCGCACGTCCTCATGCGCTTCTACACGGTGCCGACGGCCAAGGATGCGCGGAAATCAGTCGTCTGGGCGATCTGGCTGATCGGCATCTTCTACCTGTTCACGCTGGTGCTCGGCTACGGTGCGGCCGCGCTGGTCGGCCCCGAGACCATCGCCAATGCGCCCGGAGGCCAGAACTCCGCCGCACCGCTGCTCGCAGCAGAACTCGGCGGGCCCCTGCTGCTCGGGTTCATCTCGGCGGTGGCCTTCGCGACGATCCTCGCCGTGGTCGCCGGCCTCACGATCACCGCATCGGCTTCATTTGCGCACGACATCTACAACAGCGTGCTGAAGAAGGGTCGCGCGTCGGCGAAGCAGGAGGTGAAGGTCGCCCGCATCACGACGCTCGTGATCGGCGCTGCGGCGATCCTCGGCGGGATCGGGGTGCAGGGGCAGAACGTCGCCTTCCTCGTCGCGCTCGCGTTCGCGGTCGCAGCTTCCGCGAACCTGCCGACCATTCTGTACTCGCTCTTCTGGTCGAAGTTCACCACCCGCGGCGCCGTCTGGTCGATGGTCGGCGGCCTGCTCTCGGCGGTCGTGCTCATCGCGTTCTCTCCGGTCGTCTCGGGGTCGGAGACCGCCATGCTCGGGGCCGACGTGAACTTCGCGATCTTCCCGCTGCAGAACCCCGGCATCGTGTCGATTCCTCTCGGCTTCGTGCTCGGCTGGCTCGGCTCTGTGACGAGTTCGCGGAAGGAGTCGAAGAAGCTGGCTGCCGAGATGGAGGTGCGCGCGCTGACCGGATACGGCGCCGAGCCGCCCGTGCAGCACTGAGCGCCTCGCCAGGCGGCGGGCGAGCGGGTGCGAGCCGTGGAAGAATGGTGAACCATGGCCCAACCCGTGAACCCGCCGCGCGGCATGCGCGATTTCCTTCCCGCCGACAAGGCGCGTCGCGAGCACGCGCTCGGGATCATCAGGGGCGTCTACCGCTCCCACGGCTTCGACGAGATCGAGACGCCCGTGGTCGAGGACTACGCGCGGCTGCACGCCGGGCTCGGAGGCGACAACGAGAAGTTGAGCTTCTCGATCCTGAAGCGCGGCATCCGCCCTGAGGCGCTCGCCGCAGCCGCTGAGGCCGGCGACGCGGAGCAGCTCGCCGATCTCGGCCTGCGTTTCGATCTCACGGTGCCGCTCACCCGGTTCTTCGCAACGCACCGCGCCGAGCTGCCGCCCGTGTTCCGCTCCATCCAGATCGCTCCGGTCTGGCGGGCCGAACGCCCGCAGAAAGGGCGCTACCGTCAGTTCGTGCAGGCCGATATCGACATCATCGGCGAATCCGGGCTGCTCGCGGAGATCGAGCTCATCACGGCGACCTCGCAGGCGCTCGCAGCACTCGGCCTCGCCGACTGCGTCATCCGCGTGAACGACCGGCGGATCCTCTTCGGTCTGCTCGCGCACTGCGGCTTCGCTGCCGAGACGCACGACCGGGCGCTGATCACCATCGACAAGCTCGACAAGATCGGTGCGAGTGGCGTCGTCGAGGAACTGCGCGAGATCGATCCGGATGCGGCCGACCGCATCGGTGCGGTGCTCGCGGGCGTCGAGCCGGCACTGAACGCGGATGGAGCGGGCTTCGGCATCCCGCTCACGCGTGAAGCCATCGCAGGCGTGCTGCCCGATGGGGCTGCTGAGGACGGTGTCGCGAGCCTCGCCGCGCTGGGGGAGGCGCTCGAGGGCGGGCTGCCGGAGGGCGTCGCCGTGCGCTTCGACCCGACGCTCGTGCGAGGCATGGGGTACTACACGGGGACCATCTTCGAGGTGGCGCACCCCGGGTCGGGCAGCTCGGTCGGCGGCGGGGGACGGTACGACGGCATGGTCGGCCGTTTCCTGGGGCAGGACGTGCCGGCCGTCGGATTCTCCATCGGGTTCGAACGCGTCGTCGACCTGCTCGCACTGCCGGAGCCGACCGGACCCGACGCCGTGGCGCTCATCGCCGATGTCGACGTGGTCCCGGCGGATCTCCTGGCGTTGAAGCGCGCGCTCGTCGAGCGCGGGCACCGGGTGCGCCTCGAGAAGCGCCAGAAGAACATGAAGACGCTGCTCGCGCGGATCGCTGAAGACGGCTTCAGCCGCGTCGCCAACGTGCGGCCAGGGATGTCGGATCTCGGCGAACTGGAGTTCAGGCAGCTCGCCGACTGAGTCCGGACGGCGCCGAACTGCGGTGCTCGGTGAGAGATTCAGCGTCGGTGAGGTCGGATCGGGCCTGAACGTCTCACGGACGCCGCCTCTCGCACGCTCCCGGAGCCTGCATCCGGCTGACGCCTCGGCGGTGCTTCGCCTGCCGCCCCGCCGCGCCATGCAGCGCCCCGGCTCAGGCCCGCCTGCACGCTGACGGCCGTTTTGAGCCCCGGATCGCTAAGCCGCCGTGCCCTAGACTGGGGTGCGGCGGGCACGGCCCGCCGCACCCTTTGCTTGACCCGGCATCCGACCCCTTCAAGGAGCGCATAGTGGCATTTATCGACGCAGTGATCGCCCGAGAGATTCTCGATTCGCGTGGCAACCCGACCGTCGAGGTCGAGGTCGGCCTGACCGACGATTCTGTGGGCCGCGCCGCCGTTCCCTCGGGCGCTTCGACCGGAGCATTCGAAGCGTACGAGCTCCGCGACGGCGAAGATCGCTACCTCGGCAAGGGCGTCACCCGCGCCGTCGACGCCGTCTTCGACGAGCTCGCGCCCGCGATCGAGGGCCTCGCCGCCGACGATCAGCGCATCATCGACGCGACGCTGAAGGAGATCGACGGCACACCCAACAAGGAGCGCGTCGGGGCGAATGCCATCCTCGGCGTGAGTCTCGCCGTGGCGCACGCCGCCGCCTCCGCGGCTGAGCTGCCGCTCTACCGCTACCTGGGCGGCCCGAACGCGAGCACTCTCCCCGTGCCGCTCATGAACATCATCAACGGCGGCGCTCACGCCGACACGGGCGTCGATATCCAGGAATTCATGGCGGTGCCCCTCGGCGCCGAGACGTTCTCGGAGGGCCTCCGCTGGGGCGTCGAGGTCTACCACGCGCTGAAGGCGCTGCTCAAGGAGCAGGGCCTCGCAACCGCGCTCGGCGATGAGGGCGGATTCGCGCCCGACCTGCCGCACAACGCCGCCGCGCTCGACCTCATCGTCGAAGCCATCAAGCGCGCCGGGCTCGAACCGGGCCGTGACGTGGCGGTAGCGCTCGACGTGGCATCGACCGAGTTCTTCGAGAACGGCGTCTACACCTTCGAGGGGCAGCAGCGCAGCGCCGCTGAGATGTCGGCCTACTACGCCGACCTGCTCGAGCGGTACCCGCTCGTGTCGATCGAGGATCCGCTGGCCGAAGACGACTGGGAGGGGTGGAAGCACCTCACCGACGAACTCGGCGATCGCGTGCAGCTCGTGGGCGACGATCTCTTCGTCACGAACCCCGAGCGCCTCGCCGACGGGATCGCCCAGGGCGCGGCCAACTCGCTGCTCGTCAAGGTGAACCAGATCGGTACGCTCACCGAAACGCTCGACGCCGTGCAGCTCGCGCAGCGCTCCGGGTACACGGCGATCCTGTCGCACCGCTCGGGTGAGACCGAGGACGTGACGATCGCAGACCTCGCCGTCGCGACCGACTGCGGTCAGATCAAGACCGGTGCGCCGGCCCGCTCCGAGCGCGTGGCGAAGTACAACCAGCTGCTGCGCATCGAGGAAGAGCTCGGCGGTGCGGCGAAGTACGCGGGTCGCGGTGCCTTCCCGCGCTTCACCGCGTAACCCGACCACCACTGAAAGACGACGACACGGTGAAGCGCTGGATCGATGATGTCGGAACGTGGGCCTCGAGCCTGCGGTTCAGCGGCTTCACCGTGGTCGTCGTCGTGCTCGTGCTCGCCGGAATCGTCATCGTGAGCCCGAGCCTCTCCACGTTCGTTCAGCAGCGGCGCGAGATCGCCGAACTCCGCGAGAGCGTGCGGCAGAGCCAGGAGGCGGTCAACGAGATCGACGCCGAGCGCGCGAAGTGGAAAGACCCGGTCTACGTCCGATCTCAAGCGCGAGACCGCTTGTTCTACGTCATGCCGGGGGAGACCCAGCTGAACGTCATCGATGACATCGTGATGCCCATCGAGTCGGACGAAGAGCCGGATCCCGAGCTGTCCCGCATGCCGAGCAACTGGGCCCGGAGCCTGTCAGCATCGTTCTTGAGCGCTGGCACGACGGATGCTCCTCCAGTGGA
The DNA here is from genome assembly GCF_016597785.1 of Leucobacter sp. L43. Classification (GTDB taxonomy): domain Bacteria; phylum Actinomycetota; class Actinomycetes; order Actinomycetales; family Microbacteriaceae; genus Leucobacter; species Leucobacter alluvii. The sequence continues at coordinate 867,033 of NZ_JAENJG010000001.1, read as the reverse complement.
AGCGCCCGCTGACGCCCAGAACGAACCCAAACCCGACGGCGCCGACTCGACGACTGAATCCGTCGATCCCGCATCGCCCGAATCCCCTGCCGAGGAGACACCGCAATGACCCGCCCGCCCTATCCTGAACCGACCGCAGCAGACATCGCCGCAGTCACCGAGCAACTCGGGCGCGAAGCGCGCGGAGTCGTGGGCATTGCGGCGCGCGCGTCGGACGGCAGCCCGGCGGTCGTCGCCACCGCGCCCCGGCTTCCCGACGGGTCTCCGTTCCCGACCTTCTACTACCTGTGCCACCCGGAAGCGGTCGCGGCCGCATCCCGCCTGGAAGCGGCGGGGGTGATGAACGAGTTCAACGAGCTGCTGGCCAGCGACGAGGCGGTGCGCGAGCAGTATCAGCGCGCGCACGAGCAGTTCATCGCGGATCGCGACAGCGTCGGAGAGGTACCGGAAGTCGCGGGCGTGAGCTCCGGCGGCATGCCGACACGGGTGAAGTGCCTGCACGCGCTCATGGGCCACGCCCTCGCTGCCGGGCCGGGGGTCAATCCCATCGGTGACCTCGCGCTCGAGCGCAGCGGATGGACAGGCTGACGAGCACATCGGCGTTCTCGGGAGCTGAGAAAACGCGGTAAGCTTTCGATGCGGGTGTTTCGCCCGCTATTTTCTGTGCCCGCGGTGCGGGTCCGACCCTGATTGCTGCAAGGAGATCGCTTCGTGGCGAAGAAGATTCTGATCGTTGGTGGCGGCTATGCCGGCTTCTACACCGCATGGAAGCTCGAGAAGCTGCTTCGTGCGGGCGAGGCCGAGGTCACGATCGTCGATCCGCTGCCGTACATGGCGTACCTGCCGTTCCTTCCCGAGGTCGCCTCGGGATCGATCGAGCCGCGTCACGCGGTCGTGGCGCGCCGTCGCCACCTGGAGAGCACCGCGAACATCGCCGGTAAGGTGACCGCGATCTCGCACGCGACGAAGAGCGTGACCATCACGCCGAACGTGGGCGTGCCGTTCGAGTTCGCCTACGACCACATCGTCGTAACGACCGGTTCGGTTTCGCGCACCTTCCCGATCGCCGGCATCGCCGACAACGCGATCGGCATGAAGACCATCGAAGAAGCGGTCGCCGTGCGCGATCGTCTCGTGGGCAACTTCGAGCGCGCCGCGACCCTGCCGAAGGGTTCCCCCGAGCGTGCTCGTCTGCTGACGGTCACCGTCGTCGGCGGCGGATTCGCGGGCATCGAGACGATCTCCGAGCTCCGTTCGTTCGCGACCGCATTGCTGCGCCGCTACCCCGAGATCTCGTTCGACGAGACGGTGTTCCACCTGGTCGAGGCCATGGGGCGGATCATGCCTGAGGTGTCGCAGGAGACCGCCGACTGGGTCGTCAAGGATCAGACGCGTCGCGGGGTGCAGATCCACCTCGATACGCAGCTCGCCTCAGCTCTGGACGGCAAGATCGAGCTGTCGACCGGTGAGAACTACGAGTCCGACCTCATCGTCTGGACCGCCGGCGTCATGCCTCGCCCGTTCCTGCGCGGAACGGATCTGCCGATCGGCCCCCGCGGGCACGTCATCGGCAGCCCCTCGCTGCGCATCACCACGGAAGACGGCGTCGCGCTCGAAGGCGCCTGGACCGCTGGCGACACGTCGCAGACCCCCGACATCTCAGCGACTCCCGGCCCCGGCGGCTTCTGCGTGCCCAACGCGCAGCACGCCGTTCGCCAGGGCAAGCTGCTCGCGAAGAACATCGTCGCCGACCTCCGTGGCGAGGGCATCGCAGAGTACAACCACAAGAACATGGGAGCCGTCGCCGGCCTCGGCGTCAACACCGGCGTGTTCCAGTCGGGCAAGTTCGCGATGAAGGGCTACTTCGCGTGGCTCGCTCACCGCTTCTACCACGGCCTCGCGATCCCCTCGTGGGAGCGCAAGTGGCGCGTGTTCGGCGGATGGGTCGGCCATTTCTTCCTCGGACGCGACACGGTCAACATCGAGGCCGTGCAGCAGCCGCGGGCGGTCTTCGAAGAGTTCGCCTCGCGACCCAAGGCCTGATCGAGCGCTCCACAAGGAGAACCCCTGCAGCACGCGCTGCGGGGGTTCTCGCGTTCCGAGGGCCAGGCGCTGTGCGCCCGCGCGGGACGGGAGTACCGGAGAACCGGAGAACCGGACGAACCGGACGAACCGCCAAAAAAGTGCGCTTACGAGGCGATAACTGCACTGAATGGGAGGTTCATCAAACCTCCGGGCCCCGTCGTGCCCGCGCCGGAGAGGACGAAAGCTCAGCTTTCGTCTTAACTCTCCGGGCCCTGTAGGGCCCGCGCCGGAGAAGACGAAAGCTCAGCTTTCGTCTTAATTCTCCGGTCCCTGTAGGGCCCGCGCCGGAGGCAGCGAAAGCGTCGCTTTCGCCTCAAGCCTCCGGGCCCTGTAGGGCCCGCGCCGGAGAAGACGAAAGCTCAGCTTTCGTCCTAATTCTCCGGGCCCTGTAGGGCCCGCGCCGGAGAAGACGAAAGCTCAGCTTTCGTCCTAATTCTCCGGCGCATGCTTCGCCAGGAACTGGTACATCTCCGTGTCGTCGACGCCCGGGAACGTTCCCGTCGGCAGCGGAGACAGCACGTGAGCGTGCATGCGGGCGCTCGGCCACGCCTTGCCCTCCCAGCGCGCCAACAGCTCGGGTTTCGGCGTGCGGCAGCACGCCGGATCCGGACACGTCGACACCTGGCGCTCCGTCGTATCCCGCCCACGGAACCACTTCGCATCATCGAAGGCGACTCCACACGCGATCGCGAACGGGCCCTGCTCGGCATCCCCGGTCTGCACGCTCGACCAGAACGTGCCGGCAGGCGTGTCGGTGTACTGGTAGAACTCGCTCGTACGGTTCGTGCGATTGAACGACGTGCGGCCACCCCACTTGTGACAGAGCACTTCGCCCTCGATCGACCCGGTGTCGTCCGCTGGGTACGGCAGACCATCGTTCTGGTAGCCCCGCACAATCGCCCCGGCTCCATCCGCACGATAGTGGTGCGCTCGCAGGCCGAGATGCTGCGTGGCAAGGTTGGTGAATCGGTGCGAAGCGGCCTCGTGCGTGACGCCGAATGCGTCTCTGAAATCTTCGATCGCAAGGTTGCGATTGCGCTTGGCCTGCTGCAGAAACTCCACTGCCCCGGCCTCGGGGATCAGGCAGGCCGCCGCGAAGTAGTTGATCTGGAGCCGTTGCTCGAGAAACTCCGCGTAGCTCGCCGGTTCGGAGTGGCCGAGCACGCGGTGCGCCATCGCCTGCAGTGCCAGCGACCTCAGGCCGTGACCGCCCGGAATCGAGGCCGGCGGCAGATAGATGCGCCCGTTCTCGAGGTCGGTGATGCTGCGAGTGTTCGAGGGCAGGTCATCGACGAAGATGAGGTCGAAGCCCAGCAGCTCGGCGAGCATGGCGACCTCGCGGTGCGTGACGGCGCCGAGCGAATGACCGATGCGTCGCATCAGATCGGACGCCACGAGCTCGATGTCCTGAATGTAATTGTCGCGCGCCTGCATCTGCATGCGGATCGCAGTGTTCGCGCGCCGGGCCTCCTCTGACGTGGTCGCAGCCGCTCGGGATCGCCGGGCCAGTTCGCGGTGCAGTCCGACAAGGGCCTCCAACGTGTCGTCCGGCAAGGCGCGGGGTGTGCGCACGTGGGGGAGCCCGAGGCGGGTATACGTGGGAGCGGCCTGCGCGCGTTCGAGCTCGACCTCCCACGTGCTGCGGCGATCCGGAGCCTCGCGTTTGAGGAGCTCTGCAACTTCGATGCCCAGTTCGCGGGAGACGCTCTGCAAGAGCCCGAGCCGGGGTTCCCGCCGGCCGTTCTCGATGAGGGAGAGCTGGCTCGCGACGACGCCCACGCGCTCACCGAGCTGCTCGAGAGTGAGGCCCGCCTGGGTGCGGAAGTGTCTGATCCGCTTTCCAAGAATCAGGCGATCGAGTTCGGCCTCGTCGAATCCGGCGGTCACTGGGACTGGCTCAGCGTTCATCTCTTGACTATACGTCAAAAATGGCCAAATTTTCCAGCTGAAAGAGTGAATGCGACGTGAACACCCCATTCACAATGGAGATGTCGCCGCTTCTTCACCCGGCGGCGGGAACTCCGAGGAGAACGACATGGCACTCACGCAGACCATTGAGACCGAGCTGACCTTCGCTGAGATCGTTCGCGACGGCGCGACCACGAGCAATGAAGAAGTGCTCGCATGGGTGACCGAGGTCGCTGAGCTCACGGAACCCGACGAGGTCGTCTGGTGCGATGGTTCGCAGGCCGAGTGGAACCGCATCACCACTGAAATGGTGGAAGCCGGAACGCTGATCCCGCTCAACAAGAATCTGCGGCCCGGGAGCTTCCTCGCCCGTTCGCACCCCGATGACGTCGCCCGTGTGGAAGACCGCACCTTCATCTGCTCCGTCGACGAAGCGGACGCCGGGCCGACGAACAACTGGATGGCTCCGGATGAGATGAAGGCCGAGCTCATGCCCCGCTTCAAGGGATCCATGCGGGGCCGTACCATGTACGTCGTTCCGTTCTCGATGGGTCCGGTGGGCGGCGCCATCACGCAGCTCGGCATCGAGATCACCGATTCGCCGTACGCGGTGCTAAACATGCGGATCATGACCCGCATGGGGCAGTCGGCTCTCGACGGCATTCTGCCCGGGAGCGAATGGGTGCGCACGGTGCACTCCGTTGGTGCTCCGCTCGAGCCCGGCCAGAGCGATGATGCTTGGCCCTGCAACGAGACCAAGTACATCACCCACTTCCCCGAGACCCTCGAGGTCTGGTCGTACGGGTCGGGATACGGCGGAAACGCCCTGCTCTCCAAGAAGTGCTTCGCCCTGCGCATCGCCAGCGTGATGGGTCGCAACGAGGGCTGGCTGGCCGAGCACATGCTCCTGCTGAAGCTCACGAACACCGAGAGCGGCAAGTCGTACCACCTCTCCGCAGCGTTCCCCTCGGCCTGCGGCAAGACGAACCTCGCGATGCTCCAGCCGACCATTCCGGGGTGGAAGGTCGAGACCATCGGCGACGACATCGCCTGGCTGCGCCCCGGCACCGACGGGCGCCTCTACGCCATCAACCCGGAAGCCGGCTTCTTCGGTGTCGCCCCGGGCACGGGGGAATCGACGAACCCGGTCGCGGTCGAGACCCTGTGGGGAAACACGATCTTCACGAACGTCGCGCTCACCGACGACGGCGACGTCTGGTGGGAGGGCAAGACGGACGAGGTTCCCGCTCACCTGATCGACTGGCAGGGCAACGAGTGGACCCCCGAGAGCGGTCGCGTTGCAGCGCACCCGAACTCGCGCTTCACCGTGCCGATCCAGCAGACCCCGACGCTGGCTCAGGAATGGTACGAGCAGAACGGCGTTCCTCTCGACGCGATCCTCTTCGGCGGGCGTCGCGCGACGAACGTGCCCCTCGTGGCTCGGTCGCTCTCCTGGGAGCACGGCGTCTTCGTCGGGGCCACGATCTCGTCCGAGAAGACCGCAGCCCAGGAGGGAACGGTCGGCGAACTGCGACGCGATCCCTTCGCGATGCTGCCGTTCTGCGGATACAACATGGCTGACTACTGGGGACACTGGCTCGACATGGGCCGCACCCTCGGTGACCAGGCGCCCAAGATCTTCCAGGTCAACTGGTTCCGCAAGGGCGCCGACGGTCGGTTCCTGTGGCCCGGCTTCGGAGAGAACTCGCGCGTGATCGACTGGATCATCCGCAGTGTCGAAGGCTCCGTCGAAGGGCGCGAGACCGCGGTCGGCACCATTCCCGCCGACGGTGAGCTCAACCTCGACGGCATCGAGGTGCCCGAGAACGATCTCGCCGAACTGTTCTCGATCGATCCGGCATCGTGGCTCGCGGAAGCCGATCTGACGGAGGAGTTCTTCGCTCGGTTCGGCGATCGTCTGCCGGCTGCGCTGAGCGGACAGCTCGAAGGTTTGCGCCAGCGCCTCGGCGCCGCGTGATCGCGCCGCGTCGGTGACCGCTGACGCCCCATAGACCGTAGGCCCCGCCGTTCTGCCCAATGGCGGGGCTTACTCTTTTCTGTTCGTGTTCGAGTTCGTGTTCGTGTGCTCGTCGCCCTGCGCGGCCATCGCTGCGCGTCAAGCGCTCAGTGACAGCCTGGCTCACCACACGCCCGCGATCTGGGAGAATTGAACGGCCCCCTATAGCCCAACTGGCAGAGGCAGCCGACTTAAAATCGGCACAGTCAGGGTTCGAATCCCTGTGGGGGGACTGTACATAATCGGCGTCATTTCAACGACTACCGCGGTTAATCAGCCTTTGGTCGCAACATTCCCGCAACAACTTGCGAACTAATGGCCTGATCTAGGTCTCCCGCAACGTCCTCAAGGTCACTGTCGAACAGATCCGCGTACACATCGAGCGTCATCGCCGCACTCGCGTGCCCCAGCATCCGCTGCAACGCTTTCACGTTCGCACCAGCAGACACGGCCAACGACGCTGCGGTGTGGCGGAGATCATGAATTGTCATCTTCTCGGCACCCGCTCGATTCAGCGCGTTCGCCCACCATGTAGATTTCTTCGAATCGAAGTACGTCTTGCGCTCGAAATTGCCATACAAATTCGGGAACACGAGCGCGTCTTTGGCCTTCCCCTCACAATGCGACTCAAGCAGCTCAGAGATCGTCGCGGGGACGTACACGTGCCTTGCCTCGTGTGTCTTCGGTGTTCCCTCGTGAATCGTCCCGCCTACTTCGACCGCGTTGCGCGTGATGCTGATGCGTCGACGGTTGAAGTCAAGATCAGAGACGCGGAGCCCAATGGCCTCTCCCCAGCGGAGACCGCAGTAACCCAGCACGAGCACGAGCACACGACGACGGCCAGCGTTGTTCGCCACCGCCCACAACTGAGAGTGGGTCAAGTATCGACGTTCTCTGCTCGACTGCTTGCGGGGAAGGTCAACGCCTCGAGCCGCGTTCGCGCTGACGCGCCGATCACGACCGGCGACATCGAGAATGCCAGCCAGAACGCCATGCGCGCGAATGACGACTGTCGGGCTCTTCTTGATGCCAGACACCCAGGCCTGCACATCTGAATGCCGAATGCTCGACACTGGGTAGTCGCCCCAGACGGGCTCGACGTATAAGCGCCACGCGGTTTCCAGCGGAGCATAGCTCGACGCCTTCAGACTCGACTCTTTGCCCGAAAGCCACTTCCGGCCAAGCTCGCCGATCGTTGCTTTGCCGTCTGCCGGCGCGATGTACTCCCCACGATGTTTCGATACCTCGACTTCAGCGAGACGCCGTTCTGCGTCACCCTTGCGCGTGAAGCCAGACTCCGAGGTTTGCTTGTGGTCAGGGCGTCGGTAAACGATGCGGTAAAGAGGCTTTGCTCGTCCCTTTACGTTGTAGGGATAGACGCTACCCATGGGGGTCACTCATCCGGTACCAGCGCTCATCCAGGTACTTCTGGAACACCGGACCGGGATCGAACCACGAGTCGTCGTACGAAACTTCCAGGGAGTCGAGCATCTTTTCGCTGGCATCCACATCCTTTTGCACCGACTCAAGCTGAGCGGAGAACTCGGCGATTAGCGCTTCAACCTCTTCGTCGGGAAGTCGTTTCTTTCCCCGATCCAGTTTGTCCATCCAAAGCTTGCCCGTCTCTCGCAGCGCCGAAATGTCGGCGATCAACTTCTTCGCCGACCGCTGACTGCGTTCGTAGCTGTCGCGCATGTTAATGGCTGTTCGGTATTCGTCAAAGTCAGAAGTAGATAGGTAGCTATTAATAATGTTGGTTCGCAGCGCCGCCCATTTGTATGCCTCCCATTGCGGCACCTCGAGATCAGGAACGATTTCATAAGGTTCGTCCTGCTCGTGCATGTCGAAGAGTAAATACATCGGATTGACCCCGAAGCAATGGGCCAATATGAACAACTCGGCTACGCCGATCGAGGCTTTGCGGCCACTCTCGATGTTTGCAATCACCTGCCTGGAAATGGGGTGTCCCAAAGCTTCCGTGGCGTTTGCAAGATCCTGCGCGGACATCCCTTCGTTCTCACGCAGTGCCCTGAGTCGCTGCGCAATGCGCAACGAGATCTTATTGCCCCACGAGCTGTCTTCGATTTGCTTGGCCATAGACACCACTCTACGCGCTGTTCCTTCAGGGAACAGTGTGCTACGGTTATATTGTTCCCTCAAGGAACAGGACGGAGGAGAAGATGTCTCAACGAACAGAGCTGATCGAATTGCAGGCTGCTGCCTACCTCAGCCCGAAAGAAGTCGCCGCGAAGATTCCTGGAATGACAACGGGAAATCTTGCGCAGCTTCGCTTCAAGGGCGAAGGCCCCAGGTACATGAAGCCGAGCGCCAAGGTCGTTATCTACGAATGGGCTGATGTCGTTGCGTGGCTCGAATCGAAGAAGCGCGACAGCACGGTGAAGGTGGCCTAGTGAATGATGCCCCTCACGGGCATCGCGATTTTACCCAGAACCTGGTGCAGCACCGGGAGGGTAGTGAGCAAGAAGCAGAACTTGTCGACCGTCTTCGACGACGACACGTCGCCGAGAAAGGTCAGCTTCCCTCGACTCAGACTTATCGCGACCCCACACAAGAAGAAGTCCTCCGTCGCATGATGCGAGGAATTAAGAAGCTAAAGATCGTCAGCACCGATGAAGACAACGTCAACACGACAGTGTTCTTCACCGCAGACGCTGCTTCAGAACTGATCAACCACCTCGCAAGAAGCGGCGTGATCAGGCCCACGAAGAGTCGTCAGGGATGGCGAGTGTTCACACAAGAAGAAAAGAACCCCACTGCGTATGTCGCCAAACAGTCGCGCAGTGAGGGTTCCTGAATCCCTTGGAAGGGGAATCGTTGTGTCTATTTTGTCAGCAATACCAGCAGTATACAACTCCGGAACCTGCGCGATCGCAGGCTGTCAGCTCGATAAGCATGACGAGGCAGCGCCAACGCTTCACCAGGGGGTCACGAAGTACACCGACACCTGGTCCGTGACCGCAATGCTCGACGAGGCGGACGGTCGATGGGAGATCGACACCGTCTCAACTCACCGCCGTGACCTCACCCTTGATGAGGCGCGAGCGTTCGCGGAGGCCATCATCATGGTCACCTCCTGGTGCGAGATCGTCAGCTCGAAGGCGGTCGCGGCATGACTAACGCGATCGATCTCGCTGTGAAGCTGAGCTCGGAACACCTCGTACAGGGGCTTCAGGAAGCAATCAAAGCGTGGGGACACGAGCTTGGAACGCTTGCCGTGATGAGCAACATGAACGTCGACACCTTGCGACGGAAATTGGCCGGCAACAGCGCATTCACGATCGACGAGCTCTCGATGATCTGCGACGTGCTTGAGGTGCAGGTTTTCGAACTGTGCGGTGGAGTCGACGCAGCCACGGCGGTTTGCGACACTACGGAGCGTGCGCCGCAACGTTGCCCGGCCTACGACTGGTGCACGGTAGACGACGGTCCAAGCCATGTCGAGGACGGGTTTCATCAGGAGGAAGGCGTGGCAGGTAGCGCGCCGGGTCGTCTTCGGACTGACCACGTGATCTTCGATGGCAAAGTACTTCTCGATATCACCGAATCGTTCTCCTGGCAGGTAGAAGCTGAGGAATCGCGTGAGTTCTTCCGAACCCTTCGCGCTGCGATCGACACCGCCGAAGCAAAGTTCGAAGCCTTCAAGTCTCGTGTAGCGGGGGAGGTCACCGATCATGCCTGACCTGAACCACTACATCCGGAAGACGGACATCTTGCGCGGCGTCGTCGACGGTTCCCCGGCGAAGGCGCTCTGCGGAGAGATGGTGGTACCTGATCACCAGGGGGCGCAGGCGATCCCGGGCCACGAGGTCGCACATCGCGAGCTCAAGACGTGCCCCGTCTGCGAGAACATCTTCGACTCGCTTCGGAGAGACAAGTCCGAGCAGATCCCAGAACCCGTGCGGGAACGAGAGGAGGCATTCGCATGACGATCACGACATTTAGCACGAATCTCCGCGAGCAGCGCGAGATTGCCGACCTTGATATTCAGGAGGTGGCAGAGCTCACCGGACTCCCGGCCGCATTCATTGAGTTGCTCGAATCCGGGAAACACAGCGCCCCGAGCTACATGTACCGCGTGAGTAAAGCGATCGCTGAACACCGGGGGTCGCATGCCCCGACTGAAAATTAGCGAAGTCGCCGAGAAGCACCTAACTCGATGGCTGGAAGGGCTCGTGTCTGGAGAGATCCAAGCAGGGGCCCTTCCGCCATCTGTAGTCGACTTCTACTACTTCGGCTACTTCGAGGGGCGCGAGTCTCGGCAGCACGAGATCGACGAAATAAGACAGACGTCCCATCAAGGCGAAATCGACCGCCTGACGCGCCTTGTGGACGTGTACTGGGCAGAAGCTCACCTCACGAAGGACCAACGGCGAGAGCGCATTCTGAAGCGCCTCGACGCGGGTCTACAGCAAGCCGATGCGGCGACGTGGGACCGGATCGAAGCAGAGCTCTACGCAGCCCTCTCCGATCGACAACTGAATACCAAGCACTTACTCGTGGCCGACAATACGTCGGCGTCTGGAGGAACATCACGTGACAGCAATGTTGAAAGCGGTGGAGAGCGAGCCGCATGAACGAACCGATCCGAACCTAATCAGTGTCGAGGAAGCGGAGAAGAAGTCCGCGGCGGCGATCCTCGTGGACCTCGCTATGGAACGGTACGACTTTGCAAGCACTCCTGAAGGAGAAGCGTTCGCTATTCCAAGACCAGGCGGGCATGTGGTTCGGATGCTGCGAGGAGGCCGAGCTTCACTGCGTGCTGAACTCAGCTCCACCTACCGGAAGAAGACGGGAAGGATCGCCCCGCAACAAGCTCTCGCGGACGCCATGCTCGTACTCGAGGGCGAAGCTCAAGAGAGTGACCCGCAAGAGGTACATCTGCGGGTTGCTGAAAGCAAGGGTGTTATCTGGATCGATCTGGGAACGGTGGCCGAAGAGGCCATCCGGATCGACGCGACGGGGTGGGCGATTGTCGGCCGTGACGTACCCGTCCTGTTCCGGCGAACCGCACTCACTGGCCCGATGCCGACACCTGAGCGTGGCGGGAGCTTGGACGATCTCTGGTCAGTCTTGAACGTTGCCGCCGTTGATCGGCCGCTGGTGTTGGCATGGCTTGTTGCCGCTCTGGGTGCCCCTGCTATCCCGCACCCGGTCATGGCGCTTTTCGGTGAGCAGGGAACGGGTAAGTCGTCTGCGTCGAAAGCTCTTGTGACGCTTGCCGACCCATCACCAGTGCCGCTTCGCAAACCGCCTCGTGATGCAGACGGATGGGTTACAGCAGCGTCGGGATCGTGGGTCGTAGGGCTCGACAATTTGAGCACTGTACCTGACTGGCTTAGCGACACACTTTGCCGAGCTGTGACGGGTGACGGAGATGTTCGCCGTCAGTTGTACACCGACTCCGGCTTGAGCGTCTTCTCGTTCCGACGAGCGATTCTGCTGAATGGTATCGACCTCGCAGGAATGCGCGGCGACCTTGCTGAGCGCCTCGTCACCGTGTCTCTCGCGACGATTCCCGAGCATCAGCGAATCAGTGAGCGGGAACTATCCGAGCGCTGGGAGCGGGTGTATCCGCGGCTCGTCGGTGTCCTTCTGGATCAGGTGGCGGGTATGGCGGGGCAGCTTTCATATGTCCGTCTTGACAGTGCACCTCGCATGGCTGACTTCGCGCACATTCTCGCTGCTCTGGACAAGCTCAACGCGACCGATGGCCTGAGCCGCTACATGTCGCAGGCCGCGACCCTAGCTGGTGATTCGCTTGCGAGTGATCCGTTCATCGTGGCGCTCATGAGCAGCGTGAACGAGTTCGAGGGAAGCGCCGCCGAACTTCTCGACACCGTGCTCAGTGACATGCAGGACGGATGGCGCCCACCCCGGGACTGGCCCAAGAACGCTCGAGCAATCACCGGGATTCTGAAGCGCAACGCTCCAGCTCTCCGCAAGTCGGGGTGGGTAGCCGAAGACCTCGGCTCAGCGAACAAGGAAAAGGTGACGATCTGGAAGCTTGCTCGTCCTGAGATTGCCCGCAACGACACCCCGCCATACCCGCCTAACCCGCCAAAGCCCCAATACGGCGGGGAAGCGGGGAACGCGTGGAACAAAAACGGGCAACCTCAGGACGAAAGCGATCTGTTCGTCGGCTGGGACGACCCCGGTTACTGCGAACACGGAACCACTATCGGATCCCGCTGCTCAAGCTGCGGCGGCACAGCTCGAGAGGGGAGCTAGTCGATGAAGTTCGCGCCAGTAACCACAAGAGCATCCCAGTGGGTTAGCGGAGAGCAAGAACCGGTGCCCATCGTCCGCATCAGCGCAGGCAAGAGCAGCCTCGCGATCGCCTACAGCGACCTTCCACGACTCATCTCGGAACTCGCACAACTCGCATACGACCATCCAGCCACAGAGGAGGCGACCGGTGAATGACCCGGAACACATCGTGCAGATCATCCCAGGAGGCGCATGGAACGTCTTCTACTCGAACAAGGAAGGTGGCACTTTCTCAAGCCCAGTAGTCGCATGGGCGCTGCTCGCGAACGGGGACGTGCGAGCAATGGACGTGGATAGGAACGGACTCGTCGACTTCGCCACCAGCATCAATAACTTCCACCGGATTGAAGCGGCTGAGAAGGACGGAACGCGCGCATGACCAACAGATTCGGCAAGCCCTCCGTGCGCCACGTCGAATGGGTCGAAGACGACGGTACAACGCCCATGATCCGGCTCTACAGCGGCCCCGTGTTCCTGCTGCTCCACTACCGCGACGCTCGAAACATCGTCGACCAGGTCCACGACCTCTGCGACGCATACGAGGCGCAACAACGCGACAAGACCTGACGCCACCTAGCGTCACAACCCAAGCCCCAGGCAAACACTGCCGGGGCTTTTCTCATCCCAGAAAGGGGAAACGCATGACCACGACGACCACACCCGAACAGGCCCTCGCAGACCTCCGAAAGCGCATCGCAGACGGCGACGCCACCGTTACCGCGGCAGAGTTGCAACAGGCTGAGAGTGCGGTACAGATCGCAGAACTCCAGACCGAAGGACGCGAACGTAGAGAGGCCGAAGCAGAGCACCAAGCCAAGCTCGACGAGCTCACAGAGATCCGCAAAGCCGTTGAGAACGACCTGCCGAACATCTCCGACGATCTCAGCAAGAAGCTTCTGAAGATCGACAGCCTCATCGCGGAAGCCGTGAAGCTCGCCAACGGGCACGACACCCGCGTCGCGGCCTACAGCACCCGCATCCGCGACCTCGCAAAACAGGGAGCCACAATCGAAGGACTCGACGCGAACGTGAGCGGCATCATCGCCGGAGACCGCATCGTCGGCCTGGTCGACTTGAACGCGCACATTACACGGGCAGCCAAACGACGCAGCGACTACCCCAGCAAGGAGCTGACCCTAGCTGATGGCTACAAGCCCTCCGACCGGAAGCACGTCGACAACAGCGTCACCGTCACCTTCCTCAAGGACGTAGGCGGACATCGCAAAGACGACACCGCGCGCCTCACCCCATCACAAGCCGAACGCATGATCGATGGTGGGTACGCCATCCAGGCGTGACCTGACAGTGGAGGGGTGGGTCACCGCTCACCCCTCCACCCCTTGCTTAGCGGCGTCCGAGCAAGGAACGACGACGCACCGGTAGCACGTCCGGTCGTGCGGTCTTGGCTCTGAGCCTCGCATCTTTCGCGGCTTTGTCTGTCTTAATCGCGAGGTATATGACCTGGAAAACAGCAAGAGCACCGAGCAGAATTCCTAGAATTCCCGTCAACATCGCGCCAAGGATAATCATGTCGTTCCCGGTCCATCTATCCCATCCAATATCTACAAACCACTGGGTTGCGGTGGGTGTCGACACGCTTAGAACTATCGACACGAGACTCAGGACGCCACTCAGTGTCGCTGGCAGCACATAGCTACCGTACTTCTGCACTGCATAGATTCTGGCCGCGTGCTCGAGAGCGACATCGCTCAGGAGAACTTGCACAGGATCGTTCGCGCCCAGCTCTTTCCCCATTTCTAGAGCATCCTTCAGGCGACGAGCCCGAGCACGTGAGGTAAGCAGGTTTGCAACGAGCGCGGTGACAGCGGTGACAGCGGTAAGAAGCGCGGCAAGTCCGGCGAAGTCCATGTGAGGAACTTACTTAGAAATCGCTCCAGATGGCAATAGCGCTTCTCACCAGTAACTACGGTGCCAAGGTGGAGGCGGGACAACTAGGACTGGCTTTCTCCCATCCAGCCATTCCGCCTCGCTTGATCTTCGATGCGGCCGGCGTCCCACTCGAGCTTCGCCGCACCATCGGCCATCTTCTTAATGTCCGAGAGCGAAGTATCCCCACGCAACCAGATCACGACGAGATTCATCGTGAAGTTCACCCAACTTCGGAACGGGTGCATGATCTGCTCCACAGCAGCATCCATATCGTCGGGATGAAGATTCTCATGTGCACTGCCATACTGCTCCATTGCCCAGGCCGCTTGCTTCAGTCCACGGTGTACCTCATCAGCGAACCAGACAGCGAAGTCCTGAGCCTCCGACGCCGGCACTGCCTGCGCCACCTTCGCCTGACCACGCAGAAGACGCATCTGCGGTTGCCACTCCTCCCACCCTGGATGAGCAGAGATGAACCATGCGAGCGTGCCAACGATCTTCTCGAACGTCGCCTCCGTCTTCAGGCGCACACGTTCCTTCTCGACACGCGCACGTTCCTGCTCACGCTCAAGCTCAGCTCGCGCACGCTCATCATCACGATCACGAGCCGCGGACTTCCGCTCAAGACGCGCGAGTACAATCGCCACAAGAGACGACACGAGCACCGCTGACGCTGGCACAACGACATCAGCAACAAGAGGCCACACGCTCGGGTCACACATGCCCCAACCATACTCAGCCCAAGGCACCCTCCCGACCTGGTACAAACCCTGGTACAAATAGGGGGTGGGGGTGCCTCCCCACGGCGATCCAGCTCAAACCGCCGGATAGCAACTCTTGTCGAGCGAGCGCTTCTTTGGTGTTTTTCAACAACCAGGAGCGTCTTTCTTGCGCTCTTCTTGTCTGCCTTCTACAAGGGCGTGGATGTTGCAGGCCAGCGCCGCCTCTTATGCGTCTAACTTCCGCGTAATCATGCGGAGAAAGTGTTGCAGGTGGTAGAATTGGGGTATGGAACGGCGCATGTGTGAGGGGTGTGGGGCACCCATCAATTTGCAGCGCTCGCACTCTCGGACGTGCTCGAATCGGTGCCGATCGAGGGTTCATAGGGCGCAGAAACGTGCTCAAATGGCATTGAAACAGGCCGTTTCGGCTATCAAATCGAGTGGTTTCCCGGTCGAACTGACAAGTGGAACTCGGTTCGTGCGGTGGAAGTTCGTGCGACGGACGAGCGGCAACGGAAACGTTCGCATGACGAAAGTGCCGCTGACGGCTGATGGCCGGTATGCGTCGTCCACTGATCCGTCGACGTGGAACACCCTCGAAGAGGTCACCGCTTCGAAGCATGGTGCAGGTATCGGTTTCGTTCTGGGAGACGGTATCGGCTGCGTCGACCTCGATGACGCAATCGTAGACGGTGCCGTGTTGCCGTGGGCACAGGAGATCATCGACGCGAACCGGGGAACGTTCGTCGAGGTGTCCCAGTCGGGCAACGGTGTACACATCTGGGGTTACCTGGATGAGCAGCCGGGGCGTGTGATCCGTGACGGTCGCAGTATCGAGGTTTACTCGGCTGGCCGGTATATCGCTCTGGGTACTCCGATGCCTGACGCCTCGCCTGTTCTGCGGCCGCTCGTCGTTCCGCGCTGACCTAAATATCTAGCGTCGCGAGCCCGCGCAATATCCCAAAGGGAGTCTCATTCGAGGCTCCCTTTTTGTACCCAAAACAGAGAGGAGCCGACATGGCTCAAGAAGAGTTCGATCGGATCGTGGATGCGGTCCCCGAGTTGAAGGGCCTTGGGGCGACTGCCCCTGACGGGTTCATGGTGCTTGTGGGTGTGGGCGGTGAGCAAGTGCGGATCTCGCGCTTGAACTTCATGGAGCATACGAACGCGATCGCGGATGCGCTGCGCGATCCTGGGGCCGATCTGAAGGGGGTTCTGGGGCCTGTTGCGGGATTGCCGCCACTCGCTCGACGCGTGGTGCTGTCTACGGCGTATCAGAGCTTCAAGGATTGGCTGCTGGAGCGTTGCCCGGATGCGGGTCTTCCGTTAGCGCTGGTCCATGTTGTGCCGTTCGTGCTGATTTATCGCGGGCTCCTGGACGGTGCGCCTGAGTATTCGGGGGAGTTCTTCTATGAGGGGGAGGTGCGCAATGGCTGATCGGGTAGTGAGTATCAAGCTCCAAGCCGATGCGACTGGCCTGGTTCAGGGGATGGGCCGTGCGCGTGATGCGATCGGGGAGACGAAGGCGCGGGTCGTGGATTCGGCGAAATCGTCCCGTGAGGCATGGTCGACGGTGGGCAGCGGGCTAACGGCAGTCGGTGTTGCCGTCACTGGAATTGGTGCTGCTGCTCTGAGCACAGGGATTCAGTACAACACCCTTCAGCAGACGACTCGCGCTGCGTTGTCGACGCTGTTGGGGTCGGCATCGGCTGCGAATGCGCAGATGGACAAGCTGGACGCTTTCGCCAGGAATAGTCCCTTCTCGAAGGCGACATTTATCAACGCGCAGCAGCAGATGTTGGCGTTCGGGATTGAGGCGAAGAAGGTTGTGCCGTATCTCGATGCGGTGCAGAACGCGGTGGCTGCTGCTGGTGGCAGGAACGCTGACATTGAGGGCATCGTCGCAACGATGTCGAAGATCCAGTCGTCGGCAAAGATCACGGCTGAGGATCTGAATGAGTTCGGTGGGCGTGGCGTGAATGCTGCTGAGCTAATCGGCTCCCAGATGGGTAAGACAGGTGCACAGATTCGAGAGGACATCACGAAGGGCACCATCGACGCAGGCCAGGCGCTCGATGCCCTGGCGGCAGGCATGAGCGACACTTACGCGGGTGCCGCGGAGAACGTCAAGAACACCTTCGAGGGATCGATGGACCGCGTGAAAGCGGCCTGGCGTGACTTCTCCGCAGAGTTGGCTACACCGCTCGTTGACCCGAACGGTGGCGGCGCTCTCGTAGAGCTTCTCAATTGGGCGGCGGACGCGATGCGCGCATTCGAGGATCTCCCCGGCCCGGTAAAAACGACCGTCTCGGTTCTAACAGGGCTGGGCGGCGCTGCATCCCTGGGGGCTGGCGCTGCAATGCTGGCCCTTCCCAAGTGGCTCGAGTTTAAGAGCGCACTCGTCGATGTCGGATATTCCGGGAGCCGACTCGATGCGGTTATGCGCGGCATCGGTAAAGGAATCGCGATCGGTGGGGTCGTGCTCGCTGCGTCTGCCGCACTTGATCAGTTCCGGCAGAGCGTGGAGGATGCGACCCTGACCACGACAGAGCTTCAGAATGCTCTCGTCACGTCGGGCAAAGCGAAGGACATCGTCGCGGAGGCCTTCAAGGGCACTGACAACATCTTCGATGGCTTCGACATCAACACGGAGAAGGCGACGGAGAAGTTCGGGGACTTCATCGATCAGGTTTCGGGGGCACCGGACATGCGTTGGATGGGCTCACTCGGTACATATCTGTTGGCGCTCGACCCGCAGGCGGATAAGGCACGTGATCGGTTTGCGAAGATGGGCGACGCGCTGAGCTCGATGAACGCCGCGGACGCTGCCGCGTCGCTTGCGATGTTGCGTGATGAGTATCAGCTGACGGATGAGCGCATGTCGCAGATGCTCGACATGATGCCAGCGTTCAAGGATCAGCTGGTGTCGCAGGCCACAGAGATGGGGAAGTCAAGTGATAACGCGACGCTTCTCGATCTTGCACTGTCTGGTGTCGCATCGTCGCAGGATGCGGCGGCGGGTTCGACCACTGGGGCGACCCAAACCCTTGAAGAGCTTGCTGGTGTCGCGGCGACGGTGACGGAGGGCATCTCGAAGGTAGCTGATGAGATTCGCAACTTCGGGTCGGCACAGATCGATGCTGACCGTGCTGCGATCGACTTGCAGGACAAGATCCGTGCGCTCAACGATATCTTCGCGAGCGGTACTGCCTCACTGGATATCTACACCGAAGCGGGAAGTAAGACGCAGTCAGCGATGCTCGATATCGCGGATGGCGCCCGTGAACAAGCAGCGTCGATTATGAACGCTGGTGGGGCGCAGTCTGAGGCGAATGCGATCTTGGACTCTGCGCGGCAGGGACTGATCGATCAGCGGATCGCGCTCGGTGAGAATGCTGCTGATGCTGAGGCATGGGCCGCTCGCCGTGTTCCGACTGCGGCTCAGGTGCAGCAAGGTCTCGACAATGTGAAGGCATCAGCTGAGGCCATCCCGGGGAACACGAACGCAAACGTTTCGACGAATGCGGATGCGGCTTCGGCGCAGATCGATAACTTCATTGCGAAGTTGCGGTCTATCCCGTCGCCGGTGTCGGTCGATATCCGTACTCGTGATGCACTGATTCTCAGCCCGCAAGGTATCGAGGAGAAGTACGCGTCCGGGGGCACGGTCGGGTATGCGTCTGGCTACGCGGTTGGCGGTACGATCGGGCTCGCTGCGGGCGGCATGGTGCCCGGTATCGGTGGTGGCATCGCCTCAGGGACGGTGTTTGGCCAGGGGACGACGACTTCTGATTCGGTGCTGGTGCGCCTGTCGAAGGGTGAGGAAGTGATTCGCGCTTCCGAAGCGTCGAAGCATCGTGCGCTGTTGAAGCAGATCAATGCGGGGCAGTTCTCTGAGGGAATGACACGAGGCAGCTTCGCGCCTTCGATCGCCGCTCAGACGACAGTCATCGAGCGCGTCCATACGGAGACGCCGACGGAGCTCACCCTTGTTGACACCAAGGGTGCCCTGATCGGCACGATGCAAGTAGTAGCGAATCGGGAGATCGACGAATACTCGAACCAGATGGCAAGGGAACGGCGACGAGCCGGTTTCTAACGATGAGTGCCCCTCTCTGGCTACGGCCGGGGAGGGGCACTATTCGTGTTTCAGGAGGCTATTCTTACTCTTGCGCGGCGAGCTGCTCGTTTCGCTCCAGCATCTCTGCATGAATCTCGTCGAGGGCAGTCTCATATCCCACACATGAGCTTGTGGTGTCGGCGTCGATGCCCAGCTGATATCTGATCTCCTGCGGTGCTGCTTGCTGTTCAGCGGTGGCCTCGTTATAAGTGACGCGCAGCGCCTCTTCATAAGTCTGAGCATTCATCACAGCCTGATCCGCCGCAAGGTCTGTCATCGTTTCTGCCCGAATGTGGAGAAGTTGATCACCGACGATTTCCGGCCATACGTAGTAGTCATCGTCGATGGTTTCGATCTGCATGCGGTTCACCCGGACCAGTTCCGCAGCAGCAGCTTTCACCGTCTCAACTTCCGGTGTGCCACCTGCATTGAACTCGTCAAGGTGGGCGTTGAAAGCGTTGATAACCGCGTCACTCGCTGTGTTGCCTTGGCACACGAGCTGGAGATACCGTTCTCCTGCTTCTTCTTTCGTGAGCTCGATAGGGCCGGGGTCGATGGTAGGTTCGGCCGAATTCTCCGAGTTCTGTGCGGCTTCTGACGATGTCTCCGCTTGAGCGGTGCAACCAGTGAGAGCAAGGAGGAGCACGGCGGCGCTGACGGCAAGTTTCTTCACACGAGAATCATCGCAGTCCTTGGGGAAACTAAACAGGTGATGCCAAGGGTGAAAACACGGGTGAACCTGATGGGGCATGTAAATCGTGTGGCAGTCTTATTTAGTTTGGTGCAGCTCCGCACTGTTCGTGAGATCGGGAATTCAGATGTCAAACGCTCCTGCAGGTTGGTACGACGATGGTTCTGGTCGTCAGCGATGGTGGGACGGAAATGCTTGGACGGATGCTTACGCGGCACCGCAGGCTGCCCCCGGCGCTCCGGCCGCTCCGAAAACCGCGCCGATCGTCAACTCTTTGAAGGGTCTCGGCATAGCCGCGCTAGTTGCCGGCATTGTCGCCTTCCTGCTGGGCTTGGTTCCAGTGTTGGGGATTCTGCTTGGACTTGGTGCCGCGGCAGTTGCCGGGTTCGCTCTGCTGAAGCGTGCGCCAAAGGGATTAGCCGTGACTGGCCTTGTGCTTGCCGGGTTGGCGACAATTGCTTCAATCAGCACGACTTCTTCGCTCATAACAGGTATCAAGCCCATCACTTCGGAATCGGTGTCCGTCCCGGATAAGCCGGAGGAGACACCTGCTGCGAAGCCGACGACGACACCTGAGCCCAAGGAATCGCCGAGAGTTTCTGAGGAGCCAGAGGAAGCGGAGAAGCCTGAAAAAACTCAGACGCCGGAGCCCACGAAGGAGGCAGAGATCCAGCCTGGGCTTACTGACGACGAGAAGTCAGCAATGCTCGATGAAGACTTGAAATACGCGCTGTTCGTGGAGAGCAGTTATCAGGAGCTGTTGGCTGTCGATCCGTCACTGTGGGGCGGCTATCTCGTCGGCGTCCGTGTAGAAGGCTCTGATGCGTACTTCACGTTGCAGGTTGACCGGAGTACCCCTGAAGGTAAGGATCTGGGGCAACGAGCTGCGCAGGCGCTCTCGACACTCCTCACGCAGGAAACGGTCGACGAACTTGGTATCTCGTGGGTAATCGTCGAGGACGGTGCTGGGGTCGTGATTGACCAGAAGATGTCGTCGCCACTGATATGAGTTTCGCCCCCTGTGGTGTCCTTCGGGATGCCGCAGGGGGCTTTTCGTCGTTTCGGATGCGCCGCCGCCGCTGTCAAGGGCTTGTTGGGTGAACCAAAGCTCCATGTACTTGATGGACGAGTGGTCGAGGAACGTCCGTGGCCGTGCAAGTAGAACAGGACAGTGACCCAATGGGATCGATTCAGTATGACGGCCTGATCACGCGCTTCGAGGATCGCCTGCTCTCGCATCTCCAGATCATCATCGTGCAAAAGCTCATGCGCGAGGAAGCGTTCTTGATGTCGTGGAAGGACAGCGTGAGCGTCGGTGACGGGCGGACATCGATCTGGATTTCTCCGCAAACCACGATCACGTTCAAGTTCCTGGGGAGCCGAGTGCCGGCGATCAATAAGGAGTGGTTGCAGCGACTCGGAGAGTCGGCCAACTCCACAACGGGACTCATTGTCACGACGGAAGACGGCGACCTGGCTGTGGCCGAAGCGACTGGCCCCCACTATCCCGGTAATCTCAGGCCGAACTGAGATCTGACTACCCCTATTGCATCCGGACCCCACACTTCACCAGATATGGCAACCCCGCGCGGTGAACCGGTGTAGCTGACAGACTGCGCAGATGGGGAACTTAATACACGGTGGTCGGCACTACGAGTTCGAGGATCGACTGCTCGCACACCTGCAGTTCGTAATCGGGCAGAAGCTAAAGAAGAAGGAGAGCTTCTTTCTCAGTTGGCAGAAGTCGCATGATCAAGGAGACGGACGCATGTCCGTCTGGCTATCGCCATTCGCGGCCCTGGCGTTTCATTTCTCCGGAAGTCGAGAGCCGGAAATGAGCAAGGCGTGGGTGCGCGCATTGAACGCGCTCGCACACACACCGCGTGGGCTCATTGCGATCAGCGAGGACGAGGCTGAACGGTACGTCAAGAACAATCCCGACATAGCCTGAGCCGAAAGAGAACCGCCCCTCCCTGAAGTCTCAGGAGGGGCGGTTCTGTCGTTCCCAGTCAAAGGTATGGGGTACACGGAGAGCCGAGACGACATCAATATTTTGAAACACTGGATACGGTCCACGAAGGGGCTTGACCTCGCCCCAAGGACTCAGCTATTTACACGTGGATGCGCCCGCCTCCGTTTGGCGGTCCGGAGTTCTTCGCAACGGCCGCGTTTACTTTCGAGAGGTCGTAGAGCACTGAGTTGTCGGCTTGCTCGAGTGTGGGGTAGATGCCGGTCATTCTCTGGTTGGCGGGGTTCAGATGCCACTTCATCACCAGGAACCGTGCGGTGCCGTGCATGTCGGTAACGCGGTGAATGATCGCAGTGGGATGCTCCGTCGCTTCCCGCATGACCGCCCAAGTATCGGCGTCCAGGCGTATCGGTGCCGGCCTTCCCATCGCTCCTCCATTCGAAAGTATGTTCGAATAGGATAGCGCGGGATTGAGTTTATTCTGATCGCATGACTACTTACCCAATGACCCCCGTCGAGCTCGCGCAAGAACTTGGGCATGGGGGTGAGTCTCGTCCAGGTAGGCGCGTGCGAGCCTTCCTTCGCGCGCGTTACCCCGAGCACGTCAAGAACGAACGATGGGAATTGAACGAGGATCAGGCGAACGATGCTCGCGCGTTCTTCGCGGGAGACACGAAGGACGTGTCCTTGGAAGAGAAGCTCCGTTACCTGGATGAAGCACTCGATCCGCGCATGGTTGTGACGCGTGAACTTCTTAACGCTCTAGGTGGGACCATGAGCGCCGAAAACGGGGATGGGGAAGCGAGTGTCGAGGACGTGGTTGGGGCAATTGTTAAAGCAGTCGCGCAGCTGGAAACCAGGTTGATCGGCGAGCCCGAGATGGAACTTCCGAAGGTGCCCATCAACGTATTCGGCAAGACCCACTTGTTCAGTCCGAGCGGCAGCTAAGTGAAGCACTAGAGCTCGCGGGATCGGGGGCGCTACCGTTCTTTAGTTCAGTGTCAAGGAACTCGATACTGGACTGATGACTGAATGGATGACACCTGAAAAGCTCTCGGAACTGACCGGGCTGTCGGAGAAGAGCCTCGCGAACCTCCGCTCCGAGTACCGCAGGTTCCCTTTCTACCGACTCAACGGTTCACGAGCACCGCTCTATAAGCGTGAAGAGATCGACGCGATCATCGAAGCATCGCGAATCGAGGTGCGCCCGTAAGGGGGCGCGGTGCTTGCACTCTCATCTCGCGTTTGAAACGCGGTCGTTTGTCGCTGGTGTCACGGAACGCGGGACGCGGTAACCCTCTAATGCCAGTGGTGTATGGGCGAAACTCCGACAAAATGCCCGCTTACCCCGAATCGGGGGTAAGCGGGCATCGGCTCGAGTTTTCGCCAGTTGCGTAGTGACTGATCCCCGTTACCCGTAATACGGGTAAGCAGTCACGTCCGAGCGAGATGTGAAATGGGCCGATGGGTCCGGAGTGCCGAGCAGTCCGCAACTTTCCCGCAACAACTTGTAAAAACCAAAGGCAGTCTGGGTGATCGTAGCGCTTCGAAAAACCGCGTAAAAACAATGGTCTAGAAGGCAAGGACCGCATCCGCTAGGTAATGCACCGGTTTCGAATCCCTGTGGGGGGACCATCACATCCCGGGACCTCGGGTTAGAGATCGAAGCTTCGAAACTCCACGGGCGGCGTCTCCCCGCTCAGATGCATCGCGATCCGGCTCAGATGGGCCTCGATCTTCTCCGGCCCCGCGCCCTCACCCTGACGGAGGCCGCTCAATTCCTGCGAGATCGAGAGCAGCGCGGCGACCTTCGCGACCTCAATTCTCTGGTCGATCGTGAGATGTGCGACGTCTGCAATGGTCCCTGATGACTCGTTCTTCGCTGCACCGATTGCGTCGGCGAGCAAATCCCAAGCGTTCGCGTAATCAGTCATCGCGCAGTTCCTTTCAACGGGGATATTGCCAGCACTCTACCCACGACGGATGACACCGCGCCAGAGTCGCGAGCGTTCCCTTGCGGCACCCGCCGCCCACCTACAGGTGAAAGCGCTTCGCGAGTTCGAGGCGCATTTCGCGCCCGCGCAGAATCTGCACGTCGCCCAGCGCGACGAGGCTGACGACGATGCAGCTCCACGACGCCCAGGGATTGTTCACCCAGCCGAAGACCAGGAAGACGAACGGCGCGAGGCCGAGGAGCACGGTGAGTCCGCTGTAGACGAGGTGCTCGGCGACGTCGATGCGGAGGAGCTGCACGGTGATCAGCAGGGCGATGATGGCCGACGCGCAGACGATCGGAACGGCGTAGGTGAGCGACCAGCGCTGCCAGCCCCCGAGGTAGTCCCAGTAGACGCAGACGAGTCCGATGAGCGCCACCAGGTAGACGGTGCCTTTCGCCACGTTGCGGCGTTTGCGCACCGCCATGAGCACGACGAGCCACATGGCGGTGACGCCGAGCCAGATGGATCGCCAGACGCCGATGCCGTCGAGGTCGCGGGCGAAGAAGAGCTGCACGACGAATGAGACGAGGATCACCGCGAGCGACGCGAAGAAGAGCGCCTTCAGGATGCGCCGCTTCGAGAAGGTGAGGGGAACGCTGGGCAGCGGATCGGGGGAGGCGTCGCCGATGAGCGCGGTCCGGCAGAGCGGGCACGTGGCCCAGGTGCCCTCGATGGTGACCGCGCACTCCTCGCAGCGTCTCATGCGCCGGGCTCCTGCGGTGCGAGTTCGTCCTCCGTCACGCGGGCCGCTGCCACTGAGACGTCGACGCCGCTGTCGGTGAGCATTCGCACGAATGCGCGCACGTGATTGGTTTCGACGAAGGGGGAGGTGAAGCTGATCGTCAGGAGTCCTGCGTGCGACATCGCGCAGAACTGCGGTCGCACCGCGGAGACGTGGAACAGCATGCGGCCCACCCGCGACCCCGCCGGCTCTGGGAGTACGACGCGACCGAGGTTGGACACTGCGACGCTGAGCCCGCGGTTGTTGCCCCAGTTGATCAGGCGGAGGATCGCGTCCTTCAGTACTCTGGGCAGGATGCGCAGGAGCGGTGTGCGTTCGAAGCGGATCAGTCGCCGGAGCTTCCGCTCGAGCGCCTGCGGTGTCGCCTTCGGCTTGAACTGGGCTTCGAGCTCGCGGCAGATCGATCCGAGGTCGTCGCCGGCGCCGTCGGCGTCGAACGCGTGCTCCACGCGCACCGTGGCGAAGAAGTTGCGCGCCGAGGTTGATGGGAAGAACTGTCTGAGGTTGATGGGGATGGACGCCGCGAGCGTGTTGGCATGCCCGAGCGGCCCGATCGATTCGCGCAGCGCTCGGAAGAAGAGCGCCGTCAGGTAGATGGTCAGCGACGTCTGCTGCGCGCGTGCGAGCGCGAGTACGGCCGGGGCTGGCATGGTGAGTTCGACGACGCGCGTGCGGTTGTCCGGGGTGCGGGTGCCGCGAATTCGGTGGACCCGGGTGCGGGGCGCTCGGAGCCACCGAGGGATCCGCAGCGCAGCCGTCGCAGCAGTGCGCAGCGGCGCGGTGCGGGGTGCTTCCGATTCAGCATCGGCCGGGGCGAAGGGTTCCCGGGTGCGGTGGAAGTAGTGGGAGAAGCTGTCGGCGATCAGTTCGTGGGCGGGGTGCGGTTCGTCTTCGACCGGTTGCGATGCAGGATCGGCCGGCAGCGCCGTATCACCGCCGTCCGCTCCGGCGGCACCGGCACCCTGCG
Organism: Leucobacter sp. L43; assembly: GCF_016597785.1. Taxonomy (GTDB): domain Bacteria; phylum Actinomycetota; class Actinomycetes; order Actinomycetales; family Microbacteriaceae; genus Leucobacter; species Leucobacter alluvii. The sequence goes on along the minus strand of NZ_JAENJG010000001.1, from coordinate 841,637 downwards.
CTCGGAGGTATGCCGTGACGAGGTCCGTGAGGAACCAGAGCGCGCCCGTGCCGTCGGAGAGCGCGTGGAAGATCTCGAGGATGATCCGTTGCCGCCGATACGCGACGCGGAAGAGCAGGTTTCTGCGATCCTCCCGATAGATCGGGGCGCACGTCGGAAGGTGCTCGGGGGAGACGGTGGGACGTAGGTCGCTCGTCTGCAGGTAGTACCAGAACATGCCGCCCCGCAGCACTGCATGATAGAGGCGGTACCGCTCGTACGTCGCCTCGAGCGCCTGCTGCAGCAGGCGCGGCTCCACGGCGTGGTCGACCTCGGCGCTGATGCGGAACACTTTGGGATCCGCGTCGCTTCTCGCAGCGAGGAAGATGTTCGAGGCGTTGTCGAGTCGCACCCACGACGCCGGCATCACGTCGTCTCCGCCGCCGTCGCGCTCGCCGCATGCTCCTCGCGTCCGTCGAGGAACGCATTGATGTGCTCGTACGCCTCGCGCAGCGACCGCGAGAACCGGGGGAGCGCGATGAAACCGTGGAGCGCGCCGCTCACGCGGTGCACGCGCACGACGTTGCCCGCCGCTTCGAGCGCGTTGCCGTAGGCCTCGCCCTCGTCGCACAGCAGGTCGAGCTCCGCGGTGATGATCAATGTGTCCGGCTGCCCCGACAGATCCTCCGCCATGAGCGGAGCGACGAGCGGCTGCGCGCGTTCGGCTCGATCCGGGACGTACAGGTCGAAGTAGTCCTGCACCTCCGTGTTGGTGAGGCGGTAGTCGTCGCCGTGGTTGCGCACGGACGCGAATGGCGAGGTGCTCGGATCGTGATCCCAGTGGGTGACGGGGTAGAGCATGATCTGCCGTTTGGCCCCCGGCTCTCCTCGCTCGCGCAGCGCGAGCGAGACGGCGGCGGTCAGATTGCCCCCGGCCGAGTCTCCGATCAGAATCACCTCGTCGTCGGGTTCGGCTCCGGCGCGCGTCGGGTCGGCGAGGAAGAGTTGGGCGACGCGCAGGCAGTCTTCAAGGCCGGCCGGGAACGGGTGCTCGGGGGCGAGCCGGTAGTCGACCGATGCGACGACGCACCCGGTGAGATCCGCCATGGTCGCGCACGCCGGCGTGTAGCTCTCGATATCCCCGGTCACCCAGCCGCCTCCGTGGAAGAAGAGCAGGACCTCATCGCGCTGGCGCTCTCGCGGGTGGAACACGCGGACCGGGATCGGGTGGTCGCCGTCGGCCGACATGATCTCCACATCGAGCGCGTGATAGCTCGGGTGGGGCAGCACGGCGAGCTGGCGCTGCCGGCGGCGCACCTTCTCGTAGTCCTCGCGCATGTTGAGTCGGGGCGCGGCGAAGTAGCTCAGCACCTTCCGAACCACCCAGTTGAGTTGTGAGCGTTGTCGGTCGGCGAAGGGCATGGGCTCAGCGTAACGCGCGGAGACCTGGCTCGACCTGATGCCGGCGAACTCGGAGCGGTTACAGTGGTGCCGTGGTCTTCGCCAAATTCGTGCTCGTGATGACGATCCTCGTCGTGATCGTGCTGGCGGTACTCATGCGGTTGCGAGCTGCTCGGTTGCGCCGGGAGCGAGCGCGTGCTGCGCGCAGAGCCGCATCCGCTCGGGTGGCGCGGTTCGACGGCGCTGCCGCCCTCCCAGCATCGGCCGACAAACGGCGCGATCCCAGCTGATTCCGTGTCTCCGACGCTAGGATGCAGAGCATGTCTGGTGGATTGATTGCCGCGCTCGTCGTGGTCGGAGTGCTCGTCCTGCTGATCGGCTACGTGTGGGTGACGTACAACTCGCTCGTCACGCTGCGCGTGCGCGTCGATGAGGCGTGGAGCGACATCACCGTCCAGCTCAAGCGACGGGCCGACCTGATCCCCACGATCGTCGACACCGTGAAGGGGTACGCGGCACATGAGAAGAGCGTCTTCGAAGACGTGACGCGGGCGCGCGCTGAAACGATCTCCGCCGAGGGTCCGGTCGAGGCGTCTGAGGCTGAGAACCACATGCAGCAGGCGTTGAAGAGCATCTTCGCTGTGGCGGAGGCCTACCCGCAGCTGCAGGCGAGTCAGAACTTCTTGCAGTTGCAGAGCGAGCTCGTCGACACCGAGAACAAGATTCAGGCGTCGCGCCGGTTCTACAACGGGGGAGTGCGCGAGTACAACACGAAGATCCAGGTGTTCCCGAACACCCTCTTCGCTCGCCCCATGGGCTTCACCGAGCGCGTCTTCTTCGAGGTCGAGGACATCGCGTCGATCTCGGAGCCGCCGCGCATCCAGTTCTAACCGGGGAGGGCCGTGTACCGGGCAATTCGCCGCAACAAGGTCAACAGCTTCTTCATCATCCTGCTGTTTCTCGGCATCGTTGGAGGCCTCGGCTACCTGGCCGCCTACATCTACCGCTCTCCCGGCATCGTCATCACGGTGGTCGCGGTGGCGGCGATCTACGCGGTGATCCAGTACTTCATGGCCGGGCGCCAGGCGATCTCGATGAGTGGCGCGCGCCGCATCACTCAGGCCGATCATCCGCGGTTGTACCGCATCGTCGAGAACCTCGCCATCACGACGGGTACGCCGATGCCAGAGGTGTACATCATCGACGATCCAGCGCCGAACGCCTTCGCGACGGGCCGCGATCCCGAGCACGCCATGGTCGCGGCCACGACCGGGCTGCTCGACCTCATGACCGATCCCGAGCTCGAAGGGGTCATGGCGCACGAGCTCGGCCACGTGCGCAACTACGACATCCGCGTCTCCATGATCGTGTACGGTCTCGTCGTCGCGGTCGGGATGATCGCGGATGTGCTCGTGCGCATGGCCTTCTTCGGGAGGAGCAACAACAACGGAAACCCGATCGTTCTCGTGTTCGGGCTCGTCGCAATGCTCATCGCTCCGCTCGTCGCGAGTGTCGTGCAGCTCGCGGTGTCCCGCCAGCGGGAGTACCTCGCCGACGCCACGGGTGCGCTCACCACGCGTCATCCGGAGGCGCTGGCGAGTGCGCTGCACAAGCTGTCCACCCACGGCCAGCCGCTGCAGCGGCAGCAGTCGAGCATGGCGCACCTCTGGATCGCGGATCCGCTGAAGCCGGGAGTGGTGCAGCGACTCTTCGCGACCCATCCGCCGATCCCGGAGCGCATCCGTCGTCTCCTCGACATGGGCGGCAAGTTCTAGCTGAGGGCCGCTGGGAGGCGTCCGGGGCGTCGGCACCGCTCCGGTCCGCGCATGACGGGCGCGCAGAGGCGTAGGGTAAGAGGGTAGCCAAGGAGGTCGCCCCAACCGTGTCCAATACGTTCCGCTCGCTCTCCGTTCGTGACTACCGCATCTGGTTCTTCGGGGCGCTGGTATCGAACATCGGTGCGTGGATGCAGGCGACCACGCAGAGCTGGGTGGTGCTCACGGAGCTCACCGAGACGAACGCCGCCGCGGTGGGAACGACCATGGCGCTGCAATTCGGTCCGCAGCTGCTGCTCGTGCCGTTCAGCGGCGCGGTGGCGGATCGCTTCGACCGGCGCCGGGTGCTCCTCGTCACCCAGTCACTGCTCATGCTCCTCGCCGCGGGGCTCGGCGTGCTGCTCATCACCGGGCAGGCGGAACTGTGGCATCTCTATGGCTTCGCTCTGGCGCTCGGAGTGGTCAACGCGTTCGATACGACCGCACGGCAGGCCTTCGTCTCCGATCTCGTCGGCCTCGGACAGACCTCGAACGCCGTGGCTCTGAACTCGGCCTCCTTCAACTCGGCGCGTCTCATCGGGCCGGCTGTGGCGGGCGTACTCATCGCGGTGATCGGCTCCGGCTGGGTGTTCATCATCAACGCGGTGTCGTTCGTTGCGGTGCTCGGGGCCCTGCTGATGATTCGCACGCGTCGAAGCGCACCCCCGGAGTCCGCGCGGGAGTCGCAGTGGAGACAGCTCTCCGCGGGGTTCCGTTACGTGCGCGGCAGACACGACCTGCTGGTCATCTTCGTCATGGTGTTCCTCGTCGGCGCCTTCAGCATGAACTTCCCGGTGATCTCGTCGACCATGTCGCTCGAGTTCGGCCGTGGGGCGAGCGACTACGGCCTGCTGTCATCGGTGCTCGCCATCGGGTCGTTGGCCGGGGCCCTGCTCTCGGCTCGCCGACCATCGGCGCGCATGCGCATCGTGATCGCCTCCGTCGGGGGCATCGGCGTCATGAGCCTGATCGCTGCGGTCATGCCGACGTTCTGGAGCTTCGCGGTCACCCTCGTCTTCTTCGGGTTCGCGATCTCGACGATGCTCACGACCGCGAACGGGTTCGTGCAGACGACCGCGGAACCTGCGGTGAGAGGGCGAGTGCTCGCGCTGTACATGGCGATCCTGATGGGCGGGACGCCGATCGGTGCACCGCTGGTCGGAGCGGCAGCCGACGTGCTCGGACCGCGGTCGACCCTCTTCATCAGCGCCGCAGCCGGTCTGCTCGCGTTCGCGGTCGGGCTCACCTGGCTGTTCTCCGAACGCCGCTTGCGCTTCCACCGCGACGGGCTGCAGCTCCGGGTGACGCACCGCGGTCGACCGGGCCTCGACGACGATCCCGGTGCGCAGCTCGAAACCCTCACCGCGCCGATCTCGGTGTTGCGACGCAGCTCGACGCCCGTGATGGGGGCGGGGGAGTCGGCGCCTCAGGAGGGGTCGAGCACGTCGGCGACGGGAGCGATCTCGATCAACGATCTGACCGAGGACTCCGAGGGCGGAGACGGACCGACGCCGCGCGGGCGGAACTCGCCGGAGGACGACGCAGACGGTAACGGCCGGGCTTCTGGCCGGCGACCGAGCGTCTGATCAGTCGCGTCGCGCGGCTACCGCTGCGGCGATCTCAGCACCGATCTCAGTGAGATACACGCCTGCGTTCCGGATGCTCGTCGCGCGATCCGGCGCGCGATCGATCGTGGCGTAGCACGCACTGAAGCCGGCCGCGCGCCACTCGGACTCTTCGAGCGACGACTGCCCGCAGACGGCGACCGTCGGGATGCCGAGCGATGCGGCGGCGTGAAGCACTCCGACGGGTGTTTTGCCACCGAGGCTCTGGGCGTCCAACGAGCCCTCTCCGGTGATGACGAGGTCGGCTCCCGCGAGATGCGCGCGGAGTCGCGTGAGCTCGCACACCACATCGACCCCGGGCCGCTGCAATGCGCGGAGCACGGCGAGGGCGGCGAAACCGACACCCCCGGCGGCTCCTGCGCCGGCGTGCTGCGCGAAGTCCTTGACCCGGTCGCGGGGAGCGCGGCGTTCGAGCTCGGCGCGGAGGATGCGGGCGAAACGGGTCAAACCGAGCTCGAGCTGTGCGACGTGCGCGACGCTCGCCCCCTTCTGCGGCGCGAAGACGCTCGCGGCACCCTGGGGTCCGAGGAGCACATGATCGACATCGCTCGCGAGGACGAACCGGGTATCGGCGAGACGCGGGTCGAGGGTGTCGAGCTCGATGCGCTCGAGGTCGCGCAGCGCGCCGCCGCCGTCGGGCAGCGGCTCGCCCTGAGCGTCGAGCAGCCGTGCGCCGAGCGCCGCGAGCATGCCGGCTCCGCCGTCGCTCGATGCGCTCCCGCCGACTGCGAGAATGATCGAGGTCGCACCGTGCGCGAGCGCCGCAGCGATCAGCTCGCCGGTGCCGCGCGACGACGCTCCGAGCGCATCGCGATGCCCGGGCGCTACGAGGGACAGGCCCGACGCCCGGGCGAGCTCGATGACCGCCATCGTGGCGTGCTGGGCGAACTCGGCGTCGACCGGAGCGCCGAGCGGTCCGGTCACGGTCACCCTCGACACGGCGAACCCTGCGGCGATGGCCGCGTCGAGGGTGCCCTCGCCGCCATCCGCCATGGGCACCACACTGATGTCGGCATCCGCTTCCACGGAGCGGATGCCGTCGGCCAGGGCATCGCCCACGCTCCGGGCGTCAAGAGCGTCCTTGAACTTATCCGGAGCCACGACGATTCGCATACACTCACGCTACCGGTTCACGGTCGCGCAGAGCAGAGCGGGCGGTCATCGATGATTGTTCGGCGGCCACGCGATCCTTCGTCGCCGTGCACGTTTGAGCGGTAGGCTGAGACCGTCCTGGCGGCAGGCCCGCCTTTCCACGAGTATGGAGCCATGATTCCCGGTGAGCGACTTCTTGTCAGCACAGACACGCACTGAAACGGACTCTCTCGGCAGTGTCGAGATTCCCGCGTCTGCCTACTGGGGGGTGCACACGGCACGAGCCCACGAGAACTTCCCGATCGCGCGCCGCCCGGTATCGGTCTACCCCGATTTCATCCGCGCGTTCGCGTGCGTCAAGCAGGCGGCGGCGCGCGCGAACCTCGAGATCGGGGCGCTCGACGAGCAGCGCGCCACCCTCATCGATCGCGCCTGCGAAGAGATCAAGACGGGCATGCTGCACGATCAGTTCGTGGTCGGCGTGATCCAGGGCGGCGCAGGCACGTCGACGAACATGAATGCCAACGAGGTGATCACGAACCGAGCGCTCGAGCTCGCGGGCCACGCCAAGGGCGACTACGGGTTCATCAACCCGAACGACCACACGAACCACAGCCAGTCGACGAACGACACCTACCCGACCGCGATCAAGATCGCGCTCGCGTTCTCGCTCGGGAGCCTGCTCGACGAGCTGGGCCTGCTCGCGGAGTCGTTCGCCGCGAAGGGCCGTGAGTTCTCGCACATCATCAAGGTCGGCCGTACGCAGCTGCAGGACGCGGTGCCGATGACGCTCGGCCAGGAGTTCAACGCCTTCGCCGTGACGCTTCGGGAGGACATCGATCGGCTGCGCGAGGCCGTGGCGCTGCTGCGCGAGGTCAACATGGGCGCGACCGCCATCGGCACGGGCATCAATGCGCCGAAGGGGTACAAGGAGACGGTGATCAAACACCTCCGCGACATCACCGAGCTCGAGCTGGAGACCGCGGGCGATCTCGTGGAGTCCACGAGCGATACGGGCGTGTTCGTGACCTTCTCCGGAGCACTCAAGCGCAGCGCTCTGAAGCTCTCGAAGATCTCGAACGATCTCCGACTGCTCTCCTCCGGTCCGCAGGCCGGGTTCGGTGAGATCAACCTTCCCGCCCGCCAGGCCGGTTCGTCGATCATGCCGGGCAAGGTGAACCCGGTGATCCCCGAAGCGGTCACGCAGGTCGCCTACTCCGTCGCCGGCGCCGACGTCACCGTTTCGATGGCGGTCGAGGCCGGGCAGCTGCAGTTGAACGCATTCGAGCCGGTCATCGCGCACTCTCTCTTCCAGTCGATCACGTGGCTCGAGCGCGCCTGTCAGACGCTGCGCGTCAACTGCGTCGACGGCATCACGGCGAACGAGGAGCGCCTCGAAGACATGGTGTCGCGCTCGGTGACCGTTATCACCGCGCTTGCGCCGGTCATCGGATACGCTGCCGCCGCGAAGCTCGCGAAGGAGGCGCTCGCGACGAACGAGAAGGTATCGGAGCTCGTCACGTCGCGCGGTCTGCTCGATCAGGCGCAGCTCGACGAGATTCTGCAGCCGTCGAAGCTCGCGGGGCTCGCGCCCGAGACCGACGTGATCGATGTGATCAGCGATGCGGCGATCCCCGCACCGGAGAAGATCGAGGACGGCGAGGGCACCCAGATGTCGAAGAAGCCCGCGAAGTAGACGGGAGACGCAGAACGGCCGGTGGGATCCTCGGATTCCACCGGCCGTTCTGCGTGTGTCACCCAGGCGGTCCGTCGCGGTGCTCGCCGAAGAGAGCCCTGAACGCCTGCGCGCCGACCGAGCGCTTACGCCTCGACGCAGTGCGACGTCAGCGAACCGATGCCCTCGATCGTCACGGTGACTTCCGTGCCGGGGCGCAGGTAGAGCGGCGGCTTGCGCGAGCGACCGGCACCACCCGGGGAACCGGTCGAGATGACGGTGCCGGGCAGCAGCGTCGACTCCTGAGAGATCGAGGAGATGAGCTGCGCAACGGTGCGGATCATGAAGCCGGTCGTGGAGTCCTGCACGCGCAGTCCATCGACATCGGTCGTCAGATGCAGCGCCTGGGGGTCGGGGATCTGGTCCGCGGTTACGACGACCGGGCCGATCGGTGTGAAGCCGTCGAATGACTTGCAGCGCGACCACTGCGGTTCCTGGAACTGGATATCGCGCGCCGTTACGTCGTTGATCGCCGTATAGCCGAACACGTGCTCCAGAGCGTCTTCCGGCGAGACGTTCTTCGCCGCCTTGCCGATGATCACCCCGAGCTCGCCCTCGTAATCGACCTCGGTGCTCACGTCGCTCGACAGCGGCACCTGACCGAGGTGCGCACCGAGCGAGTTCGGGAAGAGGGAGAAGAGCACGGGGCCGGAGTCGTTGTCGAGGCTGAGCTCGCTCGCGTGCTCGTCGTAGTTCAGGCCGACCGCGAGAACGATCGGAGCGCCGATGACGGCCGGAGCGTACGTGGCCCCCTCGAGTCGCGCCCAGGCGTCGTCGTCGGCCGCTGCGACGGCGCTCTGCACCTGGGCGAGGGCATCGTCGCCGCCCTCGATCAGCTGCTGCAGCGTCTGGTACGGCTGGCCGATTGCGCGCAGCGAGAGGTAGCGGCTGTCGTCGACGACGACCAGCTCTGGGGCAGCGGCCGGAGCAGGGATCAAGTGTGCGAATCTCACAGTGAAAGGTTACCGGAAGCCTGGCCCGTTGTTCGCGTCGTCCATATTCGACGACCGCACGCAGTTCCCCTGTGGGCGAACTCGGAGGCGGCGGCGGCGGAGAATCCGCGAGAATGAGGGCATGACTGAAACACCGCAGACGAAGCCCGAGATCGAGTTCCCCGAGGGACCGGCGCCGACTGAACTGCAGATCGTCGACATCGTGGAGGGCACCGGCGAGGAGGCCTTCGCGAGCTCGACCGTCGACGTGCACTACCTCGGCGTCGAGTACGACTCGGGTGAGGAATTCGATTCGTCGTGGGGCCGAGGTGAATCGATCAACTTCCCGCTGCGCGCGCTCATCCAGGGGTGGCAGGTCGGGATCCCGGGCATGAAGGTGGGCGGGCGTCGCAAGCTCATCGTTCCCGCCGCTCAGGCGTACGGCACGTCGGGCGGGCATCCCCTGTCGGGCAAGACCCTGATCTTCGTGATCGATCTGCTCGGTGTGAGCTGATCGTTCGACGCACCGTCGGCTGAGCAGCTGAAGAACTGAGCAGCTGACAGCACGCCGATCCTTCGACCGAGGATCGCTCCTTCTCGCGAGCGATCCTCGGTCGTTGTCGTTTCGGGACGACCTGGCGCGCATGCGGTGGTAGCGTTTCCGTGTTCAGCGAACACCCAGTGTGACGGAGAGGAGCTGCCCGTGACGGAGGCGCAGCAGGTGACGGACGAGCGGAAACCCACCGGTGCGTGGGGAGGTGTCGACCGCTATTTCAAGATCACCGAGCGCGGCTCATCCTTCGGAACCGAGATACGCGGCGGGCTCGTCACCTTCGTGACGATGGCCTACATCGTCATCTTGAACCCGATCATCCTGACGAGCGGCGTTGACGTCGAGGGGAACACGCTCTCGTTCCCGGCGGTCAGTGCCGTCACCGCTCTGACGGCCGGGGTCATGACGATCCTGTTCGGCATCGTCTCGCGGCTTCCGTTCGGCTTCGCAGCGGGGTTGGGCATCAACGCGTTCCTCGCCTTCTCCGTCGTCGGCCAGGTCACCTGGCCGGAGGCGATGGCGCTCGTCGTCATCAACGGCGTGCTCATCGTTCTGCTCGCCGCGACGGGCCTCCGCCGCATGATCTTCGATGCCGTGCCGGTCGAGCTGAAGCTCGCCATCACGGTCGGCATCGGTCTCTTCATCGCCTTCATCGGCTTCGTCAACTCCGGGTTCGTCACGGCGACGGGAAGCGCGTCTCCGCCCGTCGGGCTCGGCATCGGGGGCTCGGTCGTCACCGTCCCGACGCTGATCTTCGTGGTCACGCTGATCCTGACCGGAGTGCTGGTCGCGGCGAAGGTCAAGGGCGGCCTGCTGATCGGTCTCGTCTCCGGCACGGTCATCGCGGTCGTCGTGGAAGCCATCTGGAATCTCGGTGCCGCAACGGAGAACCCGGGCGGCTGGGGGCTCACAGTGCCGGCGCTCGACGGAGCGCCGTTCGGCATCCCGGACCTCGGGCTCGTCGGAGCGGTCAGCTTCGATCTGGGGCGCGTCGGCATCGTCACCATCGTGATGCTCGTCTTCACGCTGCTCTTCACGAACTTCTTCGATGCCATGGGCACGATGACGGGCCTGTCGCGCGAGGCGGGACTCGCCGATGCGCAGGGCAACTTCCCGCGTCTGAAGTCGGCGCTCGTCGTCGAGGGCGTCGGCGCCATCGCGGGCGGTTTGACGTCGTCATCGTCGAACACGGTCTTCATCGAGTCGGGGGCCGGCATCGGCGAAGGGGCGCGCACCGGGTTCGCGAACATCGTCACGGGCCTCATGTTCCTGCTCGCGATGTTCTTCACCCCGCTCACGCAGATCGTGCCGACCGAGGTGGCCGCAGCAGCGCTGGTGATCGTGGGCGCGCTGATGATGGCGCAGATCAAGCACATCGACCTCACCGACTTCCGCGTGCTGCTCCCGGTATTCCTGACGGTCGCCGTCATGCCGATGACCTACTCGATCGCGAATGGCATCGGCGCCGGCTTCGTGGCCTGGGTGCTGGTGCACGCCTTCTCCGGGCGCGCGAAGCAGGTGCACTGGCTGCTGTGGGTCGTCGGGGCCGGCTTCGTGCTGTTCTTCGCCCGCGGGCCGATCGAGGCGGCGCTCGGCGTCTAGTCCTCGCTCGGGCGCGGAATGCGGCGGTCAGCGTCGCGGCGCGTGCCCGTCGTGGGATCGCGTTCCGCCGGAGCGCTGCGCGAGCACGTGCTCGAGGGTCGTCTCGAGCACGGCGAGACCGTCGCGCACGCCGCCGGCCGAGCCGGGGAGTGTGATGATGAACGAGGATCCGGCGAACCCTGCCACACCCCGGGTGAGCACCGCGGCGGGGAGCGTCGCGACTCCTCGTCTCCGCAGCTCCTCGATGAGCCCGGGCACCTGCACCTCGAGCAACGGCTCGACGGCCTCCGGGGTGCGATCGCTGGGGGACACCCCGGTGCCGCCGGTCGTCACGATCACCGCTGGCGCTTCGGCCAGCGCGGATCGCACGGCGCGCGCCACGTCGTCACCGTCGGCGACGACGGAGGGGTCACCGGTGGTGAAGCCGTGTTCGCGCAGCCATTCGGCGATGAGGGGACCGGTGGTGTCCGATGCTTTCCCGGCGGCCGCACTCGTCGACGCGACGATCACGCGCGCCGCACGCGGAGCTTCGCTCACGAGATCTCCCAGTCGCCGCTCTTGCCGCCAGCTTTGGCCAGCACACGAGTGCTCGTGATGACCGCGTGGTGGTCGACCGCCTTGATCATGTCGTAGAGGGTCAGGGCGGCGACGCTCACCGCGGTCAGCGCCTCCATCTCGACGCCCGTCACACCGCGCGTCGTCACAGCGGCGGTGATGCGGACCCGATCGGACTCGCACTCGAAGTCGATCGCGACCTTCGAGAGCGGCAGCGGGTGGCAGAGCGGGATGAGGTCGGGGGTGCGCTTGGCCGCCATGATGCCGGCGATGCGCGCCGTACCGAGTGCCTCTCCCTTCGGCAGGTCACCCGTCGCGAGACGCTCCACCACATCGGCGCGCGTCTCGAGGTACGCCTCCGCGGTCGCTGTGCGCTTCGTCACGGCCTTATCGCTGACGTCGACCATGTGCGCGCTGCCGTCCGGGCGCAGGTGAGTGAGCTCTCCTGCATCTGCAGCGGTCGGTCGGGGAGCGTTCTCAGACATCGAACCTCTGTATCTCGATCGGGGAGCCGGCCTCGAGATGGGCGACTCCGATGGGGATGTGGGCGAGCAGCTCGGCGCGGGCGAGGTCCGCAAGCAGGTGCGAGCTCGGCGGCGTCAGGGCTACCGTGCCATCGTCGAGGAAGCGACCGCGACGCACTTGATGCTTGTGCTCGGGCGAATCCGCGTCGTGCGCGAGCACGGCCGTCGAGCGCTCGCCGTGCGCCGGCGCTCCGGCGTACGCGCGAAGCAGCGGCAGGAGGAAGAGCTCTGCGGAGATGGCGGAGCTCACAGGGTTTCCGGGGAAGCAGAGGGTGACGAGTCGCCGCCCGTCGACGACGATGGAACCGGCGCCTTGCGGACCTCCTGGCTGCATCGCGATCCCGGTGAAGCTGATATCGCCCGTCGAGCGCGCAGCATCGGAATCGCCGCCGAAGGCATCCCGCACCACCTCGAAGGCCCCGGCGCTGATGCCGCCAGAGGTGACCAGCAGATCGTGGGTCCCCGCGGCTTCGATGCATGCGCGAAGCGCTTCGGGGTGATCGGCGACCCGTCGCGTGGTGACGTCGGCTCCCGCCTCGCGCAGGGCAGCCGCCAGCATCGGCGCGTTCGCGTCGTAGATGCGCCCGGGCCCGAGCGGCTCACCCGGGGCGGTGACCTCGTCGCCCGTCGAGAGCAGCAGGACGCGCGGACGCAGACGCACTGGGACCGTCGAGACCCCTGCGCTCGCGAGGAGACCGATCGATGTCGGGCGCAGCCGGGTCCCGGCGCGCAGCAGTGGTGCGCCGGGCCGGTGATCGGATCCCTGCTCCCGCACGAACGCGCCGGCGGACGGAGCCCCGGCGAAGGCGACGGTCTCCTCGGGCGGCGCGAGAGGCAGCGGCGTGCCGGTCGGGCGGTGCAACCGCCCGAATTGCGGCGGATCCGCCTGCTCGATCGGGATCACGGCGTCGGCTCCGAACGGAACAGCGGCACCCGTCATGACGGGACAGGCGGCGCCCGGCGGGCACATGAACGGCGGGTCGCCCGCCGCGGCTGTGGGGCCGACGGTCAGCACGAACGGCGGAGCACCGGTGAAATCTGCGGTGCGCACCGCATAGCCGTCCATCTGCGAGTTGTCGAAGGGCGGCAGCGCGAGAGCGGCGGCGATGTCGTGGGCGGCCACTCGGCCCGAGAGCGCACCGTCGTCGATGGGAATCAGCTCGGGCGCGCGCAGCGCCAGATCTTCGAGCAGCGGAAGCATGAGCTCGGCGACGACCGCTGCGTGCTCGGCGTGGCTGCGCATCGTCATCCTCCCGCGAAGGCGGGGAGCACGTCGACGACGTCGCCGACGATCTTCCCGTCATCGCATCGCACCGTGCCGTCCACGAGGAAGGAACCCGAGCGGATCACCCGTTGCATGTCGTCGCCGTAGCGCTCGACCAACTCGGTGCGAAGTGCGGCGAGCGTCGCATCACCCGTCGTCTCCCACAGCTCTTCCTCGCGGCCCGTGGCTTCCGCCGCGGCTGCGAAGTATCTCAGAGTGATGCGAGGCATACCGCCATGCTAGCGAACCCTCGTGCGTGCGCCGGCGTGCATGGCTCGTAGAATGAGTGCCATGCCTGGGGTCGGTGATTCTCGTGCGACGCGACCGGAACCGGAACGCGGCGCTGGCCGGCGCCCGCCGCTCGTGGCTCCGGTCGAGGCGCTCCCCGCAGAAGCCGCGATTCGCGCGCAGCGGCAGATCGTGCTGCCGGGGTTCGGCGACGAAGCGCAGCGGCGACTCGCGAATGCGAAGGTGCTCGTCATCGGCGCGGGCGGCTTGGGGTGCGCGAGCGTCCCGTTTCTCGCCGGAGCCGGCGTGGGCCGCATCGGGCTGCTCGATGACGACGTCGTCGAGATGTCGAACCTCCACCGGCAGACCACGCATCGTACCTCCGACATCGGGCGCGCGAAGGTCGATGCGCTCGCGGAGACCGTGCTCGCCCTGGATCCGAGTATCACGGTGGATCGCCATCGTGTGCGGCTGAGCGCGACGAACGCGCTCGACCTGTTCGAGGCGTACGATCTCGTGCTCGACGGCAGCGACAACTTTCCCACCCGCTATCTCACGAACGACGCGGCGGAGCTCACCGGAACTCCGCTCGTGTGGGGAGCGATTCTGCAGTTCTCCGGGCAGGTGGGCGTCGCTTGGCACCGCTTCGGTCCCGGGTACCGCGATCTGTTCCCCGCCCCGCCGGCGCCGGAGAGCGTGCTGAACTGCGCGGTCGGGGGAGTGCTTCCGGGCCTCTGCGGCACCATCGGCACGCTCATGGCGACCGAGGCGCTGAAGCTCATCGCGGGCATCGGGGAGCCGCTGATCGGGCGGGTGCTGCTCTACGACGCACTCGCGGCCCGTACGCGTGAGATCGCGGTGAACCGGGATCCGCTCGCGGCGCCGATCACCGGTCTGGTGGACTACGAGATGTTCTGCGGAACGACTCCGTCATCGATGCTGCCGGAGTCACGGGGGGTCAGTGCCGAAGCCTTCGCGGAGACGCTGCGCATGGGTGAGCCGTCGCGCGTGCTCGATGTGAGGTCCGCCGAGGAGTTCGCTGAACGTCGCGTGCGCGGCGCGGTTCGGCTCTCGGTGGACGATATCGAGACTGGTGATATCCAGAGCCTGGAGGGCATGCTCGAGAACGGTGCCGATGGGCCCATCTGGGTGTACTGCGAGCGCGATCCCCGTTCCGTTCGCGCGGCAGCAGCGCTCGTGTCGCAGGGGATCGACGAGGTTCGCTTCGTGCGCGGCGGGATCTCGCGACTCGCGAGCGCCGCACCCGATCTGATCGTCAGAGGGGAAGCAGGCGCGCGTGCATCCGACGCGCGGGCCGAGGAGGACGCATGACTGAGATATTCGCCCGTATCACCGACACGTCGATCGACGCCGAGCAGGTGGTCGCCGCGGTCGACGATCCGACGTGCGGCGCGCTGGTGACCTTCCACGGGATCGTGCGCGATCACGATGGGGGCCGAGATGTGGCGGCGCTCGACTATCGGGCGCACCCGGAGGCCGAGCGCTTCATCGCCGCGTGCGTCGCGTCGGAGCAGGAGCGCTCGGGGCTGCGACTGGCCGCCGTGCACCGCGTCGGTGAACTGAGCATCGGTGACGCCGCGCTCGTCGCAGCGGCCTCTGCGCCGCACCGGGCCGAAGCCTTCGCGGCCATCGAGCGACTCGTCGAGCGCGTCAAGCACGAGGTGCCGATCTGGAAGCGCCAGCACTTCGCCGACGGGATCAGCGAGTGGGTCGGGCTCTAGCTCGATCACCCTCCGATATACGACATCTCGATCCGCTCGCGATCCGCAGCCGCATCGCCCAGCTGCGCGCGCTGCTCCGAGTATCGATCGTCTCGCACCGACCACACGTCTGCGAGGGCACCTCGCAGCTGGTCGTCGTCGGCCCCTGAGCGCAGCAACTCGCGCAGATCGAAGCCGCGCGACGCGAACAGGCAGGTGTAGAGCTTGCCGTCGGCCGACACGCGCGCACGGGTGCAGGTTCCGCAGAAGGCGCCCGTGACACTCGAGATGACGCCGATCTCTCCTGACCCGTCGAGGTATCGCCAGCGCTTGGCGGTCTCGCCCGGTCGGGTCTCCGCGACCGGTACGAGGGGGTGCACCGCATCGATGCGCTCGATGATCTCCGCCGACGGCACGACGTCGTCGAGCACCCAGCCGTTGCTCGCGCCGACGTCCATGTACTCGATGAAGCGCAGGATCTGGCCCTCCGCCCGGAAATGCTCCGCGAGCGGAACGATCTCGTCATCGTTCACGCCGCGCTTGACGACGGCGTTCACCTTCACGGGGCCGAGCCCGGCCGCGTTGGCCGCGGCGATGCCGTCGAAGACTCTGGCGAGCGGGAACCGCACGTCGTTGATCGCTTGGAATCGCGTCTCATCGAGCGAGTCGACTGAGACCGTCACCCGGTCGAGTCCGGCCTCGCGCAGGGCGGCGGCTTTGACGCGCAGCGCGGAGCCGTTCGTCGTGAGCGCCAGATCCGGCTTTCTTCCGTCTGGGGTGCGCAGCGCTGCGAGTCTGGAGATGAGCTCCTCGATGCCCCGCCGCAGCAGCGGCTCGCCGCCGGTGAGGCGCAGCTTGTCGACGCCGAGGTCGACGGCGCTGCCTGCGACGCGCACGATCTCATCGAAACTCAGCAGTTCGTCGCGCTCCATGAATTGGTGGTCGCTGCCGAAGAGCTCCTTCGGCATGCAGTACACGCAGCGGAAATTGCAGCGATCCGTGATCGAGATGCGCAGGTCGCGGAGCGCGCGCCCCCGAGCGTCGGGGAGACCGACGGAGGGCAATCGCTGCGCACGCCCGGTGGCCCGCGAAACGGGCCTCAGCTTCAGCATCGCGGCACCTCCTGCGCGCCACCCTAGCAGCTGCTCCCCGGCCCCCGCCGGGGAGCCCTACATCGCGCGTGCGGCCGTTCGCCCCTGCACGAGCGCGAGTGAGACGAGCGCGATCGCGATGAGGATCAGCGACAGCGTCAGCGCCGTGTCCTGCGTGACGCCGGCACCGTTGAACGCCGTGTAGATCGCGAGGGGCACCGTCCGAGTCGTACCGCCGGCGTTCCCGGCGAAGAGAGCTGTAGCGCCGAACTCCCCGAGCGCACGGGTGAAGCAGAGAATGATCCCGGCGGTCAGGCCGGGGCGGATGATGGGCAGTGTGACGCGGAAGAGCGCTGTCGCGGGCGTGGCGCCGAGTGTGGCCGCGGCGTCGCCGAACGCCGGGGTGAGCGCGCGCAGCGCCCCCTCAACGGAGATGACGAGGAACGGGAGCGACACGAACGTCTGCGCGATGACGACGGCGCCTGTGGTGAACGGGATGCGGATTCCCGCCTCCGCGAGCACATCGCCGAGCGCTCCGCCGCGGCCGAGCAGTGAGAGGAGTGCCAGACCGCCCACGAGCGGTGGCAGTACGAGCGGGAGCGTGACGATGCCGCGCAGGGCGACGGACCACCAGCCGCTCGCTCGGGAGAGGACCACGGCGAGTGGCACGCCGAGCGCGATGCAGCAGAGCGTGGCGGAGGCCGCGGTGATGAGTGAGAGCGCCAGTGCACTGCCGGTCGCCGGATCGGCGAGCGTCGCGGGGAGAGCCGACCAGTTCATACGGACGAGCAGTGCGACGAGCGGCAGCACGAGGAGCGCGCCGCCGAGGAGCGCGGGGGCGATCACCACGCCGGGAACCTCCCGGCGGCGTCGCTGCGATGCGCGGGCGGGCGCGTGTCGCGTGCGCGATCCGCCGTTCACGGGGAGTCCACCGTGCCGAAACTGAGTTCGGCCAGCCGGGACTGGACGCCGGCGGCGAGGAGGGAGTCGGCGAACGCACGCGCAGCCGCCTCGGAACGCGACCCGGCGATCGGGGCGATGAGATAGCTCCCAGCGGCGTCGCCCGCACCCGGGATCTCGACGCCCTCGACCCTGCCCGCTGAGCGCAGCACATCGGAGCGATAGACCAACCCGGCGTCGGCCTCCCCGGAAGCCACTTTGGTCATGACCGCCGTGACGTTCTGCTCCTCGCTCGCGGGCTGCAGCGATACTCCGTCGCGCTCGAGCAACTGCTGAGCGGCAGCGCCGCAGGGAACCTCAGCGGCGCACACCACGACCGTCGGCCTTCGCTCGTCGGCTCCGCTCCGGGCGAGGTCTTCGAGTGAGTCGATCGCGAGGGGGTTTCCCGGAGCCACCGCGATCTCGAGAACACTGGTCGCGAACCGCACGGGTTCGGCGGCGAGCAACCCGGCATCGCCGACACTCGACATGGTGCGCTCGTCGGCAGATGCGAAGACGTCGACGGGGGCGCCGCCGATGATCTGCGTGGCGAGCACCGAGGAACCGTCGAAGGTCAGCGCGTCGAAGGCGACATCTGGATGGTCGGCGGTGAAGGCTTCTGCGGCCTCGGTGATGACATCTTGCAGCGAAGCCGCTGCGGCGACGGTGAGCCGGCCGGAGAGCCCAGGGTCGTCGGCATCAGCTGCCGGTGCATTCCCGGGCGCGCCGGGGGCGCCGCAGCCGGCGAGGGCGAGGATCACGGTGCAGACGGCGACGGCTGCGGTCGTTCTGGCGCGCGCCTGCTGGCGCGTGGGGGAGATGCGGCGGGGCACGGAGATTCCTCGAATCAGGGGCGCTGCGTCAGCAGCGCTCGGTTTCGATCATGACGGTCGTGGCTTTGACGATGGCGGTCGCTCTCGACCCCACCTCGATGTCGAGATCGTCGAGCGCCTCGGCGGTCATGAGCGACACGATGCGATTCGGACCGCACTGCAACTCGACTTGCGCCACCAGACCCTCGCACTGCACGCCGGTGACGATTCCGGTGAAGCGATTGCGTGCGCTCTGCCGGGTCGTGCCCGGTGCGGCGGAGCCCGGCGCGAGATCGAGGGCGCGTCGGGCGAGCGAGGCGCCGCTGACGGTGCGCCGACCCGCTGCATCGACGCCGGCTTCGAGGAGGCCCTCCGCGCTCCACCTGCGGACCGTGTCGTCGCTGACACCCAGCAGCACCGCCGCTTCACTGATCCTGAAATGCGTCATGGCTGAGAGTCTATCCCCGCAGGTGCGGGAAGGGTCAGCCCTGACCTCCGCATGTGCCGTCGGCGACCGCGGCTTCCGGCGCCGGTGGACTCCGTGCGCTGTTGACTTGTTTTGGAACTCGCACTAGCTTCTGGAGCAGAGCGGTCGTCCACATTCGTGCGCAGCCGCCGAGCCTGACCGAGGTACGTTCCCGGTCGCTCTTCACGCAGTGCAGCGAGAGGAGAACGCAATGAGCAGTGTCGGATTGCTCTACGTCGGAGCCGTGCTGTTCATCAACGGTCTGATGCTGCTCGACGTCGTTCCCGCACGTGCGGCAGCGGCCATGAACCTGTTCGTCGGGGGCATGCAGGTGGTGTTCCCGACGATCATCATCGCGCAGGCCGATGGTGACGCATCGGTGATTCTCGGTGCATCGGGCCTGTATCTCTTCGGGTTCACCTACCTCTACGTCGCGTGGAACACGTTGACCGGCGCGAGCGGAGAGGGGCTCGGCTGGTTCTCCATCTTCGTCGCGGCCTGCGCCGTCGTCTACGGCATCGTGCAGTTCACGCACCTGGGCGACCCCGTCTTCGGCGTGATCTGGTGGTCCTGGGCGGTGCTCTGGCTGCTCTTCTTCCTCGTGCTCGCCCGCGGACGCGATCGGCTGACGCGCGTCACGGGGTGGTTCACCCTGCTGCTCGGCATCGGCACGGGCGCCGTGCCCGCCCTCATGCTCCTGACCGGAACCTACGTCACGGGCGCAGCTCCGGCGCTCGTAGCGGCCGCGGTGTTCGCAGCGTGCTTCGCCGCGGCGTGGGTGCTCGGTCGCCCCCGCCAGCAGAGATCCGGCCGTGTCGCGGCCGGCACCATGACCGGAGGTCGAACCGATGCCGAACTATAGCTTTCGCTGCGTCGAGGGGTGCGCCTTCGACGCGATGTACTCGATGAGCGAGGTGCCTCGGCAGACGGCGTGCACGAAGTGCGGTGCGACCGCCACTCGTGCGATCACCGCACCGCACCTTTCGGCTGCGGGCAGCAGCGCCTACGGCCTGCTCGAACGAAGCTCTCGCAGCGCGCACGATCCGCAGACGGTGGATCGTCTCCCCGCTCGCGGCGCTGCGTCGCGGCAGCCGGTCACCCGAAACCCGCTCCACGCAAAACTTCCGAAGCCATAGCTGAGAGATCCGTACCACCCGCTACAGGAAAAGAGGACGAGCTGATGCCCGAACATGTATTCCAACTGGATTCGTCGAAGAAGTTCACCGAGCAGGAAAAGGTCGGCCACAACCGCTGGCACCCTGAGATCCCTCCGGTCGCCACCGTGAAGCCCGGAGATGCGTTCCGCGTCGACTGCCGGGAGTGGTTCGACGGCGCGATCGTCAACGATGACTCCGCGCAAGACATCCTCGATGCACCGCTCCTGACCGTCCACACCCTGAGCGGGCCGTTCCGCGTCGAAGGGGCTCAGCCGGGCGACCTGCTCATCGTCGACATCCTCGACGTCGGCCCGATCCCGCAAGAGGATTCGGGGCCGCTCGCCGGCCAGGGCTGGGGGTACACCGGCATCTTCGCGAAGCGCAACGGCGGCAGTTTTCTGACGGATCAGTTCCCGGATGCGTACAAGGCGGTGTGGGATTTCTCGGGGCAGACGGCCACATCCCGGCACATCCCGGGCGTCTCGTTCACCGGCATCATTCATCCCGGGTTGATGGGCACGGCGCCATCGGCCGGGCTGCTCTCGAAATGGAACGCCCGCGAGGCGGCGCTCATCGCCACCGACCCGGATCGCGTTCCGCCGCTCGCGCTTCCGCCGGAGGCCGATCACGCGGTGCTGGGGGGCTTGGGGAGTGAGGACTGGACGCGCGTCGCAGGCGAAGCGGCGAGAACCGCGCCGCCGCGCGAGAACGGGGGCAACCAGGACATCAAGAACTTCACCAAGGGCTCTCGCGTGTTCTACCCCGTGTTCGTCGACGGCGCCAACCTCTCGGTCGGCGACCTGCACTTCTCGCAGGGTGACGGGGAGATCACCTTCTGCGGTGCGATCGAGATGGGCGGGTTCATCGATCTGCGCGTCGATCTCATCAAGGGCGGCATGGAGACCTACGGCGTGCACGAGAACGCGATCTTCATGCCGGGCAACGTCGAACCGCAGTACAGCCACTGGCTGGCGTTCTCTGGCACGTCGGTGACTCTCGACGGCGAGCAGCGCTATCTCGACTCGCACCTTTCGTACCAGCGAGCCTGTCTGCACGCCATCGACTACCTCATGAAGTTCGGCTACAGCCCGGAGCAGGCCTATCTGCTGCTCGGAGCCGCTCCGATCGAGGGGCGCCTCTCAGGAGTCGTCGACATTCCGAACTCCTGCTCCACCGTGTACCTGCCGACCGAGATCTTCGACTTCGACCCGCGCCCGTCGCAGGCGGGGCCCACGCAGATCGACCCGGGAATCGGTGCGCCGCGCGCCGCAGCCTGACCCGGCCGGGCCAGCGCCCGCTCCCGTCTCACGAGGCGGAAGCGGGCGCTGGCCGCGTGTCACACGGTGACCGGGCGCCCGACGCCCACCGGGGTGTTCGAGGGTTCGAGCCGGACGACGACCGCCTTCGACACCGGTGTGTTGCTCTCGAGTGCGGTGCTGTCGAGCGGCACGAGCACATTGGCCTCCGGGAAGTACGCTGCCGCGCACCCGCGTGCCGTGGGGAACGCGACCGTGCGGAACCCGCGGAGCACGCGGTCCGGCTGATCCTTCCACTCACTGAAGATGTCGACGGTCTGCCCGTCGGCCAACCCGAGCTCAGCGAGATCGTCGGGGTGCACGAAGATGACCGAGCGCCCCTTCTTGATGCCGCGGTAGCGGTCGTTCAGGCTGTAGATCGTCGTGTTGAACTGGTCGTGCGAACGAATGGTCTGCAGGATCAGGCGTCCGGGCGGGCACTCCACGTGCTCGAGCTCATTCACCGTGATGCGCGCCTTGCCGGTTGCGGTATCGAACCGGCGCTCGTCGCGGGGTCCGTTCGGCAGCAGGAAGCCGTCCTTCCGTCGCGTCTTCGCGTTGTAATCCGCGCACCCGGGGACGACGCGGGAGATGTGATCGCGAATCACGTCGTAATCGTCGATCATGGCGAGCCAGTCGATCCCGTGACGAGTGCCCAGCGTCGCGTGCGCGATCCCGGCGACGATCGCGATCTCCGAGCGCACCTGCTCGGAGATCGGCGGCACCTGCCCGTGCGAGGCGTGCACCGCGCACACCGTGTCCTCGACGGTGACGTATTGGGGCCCGCTGAGCTGCACGTCGACCTCGGTGCGCCCGAGGACCGGCAGAATCAGCGCCTCTTCGCCGGTGATCACATGCGAGCGGTTGAGCTTGGTCGAGAGCTGCACGCTGAGCCGCGTGCGACGCATCGCCGATTCGGCGAGATTCGTGTCGGAGATCGCGCCGAGCAGATTGCCGCCGAGTCCGAACCACACTTTGATCTTGCCCTCGTCGAGCGCTCGGATCCCCTGCACGGCGTCCACCCCGTGCGCGCGCGGAGGCTCGAAGGAGAACTCCGCGCCGAGCGCATCGAGGAAGGAATCGGGCATCTGCTCCCAGACGCCCATCGTGCGGTCGCCCTGCACGTTCGAGTGGCCGCGGATGGGAGACGCGCCGGCTCCCGGCCTGCCGATGTTGCCGCGGAGCAGCAGCAGATTGATGATCTCCTTGATGGTGTCGACGCTCCGACGGTGCTGCGTGATGCCCATCGCCCAGCAGATGATCACGCGACCGGCGCGCACGTACCGCTCGGCGAATTCGTCGATCTCCGCCGAGGAGAGCCCGGTCGCGCGCTCCACCGCCGCGTCGTCCACGTGCACGATGTGCTCCGCGAACTCCTCGAAGCCGTCGCAGTACCCGGAGATGAACTCGTGGTCGAGCACGGTGCCGGGGGCGCGTCGCTCGGCCTCCATGACGCGCTTGGACACGGCCTGCAGCAGTGCGGCGTCGCCGCCGGAGCGGATCTTGAGGAACTGGTCGGCGATCTGCAGCGGTTTTCCGACGTACCCCCGCACCTTCTGCGGGTCCTTGTACCCGAGCAGGCCGGCCTCGGGCAGCGGGTTCACCGCGACGACGCTCGCCCCGTTCTCCTTCGCCTCCTCGAGAGCGGTGAGCATGCGGGGATGATTCGTGCCCGGGTTCTGACCCATGATGATGATCAGGTCGGATTTAAGGAAGTCGTTGTAGGCGATCGTGGACTTGCCGATGCCGACCGTGTACGTCATCGCGGTGCCCGTCGACTCGTGGCACATGTTGGAGCAGTCGGGCAGGTTGTTCGTGCCGAGGACGCGAGCGAACAGCTGGTAGATGAACGCCGCCTCGTTCGACGCGCGGCCGCTCGTGTAGAACGACGCCTCATCCGCGTGATCCAGCGCGTTCAGGTGCCCCGCGGCGATGTCGAAGGCCCGGTCCCAGCTGACCGGCTCGTAATGATCGGAGCCCGCCGGCTTGTAGACCGGCTCGGTGATCCGCCCCTGCATGCCCAGCCAGTACTCGGTCTTGTCCTCGAGCGACGTGAGCGAGTGCTCCTTCCAGAACGAGCGGGGGACGGTCACGGGCGTCGCCTCCCAGGTCACCGCCTTGCCGCCGTTCTCGCAGAACTCCGCGATCTTGCGGTGCTCGGGGTCGGGCCAGGCGCAGCTCATGCAGTCGAAGCCGTCTTTGTGGTTGATCTTCGTCATGAGCTTCGCGGTTTTCGCGAGGCCCAGTGTTTTGACCGCCGGCTCCATCGAGTGGAAGACGCCGCCGAGCCCCGCGGCATAGTCCTTCGGCTCGGTGACTTCGATGTCGGCGTCGGAGAAGTCGTCGCGGGGGGCCTTGGGGCTCATGGGTGCACTGCTTTCTCGAGGGTGCCGACGGCACTGCCGGCTGGATCTGGTGATTCGTGCGCGACGTCGGTGATGCGGTCGTCGCGGTTGTAGACGACCATTGATTCCCCGCGCAGAAAGCCGACGAGGGTGATTCCCGACGACTCGGCGAGCTCGACCGCGAGCGACGAGGGTGCCGAGACGGCGGTCAGCATGGGAACCCCCGCCATGAGAGCCTTCTGCGTGAGCTCGAAGCTCGCGCGAGCCGAGACCATCAGCACCACGGATCGCAGGGGCAGCAGCCCCTGCAGGAGGGCCCAGCCGATGACCTTGTCGACCGCGTTGTGGCGACCGACGTCTTCGCGCAGCACGAGCATCTCGCCCGTCCGCCCGTCGAAGAGGGCGGCGGCGTGGAGGCCGCCCGTTCGCTCGAAGACGGCCTGCTGGGCGCGCAGCTGATCGGGGAACGTGATGATCATGGCGGCGTCGATGCGGAGCGGATCCTCTGCGACGTCGAAGCGGGAGCGCGTGTGCACGGCGTCGATCGTCGCCTTGCCGCACAGACCGCACGAACTCGTCGTGGTGAAATTCCGCTGGAGACTCGGATCGGGCGGTGCGACTCCCGGCCCGAGGGCGACGTCGAGCACGTTGTACGTGTTCGGCTCTCCGTCACTCGCGCAGTGAATCGCCGCGGAGAAGTCGTGCTGCTGGTGGATCACACCCTCGGAGACGAGGAACCCAGCGGCCAGCTCGACATCGTGTCCAGGGGTGCGCATGGTCACCGCGAGTGGCGTTCCACCGACGCGGATCTCGAGCGGTTCTTCGACGGCGAGGAAATCGGCTCGTCGGACTCGGGATCCGCCCACGGTGAGGCGGGTCACTCTTCGACGCGCTGCGATACGTGACACACCTCTTGGATATCATCGAAGGTGATCGGGAGCAAGGCGCCGTACCGGCGCACACCGAATTCGGGAGCGTGGTGGCATGGGTGCGGCAAGCCGGAGCACCGTCGCAGCGCCTGCGAGCACACCGGTCCCGGTGGACGAGCACCGACGCGCCGTGCTCGGCGCCGCGTCCGAGCTTCCCGTCATGGCCGTGCCGCTCCGGAAGGCGACGGGCCTGTACCTCGCCGACGACGTGGCCGCTGCCGTCGCCCTTCCGCTCTGGCACAACTCGGCGATGGACGGTTACGCGGTGCGAGCGGCTGACACGGCTGGGGCTGCGCCCGGCTCGGCCGTGGAGCTGCGCATCATCGGAGAAGTCGCGGCCGGCGACGGCGTCGATCCGCGACTGGAGCGCGGCACCGCGGTGCGCATCATGACGGGTGCGCCCGTGCCGAGCTCGGCCGATGCTGTGATTCCCGTCGAGCAGACGGTTGCCGACGTCGTCGGAGCTGCGTGGGCCGAACACCGTGTGCTGGTGCAGCGGGAGGTCGTGCCGGGAGCCCACGTGCGCCGCCGCGGCGAGGACGCAGCGGTCGGAAGTCTCCTCGCGCACTCCGGCGAACGGCTCGGCGCGCGCCGAATCGCGGCGCTCGCCGCCGCGGGGGTCTCAGAGGTGAGCGTGCGACGCCGACCGCGCGTCGCGGTGATCGCGACCGGAGCCGAGCTGCACACCGGAAGCGGGCCGTTCGAGCGCGGTCAGATCCCCGAGTCGAACTCCGTGCTCATCGCCGGGCTCCTCGCGGAGGAAGGAATCGGGCCGGTGTCGGTCTCCGTGTGCGACGACGATGCCGAGGGGTTCGCCGCGAGACTCGCCGAACTCGCGGGAGAAGTCGACGCGGTGATCACCACGGGAGGCGTCGGCCCGGGGCTGCACGACATCGTGAGGATCGCGCTCGCGATCGAACCCGACGTGCGTGCCGTGCGGGTCGCCGTGAAGCCCGGGCAACCGCAGTGCTTCGGGCGCCTCCGAGGCGGGGCGATGATCTTCGCGCTTCCCGGCAACCCCGTCAGCGCCGCCGTCAGCTACGAGCTCTTCGTGCGTCCGGCGCTCCTCCGCATGCAGGGCGCCGGACGCCTGCACCGTCCGAGCGTTCCTGCCGTCGCCGACCACGGGTGGCGGGGCAGCGCGGAACGGACGCAGGTGCTCCCCGTCCGCATCCGCAGCACGCCGCACGGGCTCCGCTGCTCGCCCGCCGTCGACGCGCGCGGATACTCGCACGCCGTCGGCGGCCACGGGGCGGCCGATGGCTACGCGATCGTCGAGCCCGGTCGTGGCGACGTGAGCGCGGGGGAGACGGTGGAGACGGTGATCGTCGCATGGTGAACGACTCAGGCGGCCTCGGCGCGATCGTCTTCGCCGGAGGTCGTGGATCCCGGCTCGGCGGAGTCGACAAAGCGGCGATCGAACTCGGGGGAGTGCGCCTGATCGATCGGGTCGTCGCCGCCGTGCGGGGTGTCGGAGTGATGCGCCCCATCGTGGTCGGCGCGACTGACGCGACGCCGCGCGGTTGCGTCGCAGTGCGCGAGCATCCCCCGTACTCCGGGCCGCTCGCCGCGCTCGCCGCCGGCCTCGCGGCGATCGACCGCTCGGTCGACGAGGTGCTGCTGCTCGCCTGCGATCTCGTGCGACCGGACCGCGTGGTCGCACGGTTGCGCGACCACGCGCCCGCGGGGGGTGAAGACGCGACACTGCTGCGGGATCCCGACGGCCGTGCGCAGTGGCTCGCGGGCCGCTATCGCGTAGCGGCGTTGACTCGCGCCATCGCGGCGCTCGACGGTGCCGTCGCCGACGAGCCGCTCCGACGCGTCACGGCCGCGCTCGAAATCCGCTGGCTGGACGCAGACGCCTCGACCGTCGCCGACATCGACACACCCGCAGACCTCGCACGGGCGCGGTCGTCGCCGGGGTCGCTCGCTGAAGCCGGCTCGGCCGCACCCACCGGATCAGCATCCAACACCCATGGAGGAACCATGCCGCAGTCGAACCATCTCCCGCCGGAGGCCCTGGACGCCTGGCTCGCCGCCGCCGCCGCCGAGCTCGATGTCGATCCTGAGACCGTGCGCATCGGAACCGTGCTCGACGTCGCCCGCGACGTCGCCCATGACGTCGCCCGGCCAGCGGCACCGCTCTCGACGTTTCTGCTGGGCGTCGCGTACGGTCGGTCGGGGGAGGCCGATCCGGCACGACTGCAGTCGCTCGCCGATCAGCTCACCGATCGCGCAGCCGCGTGGAAAGCCGACCGAACCGACTCGGAGTGACTCGGCCGCCGGCGGTGCGCCGGGTCGGCGCGCGAGCCGCCGCCGAACGGTGCTATTCGCCGAGCGCGAGCGAGCGGAGCTCCTCGACGAGGCCGGCCGCCCCGACGACCATGAACGATTCTCCCGGCGGCGTCGCGGCGTCGCGGCCGATCAGCGTCGCACCGGCCTCGCTCGCGATCAAGACTCCGGCCGCATAATCCCAGGGCTGTAGCCCCTGTTCGTAGTAGGCGTCGAGCCGACCGGCGGCGAGCATGCAGAGATCGTAGGCTGCCGATCCGTAGCGCCGGATGTCGCGGGCTCGGGGGATCACTCGCGCCACCATCTCCGCCTGCTCGGTGCGGCGCTCCGCGGTGTAACCGAAACCGGTGGCGACGAGGGATAGTGAGAGGTCGTCCTGGCCCGTGATGCGGATGGGCTCGCCGTTGCGAGTCGCTCCGCCCCCCTCCCAGGCGACGAAGAGTTCGTCCGTTCGCGGGTTGCACACGGCGCCCGCAATGGCGCGGCGGCCGTCTCCGTATGCGGTCTCATCGGCGACGGTGGCGGCGATGCTCACCGAGTAGGCCGGGAGGTCGTACAGGTAGTTGACCGTGCCGTCGATCGGATCGATGACCCAGGTGATGCCGCTCGTGCCGGCAATGCCGGTTCCTTCCTCGCCGAGGATGCCGTCATCGGGCCGTACGTCTTGGATCGCCGCGACGATGAGCCGCTCCGACTCCTGATCAGCGGCGGTCACCACATCGGTGGCGCTCGACTTGCTCGCAGCCACGTCGACGCCCTGGGCGCGAAGCTCGAGGATGCGCGCGGCAGCTCGTTCGGCGATCCTCGCAGCGATCGCGGCGAGACCCTTCGGGTCGTGGGCGGTCGGTGCAGCTGCGGGGGAGTCGATCATGCTCCCGAGCCTAGTCGAGGCCGGTGCAGCAGCGGGGAGCGCCGGCCGGGCAATGGGGCCGGATCCGGACAGCAGAACGGGGCCCGAGCGTCATCGACCGGGCCCCGCGTTCTGGGGAGGGGGAATCAGCGCGTCGGCGCTGAGACCACCTCGGGGGAGGCGTACGCGTACGCCTCTTCGCCGTGCGCGGCGAAGTCGATGCCGGCCTCCTCGACCTGCGGCGGAACGCGGAGCCCGGTGACGAGCTTCACGCCGAGTGCGATGACCAGGGAGACGACGAAGGAGTACACCATCACCGAGACTACCGAGATCGACTGCACGAGCAGCAGTCCGGCGTCGCCTCCGGTGAAGAGGCCGTCGGAGAAGGCGAAGAACCCCAGGTAGAGCGAGCCGATCACGCCCGCGACGAGGTGCAGCCCAACGACGTCGAGCGAATCGTCGTATCCGAGCCGGTACTTCCACTCGATGGCGAGAGCGCACGCCATTCCCGCGATCACGCCGAGCAGCAGCGCCCACACCGGAGAGAGGCTTGCGGCTGCCGGAGTGATCGCGACGAGACCGCCGACCGCACCCGATGCCGCGCCGATCACGCCGGGCTTCTTGCCGCGCATCACATCGACGAGGATCCAACCGACGATACCTGCGGCAGGAGCCGCGAGCGTGTTGACCAGGATCAGGCCGGCCTCACCGGTCTCCGTCGCGAGACCGCCGTTGAAGCCGATCCAGCCGAACCAGAGCAGTGCTGCGCCGATGGTGACGAGCGGGATGCTGTGGGGCTGATGCGAACCCTTCCCGAAGCCGATGCGCTTGCCCGCGACGAGCGCCAATGCCAGCGCCGCAGCGCCGGCATTGATGTGGATCACGGTGCCGCCGGCGAGATCGATGACGTCTGGCAGGCCCAGCGCACTGCCGAGATTCTGGATCCAGCCGCCGCCCCACACCCAGGCTGCGACCGGGAAGTACACGAACGTCGCCCACACGCCGGAGAAGAGCACCCACGAACCGAGCCCGACGCGGTCGGCGATCGCACCCGAGATCAGCGCGGTCGTGATCATCGCGAACACTGCGCCGAAGCCCACGCCGATGAAGCTCGCCGGGTCGGTGTTGATCAAGCCGAAATCTTTGAAGGGGCTCCCGGCGAATCCGCTCTCTCCCTCCGCGAAGTAGTTCATGCTGTAACCGAAGAGGATCCACAGGACCCCGACGACGCCCATCGCGCTGACGCTGAAGAGCATCATGTTGACGACCGATCGCACGCGAACGAGACCGCCGTAGAACAGGGCGAGCCCCGGTGTCATGATCAGAACGAGGGCTGCGCTCGTAAGCGTCCACACGTCAGAAGGAGTGAGTTCCATGCTGGTGCCTTTCTCTCGAGCGGGCCGTGGCCGCCACAGTGGAACCAGTGTGCGCCGCGGCTGTTTCGCGACCGTCTCGCTGCGATTTCGGTCGCGTGCCGTGTGTGTTTCGTTCCGGTGACGCAGGCGCCGAGACGCCGGGACGGAGCGCTCGCGGTGCGCGTGCGCGGGTGCTGCGCGTGCGCCGATCCCGGCGAACGGGCGTGGGCGTCGGATCGGTGCTAAGCTGTACAGGTTGCCGTTCGAACGGCCGCGGATAAAGAGAGCCCCAGCATCCCGCTGAAGGCGCCGCGCAGCAAGAGGAAGGGGATCCCTATGGCACTTGAAGCAGATGTCAAGAAGGCGATCATCGAAGAATACGCGACAAAGCCTGGCGATACCGGTTCCCCTGAGGTTCAGGTCGCGATGCTCAGCCGTCGTATCAAGGATCTGACCGAGCACCTCAAGGAGCACAAGCACGACCACCACTCGCGTCGTGGCCTCCTGCTGCTCGTCGGCCAGCGCCGTCGTCTTCTGGGGTACCTCCAGAACGTCGACATCGCGCGTTACCGTTCGCTCATCGAGCGCATCGGTCTGCGCCGCTAATCTGCAGGTCCTCCGGCGATCGCCGGAAGCACCATCTGCGAAGCGCCCGTCACCTCACGGTGGCGGGCGCTTCTGCGTTTCCGTGAAGGCTCGGCCGGGCGTCTCAGATCGGGGAGCGGTTCTCAGTACATGCCGGGAATGCTGAGCAGCAGACCACCGAACCACGAGAGCACGAACGAGACGAGGCCAAGCGCCGCCGATACTGCCGCGCCGATGGCCGCCCAGCGCCAGCGCGAGAGATGCTTCGCGAGCAGGCCCATGACGGCGAGCGCCCCCGCGATGAGCAGCAGCAGCACGTGCACGATCGAAATGACTGTCGACACCGCCGAGAACGAGCCCGAACTGGACGCGGTGCTGTAGATCACCGGCGTGAACAGCGGAATCAACGAGGTCAGAAGCAGGACCGCCAGGGCGATGATGCCCGGCGCATTCAGCCCGCCCGGCGCGCGCTGCGCCTGATGAGGCGCCGCGTACGGCGGCGACTGAGCGTATTGGGGTTGCTGCGGCTGCGGCTGCGCGTATTGCTGTCGGGGCTGCGGCGGTTGCGGCGCCTGCGGCTGTTGTGGTTGGGCGTACTGCGGCTGCGCGTATTGCTGGTGCGGCTGCGCGGACTGGTCCGGCTGCGCGGGCTGGTGCGGATCGAAGCTGCTCATAGCGTGAAGCCTAACCCGGTCGCTTCGATCTCGCCGACCTCGAGGGTGAGGGCCGAAGGTGAGCGAAGATTGCCCGGAGAATCGCTCGCGTTTGGCACACACCCTCGGAGTCGGGTGCTCGATGTCGAGCGATGTGAACGCCTGCGCCGACGGGCCGGGCCGATTGATCGCTCTCAGCGGGCGCGTGCACACCCGCAGGAGCGCCGTCTCCCAGTGCTTGTGGACAACGCGCAATGCTCGAGCTCGGCAGAAACCCTCGCGATCGGCCGGCGGGCCGGAGGGCCGGAGCGGGCAGAGGGCTGGAGCGGTGCGGGAGGCCCCGGATACGGGTGTGGCCCCCTCGCTTGCGCGAGAGGGCCACACCCGTATCCGGGGAATGCGTCTTAGATCTTCGAAGACGCGTCCTTGAGGACGCTGCGGAGGATGCCGCCGATCTCCGCGAACTCCGACGGACCGATGGTCAGCGGCGGAGCGAGCTGGATGACGGGATCTCCACGATCGTCGGCGCGGCAGTAGAGGCCGGCCTCCCACAGTGCGGGGGAGAGGTAATCGCGAAGCAGTCGATCCGACTCCTCCTCGGTGAACGTCTCCTTGGTCGCCTTGTCCTTCACCAGCTCGATGCCGAAGAAGTAGCCCTCACCGCGCACGTCGCCGACGATGTCGATGTCGAGCAGCTTCTCGAGCTCGGCGCGGAACAGCGGGCTGTTCTCGCGAACGCGCCCGTTGAGGTCCTCTTCCTCGAAGATGTCGAGGTTCTCGAGCGCGGCAGCCGCCGCGGCCGGGTGACCGGCGAACGTGAAGCCGTGGTAGAAGGTGTTGTCGGTCGAGTTGAACGGCTCCGACACCTTGTCGGAGACGATCATCGCGCCGAGCGGGACGTAGCCCGAGGTGAGCGCCTTCGCCGAGGTGATGATGTCGGGCTCGTACCCGAGAGCGGTCGAGGCGAAGAACTCACCGATGCGGCCGTAGGCGCAGATGACCTCGTCCGAGACGAGCAGCACGTCGTACTGATCGCAGATCTCGCGCACGCGCTTGAAGTATCCGGGGGGCGGGGGGAAGCAGCCGCCCGAGTTCTGCACCGGCTCGAGGAAGACGGCCGCGACGGTGTCGGGGCCCTCGAACAGGATCGCCTCTTCGATGCGGTTCGCCGCCCACTGGCCGAAGGCCTCGAGGTCGTCGGAGGGGGCGCCCATCTCGTCGGC
Source organism: Leucobacter sp. L43 (assembly GCF_016597785.1). Lineage (GTDB taxonomy): Bacteria > Actinomycetota > Actinomycetes > Actinomycetales > Microbacteriaceae > Leucobacter > Leucobacter alluvii. The sequence goes on along the minus strand of NZ_JAENJG010000001.1, from coordinate 810,620 downwards.
GCGGTAGAAGTTCGTGTTGGGCACGCGGTGACCACCGGGGGTGAGCGGCTCGTAGAACTTCTTCATGTCGGGGATGCCGGTGATGGCCAGCGCGCCCTGCGGGGTGCCGTGGTAGGCGACCGAGCGCGAGATGACCTTGTGCTTCATCGGCTGGCCCTTGATCTTCCAGAAGTGCTTCGCCAGCTTGAACGCCGACTCCACAGCTTCGCCACCACCGGTGGTGAAGAAGACCTTGTTCATGTCGCCGGGCGCGTAGCTCGAGAGACGCTCGGAGAGCTCGATCGCTGCCGGGTGGCCGTACGACCAGATCGGCATGAAGTCGAGCTGCTGCATCTGCTTGGCCGCAGCCTGCACGATGCGCTCGCGACCGTGGCCGGCATTGACCACGAAGAGCCCTGCGAGGCCGTCGATGTACTGCTTGCCGGCGGAGTCGTAGATGTGGTGGCCCTCGGCGCGCGTGATGACGGGGATGCCGTCATTGAGCACCTTGCGGTTGGTGAAGTGCGGCCACATGTGCTTCTTGGCCGAGGCCTGGAGCGCGGCAGTGTCTACCGCTGCAGTGGGATCGTAAGACATGGTTATCGTGTTCCCCAGTCGTATTTCTGTTTGGTGAGTTGGAGGTAGACGAAGGATTCGGTCGATGCAACGCCTTCGATCTTTCGGATCTGTTCGTTGAGCAATTCGATCAACCCATCGTCGTCCTCGCAGACGACCTCGGCGAGGATGTCGTAGGAGCCCGCGCTGAGCACGACGTAACTGATCTCCGACATTTCAGCGAGGCGATCGGCGACGACCCTGGTGTCGCCGGAAACGCGGATGCCGAGCATGGCCTGGCGAGTGAAGCCCAAGCGCATCGGGTCGGTCACGGCAACGATCTGCATGACCCCGGCATCCGTGAGCTTCTGCACGCGCTGGCGCACGGCGGCCTCGCTGAGGCCGACCGCCTTCCCGATCTCGGCGTACGATCGGCGGCCATCGCGCTGGAGTTGCTCGATGATCGCTTTCGACGTGGAATCGAGCGCTGGCGCATTGCGTTTGCTGCTCACGCTTCTGATTCTTGCAGTCAAACCATAAAAACGCAAAGGAATCCGAAGAAGACCGATCATGATTCAGCGTATTTCCACGTTCTCGCATGAGTGCAGCGGCGGCAGCTCGCTCCTCCGGTCGCCCGGTGGATGCGGGCGTCCGATGCCAGGTCGCGCGACGGTAACCGTTCGATGACGAATGCGAATCACTCGGAGCGGTTCCTTGGCAGGGAACTCGGGTCTATGACATATTCGAGGCACCCCTGGCACTGTCGCCCGATTGGTGGCGTGCCGTCGTTATGAGAATCAAAGGAGATATCTCATGGTCTTTCGTCAACCAGAAGATCCGATCGTCCGCAGCATCGTCGGGATGATCAGAGGAAAGCAGCTCGACCGCCGTCAGCTCCTCCGGGGCGTCGCGGTGGGAGCGGCGGGCCTCGGGGCACTCGGCTTGAGCGCGTGCTCGGGCGGCGGCGGTGGTGGTGGCGGTGACGGTGTGATCTGGGGGAACTGGACGTACTACCTCGATTTCGACGACGCGACCGGCTCGTATCCGACGCTCGACGCCTTCGTCGAACAGGCCGGCTACGACGTCCAGTACGTCGAGGACATCGACGACAACAATACGTTCTACGGCAAGATCAAGGATCAGCTGCAGCTCGGCGACCACACCGGCTACGACACGATCACGATGACCGACTGGATGAACGGGCGTCTCATCACGGCGAATCAGGTGCAGGAATTCGATTACGAGAACCTCCCGAACGTCACGGCGAACCTCGTCGATGCGCAGTGGGATGCGCTCGACGTCGATCCCGGGCGCAAGTTCTCGGTTCCGTGGCAGCTCCCCGCATCGGGCTGGGTGTGGAATACGGAGGCCGTGCCGAAGGGCATCAAGACGCTCGACGATTTCCTCGCTCCCGACCTGAAGGGGAAGGTCGTCGTGCTGAGCGAGATGCGCGACACCGTCGGCATGATCCTCGCCGGTCTGGGGCACGATCCTGCTGGCGACTGGGGCGACACCGAGTTCGACGCCGCGATGGCGTGGCTCGACGATGCGCTGCAGAGCGGGCAGATCGGCAACGTGAAGGGCAACAGCTACACGCAGGATCTGATCACTGGCGACGCCTGGGCCGCGATGGCGTGGTCGGGCGACGTCATCATGTTGAACGCCGAGAACGACAACCAGTGGACGCTCGAGATCCCCGAGTCGGGCGGCATGATCGCGTCGGACTCCTTCACAGTTCCCAACGGCACGACGCCAGAGGCGAAGGCGCGTGTCGAGGAGATGATCGACTACTACTACGACCCTGAAGTCATGGCGCAGGTCGCCGACTATGTGACGTTCGTGCCGCCCGTGAAGGGGACGCAGGAAGCCATGCAGCAGGTGAATCCTGAGAACGCCGACAATCCCCTCATCTTCCCGACGGAGCAGGACTGGGAGCACCTTCGCCCGTTCCGCACGCTCACGGCCGAGGAGGACAAGCAGTACTCCACCCAGTTCCAGAACGTGCTGGGGCTGTGAGCGTGGGGGACCACAGGAAATTCGCTGAGTCGGGGGCGGATCTCCAACTCGTCGGCATTCAGAAGCGCTTTCCGGGATTCACCGCGATCGAACATCTCGACCTGACGATTCCGGCGGGCTCCTTCTTCGCACTGCTCGGTCCGTCGGGTTGCGGCAAGACGACGACGCTGCGCCTCGTCGCGGGTCTCGAGGAGGCCACGGCCGGGCGCATCCTCATCGGCGGACAGGACGTGACCGCTCTGACCCCTCACCGGCGACCGGTGAACACGGTGTTCCAGTCCTACGCCCTCTTCCCGCACATGTCGGTGCTCGAGAACGTCGCGTTCGGCTTGCGCCGACGTCGCATCTCCGACCCCGCCGCCAAGGCGCACGAAGCGCTGCGCCTGGTCGAACTCGACCACGTCGCGGATCGGAAGCCCGCCCAGCTTTCGGGCGGGCAGCAGCAGCGCGTAGCGCTGGCGCGAGCGGTGGTGAACCGGCCGGCGCTCCTCCTGCTCGATGAGCCGCTCGGCGCGCTGGACTTGAAACTCCGGCGTCAGATGCAGCAGGAGCTCAAGCAGATTCAGCAGGAGGTCGGGCTGACGTTCTTGCATGTCACCCACGATCAGGAGGAGGCCATGACGATGGCCGATACGGTCGCGGTGATGCACCAGGGGAGAATCGAGCAGATGGGGGCGCCGGAAGAGCTGTACGAGTTGCCGCGGACCGTCTTCGTCGCGAACTTCCTCGGTCAGTCGAATCTCTTCCCGGTGGAGGTCGCAGGAACGACGGACCAGGTGCTGCACGCCGAGTTCCGCGGCATGAGGCTCTCGGTGCCCCGTAACCGGAGCGAGCGCGACAGCGGTCGGATCACGATCGGCGTGCGGCCGGAGAAGCTGACGCTTGCGCATGCGGAGCCCGAACCCGACGCGCTGACCAACGCAGTCGGCCCGGGGAGGGTCACCGATGTGTCGTTCATCGGCGTGAGCACCCAGTACACCGTAGCGGTGCCAGGAGCCGGCGACGTGCAGGTCTTCGCTCAGAATCTGCAGGCCGGCCCGACCGCCGCGCTGGGCGACGAGGTCTGGCTGAGCTGGCGCGTCGAGCACACGTTCGGACTGCTGGATGATCCGCTCGACGCCGGCATCGTCGATGCGGGCCTGTCGACGCGAGCCATCGCGTCCCGAGCCGCTCTCGCAGAGTAGGGGACCGATCGTGGCTCTCACCGCATTCTCGACGAGCGCGAAGCAGGCCGATCAGGCCCCCCGGAAGCGCGGCTGGGTCGCGCTGGTGCTGCTCGCACCGGGCGTCGCCTACATGCTGCTCTTCTTCGTGGCCCCGTTCTTCCAGCTCGCGCTGACGTCGCTCCAAGCTCCCGCCGACGCCGGCGGGATCGGGCAGTACGTCGCTGCCGCCCAGTTCTCGAATTATTGGACCGCGCTGCAGGAGTACGGGCCGCACCTCGCGCGATCGTTCGTCTACGCGATCTCTGCGACGATCATCGGCCTCCTGATCAGCTATCCGCTCGCGTACCTGATCGGCGTGAAGGTGCGCTCGCGGCCGATGCTCCAGGGGATCCTGCTGATCCTCGTCGTCGCGCCGTTCTTCATCAGCTTCCTGCTTCGCACGCTCGCGTGGAAGGCGATCCTGCCGAGCGAGCTGGTGGGAACCCATTTCTCCGTCATCTTCGGGCTCGTGTACAACTTCATCCCGTTCATGGTGCTGCCGATGTACGCCTCGCTCCAAGCGCTCGATCTCAGGCTGCTCGAAGCCGGGTCCGACCTCTACGCGTCGCCTCTCACCACGTTCCGCCGGGTCACGCTCCCGCTCTCCATGCCGGGGATCGTCTCGGGGACGCTGCTCAGCTTCATCCCGATGTCGGGCGACTACGTCAACGCATCGCGCGAGTTCTTGGGCGGCACCTCCACGACCATGATCGGCAACGTCATCGAGTCGAACTTCCTGCAAACGCAGAACTATCCGATGGCAGCAGCGCTCTCGATCATCCTGATGGTGATCATCCTGGTGTTCGTCGCCACGTACGTGCGCAAGAGCGGGGCGGAGGATCTGCTGTGAAGCACTTCAGTCTGGGGAGGGCGTTCGTGCCCGTCATGAGCGCGATCGTCCTCATCTACCTCCTGCTCCCGATCCTGCACGTCATCGTGTTCTCCTTCAACGACTCCGGCCGCAACAACATCCTCTGGCGCGGCTTCACGCTCCGCAACTGGGAGAACCCGTGCGGTGCGCCGCAGGTGTGCACCGCCTTCGGGAACAGCATTCTCATCGGAGTCGTCGCCACCGTCGCGGCCACAGCACTGGGCACGATGATCGCCATCGCGCTCGTGCGCTACCGCTTCCGGGCACGATCGACGGTGAGTCTGCTGCTCTTCACCCCGATGGCGACGCCCGAGGTGGTGCTGGGGGCCGGGCTCGCAGCGCAGTTCCTCCTCGCCGGAGTGGAGAAGGGCGTCGGCACGATCATCCTGGCTCACACGATGTTCTGCATCTCGTACGTCGTCGTCGCGGTGAAGGCCAGAGTGGCGAGCCTCGACCCGGCGATCGAGGAGGCCGGGCGCGATCTCTACGCGTCGCCCGGGCAGGTGTTCTGGCGCGTGACACTGCCGATGCTGGCGCCCGGCATCATCGGCGCCGCGCTGCTGAGCTTCGCGCTCTCCTTCGACGACTTCATCATCACGAACTTCAATTCGGGCACGGCGACGACGTTCCCGAAGTTCATCTACGTGTCGGCGCTCAAGGGGGTGCCCGCCCAGGCGAACGTGCTGGCGTCGATCGTGTTCGTGTCGGCGCTGCTGCTCGTGGTCGTCGTCCAGATGGTGAACATCTCCAAGCGGAAGCGACTCGCTCGGGTGTAGCCGTCGGGCCGGGCGTGCAATTCGCACGTCCGGCTTGCGCGACAGCACCGCGCGGGTGCAGGATGTGTGCTTGGCGAATTCCTCGTCGCCGCAATAGGGCTGCCGAGCGGATTCTGGTCGTGCGACGCAGCTGCGTTCTTGAAGGAGAGAACATGACCGCTTTGTCTGCACCGGCCTCGTCGAACGGTGCTCGCCTCAAGCGGAGCCTCGGGCTCTGGGCGATCGTCGGCCTCGGCCTCGGCTATATGACCCCGACGGTGGTATTCGACACGTTCGGTCTCGTGGCGCGCGACACGAACAACGTCGTGCCCCTCGCGTACACCGTGGCTCTCATCGTCATGATCTTCACCGCGGTCAGCTACGGGAAGATGGCGGGAGCGATCCCCAGCGCCGGGTCCGCCTACACGTATGCGCGGGAGTCGATGCACCCGAACGTCGGCTTCCTGGTCGGCTGGACGGCGCTGATCGACTACATGCTGCTGCCGATGGTGAACTGCCTCATCGTGCGCAGCTATCTCGAGGCGTTCTTCCCGAGCATCCCCGGCGCCGTCTGGGTCATCGTCTACGTGCTGTTCGTCACGACGGTCATCTACCTCACGATGCGCGGCACGTCGAACGTCAACATGCTGCTGCTCATCTTCTCGATCGTCGTGATGGCCATCTTCGTCTTCATGGTGATCGTGCAGCTCGCCGGCGGCGCCGGCGAGAACGGCGTCGTGACCGTGAAGCCCTTCTTCCACAACGGCGTCGAGTTCGGAGCGGTGCTCGCCGGAGCGACCATCGTCTGCTTCTCCTTCATCGGCTTCGACGCCGTCACGATGTACGCGGAGGAGGCGAAGACGCCGAAGATCATGCCGAAGGCGATTCTGCTCACCGTGGTCATCGGCGGCGCGATCTTCCTCATCGCCGGGTATTTCACCCAGCAGCGCTTCCCGGACTGGAACGAGTTCGCCCCGGGCGGCGACATGCAGTACGTGGAGGACAGCACGCTCCCGATCATCGGCGACCTCGTCGGCGGCACGGTGCTCTCCGCGGTGCTCACCGCGGCCGGGTTCGCAGCGACGCTCGCATCGGGTCTCGCGTCGCACGCATCGGTGTCGCGCATGCTGCTCGTGATGGGCCGCAACAACGTACTGCCGCAGAAGTTCTTCGGATACGTGAACCCGCGCACGCACACGCCGACCTTCAACATCGTGCTCACCGGTGCCATCTCCCTGCTCGCGATCGCCTTCACGCTCGAGATGATCGCCGCGTACATCAACTACGGCGCGCTGATCGCCTTCACCTTCGTCAACCTGTCGGTGATCGCCTGGTTCGCGATTCGCAAGGGGCGTCGCCGCACCCCGAAGGACATCTTCAACTACATCGTGATGCCGGTGATCGGTACGTTGCTCACCGGCCTCCTGTGGGTGAACCTCGACGGGCACGCGCTGCTCGGCGGCCTGATCTGGACGGGCCTCGGTTTCGTCTACTTGCTCGTCATCACGCGCGGATTCCAGAAGAAGGTGGCATCGTTCGACGAGAGCCAGCCCGTCACCGGCTTCAACAAGGTGTCGGTCGACGACTGACTCCGGTGCGGGCGGAGCCCGTCGTGTCAGGCCGAGAGGGATTCCTCCTCGGTCGACGCGGCGGGCTTCGTCGTGCGGGGGCTCGTGTCGCGACGCCGGATCGCGCGGCCGCCGAAGAGGGGGAGCGTGATCGAGCAGAGCGGGCCGATCAGCGCGGCGAAGACGATGGTTCCGACGCCGACGTTTCCGCCGAGCGACCAGCCGATGAGCAGAACGGTGACTTCGACGGCGGTGCGGCCGATCCAGATCGGCGTGCCGAAGCGCAGGTGGATGCCCGTCATGAGGCCGTCTCGCGGGCCCGGCCCGAGGTTCGCGCCGATGTAGATGCCGCTCGCGACGGCGAGCAGGAGCAGCCCGATGGAGAAGTAGGCGACGCGCAGCCAGAATGATCCGGGTGTCGGGAGCAGCCACAGGCCGAGCTCGATGCCGGGCCCGACGAGCATGATGTTGAGCAGCGTGCCGATGCCGGGCTTCTGGCGCAGCGGCCACCAGAGCAGCAGCACGAGCAGCCCGATGATGTTGGTGAGAATGCCGATTCCGAGACCGGTCTGCATCGAGAGCCCCTGCGCGAAGACCGTCCACGGGTCGACGCCGAGTGCTGCGCGGATCATGAATGCGTCGGCGACGCCGTAGAGCAGGAGGCCGGGGATGAGGCGCGCGAATCGTCGGAGCATGCGAGCAGTCCACCTCATATTGGCATTGCCAGCAAGAGGCCAATTCGCATAGCGTGGCCTCATGAACGAGACGTGGACCGGGCAGCGCCTCAGCGCGCGCCGACTGACCGAGTTGCTCGGACGCTGGCGCGGGGCGGGGCACGGCTACCTCGAGCTGGCGGACAGCGTGACGCTGCTCGTGCGCGACGGCCGCATCGTGCCGGGCACCACGCTGCCGGCCGAACGCCCGCTCGCGGAGTCGCTCGGGGTGAGCCGCACCACGGTGGCTGCGGCGTACCAGCGCTTGCGCGAGACCGCGGTCGTGCGCTCGCGGCGCGGCTCCGGCACCGTCGTGCGCGGCAGCGGAACGACGCGGGAGGGACTCTGGGCTGGCACGATCGGCGGAATCGACCTGTCGAGCGCGTGCCCCGAGCCGTGGAGCGGGCTCGCGGAACTCAATGCGCGCGCCGCGACGGAGCACGCTGCCGCGTTTCGGCTCATCGGCTACGACACACTCGGGCTCCCGGAGCTGCGCGCCTCGCTGGCGGAACGGTACACCGCGCGCGGCCTCCCCACGACGCCGGAGCAGATCATGGTGACACTGGGTGCGCAGCACGCCATCTTCCTGATCGCCCGCACCCTGCTGCGACGCGGGGATCGCAGCCTCGTCGAATCGCCCAGCTATCCGCACGCCAGAGAGGCGATCGCGGCGACGGGTGCGCTGCTCGCCGAGCTGCCGGTCGGTGGAGGCGGCATCGGCTCGCACGACGGGTACGACGCGTCGAGCATGCTGGAGATCGCAGAGCGCACGTCGCCGAAACTCGCCTATCTCATTCCGGATCACCACAACCCGACCGGCCTCCGCATGCCGGTCGGGTTGAAGTCGCGCCTGATCACCGCGCTCGCCGGTCAGGGTGCGTACATCATCGCCGACGAGACCACCGCTGAACTCTCGCTGGGGGAGCCGGTGCCCATCGTCCCGTTCGCGGCGCATGCCGAGCAGGAGCATCATCACGATGCGATTCTCACGGTGGGGTCGGTCGGAAAGACGGTCTGGGGCGGCATGCGCGTGGGCTGGATTCGGGCTGCTCCCGATCTGATCGGACGCCTGGAGGCGGCGCGCCGCATCGGGGACCTCGGCACCGGAACGTGGGAGCAGGTGCTCGCACTCCACGCGCTCGAGCAGTACGACGACATCCTCGTCGAACGGTCTCACCAGCTCACAGCCCGCCATCGGTTCCTCGTCGAACGGCTGGCGGAGCGCGTTCCGGAGTGGACGCCCTCGCCGGCGGTGGGCGGAGTCTGCGTCTGGGTCGACATCGGCGAGCGCGCGAGCTCCCGGTTGAGTCGAGCCGCGGCCGAGCTCGACCTGCATCTGCCGCCAGGCCCGCGTTTCGGGAGCCCGGGCACATTCGAACGGTTCGTGCGCCTGCCGTTCTCGGCGCCGGAGGCGACGCTCGATGAGGCGGTGGATCGTCTCGCGCGCGCGTGGCGCAGCGGGGCGGGCGGTGCGGCGGCGCGGCCGTTCACGGAGGCCGTGATCTGACTCGAGCCCGAATACCGGCCCCCGGATCCTCAGCCGCGCAGAACTGCGACCACCAGCGTTGGCGATCCGGCGAGTAAGCTTGAGCACCATGCTCGATCTCGACTTCTCCGCCCGCATCCGCGCACTCCGCTCGACGTACGCAGACATCGCTGCGGTGCTGGATCTGCCCAAGCTCGATCGGGAGATCGCTGAGCTCGAGGAGCAGGCCGCGGCCCCCGACCTCTGGGACGATCCCGCAGCCGCTCAGAAGGTGACGAGCGGCCTCTCCCATCGCCAGGCGCGGGTGAAGCGCGTGCGGAGCGTCGAGCAGCGCCTCGACGACCTCGAGGTGCTCATCGAACTCGCCGAGGAGGCCGACGATGCCGATTCGGCGGCGGAGGCCGCGGCGGAGCTCGTCGCGCTCGAGAAGGTCATTCAGGATCTCGAGGTGCAGACGATGCTCTCGGGCGAATACGACGAGCGCGCCGCAGTCGTCACGATCCGCTCCGGCGCAGGCGGCGACGACGCCACTGATTTCGCCGAGATGCTGCTGCGCATGTACCTGCGCTGGGCCGAGCAGCACGACTACCCGACGAAGGTGCTCGACACCTCGTACGCGGAGGGCGCCGGCATCAAGTCCGCGACCTTCGAGATCGACGCGCCGTACGCCTTCGGCACGATCTCGGTCGAGGCCGGCACCCATCGCCTCGCCCGCATCAGCCCGTTCGGCTCGGCCGACAAGCGCCAGACGAGCTTCGCGGGCGTCGAGGTCATTCCGCTGCTCGAGGAGGCGACGGAGGTCGAGGTGCCCGAGAGCGACATCCGCGTCGACGTCTACCGATCCTCGGGCCCGGGGGGCCAGTCGGTCAACACCACGGACTCCGCCGTGCGCATCACGCACATCCCCTCCGGCATCGTCGTCTCGATGCAGAACGAGAAGTCACAGATCCAGAACCGCGCAGCCGCGATGCGCGTGCTCCAGACGCGACTGCTCCTGCTGCAGCGCGAGCAGGAGGCCGCGAAGAAGAAAGAACTCGCGGGCAGCATCACGGCGAGCTGGGGCGACCAGATCCGCTCCTACTTCCTGTACGGGCAGCAGCTCGTCAAAGATCTGCGCACGGGGCACGAGGCCTCGCAGCCGGAGGCCGTCTTCAACGGCGATCTCGACGGATTCATCGCTGCGGGAATCCGGTGGCGCTCGCTCTCCAAGAACGACTGAGACCGCGACTGGGAGTTCACCCGAAGCGAGGCCGCACCAGCGCGCCTCAGCATCGCCCCGGGCGTCAGGGCGTACAGTCGTCTCGTCATGATCCTCTTCGAGAACGTCACCAAGAAATACCGGGGCACCGCGAAACCCGCGCTCGACGGTATCGACCTCAGGGTCGACCGCGGCGAGTTCGTCTTCATCGTCGGCGCCTCCGGTTCTGGGAAATCCAGCTGCTTGCGGTTGATCCTGCGCGAGGATCAGCCGAGTGCCGGGAAGATCCACGTGCTGGGGCAGGACCTCAGCAAGATCTCCTCGCGCAAAGTCCCGTACTTCCGCCGCAATCTCGGCACCGTCTTCCAAGACTTCCGTCTGCTCACGAACAAGACCGTCTACGACAACGTCGCCTTCACGCTGCAGGTCATCGGCAAGTCGCGCGGCTTCATTCAGGAGGCGGTACCCGACACGCTCGAGATGGTCGGTCTCGCCAATAAGGCGAAGCGGTTCCCGCACGAACTCTCCGGCGGCGAGCAGCAACGCGTCGCCATCGCCCGCGCCATCGTCAACAAGCCGGCGATCCTGATGGCGGACGAGCCGACGGGCAACCTCGACCCCGCGACCAGCCTCGGGATCATGCAGCTCCTGCGCGCGATCAACGCCGCTGGCACCACGGTGGTCATGGCGACGCACGAAGCGACCTTCGTCGACATCATGCAGCAGCGCGTCGTCGAGCTCTCGCAGGGCGTCGTCGTGCGCGACGAAGTGGGCGGCGGTTACGGCGAGACCGCTTCCATCCCCATCGCAGATCTTTCAGACGCGAGCGTGCAGGTGCTGCGCACCTCCGAGGCCGTGGTGCGTGCAGCACTCGCGCCCGAAATGCTCGACGAGGCCGCGCGGTCGGCAGCGGTGCAGGGCAGCGCGGAACGCGATCCGGCACTCGTCGACGCCGCCGCAGAGGTCGTCGCGGCGGCAGCCCCCGATCCGGAGATCGAGGAGCGGCACGATCCCGTCGCTCCGCCCGCAGAGCGCCCGAAGGAGGCCTCGGTATTCGAGGAGCCCCACCCGTTCGGCGACGATGACGCGGATGACGACGACATCGATGAGACGGTGCACGCGGACGGCCCGCACGGTCGCGCCATCCCGAGCTTCCTCGAGCCGGCCCAGCCCCTCGACCCCGTGCAGATGGCGGAGACCGGGAGCCTCGCCGAACGCCTCGGGTTGAAACGACCAGACGACGACCAGACAGATGTGGGGCCCGTGCGATGAGGGTGGGACTGGTACTGGGAGAGGTCTGGAGCGGCTTCCGTCGCAACCTCTCCGTGGTGATCTCGGTAGTGCTCGTCACCTTCGTATCGCTCACGTTCGTGGGCGCAGCGATTCTGATGCAGCTGCAGATCCAGCAGATGAAGACGTTCTGGTTCGACCGCGCTCAGGTCGCGGTCTACCTGTGCACCGACTACGACCAGAGTGCGACGTGCTCGGGGACGGATGCCGGGGAGGAGGAGATCGCCGCCGTGCAGGCCGCGCTCGATTCCGACACGCTCGCTCCCTACATCGACGATTCGTTCTTCGTCGATCACGATCAGGCGTACGAGGAGTTCACGAAGCAGTTCGAGGGCAACCCGATCGTCGAGATCACGAGACCGGAGCAGCTGAACCAGACGTTCTGGATCAAACTGAAGGACCCGTCGCGCTCGGACATCATCCAGGAGACCTTCGCCGGCATCCCCGGCGTGCAGAGCGTCTCGGATCAGCGCAGTCTACTGGATCGCATCTTCCTGTTCCTCGGCGTCGCGAGCTACACCGCCATCGCCATCGCCGGTCTCATGCTCATCGCCGCGATGCTCCTCATCTCGACCACGATCCGGCTGTCGGCGTATTCACGCCGTCGGGAGATCGGCATCATGCGCCTCGTCGGCGCCTCGAACCGGTTCATACAAACGCCCTTCATATTGGAGGGGATCATCGCCGCGCTCATCGGCGCGGTGCTCGCGAGCGCCGCATCCGTCGCGATCGTGAAGTTCTTCGTCCAGGGATTCCTGGCGACCGAGGTGCCGTTCACGAGCTACATCACGGTCGAGCAATCGCTCGTGGTGCCGCCGATACTCATACTCGTCGGCGTGGTGCTCTCTGCCATCGCCGCGAAGATTGCGATCACCCGCTACTTGCGGGTGTAGGCAAGCCGGAGATCGGCGCAGCGATCCGCGTTCCGCACCCTGCCGCGCCCGCGTGCGGCCTCGCAGAACGCGGATCGCCTGCGTACTGCCGGTGCGCATCGCGCTATGCTGGGAGGTCCGGCCGCGCGAGAGAGAGGATGTGCCATGCCCAAGGAGACCGGCGAGAAGCTGATCGCCTCGAACAAGAAGGCTCGGCACGAATACCAGATCCTCGACACCTACGAGGCTGGAATGGTGCTCACCGGCAGTGAGGTGAAGTCCCTCCGCATGGGGCGCGCCTCGCTCGTCGACGGATACGTCTTCATCGAGAACGGTGAGGCGTGGCTCGATGCCGCGTACATTCCCGAGTATCTGAACGGTTCGTGGACGAATCACGCGCCGCGCCGCAAGCGGAAGCTGCTGCTGCACCGGCAGGAGATCGACAAGCTGTGGCAGAAGACGCGTGAGGGCGGCATGACGATCGTCCCCCTGAAGATGTACTTCCTGGACGGCCGCGCGAAGGTCGAGGTCGCGCTCGCTCGCGGTAAGCGCGAGTACGACAAGCGGCAGACGCTGCGCGAGCAGCAGGACAAGCGCGAAGCCGAGCGCGCCATGCGCCAGCGCAACCGCATGGGCGAGTGACGCGCGTGGGAGGCGATGCTTCCCCGTCGCGGGTGCGCAAGTCGGCCGAGGTGCGTCGGGCCGAGATTCTCGCGGAGGCCGCCGCCATCGCCCGCCGTGACGGCCTCGAGCGCGTGACGCTCCGCGCGGTAGCCGAGCCGCTCGGGGTTCGTCCCGGCTTGATCAGCCACTACTTCTCCGCCGTCGAGGTGCTCGTCATCGAAGCGTTCGTGCTCGCAGTGACGGCCGAGCGCGATTGGCTGTTCGGCGAGGAGGATGCGCCGCTGGCGCAGATGTCAGGGTTCGTTCGGCGAGCCGAGAGCCCGGAGGCCGTCGAGCTGTGCCGTCTCTGGCTCAATGCGAGGCACCTCGCGCGGGCGGTACCGAACCTCGCCGTCGCCATCGACGAGCAGGAATCCCTCGACCGGGCGCGGATGGTCGCGCTGATCGAGGCGGGAGTCGCGTCCGGTGCATTCCAGACGACCGACCCGGTCGGGGCGAGCACCCGCATCTACATGGCGGTCGACGCGATCGGCGTCTATGCGAACAACGCGTCACCCTTCGAGCATCCCGCGTTCCGGCACTTCGTGGCCGACGTCGCGGGGTGGAGCCTCGGTGTCGACCCGCGTGCGCTGCGAGCGGAATGAGCGAAGGGGGAGAGACTCGCCCCGCGTCGCCCGAGCTGGTAGACTGGACGTTCCGGTGATTCACCGGTGGAACCGGCCTTCGCGCCGGAACTGACAAGTCCACAGTGCATGATGCGAACGTCCCGACCGCACCGGTTAATCCGGTGCACCTACGGGGCCGATCGGTTTCGACACGTCGATTTTGAGACTGTGAGAAGCGGGCCGAGGACGCGGAGTTATCTCGTAAACGCCCTTCGCAAACCATAGGTGCCAACGTTAAGCGCACCGACTTCGCTCTCGCTGCCTAAGCACGAGACCGAGTCCGTCAGATCGGGTGAGCTTCCGCCCCGTTTTTCTGGCGTCATCTAGGAAGCTTGCTGGTACGTCGAGTCTCAGGGCGTATCGGGACTTTTTCTGAGGCTGGGTCTGTCGCACTAGGTGTTCGTGGCAAAGTGCGGGGCCGAGTAGAACGTTTTCACGAACTACGCTCGTAGAAGGCACGGAATCGTCGAAGTGGACCGGGGTTCAATTCCCCGCGGCTCCACCGATACGTTCGCATCATGCACTGGGGTGTCGAGTTCGATGCTCGACGCAGCACGAGTGGCTCGTCCGCCCCGATCCTCGGAGCGCGCTCGGGTCGACGACTGCATCGCCTGCGCCGGGTCGCACCGGGCGCACGCGCCCGCCGCATCCCGCTCAGCGGGCGCGGTGCGCTCATGCGCGGAAGACGCGATACGGTGGATCGGGGGCTCTGAGCCCGATGCCGCATCGAGGCGGCGCAGGAAAGGAATGCAGCGGGACATGTTGAAATCTGGGGCGCAGCTCCCTCGCGAACACGGGCTCGAGCGGGCCCTCAGCAACCGGCACATCCAGCTCATCGCCATCGGCGGTGCGATCGGCACCGGGCTGTTCATGGGTTCCGGGAAGACGATCTCGGTGGCCGGTCCGTCCGTCGTGCTCGTATACATGATCATCGGCTTCATGCTGTACTTCGTGATGCGGGCGATGGGCGAGCTCCTCCTGAGCCGCACCGACTACCGCAACTTCGCCGATTTCGCCGGAGACATCCTCGGGCCGGCAGCGGCCTTCTTCCTCGGCTGGACGTATTGGTTCTGCTGGGTCGTGACGGGTGTCGCCGATGTCATCGTCATCGCCTCCGTCTACGTGAAGTACTGGTTGCCCGTATTGCCGACCTGGATTCCGGCGGTCGCCGTCATCGTGCTGCTGATGCTCCTCAATCTGCCGTCGGTGCGCGGATTCGGCGAGACGGAGTTCTGGTTCGCGATGGTCAAGATTGTGGCGATCGTCGCACTCATCATCGCCGGCATCGTGCTCATCGCGACGGGCTTCACGAACCAGTACACGGACACCCACACGGGCGAGACGATCGAGGGGACCGCGTCGCTCATGAACCTCTTCACCATCGGCGGCGGCTTCTTCGGCGGCGGGTTCATGGGGTTCATCATGGGGTTCCAGATCGCGGTCTTCGCTTTCGTCGGCGTCGAGCTCGTCGGCACCGCCGCGGCCGAGACGCGCAATCCGGAGCAGAACCTGCCCAAGGCGGTCAAGGCGATCCCGATCCGCATCCTGCTCTTCTACGTCGGATCGCTCGTCGTGCTCATCTCGGTCGTGCCCTGGGTCGCGTTCAGCAAAGACGAATCACCCTTCGTCATGCTCTTCTCGCTGGCAGGCATCGGTGCGGCGGCGCATCTCGTGAACCTCGTCGTGCTCACGTCGGCGGCCTCGTCGGCGAACTCCGGCATCTACTCGACCTCGCGCATGGTGTACACCCTTGCGACGAGCGGCGATGCGCCGCGGCTGTTCGCCGAGCTGACGCGCGCGAAGGTGCCGCGCAACGCGCTGTTCTTGACCGGCGTGCTGCTGCTGAGCTCGTTGGTGCTGCTGCTCACCGGGCTCGACAAATCGGCCGGGTTCTCAGTGGTCACGACCATTTCGTCGCTCTGCTTCATGTTCGTGTGGACGATGATCC
This sequence comes from Leucobacter sp. L43, assembly GCF_016597785.1. GTDB lineage: Bacteria > Actinomycetota > Actinomycetes > Actinomycetales > Microbacteriaceae > Leucobacter > Leucobacter alluvii. The sequence goes on along the minus strand of NZ_JAENJG010000001.1, from coordinate 794,875 downwards.
TCATCAGTTATCTGGTCTATCGCCGTCGTCGTCCGCACGAGCACGCGGCGAGCGCGTTCAGGATGCCCCTCGGCCGATCGATGCCGTACGTGGTGATGGCGTTCTTCGTCTTCCTGCTGTGGGCGTTCACGCAGGATCCCGAGACGCTGATCGGGCTCATCGCCACGCCGGTGTGGTTCATCGTCGTGGGGATCGGATATCTCCTGTTGCGCAAGAACCCGGAGCATGCGCGGCTGCGTGCGGATCACATCGCGAAGGCGGCTCAGGAGCGGCGGTCGGCAGAGGAGTGGCGGGCCGGGCGTCCGTGATACCCCGCGCCCGCCTCGTTCCTCCGCTGCGGTGACGCCGAGGTAGGATCAGAGTGTGACGTCATCGCGAGCCGAACGGACGAGCCGGGGGCTCGTCGTCGCGGCGATTGCGTCGTTCATCGCGGTCTTCTCGCACGCGGTGGCTGATGGCGGCTCCGTTCCGGTGCTCGGGTTGCTGCTCGCCCTGGTCTTCTCGGCGCCCGTCTGCATCGCGCTCGCCGGCCGCAGGCTCTCGTGGACGCGGCTCGCGCTCGCAGTCGGAGCGAGCCAGTTCGCCTTCCACGGTCTGTTGAGCCTCGGGCTCGGCGGGGGATCCTTCGCACTCGGAGCTGGTGGGCATCAGCACGAGCTCGCCCAGTCTGCCCAGGTCCTGCCGTTCGGCGGTGCGGAAGCCGCAGTGCACCTCGAGCACGGAGGCCACGCGATGTGGATCGCCCACGCGTGCGCCGCAGTGCTGACCGTGCTGGCGATCGGCGTCGGCGAACGCGCGCTCGTCGCGATTCTCGGCCTTGCGAGGCTGCAGCGCGTCGCCGCGCTGTTCGACTGGTCCCCCAGGCCCGAGGGCGATCCTCGGCCCGTGCTGGCGGCGTGGCGCTTCATCGCCCCGCGCCTGACCAGCCTGACTGAGATGCGACGGAGGGGTCCGCCGCGCGCGGCCTGACCCCACCCACCTTCATCGCGGGCGCGACGTCGTCACGCCCGCACGCAGTCAAACGGAGATCATCTCATGCAGCACACCCGTACCCAGAAATTCACGCGCGCGGCCGTCGGCATCGGCGCAGGAGCGCTTCTCGCGATCGCGGCGCCCCTCGCGGCCTCCGCCCACGTCACGGTCACCCCCGATCAGGTCGAAGCGGGAGGATGGTCGTACCTCACCTTCCGGGCTCCGACCGAATCGGATACGGCGAGCACCACGAAGCTCGAATTCCACCTGCCGAAGGACACGCCGTTCACGCACGTCTCGTATCAGCCCGTCGCAGGATGGACGGCCGAGGTCACGGAAGAGACGCTGCCAGAGCCCGTCGATGTGCTCGGAAACGAGGTGAGCGAGGCGCCGACCGAGGTCGTGTACACGGCGGAAGGCGGAGGGATCGCGCCCGGGCAGGTGCAGATGTTCACGCTCTCGGTCGGCCCCGTAGCCGACACGGGGAGCATCGCGATCCCCGTCACCCAGACGTACAGCGATGGCACAGTGGTTGAATGGGCCGCGACTCCGGAGCAGATCGAGGAAGACGATACCCTCGACCCAGCGCCCGTGCTCTGGGTCAACGACGCACCTCCGGCCGACGATCATCATGCCGGCTCGGGCGACCAGGACGCTGCCGCCGGTGCCGCCGCGGAAGCCCCGGAAGCCTCAGCTGACGCGGGCGGGGTCACCCTCGGACTGAGCATCGCTGCGCTCGTGATCGCCGCCGGTGGCGTGCTGCTCGGGGCGGTCGCGCTCTCACGGACGCGGAAGGCATCGGCGTGACCCTCACGCGCAAGGCTCTGGTAGGAACGGCGGGCGCCCTGCTGGCGCTCGCCGCCCTCCCGCTGGTCTCGACTGCGGCGAACGCGCATGATCAGCTGGTGAGCGCCGACCCGGTCGACGGGGCATCGGTCGATGCGCTCGAGGAGATCGCGCTGCAGTTCAACAATGCGCCGCTCGGACTCGAGAACAGCAACCTGGTGCGGGTCATCGGCCCGGATGGGCGCTATTACGAGACCGGTTGCCCCACGCTCGCCGGTCCCGTCGTATCGGCGCCGGTCGAGCTCGGCGCCCCGGGCGAGTACGAGGTGCAGTGGCGTGTGGTGTCGTCCGACGGCCACCCGATCGCCGAGAACTACTCGTTCACGTTTGCGCCCGGGGGCGATGTCGCTGAGGGGGCGGGATCGGAGACCCCGCTCTGCGGCGGAGCCGTTGCCGCGAGCCCCGGTGTCGAGCCCGGCCCCGATGGAGCGGGCGCCGGGGATGCCGCCGAGGAGTCCCGGTCAGACGAGACCCGCAGCCCGGTGAGCGGACTCTGGATCGGAGTCGGAGTCGGCGGATTCGCCGTGATCGCCGTAGCCGCTGCGGCCTTCATCATTCTGCGACGACCGCGGTCGGAACCCTGACGCTACCCCGGTGACTCCTCCGCGGTGGCCCACTCGGGAAAGGGGTCCGGAAGTCGAAGCCAGGCTTCCGGCCCCGCCGAGAATTCGACATCCGTCAGGGCGACCGCGTCGAGCGCCGCGGTGATCCCAGCGATGTCGAGGTCGAGTCCGATGAACGCCAGGTCTTGGCCGATCGCGAGGAGTTCGGCGGCAGGACTGATCCCGCCGGCTCCGATCGGTTCGAACGAGATCACTCGGCCGACGTGGTCCCAGCTCGCGATGGTTCGGGGTCGACTGGCCAGGCGGCAGAATCCGGCTGAGCGCACGACGAAGCCGAATTCGCCGGGCTCGATGCGATGGTCGAGCAGCGCCTGCAGGCGGCCGGCGTGCAGCGGCCGTTCGTGCGTGTACCGGAATGCCGTGACCCGCGCGTCCGTCATGTACGGGTCGAGTTCATCGTTCAGCACCGCGATCCAGCCGGCGGGATCTTGCGATCGTGACAGCCCGGTGGGCGGGGCGATCGGGTCGGAACCGTCTTGCTGCAGTCGCAGGCGAGCCCGGGGGGCGAGGTGGTGGACGAGTGCCATGAGGGCGGCCAGCTGCGCTGTCGCCTGCGACTCCCAGTTCACGAGCACGATCTGCGACGCGTGCTCCATCTGAGTGATGAGCAGTTCCGCCCGCGCGACGAAGAGTGCGTCGCCCCGTTGCGGCAGGTAGTCGTCGCGCATCACGTCGGTGAGGAGGTGGGCTGCGTCGACGACGCAGATGAGATGTGTCAGACGGATTCGTTCGGAGTCCTCGGAGAACGCGCGGATCACGTCGGTCGCGCGCACGTCGGCCGGCAGTTCGATCACCACGGCTCCCGACGACCCGAACCACGGTGCGACGGTGACGGCCTCGAGCACGGGATCCGCGCTCGCGGAGAGCCGCGCCGCGGTGAGCAGGGGTGCGCCGATCTGCGTCGCGCGTCGTTGCGCGAAGGCGCGGCGCTCCGGTGCGCACGCGCCGACGACGGCCGTGATTTCGATGGTCTCCATGGGTTCCTCTCGTGAAGGCGCCGAGCGCCCACGACCAACTATAGTGATAATCCTTATCGTTAACATCTGAGGAGCATCCGATGAAGGTTCGAGCATCACTCAAGTCACTGCAGTGGCAACCCGGAGCTCAGGTCGTACGCCGACGCGGCCGCGTGTACGTCATCAACACACTCAATCCGCGCTCCAAGGGGCGCCAGGGCTGACTGCCTGGGCGGCGACGCCCCCGAGGTTCAATCGCACCAATCGCTGAGGCCGCCGATCGCGGAGCGCACCGTTTCGCCGGAGTCGATGCGCACGTAGTTCGTGGTCGTCTGGGTGAAGCCGAGCGACACCGGCGTACCGTCCGAGGTGCCGCCCGCCGAGACCGTCTCGATCGCCGCGAACTCTGCGTTGGGGGAGAGGCATACGCGCCCGATCCGGGTCGACTGGGCAGCGGGGGTGAAGATCGTGCGCGCCTTCCCGTCCTCCTGCACCTCCACGCTGCCGCCGACGGCGAGCGAGCCGTCGCCGAGCGGAGAGCCCGCCGAGCGGTGGTCGACATTCTCCGAGGTCGCGTGAGTCTCGGCCCCCGACGGGGCGAGTCGAGCGAGCGTCGAGTCGGAGCTGACGGCGAGCACAGCGGAGGGGTCCGAGCCCGCGGATTCCTCCGGGGGCTCGATAGGGGTGGGCGAGAGGGGCGCATCGAGCGTGCCCGTCACCGCTCCCGAGAGGTCGACGAGTGCCGCGCCGGAGTCGCGTGCGACGGCGAGCGTCGTGGTGCCGGGGATGAAGTCGAGCAGATCTGCCGAGAGCCCGAGATCGAAGACGCGGGGTTCGGGTACCGCTTCCCAGCCGAACAGTCGTCCATCCGGGCTCTGGAACACGAGCGACGTCGTGCCGGGGATGAACCGCCAGTCGCGGACGGGTATCGCTGCTCCATCGACGTCGGTCACAGTCGAGACGATGACGGTGGCCGGGTCGATCACGAGCAGGGTGCGGTCGTATTCGGTGCTGTCGTCGCCGACGCCCGAGGCGACGACTCCGATCACTCCGCTGTTCGATTCGCTGCGGAGCTGACCGAGATGCCCCGCAGACATGATGCGGAACGGATCGGGATCCGTGAAGCTCCCCGTCTCGGCACCACCGCCGGTCTCCGAATGGATCGAGAGAGCGGCCCGCCCGGTCTCGTCGCGGGAGACCACGGCGAGCCCTGCTGCGGTGCGTGCATACTCCTGGATCCGCGGCGCGGTGAAGACGGCGCGCGTCGCGCCCGGGTTCTGCAGGCGGTGCTCGAGCAGCCGATCGCCTGCATCCGATCGGTTCACCGTGTACGTCGCAGGATCAGGGGTGCGCACCGGTGCCGTGATCACGCCGTCGCTGCCGGTCGCCGCGCCCCGTACCCGGGCTTCGATGCGGTACTCCGTTCCCGTGTCGAGCATCTCGAGAAATCGGATCGTGAGCGAACTGCCATCCGAGGTGACGTCGACAGGGGTCGCCGGGGTGACGGAGACCGCATCTGGGGCGACGGCGTCGATCGGCTGGCTCAGATGCAGTTGCACGCGCTGGTCCGTTCGGGAGACGAGCAGCGCCGTGTTCGCATCGAGTGCTTTGAGGCGCGGAGGCTGCACCAGATTCGCTCCGGCGAGACCGGCGGCGAGCAGGCCGAGGATCGCGAAGACGGTGATCCTCGATATCCGCATGCGCCGGTTCGCCCGGCGCTCAGTAGACATACGGATCTTCCGGTTCATCGATCGGCGTCACGCTGAACGGGCGCAGGACGACGGGTTGGTCGCTCGCCACATCCGGGTTCGCGACGAAGACGCCCTCGACCTGCACCCAGGTTCCCTCGCGGTGATCCCGCTCCCAGCCGGGCATGAGCACGGGTACGCCGAGCGGCTGCGCGTCGACGGCGCAGCACGACACCACGAAGCGCGCTGCGAAGAACACGTCGCCCGACTCTTCGGTGCCGGGAAGCACGAATCCGATGAAGTTCGCCGTGCGTCCCTGGGCCTCTGCTCCACCGCCTTGGCGCAGCAGCATCGCCCAGTCTCGCGCGTCGCGATCCGCGTCCTCTCCGGTGACCGGGGAGCCGTCGGCCGGGCCGCTCCCGGAGTTGACCTGGCGTTGCTGGGCAGCCGCGACGGAGAGCGTCGTCGGGGGAGCGATGAGCAGCGCCGCTGCGGTCGACGCGATGAGCAGTGCGGCACCGATCGACGGGAGCGCACGCTGCACGGGAGAGCGACGCGCTCGGGCTCGGGGCGCATCGGGTCCGTGGTCGTGCTCGTGGTCGTGATCTTCCGCGCGCGCCGCACGAGAGGCGCGATGCAGCACGGGCACGGCTGCGCACAGTGCGATCGCCGCGATCCCGCAGATGGTGACGGTGAACCAGAAGTACCGTGGATGCACGTACCAGCCCAGGCGTCCGGTTGATGCGAGCCACATGATCGCCGCGATTCCCAGGCCGCTGAGCACGAGACCCCGCCAGTACCGATCGAACTGCTCACGCGACAAGGTTCAGACCCCAACCGATGACCAGGCAGCAGAGTGCCACGAGGCTCGTGAGCAGTGCGAGCGCGCGGACGGTGAACGTGGTGCGCAGCAGCGCGAGCATCTTCACATCCATCATCGCTCCGAAGAGGAGGAAGGCGACGATACTGCCGGGGAGGAACGTGGCGCTGAGCGACAGGATGAAGAACGCATCGACACTCGAGCAGATCGAGATGATGAATGCGAGCAGCACCAGGGCGAGTACCGACCAGAGCGGGTGGGCCCCGAGCGCCACCAGCAGATCGCGAGGGGCGCCGACCTGGATCGCTCCCGCCAGCGCCGATCCGATGATGAGAGCGGGCATCAGGGCACTCGTCTCCTCAGCGACGCCGACGAGGCTGCGCTGCACCCGGTCGCCGGGTCGGCGTTCGTGCGCGTGCTCGCAGTGCGTGCGAAAATCGTCGGTGAGCAGCGCTGCTTGACTCGCCGAGCGGCTGAGCAGCCATCCGGCGAGGTTCGCGATCGCGAACCCGCCGATCACGCGTGCCGCCAGAATGCCGTCGCTCCACCCGAAGGCGTGGTAGGTCGTGATGATGGTGACCGGGTTCAGGATCGGAGCAGCGAGCAAGAAGGTCGCCGCCTCCGACACCGTGAAGCCGCGCATCATGAGCCCGCGTGCGAGGGGAACATTGCCGCATTCGCAGACCGGGAGGAGCACCCCGGTGACCGAGAGCACCGCGCGTCTCAGGGCCGGGCGCCGCGGGAGCACCCGGTCGATGACCGATTGGGGCACCCACACCTGCACGACGGTGGAGAGCAGGATTCCGAGGAAGACGAACGGGAGGGACTCGATGAAGACGCTGAGCGACAGCGCGACGAAATCGGCGAGGGCGGTGGGCAGGGCGAGGGCCTCGCCCGCGTGATGCGTGGTTGCGCGCAGTGCGACGGCTGCGAGCAGTGTGAGTGCTGCGAGACCGGCGAGTGCGAAGGCGCGCGAGCGGTGCCTCACCGCCTCCATGCTGTCTCCGATCCGATCCGAGCCGATGCGGCCGCAGGGGACGAGGGGGGAATCTCGAAGCTCCGGGCCGATAATCGTTCTCAGTATAGAAGCGGGGCTCTGCGCGGTCCTGACCGTTGCTCGCGTGTCGGGGCAGCTCCATCCCCTGCGGGGTCAGCGTCAGACACCGACCCGATCCGGTCTCACTGCGAGGACGCGGCGCGGCATGCAGCGCAGATGCCGAACACCTCGAGCGTGTGGGAGTGGATCTCGAAATCGTGGGTGCGGGCCACGGAGGTGAACCATGCTTCGTCAGGCGGCTCGATCTCGATCGTCGTGCCGCAGCTCGTGCAGACCATGTGGTGATGGTGCGTCTGCGGATCCTCGCAGGCCCGATACAACTGCCCATCGGGGGTCGAGATCGCGTCGGCCTCCTGATTCTCGACCAGGGTGTTGAGCTGCCGGTACACGGTCGCGATGCCGATCTTCGAGCCCCCGTCGGCGAGCCGCCGGTGCAGCTCCTGCGCCGAGATGAACCCGGCCATGGATTCGAGCGCCGTACGCACCGCGGTGCCCTGCGCGGTACGCCGAGTGCGGATGGTGGTCACGATGCGGCTCCAGAGTTCGATGGACGCTCCCGATGGTAGCAGCGGCGCCCTGACCGGGGTTCTCCCGCGAGCGAACGCGTGCGTCGGAGAAGAAACAGGATCGCGTGCTCGGCGTTGCGCTTTCGGGAGCCGCTCGCGCCGGATAATCTGGACGAACGACCGGAAAGGAGCGCTCGAGATGGAGTACTCCGGTGAGGGGACCGCTGCAGTCGCAGGTGACGACGCGGTGCTGGCACGGCTGACGAAGGAGCGGGTCGCAGCAGTCCTCGAATCCATCGGGTGGCGGTACACCGCCGACGACGAGGGCGACATCCGCGGGGGCTGGGAGTACGGGTCCTTCTTCTTCCTCGTCGACGATGAAGCCGACGCACTGCTCTGCGTGCGAGGCTACTGGCGCGGACGCCTCGGAGCGTCGGAGTACTCCCGCGCGCTCGAGCTCTGCAACCTGTGGAATGCCGACAGGCTCTGGCCGAAGACGTTCGTCGGGCGCGACGACGACGGGTCGCTCCGGCTGAACGCCGAGCACACGGTCGATTACGATCCCGGCGTCACCGACGAGCAACTCGCACAGCACCTCCGTTGCGCAGTCGGTACGAGCATGGCGTTCTTCTCGACCCTCAACGACGCGTTTCCGGAAGCGTGGGCGCGTCACCTGGCCCAGCACTGACCGTGCCAGAGGCTATTGCTGCCGGCCGTGCGCCGTCTCGGAGTGAGGGCGGCGCGATGCGAGCCTCCCGGTAGGCTGGCACCCATGAAGCGGGTCGCGGTCGTCGTGCTCGAGGGCGCCAAGCCGATGGACGTCGGAATCCCCGCGCAGGTCTTCACGCACCGTGCCAGCATGCCGTTCACGGTTGATGTATGCGGCGTCAGGCCGGGGTTGATCACCGGGGGAGACGGTCTCTCCTATCACGTCGAGCACGGCTTGGAGTCGCTTGCGACTGCCGATCTGATCTTCGTGCCGGGATACCGGTTTCCCGACCGTGAGCCGCCGCCGGCGGCGCTCATCACGGCGCTCGGCGCCGCACATGATCGCGGCGCCATTCTCGCAGCGATCTCCACCGGAGCGTTCGCGCTCGCCGCCACGGGGTTGCTCGACGGTCGGCGGGCGACGACGCACTGGCACTACGCGCGGCGCCTCGCCGAGCAGTTCCCGAATGTGCGCGTCGATGACCGGGTGCTGTTCGTCGACGAGGGCTCGGTGCTGACCTCAGCGGGGGCCGCTTCTGGAATCGATCTCTGTCTCCACCTGCTGCGCCGCGAATCCGGCATGGCGGTCGCGAATCATGCGGCTCGGCGACTCGTCGCCGCTCCCTACCGCAGCGGTGGTCAGGCGCAGTACCTCCCGCACAGCGTGCCGGAGTCGATCGGCGAGCGGTTCACGCAGACGCGGGAGTGGGCGCTCCGCCACCTCGACGAGCCGTTGACGATCGCCCGTCTCTCCCAGCACGCACGCGTGTCGGAGCGCACCTTCTCCCGACGGTTCCTCGATGAGACCGGCTATACGCCGATGCAGTGGGTGATGCGCGCCCGGGTGGATCGCGCGCGGGAGCTCCTCGAGGAGACGGAACTCGGCGTCGACGCGATCTCGGCCGCCGTCGGACTGGGCTCCGCGACGAACCTGCGCCGGCACTTCCGACAGGTGCTCGGCACGGCTCCGACCGCGTATCGGCGCACGTTCTCGCAGTCGGGATGATGCGGCTCGCACCCGTGTTCCGCGGCTGCGAGATCCTGGCAGGATTCGTTCGAATGATGGCAATGCGGCCACTGGCGTGAGTGCCTCTCACGTACCAGTCTGGAATCAGACCACCATGCACATCATTGCGAAGGAGATCGAAGAACCCATGACCCGTCGGGTAGCCATCAACGGATTCGGACGAATCGGCCGGGGCGTCCTGCGCGCTCTGCTGCAGCAGCAGAACGACCTCGAGGTCGTCGCCATCAACGACCTCACAGACGCGCCGACCCTGGCGCATCTGCTCTCCCGCGATTCGCTCTACGGCAAGCTCGAGCAGCCGGTGTCGGTCGACGGCACGACGCTCGTAGTCGGCGACCGCCGCATCGAGATTCTGGGCGAGCGCGACCCCGCGAAACTGCCGTGGGCCGAGCTGCAGGTCGACGTCGTGCTCGAATCGACCGGTTTCTTCACGAAGGCGGCCGATGCGAGGAAGCACATCGAGGCCGGAGCGAAGCGCGTGCTCGTGAGCGCTCCCGCGAAGGGCGCCGACCTGACACTCGTCGTCGGCGTCAACGACGACCTCTACGATCCCGAGCAGCACCACATCGTCTCGAACGCATCGTGCACCACGAACGCGCTCGCACCGCTCGCGAAGGTGCTCGACGAGCTCGCCGGCATCGAGTGGGGCACGATGATGACCGTGCACGCCTACACCGCCGACCAGCGTCTGCAGGATGCGCCGCACTCCGATCTGCGCCGCGCCCGCGCCGCCGCCCTGAACATTGTGCCGACCTCGACCGGGGCCGCGACCGCGATCGGCCAGGTGCTGCCCCAGCTCGACGGCAAGCTCGTCGGAGGGTCGCTCCGCGTACCGGTTCCGGTCGGCTCGATCGTCGAGCTCACCGCGGTGGTGTCTCGGGAGGTGACGCGGGATGAAGTTCTCGCCGCATACCGCGCCGCGGCCGACGGACCACTGGCCGGGGTGCTCGAATACTCGGAAGAGCCGCTGGTCTCCTCCGACATCGTCGGGAACCCGCACAGCTCCATCTTCGATTCCGAGCTCACGTACGCCGACGGGAAGCACGTCAAGGTGACCGCTTGGTACGACAACGAGTGGGGATTCTCGAACCGCGCCGCTCAGGTGCTCGCGACGCTCGCCGACTGAGTCGAAGAGCACTCGCACTGGCCCCTCCCGTTCGTTCGAGAGGGGCCAGTGCCGTGCTCACGCCGCTGTGCGAGTGCGGAGGCGCATCACGAGCGCTGCGATCGCGCGCCAGCCGATGAGGAAGACGCCGAGAGTGATGGTGGCGACGATGACGAACGGGATGGCGGTGCCCGCACCGGTGGCCGCTCGCACCAGCATGCCGATGACGACGGAGCCGACCCAGATCGGAAGGCCGGCCCTGATGATCGCCATCGGGTGCCGAGCGACTCGTGCGGCGAGCCACGAGACGCCGAGACCGATGATGAAGGGCCACGCCGTATCGAGGAGTCCGAGCACGGTCGCCGCCCGCTCGTGACTGCTCCGGCCGATTCCGGCGAAGAGCAGAACGAGCGCGAGATCGATTCCGAGCGCCAGGGCGGCTGAGCGGAGTGGCTTCGAAGCGGAGCGCTCGGCTGGCTCTCGGGCCGACGAGCTCATGACTGCGACTCCGCTCGCGAGCGCTCGAGGAGATCCAGCACCGCGCCGTGCAGGCGACCGTTCGTGGCGAGCGAGCTGCCGTTCCAGGCGCTCTCAGCGCCCTCGATGTCGGTGAATCGCCCACCGGCCTCGCGCACGATGGGCACGAGCGCAGCAAGATCATAGGGCTTCACGTCGAACTCGGCGACGATGTCGACGAGGCCTTCGGCCAGCAGCATGTACGACCACATATCGCCGTACGCCCGGTCCCGCCAGACCGCTCGACTGAGCGCGATGAGTGGATCCAGGTACCCGGCGAGATCCCACTGCTCGATGCTCTGAAAGCTGAGGGACGCGTGCTCGAGCTCTGCGACGGCTGACACCTGCAGTCGACGGGGATCGGCACCCTGCTGCCGGCCCCAGGCTCCGTGCCCGGTCTCCGCCCACCATCGAGCGCCGAATGCGGGCGCCGAGACCACGCCGACGGAGGGCGAACCGTCGATCTCGAGTGCGATGAGGGTGGCCCAGTTGGGCACGCCGCGGAGGAAGTTGGATGTGCCGTCGATGGGGTCGATGATCCATCGCCGCTCGCCCCGATCCTCCCGCCCGGATTCCTCGCCGAGAAATCCGTCACCCGGACGTTCGGCGGAGATACGGGCGCGCAGCGCCCGCTCGACCGCCGTGTCCGCATCCGTCACGAATGTGCGATCGGGCTTCGTGTCGACCGCGAGGTCAGCGGCACGGAAGCGGGGGAGCGATATCCCGTCCGCGATGTCCGCCAGATCGAGGGCGAACGCGAGGTCGGGAGAGGGGAGCGCTCGGGTCATTGACACACCTTCCATGAGCGGGAACCACCGGGCAGATACGCGAAAAGCCCGGTATGAGATACCGGGCTTTCCATCTGTGCGCCCTCACGGGCTCGAACCGTGGACCCGCTGATTAAGAGTCAGCTGCTCTACCAACTGAGCTAAAGGCGCATATCGCTGTTCCGAGGTCTTGCCTCGCTGAGCAACGGATGAAACTCTAGCACGATCGAGAGAGGCCGTTCAAATCGACGGCGGGATCCCGCGCGCGTCGCGGCCCGATCGCGCCGGTTCGGCTCAGCGACGCTTGCGGCCGGCCTGCTCCTCCGCATCCTGCTCCTGCATGGAAACGGTGGCGATGGCGAGCGCGAGGCCCGCGAGCCAGGCGCCCCACACGAGATAGCGGCGCCAGTCCTTGCGCATGGAGCCGGTGCGGCGTGCGGTGCTCATGGCGCCGAACGCGGCGCCGATCACTCCGGGATTGGTGACGTACTTGCCGATAGACACGGTGCCTCCCTGCGGTCGGTGATGATGACGGTTTCAGCCTAGTGGGAGGGTGCGCGGAGCGGAGGGGGTTGCGGTAGCCTGGCTGAGACAGGCTTCGCGCGTGCGGGGCCACCACTGATCGATGAAGGAGAAGCCGGTATGGCGAAGCAGGAGACGGGCGCGCTGTTCGAGGAGAGCTCGCAGGGAGCCGTGAGCGCTGTGACGGCGATCGTATTCGTCATCTCGATCGTGCTGGTGCTGGGCGGGTTCGTCATCATGAGCTACGGCGTGAACCCGGAACTCGGCGCGGCCGAGCTGTGGACGTTCGCGGGCGGCCTCGCTGCGGCCAGCCTGGGCTTCGCGCTCCCGTTTTCGCTGCTGCCCATCAGCGGCAAGTAGCGCGCTCCGCGGGCGGGGTCGGAGGGCGCTCCTCCGGCCCCGCTTTCGCGTTCCCGCGGAGCCCGCCCGCCAACGCGCCGGTTCGCGCATGCGTCAGCCCTTAGAATGGCGTTATGGCAGAGATTGACATGAAGCCGCGGAGCCGCGACGTCACCGATGGAATCGAGAAGGCCGCGGCCCGGGGAATGCTCCGTGCGGTGGGCATGGGTGATGCGGACTGGGACAAGCCCCAGATCGGCATTGCGAGCTCGTGGAACGAGATCACCCCCTGCAATCTGAGCCTCGATCGCCTCGCTCAGGGCGCCAAAGAGGGCGTCCACTCGGGTGGTGGGTACCCGCTGCAGTTCGGCACGATCTCGGTCTCGGACGGGATCTCGATGGGCCACGAAGGCATGCATTTCTCGCTCGTCTCGCGCGAGGTCATCGCCGACTCGGTCGAGACCGTGATGATGGCGGAGCGGCTCGACGGATCCGTGCTGCTCGCGGGGTGCGATAAGTCGCTGCCCGGCATGCTGATGGCGGCGGCCCGTCTCGACCTGGCCTCGGTGTTCCTCTACGCCGGATCGATCGCTCCCGGTTGGGTGAAGCTCACCGACGGCACGGAGAAGGAAGTCACGATCATCGACGCCTTCGAAGCGGTCGGCGCTTGCAAGGCCGGCACGATGAGCGAAGAGGATCTGAAGCGCATCGAGTGCGCCATCGCTCCGGGCGAGGGCGCGTGCGGCGGTATGTACACGGCCAACACGATGGCGTCGATCGCGGAGGCGCTCGGCATGAGCCTTCCCGGCTCTGCGGCTCCGCCCAGCGCGGATCGACGACGGGACTACTTCGCCCACCGGTCGGGTGAGGCGGTCGTCAACATGCTGCGCTTGGGGATCACCGCGCGAGACATTCTGACGAAGCACGCGTTCGAGAACGCCATCACGCTGCTCATGGCGTACGGGGGATCGACGAACGCGGTGCTCCACCTCCTCGCGATCGCGCGCGAAGCCGAAGTCGACCTGACGCTCGAGGACTTCGACCGCATCGGCTCGAAGGTCCCGCACCTCGCCGACATGAAGCCGTTCGGCAAGTTCGTCATGGCGGACATCGACCGTCAGGGCGGCGTGCCCGTCGTGCTGAAGGCGCTGCTCGACGCTGGGCTGCTGCACGGTGACGCGCTCACCGTCACCGGAAAGACGATGGCGGAGAACCTCGCCGAATTGAATCCGGACCCGGTCGACGGCACCGTGATTCATCACCTCGACGATCCGATCCACGCGACGGGCGGCCTGTCGATCCTCCACGGCACCTTGGCCCCGGAAGGCGCCGTCGTCAAGACGGCCGGTTTCGACGCCGAGCTCTTCGAGGGGCCGGCGCGGGTCTTCGATCGCGAGCGCGCCGCGATGGATGCCCTCACCGAGGGGCGTATCGGCAAGGGCGACATCGTCGTCATCCGATACGAGGGCCCGAAGGGCGGGCCGGGCATGCGCGAGATGCTCGCGATCACCGCCGCCATCAAGGGCGCGGGCCTCGGCAAAGATGTACTACTATTGACGGACGGACGATTCTCAGGCGGCACAACCGGCCTGTGCATCGGCCATATTGCACCAGAAGCAACGGACGGCGGTCCGGTCGCTCTGGTCCGCGACGGAGACCTGATTCGGGTCGATATCGCCGCACGAACGCTCGATCTGCTGGTAGATCCCTCAGAGCTTGAGGCCCGACGAGAAAACTGGGCCCCGCTTCCCCCGCGGTATACGCGCGGTGTGCTGGCGAAGTACGCGAAGCTCGTCAAGTCGGCGTCCCACGGCGCCGTCACCGGTTGATCCGGTAGACGAGTTCGGCACGCCGTCGGCCATACCGGCCGCGTCCCGCGATATCACCTCCGATCACGAAAGCTGGACATGAACTCGGAATCGAGTGCACTCCCATCACCCCATGCGGCTCAACGCGGCGAACGGATGACCGGCGCACAGGCCGTCGTCCGCAGCCTGGAAGCGCTCGGCGTCTCCGACGTCTTCGGCCTTCCGGGTGGCGCGGTGCTTCCGCTGTACGACGCCCTGATGGACGCGGAGAAGCTTCGCCACATCCTGGTGCGGCACGAGCAGGGCGGCGGCCACGCGGCCGAGGGCTACGCCACGGCGAGCAACACCGTCGGAGTCTGCATCGCCACCTCGGGCCCCGGTGCGACGAACCTCGTCACGGCGATCGCCGATGCCTACATGGACTCGGTGCCGCTCCTCGCGATCACCGGGCAGGTCTACTCGCACCTCATGGGAACCGACGCGTTCCAGGAGGCCGACATCGTGGGGATCACGATGCCGATCACGAAGCACTCGTTCCTCGTGAAGCGCGCCGAAGACGTACCCGAGGCGATTGCGGCCGCCTATTACCTGGCATCCACTGGTCGCCCCGGCCCGGTGCTCGTCGACATCACGAAGGACGCGCAGGAGGGCGAGCTCGACTTCGCCTGGGGCGAGCGCGCGGACCTCCCCGGGTACCGTCCGATCACCAAGGCCAACAGCAAGCAGATTCAGGCCGCCGCCGACCTCATCGCAGACGCGAAGCGACCGGTGTTCTACGTCGGCGGCGGAGTCGTGCGCGCAGGAGCCTCAGAGGAGCTGCTGCAACTCGTCGAGCTCGTGGGCGCTCCGGTGGTCACGACGCTGACCGCTCGCGGAGCCTTCCCCGACTCGCACACGCAGCACCTCGGCATGCCCGGCATGCACGGCACGGTCCCGGCCGTGCTCGCACTGCAGGAAGCCGATCTGCTCATCACGCTCGGCGCGCGCTTCGATGACCGGGTCACCGGCAAGGCGGCGCTCTTCGCGCCAGACGCGAAGGTGATCCACGCGGATATCGATCCCGCGGAGATCGGCAAGATCCGCGCGGCGGATGTGCCGATCGTCGGTGATGCCGCCGACGTGATCGCGGATCTCATCGCCGCGATGTCGACCGCCCAGGTGAGCCGCGAGTGCGAGAACATCAGCCCGTGGTGGGAGCGTCTCCGCGGGCTGCAGCAGAAGTTCCCGTTGGGGCACCACCCGACGAGCGACGGGCTGCTGTCGCCGCAGCTGGTGATCGAGCGTATCGGAGAGCTCACCGGACCCGAGGCGGTCTACGCCGCGGGCGTCGGCCAGCACCAGATGTGGGCCGCG
The DNA here is from genome assembly GCF_016597785.1 of Leucobacter sp. L43. Taxonomy (GTDB): domain Bacteria; phylum Actinomycetota; class Actinomycetes; order Actinomycetales; family Microbacteriaceae; genus Leucobacter; species Leucobacter alluvii. The sequence continues at coordinate 779,262 of NZ_JAENJG010000001.1, read as the reverse complement.
CAGTTCATCAAGTACGAACGACCCGGCGCATGGCTCAACTCCGGCGGCGCCGGCACGATGGGGTACGCAGTTCCGGCCGCCATGGGTGCCAAGGTGGCGGAGCCCGACCGCATCGTATGGGCGATCGACGGCGACGGCTGCTTCCAGATGACCAACCAGGAGCTCGCGACCTGCGTCGTCAACAACATTCCGATCAAGGTCGCCGTCATCAACAACTCCTCGCTGGGCATGGTGCGTCAGTGGCAGACGCTGATCTACGACGGCCGGTACTCGAACACGGAACTGAACACGGGTCACGGCTCCCAGCGCGTGCCCGACTTCGTCAAGCTCGGCGAGGCCTACGGCTGCCTGGCGATCCGCGTTGAGCGCGAGGACCAGATCGACGAGGCGATCCAGCTCGCCCTCGCGACGAACGACCGCCCCGTACTCATCGATTTCGTCGTCAGTGCGGATGCGATGGTGTGGCCGATGGTGCGTCAAGGCACCTCGAACAGCGATATCCAATACGCCCTCGAACACAGTCCCGAGTGGGAGGTGGAGTAACCATGAGCCGTCACGTGCTGAGCCTCCTCGTCGAGGACAAGCCGGGTCTGCTGACCCGAGTCGCCGGGCTGTTCGCCCGTCGCAGCTTCAACATCGAATCCCTCGCGGTCGGACCGACCGAGATGCAGGGCCTGTCGCGCATCACCGTGGTCGTCGACCAGGACGAGGTGCTGCTCGAACAGGTGACGAAGCAGCTCAACAAGCTGGTCAACGTCATCAAGATCGTCGAACTGGAGAGCGCCACCTCGGTGCAGCGCGAGCACGTGCTCATCAAAGTGCGCGCCGACAACCAGTCGCGATCCCACGTACTCGAAGCAGTCACGCTGTTCCGGGCGCGAGTCGTGGACGTCGTGCCCGACGCCCTCACGATTGAGGTGACCGGAGACCGGGGAAAGATCGACGCCTTCCTGAAGGTGCTCGAGCCCTACGGCATCAAGGAGATCGCTCAGTCGGGGTTGATCGCAATGGGTCGCGGATCGAAATCGATCACCGAGCGCGTCTTCAAGAACTAGCGGAACACCCGATTTCCGCACGAGCTGTAACGAACCATCACAACTAAGGAGAGTCCCAAGTGGCAGAGATGTACTACGACGCCGACGCCGATCTGTCGATCATCCAGGGCAAGAAGGTAGCCGTCGTCGGCTACGGCTCGCAGGGCCACGCCCACGCGATGAACCTTCGCGACTCGGGTGTCGAGGTCGTCATCGCCCTCAAGGAGGGCTCGAAGTCGATTCAGAAGGCTGAAGAGGCGGGGTTCACGGTCAAGACCGTGGCCGACGCAGCGGCGTGGGCTGATGTCATCATGATTCTCGCTCCCGATCAGCACCAGCGCACCATCTTCAACGAATCCATCAAGGATCAGCTCACCGAGGGCAAGACGCTCGCGTTCGCCCACGGCTTCAACATCCGCTTCGGTTACATCGAGGCCCCCGCCGGCGTCGACGTGATCCTCGTCGCTCCGAAGGCTCCCGGCCACACGGTGCGCCGCGAATTCGAGGCGGGACGCGGTATCCCCGACATCATCGCCGTCGAGGTCGACGCGTCGGGCACCGCGTGGGACACCGCGAAGTCGTACGCGAAAGCGATCGGCGGCACCCGCGCCGGCGTCATCAAGACGACGTTCACCGAAGAGACCGAGACCGATCTCTTCGGCGAGCAGTCGGTGCTCTGCGGTGGCACGAGCCACCTCGTGCAGTACGGCTTCGAGGTGCTGACCGAGGCCGGGTACCAGCCCGAGATCGCGTACTTCGAGGTGCTCCACGAGTTGAAGCTCATCGTCGACCTCATGTGGGAGGGCGGCATCGCCAAGCAGCGCTGGTCGATCTCCGACACGGCAGAGTTCGGCGACTACGTCTCGGGCCCGCGCGTCATCGGCCCGGAGGTCAAGGAGCACATGCAGGAGGTGCTCGCCGACATCCAGTCGGGTGCCTTCGCGAAGCGCTTCATCGAGGACCAGGACAAGGGCGGCCCCGAGTTCCAGGAGCTGCGCAAGAAGGAGGAATCGCACCCGATCGAGAAGACCGGTGGCGAACTGCGCAAGCTGTTTGCATGGCAGCAGCAGGATTCGGACTACGTCGACGGCTCAGCGGCTCGCTGATCCGACGCAGTTCTGAACGCCCACCGGGATCCGCTCCCGGTGGGCGTTCTGCTGTTTCGGCGGCCGTGCCGGCGCCGAACCGGAGGAGTGAACGTGAACCCGAGGCTTTGATCGCCGAAATGCGCTCAGGTTCAGGGGGAGCCCTCGTGCTCGCGGCGCCGGCGTCGGCACCGGCATCGGCATCGGCATCGGCATCGGCATCGGCGCCGGCGGGTGCGGTTCAGGGGCGGGCGAAAGCGCGCTTCGTGCGCGCCGTCGCGGGCGCCGTCCACGGATCCTCCGGCCACGGGTGCTTCGGGTACCGCCCGCGCATCTCCTTGCGCACCTGCTGGTAGGGCCCGTTCCAGAACGACTCGAGATCGTCGGTCACCGCGAGCGGCTTGCGGGCAGGGGAGAGCAGGTGGAAGAGCACCGGAACCCGCCCGTCGACGAGCCGGGGCGTGACGGCGAGGCCGAATAGCTCTTGAAGTTTCACTGCGACGACCGGCCGGCCCTCTTCGTCGCTGACATCGGGGTATGCAATGCGCGCGCTGCCGCCCGACGGCACGGGGAGTCGCTCGGGGGCGAGCTCGTCGAGGCGGGCGGCCTCGAGCCAGGGCAGGAGGCGACGCAGTGCGGCGGCGAGGTCGAGGGAGCGGAGGCCCGCGCGACCTGAGAGCCGCGCGAGGTCGGGGCCGAGCCAGTCATCGATCGAGGCGAGCAGCGCGGCGTCGTGCATGGCGGGCCAGGGCGCCCCGAGCTGCGCATGCACCAGCGCCATCCGTCCGCGCAGCGCCTTCGCCACGTCCGACCAGGTCAGAGCTCCGAGCCCGTCGTCGCGCACGAGGCGCGCGATCGCGGGCGCGGTGTCGGCCGGTGTTGCGGCGACGGGAGTCGAAGCGAGCAGGATCGCGCCGAGGCGCCGCTCCTCCCGCACCTGGACGCGGCCGTCGACGATCTGCGCCGATCGCTGCTCGGCGAGCAGGGACGCGCCGAAGTGCCGTGCATCGGCATCCGTGAGGGGAGCGGCGAGGCGGATCACCGCGCCGGTGCCGTCGGCAGCGCGACCGTCGGCGCGTTGCACCTCTCGCACGGCGATCCATTCCGAGCCGAGGAGGGGGCTCCCCTCGGGCAGTGCCGCGCGCGTCCCGCTCGCCAGCACGTACGCTCGGGAGCCGGATGCGACTCGCCGCGCGATCCACTCGGGCCGGGCGAGCGCCACGACGGGCCCTGGCGAGGCGCCGGCGTTGGAATGCTGCGTCGCCGTCGCCGTCGCCGTCGTGCCGGGCGCACGGGTGTCGGCTGCGGCCTCGGAGGTCGTCTCGAACTCGGCATCGACGATCCTGCGCAGCCGGTGGGACTCTCGGCGCCACGTCGCCGCACCGGGGGAGCGCCCGGCGCGGAGCTCGCGCAGCACCCGTGCGAGGTCGGCCCCCGCATCGCGGTGATCTCCCGTCATGGCGGCGACGATCTCCGCCACTCGAGTCCGGTCTTCGAGGGCGGTGCTCCCGGAGAGCAGGGCTCGCGCTTCGCGGGCGCCGATCGGGAGTTGAGCGACGCGCGCTCCGAGTGTCGTGATGCTGCCCGTGTCGTTGACGAGCTCAAGCGTGCGCAGTACGTGCTCCGCCTCGCGCATCGCCGCAGCGGGCGGGCGCGTCGGCAGGGCCAGGCCCTCACCGCGAGGCGTGCCCCAGGTGGCGAGCACGAGTGCGGCGTCCGTGAGGTCGGCCGCCGCGATCTCAGGAGCGGCGTCGGCCGGCATGCGCGCGAAGTCGGCCTCGGAGTAAGCGCGCACCGCGCGACCGGGTCCGAGGCGCGCCGCGCGACCGGCGCGCTGCACGACGCTCGAGCGGGAGGCGCTCACCGTGACGAGCCCCGTCATGCTCCGAGCTCGATCCCGTCGAACCTCCCGCGAGAGACCGGCGTCCACGATGAGGCGCACCCCCGGCACGGTGAGCGAGCTCTCGGCGAGCGAGGTGCTCACGACGATGCGGGGCGGATCGCCGTGAAGCCGCCCGCGCACCGCGCGATCCTGCGCCCGAGGCTCCAATCGACCGTGCAGCGGCAGCACATCGACCGCCGAGGTCCCGTGTCCTGGCACTCGGGAGCGCAGCAGGCTGACGAGCTCATCGACCTCGCGGGCGCCGGGAACGAAGACGAGTGCATCGCACCCCTCTGAGCGCTGCGCTTCCGCTGCTACTCCCGCGAGATGCGCGAGGAACTCCCGGCTGACCCCTCGATCGTCGAGCCTGGGGCGGTCGAACGGGGCGTAGTCGACGCGCAGCGGGTGCAGCGCCGAGGGCACGTCCACGATCGGAGCCGGTGCCTCGTCGGAGCCGAGGAGGTCGGCGACACGACGCGCATCGAGCGTCGCCGACATCGCGACCACGATGAGATCATCGCGAAGCACGCGGACCTCGGCCAGCATGCCGAGCAGCAGGTCGCCGTCGAGTGAGCGCTCATGCACCTCGTCGAGGATCACCGCGCCGACACCGGGGAGGTCCGGGTCCCGGAGCAGGCGGCGCAGCAGCACCCCGGGGGTGAGCGCCTCGATGCGGTGCGCGGGATCGAGCACGCGTTCACCGCGAACGGTGAACCCGATCGCGCGGCCGAGCGGGGAGCCGTCGAGCTGGGCGATCCGGGCCGCTGCCGCGCGCACTGCGACCCGTCGCGGTTGCGTGAGCAAGACCGTCGGGGCCCGGCCGCTCGACCGCGATGGGGCATCGCCGCCCGGAGACGTCTCGCTCAGCAGGTCTGCGACGAGCGGAGGCACGAAGGTGGTCTTCCCGGTGCCAGGGGGAGCCGTCACGACCGCGACGCCGCCGGCGAGAGCCGCCACGAGCGCTTCAGCCTCGTTCGCGACGACGAGCCCGGCGCCGATGGCGGCGAGATCGAAGCGATGGGGCATCCCTCCAGTGTAGAAGTGCGGTGCCCGGGTCTGCGCCGCGGCCGGTGCCGGCGCAGTGCGTGCTCGCGGTCGGCCGCCTCGGGTGCCGCGCGATGCCGCTCCCGGCAGACGTGGAGTCGTCGAGCGATACCCTGGAGGGATGAAGCAGAAGCCGGGCCGCGCGTCGCGGGAACCTCGGGAGAGCTCGCTCGCGAGCGGATGGACCGTCGCCGGGGAGCCGGCCGCAGCCGGTGATCCGGATGCAGTGCGCGCCGATCCGCCTCCTGGTGTCGGGGCGGATGCGACGGATGTGCAACGTGCGCCGTCGCGCGTCGGCGACGAGGGAGCGCGACCGCAGGCGCAGTCCGAGAGCGACGCGATCGACGCCGTCGTCGACGCCGATGCACCTGAGCGATCCCAGATCTCGAACGGCGCACTCGTCGTGCTGGGAGTCTTCGGCGGACTCTACCTGCTCTACACCTGGGGCTGGTTCATCGTGGCGCAGGCCTACTCCGAGAACAATTCGGTCACCGCTGCGGGGAGCGGCATCATCGGCGGCGTGCTGCAGCAGGTCGTCTTCTGGGCTGCGCCGTTCGCCGCGCCCCTCTGGTTCTTCACGGCGCTCGTCTCCGGGCGCGGAGGCCGCACCAAGCTCCTGACGATCCTGCTGCTCATCGGCGCCGTGGTGCTCGTACCGCTGCCGATGCTCATTGAGAGAGGCGTCTGAGGCATGGCGAAACTCATTTCCGCATGGTCGGCCGGGGTGCTGCTCGGGCTGCTCTACCTGTACGCGATCGTCGCGGGCATCGGCAACCTCGTCGGGGTCATGGGCATGAGCGCGGCGCTCGGCACGGGCCTCACCGGGTCGGGTCGCTTCTGGCTCGTCGTCGGCGTGGTGATGCCGGCGGTCGTCTTCGCGCTCGCGCTCCTGCTCGGAAGACGACGGCGAGCGGGCGCCAGGATCCTGCTGCTCGCCGCTGGCGTGGCGCTGGTCGCCGCCTGGCAGATCGACATCATGCACGTCGTGCCCGACTCGTCATATTTCGCGTAGCCGGGAGCAGCCGACCCCTGCGGGGCTAGACTGGTGCCCTGCGTGCGCTGCGCGTATTGTCCTCGTTTTCAACCCGAAGGATCTGCTTGATGTCTGCGCCGGTCGTGCTGATCGCCGAACAACTTTCGCCCGCAACCATCGCCGCTCTCGGCCCCGACTTCGAGGTGGTGCACGTCGACGGAACGGATCGCGATGCGCTGCGCTCGGCGCTCGGTTCCGCTGACGCGGTATTGGTCCGCTCCGCCACGCAGATCGATGCGGAGGCGCTCGGCTGGGCGCCGAAGCTCAAGGTCGTGGCCCGCGCCGGCGTCGGTCTCGACAACGTCGACATCAAGGCGGCCACCCAGGCCGGTGTGATGGTCGTCAACGCGCCGACGTCCAACATCATCAGCGCCGCCGAGTTGACGGTCGCGCACATCCTGGGTCTCGCGCGACACCTGCCCCGCGCGCACGCGTCGCTGTCAGCAGGCGAATGGAAGCGCTCGTCGTTCACCGGGATCGAGCTGTTCGAGAAGACCGTCGGCATCATCGGACTGGGACGCATCGGTGCGCTCATCGCCGACCGCCTGCGCGGTTTCGGCGTCGAGCTCATCGCATACGACCCGTACATCACCGCGGCGCGCGCGCAGCAGCTGGGCGTGCAGCTCGTCTCGCTCGACGAGCTCGTCGGCCGCGCGGACTTCCTGACGATCCACATGCCCCGCACGCCGGAGACGCTCGGCATGATCGGCGCCGAGCAGTTGCGGGCCATGAAGCCCACCGCGTTCGTCATCAACGTCGCTCGCGGCGGCCTGATCGACGAGGACGCGCTCGCCGAGGCGCTCGCGTCGGGCGAGATCGCCGGCGCGGCGCTCGACGTCTTCGTGCAGGAGCCGCCCGCAGACACGCGTCTCACCGGGCTTCCGAACGTCAACGTGACGCCGCACCTCGGTGCGTCGACCGATGAGGCCCAGGAGAAGGCGGGCGTCTCGGTCGCGAAGTCGGTGCGCCTCGCCCTCGCCGGCGATCTCGTTCCCGACGCGGTGAACGTCGCGGGCGGCGCCATCGACGAGTACGTGCGACCCGGCCTGCCGCTGACGGAGAAGCTCGGCCAGGTCTTCGCCGGTCTCGCGGACGGCGCGATCGCCTCGGTCGACATCGAGGTGCACGGCGAGCTCGCCGAGCACAACGTGCAGGCTCTGCGACTCGCCGGCCTGAAGGGGTTGTTCTCGAAGGTGGTCAGCGAGCCCGTCTCGTACGTCAACGCGCCACTGCTCGCTGAGCAGCGCAACATCGACGTTCGGTTCACCGTCGACTCGCTCTCGGAGAGCTACCGCAACGTGATCACCATCCGCGGCGCGCTCACCGACGGCACCCCCATCTCGGTTTCGGGCACACTGACGGGCCCGAAGCAGGTCGAGAAGATCGTCGAGATCAACGGATACGAGGTCGAGCTGCCGATCCCGGAGCACCTCATCGTCTTCAGCTACGTCGACCGTCCCGGCATCGTCGCGACCTACGGCGGCGTGCTCGGCGAGGCCGGCGTGAACATCGCCGGTCTCCAGATCGCTCGCGATGAGAAGCGGGGCACCGCCTTGTCGGTGCTCTCGGTCGACGCGCCGGTCGAGGAGACGCTCATCGGCGCACTGCGCGGCGCGATCGGCGCCGAGCACATGCACACGATCGACATCGACGCCCTCTAGGCGCCGAACCACGAAGCCCCTTCCGCGATCTCGGCGGAGGGGGCTTCGTGCGTGCAGGATCCGCCCCGCCGTTACCGCCCGGCTCGGATAGCCGAGGCGACGGCGTCGATGTGCTGCAGCGCGGCTTCTTCAGCCGCAACCCGGTCGCCGGCCTCGATGGCGGCGAAGATCGTCGCATGCTCGACGTCGGAATCGAGCTGACGCGCCTGCGTGATGTTCAAGAACTCGGATTGCAGATCGAGCGAGCGCCGCATCGACGCGGTGATGCTGAGGAGCACCGAATTGTGGCTCGCCTCAGCGATGAGGGTGTGGAAGTCGCGGTCGAGGCGCACCCATTCGTGCAGCGCCGTCGTCTCGAGCATGCGGTTGAGGAGTCTGCGCATCGCTTCGAGCTCGAGCTCAGTGCGCCGCTGCGCCGCGTGGCCCGCGGTGGGCACCTCGACGTGGATACGCGCCTCCATGAGGTGGTCTGGGTCGAACCCGCCGAACTCGGACACGCCGGACGGAGTCTTCGAGACGACGTAGGTGCCGCTGCCGCTGCGGGTCTCGGTGAGCCCCAGCGTCGAGCACGCGTGGAGCGCCTCCCGCACGACGGATCGGCTCACGCCGAACTGCTTGGCGAGGGTCAGCTCTCCGGGCAGACGATCGCCGGGAACGACCGCATCGTTGTCGATGAGATCCCGGATCGCGCGGAACGCGGCCTCGGTCGCGCTGACGCGCTTGACGGGGGAATCCATGGGCGGGACCTTTCGGGAGCGCAACGCGGGCTCGCAGGTCGAGTGTCGGCGTCGGTGCGGATCTACTCGCACCAGAATATTGAGTTTTCGTCCGCTTCGGTAATCTGTCTGACAGCTCATCTGAGCGCGCGCCGCAGACCCGGATACCCTGCGTGCTGCCAGGCCCTCGGTGCTATCCTGTGAGAGCGGGCGTCTGCCCGTGTCAAAACGAAGAACCGAGCACGCCGATTGGCGGGCTGGTCTTCGGTGGTGGATCCCTCTGGTTCCGCGCGGAGCGGTGCGCAGGGTGGTCGTCTACTGAACATCAGCATCCGCGATCGACCGCAGCATACGCCGGCGCGATCCGGACTGTCCGTCGCGTGCTCTCGTGAGTAAGGAGAACCCGTGGAGGGTCCTGAAATCAAGTTCGCCGAAGCTGTGCTCGACAACGGCACATTCGGCAAGCGCACCATCCGATTCGAAACAGGCCGGCTCGCGCAGCAGGCCCAGGGCGCGGTCGCCGCGTACCTCGACGAGGAGACGATGCTCCTCTCGGCGACCAGCGCATCGAAGCAGCCGAAGGATCACTTCGACTTCTTCCCGCTGACCATCGACGTCGAAGAGCGCTCGTACGCCGCCGGCAAGATTCCCGGTTCGTTCTTTCGTCGCGAAGGCCGTCCCTCGACCGAGGCGATCCTCGTCTGCCGTCTCATCGACCGGCCCCTGCGCCCCTCCTTCGTGAGCGGTCTGCGCAACGAGGTCCAGGTCGTCATCACCGTGCTCTCGATCGCGCCCGGCGAGTTCTACGACGCGCTCGCGATCAACGCAGCTTCCGCGTCGACGCAGATCTCCGGTCTGCCGTTCTCCGGTCCCATCGCGGGCGTGCGTCTCGCACTCATCGGCGATCAGTGGGTCGCGTTCCCGACTGCCGAGCAGCTGAAGGACGCCGTCTTCGATCTCGTCGTGGCCGGCCGTGTCGTGACCGATGCCAACGGCAACGATGATGTCGCGATCATGATGGTCGAAGCAGAGGCCACCGAGCACAGCTGGGAGCTCATCCGCAGCGGCGCGAAGAAGCCGAACGAGGCAGTCGTCGCCGAGGGCCTCGATGCCGCGAAGCCGTTCATCGCGCAGCTCTGCAAGGCGCAGTCCGAGCTCGCCGCGCAGTCGGCGAAGGAGATCGCCGACTACCCGGTCTTCCTGCCGTACACCGATGAGGTGCTCGCGGCCGTCGACGCGCTCGCGCGCACCGAGCTCGCGCCGATCTACCAGATCGCCGACAAGCAGGAGCGCCAGGCCGCAGACGACGCGCTGAAGGCGCGCGTCAAGGAGGGCATCGCAGCGCAGGTTGAGGCCGGGACCCTTCCCGATTCGGCCAACGCGCAGGTCTCCGCCGCGTACAAGTCGGTCACGAAGGACATCGTGCGCAGCCGCGTGCTCACCGAGGGCGTCCGCATGGACGGCCGCGGAACGAGCGACATCCGTGCGCTCGACGCCGAGGTCCAGGTCATTCCTCGCGTGCACGGCTCCGCCATCTTCCAGCGCGGCGAGACCCAGATCCTGGGTGTCACCACGCTGAACATGCTCAAGATGGAGCAGCAGATCGACTCGCTGTCGCCGATCACGAGCAAGCGCTACCTGCACCATTACAACTTCCCGCCGTACTCGACCGGTGAGACCGGCCGCGTCGGTTCGCCGAAGCGTCGCGAGATCGGGCACGGCTTCCTCGCCGAGCGCGCGCTCGTACCGGTGCTGCCGAGCCGCGAGGAGTTCCCCTACGCGATTCGCCAGGTCTCAGAGGCGCTGAGCTCGAACGGTTCGACGTCGATGGGCTCGGTCTGCGCGTCGACCCTGTCGCTGCTGAACGCCGGCGTGCCGCTGCGCGCGCCCGTCGCCGGCATCGCGATGGGTCTCGTCTCCGACGAGGTCGACGGCGAGACGCGGTACGCAGCCCTCACCGACATCCTGGGCGCTGAGGATGCGCTCGGCGATATGGACTTCAAGGTCGCCGGTACCTCTGAGTTCATCACCGCTATTCAGCTCGACACCAAGCTCGACGGCCTGCCGGCATCGGTGCTGAAGGGCGCGCTGACTCAGGCTCATGAGGCCCGCCTCACGATCCTCGGCGTGCTGAACCAGGCGATCGACGTGCCCGACGAGATGGCGCCGACCGCGCCTCGCGTGATCACGGTGAACATTCCCGTCGACAAGATCGGCGAACTGATCGGCCCGAAGGGCAAGACGATCAACGGGATCCAGGATCAGACCGGCGCCGACATCTCGATCGATGACGACGGCACCGTCTACATCGGCGCGACCGACGGTCCGGCGGCGGAGGCTGCGCGCGCGCAGGTCAACGCCATCGCGAACCCGCAGAACCCCGAGGTCGGCGAGCAGTACCTCGGTACGGTCGTGAAGAACGCGGCGTTCGGCGCGTTCATCTCGCTGCTCCCGGGCAAGGACGGCCTGCTGCACATCTCCGAGGTGCGCAAGCTCGCCGGTGGGAAGCGCATCGAGAGCGTGGACGACGTGCTCTCGGTCGGTCAGAAGATCCTCGTGAAGATCACGAAGACCGACGATCGCGGCAAGCTCTCACTCGAGCCCGTGCTCGAGGAGCAGGCAGCTGAGGCTCCGGCCGAAGCCGCTGCCGAGGCTCCCGCAGCCGAGTAGTTCCGGCAGTGCGGCGGTCCGCCGCATTCAACGCCCGTCGTCCCGCATCGCGCGGGGCGGCGGGCGTTCTGCGTTGCGCGGCGCGGGGAACGCGGGCCGGCGGAGGAGGGCGGCCCACCGCGCGGGAAGCTCGGAGCGGCGAGGCCCTAGGCTGAGGGCATGCGCGAACCGATCCAACTGCCCCTCGATCAAGCCGAACTGACCGCGGATCTGGGAGGCGGGCTGGTTCGCCGCACCGTGCATCCGAGCGGGCTCCGCGTGCTGACGGAGCGCATGCCAGGGGCGCGAAGCGCTTCGATCGGGTTCTGGGTCGGCGTCGGCTCCCGCGACGAGCAGGCTGAACGCGCGGATGCGCCCGGCAGCCTGGGATCCACCCACTTCCTCGAGCATCTGCTCTTCAAAGGCACGCCGACTCGCGACGCGTTCTCCATCGCGACCGAGTTCGACCGCATCGGAGCCGAGCACAACGCGCTCACCGCGAAGGAGTACACGTGCTACTACGCGAAGGTGCGCGACGCCGACCTCGATGTCGCGGTCGACATGCTGAGCGACATGGTGGCGAATTCGACGCTCGATGCCGATGAGTTCGAGATCGAGCGCGGCGTGATCCTCGAAGAGCTCGCGATGGCGGCCGATGATCTCGCCGATGTCGCCAACGAGCGCTTCTTCGAAGCGGTGCTCGGCGAGCATCCGCTGGGCCGCCCCATCGGGGGCTGGCCCGACACGATCAAGGAGGCGCGACGCGTCGACGTCGACCGCCACTACCGCGATCGGTACGATCCATCGACCCTCGTCGTGACGGCGGCGGGCGCCGTCGATCACGACAGGCTCGTCGCTCAGGTGGTCGCGGCGCTGAATGCGTCACCGGAAGGGCGCTGGCACACCGACGGGAGCGCGACGCCCGTGCGCCGACGCCAGGTGATCGAGGCGGCCCAGCCCGATCTCCCGACGCTGGAAGCGCCGACCCTCGACTCGGCGATGGCCCGCGAACCTCGCGTGCAGATCACCGAGCGCCCGTCCGAGCAGCTGAACCTGCTCATCGGCACGCACGGTTTCAGCGCCAACGACCCGCGTCGCTTCGCCTACGGGATCATGAACTCGGTGCTCGGCGGGGGCATGTCGAGTCGGTTGTTCCAAGAGATCCGCGAGAAGCGCGGGCTCGCGTACACGGCGTACTCCTTCGGTGCGAGCTACTCGGATTCAGGCCTCTTCGCGATGTACGCCGGTACCGCTCCGGAGAAGGCGGCCGACGTCGTCGAGCTCAGCCGGGTGGAGCTGCGCAAGCTCGCCGACGCCGAGATCTCGGGGGAGGAGCTCGAGCGGGCCCTCGGTCAGATCGCAGGATCGACGGCGCTCGCGCTCGAGGATTCCGACACCCGGATGGGTCGCCTGGCGCGCGCCGAGCTCGGCAGCGGGGAGCTCTTCGACCTCGACGCCTCGCTCGAGCGCTTCGCCGCAGTGACTCCGGAGGACATCCAGGAGGTCGCCGCCACGCTCGCCGCGCGCCCGCTCACCGTGGTCGCCGTCGGCGACGCATCGCGATCCTCGCTCGAATCCCGCGAGTGATCGGTACCTCCGGCGAACGCTACCCTGGAGGAATGAAGAATCGTGTAGCGGTCTCCGGCGCGACCGGGCGGCTGGGACGACTCGTGTGCGAGGTCGTCGAGCAGCATCCGGACTTCGAGCTGGTCGCCCGGTTGCGCAGTACTTCCCGTCCCGAAGACGGGGCAGACGCGGATATCCTCGTCGACGTCAGCCGACCGGACGTCTCGCCGGCGATCGTCGATGCTGCGATCTCGCGAGGCCAGCAGGTGATCGTCGGCACCAGCGGCTGGTCCGCCGATCTGCTCGAAGCGCTCGGGTCGAGGCTCGCGGGGACGCCGGAGCGCGGCGTCATCGTCGTGCCGAATTTCTCGCTGGGATCCGTATTGGGCACCGCGCTCGCTCGTATCGCCGCGCCCTATTTCGACGCGGTGGAGGTGGTCGAAGCGCACCATCCCGGCAAAGTCGACTCGCCGAGCGGCACGGCCGTGCGCACCGCTGAGCTGATGGCGGAAGCGCGTCGCGGACGACCGGTCGATGCGCCGTTCGCGGAGCAGCCGGCCCGCGGGGAGCTCATTGCGGGCATCCCCGTGCACAGCCTGAGACTCGCCGGAGTGGTGGCCAAGCAGGAGGTGCGCTTCGGCGGGCCCGGAGAAGTGCTCACGGTGACGCACGACACCCACTCCAACGAGGCGTATCGCGCAGGGGTGCAGGCCGCCCTCGAAGCCATCGCCGATGCTCGCGGCCTCACGGTCGGGCTCGACGCCCTGCTCGGTCTGAGCGGTGCGGCAGCAGCCGGTGATGCGCGGTGAGTGCGCGCACGCGGGCCATCATCGGCGTCTCGATCATGAGCGCCGTGCTCGTGCTCTACTTCGTGTTCGTCGGCATTCGAGCGGTCGCGCTGCTCGGTTCTGGCGACGCGATCGCGATCATCATGGGTGTCGCGATGCTCGTGCTGCCGCTCATCGGTGCCTGGGCGCTGCTGCGCGAGATCCTCTTCGGCAGTCAGGCGACTCGCCTGGCCGATCGTCTCGAGGCGGAGGATGCGCTGCCGGAGGAGCCGGTCTCGGAGACGCCTTCGGGCAGACCGGATCGGGCGGACGCCGACGCGGCGTTCCCGAAGTACCGCGACGCGGTCCAGGCGGAGCCAGACTCGTGGCGGGCGTGGATGCGACTCGGAATCGTCTACGACGCGTGCGGAGACCGAAAGCGCGCTCGCGGTGCAATTCGACGAGCGATCGCCTGCGAACGGCAGGATCTTCGGGCATAGCCCCCATCGATTCGTGGTTTCCTCGCCGCGTGCATAGAATCAATGCCCGGGCCGCCACGACCGGAACTTTCTGGGTCGCTTCGACGCCCCAGTCTGGAAAGGTGACATGGCGAAGTACGACCTCAACGCTCCGGAGCCCGCGACACGGACACTCGACTCCGTCAGCGGCATCAGCAAGAAGGGTCTGCCGTCGGGCACGGTGGGCGTGCTCGGCGCTCTCGTAATCGGCTTGTCGGTGTGCGCCCCCGCATACACGCTCACCGCAGCGGTGGGCCCGGCGGCGAGCGAGGTCGGGTATCAGACGCCCGCCATCTTCTTGATGGGCTTCATCCCCATGCTGCTCGTCGCTCTCGGATACCGCGCACTGAATTCGGCGATGCCCGATTCGGGAACCTCGTTCACGTGGGCGACGCGCGCATTCGGCCCGTGGATCGGATGGATGGCGGGATGGGGACTCATCGCGGCCACCGTGCTGGTGCTGTCGAACCTCGCGGGAATCGCGGTCGAATTCCTGTTCCAGTCGATCAGCATCGCGATGGATGATCCGTCGATCGCCGACATCGCCGACAACAAGTTCATCAATATCGCGGTCTGCCTCGGGTTCATGGCCCTGGCGACGCTGATCTCCTACCGCGGGATGACCTCGACGAAGGTGTTCCAGTACATCACCGTGGTCTTCCAGATGGCGGTCATGGTGTGGTTCATCGTCGCCATGTTCGTCGGAGCGGGCGACCCCGCGAACCCCGAGGGCACGGTACCTCAGCTCTCCTGGTTCAACCCCTTCGAGGTCAGCAGCTTCAGTGCGTTCGCCGCGGGCATCGCGGTATCGATCTTCGTCTACTGGGGCTGGGACACGGTGCTCACGATGGGCGAGGAGACGAAGCCGTCGAAGGGCCGACTGTCCACTGAGAGCAAGGCGGCGATGATCCTGGTCGGGATCCTGGTCGTGCTCTACGTCGGCACCGCCACCGCCACCGTCGCATTCGCCGGCATCGGCGACGGACCCACAGGCCTCGGCAACTCGGCCATCGTGGAGAACGTCTTCGCCGCGCTCGCGCACCCGGTGATGGGTCCTGCCGCGATCCTGCTCTCGCTCGCCATTCTCGTGAGCGCGATGGCGTCGATCAACTCGACCGCTATCTCACCCGCCCGCACACTGCTCGCCATGGCGCATTACCGGGCACTGCCCGCCGCGATCAAGCGGGTGCACCCGAAGTACAAGTCGCCGCACGTCGCGCTCATGCTCTCGTCGATCGTGGCGTCCGTCTTCTACGCGGTGATGCGCTTCATCAGCGAGGACGTGTTGTGGGACACGATCACCGCACTCGGCATGATGGTGTGCTTCTACTACGGCATCACTGCGCTCGCGAGTCCCTGGTACTTCCGCAAGACTGCTGTGCGCGAGGGCGTCGGCTCGATCATCTCGAAGATCGTGCTCCCGGGGCTCGGCGGCGTGCTGCTGCTGATCGTGTTCGTCAAGACCACGATCGATGCGATGAGCCCGGACGCTGGATCGGGCAGCAACATCGCCGGCGTCGGCCTCGTCGGCATCATCGGCGTCGCGGTGCTCGGCATCGGCGTCGTGCTCATGCTCCTGCAGGCGAAGGCGTCACCCGAGTTCTTCCGCGGCCGCGTGCTCGCGCGCGTGGACGCATCGGAGGACACTTCGGCGATGCCGGTGTTCGACGACGGGCTCGGCTCGTAGCTCACGGTTCGTGACGGTCGGCGAAGGGAGCCCAGCATTGTGCTGCGCTCCCGCTGACCGTCGCGTATGCTCAAGTCTCTGAGATCGGGTGGAGATGCGGGCGAGAATCGGGGAGCTGTTCGAGCGGCAGAACGACCGCTCGCTCGCCACTGCGGCGTTCTTCGTCGCCGGCATGCTCTTCGCGCTCGCCAACTCGACCGTGTTCCTGCCTCCGGGGGACGAGCGACCCGATCTCGTCGCGGTCGCGATCGCCTGCCTCGTCGCCGCCGGCGGCGTGTTCGCGGCCGGCAGCCGGTTCTCCACGCGAGCAGCCGGGGTCCTCATGGCCCTCGTCTTCATCGTCGTGGTTCCCTCGGTGCTCCTCGCTCCCGATGCGATCCGGTCGATCAATACCGGGCTGCTCTTCCTCCCGTTCTTCCTGTACCTCGTCTGGTTCCTGCCGATGTGGTTCGCGCGGCTGCTCGGGTACCCGTGGATCCTCCTGGTGGATGCGTTCATCCTGATGAGGTTCGGGCCGTCGATGCTCTCGGTGCTCGTCACGTTGACCGTGACGGGTCTGGTGCTCGGCGAGTTGATCGGACTGTTCAAACGACGACTCGAACGGGCGTCGGTGACCGATCCGCTCTGCGGCGTGTGGAACGCGACCGGGTTCCGCGCGCTGCTCGATCGCGCGGTCGCAGCCTCCTACCGCGGGGGGCGGCCCCTCGCGATGCTGTACCTCGATCTCGACGACTTCAAGCAGGTGAACGATCGCTACGGCCATTTCGAGGGCGATCGCGTGCTCCGGCAGTTCTCGCAGCACATGCGTGAGAACTGCCGCCCGCAAGACGTGTTCGCGCGGTTCGGCGGCGACGAGTTCGCACTGCTCCTCATCGATGCCGACGCGTCGCTCGCGCGGTCGATTGCCGAGCGGCTGCATCGCGAGCTCGACGCGGTCAAGTGGTCCTACGGCATCGCCGAGTGGGTGCCGGGGGAGTCGCCCGATGCCTTCATCTCGCGAGCCGACCTCGAAATGCTGGGGGCGAAACGGAATCGGAAAGGCGATGCCGAGCCGCACGGGAGCTCCGAGCACGAGCCGCGGTAGACTCTCGCGTGTGAGTGCGAACGCGATCCCGACCCCGTACGAAGACCTGCTGCGAGAGGTGTACGAGCACGGCACCGCCAAATCTGATCGCACCGGCACCGGTACGCGCAGCCTCTTCGGGCGGCAGATCCGTTTCGACCTCGCCGAGTCCTTCCCGCTCATCACGACGAAGCGGGTGCACTTCAAATCGGTGGCAGTCGAACTGCTGTGGTTCCTGCGCGGCGAGGGCAACACGGCCTTCCTGAAGGAGCACGACGTCAGCATCTGGGACGAATGGGCAGACGCGAACGGAGACCTCGGCCCCGTGTACGGTGTGCAGTGGCGCTCCTGGCCGACGCCGAGCGGCGAGCACATCGATCAGATCGCGAACGTCATCGATCAGCTGCGCACGAACCCCGACTCGCGGCGCATCATCGTCTCGGCATGGAATGTCGCCGACCTGGGCGACATGGCGCTGGCGCCCTGCCATGCGTTCTTCCAGTTCTACGTCGCGGATGGCAAGCTCTCGTGCCAGCTCTACCAGCGCTCGGCTGACATGTTCCTCGGGGTGCCGTTCAACATCGCCTCGTACGCGCTGCTCACGCTCATGGTGGCGCAGCAGACCGGTCTCGAACCGGGCGAGTTCGTCTGGACGGGCGGGGATTGCCATATCTACGACAATCACGTCGAGCAGGTCGAGCGCCAGCTCGCGCGCGATCCGTTCCCGTACCCGAGCATCGAGATCGGCAAGGCCGACTCGATCTTCGCGTACACGCTCGACGATTTCGAGGTCGTCGGCTACGAGCATCACCCGGGCATCAAAGCACCGGTCGCGGTCTGACATGATTCTCGGCATGATCTGGGCGGAGGCCCGTGGAGGGGCGATCGGCCGCGACGGCGAGATGCCCTGGCGCCTGCCGGAGGACGCGGCGTTCTTCAAGGAGCAGACCCTCGGCGCTCCTGTCATCATGGGGCGCGGCACCTGGGAGTCCCTTCCCGCTCGCTTCAGACCGCTCCCCGGCCGTGAGAACTTCGTGGTGACCAGCACGGCATCGTACGACGCGCCCGGAGCGACGGTGGTGCCGTCGCTCGAGAGCGTGCTCGACGAGCTCGCCCGCGACAGCGGGCCGCACGATCGCGTGTGGATCATGGGCGGAGGCCAGCTCTACCGGGCGGGCATGCCGTTCGCCGACGAACTCGTCGTGACGAGGATCGGACTCGATGTGCCGGACGCCGATACCTTCGCTCCCGAGATCGGTCCTGAATGGACGCTGGTCGACCCGGGGACGCCGGAAACGTCGCGGACCGGGCTCGAGTATCGGTTCGAGCGGTGGCGCATGGGGGCTTCGCAGGGAGAACGTCCGGTAGCCTAGTCTCGTGGCACACCCAGAGAATCCTTTCGGTCAGGTCCTCGTCGCACTCATCACGCCGTTCCACGCTGATGGTGAAGTCGATTGGGCTGCGACCGAGAAGCACATCGACGACTGCATCTCGAGCGGCGCGGATGGCATCGTCGTCACCGGTACGACCGGCGAGACGAGCACGCTGACCGACCCTGAGAAGCTGAAGCTCGTCGAGGTCGCGAAGTCGGTTTCCGGTGGCCGCGCCAAGATCATCACCGGCGGCGGATCGAACGAGACCGCGCACGCGATCGAGCTCTACCGCGCCAGCGAGAAGGCCGGAGCCGACGGTGTGATGATCGTCACCCCGTACTACAACAAGCCGACGCAGGCCGGCCTCCTCACCCACTTCCGCATGGTCGCCGATGCGACGGATCTCCCCGTCATCCTGTACGACATCCCGGGCCGGACCGGGGTGCCGATCAAGTACGAGACGCTGCTGCGGCTCGCCAAGCACCCGAACATCCTCGCCGTGAAAGACGCCAAGGGCGATTTCAGCGAGGTCAGCCGGGTGCTGAACCAGACCGACCTGATGTACTTCTCGGGAGACGACGCGAATGCGCTGCCGCACCTCTCGATCGGCGCCACCGGCCTGATCGGCGTCACAGCGAACATCGCCGCCGCGCCGTACCGCGCCATCGTCGACGCCGTCAACGCGGGCGACCTGCATACGGCGCGCGCGGTCCATCAGCAGCTCGAGCCGCTCGTTCGCGCGGTCATGACCCACGTTCCCGGCACCGTCGCCGCGAAGTACATTCTGCACGGCCTCGGCCGTATCAGCAGCCCGCGCGTGCGATTGCCGCTCGTCGGTCCCGAAGAGTGGGAGGCCGCCCTCATCGAGGACGAGCTCGCTCTCATCACCGATGCCCCAGGCATCGACCTTTCGAACTTCAGGCCGGACCGCAATGCGGCTGCCGGCGGTGCCCTGCCCCAGATCGCAGGCACCACCCGCTAATAACAGGAGGCTCAGTGCCCAACCCCGTAATCACACCGCCCGCTCTCGAAGCGGGCACCCTTCGCATCACGCCGCTCGGCGGCCTGGGCGAGGTGGGCCGCAACATGACGGTCTACGAAATCAACGGCAAGCTGCTCGTCGTCGACTGCGGCGTGCTCTTCCCAGAGGAGCACCAGCCGGGCGTGGACCTGATCCTGCCCGACATCTCGAAGATCGAGCACCGCCTCGGCGACATCGTCGCAGTGGTGCTCACGCACGGCCACGAAGACCACATCGGCGCGGTTCCGTATCTGCTGAAGCGGCGGGAGAACATCCCCCTCATCGGCTCGAAACTGACCCTGGCCTTCGTCGAGGCCAAGCTCAAGGAGCACCGCATCCGCCCGGAGACGCGCGTCGTCGCCGAGGGCGATCGCATCACGACGGGTCCGTTCGACCTCGAGTTCATCGCGGTCAACCACTCGATCCCCGACGCGCTCGCAGTCGCGATCCGCACCGATGCCGGGCTCGTCATCGGCACGGGCGATTTCAAGATGGATCAGCTGCCCCTCGACGGCCGCATCACGGACCTGCGCGCGTTCGCCCGTCTCGGGGAAGAGGGCGTCGACCTCTTCATGACCGACTCGACCAACGCCGAGGTGCCGGGCTTCACCGCGCTCGAGAAGGACATCGGTCCGGTGCTCGAACGCGTCATCGAGAAGGCGCCGGGCAAGGTCGTGGTCGCCAGCTTCTCGAGCCACGTCCACCGTGTGCAGCAGGTGCTCGACGCCGCTCAGAAGAACGGCCGCCGCGTGGTGCTCCTTGGCCGGTCGATGGTGCGCAACATGAAGATCGCCTCCGATCTCGGATACCTCACGGTTCCGGAGGGCGTGCTCGTCGACCTCAAGAAGAGCGGCGATATTCCCGACGAGCGCATCGTGTACATGTCGACCGGCTCCCAGGGTGAGCCGATGGCGGTGCTCGCGCGCATGGTGAATCAGGAGCACCAGGTGGAGATCGGTGCGAACGACACGGTGATCCTCGCCTCGAGCCTGATCCCCGGCAACGAGAACTCCGTCTACCGCATCATCAACGGGCTCATGAAGCTCGGTGCGAACGTCGTGCACAAGGGCAACGCCAAGGTGCACGTCTCGGGTCACGCCTCCGCGGGCGAGCTCATGTACTGCTACAACATCGTCCGCCCGAAGAACGTGATGCCGATTCACGGGGAGTACCGCCACCTCATCGCGAACGCGGGCGTCGCGATCCAGACAGGCGTGCCGCAGAATCGCACCATCATCGGAGAGAACGGCACGGTCGTCGACCTGGTCGACGGCGTCGCCCGCAAGGTGGGCCAGCTCGAGATCGACTTCATCTACGTCGACGGCAAGAGCGTCGGCCGTGTCACCGACGAAGACCTCCGAGACCGCCGCACGCTCGCGGAGGAGGGGTTCATCTCCGTCATCACCGTCGTGGAGACGAGTCTCGGGCAGATCGTCTCGGGGCCGGAGGTCCACGCCAAGGGCGTGGCCGAGGACGACAGCGTGTTCGACAAGATCAAGCCGCAGATCGCCGACGCGCTCGAGCAGGCGATGAAGGACGGCGTGACCGACCCGCATGCGCTGCAGCAGATCACGCGTCGCACCGTCGGCAGGTGGGTGGGCACCAAGCTCCGTCGCAAGTCGATGATCGTTCCTGTCGTGGTCGTGGTGTAGCTCATGGCGACCGCTTCGGCTTCGGCCGTCGCCCGGTTCGCCACGGACGCGGAGCGCTCCGAGTGGGATGCGCGCATCGCCGCGAACCCCGGGGGCGGCGAGGTATGGGCCGGCGAGGAGTACCTGCAGGTCAAGCGCACGCAGAACGGCTACCGCGATCTTCGGGTGATCGTCGAGCGCGCCGGGCGGGCGACGATCGCCGTCGGCGTGCTCGCGAAGCGGGTGCCGCTCCTCGGTTCGTGGTGGCATCTCCCCGCAGGTCCCGCGGGCGAGAGCGCCGCTGACGTGCTCGAGGTGGCGGTTGCCGTCTCGAGACTCGCCCGGTCATCGGGAGCGTTTCTCCTCAAGATCGAGCCGCGTCTCGGTCGAGACGCGATTCCCGAGATCCGCGCCGCGGGGTATCGGGATGCCGTTCGCATCATCCCGAATCCGTCGACGATTCTCGTGGACGTCTCCGGAACGGAAGAGGAGGTGTTCGCGCGTCTCGGCAAGAAGGCGCGCAACGCCGTCAATCGTGCGGGGCGAGACGGGATCGTCGTGACGCGCGTCGATCCGACGGCGGAGCACAGCGCTGCGCTGTACCGGCTGCTCCAGGAGACCGCAGAGGGGCGGTTCGTGCTGCGATCCGAGCAGTACTACCGCGAGTTCTGGCAGAGCTTCGCGCGTGCCGGAGCGGGGCAGATGTTCCTCGCCCACCGCGACGGCGCGCTCGTCGCGGGAGCGTACGCGATGGCGCTCGGTGAGAAGACCACCTACAAGGACGGCGCCTCCGTGCGCGCGAAGACCGCGTACGGGGCGTCTCACGCGCTGCAGTGGGAGGTGATCCGCTGGGCCAACGAGCGCGGCGCGACCGTCCACGACCTCTGCGGTGCGCCCCCCTCCGACCGGGTGGACGATCGGGAGCACCCGTTGTTCGGCGTTGGACAGTTCAAGCGATCGTTCTCGCCCCAGATCATCGACTACGCGGGAGCGTTCGATCTCCCGCTGCGGCCGCTCGCGTATCGCGTCTGGGGCGTGCTCGGCGACCGGCTCGCGCGGCGCGCCTCGCTCGCCATTCGGAAGGATCCCTACTACTGATGGCTGCCGGACTCATACGCGCGAGCGCGGTCATGGCCTCGGGCACGATCGTCTCGCGCGTGCTCGGCCTGGTCAAGGCCATGCTCCTCGCATACGCGATCGGCTCGGTCGGGGCCCGTTCCGCCGACGCGTTCGCCAACGGCAACCTGCTGCCGAACACGGTCTACATGATCCTGATCGGCGGCGTCCTGAACGCGGTGCTGGTGCCGCAGATCGTCAGGGCGGCGCAGAACAGCGACGGCGGCGCCGGGTACATCAACAAGATCTTGACGCTCGTCACGACCGCGCTCGTCATCATCACGGGTCTCGCGATGGCGGCCGCTCCGTGGATCGTGCGGATCACGGTCGAAGGCTGGGGCGAGGACCAGCTGGCTCTCGCAACCGCCTTCGCGTACTGGTGCATGCCGCAGGTCGTCTTCTACGGCATCTACACCGTGATGGGCGAGGTGCTGAACGCGCGAAGCCGGTTCGGCCCGTTCACCTGGGCGCCCGTGCTCAACAACCTCATCGCGATCACGGGCATCCTCGTCTTCATCGCCATGTTCGGAGCGGATCCGGAGGGCCGTCTCGCGGTCACCGGATGGAGTGCCGATATGATCGCGGTGCTCGGCGGCAGCGCGACCCTCGGCATCGTCGCGCAGGCATTGATCCTGTTCGTCTCATGGCGCAATGCCGGTATCCGATTCCGTCCCGACTTCGCCTGGCGGGGCGTCGGACTCGGCCACACCGCGAGACTCGCGACCTGGACGCTCGCCATGGTCGTCGTGATGCAGGTCGGCGGCATCGTGACGAACCGCATCGTGGCGATCGGGTCGGGGGAGGGGCCGTCGACGAGCGCGATGCAGAACGTGTGGCTCATCTTCATGATGCCGCACTCGGTGATCGCCGTATCCCTCGCGACCGCCTACTTCACGCGGTTGGCCGAATGGGGGCAGTCGGGTCGGATGGCGGAGTTCAAGAGCGACTTCTCGGCCTCGGTGCGCCAGATCGCGCTCGTCATGGTCTACGCGGCCGTCATTCTCGTAACGGCAGCTCCGTTCATCGGCCGCGTCATCAACTTCGGGGCGCTGCCAGAGCAGGTGGAGATGTTCGGCGAGGCTCTGATGGCCTACTCCGTCAGCCTCGCTGCGTACAGCTTCCTCTTCGTGGTGCAGCGGGCGTTCTACGCCCTCTCCGACACGCGCACGCCCTTCGTGTTCACGACGATCCAGATGGTGATCGTGATCGCGCTCTCCCTGCTGCTCCCCGTGCTCGTCGCGCCCCGCCACATCGGATTCTCGTTCGCATTGATCTGGTCGTTCGCCACCATCGTCGAAACCGTGATCGCGACCTGGTTGCTCCGGCGGAAGATCGGCTCGATCGACGGGCGCAGGATCGCGCAGAGCTTGACCAAGTACGCCATCGCGGCGGTGCCGGCGATTGCCGTCGGGCTCGTCGCGACGCACATCGGGCGCATCATCGCCCCGGAGTTCAGCGTCTGGCAGGCCCTGCCGTTCGCGGCCGTCGAAGCAGTGATCGTCGGCATCGTGTATTTCCTGGTGCTCCGACTCCTCAGATCGTCCGAAGTTTCGGATATCGTCGGCACCGTTTCTCGTATTCTCGGAAGGAATCGTTCGTGACCTCCCTCTTCGTGACCCCGTGCACCGATCGTGCCGAGTGGGACGCCACCGTCAGGGAACTCGGCGGCCACCCGCTGCAGCTCTGGGGCTGGGGCGACGTGAAATCCGCCCACCGGTGGAAGGCGGAGCGCGTGCTGGTGCGCTCCGGGCGTCAGGAAGGGGCCGTGGTCGTCGGCGCCTGCCAGCTCCTGACGCGAACCCTGCCAGGTCCGCTCGGAGATTTCGTCTACGCGCCCCGCGGGCCGGTGCTGGCGCGAGACCCCGCGGACGGCGAGCGCCCCGCGAAGGCGCCGGCGCCATCGGCCGTGGCAGACGCGATCGCCGACTACGTGCACGGATCACGGCGGGCGGTGGCGCTCTCGATCGAGCCGGACGAGAACGCGGGGGAATTCCCGCTCTCGAAATCGTGGCGTGCAGCCGAGACGCCCGTGCTCCCGGCCCGTACGTTGATTCTCGATCTCCGGCGGTCGGAAGACGAGCTTCTGGCCGACATGTCGAAGAAGCATCGTCAGTACATTCGGAAATCGGGCAGGGAGGACGCGATCCACATCCGCCCCGTCGAATCGCTCGAGCAGCTCGACGTCTGCCTGGAGGTCTACCGGGAGACGAGCGAGCGCGCGGACTTCGGCCTGCATGAAGACTCGTACTACCATGACGTGTTCACGATGCTGGGCGACGACGCACCCGTCTGGGCTGCTTACGTCGAGGATCGGCCGGTCGCATTCCTGTTCATGGCGAAATCGGGCCGCACCGCCTTCGAGCTCTACGGCGGGATGGACGAGACGGGTCAGCGCCTGCGGGCGAACTACGCGCTCAAATGGCACGTCATCAGGCACATGAAGTCGCTCGGCATCGAGCGCTACGACTTCGGCGGGCTCATCAACGACGGAGTGACGACGTTCAAGACCGGGTTCGCGTCGCACGAGAACCTGCTCGCGGGCAGCTGGGATCGCCCGGGCGCTGGCTATGCGCTGTGGACCAAGGGGCTGCCGCTCGCGAAGCGAGCGGTGCGGGCGCTCAAGCGCCGCTGAGGTCCGGCGCAGCCGGGGAGCGCGGGCTTCGCTCTCCGGGTGATTCGGGTGGGCCCGGAGCGTCAACTCGCCAATGTCGGCGGTCGAACGTACCCTCGTACCATGGCCAGTAAAGCTTCGTCGCGCCAGAACGCGGGCAAGACCGCGACACGGGGTGCCCGTACCGCGGAGACCCGGGCGACCGCGAAAACGAAGGTGCTCGCCGAGCCTGAGCCGACCGACGGCGTGATCGTCCGCGCCTGGAACGGCTTGGCGCACGCCTTCGGGGCCGCTGCGCGCGCCTTCCGAGTCGAACCGCTCGCTCCTGAGGACCGCCGAGATGGGGTCCCCTTCCTGCTCGTGCTGCTCGCGATCGTCGGGGCGGTGATCGAGTGGTTCTTCATCGGTCAGTCCTTCGCGGTCGCACTCGACGCGTGGTCGTTCGGAGGCCTGTTCGGTCGAGTCGCCTTCGGCCTGCCGATCATCATGGCGGGGTTCGCGCTCTGGCTCTTCAACCATCCCTCGAGCGTGCACGACAACCGCCGCATCGCCACCGGGCTCACGCTCGCGGTGCTCTCCATCGCCGGCATCTGCCACCTGTACGGCGGCATGCCCAACCCGTGGGAGAACCCGGAGCGCCTCAGCGCCGCAGGCGGTGTCTTCGGCTGGCTCGTCGGGGGAACACTCGGCTATCTGACGATGTGGGTCGCCGTCCCGGTGCTGTCGATCCTGATTCTGATGTCTCTGCTCATCGTTCTCAAGACGCCGCCATCCCGCATTGCGCAGCGCATGCGGGAGGCCTACGTGTTCCTGTTCGGCGTCAGCGGCGACCCCGAAGCGCCCGCGGAGCCGACGGCCCCCAAGCGCAGTCGCAAGCAGGCGCGCGCCGATGAGCAGGCGCTGTTCGATCTCGAGGCGCAGGAAGGCGACGGAGACGCGATGCCCTGGTGGCGTCGCAACGCGTCGGGCCGTGAGGAGGACCCGGAGTACGTAGCCGATCGTTCGGCGCTCGACTCCGCCCTCGGCGGGCCCGCTCCCGAGCCCGAACGGAGCGGCGCCTTCGAGTCCGCGCTGGCACCCGAACCGGAGACCGGCGTCTTCCCCTCCGACCTCTTCGACGACCTCGAGCAGGCAGAAGCAGCGGTGCAGGCTGCCGCGCCGACTCCGGCCTCGGGTCTCGGAGATGATTCCTGGGACGACTTCGCGCCGTCAGCGCCGGAGACGGCCGCTGATCAGCCCGCAGCCGCGCCCGCATCCGAGCCGTTCGTCGTCGCGCCCCCGCACAGTCCCGCCGATCAGGCGGCCTACCAGCTTCCGGATCAGCATGCGCTCGCGACTGGCGACGCGCCCAAGACCCACACGGAAGCCAACGACTTGATCACCTCGGCCATCGCGCGGGTCTTCGAGGAGTTCAAGGTCGATGCGCGGGTCTCCGGCTTCTCGCGCGGGCCGACGGTCACGCAGTACGAGGTCGAGCTCGGCCCCGGTGTGAAAGTCGAGAAGGTCACAGCGCTCTCGAAGAATCTGTCGTACGCGGTCGCGTCGAACGAGGTGCGCATTCTGTCTCCGATCCCCGGCCGCAGCGCGATCGGCATCGAGATCCCGAATCAGGACCGCGAGAACGTCGCACTCGGCGACGTGCTGCGATCGAGCAAGGCGCAGCGCAGCGTGCACCCGATGACGATCGGCGTCGGCAAGGACGTCAAGGGAGGCTTCGTCGTCGCCAACCTCGCGAAGATGCCCCACCTGCTCGTCGCCGGAGCCACCGGCTCCGGCAAGTCGAGCTTCATCAACTCGATGATCACCAGCATTCTGATGCGCGCTACGCCGTCCGACGTCCGCATGGTGCTCGTGGACCCGAAGCGCGTCGAGCTCACCGTGTACCAGGGCGTGCCGCACCTCATCACGCCCATCATCACGAACCCCAAGAAAGCTGCGGAAGCGCTGCAGTGGGTCGTGAAGGAGATGGACATGCGGTACGACGATCTGGCGAGCTTCGGCTTCCGCCACATCGACGACTTCAACGAAGCCGTGCGCTCGGGCGGCATCGTGCTTCCCGAGGGAAGCCAGCGCGTGCTCAAGCCGTACCCGTACCTGCTCGTCGTCGTCGACGAGCTCGCCGACCTCATGCTCGTCGCCCCGCGCGACGTCGAGGACTCGATCCAGCGCATCACGCAACTGGCGCGCGCCGCCGGGATCCACCTGGTGCTGGCGACGCAGCGTCCCTCCGTGAACGTCGTCACCGGCGTCATCAAGTCGAACGTGCCGAGCCGGTACGCATTCGCCGTCGCCTCCGGCACCGATTCGCGCGTCATCCTCGACGAGGTCGGCGCTGAGCGACTCATCGGACAGGGAGACGGCCTCCTCCTGCTCAACGGCGAATCGTCGCCGGTCCGCGTGCAGGGCGCGTGGGTCGGCGAAGCAGAGATCGCGCAGGTCGTCGCTCACGTGAAGGCGCAGGCGCAGCCCGAATACCGCGCTGACGTCGCTCAGGTGGTCGAGAAGAAGGAGATCGACGAGGACATCGGCGACGACCTCGAAGTGCTCGTCGCCGCGATCGAGCTGGTCGTCTCCTCGCAGTTCGGTTCGACGTCGATGCTGCAGCGCAAGCTTCGCGTCGGGTTCGCGAAAGCCGGGCGACTGATGGACCTCATGGAGTCGCGCGACATCGTCGGCCCCTCCGAGGGGTCGAAAGCACGTGACGTGCTGGTCAGCCCGGAGCAGCTCGCGGAGGTGCTGGCGCGTGTGACCGGGGGCCCGTCGGCCCCGGCTCCAGCGTTCGAACCGCCGCGGCCCCCGGCTGCTGCGACACCGGGCGCCGCCGCTGCGGCGGTCGGCGCCTCCGCAGTGAGCGCCGCCCCGTCCGCCTCCGCTCGCGAGGATGCCGTGACGGATGTCATCGACCCGCTCGACCCGGCACTGGGGTTCGGCGACTCGCGATACGACGATCCGATCGCGCAGCATCAGTCGACGCTCGAAGAAGTCGAAGACGACGGCGACGAAGACGCGTGGCAGCTCACGGGGCGCGACTGAGCTGCGAAAGCCCTCCAGGTGCCGCGCGTGCGCACCACACGATGTGAACCCTGAGACGTACGACAGAGGAGACGAGCATGACGCACCCGGACGGAACCTCTCCGTATGACGCGAACGGGCAGACGGCAGGCCGTCGTCCGCAGCGCCAGACCTGGATCTGGGGAATGACCGGTGCTCTCGCGGTGGTCGTGCTCGGGGCCGCTGGAGCAGTGGTCGCCGTCGACGCCCAATCGAACAACAGCGCAGCAGTTCGCGCCGTCGCAGCGGAGTACGTGGAGGCCGTCGCCGCTGGCGACGCGAACGGCGCGGAGCGGCTTTCCAGCGACACCGAATCGGCGCGTCCGAACGCAGCCCCGGATCCGGCTGCGTTCGCGTCAGCTGAGCACATCAGCGACAGTGAGCTCGGGCGCATCCGCGTCGACTTCGAGGCCGGCCGCGCCTCCGGGCAAGTCTCATACGAACTCGGCGGCTCCTCGTACTCCGATCAGCTCGAGCTGCGCCGCACCGCTGACGACGAGTGGCGCGTCACATCCGGCCTGAAGTACGAAGTCGCGATCGACGCGTCGGGCGGCGGTGCGCTCGGACTCCGGGGCGCGGACGATCCGCTCCCGTCCGACGCCCCGTCGATCACTGTGTACGCGGGCGAGTACGCGCTCATCTCGCACAACCCGTTCTTCGAAACCACGGATGACGCGCGCGTCGCCGTGACATCGAACGCTGACGCGCTCTTCGCGTCCGACTGGATCGTTCCCGGTGCCGACTACGCGGCGGAGGTGCGACGGCAGGTCGGTATCGCCTACGAGGAGTGCGCCGAGCAGACGGATGTGTGGGAATTGCAGTCCTGCGGCATCGCCGCCGAGGAGCCGAGCTCCAAATTCTCTTCGAGCCCCGCGGTAGACGTATCCGTCGAGATGACGGAAGCTCCGACGGTCAGCGCCCGTGATGAGCTGTCCACGTGGATGGAGATCGAAGATCGAGGCTCGTTCCGGGCCACCTACACCGGACGAGACGCCAGTGGTGATGAGATCACCGAGAAGATCGATCTCCGGGCATCCTCGGCCGACGTCGAGGTGACCCCCACGGCAGATGGGCTCGACGTGGCGATCTACCCGTACTAGAACCCCGCTGCGGCCACTCAAGTAGGCTGCTGGCATGACCGGCAACGCACCCGCCTCCGCGGCGCCCAGCAACTGGAACGCTCCGAACATCATCACGGGCGCGCGCATCATTGCCACCCCCTTCTTCCTCTGGATGCTGCTGGCCGACGGCGGCGCAGACGGGCCATGGCGCTGGGCGTCGGCGGTGTTCTTTGTGCTCGCGATCGCGACCGATGCCTGGGATGGCCACATCGCGCGATCGCGAGGCCTCATCACGGACCTCGGAAAACTGCTCGACCCGATCGCGGACAAGTTCCTCACCGGTGCCGCACTGGTCGGTCTCTCGATCCTCGCGGAGCTGCCGTGGTGGGTCACGATCCTGATTCTGGTCAGGGAGATCGGGATCACCGTGCACCGGCTGCTCGTGGCGCACGATGTGGTGCTCGCGGCCGCATGGGCCGGCAAACTGAAGACCGTCGCGCAGTCCGTCGCCATCACGCTCGCCCTGCTCCCGCTCGCCGCCGTCGTCGGACCGGCAGCGCCCGTCGTCGTCTGGGTGAACATCATCACGATGGCGATCGCCTTCGTGCTCACGATGTACAGCGGCATCGATTACGTGGTCGGGTACCTCCGCGCGCGGAGGTCGGCGCGGTGAAGTCCGGTGCTGACCGCGACCTCGTCGCCCGCATCATCGAGCGCGCAGTGTCGCGCGGGCTCAGGCTCGCCGTGGCGGAGTCCTTGACCGGCGGGCTCCTCGCCGATGCCGTGGTCTCGGTGCCAGGAGCCTCCCGCGTGTTCAGCGGCGGCGTGGTGGCCTATGACACCGCGCTCAAGCATGCACTGCTCGGCGTGGACGCCGAGCTCCTGCGCGAACGGGGCCCGGTCGATGACGAGGTGGTGCGCCAGATGGCGGAGGGCGTCCGGCGGGCCTGTGCGACGCCGAGGGGGAGCGGACCCGTTGTCCCGGCTGATGTCGGCGTCGCGACCACGGGGGTCGCTGGGCCGGACCCCGATGCGCAGACCGGTCAGCCGGCCGGAACGGTCTGGATCGCCGTGAGCTCTGGCGAACGCACGCAGTCGCGGCTGCTCTCCCTCGACGGCGACCGCTCGAGCATTCGTGCGGATGCCGTCGCCGCGGCGATCCAGCTGCTGTGGGAGTGCCTCGAAAGCGAGCGTGCGTCGGAGCCTCGCTGACCTCGGTACGCTGGAGGGCGATCGATCATCGCAGATCGCGGCGATCTTGCTCCGCAAAGGGGAATAGAGAGTGCAGAAGAACAGACGTTGGACCCGCGTGCGCGCGGGTCTCGCGGCAGGGATCGCAGCGACGTTGCTGCTGGGAACTGCTGCGGCGGCGGCCGTCGTGCCCGCCCAGGCCGAGGGAGAGTCATTCGTCATCGCGACCGACACGACGTTCGCCCCGTTCGAGTTCCGTGATCCTTCCACGGGCGACCTCGTCGGCATCGACATGGACCTGATGAATACGATCGCGGAGGAGGAGGGCTTCAGCGTCGACATTCGGTCGCTCGGCTTCCAGGCCGCGCTCTCCGCGGTGCAGTCGGGTCAGGCCGACGGGGTCATCGCCGGTATGTCGATCACCGACGAGCGCAAGGAGATCTTCGACTTCTCAGAACCGTACTTCGAGTCCGGCGTGCAGATGGCGGTCGCCGCGAACGACGATTCGATCACCGGATACGAGGACCTCGCGGGCGAGACGGTCGTCGCGAAGTCGGGTTCGGAGGGACTCGCGGAGGCCGAGAAGCTCGCAGAGGAGTACGGGTTCACGGTCAAGGCGCTCGACCAGTCCGCGACCATGTACGAGTCGGTGAAGAACCAATCCGCGGTGGCGGTCTTCGACGACTACCCCGTGCTCGCCTACGGCATCGATCAGGGCAACGGATTGAAGGTCGTCACGGAGAAGATTCCGGGCGGCGAATACGGCTTCGCGGTGGCGAAGGGGCAGAACTCCGAGCTCCTCGCCGCCTTCAACGATGGGCTGGCAAAGCTCAAGGCCGACGGCACCTACGACGAGATTCTCAACACCTATCTCGGAGACTCGGAAGCGAAGAGCGCCAACGGCAACATCTTCGAGCTGGTCGGCCAGAGCTGGCCGGCTCTCTCGAAGGGGTTGTGGAACACCGTATCGATCACCGTGGTCTCGTTCGTGATCGCCTTGGTGCTCGGGTTCGTATTCGGGTTCATGAAGATCTCCTCGTCCCGCATCGTGCGCGGAATCGCGACGGTGTACGTCTCCATCTTCCGGGGCACTCCGATCCTGGTGTGGGCATTCCTCTTCTACTTCGGTCTGCCGCAGCTCACCGGCGCTCCCGGCAATGTCTTCCTCGCGGGCGTCGCGACGCTCGCGCTGAACGCCGGGGCGTATCTCACCGAGATCGTCCGCGGCGGTCTCCAGTCGGTCGATCCGGGGCAGATGGAAGCCGCTCGATCATTGGGTCTCGGGTGGGGCCGGTCGATGCAGCGCGTCGTGATGCCGCAGGCGGTCAAGATCTCGATGCCGTCCATCATCAACCAGCTCGTCATCACGTTGAAGGACTCCTCGTTGCTGCTGACCATCGGCTTCGCCGAGCTCCTCTACCAGGCGCAGCAGATCTACGCGGCCAACTTCCGTACGACCGAGATGCTCATCATCGTCGGTGTGATGTACTTCATCGTCATCACGCTGCTGACCTGGCTCGCGAACATCGTTGATAAGAAGGTGAACAAGTGACCGAGAACACGGCATCGCAGACGGCCACTCCCGCGATCGAGGTCGCGGGCCTGCGCAAGTCTTTCGGCAGCAACGAGGTGCTCAACGGCATCGACCTGGTGGTCGCGGAGGGCGAGGTCGTCTCCGTGATCGGCCCGTCGGGATCGGGCAAGTCGACGCTCCTGCGCTGCCTCAATCGCCTGGAAGAGCCGAGCGGGGGATCCGTCA
Source organism: Leucobacter sp. L43 (assembly GCF_016597785.1). GTDB lineage: Bacteria > Actinomycetota > Actinomycetes > Actinomycetales > Microbacteriaceae > Leucobacter > Leucobacter alluvii. The sequence continues at coordinate 747,743 of NZ_JAENJG010000001.1, read as the reverse complement.
TCGTCAGCGGCATGGAGCTGACGTCTGCGCAGGCCGATATCAATGTCGTCCGGCAGAACATCGGCATGGTGTTCCAGCACTTCAATCTGTTCCCCAACATGACGGTGCTCGAGAACATCATGCTCGCGCCGGTGGACCTCAAGAAGAAGTCGAAGAGCGAGGCTCGGGCGGCCGCCCTCGCGCTGCTGGAGCGCGTGGGTCTGTCCGAGAAAGCGGACGCGCGGCCCGCGTCGCTGTCGGGCGGGCAGAAGCAGCGCGTTGCGATCGCTCGTGCGCTCGCCATGGAGCCCAAGATCATGCTGTTCGACGAGGCGACGTCGGCGCTCGACCCTGAGATGGTGGGGGAGGTGCTCCAGGTGATCCGCGATCTCGCCGCGTCGGGGATGACCATGGTGCTCGTCACCCACGAAATGGGTTTCGCTCGCGAGGTCTGCGATCGCGTGGTCTTCATGGACGAGGGCACCGTCATCGAAGAGGGTGCTCCGGATCAGGTCTTCGGAAGCCCCAGTCATGCCCGTACGCAGGAGTTCCTGTCGAAGGTCTTGTGACGGTGTTTCGGCGCACATCCTGAAACTTCGCTGAACTTGAGTCAGCCCGGCTCAAGTTCAGTGAGATTTCAGGAATACAGCGGCTATGCTCTCAGTTGTTCCCAGTACGACGATCGGAAAACGGTCGGCGTTCCCGCAGCGACACCCTGTCGACGAGCGGGTATGGTGGAAAGCACGACTCGGGTTGTGCACGTGGAGGAGGGTTCACATGGTGCTCATGCGTCAAGAGATCGGCGATGTACTGCGTGACTTCCGGTTGCAGAAGGGTCGCACGCTGCGGCAGGTCGCCGGGGAGGCGAGCGTTGCGCTCGGGTACCTGAGCGAGGTCGAGCGCGGCCAGAAGGAAGCATCGAGTGAGATCCTCGCAGCAGTCGCTGACGCACTGGACACTCCGCTCTCGGTCATCATGGGCGAAGTGAGCGAGCGTCTGTCGGTCGTCGAAGGCCTGTCGCTTCCGATGGCTCATCGGGTTCCGGACACGGTCCCGGCGGAACTGGTGTCGGGGTTCACGCCCGAGCTGGTCTCGTAAGCGTCTCCCGACTTGCGCCGTTTGATCGGCATGACAGCGCCCGACCGGTTCCGGTTCGGGCGCTTCGCCGTTCTGTCGGCGATGATACGAAATGAGTATGAGCGATGCGGTTGAGTGAGTTTCGGCGCGCATGCGTCTCGGAGTTCGGTGAGGATTACGCGCCTGTGCTCCTGCGCGATCACTGGCTCGCGCCTCTGGCCGGTACGGCGAATGACGCCATCGAGCGCGGTGTGGCGCCGCGCCAGGTCTGGGAGGCGCTCTGCGTCGATCTCGGGGTGCCGGTCGCTCGGCGTCACGGCCGCGGTCTTCCCGACCCGCGCGACTGACGGGAGCAGGCCCCTCGGCCGCGCCGCGCACGAGGGGATCTGCGCGAACACGCCGCGACGATATTCGAAACTGTGTTCGAATGGTGTTATCTTCGTCTACAGGTGGTGCAGCGATCGATCCATCCACAGTTCAGTACCTCCGGCCATGAATGTCGGAGGCTGATTCTAGGGTGAACAGTGCACGACCACCGATGCCTTGTCTGCCCCGGCCGGGGTCGAGACAGTATGCAGGCAGCACACCCAGCGGCACGCCGCGCACGTGATGAGGAGCAAGACCATGGCAGCACCGAAAGACCGCGAAAAGGCACTCGAAGCCGCACTCGCGCAGATCGACCGGAACTTCGGCAAGGGCGCGATCATGCGCATGGGCAGCCAGGAGCGCGCTCCCGTCGAAGTGATTCCGACCGGCTCCGTCGCGTTGGACGTCGCGCTGGGCATCGGTGGCCTTCCCCGTGGTCGCATCATCGAGATCTACGGCCCGGAATCCTCGGGGAAGACGACGCTCACGCTGCACGCGATCGCGAATGCGCAGCGCGCCGGCGGTATCGCCGCCTTCGTCGACGCCGAGCACGCGCTCGATCCCGATTATGCGCAGAAGCTGGGTGTCGACATCGACGCGTTGCTCGTCGCCCAGCCCGACACGGGTGAGCAGGCTCTGGAGATCGCCGACATGCTGATTCGTTCCGGCTCCGTCGATCTCGTCGTCATCGATTCCGTTGCGGCGCTGGTGCCGAAGGCGGAGATCGAAGGAGAGATGGGCGACAGCCACGTCGGACTCCAGGCGCGCCTCATGTCTCAGGCGTTGCGCAAGATCACGGGGAGCCTGAACTCCACCAAGACGACCGCCATCTTCATCAACCAGCTGCGTGAGAAGATCGGGGTCTTCTTCGGGAGCCCGGAGACGACCTCCGGTGGAAAGGCGTTGAAGTTCTACGCGTCAGTGCGACTCGACATCCGTCGCATTCAGACGTTGAAGGACGGCACCGACGCGGTCGGAAACCGGACCCGTGTGAAGGTCGTCAAGAACAAGATGGCGCCGCCCTTCAAGCAGGCGGAGTTCGACATCCTCTACGGCATCGGCATCTCGCGCGAGGGGTCGCTCATCGATTACGGCGTGGAGCAGGGACTGATCAAGAAGAGCGGCGCCTGGTTCACCTACGACGGCGACCAGCTCGGCCAGGGCATGGAGAATGCCCGCCGATTCCTGATCAATCATCCGGATGTGGCGCTCGAGATCGAAGAGAAGATTCTGACGAAGCTCGGCGTCAACGGTCGGAAGGAAGCGGAGCCCGAAGGGGCCGCCGAGACTGCACCGGCGAAATCTGGTGCGGCAGCGAAGGCTGCGGTGCCTGCGACCAAGACAGCGACTGCGGTCGAGCCCGAGAAGCGCGCGAGCGCCTGATATGGCCGTCCGGTTCCTCCCTCCGCCCGAAGAAGGTTCTGCGTCGCGGTCGGAGGACCGGGGCGACCTGGCCGAGGTCATCCAGCTCCGCTCTCAATTGGGTCGCCGCGGTCCGGGCGCCGATTCAGGGAGTGACGAACGCACTGAAGCGAACGATCGCGATGGCGTGAACCCTGTCGAAGGCGAACCGCGTGAAGCGACGCGCGAGGAGTTGGCGAGGCTCATCGACTCCGGCATCGCCTCAGTGATCGATAGCCGTGTGCGTCCGGTCGTGCATGCGAACTTCGCCGACCACGCTTCCGGCTCCCGCGCTGGGAGCGACGTCGTCGAGCAGGCCGAGACCCGAGCACCGGATGCTGCAGCGGAGGACGCTGCTGCGACCGAAGACGATGCGGCGGCGGCTGAGCGCTCGGTGCACGAAGACGGTGTGCGTCTGCTCGCGCGTCGAGCCCGCTCGAGCGGTGAACTCCGAGAGGAGCTCGCGCGGCTCGACCACGGAGCCGACGACATCGAAGGGGTCATCGAGGAGTTCACCGCCGGGCTGTACCTCGACGACCTCGGTCTCGCGCGTGCACTGACGGAGAAGCTCCGCGAGTCGAAACGGGCGAGTCGGTCGCAGATCCGAGTGAAGCTGAGGTCGCGCAAGCTCCCCGACGACGTGATCGAAGCCGCCCTCGGCGAACTCGACTCCGATGAAGAGTTCGAGCTGCTGCGGCAGACCGCGCGGGAGCGCGCGGCGAAGCTCGGCGGGCTCGAACGCCATGTGGCGGAACGCCGGCTGCTCGGCTTCCTCGCCCGCCGCGGTTGGTCGGGCGAGCCCGCCACTCGTGCAGTGAAAGACGCCCTCGACGGGGCGGCCAAGGGTCCCCGAGGGCCCCGCGGCGGTTCCGGCGTGCGATTCCAGTAGTGGAAGCGTTGCAGCGCGAGGGCCGCCGCGGCGCGTGACGCGCAAACGCGGTGGCGCCGCGCACCATCGCGCGTTGCTCACGGCGCTCATCGATAGACTGAATTCATGAGTCTCACTGCTGTCGAACCCACTGAGATCGCGCTCTCGCCCGCTGCGATGCGGCACGACGGGACGCCGCGCAGCTACTCCATCCGCACACTCGGATGTCAGATGAACGTGCACGATTCGGAACGGCTCTCCGGCTCATTGGAAGCCGCCGGCTACATCGCAGCGGAGGCGCCGGAGTCTGCTGACGTCATCGTCATCAACACGTGCGCCGTGCGCGAGAACGCCGCGAACAAGCTCTACGGCAACCTCGGATACCTCGCCGGTGTGAAACGAGAGCGAGACGGAATGCAGATCGCCGTCGGCGGCTGCCTCGCGCAGAAGGACCAGGGCGCCATCGTCGAGAAGGCGCCCTGGGTCGACGTCGTATTCGGCACGCACAACATGGGGTCGCTCCCGGCCCTCCTCGAACGGGCCAGACACAACGCTGAAGCTCAGATCGAGATCCTCGAATCGCTCGAAGTCTTCCCGTCGACCCTGCCCACGAAACGCGATTCCGCTTCCAGCGGCTGGGTCTCCATTTCGGTCGGCTGCAACAACACCTGCACCTTCTGCATCGTGCCGTCCCTCCGCGGCAAGGAGAAGGACCGTCGCCCGGGCGACATCCTCGCCGAAGTGCAGGCGCTCGTCGACGACGGCGCGATCGAAGTCACGCTCCTCGGGCAGAACGTCAACACATACGGCGTCGAGTTCGGCGACCGTCAGGCGTTCGGCAAACTGCTGCGCGCCATGGGAGGAGTGGAGGGGCTCGAGCGCGTGCGCTTCACGAGCCCGCACCCGGCGGCGTTCACCGAAGACGTCATCGCTGCAATGGCAGAGACGACGAACGTCATGCCCGTGCTGCACATGCCGCTGCAGTCCGGTTCCGACGCCGTGCTGAAGGCGATGCGCCGTTCGTACCGGTCGAAGAAGTTCCTCGGCATCCTCGACGCCGTGCGCGAGCGCATCCCGAACGCCGCGATCACGACCGACATCATCGTCGGGTTCCCGGGTGAGACCGACGCAGACTTCGAAGACACGCTTCGCGTCGTCGAGGAGTCGAGATTCGCGAGCGCATTCACATTCCAGTACTCCATCCGGCCCGGCACGCCGGCGGCCGAGATGGATGGTCAGCTGCCGAAGGCAGTCGTGCAAGAGCGCTACGAGCGCCTCCAAGCGCTGCAGGAGCGCATCTCACTGGAAGAGAACCAGGCGCAGATCGGGCGTACGGTCGAAGTGCTCGTCTCAGCGGGCGAGGGGAAGAAGGATGCCGCCACGCGGCGGTTCTCCGGACGCAGCGAGGACAATCGGCTGGTGCACTTCGCCGTGCCAGAAGGCGGTGCCGAGCCTCGGCCCGGCGACGTCGTCACGGTCGCCGTCACCGCTGCCGCCCCGCACTTCCTCATCGCCGACTCGGCGCTCGCCCTCGACCGTGCGCCCCTCTTCGCAGTGCGACGCACGAGAGCCGGTGACGCATGGGACCGAAGGCAGGCCGAGAGCTGCGGCGTGCCGGCAACCCCAGCAGCAGCGGACACCGCGCCGCGCGTCGTGAGTCTCGGACTCCCGGCGATCCGGCCCCGATGACCGCTGACCGCGGAACCCCGGCCCAGCGCGAGCGCGCGACCGCCCGCGCACGCACGTCAACGCTCGAGCAGCGCCCCCCGAGGCTCTGGGCCGTCGTCGGAGCGACGGGCACCGGCAAATCAGAGCTGTCGCTCGATCTCGCGCAGCGGTTGGCCGAAAGCGGACGCGCGGCTGAGATCGTGAACGCCGACGCCATGCAGGTGTACCGGGGCATGGACATCGGCACGGCCAAAGTGCCGGAGCGCGAGCGCCGAGGAGTACCGCACCACCTCTTCGACGTGCTCGCACCGAGGGAGGAGGCCACCGTCGCGTGGTACCAGGCCGAGGCGCGAGCCGCGATCCGGCGGATTCACGCGCGAGACGCCGACGCGATCCTGGTCGGGGGATCCGGTCTCTACGTATCGAGCGTGCTGTTCGACTTCCAATTCCCCCCGCGCGACGACGCGCTCCGCGCAGAGCTCGAAGCAGCAGCGGAACGCGACGGCGTCGACGCGCTGCTCGAACGGTTGCGCGCCCTGGACGCCCAGACCGCCGTGGCCGTCGACGCACGCAATCCCCGGCGGGTCGTGCGTGCACTCGAGGTGGCGCTTCTGGGGGGCGACGCGCAGGTGACGCTGCCGACGGAGCCCCGGCTCTGGCAGGGCGATGAGACCGGCGGAACCCGCATCCTCGGCGTGCAGGTCGACCGCACCACTCTGGTGCAGCGACTCGATCGACGTGTCGAGCAGATGTGGAGCGCCGGTCTCCTCGACGAGGTGCGCGCCCTGATACCGGAGGGGATCGGCGACGGCCCGACAGCGTCCCGCGCGATCGGCTACGCGCAGGCGCTCGGGCATCTCGACGGTCGCCTCACGCAGGTCGAGGCGATTGAGGAGACGCGGGTGCTGACCCGTCGATACGCTCGGCGACAGGTGAGCTGGTTCAAACGGTACGCCGAGGTCGAATGGCTGAATCCCGGGGAGATGCCCGCGTAAACTGGGCGTATGACGACGCTCGCGTTCTCCAAGGGCCATGGCACCGGCAACGACTTCGTGCTGTTCTCCGACCCCGACGGTGAGCGCACCCTGACTCCCGAGCAGATCCGCTTCCTCTGCGACCGCCGGTTCGGCGTCGGCGCCGACGGCGTGATCCGTGCGGTGCGTTCGCGATCCATCCCAGAGGGGGCCGCGTGCCTCGCGGAGGAGCCCGACGCCGAGTGGTTCATGGACTACTGGAACGCCGACGGAACCCCCGCCGAGATGTGCGGCAACGGCGCGCGCGTATACGCGCACTACCTGATCACCCAGGGGCTCGTCTCGCCCGAGCGGCGCGACACGCTGCCGATCGGCACGCGCGCCGGGGTGAAGGATGTGCTCGCGGGCGTCGCCGGCTACACGGTCGACCTGGGGCGCTGGCGACTCGCCGGCGAGCGCCTCGTCGCAGCGCAGGGTCTCGACGTCGCGCGCCCGGGGCTCGGGATCGACCTCGGCAATCCGCACGTCGTGGCGGCTCTGGCGGATCCGGCGGAGCTCGACGGGCTCGACCTGCATCGGGAGCCCGCCCTCGAACCGGTCGCCGAGGGCGGGGCGAACGTCGAGTTCGTCGTTCCGGAGGACCCGCTCATCAAAGACGGAGTCGCTCGCATCCGCATGCGCGTGCACGAGCGCGGTTCGGGGGAGACGCTGTCGTGCGGCACGGGCACGGCTGCTGCCGCGCTCGCCTTCCGCCACTGGGGCGGCGAGGGGATGCCGAACCATTGGAGAGTCGATGTTCCCGGCGGGCGCCTCGCGGTGCGCATGTTCCCGACGGAGGAGGGCGAGCACGTTTCGCTCAACGGACCCGCTGAGCTCGTGTACTCGGGCGAGATCGAACTCCCCGGCGCCTGATCCGGCGCAGGATCGCCTACGCGCGCCGCGCGCGGATGATGTGGAACCCCTTGTCGCGCGCAGGGCGATCGACGTCGAGGTCGGTGAACTCCGACGCGATCCAGCGTTGCAGGGAGTCGGCGCCGAGGTGCTTCGCCACCACCAGGTGCGCGACGCCCCCGTCGGCCAACCGCGGGAGCCATTGGCGCAGGATCCCGTGCAGCGACTCTTTCCCGACGCGGATCGGGGGGTTCGAGCGGATCTCCCCGAAACGCACGTCCTCGGGCACCTCATCGGGGGAGGCAACCCGAAGATGGCGGAGGCCGAGGCGATCCGCATTCATGCGCGTCAGCTCGCGCGAGCGCTCGTTCACATCGATGGCCCAGACCTCGCGCTCCGGCTGGTCGAGAGCGGCGTCGAGCGCGATCGCGCCCCAGCCGCACCCCAGGTCGAGGAGCGGACCGGAAGAAACGGCGCCGAGCGCGTCGCGTTCGGGGAGCTCTCGCAGCAGGATCGCAGTGCCGCGGTCCAGCTGCTCCGGGCTGAAGACCCCTCCGGCCGTCACGACCGTGCGAGGTGCGCCCCCGAGCGCGACCTCGATCTCGCGGGGTCGCAGTTCGCCGTCGGGGGATTCGGAGAAGTAGTGCTGGGTCACGCCTCCCAGTATCCCAGGCCGACGCCGACGGCGATTCCGAGCGCGCACTGCGCCCAGGGCGAACGGCCGACGCGCCCGGGCGCACCCCACGTACACTGGAAGCCAGATGATGAAACGTAACGCAGATGATGCAGTGCTCGCAGACGAGAACGCCGTCGTGAGCGACGCCCCGGCGACCGGAGCCGCTGCGCACGCTGATCCCCTCGACCGCGTGCTCGCGCGCGCGGCCGGAGCCGGATCGGCCACCGTGATCCGCGACCTCACCAGCGGAGCGCAGGCGCTCGGCGACGCCGACCACGATCGTCTCGAGGGGGGCTTCGACGCGATCCGGATGGAGCGCGAGGACCGCGCGTCCCTCAAGCGCGTCGTCGGGCTCTCCACGGAGCTCGAGGACGTGACCGAAGTCGAGTACCGTCAGCTGCGGCTCGAGAACGTCGTGCTGATCGGCGTGTACTCCCAGCGGACTGCGGAAGACGCGGAGAACTCGCTCCGCGAACTCTCGGCGCTCGCCGAGACGGCGGGCGCCCGCGTGCTCGACGGGCTGCTCCAGCGCCGCGCGCACCCCGACCCTGCGACATACCTCGGCAAGGGCAAAGCGCAAGAGCTCGCCGAGCTGGTGGCGGCCGTGGGGGCCGATACCGTGATCGCCGACACCGAACTGGCCCCGAGTCAGCGCCGCGCGCTCGAGGACGTCGTGAAGGTGAAGGTGATCGACCGCACGGCCGTCATCCTCGACATCTTCAGCCAGCACGCGAAGAGCCGCGAGGGCAAGGCCCAGGTCGAGCTCGCCCAGCTCCAGTACCTGCTGCCGCGATTGCGCGGGTGGGGCGAGTCGATGTCGCGCCAGGCGGGCGGCCAGGTGGGATCCGCAGGGGCTGGGATGGGGTCGCGAGGCCCCGGCGAGACCAAGATGGAGCTCGATCGACGCAAGATCCACACCCGCATGTCGAAGCTGCGCAAGCAGATCGCCGGCTTCGCTCCGGCGCGAGAGGCGAAGCGCGCGAATCGCAAGCGCGGCGAGGTGCCGTCGGTCGCGATCGCCGGGTACACGAACGCGGGCAAATCGAGTCTGCTGAACCGGTTGACCGGCACGCAGGAACTCGTGCAGAATCAGCTGTTCGCGACGCTCGACACCGCCATCAGGCATGGCGAGACGGATGACGGCCGCCGCTTCACGTACGCCGACACGGTCGGCTTCGTGCGCAACCTGCCGCACCAGCTCGTCGAGGCGTTCCGCTCCACGTTCGAGGAGGTCGGCGAGGCCTCGGTGATCCTGCACGTCGTCGACGGTTCGCACCCCGACCCTGAGGCGCAGCTGCGCACCGTGCGAGACGTGATCTCCGAGGTCGACGCGCAAGACATCACCGAACTCGTCGCCTTCAACAAGGCCGACTTGCTCGACGAATCGCAGCGGCTCGTGCTGCACGGCCTCGTTCCCGATGCGGTATTCGTGTCTGCGCGCACCGGCGAGGGCATCGAAGAGCTCAAGCGGCGCATCGATGCTGCGCTGCCGGTGCCGGAACGCGAGATCACCGTCGTGGTTCCCTACGATCGCGGGGAGCTCGTGGCCGAATTGCACGAGCGCAATCGGGTGCTCGAGACGGAGTACGTCGAGACGGGCACGCGAGTGCGCGCGTACGTGACCGCGGAAATGGCGTCGAAGCTGGAGCAATACGTTCCATAAGCCCACCTTGGGTTCGGGTAACAGGGAGCAACATCGCTCGTCGTTCGGGCGTCAGCTGGATACCTTGGGGGAGTTCCACGGGGAGCAGCAGCAGCTGTGATCCTTGAGTTCCCACGAAAAGGACGGCTATGACCGCAACGACGCACCTGCCCACCGCGACGATCCTCGGATACCCCCGGCTCGGACGCCGCCGCGAGCTGAAGCGGGCGATCGAGTCCTTCTGGAAGGGGCACACCGACGAAGCGGCGCTCCAGGAGACGGCAGGCGAACTGCGCGCCGCGACGCGCGCACGCCTCGTCGAGCTGGGGCTCCCGGCCGAGGGCGGCGCAGTACCGGAGAGCTTCAGCTTCTACGATCAGGTGCTCGACGCGACCCTCGCCCTCGGCGCGATTCCTCAGCGATTCGCCGATATCGCGGGCAGCGACCTCATCACGTACTTCGCGCTCGCGCGGGGTGACCGAGACCATCAGCCGCTCGAGATGACGAAGTGGTTCGACACGAACTACCACTACAGCGTTCCCGAGATCGATGAGACCACCCCTCTCGCGGCGAACCCGGCGCAGCTCGTCGCGCAGCTGGCGGAGGCTGCGGAGCAGGGCATCGAGTCGCGCCCGGTGATCGTCGGCCCCGTCACCTATCTGCTGCTCGCGAAGGCTTCTGACGGCGCCGGCGAAGGCTTCCGCCCGATCGATCGTCTCGACGAGGTCGTCGGGGTCTATGCCGAACTGCTCGCGGCGCTGAACGAGGCGGGCGCCGGCTGGGTGCAGCTCGACGAACCCGCGCTCGTGTCGGATTCTCTTCCGGTGCCCCGATCCGAGACGATCGCGCTCGTGGAGCGGGCGTACTCGATCCTGGGCGGCGCCGCCGCACGACCGAGCATCCTGCTCACGGCGCCCTACGGCGACGCGGCGGACGCGCTCGCGCGACTCGGGTCGCTCCCGGTCGAGGCCGTGCACGCAGACCTCGTGCGCGGCAGCCTGCCAGAAGCCGACCTCGCATCGGGTGCGCTCACGTCCGCGTTCGCCGAGACGCAGCTCGTCGCGGGTGTCGTCGATGGGCGCAACATCTGGAAGACGGATCTACGCGCAGCATTCGGCGCACTGGAGCGGCTCCAGCGAGCCGGCATCGACGTCGTCGCCGGCACGTCGAACAGCCTGCAGCACGTGCCGCACGACGTGCGCGATGAGACCCGGCTCGACGCCGGACTCGCCTCCTGGCTCGCCTTCGCAGACCAGAAGATCGAGCAGGTCGTCATTCTCGCTCGGGGGCTCGCCGACGGGGGCGCGGCGATCGAAGCGGAGCTCGCATCGGTCGACGCGATCCTCGCTGCGCGAGCGCAGGCCTCAGGTGTACGGGTCGATGGGGTACGGGGCCGCGTCGATGCCGTCACCGTCGCGGATCGCGAGCGCGATCACGAGGGTGAGCGCCGCGCTGCGCAGCAGGGGCTCGGCATTCCCGAGCTCGCGACCACCACCATCGGGTCGTTCCCGCAGACGGTCGAGATCCGCAAGGCTCGAGCCGCGTTCGGCAGGGGGGAGATCGGCCAGGAGGAGTACGACGGCTTCTTGCGCGATGAGATCGCACGCGTGATCCGCTTGCAGGAGGAGATCGGTCTCGACGTTCTCGTGCACGGCGAGGCCGAGCGCAATGACATGGTGCAGTACTTCGCGGAGCTGCTCGACGGGTTCGCAGTCACGGAGCACGGCTGGGTGCAGTCGTACGGCACGCGCGCCACGCGCCCGTCCATCCTGTGGGGCGATGTATCCCGGCCGGCGCCGATGACGGTCTCCTGGTCGGCGTACGCGCAGTCGCTCACCGACCGACCGGTCAAGGGCATGCTCACGGGTCCCGTCACGATCCTCGCATGGTCCTTCGTGCGCGATGATCAGCCCCTCGCGGACACGGCGTCGCAGGTGGCGCTCGCGCTGCGCGACGAGATCGACGATCTAGTCGATGCCGGGATCCGCATCGTGCAGGTCGATGAGCCGGCACTGCGCGAGCTGCTGCCGCTCGATGCGGACCGTCAGGCGGCGTATCTCGACTGGTCGGTGGGAGCGTTCCGTCTCGCGACGAGTGGAGCCGCGGCCGATGTGCAGATCCACACTCACCTCTGCTATTCGGAGTTCGGGGAGATCATCGACGCGGTCGACGGGCTCGACGCCGACGTCACGAGCATCGAGGCGGCTCGCAGCCGGATGGACGTCGTGGAGCCGCTGGGGGAGCACGGGTACTCTCGCGGGATCGGGCCCGGCGTCTACGACATCCACTCGCCGCGGGTGCCGAGCGTCGCTGAGCAGCAGGAGCTGATCCGTATCGCGGCCGCGCGCATTCCCGGCGAGCAGCTCTGGGTGAACCCGGACTGCGGGCTGAAGACGCGCGGTTACGAAGAGACCGTGGCGAGCCTGACGAACCTGGTTCACGCGGCTCGCGCGGTGCGCGCGGGCGCGTGAGCGCGTCGGGCGGGATCGAGGCGGAGGCAGCGCGGCACGTCGCTCCCACCTCTGGCTGGATCGCCGACGAGCTTCCGACGGAAGCGGTGGGAAGCCTGCCGCGACCGGCGAGCCTGCAGCGGGCGGTGCTCGACGCCGAAACCGGGCTGATCGATTCCGAGGAACTGCTGCGCGAACAGGACCGCGCGGTGCGCGATACCCTCGACCGCTTCGCGGAGACCGGTTCGCCCCTCGTGGGCGACGGCGAGCAGCGCCGTCAGAGTTTCGCCAGTTACCCGCTCGGCACGTCGTTCGACGACGGCGACGTGAGGGCAGGCCCGGTGTTCGCGGTGTTCGCCGACGGGCATCATCGCGTGATCCCCAGTCTCGCGCGCGGCCCGTTCCGGTTCCGATCCTGGGCCGCGGACGACGTCGCCGCGGCGCGGCCCCTGACGCACCTGCCGCTGAAGCAAGCGGTGATCTCACCGTCGATGCTGTCGTTGATGGTGCCGCCCGACGGTCTCGGCGAGTACTCGCGGGAACAGTTCCTCGAAGACGTGGTCAGCGGCTGCGTCGAAGACATCCGTCGGAGCTTCGCCGCGGGCGCGTCGCGCATCACCATCGACTTCACGGAGGGGAGACTCGCCCTGCGACGGGATCTGCGTGCCCCGTGGGCGGGACCGGAAGCGCTCGGAGGCTTCATCGATCTCATCAACCGAGTGCTCGCCGACCTCACTCCCGAACAGCGCGGGGCCGTGGGCGTGCACACCTGCCCGGGCAACGATCACGATTCCGCCCATAGCGCCGACGTCGACTACGCCGCTCTCATCCCCGAACTGTTCCAGATCGAAGCGGGGTACTTCCTCATCCAGGCTGCGAGCGAGAAGGATCCTGATCGCGTGGCGCGCCTGGTCGGCCGTCAGCTGCGGCAGCGCTCGCGCGCGGCGGGGACGGCGCCGCGGGTTCTCATCGGCGTCACCGATCCGATGAATCCGAAACTCGAGACGGCAGCCGAGGTGCGCGACCAGCTGGTGCGGGCGTCCCGCTTCATTCCCGCCGAGTTGCTCGGCTCGACCGATGACTGCGGGTTCTCGCCGTATCTCATCGATGAGAAGCCCAAGCACGGCACGCCTGACTTCGCCCGTGAGGTCGCGTTCGCCAAGATCGCGGCGCGAGTGCGCGGCACCGAGCTCGCGCAGCAGGAGTTCTCCGGCGCCGAATCTGCTCCGGCGTCGTATGCCGGATTCGGTCGCACCGGCGTTGCGGCCGCGCGTCCCGTGCACCGTTCCGCAGACGCCGGACCTGGCGTGGAGCGGCAGGAGGGGCGCCGGTGAACTCGTTCCTGCTTCCGAGTCGTGGCGCAGCTCGCGCGCGATTCTCGTTCGAAGTGTTTCCCGCGCGTTCAGGAGCGGCTGCGCTCGCGCTCGGTCACGCCGTGCAGCACCTCTCCGCCGCGGATCCCGATTTCATCTCGGTGACGTACGGGGCGAACGGGTCGAACCGTGATGCGTCGCTCGACCTCGTGACCTACTTGCGCGATCACACGAGTGCGCTGCCGCTCGCCCACCTCACGACGGTGGGGGAGCAGCGCGAGGCGGTGAGCGCTGCGATACACGCGATCATGGATGCGGGAGTGCACGACTTCCTGGCGCTGCGCGGGGATCCACCGCGCGGGTTGACGGAGAGCGACGCGGAGGTCTCGGAGTCGTTGAGCTCGCTCGAACTCGTGCGGTTGATCTCAGAGGCCCGAGCGGAGCGACCGGCGCTGACCAGCGTCGGTCGTACCGCGGTCGCGGCCTACCCGAACGGCCACCCGCTCTCCCGCTCACGGGCAGAGGATATCGATTGGCTCGTCGCGAAGCAGGAGAGCGGTGCTGATCTCGCGATCACGCAACTCTTCTTCCGCGCAGACGATTACCTGTCGTTCGTCGAGGACGCACGCGCGGCTGGACTTCGCATTCCCGTGCTTCCCGGCCTCATGCCCGTCGCGACGAGTGCGCAGCTGCGCAAGGTCGCATCGCTCGCCGGGCAGCCGGCCCCGATCGAACTCGCGCGTGAACTGGACGCAGAGGGCGGCTACGCACCCGAACTCGGCGTCGAGCACACCGTCGCCTTGGCGCGAGAGCTGCTCGCGGGAGGGGCCCCGTCCGTGCATCTCTACACGTTCAATCGGCACGAGCAGGTGCTCGCCGTGCTCCGAGAGCTGGGTCTGCTGACTCCGAACCCGGTCGACTAGGCCCTCACCGTCACGCGGATCGAGCGCCGCCCGGTCCAGTCCCTGTCTCGGTGGGCGGCAGGCCCGCAAGTGCTTGAGGATACGAGCCCGCGGTGCGCTCCGCGAGGTGCAGCAGTGCCGCGGGCACGGTTCTGCCGGACGCCACCATCGTTCGCGCCCAGAGGCGACCAGCGCGGTACGAGGACCTCACGAGCGGGCCGGCAAGCACGCCGGAGAAGCCGAGCGACTCCGCTTCGTCGTGCAGGTCGACGAATTCCTCTGGCGGCACCCAACGAGCGATCGGGTGATGCCGTGCCGAGGGGCGGAGGTACTGGGTCAGGGTGAGGATCTCGCACCCTGCGGCTCTGAGTTCGGTCATCGTCTCGGAGATCTCCGCACGCGTTTCGCCCATTCCGAGGATGAGGTTCGATTTGGTCACCATTCCCGCATGGTGCGCCCTCGTGATGACCCCCAGTGAGCGTTCGTATCGGAAGCCGGGCCGAATGCGGCGGAAGATGCGGGGCACGGTTTCGAGATTGTGGGCGAACACCTGCGGAGCCGCCTCGAACACCTGCTCGAGATCCTCAGGCCGGCCGCCGAGATCGTCGACGAGCACCTCGACGCCGGCGCCGGGATTCATGGCGCGCACCTGCCGAATGGTCTCAGCGAAGAGCCAAGCGCCGGTGTCGGGCAGGTCATCGCGTGTCACGCCGGTGATGGTGGCGTACCTCAGGCCCATGGTGCGCACCGATTCTGCGACCCGGCGCGGCTCGTCGCGGTCGAGCGGGAGCGGCTTTCCGCTTGTGATCATGCAGAAGTCGCACCTCCGGGTGCAGATCGAACCCCCGATGAGAAACGTTGCTTCGCGATCCTCCCAACACTCGAAGACGTTGGGGCAGCCGGCCTCCTGGCAGACCGTGTGGAGCCCTTCGCCTGCGACCAGGTCGCGCACCTGGCGGTACTCCGGGCCGAGCCGGGCGCGCGTCTTGATCCACTCCGGTTTCCGCTCGATCGGAGTCTCGGCGTTGCGGGCCTCGACGCGGAGGAGCGGTCGGCCCTCAGGCTCGGGGCGTGTGCCGGTCGAAGGCAGGCGACGCGCGCTCATGCGGTGAACTCCGCGATCACATGGGCGAGGTGCACCTGGAGGTCGGGTGCCACGATCTCGGGCGGGATTCTCCGACCGGCGAGTGCGCTCAGCGTGGTCACGCCGGCGTCTGGAATCCCGCATGGCACGATCCGGGAGAACGGCTCGAGGTCGTTGCAGCAGTTGATCGCAATTCCATGGGTGATGATGCCGGCGCGGGCGCGCAAGCCGATCTGTGCGAGTTTCGTCGGCGGACGATCAGGATGGGTCACCCATACTCCCGAGCGGCCTTCCACGCGTGTGCCCGATACGCCGAATGCGGCCACGGTGTCGATGATCGCCGTCTCGAGGGCGCGTACGAAGTCGACGACGCCGGCGCCGGACCGCAGCCGGACGACCGGATAGCACACCAGTTGGCCCGGACCGTGCCAGGTGACTCGTCCGCCCCGGTCGACGACGACGACGGGACTGCCGTCCGACGGGTACTCATCCGGCTCGGCGCGGCGACCGGCGGTGTACACCGGCGGGTGCTCGAGCAAGAGGACCGTGCCGCGGTCGACGCCCTGCTCGATGCGGTCGACCGCCTCGGCCTGGAGCTCGAGTGCGCGCTCGTACGGCACGCAATCAGGGTGGAATCCGAGCGAGAGCATCGGCGTTCGAGAACGGGCGGATGGAATCGGCATCGACGCAGTGGCCATGCGATCACTGTAGATGGACTCGGTTCAACAAAGCAACCGGCGCAGCGAGCGAAGGGCTGCGGGTGGGGTGCCAGCACTCGCGCGTCGGTGTCCAGCGGTGCTGCGCCGCGGCGACGCCGCGCCCTGCGATCAGACCGAGCGGAAGACCGCGACCACGCGCCCGAGTACTTCCGCGTGATCGCCCAGGATCGGCTCGAACGCGCTGTTGCGAGGCAGGAGCCAGGTGTGCCCGTCTCGGCGGCGGAACACCTTCACCGTTGCCTCTCCATCGAGCATCGCTGCGACGATGTCTCCGTTCTCGGCTTCGCGCTGCTGCCGGATCACCACGAAATCCCCATCGCAGATCGCTGCGTCGATCATCGAATCGCCGACGACGCGCAGCATGAAGAGCTGTCCGTCGCCGACGAGAGCGCGGGGGAGCGGCACGATCTCCTCGACCTGCTGCTCCGCAGTGATCGGTACGCCGGCCGCGATCTGACCGACGAGCGGAACGTACGCCGCTTCTTCGGGGCGCTGCGCGGGTGCGTCGTCGATCGCCGACGAGGTCGAGGCGAGCTCGACCAGGATCTCCAGGGCTCTCGGCCGGTTGGGGTCGCGGCGGATGTAGCCGCCCAGCTCGAGCCTGCTGAGCTGATGCGTGACGCTCGAGAGCGAGGAGAGCCCCACCGCGTCGCCGATCTCTCGCATGCTCGGCGGATACCCCCGGCTCTCCACTGAGCGCGCGATGCACTCGAGGATCGCCTGCTGCTTCTCGCTCAGCGGCTTCGTGGATCGGGGCGCGGCTGCGTCGCTCATCGCTGTCCTTTCTGGCCCCAGGGGGCGATGCGGATGGGGCGCGATCCATGAATGTCGGTGGGTGCTGATTCAGTGATCCCGTTGACCGAAACCCTAGCCGCAGCATTCGAAGACCGACAAACATATGTTCGAGTGTCGCGGAAAAAGAGCGAAACGTATCTTCGAAAAGACGCTTGCGGTTTCGATTCATCGAATATATATTCGAAACAGATGTTCGCATGGGCTCCACGCCCGCGTCATCGCAAGACTAAGGAGAAGTCATCATGAGCGCATCTGCTGTTCTGGGCCGGGAATCACGAGAGTCGACCGAAGCTTCGGGCTCGCTCCGCCTGACCCGGCGCGGGCGCATCGTGTTCGGTGGATTCGCCACGGTGCTCGTCGCCGGTCTTCTCGCTCTCATGGCGGCACTCGCGGCTCCGGAGGCGATGGCCGCGGCTGAGGGGCCGAACGGCGAGCAGTTCGATTACGTCGTGGTGCAGCCGGGCAGCTCGCTCTGGTCGCTGGCGACTGATCTCGACCCGACGGCCGACCCTCGCGATGTCATCACTGAGATTGTGCAGTTGAACCAGCTGGACGGTTCATCGCTGCAGGCGGGTGATGCGATCGCCGTTCCGCTGCGGTACTCAGATCATCCGCGCGTGGTGTCGGGCGACGAACTCGGGGCCTGACCGACTGATCGTCGAGGGGCTCACCGGCTTTAGACTGGTCGGGTGACTAGCTTGAGCGACCTCCCTCTTCGTGACAATCTCGTCGGCCAGGAGCCCTACGGCGCCCCGCAAGACGCGGTAGCGGTGAGCCTGAACGTCAACGAGAACACGCATCCCATTCCCGAGCACGTCGCCATCGACATCGTTCAGTCACTCGCTCGAGCGGTAACCGGTGTGAACCGATACCCTGACCGCGAGTTCACGGAGCTTCGGAGCTCCCTCGCGGGGTACCTCGGCCACGGCCTCAGCGTGGAACAGCTCTGGGCGGCGAACGGATCGAACGAGGTGCTGCAGCAGGTGCTGCAGGCATTCGCCGGTCCGGGGCGGTCACTGCTGAGCTTCACGCCGACGTATTCGATGTACCCGCTGCTCGCCTCCGGAACCGATACCGAATGGATCGCTGTCGAGCGTCCCGCAGATTACGCGCTCACGCCGGAGGGCGTCGCCGAAGCGCTGCGCGAGCACCAGCCGGACGTCGCGATCCTCTGCGGTCCGAACAATCCGACGGGCACGTCGCTCGATCGTGAGGTGATCCTCGCCGCTTACGATGCGTTCGACGGCATGCTCGTCGTCGACGAGGCGTATCACGAGTTCGACACCGAGCGTGAGAGCGCGGTGTCACTGCTCCCCGGACGCCACAGGCTCCTCGTATCGCGGACCATGAGCAAAGCGTTCGCGTTCGCGGGCGTGCGTCTCGGATACCTCGCCGCCGACGCGGCAGTGGTCGACGCCCTGCGGCTCGTGCGCCTGCCGTATCACCTGTCAGCGCTCACCCAGGCGGCCGCGACCGCTGCGATTCGTCACGCCGACGCGATGCTCGCCACGGTGGCCGACATCAGTGCGCAACGCGATCGTCTCGCGGACGCCCTCACCGCCCTCGGATACGTCGTGCACCCGTCGGGAGCCAACTTTCTGCTCGTCGGCGGGTTCACCGACCCGTCGGCCACGTTCGAAGCGCTGCGCGCACGTGGCATCCTCATCCGCAATCTCAGCATTCCAGGCCACCTGCGCATCACCGCAGGCACGAAGGCCGAGACGAGTGCGGTGATCGAGGCGATCACGGCACTCGGGCCGGGCGGCGCCTGATCGATCCCGGCGTACCGTCGGTTCCTGGGGAACGCAGATAGACTGACAACCATGACTGCAGCACCGCGCACCGCCTCGCTCGAGCGATCCACGAGCGAGTCGCAGATCAGTGTCAGCGTCGATCTCGAAGGCTCGGGGTCTTCGCAGATCGAGACCGGGGTTCCGTTCTTCGATCACATGCTCACGGCGTTCGCCCGCCACTCGCTCACAGATCTGACGGTGAACGCGGTCGGCGATGTGCACATCGATGTCCACCACACCGTCGAAGACACCGGGATTCTGCTGGGCCAGGCCATTCTCGAAGCGCTCGGCGATAAAGCCGGGATCTCGCGTTACGGCGACGCACTGGTGCCACTGGATGAGGCGCTCGCACAGGCGGTCGTCGACATCTCCGGTCGGCCGTACCTCGTGCACTCGGGAGAGCCTGCCGGGTTCGAGTTCCATCTCATCGGCGGTCACTTCACGGGTTCGATGGTGCGGCACTTCTTCGAGGCCCTGACGCTGAACGCACGGCTGACCGTGCATCTCGAGTTGCGTGCCGGCCGTGACCCGCACCACATCGCAGAGGCCGAGTTCAAGGCATTCGCCCGAGCTTTCCGCGAGGCGAAGTCGCTCGATCCGCTCGTCTCGGGTGTGCCCTCGACGAAGGGCGCGCTGTGAGCGCTCCCTCCGACGCGCCGCGCAAGACGGTGGCGGTGCTCGACTACGGGTCTGGCAATGTGCACTCGGCGGTGAAGGCGCTCGTCCACGCGGGAGCCGACGTCGAGCTGACGCGCGACCCGGGCGCCGTCATGGCAGCAGACGGACTCCTGGTCCCCGGGGTCGGTGCGTTCGACGCCGTGATGCGACAGCTGCGCGCCGTCCGCGGAGACGAGCTCATCGACCGTCGGCTCGCAGGAGGCCTCCCGGTACTCGGAATCTGCGTCGGGGAGCAGGTCATGTTCTCGCACGGCATCGAGCGCGGAATCGAAACCGAGGGACTCGGTCAGTGGCCGGGAACCGTGCGTCAGATCAACGCGCCAGTGCTCCCGCACATGGGGTGGAACACCGTCGACGTGCCTCAGGGATCGAGACTCTTCGCCGGTCTCGAAGCCGAGCGCTTCTACTTCGTGCACAGCAATGCCGCGACTGAATGGTCCATCGAAGGGCGCACCCCGGCCACCCGCCCCCTGGTCACCTGGGCCGAGCACGGCGAGCGGTTCATCGCAGCGGTGGAGAACGGTCCGCTGAGTGCGACGCAGTTCCACCCGGAGAAGTCGGGGGACGCTGGCATCCGGCTGCTGCGCAACTGGATCGACACTCTGTAAGTCCATCGAGACCGGCCTCACGCGGCCGGATCCCCACTCGCTCGGGCCGCAGCTGGTGCGGCCCGACCGCGCACACCCGAGAAGGAGAAGCCCCCCATGACTGAACTCGCCGAACGCCCGAAGCTGGAACTGCTTCCGGCGATCGACATGGTCGACGGCAAGGCGGTGCGGCTCACCCAGGGTGAGGCCGGAACCGAGACGAACTACGGCGATCCCGTGGACGCCGCACTCGACTGGATCGATCAGGGCGCGGAATGGATCCACCTCGTCGACCTCGACGCGGCCTTCGGCCGGGGGAGCAACGTGGCGGTCGCGCGCAAGATCATCAAGCGCTCAGGCGATGTGAAGATCGAATTCTCAGGGGGCATACGAGACGACGAGTCGCTCGAAGCCGCCCTTGAGATGGGAGCCACGCGCGTCAATCTCGGCACTGCGGCGCTCGAGAACCCGGAGTGGACTGAGGCGGTGATCGCGCGTTTCGGCGAGCGAGTCGCCGTGGGGTTGGACGTGCGCGGAGAGACGCTCGCTGCGCGCGGCTGGACGGAAGAGGGCGGCAACCTGTGGGAGGTGCTCGACCGTCTCGAGGAGGCGGGCTGCTCCCGGTACGTCGTGACGGATGTCACCAAGGACGGGACCCTGCGCGGACCGAACATCGAGTTGCTCGCGCGGGTGTGCGCCAGGACGAACCGCCCGGTCGTCGCCTCGGGCGGCGTGTCGAGCCTCGACGACCTCGCCGCGCTCCGAGAGCTCGTCGACGACGGTCTGGAAGGCGCGATCGTCGGGAAGGCGCTCTACGACGGAGCCTTCTCCTTGCCCGCTGCTCTCGACGTCGCAGGGCGCTAGAGCGGACATCCCGCGACTCATGGCGATCAAGAAGCTTCCCTCTACCGGCGATTCGCCCCGCAGCACCGGAGTTCCGGACAGTCTCGTCGGCGGCGGCGCCTCCGACTCGGCGGGATTCCCCTGGGCAGGGCGCACGTTCGACCATCACGACACGGCTTTCTCCGGCGATGACGGAAGCGCATCGCCCACGCACATCGCCCTCGTGACCGCTGTGCGCGACGCTGCCGCTGCGGCGCGGAGCGCTGCAGCTTCGGCCGATTACTGGGACGCCGTGCGCGTGGTCGCTGACGCGCAGGCGGATGTGATCGCGGGGTTCGCGACCGAACGGTTTCTCGTGCCGATGCTCGCAGAGGCGGGCGATGTCGGACAGACTCCAGATGGGCGAACGGTCGAGAAATCGCAGGAACTGTCGATCGTCGCGGTCGCCGCTCCAGACGGCAGGAAGGCACTGCCGATCTTCAGTTCCGTTGCAACGCTGAACCGCTGGAACCCGGAGGCGCGACCGATTCCTGTCCCCGGCGCGCAGACCGCCTTGGCCGCGGCTCAAGACGGGACAGAGCTCATCATCATCGATCCGGGGACCCCTGAGCGTGAATTCGGAGTGCGTCGCACCGCGCTCGAGGCCCTCGCCCTGGGAAGGCGCGTGATCCCGGCGTGGGCGGACGCCGCAGTGCAGGAGGAGTTCAGAGGACTCGGTGCCGCCGACCCGCGCATCGCAGAGCTCTGGCTCGTTCCCGGAGAACTCGAGAGTCGCCTGCTCCAGCCGGAGGTCACGGTGCTCGTGCGGGTCGCGGAAGGCGCCGCCGGCGCGCGACGCGAGGTGCTCGAAGCGCTGCAGGCCCGAATCGCAGCATCGGAGGTCGTGGCGGATCGCGTCGACTCCTTGACGCTGAGACCCGTCGCGGGCGAGTAGCCGCGGGGAGCGCCCGCAGCGCCCGTCGTCACACGAGATTGAGAAGCACGATGTAGCAAGCGGTGCCGGCGGCGACGCTGAGTACGGCCCGCCGCCGCCCGACGAGATGCACCACGATCGTCACCGCCGTGGCGACGAGCACGGCCCACCAGTGGCTCGGGCGCGCCGCCAGTTCATCGCGCAGGATGACGACCGCGAGAATGAAGAGGATGCCGGCGGGCATCCATCGGCCGAGAGCGGTCACGAACTTCGAGCGGCGCAGCGGTTTCAGGATCGCGAACGGCAGGGCGCGCAGGGCGATGGTGATGACGGCGCCGACGGCGACCGCTGCGATCAAGTACCCGAGATCAGGCATGTTCCTCCGCCGTTCCCGTCGGGTCGTCCGTGCCGGGGAGCCCGTCCCCATCGCTCCCGACGGACTTCCTCCGGGCTCTCGTGACCGCATACCGGCCCGCGAGCAGCGCAGTGAAGACGAGGAGCGCGGCGAGCAGCGCACTCTCGGGAACGGTCACGATCGCGATCGCCGCTGCGAGGGCTGCGAGCAACGCTGACGGCACCTCCCGGCGGGTGCGCACGGCGTCGAGCGTCATCACGACGAAGAGGGCGACGAGCGCGAACTCGAATCCCTCGATCGGCTCTGGAAGCGCCGTGGCGAGGGCGACGCCGATGAGCCCGCCGACGACCCAGTAGGTCTGCATCGCGAGCTGCCCGGCGACCATGCGCGCGGAGGTCAGCCGGTTCTCGTCCATGAGCACGTATGTTGCGTAAGCCTCATCGATCATCGCGTACACCGAGTACGCGCGAGGCAGACCGCGCCTCACTCGCGACACCGGAAATGAGAACGCGTAGAAGACGTGTCTGAAGTTCACCGCGAACACGGTGATCGCGATGGTGACCAGCGGTGTCGCTGCAGCGATGAGGCTGACGAGCAGCAGCTCTACGGAACCGGCGAAGATGCCGATCGACAGCGCCGGTGCGAGCCACCACGGGAGTCCCGCCTGGACCACGAGGACGCCGAGAGCGACCCCGAGCGGCAGTATTCCGATGCCGACGCCCAAGGAGTCGCCGAGGCCGGCAGCGATCTCGGCGCGCCTGGGCGGCCGGGGAGCTCGCGCTGCGGCGGCGTCCGAGGGAGGGCGGGGCACTGCGGATCCTCTCAGTTCACGGGACCCGTGTACTTCTCGCCCGGTCCCTTGCCGATCGGATCAGGAATCACCGAAGCCTCGCGGAACGCGAGCTGCACGGAGCGCAGCCCGTCACGCAGACTGCGCGCATGCATGTCGCTCACCTCCGGAGCGCCCGCCGTGATGAGGCCGGCGAGGGCGTTGATCAGCTTGCGCGCCTCGTCGAGGTCGATCTGCGTCTCGGGGTCGTCGGCGAGTCCGACCTTGACCGCGGCAGCGCTCAGCAGGTGCACGGCGGCGGTGGTGATGACCTCGACGGCGGCGACGTCGGCGATGTCCCGCGTCGCCTGCGAGATGTCGTCTCCGCTGGAATCCGCTGCTGCGGCGGGGGTGGTGGGCTGGTCGGCGGTGTGCTCGCTCATGACGTCCTGTCTGCTGCTGCGGTAGGTGTGCTACGATTGATCCGGTTCTCGGTGTTCTGCCGAGATCACGGAAGTGGAGATTCTCCCACCCGGCACCGTTTCAAGGTTACCGGGTAGTTGACACCCCGCCGATCACTCGGCAGCTGCACAAGGGTGTGGGATGGCGCGTGCGCGGTCCTGATCTCGATGCTCCGTGGCTCCGTTCCGGAGCGCCCACCCATGAGATCAGAGGAGCCGGCGATCAGCGATCCCCGTACGAATGACAGAATCCGCGTCCCCGAGGTGCGACTGGTAGGACCCAGTGGCGAGCAGGTCGGCGTCGTGCCGATCGAGACTGCGCTCCGCATGGCTGTGGACGCCGATCTCGATCTCGTCGAGGTTGCCCCGAACTCGAAGCCTCCCGTTGCCAAGATCATGGACTTCGGGAAGTACAAGTACGAGGCAGCTCAGAAGCAGAAGGAAGCACGCCGTAATCAGGCGAACACCGTGCTCAAAGAGGTGCGCTTCCGCCTGAAGATCGACACGCATGACTACGAGACGAAGATGAAGCGCGCTGTCGGCTTCCTGTCGCAGGGAGACAAGGTCAAGGCGATGATCCTGTTCCGCGGCCGCGAGCAGTCGCGGCCGGAGATGGGTGTGCGCCTGCTGCAGCAGTTCTCCGAGGACATCGCCGAATACGGTGTCGTCGAGTCGAACCCGCGCATCGACGGTCGCAACATGGTCATGGTCGTCGCTCCGCTCAAGAACAAGTCCGAAGCGAAAGCCGAGCTGAATGCTCGTCGCGCTGAGGAGAAGGCCACTCGTCGGGCCGACAAGACCGCAGGTACGGACTCGGACGACGAATGAACTGCGGTGCGCTGCCGAGCGCAGCGCCACCCCGCAATCCGCGGCCGTGAGGCTCGCACACAACAAGGAGAAATCGATGCCCAAGCAGAAGACCCACTCGGGGGCCAAGAAGCGCTTCAAGCTCACCGGCTCCGGCAAGCTGATGAAGCAGCAGGCCGGCATGCGCCACAACCTCGAGGTGAAGGCCTCGAAGCGCAAGCGCCGTCTGAACGCCGAGCAGGTGCTCGCCAAGGGCGACGCCAAGCAGGCCATGAAGCTCCTCGGTCACTGACCGGCGCGAGCGCATAGCTTTCATCTGAGAATTTTCTAAGGAAGAACTGAAATGGCAAGAGTCAAAAGGGCCGTCAACGCCCACAAGAAGCGTCGCGTCATCCTCGAGCGTGCCGAGGGATACCGCGGTCAGCGTTCGCGCCTGTACCGGAAGGCCAAAGAGCAGGTCATCCACTCGCTGGTCTACTCGTACAACGACCGCCGCAAGAAGAAGGGCGACTTCCGCCGCCTGTGGATCCAGCGCATCAACGCCGGTGCACGTGCGAACGGCCTGACCTACAACCGCTTCATCCAGGGTCTCGGCCTTGCAGGCGTCGAGGTCGACCGTCGTATGCTCTCCGAGCTGGCCACGAACGAGCCCGCAGCCTTCGCCGCGCTCGTCGAGGTCGCGAAGTCGGCGCTGCCCGAGGACACCTCGGCTCCGAAGGCCGCGTAAGCAGTTCTTCCTGTCGAAGACCCTCGCTCCCCTGGGGAGCGGGGGTCTTCTGCGTTCTGCTGGCGCGGGGGAGTGAGCCGCTGCGCCAGTAGGCTGAACTCATGACCGACGAGATGCTGAGCAACACGAAGTCCGAACGCGTGCGACGAATCGCATCCCTCGCCCGGAAGAAGGAGCGCCAAGCGCACGGCCGCTTCCTCGTGGAGGGCCCGCAGGCGGTGCGCGAGCTGCTCGTGCATCGTCCGGAGCTCACCGAAACCGTCTACGCGACGCTCGGCGCGGAGAACTGGCAGGTCGAGATCGCCCGCCTCGCCTCGGATGCGGGCGTGCGGTTGGAGCGAGCGACCACCGAAGTCATCTCGGCGATGTCGGAGACGGTCAACCCGCAGGGCGTCGTCGCCGTCGCGCGTACGTGGGGCGAGCCGACCGAGGGTGCACTCGCGGAAGCACGGCTCGTCGCGATCCTGCACGAGATCCGCGATCCGGGCAACGCCGGTACCGTGCTGCGAGCGGCGGACGCCGCCGGGGCGGACGCCGTGATCTTCGCGGGGGAGAGCATCGATCCGTTCCACCCGAAGGTGGTGCGCTCCACGACGGGATCGCTCTTCCACATCCCCGTGCTCGTGATGTCGACGCTGGAGGCGGCGGTGGAAGCCGCGCGAGCCTCGGATCTCTCGGTACTCGCGGCAGACGTGCGCGGCTCCGACGTGCTCGAAGCTCGCGCGGAGGGGGCGCTCGGCGGTCCGATCGCGTGGGTGTTCGGCAATGAGGCCCGAGGGTTGAGCGAGGCTGACCGTGCGCTCGCCGATCGCTCAGTGCGACTTCCCATCTACGGCGCGGCGGAATCGCTGAATCTCGCCACGGCGGCGAGCGTGCTGCTCTACGAGACGGCGTTCGCGCAGCGCAGCCGCTAGGCGCCGCGGTCCAGGTCTGCGCTCCCGCCGTACTCGGCCTGCGAGAATGGGCGAATGCCCCGTATCGATCTCAACAGCGACCTCGGTGAATCGTTCGGCAGTTACGCTTTCGGCGACGACACCGCGGTGCTCTCATCCGTGTCGAGTGCCAATGTGGCCTGCGGGTTCCACGGCGGTGATCCGCGCGGCATACGTGCGACCTGCGCGGCGGCGCACGCTGCCGGAGTGGCGATCGGCGCGCATCCGGGCTACCGCGATCTCGCCGGGTTCGGTCGTCGATTCATCGAGTACGAACCGGGCGAATTGACCGACGAGATCATCTACCAGCTCGGCGCCGTGCAGGCGCTTGCGCGGAGCGTCGGCTCCGCTGTGCGGTACGTGAAACCGCACGGTGCGCTGTACAACGCCATCGCGCATCACGAGGGACAGGCCCGTGCGGTCGTGCGCGCCCTGCGCGAATCCGGCACGGGGCTCCCGCTCCTGGTGCCGCCCGACTCGGTGATCGAACGGGTGGCCGAGGAGTCGGGAGTGCGCACCTTCTCCGAAGCCTTCGCCGATCGTGCGTACGCACCAGACGGCTCCCTCGTGCCGCGCGCCGTCTCCGGGGCGGTGCTGACCGGGGATGCCGCAACGGCGCAAGCGATGAGAATCGCGACGACGGGTCGGGTGCTCGCCGTCGACGGCACGGAGATCGCCGTGCGTGCTGACAGCATCTGCCTGCACGGCGATCATCCCGCAGCGGTGCGGTTGGCCGGCGACATTCGCACGGCGCTCGAGGGCTGCGGCGTCGAGATCGGGAGCTTCGTCTAGATGGGCGGTTCGAAGCGGATGCGCTCGGCGGGGGCTGGAGGTTCGTCGCCGTTCACGGTGCGCGCGGTCGGCGATCGAGCTTGCATCGTCGACCTGCCGGATCTTGACACGGTACTCGGGCTCGCCGCGATCCTCAGAGAACGAGGCTTTCCCGGCGTCATCGATATCGTGCCGGCGGCGCGCACGGTCCTGGTGACGTGCGTCGACCGCGCCAGTGCGCGTCGAATCGCCGATGAGATCGCCGGGCTCCCCTCTGGCATCGCGGGCTTCGCGCGCTCGATGCTGGGGGAGTCGGCGCGTGTGGCGATCGTCGACGTCGTGTACGACGGCGAGGACCTCGAGGCGGTCGGAGCGCTGACCGGGCTCAGCGCGGCCGGCGTGGTCGCGGCGCACAGCGGCTCTCGATGGACGGCGGCGTTCGGCGGCTTCGCTCCCGGGTTCGTGTACCTCACCGGCGGTGATGCCGCGCTGCGCGTGCCGCGACTCGAGTCACCCCGCGAGCGCGTCGCCCCCGGGTCGGTGGGGCTCGCCGGGGCGTTCTCCGCGGTCTACCCCGGGGCCTCTCCCGGAGGATGGCGGCTGATCGGGCGCACGACCGCTCAACTGTGGGATGCGACGCGTGAACGCGCGTCGCTGATCGCACCTGGCGACACGGTGACATTCCGCGCCGTGCGCGAGCAGGTCGCGCTCGCAGCGCCCGTGCCCGATGCGCCGGACGCGCCGGACGCGCCTTCGGCGGTACCGGACGCGTCGCCGGTCCCGCCCGAGGCGGCGTCGAGCTCCGCCATCACGGTGATCGACCCGGGGATGCAGACACTCGTGCAAGACGCGGGGCGGGCTGGACACTCGGCGATCGGTGTGAGCCCTTCCGGCGCCGCCGACCGCGTTGCGCTGCGCCGCGCCAACCGGGCGGTGGGCAACGCTGACGGGGCCGCTGCGCTGGAAACGCTGAACGCGGCACTCGTCGTGCGCGCCGACGTCGATGTCTCTATCGCGTTGGCCGGAACGGACGCCACGGCTGAGATCGTCGGCGCTGGCGACGAGCGGCGGACGCCGCCCTCGAGTCAGGAAGCGTTCACCGTGCGCCGAGGGGAGGTGCTGCGCGTCGGGCGGGCCACGCGCGGAATGCGCGGGGTGTTCGCGATACGGGGAGGCTTCGCGGTGCCGCGCGTACTCGGAAGCGCGAGTCACGACAGCCTGTCGGGCATCGGCCCGGCTCCGCTCGCGGCGGGCGATGCCCTCGCGATCGACGATCCTCGACAGGCAGATCGGGCGGCGCACTCGCCCGAGTCGGATGGTCATCCCATCGGTGACGAGGTGCAGCTCCGCTTCGTACCGGGTCCGAGGAGCGACTGGTTCGACGCGAAGGCTCGTGCCGCCTTGGCGTCGCAGAGCTGGCGCCTGAGCGCGTCGTCGAATCGCGTCGGCGCGCGATTCGACGGGACGCCGCTCCGGCGCGCGCGGCACGACGAGCTGCCGAGCGAGGGCACCGTCCGCGGATCCATCCAGGTGCCTCCGAATGGCCTTCCCGTGCTCTTCCTCGCCGACCACCCCGTGACGGGCGGCTACCCCGTCATCGGGACTGTGATCGATGCCGATACCGATATCGCCGCGCAACTGCGCCCCGGTTCGCACGTGCGGTTCGTCCCCGTCGATCCCGACGACCCGCACCTCGGCTCCCGTCCCGACGCGCGCTCGGAGATTCCCGAGGCCGTCCGTCTCTCGTTCGAAGTCGATGGGAAGCGGGTCGCCGTCACGCTACCCGGTGCGCTCGCCGTCGCGCTCGACCGGCTCTCGGCGACGGACATCGGAGACGACGGGCGGCTCCTCATGGAAGATACGGTGGCGACCCTGCTGCGCGACATCCTGTCGGCCTCGGCCGCCGCCGCTGCCGGTAAGATAGGGACTCGTGTCAGACAGCGCCCCGAAATCGAATCCGATCACCGCTGAAGCGGCAGAAGCAGCGGTCACGGCCGCGCTCGCCGCCTTCGCAGCGGCAGACTCCGTCGCAGAGCTGAAAGCCGCGCGCACCGCGCACGCGGGCGACGGCTCAACGATCGCTCAGCTCAACGCGCAGATGCGCGCGGTGCCGAAGGACGAGAAGGCCGCGACGGGCAAGCTCATGGGGCAGGCGCGCGGACGCATCGAGGGCGCCTATCACGGGCGTGAGTCGGAGCTCGCGGCGCAGGAGGCCGCGGCACGGCTCGTCGCCGAGACCGTCGACGTGACTGCGGCACCGGTGCGTCGCACTGCCGGGAGCCGGCACCCGCTCGCCCAGTTGCAGGACGAGGTCTCCGACGTGTTCATCGGAATGGGGTGGGAGATCGCCGAGGGCCCAGAGGTCGAGCACGAATGGTTCAACTTCGACGCGCTCGGGTTCGACCCTGATCACCCGGCGCGCGCGATGCAGGACACGTTCTTCATCGAACCGGCCGATCGGCACCTGGTGCTGCGCACCCACACCTCGCCCGTGCAGATCCGCTCGCTGCTCGACCGCGAGCTTCCGGTCTACGTGGTCGCGCCCGGGCGTACGTACCGCACCGATGAGCTCGACGCCACGCACACCCCGGTCTTCAGTCAGATCGAGGGCATCGCCATCGATCGCGGCCTGACGATGGCGCATCTGCGCGGCACGCTCGAGCACTTCGCTCGCCAGATGTTCGGCGCAGAGGCGGAGATCCGGTTGCGACCGAACTTCTTCCCGTTCACCGAGCCGTCGGCCGAGATGGATGTCTGGCAGCCGCATGCGAAGGGCGGTGCGCGCTGGGTCGAATGGGGCGGATGCGGCATGGTCGATCCGAAACTGCTCGCCGCTGCCGGCATCGATCCCGATGAGTACCAGGGCTTCGCCTTCGGCATGGGCATCGAGCGCACCCTGCAGTTCCGCCACGACATCAACGACATGCGCGACATGGTCGAAGGCGATGTCAGATTCAATCGTCAGTTCGGAGGACTGGTCTAATGCGCATTCCGCTCAGCTGGCTCGGCGAGATCGTCTCGCTGCCCGAAGACGTCACCCCAGAAGCGGTGCACGCCGACCTCGTACGCGTCGGCTTCGAAGAGGAGTCGATTCGACGCTTCGATGTGACCGGCCCCGTCGTCGTCGGCGAGGTGCTCTCCCGCGAACCCGAGGAGCACTCGAACGGCAAGACGGTGAACTGGTGCCAGGTGCGCGTCGCCCCCGAGGGTCAGCAGGCCGCCGACGGCGGAGCCGACGTGCGCGGTATCGTCTGCGGCGCCCACAACTTCGACGCGGGCGACAAAGTCGTCGTGTCACTGCCAGGGGCGGTGCTGCCCGGAGGGTTCGCGATCTCTGCGCGCAAGACGTACGGGCACGTCTCCGACGGCATGATCGCCTCGGCCCGCGAACTGTCGCTCGGTGAGGATCACGAGGGCATCATCGTGCTCTCCCGTCTGGGTCTCGATCCCGTCGTCGGCGCGGACGCCCGAGCACTGCTCGGCCTCTCGGATACCGCGGTCGAGATCAACGTGACTCCCGATCGCGGCTACGCGTTCTCCGTGCGGGGCGTTGGGCGCGAGTACGCCCACGCGACCGGTGCGAGCTTCACCGATCCGGCCCTCGCCGTGTCGCCCGCGATCGGCACCGGGTTCTCGGTCACGCTCGACGACCGGGCTCCGATTCGCGGGCGCGCCGGTGCCACCGGCTTCGTGACTCGCGTGGTGCGGGGAATCGATCCGTCGCGCCCCACGCCCGCCTGGATGGTCGCGCGGCTCCAGCTCGCCGGCATCCGCTCGCTCTCGCTCGAGGTCGACATCTCGAACTACGTGATGCTCGAGCTCGGTCAGCCGCTGCACGCCTATGATCTGCGCAAGCTCGCCGGCGGTATCACGGTGCGCCGCGCAGCTCCGGGGGAGACTCTGGTCACGCTGGACGGTCAGGAGCGCCAGCTGCACGTCGAGGATCTCGTGATCGCCGACGAATCGGGCGCGATCGGCCTCGCCGGAGTCATGGGCGGTGCCTCGACCAAGGCTGACGACACGACCGTCGACGTGCTGATCGAAGCGGCGACGTTCGATCCGGTCTCCGTCGCTCGCACCGCGCGCAGGCACAAGCTGCCGAGCGAGGCTTCCAAGCGTTTCGAGCGAGGCGTCGACCCGTTGGTGTCGCGCGCCGCGGCGCAGCGCATGGTCGACCTGCTCGTCGAGCTCGCAGGCGGCACGGCGGACGAGCTCGGCTCGGACCTCGTGGCGGGCTGGGAGCCGATCGAGGTGCGGCTGCCGATCGCGCGAGTCAACGGGCTTCTGGGCACGGACTACAGCGAAGGCGAGATCCGCGGCGCGATCGAGACGATCGGCTGCACCATCGTCGCCGACGGCGGCGACGAGCTCGGAGTGACCGCGCCCAGCTGGCGTTCCGATCTCACCCGCAGTGCCGATCTGATCGAGGAGGTCGCGCGCATCGTCGGATACGATCGCATCCCTTCGACGCTGCCGGTGGCTCCCGCCGGTCGCGGACTCACGCGGAGCCAGCGCCTGCGCCGTCGCGTCGCCGACATCATCACGGCAGCCGGGCTCGACGAGGTGCAGAGCTACCCGTTCGTCTCCCGGTCGCAGCTGCAGGCGTTCGGAGCGGGTGCCGAGGGGGCCGGTTCCGGCGCCGCCGCAGAGGCTGACAGCGAG
Organism: Leucobacter sp. L43; assembly: GCF_016597785.1. Classification (GTDB taxonomy): domain Bacteria; phylum Actinomycetota; class Actinomycetes; order Actinomycetales; family Microbacteriaceae; genus Leucobacter; species Leucobacter alluvii. The sequence goes on along the minus strand of NZ_JAENJG010000001.1, from coordinate 716,640 downwards.
GCGACTCGTGCTGCGGCGCCGCCCGTGGCGGCGATCGCGCTCGCGAATGCGCTCGACGCGCAGTCCCCGTACCTGCGCCGGTCGCTGCTGCCGGGGCTCGTCACCGCCGCTCAGCGCAACGCGTCACGCGGATTGACCGACCTCGCGCTCGTCGAACTGGGACTCGTGTTCGCGCCCGGTGCAGGTGACGCGCCGCTCGGCACCGATACGGTGCCGCCACTCGCGGAGCGGCCGTCTGACGCCGTTCTCGCAGAACTCAACGCATCGATCCCCGACCAACCGCGCCGCATCGCCGGTCTGCTGCTCGGCGATGCCGTGCCGAAGCAGGCGGGTGAGCCGGCCCGCGCCTACGACTGGGCCGACGCCCTCGACGCGGCGCGTACGGTCGCGGGTGCGGTCTCGGCGGAGCTCGTCGTCTCGCAGGGCGCTCACCGTGCCTTCCACCCTGGCCGCACGGCGGAGCTCGCCATCCGCGTCGCCGGCGACGGAGCGGATGCCGACGGCGACGAGGGCGGTCTCGTGGTGATCGGTGTCGCGGGCGAACTGCTGCCCGAGCTGGTCGCCGAGCATCATCTGCCCGGCCGAGTCGCAGCGTTCGAGCTCGATCTCGACCGCTTGATCGAGCTCGCACCGCGCCTGCCGGAGACCGCTCAGCTCTCGACCTATCCCGCCGCGACGCAGGATCTCACCCTCGTCGTCGCCGACGAGGTTCCGGCGGGCGATCTGCTCGCCGTGGTCGTAGCGGGCGCGGGCGACCTGCTCGAAGGTGCGCGAATCGTCGATGACTATCGCGGCGCCGGGATCGAGGCGGGCTCGAAGGCGCTCACGTTCGCATTGCGTTTCCGCGCTGAAGACCGAACGCTCACCGCGGAGGAGGCCAGCGCGGCGAAACTCGCCGGTGTCGAAGCCGCGGCGCTCGCATTCGACGCCAAGCTGCGCGACTGATGACCTGGGGAGACAGGAGGACCGATGACTGGAATCACGCCGTACCTCCTGTTTCCCGGTAACGCTGGCGAAGCGCTCGAGTTCTACCGCTCCGTGTTCGGGGGTGCGCTGGAGATACGAACCTTCGCCGACTTCGGGCGCGTCGACGGACCGGACGACGCCGTCGCGCGCGGCACGCTCGTCGGGCCGGTGGCGATCTACGGGGCTGACGCTGGTGCTGACGAAGACGCGGTGCACATCGGAGGAATGTTCTTCTCCCTGCTCGGAGCAGCGGCGCCATCGACACTCCACCGGTGGTTCGAGGCGCTCGCCGATTCCGGCCGCATCCTGCTTCCGCTGGAGCGCCGCGCCTGGGGCGCGAGCGACGGACAGCTGGTCGATCAGTACGGAGTACGGTGGCTGATCGGCTACGAGGGGGCGTAGACGAGCTCGTCTCGCAGTGGATCGGGCGCGTCACCCCCGGCTCGAGGGCGCGAGGCTGAACATCCAGGGAACACCGAATCGATCGGCGAGCATGCCGAAGGTGTCTCCCCAGGGCGCGGTCTCGAACGGCTCACGGATCTGGGCGCCGTTCGACATGCCCTCCCAGAGCGCCCGGATGCGTTCGGCGTCGTCGCCGGAGACGCACACGGAGTGCCCGAGCGATGCAGCGTCCGGCGCCTCGGCCATGGAGGCCGGGTAGTCGGCGGCCATGATCGTGAGACCGTCTTCCGTGTCGATCTGCCCGTGCATGATCTTCTCCGATTCGGCGGGGTCGCCCATCATGCCGGGTACGGAGTCGTACTGCATGAGGCGGATCTCACCGCCGAGCACCGAGTGGTAGAACTCGAGCGCTTGCCGGGCGTTGCCGTGGAAGTTGAGGTAGGGGTTCAAGCTGATCGACATGAGGACTCCTCGGAGCTCGCGGGGCTGCGACCGGCCCCTCTGCTGACATTGTGCACCGGCAGGAGTGAAAAGTCATCGACCTGACTCTTGTCGCGAGAGTGAGGGCGACGGATACTGAGAGCGGGCGCGCCGTGCCGGCGCCCGAGCGACCACTGGACCCGGCAGTGCTGCCGAGCTCACCGGCGAGAGGAGCAGTCATGACCGACCAGTACATCGTGCCCAACATCTGGTGCCAGCGGAACGCAGAGGAGGTCGGTCGGTTCTATGCGGACGTCTTCCCCGACACGACCACCGAGGTCGAGTCGCGGTACCCGCAGACGGGCCTGCTCGACTTCCAAGCGCCGTTCGCCGGCGAGCCGTTGACCGTGGCGGTGAACCTCGCGGGGTATCGGCTCACGCTGATCAACGCGGGCGAGGAGTTCTTCCCGAATCCATCGATCTCGATGTTCCTGATGTTCGGCGATGCGCGGTTCGGCGGCCCGAAGCTCGCGCGCGCGGCGCTCGATCGGGTGTGGAACGGTCTGCTGCAGGGAGGGACGGTGCTCATGCCTCTGGACGAGTATCCCTTCAGCCCCTACTACGGGTGGGTGCAGGATCGGTACGGCATGAGCTGGCAGCTCAGCGTCAACGACGAGATCGATGCTGAGGCAGCATTCGTCATGCCCTCCCTCATGTTCGGGGGAGCCGCCCAGAATCGGGCGGCAGAAGCACGCGACCGCTACATCGAGGTGTTCGATGACGCGGCGCTGATCGGATCGTTCCCCTACGGCGAGCCCACCGGGCCCGCAACCGCCGAGGCCCTGATGTACAGCGATTTCCGCATCCGGGATCAGCTCTTCGCGGTGATGGACTCAGGTGTGGAGCAGGATTTCTCCTTCACGTGCGGCGTATCGCTCGAGGTGCACTGCGCCGACCAGGTCGAGATCGATCGCCTGTGGGAGGCCCTGTCGGCGGTGCCGGAAGCCGAGCAGTGCGGATGGTTGGCCGACGAGTTCGGCGTGAGCTGGCAGATCGTCCCGGCCAACATGGGTGAGCTCATGGAGCGGCCGAACGCGTTCGAGCACATGCTCGGCATGCACAAAATCGTCATCGACGACCTGTGATCCCGAACGCCCGTTCACCGGCCCCGGCGTTCAGTGAGAGGAGGACTACACTCGCAGGGTTGGATCGAGTAGGGCGGGGACGAACTCATGCGGGTGCGGGCGACGGCGGTCAGTAAAGGACCGGGCGGGCGGGCGCTCCCGCCGATCGATGTGTCGATGAGCTCTGGCACTGCGGTGTTCGTCGAAGCCGAGACGGCGCAGCGACCGACCGTGCTCGGCCTCATCGTGTCTGGCCGGATGAAGCCCGACTCCGGGGAGGTCTCGATCGACGGCACTCCCGACGCCAAAGCACTCCGGCGCAGACTCGCTCTCGTCGATGCCCCCGATGTGAGCGAACCGCACGGCGACGTGCTGCTCTCCGACGTCGTCGCAGAAGAGCTGATGTTCGCGGGGAGATTCGGCGGGCCGATCGCGGTGCGGCACGAACTCGAGCGCTTGGGCCTGCGCGAGCATGCACGGTTGCCGATCGGCGATCTCGCCCCTGATGCCCGGGTGCGCGCGCTCTGCGAATTGGCGCTGCAGCGCCCGGAGGTCGAAGGGCTCGTGCTCGTCTCGCCGGATCGCCACGGCGGCGCGCCGGAGGACTGGTGGCGCATCGCGTGCGAGCTGGCGGAGGACGGAGCCGCGGTGCTGGTCATCGCGGGTCGCGCGGCGCGCGCGGCGATCTCGGCGCATCCGGCAGGGTGGGGAACCGGCGAAGTCATGCCGCTGCATGACCATGCGGACGCGGCCGACGCCGCAGCAGCAGTGGAGGAACAGGCATGAAGATCCCGCAGATGATTCGGGCCGAGTTCGCTCGCCTCTGGGCGACCAAGATGGCGCGCCTCGCCTTCGCTGCCCTGATGTGCGTGCCGCTGCTCTACGGCGGACTCTATCTCTGGGCGAACCAGGATCCGTACGCCAGGCTCGACCAGGTTCCCGTAGCGCTCGTGGTGTCCGATGCAGGCGTCGCAGAGGGCGAGAGCACGCGGGTCATCGGGGACGAAGTCGCGCAGAATCTCATCGATGACGGCAGTTTCGACTGGCATCGTGTCAGTGCGAAGGATGCGGAGCGCGGCGTCGCGAACGGGGTCTACGACTTCACCGTGACGTTGCCGAAGGACTTCTCCGAGGCGTTGCAATCGTCGCAGACGGACGACCCGCATCGGGCCGACGTGGTGCTCACCACGAACGACGCGAACAGTTACCTCGCGACGACCATCGGCGAGCAGGCGGTGCAGCGCATCCAGAAGCAGATCGTGCAGTCGGTGAACCGTGAAGCGGCGCGTTCGCTTCTCGACGGCATCGCTCAGGTGCGCGGATCGCTCATCGAGGCGACCGATGGTGCGAGCGAGCTGACCGACGGGGCTGCGACCGCCCGCGATGGTGCGGGGGAGCTGCACGCTGGTACGCAGACGGCGGCGGAAGGGTCGGGTCGGCTGGCGAGCGGCCTCTCGCAGCTGCGCGATGCGACCGCGTCGCTTCCGCAGAGCACGGAGACGCTCGCCGGCGGAGCCGCGCAGGTCGCCGCTGGCAATGCGACCGTCGCCCAGTACGGCAGAGAAGCCGCGGACGTCAGTCAGCGCGCGATCGATGCGCTGGCCGCAGACCGAGCCGCGGTGCTGCAGGATCTCGCGAACGCGAACGTCGATCCGGCCGTGATCGACCGAGTGAGCGGCGCGATGGATCGCGTCGGCGGTGACCTCACCAGCGTCAACGCGCAGGTGCAGGGGGCCAGTGCCCAACTCGACACGCTCGCCGGTGGTGCGCAGCAGGTCGCGGACGGTTCACGGCAGCTCGCCGACGCGACGCCCCAACTCACGAACGGCATCGCGACAGCGGCGGACGGCTCGGTCGCGCTCGATGACGGGCTCGCGCAGCTCGTCGAGGGCTCGGGAGAGCTGCAGAGCGGGCTCGGAGACCTGACGAACGGTGCGGGGCAGCTGCGCGACGCGCTCGCGGAGGGCGTCGATGCGCTGCCCGACAGCTCCGATGACTTGCGAGCGGATCAGGCCTCGAACATCGCGAGCCCGGTCGACGTGCAGACGAGCAGGGTCACCTCGGCTGGCAGCTACGGAGCCGGCCTCGCACCGTTCTTCATGAGCCTGGCAGCGTGGATCGGCATCTACGCGCTCTTCCTCATTCTGAAGCCGGTGTCGCGCCGTGCGGTGACCGCGCTGCACACGCCACTGAGGGTCACCCTCGCCGGTTGGGCGACACCCGCACTGCTGGGAGCCACGCAGATGCTCGCGCTCTTCGCGATCGTCGCCTTCGCACTCCGGTTCGACTTCTCGCACCCGGTCGCCGCCTACGGGACGATCGCGCTCGCGTCGGCGACCTTCGCAGCCATCATCCTGGCGTTGAACGTCTGGCTGGGGAGCGTCGGCCAGTTCCTGGGGCTCGTGCTCATGGTGGTGCAACTCGTCACCGCCGGCGGCACCTTCCCCTGGCAGACGCTCCCACCGTCGCTCGCGACCCTGCATCATTACCTGCCGATGTCGTTCGCGGTCGACGGGTTGCGACAGCTGATGTACGGGGGCGACCTCGCCGATGCCGCGAGCGAGGCGGTGAAGCTCGCGCTCGTGCTGGTGATCGCGGTGCTCGTCGCGGCGCTGGGCGTTGCGAAGACGATGCGATCGCGCACTCTGAAGGATCTGCAGCCGAGCCTCATCGGGTAGGCCAGCGTATACACACGGGGCTGGATCGCGGGTGAACCTTGCGCTCACCGGCTCTGGTGTATACGTTGGGGCTATGGTCACGGGAAAGAGCGGGGAGCGCACGAGCGATCGCGTCTACCGCGCGCTGCTCGAGCAGATCCAGACCGGTGCGCTGCGGCCGGGCACCGTCATCGGCGAAGTGGAGCAGTCGCAGCGGTGGGGCGTCAGTCGGACTCCCATGCGAGAAGCCATCGGGCGCTTGATCGCAGACGGTCTCCTCACGCAGCAGTCGGCCCGCGTGATCACGGTGTCGGGCTTCGACGCAGCCGATGTGCGCGCCCTCTTCGAGACGCGCCGCGCGCTCGAAGAGACAGCAGCCCGCCTCGCGGCCGTCCGCGGAGACCCGACCGTGTTCGCGGAGATCGCGGCCGCATTCGAAGCAGCGCACCCCGACGCCGGCACCTCGAGCGCCGATGACTACTACGCCCTCATCGCCCGGTTCGATGCGGCCATCGATGCCGCAGTGGCCAATGCCTACCTGGTTCAGGCGCTCCGCCCCGTGCGCACGCACCTCGCCCGCGCCCGCGGGCTGGCGAGAGACCACCACGCCCGCCTCCGCGCCTCGGTCGCCGAACACGCCCTCATCGCCAGGGCGATCGCAGACGGCGACCCCGAGCTCGCGGCGCACGCCACGCACGTCCACCTGCATCGCGCGCTCGCGTCGATCCTGACCTCCATCGCAGACTCGGAAGAGAGAGCCACAGCATGACCGTCACCCACCACGTCCGTGTGCACCGCAGTGAAGAATCGCTGCCCCGCGAGCAGCAGCTCGCCTGGAAGATCGCCGAAGTCGCCGCAGACGCGGTCGAGGTCGAAGCCGACGTGGTCGACATGATCATCAACCGCATCATCGACAACGCATCAGTGGCCGCGGCGTCGCTCACGCGCGCGCCGATAGTCGCGGCACGGGCGCAGGCGCTCGCGCACCCGGTCTCGCACGGCGGTGCGGGCAGCACGATCTTCGGGCTGCCGTCAAGATCGCCGTTCGACATCCTGTCGAGCCCCGAGTGGGCCGCCTGGGCGAACGGCGTCGCCGTGCGCGAGCTCGACTACCACGACACGTTCCTGGCGGCAGAGTACTCGCACCCGGGAGACAACATTCCGCCGATCCTCGCGGTCGCGCAGCACGTGCGTGCCGACGGGCGGGCGCTCGTGCGCGGTATCGCGACGGGGTACGAGATCCAGATGGATCTCGTTCGCGCGATCTGCCTGCACCGGCACAAGATCGATCACGTCGCGCACCTCGGCCCGTCGGCCGCAGCGGGCATCGGCACGCTGCTCGGGCTCGACGTCGCCACGATCTCGCAGGCCGTGGCGCAGGCTCTGCACACCACGACCGCTACGCGTCAGAGCCGGAAGGGCGAGATCTCGACCTGGAAGGCGCACGCACCGGCGTTCGCGGGCAAGATGGCCGTCGAGGCGGTCGACCGGGCGATGCGCGGGCAGACATCGCCAGCCCCCATCTACGAGGGGGAGGACGGCGTCATCGCTTGGATGCTCGACGGGCAGACCGCGGCGTACGAGGTGCCGCTGCCCGCCGCAGGAGAAGCGAAGCGCGCGATCCTCGACAGCTACACGAAGGAGCACTCGGCCGAGTACCAGGCGCAGGCGTGGATCGACCTCGCCCGCCGGCTGCACGGCGCGCATCCCGAGCTCGGGGACCCGGAGAACATCGCTCGCGTGGTGCTCCACTCGAGCCATCACACGCATCACGTGATCGGGTCGGGCGCGAACGATCCGCAGAAGTACGATCCCACGGCGTCGCGCGAGACCCTCGACCACTCGATCCCGTACATCTTCACGGTCGCCCTGCAAGACGGCGGCTGGCACCACGTCGACTCCTACACTCCCGAGCGCGCGGGCCGCGCCGACACCGTCGCGCTGTGGCAGAAGGTCATCACCGCCGAAGACGCGGAGTGGACGCGCCGGTACCACTCCGAGGATCCCGATGAGAAGGCCTTCGGCGGACGCGTCGAGATCGAGCTCGTCGACGGCCGCACCATCGTCGAGGAGATCGCCGTTGCCGACGCGCACCCGCTCGGTGCTCGCCCCTTCGCGCGCGAACACTACATCGCGAAATTCCGGTTGCTCGCGGCGCCGGTGCTCGAACCTGCCGAGATCGAGCGGTTCCTCGAACTCGTGCAGCGGCTGCCCGAGCTCACGGCCGACGAGGTGCGTGAGATCAATATCACCGCGCGACGCGGCCTCATCGAACTCGACGCCGCACCGGAGGGACTCTTCTGATGCTGTACGCCCAGACCCCGGCCCACGAGAAGCGGCGCCTCTTTCGCGAGCGCCTCGCCAGCGGCGAGCTGCTGCGCTTTCCCGGAGCGTTCAACCCCCTCTCGGCCCGCCTCATCGAACGCAAGGGCTTCGACGGCGTGTACATCTCGGGCGCGGTGCTCTCCGCCGACCTCGGCCTTCCCGACATCGGGCTCACGACGCTCACCGAGGTGGCGGGGCGCGCGCAGCAGATCGCGCGCATGACCGAGCTTCCGGCGATCGTCGACGCAGACACCGGGTTCGGCGAGCCGATGAACGTGGCGCGCACCATTCAGACGCTCGAGGACGCGGGCCTCGCGGGTGCGCACATCGAGGATCAGATCAACCCGAAGCGCTGCGGGCACCTCGATGGCAAAGCCGTGGTCGATGAGGGAACGGCGGTCAAGCGCATCAGGGCAGCGGCCGATGCGCGGCGCGATCCGAACTTCCTCATCATGGCGCGCACCGACATCCGAGCCGTCGACGGGCTCGATGCCGCGCTCGATCGTGCGAGGGCCCTCGTCGACGCGGGAGCCGACGCGATCTTTCCCGAGGCGATGCGCACGCTCGAGGAGTTCGCCGCGATGCGCGCGGCCCTCGACGTGCCGATTCTCGCGAACATGACCGAGTTCGGCAAGAGCGACCTCTTCTCCTCGCAGCAGCTCGCCGATGTCGGGGTGAACATCGTGATCTGGCCGGTGTCGATGCTGCGGATCGCGATGGGTGCGACCGAGCGAGCGCTCGATGAGCTGAACGACGTCGGGCACCTCACCGGCAAGCTCGACGAGATGCAGCACCGTGCCGACCTCTACGAGCTCGTCGACTACGAGGACTACAACCGCTTCGACACGAGCGTGTTCAACTTCTCGGTCGAGCGGTAACGCGGCCGGAGCCCACCACCACCGCAGGCGGCACGCCGTCGCCGCAGCCAGTACACCACCGCAGTTCATCGCAAAGGAGCGCAGCACATGGAGCAGGAGATCAAGAAGGGCCTCGCGGGAGTCGTCGTCGACACGACGGCGATCTCGAAGGTCAACCCCGAGACGAACAGCCTGCTCTACCGGGGATACCCCGTGCAGGAGCTCGCCGAGACGCAGCCCTTCGAGGCCGTCGCATACCTGCTCTGGCACGGAGAGCTGCCCACCTCCGACGATCTGGAGCACCTGCGACGCACCGAGCGCGAGCACCGAGCGCTCGCTGACTCCGTGCGTGCCGCGATCGATCTCCTCCCGCACGATGCCCACCCGATGGACGAGGTGCGCACCGCGGTGAGCGCCCTGGGCGCGATCGATCTCGCTGGGTCAGGATCGGTGCTCGACGCGACGGGCAGCGCCGAGGAGAATCTGGCGCGATCCGTGCGCCTGTTCGCGGCGCTCCCCGCGATCGTCGCCTACGGGCAGCGGCGCCGACGCGGCGAAGAGCTCGTGGAACCGCGCGATGATCTCGATTACGCGGCGAACTTCCTCTGGATGACGTTCGGCGAGGATCCCGACGAGATTGTCATCGACGCGTTCAACCGCTCGATGGTCCTCTACGCCGAGCACTCGTTCAACGCCTCGACCTTCACCGCTCGCGTGATCACCTCGACGCTCTCCGACCTGTACTCGGCGGTCGTCGGGGCCATCGGAGCGCTCAAGGGCCCGCTGCACGGTGGCGCCAACGAGGCGGTGATGCATGTGTTCGACGAGATCGGCTCGGCGGAGCGCGTGGTGCCGTGGCTCGATGCGGCGCTCGCCGAGAAGCGCAAGATCATGGGCTTCGGGCACCGCGTCTACAAGAACGGCGACTCTCGCGTGCCCACGATGCGCGACGCGCTCGACGCGCTCGTGGCCCACTACGACCGTCGCGATCTCGCCGATCTCTCCGACGCCCTCGAGCGAGAGTTCATGGAGCGCAAGGGAATTCATCCCAATCTCGACTATCCCTCCGGACCGGCCTATCACCTCATCGGCTTCGACACCCCGATGTTCACACCGCTCTTCATCGCGTCCCGTGTCACGGGATGGACGGCGCACGTCATGGAACAGGCCGCGTCGAACGCCCTGATCCGGCCGCTGTCGGCGTACGACGGCCCTGATGAGCGCCACGTGGCAGACTTGACGCCATGAGCGACTACACGACGATCATCGCCGAGACGCAGGGACGCGTCGCGACCATCACTCTCAACCGCCCGGAGGCGCTCAACGCGTTGAACGGGACGCTCGTGCGCGAGCTCATCGATGCCGTCCAGGGGTTCGATGACGACCCGGGGATCGGAGCGATCGTGCTCACCGGGTCGGCGAAGGCGTTCGCCGCCGGAGCCGACATCAAGGAGATGGCGGAGCTCGGCTACGCCGACATGTACCTCGACGGGCCGTTCCCGGGCTGGGGCGGTTTCGAACGCACGCGCACGCCGTTGATCGCTGCGGTGGGCGGCTTCGCGCTCGGCGGGGGATGCGAACTCGCGATGATGTGCGACATCATCCTGGCCGCCGACACCGCGAAATTCGGCCAGCCCGAGATCACGCTCGGGATCCTGCCGGGCTTCGGCGGATCCCAGCGACTGCCGCGGGCCATCGGCAAGGCCAAGGCGGCGGACCTCGTGCTCACCGGACGCATGATGGATGCCGAGGAGGCGGAGCGCTCCGGCCTCGTCTCGCGTGTCGTGCCGGCGGACGAGCTGCTCGCTGAAGCCGCCAAGGTCGCCGAAGCCATCGCGTCGAAGTCGCTTCCAGCGGTGTACGCCGCGAAGGACGCACTGCAGGCCGCCCAGGAGATGCCGCTCGCCGAAGGGCTGCGCTTCGAGCGGCAGGCCTTCGCCGCGGCGTTCGCGACCGCCGACCAGAAGGAGGGCATGCGCGCCTTCGCCGAGAAGCGCACGCCCGATTTCCGGCACCGGTAGGCCGGGCGAGGCGCGCTCGGCCTGGGGGAGCGCGATTCCTGGCGAGGCGGTGGCCGCGGTCAGCGCACGCGGCCCCCGAGCCAGACGCCGCCGCTCGCACGCGTGCGAATCGAGATCTCGGACGGCCTGCCCATCGCGCGCCCCTGCCGCACCCGGATCGCGCGCGCAGCCGTCGGGTCCACCAATCCATCTGCTACGAGACCGGTGACGAGCGCAGCGGCGGCGACGCCGGTCGCCGCGTCCTCCGGGTAGCCGGAGGAGCGCGGGAACTGCCGGGCGTCGAAGACGAGGCCGGTGGTATCGGTCACGGCGTATGGGTAGAGACCGGTCGACTCGGCGAGCGCGCATACGGCCTCGATGCGCTCCAGGTCAGGCGTCAGTCCGTCGAGGACGTCGGTCGAGACGAGGGGGACGAGCGTCTTGGTCCGACTCGTCGTCGCATTGCGGATCGGCAGTGGCGCGAGCTGGTCCTCCGCAATGCCGAGCACATCGATGATCGAGGTCGCCACGTCGGGCGAGACCGCCTCGATGGTTCCCGCCGGCTGGGCGACTTCGACCGCACCGGTGGCATCTACGCGCGCTTCGACGACGCCGCTCGCCGTGCCGATGCGCACAGTCGGAGCATCGAGCTGTCCGAGACGGTGCAGCAGCCACACGGCTCCCACGGTGACGTGCCCGCACATCGACATCTCGTGAAGGGGCGTCCAGAAGGTGACGTGATAATCGACGTCTTCGTGCTCCCGCGCGGCGACGACGAACCCGCTCTCATGGCCGTACTGCTGGGCGATCCGCTGCATCTCGAGCGGCGACATCCCGCTCGCATCGAGCACGATCGGCGCCGGATTCCCGCCGCCGGGTCCGTCGGAGAACACATGCACCACCTGCACCGCGTGCTTCGACGCGTGCGTCATCGCGTGTTCTCCTTCGCAGTCCGCTCGCTCACAGTCGATCCTAACTCGCCGCAATCCCCAGGTTGTGACGTTTGATGCTGCCCTGGCGAACGCGTGCCCGTGCCGAGTGGTTGAATAGGAGGACGCGTGCGGAGCGCCCGCGGGAGAGGGAGACGATGACATTCAGCGTCGCTGTTGCGGGAGCCAGCGGGTACGCGGGGGGCGAGCTGCTCCGTCTGCTCAGCGAGCACCCCGAATTCGAGATCCGCACCGTCACCGGGCACTCGACCGCGGGTCAACCGCTCGTGCAGTCGCAACCGCACCTGCGCTCCCTCGCCCACCTCACGTTGCAGCCGACGACGCCCGAGGCGCTCGACGGCCACGACATCGTGTTCTTCGCCCTGCCCCACGGCGCATCGGGAGCACTCACCGAGCAGCTCGAGCACGTGCGGCTCGTCGTCGACTGCGGTGCCGACCATCGCCTCACGAGTGCCGCCGACTGGGAGGCGTTCTACGGCGGCGACCATCACGAAGCCTGGACGTACGGCGTTCCCGAGCTCATCGTGGCGGGGGAGGGCGGCGCAGTCGAACGCCAGCGCGATGCGTTGGTCGGAGCGACGAGGATCGCGGCGCCCGGGTGCAACGCCTCGACCGTCGCGCTGTCGCTCGCTCCTGGCATCGCCTCCGGTGTGATCGAGGCGCGCGACATCGTGTCGGTCCTCGCGGTCGGCCCCTCTGGTGCGGGGAAGGCCGCGAAGACCCATCTGCTCGGAGCCGAGCTCATGGGAACGGCGAATCCCTACGCCGTCGGCGGTTCGCACCGGCACATCCCCGAGATCCGGCAGGCGCTGCGGGCTGCTGGCGCGCGCGATGAGCCGACCATCAGCTTCACGCCGGTTCTCGTACCGATGAGCCGCGGCATCCTCGCCACCACGACCGCACGCCTCGCTCCCGGAGTCTCGACGGCCGAGGTGCGGACGGCATGGGAGCGCGCGTACGCGGATGAGACCTTCGTGCAGCTGCTCCCCGACGGGGCGCTGCCGCGCACCGCTGACACCCTCGGCGCCAACACGTGCCTGATGAGCGTGGTCGTCGACGAGGCCGCCGGTCGCGTCGTCATCGTCGCCGCGCTCGACAACCTCGCGAAGGGCACGGCCGGAGCGGCGATCCAGTCGGCGAACATCGCGCTCGGCCTCCCCGAGCGCACCGGACTTTCCGTGAATGGAGTCGCACCGTGACCGTGACCGCACCCCGAGGATTCCGCTCAGCAGGCATCGCCGTCGGACTCAAGAGCACGGGAAAACCTGATCTCGCTCTGGTCGTCAATGATGGACCGGTGCGCGCGAGCGCTGCCGTGTTCACGTCCAACCGCGCCCAGGCGAACCCCATCATCTGGAGTCGCACGGCGATCGCCGGAGGCCCGGCGCGCGCCGTCGTGCTGAACTCGGGCGGCGCCAACTGCTTCACGGGCGACTTCGGGTACGACACGACGCGCCTGACCGCCGAGGCCGTCGCGCACGAGATCGGGGAGCACGAGGCCGAGCGAATCCTCGTCTGCTCCACCGGCCTCATCGGCACGGGCGACCAGGCGTTCCGCGACAAGATCGTGGAGAACGTGCCGGCGCTCGCCGCCGCGCTCACCGATGACGATGCGACTGCGGCGAGCGCGATCCTCACGACCGACTCCGTCGAGAAGACCGCCGTGCATCGCGCCGACGGGTGGACGATCGGAGCGATGGCGAAGGGTGCAGGCATGCTGGCGCCCGGGCTCGCGACCATGCTCGTCGTCATCACGACCGACGCGCGACTGGATGACGGCGCTCTGGATCGCGCGCTGCGGGACGCGACCGCTGCCAGTTTCGACCGGCTCGACTCCGACGGGTGCATGTCGACGAATGATCAGGTGACGCTGCTCGCGAGCGGCGCCTCGGGCGTCTCACCCGACGAGGCGGAGTTCGCGTCGGCGCTCGCGGCGGTGTGCGACAGCCTTGCGGCTCAGCTGCAGGCCGATGCCGAGGGCTCGAGCCATGACATCGACATCGAGGTGCGAGGCGCGGTTACGGTCGCCGAGGCCGTCGAAGTGGGGCGATCCGTCGCCCGCAACAACCTGTTCAAGGCTGCGATTTTCGGCAACGACCCGAATTGGGGTCGAGTGCTGGCAGCGATCGGCACGACTCGAGCGACGTTCGACCCGTATGAGGTCGATGTCGCGTTCAACGGGGTACGGCTGTGCCACGCCGGCGCCCCCGACCGACCGGTGGAGGAGTGCGATCTCACACCGCGTCGTACGCACGTCGAGATCGACCTGTTCTCCGGCGACCACACCGCTACCATCCGCACCAACGATCTCACGCACGAGTACGTGCACGAGAACAGCGCCTACTCGAGCTAGGGGATCGATGTCCACGACTGACAAGACGCTCGATCATGAGCACGCAGCCGTTCGCGCCGAAGCGCTCATCGACTCGCTGCCGTGGTTGAAGAAGTTCCGCGACGCGATCATGGTGATCAAGTTCGGGGGAAACGCGATGATCGACGACCGGCTGATGGAGGCGTTCGCCGAAGACGTCGTCTATCTCAGGCACACCGGCATTCGCCCGGTGGTCGTGCACGGCGGAGGCCCGCAGATCAACGCGATGCTCGCTCGCCTCGGCATCGAGAGCGAATTCCGCGGTGGATACCGGGTGACAACGCCGGAGACGATGGACGTCGTGCGCATGGTGCTCACGGGCAAAGTGAACCCGGAACTCGTCGACCAGATCAACGCGCACGGTCCGTTGGCGGCCGGGACGACGGGGGAGGACGCGGGGCTGTTCGTCGGCCGCCGACGCCCGCCCATCGAGGTGGACGGCGAACTCGTCGATCTCGGACTCGTCGGCGACGTGATCGATGTGCGTGTGGCACCGGTGCTCGCCCTGCTCGACGCCGGGCTGATCCCGGTGGTCTCTTCGATCGCGCCCGACGTCGACCGGCCGGGCGACTCGCTCAACGTGAATGCGGACGCGGCCGCGAGCGCCCTCGCCAGCGCGCTCGGCGCGGAGAAACTGGTCATCCTCACGGATGTCGCCGGGCTGTACGCGGACTGGCCGGACCGCGATTCCCTCGTCTCCTCCATCACGGCCGGTGAACTCGAAGAGCTGCTGCCGAGCCTGGAGTCGGGCATGATCCCGAAGATGCACGCGTGCCTCGACGCCGTGCGGGGCGGCGTCTCGAAGGCCGCGATCATCGATGGTCGAGAACCGCATTCGGTGCTGCTCGAGATCTTCACGGAACGCGGAATCGGAACGGAAGTCACGCCCTAGCCGGCCGCGCGTGGCGAAGCGGGAGCCGTGGTGCCGATGAGCGGGGCAGCAACGCACTCAGTTCTCGCCTCCGCCTCAGTCGTCGCCTCCGCCTCCGCCTCCGCCATCGCTGGGCTCGCGCTGTTCGCGGCGTGGTCGATCCTGCTGTCGGTGATCGACATCCGGGAGCGACGGCTGCCGAATCGGCTTCTGGTGCTGGCCTCCGGCACGACGATCCCGCTGCTCCTGGCGAGCGCGGTCGTCCACGGGTTCCACAGGGGCGGACCCTCCGCCATCGCGAGCGACGCAGCGGACCGGCTGATCTGGGACACCGTACTGGTGGCGGCCGCCTTCGGGGCGGTGTTCGCGGCTCTCTGGCGCTGGTCGCCACAGGGGATCGGCGGAGGCGACGTCAAGTTGAGCCCCCTGGTCGGGGCCGCGGTCGGGTTCACCGGCGGTTGGACGGCGGCGACCCTCACGGTCGTCGGCGCGTTCGCGGCCGCGGCGATCTGGAGCATCGTCCGCAGACCTCGGCGTCGCCCCGGAGCGCTCGAGAAAGCGTCGGCCGTGCCGTTCGCGCCATGCCTGTTCGCCTCGGCGTGGGCGACGATCGCGTGCATCTAGTCCCTGGGGGGACGACGGCGCAAGGCCTTTCGAACGGTGTCCAGAATCGATAGATTCACACTGGAGGCATCGACGCGCTTCGCGCCGCTGCGTTCCTCGGATCGGGAGGTGCCCGCTCCGGCTTCGGATCGGTTGGATGGAGTACTCATGCACACCACACGATTCGCGCGGTCTCGGATCACCCGCGCGACGACCGGAATCGCCGCCGCAGCGCTGCTGCTGACGGCGTGCGCTGGCGGAGGCTCAGGCGACGGCGGCGACGGCGGCAGCGACGCCCCGGCCGGCGACGAGTTCGCCGGAGAATCCCTCACCGTCGCGGCGGCCTGGTCGGGCGCCGAGCAGAAGAACTTCGAAGCGGTGCTCGACGAGTTCGAACGCCAGACCGGCGCTTCCGTCTCGTACACCAGTTTCGGGGACAACGGCCCCACATACATCAGCGGCCAGTTGGAAGGCGGCTCCCCGCCCAACGTCGCTGTGCTGGGCCAGCCCGCGCTCATGGAGTCGCTCGCCCAAGACGGCGACATCATGCCCGTCGACGAAGACGTGCAGCAGGCCGTGAGCGACAACTACTCGCAGGACTGGGTGGATCTCGGCACGGTCGACGACCAGCTCTACGGCGTCTGGTTCAAAGCCGCCAACAAGTCGACGGTCTGGTACAACGCCGACATCTACGATGAGGCGGGTGCTGAGGCGCCGGAGGACTGGGACGGCTTCATGGAGCAGCTCGAGCTCATCACCGACTCGGGATACGCCGGGATCTCGGTGGGGGCCGACGTCGGATGGCCGCTGACCGACTGGTTCGAGAACGTGTACCTGCGCACCGCGGGAGCCGAGAAGTACGACCAGCTCACCAACCACGAGATCCCCTGGACCGACGACTCGGTCAAGGAAGCGCTCACCGTGCTGGGCGAGCTGTGGGGCAGTGACCTCGTACAGCCCGGCGGAGATCAGCGGGACTTCCCGACCAGCGTGACCGAGGTGTTCGGCACCGACCCCCAAGCCGGCACGGTCTTCGAGGGAGACTTCGTCGCCGGAAACATCACGGCAGACGGCACCTCGACCGTCGGTGAGAACGCACTGTTCTACGATTTCCCGGCGATCAACGACTCCGCTCCTGCGGTGGTCGGAGGCGGCGACGTCGCCGTGCAGTTCGACGAGGATCCCGCCACCTCGGCGCTCATGGCCTACCTCGCATCACCCGAGGCCGCCGAGGTCTGGGTGCCGAACGGCGGACTCACCTCGCCCAACACCGGCGTCGACACGTCGCTGTACCCGGATGACATCTCGCGTCAGATCGCAGAGGCCCTGACCGGAGCCGAGACGCTCCGCTTCGATCTCTCCGATCTCGCGCCCAGCGAGTTCGGCGGCACCCCAGGTCAGGGGTTCTGGCAGGAGATGATCTCGTTCTACCAGAATCCGGATGACGTCGACGGAGCCGCGCAGCGACTCGAAGATGCGGCTGCCGCCGCGTACGACGGGTAGCGGGCAGTGAGCCGCACGCAGACGGTCCCCATCGCGCTTCGCAGTGGGAGCGTGCGCCACCGGGGCCGTCTGCGCCAGTGGTTGCTGGTGGGGTCGTTCCTCGGCCCCGCCCTGCTCGCCCTCGGCGCTCTCGTGGTGTACCCGATCGTCTACACGGTCATCAGATCGTTGTTCGACCGCTCCGGCACCGCCTTCGTGGGGTGGGAGAACTACGTCACGATGTTCACGAACGACACGACGTTCACGGCTATCCGCAACAACCTCGTGTGGGTAATCGTTGCTCCCGTCACGGTGACCATCATCGGTCTGCTGCTGGCGGTGCTCGTCGACAAGATCGGGTGGAAGACCGCCTTCCGGCTCATCGTGTTCATGCCGATGGCGATCTCGATGCTCGCCGCGGGCGTCATCTTCCGCGGCATGTTCCAGGAGAGCCCCCAGCTCGGAGTCGTGAACGCCGCGATCACCGGGGTGCAGAGCATCTTCACCGACCAGGCGAGCTATCCGGGCGCGAAGCCTCGCGAGGGCGTCGGGATCGAAGCCGACCAGGGCATCATCGCCTCGACCCAGGAGGTCACGGCGGGGGAGACCGTCGATTTCCCGCTCATCGGAGTCAAACGCAGCGCGCTCCCGGAAGGCTCGAGCGAGGCTCGGGCCGCGAGCGCTCCCGGTGACACGCAGATCTCCGGCACGGTCTTTCTCGACGTCGTGCACGGAGGCGGAGGCACGGACGGCGAGCTCGAAGCGGGAAAGACGGGGCTCGAGGGCGTGCGCGTCGACGCCGTCGACGTCGATGGATCGATCCGCGGGTACGCCACGACGGGTGCCGGGGGAACGTACACGATCGACGGGCTGGATGCGGGCAGTTCGTACCGCATCGCGTTGCCCGCGTCGAACTTCGGCGAGGGCGCGGCCGGTGTCTCCTGGCTCAGCGCCTCGTGGATCAACGTCGTCGTGATCCTGGCCTACATCTGGATCTGGGCCGGCTTCGCGATGGTGATGATCGCCTCGGGTCTGTCGGCGATGGACCGCTCCTTGCAGGATGCGGCGCGCACGGACGGTGCCAACGAGTGGCAGGTCTTCTCGAAGATCACCGCTCCACTGCTCGCCCCGGTACTCCTCGTGGTCTTCGTGACGCTGATCATCAACGTGCTGAAGATCTTCGATCTCGTCTACGTGATACCGCCCGGCGCGTCGAAACCGGCGGCGAACGTCATCGCGGTCGAGATGTGGACGGTCTCCTTCGGCGGCGGCAACAACCAGGGTCTGGGTTCAGCGCTCGCGATCCTGCTCCTGATCCTCGTGCTGCCCTCGATGATCGTGAACGTACGCAGATTCAGAGCGGAGCGTGGCTGATGACGTCGCAGGTGCACAATGAGGCCCCGGTCCGGCCCGAGGGGCGCACGGGCGCGAAGCCGGATGGTCCGGTGAAGCGGCGCAAGCAGAGCCTCGGGTCGCGGATCGCGCGCGTCGCCAGCAGCGGTATCGTGCATGCCGTTCTGGTGATCGTCGCGGTGTTCTGGCTCGTCCCGACGATCGGCCTGCTGCTGACGTCGTTCCGCACCGCCGGCGACAACGCGTCGAGCGGGTGGTGGACGGTGCTGACGAAGCCGGCTGAGCTGACACTCGAGAACTACGGGAATCTCCTCACGAATCCGACGATCACCGGCTCGTTCGTCAACACGATCATCATCGCCGTGCCGACGACGCTGCTCGTCGTGATCATCGGCGCGCTCGCGGCGTACGCGTTCGCGTGGATGCGGTTCCCCGGCAGGGACTGGCTCTTCATCGCGGTGATCGTGCTGCTCGCCGTGCCGTTGCAGGTCGCGCTGATCCCACTGGCGCGCCTCTTCGGGGCGATGGGCATCTTCGGAAGCGTCGTCGGAGTGATTCTCTTCCACACCGCATTCGGTCTCCCGTTCGCGATCTTCCTCCTGCGGAACTTCTTCTCGCAGGTGCCGGAGGAGTTGTTGGAGGCGGCGCGGATCGACGGCGCGCGCGACTGGTTGATCTTCTTCAAGATCATGTTGCCGCTCGGACTGCCGGCGATCGCGTCGCTCGCCATCTTCCAGTTTCTGTGGACGTGGAACGACATGCTCGTGGCGTTGATCTTCACGAATACCGATTCGCAGCCGCTCACCGTGGCGATCCAATCGCAACTCAGGCAATTCGGAGCGAATATCGACGTACTTTCGGCGGGAGCCTTCCTCTCGATGATCGTTCCGCTGATAGTGTTTTTCGCGTTCCAGCGGTATTTCGTGCAGGCGCTCCTGGCCGGCTCGCAAAAGTAGCAACGGGAAGGAAACTACCGGGTGATCGATCGGTACGACGCGTATCTCTTCGACCTCGACGGGGTGATCACGCCTACCGTCGAACTTCACAAACGGGCCTGGCAGGAGACGTTCGACGCGTTCTTCGCGTCGCGCGGGGAGGCGCCGTACGAGGGGCGCGAGTACTTCGCGTTCCTCGACGGGCGCCCCCGGTTCGCGGGAGTCGAAGCGCTGCTCACCGGACGCGGGGTCGCACTGCCTCAGGGCGCCGACCTCGACGAGGGCTTCACCTCGGTGCGCGGCGTTGGCAATCGCAAGAACGCCGCATTCGTCGAGGTGCTCGAGCGCGACGGGATCGCGGCCTATCCGGGGTCGGTGCGCTTGCTCGATCACCTGGCGGAGCGCGGGGCCCCGCTCGCGGTGGTCTCGAGCTCCCGGAACGCCGAACCGGTGCTGCGCGCGGCCGGTTTGACCGACCGCTTCCGTGCGGTGGTCGACGGCGTCGTCGCTGCGCGCGAGGGGCTGCCGGGGAAGCCGGCGCCCGATACCTTCCTGCGCGGCGCCGAGCTGCTCGGAGCCGACCCGGCGCGCACCGTCGTATTCGAAGACGCAGCGTCGGGAGTCGCAGCTGGCCGCGCAGGCGGATTCGGTCTCGTCGTCGGCGTCGACCGCGGCGCCGGTCGCGAGGCGCTGCTCGCCGCAGGAGCGGACATCGTCGTTTCCGATCTTGAGGAGTTGCTGGGATGAGCCCCGAGTCGTTCGACGGACCGTTGAAAGAACTGCGCCGTGACTTCGGCGACGACCCGTGGCGCATCGTCGTGCGCGAGATCGACGCGGCGCGCGCGGGGGAGGACGAGACGATTTTCTCCCTCGGCAACGGGTACCTCGGCATGCGAGGCAACCATGAGGAGGGGCTGCCGCTCGGCAGCCACGGCACGTTCCTCAACGGACTGCACGAGACCTGGCAGATCAGGCATGCTGAGAACGCGTACGGTTTCGCGGAGCACGGTCAGACGATCGTGAATGTGCCCGACGCGAAGACGATCCGGATCTACGTCGATGACGAGCGGCTCAACCTGGAGTCCTCCGACATCCTCGACATGCGGCGGATCCTCGACCTCAGAGCCGGAACGCTGACGCGGTCACTGCTGTGGCTCACTCCGACGGGCAAGCGGGTCCGGGTCGATACCCGCCGCATGGTCTCGTTCGCGGATCGTCACCTCGCAACGATCGAGATGCGCATCACTGTGCTGGATGCCGACGCCGATCTCACCGTCAGCAGCCTCATCGTGAACCGCCAGGATCTGGGCCGGGTCAACACGGAGACGCCGACGCCCGCGAAGGGCACCTCGGACCCTCGCCAGGCTGAGCAGTTCACCGAGCGCATCCTCGATCCGGGCCAGGTGCTCCACGACGGCGGGCGGTCGGTGCTCAGCTACCGCGTGCACGACTCGCGGATGACGCTCGGCGTCGGGGTCGAGCACCACTTCGACGGCGGCGACAGCGAAGACGGTGACGGCAACTGGCGGCACCGCATCGACAAGTCGCAGGATCGCGTGCGCCACGTCTACCAGGGCACCGCGCAGCAGGGGCGCACCGTGCACCTCGTCAAGACGGTCGCCTACCACTACTCTTCGACGGCGGTGGTCTCCGAGATGATCGACCGCTGCATCCACTCGCTGAACAGCTCGAATGCCGAGCCGCGCGACGCGAGGTGGGAGAAGCAGCGCGCGTACCTCGAAGCGTTCTGGGATCGAAGCGACGTGCGCGTCGATGCGGATCCCGGGGTGCAGCAGGCCATCCGGTGGAACCTCTTCCAGGTCGCCCAGGCATCCGCGCGAGCCGACGGACGAGGCATCGCGGCGAAGGGTCTGACGGGTTCGGGATACGGTGGTCACTACTTCTGGGATACCGAGATCTACGTCCTGCCGTTCCTGACCTACACGTCGCCGCTCTGGGCGCGCAACGCTCTCCGCGCCCGCCAGCGGATGCTGCCCCAGGCGCGGATGCGGGCCGCGATGCTGAACGAGGACGGCGCCCTGTTCCCGTGGCGCACGATCAACGGCGAGGAGGCGAGCGCGTACTACGCGGCCGGCACTGCCGGGTACCACATCAACGCCGACATCACCTACGCGCTCGCGCGTTACGTCGCGGCGACGGGCGATCTCGAATACGTGCTCTCCGGGGCCTCCGATATCGCCGTGGAGACGGCCCGCCTGTGGGCGAGTCTCGGGTTCTGGCGGCGCGATGCCGAGGGGGCGGATCGCTTCCACATCCACGGCGTCACCGGCCCCGACGAGTACACGACCGTCGTCAACGACAACCTCTTCACGAACGTCATGGCGCGATTCAATCTGCGCTTCGCGGTCGAGGTGACGCGGAGGCTCGCCGCCGAGGCGCCGAACGACTACGGCGTGCTCGTCGACCGCCTGGGGCTGACCAATGACGAGATCGATGCCTGGGAGCGTGCGGCTGAGGGCATGACCGTTCCGTACTCGCCAGAGCTCGGGATTCACCCGCAGGACGCGCACTTCCTGGATCGCGAGGTCTGGGATCTCGCGGCCACGCCGCCCGAGCAGAAGCCGCTGCTGCTGCACTTCCACCCGCTCGTCATCTACCGCTTCCAGGTGCTCAAGCAGGCGGATGTCGTGCTGGCGCTGCTGCTCGCGAGCAATGAGTTCGGGCTCGATGAGAAGCGTCGCGACTTCGACTACTACGACGCCCTCACCACGGGCGACTCGACGCTCTCGGCGGTCGTGCAGTCGATCATCGCGGCTGAGGTCGGGTACCGGGATCTCGCGTACCAGTACTTCGATCATGCGCTGCGCGTCGATCTCGACAACCTCCACGGCAATGCGGCGGACGGCGTGCACATCGCGTCGACCGGCGGGGTGTGGATGATGCTCGTCCAGGGCTTCGCCGGCATGCGCGACGTCGGGCGCCAGCTGACCTTCGACCCGCGGCTCCCGGATCACTGGGGCTCTCTCGAGTTCCGGCTCGAGTGGAGGGGGGAGCGCTTCGAGGTGCGCCTGGAGCGCGATCGGATCCGTTTCGAACTCCTCGAGGGCGAAGGCCCGGTGGTGGTGCGGGTGCGCGAGCAGGATGTGCGCATCGTCGCGGGCGCGCCCGTCGAGGTCGCACTGCCGGACCAGGGGCCGAATCTGGGATCGTTCGCGGGTCTGTCGGCCGGCATGCTGCCCCGCGAGGGCGACACCGGCGTGGTGCCAGAGCTCTCCTTCGAGGTCCCGGTGGTCACCACGTCGATTCCCACGCGACCGTTCGAGGAGTGATCGCGGGGTGCCGACGAGGCGCCCCGCGCCCGAGAGTAGGATGGAAGCAGCCGGGTCTTCCCGGCGCCTCCCGAGCGAAAGGCGGTTCCCGTGACGTACGTGATCGCTCTTCCGTGCGTCGACGTGAAAGATCGCGCGTGCGTGGACGAGTGCCCAGTCGACTGCATCTACGAGGGCGAACGGTCGCTCTACATCCACCCGGATGAGTGCGTCGACTGCGGAGCCTGCGAACCGGTGTGCCCGGTCGAGGCGATCTACTACGAGGACGATCTGCCGGAGGAGTGGGCCGACTACTACAAGGCCAACGTCGAGTTCTTCGACGAGATCGGTTCGCCGGGCGGAGCCGCGAAGACCGGGGCGTACGATTTCGATCACCCGATCATCGCAGCGCTGCCGCCGCAGGGCGAGTAGACCCCATATGCGTCAGGCACTGCCCGAGTACCCGTGGGACGCGATGCAGCCGTACGCTGCGCGGGCCGCTGAGCACCCCGAGGGGGCGTTGAATCTCTCGATCGGCTCTCCGGTCGATCCGACGCCGCGCGCCGTGCGCGAGGCGCTCGCCTCCGCGACCGACGCTCACGCGTATCCGGCGACCGCCGGCTCGTCCGCACTGCGCGAGGCGATCGCGGAGTGGTTCGGGCGGAGGCGCGGGGTGGCCGTCGATGCCGATGCGGTGCTGCCGACGGTGGGTTCCAAGGAGCTCGTCGCTCTGCTGCCGTTCCTGCTCGGGATCGGCGCGGGCGAGGCGGTCGTCTTCCCGTCCGTCGCCTACCCGAGCTATGCAATGGGTGCCGCGCTGGTGGGCGCCGATGCGATCGCTTCCGATGATCCCGGCTCCTGGCCCGAGCACACGAAGCTGATCTGGATCAACTCGCCGTCGAACCCCGATGGCCGTGTGCTCGACATCGATGCACTGCGTGCCGCGGTGGAGCGGGCACGCGAGCTGGGCGCGGTGATCGCCGGAGACGAGTGCTACGCCGAGTTCGGGTGGGACGCGCCGTGGGATCAGCACCCGATCCCGTCCATCCTCGATCCGCGCGTCGTCGGCAATGACCACCGGGGCGTGCTCAGCGTGTACTCCTTGAGCAAGCAGTCGAACCTCGCCGGGTATCGCGCCGCATTCCTCGCGGGTGACTCGGAGCTCGTCGCCCGATTGCTCACCGTGCGCAAGCATGCGGGTCTGATGCTTCCGGCGCCCGTGCAGGCAGCGATGCTCGCGGCTCTCGCCGACGAGTCGCACGTCGAGGAGCAGCGTGCGCGGTACCGAGAGCGGCGTGACATGCTGCGTCCGGCACTCGAAGCGGCCGGCTTCGCGATCGACGGCAGCGAGGCGGGCCTCTACTTGTGGGCGACGCGCGGGACCGACGCCTGGGACGCCGTCGCGCAGTTCGCGGAACTCGGCATCGTCGTCGGCCCTGGCCACTTCTACGGCGATCGGTCGCCGCAGCACGTGCGGTTGGCGCTGACGGCCCCTGACGCCGATATCGCCGCCGCCGCCGCGCGCATTCGCGCTTCGGCGCCGACCGCGGGATGACGTCGTCCGAATCGACATTTCGCTTCACATCAAGATATTCTGAGCCGAGTGCGGCACCCCCGTGCCGCAGCCCCCGGTTCCCCTCGGAGCCGATAGGGTGATAGGAATGGCCGTGTCATACCCGACGCAGCGCCAGCATTGAGACCTCACGAGGAGACGACGTGACCGAATCGACGCAGGGCCCGGCCACCGCCAAGCTGACCTTCCCCGGCGGATCCGCCGAGTTCCCGATCGTCGACGCGGTCGATGGGCACTCGGCGATCGACGTCAGCACGTTCACCAAGCAGAGCGGGCACACGGCGCTCGACTACGGGTTCGTGAACACGGCGTCGACGAAGTCGAAGATCACGTACATCGACGGCGAAGAGGGGATTCTGCGCTACCGCGGGTACCCGATCGAAGAGCTCGCGAGGCACTCCACCTTCCTCGAGGTCTCCTACCTCCTGATCTACGGCGAGCTGCCCACGGCCGATCAGCTGGGTGCGTTCGATGAGGAGATCCGCCGGCACACCCTGCTGCACGAAGACATGCGGTACTACTTCGAGGGCGTGCCGCACACGGCGCACCCGATGGCGGTGCTCTCGGGTGGTCTGCAGACGATGTCGACGTACTACGAGTCGTCACTCGACACGGCGGTGCCGGAGTTCGTCGAGGTGAATACGATCCGGCTGCTCGCCAAGCTTCCCGTGCTCGCCGCCTACGCGCACAAGAAGTCGATCGGCCAGGCGTTCCTCTACCCCGACAACAACCTCAACTTCGTCGAGAACTTCCTGCGGCTCAACTTCGGCAACAAGGCCGAGAAGTACGACATGAACCCGGTGCTCGTCGACGCGCTCGACAAGCTGCTCATCCTCCACGCCGACCACGAGCAGAACGCGTCGACATCGACGGTGCGCCTCGTCGGCTCGACCGGTGCGAATATGTTCTCCTCCGTCTCCGCGGGCATCAACGCGCTTTCGGGCCCGTTGCACGGCGGAGCCAACGAGGCCGTGCTCGACATGCTCGCCCGCATCCGGGACTCGGGCCAGAGCGTCGAGACATTCGTCGAGAAGGTCAAGAACAAGGAAGACGGCGTGAAGCTCATGGGCTTCGGGCACCGGGTCTACAAGAACTACGATCCGCGTGCGCGCATCGTCAAGGAGAGCGCCGCCCGCGTGCTCGAGGAGCTCGGCGTGAACGACCCGCTGCTCGGCCTCGCGCAGGAGCTCGAGCAGATCGCGCTCGAAGACGACTACTTCAAGGAGCGCAAGCTCTACCCGAACGTCGACTTCTACACCGGCGTGATCTACAAGGCGATGGGGTTCCCCACCCGCATGTTCACGGTGCTATTCGCGATCGGGCGTCTGCCCGGCTGGATCGCGCAGTGGCGCGAGGCTCGCGAAGACGGGCAGACGAAGATCGGTCGCCCCCAGCAGCTGTACGTCGGCTCGGGAGAGCGCCACCTCGATCGGTAATCCGCGACCCCGTGGGGCCGCGTCATTTCGATAGGCTGAAGGCATGGAAGCGACCGTGACCGCGCCCGCCCTTGAGATCCGCGAACTCGCCAAGCGCTTCGGGGAGAAGATCGCCGTCAACGGGATCTCCCTCGACGTACCGACCGGATCGTGCTTCGGCCTCGTCGGGCCGAATGGCGCCGGCAAGACGACGACGCTGTCGATGGCGACCGGTCTACTCAGGCCGGATGCCGGGCATGTGCGCATCACCGGCGTCGATGTGTGGCAGCACCCGACCGAGGCCAAGCAGCTCGTGGGCGTGCTCGCCGACGGAGTGAAGCTGTTCGATCGTCTGACGGGCGAGCAACTCATCACGTACACCGGGCTGCTCGGCGGCCTCGACCGGGAGACCGTCGCGCGGCGGTGCGCGGACCTCCTCGCGATGCTCGACCTCAACGCCGCCGCGCAGACGCTCGTCGTCGACTACTCGGCCGGGATGACGAAGAAGATCGCGCTCGCGTGCGCGCTGGTGCACGCGCCGCGGCTGCTCGTGCTCGACGAGCCGTTCGAATCGGTGGATCCGGTCTCGGCCGCGAACATTCGCGACATCCTGCAGAGCTTCGTGCGAGGCGGCGGCACGGTGATCGTCTCGAGTCACTCCATGGACCTGGTTGAGCGCATGTGCGACCACGTGGCGGTGATCGCGGCCGGGCGCGTGCTCGCCGCAGGCAGCGTGAGCGAGGTGCGCGGTTCCTCGACCTTGGAGGAGCGCTTCGTGGAACTCGTCGGGGGTCGCGCGCACGTGGAGGGCCCGTCGTGGCTGAGCCGCTCCTGAGCCCCGCGGCGCCCGCTGCACGCACCGGGGCCGCCGCCCGCATCCGCACCCTCGTACGACTGCGCTTCGTCGTCATGTGGAACACGTTGCGCCGTCACCCCTGGCAGCTGGTCGGCGCGATCATCGGCGCCCTCTACGGGCTCGGCGTGCTCGGGCTCGTGCTCTTCGGACTCGTCGCTCTTGCCATCGGAGCGGCCGACCTCGCGAGAACGGTGCTCATCCTCGCCGGAGCCGGTCTCATCCTGGGGTGGGCGCTCGCACCGATACTCTCCACGGGCATGGACCGCACCCTCGATCCCGCACGCCTCGCCTCGATGCCGATGCCTCCCGCGGTGCAGCTGACGGGAATCGCGGTCGCGAGCCTGCTGGGCATCCCCGGGATCGTCACCCTGCTCCTCTCCGCGGGCACCGCGATCGCCTGGTTCCGCTCGCCCGGTGCGATGATCGCGGCTGTCGTGCTCGCTCCGGTCGCCGCGGCGACCTGTGTGCTCGCATGTCAGTTCACGGTGACCGCGTTCTCGCGGGCGGCCGGGCATCGACGCTTTCGAGAGATCATCGGTGCGCTGGTGCTCCTGCTGCTCGTGCTGGTCGGGCCGCTGCTCTCAGTTGCGAGCCAGGGCGTCGCGGCGATCGCCGACCGTCTGCCGGTCATCGCCGATGCGCTCTCGTGGTCGCCGCTCGGAGCCGTCTGGGCGGTGCCAGCGGAGATCGCGGCCGGCGCGTTCCCGGCGGCGATCATGAAGCTGCTCATCGCGCTGCTGACGCCGGTCGCCCTGTGCTTCGCCTGGGCCGGACTGTACCGCGCGAACCTCGGCTCGGTCGCGGGCGGCTCGCGCACGAGCGCACGGTCGGGCCTGGGGTGGCTCGGGCGCTTCCCGGCCTCCCCGCGCGGTGCCGTCGCTGCTCGCGCGCTCACGTACTGGCTGCGCGATCCGCGCTACCTGCAGAGCCTGATCGTGGTTCTCGTCATGCCGATCGTCTTCGGGTTCATGGCGGCTTCGACGAGCCTCCCGATCATGCTTCCGGGCTCCACGGTGCTCGTCGCGGCGCTGCTCGCCCTCAGCACCTTCACGGACATCTCCTATGACGGCACCGCCTTCAGCGTGCACGTGCTGCGCGGAGTGCGAGGGATCGACGATCGGCTGGGCCGGGTATGGGCCAACGCAATCGTAGCCGTGCCGCTCATCGCGGTCGTCGCGGTCGTCACCACAGCACTCGTCGACCGATTCGATCAGCTGCCCACGCTCGCCGGGTTGACCGCCGTGATCACGCTCGGCGGCTTCGGTGTCGCGAGCGTCGCATCCGCTGTTTTCGTGATGCCGGTGCCGCAGGCGGGTGAGAACCCCTTCACCTCGAAGCCGGGCGCCGGGATGCTGAGCCTGGTCGGCATGGCGGGTTCGTACGGCGCATTGACGGTGCTCGCGCTGCCGACGATCGCCTGCACGATCGCCGCTGGAGTGACGGGGCGACCGCTCTGGGCGTGGGTGACACTCGCCGTCGGCGTGGTGACGGGCATCGCGGCCTGCTGGGGCGGCGTGCGATGGGGTGCGGCGATATTCGATCGGAAGGCCGCCGACCTGTTCGCCCGAGTGAAGTCGCAGGGGTGAGAAGCATCGCATCAGCGGCGTTCTGATCGCAGATCGCCTTCGATGCCGCGGGCGGCGCGCACGAGCACTTCGAGCGCGGCTTCGGGAGGGTGCTCACGCGGAAGGACGACGGACAGCGCTGCGACGACAGCACCGGCGCGGCGGAGCGGCACGGCCACGCCGGTGGAGACCTCCTCGATCGACCCCGGTGCGATCGCCCGCCCGAAGCGGCGGATCTCGATCAGGGTGCGTCGAAGGTGCGCCGGGTCGGTGATCGTCTCGGGTCCGACCCGGCGCAGTGGGGCCGCGAGCAGGCGCTCGCGCAGCCTCGGGTCGGCGTGCGCCAAGAGCACGAGTCCGGACGACGAGGCGTGCAAGGGCAGCCGGCCCGCGACGCGCGCGATGTTCGCGCCAGCACGCGGATGCGAGAGTTTTTCGAGGCACAGCGCCTCGTCTCGCTCGAGCACGGCGAGCTGGGTGTGTTCCCGAATCGCCGACTGCACCCGCTCCATGTGCGGGAGGGCGACCTCGCGGAGCCGGTGCGCGGTGGAGCCGCGAAGCGCCAGTTCCCAGAGGCGCAGCCCCAGCCGGACTCGATGCTCGTCATCCAGTTCGAGCATGCCGTTCGCGACGAGTTCGCCGACCAGTCGGTGCGCGGTCGAGGGCGGTAGCCCTGCGCGTCGTCCGATATCGCTGACCGTCTGCGAGGTGCGATCCTCCGAGAACGTCTCGATGACGCGCACGATCCGCGTGATCATCGACTCACCGCTCGCCGAGTTCGCCACGGCGTCGGCCTCCCTCCGGTGCTGCGGTGCGCGGGGTTCCACCCGAAGCGCAGGGGCGTTCCACGTCGCTCAGACCTCCGCCGCTGCGAGCGATCGAGAGCGACGGTCGGCCGCCGGGCGCGGTGCCGGTCTCGGGATCACCACCACCGCCAGCATCCCCAAGATCGCAACGCCGGCGAAGAAGTAGAATCCCCCTGGGTACGCGAGTCCTGCTGAAACCAGCGCACCGGTGATCCACGGACCCGCGATCGCGCCGAGCCGCCCCACGCCCGCGGTGAAGCCCATGCCGGTCGCGAGGAGCGCTCGGGGGTAGATGTACCCGACGAACGCGTAGACGAGTACTTGCGCGCAGAAGACGAAGACACCGGTCACGAGGATCACGAGATTCAGGGCGACGACGTTCGACATCTGCACGCTGAGCAGTGCGAGCAATGCGGCCGCCGCCGCGAACCAGGCGAGCGTCGTTCCCTTGATCCCGAACGCGTCGCCGGTTCGCCCGCCGATGAGCAGACCCATCACGGCGCCCACGTTGAGGACGAGGAGCATGATGAGCGAACTCGAGAGCGGGTAGCCGGCGAGTTCCATGATCTTCGGCATCCAGGTGTTCAGCCCGTAGACCAGCAGCAGACCCATGAAGGCGGCGATCCACAGTGCCACCGTGGCGCGTGCGCGCCGCTCGGTGAACAGATCGCGGATTCCGTGCACCCGCTCGTGCGTTCCGGCGTCGTGCTCCGCCGGCGCGTGTGTCTCGGGGAGCTTGAACCACATGACCGGCAGTGTCGCCAGCCCGAGGAGACCTCCGAAGATGAAGAGCCGGCTCCAGTGCTCATGCGCCCAGAATGCTGCCAAGGAGGCGAGCACTGCGCCGACGTGGTACCCGGTCATCGTGAACGTCGAGGCTCCGGCACGCCGGCCGTCGGGAGCTGATTCCTGCATCATCGTGAGGGCGATCGGCATGCAGCCGCCGAGTCCGACACCCGCGATCAGTCGGGAGAGGCCCATGCATGCGACGTTCGGCATCACCGGGAAGACCAGCGTGAAGATGGAGAACACGAAGATGCAGGCCATCAACGCTGAGCGTCGCCCGAAGCGGTCGGAGATGGTGCCGATGATCACGGCGCCGATGCCGACGCCGACGAGGGAGATCGTGGAGACGAAGGTCATGTCGGCGACCGTCACGCCGAGGTGACCGTGACTCTCGCTGGTCATGATCGGGATCGTGGCGCCGAGAGCCACGATGTCGAAGCCGTCGAACATGACGGTGAGCCAGCACAGGCCGATGACCCATCTGCGGGTTGACGTACTCAAGGTGCACTCCATTGTGTGGTGAGGTGACTACAGCGATAAACGCAGCCCCCTGCGACATGGATCACACCGATTCAGTGTTGCGCGGCCATGACTGCCTCGTCCAGAACTTCCCATTGAACGGGCGACTCCGACGCGTCGCGATCGCCGATGTCTCCGAGCGCAGCGCAACGGCCGCGCCCCTCCGATGCGGAGGAGCGCGGCCGTGATGCGCCGAATCCGGTTAGGCGTGCAGAGCCTGGTTGAGCTCGATGCCAGCGCCTGCTCGGGGCAGTGCCTCCACGGCGCCCGTACGCGAATTGCGACGGAAGAGCAGCTTCGGGATCCCGGAGAGCTCGATCGCCTTCACCTCGACTGCGGTGCCGGGCGACTCGGCTGTGCCGTGGGGCAGCACGACCTTCGTGCCAGCCGTGACGTAGAGGCCGGCTTCGACGACGCTGTCGTCGCCGACGGAGATGCCGATACCGGAGTTCGCGCCCAGGAGGGCGCGCTCTCCGACGGAGATGCGCTCAGTGCCGCCGCCCGAGAGCGTGCCCATGATGGATGCACCGCCGCCGATATCCGAGCCGTCGCCAACGACGACGCCCTGCGAGATGCGGCCCTCGACCATGGATGCCCCGAGCGTGCCGGCGTTGAAGTTGACGAACCCCTCGTGCATCACCGTCGTTCCCGGCGCGAGGTGGGCGCCGAGGCGTACTCGGGAGGCATCGGCGATGCGCACGCCCTTCGGCACGACGTAGTCGGTGAGCCTCGGGAACTTATCGACTCCCACCGCGGTGATGCCGGCGCGCTTGAGCTGCGGCAGCCGAGCGGCGTAGTGCTCGGGAAGCATCGGTCCGGCGGTGGTCCAGGCGATATTGGGGAGCCGCCCGAAGATGCCGTCGAGGTTGAGTGCATTGGGGCGCACGAGGCAGTGCGAGAGCACGTGGAGCCTGAGGTAGGCGTCCTCCGTCGATGCAGGAGCGGCGTCGAGATCGATCTCCACGTCCACGAAACGCAGTTCGACACCGCGCAACTCGTCGGTTCCCGTGAGCCCGGCGAGCTCGGCGGGGGCGATCCACGGTTCGCGATCGTCGGGGCGCGCGCCGAGCGCGGGTGATGGGAACCAGGCGTCGAGAACGGTGCCGTCGGCGGCGATCGTGGCGATGCCGGCGGCCCAGGCGGAACGAGAAGCAGTCATGGGTTCCATCGTATCGTCGCGATCGGGTGCGTGGGCGCGGACGCCCGGAGAGGCAATAGGCTGGTTCGGGTGAGCAGTGATTCGAACTCGACGCCCCCCATCGCCCCCGACCCCGTACTCGATCCGACGCTCGGTCCCGTGGAGCTCACGCGGCAGCTCTGCAACATTCCGTCGGTCTCGGGCGATGAGCGCGAGATCGCCGACGCCGTCGAAGCGGCACTCAGGTCGCACGCCCCCCATCTCGCCGTGACGCGCGACGGCGATACGCTGGTCGCCCGAACCGAGCTCGGCCGCGAGCGTCGCGTTGCGATCGCGGGCCACCTCGACACCGTCCCCATCAATGACAACCTGCCGGTGCGGGACGAGGTCGACGACGCGTCGGGGGAGCCGATGATCTGGGGGCGCGGCACCGTTGACATGAAAGCCGGTGTCGCGGTGCAACTCGCGCTCGCGGTCGAGCTCGTCGAGCCGTCGGTCGACCTGACGTGGATCTGGTACGACCACGAGGAGGTCGCCTCTGATCTGAGCGGTCTCGGTCGCGCCATGCGCAATCATCCAGGGCTCTTCGAGGCCGACTTCGCGATTCTGGGCGAACCATCGAATGGGACCATCGAGGGGGGATGCAACGGAACGCTCCGAGCTCGAGTGAGCGTGCACGGCAAGCGCGCGCACTCCGCTCGCAGCTGGATGGGGGTGAACGCCATTCACCGGGCCGGCGCGTTGCTCGAACGTCTCTCCGCGTTCGAGCCAGCACGCATCGTGGTCGACGGCCTCGAGTACCGCGAGGGGCTGAACGCGGTCCGCATCGATGGCGGGGTCGCGGGGAATGTGATCCCGGACGAGTGCTCCTTCGAGGTGAACTACCGCTTCGCGCCGAGCCGGAGTGGTGCAGAGGCCGCGGACTACGTGCGCGAGTTCTTCGCCGATGCCGATCGTGTCGAGATCGTCGATCTCGCGCCCGGCGCGCGCCCGGGTCTCGACGCACCGCTCGCACAGCGCTTCGTGGCCGCGGTCGGCGAGGCGCCGAACGCGAAATTCGGGTGGACCGATGTCTCGAGATTCTCGGCGCTCGGCATCCCCGCGGTGAACTTCGGACCGGGCGATCCGCTGCTCGCGCACGCGGACGATGAGCGGGTGCCGGTCGCGCAGATCGAATCGACTGCCACTGCGCTTCGCGAATGGTTGACGCACGACATTTCGCGCTGAACTGTATCGCGACGCGGGGCGGAAATTAGCCCTGCCTGGGCGGAAACCGATAAAATGGAATCCGTGCATCAAACCTGCAAGGAGGCGTCATGGCTGCAATGAAACCGAGGACCGGGGACGGACCCATGGAAGCGGTGCGTGAAAGCCGCTTGATCGTGGTTCGTGTACCGCTCGAGGGCGGCGGACGTCTGGTGGTGTCTGTGAACGATCAGGAAGCCGCACAGCTGCGCGATGTGCTCGCCGGCGTGCTCGACGGCTAAGACGCCGTTCTCGCTTCACCGTTCAGCGGTACCGGATCGAACCCCCTGCGGCTAGCGCCGCGGGGGGTTCGGCGTGCCGGGGGCATCGCCGTCGAGGCGCACGAGGGTGAGGAGGCCGTCGCCCGCCGGAGACAGGATCGGAGCGATCGCAGGGGACTCGGCGACGAGCGCGAGGAGATCCCGCATCGCCTGAACGTCTTCGTCCCGTGCAGCGGGATCCGGAACTCGGCCGTGCGCGAACGCGCCTGGAACGATGATGCATCCGCCGGGCCGCACGATTCCGAGTGCGTTCTCGAAGTGCTCCAGCAGCTGGGCCGGCTCTGCGTCGATGAGCACGAGGTCGTACGCCGCCAGATTCATACGCGGCATCACGTGCCGAGCGTCGCCCTCGATGAGGCGCAGACGGGCAGCGGCGATCCCCGCATCGGAGAACACGCCGCGAGCCTCCCGCAGGTGCTCGGGTTCGATCTCGATCGAGGTGAGCGTCGCTTCCGAGGCGTACCGGAGCAGAGAGAGCCCGCTGACGCCGACCCCCGTGCCGACCTCGCAGATGGCCTGCGCGCGGGCGAGCACAGTCGATCCTGAGAGCTGCGCGCCGACGGAGCGGCTCACCGGTTCGATGCCCAGCTCGAGGGACAGGCGGCGGGCGCGGACGAGCGCCTCCGTCTCGCCGGGGTACTGCTCGGCGTACTGCCAGTTGCGTTCGAGCTTGCTCACGATTTCCTCCGGTGATGCTCCGCCCCGGCGTGCCGCATGACGGCGAGGCGGAGCGATCCTGAATCACCAGCGTAGGGCCGCCGTGCGATCCCTCTCGCAGCACACGCGGGTCAGCGGGAAAGCGGGCGCGAGACGCCGCTCAGAATTCGGCTCGGCGATCAGTGGTGACCGCTACGATAGCGGTTGTGGGCCTGACGATCGACAAGATTCTGGTGATCCTCGTGATCGCCATGTTCGTGCTGGGCCCGCAGCGACTCCCGATCTATGCGCAGAAGCTCGGCGAACTGGTGCGCAACGTGAAACGCATGGCGGACGGCGCGAAAGATCGCTTGCGCGACGAGATGGGTCCCGAGTTCGACGACGTCGACTGGCGTCAGCTCGATCCCCGCCAGTACGACCCGCGCCGCATCATCAGGGATGCGCTGCTCGAAGACGAGCGCGAGGCCAGGGACGCGGCTCGGCGGTCGAACATGGCCGACGCTGAAGCCCGGCGCGGAATCAGGCCGGACTCGGGGAGCGGCGCCGCAGGAGTGCTGCATTTCGACGAAGAAGCGACGTGATGGACGGGAACATCGGGTGACCGCGAACGAGATCGACGGCAATGGTGCCGTCGGGGGGATCTCGAATGAACAGCGCAGCACGCATGAGCGGGTCGCGCGTCCGCAGCACGACACCGACAAGATCCTGATCGCACTCAACGAGCGGTCGATCGTCGCCGTGACGGATGCCACGGGCCGCATCACGCACGTCAACGATCGCTTCTGCGAGCTCTCGCAGTTTCGGCGCGACGAGCTGATCGGACGTACGCACCGGGTCGTGAACTCCGGGCACCATCCGGCCGCCTTCTTCGCCGACCTCTGGAGCACGATCTCCGAAGGCCGCATCTGGCAGGGCGAGATCTGCAACCGCGCTCGCGACGGGTCCAAGTACTGGCTCAATACGACCATCATCCCCCTCATGGGAGACGGTGACCTGCCGGTCAGCTACGTGGCTCTGCGCACGGAGGCGAAGCCGCGGCGGGACGCCGAAGTCGCCGTGCGACGTCTCGCCTACGTGGATCCGGTGACCGGGCTCGAGAATCGGGCGGCCATGCTCCGCGCGATCGAACGCATTACGTCGAGTCGGACGCCGAGCGATGAGTTCTCTGCCTTCGTGACCGTGAGCCTCGACCAACTCCCATCGGTGAATGATGCGTTCGGGTTCGAAGCGGGGGACCGCCTGCTCCTCGACGCCGGGCTGCGGCTGAAGGGCCTGGCCGACGGCGTCACCCGCGTCGGCCGAATCGGCTCCCACACCTACGGAGTGCTGCGGCAGGATCTGGGCGTCGAGCTCGGCGCCGCCGAAGACGCCGTGCGGACCACCATCGGGCGCATGTTCGAAGCGCTCTCAGCAGCCAGTGAGACGTTCTCCGGCATCGTCATCGGCGCCGGGGTCAGCGTGGGGCACGTGCTCTGGACATCGCCCGGCGCCCGTGGCGACCCGGCTCGCGTCGACGCGGAGCGCGGGGCCGACGCGTTCATCGCGTCGGACGATGCCAATGAAGTGATGAAATGCTCCGAGATCGCGCGGAAGCGGGCGAAGCGGATGAGCGGGCAACGGCGCGCGCAGCGATTCGAGCAGCGGATGCTCGACGAGGTGCACGACCGCATGGTGCTCGTCTCCGAACTGCGAGCGGGCGTGGAACGCGGCGAACTCCGCCTCTACGCGCAGTCGATCGTCGATCGGAAGCGCCGCGTGATCGGCAAGGAAGCCCTGATTCGGTGGCAGCACAGCTCCCGCGGATTGATCCCACCCGATGAGTTCATCCCGATCGCCGAGCAGACGGGCCTGATCACGCAGATCGGGGACTGGGCGCTCGAACGCGCATGCCAGGTGCTCGCGCACTGGGCCGCTTCGGAGGCAACCGACGAGCTGACCCTCGCCGTGAATCTCAGCGAGCGCCAGCTGCACGCCGACGGATTCGAGGATCGCGTGCGCGAGATGATCTCGCGATACGGCATCGCACGCGCACGCCTCAAGTTCGAGCTCACTGAGAGTGTGCTCCACAGCGACCTCGCGCGCACGATCTCGCTGCTCGAGCACCTCCGCGCCGACGGCGTGCACGCCTCGCTCGACGACTTCGGCACGGGCTACTCCTCGCTCAACTATCTGCGTCGGCTCCCGGTGCAGCAGTTGAAGATCGACCGGTCGTTCGTCTCGTCGATCGTCGAAGACGATCGCACGGCCGCGATCGCGGAGACGATCGTGCGCCTCGCCCGGATATTCGGCCTGCAGGTCGTCGGCGAGGGCGTTGAGACGGAGGAGCAGTTCGCCCTCCTGCACGCCCTCGGCGTGGACGCGTTCCAGGGGTACCTCTTCGGCGGGCCCGAGCCCATCGAGGCGCCGGCTATCGCGGGCTGATACCGAGCGAGCGCCCGGCGAGGCCGCGCCCGCTGCGGGCGAGCTCCGCGGCGATACGAATCACCTCGGCCGCGGCCGGGTCCGCCTGGTCGGTGAGAACGGTCGGCGCCCCCGCATCGCCGCCCTCGCGGAAGACGGGGCTCAGCGGCACGCTTCCGAGGAGCGCAACGGTGCCGTGCTCCGGGTCGCTCAGTCGTTCGGCGACCAACCGGCCCCCGCCCGCCCCGAACAGGTCGAGCACGCTCCCGTCCGGCTGGGTGAACCCAGCCATGTTCTCGATGACGCCGATGACCTTCTGACCGGTCTGCCGGGCTACGAGCGCACTGCGAACGGCGACATCCGCCGCCGCTTCCTGAGGAGTGGTGACGACCAGCACCTCGGCCTGCGGCAGCAGCTGGCCGATGCTGATCGCGATGTCGCCCGTACCGGGCGGCAGATCGAGGAGCAGGACGTCGAGGTCGCCGAACCACACATCGCGCAGGAACTGCTCGATCGTGCGGTGCAGCATCGGCCCCCGCCAGGATACGGCCGTGCTTCTCGGATCGGCGTCACCGAGGAACATGCCGATGGAGATCACCTTCACACCGTGCGCGACGGGTGGCAGGATCATCTCGCCGACCCGCGTTGGCTGCTCGGTGCGCCCGTCGCGGCTCAGTCCGAGCAACCCGGGAATGGAGAACCCGAACACGTCGGCATCGACGAGTCCGACCGCCAAGCCGTGCTGGGCGAGCGCGACGGCGAGCCCCGTCGTCAACGACGACTTGCCCACGCCGCCCTTGCCGCTCGTCACGGCGATGACGCGGGTGAGCGAGTCCGGGCCGAACTGCTGCGGCCGGGCACCGCGATCCCCCCGTACGCGTTCGATGAACGCCTGGCGCTCCCGCGTCGACATCACGCCGACGATGACTTCCGCCGCCGTGACTCCCGGCGCCGCCTCCGTCGCCGCTCGCACATCCGCCTCGATGCGCCGAGCCGCCGGGCACCCTGCGATGGTGAGCAGGATCGAGACCTCGGCGCCCCCGGCCGCATCGACCGTCACGTCGCGCACCATGCCGAGCTCCGTGATCGGGCGGAGGATCTCGGGGTCCTTGACGCGATCGAGCGCATCCCAGACGGCCCGCGCCGTTCCGGCGGCGGGCCGTTCAGTCATCCTGCGAGCTCGCAGACCGCTCCGGCGAGGCGTCGCGCCGAGCGCGACTCCTCGTGCCGCGATCTCGCGGTTCGTCGCTCGATGCCTCGTCGTCGGCGAGCTCGGCGAGCAATGACCGGAGTTCTGCACGCAGGAAGTCGCGGTCGGGAAGATCTTTGAGCGCGAGACGCAGAGCGACGACCTCGCGCGCGAGGAACTCCGTGTCGGCGAGATTGCGCTCGGCGCGCTGGCGATCCTGCTCGATCTGCACACGGTCGCGGTCATCCTGGCGATTCTGCGCGAGCAGGAGCAGCGGCGCCGCGTACGAGGCCTGCAGGGAGAGAATCAGCGTGAGCGCAGTGAATCCGAGCGCCGCAGAGTCGAACCGGAAGGACTCGGGCCCGTAGGTGTTCCACAGCAGCCAGGCGACGCAGACGATGGTGAGTGCGAAGAGGAACCACGGGGTACCCATGCCGCGCGCAATGCTCTCGGTCCACCGGCCGAAGCGCTCGCTGTTGCCCGAGCGGCCCTCACCGCGCGCCGAGACCCGCGCGCTCGCAGCACGTGGGGCGTCGAGCCCGCCGCCCCGCTTGAACGCGCTCATCCGGCGGCTCCGGTGCTGACCGGGGCGTCGTCATCGGCGTGCCGCCAATCGTCGGGCAGCAGATGATCGAGCACGTCATCGACGGTCACGACTCCGACGAGCCGGTTCTGATCGTCGACCACGGGCAGCGCGACCAGATTGTAGCTGGCGAGGCGGCGGGATACTTCGGCCGCGCTCGCGTGCACCGTCACCGGCTCGATCTCGGCGTCCAGCAGCGAAGCCATGCGCTCGTGCGGCGGGAACCGCAGCATGCGCTGGAAGTGCGCGAGGCCGATGTACTCGCCGGTCGGCGTCTCGTAGGGCGGGTGCGTCACGTACACCGCAGACGCCATCGCCGGAGAGATCTCCGCCCTGCGGATCATCGCGAGACCCTCGGCAACGCTCGACTCCCCGGCCAGCACGATCGGCGCAGGGCTCATCAGCCCGCCCGCCGTGTCCGCATCGTACTCGAGCAGCCGACGCACGTCTTCGGCTTCCTCCGGCTCCATGAGGTCGAGCAGCTCGGCGCCCTGCGCGGCCGGCAGCGCTGAGATGAGGTCGGCGGCGTCGTCCGCCTCCATGCGGTCGAGAACATCGGCGGTGCGGCCGGAGGGCAGTTGCGCGAGCAGGGCGAGCTGATCCTGTTCGCTCATCTCTTCGAGCGCGTCGGCGACGCGCTCGTCGGGCAGCTCCTCGATCACCTCGATCATGCGCGGCTGAGGCAGTTCGAGCAGCGCCTCCGCGAGGTCGGCCGGTTTCAGATCGACCAGTGTCTGGATGAGCAGCTCGGCGGTGCGCGTGCCCTCGGCAGAACTCGGAAGTCGCAGCTCGCCCCAGCGCACGATGCGGGCGTCGCCTCGGCTGAACGGGGCCGCGGGCTTCGGCAGGCGCACGAACACTTCGGTGACGAGCCACTCGCCCGTGCGGCTCCGCTCGATCGCGGCGTCTTCGATCCGCGCGGTCGTCGTGGGACCCGCGTTCGTCTGAGCCAACTGCACATCGCGCCCGATGAGTTCCGCGATCATGCGGGTCTCGCCCCCGCGCTGCTCGAATCGGCGCACGTTGATGAGCCCGGTGGTGATGACCTGACCGGAACCGATCGACGTGACGCGGCCGATCGGCACGAACACGCGGCGCTTCCCGGGAATCTCGACGATGAGGCCGACGACGCGCGGGGCGCTGGTCGCCCGGAAGACGATCAGTACGTCGCGCACTTTGCCGATGCGGTCGCCGACCGGATCGAACACGCCGCGACCGGCGAGCCGACCGACGAAGATCCTCGAAGTACTCACCCCACTACGGTACCGCTCAGCGACGTGCGGCGATACTGAGGGCATGCACCCAGCGTCTTCGCTCTCCGGCCCGTCAGCGCCGTGGGAGCCAGCCGATGCCCCAACTCGGAGGGACACCGAGCATCGCGTGTCGCGCAGAGACGCGGTGCGCCTCACCGCCTGGGGCGCGCTCGCGGCGGCCGGGGCGCTGCTCGTCGGGTGCGCCCCGGAACCGCGAGCAGACACCTCGCCAGGCGACCGTGCGCCCGACCCGGCCCCCGCCCCCGCCCCGGAGAGTGACGCCCCGTCTGCGCCGCAGGAGGCCCCGATGCTGCTGCTCGCCTCCCTCGCGCAGTCCGACGCCGTCGCCATCATCGACCCCTCCGTCTCGGATGCGGAGGCGGTGCAGCTCGTCACCGTGGGAGCCGCGCCCTGGGGCGTCGGCGTCGCGGGTGACGGACGCACCGGGTACGCGGCGACCGCCGAAGGTCTGGCGGTGATCGATCTCGGTGCGGCCTCCCGCACCGCCCTGGTGCCCTTCCTGCACCCGGCGAATCGCGTCGAGTTCGGCGAGTACCGGCCGGGCGGCCTCGGTCTCGCGGTCTCGCCCGACGGCAATCGGGTCTATGTCGCAGTGACCCCTGGTGATGGCGCGTACGCCCTCGAGGTCTTCGACACGCGCGTCGGCGAGTTCGTCGGTTCGGTTCCCGTCGGGCTCCGCCCCTTCGACGTCGTCGTCGCGCCGGACGGCACGTGGGCGGCGACGATCGATCACGATGGGTTCACTGTGACCGTCGTCGATGCGGCCGCACTCGTGCCGACGAGTCACACCGTCGCGCCGTTCGGCACCGAGGGCGGGCTCGCCTCGTGGGAGAAGCCGCACTACGGCGCGGTCGATGCCGCAGGCGCGATCCTGCTCCCGTACCAGGGGCGGGTCGTCGTCAAGCTCGACCCTCGCACCGGGGAGACTGCCGCGCTCACGAGCACGGCGGACTCCCACGCCCACGGCACGGCGCTCGCTGGCGACGTGCTCATGACGGTCGGCACCGGCGCGTTCGGCAACGCGCAGAGCGGCCCCAATCTGTCGCTGCTCCGCGTGACCGGCGCGGGTGCGGGGGAGGAGCGCGTCGTGCCGCTCGACGTCCCCCACGAGACGGTCGCGGTGTGGAGAGACGCCGAGGGCGCCGAGTTCGCGGCTGTCGCGGGCGGGAACACGCGGAACGAGGGGTGGGACGGCATCACCCTGGTATCACTCGATTCGCTCGAAACGCGCGCGCTCCCCGTCGCTGGCTACCCGCAGGCCCTCGTTTCGTACGCTCGGAGCTGAATCCGGGTGAGATTCCCCGACTCCTCCGTCGCGTTCGTCGCCGAAAATGGGAGAATCGCACTATGAGCACTCCTGATGGACCCATGCGGTCGTCGCGTCTCCCGCTGGTCCCCGAGATTCCGAAGGGCGAGATCGTCTCGACGTACGACCGGTACGAGGACGCGAAGCACGCCGTCGACGTGCTCGCTCGCGCGAGCTTCCCCGTGCGGCAGATCAGCATCGTGGGCAACGACGTGCGCAGCGTCGAGCGGGTCACCGGCCGACTCACCTACGGCCGTGTCGCGCTCATGGGCGCGCTCTCCGGCGCCTACCTCGGGCTCTTCCTCGGCTTGCTCCTCTTCATCTTCCAGCCGGATAACGGCGCGATCCTCGGCGTCTTCGCCGCGGCCATCGCCATCGGTGCGGGCTTCGGAATGCTCTTCGGCGTGCTGTCGTACGCGATGAACCGCAACCGCCGCGACTTCTCGTCGGTGATGCAGATGGTCGCGACGCGATACGACCTGATCACCGAACCCGAGCTGCTGCACGAAGCGCGGCGCGTGCTCACGGAGGCCGTGGA
This sequence comes from Leucobacter sp. L43, assembly GCF_016597785.1. Classification (GTDB taxonomy): domain Bacteria; phylum Actinomycetota; class Actinomycetes; order Actinomycetales; family Microbacteriaceae; genus Leucobacter; species Leucobacter alluvii. The sequence goes on along the minus strand of NZ_JAENJG010000001.1, from coordinate 675,924 downwards.
GAAGTAGCGCGCGTGCGCGGACCGGGGCCCGGCCCGCGCGATCCCGAACTACTTCTCGAGACCGTTCAGCGCCCGGATGCCGGCGTTCTCGAGAGCGCCGAGCGGCGTTCCATCCGCGAGTTCAGTCTCGACGCGGACCGTCGACATGCGCATGCGCGTCGACTCCGGCGTCGCTTGGGCGAGCGGGGTGCAGGCGTACTCGGCGAGGTTCTCGATCGAGTGCTCGGAGAGCCAGGCGCGGGTGTCGGGATGCGAGAGCGACGCGTCGTAGACCACCTTCACGATGCCTTCGTCGGCCGAGACCGATGAGAGCGCCTGTGCCGCCAGGTCACCGGACTCGGCGCGTGCTTCGTGGAACTGGCGGATCGCGTCGGCGATCTCCTGGTCTGAGGCTGGGGTCTCGTTCACGGGGCACTCTCCAATGCTCGATCGGTGGTCGGGATGACGCAGGCCGCATCCGACGGCGCGGAGCGCACGGGAGGTCGGCCAGCGCCAGTTTACGAGCTGGCCGCCGCCGCGTCGCGGGGTTGACGCGGCCCTGGCTGCTCCTGAAGGCGCGCGGGAGAGCGGGCGCCGCTAGGATCCGAGCATGGGCGCGATCGAGAACAGTCACTGGGTGGTCACGGGAGCAGCGGGCACCATCGGGTCGACGCTGCGGCGAGCGCTGCACGATCGGGGGGTCGCACTGACCTCGACCGATGCGCGTCGGGCCGAGGTCGTCGGTGATCGAGACCGCTTCGCGGTGGCTGATCTCGCAGACCTGACCGCGCTGACGGAGGTGCTGCGAGGCGCCGACGGTGTGATCCATCTCGGCGGTATCGCGGACGAGGCGGACTTCCACGACCTCGCCGAGGTCAATATCGTCGGGACGTACCACGTGCTCGAGGCTGCGCGACGGGCAGGCACTCCACGGGTCGTCTTCGCGAGCAGCAATCGGCTGACCGGGATGTACCCGGCGAATACGATGGTGTCGCCCGATATGCCGCCGCGCCCCGACGGCTTCTACGGGGTGTCCAAAGTCGCCGGCGAGGCCCTGTGCCGGCTCTACGCCGACAAGTTCGGCTTGTGCACGGCTTCCGTGCGCATCGGAAGTTACGAGGATCAGCCGACGTCGGCCCGCGAGCAGCGCACCTGGCTGAGCCCAGCCGACGCGGTGCTGGCCTTCATCGCGGCGATGACGACGACCGAACCCGGGGTCGTGTTCTATGCGGTTTCGGCGAATGAGGCGCGCTGGTGGGATCTGGCGGCGGGGGAGGCGATCGGGTTCGCGCCGAAAGACAACGCAACGGCGTCGGGAGACCCGCTCCCGTTCGACCCGCTCGCACCCCAGGGCGGGCCCTACGCCGAGGCCCCCTACTCGCTCGACCGGATGCGGGATCTGCCCTGACCGTCGGCCCGAGCGTCACTCGTCGCGCAGCGCCTTCTGAATGCGCTGCAGCGAGACGGGCTCCGCGGTGCGCAGCTGCTGCGCGAACAGGCTGACGCGCAGCTCCTCGATCAGCCACCGGGCGCGCACGAGCCGCTTCGGTGCGTCGACCGGCAGCGGGACGACCCCGCCGGCCTCGGTGTAGAGAGCGGCCGCTCGGTCGATCTCGTTCTGCCAGGCGCGATCCCGGCCCGGCTGCTCGGTGAGGGCGCGCATGCGCATCTGCACCGCTTCGAGGTACACCGGCACGCGTTCCAGCTGTGCGAGACCGGTTCGCGAGACGAAGCCTTCGAACACCAGGCCGTCGACCTGCCGGGCGGCATCGGCCACCTGGCCGAGCACCTGCATCGACTTCGCCGAGTCGATCGCCTTGCGGGCCAGGCGGGCGCCGTCGAGCACGCGCGCGGTGAGCGAGATCGCACCGTAGATCTCGTCGATGAGCGACCGGGCGTAGTCGTCGGCCAGGGCCTCGAACTCGGCTTCCCTCCAGATGAGCCCGTCCGCCGCGTGTCGGCGGATCACACGGTCGGCGACCGCGAGCGACACGTCGGCGATCGCCTGGTCGAGCGTGCGGTAGGGTCCAGCGCCGAGCAGCAGCTTCTCCTGGTTCGAGAGGTGGTCGCGCACGTACGAAGCCGGCGAAGGAGAGCTCAGCACGAGGAGACGGCGGATGCCGCGCCGGGAGATGCGCTCCTGCTCGCCCTGATCGGCGACGAGCACCAGATCGACAGCGGTGCGACGGTCGAGGATCGCCGGGTACGCGCGCACCACGCCGGCGCCAGCGGATCCGCGTCCCTTGGCGTACGTCGAATCGACGTGCTGGGGCAGATCTCCGAAGGTCCAGGAGGTCGCACCGGTGCGTTCGAGATCGCTCTTCGGCAGTGCGGCAGCGGCGACCTTCGCGACGCCCTCGGTCGCGCGCTCGCGGTGCGCCGTCTGGAGCTCTGCGAGGTTCTTGCCGGTTCCCACGGTGCGGCCGCGTCCGTCGACGACCCGGAACGTGGGTGTGAGATGCGCCGGAAGCCGGTCGGGGTCGAAGTCCGCGGGCGCTACGCGCACGCTCGTGCGGCGGCGGATCTCGGTGGCGAGCAGCTGCGTCAGCGCCGGCGGCGTCGAGCCAGGCGCCACCGGGGCGTCGAGCTGCGGGCCCACCGTCGCGAGCAGCGTCCGGGCCCAATCCGCGGCCGGGACGACGTGCTTGCGGATGGCCTTCGGCAGCGTCTTGATGAGGGCCGTGACCAGCTCGTGCCGCAACCCGGGCACGAGCTTCTCGAAGTCCGATCCGTCGAGGCGGGGGAGCAGGGGAAGCGGCACGTTCACCGTGACGCCGTCGTCTTCAGCGGTCGGATCGAAGCGATACTTCAGGCGGAGCGTCTGATCGCCGTGCGACCACTGCCTCGGAAACTCCTGCTCGTCGACCGAGTCGGCGTCGTCCTCCACGAGGTCTTCGCGCCGGAGATGCAAGAACTGCGGGTCGGTCGCGCGCTTCTGCTTCCACCACCCCTCGAAGCTGCGCGTCGAAACGACGTCAGCTGGGATGCGCGCATCGTAGAACTCGAAAATGGCCTCGTCGTCGCCCACGATGTCGCGGCGTCGCGTGCGCTCCTCGAGCTGTTCGAGCTCGCGCCGCAGCTGGCGGTTCGCGCGATCGAACGCCTGCGGCGAATCCCACTCCCCGTCGACGAGCGCGTGCCTGATGAAGAGCTCGCGCGCGTGCTCCTGGTCGTACCGGGCGAGCTGCACGCGCCGGCGGTCGACGATCGGAACGCCGTAGAGCGTCACCCGCTCGTAGGCGACTGCCGCCCCCTGGTTCTTCTCCCATCGCGGCTCCGAGATCTGCCGCTTCGCGAGCGGACCCGCGAGTTCCTCGGCCCACGCGGGATCCACCACCGCGTTGGAGCGGGCGAACAGGCGCGAGGTCTCGACGAGCTCGACGCTCATGACCACCTCAGGCGGTTTCTTCGCGAGCACGGAACCCGGGTAGAGCACGAAGCGCGCGCCGCGCGAACCGAGGTACTCCTGCGCCGGCTTGCGCCTCGTCGCGCCCGCTGCAGAGCGGCCGCGCGCCGGCGCGGCGCGATCCTGCCGGTCGTCCCGGACGCCGAGCTGCGACAGGAGCCCGGCGAGCACCGATCGATGGATCGCCTCACCCGAACCGCCGGTCGCACCCCGGTCGGCGCCATCGCGCGGGGCTTTCGCGATCCTCGCGAGCTGCCGGTACAGGTCCATCCACTCGCGCACTCGCAGAAAATTGAGGTACTCGGCCTTGCAGAGTCTGCGGAAGGCGCTCGACGACAGCTCGCGCTGCTGCTCCTGCAGGTAGTTCCAGAGATTCAGGAGCGTCGCGAGGTCGCCCTGCGGGTCGGAGAACCGACCGTGCAGCTCATCGGCGCGACCGCGCTCGGCCTGGGGGCGCTCCCGCACATCCTGCACCGTGAGACCGGCGACGATCGCGAGCACCTCGGGCACCACGTCGTGCGCCCTGGCTTCGACGACCATACGGGCGAACCGGGGCTCGATGGGGAGGCGGGAGAGCTCGCGGCCGATCCTCGTGATCCGATGGCTCGCGCCGCGCTCGCCGCCGCGCTGCCCGCCCCGGCCCCGGTTCCGCCCCTTCGCGGGAGCGGCTTCCACGGCGCCGAGCTCGGCGAGCAGGCCGAGACCGTCGGCGATGCCGCGCTGGTCGGGCGGAGTGAGGAACGGGAAGCGGGCGATGTCGCCGAGTCCGAGCGCGAGCATCTGGAGGATCACCGACGCGAGCCCCGTGCGCCGGATCTCCGGTTCCGTGAACTCGGGGCGCGAGGCGAAGTCCTCCTCCGAGTAGAGCCGGATCGCGATGCCCGGGCTGGTGCGACCGGAACGGCCGGACCGCTGGTTCGCGCTCGCCTGCGAGACGGCTTCGATGGGGAGACGCTGCACCTTGCTGCGGGCGCTGTACCGGGAGATGCGCGCCGTGCCGGCGTCGATGACGTAGCGGATACCGGGCACCGTCAGCGACGTCTCGGCAACGTTCGTGGCCAGCACGATGCGACGAGCGCCGCCCGTGCGCCGCTCGAACACGCGATGCTGCTCGGCGCTGCTCAACCGCCCGTACAGCGGCAGGATCTCGGTGCGGGCGCTCCGAGCCGAGCTCCGCAGGCGCCCCTGCAGCGCATCGGTGGCGTCTCGGATCTCGGCCTCGCCGGAGAGGAACACGAGCACGTCGCCCGGCGCCTCCTTCGCGAGCTCGTCGACGGCGTCGCCGATGCCCTCGAACAGGTCGCGCTCGATCGTCGTGACCTTCGGAGCGCCGGTCTTCGCATCGGGCTTCTCGATCTGCTCGACCAGCGGGCGGTACCGCACCTCGACGGGGTAGGTGCGGCCCGACACCTCGATGACCGGAGCGGGCTCGCCCGTCTTCGCGTCTGCGAAGTGCTTCGCGAAGGATTCGGGGTCGATGGTCGCCGACGTGATGATGACCTTCAGGTCGGGGCGGCGGGGGAGCAGCGTCTGCAGGTACCCGAGCAGGAAGTCGATGTTCAGACTGCGCTCGTGCGCCTCATCGATGATGATCGTGTCGTAGGCGGAGAGCTCGCGGTCGCGGTGGATCGCGTTGAGCAGAATGCCGTCGGTCATGAGGCGGACGCGCGTCTCGGCCGACACCTGATCGGTGAACCGCACCTGGTAGCCGACGAGACCGCCGAGCTCAGATCCCAGCTCCTCGGCGACGCGCTCGGCGATGGTGCGAGCCGCGATGCGCCGCGGCTGCGTATGGGCGATCCGTTCCCGCCCGAGCGCGAGCGCGATCTTCGGCAGCTGGGTCGTCTTGCCGGAGCCGGTCTCGCCCGCGACGATGACGACCTGGTGCGTACGGATCGCCTCCGAGATCTCCTCGCGCATCTGCGAGACGGGAAGCTCCTCTGGGAACGTGATCTGGAGCGGGGGCGACGTCATGATGCTCCTATTATCCCGCGCCCAGTCGCCCGAGCGTAGACTGACGCCGACCGCGCCGATCGCTGGGTCGGCGGCTGTTCCGCGAGACCACTTGAAAGGGCACGATGTCTGCACTCCCGATCCCGAATGTTCCCCTCAACAACGGCACGTCGATCCCGCAGCTCGGCTCCGGCGTCTACCTCGTGAAACCCGGCGAGGCCGAGGACGTCGTCACCACGGCGCTCGAGGTCGGATACCGGCACATCGACACCGCCAGCCTCTACGGCAACGAGGCGGAGGTCGGCCGGGCGGTCGCGCGCAGCGGCCTCCCGCGCGACGAGGTCTTCGTCACCACCAAGCTCTGGAACACCGACCAGACACGCGCGGCCGACGCCTTCGCCGAGAGCCTGGACCGCCTCGCGCTCGATCGGGTCGACCTCTACCTCATCCACTGGCCCCAGCCGATGTTCGGAGAGGCGCTGGGCGCGTGGAGGGCGCTCATCGAGATCGCGGAGTCGGGCCGGGCTTCGGCGATCGGCGTCTCGAACTTCGAGATCTCCGATCTGCAGCAGCTCATCGATGAGACCGGCGTGGTGCCGGCGGTCAACCAGATCGAACTGCACCCCCTGCATCAGCGTCGCGAACTCGTCGAGTTCTGCAGGGAGCACGGCATCGCGATCGAGGCGTGGGCGCCGCTCGCGCAGGGCAAGTCGGACCTCTTCGAGCGGCCCGAACTGCTCGAGATCGCTCGAGCCCACGGCAAGAGCCCGGCGCAGGTGGTGCTCCGCTGGCATGTGCAGCAGGGGCGCATCATCTTCCCGAAGACCGTGCGCCGGGAGCGCCTCATCGAGAACGCCGACCTGTTCGATTTCGAGCTCGATCCGTCGCAGATGGCGGCCATCGACGCCTACGAGGCCGGAACGAACTTCGGACCGGATCCGCGCACGTTCGACGGACGATAGGAGCACGACGTGACCCACGCACCCATCACCATCACGCTGACCGGCGCCGGCGGACAGATCGGTTACGCAGCCCTGTTCCGGATCGCGGCCGGCGACCTCCTCGGCCCGGATCAGCCCGTTGCGCTTCGACTGCTCGAGATTCCCCAGGGCATGCGCGCTGCAGAAGGCGCTGCGCTCGAGCTCGCCGACTGCGCGTTCCCGACGCTTGCGAGCGTCGAGATCACCGACGATGCGAATGTCGCGTTCGATGGCGCGAACGTCGCACTGCTCGTCGGGTCGCGCCCGCGTTCCGCCGGGATGGAGCGCGGAGATCTGCTCGCGGCGAACGGAGCGATCTTCGGGCCGCAGGGTCGGGCGATCAACGACCGCGCTGCCGACGACGTGCGCGTCGTCGTCGTTGGCAACCCGGCGAACACCAATGCGCTGATCGCCCAGCAGCACGCGCCCGATGTGCCGTCGGAGCGCTTCACCGCGCTCACCCGACTCGACCACAACCGCGCCGTTGGGCTGCTCGCCGCCGAGGCAGGCACCCCGGTCGCCGACATCTCGGGGGTCACCATCTGGGGCAACCACTCGGCCACCCAGTATCCCGACCTCAGCCACGCGACGGTTCGGGGGCGGCCGGCCCTCGACATCGTCGACGCCTCCTGGGCGCGCGGGCCCTACATCGAGCGCGTCGCGCAGCGCGGCGCCGAGATCATCGAGGTGCGCGGGGGATCCTCGGTCGCCTCGGCCGCCAATGCGGCCATCGAGCACACCCGCGACTGGCTTCTCGGCACCGGGGAGCGCTCGGCGGGGCACTGGACCAGCGCCGCAATCGTGTCGCGCGGTGAATACGGAGTTCCCGCGGGCCTGATCTCGTCATTCCCGGTGACATCCGCAGGCGGAAACTGGAGCGTGGTCGAGGGGCTCGATATCGATGCGTTCTCGCGGGAGCGGATCGACGCATCGGTCGCGGAGCTCGCCGCCGAACGCGACGCGGTGCAGGAGCTCGGGCTGTTCCCGTAGCCGCCCGCGGTCGCGGTCGCCGCCCGCGGCTGCAACGGCGCCCGTGATGCGTCGACCGGCGCGCCGCGCGCTCACCCGCGGAATTCGGAGGCTCGGAGGAGCCCTAGGATAGAGGGCATGTCCAAGGTTCTATCTTCCCTCCCCGTGGGCGAGCGCGTCGGCATCGCCTTCTCCGGAGGTCTCGACACCTCCTGCGCAGTCGCCTGGATGCGTGAAAAGGGCGCAGTGCCCTGCACGTACACCGCAGATATCGGTCAGTACGACGAACCCGATATCGATGGCGTCGCTGATCGAGCGAAAGAGTACGGCGCAGAGATCGCCCGTCACGTCGATGCGAAGCGCCCGCTCGTCGAAGAAGGATTCGTCGCACTGCAGACGGGCGCGTTCAACGTGCGCTCGGGCGGAAAGACCTACTTCAATACGACACCGCTCGGTCGTGCCGTTACCGGCACCCTGCTCGTTCGCGCCATGAAGGAAGACGGCGTCGACATCTGGGGCGATGGTTCGACGTACAAGGGCAACGACATCGAGCGGTTCTACCGCTACGGGCTCATGGCGAACCCGGCGCTGCGCATCTACAAGCCGTGGCTCGATCACCAGTTCGTCGAAGAGCTCGGCGGGCGCCACGAGATGAGCGAGTGGCTCGTCGCCAACGGGTACCCCTACCGCGATGCGACCGAGAAGGCGTACTCGACCGATGCCAACATCTGGGGCGCGACCCACGAGGCGAAGAAGCTCGAGTTCCTCGACGCCGGCCTCGACATCGTCGAGCCGATCATGGGCGTCGCCGCCTGGCGCGACGACGTCGAGGTGGCGACCGAAGAGGTCTCCGTGCGCTTCGAGGCCGGTCGCCCGGTCGCGATCAACGGCGTCGTGTACGACGATCCGGTGGCCCTCGTGCTGGAGGCGAACGCGATCGGCGGTCGCCACGGTCTCGGCGTCTCCGACCAGATCGAGAACCGTATCATCGAGGCCAAGTCGCGCGGCATCTACGAGGCGCCCGGTATGGCGTTGCTGCACATCACGTACGAGCGGCTCGTCAACGCGATCCACAACGAGAACACGCTCGCCAGTTACCACACGGACGGTCGCAAGCTCGGACGTCTGATGTACGAGGGCCGCTGGCTCGACCCCGAGTCACTCATGCTCCGCGAGGCGCTGCAGCGATGGGTCGGTTCTGCGATCACGGGCGAGGTCACGCTGCGGCTGCGCCGCGGCGACGACTACACGATCCTCAACACCGAGGGCGACAACCTGAGCTACCACCCCGAGAAGCTGTCGATGGAGCGCACGGTCGGTGCCGCGTTCGGCCCGGTCGACCGCATCGGGCAGCTCACGATGCGCAACCTCGACATCGCCGACTCGCGTCAGCGCCTCGAGCAGTACGCGCAGCTCGGGCTCGTCGGAGGCTCCATCGCGGAGCTCGTCGGTCAGCTCGAGCAGGGCGGCGCGGCTGAGATCGCGAACGCCGTCGGCGGCATCGATGAGGACGCGGACGAGCTCGGCCTGTCTGCGGCGTTCGACACCGGCACCGACTGAGTTCGCGCACTGCTGAGCTCCGAAGGGCCCATCCGTTCGGATGGGCCCTTCGTGCGTGGGTCGCGTTGCTCCTGCAGGGGATCCGGTGTGGAGCGGGTGCGTGCACGCCGCGTGCACCGCGTCACGCCGGATCGCGTGCGCGAGCGAGAGTGAGCTGCCGGGTGGCCGGGGGAGTCGAGCTGCCCGACCGGCGGCCACGATACGACACACAGAAACGGCCCGTCTCCTCCGAGGAGGGGACGGGCCGTTCGGCTCTGTGAGCTGCTCAGGAAGCGCGACGCGCGCGAGCCGCACGGCGCTTGAGCGCGCGGCGCTCGTCCTCGCTGAGGCCGCCCCACACGCCCGAATCCTGACCGGTGTCCATCGCGTACTGCAGGCACATCTCCGTCACGGTGCACCGAGCGCACACCGACTTCGCCCGTTCGATCTGCTCGACCGCAGGCCCCGTGTTGCCGACCGGGAAGAAAAGCTCCGGGTCTACGGTGAGGCAAGCTGCCTGTTCACGCCAATCCATGTGTCCTCCTCTGTAACGCACGCGCGCGAACAATCCGGAGACCGGATAGCCTAGAATTCGCGCCGTAACTACCTAATACGTGGCTGAGAATGCTCACGTCGGCGTGCGCGAAACTCGACGGGTTATATAGTTCCACGGAAATAGATGCAAATCAATAGGTAACCCGCAATTGACTGGAAAGCGAGCCGCAATGCCCCCGACATCTCCCGATCACCCTCGTTCACGTGCGGGGTGGGCGGTGCTCCGCGTGCTCCTGGTGCTCGAGAGCGCGCTGCTCGTCGGGGTGCTGATCTTCTCCGTCGCAGCGGCATTCGGCTCGGTCGGACCCGTGGCGCAGAACGCCAGCATCGTCGCCATGGCAGTCCTCGCCCTGGCCTGGGTGGCGATCACGGCTGTAGCGGCCCTGCGCGGGCGTCCGAGCTGGGTGCGCGGGTCGGCCCTCACCATCCACGTCCTGCTCTTCGCAGGGGGCACCGGCTGCTTGCAGCTCGGCATCGGCACCTGGCAGTTCGGCTTCGCCCTCGTCGCGTGCGCTCTCCTGGGGTTCATCGCGGCGGTGCTCGCGCGCCCTGACGAGCGCCCCGTCATCGACGAGGGCGCCTCCGGGGCGTAACAGGAGCCGCGTGCGGGTCAGACGTCGAGCAGCTTGCGCAGACGCGCGACGTGCCCGGTGGCCTTCACGTTGGTGAGCGCGTGGGCGATCCTGCCCTGCTCATCGATCACGAAGGTGGACCGGATGACGCCCTCGACGATGCGCCCGTAGTTGTTCTTCTCCCCGAACGCGCCGTATGCGCGGTGCACTGCGGCGTCCGGGTCGCTGAGGAGCGGGTATTCGAGTGCGTCGCGGTCGGCGAACCGGCGCAGTTTCTCCACCGAGTCGCGCGACACGCCGAGCACGTGATAGCCGGCGGCCTCGAGCGGCAGCGTCGAGTCGCGGAAGTCGCAGGCCTCAGTGGTGCACCCGGGGGTCATGGCCTCTGGGTAGAAGAAGAGGATGACCCGCTTGCCCTGGTACTGCGCCAGCGCACGGGTGTTGCCATCCTGGTCGAGGAGGGTGAAGTCGGGGGCCTCTTGGCCGGGCTCGAGCACTACGCGATCAGTCATACGGCCAGCCTATCGCTGCGCTCCCTCGGCGTGCCCGGAGGGTGCGCAGCAGCGCACGCCGGCTACTTGAGCAGTCGGCGGAGCGATTCGACGCGTGCCGCTCCGGCGGCGTCGAGGCGGCCGTCCGCAATCGCGGCGTCCAGTTCGCAGTCGGGCGCATCGTCTTGGTGCGTGCACCCTCTCGGGCAGCCCTCGATGATCTCCGCCAGGTCCGTGAACCCGCGCAGCATCCCTTCGGTCGTGACGTGGCCGAGACCGAAGGAGCGCACTCCCGGGGTGTCGATCACCCACCCGGCGGCGCCGTTCGCGGCACCGGGGGTCGCAGCGCGCAGCGCGACGGAGGATGAGGACGTGTGGCGACCGCGGCCGGTGACCTCGTTGACGTGCCCGATGGCGCGCTCGGCCTCGGGTACGAGCGCGTTGATGAGGGTCGATTTGCCGACGCCGGAGTGCCCGACGAAGACCGTCGTGCGACCGGCGAGGGATTCCCGGATCTCCGCGAGCGGCCAGGCATCCGGTTCTGAGCGGAACACCGGCACTTCGAGTGCCGCGAAGTGCGAGAGGAACGGCTCCGGGTCTGCGAGATCGACCTTGGTGATGCAGATGAGCGGCGAGATGCCGGCGTCGTATGCGGCCACCAGGTAGCGATCGACGAGGCGCACCCTCGGCTCGGGGTTCGCTGCGGCGACGACGATGAGCATCTGGTCGGCGTTCGCGACCATCACCCGTTCGATCCGGTCGCTGTCGTCTGCGCTGCGTCGCAGCAGCGTGCGGCGATCCTCCACGGCGACGATGCGCGACAGCGTGCCCGTATCGCCGCTCGTGTCGCCGACGAGGTGCACGCGGTCTCCGATGACGATCGGCGTGCGGCGCAGTTCCCGGGCGCGCGAGGCGAGAACCGTTCGCTCGCGCGGATCCTGCGGATCGGCGCCGGTCTCCACGAGCGCGGTGTAGCGCCCCCGGTCGACGGCCGTGATCATGCCCGTCACCGCGTCCGCGTGCTCCGGGCGCCGCTTCGTGCGCGGCCGGTTCGCCTTCGGATTGGGGCGCTGACGCACCTGGAGGTCGGCATACTCGGCGTACGGGTCGTCGGCGTCCTCGTCGGGGGTGAGCCAGCTCACGCGTTCACAGCCCCGCGATGAAGCCGCGAGCGGCCTGGCCGAGTGACGTGTCGTGCGCCGCGGCGTCGCCGCCCGGGGCGCCGAGCTCGAACGCAACGTCCACGCCGTCGCGCGAGGATTCGGCGAGCGCCTCGCGGGGTGCGACGGCGCGCGCCCAGAGCTCGGTGAATCGGGGCAGCGTCTTCGATGTGGACGCGATGTCTTCGATCTCGACTCCTGGGACGCGCAATCCGATGAGCGCTCCGGTCGTCGCCATGCGATGGTCGGCGTAACTGTGCCACACGCCGCCGTGCAACGGGGCGGGTCGTACCTCGATGCCGTCATCGAGCTCGACCGCGTCACCGCCGAGCGCATTGATCTCGGCGACGAGCGCCGCGATGCGATCGGTCTCGTGATGGCGGATGTGCCCGATGCCCGTGATGGTGCTCGCGGCACCGTCGGTGCCGTCGGTGCCGTGAGCGGCGAGCGCGGCGAGCCCGACGAGGGTCGGCGCGAGCTCGCCGGCCTCTGGCACGTGCAGCGAGACGCCCGAGATCGCCCCGGTCGCAGTGATGGTGAGATCTCCCGCGTGATCGAGGTGCGTCGCAGCGCCGAACTCGGGGAGCAATGTGCGGAGCGAATCTCCCACCTGCGTGGTGGAGCTCGGCCAGTTCGGCACCGTGATGCGACCACCGGTGACGAGCGCTGCGGCGAGGAAGGGGGCGGCGTTCGAGAGGTCCGGCTCGATGGTCACGTCGATGGCGCGAATCGCGCCCGGAGCGACGATCCACTCGCCGTCGGCGGGGGAGTCGACCCGCACGCCGCGCGCACGGAGGGTGGCGATCGTCATCTCGATGTGCGGGAGGCTCGGCAGGCGTTCGCCCGTGTGCACCACGTGCACGCCGTTCTCGAAGCGCGCTCCCGCCAGGAGCAGGGCGGAGACGAACTGGCTCGACAGCGAGGCGTCGAGCTCGACCCGCCCGCCCTGCAGCGACCCCGTGCCGTGCACCGTGAACGGCAGGGCGCCGCGGCCCTCGTCAGCGATGTCGGCCCCGAGCGTGCGCAGGGCGTCGAGCACGGGGCGCATGGGGCGCTTGCGCGCATACGGGTCGCCGTCGAATGCGACCGGTCCGAGCGCGAGCGCGGCGACCGCCGGCACGAACCGCATCACGGTACCCGCGAGACCGCATTCGATGGTCGTCGACCCGGTCAGCTCGGGCGCCGGGGTGACGCGAAGGTCGGGATCCGCCGACTCGCCGCGCGGGAGCTCCTCGATATCCGTGCCGAGCGCGCGCAGCGCGTCGATCATGAGCGCCGCGTCTCGCGACTGGAGCGGAGCATGGAGCGTGCTCGGTCCGTCGGCGAGCGCGGCGAGTACGAGCTCGCGCCCGGTGAGTGATTTCGAGCCGGGCAGGGGAACGGTCGCGTCGATCGCGCGCTCCGCCTGCGGCGCAGGCCACAGCGCCGCAGCCTCGCCGACGCCCTCGCCGGTGCCGGTCTCGTCGCCGTCTTTGCCCTGGTTCATCTTCGCGATCAGCATCGGGATCGAGTCTACCCGCAGCACTCGACAGTAGGATCGAGGGCGTGAGTGATACCGCAGCACAGGCGAAGCTGGAACAGCGCTTCACGTCGGAGGCGCTTCCGATGCTCGATCAGCTGTACGGCGCAGCGATGAAGATGACCCGGAATCCGCAGGACGCGCAGGATCTGGTGCAGGAGACGTTCCTCAAAGCGTTCTCGGCATTCGCCTCGTTCCAGGAGGGCACGAACCTCAAGGCGTGGTTGTACCGGATCATGACCAACAGCTACATCAACACGTACCGGAAGCGGCAGCGCGAGCCCTTCCTCGGCGCCGTGGACGAGCTCGAGGACTGGCAGCTCGGAGGCGCCGAATCGACGACGGCGATGTCGTCGCAATCGGCCGAGGCCGAGGCGATCGACCGCACGCCCGATTCGGTGGTCACCTCGGCGCTGAATGCGCTTCCCGAGGACTTCCGCATCGCGGTGTACCTGGCGGACGTCGAGGGGTTCAGCTATCAGGAGATCGCCGATATCGCCGAGGTGCCGATCGGAACGGTGATGAGCCGCCTGCATCGCGGCCGGGCCCGATTGCGCAAAGCGCTCGGGGAATACGCGAACGAGCAGGGCGTTGGACTCAATGCGGGAAAGAAACCGACCAAGAAGGGAGCAGCGCGATGAATGAGTGCGAGCAGGCCAAGGCGAATGTCTACGAGCTGCTCCGAGGCGAGCTCTGCGCCGAGGAATCAGCGCCGATCCGGGCGCACATCGCGGCGTGCCCGTCGTGCCAGGATGAGCGGAACGCGTGCGAGAAGCTCACGAATGTCGTGAAGCGGGCGTGCGAGGAGGAGCGGGACAGTAACTGCCCGCCGGTCGACCTGCGAGAGGCCATTCTCCGCAGTCTGCGCGCAGAGGATCGCGGACTCGTCGGCTGACCGTCAGGTCGCTGCATCGCTCCGCTTCGCATGCAGGCCGTCGAGCACCTCGGCGAGCCGCAGCGGTGCGGCCTCGTGCAGGTTGTGCGATCCGTGGATGGTGACGACCGCGCTGCTCGGGAGTCGATCCTCCCACTCCGTGATGTGCTGCCGCGACAGGATGCCCGCGTCCGCCGCGATGAGCGCCACCGGAACATCGAGCGACCGGAGTCGTTCGAGGGCGCCCCAGATGGGCGCATACGGTTGCGCTTCCTCGCCGTCGGCCGTGCGCGGCGCCGGCTCCAGGTGCGCCAGGTGGTGCGCCCACTCGAGACGTCCGTCGGGGCGGAGCCGGGTGTTGAGCGCGATGCCGCGCTCAAGCGCAGCGCGCTCGTGGCCGATGCCGAATCGCTGGGCGCGCTGCACGATCTCGTCGATGCTGCTGAAATCGCGCTGACCCTGAATGAACTCGCGCACCGATCCGGTGTCTCGCGCGGGTGAGACGCCAGGGGTGATGTCGACGAGAATGACGCGTCGCACGAGGTCGGGCCGCATCGCAGCGACGAGCGCGGCGGTCAACCCGCCGAGGGAGTGGCCGAGCAGGGTGACGGGCCGCCGGGCTACGCGCTCGAGCACCTCGACGACGTCTGCGGCCAGCGCATCGGGCCGATAGTCGCCGTCGCTGCGCCAATCGCTTCGCCCGTGCCCGGGAAGGTCGAGGGCGAGCGCCGGTCGCCCGAGGGCGAGGAGCGTCGGATCGAAGCTGTGCGCGTTCAGGCCCGCGCCGTGCAGTGCGACGATCTCCGGCGGAAGCCCACCGTCGAAGGCCAAGCCGCTGACGGCGCGGTGATCCGCGACGTCGACCGCGATCCGCGCGACCGCGGGAAGCGGCCCTGCGCGTCCGACCCGCCGAGCGTCGAAGTCAAGGAAGCGGAACTCGTCGTCGGACGCCGGAGGCGCTGCCGCTGCAGTCATCCGGCCAGTCTACGGAGTGCGAACGTACCCTCCGTCGCGCAGACCCGCCTCGATCTCGAACCGATTGCGCAGAGGATCACGGCCGGCGAGCGCGTACAGCACTGGCAGCGCCATCCCGTAGTGCCGCCACTGCGCGCGGTGCACGCGCTCATGGCGCAGCACGCGCGTCGAGACGTTCTGGTTCGTCAGGTAGCACGCTCCGACGCAGCTCCCACCGCGTCCGAAGGTCCAGCGGGGCATGCCGCGAAACACCCACAGGTCGTCGTGGCGCTCGATGCGGCCGCGACTCCAGATCGCGCCCCACACGAATCCGACGCAGGTCGCATATGCGTATCCCAGGCGAGCGAACGGCCAGGGGCGACCCGCCGGCATCACGCCGCGCCCGCCTGTGCCGGTCGTGATCCGGTGCCAGAGGTGAGCGCGGCGAGCGTGCGCAGCACCGTCGGCAGGTCCTCGGCCGCTCGATGACTGTCCGCCGGCGCGAATTCGCAGATCGCGGCGCCGGCGAGCGGCACCTCGGCGACGGCCGCGCGAATGGCGTCCGTGAGTTGCGCGACGGAGAGCCCGAATGGGACCGGGGAGTGCACCGAACCGAACTCGGCAGGGTCGAGCACGTCGAGATCCACGTGGATGTACACTCCGTCGGCTCCCGCGATGCGCTCGAGGATCGCGGAGCGCAGCGAGTCGGCACCCGTCTCAGCGGCGTCTGCGTGCAGCACCGCGATCCCGAGACGCTCCAGCTCGTCCGCCTCCTCCGGGTCGAGCGCCCGCGCTCCGATGAGGGTGACGTCGTCGGCAGCGATCGTGGGCGCTGCGACCAGATCGGGGGAGCCGTCGCCGAGCGCGTGCCGCAGGGTCATTCCCGATGCGCTTCCCGACGGCGACGTACTGGGATGCTGCAGATCGGCGTGAGCGTCGAACCACAGCACTGCGAGCCGGTCGACGGAGCGCGCCGCCGCTTCGAGCCCCGGCAGAGAGGTCGCGCAGTCGCCGCCCACAATGATCGGAGCTCGCCCATCGGCGAGTGCCGGCTCGATGGCCGTGCGAGCCGCCTCGCGGGCTCGCACGAGGCTGCTGAGCCTGGCCACGGGCGTGCCCATCGCATCACCGGCTTCGAGAGGCACGGGCACCTCGCGCAGCGCGGAAGCCGGCAGATCCTCACGGAGGAGATCGGCGCCCTCCGCGAGCTGCATCGCCCGAGCAGAGGGCGATCCCTGCCACTGAGGCATCAGAAAGAACATTGGGTGTGCCACGGCGCCCTCCTCGCAGGTTCACTGCTTCGACTGCTGCTCAGGATACGCCCGCGGCTCGGAGGGGTGCCCGAGTTCCGCGGTGCGAGAACATCGTGCAGCGGTGACCGAGAGGCGATCAGTCGACCGTCACGAAGTCGATCAGGTGCTCGACGCGCCCGACGAGCTCGGGTTCGAGGTCGCGGAAATCGCGCACGCGCGATCTGATGCGCGACCAGGCGTCAGCGATGTCCGCCTGCTCCTCGCTCGGCCAGCCGAGAGCGCGGCAGATGCCGGTTTTCCACTCGATGCTGCGTGGAATTGTCGGCCATTCCTGCAGGCCGACCCGGGCGGGCTTCACCGCCTGCCAGATATCCACGAAGGGGTGCCCAACGATGAGGACATGGTTGCCGTGGGGCCC
This sequence comes from Leucobacter sp. L43, assembly GCF_016597785.1. Lineage (GTDB taxonomy): Bacteria > Actinomycetota > Actinomycetes > Actinomycetales > Microbacteriaceae > Leucobacter > Leucobacter alluvii. The sequence continues at coordinate 659,302 of NZ_JAENJG010000001.1, read as the reverse complement.
GCGTGCGATGGTGTCGGCGATTCTGGTTTCTTTGCTGCCGCGAACGAGATGGTCGAGGAGCACCCCGGCGCGGCGATCGGGGCCGGGAGCGAAGTCCGCGAGCACCTGCTCGAGATTGTCAGCGCCCTGCAGCAGTTCGACGACGACGCCTTCGACGCGCAAGTCGTCGCCCCACACCTGCTCGACGAGCTCGGCATCGTGCTTGCCTTCGACGAAGATGCGACTGGGCATCGCCACCCGCGCTCGCTGCTGAGGCGCCGCGAAGGAGCCCGACGCTGTACGCTTGCGCGTGCCGGGCGGCGCCGTCGGCCGCACCAGGCGCACCGGCTTGCCGTCGACCAGGAACCCGTCGGCGAGGGGGAAGGCTCGAACCTTGCCCCGGAAGTCTTCGAGCTGCACGAGCCCTTCGCGCGCACCGACGACGGCTCCGCACCACTCGGACTCGGTGTGCTCGAGCACGAGTCCTTTCGCGAGCGGCACGTCGCGCCGCTCAACGGGACCGCGCCGCGGCTTCATGCGCGCCACGGGGTCGAGATCGTATCGGTCGTCGAACATGCGATCGAGCTTATCGCTGTCGACCGAGGCCACGCGTGTGAGAGGACCGTCGAATCGCAGCGCTCTGCACCCTGCCCCGTCAGTCGAGCGAGCAGTCCGTGCGGAAGCCCGCGTCCGTGAGGACGGACGCGCTCTGCTCATTCATCTGCAGCGCTCGACCGTCACCGATCTTCTCCGCCGGCAATTCGCGGATGTCGAGTTCCGCGCGCGCCAGACGTCCGAGCTCGAAGGGATGCAGGCCGCCGCCGAGACTCAGGGATGCGCTGCCCGACCACACGGCGCGCGTCAACGAGGCGACGTCGGCGTCGCTGAGGGCAGAGCGCACGCCGTCGAGCACACGGGCCGACCAGAGCGCGCGCTGCCGCGCCCCCTCGCTCTCGGAGACGCTCACCCACGCTCCGTCGACGAACTGCTCGCCGTGACGCGAACGCACGAGCCCGAGCGCGGTCGCCCCGTCGACCCGCTGGGTGCCGGCGGTGTCGATGCTGAGTTCGGCTGCGGGATCGCGCAGCGGGTACTCGATGTCCACCTCGATGCCGCGGAGCGCGTCGATCGCGTCGACGAAACCCGATCCGTCGATCGAGACGTACCGGTCGACTGCGACACCGGTCGTGCTGCATACGCTCTCCATCAGCACATCCGGACCGTCGAGGAGCGCGAGTGCGATGGAGCCGAAGTACCCGTCCGTCGAGAGCAGGTCTCTCGGAAGCGATACCGCTGATGCGGTGCCGTCGGCGCCGAGTCGCACGAGCACGAGGGCGTCGGCGCGCGCCTGGCCGTCCGGCGTATCGCGCTGGATGTCAGTCGCAGCCCGCTCGATGCCCGAGTCGGCGCCGACGAAGAGATACACCGTGTCGCCCGAACTCTTCCGTTGCGCCTGGTGCTCGCTGTCGAGTTGCGGCATCGTGACCGCATCGATGCGCGTCGCGATCACCGCGGCTGCAGCGCCCAGCGCCAGCACCACGACGAGCGCGATGACTGCGGCGATGCGCGCGGCGCGGCGAAACGCCCCCGATCGCGGACGGGGATGTCCGTCCGGATCGGGGGCGTTTCGCGATGCAGTGCTCTTCAGCTGTTACTCCGCAGCGCGTGCCTTGCGGCGACCCAGTGCGACAGCGCCGGCGCCGAGTGCGAGGGCTGCGACGCCACCGGCGATCGCGAACGGTGCGAGGTTCTCGCCACCGGTGTTCGCGAGCTTCGCGCCCGGGGTGTAGCCGACCGGCTGGGCGGGAGGCGTCACGCCGCCGCCGACGTTCCCCGGATCGGCGGGTGCGCCGGGAGCCACGGTGCCGTCGGTCACGGCCAGCGGGGCCGCGAACTCGGTGCCACTGGTCTCGCCGACGAAGACGACGTCGTACGCGCCGTATGCGAGCGTGTTTCCGAGGGTGATGTCTCCGACGATCTCGCCGACCTCGTTCGCCGCGACGGTGCCGAGCGACTCGATGACCGCGCCGTTCTGGCGGAACTCGACGCGCACGTTCTCAGAGGGCGCGAAACCGGCGCCGCTGAACCCGAACGACTCGAAGTGCTGAGCCTCTGCGACGTCGAGCGTCACGCCGGCTTCGGCGCTGACGAGCAGATCGGAGGAGGCGTAGGCGAACTGGTCGACGTAGAGGTTGCAGTACGCCGCAACTTCGTAGACGCCGCTCTCGGCGGGTGAGGCGATCGTCGCGCTCCAGGTGCCGTCGGCGTTCGCGATCCCGGTCTGCACGACGGGGTTCTCGACATCGTCGGTCGCGAGCACTGCCGCGAACTCGCCCGGGGTGCCGCCGGGGTTGATGCAGTCGGCGCCGGTGACGGTGAACGACTCTGCACCGAGCGTGATCTGCGGCGTCAGGGTGATGGGGTCGCCTTCGGCAGCGCTTGCAGCGCTTCCGCCGAACGTCAGCGCGGCGATTGCGCCGATCGCCGCTGCGCCGGCGAGCTTCTTCGAGAACTTCATGTTGCCTCCGAGGTAATGGGGTGATGATGTTTCGCGACTACGGCAATACGAGGGTGTTGCTCCCGGCACCGCTCCCGTGCATATCCGGCAAACATGTCACCGTTGATGCGCAGTTGTTCGCCACAGCAGGTGCACTGGAGCGTCAGCCTAGGTCAACGGTAGACGGCGGCTACATATTGAGCAAGCACTCAGGCTCACTTTCTGTCGCGTCGGCACATCTCTTCGGAGGCCGGGCGAGCGCCCCGGACAGAACGGGTGGTCTGCCCGGGGCGACCGCGCCGCGGGCGCTGCGCTGCGTGCGCAGTGCCCGCAGTCGGTCAGGCGGAAGCGCGCGCCTTGCGGCGGCCGAGCGCGACTGCGCCAGCACCGAGCGCCAGCGCAGCGGCGCCACCCGCGATCGCGAGTGGAGCGAGGTTCTCGCCACCGGTCGTGGCGAGCGAGCCCTTCGCACCGGTGGCGGCCGGGTCGATGTTCGCGGCGGGGTGGCGTAGTTCGTATCGGCCGTCGAAGCAACGGGGTCATCGCTGCTCGTGCCGTCGCTCGTGATGGTCAGCGGAGCCGAGTACTCGGCTCCGCTCGTCTCGCCGACGAAGACGACGTCGTACGCGCCAGCCGCGAGGGTGTTGCCGAGCCTCACCCATCCCTCGAACTCGCCGACCGCGTTCACAGCTCCGAGGCTCGAGGAATCCATGACCACACCGTTCTGGCGGAACTCGATACGCACGTTCTCCTTCGGCGTGTAACCGGCACCCGAGAAGTCGATGGACTGGAAGTGCTTCGCTTCGGCCACCTCGAGCTGTACGCCCGCTGCCTTGCTCACGAGTGCCTCGTTCGCCGCGTAGTAGAACTTCTCGGCGTACTGATCGCACTCCGCGTAGACGGGGTACACGCCGCTCTCCGCGGGTGAAGCGATGGTCGTCGACCAGGTGCCGTCAGCGTTCGCCGTACCGGCCTCAGCGATCTGAGTCGAGCCGACCGTGACGCGCACGGCGAACTCACCGGGAGTGCCGTCGGGGCTGACGCAGTCGGCGCCCGATACCGTGAACGACTCCGCGCCCAGCGTGATCTGCGGCGTCAGGGTGACCGGGTCGCCCTGAGCGGCATTCGCGGCCGTGCCGCCGAACGTGAGGACGGCGACGGCGCCGATCGCCGCAGCACCGGCGAGCTTCTTGCTGAACTTCATAGTTACTCCAGGGGGTTCGTTTGCAATCAATGCGACATCCGCACGCGCGTGCTGATCGCACCACCCGATGCCCTCCCGCAGGTTCTCGTGTCGCAACACGTCGCCCGCGAGAAGGAACTCCCCCTAGAAGATCGGCAGCTCAAAGCTTCTGCCACGATGGACTTTGGACCACGTAAGAAAATTCGGCAAACCGTCGACCGGCGGCGGGCGCGCGGTCGTGGCCGGGCGCTCGCGATAGATTGGTGCGGTGACACCCGAGGCCGGCGACCGACGCACCCGATTGCGCTCGCTGCTCGTCGATACCACGCCGCTCCGCGCGAGCCCCGCGTTCGCGAAGCTCTGGACGGGCACGTCGATCGCGCAGATCGGTGCGCAGGTGACGATCGTCGCGGTGGGGCTGCACATCTTCGAGCTCACGCAGTCCACGCTCGCCGTATCCCTCGTCGCGCTGTGGGCCCTCGGGCCCATGATCGTGGCCGGATTCGTGGGCGGTGCGCTCGCCGATGCGTTCGATCGACGGCTCGTCGCCCTGGTCACCGCCATCGCGGCTTGGGTCAGTATCTGCGCGATGACCGTGATCGCGTTCCTCGACGTGCAGGCCACGTGGCCCTACTACGCGCTCGCCGCGGTCAACGCGGCTTCTGCCACCATCATGGGGGCGACACGCGGTGCGATCCTGCCGCGCCTGCTGCCTCCGCAGCTCCTGCCTGCCGCCGCCGCGTTGAGCGGAATCACGATGGGCCTCGCCATCACCGTCGGCCCGGCAGTCGCCGGCGTGCTCGTCGCGAGCGTCGGGGTGCCGTGGACGTATCTGCTCGACGCCGTGCTGTTCACCGGCGCCTTCGTCGGTATTCTCAGCCTGCCCCGCATGGCGCCGGACGGCGCTCGCAGCGCTCCGGGCCTCGGCGGGGTGCTCGAGAGCCTGAAGTTCCTGACGCGAGCGCCCAATGTGCGTGCGACCTTCATCTGGGATCTCGTCGCGATGATCTTCGGCACCCCGCGCGTCGTCTTCCCCGCAGCCGGGGCCCTCGTGCTCGGCGGCGGTCCGGTGACCGTGGGGGCGCTCACCGCGTCGTTCGCCGCGGGAGCGCTCCTGAGCGGTCTCCTCTCCGGGCCGCTCGGCGCCGTGAGGCGGCAGGGACGCGCGGTGACGCTCGCCATCGCGGCCTTCGGGGCGTGCACCGCGTGCTTCGGTCTCGTGCTGCTCATCACGGCGTCGACCTCGGGCATCTCCGAGCGCAGCGATGACCCGATCATCCCTGCCATCGTGCTCGCCGGCGTGGCCCTCGCGGGTACCGGTGCCGCCGACAACGTCAGCGCCGTGTTCCGCACCACCATCCTCCAGACGGCAGCCCCCGATGACGTTCGCGGGCGCATGCAGGGCATCTTCTACGTCGTGGTCGCCGGCGGCCCGAGAGTCGGCGATCTGCTCGCGGGCGCCGTCGCAACGCTCGTCGCACTCTGGGCGCCCGCCCTCCTCGGAGGCATCGTGATCCTCGGCGTCATGCTGGTGCTGCTCCGCACGGCGTCCGGATTCCAGCGATACGACGCGCGCCATCCCACCCCCTGAGCCGGTGGCCGGGGGTGGGGCGGTGATACGGTGCTGGAATGAGTGCCGCACCGCAGTCGCATCCGTTCGATTCCGATGAAACACCGCTCGTGCTCGTGCGTCGTGACGGCGCGATCACGCATCTCACGCTGAATCGGCCGCGAGCGATCAACGCCCTGAACAGCGACATGTTCGCGCGGCTCGCGGCGGCGGTCTCAGCGGCGCAGCACGACGGCTCGCAGGCGATCCTGCTCGACGGGGCCGGTGATCGCGGGTTCTGCGGTGGAGGAGACGTCAAGGAACTGTCGCAGGGCTCGGCTCGGACGATCCTCGCGAACGAGTACCGGCTCGACTACGCGATCAGCACCTCAGCAACCCCGGTCGTGGGAATCATGGACGGCATCACCATGGGCGGCGGGATCGGACTGACCGGGCACTCTGCGATCCGCGTCGTGACCGAGCGCAGCCGCCTGGCGATGCCGGAGGCGCGGATCGGCATCGTGCCGGATGTCGGAGGCCACCTCCTGCTCGCCGCGGCCCCGGAGCGGCTCGGCGAGATGCTCGCCGTCTCGGCAGGAGACATGGCGGCGGGCGACGCGATCGCCCTCGGGTTCGCGGACGTCTTCGTACCTGCGGAGCGGCTGCCGCCGCTGCAGGCGGCGCTCGCCGCAGGGGCCGATCCGCAGGCCGCCGTGGACGGCGTGGCGGAGCCAGCACCGGCCTCGGCGATCCTCGACGCCCGCGACTGGTGGTCACCCATCGCGGCGTCAGTGTTCGGAGCCCAAGAACCGCCGGCCTCCGAGGATCCGGCAGGAGCCGCGCTCCGCCTGATCCGGGCACTCGAAGCGAGCGACGACGCCGATGCGGGACGCCTCGCCGCTGTCGTTCGCACGATGAGTCCCACATCGGTCGCGGTCACGCTCGCTCAGCTCGACCGGACCAGGCGGCGCGCGCTCTCGCTCGCTGACGTGCTGGCCGACGACCTGCGAACCCTCGGAAGGCTCGCCGCGCTGCCCGATTTCGCGGAGGGCGTGCGTGCGCAGGTCATCGACAAGGATCGCAGCCCGCAATGGTCGCCGGCCCGGATCGAGGATCTCGACGACGCTGTGCTCGCTCGGATCCTCGACCCGGAGGCGCACGCAGACGAGCAACCGCTCGACCTGGAGGTGAGCCGGCCTCGTTCAGCTGACGCGGGACGCGGCTGACCGGATCGCCACGGCAAGATCCCGCGGCCGGCTCCACATCGGCCAGTGCCCGGTCGGAAGGTCGACGACGTCGCAGTGCTCCAGGGCCGCGACCTCCGCGAACATGGCGTTGCCCCCGCGGGCAAGTTCGAGCACCTGCGCGCCCGAGATCGAGCAGCAGATCAGCGTCGTCGGGATCTTGCGACGGTCGTCGTTCACGAGGGCGACGGGTTGGCGGAGCACGGGGCCGGGTTGTGGGACAGCACGGTCGCGGAACCGCGCGAGCACGTCAGCGCTCAAGCCGGCGATACTCGCCTGCTCTGCAAGAACGTCGAAGGGCGGGAGCGGAAGCTCCTGCACCTCCGCGGGGAGTCCGGGAGCGAAGATGCTCCCCGGTGCCACCGGCCCCGAATCGACCCAGACGACCCGGCGAATCAACTCGGGATCGTGGTCGAGAACGAGACTCACGGGAGCATTCGCGCCGCTGTGAGCGACGATCACCACCGGATGCTCCCGGGAACCTCCGAGCTCTGCGATCACCCTTCGGATCGCCTCGGCCTGATCGTCGAGCGTCGCCTCTGTCCGTGCGGGGTCACCGGCTTCGAGGCCTGGGAGCGTGATCGCGGCGACGAGCGAATCGTCGGTGCCGAGGTGCGCGCGGACGTCGTCCCAGGCCCAGGCGCCGAGCCAGTGGCCGGCGATGAGAATGATGGTCGGGGTGCTTGCATGAGATGTCATGCGATCAGTCTCGACCCCGCGCTGGGCAGCAGTGTGTCACTATTTGTGTCATGAATCTGAACCGAGCGCAATCGTGAAGCGAGCAGAGCGACTGCACGCCCTCTCCGAATCATTGCGGCGCGGCGGATCCCGAGGGTGCACGGCCGAGCGGCTGGCGCGGGAGTTCCAGATCTCCGTGCGCACCGTGAAGCGAGATCTCGCAGCACTCGAGCGCAGCGGCGCCCCGATCTGGTCCCGGCCAGGCCCGGGCGGAGGCTACGGGTGGGCTGCGGCGACCTCCCTTCCGCCGGTCATGCTCTCCCCGGCGCAGGCCGTGGCGCTCCACGCCGCGGTGTCGGCGGCACCCGACGCGCCCTACGCCGATCTCGCGGCCGCCGGGATGCAGAAGATCCTCGACGTCCTCGATCCGCGGACCCGGGTGAGGGTCGACGAACTCGCACACCGGGTGTGGGTCGACACGCCGACGACGGGGTCCCGTGCCGTCACCTCAGCACTCGAGGCGGCGATGACCGATCAGCGCGTGCTCAGGATCACGTACGTGTCAGGCGACGGCGTCACCACGACCCGCGACGTCGAACCAGTGCTCTTCGCGTCGACGAACGGACGCTGGTACCTGGTGGGATGGTGTCGTCTGCGCGACGCCGTGCGCTGGTTCGCCGTGACGCGCATCGAGCGCGCCAGCGTGACCGGAGAGAACTGCACGGGGCACTCGGTAGCGGAGGTCGGCACCCCTCCGGCGACCGCGAGGCCGGTGCACCGGCCTCGCGGATGAACCCCGCACGCCTCCCCGCCTCGGCAGGGCTAGTGGGGGTCGCCGATGCAGAACTCGTTGCCGTCGGGATCCGAGAACGTATCCCATGCGAGCCCGGCCTCGCCGCGGCGCCCGAGGTGCGTCGCTCCCGCCTCCACCCACTCATCGACGAGGGAAGCACGGTCGACCGAAGAGTCGATGTCGAAATCCAGGTGCAAGCGGTTCTTCCCCGCGCCCGGGTCGTCGACCTTCTGGAAGCCGAGTGCGGCGGGCAGCTGCGGCGCCCGCACGATGCAGAACCACCCGTCGGCCTCGTGCACGATCTCGCCGCCGAGGCGCTCCGCCCACCAGCCCGCGAGCGTGCGCGGATCCGTCGTATCCATCGTGATCATGCTCAAACCGATCATGCCCGCCCCGTTCGTCGTCGTACGCCGCCTCCCACGCTACGGCGTTCCGCCGAAGGCCGGTAGCCTGAGACGGTGAGTGACCCCTGGAACGCGACCGGGCCGAGTCGAGTGATGCAGGGCGACAATCTGCCGATCCTGCGCTCACTGCCGACCGCGGCCTTCGCCGTCGCCTACCTCGATCCGCCGTTCAACACGGGGCGATCCCGACAGGCCGAGCGCGTCCGGGGCACCCGTGTCGCGGGTCCGCTCGAGGCCGCTGCGGGCGACCGGCTGGGGTTCCGCGGGCAGGGGTACCGCGTGACGCGCGAGACGACGCTCAGCTACGACGATCGATTCGCCGACTACTGGGACTTCCTCGAACCGCGTCTCGAGGAGGCCTGGCGCCTGCTCTCGCCCGACGGCCTGCTCTATCTGCATCTCGACTACCGAGAAGTGCACTATGCGAAGGTGCTGCTCGACGCGCTCTTCGGGCCGGAGTGCTTCATCAACGAGATCATCTGGGCCTACGATTACGGAGCGCGATCGAAACGGCGGTGGCCGGCCAAGCACGACAACATCCTCGTCTACGCGAAGCATCCGGACTGGTACTACTTCGACGCCGATGCGGTGGATCGCGAACCGTACATGGCTCCGGGCCTCGTGACAGCGGAGAAGGCCGCTCTCGGCAAGCTGCCGACCGACACCTGGTGGCACACCATCGTGTCGCCGACCGGGGGAGAGCGCACGGGATACCCGACCCAGAAGCCCGTCGGGATCCTGCGCCGAATCATCCAGGCGTCCACGCGGCCAGGCGACTGGGTGCTCGACCCCTTCGCGGGCAGCGGCACCACCGGGGATGCGGCGGCGCGACTCGAGCGCAAGTTCCTCCTCATCGACGAGAACCCGGAGGCCCTCGACGTCATGCGCGGGCGACTCAGCGCCACGGGGGCGGTGTTCGCGTGAGCGCGAAGACACCCGCCACCGCCCAGGGGGAGCCGAACGGCTTCGCTCGGAACCGGGCCGCGAGCGGTCTGCCGGTGCAGATCGACCGCGCCTCCAACCTCCCACTGCCGGTGCAGATCGCCAGCGCACTCCGCGAGGCGATCGACGCCGCACTGGTGCGCCCGGGGGAGGCCGTGCCAGCGACGCGAGAACTGAGCCGGCGTCTCGGCGTCGCGCGAGGCGTGGTCGTCGCGGCGTACGAGCAGCTCATCGCGGAGGGCTACCTGTCGCCGTCCCAGGGGCGGGGCACGCTCGTGCATCCGGACCTGGCGCGTACCCAGACCGAGACCGAGGATCGCGCGAGTCGCGGCGACCGCGACGCGGCACGGCAGGCAGAGGCCGGCACGCGGATGATTCCGGCGGATGCGCCCGTCGGCGCTGAACGCCCCGCCCCACTCGCCCCGGGCGCCCCGATCACCGACGGCGTCGTCGGCTCGGCGTGGCGGGCCGCATGGCGCACCGCCGCAGCCGACGTGGCGGTGGTTGAAGTGGTCGCACCGCCGCTCGGGGACCCGGCTCTGCGCGGCGAGATCGCAGAGCACCTGCGACGCATGCGCGGTACCTCCCGCTCGGCGGCGGACGTGCTCGTCACCGCCGGAACGCGCGACGGACTCTGGCTGCTGCTCGCGGCCCTCGGCGCGACACGGGGGCGAACCCTCGTCGTGGGCGTCGAGGATCCGGGGCTGCCGTCTCTGCGCGGGGCCGCTTCCCGGGCGGGCGCGACCATCGTCGCACTCCCCGCCGACGGTCTCGGGCTCGACACGGGTCGGCTTCCCGACGGGATGCTCGACGCGGTCATCGTGACGCCGAGCCATCAATACCCTCTGGGAGGTTCGCTGCCGCTCGCCCGCCGACGCGCCCTTCTCGCCTGGGCCAGGCGCAACGGGGTCGTGATCATCGAGGACGACTTCGATTCGGAGCTGCGATACACCGGCACACCGCTGCCCACGCTCGCGGCCCTCGACGACCCGGAGAACGGCGTCGTCGTGCTGCTCGGAACCTTCTCGCGCACGATCACGCCCGCGCTCTCCGCCGGATACCTCCTCGCCCCGGCGGGGTTGCGGGCGCTCATCGAGCCGGTGCGGCGCGACCTCGGCGGAACGGTGTCGACCGTCGTGCAGTCGGCGCTCACCGCCTATCTCGCGAGCGGTGAGCTTCGACGCCATACCGCTCGGATGCTGCGTCGGTACGCTGCTCGCCGCGATCTCGTCTCCGAGCGGCTTGCAGGAGCACGCGCCGCGCGCGTACGGCCCATGGACGGGGGACTGCATGCGGTGATCGAGTTCGCGGGCGAGCCCGAGCGCGCTCGCCGCCGGGAGGCCGCCGTGGTCGCGCACCCCGCGGTGGACGCACTCGGTGTTCAGGCCCTCGGGCGGTACTGGCAGCGGGCAGGTTCCGGCACCGGCACGGCGGGCCTCGTGATCGGTGTCGGCGGTGACGATGATGCCGCATTCGATGCGGCACTCGTGCAGCTCCGGGCGATCCTCGACGAGGTGTGACGAGCGGGCATCACGACGGTGCCCCGCCCCGACAGGCGCTCTCGCGTTGCGACCCGCGCTCATGCGCTGAGACGCACTCGCGCGCTGAGACGAGCTGCCGCGGATGTCTGGACATCGGTGCGATGCAGCGGGTACGATTGCCGAAGCGTTTCGGCAGCGTAGTCGTTATTACCAGGCCGCTTCCTAAACGTTTCGACACTATGACGCGCGGTCCGCCGCGGGAGGGAAGTAGAGATCATGACTGAAACGGCGACGGGATCCTTCGACGAGACCATGTGGAACGGCCTGCTGCACGGCGGGCTCGGCGGAACGTTCATGGGGGTGCCGAAGGTGGAGCTCGACCGGGAGGCGATCCGTGCATCCGGCGCGAAAGCGGTCGTCTACGGCTTCCCCTTCGACGCGACGACGATCAGCCGCAGCGGTGCCAATTACGGCCCGCGCGCCATTCGCGAGACGTCGGTGCAGTTCACCAACTTCCAAGCGACGTTCGACTTCGACCTGTTCGCGCACCTGCCGCTCGTCGACGGGGGCGATTGCCACGTCGCACTCGGGAACACGCCGAAGACGTTCGAGCGCGTCGAAGCCGACATCGCAGAGATCGTGGCGGCGGGCGCGATCCCGGTCGTCTTCGGCGGAGATCATTCCGTGAGCATCCCCGTCGGGAAGGCCGCCAAGCGGGAGGGGACGAACCCCGGGTGGGTGCAGTTCGACACCCATCTCGATGCCGCACCGAATGTGGGAGGGGAGGAGCTCAATCACTGCTGCACCATCACGAGGGCCGTCGACAACGGCTACGACCCGGCAAAGATGGTGCTCGTCGGCATCAGCGGCTGGATGAACCCGAAGACCGAGCTCAAGTACTGCCGGGACCACGGCATTCGCGTCATCTGGCTCGAGGACATCTGGGAGCGCGGCACGGCATGGGCCGTTGAGCAGATCCTCGAACGCGTCGGCGAGGAGGGGTTCTACCTCACGTTCGACGTCGACGCACTCGACGCGGCATTCGCGCCGGGCACGTGCGCTCCCACCCCGGGCGGAATGACCATGCGCGAGGCGATCGAGATCGTGCGAGGCATCTCGCCCGCCGGCCTCATCGGGGTGGACATCGCGGAGCCCGCACCGTCGCTCGACCACTCGACGCGGACACAGCTCGTCGCGGGCCGCATCGCACTGGAGGCCCTCGCGTCGCACGCCGGAGCGCCTCGCACACCGGTCTACGTGGGCTGAACCAACGGTTCGATCTCGCTCGCCCGGGTCGCCGCCGATCCGGGCGGGCGGGCGACGCACGGTGCAGGCGCACGACTCGGATGCCGTTCTCGCCGTTCGCGCCGAGCAGGGCAGGGGCACCGGCGGGTGGCCCGCAGCACTTCCCAGACGGTTCGCGCCAATGACGGCGCGAACCGCCGCCGTACACGAAGCAAAGGAGTTTCCATGACCACGGCGCCACCGGTGATGAAGAGAGAATTCACCATGTTTTCCGCGCTCTCAGTCGCGTTCGCGTTCGTTTCGCCGATCGTCGCGCTGTACAGCGTTCTCGGCGTCGGCCTCGCCAGTTCTGGCCCCGCCTTCATCTGGGGCGGACTCATCCTCTACATCGGTCAGCTGATCGTCGTCCTCGCGCTGGGGGTGCTGGCATCGAAGTGGGCCGACTCCGGCGGCATCTATCAGTGGTCGCGTCGACTGCTCGGCCATCGATACGGCTGGTTCGCCTCCTGGACGTACATCTGCACGTTGCTCATCACCCTGCCAGCGGTGGCGTACGCGGGAGCCGTGCTCATCCCGCCGATCTTCGACATCCCGGCCGCAGGCCACCAGGTGGTCACCTGGCTCGCGATCGGCATCCTCGCCTTCTCGACGATGGTGAATCTGGCGGGGCGGGTGTTCATCAAGATTCTCATGATCGCGGTCATCGCCGCCGAGGCCGTCGGCTCCGTCGGCGTGGCGATCTGGCTCCTGTTCTTCGAGCGCCATCAGACGCTCGAGTACCTCTCCCCGGCATCGCTCGCCGATTACAGCGGCGTGTTCTTCTCAGCGCCGCTGGTGATGGCGATCGCCTTCTCCAGCTACTTCGCGATCGGCTTCGAGAGCGCGAGCTCGATCGCCGAGGAGGTGCAGCGCCCCAAGCGCGCCGTGCCGCGCGCGATGGTCGCCTCGTTCTTCGCCATCATGATCATCGTGCTCCTCAGCACGCTCGCGTTCACGCTCGCCGTTCCGAGCGACGCGTTCCTGCAGGACCCGGAGAACGCTGCGGATCCGGCCGTGGCGATCATCGCAGCATCATTCCCCGCACCGATATTCCGCGGAATCCTGGCGCTGTTCGTGATCGCCTTCGCGGCGAGCCTCATGACGATCCAGATCACCGTCTCGCGCATCGTCTGGGCGACGGCGCGCAACGGGGAGCTCCCGTTCGCGCGCACCCTGACGAGGCTGTCGGGAGAGACGGGCCTGCCGCGCACCGCCGTTCTCATCACCGCCGTGATCGCAGCGCTGCTGTTCCTGCCGTTCCAGAGCGAGGGCATTCAGATGGCGCTCATCTCGTTCTCGTCGGTCGGCTTCTTCATCTCCTTCCTCTTCCCGATACTGGGGTGGGCGATCGCACGCGCTCGCGGCACCTGGAGGGACGAACCCGGTCTCTTCCTCGGCCGGGCCGGCCGCGTCGTCGGGTGGCTCGCACTCGTGTGGCTGCTGTTCCAGATCGTGAACGTCGCGTGGCCCCGGGAATCGGGAGCCGGGTGGGCGACCGACTGGTCGACGGTGATCGGCGTCGCCGTGGTCGGTGTGCTCGGCGTGGCGATCGAGGCCTGGGTGCACCGCAAGCGTCTGCACGCGGCCAGCACCGGATCCACGATCGTCGTGTTCGAGCGCGATGAATCCGAGGACGATCGCGAGGACTTCGCTCCCGCGCGAACCGCACGCAGGTGAACCGGCGCGGGTGCTGGCGCCGCACGCGCCGCACCCGCGTCGCCCGTGTCAGTCGGCGAGGGTCGATTCCCGCACATTCAGGGAGATCGGCACGACCTCGCGGCGCCGCTCGCCGTGACCATCGAGTGCGCCGATGAGCAGTTCGACCGCGATCTCTCCGAGCTGCACGGGATGCAGATCGAGCGCGGTGATCGACTTCTGCAGCCCGTAGTCGAGATACCGGCTGTCGGCGAGGCTGACGATCTGCAGATCGCCCGGCACATCGAGGTCGAGCGCCAGCGCCGCCCGCTCCGTCGCGTGCGCGAGGGTGTCGAGCGTGGTCAGCACGGCGTCGAACTCGCGGTCGGTGCGAGCGAGCGCCGCGTGGATCACCGGCTCCGCCTCGTCGACGCGCGGGCCGGGGGAGCGCAAGATGATGGGTGCGGCGCCGGTGGCGCTGCACCAGTCGAGGTACGAGGAGAGCTCATCGCGCACGTATGAAGAAGCGGTCTCGCTGAGAAAGAGCGCGACCCGGGCCGGCCGGTCGTTGCCGATGTGCGCGAGCGCCGATGTCGTGCCGGTGAAGAAATCATTGTCGACCCAGCTGAGATCGCCCGAGTTGCGGCCGACGGTCACGCAGGGCAGGCCGCTGCGCACCGCCTCGGCGATGAGCGGATCGTCATCGCTCGGGTCGACCACGATGAGGCCGTCTGCCGCAGAGAGGAAATCCCGGGACGACGTCTGCGTCGGGAGCATCGACAGCAGGAAGCCACGCTGGAAGGCCTGCAGGCTCGCACCGTTCAGTACTCGGAAGTAGTACTCGATGTCCCATTCCGGCTGGAGACCGGAGCCCTCCTCCGTGAGCGGCTGGGGCGACACCGCGAGCACGAGGGAACCCGTGCGACCCGCATTGAGGTTCTTGGCGAGCCGGTTGGCGGTGTATCCCACACGCGCAGCGACATCGATGACGTTCTGCCTCGTCGCTGCCGCGACGCGGCCCTTGCCGTTCAACGCCTCGGAGGCGGTCGCCACCGATACGCCGGCTTCTCTCGCGACGTCCTTGATGGTGATGCGGCGGGGTTTCATCTGGCCTCGGTCTCGGGTGCGGTGCATCGCTCCGGTTGCTGGTGTCTCGTGCACGTCCAGCGTATGGTTCGCGCCGGACACGCGCCAAATCGATTCGGCACGTGCTCGCCGCAGTGTCGTTGACCGGCGAGACACCTGCACGCTCCGCGGCGAGCGCTGGCAACGAGGTGCGGGCGGTTATCCTGGGCTGGTGAGTGTCGATGATCTGTCTCCGAGCGTGCAGAATTACCTCAAGGTGATCTGGGGGCTGCAGGAGTGGTCCGACGCCCCCGTGTCGAACTCCGCGATCGCCGAGTCCGCTGGAGTGCGGCTCTCCACCGTCTCCGATGCCCTTCGCAAGCTCTCAGACCTCGAACTCATCGGCCACGTGCGCTACGGCACCGTCACGCTCACCGATCTCGGTCGAGGCCATGCCGTCGCGATGATTCGGCGGCATCGCCTCCTCGAGACGTTTCTCGTGCGTCACCTCGAATACGAGTGGGACGAGGTGCACGACGAAGCCGACCGCCTCGAGCACGCCGTTTCGGACGAGTTCATCGATCGCATGGATCGCGTGCTCGGGTATCCGACGCGCGACCCCCATGGCGATCCGATACCGAGCGCGACCGGTGCCGTGCATCGGCCCGACGCGATGCAGTTGCTTGCGGCCCCCGCGCCGAGTCGTGCGCGCGTCGAGCGCATCTCCGACGCCGACAACGGCATGCTGCAGTTCTTCGCAGCTCGGGGCGTCGTCGTCGATGCGGTGCTGCACGTGCTGCCGGGCGAGCCCTACTCCGAGACGGTCACGGTGCGCGTCGGCGACGACGCTACGGCCGCGGGTGGTTCCGTGAGTCTGGGACCATCCGCGGCGGCAGCGGTCTGGGTGTCGCTCGAAGCTACGCCGGATCCTTCACGAACTTGAGCCCGATGACGCACCCGATGATCCCGGCGAGGAACACCAGCTTGAGCACGGAGGGCGCCTCGGTGCCGAGCAGCAGGGACGCGCCGACGGTGAGCGCCGCCCCGAGCCCCGTCCAGATGGCGTAGGCGGTACTCACGGGGATGCCGCGCATCGCGTAGCCCAAGCCGACCATGCTCAGCGGGTTGGCGACGAAGAACACGATCGTCGGTACGACCTCGGTGAACCCGCGGGAATCGTGCAGTGCGAGCGCCCAGACGGATTCGAGGATCGCGCTCGCCAGCAGCACGATCCAGTGCGCTCGTCGAGCGACCTTCGGGGCGCGCGCAGGGGCCTCGCGACGTGAAGCGGCGCGGATCGCGCGTACCATCTCAGCTCACCGCCTTCAGGCCGACGACGCAGGCGATGAGCCCGGCGAGCAGCACGACGCGGATGAGGCTCGCCCGGTCGGCGCCGGTGAGCATCGCCCAGGCCGCGGTGAGTACCGCGCCGATTCCCACCCACACCGCGTACGCGGTGCCGACCGGGATCTCGAGCATGCCGTAGGCCAGGCCCGCCATGCTGGCGACGTAGCTCACCACGAACAGCGCGGTCGGCCAGAAGCGGCGGAATCCTCTCGAAGCGTCGAGTGCGGTCGCCCACACGGCTTCGAGCATTCCACTCAGAATCAGCAGTATCCATGCCAGTGACATGAGTTCGGTCTTTCTGGCAGTCGTCGATATGCGGGTACTGCTCCCTCGTCCGCACCCCTGCTCTCGGGGTCGTCTTCAGTGTCGCACGATCCGAGCGCAGAGGTGCCCAGGCGCTGCTCAGGTCGCCCGATGGGCCAGCGGGGGCGATTCACCACGCGTTGCGGAGAAGCCCGATCGGTGCGAAGCCCCGTCATAGGCGATAATGGTGGGGTGCCCGTCAGGGCCCGAGAGGAGTGCGGTGTTCGGCTGGCTGAAGAAGCGCAAGCGGGGATCAGCGCGCCCACCACGGCGACTGCCTCGACGCGTGCTCGCGCCGGTCGAGGAGATCACGGAGCAGGGACTGCTCGTCGCCGACGTCGCGGTGCGCATGACGGTGAAGAACGCGATCATCATGAATGCGCTGAAACGGCATGTCGACTACGACGCTGATCAGATCATCGACATGGTCCGTGAGACGACGATCGATCTCGCCGAGGAGCGGGAGCGCGACGCGAAGCACATCTCTCGGATGCGCGGAGAGATCCGCGACACGGGCCGGAGCTCGTGGAGCGAATCCGATTACGGCAACGATGACAACCGCACGCTGCGCCACCGCCAGGAAGTCTACGAGAAGGTCGCCGAAGAGCTGCGCAATCGCGCCGCAGATGACGCGTACCTGACCGCTGCTGCTGAGCGCGCACGCGAGATGGCCTGGGACGAGATCGGCACCTCGCTCGCCGATCGGGCCGAGCACCCGTACTACAGCGGCGGCAACAACGACGAGTACCGCGAGGAGCGCGAGGCGCGGATCCAGCAGCTCATCGAGAAGGACCTGACTGCTCTGGTGCAGCAGCGCACCGAGGCGCCGGCCAAGGTGCGCAAGTTCAAGCGCAAGGACAAGGGCCGGGACGCGCCGGAGTCCTGACTCCGGCCTCGGATCCTCGCACCGATGCCGGTTCTCTGACGGTTGCGTCGGCTCGGCTCGTTCGGGTCATGAATGTCGGTGGGTGCGAGTTGACTGGGGGCATGGTCTCCTTCTCGTTCGGATCCGGCCCGGCGCCTGAGCCGGCGCAGGTGCGTGCGCCTGAGCAGGCGCCTACGTCGGAGGCTTCTGCGTCGGAGGCTCTGCCGGCTCAGGTGCCGGTGCCGGTGCCGGAGGAGGTTCCCGATTCGCTCACCCTCGATCAGGTCGTGAACTTGATCGAGCAGTTGGAGTACCGGCAGCGCGGGCTCGACGCCATCCGCACCGATCTGCTCTCGGCCGCGGTCCAGATGGCGACTGCCGATGCCGGGTCGGGTGAGCGGGAGCTCGCGTACCGGTCGCTGCGGGCAGAGCTCGCAACGGTGCTGGGCGCGAGCGAGCGTGTCGCGGAGTCCCAGTTGGATGTGGCGTGGTCGTTGCGCACGAGGTTCGCGATCACGCACGAGGTGCTCTCGGTGGGGGAGATCTCGGCCGCGCACGCCCGGGTCATCGTCGACGCGGGGCAGCGCATCGGGGCGGGGTCGTCTCCGGAGTGCGTGGCCCGGCGGGAGGCGTATCAGCGCGAGGTGCTCTCGTTCGCGCGCCAAGAGTCCGTGAACCGTTTGCGGCCGATCGCGCGCAGGATCGCCGAGCAGTACTCTGTGGAGTCTCTCGATGAGCGGCACCGTGAAGAGGTGCGAAGGCGTCGGGTGGTGGTGCAGGAGCGCGAGGACGGGATGTCGGATTTGTGGGCGTATCTGCCCACCGTGGAGGCGTACGCGATTCACGACCGGTTGACGCGGATCGCGCGCGAGGTCGAACGCGCCGAAACCGCTGCGGGCGACGGAAGCGCTGCGGGCGACGAAACCGCCGCTGGTGATGAAAATGCCGCGGGTGACGGAAGCGCCGCGGGCGGGGTGGAGGGTTCCGGGGCGCGGCGTGCACGGGATGAGATCCGGGCGGATGTGTTCACAGAGCTGCTGCTCGGTGCCGAGCCGAGCGCGGTGGCATGCTCGAGGGATGAGGCGGTGCGTGCCCGGGTGCAGGTGGTCGTCCCGGTCACCGCCCTGGAACCCGAGGCGGGTGGTGTCACCGCCGAGCGCAGTGCTGCCGGGGGCCGCGCTGACATGGATCGCGCTGACATGGGTCGCGCTGACATGGGTCGCGCTGATGGGCGCCTGGTTCCGGTGGCGGAGCTTTCCGGGGCGGGCCCGATCGCGGTGAGTGCCGCGCGGAGCATCGCCGCAGCGACTGCGCTGTGGGAGCGGGTCGTGGTCGATGCGGAGTCGGGGGCGGTGCTGCAGGTCGACCGGTATCGTCCGAGCGAGCAGATGCGGCGCCTGCTCGCGGCCCGGGATCAGCATTGCCGGTTCCCGGGGTGCCGCGTGCCGCTCTCGCGGTGCGATCTCGACCACACCATCGATGCCGCACGCGGCGGTGCGACCTCGACGGTGAATCTCGCGCACTTGTGTCGGGGGCATCACGTGCTCAAGCACCACACGGAGTGGAAGGTGCGGCAGAAGGGTGGCGGGGATCTGCTCTGGACGAGTCCGACGGGCCGCACCCATGTGGACCGGCCACCGAGCCGGGTGAGGTTCGCGGAGACCGGGCCACCGGGCCCGGGCCGCGTCGCCGCGCGCAGCAGTCCTGACGGTGGGTGGCACCCCTTCTGACCACCGCACCGAGACACGCACTGCCGTGCGTGTTGCGGCTGTGGGGCCGGAGCCGCGGAATCGCAGCGTATCGTCGCAGGATTCGCGCCTCCTCGGCGCCGCTCACGCTGAGACGCGCAGAGACGCGAAGAGGAGCGCAGAGGCTCCAGCTACGACTCCTCTGACGTCCCGAGCAGCTCGGGGTGCCGCTGCAGGTAGCCGTCGATGAACGAGCAGGACGCCTCCACCCGGCGCTGGCCGACCGCCTCACCCGTGACGGCGCGGTTCGCCAGGAGACCGGAGAGGCCCGTGCCGCGGAGCTCAGGGACCACGACGGTGTGGTCGAAATCGATGACGTCGTCGCCCCGCAGGGTGTAGTGGGCTTCGCCGACGACGCGCCCGCCGTCTGGTCCGCTCGCTGTGATCGCGTAGCGACTGCGCTCGGGCTCGTGCGTGATGGTGAATCCGTCGGCAGCCGCCTGCGCTTCATTCAGATATCTGGCCATGCCGCCACCCTATCCCGCAACGGGCGGAACCTGGAGGGGGCGCCGGTATTCTCAGAGGATGCGTACCGCCCGCCGTTCCCTGACCCTGCTCGGCCTCGCCGCGCTCGTGCTCGGAGTGAGCGGGTGCGCTCCGGAGCCGCCGCCAGAGCCGGAAACCCTCACCCCGACGCGCGCCGCCACCGTCTACCTCGAGGCCGTATGCCCGGTGAATGAGGCCTGGGACGAGGCCGACGTCGAGCTCGACCGGCTCAGGCTCGCCGAAGCGCGCGGAGAATCGGCCAGCACCTCCGCCTTCGCCGCATCGATGACGGAAGTGGCGAAGCGGAGCGGCACCGCGGCGACGTCGCTCACCTCAGAGGAGCGGACCTGGCCCGACGCGGCGCGCGATCCGGTGGCCGCGGTCGCGGAAACGCTTGCGGCGGATCAGGCGCAGGCGAAACGCGTCGCCGCGCTCCCGGCCGCGCAGGCGGTCGACTACCGCTGGGAGGGCGTGGACGACATCGGGGCCGCCGCGTCGGAGGCCCGCGCGGCGCTCGAGCTGCCGGCCGACGCCGATGCCGCGTGCGCGGCATGGCGGGAGAGCGACGATGATGCCGGCACCGCGGAAGACGGAGGAGAAACCCGATGACACCCGACGATCTGCCGAACGCATCCGAGGTGACTCTGGCGGTCGAACGCGCGATCCGGCTGGCCGCGCGATCCGGAAACCGCCTCATCGCGGCGTCGACGGCGTCCGTCGACCTGGATCCAGGTCCGGTTCGGACCGCCCTCGTGACGGCGCTGCGCGCGATGGGAGCCCGGCTGCGGCCCATCGGAGACGAGGTGGAGTTCAGCTTCGTCGAGAGCGTCACGGGCGACCTCGACAGTGCTCTCCGCAGTCCTCTCGGCACGGTGCACCAGCCGGGAGCCGGGTTGCCGACACTCGTCGTGGGCTTGGACGGTTCGGTGCGATCACCGAGGGGCGGAAGCGCGGCGTCTCGCATCGCCTGGGCCGCGGCGGGAATGCCGACCACCGCCCGGCTTGCGGAGCACCTCGTCGCCGGTGGATCGCACGCGGGCGTGCGCGTCGCTGTGAGCCTCGTGCTCGAACCGAAAACCGCGGCCTTCGCCAGAGTGCTGGCCGACGCCGGCTGCGCCGTGGCGGTGTTCAGCGCGGTCTCAGAGACGGATCCGACCGTTGCGGAGGAGCTCGCCCGCGACGAGCGCATCTCGGTATTCGCACCCCGCACCGCCGACCGGGAGCAATCCGCGGAATCGTTGGACGCCGAGCACGCGGCCGGGATCCTCGACTGGGGGCCGGAGTTCCTGATCGACGACGGTGCCCATCTCATCCGTCTCGCGCACAGCGAGCGCACGGCGGCTCTGGCGCGGCTGCGAGGCGCGGCGGAAGAGACCACGAGCGGCGTGCGTCCCGTGCGTGAGATGGAGGCGCTCGGCGACTTGCGCATTCCGGTGATCGCCGTCAACGACGCCCGCACGAAGACAGGTTTCGACAATCTCGTGGGCACCGGGCAATCGTGCGTGTTCGCGATCGCGGACGTGCTCGACGACGCCCGCGATCGGCGTCCGTACGGGGGAATCGCCGGAACCCGCTGGGCCGTGCTCGGTTATGGTCCCGTAGGCCAGGGGGTCGCCCGATTCGCCGCTGCGCTGGGAGCCGACGTCGTCGTCGTGGAGCGGGATCCGGTGCGCGCGCTCGCCGCCCTGCACGACGGCTACGAAGCGGCGACGCGCGCGACCGCACTTCCCGAGGCCGACGTCGTGGTGAGTGCGACGGGCGTCTGGCACACCCTGGATGCGGCAGCGATCTCGACGCTGCGCGACGGCGCAGTGGTCGCGGTCGCCGGCGGTATCGATGACGAGATCGCGCTCGACGAGATGCGCGACGCCGGCTGGCGTGAGCGACTCATCGCGCCGAGCGCAACGGCATGGACCGCTCCGGCAGCCCCCGGCGCCACGACGGTGCTCGTGCTCGCCGGCGGCGGCGGCATCAACTACACGGCGGGGGAGGGCAACCCCATAGAAGTGATGGATCTCTCATTCGCCACGCAGCTCGCAGCGCTGGCCAGGCTGATCGAGACCCCCCAGGAGCCGGGAGTGCACCGCCTCTCCGAGACCGACGAGCGTCGTGTCGCCGCTGCAGCTCTCGCGGCGCTGCAGGGCGAGGTCGACCCGTCGCCCGGAACGACGCGTGCAGGGGGAGCCGCCCAGCCCTGGACCGTGCACCGGTACCGCGCACGGGGCCCGGAGCCGGGCGCGGCGAGCGCTGAGGCGCCGACGCCCTAGACTCTTGCGAGTGAACCCCGAAGCCCCCGTCGTCGTCTACAGCGCCGCACTCGTGTTCCCCGTCACCAGCCCGCGCATCGTCGACGGCGCGGTCGCGGTGCAGGGCGAGCACATTCTGCACGTCGGCGACCGCCGGTGGGTGCTCGACGTGCTGGGCGAACGCGGCGCGGAGTTCCGCGAGGAGCACTGGGACGGGGTGCTCGTGCCCGGACTCGTCAACGCGCACACGCACTTGCAGTACACCGGCATGCGCGAGGTCGCAGCGCGCAACTACACCGGGTTCGATCACTGGGGCGACGCGTTCGACGCGGTCTACGCGCGCGAGTCCCACGACTGGAAGGCCGCCGCCGCCGAGGGCACGCAGCTGTCGCTGGAGGCCGGCGTCACCGCGGCGGCGGACGTGGTGACCGATCGGGAGGCGCTCAGCGCGCTGCACGATGCCGGGATGCACGGCATCGCCTATTGGGAGGTGTACGGCGCCAGCAATACCGACTGGACCCCGGAGGCGAAGGCGGCGGTGCGCGAGCAGATCCGGCAGATCCCGACGCCGCCCGGCGCCGGCGTATCTCCGCATGCTCCCTACTCCCTCGAGGTCCAGCCGCTGCTCGAGCTCCCCGACATCGTGCGGGAAGAGGGGCTGCGCCTGCACATCCACCTTGCGGAAGCGCACATGGAGCGCGAGTTCGACGGCATCGACGGCTACGTCGGAGCCGGCCCGGGGGGCCACGGAGCCTGGCCGGAGCTCGGCGCCGACAGTTTCCGCGCGCTCCGCTCGCACGGAATCGGCGTCTCGTCGACGCAGTTCGTCGATCACCTGGGGGTGCTCGGACCGGATTGCCATATCGCTCACGGCGTCTACGTGAGCGCTGAGGATCGCGCCCTGCTCCGCGCCCGCGGCACGAGCGTCGCGCTCTGCCCTCGATCGAATGAGGTTATCGGGCTCGACATGCCTCCTGTCGCCGCCTACCTCCGGGAGGGCAACGCGATCGCGGTGGGCACGGACTCGCTGTCATCGTCTCCCTCGCTCGACCTGCTCGCAGATGTGGCCAAGCTCTATCGCGTCGCGCGAGACCAGGGATACCGCGGCGACGACCTGCACCAGCGTCTTCTGGGGGCCGCGACGCTCGGCGGAGCGACAGCGCTGGGATTGCACGTCGGCAAGCGGCGGATCGGTCAACTCGGAGTCGGCGCGATGGCCGATCTCGCGTTCTTCGATCTGCCGGTGCACGATCCGGATGCGTCTCTGGCAGAGCTCGTCGAGGCTGGAGCCGGTCGTGCCCGGCGCACGGTGGTCGGCGGCGTCGAGAAGTTCCGGCGCTGACATCGAGCCATCCGCTCGCAGCACGCGGATGTCGCCCGATGACGTGCGGCGAATCGGCACTCGCAATGTCTCATATAATGAACGTCGTTCGACGGTGCACGACCCTGCGCCCTCGCCTCGAAGCCAAGGAGTCTCATGTCCCGTTCATCTCGTCTTGCCGCGGCGGTCGCCATTGGTGCCGCAGCGGTCTTCGCGCTCTCGGCGTGCACGAGCGGCGGGAGCGGCGCTGGCGACGACGCCGGAGCCGCCCCGGTCTCCGAGGGCAAGCTCACCATTGCGACCGGCGAACCGGCTTACGCCCCGTGGGTCATCGACGACGCACCGGAGAGCGGTGACGGTTTCGAGGCTGCAGTCGCCTACGCCGTCGCTGAGGAGCTGGGCTTCGCGAAGGACGACGTGGAATGGGTGCGCACCAGCTTCGACGCCGCGATCGCCCCGGGGCCGAAGGACTTCGACCTCAACATCCAGCAGTTCTCGGTGAGCGAGGAGCGCGAGCGCGCGGTCGACTTCTCGACTCCGTACTACGAGACGACGCAGGCGGTCGTCGCCGCCGGCGGCACCGACGCGGCGAAGGCCACGAGCGTAGCCGACCTGAAGGATGCCCGGTTGGGCGTCGCGTCGGGTACGACCTCGCTCACCGTCGCCGAAGACGTGATCGCGCCGAATGAAGATCTGCAGGTCTTCAACAGTGTCGACGACGCGGTCGCCGCGTTGCAGAACGGCACCATCGACGCCCTCGTCACGGATCTGCCCGGCGCCTTCTACGTGCGCGACGCCCAGCTCGACGACGGAGTGATCGTGGGTCAGCTCGACTCGGCCGAGGGAGGCGACGAATTCGCGTTCGTGCTGCCGAAGGACTCGTCGATGACCGAAGACGTCTCCGCCGCGGTCGGCACCCTTCGTGAGAACGGCACGCTCGACGATCTCGCCGCCGAGTGGATCGCCGATCAGGGCGCACCGGTCCTGAAGTAGCCCCGACGTGACCCACGCCCCGCTTCCCGCGAAGACGCAACGCTCCGAACCGGAATTCGCCCCCAGCGCCATCGAGCTCGAGCGGCGCGGGTACCGGCACGCCCGGAAGCGCCGGTCGGTCCTGGTCAGCATCGCGAGCACCCTGGTGTTCGCGGGCGTCTTCGCTCTGGTGCTCGTCAACAGCCCGGGCTGGGACGCGGTGCGGGAGACGTTCTTCGACCCGGCTATCGCGGTCGAGGCGTTCCCTCGCGTCATCAAGGGCCTCTGGCTCAACATCCAGGTGCTCTTCGTCGCCGCGATCGGGGTCGCGATTCTCGGCACCCTGCTCGCCATCGCCCGGACGCTCAAGGGGCCGGTCTTCACCCCGCTGCGCCTGGTCGCGGCCGGGTACACGGACCTGTTCCGAGGCATCCCGGTACTGCTCGTGCTCTACCTCGTCGGGTTCGGCATCCCGGGTCTCGAACTCACGGGGCGCCTCCCTGCGCAGTTCTGGGGCACGGTCGCGCTGATCCTCTGCTACTCGGCCTACGTCTCGGAAGTGCTGCGCGCCGGGATCGACGCCGTGCACCCGTCGCAGCGGCTCGCAGCGCGTTCGCTCGGGCTCAGCCACGCGAAGACGCTCCGGCTCGTCGTGATGCCGCAGGCGGTGCGCAAGGTGACCCCCGCGCTCATGAATGACTTCGTGTCGATGCAGAAGGATGTCGGCCTGATCTCGGTGCTCGGCGCAGTCGATGCGATCCGCGCCGCTCAGATCGAGGTCGCGTCGAGTTACAACTTCACGCCCTACGTGCTCGCCGGCCTGCTCTTCGTGCTGCTCTCGCTGCCCTTCATCCGGTTGACGGACTGGCTGACCGCTCGGGCGCAGCGGCGCGAGCAGATCGGGGGAGTCGTATGAGCGCGCAGGATCGCGGGAACCGTGCCGTGCTCGAGGTGCAGGGCGTGCACAAGCGCTTCGGTGATCAGCATGTGCTGCGGGGCATCGACCTCACCGTGCATCAGCACGAGGCGGTGGTGCTGATCGGAGCCTCCGGTTCCGGGAAATCGACCCTGCTGAAGACCGTCAACCTGCTGGAGCAGGTCGACGACGGACGCATCGTGCTCGCCGGCGACGACATCACGGACCCACGGGCGGACGTCGACGCGGTGCGCGCCAGAATCGGCGTCGTCTTCCAGCACTACAACCTCTTCCCGCACATGACGGTGCTCGCGAACGTCGTCCTCGCCATGCGCAAAGTCTTCGGCACGTCGCGAGCCGAAGCCGAGCGGCGCGGCCTCGAGCTGCTCGCGCGCATCGGGCTCGGAGACAAGGCAGGGGAGTACCCGGACCGGCTCTCCGGCGGCCAGCAGCAGCGCGTCGCGATCGTGCGCGCGATCGCGACGAACCCCGAGCTGCTGCTGCTCGACGAGATCACGAGCGCGCTCGATCCGCAGCTCGTGGGAGAGGTGCTCGACCTCGTCAGCGAGTTGAAGGCCGCCGGCTCCACCATCGTGATGGCGACGCACGAGATGTCGTTCGCGCGTCGAGTGGCCGACCGGGTCGTGTATCTCAAGGACGGCGTGATCATCGAATCGGGCACGCCCGAGCAGATCTTCGAGCACCCGCAGCGGCCGGAGACGCGTGAATTCCTCGCGCGCCTGAGTGATCCGTTCACGGCGTAGACCTGCCGGCCGCGCTCGCCACGGGTCAGGCGTGCTCAGCGGAACGAGAGAACACTGCTCGAACCGGGAATGGATCGGGGGAGATCTTCGTTAGACTGTGAGGTCTGCCTACGAGGAGCTGCGCGAGCTCCTGGCCCGGGGCAGCGTCCGTCTTCTCGAGGAGTCTTCACTCTTGACATCCGATACCGCATCCATTCGGCTGCCGAAATCCGCCGATGAGCCGATCGATCCCGCAGGCATGCGGGTGATCTGGCTGCTGCTCGTCGCCGCATTCGTCGCCATTCTCAACGAGACGACGATGGCGATCGCCATTCCCGAACTCAATCAGACGCTGGGCATTCCGCCCGAGCTCGGCCAGTGGCTGACCAGCGCCTTCATGCTCACGATGGCTGTCGTGATTCCCACGACCGGGTTCTTGCTCCAGCGCTTCACCACCCGTCAGGTCTTCCTCGCGGCCATCGGAACGTTCGTGCTCGGCACGGCGATCTGCCTCGTAGCGCCCGGATTCCCCGCGTTGCTCGCCGGTCGAGTGGTGCAGGCAGCCGGTACTGGCATCATGATGCCGCTCCTCATGACCACGGTCATGAACGTTGTTCCGGCACGCTCGCGCGGACGCATGATGGGGCGCGTCGGCCTCGTCATCAGCCTCGCGCCCGCGCTCGGCCCGACCCTGTCGGGCGTTGTGCTCGACACCCTCGGCTGGCGGTGGCTCTTCGGCATCATCCTGCCGATCGCGGTCGTCGCGCTGCTGCTGGGAGCGAAGTGGATGACGAACCTCGGCGAAACGATGCACGCGCCGATCGACGTGCTCTCCATCGTGCTCTCCGCGCTGGCATTCGGAGGGATCGTGTTCGGCCTCAGTCAACTCGGTGGCCATGGCGCGACGGGCGGGCTGCCGCCTGCGCTGGTCATCGGGCTCGGCGTGCTCTTCCTGGCGATCTTCGTGTGGCGTCAGCTGATGCTGCAGAAGAAGAACGACGCGCTGCTCGACCTGCGCGTGTTCGCGTCGCGCAACTACGTCATCGCGGTCGTCATCATGGCGATCATCTCGCTGGCGATGTTCGGCACCTTCTCGCTGCTGCCGCTGTATCTGCAGAACGTCGCAGGGCTCGACCCGACCGCCGCCGGCCTCGTGCTGCTGCCGGGATCCGTGCTCATGGGAGTGCTCGGCCCGATCATGGGCCGGGTCTACGACGCCCGCGGCCCGCGTACCCTGCTGATTCCCGGCACCATTCTGATTGCGGGAGCGATGTTCGTGTACTCGACCGTCGGCACCCACACTCCGATGTGGTTCCTCATGCTCGTGCAGATCGCGATGTCGCTCGGACTCGCCGGGTCGTTCACGCCGCTGTTCTCAGCGTCGCTCGGCTCCCTGGACCGGTCGCTCTACTCCCACGGCTCTGCGGTGCTGAACACGCTCCAGCAGGTCGGCGGCGCCGCGGGCACCGCCGTACTGATCTCGATCTACTCGAGCGCGCTGCACACGGGCGAGGCCCAGGGCCTCTCAGTCGCAGATGCGGGAGCGCCGGGGGCGAACGTGGCGTTCTTCACGGCAGCGTGCATCGCACTCGTGCCGGTCGCGCTGTCGTTCTTCATCAACAAACCGGTCGAAGACGACGCTCCGGCGCACGTCGGGCACTGAGGCGGCGGCAAGCCACCCGTCCCCGGGGAGGAGCGTGCGGCGGTCGTGCGGAGCGAGAGCTCCGGCGGCCGCCGCACGTCGGTTCACCCGAGCGCGCTGATCGATCGGCGAACCGCCTCAGCGAGTTGACGCACGGCCGCTGAGGGGCCGCCGGGCCCGGCCGGCGCGGCGAGCAGGAGCTCGCGCGCGAACATCGGGTCGTCGATCGGCCGCAGTACGACGCCCTCCGGCGGGTTGAAGCTCACGAGGCTGGGAACGAGGGCGACCGCCATGCCAGCAGCGATGAGGCCGAGCACCACCGAGTAGTCATCGGTGCGGATGGCGACGTTCATCTGGATCCCCTCCGACTCGAACACCTCGCGCACCAGGTCGTCGAGCGTGTCGCCCGGCGTGGAGCCCATGACCCAGCTGTCACCCGAGAGCGCGAGCAGGCTGCGGCGGTCGAACGATGATCGGTCGGACGCGGGATGCGACGCCGGCAGTGCGAGCAGCATGGGGTCGGTGAACAGGTGCGTGGTGTGCACTTCCGCCCTGAACGGCAGCCGGTATCCGCCCGCCGCATAGACGAGCGCCGCATCGAGTGTGTGCTGGTTCACCCGTGTGATGAGCGGTGCCAGCTCCTCGAGCGTTGCGTCGAGCTCGATGCCGAGCTCGGCGACGCGAGATGCGATGCCGGGCAGCAGCCGAGACGCGGCAGTGGGAAACGTACCGAAGCGCAGGCGGATCTTCCCGAGCTGCGCGAGGTCGCGCACGTCGGTGAGTGCGCGGTCTGCCAGACTTAGCATCTCGTCCCCGCGCTCGAGCATGAGGTGGCCGGCCGTCGTGAGCTTGCTGCCCCGTGTGCTCCGCGTCGTGAGGTCGGTGCCGACGAGCCGGTCGAGGTTGCGCAGGTGATAGTCGACGGTGGGCTGACTCCACCCGAGCCGTTTGGCGGCACGCGCCACCGAACCCTCCGATGCGACCGCGCTGAGCGCTTGCAGTTGACGGAAGTCGATCACCCGGCACCTCGAATCCTCTGGAACGCACCGGGTGTCGTGCCCGGCCTCGATCCATACAGTCTATGACTCCCGGGAGTCGAATGCGGGTTTCTCGCCGCGGACGCGAGCGGCCAGTCTGGAGGAATGCTGGATCAGGATTCGCGAGTCGACCCCCGTCATTCTCCGCTGGGCAACGAGTCGCCGAGCGCGATCGTGTCGGGCGGCGCCGCTGCAGCGCTCGGCGCCACGAATCGCGGGCGGGATATTCCCGACGTGCAGCGGACTGCACCCTACGCGGACGCGTTGCGCCGGTTCGCGGATGAGCGGCCGATGTCGCTCATGGTGCCGGGACACGGCACGGGCGCGGAGCGGGGATCGGAACACCTCTCTGCACTCCTGGGCGAACGCGCAGCGGCCGTCGACATCCCGCTCATGCTGGACGGGATCGACCTCGGAGAGAACTCCCCGCTCGCTCAGGCGCAGCAGCTGGCGGCGGGCGCGTGGGGCGCGCGTCGCACCTGGTTCCTGACGAACGGGGCCTCGCAGGCGAACCGTACAGCGGCGATCGCCGTACGCGGACTCGGAGATCGCGTGCTCGTGCAGCGCAGCATGCATTCGAGTTTCACCGATGGCGTGCTGCTCTCCGGCCTCGTCCCGGCGTTCGTGCAACCCGGGATCGACGCGCACCACGGTATTGCGCACGGCTTGACTCCGTCCGCACTCGACGCTGCCCTGACGCGCGAAGCGGAGGCTGGTCGCAGGGTCTCGAGCGTCTACGTGGTGTCACCCAGCTACTTCGGCTCCACGGCCGATGTGGCCGGGCTCGCGGACGTCGCCCACGCCCACGACGCAGCACTCATCGTCGATGGTGCCTGGGGCTCGCACTTCGGGTTCCACCCCGGCCTCCCCGAGTCGCCGGCCCGTCTCGGTGCCGATCTCGTGGTCTCGAGCACCCACAAGCTCGCCGGTTCGCTCACGCAGTCGGCGATGCTCCATCTCGGCCACGGTCCGTTCGCGGATCGGCTCGAATCGCTCGTCGAGCGGGCGTATTCCATGACCGCCTCCACGTCGATGAGCAGCATCCTCATGGGGTCTCTCGACGAGGCGAGACGAGCGCTCGTGCTCGGGGAAGCCCGAATCGGCGACGCCCTCGCGGCCGCGGACGAGATGCGCGAGCGTCTGCGCGGCGACCACCGGTTCGGCATCATCAGCGACGGGTTCGGAGCCTACCCGGACATCATCGCGACGGACCGACTGCGCGTGCCGATCGATGTCTCCGCGCTCGGCCGGAGCGGGCACTGGGTTCGGGCGCGCCTGAGCGAGCAGCATGGGATCTTCGTCGAGATGTCGACCGCGACGAGCATCGTCGCGGTGATCGGAGCGCTGACCACTCCAGACGTCGATCGCGTGCTCATCGCTCTCGATGAGGTCGCCGGCGCGGCGCTCGCGGATCCCGACCCGATGGGGGTCGCCGAGCCGTTCCCCGAGCTTCCCGCCCCGGGTGCGCTCCGCGCGCTGCCGAGAGACGCCTATTTCGGCGACAGCGAAGTCGTCGCTGCAGCTGCAGCAGTCGGACGCGTCTCCGCGGACACCCTCGCCGCCTACCCTCCCGGCATTCCGAACCTGCTGCCGGGAGAGGAGGTCACGGCGGAGACCGTCGCGTTCCTGCGCGCCGTCGCCGCGTCCCCGACGGGGTACGTGCGCGGAGCCGTCGACGCGGAGGTGTCCGGCATCCGCGTCGTGCGGTCGTGAACGTGGCGCGTCGCGCAAGCTGAGACGCCGAAGGGCGGCGATCCCGCTGAGGACCGCCGCCCTTCGGCGACTATGGCTGGGTCGCCGCTTACTTCTTCTCGAAGAGATCGCCCACGAGCTTCGAGCTGACCAGCACGATGAGCAGCAGGACGATGCCAACGGCTGCGATCCCCGCGATGTTCACGGGATCTCCGGCACTCGACAGCATCGAGTCGGTGCTGTCGCCGCCGCCGCTCGCGAACGCGGGAGCAGCGAAGAAGACCGAAGCGAGCGCGACAGTCACGGCGGTGGCGATGCGGGTGCGGATCTTCACGAATACTCCTCAAGCGTGCGGGCGCGCGGCTGCGCGGCGAATGCAACCAGTCTAGCGTGAGGGCCGGACGGGTTCGCGCCCGGCCGCCGCGTCGTACGGAATACGCGGAGGGTGACGCTCTAGCGTAGAAGCATGACTGAACAACGCGAGCAGACCGCGATCGATCGCATCGCCGAGGGGTGGGTCGACACCCTCGTCGAGCACGACCCGACGGTCGGCACGTACATCGGCCGGCCGGGCGATGGTCTGCCCGATCTCTCCCCGGCCGGGCACGACGCCCTGGCGGCCGACCAGCGCCGCACACTGGCAGAACTCGTCGCCGTCGCCCCTGCCGATGCCGTCGACGCCGTGACCCGCGCCGACCTCGAGGCCGAGCTGCGGTTGGCGCTGACGCAGCACGACGCCGGCGAGCACCTCCGCGACCTCAACGTCATCGCGTCGCCGTCGCAGAACATTCGAGACGTCTTCGATCTCATGCCGACCGAGTCCGAGGCCGACTGGTCGCACGTCGCCAGCCGCCTGCGCGAGGTGCCAGCGGCGCTCGCGGGATACCGCGAAACGCTCGCGGACGGCGTGCGTCAGGGTCTCGTGCCGGCGGTTCGCCAGGTCGAGGAGGTCGCTGCGCAGGCACGACGCACGGCGGGGACTCCTGAGGACCTCGGCTTCTTCGGCCGACTCGCAGGGTCGTCGACCACGCCCGCGGAATCGGCGATCGAACTCGCAGCGGCGGCGGCGGGCGCAGCGAGCGCGTATGCGGAACTCGCAGACTTCCTCGAGCGGGAGGTCGCACCGCACGCACCCGAGAACGACGCATTCGGTCGTGACCGGTACGAGCTCGCCTCGGAGGCGTTCCTCGGGGCGAAGATCGACCTCGATGAGACGTATGCGTGGGGTCTCGATGAACTCGCTCGAATGGTCTCCGAGCAGGAGCGAGCCGCCGCCGAGATCGTCGGCGGGGTGCCGAGGCCTGGCATCGTTGCCGAAGCCATTGCGAAACTGGATCGAGACGCGTCTCGCAAGCTCCACGGAACGGCCGCTCTGCAGCGGTGGATGCAGGAGACCAGCGACCGCGCCGTTGCCGAACTCGCCGGTACGCAATTCGAGGTTCCCGACGAGATCCGCACCCTCGAATGCCGCATCGCGCCCACGCAGGAGGGCGGCATCTACTACACGGGGCCGAGCGACGATTTCTCGCGCCCGGGCCGCATGTGGTGGTCTGTGCCGGTGGGGGTCACCGAATTCGACACCTGGCGAGAATTGACGACGGTCTACCACGAGGGCGTCCCCGGCCATCATCTGCAGATCGGCCAGGCGGTCGTCAACCGCGGCTCCCTCAACGAGTGGCGCCGCCAACTCGCCGGAACCTCCGGGCACGCCGAGGGATGGGCGCTGTACGCCGAGCGGCTCATGGAGCAGCTGGGCTACCTCGATGACCCCGCGGATCGCCTCGGCATGCTGGACGGTCAGCGCCTGCGTGCGGCGCGCGTCGTGCTCGACATCGGGGTGCATCTCGGCAAGCGGCGCCCGGATGGGGGCACATGGGATGGCGAGTACGCCTTCGGGTTCCTCGCCGACAACGTGAACATGAACGACGGTTTCGTGCGCTTCGAAGTGCTGCGCTACCTCGGATGGGCCGGTCAGGCACCGTCGTACAAGGTGGGGCAACGGATCTGGGAGCGCCTGCGCGACGAAGCCGCCGCTCGCGCGTCGACCGCTGGTGAGACCTTCGACATCCGCGCCTTCCACCGCGACGCCCTCGCGCTCGGCGGCGTACGGCTGGACACGCTCGAGCGGGCGCTGCGGGGCGGGCTCGGCGGGTGACGGCGCAGCCCTGCCCGTGCGGCCGAGGGGTCGACTTCGCCGAATGCTGCGCACCGCTGCACGCGGGCGACCGCGCGCCGACCGCGGAACGGCTGATGCGTTCGCGATACAGCGCGTTCGCGGTCGGAGACGCGCAGTACCTGCTCACGACGTGGGACCCGTCGACCCGACCGGCGTCGCTGGATCTCGATGACGGTACTGCCTGGCAACGGCTGTTCGTCGAGCACACGACGGGCGGCGGACCCTTCGACGACACCGGTCTGGTGACGTACACGGCGGTCGCGCGCGGGCCGGAGGGGCGGATCGAACTGCGGGAACGCAGCCGGTTCCGCCGATCCGGCCCGGATCACCGCTGGGTCTACGTGGATGGCGACATGCTGTAACGCATCAGGACGCCGTGGTTCGTGCGCCGTGTCGGGGGTGCGGCATCACTCGATGTAGACGTCCAGATGGTTGCCGACCGTACCGCGGTCGTAGATCTTGCCCTGGTACCCGAACGGCGTTTCGAACACGGTCCCCTTGGGGGCGTCGCCGGCGAGCACGATGTAGCCGTCGGCGTCGCTCACGTATCCGCCCTCGTTGACGTGACGACCGGGAATCGCGAGACCCGACCCCGGGAGCACCTTCTGGCTGTAGAAGGTGAAGCGGTACCCGCCCCAGTTGATCACTCCGCTGAAGAGGAACTGCTCCAGGGTGAACAGCGCCGATCGCTCGGCCTTCTCGGCCGTTCCGCGCTTCTCCTGAGCTGCCGGCGCGGTCTCCGACACCGGTACGTCCACGCCGACGGCCGGGGTCTCGCTCACCCCGACTGTCGAATCGAGCGACTGCCCGTGCTCCTGGGCGGCCGAGCCGGGCGCCCCGGCGTCGGCGAACGCCGCCGTCATCGAGAACGGGGCGAGGGCGGTCGTGCCCAGCAGCAGCGCCGCGGTCATCGTCGCGCCTGCGGAGCGAGTGAGGGTGCGCCGCGCATCGCCCGAGTGCGCCGAACCGGAAGCCATGGGCACAGAGTCTAGCTGCCCGATCCGCGGTATCCCTGCACCCAGGCTTCGACCTCCCGCGCCGTGCGGGGAATCTCAGCGGAGAGGTTGATGCAGCCGCTCTCGGTGACGACGATGTCGTCCTCGATGCGCACGCCGATACCGCGGTACTCCTCGGGCACGGTGAGATCGTCGGGCTGGAAGTAGAGCCCCGGCTCGATCGTGAAGACCATGCCGGGCTCCAGGATGCCGTCCATGTACATGTCGCGGCGGGCCTGCGCGCAGTCGTGCACGTCCATGCCGAGGTGATGGCTCGTTCCGTGCACCATGTATCGACGGTAGTAGGCGGTGCCGTCCTCCTCGGGAAGGAATCCCCACTCGCGGGTGCGGCGCTCGACGACCTCCATCGCGGCGGCGTGCACATCGCGGAATCGGATGCCGGGCCGTACGATGGCGCGCGCAGCATCGGCAGCCTCGAGCACCGCGTCGTACACGCGGCGCTGCACGTCGGTGAAGGCTCCCGAGATCGGAACCGTGCGCGTGATGTCGGCGGTGTACAGACTGTCGAGCTCGACGCCGGCATCGAGCAGCAGCAGGTCGCCCTCGCGCACGGCGCCGTCGTTCTGAATCCAGTGGAGCGTGCACGCATGAGGGCCGGAGGCCGCGATCGTCTCGTATCCGACCGTGTTGCCCTCGAGGCGGGCTCGCTGGTTGAACACGCCTTCAACGACGCGCTCGCCGCGCGGATGCGCGCTCGCCCTCGGCAGTGCGGCGAGCACGTCGTCGAAGCCCTGCGCGGTCGCGTCGACGGCGGACTGCATCTGCGCCAATTCGTACGCGTCTTTGACCAGGCGCAGCTCGGAGGCGACGCGAGCCACCTCGTGGTCGTCCAGCGTGCGGTCGTCGCGCCCCGCCAGGAAGGCGTCGAGCGGTGCGGTGGTGACGCCGAGAGCGGCTGCAACCTGTTCCAATGACGGACGCGGGCCGATCCAGAACTCGCCGATCTCGGGGTTCGCGAAGAACTCGTCGCTGTCGCGTCCCGCTCGCTCGCGGAAGTACACCGTGGCGTCGTGCCCGCCGTCGCGCGGTTCGAACACGAGCACGGCGCCCGGCTCGCTCGCCGAGCCCCAGCCGGTGAGGTGCGCGAACGCACTGTGCGCACGGTACTGGTAGAAGGTGTCGTTTGAACGCTGTTTCATGGCGCCGGCGGCGACGACGACGCGCTCACCGGGGAAGTGCGCTGAGAACGCCCGCCGCCGAGCCGCAGCGTGGACGGCGACCGGCCAAGCCTCCGGGAGGGTCTCCGGGCGATCCGCCCACTGCGTCGAGAGGTACTCCACGAACGCGTCGCTCTGCGGCGTGGTGCTCCGGTTGCTGTTGTCGATCTCCACCTCGTGAGTGGACTGCGCGCTGTCGGTCATGCGTCCATCCTCTCATCCTCCGGCCGAGCCGTAAGATGACAGGATGACGGAATCCGTGGTGGCGCAGGCCGGCTTCGATCTGCACACGCACTCGGTCTTCTCCGACGGCACGACCAGGCCGGGCGAGATCGCGCGGGAAGCCGCCGACCTCGGGCTCGCGGGGTTCGCCCTCACGGACCACGACACGATCGACGGCTGGGACGAGGCGCGCGACGCCGCGGAAGCGGCCGGAATCGACTTTCTCCCCGGCATCGAGATCACCACCAAGCACAACGGCAAGTCGCGGCACCTCCTCGGCTACGGCATCGCTCCGCTCGCCGGCGAACTGTTCGACGCGCTCGCGCAGGTGCGCCGCTCCCGGTTGACTCGGGCGCGGGAGATGGTGCGCCTCGTCTCAGCCGACTACGCCATCACCTGGGAAGCCGTGATGGGGGAGGAGGACGCGCGCACGGTGGGACGCCCCCACATCGCAGACGCCCTCGTGGCCGCTGGCTACTTCCCGGATCGCAGCACCGTGTTCTCCGAGCTGCTGCACCCGCGTTCGCCCTACTACCTCGGCACGGACGCCATCGAGACCGTCGATGCGATACGCATGGTGCGGGCGGCGGGCGGTGCGGCGGTGCTCGCGCATCCCGCAGCGTTCCGGCAGCGCACTCCGGTCGCGCCGCGCGAGCTCGCGGAGCTGGCGAACGCCGGTCTGTTCGGAGTCGAGCTGCGGCACCCCGAGCACCGCGAGGACTGGCTCCCGCCCATCATCGCAGCTGCATCGAAGCTCGGCCTCGTCGCGACGGGCTCGAGCGATTACCACGGAGCCGGGAAACCGAACCTCCTCGGACAGCAGGTGACGGAGCTCGATACGGTGGCCCGTCTGCGCGAGGGGCTCGCCGTACCGCGGTAGCGCTTCGCGGGCGCGATGCGGGCGGCGACCGGTGGTCACCGACCGCATCGAGGTCGCTCGCGCGGGCAGCGGGCGAAGCTCGAAAGCCCTCCCGCAGCCCGGCGGGGTTACTCGGCCGAGACGCTCGCCTGCACGGGGGCGTCGTCGCCGGGCTTCGCCTCGGCGGCGGTCGCGTCCGCAGTCGTCACCGAAGCTGTGCTCTCACCAGAGCCCGAGCCGCCACGACGGCGACGGCGGCGGCGCTTCGGCGGCGCGGTCTCGCCCGACGCTGCCAGCGCGTCGGCCGGGGTCAGCGGGGCGCCGGGCTCGCCGCCGCCCTCGGCGTCGTGGCCGTGCTGCTCGTGTCCGTGCGCCTCGTGGCGGCCCTGCCCGAGGGGATTCGCGCTGCGCGTGCGTCGACGAGTGCGCTTGCGGGCGCCGTCTCCGGCGCCTTCACCGCTCGCTCCCGAACCGCTCGCTCCCGAACCGCTCGCTCCCGAACTGCTTGCGCGATCGGCGCCACCCGTACGGCCGCCGCGCGACTCGGAGCGCTCGCGAGGGGCGCGATCCTTCACCGGGGTCGCCTTGAGTCGGCCCTTGGTGCCCTCCGGGATCTTGAGGTCGGCGAACAGGTGCGGCGACGAGGAGTACGTCTCGAGGGGTTCGGGAATCCCGAATTCGAGCGCCTTGTTGATCAGCGCCCACTTGTGCATGTCGTCCCAGTCGACGAACGTCACGGCGATACCGGTGCGTCCGGCTCGGCCCGTCCGCCCCACGCGGTGCAGGTAGGTCTTCTCGTCATCGGGAACCGTGTGGTTGATCACGTGGGTGACGTCGTCGACGTCGATGCCGCGGGCGGCGACGTCGGTCGCGATGAGGATGTCCTTCTTGCCGGCCTTGAACGTCGCCATGGCTCGTTCGCGCTGCTCCTGGTTCAGGTCGCCGTGCACCGACACGGCGGAGAAGCCGCGATCGACGAGCTCTTCCTGCAGCTTCGCCGCAGCGCGTTTCGTGCGCATGAAGACGACGGTCTTTCCACGGCCCTCGGCCTGCAGGATGCGCCCGATCACCTCGTCCTTGTCGAGGGAGTGCGCGCGATAGACGATGTGCTCGATGTTCGCCTGCGCCGCGCCCTCGTCGGGGTCGGTCGCTCGGATGTGGATCGGGTTCGACATGAAGCGACGCGCGAGCGTCACGATCGTTCCCGGCATCGTCGCGGAGAAGAGCATCGTGTGGCGCACTGGCGGCGTGAGGGAGAAGAGCTTCTCGATATCGGCGAGGAAGCCGAGGTCGAGCATCTTGTCGGCCTCGTCGAGCACCATCTCGCGGACCTTGCTCAGATCGAGCAGCCGCTGGTTCGCGAGGTCGAGGAGACGGCCGGGGGTACCGACGACGACCTGAGCACCCGCCTTGAGCTGCTCGATCTGGCCCTCGTACGCCTTGCCGCCGTAGATCGGAACCACGGTCGCGGCCCGGTTCTTGGCGGCGAGCTCCAGATCCTCGTACACCTGGACGGCGAGCTCGCGAGTCGGTACGACGATGAGCGCCTGCACCCCGTCGACGGGGTCGGCCCCGACGCGCTGCAGGAGCGGCAATCCGAAGCCGAAGGTCTTCCCGGTGCCGGTCTTCGCCTGGCCGATGATGTCCTGACCCGACAAGGCGAGGGGGATCGTCTGCTCCTGGATCGGGAAGGCGTCGATGATGCCCTGATCCGTCAGAGAGTCGACCATGTCCTGGTCGACGCCGAGTTCGAGGAATGTGGTCATGGTGCGTCCTATTCGATGGGTGCGGTGCTGCGCGCGCGTATCGAAGTAGGCGCAGCGGCCGGCGCTCCGATGGCTCCGGCGGTGATGTACGTTCGGCGCCAGTCTATTCCAAGGCGGACGCGCGACGACGGTAAGCTGGCAGGGTGTTCGAGTGGATCAAGGGCCTGCGCCGGAAGAACGCGCCCGCGCGCAAGATGCGCTCGCGCGGAGACGCCGCTGAGGCCGAGCGGGTCGAGCTCGCCGAATTCGCTCCGGGGATCATGCCGTTCCTCGGCTTGACCGCCTACCTGCAGCTCGAGCTGTACGAAGCCGCAACGCGCGCGGTCTCGGGAGCGCCGTCGCTCGAGGCGAAAGACGTGCTGGCTCGCGTGGCCGGGCAGACGCTCGCGAAGCACCAGCAGCTCACCGGCGAGATCCGCTCACGCGGGCACGAGCCGCACATCGTCATGGAGCCCTTCTCGCCCGTCATCGATTCCTACGTCGAACGCATCGACACGGGCGACTGGCATCAGCACGTGCTCTCCCTGTACCTGGTGGGCGGGCTCTTCGACGACTTCTTCGCCAGCCTCGCCGGCGGGCTGAAGGACGGCTACCGCAGTGAGGCGACGGCGATCCTGCGCAACGATACGGGCCGACCCGAGCTCAAGACGCTGCTCGAGGATGCGCTCGCAGCCGACGAACTCCTCTCGAGCTGGCTCGCCGTCTGGGGCAGACGCCTGGTCGGAGACACCCTGCTCGTCTCCCGCGCCGTCCTCTCGCTGAGCGAGCATCGCGAGTTCGACGCGAGCGAGGTCGAACCGGTGTTCACCGAGCTGATCGCCGACCACATCCGCCGCATGGACGGGTTGGGGCTGACCGCCTGAGGCCGCCGATGTCGACTCTTCCGCACTGCGCGTACTTCGAGGCGGGGCGCTGCCGGTCGTGCGTGCTCATCGAGACCCCGTATCCCGCGCAGCTCACCGACAAGGAGCGGCGCTGCCGGCAGCTGCTGCCCCAGGTGCCGGAGGCGCTGTGGTTGCCGAGTGTGCGCGGCGGCACCGCCGACTTCCGGAACAAGGCGAAGCTCGTGGTCGGCGGGCGACCCGGTTCGGTGACGCTCGGCATCCTCGGACGGGACGGCGATGGGATCGACCTGCGCGACTGCCTGATACAGGAGCCGGGCATTCGACACGCCATCCCGCAGCTCGCCGCGTTCATCGAGGCGACGGGGCTGGCGCCGTACGATGTGCCGCGCCGTCGCGGTGAGCTGAAATTCGTGCACCTGACCCTCGCGCCCTCGGGCGACCTGATGCTGCGGTTCGTGACGCGCACCGAGCAAGCGCTGCACGTGCTGCGGAAGGCGCTCCCCGACCTGCTGGAACGCGTGCCGCGCGCCGCCGTCGTATCGGTGAACCTCCTGCCAGAGCACAAGGCGGTGCTGGAAGGGGAACGAGAGGAGCTGCTGCTCGGGTCATCTCTCGAGATGGGGCTGGGAGACGTCTCGCTGCACCTGCGACCGCAGAGCTTCTTCCAGACGAACACCGCCGTCGCGCGGGCGCTGTACGCGCAGGCCGCCGACTGGGTCGCCTCGGAAGGCCCCGATTCGATCTGGGACCTGTACTGCGGAGTCGGGGGGTTCGCACTGCACTGCGCCGCCGCCGCGCGCACTGGAGCGGCCGCGATGCCGCGCGTGCTCGGGGTGGAGATCAGCGAAAGCGCGGTCGAATCGGCCAGGCGCAGCGCGGCAGACGCCGGGATCGCGGCGGAGTTCGTCGCCGCCGACGCGACGGCCTACGCGCTCGGGGCTCCCGCGGAGGAGACGCCGCACACCGTCATCGTCAACCCGCCGCGACGCGGCATCGGTGCCGAGCTGGCTGCCTGGATCGAGCGCGCACCGGCGCACCGCGTCATCTACTCGAGCTGCAACCCGGAGAGTCTCGCCGCCGACCTCGCGGCGATGCCGTCCTGGCGCGTGCGCGGCGCTCGGGTGTTCGACATGTTCCCGCACACCCGCCATCTGGAGGTCATGGTGCTGCTGGAGCGCCGAGTCTGATCGAGGTCGCGGAGCGGCGCGCGCATTCGCCGCGGTGATGGGAAGATGTCCCCATGAATATCGTGCTCGGAGTGACCGGCGGCATCGCCGCATACAAAGTCGTGCAGCTCGCTCGCACCCTGGTCGAGGACGGGCACGACGTGCATGTCGTTCCGACTGCAGAGGCGCTGCGCTTCGTCGGCAAGCCGACTTGGGAGGCGATCAGCCGGAACCCCGTCACCACGTCGGTGCACGACGACGTGCCGGAGGTGCGCCACGTCGGGCTCGGTCAGCGAGCCGACCTGATCGTCGTGGCTCCGGCGACGGCCAATACTCTCGCGCGGATGAGCGCCGGCCTCGCCGACGACCTGCTGGGCACCACCCTGCTCGCCACCCGTGCGCCGGTGCTGGTCGCCCCGGCGATGCACACCGAGATGTGGCAGCACCCAGCGACCCAGGACAACGTGGCGATCCTGCGATCGCGCGGCGTGCATTTCGTCGGCCCCGAATCGGGGCGGCTCACCGGCGCCGACACCGGTCCGGGGCGCATGAGCGAGCCGGAGACCATTGCCGAACGGGTGCGCGCGCTGCTCGAGAGCGAGGAACCGGAGACCGCGCAAGGCCACCCGGGCCAGGAGGTGCGGCCTGTCGACGAGACACGGCAGGCTGAGGACGCTGCAGCCGGCGACGTGCCGTTGGAGACCGCTGCTGCTGAGGCTCTCGACTCCGTTCGCGCGGACACGGGAGGCGCAGCGCGCGAGCCCGATCTCGCCGGGCTTCGCATCCTCGTGACGGCAGGCGGCACACGCGAACCGATCGATCCGGTGCGCTATCTCGGCAATCGATCGAGCGGGCGACAGGGGGTGGCGATCGCAGCTGCGGCGGCCGACCGCGGGGCGAAAGTGGTGCTCTTCGCGGCGAACATCGACTCCGCGGTGCTCTCCGAGGTGCAGGATCGCGCCGCCGTGCGCGTGGTACCCGTCGGCACGGCGGCCGAACTCGAACGCGCCGCACGAGCTGCCGCCGCCGGAGCCGAGGTCATCATCATGGCTGCAGCCGTCGCCGACTACCGCGTGGAGGACGTGGCGGAGCAGAAGATTCGCAAGGAGGACTCGGCCGGAGCGGCGCCGGTACTGCAACTCGTCGAGAATCCCGACATCCTGGTCGGGCTGGTGCACCAGCGACGGCCGGGCCAGGTGATCGTTGGATTCGCGGCTGAGACGGTGGAGCACGAGGACGAGCTGGTCGAACGCGGGCGGCGAAAGCTCGCGCGCAAGGGCGCGGACCTGCTCGCGGTGAACGCGGTGAGCTGGTCGGAGGGCTTCGAAGCGGGGGAGAACACGTTGCACGTGCTCTCGAGCGACGGTCGCCCGGCGACGGTGGCGAGCGGCACGAAGCGGGTCGTCGCGGATGCGCTGCTCGACGTGGTGCGCGAGACCTTGGACTCCTGAGCCGTTCTCAGGTTCGTGCTGCCCGAGAACGACGCAGCCCCGAGATCCTGATCGGATCGCGGGGCTGCGTGGAGGAGCGGTGGATCAGCTGATGAAGCCGACCTTCCGACCGCCTTCGCCGCCGAGTTCGATGTACGTGATGGACTCGGTGTTGACGAGGTACTGATGACCCTTCACGTCGGAGAGGGTGACGAGGGCGGCGTCGTTCGCGATCGCTTCCTCGATCACGCCGCGCACGTCTGCCGCGCTCGAGTCCGTGTCGAACGCGAGTTCGCGGGGCGAATGCTTGATACCGATGCGGATTTCCACGGGGCCTCCTGAGTTCAGTGGCGCACGGCCACGGGTCGAATCGCTGTCGAGTCTACGGCCGCCGCGGGGCCCGGGGTCGTGCGGAGCCGTCGCGTTCGCCAGCAGCGCACGCGGGGCGGGGAGGGGGCGCGCGAGGCCCGCAGTGTCTGCGGCCGTCAGTAGGCTGACGATATGACCTCATTCGACTCGTCGCAGCTGCGTGCGCTCGCGCTCGACGTCGACGCGCACGCTCGGGTGATCGGTGCTCCGGGCAGTGGGAAAACGCTGGTGCTGGTCGAGACGTATCGGCGCGCACTCGACCTGCCCGGCTGGGGGGAGCAGGATGTGATCGCACTCGCACCCAATCGCCTCGCCGCCACCGACCTCCGCGGGCACATCGAGCGCGCCGTCGGACGCGCGATCGGCGGAACTCCCGTGCGCACGGCGGCGTCGCTCGGCTTCGCTGTGCTCTCGCGGGAACACGCGCTCGCGGGTGCCGACGCCCCGCGTCTGCTCACAGGTACGGTGCAAGACGAGCTCCTCGCAGATGTCATCTCCGAGGGGAGTGCCGCGGCTCTCGCGCGTTCGGTTGGCATCAGCGCTGACGTGCTCGGGACACCGGCCTTCCGCGCCGAGCTGCGTGACCTGTGGCGCGTGCTGGACGACTTCGACCGCTCGCCGACCGCGCTCGCCGCCGAGGTCGACGCGGCTCGTGCAGCTGCGGCGTCGCGCGCCGTGTCCGAGGGGCCGGGCGACGATCTCGCCGGGCTTTGGCGGGCGGCGCTCGCGCTGCTCGGCGCGGCCATGCGGCGAGCAGCGGCAGAGCGGCCGGGGGAGCTCAGCCCGAGTGCGATCCTTCGCGCGGCAAGTGCAGCGGTGCGCGATCACGGGGTGCGGTCGGACGCGGAGCCAGGCGACGGGTTCTCCGTGCCGCGACTCATCCTGGTGGACGACGCGCAAGAGCTCGGCGAGGGGGCTCTCGCGCTGCTCGCGGCGTGCGCCGCACGAGGCAGCCGCATCCGCGCGTTCGGCGATCCCGACATCGCGACGGGGGCCTTTCACGGTGAACGCACGGGCATACTCGCCGGAATCGTCCGAGAACTGGCCCGCCGCGAGCCCTCCGCTGCCGTCGGCGGCGCCGGTCGATTCGGCGGAGCACGTGAGACGCTCGTGACTCTGGAGACCGTGCACCGGCACGGCGCTCGGGTGCGTCAGCTCGTGCAGGGGCTGACGCGGCGCATCGGTGCGTCGGCGGCGGGTGCGCAACGGGAGGCAGCGGCAGCGCCGGGAACGCGAGGGGGCGGTGCAGACGACGACGCCGTGCAGTTCGCCCGCGTCGAGTCAGCGGCGGAGCAGCTCGGCGTCATCGCGCATCGCTTCCGCGCGCGGCATCTGGGCCTGGGCGGCCGCGAGCCGGCGGCCTGGAGTCAGATGGCCGTGATCTGCCGCAGTCGCGGTGAAGCCACGCGCGTGGCCCGCGCACTCGCCGTCCATCAGGTTCCCACGGGCGTCGCAGCCGGGGGAATCGTGCTGCGCGAGCACCGGATCGTGCGTGAACTGGTGCGGCTGCTCCAGCATGCCCTCGGCATCGAGCCCCTATCCGCGCAAGAGCTCCTGCACCTCGTCGGCGGCGCTGTCGGCGGCCTCGACCCGGTGGCCGTTCGCCGACTGCGCGGAGCCCTCGTCCTGCACGAGCGGCGAGAAGCCGCAGCTGCCGGGCGCGACCCGGTGAGCATCGACGAGCTCGTGGTCGAGGCGGTCGCGTTCCCTGGAACCTCTCCGATGATCGACAGCGCAGGTGGACGGGCGCTCCGCAAGATCGGCCTGATGCTGCAGGCGGCGCAGCGGGTGCGCGAGGGAGGCGGCACGCCGCGCGAGACGCTCTGGGCGATCTGGGACGGCGCGCGGCTCGCCTCGAGCTGGCAGGACGAGGCACTGTCGGGGCGCGGCGCGCGGGCCGACGAGGCGAGTCGCTCGCTCGACGCGGTGATGGGACTGTTCTTCGCGCTGCAGCGCCATGAAGAGCAGGACAGCGCGCAGCCGATCGCGGAGCTGCTCGAAGATCTCCTCGAAAGCGCCGTGCCCGAGGACTCGCTGGCCCGCAGGAGCCAACGATCGACGGTGACGGTGACGACGCCGCAGGGCGCGATCGGCCGGGAGTTCGACCTGGTCGCTGTGATCGGCGTGCAAGACGGTGCATGGCCCAATCTGCGTTCGCGCGGCTCGCTGGTCGGTGCGACGGCGCTCGAACGCTGGCTGCGCGGCGGTGCGCCGGAGCCGCCGGCGCGGCGCGACACGATGCACGACGAACTGCGGCTCTTCGCCCACAGCTGCGCGCGCGTTCGTCGGGAGTTGCTGGTCGTCGCGGTCGCCGATGAGCATCAGCACCCCAGCGCCTTCTTCGGCCTCGGCCGAGAATACGCCGTCGACTCGTTGCCGAGTGCCAGACTGACGCTGCGCGGTCAAGTCGCCGCGATGCGCCGCCGGGTGGTTCGCGACCCCGATGACACCGAGGCGGTGCGGGCACTCGTCGCACTCGCTGGCGCGCAGGTGCCCGGGGCCGACCCCGACGACTGGTACGGGGTCTTGCCGCCGAGCACGTCGGATCCGCTCGTCGATCTCGACGCTGACCCAGAGGCCCGGGTCAGCGTGAGCCCATCGCAACTCGAGCGCGCTGAGAACTGCCCGCTCGACTGGGTGGTGTCGAGCCTCGGAGGCGGCTCGGGCAGCGT
Organism: Leucobacter sp. L43; assembly: GCF_016597785.1. Taxonomy (GTDB): domain Bacteria; phylum Actinomycetota; class Actinomycetes; order Actinomycetales; family Microbacteriaceae; genus Leucobacter; species Leucobacter alluvii. The sequence continues at coordinate 615,572 of NZ_JAENJG010000001.1, read as the reverse complement.
CCAGGCGAGTCTCGGGACCCTGCTGCACCACGCGTTCGAAACGGCGACCGACTCCGATCCCGAGCAGCTCTTCGCGATCGTGAGCGAAGAATGGAGCAAGTTGCCCTTCGCCGCAGAGTGGGAAGCGGAGCGGACCCGGAAGCTCGCGCGCGCGATGAGCGCAGGCCTCGCCGAGTACCTGCGAGAGTTCGAAGGTTCTGACCGGACGCTCATCGGCCGGGAAGCGATGTTCACAGCGACGATCGACCGCGCTGTTCTTCGAGGCGTCGCCGATCGGCTCGAACAGCGAACGAATCGCGACGGCGACCGTGAGATCACCGTGCTCGATTTGAAGACAGGGCGTGTCCCCCCGAGCCAGGCCGCCGCCGAAGAGCACGCGCAGCTGCAGGCGTATCAGGTGGGCGTCGCGCTCGGCGCATTCGAGGGTCCGGCCCTCAACGCTGACGCGCCGGCTTCGAGCGATCAGGAGTCGGAGGCGTCCGCGCCCGGGCAGATCAGCGGAGGTGCGCGCCTGCTCTACGTGCATCCCGACGCCGTGAAAGGAGCGGGATTCATCGAACGAGTGCAGCAGCCCCTGTCAGACGAAGCGCGCGAAGCATTCGCCCAACGAGTCTCGGACGTGGCCCGCGTCATGGCGGCCGGAGCATTTACCGCTCGGGTGGAGCACCACTGCTCCGACCCGCATCAGCCGGGCAATTGCCGGTTGCACGTGATTCCTGCGGTGAGCCGCGCATGAGCGAGTCGAACCGCGATCCGCGGATGACGCGCGCGCTCTTCTCAGCCGCTCGCATCGCGGAGATTCTCGCCGTCCCACCGGCGGTGCCGCTCACTCCCACGCCGGAGCAGCGTTCGGTGATCGAGCACCCGCTCGGGGGCACGACGCTCGTCGTCGCCGGCGCCGGAAGCGGGAAGACCGAGACGATGGCGAACCGAGTGGTGTGGCTCGTCGCCAACGGACTCGCGGCGCCCGATGAGGTGCTGGGACTCACCTTCACCCGGAAAGCGGCCGGTGAGCTGCGAGAGCGCATCTCCGGGCGCCTGTTCACTTTCGCCGAGCGGCTCGGCGACGCCGCAGAGCGCGGCGTGCTCACTGCGGAGGAGCGCGAGCGCTCACGAGAGCTCCACGAGCTGCTCGCCGACGGTCTCGAGATCCCCGACGTCAGCACCTACAACGCGTTCGCCGCCGGCGTGCTGCAGGAATTCGGCATCGCCGCCGGGGTCGCTCCCGGAGCCGCCGTGATTGACACGGCGACCGCCTGGCGCATCGCCCGAGAGGTCCTCCTGTCGAGCAGCGACCCCGGTCTTGTCGAGAGCGAACTGCGCGTTCCCGAGCTGATCCGGCATATGCTCGCACTCGACCACGCCGTTTCCGACAACCTGACCTCACTCGACCGCGTCGATCGCATCGTGGAGGAATTCTCGCGGGTCCAGCATCTGCCCTACAACGAGAAGGAGATCGGCCGAGCGCCGAGCGGCAAGCAGTACGCGCCGGTGCGCGACGCCGTGGCGAGTCTCGCCGAGACGCCGCTCATCACCCGACTCGCGCGCGAATACGCGCAGGAGAAGCAGCGGCGCGGGGTGATCGAGTTCCCCGACCAGCTTGCGCTCGCAACAGCCGCGCTCGACGCGTCGCCCGCAGCGCGCCGGGTGCTCCGCCAACGCCACCGAGTCGTGCTGCTCGACGAGGTCCAAGACACCTCGGTGGGGCAAACCCGATTCCTCTCCCGCATCTTCGCGGGCGGTTCGGTGATGGCCGTGGGCGACCCGCATCAATCGATCTACGGCTGGAGGGGTGCTTCGGCCGAGGGCCTGCAGTCGTTCCACTCGGATTTCTCGGGTCGGCGCGAACCCTCGGACGGGTCCGCGGCGCCAGACCCGGCCGCCGCCGATGCAGGCGCAGCCTGGACGCAGCCAGCCACACTGACGCTCTCGACGAGCTGGCGCAATCCGGTCAGCGTGCTGGGCGCGGCGAATGCCATCGCCGCACCCCTCGCCGCCGAGTCGGCCGTCGATGTACCGCGGCTCGCCCCCCGGCCAGGCGCCCGCACCGGAAGCGTCGAGTGGTGTTACCCGGAGACCGTGCATGAAGAACGCCTCGCTGTCGCAGCGTGGGTGCGATCCGCCCGAGAGCAGCATCTCGAGGAGCACGGCGAGCTGCCGACAGCAGCGGTGATCTTCCGCACGCGAAGCCAGATGGCCGCGTTCGGGGCCGCCCTCGCCGACGCTGGGGTTCCGGCCCGCATCATCGGTCTGGGCGGGCTCCTCACCACTCCTGAGGTGACCGACGTCGTCAGCGCGCTCCGGTGCCTCTGGTACGCGGATGCCGGCGGAGACCTGATCCGGCTGCTCACCGGACCGCGGTTTCGCATCGGCGTCGCCGATGTCTCGGGTCTGCGAGATGCCGCGCGATGGTTCGGCGAGCGCGACATCGCCCAGCGCCCGCTCTCGCCGGAGGACCGGGCGCCCGACCGGGTGCTGCCTGATCCAGACCGGCAGTACACGTTGATCGATGCGCTCGATCAGATCGCCGGAATGCGCGACCTCCAGCATCGTGCGCTGGCGAACATCTCAGATGTCGGCCGGGAACGACTTCGCGAGGCCGGGCGCATGCTGGCCGGCCTGCGACAAGGGGTGGGCGGGAGCATTCCCGAGCTCATCGGCGCCGTCGTGCAGTCGCTGCGCATCGATATCGAACTCGACGCCAACGAGGCGAGGGACCTCGCCGGAAGCTCAGCCGCCCACGCGAACCTCGACGCCTTCACCGATCTCGTCGAAGGCTATCTCGCCGTGGATACAGAGGGGTCGCTGCCATCGCTCCTCGAATGGATCGAGCGTGCTCTCGAGGCCGATGAAGCCGCAGAGCACGTCGCCGAGCCCGCGCCGGGGACCGTGCAGCTGATCACGGCCCATGGTTCGAAGGGTCTCGAGTGGGACCTGGTGGTCGTCCCACGTCTCGTGGCAGGAGAATTCCCGGGGCAGGCGCGGGCGGGAGCCGGATGGTTGCGCACGGGCCAGCTGCCGGACGAGCTCCGCGGCGATGCGGCGTCGCGTCCAGCCCTGAACTGGCGGATCGCGGCCACGCAGCAGGAGCTCCGCGGCCGCATCGCCGAGTATCGCTCAGCACTGCAAGCCCGCCATCAGGAGGAGGAACGGCGCCTGGCGTACGTGGCCGTCACGCGAGCGGCCGGTCGCGTACTGCTGAGCGGCTCGTTCTGGGGCGGTCAGCGTCGTCCCCGCTCACCTTCGGCCTATCTCGTGGAGCTGCAGGATGCGGGCGTCATCGGGGGGCTCCCCGAAGCGAGCGCCTTCGACGCCGACCCATCGGAGCGGGACGAACTGACGCTCGACTGGCCCCTCGACCCGCTGGGGGCGCGATCGAGCACCGTGCTGCACGCGGCAGAGGTCGTGCGGAGGGCGGTCACCGATGCGGCCGATCGCGGCGTGGCCGAGGGAGACGCTGAGGAGCCGCTGGACGAAGCCGTGCGCCTGCTGCTCGCAGAGCGCAGCGCGCTCGCGAACGGCACGGCGGGAACGGATGCGGTGATCGCGTCAGACGCTGACCTGCCCGAACGGCTCACCGCGTCGACGTTTCATGAGTTCGTCGAAGATCCCGTCGCCGCCGAACGGTCTCGGCTCCGGCCCGTGCCGCAGCGCCCGTACCGCCGCACGCGCGTCGGCAACCGGTTCCACGAATGGGTGGAACGGCGCGCGACCACCGCTCGCGGTACCGAGCTGCCGCTCGCAGGGCTTGCCGACATCGACTGGGTGGGAGATCCAGCACCGGCTGAAGCCGGGTACGAAGCCGAGCCGACCGCGGAGGCGGCCGAATTGGCGCCGCTGATCGAGCGCTTCGAGCGGTCGCGGTGGGCGGATCTGCAGCCGATCGCCGTCGAGCAGGAGGTGACGCTCCCGTTCGCCGGACGAACGCTGGTGTGCAAACTCGACGCCGTATACCGACTCGATGACGACCGATTCGAGATCGTCGACTGGAAATCGGGGCGAGCGCCGAAGAACGATGCGGAACGCGAATCGCGCTTCTTCCAACTCGACCTGTACCGGCATGCATACGCGCAGTGGGCGGGCATCGATGCCGATCGCGTCGACGTATCGCTGTTCTACGTGGCGGAGGGAGTGGAACTCACCGGACGCGAGCCGCGAAGCCTGCGTGCACTCGAGGAGATCTGGCAGGAGGCGGCAGGGAGACTCAGCGGGCAGAGCCGCGAGGCAGATCGTCGTCCGAGAGGGGCTCCGTGAGCTGCTCTCCTCCGTCCGACGCCGGTCGCGCACTCGGCCGGTCTGCCAAATCCGGCCGAGGAGCATCGCCTGAGACATCGAGCGGATCGATCACATCGGTTTCCTCCGCATCGGGGGTCTCCGACGCGTCCGCCTCCGACGAACCGTCCTGGGCTCCATCCGAATCCGCGTCGAGCGGCTCGATGAAATCGGTGTCGACGCCGAACATGCGATCCTCGTCGAGCCCCTCGAACGCGGCGGTGTCCGACTGGGCGTCGGTGATCTCCGGAGTCTGATCGAGCAGCGCGATCACTTCCTCCGAGCTGAGCGGGGCCGCAGCGACTGCGGCCGTGAAGGCTGCGCCGAGCGCGCCGCCGCTGCCGACCATGCGATCGAGCATCGTGACCGCGTCGTCGATGATGGTCTGGTCGTGCGTCTCGGTGCCGTGGAGCAGCCACCGCGCCACCTCCAGCTCGTGATAGAGAGCGGCACGAGCCCGCAGATGCGAGAGCGACTCGCTGTTGCGCGCCCGAGCGTAACGAGCGATCATCCCGTCCAGCACGTCAGGGCCCGCGGCGAGGAGCCAGGCGAGATCTGCTGCCGGGTCACCGACCGAGCATTCCGACCACCCCAGAATGGCGGTGATCGCGCCCTCGTCGACTCTGATCAGCTCGGCGTCGAGCGAGCCGTGCACCATCGTGGGGGAGAAATCCCACAGGTCCGACGTCTCGAGCACGTGCGTCCACCGCCGCCGCACCGTCTCGGGGAGGAGGCGGGTCGCATCTGCCCGGTCGACGAGACGAGTCGCCAGCACGCGCAGATCCTGCGCAGAACGAACCGGGAGGCCGCCGTGCTGTGCGACGGTGAGCGGGAGTTCGTGGATGGCGGCGATCGCCTCGGCCAGCGGCTGGAGCAGGATCGCGTCGTGCGTCAGATCGTCCGCCTCGAAACGCGCCCCGTCCAGGAACGACGTCACGACCGCGCGAGTCTCTCCGGCGCGAGTCATCCCGAGAGCCGTCGGCACGGCGAAGGGGAGACGGCTCCTCGGACCCTCCGTGAGCGCGGCGAGCCCCAGCAGTTCCGCTGATTGCTGCACCTCGGCCTGATGGGTGCGCGGCACGCGCACGAGCAGTTCGTCATCCTCCGTGGCGATGATCGCGGAGACGAATGCATCGTCGCTCTCGTGTTCGCGCACTCCGAACACGACGAGGCCCGGCACCGCGGAGGTCGAGAGCGCGGCTAAGGTGAAAGGGATGCTGGCCATGTACTCAGGGTATGCATGCGCGTCGACTCGGTCGATTCGCCACGCGCACTGAGCGACAGCCCGCCGGCAACTCCAAGCAGCGACGCGTCCGGGCGTCAGCCTCGGTGCGATTGAACAGGGGAACACATGACCTCGAACCCGGCCAGGCCACCACTCGCGGGCGGCGCGCTCGATCGCGACGCGGCGACCCGCATGAGCCAGGAACTCCTGGGCGAAGCGTGGCGAGACCCCTCGGCCAAGATGCTCCGCATCCGTGGCGTGGAGATCCCCGTGCGCGTCGAGGGCGGTGCGACCCGGCTCGCGTGGCAGCCGACGACCGGCGAGCCGCGCGCGGCGGTGGTCGAAGATCCGGAAGGCGCGAGCGCCGCAGATCCGTCGCAGTCGAGCCTCGATGCGCGCGGGGTGACGGACGTGTTCCTGGGGCGCATCGACGGCGCCCCCGTGTTCGCGAGGGCGATACCAGTCGCAGGCGCGGATCCCGGCACCGATGCGCGCACCGTGGAGAACGAGGGAGCCGGCGCAGAGGCCGAGCCGGGCGATGAGCTCTGGGTCCACCCCTTCCAAGTCGGTGCTCGCCTCACCGAGGCCGAACGAGAAGCGGTCGGCGTCGCCTCGGCACTGCTGAGGTGGCACGAGAGCGCAAGCTACTCGCCGCGAGACGGCGATCGCACTGCAGCGACTCAGGGCGGGTGGGCCCGTCTCGACGCGCGAGGCGGAGAGCACTTCCCTCGAACCGATCCGGCGGTGATCGTGCTGATCGAGCACGAGAACCGCGTGCTCCTCGGTTCGAATGCGCTCTGGGAACCGGGTCGCTTCTCGCTGCTCGCGGGTTTCGTCGAAGCCGGTGAATCGCTCGAGCAGGCCGTCCAGCGCGAGGTCTTCGAGGAGTCCGGCGTGCGGCTGGGCGACATCGCGTACGTGACGTCTCAGCCGTGGCCGTTCCCGCGTTCGCTGATGCTCGGGTTCCGGGCGCGGCTGGCGGCGGGGGTCGATCCGGAAGCGCTGGTTCCCGATCCGACGGAGATATCGGAACTGCGGTGGTTCACGCGCGACGAGCTCCGCGAGCCCGCCGAGGATCTCACGCTGCCGATGCCGCTTTCGATCGCACGGTGGATGATCGACCGATGGGTCGCGGAGGACGCCGCCGAGGGCGCGGTCGAACCGGTCGATTCAGCCACGGCATCGTGAGCTCAGACGCCGAGGCGATTCTGTCGGCTCTCGATCCCGAGCAGCGCGAGATCGCGGAGAGCCTGCGCGGTCCCGTGGCCGTGCTCGCCGGTGCGGGAACGGGGAAGACGCGCGCCATCACCCACCGCATCGCGTACGGGGTGCGCACCGGGGTGTACGACCCGGAACGGGTACTCGCCGTGACGTTCACGCGGAAGGCCGCGGGAGAACTGCAGGGTCGCCTGCGGGCGCTGGGTGCTGACGGCGTGCGCGCGCAGACGTTCCACGGGGCCGCGCTCGCGCAGTTGAACCACTTCTGGCCGCAGCTCGTCGGCGGTGCCGCGCCGAAGATGCTCCCTGGCAAGGTGGCGGCGATCTCGCAGGCGGTCGAGTCGCTCGGGCTCAGGCTCGGAGGCGAGGCGCTGCGCGACGCCGCAGCGGAGATCGAATGGCGCAAGACCCGCATGCTGAGCATCGACGCCTACGCGGATCAGGTCGAGCGTCGACCCATCCCGCAGGGGCTCACGCCGGAGCGCCTCGTGGACCTGCAGCGGGCGTACACCGCGCTGCTCGAGGAGCGGAGGCAGATCGACTTCGAAGACGTCCTCGTGCTGATGACCGGCATGCTCGAGACCGAGCCCCTCGCGGCCCTCCAAGTGCGGGAACGCTATCGGTTCTTCACCGTCGACGAGTACCAGGATGTCTCGCCGCTGCAGCACTCGCTGTTGCGCATGTGGCTCGGGGATCGCGACGATCTCTGCGTCGTCGGTGATGCGAGCCAGACCATCTACTCCTTCGCGGGGGCCTCGAGCTCGTACCTGCTGCGATTCGGTGCGGAGTATCCGCGGGCGCGCGAGATCCGACTCGAGCGCAACTACCGCTCCACCGAACCCGTCGTCCGCATCTCCAACAGGCTGATGCGGGATCGGCCCGGCGCCCTCACGCTCCGGGCAGCACGCGCGGACGCGACTGCCGCCTCGGCGGCAGCGCCCACGTTCGAGTGGTTCGCCTCGGATCACGACGAAGCCGCGGCCGTTGCGGACTCCATCGCGGCGGCGGTGCGCGCGGGAACCCCGGCGTCCGAGGTCGCGATCCTGTACCGCACCAACGCGCAGTCGGCGCGCTTCGAGGAAGCGCTCAGGCAGCGCGGGCTGAGCGCTCGCGTGCACGGCGCGCAGCGGTTCTTCGAGCGCGCCGATGTGCGGCAAGCCGTGATGCTCATCCGCGGCGAGGCGAAGGTCGCGGACACGCGCCCCCTGTTTCAGATCGTCAGCGACGTGCTGCGTGCCGGGGGATGGTCGGCGAAGGCGCCGGAGGGCGCGGCGCAGCGCGAGAAGTGGGAAGCGCTCGGCGCGCTCCTCGGCCTCGTCGACGAGATGCCGCCCGGAACCGGCATCCGTGAGTTCAGCGAGGAGCTGCTCGCGCGGCAGCGCACGCAGCACGAGCCGACCCTCGACGCGGTGACCCTCAGCGCGATCCACGCCGCGAAGGGGCTCGAATGGTCGATGGTGCACGTCGTCGGGCTCAGTGAGGGGCTGCTGCCGATCACGCACGCCACCGACGAGGCTGCGATCGACGAGGAGCGCCGGCTCTGCTACGTGGCGTTCACCCGCGCGAGAGACACGCTCCGGCTCTCCGGGGTCGCGGGCGGGGGGCGTACCGCGCGGCAGCCCTCACGCTTCATCAGCGAGGCGGGGATGATCGCCGCCGGCACGTGAGCCGTCGTCATCGAGTGACGGCGGCCCGCAGGCGCAGTCGAGGTGCGGTTCGACCTGCTCCACTCGCGGCACGGGGATCGAGAGCGCTCGTGAAACCGGCAGGACGATGCGGGTGCGATGCGCGGCCGCGTCGCCGGCGCTCCAGGCGCGGATGAGGCCGGCGGCGTACGCTCCGGCGAGCACGGCGGCGTCGCGTCGTTCGCTTGCGACTGCTGCTCCGGCGAGCTGTGCCGCCAGGGCCGCGGTCGCGGCATCGCGTTCGACTCGCGCGAGCGATATGCAGGTGTGGCAGGGCCGGCCGTCGGCATCGATGATCGGTCCGACGTGCACCGCCCCATCGGTGAACCTGATGAGCAGGTGCGGAACCCCCTCCATCAGCCAGCGCTGCGCGCGCTCGAGCGGCTCCCAGTAGCGCTCCACGAACACGACGAGATCGATGTCTCCGGATGCAGACGACTCATCGCGAGCTGGGAACCGACACACCCCGCTCTCGAGGAGGGCTTCGCGCAGCGCCGCCACCGGGCGTCCGCCGTCGCACATCTGCGCGGTCAACGGCACCGCGGCCTCAGTCGCATTCGCGGCGCGCTGCGCGAGCAATGCGGGCCCGAGCTGTGCGACGGCGGCTCGCGCCTCACCGAGTGTCACTCCGGCTCGGCGCGCCTCGTCTGGCAGGCGGTCCGCATCCACTCCACGACGCAGTACGCCGATGAAGCGCTGCACTCCAGCCGTCGGGCGTCGCACGCGTGCGATGGCGTGCTCGAAACCCACCCTGAGGGTGTCCGGGTCCTCCCAGCAGACCGGGAGCGAGGGGTCGAGTCGTGTCAGCAGGGGATCCATGGGAGCAGTGTGCGCGCTCGAATCCCCGTTCGTGCGTTATCCACAGGCTCATCCGCTCGAGCGCGCCGATGCCGTTTCACTCACACCTGTGAGCGGCGTTGCATCGTGGTTGCCCGTTCAGTCCTGACGATCTCCCGCGTCGCCCTCGTGCGGGGGCAACTCGCCGTCGAGCAGCTGAGCGAGCGCTGCGTCGAATTCATCGGCTTCGGCGTCGGGCGTCGCACCGGCCAGGCCGAGGCGTTCGAGCAGCCGAGCGGGATGGTCCAGTTCTTCTGACGAGGGCAGCAGATCGGGATGCGCCCAGAGCCCGTCGCGGGTCGCGACATCGCTCCGCTCGCCGACGAGCCGCCACAGCGCCGCTGCCTCGCGCAACCGACGCGGGCGGAGCTCGAGCCCGGCGAGCGCAGCGAACGCGTGCTCCGCCGGTCCGCCCGTGGCGCGGCGGCGGCGCACCATCTCCGCCACCGCGTCGGCCCCTGGGATCCGCTTGGCGGCGTCCGCCGTCACCACGTCCACCCAGCCCTCGATCAACGCGAGCATCGTCTCGAGCCGTGCGTGCGCGGCCTCCTGCGCCTCCGTCTTCGGCGGTATCAGCGCGCCGTTCGAGATGATCTCCTGGATCTGCTCGGGGTGCTGCGGGTCGATATCCCGGGCGAGCTCCTCGATGCGTCCGGTATCGATGCTGATGCCGCGAGCGTAATCGCCGATCGCGGTGAGGAGATGCAGCCTCAGCCACTTCGAGTGGCGGAAGAGCCGGGCGTGGGCGAGCTCCCTGATCGCGAGGTAGAGCGTCACCGTCTCGGGATCCTGATCGAGGCCCTCGGCGAACGCAGCAACCCCTGCCGGGAGCAGCGCCCCGCCCTCGCGCCCCGCACCGGACAGCAGCGGGATCCCGATGTCTCCAGCCGACACGACCTCGCCGGAGAGACGACCGACGATCGTTCCGAGCTGCACGGCGAAGAGCGCGCCGCCCACGCTGCGCAGCATCGGGGTGGCTCCCTGCAGTGCCGTCCCGAGCTCTTCCGGCATCTGGCTCTCGAGCGCGCTCATCAGGGCGCGCGTGATCGACTCGGCCACCGGCTCGGCCAGCCCGACCCAGGTGTCGATCGACTGCTGCACCCACTCGATGCGAGACAACGTCTTCGGCGCGTCGGGAGTCGGCCCCAGCTCGGTCGCCTCGTCCAGCCAGAGTGCCGCGACGGGAAACGCCCTGAGGGCAGCTGCAGGATCAGCCGAACCGCTGTCGCCAGAGGCGACCTCGATCGCGGTCTTCCGCGCGACCGACCAGTCGATCTCGGCCGAGGGATTCTGCATGGCGCCCTGAAGCGTGCCGAACAGGCCCTGGAGGGCCTGGGGGTCGACGTTGATGCCCGCCGCCTTCGCGAACTGCTCGGGATCGAACCCGTTCGCTGGCGCACCGCCGGTGCCCGACAGCATGTCGCGCAGAATGCGTTGCAGCTCTTCGAAATCGCCACCGGAATCGGGGCGCTCAGCGCCGTCGTGGTCGTTCGCGCTCATTGCCGCTCCTTCGTCGTTGCTTCACGAATAACGCTACGGCACGGTGCTCAGATGCGCCTGCTAGATTGACCGACGCTCGGCGATTCCCATTGCGCCGACTGCGAACAGGCGCGGGGTGCACGAGGAGAGCATTGGGTCAGCACATCGGCAGGACACGTTCGGACGTCGAGTACGAGGCGGACACGGGCCGAGGGCGGCGTCGCGGCCTCTGGATCGTCGGCGCACTCGCGATCCCGGTGCTGCTCGCAGGAGCGATCCCCTCGCCGTACGTCATCGAGCGACCCGGCCCCGTGGTCGACACGCTCGGCGATGTCACCGTGGACGATGCCACGGAGCCCGTCGTCTCGTTCCCCGACGCTCAGACGTATCCGACGAGCGGCACGCTGAACCTGCTCACCGTGCAGATCCTCGGAGACCCTGACCGGCGACGCAGCTGGCTCTCGCTCCTGCCCGCGGTCGTCGACCCGTCGCAGCGCATCGCGCCGCTCAGCGACTTCTTCCGCGACGGAGAGACCTCCGATGATCGCGATGCGCAGAACACGGCGCTCATGGCGAGCTCGCAGACGCTCGCCGCCGCGGCGGCTTTCCGCGAGGCCGGCGACGACGTCGATGTCGTGCTCAGCGTCGCAGAGGTCGCGGGCGGCAGCGCGGCGGACGGCGTGCTCGAGCCGGGAGACCGTCTCGTCGCGCTCGACGGCGAGCCCATCGAGAGTTTCGCGATGCTTCGGGAACGAACCATCGCAACCGGAGGCGACGAGCCGCTGCGGGTCGGCATCGAGCGCGACGGGGAACCGGTCGATGTCGAGCTCACCCCGACCATCCCGGACGGGGCGACGGAACCGCTGATCGGGGCCACCGTCGCGACGGATTTCGACCTCCCGAGCGAGGTGGAGATCAAGCTCGAGGACATCGGCGGCCCGAGCGCCGGCATGGCCTTCTCGCTCGCCATGTACGATCGGCTGACTCCGGGGGAGATGCTCGACGGGATGACCGTCAGCGGCACGGGGACGATGGCCGATACCGGAGAGGTCGGGCCCATCGGCGGGCTCGAGCAGAAGATGTGGGCGGCGGCTCGAGCGGAGAGCGACCTCTTTCTCATGCCCCTCGGCAACTGCGCCGATGTTCCCGAGCGGATACCCGACGGATTGCGGGTCGCGCCGGTCGCAACCCTCACCGAGGCGATCGACGCAATCGAAACCGCCGCTTCAGGCGACACCCCCGCCGGGTTGGAGCGCTGCGGAGCCGAGATTTCAGCTCGGTCTCAATCGTCGTAGATGCCGATACCGCCCCCGGGTTTTACCAGCGCAGCCCGGTAGGGTGAAGTGACCCACCCCGCCCAGCACCATCGCGTGCGCACTGGACAGGAAAGTGAACGAAGACGTGACCGACCCGAACCCCCCGGCTCAGGCCACCCGTCAGCGCCGGCTCTCGCCGCTTGCGATCACCGTCGTGCTGGTGGTGATCCTGATTCTCGGCTTCCTCGCGGTGGCCGCGGTGCTCGCTGAAGTGATGTGGTATCGACAGACCGGCTACCTGCCGGTGCTCACCACGCAATGGCTCGCCGCCGGAGCGATGTTCCTGATCGGGTTCCTCGGCATCGCGGTGCCCGTGTTCTTCGCGATCGACATCGCGTACCGCAAGCGCCCCGTCTACGCGCGACTGACTGCACAGCTCGACCGGTACCAGGAGCTCTTCGAACCGCTCCGTCGCCTCGTCAAGTGGGGTCTGCCCGCCGTCGTCGGCCTGTTCGGGGGATTCAGCACCGCCGCGCAGTGGCAGAGCGTGCTGCTCTGGTTCAACGGCGAGAACACGGGGGAGACCGATGCTCAGTTCGGTCTCGACATCTCGTTCTTCCTCTTCGATCTGCCCATGCTGCAGGGGATCGTCGCGTTCGCCTCGGCCGCAACGCTGCTGGCGCTGATCGCCGGCGTCGCCACCAGTTACCTCTACGGCGGCATCGCGTTCTCCGGTCGTGACGTTCGCGTCTCGAAGTCGACGCGCATTCAGGCCGCGGTGCTCGCGACGCTGTACCTCGTGCTGCAGGCCGCGAGCCTCTGGCTCGATCAGTACCGCACGCTGACGGGGAGCTCCGGCATCCGCACGGGTGCGATGTTCTCGGACGTCAACGCGGTGATCCCGGGGAAGCAGATCCTCGCGGGAATCGCCATCATCGTCGCGATCCTGTTCATCGTGACGGCCTTCACCGGCAAGTGGCGTCTGCCGGTCATCGGCACGGCGCTGCTCATCGCGTCCAGCCTCGTGCTGGGCGTCGGCTACCCCTGGGCCGTGCAGCAGTTCCAGGTCGGGCCCGACGAGAAGAGCCTCGAGTCCGAGTACATCGAGCGCAATATCGCGGCCACCCGTGCCGCGTACGGCATCGAGGACGTCGAGAAGGAACGGTACGACGCGGTCACCGACGCCGAGCCTGGCGCGCTGCGCAACGACGCGACGACGACCGCGAACATTCGCATCATCGACCCCGAGATCGTCTCTCCCACCTTCGCTCAGCTCGAGCAGATCCGTCAGTACTACCAGTTCCCCGGATCGCTGAACGTCGATCGCTACGAGATCGACGGCCAGGTGGAGGACACCGTATCGGCGGTACGCGACATCAACATCGAAGAGCAGACCGGTTGGTACAACCGGACGCTCGTCTACACCCACGGGTACGGGCTCGTGGCGGCATTCGGCAACCAGCGATCGCCCGGGGGCGAGCCGGTCTTCCTGGAGAACGGTATTCCGACGAGCGGCAAGCTGGGCACCTTCGAACCGCGCATCTACTTCGGCATGGATTCCCCGGAGTACTCCATCGTGGGCGGAGAGCGCTCGAAGGCGATCGAGCTCGACTTCCCCGCCGATGCCGAGAGCAACGCCGAAGCCTCCGCCGAGGAGGCCGCAGACGCCGAGCCGGCCGAGCCGGGCGCTGAAGATCCTGCGACCGAGCAGAACGTCGAAGCGGAGGAGGCCGGTGAAGACGGTGGACGTCAGAACATGACGACCTTCTCGGGTGACGGCGGCCCCGTGCTCGACAACATCTTCACGAAGCTCATCTACGCCCTCAAGTTCCAGGATATGGAGGTGCTCCTCTCCGGCGCGGTCGTCGACGGCTCGCAGATCCTGTACGATCGCAACCCGGTCGACCGCGTGCAGAAGGTGGCCCCGTACCTGACCGTCGACAAGGCGCCCTACGCCTCGGTGGTCGACGGGCGCGTCGTCTGGATCGTCGACGGCTACACCACCTCCGACGATTACCCCTACTCCGAATCCTCGGACATGAACGAGCTCACAGTGGACGCTGACGCCGCCGAGCGCGATCCGCTCGGCAAGCCGATCAACTACATCCGCAACTCCGTGAAGGCGACCGTGGATGCGTATGACGGCTCCGTGTCCCTCTACGCGTGGGATACCGAGGATCCGCTGCTGAAGTCGTGGGGCAAGATCTTCCCCGGCACGCTGAAAGACGTCTCGGAGATGAGCGGCGACCTGCTCAGCCACGTTCGCTACCCCAGCGACCTGTTCAAGGTGCAGCGCGCGATGCTCGGCGAGTACCACGTCACGAACGCGGACGCCTTCTACTCGGCAGAGGACAAGTGGCGCACGCCCGATGATCCGGTGTCGACCGCGACCGCGGGTGCGGCGAAGCTCGCTCAGCCTCCGTATTATCTGACGCTCGCGGCCGGAGCCGATGCCGATCCCAACTACTCGATCTATTCGACGTACATTCCGGATCAATCGGGTGAGGGCTCCCGAGACATCCTCACCGGGTATCTCGCAGCGAATTCGAACGCCGGCTCTGAAGACGGGACGGTCTCGGAGGACTACGGAAAGCTGAAGTTGCTGACGCTGCCGAAGGGCGACCCGATTCCCGGGCCGGGGCAGGTGCAGAACAGCTTCACCACCGACTCGAACGTCTCCAACCTGCTCAACATCCTCCGCCAGGGCGAGAGCCAGGTCATCAGCGGCAACCTGCTGACGCTGCCGGTCGGCGGCGGATTGCTCTACGTGCAGCCCGTCTACGTGCAGGCGAAGTCCGGCACGAGCTTCCCGATCCTGCAGAAGGTGCTCGTCGCCTTCGGCGACCAGATCGCCTTCGAGGACACGCTGGACGAGGCACTGGATGCACTCTTCGGAGGCAACTCCGGCGCCGATGCCGGTGATACGGGCACGACCCCCACGACGGGGGACCCGGCGGCGGAGGATCCCGACTCGGGTGACACCGGTGCCGGTGACGCGGGTTCGGGTGCGACCGGCACCCTCCGAGAGACCCTGACGGAAATGCAGGACGCTCTCGAGGCACGCGATGCTGCCATGCAGAAGGGCGATTGGGCCGCCTACGGCGAAGCCGACGAGCGTCTGCAGCAGGCGATCGAGGCGGCGCTCGAAGCGGAGTAGCGCTCAGCCTCAGGGGCCGACCGGACCGGGACGACGCGAGTCGATCTGGTCCGGTCTGCGTTTCAGCGTGCGGGCCGCCGCGCGCACCTCGATCGCCCACAACGCGTGCGCGTTTCGGTTCATTGTCGTCGCTCACATGGCTGAGGCGCGCGCGACCGAACAGTCGATCTCGGGCGCAGCGTTCGCTCACATGCGCGGAAGTGAGGCGGTGCGCACTCCAGCAGTGCACTCCTGAAGCACAGCAAAAAGCCCTTGATCGGGAGAGAACTCCAGATCAAGGGCTTTTCTTCGTTGCGGGGGCGGGATTTGAACCCACGACCTCCGGGTTATGAGCCCGGCGAGCTACCGAACTGCTCCACCCCGCGGCACGAGACCCAACTCTAGCACGTCGCGGAATCAGGCGCAATTCTCGCGAGCCCGGTGGGTGTGGAGAGCTCCCGAGCCGTACCTGCTCTCCAGGCCACGATCGCTGCAGGACGCTCCGTTTCACGAGTCGTCCGCACGTGATCGCGGTGTCGAAAGGAGTTGGGCATGACCAAGGTGAACTGGCTGAACGGAGGGTGGCGAAGGAGACGCGCTCGGGATTCGCACACCGTGCGAAAGATGCAGACGGTACGAGTGGCGCGATCGGTGCCCGGGATGGCGCTCGCAGGTCTCGTCGTCGCCGCCCTCGCGCTCAGCGCCGCCCTTTTCGCGCCGCCGACTCCCGCTCAGGCGCTATCACGAGGAGAAGAAGTCTCGTTCGCCGGTGGATTGACGATCTCGAACTTCGTCATGCCGAACGGTACTCGCGCGTACTGCATCGAGGTCGGTCGCCACGAACCGTCGGGGTACATCGCCTCACTCGGGCGACTCCCGTATCTGCCGGGTATCGCCGGGATGTTCCCGGCGTGGGATGACGAACACGGCATGAGGCAGATGAACTACCTCATGGACCGTCACGGTCAGACTGGGGATGCGTGGACCGCTGCTGCGGTGCAGCTGACGATCTGGCGCATGCGCGAGAACTTCGCCGCGGGCAATCCGGCCCTCGACCAGAAGATCGGTGTGCTGCTGAGCTCAGCCCGTGGCCGGGACCTCATCGCGGAATCCGACCGGCTCTATGCCGACGCGAAGGCGAATGCGAAACCGCCGGTGGCTGCGAAGCCCGTCACGGGGGAGTTGCAGGTGACTCCTGACCCCGGCGGAAAGCAGGGCCGCTACCGGGTCGCGTACCCGAAGGGCACCACGACGCTCAGCGTCACTGGCGGCACGTTCGTGCGCAATGATGCTGCGACGCTCCAAGTTCCGAGTACCGAGGCTTCGGCTCGCTACGTCCAGGCAGACCCTGGTGCGCGTCGCATCACGCTCGGGGGCTCCTGGGAGGCCAGAGGCACGGCCGGGTGGGATGCGGTGCTCGACGTCCACGACACCGCGACCGCCTCGGGAGCCAGTGGGCAGCGAATCGCAGTCGCCACGGGCAGTTCGAAATCGGCGGACTTGGGAGGTCGCTTTCCCAGCGTGCATCAGGACGTTCCTGCGCCCCCGGCCCCACCGATCGCGTCCTCTCAGGCGCAGCCGGACGCCACGGTAGGGGGCACCATGCTGGATCGACTGATCGTTCGAGAGACGCCGGACAGCACCCTGGAGATGTGGCCGGACGCGGTCGCCGACTTCACGGCGTACCTGGAGCCGAGCGCCGGGGCGCAGAAGTTCGACGAGCACTGGGAGCCGGTACTGGGCGATCCGTATGAGGCGCAAGCGGAAGACCTTGCAACCGGAGCGCTGCTCTGGGAGGAGTGGTGGGCGGATGCCGCAGGAGAACCGCTGCTCGATGAAGCGGGGAACCGCATTCCCGTGGCCGACGAGAATGGTGCGCCGACGGCGGGTGTTGCCGCAGACGGCACTCCATACCCCGTGCTCGAGCTGGCGGAGGACGGCACTCCGGTGCTCGACAGCTCGGGGGCGCCCGTGCCTCTGCGCGGTCGCGACCCCGTGCTGGAGCAACGGCGCGATCCGCAGACCTGGAGCGAAGCCGAACTCGAATCGCTCTCCGCGGAGGAACGCTGTCTCGCACAACCCGTCCACCGCGCATCCGGCATTGACGTTCCGGGGCCGGGAGCGTACGCGTCGCCCGAGACGCAGGTGCGATCCGGAGGCACGATCCACTGGGTCGAGCGCGTCGTGTCGCACGGCAAGACCGTGCACGAGGGCGAGTGCGGGCTGAGCAACGAGACGACCAGGATCGATCAGCCGGCCGTCGTCACGCAGGCGCTCTCGGAAGCGGCGCTCGGCGACGAGCTCTACGACGTGGCCACGGTGTCCGGCGCTCTTGCGGAACGCGCGACGTACTCGATGCGCTTCGAGGCCTACCGCGCTCCGGAAGGCGCGATCGAGGACACCCCGGAGGTGCGCACGGCAGTCGAACCGAGCTGCAGCGCCGAGAACATCATCTTTCGTTCCGAGAAGATTCCCGTCACCGGGACCGGCGACCTGCGTTCGCCCGGCTTCACCGCGCGACCTGAGCATGGCACGACGGTCTGGTGGATCGAGACGCTGTACCTCGAGACCCCGGATGGGCCCCGCACGCTGCACCGCGGCGAATGCGGTCTTGCCAATGAGACCACGACGATCGGGCGCCCGTCGGTCGAGACCCTGGCGACGGAAACCGCTCCCGTCGGCGCCGAGATCTCCGACACCGCGGTGGTATCGGGGGCGCTCGCGGAGAACGCCGGCGCTCGGTGGGAACTGACGTTCGCCGGATACGGCGCGGGGACCGCACCGCGAGACGCGGGTGACGGGGTAGCGAAGGAGCCGGCTCCGGACGAAGGGGGCGGGCGAGCCGTGTGCACACGAGAGAATCTCCTGTTCGAGACATCGGCCGTGCCGGTGACGGGCCCGGGCGAGATCGTCTCCCCGAGCGTCGTCGCACAGTCGGACTGGGTCGGCGCGGTCTGGTGGGTCGAAACGCTGTGGCTCATCCAGGGCGACGCTCGAGTGGCAATGCACACGGGCGAGTGCGGCATCGCCAGCGAGACGACGAACATCACGACACCGGAGGTGACCACGAACGCGGCGGCGTTCTCCGCGATCGGCGACCTCATCAGCGATGAGGCGACGATCACCGGTGTCCTCGCAGAGCGTGCAGGCTTGGAGCACCGCGTCGTCTTCCGCGGGTATCGGGGCGAGGCGTCGGCCACGGGAACGGACGCGGCGCACTGCACGGACGACAACCTCCTCTTCACGCTCGATCCAGTCAGCGTCACCGAGCCCGGCACGGTTCGTTCGCCGGAGATCACGGCGCTCCCCGAATATGGCGACACCATCTGGTGGGTGGAGACGCTGTCGCAGTGGGAGAACGGGGCGGAGCGAGAGCTGCACCGCGGAGCATGCGGGATGCCAGAGGAGACGACCACGGTGCAGGCGCCGACCGTGCGCACGGTTTCGGCCGGCTCGGTGGAGGTCGGGCAGCCGATGTTCGACCGGGCGTTCGTCGGCGGCCCCATCGTGCAGCGCGATGGCATCGAATTACGGGTGCGTTTCAGCGCGTACGGGCGAGATGCGCACGGCGCGCTCGTATGCTCGCCGGAGCACGAACTCGCCGAACTCGGCGACGCTGCGGGCGTCGTGGTCGACGGCCCGGGAACGTACCGATCGAGGAGTGTGCTCACCCGTCCCGAGCATGTCGGACTCGGCGGCTACGTCGAGACCCTCGTCATGATCGAGGCCGGGAAGGAGCACGTGGTGGCGAAGGGCGCCTGCGGTGCTCCGAGCGAGGACTTCGAGGTCCGCCCGGTGGGTGCGGCGCCCGCTCTCGCTACGACGGGAGAGGGAGCCGCGGCCGCGTGGATCGCCGGGGGAGGCGCGCTCCTGCTCCTCGGCGGGGCCGCGCTGGCCTGGGGCGTACGCCGACACCGGCGCGGCCCGATCGTCTTCCGAGAGTGCCGCGATATGGCGTCCTCGGGAGAGTGAGGGAAGGCCGGCAATCGTGCCGGCGGTCGGCCCTTCCAGCGAGGTGAATGCTCGGAAGGGCCGGGCGTCGGCACGACTCGTGCCAACCGGAGCGTACGAAGTGCACGCGGGACCGCGGCGTGCAGATGCTCTGCAGGTACTCCAAGCGAAATTCATAGGAAGGGAGGTCAAGCTAGACCTACACGAAGGGAGCCCCCATGAGCACCACACCCGAGTACGGCCCAGACGGTCGCCTCATCTCCTCCTCCGCGCAGAACGCGAGCACCGGCGAGCCATCGTCGACTCCAGTGCCCCAGTCGGATGCCCCGACGCAGCAGCTCCCGGGCGACCGGTTCCTGCCCGAGAGCGCCGCTTCGCAGCCGCACGCTCCGCACGGATCGCCGAACCTCGGCGCACCGACCGCGCACGCACCGACGCATCCGACGGCTCCGGCAGATCAGCACGCGAGCGCGTTCGGATACGGGGCGATGCCGGTCGGATCCCACGCTCCGGGCGACCTCGGCGGAGGCGCACCCGGCGGGCCGAACGACCACCGCGGTGCTGACGATTCGGGAAAGTCGAAGGACGCGAAGAACCGCTCGGGCATGCTCCTCGCCGGACTCGCGGTCGGCGCACTCCTCGGCGGCGTCGTGGGGGGCGGCGTCGCTGCGGTCGTGTCGGCGAACGCGCCGCAGTCGGCTACGACCGGTGCGTCGGGGAGCAGCGCGATCACGTTGAACAACGCGGAGAACGCGACCGCGATCTCCGGAGTCGCAGCGGTCGCCACTCCCAGCGTCGTCACACTCGAGGTCGCGGGAGGCAACTCGAGCGGTTCGGGCTCCGGTGTGATCTACTCCGATGACGGCTACATCATCACCAACGCGCATGTGGTGACGCTCGACGGCGCGGCCATGAGCGACGCCGCGATTCGCGTGAAGCTGAGCGATGGGCGCATCTTCGATGGAAGCCTCGTCGGCGTGGACCCGTATGCGGATCTCGCAGTGGTCAAGGTCGATGCCACCGATCTTCCCGCCGTAGCAGTCGCAGACTCCGACAAGCTCGATGTGGGGGATCTCACCGTCGCGATCGGCGCACCCTTGAATCTGGCGAACACGGTCACGAGCGGCGTCGTGAGCGCCCTGAATCGCGGGATCTCAGTGGGAAGCCCCTTGATCGAGGAGCAGCCGACGCCGGATGACGGCAGCGGCGACGATGGCTCCGGCGGCGGAGGACTGCCCTGGGACTTCCGCTTCGGCCTCCCCGACGAGGAGGGCCAGCAACAGGAGCAGCAGCCGTCGACGTCTTCGGGAAGCGTGACGCTCCCCGTGATTCAGACCGATGCGTCGATCAACCCGGGGAACTCGGGCGGCGCGCTGCTGAACGGCAAGGGCGAGCTCATCGGCATCAACGTCGCGATCGCGTCGACGTCGACGACCGGAGGCACCGCAGGAAGCGTGGGTCTCGGATTCGCGATCCCGTCGAATCTCGCCTCCCGCGTCGCCGACTCGATCATCGCGGGGGAGCAGCCGTCGCACGGACTCCTCGGAGCGTCAGTCGCCGATTCATCGCAGGACACCGATGCGGACGCGGACTTCGCGGGCGGACTGCTCGTCGAGGTCGTTCCGGACGGGGCGGCAGCGAAAGCGGGTCTCAAGCCCGGCGATGTGATCACCGCAGTCGACGGCGTCTCAGCGGTCGACGGGACCTCGGTCTCCGCGCTGATCCGGATGCACGCCGGCGACAGCTCGGTGCGGATCGAGTACATGCGCAATGGCAAGGCAGCCGAGACCGAGGTGACGCTCGGCACCCTCGAATGGTGATCGTCCGACACCCGACCTGCGTCGCACGATGAGTGCCGCGAACGTTCCCCGCAGAACGTTCGCGGCACTTCGACGTGCATGCGGAGCCGCTGCAGATGCCGGTTCGCCCAGCGGGAATGCCCTACAGTAATACCGATGAGTACCGCCGGATTCGACTTCGCGAGCGGCAACCTCTCGAAGCTCCTCGCCCTCCCGAAGTACCTGCTGTCGTTGGTCCTCTCGTGGTTCGTCCCTCGCGTCCGTTCCCGCTGGGCATTCGGCAGCGGAGCGGGAGTCGGGGAGGGTGCGCTCGCCGTCGCGCGTCGGCTGCGCATCGAGCAGCCGGAAGCCGAGATCGCCTGGCTCGTCGCCGACGCGGATGAAGCGGACCGTGCGCGCGCCGAGGGGTTCACGGCGGTGGAGCGGCGCGGCCGGGCTGGCTTCTGGACGACGCTGCGGGCCGGTCACATCGTCGTCACCCACGGGTTGGGCGATGTGAACCGCTTCGGTGTCGCCGGAGGCTTCATCGTGCAGCTGTGGCACGGCGCCCCGCTCAAGCGCCTCCACTTCGATTCGCCCGTCACCACGAAGGTGGCAGGTCCGCCGCTGATCCGCGCGCTGCTGCGACGGATGTACCGCGCCGGATCCCGGCAGGTGGACCTCTACGTCGCGGGATCGCCCCTCGCGGCCGAACGCCTTCGCTCGGCCTTTCGAGTGGCTCCCGGCAAGGTGCGCGTGCTGGGGGATCCGCGCGACGACGCGCTCGCACGGCAAGCCTCAGAGACCGATGGCGGGGCCCAGGCTCGCGCAGCCGTGCGGTCGATTCTTGAACAGGCGGGCGCTCGCATCGCCGAGTCGGATGCGCTGGTGCTCTACGCGCCGACCTGGCGGGACGGCGATCCTGACCCCGCTATTCCGAATGACGCGGAGGCGCGGGCCATCCGCGAGGCGTGCGCGCGCACCGGGGCGCATCTCGTCGTGCGCTCGCACCCGCTCGGCGGAGGAGCGTACGACGCGCTCCTCGGCGACCGCGTGCACGCCCTCGGTGCAGAACTGCTGCGCGACATCACGCCGATGCTCGGAGCGTTCGATGCCGTGATCACCGACTACTCGTCGCTCGCGCTGGATTTCGCCCTGCTCGAGCGCCCCATCATCTGGTTCGCTCCGGATCTTGAGCGCTACGGCAGCACCCGTGGCCTGTATGAACCGCTCGAGGTGACCGCGTCGGGACGCGTCGCGCGGGATTGGGCGGAGGTGCTGCGCACCTGGGACGCCCTCGCGGCCCCAGGAGAGCGCCGAGCGCTCATCGGCGAAGCGCGTGCGCTCGCCGAACGCTTCCACACGTACCGCGATGGATGCTCGGCACAGCGGGTGCTCGGCGAGATCACCCGACTTCGCGCTCCGGCGGTGGAACTCATCGATCCCGAGGGCGTGTTCTTCGAGAGCTTCTACGGACGCCAGATCGGTTGCAACCCGCTCGCGCTCGATCGCGAGATCGCTCGACGGTTTCCGGATCGGCCTCGCTACTGGAGCGTGGTCAGCGAGCGTCAGCATGTGCCGGAGGGTGCGGTGCCCGTGCTGGTCGGCGGCAGGGAATGGTTCGCGGCTCGCCGGTACGCGCGGCTCCTGATCGTCAACGACTGGTTGCGCTACGGCTTCCGCCGCCGGCGCGGGCAGACCGTGCTGCAGACCTGGCACGGCACCATGCTCAAGCATCTGGCGCTCGGGCGTCCGGACGTGGGACTGCGCACACGCATCGCCGTGCTCCGTGAGAGCCGCAGATGGAGTCTGATGCTCTCCCAGAACCCGCACTCCACCGAGCAGTTCCGCACGAGCTACGCCTTCCGGGGCGACATTCTCGAGACCGGGTACCCGCGGGACGACAGTCTCGCGCAGGCGCTCGCCGGCCACACGGTGAATCCGGTGGCGGTTCGTCTCGCCCGTGCCGAGCTCGGCGTACCGCCCGACGCTCGCGTGCTCGTGTACGCGCCCACCTGGCGCGACCGAGGCGTCACCCTCGTCGATGAACTCGACGTACGAAGCCTCGCCGAAGAACTCGGCGATGAGTGGGTGGTCATTGCCAGAGGGCACACGCGAACCCACGACTTCGGGAGGTACGGGGGAGCGGACGCGCGCGTGATCGATGCCTCCCGGCATCCCGACGCCGCCACCGTCATCCTCGCTGCCGACGTGCTCGTCACCGATTACTCGTCCATCATGTTCGATGCCGCCGTGTCGCGAACGCCGATGCTCTTCTTCGTGCCCGATCTCGCCGCGTACCGCGACCGCGAGCGAGGCTTCACCTTCGACTTCGAGCGCGATGCTCCGGGGCCGCTCCTCGCCGCCCGCGAAGAGATCGTCTCGCATGCGCGCGCCCTCGCGGAAGACGGACCGGACGCCGAATGGCTGCGGCAGTACGAGCCGGCTGCCGCAGCATGGCGGGAGCGCTTCACTCCGTACGACGACGGCCGAGCCGCATCTCGAGTGGTGGACGCTCTCGTCGCGCGATCCTCGCTCTAGACGCGCGACCGGTCCACGACGCGGCCACGACCGAAGATGCGTCCGCCGCCGAAGACGATGCCGCGCAGGAAGCCCGCGCCCCAGCTGAGATGCATCGTGACGAGCGTCGTCGCGGTGAGCAGCCGATCGCGGATGCCGCGCTGATCGGGGATGCGGAAGACGGCGACGCCGATCCCGGCCAGGTAGGCGGCCATGGGCACCAGCAGCACCGTCCAGGCGGATGCCCACGGCAGGACGCCGATGGTCAGCAGGACGAGGGCGCCCGTACTTGCAGTCAGTCCGAGTACGAGAGCGCCCGGGGCGAAGAATCGCCACGGGTTCGCGCGACCGTACTTGCGCACGAGCACCGCGCGCCATGTTCCAGTGGCGAAGAACTGCCTCGCCAGGTCGGCGAAGCTCGCGCGCGGCCAGTAGGTCACACCGAGCGCGGGGGAGAACCAGACCAGACCGCCGGCCCTGCGGATCCTGAGATTCAGCTCCCAGTCCTCTCCTCTCAGTATCTCGCGGTCATACCCGCCCACTGCATCGATGGCCTCGCGGCGGAAGATTCCGAGATACGCCGACTCCGCCTCCCCGGCCGCCCCATCGCCGTGGTACGCGCCGCCTCCGAGCCCGTAGGGGCTGTTGTAGCCGCGAGCAATGGCGCGCTGCACGTCGCTCGCGCCGGCCGCGCGCATGATGCCGCCCACATTCGCGGCGTGCCGGCTGCCGAGTATCTCGACCCCGAGGCGCGTGTAATCGGGGGTGAGTTCCGAGTGGGCGTCGACGCGGACGATGATCGGGTACCGGCTCGCCGCGATCGCACGATTGAGCCCCGCTGGAATGTCGCGCTCCGGATTCTCCACCAGGCGGACTCGCCCGTCCTCCGCCGCGAGCGACAGCGCGATCGCGTTGCTCCGGTCGGTCGACGGGCCCAGCGCGAGCACGATCTCCTTCTCGCCCGCGTAGTCCTGATCGAGGATCGTGCGGACCGCCCGTTCCAGGAATCCCTCCTCGTTCAGCACGGGCATGACGTAGCTCACGGCCGGGAGAGGGGGGAGGGCGGGGAGATGCACCCGTCGATCCTCCCATATTCCACGCCTGCGCCCACTGGTTCAGGCGCTTCGGCGCCGCACCCGGTTAGGCTTGCAGGATGCAGTTGGCGAAAGATGTGAAGCGCGCGCTTCGGCTCGGCAAGCGCGTGCTCAAAGGGCGTCAGGCGTACTTTCAGTTGCGTCAGCTGATCGAGGAGCGAGGGCCCATACCCGAGCAGCACTTCACCATCGGCGTGTACTTCGCCGATAGCGATGTGAACATCTACCAGATGCGGCAGTGGTATGCGCCGCTCCAGAAACTGTCGGAGCGTTGGCCGGTGCTCGTGCTCGCGCGGAACGCGTCGGGCGCGCGTCAACTGATGCGCGAGAGCGGACTCGCGGTCGAGTTCGTGCAGCGCGTGACCGAGATCGAGCGAGTGCTCGAGGAGCAGCGCCTCGACGTGATCCTGTACGTCAACCAGAACACGCGCAATTTCCAGATGATGCGGTACGGGCAGCGCTGGCATGTCTTCGTCAATCACGGTGAGAGCGACAAGATGTACATGACGAGCAACCAGTACCAGACCTACGATTTCGCGTTCGTAGCCGGAGACGCCGCGCGCGAACGACTCAGCCGGGCGCTCTGGAATTACGATGTCGAGGCGCGAACGATGTCGATCGGGCGGCCGCAGACGGATCACCTGGAGGGGGCCCCGCCCTTCACTCCAGACGAGCGAACCGTCGTGCTGTACGCGCCGACGTGGGAGGGCGACAGGCCGGCCGCGAGCTACGGATCGGTGGCCTCGCACGGCGAAGCACTCGTCCGGGCCCTGATCGCGACAGGACGGCACCGCGTCGTGTACCGCCCTCATCCGAGGAGCGGGGTCGTCGACAGCGAATTCGGCGCCGCGAATGCGCGGATCATCGCCATGATCGATGCTGCGAACCGCGCAGACCCCACCGCTCACCACGTCTACGACACGAGCTCGCGTCTCGGATGGCAGCTCAGCCTGCCCGATGTCGCGATCTGCGACATCTCGGCCATGGTCTACGACCGCCTCGCGACCGGGCGGCCGCTCATGGTGACGCGGCCGGTCTCTCCGGAGGCGGCAGTCGACGCAACCGGGTATCTGAGCGTGTGCGAGTGGCTCTCGGCCGCTGATACGCCTGATATCGCTGCGGTGCTCGACCGGGTGATCGGCGACGAGGCCGCGCGTGAGCGGCTGGGAACCTGGTCAGCGCATTACTTCGGCGATACGACGCCGGGCGCCCCCACGCAGAGGTTCCACGCCGCGATCGCCGAGCTGCTCACGCGCGCCGATGCCGAACGGGCGCAGCGCGGACTCGGCTGAGCGGTTTCCCGCCCGTGCTCGGCACGGGGCGCGGAGGGGACCACGGGGCGCGGAGCGGGATCAGACCGGGTGGTCGGCGTTGTAGCGGTCGAGCACGGCTTCGATGTCGCCGTCGAGCACGAGCCGACCGCGATCGAGGTACAACCCGCGCGAGCAGAAGCGCCTGAGGTCGCGCTCATTGTGCGAGACGAGGAAGAGCGTCTTCCCCTCGGCGAGGATCTGCTCGATGCGGGCATAGCACTTCGCCCGGAATGACTTATCGCCGACGGCGAGCACCTCGTCGACGAGGAGCACTGGTTCATCGAGCTGCGAGATGACCGAGAACGCCACGCGCACCTTCATGCCGCTCGACAGGTGCTTGAAGGGCGTGTCGATCACATCCTCCGCACCGGCGAACTCGATGATGGAGTCGAAGCGCTCGGAGATGGTGCGCTTGCTCAGGCCGTGCAGACCGGCCGTGAGCCAGACGTTGTCGCGCACGGTCAGATCGCCGACGAAGCCGCCGGTGATCTCGATGAGCGGCGCGACGCCGGCACTCACGTCGACGCGGCCCTCATCCGGGAAGAGCACGCCGGCGACCAGCTTCAGAAGCGTCGACTTACCTTGACCGTTGCGCCCGACCACGCCGATGGCTTCGCCCGCGCGCACGTCGAACGAGACATTGCGCAGCGCCCAGAAGTCACCCGGCCGCCCGCGCCGCGCACGACCGGAGAACAGATCTTTGAAGCTTCGTCGCGAGCCGCGATTGCGGCGGAACCGCACTCCCAGATCGTCGACGGCGATGATTCGATCGGCCGCCGGAGCGGCTGCCGGGGCGCCCAGATGCGATGCGGTCACGTTACAGCTCCTTCAACACGCCGCCGATGGCGCGGCGGAAAACGAGGATCCCGATTCCCAGGAAGAGAACCGTCATGGCGGTGGATGCGGCGATGAGCGGCCAGTCGAGCTGATCGGGGAAGAATCCGGCACGGAACAGCGCGAAGATGCCGGAGAGCGGGTTGAGCCAAGCCAGCGGCCGGGCGAACTCGGGCAGATCAGCGGCACCGTAGATGATGGGCGAAGCGTAGAACAGGACTCGGAGGATGAGTTTCGTGGCTCGCTCCAGGTCGCGGAAGAAGACGACGAGGGGCGCCACGATCAAACCGACGCCGAGCGTGAGCGCTGCGAGCAGGAGCACGGCCACCGGCATCAGCAGGATGCCCCAGCCGACCGGCGCTCCGCTGAGGATCGCGAACGCGATGAGCACCGGCAGGCTCAACAGGAACTCGATGCCCTTCGAGCAGACGATTCGGCCGACCCAGATCCAATGCGGCAATGCGACTGAGCGCACGAGCTTCACATCGCGCAGGAATGCCCGGGTGGAGTCTGAGATCGCGCCGTTGACCCAGACCCACGGCAGCAGCGCGGTGAGAAGGAAGACGATGTACGGCTGCTCACCGACCGTTCGCTGGAAGACCTGGGTGAAGACGAACCAGTAGATGAGGCTCATCAGCAGCGGATCGAGGATGGACCAGAGATACCCGAGCAGTGACGTCGCGTAGCGGACCTTGAGATCGCGCCGCGTCAGCAGCCACAGCGACGACCACGCGCTGGTGCGCCGGGTCCGAGAACGAGGTGAAAGAGTCACATTGCTATTCTGCCGTCTTCCGGCGGTCGGCGAGGCCACACGAACCGACCCCGAACCTTTGCTAAATTAGAACCCGTGCCGCCCGTAACCCCGTCTGCCCTGCCCGAGCCCGAACCCCAGAGGGGGTCGATGCCAAGTGAAGAGACGGTGATCGGCGAGATGTCGAGTGGGACGAGCGGGGGATCGCGATTGCGCCCCAGTCGAACGGCCGGTGGCGCACCGGCGTCCGCACCGTTGGAGGGGGCCGGCGAATCCGCACCCGAACCGACTCCGGAACCGTCCTCCGCCGATGCGCAAGCGCCGGAGAACGAGCCCGCCGCTGAGACGGCACCGCGTTCCTCGGCCAGGGCTCCCCGGACCGGCCGCATCGAGGTGCCGGTTCCCTCGGTCGTGCGCGCACGGGAGCGCGGCCGCATCGCCGAGCAGAATCCCGTCGTTCTGCGCACCGAAATGCTGACGAAGACCTATGGGTCGCTGGTCGCAGCTGGCGACGTATCGATCGATGTGCACGCCGGATCCTTCACCGGGTTCGTCGGGCCGAACGGCGCCGGCAAGACGACCACGTTGTCGATGATCAGCGGTCTGCTCCGTCCCACCTCGGGTCGCGTCACCGTGAGCGGAGTCGACGTCTGGACGGACGGGCCCGCAGCAAAACGCCTTATCGGCACCCTGCCCGACCGCTTGCGGTTGTTCGACCGGTTGACCGGCGCGCAGCTGCTCTACTACAGCGGGGTGCTGCACGGCGTTCCGGAGGCGGCCGTTGCGACGCGCTCGGCGGAGCTCGCCGAGGCGTTCGGGCTCGAGTCGGCGCTCGGTCGCCTGGTCTCGGACTACTCCGCCGGGATGCAGAAGAAGATCGCTCTGGCCTGCTCCATGATTCACGCGCCGGAGGTGCTGGTGCTCGACGAGCCCTTCGAGGCCATCGATCCCGTGTCAGCGGCGAATGTGACGGACATCCTCGAGAAGTACGTCGCGGGCGGCGGCAGCGTGGTGATGTCGAGCCACAGCCTCGATCTCATTCAGCGCGTCTGCGATCATGTCTCGATCATCGTCGACGGCAGCGTCATCGCTCAGGGAACCGTCGACGCCGTACGCGATGGACTGAGCCTCGAAGAACGCTTCGTGCAGCTCACCGGAGCGAGCGACGCGAGGAAGGGGCTCGAGTGGCTTTCCGGTTCTTCCGACTCCGAGTAGCGCTGCTCGGCGGCGGCTTCCGCGGTTCGTTCGGAAAGGCACTGCGCACCACGCTGCTCTACGCGATACTCGCCGCAGCCGCGGTACTCCTGGCGATCGCACCGACGGTGCTCATCGACGACGCTCAGCAACGATCCGCGGTCGATCTTCTCATCGGCGGCGCGGTGCTGCTCGGCGTGTTCCTCGTGCCGTTCTTCGAGAACCGCAGAATGCTGGAACCGAGACAGTTCGTCCAGTATCCGGCCGGACCAGGCGCGATCGCTGGCGGACTGCTCCTCTCGTCGGTGATCACCTGGCCGTTCTTCCTGCTGGTCGTCTGGCTCGTGGCGCTCACTGCCACGCGTCCCGCCTGGCAGGAGCCAGCCTGGGCGGCTCCCGTGGCCTTCATTCTTGCCGCGCTCTTCGCGGTGGCGAGCGCACGGGTCATGTCGCTCCTGTCCCGTCTGATCGCCGGGCAGCGGTTCGCCGGGGCGCTGCGCACGACAGGTGTCGTGCTCATCGTCGCGCTCCTGCCGCTCGCGGTCTTCGCGGGTGCGACCGTGTTCGCTCCCGGCGGGTTCGACGCCGTCGACCAGGTCGCGGAGAAGCTCGCCTGGACCCCGTTCGGCGCACCCTTCGCTGCCGTCGAAGCGGCTGGTGCCGGCGATCTCGACGCTGCAGGCATGTATCTGGCGATCGTCGCTGCAGCGATCGTCGTGCTGCTTACCCTCTGGTTCGCGCTCGTCGCCGCCTCGAACCGGCGCGTTGAACGCCCGCTCTCACCCGGTGTCGCCCGCAGTGGTCTCGGCTGGTTCGAACGGTTCTCGGCACGGCCGGCACAGGTGATCGCTGCCCGTCAGCTGACCTACTGGGCGCGTGATCCGCGCTATCGAGTCGCACTGTTCGCGATCCCTCTGGCGCCTGTGTTCATGATGCTCGCGTTCTGGGTGGCGGGAGCCCCGCTCACGACGCTCGCGCTCGTGCCGCTTCCGGTCATGCTGCTTCTGCTCGGGTGGTCGCAGCACAATGACATCGCCATGGACTCGACGGCGATCTGGGAGCACGTCGCAAGCGGCACGCGCGGACGAGCGGATCGTGCCGGCCGCCTCGCACCCGTGCTGATGATCGGCCTACCGCTCGCGGTCATCGGCTCGAGCATCACCGTGACGATCGTCGGCGATTGGCGCATCCTTCCGGCCGTCGTCGGAATGAACATCGGGGTGCTGCTCGTCGCGTGCGCCGTCTCGTGCGTGTTCTCCGTGCTGACGCCCTACCCGGCGACGCGTCCCGGCGACAGCCCCTTCGTGCAGCCGCAAGGGGCTGGTACCGGTTCGGGCCTGGCTCAGACGATCGCGATGATCCTCGCGCTGGTACTCGCGGTGCCTCCGGTCTGGTTCGCCGTCAACGCGCTGGTCGACGTCGAGTTCACGGAGAACATGTGGGCACTCGCCTTCGGAATCGGGTACGGCCTCGTGGTGCTGGTGCTCGGCGTTCTGATCGGCGGATGGCTGTTCGATCGCAGCGGACCAGAGCTGATCGCCGTCACCCAGATCTTCGATTGAGCTCGCCCACGGCGGAGTAGACTGAGCGCATGGGTATCTTCACACGCGACGATTCCGACACCGGCGGTGGCACAGATGTGCTCGACCGCGAACTCGAGAAGCTGCTCGAGGATTCGCAGATCGAGGACGGAGACCACGAGCGCTTCTCGCACTACGTCCCGAAAGAGAAGATCATGGAGTCGGCGGTGACCGGGAAGCCGGTCCGCGCGCTCTGCGGTAAGAAGTGGACGCCGTCGCGCGATCCGGAGAAGTTTCCGGTCTGCCCCGACTGCAAGCGGGTCTACGAGCGGATGCGCAAGTAGCGCGTCTCCGCTCAGCGGTACTCGGTGGGGATCGCGGGGTCGCCCCGCGTCAGGCTCATCGCGACCGGGGGGAGCTCCGCCACGCTGGTGCGATGCCGTTCGCGCGCCGCAGCGATGCCGTCTCGCCCCGTGAATCCCGGCTGGACGGTTCCGCCGACGATGAGTGGTTCGAGCACGGTTCGCCCGTCCGATTCCTGCCCCTCGCTCGTTCCTCCGGGCCCGTCGCCGAGCAGAATGAGCTCCTTCGTGGCAACGCCTGCAGCCGTACGTGCACGGCGCACGCTCTTGCGGCCGCCGACTGACGCCTTCTCCGCCGACTTCTTCGCAACCGACACCCACGCACCCGATGCATCCTCGTGGGCGACCAGCTTGTAGACCATGCCCATCGTCGGGGTGCCGGAGCCCACGACGACCGAGGTGCCGACGCCGAAGCTGTCGACCGGGGCGGCAGCGAGGGCTGCGACGGTGTGCTCGTCGAGGTCGTTCGTCACGGTGATGCGCGTGCGAGTGGCGCCGAGTTCGTCGAGGAGGTGTCGCACGCGCCGGACGACGACGGGAAGGTCTCCGGAATCGATGCGCACGGCGCCGAGCTCGGTACCCGCGACCTCGATCGCCGTGCGGACGCCCTGTTCGATGTCGTACGTATCGACCAGCAGTGTCGTCCCGGTGCCGAGCGCCGCGATCTGGGCAGCGAATGCGTCGCGCTCGGTCTCGTG
This sequence comes from Leucobacter sp. L43, assembly GCF_016597785.1. GTDB lineage: Bacteria > Actinomycetota > Actinomycetes > Actinomycetales > Microbacteriaceae > Leucobacter > Leucobacter alluvii. The sequence goes on along the minus strand of NZ_JAENJG010000001.1, from coordinate 584,449 downwards.
CAGCAGAGTGAAGCTGTGAGCCGCGGTGCCCATCGTGGGAATGCCGTAGCTGCGTCCGGCTTCGAGATTCGACGTCGCCGTGAACCCGGCGATGTAGGCGGCGCGCGCAGCGGCGATGGCGCTGTACTCGCCGGTTCGTCGCGACCCCATCTCGGCAAGCGGTTTTCCGGCAGCGGCGTGCACCATGCGGGAGGCGGCGGTCGCCACGGCGGAGTCAGCGTTCAGGATGCTCAGCGAGAGCGTCTCGAGGAGCACGCCCTCGGCGAAGCTGGACTCGACGGTGAGCAGCGGGGAGCCGGGGAAGAAGACCTCCCCCTCGGGATACCCCCAGATGTTGCCGGTGAACCGGAAATCGGCGAGCCAGTCGAGCGTTCGTGCGCTGACGACCTGCTGCTCGTTCAGGAACGAGAGCTCCTGGTCGGTGAATCGGAAGCGCTCGATGGCTTCGAGGAGGCGCCCGGTGCCGGCGACGACTCCGTAGCGTCGCGCTCCGGAGAGCCGTCTCGCGAAGAGTTCGAACACGCTGCGCCGGTGAGCGGTGCCGGCTTGCAGCGCCGCATCGACCATGGTCAGCTCGTAGTGATCGGTGAGCAGCGCCGTCGAGGTATGCACGCAGTCAGCTTAGCCGGTCGGCCATCGGCGACGCGGGCGATCGTGGATCACCGGAAGTCGCGGGAGTTCACGCCGATCGGAGCGGCGAGCGGTTCGAATGTCTGCGCGATCACATTGACCACGCCCTCGGGTGACCGTTCGAGCACCCCGCGGATGATGAGCGCGGGTGACGCGCGGGCGACGAGCCGATTGCGCGCCCAGACCTGCGCCCAGGTGACGATGTTGACCGTACCCGACTCGTCTTCGAGCGTCAGGAAGGTGATGCCGCTCGCGGTGCCAGGTCGCTGCCGGTGCGTGACGAGGCCCGCGACCTCGATGACGGACCCGGGCGGGGTGTGCCTGGTGCGATCCGACCGGATGATTCCGCGCGCATCGAGCCCGTCGCGCAGCAGGGCGAGCGGATGCGTTCCGGTGGCGACACCGGTCGTCCACAGGTCGAGCGCAGTCTGCTCGGCGGTGTTGAGCACGGGCAGCAGTGGGGGTTGCACGTGCACCGCGATGCCCGGAAGAAATCGTTCGCGGTTGTCTGAGGCGGGAGCTGCCGCCCACAGCGCCTCGCGGCGGTCGAGGCCGAGGCTCTCGCACGCCCCGGATGCTGCGAGCGCCTCCAGCCGGGTGCGATCGAGGTCCGCCCGGCGGGCGAGATCGGCGAGGTCCTGGAACGGCGCTTCGGCGCGGGCGCGCGCGATGCGCTCCGCGGTCTCGCGCTCGATGCCGCGGATCTCGGTGAGCCCGAGCCGTACCGCGAACGCGCCGTCCCTGCGGTGCAGGGCGCTCGTGTCTGGAGCGTCGCGGACGAACGGGCCAGGTTCCGGGTGATGCGGCGCCAGGCAGTCGTCGGAGCCGGTCGGCGGGCGACGATCATGTGCGGCGTCGGCCTCCGATGCGGACGGTTCGGGTGATCGGCCTGGGTCGAGCGGCTCGAGGCTCGAGAGCGCTTCGGAACGCTGCACGTCAGGTGGGCGCACCTCGACGCCGTGCCTGCGGGCGTCCTCGGTGAGGGAGCGCGCATTGTAGAAACCCATGGGCTGCGCGCGCAGCAGACCTGCGAGGAACGCGGCCGGGTAGTGCAGCTTGCACCAGGAGCTGACGTAGACGATCAGTGCGAAGCTGATCGAGTGACTTTCGGCGAATCCGAATCCGGCGAACGCCTCGATCTGCTCGTACATCCGCGTCGCCTCGTCGCCCGTAATGCCGTTGTCGGCCATGCCGTCGAAGAGCTTGGCTTTGAGGCTGTCGATGCGTTCCTGGCCGCGTTTCGAGCCCATGGATCGGCGCAGCAGATCCGCGTCTTCGCCGCTGCACCCGCCCACGGTCATCGCCATCTGCATGAGCTGCTCCTGGAAGAGCGGCACGCCGAGCGTGCGTTCGAGTACCGGCACCAGTTTCGGGTGCGGGTAGACGACATCCTCCTGGCCGTTCTTGCGTCGGAGATACGGATGCACTGCGCCGCCCTGAATGGGGCCGGGCCTGATCAGAGCGATTTCGATGACGAGGTCGTAGAACTTGCGCGGAAGCAGCCGGGGGAGCGTGTTCAGCTGCGCACGGCTCTCGACTTGGAAGACGCCGATAGCGTCGGCCCGGCAGAGCATGTCGTACACCCCGGCCTCCTCTTTCGGCACGGTGTCGAAGGTCCACTGCTCGCCGGTCGACTGCGCGATGATGTCGAAGGTGTGCCGCAGTGCGCTGAGGATGCCGAGTCCGAGCATGTCGAACTTCACGAGACCCATGGTTTCGCACCCCTCTTTGTCCCACTGCAGCACGGTGCGGTGCTCCATGCGTGCGTGCTCGATGGGGCACACCTCACCGACCGGCCGTTCCGTGAGGACCATGCCTCCTGAGTGAATGCCGAGATGCCGCGGCGCTTTCTGGAACGCCTGGGCGAGTCGTTGCACGGAGAGCGGGATCGGGCTCTCCGGATCCTCCTCGATGGTGCGATGGCGGTCGAGACCGCGCGTCCACGCGCGTTGCTGGCCAGCGCTGTATCCGAGGGCTTTCGCGGCGTCGCGGATCGCCGCCTTCGGCTGATAGGTGATCACGTTCGCGACCTGCGCAGCATTGCGCCGCCCGTAGCGCTCGTAGACGTACTGGATGATCTCCTCGCGTCGTTCTGAATCGAAGTCCACATCGATATCGGGTTCCTCGTCGCGCAGACTCGAGAGGAAGCGCTCGAACGGGAGTCCGTAGAAGATCGAATCGACCGACGTGATGCCGAGCACGAAGCAGACTGCGGAGTTCGCCGCCGATCCGCGCCCCTGGCACAGAATTTCCCTGCTGCGTGCTTCGCGAACGAGATCGTGCACGATCAGGAAATAGCCGGGAAAGTCCTTCTGCTCGATGACTTCGAGCTCCCGCTCGATGCGAGACCGATGGCTCTCGGGCAGTGCGATGCCGTAGCGTCGTTCGGCGCCGGCCCAGACGAGGGATCGCAACCAGCTCATCTGCGTGTGACCGTCCGGCACGTCGAGCTTCGGGAGGCGCGGTCGAGCCGCGCGCAGCGGAAAGGCGAGTTCCTCGGCGAGCGGGACCGTGCGCGCGATGGCATCGGGGTGCCTGGCGAAGCGTCGCAGCATCGCGGCGCCGCTGCGCAGATGGGCGGCACCGGAGGCGGGGAGGTGCGGGTCGAGTTCTGCGAGGCTCCGCCGTGCGCGCACCGCAGCCATCGACTCGGCGAGCGGCGCATCGGCAGCGGTGGCGTAGTGCACGTTTCCGGTCACGAGAGTGGGAAGGCCGCGAGCGGCTGCGAGTTCGGCGAGACGGTCGTTTCGTGAATCGTCATCCGGATGCCCGTGGTGGCTGAGTTCGACGTGCACATTGTCGTGCCCGAAGAGCGAGGTCAGCCGGTCGAGCTCGATGAGCGCTTGGGCATCGCCAGCGGCGCGGGTGGCTGCGCCGTCGAGCGCGCGGCGCACCGATCCCTTGCGGCACCCCGTCAGGATCGCCCATTCGTTCCCGCCCGCAGCAGCGAGGGCCTCGAGATCGTAGACCGGTCGCCCCTTCTCGCCGCCGCCGAGCTGGGCCTCGGTGATGGCGGCGGCGAGCCGGTGATAGCCGCTCGCGCCGCGGGCGAGCACGAGCAGATGAGAGCCCATGGGATCGGCGACCCCGAGCTGGGGGGTGTCGAGGCCGAGCGAGAGCTCGGCGCCGTAGACCGTGAGCGGGGCCGTCTCCCCGGACTGCCGAGCACGAGCGTCGGCGGCGTCGGCGGCGTCGGCGAACGACGCGGCACCGTAGAAGCCGTCATGGTCGGTGAGCGCGATGCCCGATAACCGCAGGCGCGCTGCCTCGGCGATGAGCTGCTCGGGGGAGGACGCTCCATCGAGAAAGCTGAAATGGGAGTGAGCGTGGAGTTCGGCGTAGGGCACGACCGAATCAGTGCTCGGCGCAGCAGGGGCAGTCGGTTCGGCGGAGTCCGCTCCCGCATCCTCGTCGCCTCCGACCGAGTCAGGGGCGCGGCCCGAGAGCCGCCGCTCGAACTCGTTCCATGAGAGCGAGGAATTGCTCCAGCGCATGAGACCTCCGGACGCGGATGGATCGGACAGTGTTTCGGGATGCCGCACTCATCGGCGGATCAGTCGTAGCGGCCCTCGGCCGCCCACGTTCCAGTGCTGAAGACCAGCAACCAGGCGTCGCCATCGGCGAGCTGCACTTGCACGCGGAAGCGCGCGGGAGCCCCCTCCCACCACCGCTCCCGTACAGCCCAGGGCGGCGACCAGGCCGCTACGGGAGCGTCGAACTCGGTTGCGGCAACCCGCAGGTGGACGGGGTCCGCCGTCAGCAGATCGTCCGCATCGATCCCGACCGCCGTGCCTGACGAATCGAGGAGTGCTGCCGGCACCAATTCGGGAAACACGCGGCTGGGCGCGGGGCCGGTGAGTGCTCCGGGCCAGGGCCCGGATGCCGAGGCTCGTGCATGAGGGCGTTCGACGCGCGTGGTGCTCCAGGGGACGAAGCGCTGCCGATCCGCCAGGAGGCGCCCGCCCGCGAGCGCGATCGTTCCGACGCCGGTGTGCCCGAGACGGCTCTGTGCGCGACTGAGATGGTGATGCACCCGCTCGTCGGGCTCCGTGCTCCACAGACCGGGTTCGTGGGCGGCGACGTGATCGGTGTGCACCGGTGTGATGCGCACCCTGGTCACTCCGGCACCACCGCGCTCAGTCTGCTTGGCCGCTGACGCAGCCTGCCAACGGATGCGGCCGATGGTATCGGCCGGCGTGAAATGCCTGGGGTGAGCCCATTCGCGCTCGTGCTGCGCCCCGACATCATCGGTGAGCTCGACGCGCAGCGCAGTGCACACCAGACGATCCTCCGTCAGCCCGCCGATGAACCGTTCTGCCAGAGCGCTGCACGCGAATGCCAGTTGATCGGCAGCGTCGATCGGAGTGTCGAACGACAGCTCCACCGAGAGCTCGCGAACCGGTTGCCGCGGGCGCACCTCGGCGCCGTGGCCGGCGCCGGAGGCCGACGCGCGCCGGTGCGCAGCCAGACCCTGCGGCCCGAAGCGCTGGCGGACCGCATCCTCGGGGAGTGCGGCCAACGCGCCGAGCGTGCGGATGCCGAGCCCCTGCAGCGTCTCGGCAAGACCGGCCTCCGCAGCTCTGGAGACCGGGAGCGGGGAGAGGAATGCGGGTGAGGCGCCCGGCGCGACGATGCGGAGTCCCGCGGCCGGGGCAGAGATGCCCGGGTCGGTCGACGCCGAGCGCGCGACCTGCTCGGCGGTGAATCGACCGTCCGCGATCCCGACGCGAGCATCGGGAAGCCCCAGCTGTTCGGCGAGCCGCAGCACTGCGACTCCGGCGGGGGTCTCCCCGCCGTAATAGCGAGACGGCCCTCGTGACCGCATGGCGCAGAGACCGGGCCGCACCACCTCGACGCCCGGTACGAGCTGTTCGAGCGCCGCTGCGATGGGGGCGAACCGTCGCTCATCGGTCTCGGGGTCGTGCGGATACACGGCGAGTTCGGGGCAGCGCGTCTGCGCTTCGCGTTCTCGGAGACCGGTGCGGACGCCGTCCCTGCGGGCGGCTGCGGAGCAGGCGACCACGAGGCGGTTGGCGATGAGTGCGAGCGGAGCATCCAGGGACAGCCCATCGGCCCCGTCGTCGCGGAGGAGAGCGTGCACGGGCCAGTCGGGAACCCAGAAGACGAGGGTGCGATCCGCGATCATGGTGCGCCCAGACGCCTGACGGGAGCGGTGCCGGGAGCAACGACGGCCCCGTGCTGGAATCGGACGGTGTGCCGCCGCGCACCGAGGCGATCCTGCGATTGCACCACCAGCTCGCGATTCGCGAGCATCCCGTGACCGTGACCCAGTCCGTTCCATCGCGAAGCGGTGACGTGCAGCGTGGATTCCGGGCGCGGCCACTCGCCCGAGACCACCAGTGCCGCATCGTGCTCGCGCAACCGTGCTGAGATGCGCTCGGCTTCGCCGGGACTCGGCCGGGAGGGCGGGGTCAGGAGCAAGACGGTGAGCACTTCGGCGAGCGCGCCGGTGAGTCCCAGCGCATCCTCGCCGGGATGCGGGATGACGACGCACCGATCGAGTGCGATGCCGAGTGCAGCGGCGGCTTCCGCTCCGAACGATGCGTCGCCGATCACGCCGCACCATGCCCCAGAAGCCGACGCCTCTGCGAGCATCGCGAGCGCCAGTTGCCGTGACCCCCGCACGGCGTAGCTCGCCCCCATCCGCAATGATCCACCTGGAAGCAGCGGACGCAAGCCCTCCAGTGTGGGGAGTACGCGCGCGTCGAGTCGCACCGGCTGCATCTCGGAGATGCGCTGCTGCAACGAGCGGACGGTCGCGGGGGAGTTCATGGAGGTATATTCGAACATATGTTCGAATAAGTCAATCTCGTGACCGCTGGCGCGTCGCGCTGAAACGACGGCTCGAATCCTGCGTTGCGGACGGCGTAGGATGGACGGGATGAACGAGGACGAGCTAGACGATTACGAGCGCGAAGCCGAACTGTCGCTGTTTCGCGAGTACCGCGACATCGCGAGCCAGTTTCGCTACGTCGTCGAGACCGAACGGCGGTTCTATCTTGCGAACGATGTCGACCTGAAGCGACAGGATGCGGGAAGCGACTTCTACTTCGAGCTCTCCATGACCGATGTCTGGGTGTGGGATGTGTACCGCGCCGATCGTTTCGTGAAGTCGGTGCGCGTGCTCACGTTCAAAGACGTCAATGTCGAAGAGCTGTCTGCTCGCGAGTTCTCCTTGCCGCAGGAGCTCGCGCTCGACGAATAGCCTCGTCTGCCGGCGGTCTCCGCTCACATCGCACTGATTGCGTGCGAACCTCTCACTTCTCCACAAGCCGTGGCGCACTCGCTCCGCGCCCTCCTCATCGCGCCCATGCTGAGATGCCAGGAGGTGCATCATGGAGCGCACAACAGCACGCACGCACGGCACGCAGAGAGGTGTTCCCGGAGGGGAGACGCCTCTCCGAAACCGCACGCTCGGTGCTCGCGGCGAGGCGATCGCCGGCGAGTACCTCGAAGGGCTCGGCTGCCGGATCGTCGACCGCAACTGGCGAAACCGCCACGGGGAGCTCGACCTCGTCGTCACTGATCACGGCGTCGTCGTCGCGGTGGAGGTGAAGACCCGCAGCGGCGACGGCTACGGCACCCCGCTGGAGGCCATCACCGCGCGCAAGGCGGCGCGGTTGCGCCGGTTGCTCCTGGATTGGGTTCGGGTGCATCAGCAACCCGCCTCCGGACTTCGCATCGACGCGGTCGGCATCATTCTGCGCGCCGGCACCGCACCCCACATCGACCATCTGCGCGGGATCTCATGAGCGGGATCGTGTGCCGAGCAGCGTCCATCGCACTCACTGGGCTCCAGGGCACCACCGTGATGGTCGAATCCGCCATCTCGCAGCAGCTCCCTGGGATCGCCATCATCGGGCTCCCCGACGCATCGCTGGCGGAAGCGAAACTGCGCGTGCGCACCGCGACCTCGCAGGCGGGTATGCCGCTTTCCGATCGGTTCATCACGGTGAATCTCGCCCCGGCATCGCTCCCCAAGCACGGCTCCGGATTCGACCTCGCAATCGCGCTCGCCGCGCTCGCCGCATCACGCCACCTCCCGGCGACCGGTCTCGCCGACGTCGCCCATCTGGGCGAACTGGCGCTCGACGGTGCACTCCGCAGGCCGGCCGGGCTGCTCTCCTCGGTGGCCGCTGCTCGGAATCTCGGATTCCTCCGAGCCATGGTTCCCGAGTCGTGCGCCGCTGAGGCCGCACTCGTGCCCGGCATCGAAGTCATTGCGGTGCCTGACCTCGCCAGTGCCGTCGCGTGGTATCGCGGGGAGCGAGGCCGCGGGCGTGCCGTGCGCCCGGAAACGCCGACGACGGCATCAGCGGAGGCCGGGACTCATGACGCCCGCGCGGATATCGCCGACGTCGTTGGGCAGCCGGAAGCGGTCGAAGCGATGGTGATCGCCGCGGCCGGACGGCATCACGTGTCACTGCTCGGGCCGCCGGGAGCGGGGAAGACGCTGCTCGCCACCCGTCTGCCGACGCTGCTCCCCGAACTCGGCGATGATGCGGCGCTCGAAGCCAGCAGCATCGCGTCACTCGGAGGCTCGCCGTTGCTCCAACTCGTGCGCCGACCGCCGTTCGAGAGCCCGCACCATACGGCGTCGGCTGCGTCGATCATCGGAGGCGGGCAGGGCATCGAGATACGCCCCGGGGCGATCACTCGCGCATGCCATGGCGTCCTGTTCCTCGACGAGGCTCCCGAGTTTCCTCGCACGGTGCTCGACGCATTGCGGCAGCCCCTCGAGACCGGGCGGATCGAGATCCACCGCTCCCGCATCCGGACGGTGCTCCCCGCGCGCGTGCAACTCGTGCTGGCCGCGAACCCGTGTCCCTGCGGCAATGCCGGATCGCCGGACACCGCGGTGAGCTGTGCATGCACGCCACGGACTCGTATGAGCTACCGGCAGCGCATTTCAGGGCCGTTGGCAGATCGGATCGACCTGCGCCTGACGCTGCACCGCGTGTCGAAGGTGCTCCTCGACGACCCACATGAGCAGCGGGTGACGAGTTCGCAGCTGCGGGAGCGCGTCGTCAGAGCTCGGGCGATCGCCGCGGAGCGCTGGTCGGGTACCGGGTGGACGGTGAACGCCGAGGTGCCGGGAAGCTGGCTGCGGAGCCAGCGGCTGCGACTCCCTCGGGCTGACACCGCGGTGCTGGATCACGCGCTGGCGCGCGGAGCGTTGACGCTGCGAGGCTACGACCGAGTGCTGCGCGTCGCATGGACCGTGAGTGATCTTGCCGGTGCTGATCGGCCGCGTCGAATGGAAGTCGCTCAGGCGCTCGTGCTGCGCGGAGGTGACCTCGCGTGAACGCGTCGAAGTCGTGCGTACGTGCCGGGGTGGAGGAGCGCTCGGCGCTCGCCGGGCTCGCTCCGGATCAGGACCTGAACGGTGACCGACCGTCCGAGACCGACGGAGGAACGGTAGCGATCTCCGATGTGCTGTTCGCACGGGTCGTGTGGTCCAGGCTCATCGAACCCGGTGACGCGGTAGCCGGCGCACTCATCGGGGCGCTGGGAGCGCCGTCGGCCCTGGACATGCTCGCTGCGACGGATGCGCAGCAACAGCTCGGACGGGCGATGCGCGAGTCAGGGGTCGTCCTGCCTCCCCGAACGCTCTCGGCGGCTGTCGCGCGCTGGCGTCCGCGACTCGACCGCGGCGCGACGCTCACCGACCTCGACCGGGCGCTGGCCGCGGGATTGCGTCTTGTCGCTCCCGAGTCGCCGCTGTGGCCCTCCGCTCTGAACGATCTGGGAGCGCATGCGCCGCAGCTGCTCTGGATGCGCGGCGACGCGACAGTGCTCGCCCACCCCTCGCTCGCCGTCGTCGGGGCACGCGCATGCACCGGGTACGGGACGAGCGTGACCGCTGAGCTCGCTGATGCGGCAGGAACGGCCGGCCTGGCGATCGTGTCCGGTGCGGCGTACGGGATCGATGCCGTCGCTCATCGCGCCGCGCTCGCAACGGGCTCTGCCACCATTGCGATCCTCGCGGGCGGTGCCGATCGAGCCTACCCCGCGGCGCACGCGTCGCTGCTCGACCGCATCGCGGATGGCGGAGCGGTGTGCTCTGAGATGGTGCCGGGCGCCGCCCCCACGCGATGGCGCTTTCTCCAGCGCAACCGATCGATCGCCGCACTCGCCGGGGCCACGCTCGTGACGGAGGCGGGCATGCGCTCAGGGTCGCTCAACACGGCCGGGCACGCGGCCGAACTCGGTCGGAGCCTCGGGGCGGTGCCCGGGCCGGTCACCAGTGCGACGTCAGCCGGCTGTCACCGGCTCATTCGCGAATACGGCGCGACACTCGTGTCGAACGCGCATGAGCTCCGAGAGTTCCTCGGTCTCGGTGACGCGGCGAGTGAACTTCTCAGCGCCCTCGCCGGTCGTCAATCGGCAGTGCATCGCCGAGTGCTCGACGCGCTGCCGCTACGCGGAAGCCGGAGCGCGGAAGACGTGGCGCTCGCCGCCGGGCTGACCGTCGAGGAAGTCCGCGGAGTCATCGCCGAGCTCGAGATGCTCGAATGCGTTGCTCGCGCTGAGGATGCTCCAGGCGGGCAGCGCTGGCGCCTGCTGCGTCGTGAATGACGTCGAGGGGACCTCACCTGGCCACCCGCGACGGTAGTGGAGCCCGCGCCGTGCGTTCGCAGCGGGCTCAGGCGGCGAGGAGCGGGTTGCGTTGCGCCCACTTGGTGGCATCGTTCTCCTGAAGGGCGACGAGGCCGCGCGGGGTGTACGAGATCGCCATGAGTGCCTTGATCCAAGCGGGATTCAGCTGGGGCGTCTTGCCCCCGCTGAAGCGGAAGGCGATCGGGGAGTGCTCCGAGATCCACACCTCGTGTCGCCCGCTTCCCCGGCTCGCATCAACCGCCCAGCTGAGGAAGAATCCCTCCCGTTTCGCGAGCTTCATCCCGATCACCGTTTTCAGGTGAGCGAGCGTGCGGTCTTCGAACTCGTATTCCCGGCCACCGTGCAGTATGTATCCCATACAAGAAGTATGACATAATTTAAGCAACTGAGAAAGTAACTATTTGAGCGTTTGAGAATGAGTGAGGTTGGGCGCGTACAGCCCGTCGGGAACTGGCGCCGCAACCCGGTTCCGACCGCGAAGCATCATCGGCGAGAATCCGCATATGGAGAGGCCATACAATCGCTGGAGATTCATCGGTCGCCGTCGCGCGTGGTCGAAATGAAGTTGAACGGTCGCGAGAGCGACCGCATGATCGATGGAGAGGCCGCAATGGATGGCGAAGCCGAGATGTTCCGCTACCTCGTGGACGCGGTGCAGGACTACTCGATCTATCTCCTCTCGCCTGGCGGGCTCGTGACGACCTGGAATTCCGGCGCAGAGCGCATCAAGGGGTACCGGAGAGACGAGATCGTTGGAAAGTCCTTCGAGACGTTCTTCACCGGGGAAGACCGGGCCGATGGCTTACCCGCCCGCATCCTCGCATCTGCGAACCGTGACGGCCGGATCGAGACGGAGGGCTGGCGGGTGCGCAAGGACGGGTCGCAGTTCTGGGCCCACGTCACGGTGAACGCAGTGCGGAACGATCGCGACGTCGTGATCGGTTTCGCGAAGATCACGCGAGACGTCACCGTTGCCCGCGAGGCTTCGAATGCGCTCCGCCGCGCAGCCTCCACGGACCCGCTCACCGGGATGTGGAATCGATCTGCGTTCCTCTCGGAACTCGCCCAGTGGTCCGCCGATGCGGCTCCGTTCGCGGTCGCGATCATCGACCTCAACGATTTCAAACGAATCAACGACACGCTCGGGCATGCGGCGGGCGACGAGCTGCTGCGCGCCACCGCCGAGAACCTGCATCGCAGGGAAGAACTCGGCATCGTGACCGCCAGACTGGGCGGGGACGAATTCGCCGCAGCCGCGTTGACGCCCGACCCGCAATCGGTCGAAGACTTCGTCGACGGCGTCACCGATGCCATGCGCGCACCGGTGCGCTTCCACGAGAAGACGAGAACAGTGCCGGCCAGTATCGGGATCGCTCGGTTCCCGGCCGATGCGAGCGACATCTCCGAGCTGCTCGTGCGCGCTGACGCCGCCATGTACGACGCGAAGGAGCGCGGAGCCGACGACGCGATGCGCTACCGCGAGGGCCTGCTCGAGCATTCAGCCTCACGTCGATTCCTCGGACGGCAGATTGTGGGCGCCATCGCACGCGACGAGTTCACCGTGCTCTATCAGCCGCAGTCGTCGCTGAAGGATGCAGCCGTCGTGGGATGGGAGGCCCTCGTCCGGTGGAGGCACCCCATTCTCGGTCTGCTGCATCCGGGGGAGTTCATCTCCATCGCCGAGGCCAACGGCACCATCGTGCAGCTGGGAGAGTGGGTGCTGCGACGCGCGTGCCGAGATGCAGCGGGCTGGGGCAACAGCTCCCGCGTGGCGGTCAACGTTTCAGCGGCGCAACTCACAGACGATCAGTTTCTGGGGTCGGTGACGCGCGCCCTCGAGGAGAGCGGGCTCGAACCCGGCAGGCTCGAACTGGAGATCACCGAATCAACGCTGATCTCGCACCGGAAAGAGGTCGTCTCGACCTTCGAGGAATTGCAGAGGCTCGGCGTGCTCATCGCGCTCGACGACTTCGGGACCGGTTTCTCATCGTTGGACACGCTGCTCTCGTTCGGTTTCGACCGGGTGAAGATCGACCGCTCCGTGCTGTACGAGAGTCTGCAGCCGTCTCGCACCCGCGATGTGCTTCGGGCGATTCTTGCCCTCGGCCACGCCCTGACGGCCACAGTGCTGGTGGAAGGCGTGGAAACCGAACAGCAGCGCGAGATCCTCAAGCTCGAAGGCTTCGACGAGATCCAGGGATTCCTCACCGGCCGACCAGGTGCCGGGCCGTCGGACCCCTCGCAGAGCGAAGACGCGGATGCGCCCGGTGCTCAGGGAGCCGGTCGTGACACGGGACTCGAAACGGGACAGATCCTGCTCCCGCGCCCATGACGCCGCAGGCGAGGGGACACTCCGCCGATGCGGGGGGCCCGGAGTGCGCGAACGACGAGAATGAGACCATGCGATTGTCTACAGCCGTCGAGCGGTTCCTCGCGGCGGTGCAACTGGAGTACGGCTACTCGGAGCACACCGTGCGCGCCTACCAGCGGGACCTCGCCTGGTTCGTCTCATTCGCTGCGGCTTCCGATCGCGACGATCTCGCCTCCTGCGACATCGAGCTCATGCGCGAGTGGCTGTGGCAGCGGCAGCAGCAAGGGCTCGCGGCGACGACCATCGCCCGTAACGTCGCCACACTGAAGTCGTTCGGAGTCTGGCTCGAGCGTTCCCGACTCGTGCCTGGGAACCCCGCATCCCGACTGCGCGCGCCGAAAGCAGGGCGGGATCTTCCTCGAGTCCTCGCCGATGAGCAGATGCGCCGACTGCTCGCGCGCGTCGAGGCACGTGCGACCGTCGAGCATCCCGAATCGCTCCGCGACCATGCCGTGTTCGAGCTGCTGTACGCCGCCGCGCTGCGCGTTTCCGAGCTGTGCACGCTGCCGCTGAGCGGCGTCGACACGGAAGCCCGCACCGTCCGAGTGCTGGGAAAAGGAGGGAAGGAGCGAGTCGTGCCGTACGGCGGCCCCGCCGCACGCGTGGTGGATTCGTACGCGACGCTCGCTCGCCCCGCGCTGCTCGCCCGCGCTGCGCAGTCGCCCCGCGCTGCTCCGCCCCCGAGCGATCACGGAGCCCTGTTCGTGGGGAGCCGCGGGGGGCGACTGACTCCGAACGCGGTGTACCGCATGGTGGCACGGGAGCTCGGGGAGGAGACGGGAGGAGGCCCGAGGGGGCCGCACACCTTCCGCCACACGGCGGCGACCCATCTGCTGAACGGTGGGGCTGACTTGCGGGTGGTGCAGGAGATGCTGGGGCATTCGAGTCTGGCGAGCACGCAGGTGTACACGCACGTTTCGACCGAGAGGCTGGCGCAGAGCTATCGGCAGGCGCACCCCCGCGCGTGAGAACCGCACCGCCAGCGCTCACCACGGCAGCAGCACGGGTCGGCTGACGAAGTACCGCATCGGATGCACATACGATCCGTCGATGCGCACTCCGAGATGCACGCACCGCGCGCCGCAATGACCGCCCTCGCCGACGGTGCCGATGGGGGAGCCGATGCCCACGGTGTCTCCCTGCCGCACATCGCTGGACACGGGTTCCATCGAGTACACCGTCTGGTCGTCGACGCGCACAGAGATCACGGGTCGGTCCACGACGGAGCCAGCGAAGCTGACCGTCCCGCCCGCGGGCGCCCGCACCACCGCGCCCGTCGGTGCAGCGATGTCGATGCCCCGGTGGCCGGGCCCGTACTCGTGCGGCGGCGCGCGGAATGTCTCGAGGATCACAAAGCCGGGCAGTTCCAGTGGTGGCAGCCAGCGCGCTTCGCCAGAAGCACCCGTCATTGCCGTGGAGTGGGTCAGAGCGAGCCAGAGAGATGCACCGACCATGAGCCAGCGCCCCCGCGGCATCAGTGCGATTCGTGCGTTCATGCAGACATCGTGGACCAACACGTGCTTTGGATGGTCGGTACCAGCGCGGCTGTGAGGAAGTCGCGCGGGTCGTCCGAGAATTGAGTGGTGTGAGCGAATCAAACGGTGACTGCGCTGGTGTACACTGGACCAGCACCTTGCAAGAGGTGACTTCGCGTGCCCACGCATCGGAGTGACGCCAACGGTCCGTGCTCGTATCGAGCGCGGCGGCTGATCCCGAGGGCACCAGGATCTGGTCGCAATCGCGACCGATGTCAACCGTAATAGGCGCGCCCGCGAGGGTGCGCAGGACAGGAGGACGGCAATGGCCGTCGTTACCATGCGCCAGCTGCTCGACAGCGGCGTTCACTTCGGACACCAGACCCGCCGTTGGAACCCGAAGATGAAGCGCTTCATCTTCACCGAGCGCTCGGGCATCTACATCATCGATCTGCAGCAGTCGCTCGGATACATCGATGCTGCGTACGAGTTCGTGAAGCAGACCGTTGCCCGTGGCGGCAACATCCTCTTCGTCGGCACCAAGAAGCAGGCGCAGGAGGCCATCGCCGAGCAGGCGACCCGTGTCAACCAGCCCTACGTGAACCAGCGTTGGCTGGGTGGACTCCTCACCAACTTCCAGACGGTCACCGGTCGACTGGAGCGCATGAAGGAGCTCGAGCAGCTCGACTTCGAGGGCACGACGAGCGGCTTCACGAAGAAGGAGCTCCTCCTCAAGAAGCGCGAACTCGAGAAGCTGCAGAAGTCGCTCGGCGGAATCCGCCACATGGGCAAGACCCCCTCGGCTCTCTGGGTGGTCGACACCAAGAAGGAGCACCTCGCGATCGACGAGGCGAAGAAGCTCGGGATCCCCGTGATCGCGATCCTCGACACCAACTGCGATCCCGACGAGGTCACCTACCCGATTCCGGGCAACGACGACGCGATCCGCTCGGTCGCGCTGCTCACCCGCGTCATCGCCGATGCTGCTGCTGAGGGCCTCATGGAGCGCCACCAGAAGCCGTCGGAGGGTTCCGAGCAGGCCGCTGAGCCGCTCGCCGAGTGGGAGGTCGAGCTGCTCGGCACCGACGCTCCCGCCGCAGAGGCGCCGGCCGCCGACGCTGCCGCTGCCGAGGAGGCACCTGCTGCCGAGGAGGCACCTGCCGCTGCAGAGGCACCCGCAGCGGAAGAGGCACCGGCCGAGGCCGCTGCCGAGACCCCGGCCGCAGAATAATCTCTGACCGTTCACCGAACGACCACTGAAGGAGTCACACATGGCTGCAGTAAGCATGGCCGCTGTGAAGGAGCTGCGCGATCGCCTCGGCGCCGGCATGCTCGACAGCAAGAACGCACTCATCGAGGCTGACGGAGACGTCGAGAAGGCCATCGAGATCCTGCGTCTCAAGGGCCTCAAGGGCGTCGCCAAGCGCGGCGACCGCGAGGCGAGCGAAGGCCTCGTCGCCGTTCGGCAGACCGAGGGCGCCGCAACGATGATCGAGCTCGTCTGCGAGACCGACTTCGTCGCGAAGAACGAGAAGTTCATCGCTCTGGCGGAGCGCGTGCTCGACGCGATCGTCGCGGCGCAGGCCTCGACCGTCGAGGAGGCCCTCGCGGCCCCCGCCGAGGGCAAGACCGTCGCCGACGTCATCACCGAGGAAGCCGCCATCATCGGCGAGCGCATCGAGGTGCGCAAGCTGTCGCGCGTCGAAGCACCAGCTACCTCGGTGTACCTGCACCAGACCTCGAAGGATCTGCCGCCGCAGATCGGCGTGGTCGTGGGGTACGAGGGCGACGACGCCGAGGCTGCGCTCAGCATCGCGCGTCACATCTCATTCGCGGATCCGCTCTACCTGAGCCGCGAGGATGTGCCCGAGGCCGATGTGGAGAAGGAGCGCGCACTCGTCACGGAGATCTCCAAGAACGAGGGCAAGCCCGAGGCCGCACTGCCGAAGATCGTGGAAGGTCGTCTGACCGCGTTCTTCAAGCAGGTCGCACTCAACGAGCAGGTTCACGCGCTCGACGCAGACAAGCGCGAGGTGAAGAAGGTCGCTGAAGCCGCAGGCATCACCGTCACCGGCTTCGCGCGCTGCAAGGTCGGCGCCTAACCACACACACCGGGACCCGGGCCAGACGGCTCGGGTCCCGTGCTGTGTCCGCACTAATATGGGCTCCGGATGCGATCCGGGCCCGACGACGCTTCCAGCGTCCACGTTCGAAACAAGGAGACACCCCACATGACGAAGACCGCCGATCGTAAGCGTCGCGTACTGCTGAAGCTCTCGGGGGAGGCCTTCGGAGGGGGAACGCTGGGAGTGAACCCAGACGTGGTGAGCCAGATCGCGCGCGAGATCGCCGCGGCGATGGAAGAGGCCGAGGTCGCCGTCGTCGTCGGGGGAGGGAACTTCTTCCGCGGCGCTGAGCTCTCGCAGCGCGGCATGGATCGCGCGCGCGCCGATTACATGGGCATGCTGGGAACCGTCATGAACGCGCTCGCCCTGCAGGACTTCCTCGAACAAGCAGGGATCGAGACGCGCGTGCAGTCGGCGATCACGATGACGCAGGTCGCTGAGACGTACATCCCGCTGCGCGCAATCCGACATCTCGAGAAGGGGCGCGTGGTGATCTTCGGGGCGGGAGCCGGCCTTCCGTACTTCTCGACCGACACCGTTGCCGCGCAGCGCGCGCTCGAGATCCAGGCCGATGAGGTGCTGGTCGCGAAGAACGGCGTCGACGGCGTCTACACGGCCGACCCGCGGCAGGAGCCGAATGCGACCCTCATCGAGAAGATCACCTACAACGACGCTCTCGTGCGCGGCCTCAAGGTCGTTGA
Organism: Leucobacter sp. L43; assembly: GCF_016597785.1. Lineage (GTDB taxonomy): Bacteria > Actinomycetota > Actinomycetes > Actinomycetales > Microbacteriaceae > Leucobacter > Leucobacter alluvii. Next base: position 567,504 of record NZ_JAENJG010000001.1, on the reverse strand, counting down.
CTCCACATCCTTCAGCCTCTGCATGGACAACGGCATGCCGATGCGCGTCTTCGGCATGGAGCCGGCCGGAAACGTGACAGCTGCGCTGCGAGGCGCAGAACTCGGCACACTCGTCCACGCCTGACACCGCCTTGCGGGCGGTGCCCGCTAAGCTGGAAATCCGAGCGTTTTCACTAAGGAGTACACCGTGATCGAAGAAGTCTTCGCCGACGTCAAGGACCGCATGAGCCGTGTGGTCGAATCCGCGAAGGAGAGCTTCGCCACGGTTCGCACGGGGCGTGCGAACCCGTCGCTGCTGCAGAACGTGCAGGTCGACTATTACGGAACCCCCACGCCCCTGTCGCAGCTCGCTTCGGTGCAGAACCAGGATGCTCGGAGTCTGCTCGTGACCCCCTACGACAAGGGCGCGATGAAGGGCATCGAGCAGGCGATTCGCGATATGCCGAACCTCGGTGCGAACCCGTCCAACGACGGCACGGTCATCCGCTTGTCGCTTCCCGAGCTGACGACTGAGCGCCGCAAGGAGTTCGTCAAGATCGTCAAGGGCAAGGCCGAGGATGCTCGCGTGGCGGTGCGCAACGTGCGTCGCTCCGGCAAGGACGACCTGGACGCCCTCAAGGGCGAGGTCGGCGAGGACGAGATCGCTCGCGCTGAGAAGGAGCTCGAGGCGGTCACCAAGCAGTTCATCGAGCAGATCGACGAGGCGTCCAAGCGCAAAGAAGCCGAGCTGCTGGAGGTCTGATCCGGATGGCCGGCTCGGAGAAACGCGACGAGATTCGAAGCGCGCTCGAATCGACTCGCGCGCAGCTCGAAGCGACGAATGCTCGCATCGAGGCTCGAGCCGGCCGCAATCTCGCATTCGCCATCGCCTCGGGAGTCATTCTCGGCGGTGTGTTCCTCGCGAGTCTGCTGCTGGTGAAGCAGATCTTCATCGTGCTCGTGGCGATCCTGGTCGGGATCGCGCTCGTGGAACTCGCTTCGGCTTTCCGGGTGGCCGGCCGGCGCGTGCCCCGGGTGGGCGTCGTTCTCGCAGGCCTCGTCGTGGTCGCCGGTGCGGCGTTCTGGGGCGCCGAGGGCATGCTCATGGGCCTCTTCGCCGGATCGCTGCTGCTCATTCTCTGGAGGCTGGTCGAAGGCCTCGTGCCGCGTTGGGAGGCGCCGGCGCGGACACTCGTGCGTGACGTCTTCTCCGGCTGGTTCACGCTCGTGTACGTCGCATTCCTGGCATCGTTCACCGTGCTGCTGGTGCTCGCGGAGCACGGCGAGTGGTGGGTGTTCGCGCTCGTTCTGGTCGTCGTCTCGGTCGACGTGGGCGCTTATGCAGCGGGCGTGACGTTCGGCAGGCGCAAGATGACCCCCCGGATCAGTCCGAACAAGACCTGGGAGGGCTTCGCAGGGGCTGCGATCGTTGCGGCAGGAGCGGGCGTCCTGGTATCGGTGCTCGCCCTCGGACAGCCCTGGTGGGTCGGCATCATCATCGGCGTCGTGGTGCTCTTCACCGCGACGGGCGGCGACCTCACCGAGTCCCTCATCAAACGCAATTTGGGTGTGAAAGACATGAGTTCCTGGATTCCTGGTCACGGCGGTTTTCTCGATCGCCTCGATTCTCTGCTGCCGTCCGCGGTGGGCGTCTACGGCGTCGCGCTCGCGCTGGGTGTCGTGTGATGGCGCGGCGCTCTCAGCCGGCGGACACGGCTTCCGTGCAGAATGGTCGGGTGCACACCTCATTCCCGCTCGCGACGGGCTCGCAGCTCGGCTATCAGCCGGAGCAGGTCGACCGCTTCCTGAACGATGCCCGCTCCGCGTACGAAGGTGCGACGGAAGGCGAGGCGATGACCTCCGCCGCGGTGCGGAGCCGCGCGTTCGCGGTGAAGCGCGGCGGGTATTCGGCGCGATACGTTGATGCGGCGATGGATCGCCTGGAAGAGGTGTTCTACGAGCGGGAGCGGCGTGCGCGGGTACGCGCGGCGGGCGAGGACGCCTGGTGGGATGAGACCCGCCAACTGCTCTCGGAAGTGCGCGGACGCATCAATCGTCCGCGAGGCAAGCGGTTTCGGCGTCGTGGGATGTTCGCGACGGGGTACCGCCGGTCTCAGGTCGATGCGTTCCTCGATCGCGTGTCGGAGATGTTCGAGCGCCGTGAGCTCGCCCTGCAGCCCGCAGAGGTGCGCGACGTCGTATTCCATTCGCAGTGGCGCGGGTACGACGAAGAACAGGTGGACGCGCTGCTCGACGCCGTCGTCGAGTTGATCCTTGCCACCCGCTAGCGCTCGGGCAACAGGTTTCGGGACGATCCGCTCCTCCCGGTTGTCGATTCGAGGCTGCCGAGATAGAATCGTTACATTGTGGCTATCGTGAAGTTTGCTCCCGTCTCCCGTTGGTCGAAGCTTCGAGCTCCGGTCGCGGTGCTCGCGGTATCCGGGTTCTTGGGTGCAGCGATCGTCGCTCCGTTCGCGATGCCGAGCGAGCCGGCTGACGCGGAGACGCTGGCGTTCCAGGAGCGCATCCATCAGGAGTTCATCCCGGCGACCACGGCTGAAGCGGATCTCGTCTACACCGAGGTCGGCGTCGTAGAGCTGCCGGATCCCGAGGAGGTTCGGAAGAAGCAAGAGGCGAAGCGGGCTGCCGACGCGGCGAAGGCCGCGAAGGAAGCGGAGGAAGCCGCGAAAGACGAAGCTGAGGCAGGGGGCGCCCCAGCTTCGGATGCCCCCGGAGCTCCGCCGAAGTACACGGGCGGCGGCTCACCGGCGGAGTGGATGGCGGCTGCGGGAATTCCGGAGTCGGACTGGGGCTACGTCGATTACATCGCCTCACGTGAGAGCACGTGGAATCCGAATGCCACGAACGCGAGCTCCGGAGCATGCGGGCTGATTCAGGCCCTTCCGTGCAGCAAGGTTCCCGGCAACGGATACGATCCAGTCGACAATCTCCGGTGGGCTTCGGGCTACGCTGCTGATCGCTACGGGGGATGGGCTCAGGCGTACGCGTTCTGGACCGCCAACCACTGGTGGTGACCGGGCGTCATGGCGAAGCGCCGGGGCCCGAACAAGTACCAGCGCGCGGCGCTCGCCCCGCAGGTTGACGTGACGCGTCTCGCTCACGGAGGTGCCAGGACCGAATCCCGAGCCGGAACCGAGTGGTTCGTTCGCGACATCCCGTCCCAGCGCGCTGAGAAGGCTTACGTATGCCCGTCATGCCGCATCGAGATCCCTCCGGGGCAATCCCACGTCGTAGCCTGGCGGGCCGACGATTTCTTCGGCGACGAGGCCGCGGTCCGGGATCGCCGCCATTATCACGCGCACTGCTGGCGACTGACTTGAGACCGAGCACACCGAGCATCGGCCCTCGCCGATCTCAGTGAACTAGAACAAGGTCGGGGGTGCGACGGTCTGCGGCGCATCGACCACGGGCGACGCGGGAGTCCGTGAGGCAAGGCCCGGGCCATGATCCGGCTGGCGGCCCGCCTGGAACGCCGTCGCGGCGGCACGGGCGCGGAGATCCGCGGCCTCGTTGAGCGGGTGCCCGGCATGACCCTTGACCCACTCGAACGAAACGTCACGTCCTGACATCGCAGCGTCGAGGCGTTCCAGCAACTCGCGATTGAGAACGGGTTTTCCGTCTGCCTTCCGCCAGCCCCGTCGCTTCCATCCGGCCATCCACTGCGTCACGGAATTGATCACGTACTGGCTGTCGCACAGGATGCGCAGGGGCTCTTCTGCGCGGTCCGATGTCGCAGTGAGGAGGTCGAGCACCGCCATCAGTTCGCCCTGGTTGTTCGTGGCGCGCGGCCAGCCGCCTGCCCGCCACTGCTCGTCATCGACGTACCAGGCCCAACCGGCGGGGCCTGGGTTTCCGAGTGCCGAGCCGTCTGCCGCTGCCGTAAGTGCCATGGCTTCTATCCTGCCAGAGCGTAGGCGCCGACCTGGATAGGCTGGTGGCATCAGCTTGGAGTGAAGGGTGAACGGCATGGTGGAGATTACGAGCAATACCGTCTTGCGAGCGCGTCGCGAGGATGTGGAGCTGCATACTGCCGACGGGCTCACACTCTACGGAGAGCTCGCGCTTCCTGCGGACCGCGAGCCTCGAGCCACGCTCGTCACCCTGCACCCGCTCCCGACGGCCGGCGGGTTCATGGAATCCCACATCATTCGGAAGGCCGCGAATCGGCTTCCCGAGCTGGCCGACCTCGCGGTGCTGCGATTCAATACGCGCGGCACCTCATCTCCCCGCGGCACCAGCGAGGGAGAATTCGGCGACGGGGTGTCCGAGGAGCACGACGTAGCGGCGGCGATGGCCTTCGTCGCGGAACGAGGGCTGCCGAATCCCTGGCTGCTCGGGTGGTCGTTCGGAACGGAGCTCGCCTTGAAGTACGGCCTTGCGCATCCGATAGCGGGGGCGATCCTCCTGTCTCCGCCGCTCCACCGTGCGACAGCGGATGACGTCGCGTCATGGCAGCAGGCCGCACCAGAACTCGTCGCGCTGATCCCGGAGTTCGACGACTACCTGCGCCCGGCGGAGGCCGAGCAGCGCTTCGCGAGCGTGCCGCGGATGACGCTCATACCGGTCGAGGGCGGTCGGCACCTGTGGGTGGGGGAGAAGCAGACGCGCCGGGTGCTCGACGAGGTGGTCTCAGCAGTCGGCACTGCAGCCGCTCCGCTTCCGACCGTCGTCGAAGAGGATCGGCTGCAGCGCTAACGCGTCACTGCGTCGTCGAAGACGTGTCGGTCCCTGGCGCTTCAGAGGCGCCCGGCTCCGACGAGTCTGCCGAGGCGGCACGGGCGTCTTCCGGGGTGGAGCGAGCCGCTGCGGTCGACTCGGCCTCGTCGGCTGGCAGCGCCTCAGCGATGGGCTGCGCCACAAGTCGGCCCGCGACCGTGCTCATCTTCTGCGCATTGGTGATGACCTCGCCGAGACTCTCGAAGTAGCGCGCTACGGCACCGCGTTCGACCTTCAACTGCGTCATCCGATCCTCAGCGGCCGCGAGCACCTTGGTCGCGCGCTCTTCAGCAGCGGCGAACGTCGTCTGGGCGCGCTGCTCCGCCTCCATGACGATCTCGGCGGCATGGCGCTCCGCTGCTGCACGCACGTTTCGTGCATCCTGAGTCGCTTCCGTGCTCAGGCGCTCGTATTCCTCGCGCGCGGCTTCCAACTGGGACTTGAGCTCGGAGAGTTCGGATCGCGTGGCTTCGAGTTCCCGTTGCGACGTCTCAGATGCGAGACGCTGACGCTCCGCGAGATCGCGCTCGAAGTCCTCTCGCTGCTGCGCGATGCCGGTGCTGAAGGTCGCGCTCTCCCGCTCGATGCGTTCCGTCATCTGGCGCACCGCGTCCTCGGTCTCTTCGCGCGCACGCGCCAGGCGCGCTTCTTCTTCGGCGCGATGCTCGGCCAGTTCTGCCACAGTGTCTGCGCGCAACAGATCGGTCTCTTCGATGACCGCTGCGCGTTTCGCGGCGACCTCGCGTTCGATAGCGGCTGCCTGCTCCTCGCGCTCGCGCGCGAGGTCCGCCTCGTGCTGCGCGACCGCCGCCGCGATCGTGCGCTCGTGCTCCTCGCGCTCCCGCGACACATCATCGGCGAGGCGTGCTCGCTCGCGCTCGATCTGGAGTTCGAGGCTCTCCCGCTCGAGGCCGAGCGCCTCGGCCGCCTCGTCACGCTGGATCCGGAGCCGCTCCGCCTCGGCGGCGCGCTCATCGGCCAGTCGCTGCTCGTGCTCTCGGGACTGCGATGCCAGGCGCTCTTCGTGAATGGTCGTCTCGTCGGCGATCCTCGCTGCGTGCTCCTGCTGATCCCGCTCCTGCTGACGTGCGATGGTTTCTCGCGTCTCCAGCATTTCGCGCTCGTGAGCGGTGAGCTCCGCGGCAATGCGCTGGCGATGCTCGTCCCATTCGGAGATCACGCGATCCTGATGGGCTGCCAGCTCGGCGCCGAGTCGGTCTTCGTGCGCCGCGACCTCGGCTGTCAGGCGGGCATCGTGTTCTTCCTGCTTCGCGGTGAGTTCCCGTTCGAGCGCTGTCCGCGCAGCCTCCTGCTCGCTCGCGAGCTCGGCACGACCGGCAGCCAGCGCAGCCTCGTGCTCTGCGCGCTCCGCCTGGATCCGCGTCTCGTGCTCACTCAGTTCTGCCGCGAGAGATGCGTCGTGGTCCTCGCGCTCATGCGCGATCGTCGCGCGATGCGCATCCCATTCCTCAGCGATGCGCCGCTCGTGGGCAGCTCGCTCCGAAGCGATCGCCGTATCGTGCGACTCCCGTTCGGATCGAAGATCCGCGTCGTGCTGGGAGCGCTCCTCCGTGATGGCACGGTCGTGAGCGGTCCGCTCCTCGGCGATGGCGGCCTCGTGGGCGTCCCGCTCCTGCGCGAGCCGCGATACGTGAGCGGCGAGTTCATCCGAGAGTCGCACTTCCTGCCGCTGCTGCTCGTCGGCGATGCGGGCCTCGTGCGCCGCTCGCTCGTCGCTGAGGGCGGCATCGTGCGCCGCTCGCTCGTCGCTGAGGGCGGCATCGTGCGCGGCGCGCTCCTCGCGAATGGCGGCCTCGTGCTCCGAGCGCTCGGCGCTGATGCTGGTCTCGTGCTCGTTTCGCTCGCGCGAGATCAGTTCGCGATGCTCGGCGATTTCGGCCGCCAGTGCTGCGTCGTGAGCATCGCGCTCGTTCGACAGCTCCGCTCGGTGCGCTGCAGCTTCACGCTTGAGGAGCCGGTCGTGATCCTCGCGCTGCGCTGCGAGTCGCGTCTCCAGGCTCGCAGCGGCCGCGGCGCGATCCTCGGCCGCCGAGGCGTCGGCTCGCTCTCGTTCTCGTTCTGACTGCGCGGCCCGGCTCGTCAACTCCTGCTCGAGCGCTTCGCGCTCTCGGACGATGCCGGCCTCGTGCTCCGCTCGCTCCTGAGCGATGCGGTCGACGTGCGTCTGAGCCTCGGCGCGCAGGCGACGGTCGTGCACCTCCCGCTCCTGGCTGAGTGCTGCATCGTGCTCGGCCCGCTCTTGCGCGATGCGTCCGCGGAGCGTTTCGACCTCGGTGGTGAGCGCGCGTCGCTGAGCTTCGATGTCCGCCTCGAGGGTGCGCTGCTGCTCGGTGTAGCGCTCCTCCAGCTCAGCTTCTTCGCGCTGTCGTCTCGCTTCGAACTCCGCGCGGGCCCGCTCGCCCTCCTGCACGAGGCGCGCACGCTCGAGTTCCGCCTCGCGCTCGTTCTCCGCCTTCTGGCGCTCGAACGCCTCGGCCTGGATCTCGGTCTGGGCGCGGAGCTCATTGGCCGCGGCACGGGATTCCGTCGTGATCCGCTCGGCCTGCGCTTCGGCCGCGGCGATCGCGGCTTGGGCCTCTCGATGCGCGGTCTCGCGCTCCGAGAGCGCCTCTCGCTCGGCGCTGCTCCGGGTCAGCTCGGCTTCCCTGCGCGCTTCATCGAGGAGCCGCTCGCGCTCGGAATTCGCAGCGGCGCTCTGCGTCGCAACGTCGTTGCGCGCACCCGTCAGAATGATCTCCGCCTGCTCCGAAGCCGACGTCAGCAGTTCGTCGGCGCGTCGCTGCGCCTGGGTGAGCACCCGGCGGCTCTCCTCCTCGGAGGAGCGACGCAGCTTCTCAGCGTCGAGGTCCGCCTGCGCCATCAGTCGCTGGGCGTGATCCTCGGCAACCTGCAGGCTCTTCTCCACTCGAAGCCCGAGCCCGGAGTACCCGGAGGCGCCGAGTTCGGCTACCTGCTCCTGCAGATCGGCGATCAGCTGCCGCTGCTCGTCCCCGGCCTGCGATGCCTGCCGGTGCGCCTGCTGCAGGGATTCGAGGTGCGATTGCAGGGTCGCGATGTGACCGGTCAGCGCGCCGACGCGTTCGTCGACCTCATCACGGTTGTAACCGCGGAACGCGGGGGAGAACTGCTGGGCTGGTTCGGACACGGGCCCTCCGGAATCTGAATGTCGTCGCGTGCCCGACCGGGTCGCGACGAGAACACAATTGCCCCCCAACGATAGCGTAACCGACGGCGGACGGCAGGGGAGCAGAGCCCCTCCGGGCGGTCGTGGCGAAGGCCTCAGAAACGAAGTCCTCATGTCACACCCGGGAAGCTCCGGTAGCGTTGGAGGCTGAAGATCCGTGTTCGGGCCCCGCGGCTTCCATCGCTCGCTCCCGGACCGACGCGAAAGTAGAGGAGATCCCGTGCGACATGCGCTTGCGATCGCAGTGCTCGTGCTGTCTGGAGTGCTTCTGCTGCTCGGGCTCGGGCAGCGCACATTCCTCGCCGGTCCGGCAGAGATCAGTTTGCCCGTCGACACCCAGTCGGAAGCGGCCTTCGCCGTGGTCGACGGCACCGAGTTCTCGAAGCTCCCCGGCCAGGCGAACGTCGTGGTGCAGGGCGCCGACGCGTTCGTCGCCACCGCGATGACACGCGACGTCGATGCCTGGCTGGCCCCGTTCCCGCACGCCGAACTCACCGTGGACCAGCGGAAGCAGCGACTCCTCACGGCGTTGATCCCCGGGGCCCCTGCGGAAGCGCCGGAGACCGGTTCCGGAGCCGCGACGACGGAGGCCGACGAAGCGGGCGACGGGCTCGACCCTCGGGGGAGCGACCTGTGGCTCGACTCCCGATTCATCGACGGCAACGGAGGATCGACCGAGACCGAGACCGAGACGCTCCGCGTTCCGGTGTCCATCGCCGTCGACCAGTCGGTGCTGATCGCGACCAACGGGACGGACCCGATCCCGAGCGAGGTGTCCCTCGTGTGGGCGCAGGATCGCAGCACGCCGTGGGCCGGGCCGTTGCTGGCAGCGGGAGGCGTGCTCGCGATCGTCGGCGCGGTGCTGTACCTGCTCGCCGTCGACCATGATCGTCGGGGCCTCGGTCCTCGCCGTGGACGCCGAGGACCGCTGCAAGGGTTGAGGAATGCGTTCGCACGACCGGAGCGCCGCGGTCGGAGTGCTGCGCCGCGAGCCGATGCCCGTGCAGACGCTCCGCCGAGAGGAGAGCGCATGACGCTGAACATTCGGAACCGAGCGGGTCGGGACGGCATGATCGCCCGAACGAGGCAGAACCGACGATACGGGCGCCGCCTGCTCCCCGTGCTGGGAATCGCCGCGGTGCTCGGGCTGTCGGGTTGCTCCGCCGAGTACTGGCCGCAGATGGGCCCGAAGCCGGTGGAAGAAACTCCGACGGCGCAGCCGTCGTCCATCGCGCCGGTGCCCGTCACGGAAGCGCAACTGCATCGCATCGTCGAGCAGGTCTCCGCGGCGGCGAACGAGGGCGACGACGACCTCGACGCGGCCGCGCTCGACGAGCGGTTCGTCGACGACGCCCTCGCACAGCGCACGGCGAACTACACGATTCGCGCGTCGGTGCCCGATTATGCGGTGGTTCCGCCCAGGATCACCGATGAAGAACTCGACTACGCGCTGGTGCAGAGCACGGAGTCCTGGCCGAGAACCGCGTTCGTCACCGTGGCGTCGTCGTCCGGCAAGACCGATGCCGATGCTGCGGCCGACGGGACCGCCGACGGTTCGGCGGATGCCGCTTCCGAAGCGGCTGACGCCGATGCGGAAGCGGGCGACGGCGCGACCGATGAGCAGACCTCTCCGTCTCTCGCCCTGATCATGACGCAGCAGTCGCCGCAGGAGAACTTCGAGGTGTCGCGCGTGATCGCGCTGCGCGGAGGCATCTCAATGCCTCAGGCGGCTCCGGCCGAGGACGGCACGGCACTGCTTTCCAACGACATCGAGACGCTGATGCTGCCGCCCGGCGAGGTCGGGGCAGCCTACGCTTCGCTGCTCGAGAACGGCACTGAAGCTCCGGAGGCCGAGCTCTTCGACCTCGAGAGCGACACGCTCCTCGAGAACTACGGCAAGGCTCGTGCCGCTGCGGCGCAGCAGCAATCCGACGAGAAGGGGCAGACGATGAAGTACAGCGCGACTGCCCGACAGGGCGACGCGCCGGTCGTCGCGCTCTCGACGGGTGCCGGCGGCGCGCTGGTCGCCACGACCGTCATCGATGAGCAGATCGTCGACGCTGCCGGCGGCCGATTCAAACCGCAGGCGCAGGGTGCGATCACAGCGCTCTCCGGCCTGGAGGGCGAGCAGGAGCGTCTCGTACAGCAAGTCGCGCACCAGATGCTGTTCTTCGTGCCCAGCAAGTCGGAGGATGCGAAGATCGAGCTGCTCGGCGTCACGAGCGAGCTCGTCGGCGTCACGAACTAGCGTCGACGGGGCGCCGCGGCCAGACGGCTCATGCCGCCCCGTCGATGAGGACCGAACATGAGGAAGGATCGATCACGATGACACAGCAGATTCCAGAGCGACTGCCAGGTGGAGGGGTGGATCTCAGCCACCTCGCAGCGCGCGCGGCTGCTCCCCAGGGGGGTGCCCCATCTGCGGCGCCCGGGAGCGCTGCTGGCGGCTCCGTCGTCGATGTCCCGTCGCTCGTCATCGACGTCACCGATGCCACATTCGAGCAGGCCGCTCAGCTTTCCAGCGTCGTCCCCGTCGTGGCACTGCTGTGGTCTGCTCGGAGCGAGCCCTCCGTGTCGCTCGGATCGGTGCTCGAGCAGGTCACTCGCGAACTCGGCGGACGACTGCTCCTGGCCAGGATCGACGTCGATGCCAGCCCCGGTCTCGCGCAGGCGTTCCAGGCGCAGGCGGTTCCAACGGTCATCGCACTGGTCGCGGGGCGGCCGGTTCCCCTCTTCCAAGGCCCGGTTCCCGAGGAGCAGGTTCGCGAGTACTTCGGGCAGCTCCTGCAGCTCGCGGAGCAGCACGGCGTCACCGGCCGCGTGAACGCTCCCGATATCGAGGACGCTGACGAGCAGGCCGCTCCGGCAGAACCGGAGATTCCAGCGGCGCACCTCGCGGCCATCGAAGCCGCCGAGCGCGGTGACTACGAGCAGGCCATCACCGAGTGGGAGGCCGTGCTCACGCGCTCCCCGGCGGACGCCGAAGCGCGAGCTGCGCTCGTGCAGGTGAAACTGCTGCATCGCCTGCAGGGGCTCAGCGCCGACGAGATTCGCAGCGGTGCGGCAGCCGCGCCCGGCGACGTCGAGGCGCAACTCCGCGTCGCAGATCTGGACGTCTCCGGGGGCCATGTGGAAGACGCCTTCCTGCGGCTGCTCGACCTGTTCGTCGAGCAGGATGCCGAGGGGCGAGCAACGATCCGTGAACGGCTGCTCGAACTGTTCGAGGTCGTGGGCGTCGCCGATCCGCGAGTCGCAGCGGCCCGCAGCCGTCTCGCCAACCTCCTCTACTGAGCGCGACGCCATGATGGTGGGCGGGCGCGCGTATCTCGACCATGCTGCGACATCGCCGATGCCCGAAGCGGTGCTGGAGGTCTACACCGATGCACTCCGCACGGTGGGGAACCCGGCGTCGACGCACGGACACGGCCAGCGGGCGAGTCAGCTGCTGGAGGCTGCCCGCGACAGCATCGCCCGGATGGTCGGCTGCGACCACGCCGAGCTCATCCTCACGGCGGGCGGGACAGAGTCGATCAATCTCGCGCTCAAGGGACTCTACTGGTCGCGTCGTCGCTCCGGTTCAGGGCCGGTCGTGCTGATCGCCGAGGGCGAGCATCACGCGACCATGGAGACCGCGGAGTGGCTGCGTGATGTTCAGGGCGCGGAGCTGGTCGGCGTGCCGATCGATGAGAACGGCCTGCTGACGCCGGGGGCGCTCGAAGCCGCGATCGCCGCAGCGGGCGCCGATCGAGTCGCGGTCATCTCGTTTCTCTGGGCGAACAACGAGGTCGGCACGCTGCAACCCGTGCGGGAACTGTGCGCGATAGCCGCGGCCCACGGCGTGCCGGCCCACGTCGACGCCGTCTCGGCGCTCGGGCAGGTTCCGATCGATTTCGCAGCATCGGGAGCCTCGGCGCTCAGCCTTTCGGCGCATAAGGTGGGTGGACCGGTCGGCGTCGGCGCCGTGATCCTCGGCCGCCGGGTCACCGTCGAGCCGCTGCTGCACGGCGGGAGCCAGCAGCGATCCCGTTCCGGTACGCAGGACGTCGCCGGTGCCGTAGCCTTCGCTGCGGCGCTCGAGATGCTCCTCGACGAGGAGGGGCGTCCCCGACGCAATGGCCTCGCCCACCTGGAGCGCCTGCGCGACCGACTCATCTCCGGCGTGCGCGAGGCGGATCCGACCGCGGTGCTCCGCGGAGCCCCAGCCGGTGCGGGCCGACTACCGGGCAATGCCCACTTCACCTTCCCTGGCTGTCAAGGGGATTCGCTCGTCTTCCTCCTCGACGGTGCCGGCGTCTCGGTCTCCGTCGGCTCCGCGTGCCAGGCCGGGGTGGCCGAGCTCTCGCATGTGCTGCTCGCCATGGGGGTCGCGCCCGAAGACGCGGCAGGGGCGCTGCGTTTCACGCTGGGCCAGGAGAGCACGGAGTCGGAGGTGGATGCGCTCCTCGCGGCGCTCCCTGCGGCGCTGCGTTCGGCCCGTGCGGCAGGGCTCAGCTGACTCGAGCCTCGCGGTCCGATCCGCGACGGGCAGCCGACGATTTCGCGGAGTCGACTCCCGGGTTTCGGACGACTAGAATGCTCTGGTGAAGATTTTGGCAGCGATGAGCGGGGGCGTGGACTCTGCCGTGGCCGCCGCCCGCGCTGTAGAGGCCGGCCACGAAGTGGTCGGCGTGCATCTGGCGCTCAGTCGGATGCCCGGCACCATCCGCACCGGCTCGCGGGGGTGCTGCACCATCGAGGATGCGATGGACGCGCGCCGCGCCGCGAATCTGCTCGGCATCCCGTTCTACGTCTGGGACCTGAGCGAGCGGTTCAAAGAAGACGTGGTCGACGACTTCATCGCTGAGTACGCTGCGGGCCGCACACCGAACCCGTGCATGCGCTGCAATGAGAAGATCAAGTTCGCCGCCCTGCTCGACAAGGCGATGGCCCTCGGTTTCGACGCGGTCGCGACGGGACACTACGCGACACTCGCGGAGGGTGCTCACGGCCCGGAGCTGCATCGTGCGAGCGCTTGGGCGAAGGATCAGTCGTACGTGCTCGGCGTGCTGACGGAGCGCCAGCTCGCTCATTGCTATTTCCCGCTCGGCGATACCCCGTCGAAGCAGCTCATCCGGGCCGAGGCCGCGGAGCGCGGATTGCAGGTCGCTCAGAAGCCGGACAGCCACGACATCTGCTTCATCCCCGACGGAGACACGCGAGGATGGCTCTCGGATCACGTCGACCGCACGCCCGGAGACATTCTCGATGAGTCGGGCGACGTCGTCGGCAGTCACGACGGAGCGCACGGATACACGGTGGGCCAGCGCCGCGGGCTGCAGCTCGGGCGCCCGGCTCCGGACGGGAAGCCGAGATACGTGCTCTCCATCCGCCCCGTTTCGAATCAGGTCGTCGTCGGCCCGAAAGAGCAGCTCGAGATCTCCAGGATCGCTGGGGGACGTTTCAGCTGGGCCGGGGAGCCCGGGTTCGAGCTCTCGGAGCGCTTCGGATGCGATGTGCAGATCCGGGCGCACGCCGATCCCGTGCCCGCCTTCGCCAGGCTCGAGCCGATCCTGCCGGAGGAGCGAACGGAGCTGCATCGCGCGGACGCGACCCACGAGGTCGTCGTCGATATCGACCTCGAGCACGCGGAGCCGCTCGTCGGCGTGGCGCCGGGGCAGACAGCCGTGCTCTACGTGGGAACGCGTGTACTCGGGCAGTTCACGATCGATCGTGCGGTGCCGCTGGAGACGGCCGCAACCCGCTCCTGAATGTCGGACCTCGCTTCTACACTGGAGGCGTGAGCACGAACGCGCAGCAGATCCCCGAAGACTTCGACGCAGCCCGCGAGGAGGCGAAGCGTCTCTCCGACGAGGTCGAGCGACTGCGCGTCGCCTACTACTCCGAAGCATCGAGCCTCGTATCGGACGCGGAGTACGACGAGATGTTCCGTCGGCTCGAAGCGATCGAGCGGGCATTCCCCGAGTTGGCGAGCCAGGACAGCCCGACTCGCGAAGTCGGGGCTGCTGTGGTGTCGGCAGGGTTTCCCGAGCACCAGCACGCTGAGCGCATGCTCAGTCTGGACAACGTCTTCTCCATCGAGGAGTTCCGCGAGTGGGCGGCGAAGGTCCGCACCGCAGCCGGTCGCCCCGTGCGCTGGCTCTCCGAGCTCAAGATCGACGGATTGGCGATCAGCCTCGCGTACCGAGACGGCGTACTGGAGACGGCGACCACTCGCGGCGATGGGCGCGTCGGAGAAGACATCACCGAGAATGTGGCTCTCATCCCGGTGATTCCGCGCAGATTGCACGGAAGCGGGTTCCCATCGTTCTTCGAAGCTCGCGGCGAGGTGTTCTTGACCTCCGAGGACTTCGCCGCACTGAATGAGCGCCAGCACGAACTGCAGCAGGCCTACATCGACGAGCAGTCGGCCAAGGGGCGCGACATCGAGCAGATTCCCGTGCGGTACGCCGAATTCGCGAACGCCCGTAACACCGCGGCCGGGAGCCTGCGCCAGCGAGCGGAGAAGAAGTCCGAGACCGAGCTCACCCTCATGCGGGAGCGCCTCGCGAGGCTGTCGCTGTACGTGCACGGCATCGGTGCATGGCCGGATCCGGCCATTGAGAATCAGTCGGACGTGTACGAGCTTCTGGCGGAGTGGGGTCTGCCCGTTTCGCCGCACTCGCGAGTGTTCGACTCGGTCGACGAGGTCGCCGCGTTCATCGAGGATCGGGGGGAGCACCGCCATGATGTCGAGCACGACATCGACGGCATCGTTGTGAAGGTCGACGAGCTCTCGCTGCACGGAGAACTCGGAGAGACGAGCCGGGCCCCGCGGTGGGCGATCGCGTACAAGTACCCGCCCGAGGAGGTGCACACGCGCCTCATCGACATCCGCGTCGGCGTCGGACGCACTGGGCGCGCGACACCGTACGCCGTCATGGAGCCGGTGAAGGTCGCCGGTTCGACGGTGCGCCAGGCGACGCTGCACAATCAGCAGGTCGTCCAGGCCAAGGGCGTGCGGATCGGCGACACCGTCGTGCTGCGCAAGGCGGGCGACGTGATCCCGGAGGTGCTCGGTGCCGTGCTCGAGCTGCGGGATGGCACGGAGCGAGAATGGCAGATGCCCGATGTCTGCCCCGAGTGCGGTACGCCGCTCCGGCCGATGAAGGAGGGCGACATCGACCTCCGCTGCCCGAACGCCCGAGCATGCCCCGCGCAGGTGCGCGGCCGAGTGGAGCACATCGGCTCGCGCGGAGCGCTCGACATCGAGGTACTCGGTGAGATCACCGCGGCGGCACTCACGCAGCCCGAGGTGCCTGCAGCGCCGCCCCTCGAAACCGAGGCGGGGCTCTTCGAGCTGACGTTGGAGCAGATCGTGCCGATCGAGGTGATCGTCCGGGACGCCGAGACGGGCGAGCAGCGCGTCGACGAGGCAACGGGTGAGTTCGTGCGGCGCGCGCCGTTCCAGCGCGTGACTTACGAATACCCACCTGCCGCCGATGGGCTGAGCGCAGCCGAGCGACGTCGAGCGGGGCTTCGCAAAGACCATCGCGTCGTCCGGCCTTCTCGCGACGCCGAGACGTTCCTCTCCGAGCTCGAGAGAGCAAAGACCAAACCGCTCTGGCGTCTGCTGGTCGCGCTCAATATCCGGCACGTCGGGCCCGTAGCGGCTCGGGCGCTCGCCGACTGGTTCGGTTCGCTCGACGCCATCCGCAGCGCGTCGCAGGAGGCGCTCGCCGAGGTCGACGGGGTCGGCGGCATCATCGCGGAATCGTTGATCGCCTGGTTCGACGTCGATTGGCACCGCGAGATCGTGGATCGGTGGAGCGCCGCCGGCGTGCAATGGGCCACTCCCGGGCATGCCGGGCCGGGTGCCGCTGGTGCGGACGGGGTGCTGTCCGGACTCACGATCGTGGCAACGGGATCGCTCGACGGATTCACCCGTGAGGGCGCGACCGAAGCGATCATCGCCGCCGGCGGGAAGGCCGCTTCGAGTGTCTCGAAGAAGACCGATTTCGTCGCTGCCGGGCCAGGGGCGGGCTCGAAGCTCGCGAAAGCCGAAGAACTGGGCATCCCGGTGCTCGATGCAGCTCAGTTCGCGCTGCTCGTGACGGAGGGGCCGGATGCGATCGGACAGCCTGATTCTCCGCCCACAGACGCTGAGTGAGACGAAATTTGTCGACTTATGCACACCCGTCCGCTCGAACATGTCTGCGCATCTCGCGGAAGATACGGTGAGATGACCGATAGCGGCTGCAGGCCGCGCCGATCTTCGTGAAGGAGCGCCGATGGCAGAGAACACTGACACACCGGTTCGCGCAGCATGGGCACTGCAGGATCCGCTGCTGACGGCCTACTACGACGCGGAGTGGGGGATGCCGGTGTTCGACGACGACGGCGTCTTCGAACGTCTCTCCCTCGAGGCGTTCCAATCAGGACTGTCGTGGCTGACGGTGCTGCGCAAGCGCGTCGCATTCCGCGAGGCATTTGACGGTTTCTCGATCGAGCAGGTGTCGCGCTACAGCGATGGCGACGTCACGCGGTTGCTCGCCGATGCGCGCATCATTCGCAACGAGCGGAAGATCATCGCCACGATCGCGAACGCGCGGGCGGCCCTTCGGCTCCGCGAGGAGGATGGGATAGGCCTCGCAGAGTTCGTCTGGTCGTTCCGCCCGGAGCGATCGCCCGTGCCCGCGCGCGACGTCGACGTACCGACGCTCTCCTCGGAATCCACAGCGTTGGCGCGTGCGCTCAAACGCCGAGGGTTCGCGTTCGTCGGTCCGACGACCGTCTACGCCCTGATGACGGCGATCGGGATCGTCGACGCGCATGTGGCGACGAGTCATCGACGCGGATGCTCGGAGCTCTGGTCGCCCGATGGGACCTGGGCGGGAGCCGATCTGCCGTTTCAGGCTCCGGTGACGGCCCCGCGAATCCCCGGCTGAGCGCCGCTGAGATCTCGCGCTCGAGCCGCCGATAGGATGGTGGGCGTTCCCAGATGACCCCTCCCGATGGAGCAGCATGCCTGAAGCCAGCGCGGCGAGCACCGAGATCACGGCGGACACCGTCGCACATCTCGCGGGCCTCGCACGAATCGCCCTCACCAACGACGAGATCGGGGCGCTCACCAGCGACCTCGACTCGATCCTGACCCACATCGCGAAGGTCGGCGAGGTGACGACCCCCGATGTCCCCGCGACCAGTCACCCCATTCCACTGAGCAACGTCACGCGGCCCGACATCGTCTCCGACGTGCTGACGCAGGAGGAAGCGCTCGCGAACGCACCGGAGACCACCGACGGCATGTTCCGCGTGTCGTCGATCCTCGGTGAAGAGCAATGAGCGCCGCGATGAACGACGTGATCCAGCTGACTGCGGCCGAGCTCGCCGCTCGGCTCACCGCGGGTGAGGTGTCCTCCGCAGAAGCGACGCAGGCTCATCTCGATCGCATCGCCGCCGTCGACGGAACACTCAACGCGTTTCTCGCGACCGACGCCGAGATCTCACTCGCAGCGGCGCGCGACATCGACGCCCGCCGCGCATCCGGAGAGTCGCTCGGAGAGCTCGCCGGAGTGCCCCTCGCCATCAAGGACGTGCTCGTCACGACTGACATGCCGGCGACCTCGGGATCGAAGATCCTCGAGGGATACCGTTCGCCCTTCGACGCGACGGCCGTCGCGCGGGCGCGTGCAGCCGGTCTGATTCCCATCGGCAAGACGAACATGGATGAATTCGCGATGGGTTCTTCGACCGAGAACTCGGCCTACGGACCCACGCTGAATCCGTGGAAGCTCGACCGCGTTCCCGGTGGTTCAGGAGGCGGCTCCGCCGTGGCGGTGAGCGCTTTCGAAGCCCCGCTCGCACTCGGCTCTGATACCGGCGGATCGATCCGTCAGCCTGCCGCCCTGACCGGCACCGTCGGCATGAAGCCGACCTACGGCGGCGTGAGCCGATATGGCGCGATCGCGCTCGCCTCGTCGCTCGATCAGATCGGGCCGTGCGCCCGCACGGTGCTCGACACGGCGCTGCTGCACGACGCCATCTCCGGGCACGATCGGCACGACTCGACATCGCTCGACTTCGCGTGGCCGTCGATGGCTGCAGCTGCGCGAAGCGGTGCAGACCCCGCCACCCTCGCCGGCCTGCGCGTCGGCGTCGTGAAGCAGCTGATGATCGACGGCGTGCAATCAGGGGTGCAGGCGCGGTTCGAGCAGGCGCTCGATCTGCTCACCGCTCAGGGTGCGGAGATCGTCGAGATCGATGCGCCGCATTTCGAGTACGCGGTGGCGGCCTACTACCTCATCCTTCCCGCAGAGGCCTCGAGCAATCTCGCGAAGTACGACTCCGTGCGATTCGGGCTCCGCGTGACGCCGCAGGGCGGGGCGACCGTGGAGGGCGTGATGAGCGAGACTCGTGCGGCAGGGTTCGGTGCCGAGGTGAAACGACGCATCATCCTCGGCACCTACGCGCTGTCAGCGGGCTACTACGACGCCTACTACGGCAGCGCCCAGCAGGTGCGCACGCTGATTCAGCGTGATTTCGCCGCCGCTTTCGACCAGGTCGACGTGATCGCCTCGCCGACCGCGCCCACCACCGCTTGGGCGCTCGGCGCTCACTCCGGAGACCCCATGCGCGATTACCTCAATGACGCGACGACGATTCCCGCGAACCTCGCGGGAATCCCCGGCATCAGCCTGCCCATCGGCACGGCGAGCGAAGACGGCCTCCCGGTCGGTCTGCAGCTCATGGCCCCCGCCTTCGAAGACGCGCGGCTCTACCGCGCCGGAAGCGCCATCGAACAGCTCATCGCCGATCGCGACGACGCGCCGTTCTGGACGCAGGCACCGGAGCTCGATGCAGCCTTCCTTGCGACGGCCCAGACCGGAAAGGCGACGAACTGATGGCCAAGACGAAGCTGATGGATTTCGACCGCGCACTCGAGCTCTTCGAACCGGTGATCGGCCTCGAGGTGCACGTCGAGCTCAACACGAAGACCAAGATGTTCTCGACCGCGCCGAACATCTTCGGCTCGGAGCCGAACACGAACCTCGCGCCGGTGTGCCTCGGGTTGCCCGGCTCACTCCCCGTGCTCAACCATGAGGCGGTGCGCTACTCCATCAGCCTGGGTCTGGCGCTCGGATGCGAGATCGCCGAGGTTTCCGGGTTCGCGCGCAAGAACTACTTCTACCCGGATATGGGCAAGAACTACCAGATCTCGCAGTACGACGATCCGATCGCCCACGACGGGTCGGTCGAGATCGAACTCGCGTCAGGTCGCATCATCCATGTGCCGATCGAGCGTGCTCACATGGAAGAGGACGCGGGCAAGCTGAACCACGTCGGAGGATCGACGGGCCGCATTCAGGGCGCCGAGTACTCCCTGGTCGACTACAACCGGGCGGGCGTGCCGCTCGTCGAGATCGTCACCCGTCCGATCTTCGGCGGAGAGGCGGATACCCCGGAGATCGCGGCGGCGTACGTCTCGACCATTCGGGACCTGGTCGTGTCGCTCGGCATCTCAGACGCGCGCATGGAGCGCGGGAACATCCGATGCGACGCGAATGTGTCGCTGCGACCGCGAGGCAATGAGGGCGCCGGAATGTCGGTGCTCGGCACGCGGACCGAGACGAAGAACGTCAACTCCCTGCGCTCCATCGAGCGCGCCGTCCGGTTCGAGATCCAGCGCCAGGCGCTGATTCTCGATGGCGGCGGGACGATCACGCAGGAGACACGGCACTGGCACGAGGATACGGGGGAGACCTCGCCCGGCCGCCCCAAGAGCGATGCAGATGACTACCGTTACTTCCCCGAACCGGATCTCGCCCCGCTCACTCCCGAGCGCGAACTCATCGAGGAACTGCGCGCGCAGCTCCCCGAGCATCCGACGTTGCGTCGTCGACGCCTCCGCGGGGAATGGCAGTTCTCGGCGCTCGAGTTCCAGGACCTCGTCAACGCAGGCCTGCTCACCACCATCGAGCAGACGGTCGCCATCGGGGTGCCCCCGCAGACGGCTCGCAAGTGGTGGACCGGTGAGATCGCGCGCATCGCGAATGAGCGGTCGACGCCCTCGGCGGACCTCATCACGCCCGCCCAGGTCGCCTCGGTCGTCGAGCTCATCGATGCGGGAACGCTCAACGATAAGCTCGCGCGCCAGGTGATCGCCGGAATCATCGACGGCGAGGGGACCGCCGCCGAGATCGTCGAGTCCAGAGGTCTGGCGATCGTCTCGGACGACGGCGCGCTCATCGAGGCCGTGGATGCGGCGCTCGCCCAGCAGCCCGACGTCCTCGCGAAGATTCGCGACGGAAAGGTGCAGGCAGCCGGCGCGATCATCGGAGCGGTCATGAAGGCGATGCGAGGCTCGGCCGACGCGGCGCGCGTGCGAGAACTCGTGCTCGAACGGGCATCAGCCGCCGAATAGCTTCGGGGGAGACGTACAGAGGCCGGCAGCTCGATGAGCTGCCGGCCTCTGTACGCACGCGCGCTGTGTCAGCGCACGTCTTCGTCGACCCAGTCCATGGACTTCGTCACAGCCTTGCGCCACTGACGCAGCAGCCGCTCCTGCTCGGCGGAGTCGAGCTCCGGCTCCCATCGGCGATCCTCCTGCCAGTTGGCGGACAGATCATCGAGCCCCGACCAGAAACCGACCGCGAGCCCCGCCGCGTACGCCGCACCGAGCGCGGTCGTCTCCGAGACGACGGGCCGCACGACCGGTACGCCGAGGATGTCGGCCTGGAACTGCATGAGCATGTCGTTGGCGACCATGCCGCCATCGACTTTCAGCTCGGTGAGATCGACGCCGGCATCTGCGTTCACCGCATCGAGCACGTCCCGCGTCTGGTACGCGACGGCCTCAAGCGCAGCCCGAGACAGGTGTCCCTTGTTGGCGTAGCGCGTGAGTCCGAGGATGGCGCCGCGCGCATCGGGGCGCCAGTAGGGCGCGTACAGGCCGGAGAAGGCGGGCACGATGTACACGCCGCCGTTGTCCGGCACGCTGTCAGCGAGCTGCTCGACCTCCGGCGCGTCCGAGATGATGCCGAGCTGGTCCCGCAGCCACTGGATGAGCGATCCGGTGACGGCGATGGAGCCTTCGAGCGCGTAGTGCGTGGGTCCGTCGCCGAGCTTGTAGCCGACGGTGGTGAGGAGGCCGTTCTTCGAGTGGATGATCTCCTCGCCCGTGTTGAAGATCAGGAAGCAGCCCGTTCCGTACGTGTTCTTCGACTCACCGGCGGTGAACGCCGCCTGGCCGAAGGTAGCTGCCTGCTGGTCGCCCAGGATGCCGGCGATCGGCGTCTCGCGCAGCAACGAGGAATCCTCGGCGGTTCCGTACACCTCGGAGGATGACTTGATCTCGGGAAGCATCGACCTGGGGACGCCGAACGCTTCGAGGATGTCGTCTCGCCATTCGAGAGTCTTCAGATCCATGAACAGCGTGCGCGATGCGTTGGTCACGTCGGTGACGTGCACGCCGTGCTCCGAGCCGCCGGTGAGGTTCCAGATCACCCAGCTGTCGGTGGTGCCGAACAGCAGATCGCCCGCATCGGCGGCTTCGCGCGCCCCCTCGACATTCTCGAGGATCCAGGCGACCTTCGTCCCGGAGAAGTAGGTCGCAAGGGGGAGGCCGACGATGTCCTTGAAACGTTCGATCCCGCCGTCCGCCGCGAGTCGGTCGACGATGTCCTGCGTCCGCGTATCCTGCCAGACGATCGCGTTGTAGACGGGCTTGCCCGTCTTCCGGTTCCAGACGACCGCGGTCTCGCGCTGATTGGTGATGCCGATCGCCGAGATGTCGTGCCGAGTGAGATCGGCTCGCCCCAGTGCGATCCCGATGACCTCCTGCACGTTGCGCCAGATCTCGAGCGCGTCGTGCTCGACCCAGCCGGCCTGCGGCATGATCTGCTCATGCTCCTTCTGACCGACCGAGATGATGGTGCCGCTCTTGTCGAAGATGATCGCCCGACTGGAGGTGGTTCCCTGGTCGATCGCGATGATGTATTCAGACATGGTGTTCCTTTCGTATCAGCTTCGTTGCTCGTGCGGGTGCGCGGGTCAGGCCGCGGCCGCGGCGAGGCCCAGGACCAGCGGGGAGACGAGTGCGGCGATCGCTCCGCCGACGAGCGGTCCGGCGACGGGCACCCAGGCGTAGCCCCAGTCGCTGCCGCCCTTGCCCTTGATCGGCAGGATCGCATGAGCGATGCGCGGGCCCAGGTCTCGGGCGGGGTTGATCGCGTAGCCGGTCGGTCCGCCGAGGGAGGCGCCGATGCCGACGACGACGAGCGCGACGGGAAGCGCGGTCAGCGGCCCGAGGCCCCCGGGCACGCCGACCTGGATGTCGCCGTAATCCGCGAAGGCGAACACCGCGAAGACGAGTACGAAGGTGCCGATGACCTCGGTGAGGAAGTTGCCGAACGGGGTTCGGATCGCCGGGCCGGTCGAGAAGACGCCGAGCTTCGCGGCGGGATCGGGTTCTGCATCGAAGTGCGAACGGTACGCAACCCAGCAGAGCACGGCACCGACGATGGCTCCGAGGAGCTCGGCGGCTGCGGCGACGAGGAACTGCACCACGCTGATCTTGCCGGCGATCGCGAGCCCGATGCCGACGGCGGGGTTCAGGATGGCGCCGGAGTAGGCGGAACCGAGCACGCCGACGAAGACGGCGAGGCCCCAGCCCCAGTTGACCAGCAGGAACCCGCCGGCGTTCCCCTTCGTCTTCGCCAGGGCGACGTTGGCGACGACGCCGCAGCCCAGGAGTACGAGGAGAGCGGTACCGACGAACTCGGAGAGGAAGTAGTACCCGAGATTGACATCTGGCATGTCGTCATTGACCTTTCAAACAAGCGAGGGCTGAGCCTCGCGATGGGTGGTGAGTTCGGGCGCGGAGCGTTGTCGCCGCACCCGACGGGTCGCCCCGCTCAGATATCGACGACCGCGCCTCCGCGTTCGACATCGATACGGTGAGCGGTGCGAAGCAGTTGCGCCATGCGGCGGATCTCCTCATCGACGCGAGCACCGTCCCAGTTCAGGACGGGCGCGATCGCCTCCGCGGCTGCGCGCACGCGCTCGAGGGTCAGTCCCCCCAAGAATGCGATGGAGGTGCGGCGGAGCAGGAGGTCGTCGAGGTGGACGACCTGCTCGGAGGCTGCGAGATGCGCGAGCTCGGGTGCCGTGTATCCCGGGAGCGGAGCGATCGTCTCGTCCTGCTCGGGCGTCGCGGCCAGTACTTCGTCGGCTCGGGTGCCGTACCGGTCGAGCAGCACCTCGACGCGACTGCGGTCGTTGCCGTCCGCGCGCTCCGCCACCCAGCGCGTGCGCGCGGCGCGGCCTTTCGGGAAGTCCTTCCCGCCGCCGATCGCGAGTGTCTCCGTGCCGACGCTGCGGGTCTTCCCGAGCAGCTCGAGGGTGTCGTTCGCGAGGTGCGCGGCGAGTGCTCGGAAGGTGGTCCATTTGCCGCCGACGAGGCTGAGGAGCGGAACCCCGGCGTGCTCGGAGGGCTCGATGCGGTAGTCGCGGGACACGAAGCCGGGCGCCGTGTCGTCGTGGCGGGGAAGCGGCCGGATCCCTGAGAACGTGTAGACGATCTGCGACCGATCGACGGAGATGTCGGGGAAGACGTGGCCCACGAGATCGAAGAAGTAGTCGACCTCCTCGCTCGTGCAGGAGGTCGGCGCGCTGGGGTCCGCGTCGATGTCGGTGGTGCCGACGAGCACGCGATCCTTCAACGGGTAGATCAGCACGATCCGGCCGTCGGAGTGCTCGAAGAAGATCTCTCGTCCACTGGTGGCGGCGAGGAGCTCGGGGTGGTCGAGCACGATGTGCGAGCCCTTCGTGCCGCCCATGAACCGAGTGCCGCGGCCGAGCGCTTCGTTGGTGAGATCGGTCCACGGCCCGCTGGTGTTGAGGATCACCTTCGCCGTGACGTCGAAGACGTCGCCGGTGGTCTCGTCGCGCAGTTGCACTGCACCGTTCTCGAAGCCGACAGCGGGAAGGTAGTTCGCCGCCCGCGCGCGGTCGCCGCCCGCGACGATTCCGTCGTGCAGGACGTCGAGGGCGAGGCGCTCGGGGTCGTGCATCGACGCGTCGTAATAGGTCGCCGTGTACTTCACATCGCTGTTCAGGCGCGGCAGCTCGCTGAGCGATCGGCGGCGTCCCCGGAACTTGTGGCGGGGCACCTGTCCGCCGTCGCGCGAGAAGGTGTCGTACAGCGTCAGCCCGATCTTGATGAGCGCGGCTCCGCGCTCCCGAGCCTTTCCGCGGCCGTGGGTCACGAGCAGACGGAACGGCGCCGAGAGAATGCCGGAGAATGTCGAGAAGATCGGGATCGTCGTCTCGAGGGGGCGCACGTAATGCGGTGCCGTGCGCAGCAGGCGGTTGCGCTCTGCGACCGCCTCCTGGACGAGGCGGAACTCGCCGTTCTCGAGGTAGCGCACCCCGCCGTGCACCATGTGGCTCGATGCCGAGGATGCGCCGGAGACGAAGTCGCCGCGCTCCACGAGTGCGACGTCGACTCCCTGCAGCGCGAGTTCGCGGAATGTCGCAATACCGTTGATGCCGCCGCCGATGATGAGGACTTCGGCGTGGGGGCGATCCCGCAGGCTGCGAACCGCGGGACGGGTGGTCGGCGTGCGATCATTCATGACTTCAACCTTTCGACGTTCGAGGTCAGCTTCCACCCGCCGTGCACCAAGTTGCAAGCTCATTGCACGTATGTGCATGATGTGTTCATCAAAGCGAGCGAAGGGGGCAGTAATGACTGCACATTCGTCCAGATCGCGTGACGCTCTGCGAGCGGCGCAACTCTACTACCTGCAGCATCTCACGATGGAGGCGATCGCGCAGGAGATGCGCGTGTCCCGATCCTCGGTGTCGCGCCTGCTCACGCACGCGCGCGACTCAGGGCTCGTCGAGATCCAGGTGCATTCACCCCAGGAGGCCCGATCCCAGCTCGAACTGCGCATGGCCGAGCGGTACGGCATCACCGCGCACGTCGTGTCCTCTCCCGCGCGCGCGACGGAGGCCGACCGCCTCGAGCGAACTGCGCGCACCGCCGCGCATCGCGTCGCCGCCGCCGTCGTCGATCGTTCGACCGTCGGCGTCGCATGGGGCGCGACCATGAGCGCGGTCGCTCGGCATCTGCCCTCGAAGACGGTGCACGAGGCGCGAGTCGTGCAGATGAACGGTGCGGCCAACGTGCGCACGACGGGCGTGTCCTACTCCGCCGAGCTGCTCGGCGGGTTCGGCAACGCGTTCGCGGCCTCCGTGTACCAGTTCTCCGTCCCGGCGATCTTCGACGACCCCGACACGCGCCGAGCGCTCTGGCGGGAGCGATCCGTGAGCCGAGTGCTCGAATTGCAGGCATCGAGCGACGTCTACGTCTTCGGGCTGGGATCACGGATCGGCGACCCGAGATCGCGGATTTACTCGGGCGGATACCTCGACCGCGAGGACCTGCAGGAGCTCGTGCGGGCCGGTGTGGTGGGCGACTGCGGAACCGTCTTCTACCGCAACGACGGAAGCACCGACGGCGTCGCCCTGAACGAGCGCTCGAGCGGACCTTCGCTCGACACCGTGCGGCGCATCCCGCATCGACTGTGCGTCGTTTCGGGTGCCGCGAAGCGGGAGAGTCTTCGCGGGGCGCTCGCTGCTCGGATCATCACGGAGCTGGTCGTGGACGAAGAACTCGCGCGGCTCGTCGTGGACGCTGGCGGCTGAGCCGTGGACGTGGTGGAATAGTACACATGTTCGATTCGCCGCGAGAGATCGCCTCCGTGCTGCACGTCGACATGGATTCCTTCTTCGTATCGGTGGAATTGCTCGAACGCCCGGAACTCGTGGGGCTGCCGGTGGCGGCCGCGCACGACACCGCGCGTTCCGTGGTGTCGAGTGCCAGCTACGAGGCGCGCCGGTTCGGGGTGCGTTCGGCGATGCCCGTCGCTCGCGCCAAACAGCTCTGCCCGCAGCTCGTGCTCGTCGAGCCCGTCTACGCGAAGTACCGCAGCGCTTCGAAGGCGGTGATGGCCGTGTTCCAGGAATTCACTCCGCTCGTCGAACCGCTGAGCATCGACGAGGCGTTTCTCGACGTCGCCGGCACCGTACGGCTCTTCGGACAGCCGGTGGAGATCGCCCGTGCGATCCGCGAGCGGGTGCGCGAGCGCACGGGCCTGCCCGCTTCGGTGGGTCTCGCCGGGACGAAGTTCGTCGCGAAGCTCGCGTCGCAGCGCGCAAAACCTGACGGCATCCTCGAAATCCCTCCGCATCGCACCCTCGAGTTCTTGCACCCGTTGCCGATCGGAGCGATGTGGGGTGTCGGGCAGGCGACGGAACGGGCACTGCACGCGCGTGCGATTCGGACTGTGGGGGAGCTCGCCCGTGAACCGATCCACTCGCTCGAACGAATCGTCGGTGGGGCGAGCGCACGGCGGCTGCACGAGTTGGCGAATGGCCGAGACGCGCGGCGCATCGAGACCACTCGCTCGGAGAAGAGCATCGGGCACGAGGAGACGTTCGCGCACGACGTCTCAGACGCTGGAGTGCTGCAGCGTGAGCTCCTGCGGCTCGCCACGCGCACGGGCGAGCGCCTGCGCGGAGCCGGAGCCGAGGCGCGGACGATCTCCATCAAGGTTCGCTGGGGCAATTTCGAGACCATCACGCGTTCGCGCACCCTTCCGGAGGCGACGGATGCGACGCAGCGGATCTATCACACCGCACGGGAACTCTTCGACGGGCTCGATCGCGGCGGACGCGCGGTGCGGCTCATCGGCGTCAGAGCCGAGCAGCTGCTGCCCGCAGGCAGCGATATCGCTGCGCTCTGGAGCGAAGACGACGGCTGGCGAGCCGTCGATCAGGCCGTGGACGAGGTTCGTGAGCGGTTCGGCGCCTCCGGGGTGACCTCGGCCAGCCTGCTGACGGGAAGAGGCTCCGTCGTCGATCCGCGTTCCCTTGAGACGCCGGGCTGAAGCGGCCTCAGTCGTCGCCGGGCGTCGGCTCGGCATCGGGATGCGTGCCGGCGGATTCCGGTTCACCCGACTCGACGATGGCGAGCACCGATTCGAGAATCGCGGCGAGCCAATCGAACACGAGCACGGTGCCTCGAGTCTCCTCGTCATCGAGGAGCCGCGGCCGGTCATCGGGCTCGTCGAGACCGATGCGCGCAGCGATCGCGAGGCGGAGCGCCGTCACGGTGCGCACCCATGCGGGAAGCGTCGTCGGGGAGATGTCCACCTCGACCAGCGCCGTGTCGTCGGGGGCCCCGCCCCCGAGCCCCAGAGCGGCCGTGACGTCCATTGCGTCCTGCAGCTTCCGATTGAGCAGCCCCTGCTCGGTGACGCTGCGAAACGCGCCTGCTTCCGCATCCTGCTCGTAGGCGTCTGGGAAGAGGCGGGCGAGCGCCGGATCGTCTGGGGTCGAGTCTGAGCCGCCCACTTCGAGGCTCGCGAACAGGGGATCCGGGTCGAGTGCAGTGCCGCTGTGACTCTGCAGCAACTGGATGAGCTGCGCGATGAGCTGGTCGAGCATGGCCGCCTCGTCGTGGTCGAGCAGGAGCCGCAGGCCATGATCGGGCAGAGGCAGGAGTTTCACAGTTCGCCCGCCCGCCGCACCGTCGCCCAGAGGCCGTATCCGTGCATCGCCTCCACATGCATCTCCATCGTCTCCCGCGAGCCCTCGGCCACGACCGCGCTTCCGGTCTGATGCACCTGCAGCATGAGCTCCTCAGCGCGATCTCGCGTGAACCCGAAGTGCTTCTGGAACACGAACGCGACGTACGACATGAGATTGACCGGATCGTCCCAAACGACGGTCTGCCACACCGGAGACTCCAGATGTGCCGGTTCGCCGAGACGCCGCGTCTGCGCCTCCGGCTGCGCCGCCGACATCAGCCCCACCCGAGTTCGTGGATGCGCTCCTCGGTGATGCCGTAGAAGTGCGCGATCTCGTGCACGAGGGTCACCCGGATCTCGTGGAGGAGATCCGATCGATCGGAGCAGTGGCCCAGCAGGTTCTCTCGGAACAAGATGATGCGGTCCGGCTCCTCGCCGTACCCGTAGACTCCCCGCTCGGCGAGTGAGAAGCCCTCGTACACGCCGAGAATCTCGCTCCCGTCCGACGGGTGGTCCTCGACCAGGAAGATCACGTTGTCGAGCTGCGCGAGCATGTCGTCGTGCAACGAGTCGAGGCCGTCGGCGACCAGCGATTCGAACTCCTCGTGTGAGATGTCGAGCATGTCTTCACCCTACACAGAACCCCTCTGCGGCGTCGTGGAACATTGCGCGAAAACCGGGCGCCCGGTGCGTGACATAATGAGCTGCCGCGTTCATGCACTGAAGCAGGGGAATGCGCCGAACATGGGGAGGAAAGTGGTCGCAGTGAAGCGCTCTGGAGTGGCGAAGGGTGACACCGTATTCGCTGCACCGTTCATCGTCTTCGCGCTCATCGCGATCGGCACCGGCATCGCGCATCTCATCGGGACGGCGCCGTCCTCGTGGACGCTGGTACTCGCCGTCATCGCAAGCGTCATCATCTGCGGGCCTTTCCACATCCGCATCGGCTACGACCGCGGGTTCCCGCAAGCCGGCGTCTCGATCGTGATGCTCTCGATCGAGCCGCTCACCGAGGCTCCGTTCATCGGTGTGTGCATCTGGACGATGGGAGTCCTGATCGCGCAGATCTCCCTTCGACGAAACCTGTGGCTGGCGCTGTACACGACAGGGCTCGCCACCGTCGGGGCAGTCGCCTTCGTCGCCGTTCGCAACGGGCTCGACGCGCTCGGGGTGTGGTTGCTCCCGAGCTTCGTCGCCGCGACCGTGGCCTTCTACGGCGTCGTGCTGCTCGGCGAGTTCGCCCGCCAATGGGGCCGTGAAGAGGTCGACCGCGGCGTGAGCGCGTCTTCGGTGAAACCGAGCCGGCTGGTCCTGCTCGTGGTCGTGGTCTCGCTCACCGCCACACTGATTCACTACATCGATGCGACCGTCATCTCGTGGATCGAGGGCGACCCCGATGTCAGCTTCACGCCGTTCGTCGTGCTGCTCGCCGGTTCGATCTTCTACGTGCTCGCGCAGCGCTCGCGCTCGGACGACATCGAATCCCGTCTCTCCGCGGTGGTGGATGCCGCGATCGAACTCCCGAGGGAGAGCGGTGAGGCGCTGGGCACCGCGCTGCTGAACCGCGCGAGAGGGATCGTGCGCGCCAACGCCGTCGAACTGCGGGACTCACCTCCCGAGAGCGACGAGATCGGCGCCCCGGTGAGCCTCGCCGCAGGGTCGGAGCAGTACCTCGTGGCCTCGCGCAAGCTCGGCGGCAGCGCCTTCAGCCGGGACGACGAGCGGGCCCTGGTCTCACTCGCCCACCTGGCGAGCGAAGCGGCCCGCATGCAGTACGAAGTCGACTCGCTCGAGCAGCGGGCCAACACGGACCCGCTCACGGGCCTGCCGAATTACGGGGCGTTCCAGCAGGCGCTGATCGACGCCAACGAGCACCGCCCCTACCACGAAGGCATCGCGCTGCTGTTCATCGATCTCGATGACTTCAAGAAGCTCAACGACAACTTCGGCCACCGTGCCGGAGACGCGCTCCTCCAAGCCATCGCGGTGCGCCTCGAACGATCGTCGGGCGGCGGCGATTTCGTCTCCCGCGTCGGAGGCGACGAGTTCGTCGTCATCTTCACCGGCCTCGTCTCGATCGATCAGGCCAAAGAGGCCGCCGACCGCGTCATCGCCGCGGTGAGCGAGCGCCTGGACCTCGAGGGGCACGATCTGACGCCGCTGGTGAGCGCCGGTCTGGCCTTCTCGAGCCACCGTGAGATCGATGCTCAGTCCCTCGTCGAGGATGCGGACCGTACGATGCTCCAGGCGAAACGCTCCCGTCGGCAGGGGACGATCGTCGCCGGAAGCACGGTGAGCATCTCGTCGCATCGTTCGACACGGCTCAACGACATCGTGGCCCGAGCCATCGAGGGCAATCGGCTCATGCTCGCCTTCCAACCCATCGTCGACATCTCGACCGGCAAGATCTGGGCGTTCGAGGCGCTGACGCGATACGTCGATCCTGAATTGGGTCCGATCTCGGCTCCATCGCTCATCGCCCGCGCGAAGAGCCTGGGGCTCATGAACGCGCTGACGGAGCAGGTGATCACAAAGGCTCTGCAAGCGGCCGAGCAGTTCCGCAGGCTGGAGCCCAGCATCACCTGCATGACCGTCAACCTCGACCTCGGCCAGATCAGCGACTCCGAGCTCGGACCGTATCTTCGCGAGGCGGCGCAGACGCACCCCGACGTCACCCTCTGCATCGAACTCAACGAGCGCTCCCTGCGTTCCGTCACCGACGAGCTCCGTCGCGATGCGGAGAACCTGCAAGCCGCCGGCCTGATCATCGCGCTCGACGACTACGGCTCGGACGACTCGTCCGTCGGGGCTCTGGTCCACTTCCCGATGAACATCCTCAAGATCGACAAGAGCCTGATCGGCAACCTCGACGACTCCAGGCAGCGGGAGCTCATCAAAGCGCTGCAGGGCTTCGGCGATAATCTCGGTCATACCGTCGTCGTCGAAGGCATCGAGAGCGCCGCCGTAGCGGAGACGCTGCGAGCGCTCGGCGTGCGCAGCGTGCAGGGCTATTACTACGGCCGGCCGCAGTCGTTCGCGCTGACGCGCGACCGGCTCCGTCGCACCGGCACGCGCGCGGAGATCGCGTAGTCGCCGCCCAGTACGTCGGCAGCGGTCAGCGGCCGATGCAGGTCAGTACGCCGCGTCGGCCTCGGGCGACGGGGGAGTGACATCGACGCCCGAGCTGAGGCGCGAGATGGCCTCCGTCGGGACGAAGTGCGGATCCGGTTCGATGAAGGCATCGACGACACCCATGAACGCGAGCGCTGACACGGACCAGGAGTCTTCCTGCGCCTGCTCATCAGCGTTCCCATCGGCGCCCGCAGACGACCCGTCGAAATGCGCCTCGACGAGGGCGGGGACGGTCGCGCGAACGATGCCCAGGCCCTCGATCACTGAGGCCGCAGCGACGACGAACGGCTGGTAATCGTTGTGGAACATCGGCTTCAGGCGATACCCGACCGTGGGGAGGACGTTGCGGTAGAAGCTCTCCATCGTCTCGACGAACGAGAGCTCGCTCGCCTGCAACGCGTCCAGTACACGCGTCCGCGCGGGTCCTTCCGGCCAGGCCACGATGGTGGTCGAGAGCGCTGCGTACGTGCGCCACTTGCTCGATGCCGTGATGACCTCGAAGTTGTACTCCGCGGCGGTGCGAATGATGTCGTTCAACACGCTGCGCCGACCTTCGAGCGTGTGCAGGTCGTCGGTGCGCATGCTGAGGTACTGCCACGTCGTCAGCAGCGTTTCGGTATCAGCGCGGTCGATCTGCGCCTGGTTCGCGAGTTCGCAGAAAAGATCCGCCATGAAAGCGTCAGGGGACGACCACACCTGCGCGAACTGCTTCGCTGAGACACCGGCGTCCGAGCAGATCTGGTCGATGAGTTCTTGCGAGACGCCGAGGGAGAGTCCGACGGTCTCGACGTGCTTCACTGCGCTGAGCAGGACTTTCGCTCCCAGGTCGTCAGTCGTCGAGCGAGATCGAACACTGCTCCCGCGGTTCCAGCCGTCTGCCTGCACCGTTCCCCCAATTTCGACGTCAGTAGTGCACATATGCTAGCATCCCGCTTCCGTCGCCACGCACGCGTCTGCCGCCATCGAATGGCACTCCTTCGCGCATCCGCGACTCGCCGGGCGGCGGAAGCGATGCGCGAAGAACGGCGATTCGGGCACAATAAGACTTACACGAGTCGTTCGAGGTCACACCCGGGCATTCAATGACGTATCCGCGGTGCAGCAGGCCGCGCTAACAGGAGGATCCCCGGCGTTGTCCCATATCGACCGTTCCGTGACGAACCACGACGTTATCCCGGTGATCGGCTCCTCGCTCTTCGTCGATCACCCGACCGCGCGCATGTGCGTCGGCATCATCGCAGAGAACGACGTCGCGCGCCCCGGGCTCGAGGCCGAGTATCTCGCGCACTTCGTGCTGCGGCGCAAGGTCTACGTCGACCAGACGGGACAGCTCGATGAGAGCGAGATCCAGCCGGACGGTACGGATCGCGATAGCGACGACGCACGCTCCGTGACGTTCGCAGTCTTCGAGAACCACGTCGAGGGCGTGCGCGTCGTGGGAGTCTCACGGCTGATCGTGCGGGGCGACGAAAGCCCGCTGCCCGTCGAGGAGTTCTGCCCGGACTCGTTCACCGACGATGGGCTGACTCCGCGCAGCGTCGAGGTCTCGCGAGTGATCGCGCGCCATGAGCACGCCGTCATGCAGGAGCTGGTGCAGTGGCATCTGTTCGCGGTCATGCTCGCGTACGAGGCGAACCACGCGTTGGAGCGCACATTCGCGATCATCGAGCCGTGGCTCGAACGCCATCTGCGCGGAACGATCGCCATTTCGCGCATCGGCGAGCCCAGGTACGTGGAGCACTACCTCGACTATAATCTCCCGATCGAGATCGACATTCCCGCCTCCACGGAGCGCGTGAATGCTCGCCAGGGCGGATTCATCGATCAGTACCGGGCCGAAGACGGCGCCATGACCTACGTCGGCCGCGCCCCGAAGCGCGCGCTCACCGAGCAGCCGCGGTGATGCGTCTGGGCACCGAGGCTCCGCAGTTCTCTCGCAACTACGGCTTCTGGAGCGAAGACGAGCAGCGCGCGCTCGTCGAGTCTCGGGTCGCCATCGCAGGGGTCGGAGGAGACGGCTTCCAACTGGGCGTCAAGCTGGCCCGCATGGGAGTCGCATCGTTCAGCGTCGCTGACCCCGAGGTGTTCGAATTGGAGAACGTGAATCGCGTCGAGGGCGCGAGCACGGCGACGCTGGGCCGGCGCAAGGCCGAGGTGTTTCGGGAGCGCGTGCTCGACATCAACCCGGACGCGGAGGTGCGCACCTTCTTCGATGGCGTGATCCCGGAGAACATCGCGGACTTCATGCAGGGCGCCTCCCTGGTGCTCGACGAGTCGGAGCTCACGAAGCCGGAGATCGGATCGCTCATCGCGCGTCGAGCGCGAATGCAGGGCATTCCAGATCTCCTCGTCATGAACGTCGGCTTCGCCGCGCAGGTCACATCGTTCGCTCCGGCTTCTCCCTGGACGTTCGAACGATTCATGGGGTTCGACGCGGAGATGCCGCTCGACGAGATCGCGGACGCGGGAGTGGATCTCGCTCGGTGCCTGCCGTACATCCCGCCCTACACCGACCTGCGATCGTTGCGTGCGGTTGCGGGGGAGGATGGCCACGAGCCGGCCTCCCTGCCGTCGATCTCGATCGGCGTGGACGCGGCGTCAGCGATCGGCAGCGCGCAGGCGTTTCTGCATCTGACTGCGGGGGTGGCGAATCATCGCCGTTCCCCGATCTGGGCGCCCCGGATCGCCTACACTGACGCCTATCGTCTCCGCACCCGCATCGTGCGGGCGGGGCGCGCCCCGCACGTGCTGGGTCTGCTCGTGGCCGCTGCGAGGCAGAAGCTGAATCTGAATCCGCTCGGCAGCTACACGGTCGCCGACATCACGCGCAGGCGCTCCTAGCGAGCGTCTGCGCCCCTGCCGGCATACGCCGGGGGCGTGGGCGCACGGCACGCCTGGACGCACATTACGCCTGGACGCACAACACGAACGAGGCCCGCCTCGCGCCGGATCTGATCCGTGAATGCGCGAGGCGGGCCTCGGTACTACTTGGGGTGGCTAACGGGACTTGAACCCGCGACCACCGGCACCACAAGCCGGTGCTCTACCGACTGAGCTATAGCCACCATGCTGACCTAACTCGCGCTAGCGCGCCAGGCAACCAGATCATCATAACCCAATGCGAGGCGCCAATGCCAAACCGGGCCCGCTGATGCGCGCGTCGCAGTGAGGACGAGCGATGCGGCGGCGGCTACTCGGCGGAATCGCCGTGCACGAGCGTCGCGAAGCGCTCGGTCGCCCGCTTCGCGTGCGCTGCCGCCGTCGCCTTATCGGGTCCGGGCGCAGCACTCATGACGGCATCGCGGAAGTACGCCAGCTCCTGAATGGACTCCGCGATATCGGCGAGCGCTCGATGCCCTCCGGTCTTCTCGGGCGCTCCTGAGAATGCGGCCGGATACCAGCGGCGGCTGAGCTCTTTGATCGTGGAGACGTCGACGCTGCGGTAGTGCAGTCGTTCTTCGAGCGTCGGCAGATATTTCGCGATGAAGCGGCGGTCCATTCCGATCGTGTTCCCCGCTACGAGCGGGCGTCGGCCGGCGGTCACGAATCGCTCCAGGTAGGCGATGACCTGCTGCTCGGCGTCCTCGAGCGACGCCCCTTCGGCGATGCGGGGGAGGAGACCGGACTTCTCATGCATGGAGCGCACGAAGTCGTTCATGTGGGCGAGTGCATCGTCGCCCGGGTTGATCACGATCTCGAAACCGGAATCCAGCGGCGTCAGGTCGAAGTCGGTCACGATCACCGCAATCTCGCAGAGGCCGTCCTGGTCGACGTCGAGACCGGTCATTTCGCAGTCGATCCAGACGATCTGGTCAGCTGGCGTATTCGGCACAGTGGCTCCTCAGTGCAGTAGCAGTGCGCGGGCGCGCGCCCGCAATCGGTCCAGTCTACTGTTCCGGCCCGGTTCGGTCGGTGGCGGGGCTGTGGCAGAAGGGCGCGCGTCGCAGGACGTAAACTGGACTCCATGGCTGTTCTTCCCATCGTGATCTCCGGTGAACCCGTTCTGCATCGTCCCGCCGCTCCCGTCACAGACTTCGACGACGAACTGCGCGCACTCGTGGACGACATGTTCGACACCACGGAGGCGGCTCCCGGAGTGGGCCTGGCCGCACCTCAGGTGGGCATCGGCAAGCGGGTCTTCGTGTGGATCTACGAAGACCAGGACGAGGGACCGGAACGCGGGGTCGCGATCAACCCCGAGTTGTGGATCACTCCTCCCGAGCCGGGACTGCCTGGCGAGGACGAGGTCGAGGGGTGCCTCTCGTTCCCCGGAGAGCGCTTCGCCCTGCGACGGGCGCCACGGGCGCTGCTGCGTGCGCAGGACGTCGACGGAAAGCCGTTCGAGATCACTGCGAGCGGATGGTTCGCGCGCATCCTGCAGCACGAATTCGACCACCTCAACGGTCTGCTCTACGTCGACCGGCTCGTGCACCCGGAGCACCGCGGAGCGCAGAAGGCTCAGCGGAAGAACGGCTGGGGCACACCGGGCCTGAGCTGGCTCCCGGGTGTCGACGATCTCGAAGGCTGACGCGCCGAGACGAGATGTGATCCGCAGCGCCAGGGACGCTGACGAGCAGTCACGACGGTGACGCCGCCGATGCTGCGGGCGGTCGCGTCGCCGGTGTCAGCGCCCACGCGAGCGCGGCCAGGCCGATGAGCGCCGCTGTCACGCCGAACGCCCAGCCGAATCCGGCGAGGTCGACGATCGCACCGGCGATGAGCGGACCGAGCACGCCGCCGAGATCGCTCGTCATCGAGTACCCGGCGACCACCGATCCGCCTCGGCGTCCGGCGAGAATATCGGCGAGCACGGCCTGCTGGCCCGGATTGACGAGCGCCGACCCTGCTCCCGCGACGAACATCACGGCCAACGCGACCCACAGCTCAGGGGCGAATGGGAAGACCGCATAGCTCGCCGCCAGGATGACCGATCCGGTGATGAGCAGAGGCTTCCGTCCGAGGGTGTCATTCCATCTGCCGGACGGGAAGATGAGTATCGCGTTCCCCGCGGCATAGGCGGCGAGCACCCATGCCGCCATGGTCGCGTCGCCGTGGAACGTCGCCGCAACCAGCAGCGGGATCACCGAGACGCGCACGCCGAACGACGACCATCCGAACGCGAACACGGACAGCAGCAGCGTGCGGTACTGCGGCACGCGCAGTGCCATGCCCAGGGTCATCGTCTCGTCGGCGTCGTTCGAGCCGCGTGGGGAGCGGTCCGCGAGAACGGAGCGTCGGAGCGCGACGGCGACGACGGTGGCGGCGGCGAGGAGCGTGAAGAAGTAGAAGACGAACGGGGCGCGGAGTCCGAAGATCGCGACGGCG
The DNA here is from genome assembly GCF_016597785.1 of Leucobacter sp. L43. GTDB lineage: Bacteria > Actinomycetota > Actinomycetes > Actinomycetales > Microbacteriaceae > Leucobacter > Leucobacter alluvii. Next base: position 531,552 of record NZ_JAENJG010000001.1, on the reverse strand, counting down.
CCGCCGAGCACCGGTCCGAGGAGGCCGCCGAGCAGGAATCCGGCGGCGTTCACGCTGGCCACGCGTCCGCGCGCCGAGGGCGGGCTCACCTTGATGAGCAGGGCTGTCGCGGCGACGGTGAACATCGCAGAGCCGATGCCGCCCACCCCCCGCAGCACGACGAACTGGGTGTAGTTGCCCGCGAGTGCCGCAGCGCCCGTCGAGACGGCGACGATGAGGATCCCGATGATGTAGGTGCGTCGCTCGCCGAGGCGGCCGACGACCCAGCCGGCGAGCGGCGCGGACACGAGCCGCATGAGCGCGAACGCGCTGACGATCGCCGAGGCGGCGAAGTTCGAGACGTCGAACTCGAGCGCGAACTGCGGAATGGCCGGTGCGACGACGCCGTACCCGAGGGCGACCGTGAAGCCGCCCGCGACGAGCGCCCAGACTTCGAAGGGAAGCCTGGCCTGCTTCGGGGTGCGCACGCGTTGAGGTCCTTTCGGTGTCGCCGCAGCGAACGCGGAATTCCCAGTGCCTCCGGCAGGATTCGAACCTGCGACCAACGGATTAGAAGGCCGTTGCTCTATCCACTGAGCTACGGAGGCAGCTCTACGAGCGTACACCGAGTTCGATGGGCTCGCAGTCGGCTCAGGAGTTCGCGCCGACTTTGCGGGCGTACATCGCACGGTCCGCCTGCGCGATCGCATCGGCGAGCGTCGCGAGACCCGGGGCTGCGGCTGCCACGCCCATCGCGGCCGACACGCCGGCGCCTTCGAGCGCCGCGTCGAAACGAGAGAAATGGTCGGCTGCCTCGCGAGCGGTGACGCCGTTCGCGAGGATCGCGAATTCGTCGCCACCGATCCGCGCGACCCGGTGCGCCTCGGCCGACGCCGATGCGAGCGCTTCAGCGGCCCGCGTGAGCAGACGGTCGCCGGCGAGGTGGCCCAGCGTGTCGTTGACGCCTTTGAGGCCGTTCAGATCGATGATGGCCACCGACACCGGGTCGCCGAACGCGTCGACCCGCTCTTGCGCGTCGACGAGCACGCGGTCCCAGCCTCGTCGGTTGAGAAGCCCGGTGAGGGCGTCGGTGTGCGCGAGTGCGTCGGCGATCGCGACGCTGCGCCGCCCCCGGTCGATGCCTCGCGAGAGTTCGAGCTGGGACGAGAGGAGTTCGCTCAGCAGGCGGATGAGCTCTTCGTCGACGGACTCGCCCTCCGCGAGCGGGGTCTCGCGCACCCCGCAGAGCACTCCGAATAGGGCTCCCGTGTCGTCCCGAATCGTGTACCCGGCGTACGAACCGATCCGTTCGGCGGCCCCGAGGTCGGCGTACTGCGGATCGGAACGCGAATCGGGGACGACGTGAGCGGCGCCAGCGGACATTCGGCTGCAGAACGACTCACCCCAGTCGATGCGGTCGCCGACCGAGAGCACCTGATCGTGGTGCACGTGCACGTGGATCTGCTCGCCGTTCGTGACGCGGGAGACGGACCAGTCGGTGAGTGGTGTGTGCTCATTCAAGTACGCCACGACGCGTTCTGCCGACTGCGTGAAGGTGACGGCTCCATTGAGCAGATCCGTCATCAGGGCAGCGTCTCGTCGAGCGTGGCGCGCGTGAACTCTTCGGCGTTCCGGTTCATGAGGACCGCTCCGCCTTCGCGGCGGCCTTGGCCGCGCGCTTCGTCTCGCGCACTCGCTGCAGCGATTCCGGTGAGGTGATGTCAGCGACGCTGCGGTATGAGTCGGGCTCGCCGTACGCTCCGGCAGCCTGCTCCCAGCCGTCACCGTCGAAGCCGAGCTGTTTGCCGAGCAGCGCCAGGAAGATCTTCGCCTTCTGCTCGCCGAAGCCGGGTAGCGCCCGCAGCCGTGTGAGCACGGTCTTTCCGTCGGGATCGCCCGAAGTCCAGATGGCGGAGGCGTCGCCGCCCCACTCGTCGACGAGGGTCTGGCACAGCGTTTGCACGCGCGCCGCCATCGAACCAGGGAAGCGGTGAATGGCGGGCGACTCCTTGAACACCGCGAGGAGATCCTCGGGGTCGGCGCTTGCGATCGCCCGCGCGTCGACGCTGCCGAAGCGCTCCTGGATCTTGAGCGGGCCCGCGAACGCGACCTCCATCGCGATCTGCTGATCGAGCAGCATGCCGATGAGCAATGCGAGCGGATTCTCGGTCAGCAGCTCATCGGCGGCTGAATCGTCAGTGAGGTGCAGGCTCATGGAGTCAGTGTACTGCGGACGCAGGTCACTCGAAGCGGTTGACCATGGCGAGCGCGGCGCGTTCGACGTAGTCGCGGAATGCCGCGTCGTGCATGGGGGCGAGACCTGCCGCGTCGAGTGCCGCATGCATGTGTCGAAGCCAGCGATTCCTCGCGTCGGGGGTCACCGCGAAGGGGTGGTGACGCATGCGCAACCGCGGGTGGCCGCGCTGCTCCGAGTACGTTGTCGGGCCGCCCCAGTACTGCTCGAGGAAGGCGCGCAGCCGCCAGGTCGCGCCCTCCCAATCGTCGTCGGGATACATGGGAGCGAGAACGGGGTCTTCGCGCACGCCGCGGTAGAACTCCGACGCGATGAGCTCGAATGTGGGGGTTCCGCCGACCTGCGACCAGAGCGTCTCGGTGACGGCGTCGCCGCTCGCGCTCGAGCGCAGGGTGAGCCGCGGGCCGGGCTGGGTGCTGTCGTTCATACTGCTCCTCCCGGCTGCCTCGGCAGCTCATCGGCGAGCTTGATGTCATGCTCGCCGAACTTGCGGCGCAGCTCGGCGCGCACGCCGCGCTGCACCTCCCATTGTGCCTCCGGGCGGGTCTTCACGAGCAGCCGGAGCGTCGCCCGATCGCCGAAGATGCTCTCGAGACCGAGCAGCTCGGGTGACCCGGTGACCTTGCGCGCGTACTTCTCGGAGCGGAGCAATTCGCGCGCGGCATCGAGTGCGACATCGGAGACCCGCGTCATGTCTTGCCGCGCATCGACGGTGATGTCGATGATCGCCTGGCCCCAGCCCTGCGAAGCGTTGCCCAGGGTCAGGATCTCTCCGTTGCGGATGAACCACAGAGTGCCGTCCATCGCGCGCACCTGCGTCACGCGGATCCCCACGTCTTCGACGGTGCCGCTGATCGTGCCGATGGTCACGATGTCGCCGACCCCGAGCTGGTCTTCGAACACCATGAAGATGCCGTTGAGGAGATCTTTCACGATGTTCTGGGCGCCGAAGGCGAGGCCGGCGGCAACGATGCCGGCAGAGGTGAGCAGTGCTGCGAGATTCACGCCCAGCTGTCCCAGGATGAGGATCATCGCGATGACGACGATCACCCAGGTGATCACGGCACGTCCAACAGTGCCGAGCGTGCGCGTGCGTTGCACCGCCCGCGCGCTGACGTACGGCGCGGCGCGCATCTCAGAGGTCGTATCAACGTCCTGCGCCTTCTTCACCCCGCGCACCACATGCGTGACGGTGCGCATGAGGAGCTTGCGCAGCAGCCAATTCGCGAGGAGCGCCGCGATCACGATCACCGCGATGGCCAGCGGCACCTGATACGCCGTCAGAAAGCCCTGGAAGGCATTCCCGACCGCCTGCTCCACCTCGTCAACGCCTTCCATTCACACCTCCCGGTCTGCGGCCTGCACGCGCAGAGCCCGCTCGACGCCCGACAGGTGCTCCGAGACCATCCGTCGCAGGGCCGCAGGCGCGTCCGCGTTCGCTTCGAGCCAGTTGCGGGTCGCGCTCGCCAGCTCCGTGTTCGCGAGTTCGGCGGGGTAGAACCCCTCGACGAGCTCCTCGGCGATCGCGTAGCTGCGGGATTCCCATACGGGCAGCAGCGCGTCGAAGAAGCGTGCGACGTACGGTTCGAGCAGCGTCAGATCGTGCGCGCGCGTGAATCCTGAGGCGGTCGCGCGAACGATGGCGTTCGGCTGATCGGCCTCATCGAACACAGACGCCCATGCGCGTGCTTTGTCGTCGGCACTGGGAAGCGCCGCCCGAGCGTGAGCTGCAGACTGGTTGCCGTTGGCGGTGCGGTCCTCTGCGAGACGCGCGTCGATCTGCTCGGATGTCGCTCGGCCGCCCGCCGAGAGTGAGACGAGCAGCTCCCAGCCGAGATCGGTATCGATGGCCAGGCCATCGAGCCCACGTGTTCCCTCGAACAGCGCGTGCACGGTGTCGAGCTGAGCATCGCTTCCGGCGAGCTGGGCGAACGACTTCACGAATTGGAACTGTCGATCGGAACCTGGGTCGGCGCTCTCCGCGAGGTTCCAGAGGGCGTCGGCGACCTTCTCGAGCGTCGCGGCACGTCGATCGCGCGCGACGTAGCTCGCCGCAGCGAGCGACAGCTGCCCGAGGAGGGTGCGCAGCGTGGTCGAACCCGTTTCGCTGCCGACGTGGGCGAGAACGATGTCGATGAAGCGGCTGGCTGGGAATTCGCCGTCCCGGGTCGCGTCCCAGAGCGTGCCCCAGAGCAGTGCCCGGGTGAGCGAGTCCTCCGCGTGGCCGAGATGCTGCGCCGCGGTCTCGAGCGATCGGTCGTCCAGTCGAATCTTCGCGTACGTCAGGTCGTCGTCGTTGAGCAGCAGCAGCGCGGGCTGCTCGACCCCGACGAGCTCGGGAACCGCAGTGCCCGCACCGTCGACATCGAGCTCGATGCGCTGCGTGCGGCGCAGCACTCCGCCGTCGAGCGCGTAGAGCCCCACGGCGATGCGGTGCGGTCGGATCGTCGGGTACTCGGCTTCTGCCGACTGCTCGATGGTGAAGCTGCTGTATCTGCCGGCGTCGTCGAGCTCGAAGACGGGACGGAGCGTGTTGACGCCGGCGGTCTCCAACCAGAGCTTCGACCAGTCGGCGAGGTCGCGGCCGCTGCGGGCTTCGAGCTCGGTGAGGAGGTCGGGCAACTCGGTGTTCGAGTGATGGTGCTTGACGAAGTAGTCGTGCACGCCCTGCATGAACGGTTCCCGGCCCACCCATGCGACGAGCTGCTTGAGCACCGAGGCGCCCTTCGCGTAGGTGATGCCGTCGAAGTTCACGAGCACGTCTTCGAGGTCGCGGATCGGTGCGACGATCGGATGGGTCGACGGCAGCTGATCCTGCCGGTATGCCCACGACTTCTCCGAGGCGGCGAACGTCGTCCAGCAATCCGTCCATTCAGTGGCCTCTGCCACGCCGAGTGTCGACATGTACTCGGCGAACGATTCGTTGAGCCACAGGTCGTTCCACCATCGCATTGTGACGAGATCGCCGAACCACATGTGCGCGAGTTCGTGCAGGATCGTGACGACGCGGCGCTCGCGCATCGCGTCGGTCACCTGGCTCCGGAAGACGTAGGCCTCCGTGAAGGTCACGGCGCCCACGTTCTCCATCGCCCCCATGTTGTACTCGGGGACGAAGAGCTGGTCGTACTTGTCGAAGGGGTACGCGTAATCGAACTGCTCTTCGAAGAATGCGAACCCTTCTCGCGTCTTCTCGAAGATGTAGTCGGCGTCCAGGTGCGGCGCCAACGACTCTCGGCAGAATACGCCGAGCGGAATCGTGCGGCCGTCGCGGCTCGTGAGCTCCGAGCGCACGACGTGGTACGGGCCGGCGATGAGCGCGGTGATGTAGCTCGACATCACCGGGGTGGGATCGAACGACCAAGTCGCGATCTCCTGCTCCGGCGAGTCCTCGCCCTGGGCAGCGGCCTTCGTGCCGGCGCCGACGGGGTCGGGGGTCGGCTGGTTGCTCACGATCTGCCAGCGCGCGGGAGCTGTGATCGTGAACGAGAACGTCGCCTTCAGGTCCGGCTGCTCGAAGACCGGGAACATCCGGCGGGAGTCGGGCACCTCGAACTGGGAGTAGAGGTAGACCTCTCCGTCAGCAGGATCGACGAAGCGGTGCAGGCCCTCGCCCGTATTCGTGTAGCGCTGCGTCGAAGCGATGCGCAGGACGTTCCGCTCCGCGAGTCGGGGCAACTGGATGCGCGAGTCCGCGAACACCGCAGCTGGGTCGAGGGCCTCGCCGTTCAAATCGATGCTCTCGACGGAGTCGGCGATCAGATCGATGAAGGTGGCCGCTCCGCGCGTACCACCGAAGTGGACGGTCGTAACCGCTGCGAACTGCTCGGCACCGGTCGTGAGGTCGAGCGCGACCTCGTAACGTTCCGTCGAGACGGCGGCAGCGCGCTCCTGGGCTTCTGCACGGGTGAGATTCGTTCCTGGCACTGATGCTCCTGACGATGGGGAATACGTATGGCTCCAGCCTAGGCCCGACCCTCGACATCAGTGATGAAACCCCTGTACGCCGCATGTGAGGCGCTGCGCTGGGGCCGCTGCCAGCCCCCGTCGTCGCCGTACAGTGGAATGCATGGAACGCGCACTCGGCACCTCAGACCTCCTCGTCTCGTCCGTCGGGCTCGGCTGCAACAATTTCGGCCGGCCGGGAGCCTTCACCGAGGACCAGCACGGGACCGACGCCGTCATCGGAGCGGCGATCGACGCTGGCATCACATTCTTCGACACCGCCGACCTCTACGGGTACGCCTTCGGCCGCAGCGAAGAGATGATGGGACGCGCACTCGGGACGCGGCGCGACGAGATCGTGCTCGCCACCAAGTTCGGGCATCCGGACGCGCAGGCCCCGTACCTCGGACGCCGAGGTTCACGAGAATTCATCAGAGCCTCGGTCGAGGGGTCGCTCACGCGGTTGCAGACGGACCGCATCGATCTCTACCAGATGCATGTTCCGGATCCGGAGACCCCGATCAGCGAGACCCTCGACGCGCTCGACGAACTGGTGCGCGAGGGGAAGGTGCGCAGCATCGGCCACTCGAACTTCTCCGCAGCGCAGATGCATGAGGCCGCGGGCGCAGCGGCAGCAGGGGGAGTTACGGCCTTCGTGTCGGCGCAGAACGAGCTCAGCCTGGTGCAGCGAGAGGCGGACCGAGAGGTCGTTCCAGCTGCCCGGCAGCTCGGACTCGGGTTCCTCCCGTACTTCCCGCTGGCCAACGGGCTGCTCACGGGCAAGTTCGCCCGAGATCGCTTCCCCGAGGACTCGCGCATCATGCGGCAGCGCCCCCACGTCGCGGAGCAGGCCGACTGGGACGCCCTCGACGCGTACCGGGCGCACTGCGCCGACTGGGGAGTCACGATACTCGAAGCGACGTTCGGCTGGTTGCTCGATCATGCGCCGGTCGCGAGCGTCATCGCGGGAGCATCGACCCCGGACCAGGTCCGTCAGAATGCGCTCGCCGGTGAGCGCTGGCGCCCGGATGACGCCCAGCGCGAACGCATCGAAGCCCTCTTCCCGGTGCCGACGTCCTGAAGAGTAGGCTGACCCGCATGAGCATCGAACGCCCCGAATCCGCACAGCCCATCGTCGAGTTCTGGTTCGATCCGATCTGCCCGTGGTGCTGGATGACCAGCCGCTGGGTCTCCGACGTCGCGGCAGCGCGAGGGTTCGACGTCGCGTGGCACCCCGTCAGCCTCAAGATCATCAACGAGGGCAACGACGTCGGCGACCACGAGGAGGGCATGCGCCAGGGCCATCGCCTCGGCCGCGTAGCCGCGGCCGTCGCCCGTGCGCAGGATCCGAGCGCGGTCGGGCGTCTCTACACCGAATTCGGAACGGCGATCCACCCCGGCGGCCGCGACGACTTCGACGGCATTCTCGCCGAGGCGCTCGCCGCAGTCGGGCTCGACGCCGAGCTCGCAGCAGCCGCAGACGACGAGCAGTACGACACCGACCTGCGCGAGAACACCGCGCACGCGCTCGAGATCGCCGGGCCAGACGTCGGGGTGCCCGTGATCTCGGTCGACGGAGTCGCGTTCTTCGGGCCCGTGGTGACGCCGGCACCTCAGGGGGAGCAGGCGCTCCGCCTCTGGGACGGCATCGTCGCGGCCGCGAGCGTGCCGGGATTCTACGAGCTGAAGCGGGGCCGCACCTCCGGCCCCCAGTTCTGAGTCCTCGCTCCGATAGGATCTGATCCATGCGCATTCACGTCGCCACGGACCACGCCGGGCTCGAATTCAGCCAGCAGTTGCAGGATCATCTTCGCGCGCAGGGCCACCAGGTCATCGACCACGGTCCAGCCGAATACGATGCACTCGACGATTACCCGTCGTTCTGCATCAACGCCGCGCTCGGCGTCGCACGTGACGAGCGCGACGGAGTGGAAGCGCTCGGCGTCGTCTTCGGCGGCTCCGGCAATGGTGAGCAGATGGCGGCGAATAAGGTCGCAGGCATTCGAGCAGCACTGGTGTGGAACGACTCCACGGCGACGCTCGCGCGCGAGCACAACAACGCGAACGTGATCTCCATCGGAGCCCGCCAGCACGATGTGGCCGACGCGATCCGCTTCATCGATCTCTTCATCGACACGCCGTTCACCGGCGAGGAGCGCCATGTGCGTCGCATCGCGCAGCTCGGCGAGTACGAGCGCACCGGCGCCATCAGCGGCAAGCACGTCGACAGCCTCTAATGCCTGAGGGGCACAGCGTTCATCGCATTGCTCGTCAGTTCGCGGTGAACTTCGTCGGCACGGCTCCCGAGGTGACGAGCCCGCAGGGGCGCTTCGCCCAGGGCGCAGCGCTGCTGAGTGGACGAGAGATGATCGATGCTCGGGCCGTCGGCAAGCAGATGTTCCTGGAATTCTCGGATGACCGTTGGCTGCGCGTGCATCTCGGCATCTACGGCGCTTGGGATTTCGCGGGAGACGTGCGCGTCGACCCGTCCATTCAGATCCACGGCCAGGCGCCGGGACGCACGAAGCTGGGCCAGACGGGCGAGTACTCGCGGCCGGATCCCGCCCGCCCGCTCGATCGTGATGGCGAAGACTCCGTGACGTCGATCGGGGCGCCCCGTCGTACCCGCGTGCGCATGGCCGAAACCGATCGTGAGACGGCTGCACCCGCGGCGTTTCCTCCTGAGCCCGTCGGGCAGGTGCGAGTGCGGCTGCTGAATGATCTCGTCTGCGCCGACCTGCGCGGTCCGACCGCGTGCGAAGTGCTCACCCCGGCCGAGGTGGATGCCGTGATCCAGAAGCTCGGGCCCGATCCTGCGAACGCGAACACTCCGGCGGAGCGCGAGCGCTTCGTGGAGCGTGCACTGCGCAAGAAGACGCCGATCGGCCTCGTGCTCATGGATCAGTCGGTCATCGCGGGGATCGGCAATGTGTACCGGGCCGAGATGCTCTTCCGGGGGGAGCTGAACCCTCATACTCCCGCGAACACGATCGACCGCACCGTGCTCGAGGCGCTCTGGGACGATTGGGCGCATCTGCTCGAGATCGGCATCACGGTCGGGCAGATGATGACGATCGACGGTCTCGCCGGCGAGGAGTACGAGCGAGCGCTGGTCGATCGCGACGAGCGGCACTCCGTGTACAAGCTCGAGGGCACACCGTGCAAGCGGTGCGGCACGAACATCGCGCTGGAGGAGTTCGGCGCCCGCAAGCTCTACTGGTGCCCGGGCTGTCAGACCTGACGCAGTCAGGTGAACGGCCATTTCTGGCCGTTCATGCAGCCCCCGGCGCCGTCTCGGTGCCGGTGCAGCGCGGTGCGAGGTGCGCGCGTGGCTGTCAGACCTGACGCCCACCCTTGCCGAACCCAAGGGTTCGCGTTGAGACCGAGGGCGTTGCTTGCGGATCTTCCGTCGCGCTCAGCGGGAACCCTCGTGCTCAGGCAGGGGTGGAACGGTGCGGTGCGGTTCGGGCGGCACGGTGCGGTTCAGGCTGCACGGTTCGGGCGGCGGGTGTGAATGTCGGCGGTGCCCGTCAGACTGATGACGGCGACCGCATCGATTGAAGGAGCTCAGCATGACCCGCACCATCTACTACACGGCCACCACCCTCGACGGGTATCTCGCAGATCCCGACGATTCCCTCGACTGGCTGCTGCGCCAGCCGCAGGAGGCCGGCGGTGCCGGTGATTACGATTCGTTCATCAGGGGGATCGGCGCACTCGTCATGGGAGCGACCACCTACGAATGGGTGCTCGAACACGAGCAGGGGGTCTGGAGCTACGAGCTGCCGGCGTTCGTACTCACGCATCGCGATCTGCCGTCCCCCCGGAGTACGACGAATGGAGGGCCAGCCGACGTCCGCTTCAGGCAGGGAGGCATCGCCGAGCTCGGACAGGAGATGCGCGATGCCGCCGGCGCGAACGATCTGTGGGTGGTCGGCGGCGGTGATCTGGCGGGTCAATTCGCCGATCTCGGGCAGCTCGATGAGATTGTGACGTCGATTGCGCCAGTGGTGCTCGGTGCGGGTCGGCCGCTGCTGCCGCGTCGTCTCGATCTCGAGCTGATGCAGGTCGAGCGCAACGGAGCCTTCATCGTCGCGCGGCATCGTGTGCTCGGGTCCCTCGCGGAGGATCAGGAGCGCTCGTCGTCGTCGAGCGCCCAGCGTGCGGCAGAAGTGTGACATAATTGATCCTTGTGCCACGGTGCGGTACTGCCGCGAGGGTCCGCACGGACCGTGAGCCGAACACTCCAGTACTTTTCGATATCCGCGTTCCCGACTTGCGGCGGGCGCAGAGAGTAGACAATCATGCAGAAGCTCGACCTGGTCGACGCCGCGTCGCTCAAGAGCGACATCCCCGATTTCCGCGCAGGCGACACCGTCAAGGTGCACGTGAACATCGTCGAGGGCAACCGCTCGCGTGTTCAGGTGTTCCAGGGCGTCGTGATCTCCCGCCACGGTGAGGGCGTTCGCGAGACGTTCACCGTGCGCAAGATCAGCTTCCAGGTGGGCGTGGAGCGCAAGTTCCCGGTGCACTCGCCCGCGATCGAGAAGATCGAGGTCGTCAGCCGTGGCGACGTGCGTCGTGCGAAGCTCTACTACCTGCGCGGCCTCACCGGCAAGAAGGCGAAGATCAAGGAGAAGCGCGACCGCTAAGTCGCACTTCTCACGGGCCGTTATCAACGCGCCCGCGACGCTCTCAGGCTCCCCCCTGGAATAGGGTGGGAGCCTGAAGTGTCTCACCGATCGGTGAGGCCCGGAGCGTCGGATTCGCACGACCGCTCCCATCGACAGGGGAACCCCACATGAGTGAAGCCGAGGCCACGACCTCACAGCAACGGACGCGTCGAGGCGGAATCCTCGGGTTCCTGCGAGATCTGCTGGTCATCCTCGTGGTGGCGTTCCTGGTCTCGTTTCTGTTGAAGACGTTTCTCGTGCGCAGTTTCTTCATCCCTTCGGAGTCGATGGAGAACACGCTGCAGATCGATGACCGCATCCTCGTGAACCAGTTGGTGCCCGATCTCATCGATGTGCAGCGCGGCGACATCGTGGTGTTCAAGGATCCGGGCGGGTGGTTGTACCCCCGCGGGAGTGAGCCGCCCCGCGGGTTCGAGCGGGTGCTCCAGTCGATCGGTCTCGCGGCTGACACGAGCAATGAGTACGTGGTCAAGCGCGTCATCGGCGTCGGCGGTGATCGTGTCGAGTGCTGCGACGCTCAGGGGCGTGTGATGGTGAACGGTGTGCCCATCGACGAGCCGTACATCGTGAAGCCTGCGGGCGAGGAGCGAGCGTCGGCGATCGATTTCGACGTTACGGTGCCCGAGGGCTCTCTGTGGGTGATGGGCGACAACCGGTATCAGAGCAAGGACTCGCGCTACAACCAGGATCAGCCGGGCAAGGGGTTCGTGCCGGAGGAAGAGGTCGTGGGGCGTGCGTTCGTGTTGAACTGGCCGCTCAACCGGTTCACCTGGTTGGGGACTCCAGAAGGAACGTTCACCGGCGTGGACGCCGCGAAGGAGAACTGAGCCGTGCCCGTCGAGGCAGCACCTACGACGAAGGATCCGACGCTCGACGTCGAACGCGCGTTCTTCGCGGCGGGTGCGCAGATCGTCATCGGCATCGACGAGGTGGGCCGTGGAGCGATCGCCGGGCCGGTCGCCGTCGGCGTGCACGCCGTGGTGGCGGGCACCCACTCGTTTCCGGACGGGCTTCGCGATTCGAAGCTCCTGAGCGAGAAACGACGCGACGCGATCGCGCCGCTCGTGCATGCGTGGGGAGCCGGTGCCGTCGGCTTCGCGAGCGCCGAGGAGATCGATACGCAGGGCATCACGACGATGCTCGGCCATGCCGCGCGTCGCGCGCTGCTCCAGCTGCGTGCGACGGGAGTGCCGGTCGAACGCTCAGTGATCCTGCTCGACGGCGCGCACGACTGGCTCTCCGCAGTGCTGCGCGCTCCGCTCGACGTCCGCACGCGGGTCGGGGCGGATCGCGAGTGCGCCAGCGTGGCCGCCGCTTCGGTGCGGGCGAAGGTCTCGCGCGACGCCCTGATGCGTGAGGCCGATGCAGCGCACCCCGAGTACGCATGGGCGTCGAACAAGGGATACGGCGCGAAGGCACACTTCGCCGGCATCGCGACGAACGGCCTCACCGAACTGCACCGGCATACGTGGATCAAACTCTCCGCGATCGGCTCGGGTAGTCTGGACGGGTGAGTTCGCAGCAGCCAGACGCGTCCGCCCCGATCGGGGTGTTCGACTCGGGAGTCGGCGGTTTGACGGTGGCGCGAGCGATTCACGATCAGCTCCCCGGCGAGTCGATGATCTACGTCGGCGACACCGCCCGCACGCCGTATGGTCCGCGGCCCATCGCGGACGTTCGCCGATTCGCTCTCGAGATCCTCGACGGGCTCGTCGAGCAGGGCGTGAAGATGCTCGTGATCGCCTGCAACACGGCATCTGCGGCGGTGCTGCGCGACGCCCGTGAGCGCTACGACGTGCCTGTCGTCGAAGTCATCGGCCCGACGGTGCGCAGCGCGGCCTCGATCACGAGGAACCGCCGCGTCGGTCTGATCGGCACGCAGGGGACGATCCAATCGCGCGCCTACGACGACCTGTTCGCAATGCGGCCCGAGATCGCGCTGAGCTCTGCGGCGTGCCCGCGGTTCGTGGATCTCGTCGAGGCGGGCGAGACCAGCGGTCCCGCAGTGCACGAGGTCGCGCAGCAGTATCTCGCTCCGCTCGTCGCGCAGGGCATCGACACCCTGGTGCTCGGATGTACGCACTACCCGTTCCTGCGCGGCGCGATTCGGCAGGTGGTCGGGCCGGACGTCGCGCTGGTGTCGAGTGACATCGAGACCGCGAATGCCGTGTTCCAGGTACTCACCGAGTTGCAGTTGCTGCGTCCGCCCGGCTCTGGGGAACCCGAGCTGCGATACGAGGCGACTGGTGAGGATACGGCGGCGTTCGTCGAATTGGCCCGCCGCATGCTCGGGATCGGCATCGATGCCGTCGATCGCCTGGAGACCGGCGCGATCCGCCTGCCCAACTGACTCGCGTTCGCTGTGCGTTCGCCGACCTGATCCGCCGCAACCTCTGGAGACCTGAATGACTGAGACCCTCCGCGCCGACGGGCGCACGCCGCAGCAGACCCGACCCGTCACGATCGAACGGGGTTGGAGCGCCCAGGCCGAAGGCAGCGCGCTCATCTCGTTCGGCAGCACGAAGGTGCTGTGCACCGCTTCGTTCACGCCGGGGGTGCCCCGCTGGCTCACCGGCAAGGGCACCGGTTGGGTGACCGCCGAGTACTCGATGCTGCCCCGCTCCACGAACGAGCGCATGCAGCGCGAGTCGATCAAGGGCAAGGTCGGCGGGCGCACCCACGAGATCTCGCGTCTCATCGGTCGCAGCCTTCGCGCCGTCATCGATACGAAAGCGCTGGGGGAGAACACCATCGTCATCGACTGCGACGTGCTGCAGGCCGACGGCGGAACGCGCACCGCCTCGATCACCGGCGCGTACGTCGCGCTCGTCGACGCGCTGGAGTGGGCTCGTGAGCGCGGGTTCATCGCGAAGAAGGCGAAGCCGCTCACGGACAGCGTCGCTGCGATCTCGGTCGGCATCGTGGGCGGCGTGCCGCTGAGCGACCTCGCCTACGTCGAGGATTCGCGCGCCGAGACCGACATGAACGTCGTCGTGACCGGTTCCGGCGACTTCGTCGAGGTGCAGGGCACCGCCGAGGGTGCTCCGTTCAACCGTGCCGAACTCGACGCGCTGCTCGACCTCGCGCTCGTGAGCACGACCGAGCTGGCTGAGCTGCAGCGATCAGCGCTGGCGGAGGCGCGCCGACCATGACCACCGTGGTACTCGCCTCGCACAATGCGCACAAGCTCGAAGAACTCCGCCGCATTCTCGGCCCGCTGATCCCCGGCGTCGAACTCGTCGGATACGACGGGCCAGAGCCGGTGGAGAACGGCCTGAGCTTCGAGCAGAACGCGTTCATCAAAGCTCGCGCAGCTGCGGCCCGCACCGGGCTTCCAGCGATCGCCGACGACTCCGGCATCGCCGTCGATGTGCTCGGCGGCAGCCCCGGCATCTTCTCGGCGCGGTGGGGCGGGCCGGCGCGCGACGACCGCGCGAACGTCGAGCTCCTGCTCTGGCAGCTGACCGATGTCGCAGACGACCACCGCGACGCCGGATTCGTCTGCGCAGCGGCGCTCGCGCTGCCGGGCGACTCTCGCGACGGCGACATCTGCGAACTGGGCGTGTGGCCCGGCAGGGTGCTGCGGCAGCCGACCGGGGAGCACGGATTCGGGTACGACCCGATCTTCCAGCCGGATGGGGAGTCCCGATCTGCGGCTGAGCTGACCGGTGCCGAGAAGGACGCGCAGTCCCATCGCACGCGCGCCTTCACCGCCCTCGCGCCGGCGATCCGCGCGCTCGCGGAGTAATGCCGCATACCTTCGACGTCGGCTTGTGCGGCCCCACGGCCCGAGCCCGAGTGCACCGCGGCCGCTGCTGCTCCGCAGTGGTGGTCGCGACGCGGCACCCAACACACGAGTGACATCACTTCGACATCAGAGATGGAGATCACGCGATGAGCAACGCTTCAGCGAGTGGATTGGTGCGCCCGGACGTGACCGAGGCCGACGCCAGAACGATTGCACGCGAATGCTACGGGTTGGAGGTGACCGCTACCGAGCTCGGAAGCAATCAGGATCGCAATTTCGCGTTGACGGCCGCCGACGGCTCCCGCAGCGTGCTGCGAATCGACAACCCCGTCTTCGCGGACGACGCGCGGGATGCGCAACACGCCGCATTGGAGGCGTACCGCGCCGCGGGCGTGACAGCGGCCGCGGTGCTGCCCGGCCTCGACGGCGAGCTCACGCAGCACTGGCGCGGATTCGCCGTGCGCCGGAGCGAATTCGCGGCAGGGGAGCCGATGGTCGATCTCGGCTACTTCGCTTCTCCGGTGCTCGAGGCGTTCGGAGCGCTGTCGGCCGCATCGGCGAACGCGCTGGCAGGCCTCGAACACCCCGGCCTCGATCGCGACCACATGTGGGACATGCGTGTCGCCTTCGACGAGATCGGGCGCCTCGCCGGCTCGATCAGCGATGAAGAACTGCGGGATCGCGTCGTTCTCGCCGCCACCTCAGCCGACGAAGCGCTGGAGCCGCTCGTCGACGCGCTGCCGATCCAGGCGATCCACGGCGACCTGACCGATGACAATGTGATGGGTGAACGCGCTGCTGACACTCGCGTTTACCCGTCGACGGTGCTGGATCTCGGCGACCTCTCCTACGGGTGGCGCGTCGCCGAGCTCGCGGTGACGGCGAGCTCTCTGCTGCATCACGAAGCGGATCGACCCCTTCGGGTGCTCGAGACGGTCACCGCGTTCCACCGCGCGGCGCCACTCGCCGTCGCAGAGGCTCGAGCGGTATGGCCGTTGATCGTGCTCCGTGCCGCGCTGCTCGTCGCGAGCGGTTGGCGGCAGCTCGAGATCGACGGCGACAACGCGTACGCACGCGAGCGCGTCGACGGGGAACGCGCGATCTTCGACGCGGCCACATCCGTACCGCTCGCCGAAGCGACGGAGTCCGTGCTCGCCTCGCTCGGATTCGCGGGAGTCGCCGCGGGTAGCGGTCTGCAGCTGGTCACTGCGCCGGCCCGCGTCTCGACACCGCCGCTGCGATCGCTACTGCCAGAGCTCGGTGGTGATGCGGCGGTACTCGATCCTGGCGTCGAATCTGATGATCTCGCATCGGGCGCCTGGCTCGACGCAGATGCTGAAGCGCGGCTCGTACGCGCAGCGTTCGAATCGGGTCATGGCAGCGCCGTCTTCCCGTACGGCGTGTACCGTCTCACCCGCACCCGGGTCGATGCGCAGCGAGCGAGCGAGACCTGGCCCATCGCGACGGAGATCCACCTGGCGCCCGGCGACTCCCTGGGGGTCTCGGCGCCGGCCTCCGGGTCCGTCGCGGTTGCGACGAGTCAAGGCGTGCTGCTCGAACTCGCCGGCGGCTGGCACCTCGCGATCGACGGAGTCGAGGCCGTGGTGGAGCCCGGCGCTCCCGTCGCGGCGGGCGCTCCCGTCGCCCGTGTTCAGGGCGCGACCGGAGCGCGAGTGATCTCGGTGACCCTGGTCCGCGCCGACGCGCTGACCGGTGCCGACGCGCCGATCCTGGCGGTCGACGAGCCGGAAGCAGGATGCGCTCCGCTCGTCACTCCCGAGCGGGTTCCGGCGTGGCGCCGATTCACTCAGGATCCCGCGAGGCTGCTCGGCCTCCCATCGCTCGCCCAGCACGACGCATCCGCGGACGAGCTCGCTCGCCGCTCGGAGATCTTCGCGAGCGCACAGGAGCGGTACTACGAACGCCCGATGCAGGTCGAGCGCGGTTGGCGCCATCACCTCGTCGATACGACCGGTCGGTCGTACATCGACATGGTCAACAACGTGACAGGGCTGGGGCACGGGCATCCGGGCGTCGCCGACGCGGTCAATCGGCAGATCCGGCGACTCAACACGAACTCGCGCTTCCTCTACCGGGAGCTCGCGGAGTACAGCGAGCGTCTGCTCGCACTCCTGCCCGAAGGCTCGGCTCTCGACACGGTGCTCCTCGTGAACAGCGGCTCGGAAGCGGTCGATCTCGCGTTGCGCCTGGCGCAGGCGGCGACCGGGCGAAACACCATCGTGGCGTTGCGGGAGGCCTATCACGGGTGGACCATGGCATCCGATGCGGTGACCACGAGCGCGTACGACAACCCGCACGCGCTCGAGAATCGACCTGACTGGGTGCACGTCGCGGACGTCCCGAACCGCTTTCGAGGAACCTACCGAGGTGCGGGCACCGGTGCGAAGTACGCGGCCGATCTCGGCGCCGACCTGCAGCGACTCGCGGACGAGGGGCGCGACGTGGCCGCCTTCATCTGCGAATCGGTGCTGGGCAACGCGGGCGGGGTGCTGCTGCCCGACGGGTACCTCGCCGACGTCTACGCTCGTGTGCGCGCTGCGGGCGGACTCTGCATCGCCGATGAAGTGCAGGTCGGGTTCGGGCGGATGGGTTCGAGCTTCTGGGGTTTCGAGCAATCCGGCGTGCTGCCCGATATCGTCACGATCGCGAAGCCGATGGGAAACGGATTTCCGATCGGGGGAGTCATCACGTCGAAGCGCATCGCCGATGCGCTCGCGATGCAGGGCCAGTTCTTCTCGTCGGCGGGCGGGAATCCGCTGAGCTGCCGAGTGGGCATCGCGGTACTCGACGCCATGGAGCAGGAGGGCTTGCAGCAGAACGCGCTCCGGGTCGGCGGGCGACTCGCCGACGGCTTCCGCGCACTCGCGGAACGCCACGAGATCGTCGGGCCGATCCACGGCGAGGGGCTGTATCTCGGCGTGGAACTCGTGCGCGATCGCGAAACGCTGGAGCCCGCCACAGCCGAGGCGGCCGCGATCTGCGAGCGGCTCAGAGAACTCGGCGTGATCGTCCTCACGACCTCCGAGCGTTCGAACGTGCTGAAGGTGAAGCCGCCGCTCTGCCTCACCGAGGAGAGCGCTGACGCCGTGCTCGCAGCCCTCGACCGGGTGCTCACCGAAGGCTGGTAGCGCCGCAACCCCTCGTCGAGCCCCTGCCCGCGCGCCGAACCCCCAGGGGATGCGCGTACAGCGGGCTGGGGCTCGTCGAGCGCGGAGGGGCTCGGCGCGAGCGCGGGGGCTCGGCGATCCTGCTGGCCCCGACGGCGGTTAGAGGCCGAGCACGGCGGAGGCGATCCCGAAGTAGACGAGGAGGCCGGTCGCATCGACGAATGTCGAGATGAACGGGTTCGAGAAGACGGCCGGGTCGACGCGCACCGTCCGGGCGAGCAGCGGCATGCAGCCGCCCACCACCGCGGCGACCGTGCAGACCGCGAGCAGGGTGAACCCGATCACTGTGCCGATCTGAACGGAGTAGAACGCCCAGGCGATTCCGAATCCGAGCGAGCCCAGCAGCAGGCCCAGCAGTGCCCCCGTGCGGAACTCGCGCGCGAGCACGCGGAGAATGTCGCGGGGGCGCACGTCTCCCAGCGCAAGCGCGCGTGTGACGGTGGTCGCGGCCTGATTGCCCGTGTTGCCTCCGGTTCCGATGAGGAGCGGCACGAAGAGCGCGAGCACAGTGACCTGTTCGATTGTCGCCTCGAAAATCTCGAGCACCTGAACGGTGAGTGTGGCGCCGACGGCCAGGACGAGCAGCCACACCACGCGAGAGCGCACGAGCGTGCGCACCGGCGTGGACAGGTACGGGCGCCGCAGCGGCTCGGAGCCGCCCTGACGCGCCGCGTCCTCGTTCTCGACGTGTTCGATGATCCGGATCGCGTCGTCGATCGTCAGCATGCCGACCAGCCGCTCCTCGCTGTCGACGATCGGCAGCGCCAGCAGGGAAAGATCCGCGCATCGACGTGCGGCGTACTCATCCGACTCGGTCGCGACGGCCGTGTGCGCCGGCTGCATCAAGTCGGCGACGAAGTCGTCGGGGCTCGCGGCCAGCAGCTCGCGCAGGCTGATGATGCCGACCACGACCCGCGTGCCGTCGAGCACCGGAATCGTATACACCGTCTCGGCGTCCGAGAGGTGGGCGCGAACACGTTCGAGCGTTTCAGCGACGGTCAGCGAAGCGCGAGTCGATACGTACTCGGGCGTCATGCGCCGGCCCACGCTGCCCTGCGGATACCCGAGCAGCTCGGCGGTCTGCAGGCGATCCTGCTCGGGCAAGCCGCGCAGCATCTGGGTCGCGAGCACCGACGGCACCTCGTCGAGCAGCCAGAGCCGATCGTCGGGGTCGAGCTCGGTGAAGAGCCGACTCACCTCGGTGTTCTGCAACCCGGCGAGCAGATCACCCTGCAATGAGGGCGGCAGCGCCTCGAAGAGCTCCATTGCGCGCTGCTTGGAGAGCAGCCTGAAGAGCACGGCGCGCTGCCGCAGATCGAGTCGCTCGAAGAGCGGCACGAGCTCCGTAGCGGAGAAGGGGGCGAGATCGCGGGTGAGCGCGGGAAGATCGCCTGCAGCGAGATGCTGCAGGATGCCGTCGAACGAGGCTTCGATGATCGGAATCTGCTGAGTGGTCATGACGGGTCTCCTCGCATGGACGCCGCTGGCGCCGCTCGGCGGGCGCACGGGCGCGTCCTGAAACGTATGGAACGTGCGGAGCCGGGCGTGCGCGGCGGGCGACGAGAACGACCGCTAGAGGGAACGCGTCGGAGCGTGCGCGAGACCCGGCTGATGACTGCAACTGTCACTGGACATCGGGCTCACCTCGCTTCGGTTCGGGATCGGGCTGATCAGGGGAACCCTAACAGTCCGATGCGCGATCCCCAAACGCACCCGCGGCTCGTGGCTCGAGACCGTTCATGTGCCGGATCCGTCGGCGCCACCAGCGGTTCATCGTCGATCGGGAGGATGAACGAGGCCCGCCCCGGTGTCTGCGGACGTGCCGTCTCGAACCCCTATCGGAAGGCTTCCGTGCTGATCTCCTCGACCTCACCCGAGTCCTATTCGCGCCTCCGGCTCGCTGCGCTCGGGCTTGCCGGTGCCCTGCTCGCGGCACCGCTCGTCATCGCCTCAATCGGCCCCGCAACGGCGCACTCCCTGGACCAGCCCGAACCCGCTGCTGTCACCACCGCTGCGTCCTACGCGGATGCGCAGGTCGGAGACCTGGTCGACGTGCGCATCGGCGACGTGCACCCGACCCAGCCCTCCGTCGGATACGACGAGGTCTACTACAAGCTCGGTCGCTACTCGGAACTCGGGAAGGACGCCGTCAACAAGCGTTTCGGCGACTGGTGCGAGGCCAACGGGCAATTGGACGCTGTCGCTGCCGAATCCGACGCGACACTGCACGACCCGGCGTCCTTCACCTGCGAGCTGCCGCTCGGCGGCGAGACCGAGCAGAGCATCGCCGAGATGAAGACCGTCGTCATCGGGCCCGAGGGCGCCCTGTACCTCACCGACGGGCACCACACGCTGACCTCGTTCGCGGAAACCGCTGATGGCGGCCTCGACCTGCACGTGCGGCTTCGCGTCACGGCGAACCTGAGCGACCAGGCGCCCGCGCAGTTCTGGCAGACGATGATCGCCAATCAGTGGACGTGGCTCGAGCAGGTCGACGGGGCACCGATCACTCCCGCAGACCTGCCCGCCTCGGTCGGTCTCGGCAACTTCGCCGACGACCCCAACCGCAGCCTCCTGTACTTCGCGCGCGACATCGGCTTCGCATCCGGAACGATCCCGTTCCAGGAGTTCTACTGGGGCGCGTGGGTGCGCGATGCGCAGCCCGTCGATCTCTCAGGATGGAACACGAATGATCGCGACAGTTACCTCGCGACCGTCCGCTCGCTCTCCGAAGCGCAGGTCGCGCTCGACCCGGCGGCACCCATCGCCGGTGGGTTCACGGCAGCCGACCTCGGAGTGCTGTCAGCATGGAACGATGGCAAGGCGGAGACGAAGGGAGAGTGGAACAAGCTCTCGCAGCCCTATGAAGCCGAGAAGCCCGGCAAGCTCGCCTACGCGATGGCGTACAAGTCGCAGCTGCCGCCCTCCGGAGAGGAGCCCGGTGGTGAAGAGCCGCCTGTGGATCCCGGAACTGTGCACGGGGCCCTCGCTGTGAGCGGGGATCTGCGCCCGGGCGGCGAGATCACGGTCAGCGGAAGCGGATTCGCGCCGTCGACCACGGGGTACGCGCTCGAAATGCGGTCGGAGCCGGTGCAGCTCGCCGAAGTATCCACGGATGAGACGGGCGCCTTCGCCGCGACCGTGACGCTTCCGAGGGCAGTCGCGACAGGAGCGCACCGTATCGCCCTGCTCTGGAACGGCGTCGAGGTCGGCGCCACCGAGGTGCAGATCGAAGCCGACGCACGTGCTGATGGCGGTGCCGGGGCCGGCGCGGGCGGCAGTGGCGTCGGTGGACCGGGCGAGGCCGGTGGCACCGCAGCCGGCGGCAACTCCGGGGCCGGAGCGACTCCCGCAGCCGCTCAGGCGCCACCCACGGCGGCGAAGCTCGCTGAGACGGGCGGCGCTCCCGTGATTGCCGCGACGACGGCGGCGCTCGCGATGATGCTCGTCGGAGGCGCGGTCACGGTGCTGCACACGCGTCGCCGCCGGGCCGAGTAGCCGCGCAGCTCCCCAAATCTGCGAGCGGGGTCACTGTTCGTGGGTGTCGCATGTCCGACACGCACGAACAGTGACCCCGCTGCTGCGTGCGCGGCCACACCACGGGCCGGTCGCCGGCGCTGCATGCGGCGCAGCGCTTCGGCGTAGAATTCATTAAGGGGGGCAACCACGAGAACCGCTGGCGCAACCGAAGGCAACGTACGGGCGCCTTTCGTTGGATCAGCGGTCGGGCCCAGCGGCCCTGACCGAAAGAACCGTTCGATGAAACAGCCCCCGTACTCGGTACAACTCCTCGACGACCCGAATCTTCCGCCAGAGGTGCTGGCGCACATCGCAGCAACGCATCCGGAACTCTGGGACGCGATTCTTCTCCACCAGCAGTGCTACCCGGCACTGGGGGAATGGATCGTAAACCAGCGGGCAACACCGCAACGTTCTGCTCAGCAATCGCAGCCCATGCCTGCGGACGTTTGGGCCTCCGAGTTCCAGAGCAAGTACGGCCGGGAAGCGACGATGCGCGAGTACCAGGAGGCAGTTGCTGCCGGTGAGACCGTCGCTCCCGAAACGCCCACGCATACGCTTGGCGAGGGTGTGCAAACCATGCCGCTCCAGTATCTGAAGGGCGTCAACAGGTGGATTGCGCGCGCGCCAAAGCTCGTGTTCGCGGCAGGGTTCCTCGCGGTGCTCTCATTGTTGACGTCGCTATGGTCCGCGGAGGACATTTCCGCGGACTTACTCAGTCCCGAGAACGTCAGCAGAAGTAGCTTTCATGCCCTGACGATGCTCGTCGTCGCTGAGTGCGCGATTCTCATCACGGTGGTGAAGCGGCGGTGGGCCGTGGTGTGCACCGGAGTTTTCGCGCTTATCCTCGGGAGTTCCGCGGTGGTTGACGGCCTCATTCTGCCGTGGGCCGGTGCCGGCGTTTCCATCTGGTTGGGAGGCATCGGGCTCGGAGCATCAGGCCTCGTGATGGTGGCGGGCGGAATGCTGATCCTGCAATCGTTGAGGGAGCGTTTCGTTTCGTTATACCCCCGTCCCACGAGCACGTGATGCATCGCAGCTCGGGGCACCACCGAGCTCGAGGTGGACGAATGGTCAGAAACGAAGAACCAGTGTGCCTGCGTCGAACTCGGGCCCGGCAGATGCATCCCGCGAGCCCGCTCGACAATTTCGGTCATGAGTCTCGTGCCGATTCCCGAGCCGCGATGCACCGCTGCTACCCCAACACTGCGTGCTTTTCGCTAGCGCGGCAGTTGGCCGGCTTCTCGTTGCTCCTCCGAGTGTGTTCGCAGCGCAGAGAGAACCCCGGCTCGAATGACGGCCCAGAGAATCAGCCACCAGAGAATGAAGCCGACGATGCCGGCCGCGATGTATATGAACAGTAGGAGCTGAGCGTTATCCATTCGCTCAGAATATCTGCGTGCGCGGCCGTGCCGCGAAGGAACCTTGTACGTGCGCGAGGGGGGACTTGAACCCCCACGTCCGAAGACACTGGAACCTAAATCCAGCGCGTCTGCCAATTCCGCCACTCGCGCGTGGGCCGGCGAGACCGGCCGAGAACCACCTTATCGGTCGTTCGGCAGGACCTCGGCGCCCTCGGGAAGGCGAGTTCCTGCGGGGATGCGAACCGTGACGAAGCCTGTGTCTGCAGGAGCAGGAGCAGGGGCGCCGACGGGAACGGCGGCCGGGGATTCGTCGCCGCGCAGGCCGGCTTCGATCTTGCCGACGCTCAGGCCGCCCGTCTCGCCGGTGGGGTGGTGCTGGCTCATGCGGTCGATCCACGCGAGCGCGATGGCCGAGACGATGAACGCGAGATGGATCGCGACTTCCCACATCACGCCATCCGACGAGTAGAGCACGCTGCCGTCCGCGTTGAGCACGACGCCGTTGTCCATCCGTCCGACCTCGATGAATGTCTTGAGCAGGTGGATCGAGGAGATCGAGATGATCGATACGGCGAGCTTGACCTTGAGCAGGTTCGTGTTGACGTGCGACAGCCATTCGGGCTCATCGTG
This sequence comes from Leucobacter sp. L43, assembly GCF_016597785.1. Taxonomy (GTDB): domain Bacteria; phylum Actinomycetota; class Actinomycetes; order Actinomycetales; family Microbacteriaceae; genus Leucobacter; species Leucobacter alluvii. Next base: position 508,234 of record NZ_JAENJG010000001.1, on the reverse strand, counting down.
GTGCCCTTGGACGCGGATCTTCGAGACGAAGGTCTCGTAGCCTCCGATGATCACCATGATCAGCAGGTTCGCGATCATGACGATGTCGATGAGTGCGAGCACACTCAGCATCACGTCGGTCTCGGTGATGTGCCCGGTGGCGATGACGTTCTCGACGAGGTGCCAGAGCTCGACGAAGAAGAGCACGACGTAGACGGCCTGCGCGACGATGAGGCCGAGGTACAGCGGCGCCTGGAGCCAGCGGCTCGCGAAGATGAAGGCGGCGAGTGTGCGCGAAGCAGGCCCCGGACCGGCCTGCGCGCTGCGTTCGGTGATGCTGGGTCGCTTGCTCACGTGGGTGGCCCTCTCGTGCTGGTGGAGTGCACCGCATGCTGATGAAGTGCACCATATGCTAGCGCAGCACAAATGTGGATTCGGGGGTCGAGGGATCGGCACCGAGCCGCAACGCGGCTAGGATGGCGGGAGCGAAAGGGAGTATTCCACTTCGCCCGTGTCGTCAAGACGCGTCGCTCCGCAGCGGCGCCGGTGCGGGCGCGGCGCATGCGACGGAAGTCGGGCGCCGGGAAGAGACTTTCGGCCCAGCCGTGCGCCCCGCGCCCCAGCCGTAAGGAAGTACACAACGGTGACTTCAGTTCTCCCGCTCGGGTTCGAGATCGGTTCGATGATCGCGCTCGTCGTGATCCTCGTCATCGACCTCGCACTGATCGTTCGTCGTCCCCACGTCCCCTCCATGCGCGAGGCGAGCCTGTGGGTCGGCTTCTACGTGCTGCTCGCACTGATCTTCGCCGGCGCCATCTTCCTGCTGGGCGATGTGCAGCACGGCACGGAGTTCTTGGCCGGCTGGCTCACCGAGTACAGCCTCTCGATCGACAACCTCTTCGTGTTCGTGCTGATCCTCGCCAGCTTCAAGGTGCCGAGCGCCTACCAGCAGCGCGCGCTGATGATCGGCATCGTGCTCGCACTGATCTTCCGCGGCGCATTCATCCTGGTGGGCGCCGCGATCATCGAACGCTTCATCGCGATCTTCTTCATCTTCGGCGCGTGGCTGATCTGGACGGCTTGGCAGCAGGTGAAGCCGGGCGGGCACGACGAGCAGGGCGAGAGCTGGGTCATCCGCCAGGTCAAGAAGGTGCTGCCCTTCAGCGACCACTACGATGGCGGCAAGCTGCGCACCACGGTTGACGGCAAGCGCATGTTCACCCCCTTCCTGCTGGTGCTCATCTCGTTGGGCGTGACCGACCTCCTCTTCGCCCTCGACTCGATTCCCGCAATCTTCGGCATCACGCAGAGCCCCTTCATCGTGTTCACGGCGAATGTGTTCGCCCTCATGGGCCTCCGGCAGCTGTACTTCCTGCTCGGCGGTCTGCTCGAGCGGCTGGAGTACCTCAAGTACGGCATCGCGGCGATCCTGGCGTTCATCGGCGTGAAACTGATCCTGCATGCGCTGCACGAGAACGAGCTGCCGTTCATCAACGGCGGCGAGCACGTGCCGGTGCCCGAGATCAATACGTGGATGTCGCTCGGCTTCATCGTCGCGGCGATGCTGGTGGCCACAGTGGCGAGCGTGATCAAGGCGAATCGCGAGGCTCGTGCGCGCGGCGAGCACCTGCACCTCGGCGCCGCCGAGCCCATGGAGAAGCCGTCGCAGGGCCACGATCGCGCCAACCGTCACTAGGAAAGCGGTGGTGGCTCGTCATCGGCGCCGCCACCTTCTCGGCCGCATCGGGCACTCCGCATCGCGCGGTGATAGACTCTCGCCATGCGTTCGCGGGCTCTGCTTCTTCACAGCCGCGACGGGGTCTAGTCCATCGGCCGCCCGTCGCGGAGTTCTCGCATGGTCGATCCACCGCGTCGAAGCTCGCGAAATACATTCGTGCCGCGCGGTGTTGAACAGCACAGTGCTGAGTGCACAGAACCGGGAAGAGAAGCACACATGAGCGAGCAGTTTGCGTCGGAGTCGGCCGCACGGCCACGCACCCTGGCTGAGAAACTCTGGGACGACCACGTCGTCGTCAAGGGGGAGAACGGCCAGCCCGATCTCATCTACATCGATCTCCACCTCATCCACGAGGTGACGAGTCCGCAGGCGTTCGACGGTCTGCGTGTCGCAGGGCGACCGCTTCGCCGCGTCGACCTGATGATCGCGACGGAGGATCACAACACCCCGACCGTCAACATCACGCGGCAGATCGAGGACCCGACGAGCCGTCTCCAGATCGAGACGCTGCGGCAGAACGTCGCCGAGTTCGGTGTGCGGGCGCACCCCCTCGGCGACCGCGAACAGGGCATCGTGCACGTCGTCGGACCGCAGTTGGGCTTGTCGATGCCGGGAATCACCGTGGTGTGCGGTGACAGCCACACCTCGACCCACGGGGCGTTCGGCGCTCTGGCGTTCGGCATCGGCACCAGCGAGGTCGAGCACGTCATGGCGACGCAGACCCTGCCGCTGAAGCCGTTCAAGACCATGGCGATCAACGTCGAGGGAGAGCTGCGTCCGGGTGTCACCGCGAAGGACATCATTCTGGCCGTCATCGCGAAGATCGGCACCGGCGGCGGCCAGGGCTACGTGCTCGAGTACCGCGGGTCCGCGATCCGCGGTCTCTCGATGGACGGTCGCATGACGATGTGCAACATGTCGATCGAAGCCGGCGCACGTGCGGGCATGGTGGCCCCTGACGAGACGACGTTCGAGTACGTCAAGGGCCGCCCCCACGCCCCGCGCGGCGCCGATTGGGACGACGCGGTCGCGTACTGGAAGACGCTCCCGACCGATGAGGGCGCCGTGTTCGACAAGGAAGTGTTCATCGACGCCGAGTCGCTCGAACCGTTTGTGACGTGGGGCACGAACCCCGGGCAGGGCGTGCTGCTCAGCGAATCGGTGCCCGATCCCGATGCGATCGCTGATCCCAACGAGCGCGCCGCCGCCGAGCGCGCGCTCGAATACATGGATCTCGAGGCGGGGACGCCGATGAAGGAGATCCCCGTCGACGCCGTCTTCATGGGCTCGTGCACGAATAGCCGTCTCGACGATCTGCGCACCTTCGCCGAGATCATCAAGGGCAAGCAGAAGGCCGAGGGCGTGCGGCTCATGGTGGTCCCCGGGTCGGCCCGCGTGCGCGCCGAGGCCGAAGCCGAGGGGATCGACCGCATCGTCGAGGCGTTCGGAGGCGAGTGGCGATTCGCCGGCTGCTCGATGTGCCTGGGCATGAACCCGGACCAGCTGGCGCCGGGCGAACGATGCGCGTCGACGTCGAATCGAAACTTCGAGGGGCGTCAGGGCAAGGGCGGGCGCACCCATCTGGTCTCGCCGCTCGTGGCAGCGGCGACCGCGATCCGAGGCACGCTGTCGAGCCCGTGGGACTTGCAGGACGACCTCGCGAAGGGCATCTCCCACGACGCTCCGGAGGGGTCCGACCTCCCTGTGCGTCGCCGTATTCCGATCATGCCCGTCTCCGAGAAGGCGGGAGCCTGAACCATGCAGAAGTTTACGACTTTCACTGGCATCGCCGCGCCGCTCCAGCGATCGAACGTCGATACCGACCAGATCATCCCCGCAGTGTTCTTGAAGCGGGTCACGAAGACCGGCTTCGAAGACGCGCTGTTCTCCCACTGGCGGCAGGACGAGAACTTCGTCTTGAACCAGCCCGCCTTCCAAGGCGCTGAGATCCTCGTCGCCGGCGCCGACTTCGGCACGGGATCGTCGCGCGAGCACGCGGTGTGGGCGCTTCGCGACTACGGTTTCAGGGTCGTCATCTCGCCTCGCTTCGCGGATATCTTCCGCGGCAACTCGGGGAAGCAGGGGCTGCTCGCGGCTCAGGTGACCGAGGACGAAGTGAAGCAGATCTGGGCCGCGATCGATGCCGATCCCGGAATGAGCGTCACGGTGAGTCTCGAGGACTGCACGATCACTGCGGGCGCGCTCACGATTCCCTTCGAAGTGGACGAATACACGCGTTGGCGCCTGATGGAAGGGCACGACGATATCTCCTTGACGCTCCGCGACGCGGACGCCATCACCAGGTTCGAGGCGAACCGCCCGAACTGGATGCCGACAACGACCCCCGTGGAGGCCGAATGACCAAGCACACCGTGAACGAGGCCCAGCTGGAGACGGAAGCGGAGGCGCCCGAGGAGGCGGCCGCCGTGTCGACGGAAGAATCGGAAGCCGCCGGGCGCAAGCTCGACGCGCAGAAGGCGGGCGCCCGTGTGGGCCTGACCTCTGACGAGATCATCATCAACGGCGGCCGCCCGCTGAAGGGCCGTATCGAGGTGCGCGGCGCGAAGAACCTCGCGACGAAGGCGATGGTCGCCGCACTGCTCGGCAAGACGCCGAGCGTGCTGCGCAACGTCCCCAACATCTCCGACGTGCGCGTCGTGGCCGGGCTGCTCGCCCTCCACGGTGTGCTCATCACGCGCGGCGAGCAGGGCGGCGAGTGGCGCCTGGACCCGTCGAACGTCGAGGTGGCCCACCAGGCCGACATCGACGCGCACGCGGGCTCGTCGCGCATTCCGATCCTCTTCTGCGGACCGCTGCTGCACCGCCTCGGTGAGGCGTTCATCCCCGATCTCGGCGGATGCCGGATCGGCGATCGCCCGATCGACTTCCACCTCGATGCGCTGCGCAACTTCGGCGCCGTCATCGAGAAGCTGCCGAGCGGCATCAGCCTCACCGCGCCCGACGGTCTCAAGGGAGCCAACATCGAGCTGCCGTACCCCTCCGTCGGAGCGACGGAGCAGGTGCTGCTGACTGCCGTCCTCGCCGAGGGGCAGACGGAGCTGCGCAATGCGGCGATCGAGCCGGAGATCGTCGATCTCATCTGCATCCTGCAGAAGATGGGCGCGATCATCTCGATGGAGCCCAACCGGGTGATCTTCATCGAGGGGGTACCGGAGCTCCGCGGGTACGATCATCGGGCCATCTTCGACCGGAACGAGGCCGCCAGCTGGGCTGCAGCAGCCCTGGCGACGAAGGGCGACGTGTTCGTCGGCGGCGTCGAGCAGGAAGAGATGATGACCTTCCTCAACGTCTTCCGCAAGGTCGGCGGCGACTTCGACGTGCACGACGACGGCATCCGCTTCTGGCACCCGGGTGGTGCGCTCAAGCCGGTCACCATTGAGACCGATGTGCACCCGGGATTCATGACGGACTGGCAGCAGCCGCTCGTCGTGGCGCTCACGCAGGCCGAGGGCCAGTCGACCATCCACGAGACGGTGTACGAGAACCGGTTCGGATTCACCGACGCCCTCGTCAAGATGGGTGCCGACATCGTGGTGTACAAGGAGGGCCTGCACGACGCGACTCGTCGCGTGAAGCGACGGGAGTTCGAGCAGGCCGCCGTCATCACCGGACCGACGCCGCTCCACGGAGCCGATATCGAGGTGCCCGACCTGCGCGGCGGCTTCAGCCACCTCATCGCTGCGCTGACCGCGGAGGGCCAGTCGAAGGTCACGAACCTCGGCATCATCTCGCGCGGGTACGAGAACTTCATCGAGAAGCTGCATCTGCTCGGCGCTGATTTCGTCTACGAGAGCTGAGCGCAGAAACTCTCCTGCGAATGCGGCGGTTGCCCGGGGCGTATGCCACTGGGCAACCGCCGCATTCGAGATAATGGACCTATGACTGACACCGTGAAGTTCCGGAGCCGACTGTCGCCTGAGAAGCGTCGGCCCTCGGCGTTCTGGGTGCTGGCCCTCATGATCCTGCCGTTCTGGTCGCTCATGGTGCGGTACCGTTTCACGCCGCAGTCGAAGCTTCCGGAGCGCGGGCCCTTCATCCTCGCCCCGAATCACTACAGCGAAGTCGACCCGATCGCGGTGGGCGCCGCTGTATGGCATCTCGGCCGCTTGCCGCGCTTCATGGCGAAGGCCAGCCTCTTCACAGTGCCCGTCCTCGGGTGGCTCATGCGGGCATCCGGTCAGGTGCCGGTGCAGCGCGACGGTGTCGCCCGCTCCGCGAGCCGCGACGGCAACCCGATGAGCGCGGCCTCGCAGATCATCGAACGGCAGGACGGTGTGATCGTGTACCCGGAGGGCACGCTCACCCGCGATCCCGACCTGTGGCCGATGCGGGGCAAGAGCGGTGCCGTGAGACTCGCACTCGAAGCGGGTATCCCACTGATCCCGGTGGCCCACTGGGGCACGCATCGGCTGATGCCGCGCTATGCGAAGCGGCTGCACCCGTTTCCGCGCAAGACGATCGAGGTCGCCATCGGCGAACCGCTCGATCTCAGTCGCTACGCGGGCAAACCGGTCGATCAGCGAACCATCAACGAGGCGACGCGGGAGCTGATGGACGCCATCACGGCGCTCCTCGCCGGGCTCCGAGGCGAACAGCCGCCGGCTGAACGCTGGGATCCGAGCAAGCACCAGCAGAGCGAAACGGGGCGCTTTTGACTATTCGATCCGCAGCAGCGGGATCGGTCCACAGTGATCGCAATCGGGGCCGAAGGGTCGCGGTCATCGGCGCGGGGAGCTGGGGAACCACCTTCGCCAAGGTGCTCGCCGACGCGGGGTGCGACGTCACGATGTGGGCGCGTCGCCCCGAGATCGCGAATGAGATCCAGGTCGCGCGCCGTAACAGTCAGTATCTGCCTGGCGTGAATCTGCCGAAGACGCTCACGGCGACGGACGATCTGGCCACGGCGCTGGAGGGGGCGCGACTCGTCTTCCTCGCCGTCCCGAGCCAGACGCTGCGTCAGAATCTCATCGACCTCGAACCGTATCTCGATCGACGGTCCGTGCTCGTGAGCCTGGTGAAAGGCGTCGAGAAGACCACGACCATGCGGATGTCGGAGGTGATCGCCGACACGCTCGATCTCGGACCCGAGCGCATCGCGGTGGTATCGGGCCCCAACATCGCCCTGGAGATCGCGAAAGAACAGCCGACTGGAGCCGTGGCTTCGTGCGTGGACCTCGGCGTCGCTCAAGAAGTGGCGATGGCTGCGAACGCGCCGTACTTCCGAACGTACGTGAATACTGACGTCATCGGAACGGAACTCGGCGGCGTGCTGAAGAACCTCATCGCGCTCGCCATCGGCATCGTGGACGGCGTCGGCTACGGCGAGAACACGAAGGCCGCGATCATCACTCGCGGGCTCGCCGAGATGACGGAGTTCTCGGTAGCCTCAGGCGCCGATCCCGCGACCCTCTCCGGTCTCGCGGGCCTCGGCGATCTCATCGCCACCTGCCAGTCGCCGCTCTCCCGCAACAACACCGCAGGCCGCCTCATCGGTCAGGGGTACACGCAGGAGGAGACCCGCGAGCAGATGCAGCAGATCGCCGAAGGCATCACGTCGGTGCCGCCCGTGCTCGAACTCGCTCGGGAACGCGGAATCGTCATGCCGATCGTCGAGCAGGTGCAGATGGTGCTCAGCGGCAAGATGCAGCCCAAGTACCTCGGCCCGCACCTCGCCACCGAAGACGACGTGCCGCAAGCGGAACTCAGCTTGGGATCGCCCCAGATAGGTCGACTGAAACGACTGTTCGACCGTATGAAGGGAACACGCGGGTGACTGCCAACGCACTCCGAGAAGATGCCCCGGCGAAGCGCACGGTGGTGCTGCTGTTCGGCGGCCGGTCGAGTGAGCACGGCATCAGCTGTGTGACCGCGGCGGGTGTGCTCCGCGCGATCGACCGTGCGAAGTTCGACGTGATTCCCGTGGGAATCACTCAGCAGGGCGCCACCGTGCTGATGGAAGAATCGGATCTCGACGAGTACCGGCTCGACGCAGCAGCGCTTCCCGAAGTCGCCGACAACGGCACCCGCGTGCTGTGGCCGGCGTCGACCGCCACCCGTGTCATCAGCGTGATCGACCCTTCGGGGCGAGTCCGAGAGCTCGGGAGTGCTGACGCAGTGCTGCCGATGCTGCACGGCCCCTACGGCGAAGACGGCACCGTGCAGGGCATGCTCGATCTCGTGGATCTGCCCTACGTGGGGAGCGGCGTGCTGGGCTCGGCCCTGTGCATGGACAAGCACGCGGTCAAGACCGTGCTGGCAGATGCGGGCATCGCCGTAGCGCCGTGGAACACGGTGACGCGTTCTCAGCTCGACGCCGACCCCGCACTGGTCTCCCGGCTCGACGCAGATCTGACGTACCCGCTCTTCGTGAAGCCCGCCCGGGCGGGATCGAGCGTTGGCGTCAGCAAGGTCGTCGCGCCGACGGAGCTGCCCGCGGCGCTGGAAGTCGCGTTCGCCGAGGATCGCACCGTGCTCATCGAATCGGGCGTCGTCGGCCGCGAGGTCGAGATCGCAGTGCTCGAGGGCCGCCGCGACGCGCGCCCGCGAACGAGCACCGTGATCGGCGAGATCGTGATCTCCGGCGGCGGCTTCTACGACTTCGCGTCGAAGTACCTGGACGGTTCAGGCGTGCGCCTGGACCTGCCCGCCGAGGTGAGCGAAGCGGAGTTCGCGGCGCTGCAACGCGACGCCGTCCTCGCGTTCGAGATCGCCCAGTGCGCCGGGCTTGCGCGAGTCGATTTCTTCTTGACGGAGAACGGTCCGGTGCTCAACGAGATCAACACGCTTCCCGGTTTCACGCCGATCTCGATGTACCCTCGCCTCTGGGAAGCATCGGGCCTGAGCTACACCGAACTCATCACGGAGCTCATCGAGCTCGCGATCGAGCGCCGCCCGGCGTACTGAGCTGCCTCGACGTTACGGGTGCGTCGTCACTGCTTCGCTCCGGGGACGTCGAACGTGTCGGAGAGCGTGGTGCACTCGCGCTCTTGAGGGAGCTGCTGCACGACCGCATTGAGGTCAACCGTCGTTTCGGTGCCGCTCACCTGCTCGGAGTCGACGAAGACCGCGAGGCCGGGCGTTCGACCGTACGGCTCGAAGCGATAGATGGGAGCGGCTGAGTCGTCGATCACCCAATCGACGCCGTTGACGTTCACGCACGTGTCCGTGGTCGGTCCGCTCGGCTCGACACCGCACACGAGTTGCACGGCGCCGTCACCCCAAGCGCCGGTCGCCTGCGCGTTCGTGTAGCGCCGTTCCTCCCCGGCGACGATGTCGGGCAGCCGCACGATCACATTGGCGCACGCCGGATTATTCGCGTCCTCCGCAGCGTCCATCGGCACGATGGGAGCGCATGCCGACAGGAGGGTCGCGGTACTCGCGAGTGCTGCTGAGAGTGCGACGATCTTGAGGGCCCGAAACTTCACCGTTCCAGCCTACTCGCCGGGGCCTGGTCGAGTGCCGGGCGCGGTGGCGAGGCGTGGGCGCGGGAGCGACGGTAGCGTAGGAACGTGGAACCACGAGAGACGTTCGCGCCCACGGTCGGAGAACTGGGGGAGTCCGGCGTGCTCGCGCGCGTACTCGCGCAGCTCTCAGAGGCGAGCGCCGTCGAGCTGGGCCCGGGCGACGACTGCGCGGTGCTGCGGCACGAGGGCGACATCGTCGTGACGACCGACACCATGATCGAGGGCCCCGATTTCCGCCTCGCTTGGCATGACGGCTTCGAACTCGGCTGGAAGTTGGCGGCGACGAACCTCTCAGACGTTGCCGCCATGGGCGCGCGTCCGACCGCACTGACCGTCGCGCTCGCAGTACCGCTCGATACTCCCGTGCATCTCCTCGAGCGAATCGCGGAGGGTCTCGACGCTGCGTGTCGTGCGCTGGCGCCGGGGTGCGGTGTGGTGGGCGGTGACCTGGGGAGAGCGCCTGTGGTGACTGCCGCGGTCACGGCGCTCGGCGACCTCGAAGGGCGGGCACCGGTGCTGCGTTCCGGCGCCCGCGCGGGCGACGTCGTGGCGTATGCGGGGGAGTTGGGGCTCGCAGGGCTCGGTCTCTCGCTGCTCTTCGCGGAGGGCCTCGCGTCCGATGGCACCGCGAGTGCGGATGCCGTCCCCAGGCTCTGGGCCGCGCATCCGGAGGTCATCGCCGCGCAGCTCGCACCGGCGCCTCCCATACCGCTCGGCATCGCAGCTGCACAGGGCGGGGCAACGGCCATGATGGACGTCTCCGACGCTCTCTCGATCGACAGTGAGCGCCTGGCTCGCGCGAGCGACGTGCAGATCGGCTTCTCCTCGGCGCTGCTCGAACAGGGCTTCGGCGAGCAGAGCGGAGTCGTGGTGCCGGTCGAAGCGATGCTGCACGGCGGCGAGGATCACGGTCTGCTCGCGACCTTCCCCGCCGACGTCGCGCTGCCCGCCGGGTTCCGGCCCATCGGCACGGTCGATCCGGTGACGGGATTCGGGCCGTCCGCCGGGCGGTTGTCACTCGACGGCAAGGGGTTCGAGGCTCGCGGATGGGATCCGTATACCGTGCAGTACCCGGGTTCCTCATGATCGACGACCTCGGTGCGCGTGGGCGCGGCCTCGTGCCTCTGCGCCGAGAGAGCGTCAGAGCCGGTTCGTCCAAGCCTGGAACACCCCTCGCGGAGCGAAAGAGTTTTCTGCTGATATGCAGTGGATCGAAGACTGCATACCGAAGTCGGTGTACTGCTCTTGACCTCCTCGGTGCGTAAAGGTGACACTGTTACCGCTTGCAGGGGATTCCGCTGTGCGACTCTGTTGAACGGTGCGGGTATGTGGGTGAATTGAAGCGGCATTTCTCGCTCTGAACATTCGGCAGAGCGCCCACTCACGGGCCCGACGGAAGCGAGACGAATCGATGAAAGCTCAGCCCCAAACGTTTCGACGGCGAGTGTCATCCGGGCTGCTTGGTGTCACCATGACGACGGCGCTCATCGCCGGGATCGGGGCGCCGGCCATGGCCGCGGCGCCGATTCCGATCTGGACGCCGGCGATTCAGCAGGAGTTCTACTGGAATCACATCGGCACCGTCGACGCAGGAACGGCTCCGCTGTCCGAGACTCTGCCGTCGTCAGGCGACCTCGACTATTCGCAGGCCCATTTCGCAGGGATGACTCCCGATAGTTATGCGGGTGTTCGCATGGGGTTCGACAACGACACGGAGTACTCGCTCGCTGTGCGCCCCGTCGAAGCCGTGGTCGGCGGTGACATCGCTCCATATATCAACGCCTACTTCGACGCCTCGTGGGCGGACGCGGAGGGGCTCGCGAAAGACCGCGTGCTCGCCGCGGGTGAAGGAGTGCCGGCCACGACTCAGGTTGTCGGCATGCCGTACACGGTCGGCAATGAAGCGCGGGGTCTCGAAGGAACATTCGGGTGGAGCTGGCAGATCTACGCCGTCCCCATCACGGTCGACGACTCTGGCTACACCACGACCTCCGGGCAGCCGATCACGATCACGGACTGGAAAGCGAACGACACCCTCGCTCCCGCAGAGCTGCTCGATACGATCTCCTTCTCGCTCGGCGAGAGCGACCCTGCTGCGGGCACCTGGGAACTCGACGACACCGGAGCGATCACGTTCACGCCGGCGGACGGCTTCGTCGGGATCGCTTCCGTCGCGTACACGGCCTCAGGGATCGGCGGATACAGCTCGACGTCGACGATCAGCGTCGACGTGCAGGCGGATCCTGTCGGCGAGCCGCCCGTCGCCCGCGACGACCGCGCCGAAACGGTCTCGGGCACGCCGGTCACCGTTGCCGTGCTCGACAACGACTCGGAGATCGACGCTGAGGCAGAGGTGACGATCATCGAATCGGACGATGCGCAAGGCGACTGGGTTGTGGAACCGTCGCGTTCCGTGACGTTCACGCCAGCGAGTGCATTCGTCGGCGCTGCTGAGGCGACGTACCGGGTGGAGAACCCCGATGGACAGTTCTCGACGGCGATCATCACGATCGATGTCGCCGCGCCGGGGATCCCCGTGCCCGACCCTGGAGACCCGGTCGATCCGGCGCCCGTGCCGCCCGGCGCTCCCGCCGAACCCGCGCCGCCCGTGCAGCCCAGTCCCGCTCCCGAAGGCCGGCCCGCGGCGTCGGGTACCCCTGCCGGTGCGGGTGTCGCGCACACCCAGCTCGCACGTACGGGAGCCGCTGACCCTTCGGCAGGCGCGATGTTCGGAGGCGGCCTGCTCCTCCTCGGCGCGATCGGTGTCGCAGCCGCAGCTCGCCTGCGTGTTCGCCGATAGCCCGTCCGGCGACTCGGAGCGCTCCTAGTCAGGAGTTCGTGCTGTCAGACGGAGCGCCGCCCACAACTCGGCGCGCGTATCGGGGGAGTCCAGGTCGACCTGCAGGAGCTGGGCTGCCGTCTGCACGCGAGAGCGGAGCGTATGGCGGTGCACCCCGAGTTCGGTGGACGCGGCGCTCGTCTGTCCATGGTGGGCGAGCCAGCCGGTCAAGGCCTCCTCGATGCGATCGTCGTGCCGCAGGTCGTGATGCCGCACGGGAGCGAGCAGCAGTTCCGCTCGCTGCTTCGCCTCTGGGAGCCCGTCGAGCAGGTGGATCACGCCCTCGTGGGTGGCGGGCGAATACTCGACCGGTGCACGTACGGCGGTCGTGGCAGAGCGTTCGAGCGCGAGTTCCGCCTGCATCAACCCCTCGCGCAGATTCTCGAGGGCGACGCGGTCGGAGATGCCGGCTCCGAGCCCGTGTGCGGTGAAGAGGCGCCGGATCGCGGGAAGATGGCGCGACTCTGCCACGATGAGCGGAGCCGCGTGCGTCGTCGCCGTGAAGAGGCCGGGGCTCCCGGCGTCGAGCGACTGCAGATCTTCCGCGAAGGTCGGGTCGAGGCGATCCGGCATCGCATATCGCACCACGACGACGGGTCCACGAGGAAACCGCGTCAGCGCATCGCTCGAGAGGCGTTCGGCCAGGGGAAGCTGCTCGGCGAGCAGCAGTTCGACGATGGCATCGCGGAGCACCGCCTGCGCCGAGCGGATCCCGCTGCGGTGCTCCAGCTGGACGGTGGCGAGGGCGGCGACGAGCCCGTGCAAGGCACGTTCGGCGATGTCTGGCACTCCGCGTTCTTCGATGGCAAGCACGCCGAGCACATGCCCCTGGCGGCCCAGTGCTTGGAGCTGCATTCCCGTGCCGGATTCCGTTTCGATGCGCCCGGCGCTCACCCCGCGCTCGATGAGTCGGCGGGCCTCCCGGCGCACCCATTCGACCGGGAGATCGGGCCGCGCGCGCTCGGGCGCGAATTCGACGACCCGCCCGAAGCGATCGGTGACGCAGACCCAGTGCCCGAGTCGTGACGCGGCTTCTCGCACGGCTGCGCCCAGGCCGTCGCGATGCAGGGACGCGTTTGCGACGGCTCGCTGCGACTCGAGTGACCAGATGTCGCGATCTCGGGTCTTCGCCTCGAGGAGGCGGGCGGCCGTCTGCACGATCTCGATGAACGCAGTGTCGTACGGCACCCTGAAGAGTGGCAGGTCGAGTCGGTCGCAGGCCGACACCACGAGTGCCGGCACCCGGTCCCAGTGCAGCCCGACGGCGACGCCGAGTGCCGTCACGCCGGCGTCGATGAGGCGCTGGACGTAGTCGCCCGCGTCGGCATCGGTGCGCATCGAGCCGAAGCGTGCGCCGGTCGTGAGCAGCACGGTTCGCGGCGTCAGGAATGGCGCGGGGTCCTCGAGCTCGCTGACGTGCACCCACTGCACGGGACGACTCGAGGCTGCGCGGCTCGCTCCCGCGATGAGCGCGAGCTCCAGCTGGTACTGGTGCAGCAGCTCGCCCAACTCGATGGTCGGCCCCTGCACCGCTTGCACAGACACCGGGAGGGTGGGCGCGGTGCGCGCACCGGAATTCGATTGGGGCGTGATTTCCATGGCTGCTCCGCATCCGCCCCTGCCGGAGTGGCGAAACTTACGGGGCTTGAACTCCATTCTGGCAGATCGGGAAACGAGGTGCAGGCCGTAGGCTGTTCCCGAATCACCCTGAACCCGTGGACGCGGGTTCTCTCGAGACTCATAAGGAGAATCAGTCATGACAGCAGTCACCGGCGGTCCCTCGCTTCCGCAGGAGCGCAAGCTCGTCACCAGCATCCCCGGCCCCAAGTCGCAGGAGCTGCTCGCACGCAAGAACGCGGCAGTCGCCTCCGGCGTCGGCGTCGCACTGCCCGTTTCCATCGTCGCAGCGGGCGGTGGCGTCATGGTTGACGTCGACGGAAACTCCCTGATCGACCTCGGCTCCGGAATCGCCGTGACCGGCGTCGGCAACTCGGCGCCCGCCGTCGTCGAAGCCGTGACCAACCAGGTCCAGCAGTTCACGCACACCTGCTTCACCGTGACCCCCTACGAGGGGTACGTCGCAGTGGCCGAGAAGCTCAACGAAGTGACCCCTGGCGACCATGAGAAGCGCTCAGCACTCTTCAACTCGGGCGCAGAAGCCGTCGAGAACGCGATCAAGATCGCGCGCCACTACACGAAGAAGAACGCCGTCGTCGTCTTCGATCACGCGTACCACGGTCGCACCAACCTGACCATGGGCATGACCGCGAAGAACATCCCGTACAAGGACGGCTTCGGTCCGTTCGCTCCAGAGGTGTACCGCGTGCCGACGTCGTACCCGTTCCGTGACGGCCTCTCGGGCGCCGACGCCGCGTCGGTCGCGCTGAGCCAGATCGAGAAGCAGGTCGGTGCCGGCAACCTTGCTGCGATCATCATCGAGCCCATCCAGGGCGAGGGCGGTTTCATCGCTCCGGCCGAGGGATTCCTTCCCGCGCTGCAGGAGTGGGCGACCGCGAACAATGTCGTCTTCATCCTCGACGAGGTGCAGACCGGCTTCGCCCGCACCGGCGACCTCTTCGCCGCGAACCACGAAGGCGTCGTGCCCGATCTCGTCACCACGGCGAAGGGCATCGCCGGCGGCCTGCCGCTGTCGGCTGTGACCGGCCGCGCCGAGATCATGGATTCGGCGCACGCGGGCGGCCTCGGCGGCACCTACGCCGGCAGCCCGATCGCCTGCGCCGCGGCACTCGCGACGATCGACACCTACGAGCGCGAGAACCTCACCGAGCGCGCCCGCGAGATCGGCGCGATCATCGACGACTTCTTCGGCGAACTGCAGAAGTCCGATGACCGCATCGGCGACATCCGCGGACGCGGTGCGATGAAGGCCATCGAGCTCGTCGAGTCGGGTTCGCAGAAGCCCGCAGCCGCGCTCACCGGCGCGATCGCCAAGGCAGCAGGCGAGCAGGCAGTGGTCGTGCTCACCTGCGGCACCTTCGGAAACGTCATCCGCTTCCTCCCGCCGCTCTCGATCTCCGACGAGCTGCTGCGCGAAGGCCTGCAGGTCGTCGCCGATGCTCTCGCAGCGAACTGACGCGCGCGCACTCCGATCCAGAATTCTCTGAAAGGACACCGAATATGGCTTTGAAGCCCAACGAGCAGGATCTGCTCGACCGTGTCGCCTCCGGCCTCGGCATCGGCGGCACCTGGGAGCCGTCGACCTCCGGAGCGACGCTCGATGTGCACGACCCGGCCACCGGCGCCGTCATCAAGTCGATCGCCGACGCGACGGTCGAGGACGCGGTTCGCGCGCTCGACGCCGCCGTCGATGCTCAGGCCGAGTGGGCGGCGACCTCGAGTCGCGAACGCTCGAACATTCTGCGTCGCGCATTCGACCTGCTGATGGAGCGCAAGGAGGAGTTCGCGCTTCTCATGAGCATGGAGATGGGCAAGCCCATCGCCGAAGCTCGCGGCGAGGTCGTCTACGGCGGCGAGTTCCTCCGCTGGTTCTCGGAAGAGGCTGTGCGGGTTCCGGGCGATTACCGCCAGAACCCCGAGGGCACCGGCACGATGATCGTCTCGCAGATGCCGGTCGGCCCCTGCTACTTCATCACGCCCTGGAACTTCCCGCTCGCGATGGCCACCCGCAAGATCGCTCCCGCGCTTGCCGCGGGCTGCACGGTCGTCATCAAGCCGGCGGCGCTCACCCCGCTGACGACGATCTTCTTCGCACAGCTCCTCGAAGAGGCCGGCCTTCCGGCGGGCGTCGTGAACGTGGTCGCCACCTCGAAGTCGAGTGCTCAGTCGAGCGCCCTGCTCTCCGATCCGCGTCTGCGCAAGCTCTCCTTCACCGGTTCGACGCCGGTCGGTGTGAAGCTGCTCCAGGCAGCGGCGCAGAACGTGCTGCGCACCTCGATGGAGCTCGGCGGCAACGCCCCGTTCATCGTCTTCGAGGATGCGGATCTCGATAAGGCCGTCGAAGGGGCGATGCTCGCGAAGTTCCGCAACATCGGCCAGGCCTGCACCGCCGCGAACCGCATCATCGTGCACGAGTCCGTCGCCGACGAGTTCGCGCGTCGCGTCGGCGAGAAAGTCGCCGCGATGACCATCGGGCGCGGTGCAGACGAGGGCAACGACATCGGCGCGCTCGTCGAGGAGAAGGCCGTGACGAACACGGCGCGTCTCGTCGCGGACGCCGTGGAGACCGGGGCGAAGATCGTCACCGGCGGCGAAGCCGTCGATGGGCCGGGACACTTCTTCCAGCCCACGGTGATCGACCACATCAGCCCGCAGGCTGCGATCATGCGCGAGGAGATCTTCGGGCCGGTGCTCGGCATCATCCGCTTCTCCACGGAGGAGGAGGCGGTCGAGATCGCCAACAACACCGAGTACGGTCTCGTGAGCTACGTGTTCACCGAGAACATCGGTCGCGGTCACCGCATGATCGAAAAGCTCGAAACCGGCATGATGGGCCTGAACACCGGCCTCGTCTCGAACGCTGCGGCGCCCTTCGGCGGCGTGAAGCAGTCGGGCATCGGCCGTGAGGGCGGGTTCGAGGGCATCCACGAGTTCCTCTCGTCGAAGTACACCCTCCTGCCGCGCTCCTGAGCGTCGGCGAAGTCCGGTGAACGGGCCCGGGATCGCGAGATCCCGGGCCCGTTCCTGTTTCCCGGCCCGTGATTCCCCACTGATTCAGACGCTGGTGGCGACGTCCGGCGTCGCGCAGCGAATGCCTCGTTGCACGGCGCCCGTGCGGAGCCAGCGCCCGAGCGGAGCGGGATCGCCTGCGGGAGGCGATGCCCCGACCGGTGAGTTCGCTACAGTGCGGGCTCCGCCCACCACAGTGCGGTCTCGCCGTAGCGCTTCTCGCGAATGGGCTGAATGCCTGAGGGCCAGGTCGGTTCCGGCGTGCGCGTGCTGCGTTCGACGAGCACCGCGGCTCCCTCTGCGAGCAGCGGCGCGAGCGCGCTGAGTACGTCGGAGATCTCCGTCTCCGAATGGTCGTAGGGCGGATCGATCATCACCACGTCCCACGTCGGGGTCACGGATCGCTCGCCCTCGGAAGCCAGAAACGTCTGCACCGACTGGCGCACGACATCGATTCGAGGCGCTGCAGTGGACGCCCGCGAGAATGCGCCGAGTACCGTGCGCGTGTTGCGCTTCGCGATCTCAGCGGCCTGCGGGTGCTTCTCGACGAGTGTGACGGTCGCGGCGCCGCGGCTTGCCGCTTCGAGCCCGAGCGCGCCGGATCCGGCGTAGAGATCGAGCACCCGCACCCCCTCGATGAGGTCCCACGACGTCAGTGTGGAGAAGATCGCCTCGCGCACGCGGTCGCTCGTCGGGCGCGTGCCCGACTTCGGAACCTCGAGACGCAGGGAACCGGCTGCTCCGGAGATGATTCTCGTCACAGGTTCGAGCGTAGCGCGTCGGCGGTCGGCGATACGCTGGGTGCATGACTCGCGCGACCCTCGACACGCCTCTCGTCGGAGTCGTGGGCGACCGAACTGCGAAGCCGCTCGAGCGGGCATTCGGCATGCGCACCGTCGGCGACCTGCTCTATCACTTTCCGCGGCGGTACTCTCGCCGGGGTGAGCTGACTCCGTTGAACGACCTGCCGGTGGGGGAGCCGATCGCAGTGGTGGCGCAGGTGCTCGACGTGCGCGAGCGCCAGATGCAGCGCCGCAACGGCAAATTGCTCGAGGTGCGCATCACCGACGGCACGGGCACCCTGACCCTCACCTTCTTCAACCAGCAGTGGCGAGGGCGTGAGCTCTTGCCGGGCAAACGCGGACTGTTCGCGGGCAAGGTGAGTGAGTATCGCAATCAGCTGCAGCTGCAGCATCCCGAGTACGAGCTCTTCGAGAATCGCGAGGATACTCCCGGCGGCGACCAGCTCGACGAGGCGGCCGCGAAGGCATGGTCGGAGACGCCCGTGCCGATCTATCCGGCCACGTCGCAGCTGCCAACGTGGACCCTGCAGCGCGCAGTCGAACTCGCACTCGACGCCCTCGGAGACGTACCGGATCCGCTTCCCGACCAGATCAGGGAATCTGAAGGCATCGAGCGACTCGGCCGGGCGTTCGAGCACATCCACCGCCCCCAGCATGACGCCGACTGGCGGGCCGCGCGAGACAGCTTCCGCTTTCGCGAGGCGTTCGAGCTGCAGCTCGCGCTGCTCGATCGGAGGCGACGCGCCGGACTGGAGTCAAGCACGCCGCGACCGGCGGGCACCGATGGCGGCCCTCTGGCGAGATTCGACGCAGCGCTGCCGTTCGAGTTGACCGGCGATCAGCGGCGTGCGGGGGCGACGATCTCAGCCGAGCTCGCCGAGCCGCATCCGATGCATCGGCTGCTGCAGGGAGAGGTCGGATCGGGGAAGACGCTCGTCGCGCTGCGAGCCATGCTCCAGGTCGCGGAGGGGGACGGGCAGAGCGCGCTGCTCGCGCCGACCGAGGTGCTCGCGGCGCAGCACTTCCGCTCGATCGTCGAGGCCCTCGGCCCCGCACTCACCGAAGAGCTGAGGCCCGTGCTGCTCACGGGACGGATGCCGGCGGCGGAGCGGAAGCGTGTACTCCTCGCGCTGGTGTCGGGGGCCTCGCGGATCGCCGTCGGCACCCATGCACTGATCAGCGAAGGGGTGACGTTCCTCGATCTCGGGCTGATCGTCGTCGACGAACAGCATCGGTTCGGTGTCGAGCAGCGCGAAGCGCTGCGCCAGAAGGGCGCCCAGCCGCACGTCCTGGCGATGACGGCCACGCCGATTCCGCGAACGGTCGCGCTCACCGCATTCGGGGATCTGGAGGTCACGACGATCCGGGAGCTGCCGCCCGGGCGCCAGGGGATCTCCACGTTCGCGGTGCCAGAGATCGAGATGCCCAATCGTGCCGCGCGCGTTTGGGCGCGTTCGGGCGAGGACCTGGCTGCAGGACGCCAGATCTATGTCGTCTGCCCCGCCATCGCCCCCGGTGAGGTCGAGGCAGGTGCGGAGGAGCCGGACCGGGGTGACGCGGCCGGAGGCGACGGACGCGCTCCGGAGACGGCTGACACCCGCCGTCTCGCGAACGTCGAGGAGACCGTCGAAGAACTGCGCCGGCACCCCGCGTTCGCGGGGGTCGTGATCGCCGGCCTGCACGGAGGTATGGCGCCCGACGAGAAGGACCGCGTGATGCGGGGCTTCGCGTCGGGCGCCATCGGGGTGCTCGTGGCGACCACGGTGATCGAGGTCGGCGTGAACGTGCCGAACGCGTCGATCATGATCGTCCGAGACGCCGACCGGTTCGGTATCTCCCAATTGCACCAGTTGCGCGGCCGCGTGGGTCGAGGCGAGCACGCCGGCCTCTGCCTCCTGATGACCACCGCTGAGGCCGGCACGGTAGCGCGGGAGCGCATCGATGCGGTCGCTGCAACCTCAGACGGATTCGCGCTCGCAGAGATAGATCTCGAACTGCGTCGCGAGGGCGACATCCTCGGGACGGCCCAGTCCGGCGGGCGATCGACGCTCCGACTGCTCCGGGTTGCAGAGCACGGCCCGCTCATCGCGCACGCGCGGGAGGTGGCTGGCGAACTGCTCGCCCGCGATCCCGAACTCACGGGGGCACCCGGCCTGGCCGAACTGATCGCCAAGGATCAGGAAGCGGGCCTGCTCGACAACCTCGCGAAATCGTAGCGAGCAAGGCGCGCCCCGCGCCGACCGCCTGCGCGACGCTGCGGGCGCCCGGTACTCGGGTACCACGACGGGCGGCACCTGCGATGGATGTGCGCGCGAGGCGTCGAACCTACCGTTGAAGCAACGCCGGAAGTTCGGCAGCAGCAGAAACGGAGACATCATGATCGAAGCGCGCGGACTCACGAAGCAGTACGGCAGCACAACGGCGGTCGACGACGTCAGCTTCAGCATCGCACCGGGGCAGGTCACCGGCTTTCTCGGGCCGAACGGCGCCGGCAAGTCGACGAGCATGCGGTTGATGGTCGGACTCGACCGGCCGACGTCGGGCACCGTCACGGTGAACGGTGCGAAATACGCCGACACGGCCGCCCCACTCGCCGAGGTCGGGGCCCTGCTCGACGCGAAGGGCGTGCACCCGGGACGGAGCGCGCGAAGCCATCTGCGCGCTCTTGCAGCAACGCACGGAATCCCGGACACCCGCGTCTCGGAAGTGCTCGAGCAGACGGGTCTCTCAGCGGTCGCCAACCGGCGTGTCGGCGGCTTCTCGCTCGGCATGGGCCAGCGCCTGGGCATCGCAGCGGCGCTGCTCGGCGATCCGCAGATCCTGATACTCGACGAGCCGGTCAACGGTCTCGATCCGGACGGGGTGCTCTGGGTGCGGCAACTGCTGCGTCATCTCGCATCAGAAGGGCGCACGGTGCTGCTCTCGAGTCACCTCATGAGCGAGATGGCGCAAACCGCCGACCACGTGATCGTGCTCGGTCGGGGGCGCGTCGTCGCTGACGCGCCGATCGCCGAGTTCATCGGGGGAGTTCGGAGCGGGAGCGTGACCGTGCGCAGCCCGCAGGCCACGAAGCTTGCATCGTTGCTCATGAACTCGCACCGGGAGGGGGCTGTGCTCGAACCGCTCGGCGACGAGGGCTTCAGCGCTCGCGGCTTCACCGCCGCCGACATCGGATCGGTAGCCGCGGCGTACCAGATCGAGCTCCACGAACTGAGCCCGCAGACGGCGAGCCTCGAGGAGGCCTACCTGGAACTCACGCGCGGCGAGGTCGAGTTCACCGCCTCATGAGGATGCCGGCCGAGCCCGCCCCCGGCGCTCACTCCACACTTCGATGACACCTCGACACAGAAACGAGACACCCATGACTTCCACCATCGTGATCGACGCCGGTTCGGCGCCATCGCAACCGCCAGCACGACCGCGCACGCCAGGCGGCGCGAGATCGGCAGGCGTCACCTTCGCCGGGGTGCTTCGCTCTGAGCGCATCAAACTGACATCGCTCCGCAGCATCAAGCTCACGCTGATCATCACGGTGGTGGTCGGCATCGGGTTGAGCGCCGCGATCGCTCTCCTCTTCAGCAACGAGATGCGGTCGGCCGCCGGTGGCTCGGAAGGCGCCGCATTCGGTGCCGGCGCCAGCGACCTGCAGTTCTATCTCCTCGTCGTCTCGACCTTCGCAGCACCGTTTCTCGCGCTGATCTTCGGAGTGCTCGGGGTGTTCGCGATCTCGAGCGAGTACTCGAGCGGCATGATTCTCTCGACGCTCACCGCGGTGCCGAAGCGCACCCCGGTGTTTCTCGGGAAAGCGATCGTGCTCGCCGGGGTCTCGGCGCTCACGGCGCTGGTGCTCGTCGCAGGCGGCCTCTCCGTCGCACTGATCTGCTACCCCGCGAGCGCGGCGCAGCTCGGCAGTTCCATGGTGGTCTCCGGGGTGCTCGGAACGGTCGCCTACCTCGTGCTGATCTCACTGTTCGCCTTCGGCGTCTCGGTGCTGCTGCGCTCGACCGCCGGCGGCATCGCGGTCGTGGCAGGGGTGACGTTCGTTCTGCCGATCGTGTTCCAGGTGCTGACCATGACCGGCTGGGCGTGGGTCACCACCGTCAGCGAGTACCTCCCGGCGCAGCTGGGCACCGTGATGTCGCGCGGCATCGTCGACGTCGCCAGCGGCCCGACATTCTGGGTCGCCACGCTCGCGATGATCGTCTGGGTCGCCGCCGTCGTGCTTCCTGCCGTCGGCGTCTTCAAGCGTCGGGACGCTCACTGACCGAGAGCGATGCGGGAGGCGGGCCAGTACAGTGAACGGTATGACGCCGGACGCCGAGGTGCGCCTCCCTCGCCCGCCCGGAGTGATCCGGCGGGCCTTCGCCGCGCACCCCCGCGCAGTCGACATCACGATCGTCGTCTGGTATTTCATCGGCAGCGCTCTGGGGATCAGCCTGGACATCGCCGCGTCAGCGACCTGGGACGAGGCGACGGGCTCAAGCACGTGGGCCGGCGTACCCGAGCACCTCACCTGGCCATGGGTGCTCATCGCCGCGGCCCGCATCCTCCTCATCGCCGCGACGCTGTTGTACCGACGCCGGTTCCCGCTGCTCGGCCTCATCGTCATCGTGGTCGTCACGTTCGGAGAACAGGGGATGCAGAGCCTCGCAAACGGCGTGGCTCTCATGTTCCTGCTCTACGCGGTGCCGGTCTATCGCAGCGTCGCCGCCGGGTGGGTCGCCTACGGCATCGCCGTCGGCGGGGCACTGCTGCAGTCCGCACTGTCGTTCTGGCGCGGTACGACCGAGTTCGAGACCACGAGCCCGGCGAATCTCATCGCGGCCGACACCGGCGCAGTGCAGAGCATCGGCGAGCTGGTCACGCTGTCGGTCGTGAGCGCGATGTGGCTCCTGGCGATCCTCATGCTCGGAATCAACCTCGGCAACCGCCGCAGATACATCGCCGCGGTCATCGATCGGGCGCACCAACTGGTGCGCGAACGCGACCAGCTCGCGCAACTCGCCGTCGCGGAAGAGCGTTCGCGCATCGCTCGCGAGATGCACGACATCGTCGCCCACTCCGTGTCCGTGATGATCGCCCTCTCGGAAGGCGCGGCGCGCGCATCGGAGCGCGCGCCCGAGGCCGCAGCCGACGCGATGCGGCGCAGCGCCGAGACCGGGCGCACCGCGCTCGCCGAGATGCGACGACTGCTCGGTGCGCTGCATTCCACTGGTGAGCAGGCCGACCTGCTCCCGCAGCCCGGCGTCGAAGACCTTCCGCAGCTCGTCGACGGGTTCGTGGATGCCGGGCTCGCGGTGACGCTGCAGGTCACCGGCGAGGC
Organism: Leucobacter sp. L43; assembly: GCF_016597785.1. Classification (GTDB taxonomy): domain Bacteria; phylum Actinomycetota; class Actinomycetes; order Actinomycetales; family Microbacteriaceae; genus Leucobacter; species Leucobacter alluvii. The sequence continues at coordinate 485,421 of NZ_JAENJG010000001.1, read as the reverse complement.
GGCCGGCGACCGTGGCCAGGATCTCGCGGTCTACCGGGTGGTGCAGGAGGGGCTCACCAACGTGCTGCGGTACGCGGGAACCGGTGCGCGCGTCCGCGTGCAGGTGCAGCGCGACACTGATCGCACCACCGTGCTGGTGCGCGACTTCGGCCCGGCGCCCGGTGAGCCGCAACCGGTGGCCGGCCTCGGGTCGGGGCGCGGCCTCGCGGGGCTCGCCGAACGAGCCAGAGTATTCGGTGGCAAGATCGAATCGGGCCCGGTGGCGAGCAGCGAAGGCGGAGGATGGCGGTTGTGGGCCGTCCTTCCGGTGAGCGCCGCCGCCAGTGGAGCCGACGGATCCGCAGGGCCCCCGCCGCCGATGCAGGCCGGCCCGCCACCCGTACCGCCACGAGAGGAGCGCCGATGAGCGCAGAGGACATCCGAGTCATGCTGGTCGACGATCAAGAACTGATCCGCACCGGCTTCAAGCTGGTGCTGCTGGGGGAGCCGGGCATCGACGTGATCGCTGAGGCGGCAGACGGAGCGGCTGCGCTCGAACAGCTCGAGGCACTCGGAACGAACGGCTGCGACCTCGTGCTCATGGATGTGCGGATGCCGGGAATGAACGGCATCGATGCGACCGCTGAGATCGTGCGCCGGTTCCCCGATGTCCGCGTCGTCGTGCTCACCACGTTCGACCTCGACGAGTACGCGACCGGTGCGATCCAGGCGGGGGCGAGCGGTTTCCTATTGAAGGACGCGCGCCCGACGGAACTGATCGACGCGATCCGCAGGGTCGCTGCGGGGGACGCGGCCATGGCGCCGAGCGTCACCCGTCGGCTGCTCGATCAACTGCGCACGGGCGGAGGTGCCGGGCTCGGTGCGGGAGAAACCGCAGACCTTCCGGCGCGCGACACGGCCCTCGAAGCGCTCACGGATCGAGAGCTCGACGTCTTGCGTCTCATCGCGGAGGGCAAGAACAACGCGGAGATCAGCGCCGAGCTGTACCTCTCGGAGTCCACGGTGAAGACCCACGTCGGCCGAGTCCTCGCCAAACTGCAGTTGCGCGATCGCGTGCACGCAGTGATCTTCGCCAAGCAGCACGGGCTCTGAACGCGCTCAGCCGCCGAATTCCACTCGGAGCATCGTGCCTCGCCGATGCCCCTCGCCGATCACACAGGGAGACCCTCGTGAGCACGTCCCCATACCGCCTCTTCCACGTCGTCGTAGCCTCGGCGACGCGGCCTTCGCCCGGGTTCGTGCGCGTGGTGCTGACCGGGGAGGGTCTCGAACGCTTCGGATACGTGGGCACGGATCAGCGCGTCAAGCTGCTGCTGCCGAACCGGCGAGGTGCAATTCCGCCGCTCGAAGACGGCGACGGGTGGTACCAGTCCTGGTGCGCCCTCGACGACGACGAGCGGCCGCCGATGCGCACGTACACCCCGAGAGCGTTCTCGCACGACGAATCGGGTGCGAGGCTGACCATTGATTTCGCGCGCCACGGGGAGAACCCGGGGCCCGCCTCGGCCTGGGCGGAAGCGGCGGCCGTCGGAGATGCGCTCGTGATCCTCGGCCCCGACGCCGAGCACGGGGCGCCGAATACGGCGGTCGGGTGGATTCCTCCGCGCGACGCGCGCCGGTTCCTGATCGTGGGCGACGATACTGCGCTCCCAGCAATCGCAGGCATCCTCGAATCGCTCGACGACGATGCCTGCGCCCGAGTGATTCTCGAGGTCGCCCATGCTTCCGACGCGTCGCTGCTCCAAGCCGGTGCGATGCGGGCAGCGGGGCGACTGGAGCTCGTGGTGCTCGAGCGCGATGATGCGGATCGCGGAGCCGCTCTCGTGGCAGCGGTGCGCGCGCTCGACGCGGTATTTCCCGGTTCGCCAGCAGATGCGCTGGGGAAGCGCGTCGACGGCGGCGAAACACGCGGGCGCGAACTGCAGGAGATCGATGTGGATCGCGAGATCCTCTGGGAGGTGCCGGGCATGGACGCCGCCACTGGAGCGCGGGTCCCGATCGATGAGCGGCGCTCCGATGGCTACGCGTGGCTCGCCGGAGAGGCGGGCGCCATCAAACTGATCCGGCGCCACCTCGTCGCCGAGCGCGGCATAGACCGCCAATCCGTGGCTTTCATGGGGTACTGGCGTCGCGGGCGTGCCGAGAACTGATCGACGGCCGGCCCTCCGTATCGGTGCATTCCCAAGGAATCCTGCGGCGGTAAACCCTAGGCTGATGGCATGACGAAAATCGCTGTGGTTCCCGGCTCCTTCGACCCGGTGACGATGGGGCACCTCGACGTCATTCTCAGGGCCGCCGGCATCTTCGATGAATTGCACGTACTGGTCGTGCACAATCCCAACAAGCACGCGATGCTGCCGACCTCTGAGCGGATGACGTTGATTCAGAAGTCCCTCGACGAAGCCGGGGCGCCCCAGAACATCACGGTGGCGTCGTGGTCGGTCGGCCTGCTCGTGGACTACTGCACCGAAGTCGGCGCTTCCGTGCTGGTGAAGGGCATCCGCTCTCAGATCGATGTCTCCTATGAGACGCCGATGGCGATCATGAACCGGAGCCTCGCTGAAGTCGAGACGGTGTTCATGCTGCCCGACCCCGCTCACGCGCACGTCTCGAGCACGTTGGTGCGCCAGGTCTCTGGCATGGGCGGAGATGTGAGCCCGTATGTTCCGCCCGCTGTCGCGCGCTTCCTCGACAAGCGCCGTCCGGCGTGACGCGCGCACGGCAGTGTTTCGCCCGCCGTGGAGGAGAACGTTCGAAGGCGTGGACCGCGGTAGAATGTATCGGTGAGTAAGAGCCGAGTCTACGAGGAGAACGTTCGCGACATCATCAACCGTCCGGGGGAGATGCGAGAGCGCTCGCGCACGGTGACGGTACCGGAGAAGCTGGGCGAAAGCCTGGCGGAGATTCCGGAGGGGGTCGAACTCGACCTCGATGTGCGTCTCGAGTCCGTGCACGAGGGGATTCTCGTGTCTGCCGAGGTCGACACGACGATGCATGCGCAGTGCGGCCGATGCCTGAAAGATTTCACCACGCCGTTTCAAGTCGAGTTCCAGGAACTTTTCGCGTATACTCCTACGGAGGCCGACGAGTATGAGGTTCACGGTGATCACGTGGATCTTGAACCTCCGCTCCGAGACGCGGTAGTGCTTGCACTTCCGTTCCAGCCTGTGTGTCGTCCGGACTGCCCGGGTCTCGATCCCGAGTCCGGTGAGTTGCGCGATACCGAGGCTGCAGCGAATAACAGTGTGGAGATCGATCCTCGCTGGGCAGCGCTGGCGGGCTTTGCTCCGGAAGGAGCAGCGACCAATGCAGTCGAGGCTGAAGTAGACCACGGCTCGGGTGAGACTCCCGAGTCCGCAAGCAAGTAGGAAAGAGAGCATCATGGCTGTTCCCAAGCGGAAGATGTCGCGATCGAACACCCGTCACCGTCGTTCGGCGTGGAAGGCTACGGCACCCACCCTGGTGAAGACCGAAGAGAACGGTCGCACCGTGTACAGCCTGCCGCACCGCGCCCGCGTGGTCGAGGACTCGCAGGGCAACGCCCTGTTCCTCGAGTACAAGGGTCGCAAGGTCGCCGACGCCTGAGTTGACTCAGAGCGTTGCAAAGCCGCCGGGCTCCCCGAAAGGGGACCCCGGCGGCTTTCTCCATGCATTCGGAGTTCGGGCTGATCCCGAACTCGTACAGCTCGCGCTCACACACCGTTCGTGGGCGTACGAGCACGGCGGTGCGCCGCACAACGAGCGACTCGAGTTTCTCGGCGACTCCGTGCTCGGTCAAGCGGTCACAGTCGAGCTCTTCACGGCCTTTCCCGATCTGAGCGAGGGCGAGCTCGCGAAGCGCCGTGCCGCGCTGGTGTCGACAGTGGCACTTGCGGCGGTCGCCCGTCAGCACGGACTCGGAGACATGCTGCGCCTCGGCAAAGGCGAGGAGCTCACGGGCGGTCGCGACAAGGATTCGCTGCTGGCCGACGCGGTCGAGGCGATCATCGGCGCGGTGTACCTGTCGACGGATCCGGTGACGGCGACCGCGTTCGTGCTCGATCTCGTCGCGCCGCTGCTCGACGACGCGGAGCGCTTCCTCGACGCGCTCGAGGCGCTCGACCCGAAGACGTCGTTGCAGCAGGAGGCGTCTCGCCGCGGTGTGCCGCACCCCGCCTATGAGACGACCGGAACGGGGCCGGATCACGAACGCCGATATGCGTCGCGCGTGACCCTCGACGGTGTGACCGGTACGGGGGAGGGGACGAGCAAGAAGGCCGCAGAACTCGCCGCCGCGCGAGATGCGGTCACCCGACTGCGTCTTCCGGCCGCTCAGCGCCGTGCCTGAGCTCCCCGAGGTCGAAGTCGTACGCGCTGGGCTGGCCCCGGCGGTGACCGGCGCGCGCGTCGTCGCCGCCGAGGTGCGGGATCCTCGCGCACTCAAGCGGCATGTGCCCGTGTCCGGAGACGACGGCCTCGGCGGCCACGGCGTCACGCTCAGCGCCGCTGCCAGCGCCGCTCGCAGCGCGGATTTCGAGCGTCGCATCGCCGGGATCAGCCTCGAAGCACCGGAACGCCGGGGCAAGTTCATGTGGATCCCCACATCCGGTGTGAGCGCCGATGGTGCGCCGCTCGCGCTCCTGGCGCACCTCGGCATGAGCGGTCAAGTGCTGCTGCGCGCGCACGACGCTGCCGACGAGCGGCACGTGCGGATCCGCCTGTGGATCGAGCACCCGGAGCACGGCGAGCACCGCGTCGACTTCGCCGACCAGCGGTTGTTCGGCTCGCTTGCGCTCGACGCGCTGCGCAAGGCGAGCGATGGTCCAGGGCTCGTGCCCGCGCAGGCAGCGCACATCGCTCGCGACCCCGTCGATCCGGCGTTCGACGACGGGCGTTTCATCGCTGTGCTGCGCAACCGCAGCTCAGGAGTGAAGAAGCTGCTGCTCGACCAGACGCTGATCAGCGGTGTGGGCAACATCTACGCCGACGAAGCGTTATGGCGTGCTCGACTGCACCCGGACACCCCGGGAATCGCGATCGGCCCGCGGAAGGCCGTCGAGCTGCTCGCGGTACTGCGAGCGGTATTCGCGCAGGCGCTCAGCGAAGGCGGTACGAGTTTCGACGAGCAGTACGTGAACGTGAACGGGCAGGCCGGCTACTTCGCGCACTCGCTGCACGCCTACGGGCAGGCTGGGCGGCCGTGCGACCGCTGCGGCACGCCGATCAGGCGCGTGCCATTCGGCGGGCGGTCGAGTCACTTCTGCCCCAAGTGCCAGCGGCGCCGTCCGTCTGTTGTGCGTGACGCACGCGGCCGGGCGGGTGACCCCTCAGGGCATCGCGACGTTCAAGCCAGCGGCCCAGTCGCGGATGGCCTGGCGCTCTGATGCATCGCAGACGTAGCCTGTTCCTTGGCTTTCCGAGCCGTTGGACAGTGACCACCGGTCGTAATAGGCGAGCGCGAAGCAATCGGACATGGCTTCAACGCTGCCTTGGAACAGGCCCTGCGCGAGAAGGTCGTTGTACGCTCCTGAGTAGTCGTCGGCTCCGGCATCGTCGGCTCGCTGGTAGACATGCGAGAGTTCGTGTGTCACGAGCATCTCGTTCATCCAGGCGCTGCCCACCTCGGTCTCCGGCAGTAAGTGGACCGTCAAGGGATCGGCTGATCGGACGCAGCCGATGTTCTCCTTGCCGGGCGTGGATGAGACGTCGCATGCCGTCGCCGCATCCCATTGGACGTCGATGAAGCCATTCCCTGCGGCATCGACAATGCTCTCGGTGAGCGAGCCCGAAGCGTTCGCTCGTCGTGACTCGGCACTCGCGATGCTCTGCTCGAGTGATGCGCGGAGGGCGGCGGCTCGCTCGGCGATCGGTCGTGCTTCGAAGATGCCGATCGTCGGATCATCCGCGCGAGTCGCATCCAGGCGGAACGTACGGAGGTCGGCGACGAGCGGGGCGACAGGGTTGCCTTCGAGCTGAGCCGCGAGCTCGGTGATCTTCGATCGGTCTGACGTGAAGCGCGCGATCTGCTCTGCGACCGCCGGGTCCGTCGGTGTGGCAGGGGCGGGCTGGCTGTTCGGGGCGGCGGACGGAACAGGTGCACGGTCGCTCTCAGCACCAGAGGGCGCCAGTGCCGCGCCGAGTCCGAGGAACGTCACCACGCCGCCGATGGCGAGCGCGGCGACCGCGAGACAGCCGCAACCGGCGAACCACCAACCAGCGCTGCTGCGACGCGCGGGTGCTGGCGGTGCTGCGCTCGCAGGGTTCACCGTGCGCATCCACTGGATCAGTTCAGGGTACGCATTGGGGTTCGCAGCGATGTCTGAATGGAGATCCCAGCGGCGGGCCGCGATGTCCGCCAACACTCGCGGCGGCACGCCTGATGCGTTGGCCGCGGCCCGATCCGTGTCCCTCGACGCGTCGGTCATTCGTTCCTCCTGAGAGTCTCATCCGGCCGAGGGCTCGGCCCCAGTCTGCCAGTTGGCGCGGCCGGCGCCGGGCTGGTTCTTCGCGGGCGTTACCAGCCGAGTACGAGAACCGTGATGGCGGTCACTGCGATGACGATGGCGAGGCCCGCGCCGCACCCGATCGCGAGGATGGGGCCGTAGCCGAGACGCGACGACTTCGCGCCCGACTGACGGGCCGCGGCGATGAACGCAGGCCCGCCGCCGATGTGGAATGCGCGAGCTGCGCCAGCCATGTTCATGCTCCGGCCGACGTCGGCGCTCAACGCGACCTTCGGGGCGTCGATGATCCCCGCCACCGCCCCGGCGGCTCCGAATTCGATGGCGCGGTCCACCGAACTCGGGTCCGCGAGTAGTGGGTAGCTCTGTCCGCCGACCACGAGGGTGATGCGCTGCGCAGCCGACTTCACCACGGTCTCGTGCGCCGGCACGCTGAAATACCGGGTCCAACCGCTGGGGGACGCCACCCACAATGTCACGGCGCCACCGCTCACCTCCGCGCGCGCGGGCACATACTGACCGGATGCACTGTCTCCCAGGGCGCCGCTGAACACGGCGTAGGGGTGTTGGGCCGGTGTGGTCATGGCGTCCTGCTCTCCAGTGGGCTCGGGAATGCGGCAGCCGCACCCGTTCAGCGTAGGGCAGGGAGGGGATGAGCGCCCGGCTGCCCTGCGTTGCAGCGCGGGCGGACTGATTACTTCGTGCCCTAACTAATCTGGTAGGCTGCACACGTGCGTGAACGAAAACGGCGGCTGTGGCATGCGACTCCCTGGGATGGTCAGCCGGGCTTCTGGGCCGCCTGGCGACGCTTCTTCTATCAGTTCGAGGGCACCGCTCAGCTCGGTGATCCCAATGAGCCGGCGTACGTGCCGCCCGCGAACCCGAAATGCCCGATCTGTCGGCACCCGATGAGCGACCACCGATTCGATCGCGGGGGGCCGGGAAAGCCGACCTACGTGCAGTGCCCGAAGGGTGGATCCGCCGTGCAGTCCGAGCCGCTGGAGCACCCAGACGAGTCCACGAACCGGCAGGGGTCGCACTGACGCGTCGCTCAGCGAACGCGGTTCAGGAGTTCGATCACGCGTTCGAGCTCCGCCTGGTCGACGTCGTCCAGTTCCTCCGCGCCACCGGCCGCGGTGACGGCGGCTGCGAGCACGATCTCCGCCTCAGCGGCTCGGGCCGACGCGATGAGCAGCTCGCCGAGAGCGGATGCGGCGCGCAGACGGAGCGGTAGGTCGGACGTGATCTCGAGCAGCTGGCTGAGCTCACTGGTCGCCACCAGCGCGTCGCCCTGATCGGCCGATGACAGGGCGCGCTGCAGCAGCAGTTCGGGGTTCTCCGACCGACTGGCCGCCCCGCGATGCGCGTCGAGCTCCAGCGAGACGTATGCGGAGATGAGCGCACGATACGCGGACTCGACCACCTCGGGCGATGCTCCGGCTTCCGAGGCGAGCAAGCGCACCTTCGCGATCACCTGCTCGACCCGTGCAGGCGCCCGCACGGCGGCCTCGTCGGTCTTCAGCGATCCTGCGCGCAGCACCCACTGCTGACGCTCGGCGAGGAGCGCGACGATACGGCGGTCGATGGCATCGATCTGGCTGCGGACCTCGGCGAGGCGATCGGGCTCGGTCATACGGTCAGCGTACTGGGCAGTGGGCGGCGGGAGCGAAGCTCGTAGACTGGGAGCCATGAATCTGATGCGTCTGAGTTGGGGAATGGGCGCCGCGGTCTGGTTCGCCGTCATCGTGCTCGTGTGCGTCGCGCTCGGGCCCGCCGCCGTGATCGTAGCCCTGGCGTTCGGGCTCGGACCCGATGTCGCGCTCATCGGCGCGTTCGCCGAGCGCGGCAGGCTGAAGCCAACGCGCGTGCGTCTGTACAACACGCTGCACACGATGACGCTGCCGATCGTGCTGCTCGTAATCGGGTTGGTGACCTTCTTCATCACCGGCGGCATCGACGGCGGCTTCATCTACATCGCGCTCGCCGGCGCTGCATGGTTCGTGCACATCGCAGCCGACCGCGCCTTCGGGTTCGGCTTTCGCGATTCCGACGGCTCGATCATCCCGGTCGGCTTCGTCGTTTAGCGCGCGGGTGCGAATCCGTCCGTCGGGGGAGTGCCACGCTCGTCAGGATCGAGCTGTGCCATACAGTAGGCACCAGCGTCCGCGAGGGTGAACGGAAGGGAGACGGCGTGCATCTGAAGAGCCTCACGCTCAAAGGCTTCAAGTCTTTCGCACAGCCGACCACATTCCAGTTCGAGCCCGGCGTCACCGCGATCGTCGGGCCGAACGGCTCGGGCAAGTCGAACGTCGTGGATGCGCTCGCCTGGGTCATGGGGGAGCAAGGCGCGAAGACGCTCCGGGGCGGGAAGATGGAAGACGTCATCTTCGCGGGGACTTCGACGCGCGGGCCGCTGGGACGCGCCGAGGTGAAGCTCACCATCGACAACTCCGACGGGGCGCTGCCCATCGAGTACACCGAGGTGACGATCAGCCGCACGCTCTTCCGCAACGGCTCGAGCGAGTACGCGATCAACGGCGACGCGTGCCGATTGCTCGACGTGCAGGAACTGCTGAGCGACTCCGGTCTGGGGCGCGAGATGCACGTGATCGTCGGGCAGGGCCAGCTCGACGCCGTGCTGCGGGCGACCGCGGAGGATCGGCGGGGGTTCATCGAAGAAGCCGCCGGGATCCTGAAGCATCGGCGCCGCAAGGAGCGCACGCTGCGCAAGCTCGAGGCGATGGAGACGAATCTCACCCGCCTCAACGATCTCGCCGGGGAGATCCGGCGACAGCTGAAACCACTCGGCAGACAGGCGGAGGTGGCGCGCGCGGCCCAGGGGATCGCAGCCGAGGTGCGGGACGCGAAGGCGCGTCTGCTCGCCGACGACGTGCACCGCCTGCGTACGGAGCTCGACGCGCTCACCCGCGATGAGGCAGAGCAGCACTCGGAGCGCATCGTGCTGCAAGAGCAGGTGGAGCAGAAGCAGCTGCGCATCCAGCGATTGGAGCAGAGCCAGCAGAGCGACGAGCTCGACGCCGCACGGCGCGTCACCATCGGTCTCGAATCGGTGCAGTCGAAGCTTCGCGGTCTCTACGCGCAGACCCAGCAGCGGCTCACGTTCCTCGCGACGCAGGCCGAGGCGCCTGAGCAGACGCATCGGGTGACTCGCGCATCGGTCGACGAAGCCGGCGAGGAGGTCGAGCGGCTCGAAGCACTCATCCCGGAGGCCGAGGCCGCGTGGCAGCGCGCAGGGGCGGCGACGCGCACGGCGCAGCAGGCCCTCGACGCAATCGACGAGCACATCGCAGCCCAGAGCGAGCTCGTCTCACGGCACGACCTGCAGCTGTCTCAGCTGAGGGGCCGTGCAGCGGCAGCGGAGCAGAAGCGCGCGACGGTGGCGCAGGAGGTCGAACGGCGCGAGCACGCCGTCGCCCAGGCCGAATCCCGCGCCGAGCAGGCCCGCCGCGAGCTCGCCGGGTTCGAGGAGCGCGAGGAACTCGGCAGCGACGCGGAGAACGACGGTTCGGGCGAAGAGCACGACGAGGCGTACCGCGCGGCGCAGGAACGACAGGCCGCCGCCGAGCTGCGACGGGACGAAGTGCGGGATCAGCTGCACCGTCTCGAGCAGGAACTCGCGGGCCTCGACGCCCGGGTGAGTGCGCTGACCCGCTCGCTCGATCAGCGCGATGCCTCGGCGGCCCTCCTCGCAGAGGCCCCCGACGGCATCACCGGTCGCGTCGCCGATCACGTCCGCGTGTCGGAGGGGTTCGAATCGGCGATCGCCGCGGCGCTCGGCACATTCGCCGATGCGCTGCTCGCGGAGCACTTGGATGCCGCTGGCCGCGCCGTGGAGCGGGCGCGCGAGCAGGATCTCGGACGACTGCGAGCCGTGATCGCCGATGCCGAGAAGCGCGATCGCGCCCCTGAGGCGAACGCCTCGGCGCCCGAGGTCGCGGGCGCGACGCGCGCATCCGACGCGCTGCTCGATGCACCGCCCGGCGTGCGGGCGCTGCTCGAGCGAAGCTTCATCGCGTCGAACCTGGAGGCCGCAGTCGCCGCAGCATCCGAGCTCGGCGGACACTGGCCGAACGGCGGCTTCACCGTCGTCACGGCCGCGGGCGACGTCGTCACGGCGAACACCCTCAGCGGTGGATCGACCCTCGCGCCCTCTCGTATCGAGCTGACTGCTGAACTCGAGCAGGCCGCCCTGAACCGGTCCTCGGTCGCGGCGGCCGTCGCGGAACACGAGGCAGAACTCGACGAGTTGCGCGCGGCGTCGGTGCAGGCGAAGTCGGACGCCCAGCGGGCGTTCGCCGAGCTCCGTGCAGCGGATGCGCGTCTTGCTGAGATCTCGAAGGAGCGCAATCGGCTGTCAGCGCGTTCGGAATCTGCGGCGGCCGAAGCCGAGCGCGCGCGGCAAGCACTCGCTGCCGTTGCCGAAGCCGCCGGAGGCGCCGCGGCGGAAGCCGAGCGCGCGGCGCACGTGTTGGAGGAGGCAGCGTCTCAGCCGCGGCCGATGCTCGATGCGAGTCAGCGCGAGGGGGTGTTGAAAGAGGTCGAGCAGGCCCGCGCTCTCGAGCTCGAGGCGCGACTGGCGCTCGAGACCGCGCGCGAGCGCGCGAGAGCCGCCGCGGTGCATCGCAAGACGCTCGGCGAGCAACTCGAAGCCGAGCGCCGAGCGGCTGAAGAAGCTGCACGGCGGTCGGTGCTGCGCGCACGGCAGGTAGCCCAGGCAGAGCGTGTCGGCGGGCTGCTTCCCGCGATCCTCGACGCGTGCGACCGCTCGCTCGCAGAGGCGCGCCTCGCTCAGCAGCACGCGGAGCGGGAACGAGCGCGGCACAGCCAGGAACTCACACTGCTGCGGGCGGAGGAGTCCGGCCTGCGCCAGAAACTGCAAACGCTCGCCGAGCGAGTGCACGGCGCCGAGCTGAAGAGCTACGAGCGCAAGCTGCAGCTCTCATCGCTCCTCGAGCGATCGGGCAACGAACTCGGTCTCGTCGAGGACGTGCTGATCGCGGAGTACGGACCGGAGGTGCCGATTCCGGAGCCGCACCCGGTCGACGCCGCGGAGCCTTCTCGCACCGACGCAGCCGTTGAGCACCCGCAGTACGCCAACGATCTCGAAGCGCAGCTCGCCGCCGAACTGGGGTTGGACGCCCGTGCCGAGGCGGACTTCGCAAGCTCTGAGAGGTCCGCGACGAACGATGCGCAGGCCGAACGCGAACCCGCTTCCAGCCCGCCCGTGCCGACGCGGCCGTTCGTGCGGGCCGAGCAGGAGCGCCGCCTCGCACAGGCCGAGCGCCGGCTCGCCGAGCTCGGGCGCATCAATCCGCTCGCACTCGAGGAGTTCGCAGCGCTCGAGCAGCGGCACAGCTTCCTCAGCGAGCAGCTCCAAGACCTCTCCAGGACGCGCGCCGACCTCATGGCGATCATCGAGGAACTCGACCACAAGATGCAGGGCATCTTCGCGGCGGCCTTCGAGGACACCCGAGCCGCGTTCGCCGAGGTCTTTCCCATTCTCTTCCCGGGAGGCTCCGGAGAGATCACGCTGAGCGATCCCGACGACCTGTTGCAGACCGGCATCGACATCGCCGTGCGGCCGGCCGGGAAGAAAGTGGAGCGCATGTCGCTCCTCTCCGGCGGCGAGCGCTCACTCGCAGCGGTGGCGTGGTTGATGGCGATCTTCCAGGCGCGTCCGAGCCCGTTCTACATCGTCGACGAAGTCGAAGCCGCCCTCGACGATGCGAATCTCGGCCGCCTCCTGCAGGTCTTCGAGCGCCTGCGGGAGAACTCGCAGCTGATCATCATCACCCATCAGAAGCGCACGATGGAGATCGCCGACGCTCTGTACGGTGTGTCGATGCGGCAAGACGGAATCTCCGCAGTTGTCGGTCAGCGCGTGGGGCAAGAGGTGGCCTGAGCCGTGCGGCTCACGGCATGATGGAGCGATGACACCGGACGAGTTGCTCGCAGGTCCTCGGGGGCGGCGTCTGTGCCTCGAACTCGCGCGCGCCACGATCTCCGCATTGCCCGAGGGCCACGCGGATGCGGTGCGCTGGCGAGATGGAGTGTTCTGGGCGGGTGTGCTGCTGAGCCCGCCTTCCGACGCGCCTCGAGTCGTGCTGTATGCGCCGACGTCACCGGGTGAAGACGCGTCAGCCCCGCCACCCGAACCGTCGCGCGATGGTGTCGTCTCCGACGCGCTCGACGCGATCGCGCGAGTTCCGCTCCCCGAGCTCACCGCGGCGATGCTGCTCGAGGCCGTGACGGAGGCCGTGGACGCGGCGATGTACTGGCAGGCTCCGAATGGAGACGACGTGCTCGCGGCGATGCCGGATGCGAGGGCGGGCTTGCGCAGGTTCGCCGCACTCGTGACCGATTCCCCGCACAGCGAGTGGTGGTCGCGCGGTGTGCTCGACACCCCGCAGTTCGCAGTCGTGTGGGATCCGCTGGAGCCCGCACCCGCAGCGTCTGCCGCAGAGCCGACTGAGCTGCCACTCGAGGATCTCAGCTCGTACTACGCCGGCTTCATGCTGACCGCATGGCGAGCCGAGCGGCGAGCGGTGGAGGCGCGGAGCGTTGCCGAGCTGCAGGATGACCCGGAAGGTTCGAGCGGGGAGTGGTGGTCGTTCCCGCCCGCGGGCGCGCTCGATACGACGGCTTCCATTCCCGGGTTCGGCCCTGCGGGCCTGTATCTGAAAGAGGACTCGCATGGCTGGGAGGCGGCGGCCGTCGTCCCGATCGAGCCGCACCCGGCGTCTCGCGTCTTCCGGATCACGGGCACTGAGGACTGGGCAGCGCTCTGCGCAGCCTACCCGCTCGATGTCTCGGCGCAGATGCGCTACGTCTGGGGAGAGACCACCGGGCGCATCGGAGCGTGGGTGATGCCGGACTGGGCGCGAGTCGGCGAACGATGGGACGCGGTGCACCTGGGGGTGGACGGCTACCTCAGCAGCGCCGGCCGCGCCATCGACTGCGGGAACGGACGCGGGAGCGTGATCGCCGGCTGGGGCCCGGGAGCGACGTACTGGTTGAGCGACGTCGTACGCCCCGGTGACGGCGCCGAGCGCTGGACCCGCTCCGAACCCGAGACCCATGTCAACGTGCACGCGTGGGCCCGCGTTGTTACGACTTGGTGACGCCTCGAACCGCGTGTTCTAAGGGGCCGCCCAGCAGACTATGCTCGGATCAACGCTCCAGCGTCGGGGCGTCATTTTCTGCTTCAGAAAGGTGCACCAATGAAGGTTCACTCCAAGACATCCGTTGGCGTACTCGCGCTGGTCGCGAGCGCAGCGCTCGTGCTCTCCGGCTGCTCGTCGAGCGGCGAATCCGAGCCGACCGAATCGAGCGGTGAGGGCGGTGGCGGCAGCAGTGAGGCGCTGCAGATCGCCACCCTGCTGCCCCAGACCGGTTCGCTCGGATTCCTCATGCCGCCGGTCCAGGCCGGAATCGCCCAGGCGCTCTCCGACATCAACGGCGCCGGGGGCGTGCTCGGCCAAGACGTCGAGATCGTCGCCGAGGCGAACGAGGGCGACGCGAGTGACCTGACGGTCGTCGAGAAGGGCGCTGACGACGTCATCTCGAGCGGTGCGTCATTCGTGCTCGGCGCGATGGGGTCGGGGCGCAGCCAGCACGTCGTCGATCGCGTCGCGGAGGCCGGCATCCTGATGGGCTCGCCGTCGAACACCTCGGCCGATCTCAGCGGGATCAGCCCCAACTACTTCCGCACCGCACCGCCCGACACGGTGCAGGGCGATGCGCTCGGGAATCAGATCGTCTCCGACGGCGTCACCAGCGTCGCCTTCCTCACTTTCAACGACCCGTACGGCCTCGGTCTGCGCGATGTCATACAGGAGACGGTCGAGGCGGCAGGAGCTGAGGTCGTCTACGGCGGCAAGGGCGACGGCAACGAGTTCCCGGTCGAGCAGACCTCGTTCGCCTCCGAGATCACCGCCGCGAAGGATTCGGGCGCCGAGGCCATCGTCGTCGTGACGTACGACCAGTTCAAGCAGATCGTCCCGGAGGCCGTGAACCAGGGGCTCGACCTCTCGACGTTCTACCTCGTCGACGGCAACGCGAACGGGTACGAGAGCGATTTCGAGGCAGGAACGCTCGAGAACGCCCAGGCGTCGATTCCCGGCGCTCAGGCGAACGACGACTTCCAGGCGCAGCTGAAGGACATCTACGCTGCCGAGTACGACGGCGAGCTCGAGAGCTTCACCTACGCGCCGGAGGCGTACGACCTGGTCACCCTGGTCGCGCTGGCGGCGGAGAAGGCGGGCTCGACTGATTCCGCGTCGATCCAGGAGAACCTGCACGCCGTTTCGGGCAGCGAGGGCGGCGAAGAGTGCTCCACCTTCGAGGAATGCGCGAAGCTGATCGCAGACGGTTCCGACATCCAGTACGTCGGCAAGGCGGGTACGGGGCCGCTGAACGACAACAACGATCCTTCGTCGGCCTTCATCGGCATCTACAAGTACGACGGAACGAACAACCCGGTGTTCCAGAAGGCGGTCGAGGGCCAGACGGAGTAACCGCAGCGGAAGCGAAGAGCCCCTGGCGCCGTACGGGCGCCAGGGGCTCGTTCATGTCCTCACCGCTCGCCGGGGGCCGACTTCTTCTCGACATCGGCGGCGAGCGTGCCGAGGTACAGCTCGATCACCTTCGGATCGTTCGCGAGCTCGCGGCCGGGGCCCTCGTACGAGTTGCGCCCCTGATCGAGCACGTAGGCGCGATCGCAGATCTGCAGACAGCGGCGCGCGTTCTGCTCCACCATGATGATGGTGACGCCGGTCTTGTTGATCTGCCGGGTGCGGATGAACGTCTCGTCCTGCCGCACGGGGGAGAGCCCCGCGCTCGGCTCGTCGAGGAGCAGCACCTTCGGGTTCATCATGAGCGCTCGGGCCATGGCTACCGATTGCCGCTCGCCGCCCGACAACGATCCGGCGCGCTGCCGACGGCGATCCGCGAGCATCGGGAAGAGCTCCCACATCTCTTCCGCGCGGGCCGCGAACGCTTTCGGCTTGAGGAAGAGCCCCATCTGCAGGTTCTCCTCGATGCTCAACGAGGGGAAGACGTTGTTGGTCTGAGGGACGAACCCGATGCCTTTGCGCACGAGATGATTCGTGGACGTGTGCGTGATGTCGTCGCCGTCGAGCGTCACTGCGCCCTCGCGAATGTTCACCAGCCCGAAGAGCGCCTTGAGCAGGGTCGACTTGCCGGCGCCGTTGGGGCCGATGATGCCGATGAGTTCGCCGGAGTACGCCTCGAGCGTGCACCCGTTCAGAATGTTGATGCCGGGGAGGTACCCGGCGGTGAGATTGTCGGCCTTGATCACCAGAGGGGCAGCAGTGTTCATCGGGTCTCCTCTTCGACCTCGGTGGCGATGGCTCGGATCACTCCGGTGGTCAGCACGTCGTCGTCGCCGAGATCCCGATCATGGTGCGCCCCGAGGTAGGCGTCGACGACGGCCTCGCTCGCCATCACCTGTTCCGGCTCGCCCTCGGCGATGATGGTGCCCTGCGCCATGACGACGACCCAGTCGGAGATGTGACGCACCATATGCATGTCGTGCTCGACGAAGAGCACGGTGGTGCCTTCGTCGCGCAGCGCCTGGATGTGATCGAGCAGGCTCTGAGTGAGCGCGGGATTCACTCCCGCCATCGGTTCGTCGAGCATGATCATCGCCGGGTTCGACATCAACGCGCGCGCCATCTCGAGCAGCTTCTTCTGGCCTCCCGAGAGATCGCCGGCCATGTCATCGCGTTTCGTGTCCAGCTTGAACCGGGCGAGGAGCTCGTCGGCGCGCGCGATGTTCTCGCGCTCCCGCTTCGCCCAGAGCGGTTTGATGAGCCCGACGAACAGGTTCTCGCCCGGCTGGTCGTTCGCGCCGATGAGCATGTTCTCGAGCACGGTCATGCGCGACAGCGCCTTGGTGAGCTGGAACGTGCGGACCATTCCGGATCGCGCCACTTGCGAAGCGCCGGTGCGATTGAGTGCCTTGCCGTTGAACGTCCAGGTCGCGTCGCCGCCGCCGATGAGACGTTTGCCGTTCGACGGTCGGTCGAAACCGGTGATGAGGTTGAAGAACGTGGTCTTGCCTGCGCCGTTCGGGCCGATCAGCGCCGTGATCGCGCCGCGCTGCACCTCGAGATGATCGACCTTCACCGCCTGCAGTCCGCCGAATCGGCGCACGATGCTGTCGACCGAGAGAATCGGATCGGGCTTCGCAACGCCCGGCACCTGATCGAGGGTCGCGAGCTCCGCTCGCAGCGCGGCCCGGTCGCTGGGGTAGTTCTGCGCGTCAGACATTGAACGACAGCTCCTTCTTATTGCCGAGTATGCCTTGCGGTCTGAAGACCACCAGCAGGATGAGCGAGATGCCGATCAGAATCCAGGCCAGCTGTTCGGTCTGCTGCGCGCTCAGCACCGACGCAGGCACGAACTCACCGGCGAGGCTCGTGAGCACGAGCCTGATCACGAAGAACAGGATGCTGCCGAGCAGCGGGCCGAAGATGGTCGCGGCGCCGCCGAGGAGCATGATCATCCAGAGGTTGAACGTCGTGGGTCGCCCCATGGAATCGGGCTGCATCGCGGCGGGGAGTGCCATGACGATTCCGCCGAAGGCGCCCATCACGCCGCCGAGGATGAGAGCCTGCAACTTGTAGGCGAAGGAGCTCTTGCCGAGACTGCGCACCGCGTCCTCGTCTTCGCGGATGCCCTTGAGCACACGGCCCCAAGGGCTCCGCACGAGCGCCCAGGTGATGAGGATGAAGAGTGCGACGAGGCCCCACGCCACCAGCCTCGTCCACCAGTCGTCGACCCCGGTGTTCGCGTAGGTGAGTCCGAGGATCGTCGTCTTCCCCTCGGGAAGCGGCGAGAGCTCGGTGAAGACGTGCCGGTACTTCTGGCCGGGGATTCCCGTCGGCCCACCGGTGATGTCCTGCAGCGCCGCCAGTTTCACGACCATGCGGATGATCTCCGCCGCACTGATGGTGACGATCGCGAGATAGTCGCCGCGCAGTTTGAGCGTCGGGATGCCGAGGATGAGTGCGAACAGCACAGCGGCGAGGATCGCGATGAGCATCGCCGTCCAGAAGCCTGCTCCGAGCACCACGGACACGCCGAAGCCGTACGCGCCGACGAGCATGAAGCCGGCCTGCCCCATGTTCATGAGGCCGGTGAAGCCGAAGTGCACATTGAGGCCGATGGCGGCGAGTACGAACGCCGCGGTGGTGGGGGAGAGCGCGGTCTGCAGGATGCTCTGCAGGAGTCCAGTCCAGAATTCCATGATGTCCTAGCCGATCCGCTCTTTGCGTCCGAAAATGCCCTGCGGTCTGACCAGCAGGATCAGGATGAGGAGGAGCAGTGCGCTCGCGTACTTGAGATCGCCGGGAAGCCAGATGTTCGTGAGCTCGACGATCATCCCGATGATCATCGACCCGACGAACGCCCCGAACGCGGTGCCCAGCCCGCCGAGCGTGACGGCGGCGAAGAACATGAGCAGCATCGTGCCGCCCGTGAACCAGTTGAGGCCGTTGAAGACGAGCCCGAAGAACACGCC
The DNA here is from genome assembly GCF_016597785.1 of Leucobacter sp. L43. GTDB lineage: Bacteria > Actinomycetota > Actinomycetes > Actinomycetales > Microbacteriaceae > Leucobacter > Leucobacter alluvii. The sequence goes on along the minus strand of NZ_JAENJG010000001.1, from coordinate 467,415 downwards.
TGCGAGCCCGGCGAGGCCGCCCCCGACCACCCACACGATGTTGATGACGCGATCCACGTCGATGCCCGAGGCTCGTGCGAGCGCCGGATTATCGGAGATCGCGCGCGTCGCGCGACCGAACCGGGTGTACATGAGACCGAGCCCGACCGCGATGATCGCGAGGAGAGACACGCCCATGGCGACGTACGACTGCGTCGTCAGCGTGACGCCGGCGATCGTGATGGTCTCCGCCGTGCTCTTGTCGATGCGCACGACGCCGGAGCCGAAGAAGAACTGGAAGGTGTACTGCAGTGTGATCGAGAGCCCGATCGAGACGATCATCAGCTGCATGAGACTGAGACGGCGCTTGCGCAGCGGTTTCCAGAGCACTTTGTCTTGCACCCAGCCGAAGCCCGCGCAGGCGATCACCGCGAACAGCCCGGCGAGCCACAGGTTCCCCGTCAGGCCCATGAACGCTGCGGCCAGCAAGCCGCCCATCGTGACCATCTCTCCCTGGGCGAAGTTGCTGAGACCCGTCGTGCCGAATACGAGCGAAAGCCCGAGCGACGCGAGGGCGATGAGCAGGCCCATGCGGATGCCGGAGACGAACTGCTGCCAGAAGCGCGGCCACGAGAACGCGTCGGCCGAGGAGGCCGCGGAGGCGGGCTTCGCGTCTGCATCATCGCCCCCCGTCTCAGGTGTGGTGTTCGCGGCTTCCGGGTCGTCCGTGAGGGGGAACAGCGCGCTCGCGGTGCTGTGCAGGGAGACTTCGACCTCGCGTTCGCCCGCCGACTTGAAGAACTGGCCCTCCGGCAGCGTGGTCTCGTCGATCGCCACGGTGTAGGTGCCGGCCTCCGTCGCGCTGAACACCCAGCGCCCGGCGTCATCCGTCGTCGCCGTCGATTCGGCCCCCGCTCCGCTGAGCGTGACTTCGATACCGGCCGCCGGCTCGCCGCTGCTCAGCTTTACGACGCCCTGCACGCAGCCGGTGGCGGGGTCGGGCTCGCAGGTGTCGGCCGCATGAGCCGGAACTGCCGAGAGTGCGGCGCCGAACAGGACGAGAACGGTACTGAGCACCAGCATCAGGATTCCCCTGATGGGCATTCGTCTGCGGTGCAGAGTGGGGTTCACCGGACCTCCATTGGTCGTTGAACGGTCGAGACGACGAGTGCGCCCTGACAACAGTGTCGCCCAAATATATACCGACACATCGCCCGCAGGTACGCATTGTGGGTCCCGGACAAAAATTCATCCAGGATCGGGGGCTCGAATGCGCGTCTGCGGTCGGCGGTAGTCTGGGGACATGGCAGAGCGATCCTGGTCTTTCTCGAAAGCATTCCGCAACATCTTCAGCGGGCCCGAGCTCATCACGGACGAGACCTGGGACGACCTCGAGACGGCCTTGATCACCGCGGACTTCGGTCCCGATGTCACCGACTCCATCCTCGATGCGCTCCGCGCCGACGTGGAGCGTCATCGCGTCACGGAGGTGGCAGAGATGCGGCGCATGCTGCGCGACGCGATCGAGGAACGCCTCGCCGCCTACGATCCGACGCTGCGCCTCTCCGAACGCCCGGCCGTGATTCTCGTCGTCGGCGTCAACGGCGTCGGCAAGACGACGACGATCGGCAAGTTCGCCAAGTACCTGACCGCCTTCGACAAGCGCGTGCTCGTCGGTGCGGCCGACACGTTCCGCGCGGCCGCCGTCGAGCAGCTGGCCACCTGGGCGGATCGCGCCGGCGTCGACATCGTGAAACCGCAGCAGGCGGGGCAGGATCCGGCTTCCGTCGCGTTCCAGACGGTGCAGCGGGCCATCGACGCCGACTACGAGATCGCCATCATCGACACCGCCGGCCGACTGCAGACCAAGGGCGGGCTCATGGACGAGCTCGGCAAGGTGCGACGCGTCATCGAGAAGCAGGCTCCGGTCTCCGAGGTGCTCCTCGTGCTCGACGCGACGACCGGTCAGAACGGTCTGGCGCAGGCGGAAGCTTTCATCCAGCACGCCGGCGTCACCGGACTCGTGCTCACGAAGCTCGACGGCTCGGCGAAGGGCGGGTTCGTGCTCTCGGTGCAGGAGAAGACGGGCCTCCCGGTCAAGCTGATCGGGCAGGGCGAGGGCATCGGAGACCTCACCGGATTCACGCCGCACGTGTTCGCGCAGCAGTTGATCGGCTGAGTCCCTCCGCTGCCGCTCGGAGGCCCTGATCGCCCTGCGCGAAATGTGCAGCGCACCTGCCGTACGAGGAGTAGACCGGGGGTGTAGGCAGGCTCTGGCCCACCAGGCCGGATCCATCGAGAAAGGGTCATCATGCAGCGTCTCACCGTACTCGGCACCGGAGTGCTCGGTTCTCAGATCATCTTCCAAGCGGCGTACTTCGGCAAAGAAGTGGTTGCGTACGACATCAACGATGAGGCGTTGGAGAAGCTGCCCGCTCGCTGGGAGTACCTCAAGCCGCTCTATATCCGCGACCTTCCCGACGCGACGCCCGAGAAGCTCGACGCCGCCGTCGCGCGCATTCGCGTCACGACCGATCTGGGGGAGGCGCTGGCACAAGCTGAGCTCGTGATCGAAGCCGTGCCTGAGAACCTCGAGATCAAGCGCGACACGTGGCGCCGCGTCGGCGAACTGGCTCCCGAGACCGCGATCTTCGCGACGAATTCGTCGACGCTCTTGCCGAGCGACATCGCGCCGGCCTCCGGCCACCCCGAGCGGTTCCTCGCGCTGCACTTCGCGAACGAGGTGTGGAAGAACAACACCGGCGAGGTGATGGGCCACGACGGCACCGATCCTGCCGCATTCGAGGCCGTCGCGCAGTTCGCCGACGAGATCGGGATGGTGCCGATCCGCGTGCTGAAAGAGCAGCCGGGCTACGTGCTGAACTCGCTCCTCGTCCCGTTGCTCGACGCAGCGAGCGGGCTCTTGATGGGAGGCGTCGCGACGCCGGAGGACATCGACCGCACGTGGCGCATCGGCACGGGCGCGCCACTGGGGCCGTTCCAGATCTTCGACGTCATCGGCATGATGACTCCGTACATGCTCAACAAGGACAGCGACAAGCCCGGGGCTCGCGAATTCGCGGAGTACCTCAAGCGCGAGTACATCGACAAGGGGTACCTCGGAAAGGGGAGCGGCCGCGGCTTCTACACCTACGAATAGGTGGGCCGCCGGTCCAGCCGCCGGCCCAGCGATGGGTCCAGCCGCCGGCCCAGCGATGGGCCCAGCCATCGGCATCGGTGACACATTCGACCTCGGTGAGCCCCCATTGCGGGAGAACGGATCACCGGGGCCGACTTCCCGACCGATGCGAGCTAGAATGAACCCGCTATGGCTACTTTCGGAAACCTCTCGGCGCGACTGACCGACACCCTCAAGAATCTTCGTTCGAAGGGCAAGCTCTCCGCGTCCGACGTCGACAGCACGGTCCGCGAGATCCGCCGCGCCCTGCTCGAAGCCGACGTCGCGCTCGACGTCGTCAAGGAATTCACGTCGAAGGTGCGCGAACGCGCGCTCGGCGATGAGGTGAACCAGGCGCTCAACCCGGCGCAGCAGGTGGTCCAGATCGTCAACGAGGAGCTCGTGGCGATTCTCGGCGGAGAGCAGCGGCGCCTGCAGTTCGCGAAGAACCCTCCGACCATCATCATGCTCGCCGGGCTCCAGGGCGCCGGTAAGACCACGCTCGCCGGGAAGCTCGCGAAATGGCTGCGCGATCAGGGGCACACGCCGCTGCTCGTCGCCTGCGACTTGCAGCGACCGAACGCCGTGACCCAGCTGGGAGTCGTCGCCGAGCAGGCGGGAGCCGAGATCTTCGCACCCGAGCCGGGCAACGGAGTCGGCGATCCCGTGCAGGTGGCGAAGCGCGGCGTCGCCGAGGCCCGTTCCAAGCACTACGACTTCGTCATCATCGATACCGCAGGCCGACTCGGCGTCGATGCGGAGCTGATGCGGCAGGCGTCGGACATCCGCAAGGCGACCGATCCCGACGAGGTGCTCTTCGTCATCGACGCGATGATCGGACAGGACGCCGTCGCTACGGCTCAGGCTTTCCAGGAGGGCGTCGACTTCACCGGCGTCGTGCTCACGAAACTCGACGGCGATGCGCGCGGCGGCGCCGCGCTCTCCATCCGCAGCGTGACCGGCCGCCCGATCCTCTTCGCCTCCACCGGTGAGGGGCTGAACGACTTCGAGCCGTTCCACCCGGACCGCATGGCGAGCCGCATTCTCGACCTCGGCGACATTCTGACCCTCATCGAGCAGGCGCAGTCCGCGTTCAACGAGGACGAAGCCCGCAAGGTCGCGGAGAAGATCTCGCAGGACGCCTTCACCCTCGACGACTTCCTCGGTCAGATGCAGCAACTGCGCAAAGCCGGTTCGCTCAAGAAGATGATGGGCATGCTGCCCGGCATGGGCAAGATGCAGTCTCAGCTCGACAATTTCGACGAGCAGGAGATCGTGCACACCGAGGCCATCATCCAGTCGATGACGAAGGCCGAGCGCGAGAACCCGAAACTGCTGAACGGCTCCCGGCGGCTGCGCATCGCCAAGGGATCGGGCATGACCGTGACCGACGTGAACCAGCTCGTGCAGCGCTTCGAGCAGGCGGCGAAGATGATGAAGACCGTCGCCCGCGGCGGCTTGCCGCAGATTCCCGGAATGGGGCCGGTGCCAGGGATGGGCGGCGGCCGCAAGAAGCAGCAGCCCGCGAAGGGCAAGGGCAAGCGACGTTCTGGCAACCCGGCGAAGCGTGCTCAGGAGGCCGCCGGAATCGCCGCGAAGCCAGCCGGCGCGTCCGAGGGCGGCTCCGGATTCGGCCTGGGCGGAGGCGGCGCTGCGCAGCCGAATGAGGAGGATCTGGCCAAGCTGCAGCAGATGCTCGGCAAGGGTCTGCGGTAAGAAAGCCTGTTCGCAGCATAAATTGCAATATGCCGCCGAGTGTGGCACTATTGACGGGTTCGCGCATCTTGCGCGCCCACGCTTCCGCGATCCGGCCGTCTGGCACGAGATGCGGCATCGTTCACCGATTCAAGGAGTCATCATGGCTGTCAAGATCCGTCTCAAGCGCCTCGGCAAGATCCGCGCGCCCTACTACCGCATCGTCGTCGCTGACTCGCGCACCAAGCGCGATGGCCGCGTCATCGAGGAGATCGGCAAGTACCACCCGACCGAGAACCCCTCGTTCATCGAGGTCGACTCGGATCGTGCGCAGTACTGGCTGAGCGTCGGCGCTCAGCCGACCGAGCAGGTCGCGGCGATCCTGAAGCTCTCGGGCGACTGGGGCAAGTACACCGGAACCGGCGAGACCGAGTCCAAGATCCTCGCTCCCGAGGCGAAGGTCCCCTTCGAGGCCGATGCTGCGAAGAAGCCCGTACTGCGCCCGAAGGCTGAGAAGCCCGCTGCCGCTGCCGAGGAAGCCCCGGCCGAAGACGCTGCAGCCGAGTCGACCGAGGCCTGACACCTTTGGCTCAGCAGGCACTCGGAGAGGCGCTCGCGCACCTCGTGCGCGGAATCGTCGATCACCCTGATCGGGTGCGCGTCGATGTGCGCGACGGTGGGCGCGGCGACGTTCTCGAGGTGCACGTGCACCCGAGTGATCTCGGTCGTGTCATCGGTCGAGGCGGTCGCACTGCCTCGTCGCTGCGCACGCTCGTGCTCTCGCTCGCCGGCGGTGAACGTGTGCGCGTCGATGTCGTCGACACCGACGCTGCCGACAGTGCGGAGACCGAAGCCTGATGGCGGATCCGCAAGGGCGAGCGCAGGCTCCCCGTCCCGCGAGCGGGGCGGGGAGCCTGCGCGTTGGTCGCCTCACGAAACCGCATGGTCTCAAGGGCGGGCTCAAGGTCGAGCTCTTCACCGATAATCCGGAGCTCCGCTTCGTGCCGGGCGCAGAATTCCACCTGCAAGTTCCCACGGATTCGCCCTGGTTCGGTCGCACCATCACGATGCGCGACCTGCGCTGGTTCAACGAGTCTCCGGTCGGCTTCTTCGCCGAGGTTCCGGACCGCACGACGGCCGAGAGCATCGTCCGCGCGATTCTGTGGATCGATGAGCAGGCCGTTGCGGAGGGCGAGGAAGACGACGCCTGGTACCACCACCAGCTCGTCGGCCTCGACGTCGTTCGCGACGCAGCCGAGCCGGGCGGCGAGGCGGTCAAGCTGGGTGTCGTGGCGGAGGTGCAGCATCTCCCCGCGCAGGACCTGTTGGTGGTCACGACCGCCGACGGTCCCGTCCTCGTGCCGTTCGTGACCGCGATCGTGCCGAGCGTCGACATCGCCGCAGGCGTCGTACATGTGACGCCGCCGCCTGGGCTCTTCGACGAGTCCGAGGCGGAATCCGACGGAACTGATGCTCCGCAAAGCGGCAACGCCGGTGATTCGCGGTCAGGCGGCTCGGAGGAGAGTCCGGAATGAGGATCGACGTCGTCTCGATCTTCCCCGGCTATTTCGACGCGCTCGAGCTCTCGCTGCTCGGCAAGGCGAGGCAGCGGGGACTCATCGAGGTGCACGTGCACGATCTGCGGGATTCCGCGCACGATAAGCACCGGACCGTCGATGACACCCCCGCTGGCGGCGGTGCGGGAATGGTGATGAAGCCGGAGCCCTGGGGCGAGGCCCTGGACGGCATCCTCGGCGAGGCCGAGCCGGACGCGGACCCGCTCGTGATCTTCCCATCGCCCGCCGGCGATGTCTTCACGCAGACGATGGCCCGCGAGCTCGCCGACGAAACGCACCTCGTCTTCGGGTGCGGCCGGTACGAGGGCATCGACCAGCGCGTCTTCGACGAGTATGCGAGTCGCGGGCGAGTCCGGCTCGTCAGCATCGGGGACTACGTACTGAACGGGGGAGAGGTCGCTGCGATCGCGATGATCGAGGCGATCGGCCGGCTCGTTCCCGGCGTCGTCGGGAATCCCGAGAGCTTGGTCGAGGAATCGCATGAAGAGGACGGACTCCTCGAGTACCCGAGCTTCACCAAACCCGCGAACTGGCGCGATCGATCGGTGCCAGAGGTGCTGTTGAGCGGCAATCATGCCGCGATCGACGCGTGGCGTCGCGAACAGCGCATCGAACGCACCGGGCGGGTCAGACCCGAACTGCTGTCGCGCGAGATGCTGGGCCGACCTCCGGGGCGGCACGCGGCCGAGTGATCGCCACGCCGCCTGTGCGGCGCGCGCGTTCGGCTGCATTCGTCGCTGCCTCTAGGCTGGGAGCATGCGTGATGTGGTTTCAGCCGGTATCGGCAAGGCGGTGCGGCAGGTCGCCCGGCTCCGCGGCGGCGGGTCGGCTCTGCCCGGCCTCGTGATCGAGAAGCTCGACCCCGGCTTTCTGAGCCGTGTCCTTGGCCGGCTGCCGTACGGGGTCGTGGCGGTCAGCGGAACCAACGGGAAGACGACGACGACGAAGATGGTCGTCGAACTGCTCGAGGCCCGTGGGCTGCGCGTCTTCACGAATCGGACGGGTTCGAATTTCTCCCGCGGGGTCGTCGCCGCAGCGATTCAGGAGAGCGATCTGCGCGGTCGTCTCGATGCGGATGTCGCCGTGCTCGAACTCGATGAAGCCCACGCGATGTACTTCATCGACCGAGTGGCTCCTCGGTTCACACTGCTGTTGAACGTGCTGCGCGATCAGCTCGACCGTTTCGGTGAGATCGATACGACCGCCAAACTTCTGCAGCGGATCGCAGATGCCACGACCGAGGGCCTGGTGGTGAATCGTGAAGATCGACTGATCGCAGCCATCGGCGAGCTCACTCGAGCCCGCACCGGCGCGCACGTCGACGTTCGCGAGTTCGGTCTCTCCGATGCGCTCCTCGCCATGTTCCCGAGTGACGACGATTTCCATCTTTCGGCGACGCCGGCAGAGGCGGCGCGGGAACAGCGCACGCCGGCTGACGTGATGCTGCTCGAGGTCGGGGACCATGAAGCGGTGTTCGGCGTCGACGGCGGTCAGTACCGGACCTCGCTCAAGCTGGAAGGGCTGTACAACACCTTCAACGCGGCGGCTGCGCTCGCCCTCGTGCGTCAGATTCTGGATGCCGGGCCGATCGCTCCTGAGGCCCCGGGGCAACGCGCGGCAGCCACGACCGGCGAACTTGTGACGGCGCTCTCGGAGATCCGCCCGGCATTCGGGCGAGGCGAGCAGCTGGTGCTCGACGGGGAGCCGCTCGAACTCGTCCTCGTGAAGAATCCGGCTGGATTCCGACTGGGGCTCGCGTCGTTCCAGGCCGAGGGCGTCGCCGCGATGATCGCGATCAACGATCAGTACGCGGACGGCCGGGACATGTCGTGGCTGTGGGATGTCGATTTCACCTCTCTCGCGGAGTCCGGCGTCGATACGGTGTGCGGTACGCGTGCCTGGGACATGGCACTGCGTCTCGAGCACGACGACGTCCCGGTCGGGCACGTCGAGGAAGACCCCCGTCGCGCGCTGGCGACCTTCCGTGAGCGCACGCTCGGTCGCCCGCGGCGCATCTACTGCACGTACACCGCGATGCTCGACCTGCGTCGCGCCCTCGCCGATCTGACCGATGTGGAGGACGTCTGGTGAACGATATCGATCGCGAACTCGCCATCGTCTCGCTCTACCCGCGAGACATGAATATCTACGGTGACCGCGGCAATGTGCTCTCGCTCTCGCGCCGAGCCGCCGCCCATGGTTTCTCGCCGCGGGTGGTCGATGTGAACCCCGGCGACCCGCTTCCGGACACCATCGACATCATCGTCGGCGGGGGCGGGCAGGACTCGGGTCAGGGCAGGGTCGCGCTCGATCTCGCGCAGCGGGCGGATCAGATGCGCACCCTCGCCGACGACGGTGTGCCGATGCTCATGATCTGCGGTCTCTATCAATTGTTCGGCCACCGCTTCATCACGCATGCGGGTGACGAGCTCACTGGGATCGGCGTGCTCGACGTCGAGACCCTCGGCGGGACGGAACGGATGATCGGGAACGTCGTGCTCGACACGGAGGCGTTCGGCGAGATCATCGGCTATGAGAACCACAGCGGCAGCACGCAGCTCGGGACCGGCTCTGCGCCCCTGGGCCGGGTGGTGCAGGGAGCCGGCAATGCCCCCGGCGCCGGTGTGGAGGGAGCGCGCACGGCGAATGTGATCGGCAGCTACCTGCACGGATCCCTGCTGCCCAAGAATCCCGCGCTCAGCGATTTCCTCATCGGGGAAGCCGCGCGCAGGCGCTACGGCTCCTTCACGCCGGTCGCGGCGACGCCCGACACCGTGCTCCGTGCGCGCGAAAGCGCGAAGCGACGCCCCCGATAGCCCCGGAGCCGCGCGCGGAAAAGTTTCTGCTCGTACCCGGGAATATTCGTCTGCATGTAATAGTTGTGCTCATCGGACCTCGCACACTCAATCGAAAGGCATGACATGACCATCACCGCAGAGCAGATCCCCGGGTACCGCGTCGGAACGTGGGCCGTCGACCCCACGCACTCCGAGGTCGGCTTCTCCGTTCGCCACCTCGCCATCAGCAAGGTCAAGGGCAAGTTCGAGTCCTTCGAAGCCACCTTCACGACGGCGGAGAACCCCCTCGAGTCGAGCGTCACCGCGAGCGCCGACGTCGCCTCCGTGAACACGAACGAGAAGAACCGCGACGGCCACCTGGCCACCGGTGATTTCTTCGCCGCCGATGAGTTCCCGAAGCTGACCTTCGTGTCGACGGGCGTGCGCGAGGAGAACGGCAACTTCTTCGTCGACGGCGATCTGACGCTCCGCGGGGTGACGAAGCCGGTGACCTTCGACTTCGAGTTCGGCGGCTTCGGCGAGGACGCCTACGGCAATTACAAGGCCGGTTTCACCGCGACCACGCGGATCAAGCGCGAGGACTTCGGGCTGACCTGGAACGCTCCCCTCGAAAAGGGCGGGCTGCTGCTCGGCTCCGATGTGACGATCACGCTCGATGTGCAGGCGGCGCTCGTCAAGTAGCCGACGACACTGCTGGAATCGCCGTCACCGCGGAAGCGGGGCGGCGATTCGTCGTTTCAATCGAGTTCGCCGGTGATGCGCCCGCGCACGCGGCGCAGATCCTCCAGCAGAGAGCCGATGAGTACCCAGTGCTGCTCATTCGGCCTCGGGATGGTGAGGGGAGTGGTCAGCGCGAGTGGCTCGACCGCGCCCTCGCCCCTCGTGCCGCCCTCGACGAGGAGCTCGAGATCGTGCGCGGCACGTCGCATCTCCTCCGCCATGCCGATGACGAAGGGGTCGTCGGTGAGCTCGGGGGCGTAGAGATCGGCGAGCGCGCGAGCCATGCCGACGATCTGCGTGACGATGCGCTGCAGGCGCTCGAACTGTGCGTCGTCCTCCGCGAGACCCTCGCGATAGCGCCGACTGCGAGGATTGAACCTGAGGCTCTCGCGGGCCTGGCGCAGGAGGGCGTGGACGCGGGTGCGCTCCTCTTGCAGCCCCCTGGCGTCGGCGAGCATCTCGGCGAGCCAGGGCCGGTTGCGCGGTTCGTCGAGCGCGTCGGCGATGCGACGCAGCACCTCGGCCGAGTGCTGCGTGAGGTCGACGATCGCGAGATGCACCGAAGACGTGCGCACCGGTGCGACGACGAGCGCATTCAAGGCCACGCCGATCGCGGCTCCGATCGCTGTCTCGATGAGGCGCTCGGCGCCGTAGTGCAGTTCGAGGCCGCCGAGCGCGATCATGAGCAGAGCGCTGATCGCGACCTGATTCGCGGCCGAAGGCGTCATGCGCAGCAGCCACCCGACGCCCATCGCGACGATGATGGCCGCGATGAACAACCACGACTGCGGACCGAAGAGCGCGCCCGCGCCGATGGCCACGCCCACGCCGACGAGCACGCCGACGACGCGCTCGATTCCGCGGGTGAGCGACTGATCGACGTTGTCCTGCATGACGATCAGCGCGGCGATCGCTCCGAAGATCGGCAGCTGCTCCGGAAAGATCGCGAGGCAGATGAACCAGGTCAGGATCGCCGCGGCGGCGCCCTTGGCCAGCTGCCACCAGGCGGGCCGCACCGACACCGTGAACCGCCCGGTGAGATCGCGCTCGAACCGGCGCCACGGGCGGGTCGCGGGTCCGGTCACAGAAGTCCCAGCTTGCGCAGCTCCTCGCGCAGTGTTGCCCCGTCTGGGCCGTACACCCAGGGCACGCCGCTCGTGCTCCGGTGCAGCCGCGCCTTCGAGCGCCCGCCGGCGAGCACCGCTTCGCCGACGGAGAGCTGACGGATGAGCACCGCCGCGACGCTCTCGGGGTGGGCGGTCGCGAATTCGTGGTACAGCGCCTCGTCGTGCTGCCCGTCGTCGCCGATCAAGATCCAACGGATCCCGGGGAACTCTCTCACGATGCGTCGCAGTTCGCGTCGTTTGTGCTCTCGGCCGCTCCGGAACCAACGATCATGCGTCGGGCCCCAATCGGTGAGCAGGAGCGGCCCCATCGGATAGAGATTGCGCGCCAGGAAGCGGCTGAGCGCGGGCGCTGCGTTCCAGGCCCCGGTCGAGAGGTAGACGACGGGGGCGCCGGGATGCTCGGCCATCAGGTGATCGAGCATCACCGCCATGCCGGGTGTCGCCGAACGCGCATGCTCGTCGAGCACGAAGCTGTTCCACGCCGCTACGAACGGGCGGGGGAGAGCGGTGAGCAGGATGGTGTCGTCGATGTCGGAGATCACCCCGAACTCGGCCTCCGGCGCCACCACGTTCACGGGGGCATCGGCCGCCTCGCTGTCGCCGGCTTGAAGGGTCACGGTGTGCCAGCCCCGTTCGAGCTGCACCGGCACGATGGCATCGATGACCCCGCCGCGATCCGCCGTCACTTCGGTGACGGGCTCGCCGTCGATGAGCACGCGCACCGTCTGATGCGGCACCGAGAGGCTCGTGAAGGTGCGCCAGCCGCGCACGCGCGATACCTCGGCCACGTCCGGCCGGAAGCGGGTGTGCTCGCGACTCTCCGGCTTCAGGTACAGCACGCGTCCGAGCACGCGCACCCATTCGGTCGTGCCGTAGCCGATGTACGGAATCACGGAGGGCTTCTTCCCGCGCGAGATCGCTCGGCGGGCGCGGCGCCCGTGCAGCCAATCCTCCAGGCGAGCCGCGAAGCGGGGTCGAGGGTCTGGCTGGGGTGGCGAAGTCACCAGGACAGTCTAGGGCGTCGGGGTGTGCGGATCCTCAGACGATTCGTCTGCGCCGGCGACGTCGAGGTGGCGTTGCTCGCGGCGCAGGAACCACTTCTTGATTCCCCAGATGGCGAGTGCGACAGCGGCGGCGAGACCGGCGAAGACGAACCCGGCGCCTTTGACGCGTGCTGCGAGTTGGTCGTATCCGGCGGCGGCGCCGACGCCGAGCGAGACGACGATCAACGACCAGACGATGCTGGCCGCTGCGGTCCAGACCAGGAACCGGCGATAGCGCATTCCCGCCATGCCGGCGGTCAACGGCACGAGCGAGTGCAGCACCGGCAGGAATCTCGAGAGGAACACCGCGACCCCTCCGCGTTCCCCGAGGTAGTGCTCGGCGATGCGCCAGTTGCGCTCGCCGAGTCTCCGTCCGGCACGGCTGGCCCGGATTCGGGGTCCGATCCATCTGCCGAGGAAGAAGCCGATGCTCTCTCCGGCAACGGCGCCGAGGATCAGGGCGATGACGAGCCAGATGAACTGAGCGGGCGTGGTCACTCCGATGGCGGACACCAGCGCGATGGTGTCTCCAGGCACGATGAGGCCGACGAAGATCGACGTCTCGAGCATCATGCCGACGCCTGCGAGCAGCGTGCGCAGGACCGGGTCGAGGTCGCGGATCCATTCGATCAACGTGCTCAGGAAGTCGGTCACGCCACCGAGTGTAACGACGACGTCGCAAGGAACATCGGGCACGGGCGGGTGCGAGGTCGTTTCGACGTCGAGAGATATACCGTTCGGCGCCGAGTGAAATATGCTTCGAAGCCGAACCAGATTCGCAGGAAACTCACAGAAACGGTAAAATCGAGTCAGTCGGCATCCGGCCGATGGCTCCGGCGAGAATGACATCTCGTAGCGGACCTCACTAAGGGAGTGCACCCTTGGTGGGGCGCGCGACCTTCGTTCTGGAGCGTGACATGAACGAGTTCTTTGATCCCCTGACGCTATCGCGATGGCAGTTCGGGTTGACGACGCTGTACCACTTCATCTTCGTTCCGCTGACGATCGGCATGTGCCTGCTCGTCGCCATCCTGCAGACCGCGTGGGTGAAGACGGGCAAGATCAAGTACCTGCGCCTCACCCGTCTGTTCGGCAAGATCTTCCTCATCAACTTCGCGATGGGCGTCGTGACCGGCATCGTGCAGGAGTTCCAGTTCGGCATGAACTGGTCGAACTACTCCCGCTTCGTCGGCGACATCTTCGGCGCCCCCTTGGCGATGGAAGGCCTCATCGCCTTCTTCTTCGAAGCGACCTTCATCGGGCTGTGGATCTTCGGGTGGGACAAGCTGCCGAAGAAGATCCATCTGATGACGATCTGGTTCGTCTGGCTCGGCACCGTCGCCTCGGCCTATTTCATCCTCGCTGCGAACGCATTCATGCAGAATCCTGATGGATTCACCATCAACGAGGAGCGCGGGCGAGCCGAACTCGACAGCATCGGCGCCGTGCTCACGAACCCGGTCGCCGTGACGCAGTTCCCGCACACCATCTTCGCCGCCGTGATGTTCGCGGGAGTCGTCGTCGTCTCGACCGCCGCCTGGCACCTGCGTCGTGGGCAGTACCTCGACGAGATGCGGACAGCGCTCCGCTTCGGCGCGTGGACCAACATCGCCGCCTTCATGGGCGTCGGGCTCACGGGCCACTCGCTCGGCATGGTCATGACCGAGACGCAGCCGATGAAGATGGCCGCTGCGGAAGCGCTCTACGAGAACGCCTCCGGCGCTGACGCGTCGTTCTCCGTGTTCAGCCTCGGCACCCCCGACGGGGCCCACGAGATCTTCTCGATCCGCATCCCCTATCTGCTGTCCTTCCTCTCGAACGGCACGTTCAACGGGTCCGTCGAGGGCATCCGCGATCTGCAGGCCGAATACACCGCGCAGTACTGCGGCGCCGATTCGCTGCTCACGTGCCCGACCGACGGTCAGTTCGCACCCATCATCTGGGTCACCTATTGGGCGTTCCGCTGGATGATCGGCCTCGGCGCACTCGCTGCGCTCGTCTCGGTCGTCGGGCTCTGGATCACCCGGAAGAGCATGGACCTTCCCGACTGGGTGTGGAAGGTCGCGATCTGGACCGCGCCGCTCCCGATGCTCGCCTCGCTCGTGGGGTGGGTCTTCACCGAGATGGGCCGGCAGCCGTGGATCGTCTTCGGCGTGATGACCACCGAACAGGGCGTGTCGCCCGGAGTTCCCGGATGGGCGGTGCTGATCTCCCTGCTCGTCTTCACGATCGTGTACGGCGCCCTCGCCGTCGTCGAATTCAAGCTCATCACGAAGGCGGCGAAAGAGGGCCCGCCCGAGATCGCGCTGAGCTCGGACGCCGACGGCAAGCCGGGCGACGCCGACCACCAGCAGCTCGCCACGGTCTACTAGGAGACGGACATGGAACTCACCACACTCTGGTTCTTCATCGTCGGGGCGATGCTCATCGGCTACTTCGTGCTCGACGGATTCGATTTCGGCGTTGGCATGTCGCTGCCGTTCCTCGGGAGGGACGACCGCGACCGGCGTCTCATCATCAACACGATCGGTCCCGTCTGGGATCTCAACGAGACGTGGCTCATCGTCGCGGGCGCCTCGCTCTTCGCCGCGTTCCCCGAGTGGTACGCGACGATGTTCTCCGGCTTCTACCTGGCGCTCCTCGTGATCCTCGTCGCCCTGATTCTGCGCGGGGTCTCGTTCGAGTACCGGCACCAGGGCAAGGGTCGCGAATGGACCCGGTGGTTCGATCAGTTCATCTTCTGGGGTTCGGTGGTGCCGCCGCTCCTCTGGGGCGTCGCGTTCGCGAACCTCGCCCAGGGGCTCCCGATCGCGCCGATGGAGAACGGCGGCTGGATCTACCAGGGCACACTGCTCACTCTGCTGAACCCCTACGGGCTGCTCGGCGGACTCACGATGCTCCTCATCACGTTCGCGCACGGTCTGGTGTTCATCTCGCTGAAGACCGCGGGTGACATGCGAGTGCGAGCTCGCTCGCTCGCCACGAAGGTCGGTGCCGCGGCGATCATCGCGGGAGCGACGTTCCTCGGATGGACGATCATGCAGCACACCGATAGCCCGACGCTGTGGGTGATCGTGCTCTGCTCAGCGGTCGCCGCACTCGCGCTCATCGGGGGTTGGGCCGCGAATCTCGTCGGACGAGAAGGGTGGGCCTTCACCGGCAACGCGATCGCCATCGCGTTCGCTCTGCTCGCGATCTTCATGGCGATGTTCCCGAATCTCATGGCATCGAGCATCGACCCCTCGTACTCCATGTCGATCGTCGGCGCCGCGAGTTCGCAGAAGACGCTCGAGCTCATGACGTGGGTCGCGGTCTTCACCCTTCCGCTCGTGCTCGCGTACCAGGCGTGGACGTACTGGATCTTCCGGAAGCGGTTGACCCGTGAGGCGATTCCCGTAGGTGCGCACTGACTCGGTGCGCAGGGCCCGGGGTTTCATCTGATGTGACTCCCCGGGCTCCCGTAGACTGCCTCGAGCGGTTGTGACTTCCGCCGCCCATCGACACTCAGGAACCTCGTGAAACCCTTCGACCCGAGATTGCTCCGGTATGCGCGCGCTGCGCGCGGCGTGCTGATCATCGGCGCCGGGCTCGGTCTGCTGCGCACCTGCGCGGTGCTGGCCTGGGCGTGGTGCCTGGCGCAGGCGGTCACCGCTGCAGCTCTTCCCGTAATGGACGGCATTCCCGGGGTGCGGGGCAGAATCGACGAGGGAGCGTTCGATACCGGTCAGCTTCCCTGGCTCATGCTCGGCGCGCTGGTCGCGGTGTGCGTGCGTTCCATCGCCGGTTGGGGCATGGACGCCGTCGCGGCGCGCGGTGCGGTCCGCGTGAAAGCTCAGCTCCGAGCGGCGGCGCTCGATGCGCTCGACGCCCGCTCGCCCCAGCGGGATGACGGGCCGGGCGACGCCGAACTGGCGACGTCGCTCGGCCGCGGGCTGGACGCGCTCGACGGCTACTTCTCCGGGTACATCCCGCAGCTCCTGCTCACGGGTGTCGCCACTCCCATCCTCATCCTCGCCGTCCTGCTCGCAGATCCGCTCAGCGGCCTGATCGTGGTCGTGGTGTTCCCGATCATCCCGGTCTTCATGATCCTCATCGGTCTTGCGACGCAGGCAGTGCAGGATCGGCAGTGGGAGCAATTGCAGCGCCTCTCATCGTCATTCCTGGACGTCGTTGCCGGCCTCGCCACTCTGCGGATCTTCGGCAGGCAGGGCCGGCAGGTCGCGCGCATCACCCGCGAGACCGATGAGTACCGCTCGCGCACCATGAGCGTGCTGCGCGTCACCTTCCTCTCGGGATTCGTGCTCGATCTCGCCGGCACCTTCTCGATCGCGCTCGTCGCGGTGACGGTCGGAACCCGGCTGGTGAGTGGCGAGTTCCCCCTCGGGCTCGGCCTCTTCGTGCTGCTGCTGCTCCCCGAGACCTTCGTGCCGATCCGGCAGGTCGGTGCTGCGTTCCACGCGTCGACCGAAGGCCTGGCGGCTGCGTCGCGGGTCTTCGCGATCATCGAGGCGGCTGATTCGCGCCCGAACGGGGCAGCATCCCCTGAGGGCGGTGACGCTCGCGACGCGCGGCGCTCGGCTGACGGGCGACAGCCCGGACTGAGTTTCGACGCGGTCAGCGTCGTCAGGGGAGGCCGGCGCGTCGTCGGCCCCGTGTCGTTCGATGTCGCTCCAGGAGAGATGGTGGCGATGTCCGGACCATCCGGCGCCGGAAAATCGACGTTGGTCGCGGTGCTGCTCGGCTTCGTCGAGCCGATCCGCGGGCGTATCGTCGCACCCGGTGCGCTCGCGTGGTCGGGCCAGCGTCCCGGCCTGCTGCACGGCAGCATCGCCGAGAACGTGGCGCTCGGGTCGGACGAACCCGATCGCGCGCTCGCGCGGCGCGCGCTCGACGCCGTCGGTCTCGAGCACCTCGACCTCGGCCTCGAACTGGGCGTCGCAGGCGCCGGCGTGTCCGGTGGTCAGGCCCAGCGCATCGCCGTGGCCAGGGCGCTGTATCGAGCATGGCGGCTCGACTGCGGCGCGCTCGTGCTCGATGAGCCCAGCTCTGCCTTGGACTCGTCGAGCGAGGCGTTGGTGTGCGCCGCTCTTCGCGCGGAGGCGGATGCCGGGCGGGCCGTGCTCGTCGTCAGCCATCGGGAAGCTGTGCACCGGGCAGCCGATCGCGTGGTGCGCATCGATGCGAGTCATCCGGAGCCGAGCATTGCGGGGGTGGACGCCTGATGCGCGCGATGCAGACCGAAGCAGTCACCCGTCGGCAGCGGCGGGCGGTACTCGATCGGGCCATGCCGAGCCGGTCGCGGCGTCTTCCCGGCATTCTGCTCGGAGTGATGGCAGATGCGAGCGTCGTCGGCCTGCTCGGGCTGAGCATGTGGCTGATCGTGCGGGCGGGGGAGCAGCCCCCGATCCTCCATCTCACGTTCGCGATCGTCGGCGTGCGAGCGCTCGCGATCGGTCGCGCCGCCTTCCGGTACGCCGAGCGGCTCACGAGCCACGATGCGGCGCTCGCTCAGCTCGCCGTGCTGCGGTCGCGCACCTTCGCGTCACTCGTGCCGAGGGTGCCGGGCGCACTGGAATCGCACCGGCGGGGAGAAGTGCTCGCAGCGTTCGTCGACGACGTCGACCAGCTGCAGGACGAAGCGCTGCGGGTGCGCCAGCCGCTCATCGTGAGCGGCATCGTCACAGGTCTGAGCGTGATGGTCGTCGCACTCATATCGGTGCCGGCCGCGCTCGTGCTGCTCGGCGCGCTCGTGATCGGCGGCGGCGTGGCAGTCGCGCTGGCGAACCGGCTCTCCGGCGCGCAGGATCGGGAGCTGAGCGCCGCACGAGCCGCAGTCGTCGACGCGCTGCTCGAGCGCTTCTCCGCGGGCGAGGTGCTCCTGGCCTTCGACGCCGTCGAGATGCAGCGCGCGCGGATCGCCGCTGCCGAGCAGCGCCTCGCGACCCTCCAGCTCCGCCGCGCGCGCTCGGCCGGCCTCACGGCTGCCGTCCTCGGGTGCGCTGCTGGAGCGGCCTCGCTCCTTGCAATCGTCGCGATGCTGCCGACGTTGGGCGATGGGCTCTCCGCGCCGCTCTTCGCTGCTGCCGTCGTCGTTCCCGCCGCCGTCTTCGAGGTCTTCGCGCAGGTTCCCGCAGCTCTGTCTGCCAGGCGCACGGTGCAGGCGAGCGCCGATCGCGTCGCCGATCTCACGGAGGGCGCGTTGCCGAGCGAACTCGTCGCCGACTCGGGAGATGCCGATGAACCGTCTCCGGTGGGGCGCGAAGCGGTTCGCGCCCCCGTCGGAGCGCCGCTGATCGAAGTGCGCGGGCTCGCCGCCAGGTACCCGGGGGCCGCGAGCGATGCGATCAGCGGCGTCGATTTCGTTCTCGATGCGGGCGAGACGCTCGTCGTTCGCGGCGCGAGCGGAGCGGGCAAGAGCACCCTCGCGCTCGCTCTCGTGAGATTCCTCGAATCGCGCGGGGAGTACCGCGTGCGAGGCCTCGATGCACGGGCGCTGCCTGCCGACGCCGTGCGCGAGATCGTGGGTCTCTGCGAGCAGCGGCCGTACCTCTTCGACTCCGATCTGCGCCAGAATCTCAAGTTCGCCCGCGACAGCGAGGAGCGCGGTACCGCGAGTGACGACGATCTCTGGGCGGTGCTGGATCGCGTCGGTCTCGCCGAGTGGGCGCTCGAGCGCGGCGGCCTCGATGCGCGGCTGGGTGCGGACGGAGCATGGATCTCCGGCGGTCAGGCGCAGCGGATCGCGCTCGCTCGCGCCATCCTGGCCGATTTCCCGGTCGTCGTGCTCGACGAGCCGACCGCGGGCGTCGATCGCGAGCTCGCCGACCGACTGGTGCTCGACCTGCTGGGGGCAGTGCCCGATGATCGGGCGGTGATCCTCATCACACATACCGAGCTGCCGCAGGAGATCAGCGCCTCGCGCGTGGATCTGTGATCGGCTCCCAGCGGCGATCGAGCATCTCGCGGAAGTGCGCCAGTCGTTCCTGATCGTGCGGTGCGCAACGGGCACCGTCGAGGTGCGACACCGGTCGGATGCCGTGGAGGGCGTTGACGGCCCAGACCTCGTGGTGCAGCAGCTCGTTCAGCGTCGCGACCCGCGGCTCGAGCTCGGCAGCTTCGCGGATGAGCGCTTCCGTGATCGACGGGACGCGGTCGGGGAGTGCAGAAACGGCGCCCCGGTGCGTTTCGCGGTTCCACCAGATCAGGCTGGTCGTCGCTCCCTCGAGCACGCGACCGTCGCGATCGAGGAGGAGCGGCTCGGCCCCGAGCTCGTGCCTGAGTGCGGCGTAGCTGGCGATGTTGGGCCCCTTCCGGCGAGCGCGCGGCAGCGGCCCGCTCGGACACGATCGGAGTGCGATCGTGAGCTGCAACTGCGGCAGTTTCCGGATCGCGAGAGCGAGTCGGGGTTCGCGAATACTGTCGTTCGGGCCGGGTTCCCATAGTTCGAACCGAGGAAACCCGTCACCGCTTCTCGCGAGTCGGCTCCGCGCCGAATCGAGAAACGCGGAGACGCGACCTCTGACCTCCGCGGGGTTCGCCTCTGCCGACGCGTCGAGCCAGGCGGCGTGGGCCGTCTGCGCGAAGCGCTCGAGGTGGCGCGCGAAACCGCGCACCGCTGCGTCGACGTGTGCGCCCGCTTCACCGCCCCTGACCGCTCCGCGCACGCGGAACGAGTCGGCGGCGAGAAGCCTGCCCGTGGCCCCGTCGGTGCCGCTCTCCGGGGTCACCGATCCCGGTCCCGGCTCTGGGCACTCGTGCTGCGATCTTCACGCGGGCGCGCGAGCACGGAATAGCCCGATCGAAGCTCCCCGCGTCCCGTAAGGGCGCGCAGCACCTCCCGGCCGTCTCCGTTGCCGACCGCGAGGGCTCCGGCGAGCCGCATCGTGCTCAGAAGCGGAGCGGTCGGAGGCTCGGCGAACTCGTCGGGCGGGCCCGTTCGGGTGCTCGCGGTGTCAGACGCGGCACGCACCGCCTCGCAGATGTCGAGGCCGTGCACGATCAGCTCGAAGGTGCGAGTCCGCAGGTACGCGCTCAATCGCATCCCGCCGACGACCGTGCTGACGATCGGGTCTCCGGCGTCTCGCACGGCGCCGAGTACGCGAGCAGCGATCTCGGCGAAGCGCAGAGCCGGGTCCTCGCCGAGCGCCGTGCCCGCCTCGACGCCGCGGGCGCTCACCGAAGCGCCGCTCGCCGCAGTCGCGCCGGACGCACGGGCGAAGTACTGCTCGGCGCCCCCGACGGCATCGACCTCGAGCGGTGCGGCGAGCCCCCGCTCGACCGTGAGGAGCGCGCGACTCGTGTGCCCGACGAGCGCGCGCAGATCCCAATCGCCGAGTCCAGGGGAACGCCAGCGAGTATCCGGCACGCCGTCGACCACGCTCACGGCCCACGCGGTGGCAGCAGCGAACTCCGTGCGCGACTCAACGATCCCGTCTCCCTCGTGCATGTCGTGAGCGTAGCACCGGCGGTACGCTGAGACGATGCCCGATCCGATGCGTGAACCGGTCGCTCGCGCCGTGCGTGCGCGCGTGAGCGCCGTCGAGATCGCACGCCGCTTCGCCGACACCGGGTCGCCCTGGTTCTGGTTCGACGGAGCCGGGGCAGCACCGGGGGAGCCGCGGGTGTCGACGCTCGGGATCGCGGGCGAGGTGCGCCTCGCCGCCCCGGGAGGCGAACGTGCCTTCCTCTCGGATCTGCGGGACGAGTCGGACGCCGTGTCGCCCGCCGGTGACCACGCCTCGGACACCGCTGGAGACGCGCCGGTATGCGGCGCTCGTCGGGCAGCCGTCGGTTTCGCAGGGGGATGGGTCATCGCGCTCACCTACGAATTCGGCGTCGCGCTCCTCGGGCCGGCCGTGGCGTCGGACGTGGAGCCCGGGACCCCCGCCGACCCTGCCGCCGTTGCGCTCCGGTGCGATGTGGTCGTGGCCGTCGATCACGACTCCGGAGCCGTCGAATTGCGCGGACCGAGCACCGCCGCGGTCGATGCGTGGCTCGCGGAGCACGGAGAGCATCTGCGCGCCCGGGAGCGAGGAGCGGAGATGCCGGCGCCGGCGTCTGATCCCGAAGCATCCCCGGCCCAGTGGCGCAGCGGGGATGCCGACTACGCTGCGGCGGTCGAACGCTGCCGGGACGCCATCCGGGCGGGCGACGCCTACGTGCTCTGCCTGACCGACACCGCCGAGGCCACGGGGGTGTTCGACGCCATCGAGGTGTACCGACGCCTGAGCGGGTCAGGAGCGCCGGTGCGGGGCGGAATCGTCGACGCGGGCTCGCACGTGCTCGTCAGCGCGAGCCCGGAGCGGTTTCTCTCGGTCCGCGGTGCGACGGTCTCGACGCACCCGATCAAGGGCACCCGTCGTCGAGGAGGGTCGCCGAGCAGCGATCGTGCGCTCGCGGCAGCACTCGCGGCCGATCCGAAGGAGCGCGCGGAGAACCTGATGATCGTCGACCTGATGCGCAACGACCTGAGTCGCGTGTGCGAGCCGGGCTCGGTGCGCGTCGACCGGTTTCTCGATGTCGAGACCCACGCTCATGTGCATCAGCTCGTGAGCACGGTCTCCGGCACCTTGGCGGGCGGCCAGGGCATCTGGGACGCCATCGTCGCCGCGTTTCCCGGCGGTTCCATGACGGGTGCCCCGAAGCTCCGGGCCGTGCAGCTGCTGCAGCGGTTGGAGGGCGGGCCGCGCGGGTTCTACTCCGGGTGCTTCGGGTGGATCGATCGCCGGGGCGACGCGGAGCTCGCGATGACGATTCGCAGCGTCGAGATGCGGCGGGGCGATCGGCCTGTGGTCGCTGTCGGCGCCGGGGGAGGCATCACCATCGATTCAGTCGCCGCCGACGAGGTCGCGGAGAAGCACCTCAAGGCCGCCGCGCTGCTCTCTGCGCTCGCCCGCTGATCGGACTCGGGCGCGGCCCGCTCAGACCTCGCGCTCGACCAGTGCCGCGAGTGCCGCGGTCACCATCGTCCAGCCGTCGACGAAGCCGAGCTCCTCATGCCTCGCGCGGTCGTCCGCGCTCGCATGACGCGCCGTGGCCCGGTACGCCGTGCCCTCCGGGTGGTCGGTGAGGGTGAACTCGGCGGTCACGGCAACGGGTGCCGGAGCAGCGGGCCGCCACTGGGCGTCGAGCGCATTCGTGAAGACGATGCGCCTCGAGGCCTCGACGGTCACGAACACGGCATTCATGTGCGGCTCGAAGGCCCTTCCGTCCTCGCTCATGCTCGTGATGAGCGCGCCGCCCGGCACGAGTTCGAGCCGTTCGACGCGTGCCGTCATGGGGGCGGGGATCCACCAGCGGGCCAGGCGATCCGGATCCGTCCACGCGCGCCACACGATCGCACGGGGAGCGCGGATGATGCGCGTGATCGAGAGATCGCGCTCCGCATCGAATGCGGCGGCGAAGGGCGTCTCGACGGGCGACGGCTCGATCGTCTCATCGGGCTGTGGCGAGAGTGACATGCGAGCTCCTCTGCTGCGCGCCCGGCTCGCGCACCCGAGTGGGCGGCGGATCGCCGGGGTGCTGCCCAGTATGCGCCCAGCGCGGTGACCCCGCCACCCCGCCGGCGCGCGACGCCTCGACGCTCCGCCGCCGGCGCCGTCCCGCTCAGCGCGCGGGCGCTGGGCGCTCCACCCGCTCGGTACCGGGTATTCTGGTCGGAAGTGTGCGCTCGCGAACGCGGGCGATTCGAACCGAGATCGAGGTATGTGTGACCGAGCAGCAGGAGCGCGACGCCGAGGGCTATGACTTCCAGGCGATCCAGGACCGCTGGCTTCCCGTGTGGGACGAGCTGAAGCCGTTCGAGGTCGACACCGAGGGAGCCTCCGCCCCCGGGGCAGCGCGCCCCAAGAAGTACGTGCTCGACATGTTCCCGTACCCATCGGGCGATCTGCACATGGGGCACGCAGAAGCGTTCTGCTTCGGCGACGTGCTCGCACGCTATTGGCGCGGACGCGGCTACGACGTGCTGCACCCGATCGGGTGGGACTCCTTCGGGCTGCCCGCCGAGAATGCGGCCATCAAGCGCGGGGTGGATCCCCGGGAGTGGACGTACGCCAACATCGCGCAGCAGAAGGCCTCGTTCCGGCTCTACGCGCCCTCCTTCGATTGGAGCCGCGTGCTCCACACGAGCGACCCCGAGTACTACAAGTGGAACCAGTGGCTCTTCTTGAAGATGTACGAGAAGGGTCTCGCCTACCGCAAAGCGAGCTGGGTCAACTGGGATCCGGTCGATCAGACCGTGCTCGCGAACGAGCAGGTGCTCGCGGACGGCACCTCCGAGCGCTCGGGCGCCATGGTCGTGAAGAAGAAGCTGACGCAGTGGTACTTCCGCATCACCGACTACGCGGATCGCCTGCTCGACGATCTCGACGCGCTCGAGGGTCAGTGGCCCACCAAGGTGCTCAACATGCAGCGCAACTGGATCGGGCGCTCGCGCGGGGCCGAGGTCGAGTTCGAGATCGAGGGCCGTGAGGAGAAGGTTCCGGTCTTCACGACGCGCCCCGATACGCTGCACGGCGCGACCTTCATGGTGGTCGCCCCCGACGCCGACCTGGCGGCGGAGCTCGCGTCGGGCGCCTCGGAAGAGGTGCGCAGGAATTTCCAGGAGTACCTGGCCCAGACGCAGAAGCAGACGGAGATCGAGCGGCAGAGCGCGGATCGTGAGAAGACCGGCGTCTTCCTGGACCACTTCGCGGTGAACCCGGTCAACGGGGAGCGCATTCCCGTGTGGGCCTCCGACTACGTGCTCGCCGATTACGGGCACGGCGCGATCATGGCGGTACCGGCGCACGATCAGCGAGACCTCGATTTCGCGCTGAAGTTCGACCTGCCCGTGCGCGTGGTCGTCGACGTGCGCGACGCCGACGGCGCCGCCCTGCCCGATCCCGCGGAGAGCGGCGTCGCGACGGCCGGCGAAGGGGTGCTCGTCAACTCGGGCGAGCTCGACGGGCTGCCGAAGAACGAGGCGATCGCCCGCGCGGTCGAGGTGCTCGAGGAGCGCGGCACCGGTCGCGCGTCGACCACGTACCGGTTGCGCGACTGGCTGATCTCGCGGCAGCGCTACTGGGGCACGCCGATCCCGATTCTCCATCACGAGAACGGCGAGATGCGCCCGGTCGATTCCGAGGCGCTGCCCGTACAGCTGCCGGCCTCCGAGGGGCTGGACCTCAAGCCGAAGGGAGCGTCACCGCTCGGTGCCGCCACGGAGTGGGCGACGGTCGTCGATCCCGAGACCGGCGAGACCTGGACGCGCGACCCCGACACGATGGACACCTTCGTCGACAGCTCGTGGTACTACCTGCGCTTCCTGTCGGCGAACGATGCGACGCAGGCGTTCGACCCGGAGCTCGTCAACGCCTGGGGACCGATCGACCAGTACGCGGGCGGTGTCGAGCACGCGATTCTGCACCTGCTGTACTCGCGCTTCATCACGAAGGTGCTGCACGATCTCGGTTACCTCGACTTCGACGAGCCGTTCACCGCGCTGCTGAACCAGGGCATGGTGCTGCAGGACGGTGCGAAGATGTCGAAGTCGAAGGGCAATCTCGTCGAGTTCGCGAGCGAGCTGAAGGCGCACGGGGCCGACGCGTTGCGCGTGACGCTTGCGTTCGCGGGGCCGCCAGAAGACGACATCGACTGGGCGGACGTGTCGGTGCAGGGCTCGGCGAAGTTCCTCGCCCGGGCTTGGCGCGTCGTCGACGACGTGCAGACGGCGGGGGCGCCGCGTGAGGCAGCGTTCTCCGAGGGCGACGCCGGGCTCCGGAGAGCCACGCACCGCCTGCTCGCCGATGCGCCGGGGCTCATCGAGGCCTACAAATTCAACGTAGTCGTCGCGCGCCTCATGGAGCAGGTGAACGTGACCCGCAAGGCGATCGACTCGGGCGTCGGCGCCGCGAACCCCGCGGTGCGCGAGTCGGCCGAGGCGATCACCGTCATCCTCTCGCTCTTCGCGCCCTACGCCGCCGAGGACATGTGGGCGAAGCTCGGGTTCGAGCCGAGCGTCGCGCTCGTGGAGTGGCCGGTCGCCGATGCGGCACTGCTCGTCGAGGACGAGGTCACGATGGTCGTGCAGGTGGACGGCAAGGTGCGGGATCGCCTGACGCTCCCAGCGTCGGTGTCTGAGGCCGAGGCCGAGGCGGCTGCCCGTGCGTCGGCCGCGGTGCAGCGCGCGATCGGTGATCGACAGGTCGTCAACGTGATCGTGCGCGTGCCGAAGATCGTCAGCATCGCGACGAAGCCGGCCGCCTAGCGCGGGCTCCCGCTCTCTTTCCTCCTTCGCGCTGCGAGCGGGGTCACTGTTGGTGCGTGTCGGACCCATGACACGCACCAACAGTGACCCCGCTCGCATGGGATGGGATGGATGGGATGGATGGGATGGGATGGATGGGTGCGTCGGGTGAATGATGGAGCGCGTACTCCGCTCACAAGGGGGCGCCAGCGGCCGTAGGTGCTGACCTTTCCACTGCTGGCGACGAAGCGGCAGCGCGGGCGCCCTCGCGACCTAGCGTGTTCGCATGCGGAAGCACGAAGCACCCGATGGCACTGGTGGGCCCGCCGAGCCCGGCGAGTCCGGCGAGCCCGGCGAAGCGGGCGAAGCAGTCGGTGAAGCGGTCGGTGAAGCGCTCGGCGAAGCCGTCAGTGAAGCGGGCGGCGACGCCGACCTGAACACGCGCCCACTCCTCTCCAGTGAGGCAGTGCTGTCGCGGGGGCATTGGCAGGCGAGCGACCGGACGAACGCGCGGGCCGCGCCGGCGCTCCGGTGGGTGCCGAGCACGAGGATCGGGGAGCGGATACGCCGCGGGATCGCAGTGCCAGTGACCGTCGGAGCGCTGGTGTTCGTCGCGGCCATCGCGGTGGCTATCGGCATCACGATGGCTCGGGGCCACGGGGTGGCCACCGAGGGCGCGGATGCTGCGGCGAGCTCGTCTGAGGCTGCGGGCGAGCAGCCGGGCGGCGGGGCGACGAGTGGAGCCGAATCCGGGCCGGTGCCCGAGCACGGCGACGGCGGCGGCGCAGATGCTTCGCGGGCGGATGTGCTGGTGCACGTGGTGGGAGAGGTGCACCGCGCCGGGGTCGTCGAGCTCCCGGCGGGCTCCCGGGTTGCCGATGTGATCGACGAGGCCGGCGGAGCGACCGATGCTGCGGTGCTCGACGTCCTGAATCTCGCTCGGACGGTTGCAGACGGCGAGCAGCTGATCGTGCCCGACGCCGCGCTGGCCGCGGCTTGGAGGGCGAACCCATCGGGCGCGGCCGGGAACAGCGCCGCCGCGGGCGAGGCTGACACGAGCGCTGCTGGCCCGAGCCCAGGAGGGGTGCCTGGCGCGACGACGGGCGGCAGTGGAGCTGGAACTGGAGCGGGCGCGATCGCCCTGAATACTGCCGCGGTCGCCGATCTGGAGACCCTTCCCCGTATCGGTCCGGCCCTCGCGCAGCGCATCATCGACTGGCGCGATGCGAACGGCGGGTTCACCTCGGTGGATCAGCTGCTCGAAGTGCCCGGTATCGGGGCGAAGACGCTCGACGGGCTGCGAGACCTCGTGGTGCTATGAACGACGCATCTCGATCACCGTCGGGCCGTTGGCGCATACTCGCCCCCGCGGTCCTGGCGTGGGCACTCGTGGCGAGCGCCATCTTGGTCCCGGGCTGTGGCCGGTGGCTCGCAGTCACGGCGTTCGGCATCGGCGTCGTCGCGATCGGCTGCGTTCGTGCACGCGGGCGCGCGGTCGTCCTTCGCTGTGCGGGGATCGCCTGTGCGATGCTCGTCGTGCTCGGGGCGCGGATCGATGCGCTCGAGCAGGTGCGCGAGGATCCGCAATTCGCGCGTACCGCAACGAGCGGGCGTGCGACGACGCTCGACATCGAGCTGCGAGGTTTCCCGAAGACATCGATCGACGAGCGCGGTCGACGGTCGTCGTGGGCGCCCGCGGTCGCGCGCTCGGCCAGCGGCGACATGCCCGTCGTGCTCTGGTTCGCGGCCGACTCGCCCCGCTCCGACTCGCTCCGCTCCGACTCGCCCCGCTCCGACTCGCTCCGCTCCGGTGCTGAGGAACCGGGTGACCGCAGTGGTGACGCGAACCTCTGGGGGCCGGGGACGCTCGCGCTGGCGTCTGGCACGCTCGTCTCACTCGACGCCGGTTCGTCTGCCAGGTACGGAGTCCGTGTCACATCCTTCGATGTCGTCGCGACGGACGGCGCAGACAGCGCATCGGCGACGATTCGCGCCGTCACGACGCACGCTGCAGCCCGTCTCCGCGCCGGCCTGCGCGAAGCGGCGGCCGGCGTGCCCGGCGCCGAACTGGTGCCGGGGTTCGCCGTCGGCGACACGTCGCTCGTGCCGGAGCACCTCGATCAGCAGATGCGGGAGAGCTCGCTCACTCACCTCGTGGCGGTGTCCGGCGCCAACTGCGCGCTGGTCGTGGCCGCCATCTTCACGGTGTCGGGCTGGCTCGGCGTACCGCGTCGCGCCCGGATCGCGCTGGCAGGCTCGGCGTTGGCCGGCTTCGTGGCCGTCGTCGGGCCGGATCCGAGCGTGCAGCGGGCGGGAGTGATGGCCGCGGTCGTGCTGCTCTCATCGTTCGGGGGGAAGCGCGCCATCGCGCTTCCCGGTCTCGGACTCGCCGTCCTCGCGCTGCTCGTGCACGATCCGTGGCAGGCGCTCCAGCCGGGATTCGCGCTCTCCGTCGCGGCGACCGCGGGAATTCTGCTGTGGGTTCCCGACGTGATGCTGCTGCTGGGGCGCGTGTTCCCGAGCCCTCAGTGGGTCAGGCTTCCCGTTGCCGTCGCGATCGCCGCGCAGTTCGCGTGCGGGCCGCTGTTGCTGCTCGTGCAGTCCGGCTTTCCCGCAGCTGGACTCGTCGCAAACGTGCTCGCAGCCCCGGCTGCCCCCTGGGGTACGGGGCTCGGGCTGCTCGCGCTCCTCGCGGCGCCGCTTTTCCCCGAGGTGTCGCACGCCTGCGTGTGGCTCGCCAGCATGCCTGCCAGCTGGGTCGTCGCAACCGCAGAGGTCACGGCTGCGGTCCCGGGAGCGAGGTGGGCGTGGCCAGGCGGGTGGGGAGGCGCCGCGCTGCTCGCAGGCGTCGAAATCGCCGTACTCGTCGCCTGGTGGCTCCTCGAGCGTCGATTCGGCGAGCACGCTGACCGGGATCCGGGTGCGCCTTCCCCTGGCGCACCAGTGACGAGCGGGAGAACCCCGTGGGGGTGGAACGTGCCGCGCCCGCGCCGCACCGTCGTCTGGATTGCGGCGCTGCTCTGCGGTGCGCTCGGAGCATTTCTCGGGCCGACGCTCATCGCCCCGACGACCGCGCGGCTCACGACTCCGCATACCTGGAGCGTGGTCGCGTGCAACGTCGGCCAGGGTGACGCGCTGCTGCTGCGAGACCCAGGGGCCCCCGACACTGTGATGCTGGTGGACACCGGCGACGACCCCGAGCGGCTCGACTCGTGCCTGGAGCGATTCGGAGTGCACCGCATCGCGATCCTCGTGCTCACGCATGACGACCGGGACCACGTGGGCGCGCTGAGCGCGATCGTCGATCAGGTGGATCGCGCGCTCATCGCACCGAGCAATCGCGAGGACGGCGACGTACGCCCAGTACTCGCCTCGCTGCAGACGGCAGGTGTGAGCACGCAGGTGGGTGGGAGCGGCATGATCGATGCGCTCGGAGGTCTGCACTGGGAGGTGCTGGCGCCTGAGCCGGGGGCGACTCCCGCCGATACGAACAGCGCGAGTCTCGTCCTGCGCGTGGAGGCGGGGGCGACGTCGGTGCTCCTGCTCGCCGATACGGGAGAGGATGAGCAGCTCGCGCTGCAACGGACGGGCGCCGATCTCGACGTCGACGTGGTCAAGGTGGCGCATCACGGCTCTTCGGATCACGATTCCGGCATCTTCACCGCAGCTTCTGCCGAGGTCGCACTGATCTCGGTCGGTGCGGACAACGGGTACGGGCATCCGACCGCGTCCGTCATCGAGGGTCTCCGCCGCACCAGCACCACCGTTCTGCGGACCGACGAGCTGGGGTCGATCGCCGTGAGCGGCGATCCAGGCGCGCTCGACGTCTGGGCCGAGCGCGGAGCGTCGAGCGAGGAGCAGAGTGAACGGTAGTCTGGACGGGTGGCACAGGCACGGAAGGCAGCTCCGCGAGCGGCGTCTGCGAAGACGAAGATCCCGCAGCTCGATTGGAGCGAGGCGCAGCCGGCTGCGGTCGTGCTGATCTCCGGCCCCGAGGCGTTTCTCGCGGATCGAGCGGGGCAAGCGATCCGCGCCGCACTGCTCGAGGTGAACAGCGATCTCGAGGTGCACGACGTCGACGCCGCCTCGTACACGGCGGGCGAGCTGTTCACGATCGCGAGCCCGTCACTGTTCGCAGAGCCGCGGTTGATTCGCGTCGAGGGCGTCGAGAAGTGCTCCGACGCCTTCCTCGAAGACACGAAACGATACGTCGCAGAGCCGGCGGACGGCACGACACTGGTGCTGCGCCACGCCGGCGGTCAGCGCGGCAAAGCGCTGCTCGATCTCGTGCGCGGCGGGGCCGGCGGCGGTATCGAGGTGGTCTGCGCCGAGGTGAAGAAGGATCAGGATCGCCTCGCGTTCGTGCAGGCCGAGTTTCGCCGACTGGGCGCCCAGGTCACCCCGGGGGCGGCCCGCCAGCTCGCAGCCGCGTTCTCGGGCGGGATCGGCGAGCTCGCCGGCGCGATCGGGCAACTCGTCTCGGACGTCGGCACCAGAATCTCCGAGGATCAGGTCTCACGCGCCACCGAGGGCCGCGTCGAGACGAATGCGTTCAGAGTGGCCGACGCCGCGACGGCCGGTCGTGCGGCCGACGCTCTCGTGCTGCTCCGCCAGGCGTTCTCGACGGGAACCGATCCGATCCCGATGCTCGCCGCACTCAATATGAAGGTGCGCGCGATGGCCCGCGTCTACGGCGCCGGCGGATCCGGGGGACAGCTCGCGAAAGAGCTCGGCATGGCTCCGTGGCAGGTCGATCGGGCGCTGCGCGAAGTGCGCGGCTGGCGCGAAGAAGATCTCGCTCGTGCGATCGATCTCGCCGCAGAAACCGAGTGGCGGTTGAAGGGCGGGAGTCGGGACCCCGAGTACGCGCTCGAGAAGTATCTCTTGTTCGTAGCGAAACGCGGGCGCGTGTAGCACTGCCGGTGCAGTGCGCCAGCGCACGAAAAAGGCCCCGCCGAAGCAGGGCCTGAATCGATCGCGAATGCGAGTTAGAGCGATGCCACCTGAGCGGCGAGCTTCGACTTGCGGTTCGCGGCCTGGTTCTTGTGGATGACGCCCTTCGAGGCGGCCTTGTCCAGCTTGCGGCCGGCGGTCTTCAGCTTGGCCTCGGCTACCGACTTGTCGCCGGCTGCGATCGCCTCGCGAGCTGCGCGCACGACGGTGCGGAGTTCGCTCTTGTACGCCTTGTTGCGCTCGGTCGCCTTGCGGTTGGTCTTGATGCGCTTGATCTGCGACTTGATATTTGCCACGTTGAGATGTGTCCTTTAGATCCGGTTGACGGGTTGTTCCGCGCGGTGAGAGAGGGCACCTTACGGGTGGTGTGGTAAGAACCACACGCAAGCCAAGAACCGAGTCTAGCAGAAGCTCGGCGTCGATCCCAGTGGCCGTGCGGTCGCGGCATCGGCGCGCCGCGGCGGGACTACAGCGCGCCCGCGATCAGCTCGACGTCGTCGCCGACCCGGATGTCGCCCCAGGCGGCGCTCCCGAGCTCGGTTCCGGCAGGCATCGGGGCCGGAAGCTCGCGGGGGAGCAGGAGCGTGCCGAGCGTCGGCTCCCGTTGCCCGATGCGCTGGGTCAGGGTGGTGAGCACCCGTGCGTCACGTGCGCCCGTCTCCGGGTTCGCATGGGTGGCGAGACACCGGACGATGGGTTCTGCCGTGCGGAACTCGAGTTCGCCGATGCGCACCGCCCCGCGCCACTTGAGCTCCTCCCATGCCTTGACGCCGTCGATGACGATGTTCGACCGGAAGCGGCGGTCATCGAGTGCGGGGTCTGTCCCGCTGGAAGGATCGGGATCGCCCCCGGAGGCGGCGAGTTCGGGGGTGCCGCCGTCGGTTCGCTCGATCACTGCGCTGAGTGCGAGTACGCTGGCGCGGCCGTGCAGCGACACGTAGCCCTGCTCGCGATCCTGGAACCGCGCGTGCTCGCCGTCGCCGACGAGTTCGAGCGGCAGCCTGCCGGGGCGCTGCAACCGCTTCCCCTCACGCGTGCCGAGCACGAACTCGGTCACCGCATCGGAGAGGTGCTTGCGGCCGGCGTCATCGAGCGCGGCGGAGACCATGACGGAGGTGCCGCTGAAGATGGTGACGCGGCGCTCGGCAGCGTCGAACTCGAGTCGCAATGCGGCGAGGGCCGGGAAGTCCTGGAGCGCCAGGCCCTGCGCCTTCGGCCAGTAGTCGAGCCCGTCGCGCTGTTCGGGAAGCGCTGCCTCTGCGAAGCGGAAGGCGAGCACCCGGTCGCCGACGATGCGCCCGTCGCGCTGCACGGTGAGTCGTTCGCGGCGTTCCGGAGTGAATCCTTTGACGGGGTAGCGATACAGGGCGACGACGCGAGGCATCTGCATATTCTCGCAGGAACGGCCGGACTCGGGGAATGCGGCGTCGTGTCCGGCGCACGAACCCGCTCCCGCGCGTGCGATAATTGCGAACAATGTCTCCACGCAGCCTGAACCCTCCAGTACCGGCGTCGACCGACCCCGCGAAGATTCGCAACTTCTGCATCATCGCGCACATCGACCACGGGAAGTCGACCCTGGCCGACCGCATGCTTCAGGTGACGGGCACCGTTCCCGATCGCGAGATGCGCGCGCAGTACCTCGACCGCATGGATATCGAGCGCGAGCGCGGCATCACCATCAAGTCGCAGGCGGTGCGCATGCACTGGGCGACCGATGCGGGCGACTTCGCGCTCAACATGATCGACACCCCGGGGCACGTCGACTTCAGCTACGAGGTCTCGCGCTCGCTCGCGGCGTGCGAAGGGGCGATCCTGCTCGTGGACGCCGCGCAGGGCATCGAAGCGCAGACGCTCGCGAATCTCTACCTCGCCATGGAGAACGATCTCGAGATCATTCCGGTGCTCAACAAGATCGACCTGCCTGCGGCCGATCCCGAGCGCGTCTCGCGTGAGATCGCCGACCTCATCGGCGGCCGTCCCGAAGACATCCTGAAGGTGTCGGGGAAGACCGGCGCCGGTGTCGAAGAACTGCTCGACAGCGTGGTGCATCGGATCCCGGCTCCGGTCGGCAGCGCCGATGGGCCGCCGCGCGCGATGATCTTCGACTCCGTCTACGACCCGTATCGCGGTGTCGTCACCTATGTGCGCATGATCGATGGCAATCTGTCGCCGCGCGAGAAGGTGCAGATGATGTCGACCGGCTCGGAGCACGAAGCCCTCGAAGTGGGCGTATCGGCACCCGAGCCCACGCCGACGAAGGGACTCGCCGTCGGCGAGGTGGGCTACCTCATCACGGGTGTGAAAGACGTGCGGCTCTCCAAGGTGGGGGACACGGTAACCGCGAAGCGCAAGCCTGCGACCGAGGCGCTGCCCGGCTACACCGACCCGAAGCCGATGGTCTTCTCGGGGCTCTACCCGCTCGACGGGAGCGACTACCCCGTGCTGCGCGAGGCGCTCGACAAGCTGAAGCTCGAAGACGCTGCGCTGCAGTACGAGCCGGAGACCTCAGTGGCTCTCGGCTTCGGATTCCGCTGCGGATTTCTCGGGCTCCTCCACCTCGAGATCATCTCCGAGCGCCTGCGGCGGGAGTTCGATCTCGACCTCATCGCGACGGCTCCGAGCGTGATCTACCAGGTCACGACCGACGACGGGCGCGAGATCACCGTGACGAATCCGTCGGAGTACCCCGATGGCAAGATCTCGAGCGTGCGCGAGCCCGTCGTGAAGACGGCCATTCTGGCGCCCAAGGACTACGTCGGCGCGATCATGGAGCTCTGCCAGAGCCGCCGCGGCAATCTGCTGGGAATGGAGTACCTGGGCGAGCGCGTCGAGCTGCGCTACAGCATTCCGCTCGGCGAGATCGTCTTCGACTTCTTCGACCACCTGAAGAGTCGCACCCAGGGCTACGCGAGCCTCGACTACGAGCCGATGGGCGAGCAGGAGGCGGACCTGGTGAAGGTGGACATTCTGCTACAGGGCGAAGCTGTCGACGCCTTCAGCGCGATCGTGCACCGCGACAACGCGTACTCGTACGGCACGATGATGGCCGAACGCCTGCGCAAGCTCATCCCGCGCCAGCAGTTCGAAGTGCCGATCCAGGCCGCGATCGGCGCGCGCGTGATCGCCCGCGAGACGATTCGCGCGATCCGCAAGGACGTGCTGGCGAAGTGCTACGGCGGCGACATCAGTCGCAAGCGCAAGCTGCTCGAGAAGCAGAAAGAGGGCAAGAAGCGCATGAAAATGGTGGGCCGCGTCGAGGTGCCGCAGGAGGCCTTCATCGCCGCGCTCTCCGGGGATGTGGAGGGGAAGGAAGGGGGCAAGCGATGAGCAAGGATCAGCCGGCCCGCCGCAGCAGCCACGTGGAGATGCCGGTCGCTTATGCGGCCGTCGGAGCTTCGAAAGACCCCGACATCGTTCGGTTCCCGCCCGAGGGCATGACCCCGTACGAGGAGGAGCTCCGCCTCGGAAGCGGCCAGGAGCGATTCTTGATCGCGTCCAGCCTGCTGATGACCTGGGGCGCGCAGCGCGGATCCGGCGTGCGTGTGACCGACATCGTTCGAGGCGCTGGTTCGGAATACGTGGGCCCGAGCTTCAACGGTGACGGAATGCCGGAGGCCGCTGGTGAGGTCGAGGAGCAGTTCGGCCCAGACGGCGAACCGTACATCGTCGCGGGAACCACCGCGGTGCTGCACTTCGAGGGGCAGGATCCCCGAAACGTGCTCGTGGTGTACACCGTGGACGAGGAGCGCCGCGTCGGGTTCGCGTGGGGGACCGGTGACGAAGCCGGCGCTGTCGGCGAGCAGCTCTTCCTGATCGAGTTCCGCGCCGACGACACGGTGTGGGCCGTCGCCCGCGGGTTCGTCGCAGCGCCGAAGAACGGTTTGCTCGGCCTGCGCGGCCGCGCCGACGTCCGTGCCGCGCTCGATGCCGTCAAGCGCGGGATCGCCGCGCTCGCTCCCGGTGCTCAGCCCGTTCCGGATCTCGGCCCGGCCGTGCAGGCGGAGACCCCCGCGGCGGAGCCAGCTGTCGATGCGGCGCCGGATGCCGAGCCTGAGGCTGTGCCGGAGCCTGTACAGGCGACCGAGCCCGAGGCTGCGCCCGAGCCCGAGCCTGAGGTTGTGGCCGAGCCCGAGGTTGAGCCTGTGCAGACGTCGGATGGGATCGCGGAGCAAGACGACGCCCCCGGCCATCTGCCGGGCGCCGACGCGAACGGCCCGACTCACCAGCGCCGACCCAGTAGACGGTCGTGATGAGGGGGCTGTTCTGCCCCGAGTGGAACGCAGGATCAGGAGACCGCCGTGCCGAGCGCACTGCCTGAGGGAGACCCCGCCCCGGAGGACGGCGCGCTCCCACCCGAGGTCGCGGTCGGCGCGCATGCCCGCAACTTCGGCGTGTACGTGCACGTGCCGTACTGCCGAGTGCGATGCGGATACTGCGATTTCAACACGTACACGGCCAGTGAGCTCGGCGGCACCTCGCGGGGCGACTACGCCGCGCAGGTGGAGCAGGAGCTGACCCTGGGCGGCCGCGTGCTGCGACTCGCCGGGCTTCCGGAACGGCAGGTATCGACCGTGTTCTTCGGCGGGGGCACGCCGACGCTGCTGCCGGCCGACGATCTCGCTCGCATGCTCGGGCGCATCCGGGCGGAGTGGGGGCTGGCCGACGGGGCTGAGGTGACGACGGAGGCGAATCCCGACTCGGTCGACGCCGAGTACCTGCGAACACTGGCCGATGCGGGATTCACGCGCGTGAGTTTCGGCATGCAGTCCGCCGTGCCGCACGTGCTCGCGACGCTCGACCGCACGCACACCCCTGAGCGCGTGCCGCTGGTCACGCAGTGGGCGCGCGATGCCGGGCTCCAGGTGAGCGTCGATCTCATCTACGGCACGCCGGGCGAGAGCCTCGCCGATTGGGAGCGCTCGATCGACGCAGCGCTCGCCTGCGAGCCCGACCATATCTCGGCCTACGCGCTGATCATCGAGCGCGGCACGAAGCTCGCCGCGCAGATCCGACGCGGGGAGGTCGCCGCCCCCGACGAGGACCTGCACGCCGATATGTACGAGCTCGCCGACGCCCGCTTCGCCGAGGCGGGTTTCTCCTGGTACGAGATCAGCAACTGGTCGCGCTCGCCGGAGACGCGGTCGCGCCACAATCTCTCGTACTGGACGGGTGAGGACTGGTGGGCGGCCGGCCCCGGAGCCCACAGCCACGTGGGCGGAGTGCGGTGGTGGAACGTGAAGCATCCGGGCGCATACGCGCAGCGCATGGCGCAGGGCGTCTCGCCCGCGCATTCGCGCGAGACCCTGTCGGAGGAGGCCCGGAGAGAGGAGCGCATCCTGCTCGAGACCAGGATCGTCGACGGGCTTCCGGCTGACGTGCTGAGCGCCGACGAACGTCGCTCGATCCCGCAGCTCATCGCGGACGGGCTCCTCGACGGGAGGGCCGCGATCGCCGGACGCCTCGTTCCCACCCTGCGCGGGCGACTGCTCGCCGACACCGTCGTGCACCGACTGCTGGGCGGCTGATCCCATCCCCGTCGGGGCTGTGGGGCGCCGCTCATGGACCCCTCGCACGGCCGTGTTCGCTGGGAGCGGTAGCGGTCGCATGCCACCGTGCCTGCGCTAGACTTGGCACTCGGAACAAGTGAGTGCCAGGGTCAGGAGGGGCGATGGTTTCGGAGCGCAGCCTCGCGGTATTGCACGCGATCGTTGGCGATTACGTGTCGTCGAACGAGCCCGTCGGGTCGAAGGCGATCGTCGACCGCCACAGCTTCGGCGTCTCCGCAGCGACCATTCGCAATGACATGGCCCTGCTCGAGGAAGACGAGCTCATTGCGCAGCCGCACACGTCCTCGGGCCGCGTGCCGACGGACAAGGGGTACCGGCTCTACGTCGACACGCTCGCACGCATTCGTCCGTTGAGTTCGGCGCAGCGATCCGCGATCGAGCGCTTCCTCGGCGAGTCGTCGGATCTCGACGACGTCATGGCGCGCACGGTGCGCATGCTCTCCCAGCTCACCAACCAGGTCGCGGTCGCGCAGTACCCGTCGCTGCGCCGCACGGTCGTGCGTCACATCGACCTCGTCGCGATCGGCGAGGATCGGGTGCTCAGCGTCCTGATTCTCGGCAGCGGAGTGGTGGAGCAGCAGGTGGCCCTCCTTCCGGCCTCGCGCGTCACGGAGGCGTGGGTGCACGGCCTCCGGCAGCGCATCGCCGATGCGGCGGTGGGCAGCGACGTCGAGACGGCTGCGGGTGCGGTGACGCGTCTCGTGGAGGATCTGCCGCTCTGGTCGCAACCAGACGAGTCCGATCTCGTGCGCCGCGTGCTCGCGGTGGTGTCGGGGCAATTGCAGGCCAACCGCAATGACCGCATCGCCGTTGCTGGCGCCGCGAACCTCTCCCGACCCGATGGCGAGTTCGCCGGATCGCTGCCCGTCGTGCTCGAAGCCATTGAGGAGCAGGTCACCCTGCTTCGACTTCTCGGCGAGCTGGTGCACGACGACCGCGATGTCTCGGCGTCGATCGGTCGTGAGAACGAGGCCTACGGGCTCTCAGAGACCTCGATCATCGCGTCGAAGTACGAGGACGGCATCGCGATCTCGAAACTCGGCGTATTGGGGCCGCTGCGTATGGACTACGCCGGCAACATCGCCACAGTGCGCGCGATCGCGCGCTACCTCAACCGATTCTTGGGGGAGGAGCGGTAGCCGCCGCTCCTCCTGCCCACCCGACGACACCCCCTACCTGAGGAGCGATATAGCGTGGCCGATCATTACGAGACCCTCGGCGTTTCCCGCGAAGCGAGCGCCGAAGAGATCAAGAAGGCCTACCGGCGGCTGGCACGCCAGTTGCACCCGGATGTGAACCCGAGCGAGGACGCGGCCGAGCAGTTCAAGAGCGTGACGCATGCGTACGACGTGCTGAGCGACCCCGAGCAGCGGCAGCACTACGACATGGGCGGCTCGCAGGGGGGCGCCGCCGGGTTCGGCGACATCTTCGAGACCTTCTTCGGCGGCGCCGGATTCGGCGGTGCGGGTCAGCGCGGTCCGCGTTCGCGCTCGGAGCGCGGAGACGACGCGATGATCCGGGTCGACGTCTCGCTCGAAGACGTCATCTTCGGCACGCAGCGCGAGATCACCGTGAACACGGCGGTGCTCTGCGAAGTCTGCCAGGGCAGTTGCTGCCAGCCGGGCACGCATCCCGTCACCTGCGACGTCTGCGGTGGTCAGGGACAGGTGCAGCGCCAGGTACGGTCGCTCTTCGGCAATGTGGTCACCATGCACCCGTGCGGCAGCTGCCAGGGGTACGGCACCATCATCGAGCATCCCTGCGTGCAGTGCGCGGGCAAGGGGCGCGTGCGCGAGCGCCGCACCTTCCCCATCGAGGTTCCCTCCGGCATCGACACCGGCACGCGCCTGCAGATGCGCGGCGGCGGCGAGGTGGGCCCCGGTGGCGGGCCGAACGGCGACCTGTTCATCGAGTTCCGCGTGATGCATCACGACATCTTCAGCCGTGACGGCAATGATCTGCTGTGCACGATGCAGCTCTCCATGACCGATGCGATTCTCGGCGCCGATGCGAAGCTCGCGGGCCTCGACGGCGAGGTCGAGGTCGAGGTCGAGCCGGGGGTGCAATCCGGAGACATGCTCACGGTTCGCGGTCGCGGGATCCAGGGACTGCGCAGCACGACGCGCGGTGATCTGAAGATCGCCGTGCAGGTCGCCACGCCGACGAAGCTCTCGAATCGGGAGAAGGATCTGGTGCGGCAGCTCGCGTCGCTGCGCAAGGACGATGCTCCGCACCTCGGCGAATTCCATCAGGGCTTCTTCGGCAAGATTCGCGACCGCTTCTTCCGTCAGGGCTGAGCGTGGCCAACCTCTACTACCGCGAAGACCTCGACGCTTCCGACATCGTTCCGGGGTCGCTCGTCGAGGTGAGCGGTGATGAGGGACGTCACGCCGTTCGCGTGAGCCGCCTGCGCGTCGGCGAGCGGACGGCGATCGGCGACGGTGCCGGCGCACTGGGGGAGGGCGCGGTCGAGTCGGTCGCGAAGGATCGCTTCACCGTGCGCATCGATCGCGTCGTTCCGTCAGCGCCGCCCGCCGGTCCGCGTCTGGTGCTCGTGCAGGCGCTCGCGAAGGGCGACCGAGACGAGCGAGCCGTGGAGCAGGCGACCGAGTTCGGCGTCGATGCCATCGTGCCGTGGCAGGCCGCGCGTTCCGTCTCCCGCTGGGATGGCTCCGGTGCCCAGGAGAAGATCGCGAAGGGGCTCGCGAAGTGGAGGCGCGTCGCGCGAGAGGCGTCGAAGCAATCGATGCGCGCGCGCATTCCCGAAGTGCGCGAGCCGGTTTCGCTCGACGGGTTGCGCGAGATCGCGAGCCGCGAGCAGGAGACGGTCGTCGTGCTGCACCCGCGCGGCACCTCTCGGGTCTCGACGTGGGCGCGGTCCGCAGCCGAATCCGCGCACCCGGCCGATGAGCTGCTGCTCGTCGTCGGACCGGAGGGCGGGTTCGCCGGCGACGAGCTCGACGGGTTGGAGGAAGCCGGAGCATCGATCCTGCTCCTCGGCGACACGGTGCTCCGAACGTCCTCCGCCGGTCCCGCTGCGCTCGCGGTGCTGAATGCGGCGTTCCAGCGCTGGTGAGCCGGGCCGCCGCTGATCAGCGCCGCCGGAAGCGAGGATCCGCCTCGACGCGTGCGTGGGAATCCGAGCCGGCCGAGGCGCCGTGATTGTCGCCGGTGAGGGTCGTCTCATCGAATGGCGCCTCCCCGCGGAGCACTCGATGCACGCGCTGCATATCGACCTGCTTCGTCCATGATCCGAGGAGCAGCGTCGCAACAGCGTTGCCGGTGAAGTTGGTGAGCGCCCGCCCTTCCGACATGAAGCGGTCGATGCCGACGATCACGCCGACCCCGTCGACGAGCTCAGGCCGGTACGCCTGCAGTCCGCCCGCGAGTGTCGCGAGTCCCGCGCCCGTCACACCGGCGGCTCCCTTCGAAGCGATGATCATGAAGACGAGCAGCCCGATCTGCTCGCTGAGGCTCATGGGGTCGCCCATTCCGGCGGCGATGAAGAGCGAGGCCATGGTCAGGTAGATCGCGGTGCCGTCGAGGTTGAACGAGTACCCCGTGGGCACCGTGATGCCGACGACGGGTTTCGAGACTCCGAGGTGTTCCATTTTCGCGATCAACCGCGGCAGGGCCGATTCGGATGACGACGTGCCCACGATGAGCAGGTACTCGCGTCCGAGGTACTTCATGACTGCGAAGATGTTGACGCGCGTGACCGCATAGAGCAGGGTACCGAGCACTCCGACGATGAAGACGATGCAGGTGATGTAGAAGCCGAGCATGAGCACTCCGAGACTCCAGATCGCTGCGATCCCGGTTTTCCCGACGACAGCCGCGATGGCCCCGAATGCTCCGAGCGGGGCGAGCCAGAGGATCATGCTGAGAATGCGGAAGACCAGCGTCTGCAGGTGCTTGATGGCGTCCATGATGGGCGTCGCGCGTTCGCCGAGGCCCTGGAGCGCGAAACCCGTGAGGAGAGCGATGAAGAGGACCTGGAGCACGCTCTCGCCCGTGAACGCGGAGAAGAACGTCGTCGGGATGATGCCGAGCACGAAATCCTGTGTGCTGCTGCTTTCGCCCGTGACCGTGTACTCCGCTCCCTGCATGTCGAGGCCTGTTCCCGGGTGGAGCAAATTGCCGACGACCAGGCCGATCGCCAGAGCGAAGGTGGACATGGTCATGAAGTAGGCGAGGGCGAGCCCGCCGATCTTTCCGACCGTCGCGGCCGTGGCGATGGAGCCGACGCCGATGACGATGGTGCAGAAGATGATCGGCGCGATCATCATCTTGATGAGTCCGACGAATGCCTTGCCGAGTGGTTCGAGACCGACGGCGAAATCGGGCGCCACGAGCCCGATCACGGCTCCGAGCACGACCGCGACGATCACGGCGACGTAGAGCCAAGTGTGTTTGTCCCACCCCCTCCGGCGGGGTTTGCGCGGTGCCGATCGGGATCCGGTGAGTGCTGTCGCGGCCATGCTGCTCCTTCTGAGAACGCCGTTGTCCATGTCGATCGCATCCGGCGTGCCCCTCCGGCAGCACCGCGATGCGCTGATCACGCTAAGCCGCTCGCGCGGTGCCCGGGCGTTTCGGGCTTATCGGACCTGCAATCGAGCGGTAGCGCGTGCCCGGCTCGACGTAACCGTGCGACAATGTGACCTATGAGTCACGGTCGACCATCGAGCGCGACGTCGCGCGTATTCGTCATCCTGCTCGGCGGAGCGCTCACCGTGAGCGTCATCGTCACCGCAGTCCTCATGTGGGATAGCCGGCGGGCCGAGTACCGGCGTACTGAGCGCGCCACCCAGGCTCTGGCAGTCGCAATCGCCGCGGCGCCCGAAACTGCTGAGGCGCTGGCGGGGCCGATCGAATCAGAACGAGTGACAGCCCTGCAGCAGCGGATGTCGGAGCTCCGACGGGACGTCGGAGTGAGCTACGTCACGGTGATGGATGCCAGGGGAAGACGGTTCACGCACCCCGATGCGGAAGAGATCGGGAAACGGTACCGCGGCACCATACCGGACGGGCCGGAGCGCTTCACCGAGCGCTGGACGGGGACGCTCGGCCCGTCGATCCGCACGATCGCTCCGGTCGCTGGGCCATCCGGGTCGACGATCGGATGGGTATCGGTCGGAATCACCGTGACCTCGGTCGCTCAGGAGATCTCACGCGGATTCCCCTCGCCCTTGCCGTGAGCGGAGCCTTCGCCGTGACCGGCGGCGTCGCAGCATTCGGAGCCGGAAGAATCACACGCCGCATCACCGGCGACCTGTCGGCCGAAGCGGTGCGCGACGCGATCATCTCTCACGATTCGCTGCGGACGCTCAGCGAATCGCTCAGGGCGCAGACCCACGAGCACGCGAACCGCCTGCACGCCGCGATCGCCCTGCTCGAACTGGGGCGGAAGGACGAGGCCGTCGAGATGCTCGCGGCGACGGCGCATCGCAGCCAGGAACTGGCCGACCTCGTGGCGGCGCCTGACGCGCTCGAACCGGCCGTCAGCGCACTGATCGTCGGCAAAACGGCGCAGGCCGCCGAGCGGGGCGTCTCCATCGCCGTCGATATCGACCCGGAGCTCCCGGATCTTCCGATCGGGGCGATGGAACTCATATCCGTCATCGGCAACCTGCTGGACAATGCGATCGACGCGGCCGCGACGAGCAGCATTCGCTCCCGAGAGGTCGCGCTGCGGATGCGCGCGGGCGCTCCTGGCGAGGGAGTGATCGACGTCTCGGATTCGGGTGATGGCTTCTCCGGTGAAGCTCGAAGCGGCATGTTCGAGTGGGGCGTCTCGACGAAGCGGTTATCGACCGACCGCGAGGTGGAGGGGAGGGGCGTCGGACTCGCGCTCGTCGCTCGCATCGTGCATGAATGCGGCGGCACCATCATCGCCCGTGAATCTCCGACGACGTTCACCGTGCGGTTGCCGTCAGCGCGCACGGAGCGCTCGCCCCGACGCGCGGCATCGACCGCAGCGCCCGCGACGCCCCCGGGCTCCCCTCCGGAAGCACGCCCATGACGAGCAGCGTGCGCGACGGGTGCGAGCCGATTCGCGTCATCACCGTCGACGATGATCCGCTCGCACTCGAACTCCATCGTGCGCACCTGGCGCGAGCGGGCGGGTTTGAAGTCGTCGCACAGTGCTCCGGTGCGCGCGCTGCCGTCGTCGCTCTCACACGTTCGACGCATCGCGCGGATCTCGCACTGCTCGATGTCACGATGCCCGATGGCACCGGTCTCGATGTACTCCGCCACGTCCGTGCGCGAGGCGTGCGCACGGACGTCATCGCGGTCAGCGGAGTGCGCGACGTCGAGGTGGTGCGGGAGATGGTGGCGCTGGGCGCCGTGCAGTATCTGATCAAGCCCTACACCTACCCGCTCTTCAAAGCCAGGATCGAGGCGTTCCGCGAGTATCACCGTCGGTCTCTGGCCGCGGGTCGCACGGCGACGCAGCACGACGTCGACGGGATGTTCGCCTCATTGCGCACGGCCCAGACCACGCCGTTGCCGAAAGGGCTCGCGACGCACACCCTGGAGCAGGTCTCTTCCGCGCTTCGATCCTGCGGGACCTGCACCGCCCACGAGATCTCACGGCGACTCGGGATCTCGCGAGAAGTCAGCCGACGGTATCTGGAGTACCTCGCGGAGATCCGCCGAGCCGAGCGGCGCGCCCGGTACGGCGCTCGTGGCCGCCCGCAAACCGAGTACCTCTGGAACGCCGAGGTCGAGCGGCACTGACCCCGCGGCCGCCAGCGTCTACACTGGAACCATGGCAGCAGACACCGTGTTCGCGAAGATCGTTTCCGGCGAGATCCCCGTCGAGATCCTCGCGGAAACCGATCGGGTGCTCGCGTTCCCCGATATCAGCCCGCAGGCACCGGTGCACATCCTCGTGATTCCGAAATCGACGGCGTACGCGAACGTCGCCGAACTGGCCGCCGCCGAGCCCGAGACGCTGGCCGAGATGGTCGCTGTCGCCCGGAGTCTGGCGGAGGAGCACGCCAACGGCGAGTACCGTTTGATCTTCAACAGCGGGGCGACCGCCGGCCAGACGGTGTTCCACGTGCACGCCCACCTGCTGGCAGGCAACCTCGAGGAGCGATCGCTCGGTGCCTCCTGAACTTCCGATTGATGCCGAGTCCGCCACGGGGGCGAGTGACAGCGCACGCACGGGCGATCCCGAGCTCCAGCGGACGGTGATGCTCGCGGGGGTCGATCTCGCCTCGTTCCTCGGGCACCGGGATCAGCTGATCGCCGACCTCGAGGCGCAGCACCCGGAAGTGACGTTCCATGCGCGGGATCAGGTGCTGACCCTGCGCGGCCCGGCCGGCGCCGTGCGCTCGGCTGAAGAGGTGGTCGAAGAGATTCTCGAACTCGCGAGGCGCAGCGGTGCGGTCACGCGACGCGATGTGCAGGAAGTGACACGAATGGTGCATGACGGACAGGGGCCGACGGCGGCGCAGATGCTGAGCGAGCCGATCGTCAGCGTGCGAGG
This sequence comes from Leucobacter sp. L43, assembly GCF_016597785.1. Taxonomy (GTDB): domain Bacteria; phylum Actinomycetota; class Actinomycetes; order Actinomycetales; family Microbacteriaceae; genus Leucobacter; species Leucobacter alluvii. Next base: position 424,049 of record NZ_JAENJG010000001.1, on the reverse strand, counting down.
GCATGCGGTTCGGGCGCAGACCCGTGGCCAGCGAGCGTACGTCGACGCGATCGACTCGCACACGATCGTGTTCGGCGTCGGGCCGGCCGGAACGGGGAAGACGTACCTCGCGATGGCGAAGGCCGTGCAGGCGCTGCAGCGACGCGAAGTGGCCAAGATCATCCTGACCCGCCCCGCCGTCGAGGCCGGCGAGCGACTCGGATACCTGCCCGGAACGCTCGAAGACAAGATCGACCCGTACCTTCGGCCGCTCTTCGACGCGATCGGATCCATGATGGACGCCGACGTCGTGCCGAAGCTGCTCGCGAGCGGAACGATCGAGGTCGCGCCCCTCGCCTACATGCGCGGCCGTACGCTCAACGAATCGTTCGTGGTGCTCGACGAGGCGCAGAACACCACGCCCGAGCAGATGAAGATGTTTCTGACGCGACTGGGCTACGGTTCCAAGATGGTCGTGACCGGGGATGTCACGCAAGTCGACCTGCCGATCGCCACCAGCGGTCTGCGCGCCGTCAAGCGCATCCTCGGCGACGTGGAAGACATTCACTTCGCCGAGCTCGGCTCCGACGACATCGTCCGGCACAACCTGGTGAGTCGCATCGTCGACGCCTACAGCGCGTTCGACCAGTCCGCGCAGCGGCAGAAGGGAGACGCCTCGTGAGCGTCGAGATCAACAACGAGTCGGGTATCGAGGTCGAGGTCGGCCGCGTGCAGCGACTCGCGGCGTTCGTGCTGGAGTCGCTCTACGTGCACCCCGACACCGAAGTGGGCGTGATGTTCGTGGACGAGGCGTCCATCGAGCGGTTGCACGTGCAGTGGATGGACGAACCCGGCCCGACCGACGTGCTGAGCTTTCCGATGGATGAGCTGCGGCCCGGCCGGGTCGATGCGCAGACGCCGGCCGGCCTCCTCGGCGACATCGTCATCTGCCCGCAGGTGGCGGAGGTGCAGGCGGAGGCAGCTGGGCATGATCTGCAGCAGGAGATCTCCGTGCTGCTCACGCACGGCATGCTGCATGTGCTCGGGTACGACCACGGAACGCCGGAGGAGGAAGCCGAGATGTTCGGTCTCCAGCGCGATCTGCTGCTCTCCTTCGCCATGCGCGAGCGCTCTCGATGAGCCTGCCCCTGGCACTGCTCTTTCTCGCGGCAGCCGTCGTGCTGCTCTCCGTCGGCGGGCTGCTCGCTGCCACCGACGCCGCGCTCGGTGTGCGCTCGCGGGCCGAACTGATGGCATTGGCCGACGAGTCTCCGCGCTCGGGGGCGGCGATCCGGGCCATCGCCGAGGATGAGGGCCGTCACGCCAACGCGCTCGGGTTCACCCGCGTCTTCGCGGAGACGCTGTCCGCCGTGCTCATCACCCTCGTGCTCGCATACTCGCTCGAAACGCTCTGGCTCGAACTCGTCATCGCCACCCTCGTGATGACGGCGGTGACGTTCGTGCTCGTCGGGTCGAGCCCGCGCACGGTCGGCTCGCATCACGCCGATGCCGTCATCCGCTTCGCCGCGCCCCTCTTGCGCGGACTCCGCCTGCTGCTCGGCCCGCTGGCATCGGGGCTCATGCGATTCGGCGATCGTGTGACACCGGGCCGCGGTGCGAACCGCCGTATCCGAGACGAACAGCAGCTGCTCTCGATGGTCGATCAGGCCGCGGAGCAAGCGGTGCTCGAGAGCGACGATCGCGACTACATCCACTCCCTCGTCGAATTCGGCGAGACCCTGGTGCGCGAGATCATGGTTCCGCGCATCGACATGATCACGGTCGACGCTGATCAGAGTGTCCGCGAAGCGCTGGAGCAGTTGCTCGCCTCGCGGCACTCCCGGGTGCCCGTGGTCGACGGCGACGTCGACGACGTCGTCGGCATCGCTTATCTGCGCGACGCGAGCGGCTTCGTCCTGCGCCGGCCGGAGGAATCCGAGCAGGCGCCGATCACGCGGATCGCGAAGCCGGCGATCTTCGTGCCGGAGGTCCAGCGAGCCGACGATCTCCTGCGTCAGATGCAGCGGGAGTCCAATCATCTCGCGCTGGTGGTGGACGAGTACGGCGGAATCTCAGGTCTCGTCACCCTCGAGGATCTCATCGAGGAGCTGCTCGGCGACATCTCGGACGAGCACGATCGCGATGTACCGGAGATGACGATGCGTGCAGACGGGTCGTTCGTCGTCGGGGCGCGCCTATCGGTCGGGGAACTCGGCGAATTGTTCGGCCTGGAACTGGAAGACGAGGACGTCGACACCGTCGGCGGTCTTGTGGCCAAGACCCTCGGACGTCTGCCAGAGCCGGGGGACGCCGTCGTCGTGGCGGGCATTGAATTGACCGCGATCGACACGGAGCGCCGTCGGCAGCGACTGCTCACGGTCGAGGCGCGTTGGATCGGGGAAACCGAAGGAGAGGACGGCGCATGAGCCAGCAGGAGCACATCGACGGCGGTACCGAGCAGGGCGATGCCCAGGAGAGCGGGTACCGCGCGGGGTTCGTCTCGTTCGTCGGGAGACCCAACGTCGGCAAGTCGACGCTGACGAACGCCCTCGTCGGTGAGAAGATCGCGATCACAAGCCCGAAACCGCAGACGACGCGTCGCGCCATACGTGGCATCGCCCACCGCGAGGACGGGCAGCTGATCATCGTCGATACTCCGGGGCTGCACCGGCCGCGCACCCTCCTCGGCGAGCGTCTCAACGCTCTGGTCGAGGCGACCCTCGGCGACGTCGATGTGATCGGGTTCTGCGTCCCGGCGAATGAGAAACTGGGGCCGGGAGATCGCTTCATCGATGCGCGACTGAACGATTTCCCTCGCGCCAAGAAGGTGGCCGTGCTGACGAAGGTCGACGAAGCGTCGAGCAGCGAGATCATCGATCAGTTGACGCGACTCGGAGAACTGCGCGAATGGGATGCGGTCGTGCCGATCTCGTCGGTGACGCGCGAGCAGCTGGACGTCCTCGCAGACGTGCTGCTCGGATTGATGCCGATCTCGCCTCCGCTCTACGAGGCCGAGCAGACGACCGATGAAGGCGAAGACGACCGGATCGCGGAACTCATCCGCGAGGCGGCGCTCGAAGGGGTTCGCGACGAGCTCCCGCACTCGCTGGCGGCCACCGTCGAGGATCGCGAAGAGCGGGAAGACGGCCTGCTCGAGATCTACGCGAATCTGTACGTCGAGCGCGATAGCCAGAAGGGCATCATCATCGGCCACCGCGGCTCGCGCCTGCGCGACGTGGGGGAGCGGGCGCGACACGAGATCGAAGCGCTGCTCGGTCGTCGCATCTACCTCTCGCTGCGAGTGAAGGTGCTCAAGGAATGGCAGCGGGATCCGAAAGCGCTGGGCAAACTCGGCTTCAACTGATCCGCTCGGGCTGGCAGGCGACTGAGCCGGCAGACTGCCAGACCGTCCGGTCACCTGCCGCCGGAGAATCCGCCGCCGCCACCGCCGCCGGCGAATCCACCACCGGTCGACCCGCCCGAACTGCTCGACGTGTAGCTGACCGATGAACTCAACGAGTTCGTGAACTGCGAGATCGTGCTGCTGAACGACGAGACGCCGGCGAGTCCGATCCCGGGGTACCAGAGCGGCACGTATCCGCTGCGCTCCTCGTACGCGACCTGGAGCACGCGAGTCCATTCCTTCTCGAGGCCGAAGATCATCGCGTACGGCAGAAGCCGTTCGTAGAGGTGCACGACATCGACGGAGCCGTCGGCCTGACGCTCGGCGCCGCTGTGCGACTGCAGCACGCGCAGCCGATCGGCCTCGGCGACCCTGATGAACTCCCGGACTCCCAGCAGGTACTCGCGCGTCTCGGCGCCGAGCGGCGTGTACACGCGCTGCTTGACGATCGACGCCAGCGCCGTGATGAGCGCCACGACGCCCATCAGGATGAAGACCGCGGGGAGCGCGTTCCCGCGCAACGCGAAGGCCGCGACCGTGAACCCGCCGAGCACGAGTACGAGCGCGACGGCGATCCAGCCCCATCGGCGGGCGGCGCGGCTGTGCACCTTCTCGAAGTACCCGCGATCCTCCGCCGCCTTGCGCCCCTCGGTCTGCAACTCCTGCATGCGCTTGCCGAATTTCTCGTTGCTCTTCGGCAGCGGAAACGCGGCCCCGGGCGTCGGCTCGGGGAACAGCGCGTGCAGAGCGCGTGCATCGAGCGGATCCGCCGTGCGGGCCGGATCGACGAGACGCAGCACCGGCTGCGCATCTTTCGGTCCGAACAGCCCCTGCTCCGGCTCCCCGTCCTCGATGCGCAGGGCGCCGCGCACCGCGAGATGCACGAGCTGGGCAGGCGCCGAGGGCGTCGTGACTCCCGCGATCGGGCCGGCCAGGAGCGGCGGGAGCGCGTCGGGCACGTCGTATTGCGCCACCACCGTGCCGCGCCCCGACTTTCGCCGACTGCGCATGCGGATCGCCGAACCGGCGGCGACGCCTGCCGCAGCGAGGGCGCCGCCTCCGATGAGGAGGGGAAGCGTGTCGAGCGCGAAATTCGGCAAACGGCTCGACGGCTGCACGACCGCGCCCGATTCGAGTCCGATGGCGACGGTCACGCCCTCGCGGGCGCCGAGTTCGACTCCGCTGACCGAGTACTCCGAACCGCTCGCTGCGCGGCTGATCTCGCACTCGTCGGTCGACCCCGGCGCGCCAACATAGCAGCGGGCGTTGCCGTTGACGCGATCCGCGAGGCCGGGACCGAACCCGACCGTCGCGCTGAAGCTGCCGATCGGCTGCTCGTGCTCGAAGTCGACGAGGTCCCAGTTGAATTCGTCTGCGGCGCCGTCCTCTCGGGCGAGCACGACGTCTCGGAGCGTGTACGAGATCACATACGTCTGCTCGCCTCGGACGAACCGGTCGTCTCCGGTGAGCACCGCCACGAAGCCGTCGTCCTCTTCGATCTCGAAGGGCACCGGCGCACCCGACGCGTCGGTGACCGAGAAATCGGACGGGTCGGTCGGGCTGCCCTCGTAATCCTCGGGCAGCCCTCGCACGATCCCTCGATTCTGGTCGAAGTCGGGGAACTCCGCCACGAGCGTCTCGGTCACCTCCGCGACCGCGCGGCCCTCGGAGTCCGTGTCGATCTCGTAGGCGACGTCCCAACTGCGATACGAGAAGTCGGAGACGTCTGCGGCCGCGGGAGTCGCAGCATGAGGGAGTGCCCATGCTGCAGCCGCCGCCAGGATCGCGAGGGTGCCGATGACGCGACGGGAGGTGCGAGTGCCTGAGGTCATGAGCATCAGGCTAGGGCACGCCCGTGCGCAGCGCACAGCGCCGCACGAACCGGCGCGGCAGCTGCTAGAGTGAGCGGCATGCTGTTCGGCTCGCTTCTCCTTAGCTGCCGCGACGAGTCCTCGACTTCGAACTAATCAGTCTCTGGCCTCCCTCGTCGCGGTGTTCGTGTTTGGCTGAGCAAGACCACGACGAGAAAGACGAGTCCATGCAGAACCTGCAGCAGCCCTCCGGGATGCCGACCCACCGGTACCGCCCGTTCCACGAGATCATCTCTGTCGATCTCCCCGATCGCACGTGGCCTTCGAAGCGCATCACGGAGGCGCCGCGCTGGTGCGCCGTCGACCTGCGCGACGGCAACCAGGCCCTGATCGATCCGATGAGCCCCGAGCGCAAGCGCATCATGTTCGATCTGCTCGTCAAGATGGGGTACAAGGAGATCGAGGTCGGCTTCCCGTCGGCGAGCCAGACGGACTTCGACTTCGTGCGGCACCTCATCGAAGACGACGCGATTCCGGGCGATGTCACCATCCAGGTGCTGACCCAGGCGCGCGAGCACCTCATCACGCGGACGTACGAGTCGCTCATCGGCGCCAAACGCGCCATCGTGCACCTCTACAACTCCACGAGCATCCTGCAGCGCGATGTCGTGTTCCGGTCCGATCGTGCAGGCATCAAGCAGATCGCCGTCGACGGCGCGAAGCTCTGCCGGTCGAGCGAGCACATCTGCGCCGACACCGAGGTCTTTTACGAGTACTCGCCGGAGTCGTACACGGGTACCGAGCTCGAGTACGCCGTCGAGGTCTGCAACGAGGTCCTCGAGGTGCTCGAGCCGACACCGGAGCGCAAGGTCATCATCAATCTCCCCGCCACCGTGGAGATGGCGACACCGAACGTGTACGCCGATTCGATCGAGTGGATGAGCCGCCACCTCGCGCATCGCGAGAACGTCATTCTCTCGCTGCACCCGCACAACGACCGCGGCACCGCGGTCGCAGCAGCCGAGCTCGGCTACCAGGCGGGGGCCGATCGCATCGAGGGGTGCCTCTTCGGCAATGGCGAGCGCACCGGCAACGTCGACCTCGTCGCGCTCGGCATCAACCTGTTCACGCAGGGCATCGATCCGCAGATCGACTTCTCGCGCCTCGACGAAGTGCGTCGCACCGCCGAGTACTGCAACCAGTTGCGGGTGCCGGAGCGCAGTCCGTGGGCCGGAGACCTGGTGTACACCGCATTCTCCGGATCGCATCAGGACGCGATCAAGAAGGGCTTCGAGCGGATGGCGAAGGACGCCGAGGCGGCCGGGACGAGCGTCGACGAGATCGAGTGGGCCGTGCCCTACCTGCCCGTCGACCCGAAGGACCTCGGGCGGTCGTACGAAGCCGTGATCCGGGTGAACTCGCAGTCGGGCAAGGGAGGCGTCGCCTATCTGCTCAAGACGGACCACCATCTCGACCTGCCGCGGCGACTGCAGATCGAGTTCAGCTCGGTCGTGCAGAGCGTGACCGATTCGGCCGGCGGCGAGATGTCGAGCGACGAGATCTGGCGCATCTTCCAGGACGAGTATCTGCCGGCGCAGGTCGACGATGCCGAGACGTGGGGGCGGTACAAGCTGTTCCGCACATCGGCGACGAGCGCCGGCGACGGCGTCACCGAACTCGTCGTGGACTCCCGCGTCGGCTCAGAGGATCAGCGACTCACCGCGCGCGGCAACGGACCGGTCGACGCGTTCCTCAACGCGCTGAACGAGGCCGGGCACTCCGTGACGCTCTTCGACTACGTCGAGCATGCCATGAGCTCTGGCGGCGACGCCGTCGCGGCGTCCTACGTCGATCTCGAGGTCGACGGGCAGCGCCTGTGGGGCGTCGGCATCGACGCGGATACGAGCCGAGCGACGCTGGAGGCGATCGTGAGCGCGGTCAACCGCGCGGTTCGCAACCGGGCCCGCGAAGGCGTGGCCGCGTCGGCTACCGCCTGACGCGCTGGCGGCCGCCGTCGATCGCGGCCGATCGCCGTCGATCGCTGCCCATCGCCGCCGATCGCCGTCGATCGCTGCGAGCGGGGTCACACTTCGTGCGTGTTGCAGGTGAGACACGCACGAAGATCGACCCCGCTCGCACGGCGCGGAGGGCAGTTTCGTAGATATGTTCGAATCCTCGGTGTGGCGAGTCCCGCGACTGGCGCCCGTCTTCTAGGGTGATCATGTGATTGCTTCGATTCGCGGGCCCGTGCTCGCTGCGGGTGCCGGCTGGGTCGTCGTGGAGCTCGGAGGGCTCGGCATGCGCGTCGAAGTGCCGAGCGGCCGGGTCACCGCGGCTCTACCCGGAGACGAATTGCACCTGCAGACCTCGCTCATCGTGCGCGAGGACTCGCTGACGCTGTTCGGATTCGCCACCGAGGCGGAACTCGACGTGTTCGGGCATCTCATCGCCGTCTCGGGCGTCGGCCCGCGCAGCGCGCTCGGCGTGCTCTCGGCCCTGACTCCGGCTGAGATCGCGGCGGCCGTGGCCGCTGACGACGAGAAGCCGTTTCGCAAGGTGTCGGGCATCGGCCCGAAGACGGCGAAACTCATCACGCTCTCACTCTCGGGCAAGCTCTCGCACCTCGCTTTCGAATCCGGCCCGGCCGCCGCCGGCATCGTCTCGCCCTCTGATGCCATCGCAGACGGCGTGCGCGCTGGACTCGTCGGCCTCGGGTGGGGGGAGGCGGAGGCCGGCCAGGCCGTGCAAGACGCACGAGATGCCGGTGCGTCGGATGACAGTGCAGGCCTGCTCAGGGCGGCACTGGCGCTCCTGCAGGCGGGTCGCAGCGGACGAGGATCGCGAGGCGTTCGGTGACCGGAGAGCTCTCCGCGCAGGCCACGGCGGCCGAACAGGGATACGAAGGCGCGCTCCGACCGACGAGCCTGGCCGAGTTCGTCGGTCAGTCGAAGGTGCGGCGTCAGCTCGGGCTGCTGCTCGATGCGGCGACCATGCGACGGCACACGCCCGACCACATCCTGCTCGCCGGCCCCCCGGGTCTCGGCAAGACCACACTGTCCATGATCGTCGCCACGGAGCTCGAGAAGCCGCTGCATCAGACGTCGGGGCCGGCGATTCAGCATGCTGGCGATCTCGCGGCAGTGCTCTCGGCGTTGACGCCGGGGGAGGTGCTCTTCATCGACGAGATCCATCGGATGGCTCGCAGCGCCGAGGAGATGCTCTACCTCGCGATGGAGGACTTCAAGGTCGACATCATGGTCGGCAAGGGGGCCGGTGCGACGTCGGTGCCGCTGGAACTCTCTCCGTTCACGCTCGTGGGGGCCACGACGCGAGCCGGTCTGCTCCCGAACCCGCTCCGCGACCGATTCGGATTCACCGCGCACCTCGAGTTCTACTCGGATGATGAGCTCGCGAAGGTGGTGGGCCGCGCCTCGAAGCTCATCGAATTCGCGCTCTCGGAGAGCGGCGTCGATGAAATCGCGCGTCGGTCGCGGGGCACCCCGCGCATCGCGAATCGGCTCCTGCGGCGTGTGCGCGACTACGGCCTCGTGCACGACCTGCCCGGGGACACCTCGACCGTGCAGGCGGCGCTCGCCCTGTACGACGTCGACGATCACGGGCTGGACCGACTGGATCGCGAAGTGCTCAGCGCCGTAGTCGAGCGATTCAACGGCGGCCCCGTCGGGCTCTCGACGCTCGCAGTCTCCGTCGGCGAGGAGGCCGAGACCATCGAGGCGGTCGTGGAGCCGTTCCTCGTGCGCACCGGTCTGCTCTCCCGCACTCCCCGCGGGCGGGTGGCCACTCGAGCGGGGTGGGAGCACCTGGGCAAGGTGCCTCCCGGGCTCCCCGCAGAATAACGTGGGGTGTTCTCAGCGGCGACCCGGTAAACTGATCGAATCTGTGCCTCAGGAGAGGCACGAATTCGCCTGTTGAAAGGACCCTTGTGCCTCTGGACCCGATCACAATTGTGATGTTCGCGCTGATCGCGCTCTTGATCTTCTTCATGTTCCGGAACGGCAAGAAGCGCCAGGCCGCCCAGCTCGAGCTGCAGAACAGCGTTCGCCCCGGTGCGGAGGTCATGCTGCAGTCCGGCATCTTCGGCACGATCGATTCGATCGACGAAGAGGACAACAAGGTCACGCTGCGCAGCGGCACCTCGACGTTCGTCGTCCACCGCAACGCGGTATCGCAGGTCGTCACGCCGGTCGACGCGCCCGTCGAGGCGGAATCCTCCGGGCTCGCGCCCGATGACGACCCCGCATTCGGGGAGCGCTTCAGCTCGACCGACGCGGCTCCGGTCGCCGACCCGTTCGCCCCCGGCGACGTCGCACCGGCGCCCGAAGCCGATCCCCGTCGCGAAGGCGACAATGACACCGACGTCGATGGACAGGGAAACGGCTCGGCCCCGAAGGCCTGAACCGATGGCCGCGGCGTCGCCGCGGCCATCCCCTTCCACGTTTAGAGAAAGCAGTCTGTCTTGGCGTCTTCACCCGCCGTCCGGAGGGCACGTCGTTCCCTCATCCTCCTTCTCGTCTTCATCGTCGGTCTCGCTGGGTTGATCGCGTACGGCGTGTTCAACAGCAACGCGACGTGGACACCGAAGCTCGCGCTCGATCTGCAGGGCGGCACGCAGGTACTGCTCGCAGCTGAGCAGACCGGTGGCGAAGCGGTGGCCGGTGACCAGCTGCAGCAGGCGGTGTCGATCATCCGGCAGCGCGTCGATGCGGCAGGCGTCTCCGAGGCGGAGATCACGACGCAGGGGAGCCAGAACATCTCGGTCTCGATCCCGGGCAAGGCCGACGAGGCGACGCTGCAGCGCATCGAAGCGTCTGCGAACCTGGATTTCCGACCCGTGCTCACCTACGGCATCGGCGCGAATGTCGACGAAGCGACGGCGGAGCCGGGCGCGGACGGCGGCGAGACCCCTGAAGACGCGGGTTCCGAGGACGCTGCGTCGGAGGACGCCGCCTCGCAGGACGCTGCGGCCGATGACGAGGCGCCGTACGACGAGAGCCTCGACCCCGAGTCGATTCCGGAGAGCGCTGGCGACGTCGCCTGGATCACGCCGGCACTGCAGGAGAAGTTCGACGCGTTCACCTGCTCCTCGGATGCGGCGCTCGACGCGGGCAACGCCCCGGAGGATCGCCCCCTGATCACGTGCGACGACTCGGGAGCCGCCAAGTACATCCTCGGACCCGTCGAGCTCGACGGCTCCGTGATCACCGACGCGGTCGCTCAGGTCGGCACGACATCGACGGGCGCATCGACCGGCGAGTGGGTCGTCCAGATCACGATGAACAAGAAGGGCACCGAGGCCTTCGGCAAGATCAGCACCCGTCTGTTCGGCGCGCCCGAGCCGCAGAATCAGTTCGCCTTCGTGCTCGACGGCCGAGTGCTCTCCGCCCCGACGATGCAGGCGCAGATCCTCGACGGCCGCCCCTCGATCAGCGGGCAGTTCACGCAGGAATCCGCGAGCGCGCTGGCCGACCAGCTGAAGTTCGGCGCACTGCCGATCGACTTCACCGTGCAGAGCCAGGAAGACATCTCGGCGACCCTCGGCACGAGTCAGCTCTCCGCGGGTCTGCTCGCGGGACTGATCGGGCTGCTGCTGGTCGTCGTCTACTCGGCGTTCCAATACCGGGCGCTCGGTTCGCTCACGATCGCCTCGCTCGTCGTAGCCGGCGTCCTGACGTATCTGCTCCTGACGTTCTTCTCCTGGCGTCAGGGATACCGCTTGTCGCTCGCGGGCGTCGCTGGCATCATCGTCGCCGTCGGATTCACAGCGGACTCCTTCATCGTGTACTTCGAACGCATCCGAGATGCGCTGCGCGATGGGTTCTCGATCGAGAGCGCGGTCGAGCACGGGTGGAAGAAGGCGTTCCGCACCGTCCTCGCCTCAGACGGCGTGAACTTCCTCGCCGCAGTCATCCTCTTCATTCTTGCCGTCGGCAACGTGAAGGGCTTCGCGTTCACGCTCGGCCTGACCACACTCGTCGACGTCATCGTCATCGCATTCTTCACCCACCCCGTGATGACGCTGCTCGCGAGGACCCGCTTCTACCAGGGCGGGCATCCCTTCTCCGGTCTCGATCCGCAGAAGCTCGGCGCCGTGTACCGAGGTCGCCTGCAGTTCCGTGAGCCCGAGGTCTCGACTCGAGGCGCAGGCAAGAAGAACTCCCGCAGCCAGGCCGAGGCCGCACGACGACAGACCATCGCCGAACGCAAAGCCCTCATGGCCGACGCTTCAGCCGGAAAGGAGAGCTGACCATGGCTCGCTCATTCGCCGAGTTCGGCAACGCGCTCTACACCGGTGAGAAGTCGATCGACTTCGTCGGACGCCGCAAGACGTGGTACGTCATCTCGATCGTGCTGATCATCATCTCGATTGCGGGCCCGTTGCTGCGCGGCGGGTTCACGTTCGGCATCGAGTTCACCGGAGGCAGCCAGTTCCAGGTGCACCTCTCGGAGGAGCAGGATCGCGACCCCGCAATCGCCGAGGCCGCCGTGCAGGAGGTGCTGCCGACGAGCGTGCCCCGTGTGTCGCAGGTGGGACCCACCGACATCCGGGTGCAGACGGAGGCCCTCTCCGACGGCGAGGACCGGGCCGCGGCTGAGGCCATCGCCGGGAGCTACGACGTGCCGGTCGAGGAGGTGACGACTTCGTACATCGGTCCTGCCTGGGGGCAAGACATCACGCGTCAAGCGGTGATCGCACTGCTGGTCTTCATCGTCTTCGCGGCGCTGGTGATGGCGATCTACTTCAGAACCTGGAAGATGTCTCTGGCCGCGATCATCGCGCTGCTGCACGACCTGGTGATCACCGCGGGCATCTACGGCATCTCCGGGTTCGAGATCACGCCGGCGGCGATGATCGGCTTCCTCACGATTCTCGGGTACTCCCTCTACGACACCGTCGTGGTGTTCGACAAGATTCGCGAGAATACCGCGCCCGGCGAGCTGAATGATCGGCGGACGTTCGCCGAGTCGGTGAATCTCGGCGTCAATCAGACGCTCGTGCGGTCGATCAACACGTCGGTCGTCGCGCTGCTCCCGGTGGCCTCGATCCTCTTCATCGGCGCCTTCGTGCTCGGCGCTGGAACGCTGCGAGACATCTCGTTGGCGCTCTTCATCGGTATTTTCGTCGGTGCGTACTCGACGATCTTCATCGCATCTCCGGCCTATGCCCATCTTCGCGAGAGCGAGCCGGGCATCAAGAAGCGGGACGCCAAGGTGCTGCGCGTGCGCGAGCGCGACGGCGCGCCGTCCGAGGCCGAGGCAGCCGTCGACGAGGCGGATGCCGCTTCCACGCGGTAGATTTCCGGAGCGCGAGAGATGAGGCCGGGGACCTTCGAGGAGACGCATTGCGTCCGCTTCGAGGGGCTCCGGCCTTCGTCGTACTCGAGGGCCGTTCCACTCGCTTTGCTCTGCGCCTCGCGCCGGGTGTAGCGTTCAACCATTCGAGTGAGGTGATCCGTGGCAACGCAAGATACGACGACGAGCGGCACGACAGCGCTTCGGCGCCTCGTGCCGAGAATTTTCTCCCGCGGGAGCGCCCCGGGCGCAGTCGATCAACTGATTCGCACGGTGCGCGGCAACCATCCGCGCGCCGACCTCACGGTCATCGAGCGCGCCTACGCCGTGGCCGAGCGCGCGCACCGCGGGCAGAAGCGGCGGAGCGGCGAGCCGTACATCACCCACCCGATCGCGGTGGCGCAGATTCTCGCTGATCTCGGTATCGCACCCAATGTGATCGCGGCAGCGCTGCTCCACGACACGGTCGAGGACACGGAGTACACGCTCGACCAGCTCACCGAGGAATTCGGCGACGAGATCGCCATGCTCGTCGACGGCGTCACGAAGCTCGACAAGGTCAAGTACGGCGACTCGGCGCAGGCGGAGACCGTGCGAAAGATGGTCGTGGCTATGTCGAAAGACATCAGGGTGCTCGTCATCAAACTCGCAGACCGTCTGCACAACGCGCGTACCTGGGGCTTCGTCTCGGGCGACTCCGCGAAGCGCAAGGCGCAGGAGACGATCGAGATCTACGCGCCGCTCGCGCATCGACTCGGCATCCAGTCGATGAAGACCGAGCTCGAAGACCTGTCCTTCGCCGTCCTCAAACCCAAGCTGTACGCCGAGATCCAGAACCTCGTCGAGCAGCGGAACCCGCAGCGCGACGAGCTCGTCGGCATGGTGATCGGTTCGATCGAGGGCGACCTTCGCGAGTCCAAGATTCGGGGCGAGGTGACGGGGCGGCCGAAGGAGCTGTACTCGATCTATCAGAAGATGATCGTGCGCGGGCGCGAGTTCGATGACATCTACGACCTCGTCGGGATCCGCGTCCTCGTGAACTCGATCCGAGACTGCTATGCGGTGCTGGGCGCCGTGCACGCACGGTGGACGCCGATTCCGGGTCGCTTCAAGGATTACATCGCGACGCCGAAGTTCAACCTGTACCAATCGCTCCACACGACGGTGATCGGCCCGGACGGCCGTGCCGTGGAAATCCAGATTCGCACGGTCGAAATGCACCAGCGCGCAGAGTACGGCGTCGCCGCGCACTGGAAGTACAAGCAGCGGCAGCAGAATCAGAGCCAGTCGTCGAACGACATGGCCTGGCTGGCGCACATCTCGGATTGGCAGGCCGAGACGGAGGATCCGAGCGAGTTCCTCGACGCGCTGCGCTACGAGATCGGCGCGAAAGAGGTCTACGTCTTCACGCCGAAGGGTCGGGTGATCGGTCTCCCCGAAGGCGGAACGACGGTCGATTTCGCCTACGCCGTGCACACCGAGGTGGGTCACCGCACCATGGGAGCGCGGGTCAACGGCCGGCTGGTGCCGCTCGAGACCGCTCTGCAGAACGGCGACGTGGTCGAGGTGTTCACCTCGAAGGATCCGAACGCCGGGCCCAATCAGGACTGGCTCAGCTTCGTGCAGAGCAAGCGTGCGCAGAACAAGATCCGGCAGTGGTTCACCAAGGAGCGCCGCGAGGAAGCCGCCGAGACCGGCAAGGTCGAGATCACGAAGGCGCTGCGCAAGCAGGGTCTGCCGTTGCACCGGGTGATGAACTCATCGGCGCTGCAGCAGATCGCTCTGCAGCTGCGCTACCTCGACGTGACTGCGCTCTACGCCGCGGTCGGCGAGGGGCACGTATCGGCGCAGTCGGTCGTGGAGAAGGTGACGGCGCTCGTATTCGACGAGCAGACGTCCACCGAGCCGGCGCTCGCCACGCTCCCGATCATCGAGGCGCCGCGCGCTCCGAAGACCACGGACTCGAGCGGCGTCGTGGTCGCCGGCGCATCGGACGTGCTTGCGAAGCTCGCGAAGTGCTGCACCCCGGTTCCGGGCGACGAGATCCTCGGATACGTGACAAAGGGGCAGGGCGTCTCGGTGCACCGCGTCGATTGCCATAACTTCATCACGCTCCGGGAGCAGGAGGATCGCGTGGTCGGCGTGCAGTGGGCGCCGACGTCGAAGAGCGTGTTCCTCGTGCAGATCCAGGTGGAGGCGCTCGACCGCTCCGGATTGCTCTCGGACCTGACGCGGACCCTGTCCGAGCACCACGTCAACATCCTCTCCGCGTCGGTGAACACGTCGAGCTCGCGACTGGCGATCAGCAAGTTCGTCTTCGAGATGGCGAACGCGACGCATCTCGACCATGTGCTGAACGCCGTGCGGCGCATCGACGGCGTCTACGACGTGTACCGCATCACGAACTAGTCCGATCCAGGTGCGCGCGCCGGTGCGCTTCCGCCGATGTCGCAGCCGGTGAGTTCGTGCAGCCGCGCGGTGGCGATGCGCCGATATCGCCTGCCGCCCGCGTCGAGGGCTGCTCGCACGGCAGGGGTGCCGCCCGGATGCTGGAGGAGGAGGAGCCGACACGCGACGCGTTCGGCGTGAGTGAGCGGGGTGGGCGATCGCAGGAGATCGCACAGAGTCCGCGTCCGTGTCGTCACGCGCCCGTCGCCGATGCGGATGAAATCGTCGGGTGTGAGCGAGTGCTCGTGCACGGCGATGCCGGGCGCGGGGTTCGCGGGCGGACGTCTGCGCCCGATCGTCGAGCATCTCAACGGACTTCCCGGGTGTCGCGCCGTACCCCAGACCCACGCAGCGGTGAGCCCGATCGCGACGTACTTCTCTCCCAGCCAGGGCGCGAGCGCGGCGAGTCGCACCCGCGGAGTCTCCGGCCAGGCGACGGGCCGGAGCCCCGGGCCGCAGGGCACGAGGGAGCCACGAAGCCGCTCCGCGGAACGAATCGCCTGCGCCCACTCGTGCGTGTGAGGCACGGCGAGTCGTGGACGGCGCCCAGCGGGCGCCGTCCACGAGAGGGAGACCGGCGGTTCGTGTGGCGAAGCTGCCGCATCGGGCGAACAGTGCTCACACGCGTGAGGGCGCGTCATGCCTCCATCGTGGCGGACCGCTGCTCGATGCACCCCGGGCGCTGCTCGATCTGTGGATAACTCGCCCGACCCGGTCCGTGAAGACGGGCTGACCGAAGTTCAGTCGCCGATCGCTGCGAGCCACGACTGCTGCGTCGCGAGCTTCTCCTCAGCATCCTTCACCTGACGCGCGTCGCCCGCTGCTCGTGCAGCCTCGAGCTCCGCCGAGAGTTCGGCGATCGAGGCCTCGAGCTGACCGCGAAGGCCCTCGCTGCGAGCCTTCGTCTCCGGGTTCGTCTTGCTCCAGTGCTCGTCCTCGAGATGCTTGACGTGATCCTCGATCTTGCGGAGACGTCCCTCGATGTCGCGAAGCGCCTCACGCGGCACGCGCCCGAGTTCGTCCCAGCGCAGCTGGATCGCCGTCAGCTGCTTGCGCGCTGCAGCGTGGTCCTGCACATCGAGAATGGGTGCGGCCTCCTCGAGCAGAGCCTGCTTCGCCGTCAGGTTCTCGGCGTACTCCTCATTCGTCTGGGCGGCTTCCGCTGCCTTGGCCTCGTACAGCAGGTCGCCGGCGGCCTTGAATCGCGCCCACAGCTGATCGTCGAGCTTGCGACTCGCGCGACCGGCAGCTTTCCAGTCGTCGAGCAGAGCGCGGTAGGCGGGGATTCCCTCGACCCCGCGAGGTGCGAGGGCTTCGGCAGCTGCGATGATGCGCTCTTTGCGCTGCTTGACGTCCTTGTTCGTGGCGTCCATCTGCGCGAAGTGCGCCCGGCGCGCCGAATCGAAGGTCTGACGAGCGGAGCGGAATCGCTTCCACAGCGCGTCGGCCTGCGACTTCGGAATCTGCGGACCGCTTCGCTGGGCCGTCTGCCAGTCGGTGAAGAGCTGCTCGAACGCCTGGCTCGTATCCTTCCAGCGGATCGAGGCTTCCGGCTGGGCCGCGAGTCGCTCGGCCTCCACCGCGATGGCTTCGCGCTGCGCGAACGCCTCAGCCCGGGCCGCTTCGCGCTCCGCGTTCTGCTTCTCGCTGAGTTCCGCCGTCTTCGATCCGAGCTTCTCCACTCGCTCGCGGAGCGCCGCGATGTTGCCCACCGCTGCGGGCTCGACGAGCTGCTCGCGGAGCTTGGCGACCGTGTCGGCGGCTGATGCGTCGGCAGTTCCACGTGCGATGCGTGCTTCGAGGAGCGTGACCTGACCGGCGAGATCCGCGAACTTGCGCGTGAAGTACGCGAGCGCCTCTTCCGGGGTGCCGTCGGGGAAGGACCCGACGACGCGCTCCGCATCGCCGTCGCGCACGTAGACGGTGCGGTCCTCGTCGACTCGTCCCCAGGACGTTTCGTTGCTCGCTTCGCTCACGATTGTGCTCACCTGTCGTGTGTGGGGTCGGCGAACCGACCGGACGGAATTGTCACCACCACTATGCCACAGTGCCGGGCTTCGAGCCCGGGGATCCCGGGTCAGTACGATGGAGGTGTGGATTCGAGACCTGCGCCCGCGCACACCGCCCCGCTCGCGGTGCGAATGCGGCCGCAATCGCTCGACGAAGTCGTGGGGCAGCAGCATCTGCTGAAGCCCGGCTCGCCGCTGCGCACGCTCGCCTCGGATGCCGCCGGGGGCGGGGGAGCGGTCTCCGTCATACTCTGGGGTCCGCCGGGAACGGGCAAGACCACGCTCGCTCAGGCGATCGCGCACTCGAGCGGCCGGCGTTTCGTCGAGCTCTCGGCCGTCACCGCCGGGATCAAGGATGTGCGCACGGTGATGGAGCGCGCGCTCAACGACCGGGATCTCTACGATATCGCCACCGTCCTCTTCCTGGACGAGATTCACCGGTTCACGAAGGCTCAGCAGGACGCGCTGCTGCCCGGCGTCGAGAACGGCTGGGTGACGCTCGTGGCGGCGACGACCGAGAATCCATCATTCTCAGTGATCAGTCCGCTGCTCTCGCGATCCCTCCTGCTGACGCTCGAGCCGCTCGCCGATCCTGACCTGCGGCGCCTCCTCGAGCGTGCGGTCGAGGATCCACGCGGCCTCGGGGCTCGGGTGGAAGTGACCGATGACGCGTACGAGGCCCTCGTGCAGGTCGCCTCCGGTGACGCGAGGCGCGCTCTCACCGGCCTCGAAGCCGCTGGAGCGTCGGCCACGGCGAGTGCGGAAGACGACGCGACCCCGGTGGTGACGGGGGAGACGGTCGCGATCTCGATCGATCGTGCGCTGCTCAGATACGACAAGAACGGCGACCAGCACTACGACGTGATCAGCGCCTTCATCAAATCCATGCGCGGGTCCGATCCCGATGCGGCGATCCACTACCTGGCCCGCATGATCGAAGCAGGCGAAGATCCCCGCTTCATCGCGCGCAGGCTCATGGTGCACGCGGCCGAAGACGTCGGCATGGCGGATCCCCAGGCGCTCCGCGTCGCGGTCGCCGCTGCCGAGGCCACGCAGCTGATCGGGCTTCCGGAAGCGCGGATCCCGCTCGCGGAGGCGACGATCTACATTGCGACGGCGCCGAAGTCGAACGCGGTGATCACTGCGATCGATGCGGCGATCGCGGACGTGAAGGCGGGACGATTCGGGCTCGTGCCCACGCATCTGCGCGACGCCCATTACCCCGGGGCGAAGCGCATGGGCCACGGGAAGGGCTATCGGTATCCGCACAGCGATCCGCGCGGGGTGTCGCAGCAGCAGTACCTGCCCGACGAGCTGCGCGGCAAGGTGTACTACCAGCCGACGCAGCACGGGAACGAGCGCGAGGTGTCGGATCGTCTCGAGAAGATCCGCCGAATCACACGGGGCGGGGGCGAGTGAAGCCAGCAGGCGGGTCGCGACGCGCATCAGGGCGCGGAAGGTGATAAGCTAGCCGCTGGCCAACACCGCCCCCGCTGCTGGCTGCACGCGGGGATCGGATGGCAGTCGCCCTGTAGCCGGGTTTCTGCACTGGTCGTTCCCTCACCGAACAACGGTTCGTTGCGTCGCGTGCATCACTGGTTGATGCGGGCGCAGCCTGGCCGAGAGAACCTGCGCGATCCGAACTGCAGATCGCGCTGTCGCAATTCAGAAACCCGAAAGGATCCACGTGTCGACTACGTCGCGTACCCGTTCCCAGACCCGCCTGTCGCGCTCGCTCGGCATCGCGCTGACCCCGAAGGCAGCTCGCTACCTCGAGAAGCGCCCCTACGGCCCCGGCCAGCACGGTCGCACCAAGCGCAAGAGCGACAGCGACTACGCTGTCCGCCTGCGTGAGAAGCAGCGTCTCCGCGCCCAGTACGGCATCCGCGAGAAGCAGCTCACCATCGCCTTCAAGGAAGCCCGTCGTCAGGACGGACTGACCGGTGAGAACCTGGTCGAGCTGCTCGAGATGCGTCTCGACGCGCTCGTGCTGCGCGCCGGCTTCGCCCGCACCACGGCGCAGGCCCGTCAGATGGTCGTGCACCGTCACATCCTCGTCGACGGCAAGATCGTCGATCGCCCCTCCTTCCGCGTGAAGCCGGGTCAGCTCATCCACGTCAAGGCGCGCTCGGAAGCGATCGAGCCGTTCCAGGTCGCAGCTGCCGGCGGTCACGCCGAGGTGCTCCCGAACGTTCCGAGCTACCTCGAGGTCGAGCTCGACAAGCTCCAGGCTCGCCTGGTGCGTCGCCCGAAGCGCGCTGAGGTCCCCGTGACCTGTGAAGTGCAGCTCGTGGTCGAGTACTACTCGGGTCGCTAAGCACTCGAAAGCGAAACGGGGCGTCGGATTCCATCCGGCGCCCCGTTTGCTGTGTTCGGGGCACGATGTGCGACAGGGGCCACCCGCTAAGCTTGTCGAGTGCTCGAGCATGCGTGGCCGTGCGGCCGTGCATCGACGCAGACGGGAGGATCGAAACATGGGCAAGCTATTCTGGCTGGTCACCGGAGTCGTACTGGGGTTCGTCGGTGCGCACTTCGTCAATCAGACGGCCGAGGGGCGCCGATTCTTCGCACGGGTCAACCGAGGCGTGGATGAACTGGGCCGCGCGTTCGCCTCCGGGTACCGCGACGCCGATGCCGACGATGAGACCGAGGCCGAGGCGCTGCGCGCAGCATTCCGCGAACGCGCCTGATCCTCGCCCCATCTCACGCACCCACCAGATCGACCTCCAGAGAAAGACCACGGATGAAGACCGCCGAAATCCACCGTCGTTGGCTTGACTTCTTCGAGAAGAAGGGGCACACCGTCGTCCCCTCCGCGTCGCTCGTGAGCGACGACCCGAGTCTGATGTTCACGGTGGCGGGAATGGTGCCGTTCGTGCCGTACCTCACCGGCCTCGTGCCTGCGCCGTTCGCTCGTGCGACGAGCGTGCAGAAGTGCATTCGCACCAATGACATCGAAGAGGTCGGCAAGACCCCGCGACACGGCACCTTCTTTCAGATGTGCGGCAACTTCTCCTTCGGCGATTACTTCAAAGAGGGAGCGATCCGCTTCGCCTGGGAACTGCTGACCACCAGTGAGGCCGACGGCGGGCTCGGGTTCGACCCGAAGGATCTCTGGGTCACCGTCTACGAGGAGGACGAAGAGGCGATCGCGCTGTGGCGCGAGCATTCCACACTGCCCGATGAGCGGATTCAGCGCCTCGGCAAGGACACGAACTACTGGTCGACCGGCCAGCCGGGCCCTGCCGGCCCCTGCTCCGAGATCTTCTTCGACCTCGGTCCCGAATACGGCATCGACGGCGGTCCGGCGACCGATGACGATCGCTACGTCGAGATCTGGAATCTCGTCTTCATGCAGTACCAGGTCGCAGATGTGCAGTCGAAGACCGATTTCACCATCGTGGGCGAGCTGCCCAAGAAGAACATCGACACGGGCCTCGGTCTCGAGCGCGTCGCCTTCATCAAGCAGGGCGTGCAGAACATGTACGAGATCGATCAGGTGCGCCCGGTGCTGGATCGCGCGGCCGAGATCGCGGGCAAGACCTACGGCGAGCACCACGCAGACGATGTGCGCCTGCGGGTGATCGCCGATCACGTGCGCAGCGGGCTCATGCTCATCGCAGACGGCGTCACGCCCTCGAACGAGGGGCGCGGCTACATTCTGCGACGACTCCTGCGGCGCGTGACGCTCTCGATGCGGCTGCTCGGGGTCGAGGGGCCGAGCTTCTCGGAGCTCTTCCCGGTCTCCCGCGATGCGATGCGAGAGGCGTACCCCGCAGTCGCCGAGGATTTCGACTTCATCGCCCGTGCGGCGTACGCGGAGGAGAAGACCTTCCTGCGAACGCTCGCGTCCGGCATTCAGATCCTCGACTCCGCGGTCGACTCGGCGAAGACGGCCGGCGCAGCGGTGCCGGGCGACACCGCGTTCCTGCTGCACGACACGCACGGCTTCCCGATCGAGCTCACGCTCGAGATCGCGGAAGAGGCCGGAGTGCCGGTCGACGCCGAGGTGTTCACATCGCTGATGCAGGAGCAGCGCGACCGTGCGAAGGCCGATGCGAAGGCGAAGAAGGGTCAGCGAGCCGACCTCTCCATCTACAAGGAGCTTCGCGGTCTGGGCGAGACGCTGTTCACGGGGTACGACGAGCTCGTGCACGAGAGCCGTGTGCTCGGCATCGTGGTGGACGGCGCGCCCGCACGTGAGGCCAATGAGGGCGATATCGCCGAGCTCGTGCTCTCCGAGACGTCGCTGTTCGCGGAGTCCGGTGGTCAGGACGCGGATCAGGGGCACATCGTCGGCGATGGCTTCGAAGCGGAAGTGCTCGACGTGCAGAAGCCGGTGGCCGGGCTGATCGTGCACACGGTGCGCGTGGAAGTCGGCACGATCGGACTCGACGCGCGTGCGGAGACCCGAGTCGACGCCGACTACCGACGGGGGGCCACCCAGGCGCACTCCGGCACCCACATCGTGCACGCCGCGCTTCGCGACGTCATCGGACGAGGCGCCCACCAGACGGGGTCCTACAACAAGGCCGGGTACCTGCGCCTCGACTTCTCGCACACCGAAGCACTGTCGAGCGAGACGAAGAGCGAGATCGAGGAGATCTCGAACCTCGCGATCCGATCAGACTACGAGGTGGTGACGCGCGAGATGCCCCTCGACGAGGCGAAGGCGCTCGGCGCCATGGCGCTGTTCGGGGAGAAGTACGGCGACCGCGTGCGCGTCGTCGACATCGGCGGCCCGTGGTCGCGAGAGCTCTGCGCGGGAACCCACGTCTCCAGCTCCGCGGAGATCGGGATGATCAATCTCATCTCCGAGAGTTCAGTGGGATCCACGAACCGACGCGTCGAGTCGCTCGTCGGGATCGAGGCGTTCCGCAACTTCGCTGCGGAACGCGCGATCGTGCAGCAGCTCACGGGCGGGCTCAAGGTGCCCCGCGGCGAGCTGGTCACGAAGGTGCAGGACCTGGGCGCGCAGTTGCGCGCCGCCGAGAAGAAGATCGCGGCGCTCGAAGCGGAGAAGCTTCGCGAGCGCGTTCCGCAGTTGCTCGCCGACGCCCTGCAGCTCGGCGGGCTGCGCGCGGTGCTGGCCTCCGTCGGCTCCGTGGGCTCCGCCGACGACATTCGCGGGCTCGCGTTGACGATTCGAGAGCAGCTCGGAGGGCAGCCGGGCGTCGTCGTGCTGGCGGGCGAGACCGGGGGGAAGCCGGTCGTCATCGCCGCGACCACCCCAGCGGGTCGCGAGGCCGGGGCGAAGGCGGGCGCGCTGGTGCGCACCGCAGCGCAGGTGCTCGGCGGAGGCGGCGGAGGCAAAGACGACCTTGCTCAGGGCGGCGGCACCGACGTCTCGCAGATCGACGCTGCCCTTGCCGAGATCCGGCGCAGCCTGGGCGGCTGAGCGTGCGGGTCGGAGTGCGCATCGGCGTGGACGTGGGCAAGGCTCGTATCGGCGTCGCCCGCAGCGATCCTCACGGGATGCTGGCGACGCCCGTCGAAACCGTGCCGCGCGCGGCCGATGACCTCGCAGATATCGCGCGGATCGCCGACATCGTGACGGAGCACGACGCCCTCGAAGCGGTGGTCGGGCTTCCGCTCAACTTGCGCGGAGAGCGCACGCCGTCCACGGATGACGCCGCGCGCTTCGCCGAACGACTCGCCGCGCGATTGAGCGTGCCCGTGCGCCTCGTCGACGAACGGCTGTCGACCGTATCGGCACAGGCGCATCTGCGGGCTGCCGGAAAACGCACGAAACAGAGCCGATCGATCATCGATCAGGCCGCAGCGGTGGTGATCCTGCAGCACGCTCTCGACATCGAACGATCGAGCGGGCACGCACCGGGTCACGCCGCGGAAGTGAAGACGACGGGGACCGGGGAGGCCACCGAATGAACGCACGCACGCGCGACGACCGGCGACGCACGGGCCGGCGAGTACTCATCTCGCTGCTCGTGACACTGCTTCTCCTCGGGGGCCTGGCAGGCGCTGGAGCGTATCTGTGGTCCCATTACGGTGACGGGATCTCGCAGGCCCTCGGGTGGACCACGAACGATTACGAGGGCGAAGGCTCGGGCGAGGTCGTCGTAGTGATCACGGAGGGCGAGATCGGTGAGGACATCGCCGCTTCGCTGGAAGAAGCCGATGTGGTGAAGACCGCGGACGCCTTCTACAGCCTGCTGCTCGAACAGCCCGAAGAGGTGGCGTTCCTGCCGGGTTCGTACAAGGTGAAGTCGCAGATGAGCGCGCAAGCCGCGCTCGACGCACTGCAGAACCCCGACAACCGCATGGCCTTCACCGCGATCATCCCGGAGGGCAAGACGGTCGAACAGACGCTCGAACTGGTGGCTGCGGGCGCGAGCATCCCCATCGAGGAGCTTCAGGCGGCCACAGAGGACGTCGCCGCGTACGGACTCCCCGAGGGAGTGGACAGTCTGGAAGGCTGGCTGTTCCCGGCGACGTACGAGTTCGAGGAGGACACCACCGGAGCTGAGGCCATTGCGGAGCTCGTGAGCACCCAGATCCAGGTGCTGGACGAGATGGGCGTCGCTCCGGAGTCCCGCGAGGCCGTGCTCACCAGGGCGTCCATCGTGCAGCGGGAGGGCGGCCGGATCGAGGACTTCCCGAAGGTCGCACGGGTCATCGAGAACCGCCTCGCGCAAGACATGCTCCTGCAGATGGACTCCACCGCCCAGTACGGGTACGGTCAGCACGCCGACGGCAGTGTCTGGTCCACGGATGAAGCGCTCGCGGATGACAACCCGTGGAACACGTACGTCCACAAGGGACTGCCGAAGGGACCGATTGCGAACCCCGGTCGCGACGCCATCTCGGCGGTGCTGAGCCCGCCGGCGGGAGACTGGATCTACTTCGTCGCCGTCAACCTCGAGACGGGGGAGTCGGTGTTCTCCACGACCCAGGAGGAGCACGAATCGGCGATCGGCCAGCTGAACGAGTGGTGTGCCGCCAACCCCGACCAGGGCTGCTAGGTGGTTGTGCGGCTCGCGGTGCTCGGCTCCCCGGTCGCGCACTCGCGATCCCCGCGGATCCACGCAGCGGCGTACCGTGCGCTGGGCCTCGATTGGCGCTATTCGGCCGTACGGTGCGGCGAGGCGGGTCTTCGGGCATTTCTCGACGGAAGGGGCGATGAGTGGCGCGGTTTCTCCGTCACGATGCCCCTGAAGAGCGAGGCGCACCGTCTCGCCAGCACCCTCGACCCGGTGGCGACGGAGAGCGGCGTCGTGAACACGCTGCGGCGTCTCGAAGACGGCGCGTGGTTCGGCGCGAATACCGACGTGCCCGGCCTGGCTGCAGCGATCGCCCGGAACGGGCTGGATGCCCGGCGGACCATCGTGCTCGGATCGGGTGCCACAGCGGTCTCTGCGATTCTCGCCGTTCGCGAACTCGGCGCGGAGCATGTGACGCTGCTTGCGCGCAACACCACGGCGGGGCGGTCGCTCGTCACGCGTTTCGATGGGACTCGAGCCGCAGGCTCGACCGCGCCGATGAGACTCGTGTACGGCGGTTCCGGTGCGGACGATGGCGCCGCAGCGTCGGTCGGAACCGGACAGGAGGCCCCCTCGTTGGTGATCTCCACCCTGCCCGGTCCGGCCGCTGCTCAGATCGGGATCCCCGCGTGGCTCGCGCGGATCCCGCTCTTCGATGTCGCGTACGATCCGTGGCCGTCCCCGCTGGCCTCGCGGTGGCGGGCATCGGCCGGTGAAGCGCATCCGGGAACTGAAATGCTCGTCGAACAGGCGCTCCTGCAGGTGCGCATCTTCACGCACGGTGATCCGGCACTTCCGCTCGCTGACGAAGGGTCCGTGCGCGACGCGATGCGCCGCGCCGTCTGACGTTCGCGGTCGGGTGTGGGAGGATAGCGGGTATGCTGCGTTGGCTGACCGCCGGAGAATCTCACGGCCCCGAACTGATCGCCGTCCTCGAGGGACTGCCTGCTGGCGTCCCCGTATCGCTCGACGGGATCCGTGAAGATCTCGCGCGCCGCAAGCTCGGCTATGGCAGAGGCTCGCGGATGAAGTTCGAGCAGGACGAGCTGAACCTCTCCGGAGGGGTGGTGCAGGGCGTATCGATCGGCGGCCCCGTCGCCATCCGCATCGGCAACACGGAGTGGCCGAAGTGGACCGAAGTGATGTCCGCGGAGGCCACCGAACTGTCCGAGAAGTCGCGCGGCCGTGGTGCGCCGTTGACGCGCCCCCGCCCGGGCCACGCCGACCTCGCAGGTATGCAGAAGTACGGATTCGATGAGGCGCGCCCGGTGCTCGAGCGCGCGAGCGCCCGTGAGACGGCCGCGCGCGTCGCCCTCGGCGCCGTCGCCCGCGCATTTCTCGCGGAACTCGGCATTCGGCTCGTCAGCCACACGATCTCCATGGGCGACGTCGCAGTTCCCGCCGGATCGGCGCTGCCCCGCCCGGAGGACGTCATCGCTCTCGACGCCGATCCGCTGCGCTGCTTCGATGGCGAGACCAGTGCTCGCATGGTCGCAGAGGTCGACGACACGAAGAAGTCCGGCGACACGCTCGGCGGCATCGTCGAGGTGCTCGCCTACGGTCTGCCACCTGGGCTCGGATCGTACGTCCACTGGGATCGGCGACTCGATTCTCGACTCGCCGGTGCGCTCATGGGCATTCAGGCGATCAAGGGCGTCGAGGTCGGCGACGGCTTCGAGACCACGCGGCGACGCGGTTCGGTGGCGCACGACGAGCTGCACCTCGAGAACGGCCGCATTGCTCGCGAGACCACGCGCGCCGGCGGCATCGAAGGCGGTATGACGACCGGACAGGTGCTCCGCGTGCGCGCAGGCATGAAGCCGATCGCGACGGTGCCGCACGCGTTGCCGACGATCGACGTCTCCACGGGAGAGGAATCGAAGGCGCACCACCAGCGCAGCGATGTGTCAGCTGTACCCGCCGCTGGCGTCGTGGCTGAAGCCATGACGGCGCTGGTGCTGGCCGATGCCGTGACCGAGAAGTTCGGCGGCGACAGCGTCGCCGAGACCCGTCGGAACCTCGAGGCGTATGTTGCGGCGATCCCGGAGCGCCTCTCGACCGTCATCGAGTCGTGAGGAATCGCGCACGATGACCGGGCACCGCAGGGTCGCCCGCGATGTCGGGCCGCCAACGCAGAAGCCGAAGCCGACACCTCCGACGAGTCCGCTCCAGGTGATTCCGCAGTCCGTCGCGGAGCAGGCGAAGGCCGATGCGCAGAACGCCGCGGTACCCGGGCGCTCCGGTCCCGCCAAGCACGGCGCTCCGAATGCGGATGCCGGCGGCGCTGCGGCGGGGACCGCTTCCGCGCCGCGTGCGCGCGGACGTCGACGGCGACGTCGGCGACCGGGCACACGGCTTCCCGATCGGGCTATCGTCTTCGTCGGCCCGATGGCAGCCGGCAAGACCAGCCTCGGCAAACGCGTCGCTCGGGAGCTCGGGGTGCCCTTCGTCGATACGGACGCCGTGATCGTGCGGCGCCACGGGGTGATCACCGAGTTCTTCGCGACCCACGGGGAAGCGGAGTTCCGTCGCATCGAAGCCGAGGTGATCGCCGAGGAGCTCGCGGTCGAGGGCTGCCGTATCGTTGCGCTGGGTGGCGGCGCCGTGCTCACCGAGTCCACGCGTGCACTGCTCGCGAATCACCCGGTGGTGCTGCTCATGACCACGCAGGAGGCGGTGCTCCGCACGGCGAACATCGCCCGGAGGCCGTTGCTGCGCGATGACCCGCAGGCCTGGGGCCGCATCTTGAACGAGCGGCGACCACTGTACGAGGAAGTCGCGGATGTGACGTACCGCACCGATCGCGCGACCCAAGAACAACTCGTCCGCCGTGTCGCCCAGTGGGCGCGAGGCGGCGGACGCCACCAGCGGAGCGCCCGCCGAGGCGAGAAGGAGCAGTCATGAGCAATGCAGCGGAGATCTCGGTCACAGGGGAGACCTCGTACACGGTCACGATCGGCCGAGGCGTGGTCGATCGTGTGCCGGAAGCGCTCGGGGAGCGCGTGGCGAAGGTTCTGATCGTGCACACGCCGACCGTCGGCAAGTTCGCGAATGACCTGCGCGAACTGCTGCAGGAGCGCTACACGCAGGTGCTCCTCGCCGAGGTGCCCGATGCGGAATCCGCCAAGCGCGTCGAGGTCGCGGCGTTCTGCTGGCAGATCCTCGGCCAGTCGGACTTCACCCGCACGGACGCGGTGATCGGTCTCGGAGGCGGCGCTGTGACCGATCTCGCTGGATTCGTCGCCGCGACCTGGCTTCGCGGCGTGCGCCTCGTGCAGATCCCCACGACTGTGCTCGGCATGGTCGACGCGTCAGTGGGCGGCAAGACCGGCATCAACACCACCGAGGGGAAGAACCTCGTCGGGAGCTTCTACGCCCCCGCTGCCGTCATCTGCGACCTCGACCTGCTCGAGACGCTGCCGCGCAACGAGATTCTCGCCGGCTTCGCCGAGATCGCCAAGTGCGGCTTCATCGCGGAGCCGGAGATCCTCGACATTCTCGAGCGCGACGTCGACCGCGCCACCGATCCGACGACGCCGGAGTTCCAGCGCCTTGTCGAGCTCTCCGTCGGGGTGAAGGCTCGGGTCGTCTCCGAGGATTTCCGTGAGGGCGGTCTGCGGGAGATCCTGAACTACGGACACACCCTGGGGCACGCGATCGAGCATGCGGAGCGCTACCAGTGGCGGCACGGCGTCGCGATCTCGATCGGGATGATGTACGCGGCCGAACTCGGACGCCTCGCCGGCGCGCTGTCGGATGCGGCGGTGGATCGGCACCGGAGCATCCTCACCTCCCTGACCCTGCCGCTCTCGTATCCGGCTGGCCGCTGGCCGGGGCTCCTCGCAGCGATGCAGCGCGACAAGAAGGCTCGCGCTGGCATGCTGCGTTTCATCGTGCTCGACGAGATCGGCAAGCCGCGCGTGCTGGCGGGAGTCGACGACTCGATGCTGCAGTTCGCGTACCAGGAGATCGCGAACTAGCGACGGTGCTCTGAGTTCGCCTCCTCGCGACCGCCCCGCCTTCCGTGCACGGCCGACGCAGTCGGCGTGCGTAAAAGCGGATGCTCCACTACTGACTTCACCTGAATTGGTCGATCCCCTCCCGATCCGATGAGAAATTGGTCGTTGCGCAGCGTGCAGATCCTTCTGCGCTGCGCGAAGTCCGGTATTGGATCAGAGGATTGACATGCACACGAATAGGGAACACTGGCTTCGTCGGCCAGGACGGGCGGCGGGGGCACTCCTCGTCAGCGCCGTGATCGCGGGGACATCGCTGGTGGCTTCGGCGCCGACGGTGGCCAACGCAGTGGGGGAGTCCGCCGGCGGCGGCTACGCGTCGAGCGGTAGGTACGCCGACACGATCTTCTGGCTCGACATGGCCGGTTTCGATGACGCGCAGGCGAAGTCGGACGCTGGTCAGGACATGCAGGTCGCGCTCGCCGGCGGGTACACGGCGTCGTTCAACATCAAGGACTCCGCGGAGTCGAAGACGGACCATCCGTACACGCACCGCGACATCGTGGCTTCAGCGCTGCCGACGCTCGGCGGCGCGACGGGCGGCGCCCTCGGTGGTGGCACCTACAACGACATCCCCGGCAAGCCGGCCCTGATGACGGCTGGTGAGGGTGAGTGGGGAGCGAATCTGCTGACGCTGCGGGACATCGAGGTGAAGGACGCGGGGGGCAACGTGGTGACGGGCTACGCCCTCGTCGGAGCCGATGCCGAGGTGACCGATGGTCCGCAGTTGGGCGGCGGGGAGACGATCACCTGGTCGTCGGACGTGCCGATCAATGTGATCGACCGCGGGGCGAGGACCAACCCGGCGAACCCGGGCGGCTGCCCCGATCCGATGCCCGGAGAAGGGACCACCGAAGTGCTCTGCGACGGCACGTGGGGTGCGAATGGCGCGACCCTTGCCACGGTCGTCAGTGCGACCGAGCCGTCGTACCTCACCCAGCGACTGGGGGAGACGGTCATCTCCCGTCAGGCCGTCGCGTTCGGCATCATGACGTCGAAGGTGCGCCTCACGAAGCAGGTGGACTCTCGGGTCGCTCCCGATGATTCGTTCACCGTGCAGGCGACCAGCAACGGCAACGTGCTGTCTTCGGCATCGACCGGCACCGGCAACACCGCGACCACCGACGAGGTCGTCGTCCTCTCCAACACGCGCGTCGAGCTCGCGGAGACCGGTGACGGAGCGACGGATCTCAGCGCGTACGAGCCGACGTGGCAGTGCGCGGTCAACGGGGAGCCCGACGCCGCTCTGGCACCCGCAGACGGTGCCACCTCGCTCGTGGTTGAAGCCGGAACCCTTCCTCCCGGGAGCATGGTCGATTGCACCGTGACGAACACGGCGACACCGCCCGACCCTGAACTCGTGATCGAGAAGTCGGCGAATGTGACCGAGCTTCCCGCGTCAGGCGGATCGGTGGAGTATACGATCGATGTGACCAACAACGGCCCCGGTGACTGCACCGTCGAACGGCCCTGCTCGTTCACCGACGACATGTCAGGCGTGCTCGACGACGCGACGTACAACGACGACGCTGCGGCGAGCAGCGGAACCGTCGCGGTCGACGGGTCCGAGCTGACTTGGAAGGGTGCGCTCTTGTCGGGCGAGACCGCCACCGTGACGTACTCCGTGACCGCGGAGCCGAACGAATCCGGCGACTATCACCTCCTGAACACGGTGTGCCTGGACGCCTTCGCCGCTGATCCTGCCTCTCCCTGCGCGACCTCGAGCACCGTGGGGTCCGGGGCATGGGAGGACTGGAAGGAGAGCAACCCGGCGAGCGGCTCCGTCGTGCGCCCCGGCGAGACGATCGAGTACGTGCTCCACTTCGAGGGCACCGGCACGGCCCCGGTCGAACTGCTCCGCGAAGACAACCTCAGCGGCGTGCTCGACGACGCCGAGGTGGTCTCGGATCCGGTCTCCAATACGGAGACCCTGTCGGTGTCGCCGATCACTGATGGACGCTTCACCATCGAAGGCACGCTCCTCCCGGGGCAGCACGCCGAGGTGACTTACTCCGTCAAGCCGAAGCCCGGAGCCGAGCTGGGAGACATGGCTCTGGCGAACTTCCTGGGCGACCCGGGCGATGAAGGATCGACGTGCGCACCCGTCGACGGCGAGCGCGCCGATTGCACGACGCACGGCGTTCCCGGCCTCGGGATCGAGAAGTCGTCGTCGTTCACCGGCGTCGCGGCGCCAGGGGATCGCGTTGACTACACCGTGACGGTGAAGAACACCGGCGGAGTGGCGTTCACCGAAGCTGAACCTGCCGTCGCTCACGACGACCTCAGCGCCGTGCTCGACGACGCCACCTACAACGGGGACGCCGCAGCCGAGACCGGTGAGGTCTCGTACGCGGAGCCGACGCTGACGTGGAGCGGCCCCCTGCCAGTGGGAGCGTCGACATCGTTCACGTACTCGGTCGAGGTCACCGGTGCCGGGGACCTGAGCCTCGTCAACGCGGCGTCGATCCCCGACGAGTTCTGCATCATCGAGGACGCGTGCTCTGCGACGACCACGACTCCGGTCGCGCTCCCCTCCGACCCGAAGAAGGAGCCGACGGAGCCCGGTCAGGATGCACCCGCGAAGCCTGGAACGCCGACGGGGCCCGGTGCTCCGCAGGCGGTCGCAGACAAGCCGCAGGGCTTGGCGACCACCGGCTCGGAGATGACGCCGGTGCTTGGCATGGGGCTCGGACTCGCCGCGCTCAGCCTGGTGCTGTTCCTCGCACAGTCTCGTCTGCGTCGTCTGCGCGGTGACGGACGACACTAATTCCCGGCTTCCGGCGACGCTGTAGCCGGAAGCCGCGACCTCCGGGTGAGAGAACGGGTGCGCAACCCGGCACTCCCATCCGGAGGTCGCGTTCATCTGCGGCAGGCAGACCGCCTGCTCGCGCGGCTCAGGCGATCCGGAAGCCCTGGCCTTCCAGAATCAACGCCAGCACGCGTCGATCCTCACGATGCATGACGCCCTCGACGAATCTCGTGAACGCACGATCGAGGGTGATCTCGCCCGCGCTTCCCGCCACCTTCCGCAGAATGGCGACAAGTGTGCGTGGGGCGATGACGGATTCCTCCAGCCCCGGGCGCCCGTCGATCTCACGCTCCGTGCTCACGTACTCTCCAAAGCCGGAACCATGCTCACCGGCGAAGACCTGCTGGCTGATGAACGCCGCCCGTGCGGCCCGGATCAACTCCTCCGGCGGGACGTGGTCCGGGAGCCCGCCGTGATGATCGGCAACGGCGGCGACGGCGAGCAGGCCGTTCTCCGCCGGGAACGCGGCATAGTCGCACCCGGTATCGGGGTAGTGCACACGGTAGGCGTTCGCCCCGAAGCGGTTCACCAGCTCCGCGCTCAGGCGATCGAGCCCACGGTAGCGGTGCGGCGTCTGCTCGTTCGCCGTGGCGAGCACGGCGAAACCGGATGCGATGGTCACCGGACGCCCCGCGTCTTCCTGCACGTGCAGCACGTCTCCCGGGCGCAACTGCAGAATGCGATTCAAGCGCTTGAGGAACTCGGGCGGCATCGCGTTCACCTCATCGAGGATCACCGGCCGGCCCTCTCGCATGGCGCGAAGCAACGGGCCAGGCGTGAAGACGCTGACGGTCGCGCCGGCTTCGGTGCGGAGCTCATGCGTGCCGATCACTTGCGCACTCGTGATGTCGCCGTATCCCGAGATGAGCTCCGGCTCGCGACCGAGGCCGACCCGGGACAGGTGCTCCGCGAGCGCCGTCTTCGCTCCGCCGGTCTCGCCGACGAGCAAGACCGGCTCGCCCTGCCGGAGCGCTGGCACGGCTTCGCTGATGATGCCGCGCATCTGCTGTGTCTGCAGGAGACCCTCGCGGAGTTGTCGGCGCGCTTCGCGGATACGCACGCTGCCGAGCGCCTCGAGCACGGCATCCCTGCGCTCGACGCTGTCGATGCTCTGCTGCCAGTCGGCATCGGGACGACGCGCGCGCAGCTCGCGCACGCGATCCGATTCGGCCGAGGTCAAGGGTCGAGCGGCGCGCACAGCGCGAGCGATGATGGCGTCTGCGGCTGCGCGGCTGCGCTCCGCCTTCGCCTCTGCGCGACGAGCCAGCGCCGCGATGCGCAGCGAGGCAGCCCGTTCGTCGAGCGCGGACGCGAACAAGCTCTGGTTGGCTGGATCCTGCTCGAGGGCGGTCAAGCGCTGTTCGACGCTCGCCAAGTCTTCCGCATGCGATGCGGAGGCGTCGTCGTCAGCCGCTCTGGCCCGACGGATTCGCCGCAGTTCCGTTCGCAATGCGACGGCTTCGCCGAGTGCGGGGTCTGAATCGACGGAGAGCATGGCGTCACGCTATCACGCGGCACGAAGGCGACTGAGGGCGCGGATAGGGTGTGAGCATGGCCGTGAACGAGCACCTGATGGGCACGGGGCTGCGCGCCCGACTCGAAGGGGTCGGCGCAGTGATCGGGATCCCGGTGCATGTCACGGATGATGAGGTCTGGGAACTCACGGACCGGGAACTCCGGGTCGGTCTCGGCTGGTACGGCGTGCGCGGGCATTCGGAGTCCGAGGCGGTGGCGCTCGCCTTTCTGCATCTCTGGGAGGGGCCTCGGAACAATCGCGTCGAACCCGCCCGCGCTCGTCGACGCGCGTCATTCACTCGCGTTCGGCCCGACGCGACGCCCCTGTTCGATGCGGTGTACCGTGTGCAGGCGATGAGTGAACTGCTCACCGCAATGCCCGGCCTGCGCGCGCCACTGCTGGCGGCGACGTGTCGGAGCGTGCCGTCGGACGTCACGACGTGGCCGCGCCACCTGCAGTGGATCGCCGTCGTCCTGCGCGCTGGAGTCGCAGGCGCCGCCGACGCTCATACAGTGTTGGCGGGCACGCACATCGACGTACGGCGGGCGTGGAGCGAGTTGCTGCCAATCGACGCGCACCGAGATGCGATCGGGCGGGCTGAGCACGAGATGCTGGATCAACTCCGGACGTTCCGGCGCGTGATGGCGCCCGACTCGAAGCGGAGCGCGGTGCTCAGGTTTGAGCGCGCAGTCGCCTGGTTGCTCGGCGCCTACGAGCAACTCGCGGCACGAGACGCCGCTGAACGCGGACTCGACGCGCACAGCGGAGCGGGCGGCGCAGACGACGAGCCGGCACCCGAGACGGCGCTGTCGTCGAGCGGGCAGCACGCGGGAGATGGCGACGCAGATGCAGAAGGAGATGAGCGGGATGGTGACGAGCCCGACCAGGATCCCGACGCATCTGACGGGGACGGCGAGACAGGCGAGACGGAGGAGGAGCGAGCTCGCGCCGGCGATGGTCGCGAGACAGCCGAGGGCGCCGACCTCTTCGCGTCCCAGCAGGCAGCCTTCGTGGAACGGATGCTGTCGACGCCGATGCCCGGCGGCGGGCGCACTGACGATCGCGGGCTGATGCCCGAGGCGCCGCCACCCGCGAACGATTCCGCGCAGCCTGCAGAGCCGCTGCATGGAGCGAGCGGAGGATCGGCGGGCGGGTTCGCCGAGACCGAACTCGCCGACTACCGCGGGCGAGCGGCCTCACTCGCGGACGCGATCGAGCGGATGCGCGCCGTGTGGGCGCAGGTGATCGCCGAGCGTGTGACCTCGCGTCGCGTGCCGGATGCCCGGCCTCGCCCGGAGGGCGATGACCTCGCTGCGGACTCGCTAGCCGCAGCAGTCGCCGAGTCTCGCGCTGGCCAGCGACGGCCGCGCGCCTTCCGTGACCGGGCGATGCGCGCGCGCCGCACGCGCCGCGCGGGAAGCACCGATTACGTGCTGCTCCTCGACCGCTCCGCTTCGATGCAGGGTGCCGCGGCAGAAGCAGCGGCCGACACGATGCTGATCATGACGGAGGCCCTCGCTGGGGTGGCACGTGACATCGAGGCCGCTGAACGCGTCGGGGGAGCTGCACTCGACCTCGACATTCGCACCGCGCTCGTCGTCTTCGACTCAGCCGTCGATGTGGTCAAACCGCTGTCGAGCGGGCTCGATGATTCGGTGCGCCGCGCGGTGCACGGCGCGATTCGCGTTCCGCGCGGGTCCACGAACGACGGTGCAGCCCTGCGCGCAGCCGCGGACCAGCTCGGCCTGGGCGAATCAGAGCACTCGGACGGGGGCGCAGCCAACGGCAGGGAGCGCCGACGCATCGTGATCCTCGTGAGCGACGGAGGGTCGAACGATCCGACCGCGGCTGAGCACGCGTTGCGTCGCCTGCGGTCGGCGGGCGTCGAGGTGCACGGCATCGGGATCGGGCCGGGCGACCTCGAGTCGCGCTACGCCCCGAACGGGCGTACCGTGCTCGACGTGCGCACGCTGCCCGAGGTGCTGCAGAGCCTCGTGCTCGACGAAGTGGAGCGCAGGACCCGCTAGCGTGAAGGTGCGGCTCCCGCGCACCCTTCTGAATCGCCGGGCGTCAGACCGGGGGATCGGTGCCGAGAAATGCGGGAGCGCAGTGAATGGAGATGGACGTGAAGCCTTTCGATCGGCACGGAACGAACGATCGCGTCGAGCTCATTCGCGCGCTGTTTCCCGACTTGGCGAGCGAACTCGACGCAGCCGCGACCCGCCACGCCGCGCCGAGCGCCGCGGCGTCGCTCGATGCGAGCCTCGACGCTGCAGCGGCGAGGCTCATGCCGCACGCGGGATTCGCGGACGTCGCGGAGCCGGAGGGAGCGCGTCGCGCTGAGCAACATTTCGCATCAGCCCGAATCGCCTGCGGGTGGCTCGACATCGAGATGCCGGAGATCGAGGCGTTCGTCGATGCCGGGACCGATATCGGACGACTGGGGAGCGCGCTGGCGGCCGATCCCTCGCTCACCGCGGTGCCGACGCCATTCGGATGCGGAGCTGACGTCTGGAAGACCGCGTTCCAACGCGCGGCCGTCGCGCTCCCTGACGCACCGCACGACGGAAATGCACCGCTCGCCATCGGCTCGTCCGGGGACTCGCCGCTGCTGCTCGCGACAGAGGCCGAACGGGAGTTCGACGCACTCGACACCCCGCCGCCCGGCATCCCCGCGGTACGTGCGCAGGGGCGGGCTTGGACGTTGCGGTTGGTGCCCTCGGGTGCGCGGCCACCGGTGCTCGGGCTCGGGTTCTCGCACGGCCCCCATGTGACGCTGCCCGAGGTGCTCATGCTCCAACTGATGCTGGTCGCGAGCGGATCTCCCCTCATCGACGCGGCGAGCTTCACCTGGTTGGAGGGATCGCTCGCCGGCGGGCGTCTCGCGGCCCGCCACGTGTACGACGAGAGCGAACGGGCGATCCGGATCACCTGCCGGGAAGTCGGGAACCAGGGGCCGCATCTCGGTGCGCGCACTCCATTGGCGTGAGCGCCGCTACTCCCAGACGCTGATGGCGTCGACGCGAGTGGACGGAAGTCGCGTGGATCGCCCCCAGGTGAGCACGTCATCGGGGACGATGAGCTTGCTCGGGTCGGCCCCGCTCTTCTCGATGATCTCGGCGACGGGCACGACGCCGCCCGATCGGCGAAGGATCCGGGCACGCACTACGGCCCGAGCATGAATGTCGGGCCGGCGCTGCGCGTCGGGACGGACGAAGCGCTGCTCCATGTACACCGCCTGGTCATCGAAGCCGAGAATGCGCGACTCGATCCAGAACCGCTGCCACGGGTTCAGCGACTTCCGGTACGAGATCGTCTGCCCGACGACCACGGGGTACCAGCGTTCGCGCGCGAACAGCTGCCAGACCCCGTTGCGCTGGATCAGATCGAAGCGTGCGACGTCCATGATCGAGAGGTACTTGCCGTTGTTCATATGGCGGAGGATGTCGAGGTCGGTGGGCCAGACGCGGAAACGCGAACGCGAGACGCCCTCGAAGCCGAGCTTCGGGCCGCGCCGACCCACGAACCACTGGTGCCAGAGCGTGCGGAAGAACATGTGCATGGGGGAGAGCTTAGAGGGATCGTCAAGCTTGAAACCTCGCCATTGTGCAAAGCATGCAAAAAGCGCGGCATGTATGCTGGTTCGGCGCGTATTCAGGCGCTCGAACTTTATAGAATCCGGAGAATCACTGCATGGCCAGTACGAACGACATCAAGAACGGCACCGTCATCAAAGAGAACGGCCAGCTCTGGAGCGTGGTCGAGTTCCAGCATGTGAAGCCGGGCAAGGGCGGCGCGTTCGTTCGCACGAAGCAGAAGAACGTCGTCTCGGGCAAGATCATCGACAAGACTTACAACGCTGGCGCGAAGATCGAGACCGCGAACGTCGACCGTCGTGATTACCAGTACCTGTACCAGGATGGCGCAGACTACGTCTTCATGGACCAGTCCGACTACGATCAGCTCACCGTTTCCGGTGCCGTCGTCGGCGACGCCGCGAAGTTCATGCTCGAGAACCTCCAGGTCCAGATCGCGCTGCACGAGGGCGACCCGCTGTACCTCGAGCTCCCGTCGTCGGTGGTGCTCGAAGTGACGTACACCGAGCCGGGTCTGCAGGGCGATCGCTCGACCGGCGGAACGAAGCCCGCCACTGTCGAGACCGGTGCAGAGATCCAGGTCCCGCTGTTCCTCGAGACCGGCACGAAGGTCAAGGTCGACACCCGCACGGGTGACTACCTCGGCCGTGTCAACGACTAGTCCTCGGTGTCTGCACGTACCAAGGCGCGCAAGCGCGCCCTCGACATGTTGTACCAGGCCGACCTGCGTGACGAGTCGATCGCGGTGATCGTGAACGCCGAGGCGCAGCGCGCGTCGAGCGAACCCGATCGCGCCGCATCCTGGCTCTACGCGCGTGAGATCGTCGACGGGGTCACCGATCATCGTGATCGCATCGATGAGCTCATCATGAGTTACGCCCAGGGGTGGACGCTCGAGCGCATGCCGCACGTCGACCGTGCGCTGCTGCGGCTCGCATCCTGGGAGATCCTCTTCAACGAGGAGGTGCCGGCGGCGGTCGCCATCGACGAGGCGGTGGAACTCGCCAAGGAGTACTCGACCGACGATTCGGGTCGCTTCGTCAACGGCGTGCTCGGCAAGATCGCGGATCACGCCGACGCCTGACACCTGACGCCGCGCTGCGCAAGATATCCGCGTTCCGCAAGCTATCGTTCAACGCAGCGAGCTTGCAGAACGCGGATTCCTCGCGTCCGGAGGGTCGCGCGCCCGCCGTCAGTGCGCCGCGGCGCGGTGAAGGCCCTGCGCAATCGCTTCCACGAGCAGGTGCTGGACTGCGGGCCAGTCATCGATCACCTGGAAGTACCCCACTCGGATGACCGTGTATCCGAGCAATCGGAGCTGGGCGTCGTGCTCGTTGTCGCGGGTCCGCTGCGGTCCGACGTGAGTGCCGCCGTCGATCTGGAGTACGAGGCGATCCCCGAACAGGAAATCGACGCGATGTCCCGCGATCCAGGCTTGCGAGACGCACCGGACGCGAAGCCACTTGGTGCGCGGCCGCACATAGGTTTCGAGCCCTGAATCAGCGAACGGGTCGAGGGCGGCGAGCACCGCGCGCGCCGACCCCCGCAGGGGGAGACGCGCCATTCGCTGCCTCGTGATGATCCCGCGGTTGGCGGCCGAGTCCCAGACAGCCACCGCGTCTTCGAACGGCAGGCAATGCGCCACGAGGTCGAGCGCGTTCTCGATGGGATCTTCGAGCGAGTGCGGTTCGCGTTGCAGCAGGGGCGCGCGCCAATGGAGGACAGTGCTCCCGGCATCGGTTCTCCCGGGTACGCGCACGGCCGCATGCGACCGATCGTGGTGAGGCACCCACAGGCCTCGCCGTTTCGCCTGGGATACGCAACTGATGATGACGCCATGAGTCGCGGCGTAGACGAGTGCCGGATCGGCATCTCGGCGCGCAATCCAACCCTTCTTCGGCCGAGTGAGCAGCCCTGCACCGACGGCTCGGTCCAGCTGATGCCGCGACCAGCCGGCGTTGAGCAGCAGCGACGAGCGTGTTACGCCGCTCGCAGGAAGTCGCGGAGTGTCTGAACGAGGCATCTGCACAGTTTGTGCGTTCGCGCGCGCCGAGCGACGGTGGGCCCCGAACTGTGGGGATAAGCTCTCGCGTCCGGGGCATTCAGGCATGTGGGGGCGACGAACCGCGGGAACGGTTCGCGCTGCTATCCGCGTGCGGCAAGCAGGTGACCACCCACCCGTCCTTGCGGAACGCTGATGGCGGGTGCGCTGCACACAACGCCGAGGGTCGACTGATGCAGCAGAGACGAAGCACCGCCTCGCATGCGATAGACTGGAGCGGTTGCAAGCTTTTCTTTAAGTTCCGTCCCGTGAGGCGGGGAAGGGGGGCTCGGTTATGGGAACGCGAACAGTACTCGAACGTGCTGAGATCTCGCGCGCGCTGACTCGAATCTCGCACGAAATCATCGAAGCGAACAAGGGCGTCGACGGGCTCGTTCTCGTCGGCATTCCGACTCGCGGAAGCCTGCTCGCCAGGCGCATCGGCGACATCATCTCGCGCATCGAGGGCCATGACGTTCCCGTCGGCAGCCTCGACGTCACGATGTACCGCGACGACCTCGCCCAGCATCCCACGCGGGCCCCGCGCCCGACGGAGATGCCGGCGGCGGGCATCGACGGAGCGACGGTGGTGCTCGTCGACGACGTGCTCTACTCCGGTCGCACCGTGCGCGCCGCGCTCGACGCGCTGAACGACCACGGCCGCCCGCAGGCCGTGCGCCTCGCGGCGCTCATCGATCGCGGCCACCGCGAGCTTCCGATCCGCGCCGATTACATCGGCAAGAATCTGCCGAGCGCGAAGCACGAGCGCATCGCGGTGCGTCTCGAAGAGCACGACGGGAGCGACGAGGTCACGATCACCTCGGAGGACCGAGTCGACGTCCACGCGAGCGGCGACGCCCATGCCAGCGCCGAGCCCGGAGCGAGCACGGAGCCGATCGCATGAGGCACCTGCTCGATACGCGCAGCCTCTCGCGGGATGAAGCGATCCTGATCCTCGACACCGCTGAGGAGATGGCGGCGACGCAGCAGCGCGAGATCAAGAAGCTGCCGACGCTGCGGGGCAAGACCGTGGTGAACCTCTTCTTCGAGGATTCGACGCGCACCCGCATATCGTTCGAGGCGGCGGCGAAGCGGCTCAGCGCCGACGTCATCAACTTCAGCGCGAAGGGTTCTTCCGTCTCGAAGGGGGAGTCGCTGAAAGACACGGCGCAGACGCTGCAGGCGATCGGCGCTGATGGCGTCGTCATCCGCCACCCCGCTTCCGGCGCACCCGCCAAGCTCGCCGCGAGCAACTGGATCGATGCCGGCGTGCTGAATGCGGGCGA
The DNA here is from genome assembly GCF_016597785.1 of Leucobacter sp. L43. Taxonomy (GTDB): domain Bacteria; phylum Actinomycetota; class Actinomycetes; order Actinomycetales; family Microbacteriaceae; genus Leucobacter; species Leucobacter alluvii. The sequence continues at coordinate 384,823 of NZ_JAENJG010000001.1, read as the reverse complement.
TGGCACGCACGAGCACCCGACGCAGGCACTGCTCGACGCGTTCACGATGCGGCGCCGCCTCTTCGGTGCGTCGCAGAGCGGTGAGGCGAGCCGCGGCCGCGACCTCGACGGCGTCTCCGTGGTGATCGTGGGAGACATCGCCCATTCCCGAGTGGCGCGATCGAATCTCTGGCTGCTCAACGCCCTCGGCGCGCACGTGAGCTTCGTCGCTCCCGAGACGCTTCTGCCGTACGGCGCCCGCACGTGGCCGGTCACCGTCCATCACTCCTTCGATACGGCGCTGCGCGAGGAGCAGCCGGACGTCGTGATGATGCTCCGCATCCAGAGCGAGCGCATGCACGCGGCGTTCTTCCCGAATGAGCGCGAGTACGCCCGCGTGTGGGGACTCGACGACACCCGGCTCTCCGGTCTGCAGGATCGCGCGATCGTGATGCATCCGGGCCCCATGAACCGAGGCCTCGAGATCTCCTCCGGCGCCGCCGACTCGCACCGTTCGACGGTGCTCGAGCAGGTGGCGAACGGCGTCTCCGTGCGGATGGCGGCACTGTATCTTCTACTTTCCGGCGAGCGAACGGAGCAAGCATGACGCACACGAACCCGGCGAACGGGATTCTCATCCGCGGGGCGCGCCTCGCCGCGGCGCTGACCGAGCGCGGGCAGCAGGTGAGCGACGCCGCCGCTGTCGATCTGCGCATCGCGGACGGCGTGATCGTCGAGCGCGCGACGCAGGCGGCCGGCGGGCTCGCGCCGCGAGACGCGGAGCGCGTCATCGAAGCCGACGGATTCGTCGCGCTGACGGGCCTGGTCGACCTGCACACGCATCTTCGTGAGCCGGGTTTCGAGCAGTCGGAGACGGTGCTCACGGGCACGCGCGCCGCCGCGGCAGGCGGATTCACGAGCGTCTTCGCAATGGCGAACACGCTGCCGGTGCAGGACACGGCGGGCGTGGTCGAGCAGGTGCAGGCGCTCGGAGACGCGGCGGGATACGCGACGGTGCGCCCGATCGGCGCCGTGACGGAAGATCTGTCGGGCGAGCGTCTCAGCGAGATCGGCGCGATGGCCGATTCGCGTGCCGCGGTGCGGGTCTTCTCCGACGACGGCAAGTGCGTGCACGATCCGCTGCTCATGCGACGGGCGCTCGAGTACGTGAAGACCTTCGACGGCGTCATCGCCCAGCACGCGCAGGATCCGCGTCTCACCGAGGGCGCCCAGATGAACGAAGGGGCACTCTCGAGCGAACTCGGCCTCAAGGGGTGGCCGGCGGTCGCCGAAGAGTCGATCATCGCGCGAGACGTGCTCCTCGCCGAGCACATCGGCGCACGGCTCCACATCTGCCATCTCTCGACCGCCGGGTCGGTGGAGGTGATCCGCTGGGCCAAGGCCCGCGGAGTGCAGGTCACCGCCGAGGTCACGCCGCACCACCTGATCCTCACCGAGGAACTCGCTCGCAGCTACGACGCGCGCTACAAGGTGAACCCTCCCCTCCGTCGGGAGGAGGATGTGCTGGCCCTCCGCGCTGCGGTCGCCGACGGCATCATCGACATCATCGCGACCGATCACGCCCCGCACCCCGTCGAGGCGAAGGACTGCGAATGGGATGCCGCGGCCTTCGGCATGGTGGGCCTCGAATCGGCGCTGCCGATCGCGCTGCTCACACTCGTGCAGGAGGCCCACGCGAGCTGGGCCGAGCTCGAAGCGCTGCTCTCGCAGCGTCCGGCGGAGATCGGACGCCTCCAGGGGCACCCGACGGCGATCGAGGTCGGGCAGCCAGCCGATCTCGTGCTCGTCGACCCGTCCGGCACGAGCACGTTCTCGACCGACCATCTGCGCGGCCAGAGCGTGAACTCGCCGTTCCTCGGCATGGAACTGCCCGGGCGGGTGGCATACACTCTGCGACGCGGGTACCTCACGGTGGACGACGGTCGGGTAGTGGCGCCGGAGACCGTCGCTGCTGCCGCACGCCAGCTCGGAGGCGCGAAGTGAGCCGCACCGGCTTCGCCTTCCTGATGATCGCCATCGCCGCGCTCGTACTGCTGGCGATGTGGCTCGGCTGGCGCGGTCGAGCACGTCGGCACCGCGCCTTCGCCGAGCACGGCGATGCTCTCGTGGGAATGGTGCTCGGCACCTTCCCGGGAGTCAGCTACGTCTCGACGACGCCGGTCGGCGCACCGCTCGATCGTCTGTCGATCCCGGGCTTGCAGTTCAAGGGTTTCGCCGACCTCACACTGCGCACCGACGGCGCCACCATCGCCGTCACCGGAGAGCCGGAGGTGCACCTGCCGGCCGAGCGAGTGCTCGGCAGCGGCGTCGCAAGTCGACGAGTCGGGAAGGCCGTCGAGCGCGACGGCCTCTCGCTCCTCCAGTGGCGCGCGGCCGACGGGTCGGAGGTCGAGTCGAGCTTCAGGTTCTCGCAGGCCGCCGACCAGTTGAGGTTCGCCGATGCCGTCGCCCAGATCATCCCCGCCGGTGAGACTCCGCTCGCCACCGGCCCGCACACCCATTCCACTTCCCACACCACCCAGGAGGATGCGTGACTACGAACACGACCGAAGCGACGGCGAACGACGCCGTGGCGCCCCAGGGCGTCACCGCGCCCCCGGCTGCTGCAGTGCCGACGGGCAAGGCAGTGCTGGTGCTCGAAGACGGGCGACGATACGTGGGGCGCGCATACGGGGCGACCGGACGCACGCTCGGCGAGGTCGTCTTCTCGACCGGAATGACCGGGTATCAGGAGACGCTGACCGACCCCTCCTACGCGGGGCAGATCGTGCTCATGACGGCCCCGCACATCGGCAACACCGGTGCGAACGACGACGACATGGAGTCGCGCAAGATCTGGGTCGCCGGATTCATCGTGCGCGATCCCGCGCGCCGCGTGTCGAACTTCCGAGCCGAGCGCTCACTCGACGAGGACCTCGTCGAGGACGGAGTCGTCGGTATCTCGGGCGTGGACACGCGCGCGATCACCCGTCACATCCGATCCGCGGGCGCGATGCGCGCCGGGGTGTTCTCCGGCGCCGACTTCGATCTCTCCGATGATGAGCAGCTCGCGCTGGTGCGCGCTCAGGAACCGATGGCCGGCAAGAACCTGTCGGAGCTCGTCACGACGCCCCAGCGCTACGACGTACCGGCCGCAGCAGGGGTGGATCGCGTCGGATCGATCGCGGTGCTCGATCTCGGCATCAAGCGCGCGACCGTGCACTACCTCTCCGAGCACGGCTTCGACGTGACGGTGCTGCCGGCATCGACGTCGCTCGAGGAGATCCGCGCGATCGCTCCCGACGCGCTCTTCTACTCGAACGGACCGGGCGACCCCGCCGCGAGCGATCTGCAGGTGGACGTGCTCCGCGAGCTGCTGCGCGACGGAGTGCCCTACTTCGGCATCTGCTTCGGCAACCAGCTGCTGGGCCGTGCGCTGGGGTTCGGCACCTACAAGCTGCCCTTCGGTCATCGCGGCATCAACCAGCCCGTCCTCGACAAGCGCACCGGTCGCGTCGAGATCACCGCTCAGAACCACGGCTTCGCCGTCGACGCCCCCATCGAGGGCGAGATCGACGCGCCTGAGGGCTTCGGCCGCGTGCAGGTGAGCCACTTCAGCCTGAACGATCAGGTCGTCGAGGGGCTCGAATGCCTCGACATCCCGGCGTTCTCGGTGCAGTACCACCCGGAGGCGGCCGCGGGCCCGCACGACGCCTTCTACCTCTTCAACCGTTTCCGCGAGCTGGTCTCGAGCCGCTCCACCCGTTCGACCGGCGCACACGCCCAGGAGGCCTGACCCGATGCCCAAGCGTTCAGACATCAACTCAGTACTCGTCATCGGCTCAGGCCCGATCGTCATCGGTCAGGCGGTCGAGTTCGACTACTCCGGCACCCAGGCCTGCCGCGTGCTCCGCGAGGAGGGCGTGCGCGTCATCCTCGTGAACTCGAACCCGGCGACGATCATGACGGACCCCGACTTCGCCGATGCCACCTACGTGGAGCCCATCACTCCTGAGGTGATCGAATCGATCATCATCAAGGAGCGCCCCGACGCGATCCTGCCGACGCTCGGCGGCCAGACCGCGCTCAACGCCGCGATACAGTTGCACGATCTCGGGATCCTCGAGAAGCACGGCGTCGAACTCATCGGGGCGAAGGTCGAGGCGATCCAGCGCGGTGAGGATCGGCAGATCTTCAAGGACCTCGTCATCGAGTCTGGGGCAGAGGTTGCGCGCTCCCACATCGCGCACACGCTCGAAGAAGCGAAGGAGTTCGCGAAGGATCTCGGGTACCCGCTGGTCGTGCGCCCGTCGTACACGATGGGCGGCCTCGGCTCAGGGTTCGCCTACACCGAAGAGGACCTCATCCGCATCGCGGGCGACGGCCTGCACTACAGCCCCACCAGCGAGGTGCTGCTCGAAGAGTCGATCCTCGGCTGGAAGGAGTACGAGCTCGAGCTCATGCGCGATACGGCCGACAACACGGTCGTCGTGTGCTCCATCGAGAACGTCGATGCCGTGGGCGTGCACACGGGCGACTCGATCACCGTCGCACCCGCGCTCACGCTGACCGACCGGGAGTACCAGAAGCTGCGGGACATCGGCATCGACATCATCCGTCGTGTCGGCGTCGACACCGGCGGCTGCAACATCCAGTACGCCGTCGACCCCGCGACGGGCCGCATCATCGTCATCGAGATGAACCCGCGCGTCTCCCGCTCCTCGGCGCTCGCGTCGAAGGCCACGGGATTCCCGATCGCGAAGATCGCCGCGAAGCTCGCCCTCGGGTACCGTCTCGACGAGATCCCGAACGACATCACGCAGAAGACGCCGGCGAGTTTCGAGCCGTCGATCGACTACGTCGTGGTGAAGACGCCGCGCTTCGCATTCGAGAAGTTCCCGGCCGCCGACGACACTCTCACGACGACCATGAAGTCGGTGGGCGAGTCCATGGCGATCGGCCGCAACTTCACCACGGCGCTGCAGAAGTCGCTGCGCTCGCTGGAGAAGCGCGGTTCCTCGTTCCACTGGGGGGATGAGTCGCGCCCCGTCGATGACATTCTCGAGACGATCAAGCGCCCGACCGACGGCCGCATCGTCGACGTGCAGCAGGCGCTGCGGCTCGGCGCGACCATCGAGCAGGTCTTCGAGTCGACCTCGATCGATCCCTGGTTCCTCGACCAGATCCAGCTGATCAACGAGGTCGCCGAGATGGTGCAGCGCTCACCGCAGCTCACACTCGACGTGCTGCGAGAGGCGAAGGATCACGGCTTCTCCGATGTGCAGATCGCGTCGCTTCGCGGTGTCTCCGAGTCGGAAATCCGAGGCCTGCGCCATGGACTCGGACTGCGCCCCGTGTTCAAGACCGTCGATACCTGCGCGGGCGAGTTCCCCGCGCTGACGCCGTATCACTACTCGTCCTACGACTTCGAGACCGAGGTCGCGGCGAGCGATCGCAAGAAGATCGTCATTCTCGGCTCTGGGCCCAACCGCATCGGGCAGGGGGTCGAGTTCGACTACTCCTGCGTGCACGCCTCGTTCGCGCTCTCCGAAGCCGGGTACGAGACGATCATGATCAACTGCAATCCCGAGACCGTGTCGACCGACTACGACACCTCGGATCGCCTCTACTTCGAGCCGCTGACGCTCGAGGACGTGCTCGAGGTCATCCACGCCGAGCAGGCGTCCGGAGAGCTGCTCGGCGTCGTCGTGCAGCTCGGGGGCCAGACGGCGCTGGGTCTCGCGCAGCCGCTCAAGGACGCGGGGATCCCGATCCTCGGCACGACCCCCGAAGCGATCGATCTCGCGGAGGAGCGCGGCGCGTTCTCCCGCATCCTCGACCGCGCCGGTCTGCTCGCGCCGCGCAACGGCACCGCGATCGACGAGGAGGGGGCGATCCGCATCGCCGAGGAGATCGGGTACCCCGTGCTCGTGCGCCCGTCGTTCGTGCTCGGCGGCCGCGGCATGGAGATCGTGTACGACACCGAATCGCTTCGCGGGTACTTCGGCCGCATCGAGGGCCACGCGCTCGTGGGACCGGGCCACCCGCTGCTCGTGGATCGGTTTTTGGACGACGCGATCGAGATCGATGTCGACGCGCTCTTCGACGGCGAGCAACTGTACGTCGGCGGTGTGATGGAGCACATCGAGGAGGCCGGCGTGCACTCGGGAGACTCCAGCTGCACGCTGCCTCCCGTGACGCTCGGCCACGACCAGATCGCGCGCGTGCGCGAGGCGACGCTCGGCATCGCCGAGGGGATCGGCGTGCGCGGGCTGCTCAACGTGCAGTTCGCCATCGGCCAGGGCGTGCTGTATGTGCTCGAGGCGAACCCGCGCGCATCGCGCACCGTGCCCTTCGTCTCGAAGGCGCTCGGCATTCCGCTGGCGAAGGCCGCTTCGCGGGTCATGGCCGGCGAGACGATCGCCGAACTGATCGAATCGGGCCTGCTGCCGGAGCGCGACGGTTCGCGCGCGCCCATCGACGCGCCCATCGCGGTCAAGGAGGCGGTGCTGCCGTTCAAGCGCTTCCGCACGCACGAGGGACTGGTGGTCGATTCGCTGCTCGGACCCGAGATGCGCTCGACGGGAGAGGTCATGGGCATGGACCGCGACTTCCCGACCGCGTTCGCGAAGAGCCAGGCCGCTGCGGGCAGTGCGCTGCCCGAGAGCGGGACGGTGTTCCTCTCGGTCGCCGATCGTGACAAGCGCTCGATCGTGCTGCCAGCGCTCCGACTGCAGGAGCTCGGCTACCGCATCCTGGCCACGCAGGGCACCCAGGTGGTGCTCGGCCGCAACGGCATCGCCTCTGAGGTCGTGCGCAAGCACAGCGCGGTCGCCGAGGGCGACACGATCGTCGATCTCATCAACCGCGGCGAGATCGACATGATCATCAATACGCCGTCGGGCAGCTCAGCCCGGGCCGACGGGTATGAGATCCGTGCGGCGGCGGTGGCGGCGGACAAGCCGATCTTCACCACCGTCTCGGAGCTCTCAGCTGCGGTCGGGGCGATCTCCGCGCAGCGGAGCGGGTTCGATGTGAAGTCGCTGCAGGAGTACCAGATCGACCGCGACGCCGCTCTGGCCGCTCGATGACGCACCGTTCGTTCGGGGACCGGCTCGCGGCGGAGTTCGCCGCGGGCCGGCACCTGTGCGCCGGCATCGACCCGCACGGCCCGCTGCTCGCTGACTGGGGAGTCGGTGACGACGCCGCAGGCGCCGAGCGCATGGGGCGCGACGTCGTTGCGGCAGCCGCCGGCGTCGCCGCCTGCGTGAAGCCGCAGATCGCGTTCTTCGAGCGCTTCGGCTCCGCGGGGTTCGCGGCACTCGAGCGCGTATTCGAGGACGCGCGAGCCGCCGGCCTGCTCGTGGTGGCCGACGTGAAGCGCGGCGACATCGGCTCGAGCTTCGCGGCGTACGGCGACGCCTGGCTGGCACCGGGGTCGCCGCTCGAGGCGGACGCCATGACGGTGGTCGCGTATCAGGGGTTCGGGACGCTCACGTCGGCGCTCGAACGCGTGGAGCGCGACGGGAAGGGCCTGTTCGTGCTCGCAGCCACCTCGAACGCGGAGGCGGCTGAGGTGCAGCAGGCCCGACGCGCCGATGGTCGCAGCGTCGCTGCGGCCATGGTGGAAGACGCGACGGCTTGGAACGCAGCGCACTGCGGCGAAGGGGGAGTGGGCAGTGTCGGCGTCGTGCTCGGCGCGACGCTCGATCTCGCAGCGTTCGGAATCGATACGGCTGAGCGCCCAACGGGACCGGCGCTCCCCGTCCTCGCACCCGGATTCGGGCATCAGGGGGCACGTATCGAAGAAGCCGGCGCCATCTTCGGGGGCATCGGGCACGCGCTCCTCGCAAACGAGTCGCGCAGCATACTGAACGGGGGGCCGAACGGGCTGAGCGAGCGGATTCGCGAGCGTGCAGCAGCGGTTCGCTTCGCATTGAGCGGCGAACCGGCCTAGGCTATGACGCATTGCGCACTGGACGCACATGGAGACGACGAGGGAGTGACACGGTGACGACTGCTCGGACGATGCCAGAGGTGGATCGTGTGGCGGCGAACCGTGCTGCGATCGCAGCACGACAGGCGCGTGCCGACTTGAAACGGCGACTGCGTTCGGGCGAGGTCTCGCCGTTCCGCGTGCTCGAGCAATCCCGCCTCCCCGACACACCGGCTGCGTCGCTGCGCATCACCGATTTCCTGCTGTCGTTCCCGGCCATCGGCTCGGTCAAAGCCGAACGGGTGCGGGAAGAACTGGGCATCTCCGAACGCAAGCGGCTCGGAGGCCTCGGCAAACTGCAGCGCGACCGTCTCGAGTCGTTCGTGCGGGAACGCACGGGCAGCGGCCGCATCGGGCCCAGGCCACCGCTGACCGTGCTCGCGGGGCCGACGGCGGTCGGCAAGGGGACCGTCGCCACCTACATTCGCGAGCACTACCCAGAGGTGCAGCTCTCCGTCTCCGCGACGACGCGTGCTCCCCGCCCGGGCGAGGAGCACGGCAGGCACTACTTCTTCGTCGATGACGAAGGCTTCGATCGGATGCTCGCCGCAGACGAACTGCTCGAGTGGGCGACGGTGCACAATCAGTCGCGGTACGGCACCCCGCGGCGACCGGTGCTCGAAGCCGCCGAGCGCGGAGCGCTCATGCTGCTCGAGATCGATCTGCAGGGGGCGCGACAGGTGCGCGCGAGCATGCCCGAAGCTCGACTCGTGTTTCTCGCTCCTCCCAGCTGGGACGAGCTCGTCGAGCGTCTGGTGGGGCGCGGCACCGAAGACGAGGCGGAGCGAGAGCGGCGCCTCGAAACCGCGAAGGTGGAGCTCGCCGCGGCCGACGAGTTCGACGAGGTGATCGTCAACGACGAAGTGCCGCGCGCTGCGGCGCGTCTCGTCGAACTGATGCGCGGCGACGACGGATAACCGACGCGCAAGCGCTAGGGTGGACCTGTGCATTCGAGCCTGATTGACATCGCCCGGCACATGGGGGGTCTCGGTCTCACCGACGCAGTCTCCGAAATGACCTCGCTCGACCCGAGGCAGTTCATCGGCATTCCGCTCGCCCTCGTCGGTGCCGCACTGCTCGCATTCGGAGCGCAGTATCAGTCGCGCGGTCTGAACAAGGTCGAGCGGATCACCGGGCAGAGCGCCGGCGCGGGGCTGTCGTTGCATCACGTCGCGAGCCTCCTCCGACGCCCGTCCTGGGTCGTCGGAACCCTCCTGCTCGGCCTCGCGGTCGTGTTCCAGATCGGATCGCTCTCGCTTTCCCCGCTGATCATCGTGCAGCCCATCGGCGTGGTCGGGCTCGTGATCACATCGATCCTCAATTCGCGCGTCAGCGGCGTGAAGCTCGGGAAGCGCGTGAAATCGTCGATCGGCCTCGCCGTGCTCGGCATCGTCGTCTTCGTGAGCATCGCGGCCTTCACTGCCTCGGATCAGCCCGTGACCGACAGCAAGCTCATCGAGATCCTCATCACATTCGGGGTGGTGTTCGGGGTCATCGCCGTGCTCACCATCATCTTCCGCCACCGAGGCGTCGCGCTCATCTACATCGTGGGAGCCGGGGTGCTCTACGGATTCGTGGCGACATTCGCGAAGTCCGTGATCGGACGGCTGCAGCAGGGCGAGTTCGAATGGCTCACCTGGGCCTGCGTGGCCGCCCTGCTCGCGGGTGCGCTGCTGGGCCTCGTCTTCGTGCAGAACGCCTACTCATCCGGGCCGCCCGATCTCGTCGTCGCGGGACTCACGGTGATCGATCCGATCGTCGCAGTGCTCATCGGCATCGTCGTGCTCGACGAAGCGGCCGGGGCGCCAGGCTGGGCCATCGTCGCGTTCATCGCATCCGGTGCCGTGGCCATCATCGGCGTCGTCGGGCTCGCGAAGTTCCACCCCCAGACCGGCGCGTCAGCGCTCGCAGCACTGGTGAAGCCCGACCCGGACGAGACGCGCTAGAGCGGTCTCGTCGGTTTCGGCGCGCCTCTGCCCGGTCGAAACGCGGAGACGGTGGGGTCCCCGGGAAGCCAGAATCGCCAGGGGAAGTCAGGACCGCCGGCATCGCCGGCGACGCCGACGCGCGGTCCGGCGGCTATCTCGGGTGCCGGGTGCTCGGGGAGTTCGAGGCTGAACGGGTCTGCGAAGAGCTGCAGGCCGTCGTGCGACTCACGGCGAATGCCGAGCGCCTGGGCGACATTGCCCGGTCCGCGTGCGAGATGCACGGGTCGAATCTCCGCTCCCGGTCGTCGGGCTGTGCGTCGCTGCGCGGCGAGTTGCGCGCCGGCGACGACTTCCCCGGCGCGCACGAGCACTCCGGAGGCCATGCCCTCCGGAGAGCACACGAGGTTCAGCGCGAAGTGCATGCCGTAGCTGAAGTACACATACGCGTGCGCCGGTGGGCCGAACATCGAAGCGTTGCGCTCCGTGCGCCCGTTTCTCGCGTGCGAACCGACATCGTGCACTCCAGGCATTCCCGAACCGTGATACGCCTCCACCTCGGTGATTCGAATCGTCACCGAACCGTCGGCGGAGTGCGCGCTCAGCCGGGCGCCGAGCACCTGCGGGGCGACCTCGAGGGCCGGCCGGGAGAAGTCTTCACGAATCATCATCACCATTCTGCCGTTGCCGCGTCCCGCTGCGCGACGGCCTACGCCGCTGGCGATCACCGACGATATGCCTGGAGAATCCGAAGGCGGGCGACGTACAGTGGAGTGATGGGTGCGGTTCCGGCACGAGCTCCGGTGGCCGCCCGCTCACACACTCAGTCGATCTCGGAGGTCTCCGTGTCCCAGCCCCACATGCCAGTGCCGATGGGCGCAGGTTCGAGCGGGCCGGGCAGCGCCCGCCGCGCCTCTCCGAAGGGAACGGTCATCGCGATCGGTGCGATCGTGGCGCTCATCGGGCTCGGCCTCGTCGTCTGGCCCTTCTTCTCGGCGAGCTGGATCCTCGTCGTGCTCTTCGGATCCGCTCTGATCGCCAATGGTGCGGTCCTGCTCGCCCGCGGCGGCACGATCGGCGGCATTCTGCTGATCGTCGCGGGCGTGGTCGCGATGGCCTTCACCGGCGCCACGGCCCGCGCGCTCGTCAGTTTCGCCGGGTTCGGCATGATCGCCTTCGGAGCGCTCTGGCTCGCCGTCGGAATGAAGTTCGCGCGGAGTCGCCCGAGCATCGGCATCGTGCCCGGCGCCGTGCTCGTCGTCGGCGGCGTTCTCGCGCTGATCTGGCCGGGCGTGGCGCTCTCGATCGCTGCGGTCGTCGGCGGAATCGTGCTGACCGCTGTCGGCGTCGCCGTCATCTGGGGTGCGTCGAAGCCGAGACGGGTCGACCCGGGCTCCGCGACGATCATCATCTGAGCGCGCGGGAGTCGTCTATTCGAGGCGGTGCGCCACGATGGATCCTGCGATGTTCACACCGTTCAGGTCGAGATACACCTGGCCCTCGGTGCGCGACACCGTCAGCGTGTTCCGTCGTTCGAGCGCCGAGACCGATTCGGAGACGAGGGCGGGGTCCACGGCGAAGAGATCGATCGCATCGCCTCGATGGATGGTCTTGCCTCGCCAGTTCGCAAGCACCTTCTCGGGATCGCGATGCGTGTAGACGACCGCGCGCTCCGCCGATTTGCTCCCGCCGTGCACACGCGCGGCGTCGGGCGCTCCGACCTCGATCCAAGTGGAAAGCGCACCCGTGAGATCCCGCACGAGCACCGCCGGTTCGTCGGTGGTCGACACGCCACCGCCGAATACGATCCCTTCGGTGTACTCCATGCAGTACGCCAGGATGCGCGTCATCATGAATGACTCGGTCTCAGAGGGATGCCGCGCGACGCGGAGTGTGAACTGCTCGTAGACGCTCCGATCCACGTCGGCCAGGTCCACCTCGAACGTGTGCATCGTCGATCCCATTGCCATAACGTACGAGTCTACGGGTCGGCGACGAACTCCGATGCGTCGCGGTCGTGCCGCCATCCTCGCCAGACCGCGTGACGGAGACGTCCCTCGGGCGTGCGCTCCCTGTAGGTCACCTCTCCGACGGACTCCGGTGCGACCCAGTGCGCTTCGCGGCGAGCGTCGCCCGGCACGTCGATCGCGGGGTCCCGTCGTTCGCTCGTCTCGAGCCGCCGTCGCGCGCGGCGACGCTCGGCGGCGGTGAATCCACTCGCGACGCGGCCGGCGTACTGCAGACCCCCCGCTTCCGGAACGGCGATGAGGAGCGACGCGAAGCCCGTCGGGTCGGCTTCGCTCTCCCGCCACCCGATGACGACGACCTCGGCGGTCTCGAAGAGCGGCACCTTGAGCCAGTCCTGCGATCTCGTCGCGGTCCGGTACGGGCTCGAACGTCGTTTCGCGATGACACCCTCGAGGCCGAACTGCTCGCTCGCGCGAAGCGCAGCGCCTGCGTCCCCGTCGAACGCCGGCGGTACCGACACGACGACGGCGTCAGCCTGGTCCTCCGCGGCATCGGGTTCGGGGCCGAGCGCGTCGATGAGCAGTTCACGACGCGCCTCGTAGGGGAGCGCGCGGCAGTCGGTGCCGTTGATCGCGAGCACGTCGAAGGCGAGATACCGCGTCGGCGCCGAGCGCCGCGCCCTTGCGATCTCGCGAGCGCCCGTCAGGCCCATGCGCTCCTGCAGTTTCGAGAAACTCGGCGCCCCGCTGGTGCCCAGAGCCACGATTTCTCCGTCGATGACGGCTGAGTCGGCCCCGACGGTGTCGGCGACCGCGAGGAGCTCCGGAAAGCTCTCGGTGACGGCCCGTCCGGAACGGCTGGTGATGGTCACGTCACCGCCATCGATCGTGACGATGGCCCGCATCCCGTCCCACTTCATCTCGAACGACCAGTCGTCGGCGTCGAGGCGGTCGAGTTCGGCGGCAGAGGATCGCGTGGCGAGCATGGGATGCACCGCGGTGGGCAGCGGGGCGCTGACGGGGGCGCGACGCTGCGTCGGACGGGGTTTCGCCGATCCGGTGTCTGCCTTCCGATGGATCATCCACTGCGGGGGATCGAGTTGCGTGCGGAACAGCACGTAGGTGCGCGTACCGCCGATGCCCGTCGCCGCAGTGCCAGTGAGGGTCGCGATCACTTCGTCGTCTCGCCACTTCTCGAGGACGAAGGTTCCGGAGTCCCAGATTCGAACGGTGCCCGCCCCGTACTCGCCTTTCGGGATCGTGCCTTCGAAGTGCCGGTACTCCATCGGATGATCCTCGGTCGGCACCGCGAGGTGGTTCTGCTTCGGGTCGGTCGGCACTCCCTTCGGGAGCGCCCAGCTCACCAGCACGCCGTCGTGCTCGAGGCGGAAGTCGAAGTGCAGGCGCCTGGCCTCGTGACGCTGGATGACGAAGACCGATGCACCGGCGTCGTCCCCGGTGTCGCCGCGTGCTGCGCGCTCCTGCCGCTCGCCTCGGCGCACCGCTTCCGGTACGGGTTCAGGTGTGCGCTTCGCGTCTCGTTTCGAACGGTACAGCTCGAGACGCTCGGATGTGCGCACCGAGGAACTCGACCGGGTGAGGTCCGCCAGCGGGTCGCCCCGCCGTTCGACGCGATCGAGCACCTCCCGGAAGTCGAGGTGGCGCAGGTGCGGCGACGCGAGCTCGCGCCACGTGCGCGGCGCGGCGACCATGGGCCGGGCGCGCCCGCGGAGCGAATACGGTGCGATCGTGGTCTTATTGGCGTTGTTCTGACTCCAATCGACGAAGACCTTGCCGCGGCGCAGGTCCCGCTTCATGCTGCTGATGATCTCATCGGGATGATCCTTCTCGAGCGCGCGCGCGAGCTCGCGCGCCACGGCGGAGACATCCTCCGAGGTCTGCGTGCCATCCAGCGGCGCGTACACGTGTATTCCTTTGCTGCCGCTGGTGACGGGCACCGCATCGAGCCCCATCCCGGCGAGGATGTCGCGGGCGAGAACAGCCACCCGTGCGCACTGCCGCAGATCGACTCCCGGGCCGGGATCGAGATCGAGCACCATGCGGTCGGGGTCGCTCCGGGTGCTCGGCCCTTCGCCGCGCGGAGCGGAGGAAGTCGAGGTGAATCTCCACTGGGGCACATGGATCTCAAGTGCTGCGAGCTGGGTCAGCCAGACGAGCGTCGATTCGTCGTTCACGAGCGGATACGCGTTGCGGTGGTCCCGATGATCGATGCTGCCAGTCGCCACCCAGGAGGGAGCGTCTTCGCCGATGTCTTTCTGGAAGAAGCTGCCGGCGTCGCCGTTCTCGCCCACGCCGTCCGGCCATCGCTTGCGCGTCGCCGCGCGGTCGCGGCAGTGAGGGATCATCGTCTCCGCGATCGCGCTGACGTACCCGAGCACTTCGCCCTTCGTCGTGCCGCTCGCCGGATACAGCACCTTGTCGAGGTTCGACAACCGAATCGAGCGCCCGTCGATGCGCACGGTGTGCTGTGCAGCGGCCATGGCTACAGCATTCCTCCGCCGAGGCACAAGGCGTAGCCCGTTGACACTCGATTCGGCTCTACTGTACGTATGAGAGCCATATGGACCGGGGCGATCACCTTCGGGCTCGTCAATGTTCCGGTGAAACTGTTCAGTGCGACCGAGGATCACGACGTGGAACTGCACCAGGTGCACGCGCGTGACGGCGGGCGCATCCGCTATCAACGGCGCTGCGAGGTATGCGGCGAGACCGTCGAGTACGCCGATATCAATCGCGCCTACGTCGAGGACGATGAGACGGTGGTCCTGACGAAGGACGAGCTCGACGCGATCCCGCAGGAGCGCAACCGCGAGATCTCGGTCGTCGAGTTCGTACCCACCGACCAGCTCGACCCCATCATGTTCGAGAAGAGCTACTTTCTGAGACCCGCCGGAAAGTCGTCGAAGGCCTACGTGCTCCTGCGGCGCACGCTCGAGCAGACCGATCGCACTGCGATCGTGCAGTTCGCGCTGCGTCAGAAGACCCGCATCGCCGCTCTCCGAGTCCGCGACGATGTGCTCGTCGTGCAGAATCTGCTCTGGCCCGATGAGGTTCGAGAAGCCGAGTTCCCCGAGCTCGACGAGCGGGTCCGCATCACGGCGAAAGAGCTGCAGCTGTCTGCAGCGCTCGTGAAGAGCTTCTCAGGAGACTTCGACGCCACCGACTTTCACGATGAGTATCAGGAAGAGCTGCGAAAACTCGTCCAGGCGAAGCTGGCCGAGGGAGACGCGCTGGATACCGATGCCACGTTCGGCGCTTCTGAGGACGACGAGGGGAGCGACGCGGAGGTCATCGACCTCATGGCCGCGCTGAAGGAGAGCGTGCAGCGCTCACGGGCGTCGAAGAAGCGCGGACGCGGCGGGGCGGCCGGCGCGAAATCGAGTGGTGGGGCGGCCGGTGCCGGTGCGAAAGCCGGCGGTGGGGCGAAGAAGACGACGAGGAAGGCGACGCCGAAGCGGAGCGAGAGCAAGGCCACGACTGGAAAGCAGACCACGGCGAAGAAGCGGACCGAGAGAAAGAGCGCCCCGAAGAAGCGCACGTCGCAACGGAAGTCGCCCAAGCGCGATGCGGCGTAGCCCGCGGTGTGCAGCTTGACATGTATCGTTCAGCATGTCGGCGTATGTTGTTGACTATCGCTCACGAACGTCGCACGACAGACACGGAGGACGCCATGCATCAGTCATTCAACTCATTCGGATTCGGCTCTGGATCACCGGGGGAGTCGCTGTGGGAGGCGATGGATCAGCTCCGCACCGGGTTCGAGAAGCGCGCTGGGTCACGCATGGCGCGCGGTGACGTGCGCGCCGCAGTGCTGTCGCTGCTCGCCGAGGAACCGATGCACGGCTACCAGATCATCCGCGAGATCGAGCAGCGCAGCGGCGGCTCCTGGAAGCCGAGCGCTGGATCGGTGTACCCGACGTTGCAGATGCTCGCCGATGAAGGCCTCATCTCCGCAGAGGAGTCGAACGGTCGCAAGACGTACGCGCTCACGGACGCGGGTGGAGAAGCCGTGGCCGCAGGCGAGGCGAAAGCTCCGTGGGACACGGCTTCGGAGAGCGCCCCCAAGCGCCACGGAGCCCTCGCGCAAGCAGGATTCGAACTGGCGCAGGCGGCGGCCCAGGTCGGTCGATCGGGGAGCACGGAACAGATCTCCGAAGCGGTCGAGGCGCTCGAAGAGACGCGTCGACGCCTGTACAGCATCCTCGCCCAGGGCTGAGCGGGGTGTCGTTCGAGGCCTCGAGCGGCGACCTTCCGACCGAGATCGATCAGGTCCGCTATCGACGCATCCTCCGCTTCGCATCGCGGCATCTCGCTCACGCGTGGTGGTACGAGCTGGTGCTCCCGCGGCTCGGCTTGCAGCGGATCACCGAGCGCACGCGCCCGCGCCGCATGCGGCGGTTCGCCCGGGCATTCCACGGCCTCGCCGTGGAGCTCGGCGGACTCATGATCAAGGTGGGTCAGTTCATGTCGTCTCGGCTCGACGTTCTTCCGCCCGAGATCACGGCTGAGCTGGAGGGACTGCAAGACGAGGTGCCTGCCGAGGCGTTCGCAGACATCCGCGATCTCGCGGAGCGGGAGCTCGGCGTGCCGCTCGCGACAGTGTTCGCGGAGGTCGAATCCGCGCCGCTCGCCGCAGCTTCGCTCGGCCAGGCCCACGCCGCGATCCTCGCCCCCGCCCTCGCAGCCGACGTTGGATTCTCCCGAGCCGTGCTCAAAGTGCAGCGTCCCGGGATCGACGGCATCGTCGCGGTCGACCTCGCGGCGCTCCGCAAAGTCGGTCGGTGGCTGAGTCACGTGCGGCTGGTCTCCCGCCGGGTCGATATGCCGGCGCTCGTCGAAGAGTTCGCAGTGACGAGTCTCGAGGAGATCGACTACCTGCAGGAGGCCGCCAATGCTGAGCGCTTCCGTCAGAACTTCGCGGCGCACGACGGCGTCGCCGTTCCCGAAGTCGTCTGGGAGCGGACGAGCCGACGCGTGCTCACGCTCGAAGATGTTTCTGCGATCAAGATCTCAGATGTCGACGCGCTCAGAGCGGCCGGCATCGAACCGCACGACGTCGCGCTGCGGTTCGCGACGGTGATGTTCGATCAGCTATTCACGCATGCCTTCTTCCACGCCGACCCGCACCCGGGCAACGTCTTCGTCACACCGCGAGATGACGCTGAGCCGGGGGAGTGGCGACTGACGTTCATCGATTTCGGCATGATGGGCGAAGTGCCAGCGGGAACCCGCGGCGCTCTGCGATCACTGCTGATCGCAGCTGCGACGAGAGACGGTCGCGGACTTGTGGCAGCGATGCGCGAGGTGGGGGTGCTGCTGCCCAACGCCGACGCCTCCGAGCTCGAGCGGGCCATGACGCAGCTGTTCGCGCGATTCGGAGGCATGGGGTTCGCCGAACTCCGAGATGTCGACCCGCGCGAGTTCCGTGACTTCGGCCATCAGTTCAGCGATGTGATCCGCACGCTCCCGTTCCAGCTGCCCGAGAACTTTCTGCTCATCATCCGAGCGATCTCGCTCACGTCGGGCGTCTGCAGCACCCTCGACCCGAAGTTCAATCTCTGGGATGCCATCGAGCCCTACGCGCAACAGCTCATCCGTGAGGAGCGCGGCAACGTCATCGCGGATGCTGCGAGTCGTGCGCTGGACGCAGCACGCGCCTTCATGCTGCTCCCCTCGAGAATCGGTACCACACTCGACCGGATCGACAGTGGCGACCTCGAAATACGCGCGCCGCAGCTCGAACAGCGCTTGACCCGCGTCGGAACGACCGGCCGGAGCCAGACGCCCGCCATACTGTTCGGGTCAGTCCTCATCAGCGGTGCGCTGATCCGCGACGCCGACGCTGCGCTGAGCACGGTTCTCCTCTTCGCATCGATTGTGCCGCTCGCATGGATGATCGGAAACGGGTTCAGGCGGCGCTAGAGGTCGAAGCGGCCGCGCGTCCACAGCAGGGCGATGCCGAGGGCGCTGCCGGTCAGCGCCATGGCGATCCATACGGGACCAAGCGCGCCCGTCCCTGCCGCGAGCGCAGCGCCGCCGAGTATCGGTCCCGTTGCGGCACCGATATTCAGCGCTGCAGTCGCGTACGCGCCGCCCATCGTCGGCGCTTGCGCGGCCGCGGAGAGAACGCGCGCGATGACCGTACTGCCGACCGCGAACGAGAGCGCCCCCTGCGCGAGCACGAGAGACACCAGCACCACCGGGAGCGTGGCCATCGATGCCATGGCGACCCACCCGATCACCAGCAGCGGCCCGCCGATGGCGAGGACGGCGCGGGGGCGCTGATCCGAGAAGCGTCCAGCGGTCACGACCCCGATGAACGATCCGATGCCGAACATCACGAGGGTGACGGGAACCCAGATCTCGGACAGCTGCGCCGTCTCCGTCACCAGGGGTGCGAGGAACGTGAACACCGCAAACGTCGCACCATTGATCAACGCCCCGAGCACCATGGGCAGCAGGAGTCGCGGCGTCGACAGCAGGGCGAGCTCCGCCCGGAGGCTGGGCGAGATCGACGCAGCGGTGGGCTGCGGCGGGCGATTCGCGATCCCTCGCGCGACCCCCACGGCCGCGGGAGCGCAGAGGATGGCGACCGCCCAGAACGTCGCACGCCAGCCCAGTGCCGCGCCGAGCAGAGCTCCGGCGGGGACTCCGGCCACAGTCGCGATCGTTGTACCGGAGAGCAGGATCGATACGGCGCGTCCGGTGCGATGCTTCGGCACCAGCGCGGCAGCCGCGCCCAGCGCCACGGCGAGAAAGCCAGCGTTGGCGAGCGCGCTGAGTACTCGGGTGAGCACAAGCAGCGAGAAGTGCGGCGTCAACGCTCCGACGACATGGCACGTGGCGAAGGTGAGGAGGCAGACGAGCAGGGTGAGTCGAGGCGGCCAGCGGCGAGCGAGGGCTGCCATCAGCGGCGCGCCGATCACCATCCCGACTGCGAACGCGGAGGTCAGGAGGCCAGCAGTGCCGACCGGGATGTCGAGATCAGTCGCAATGGCGGGGAGCAACCCCGCCAGCATGAATTCTGAGGTGCCCATGACGAAGATGGCCAGGGCGAGCATGTAGAGAGCGAACGGCAATGAAGACTCCGAGGTGAGGGATCAAGAAATGGGCTTCTTGTCACCGCGGCCAGCACCCCGGGGTCGAGCAGACATGCACCTGCGCGCAGCGTCGGCGTCGTTATTCGTGGTGCACGGGGCTGGCGGTGTGACCGGCAACCCCCGACTCATCCGATTTCGGGCTCGACATGTCTCAGACTCTACATGCGATGAACCAGGCGCGGTTGCAGAAACCGGTACGCGGGTGCCACTGTCATGGCACCCGGGACCGATGCCTGCCAGCGTCTCGTCGAAGACAGTGGAGTGATGCACTCCTTGCCCGCTCGCACACCGATCCTTCCGATACTCTTGACGGCCGTTCTTGCCGGATGCGTACTGCTGATCCCGACATCCGGAGAGAGCCTCAGCGTCGTCGTCACCCGAACGGCAGCTGAAGCGGGTGCGTCACTCCCAGGGGCAACGTTCGTCTCAGACGCCGCACTTGCAGTTCTGGCCGCCGCGACCGCAGGTGCGATGGCGTTGGCGTGGATGAAGCGACCGGCGTCTCGCGGTGCAGTGGTCGCGAGCGCGGCCGGAGTGATGGCAGCATACGCGGGGAGCGAGCTGCTCAAGCTCGTGTTCGCTCAAGCGCGTCCCTGCACGAGATGGATGAGCGTGGGCGAGTGCCAGGTCACCGACTACTCCTTCCCGTCGAACCACGCGACCCTCGCATTCGCCGCCGTATGGGTGATAGCGGTGGCAAGCGTCAGCGTGAGCAGCGCCTTGAGTGCGATAGCGATAGCCGCGGTGGTCTCAGCCGGGCGCCTTCTCGAGGGCGTCCACTACCTGCACGACGTTGCCGCTGGCGCCCTGGTCGGGATTGTCGTACCGGCGTGCAGCCTCGGGGCGTGGTCACTCCTGCGGGGCGCCCGTGCGCGCATCGCGCATCGGCGTTTCGCCGTTCGCTGACGAGTGCTCAGACCTGCGAAGATGGGTCGAACCGTCTCCCACCCGAAAGGTCTGGCGTGCCCCGAGCAGTTACCCTGATCCGATCCTCCTCGCTCTCCGATGCCGCTGAGTACGCATACGCCGCGACCGCACCGGCAGATGCCCGATTGATCTTCCTCGCGGGTTCCTGCCCGTTGCAGGCGGACGGAACGACGGCAGGGATCGGTGACGTTGCGGCGCAGGCCGCCAAGTGCATCGAGAACATGCAGGTCGCGCTCGCCGAGGCCGGTGCAGATACTCGAGACGTGATCAGCACTCGCGTCCTGGTCGCTTCGGCGCAGCAGTCCGACCTGGTCGCGGCGTGGGAAGTCGTCCGTGACGCATTCGGAGACCATGATGTTCCGAGCACTCTTCTCGGCGTGACCGTTCTGGGCTACGACGATCAGCTCGTCGAGATCGAAGCGGTCGCGGCAGTTCAGGACGGATCCTGATCGTCTCCTCGGTACCGCACCGGCGGAGACCGAAGACGCCTTGAACGACGCGCGCCGAGCGTATGCTCCGCCGTCTCCCACCTCCACTCGACCGAAGGCGCCAGCATGATTCACACCCCAGCGAAGCCATCCGTTCTGTTCGTGTGCGTGCACAACGCCGGGCGATCTCAGATGGCGGCCGCCTTCCTCGATCACCTCGCGCGCGGGCGCATCGAGGTGAGATCGGCTGGGTCTGCGCCCGCCGACTCCATCAACCCGGCGGCTGTTGCGGCGATGAGTGAAGTCGGTGTCGACATGTCGACGGCGACTCCGAAGGTGCTGACCCCCGAAGCGGTGCAGGAATCCGATGTCGTGATCACCATGGGCTGCGGGGACGCGTGTCCGATCTTTCCGGGCAAGCGCTATGAGGATTGGCAGCTCGACGATCCCGCAGGTCGCGGAATCGAGGCGGTGCGCCCGATTCGGGATGAGATCCGCGCACGGATCGAAACCCTCATCGCCGAACTCCTCCCCAACGAGCGGTAGCGCTGCACAGCAGCACTGCCAACGGAGCTCGCGCGACCGGCACCCGCTACCCCTGCACGTACTCGTCGACGGCACGAACGACGCGCGCGGGGGAGCCCAGGGCGATGACTCCCGCGGGCACGTCGGCGGTTACCACAGAACCGGCGCCGATGACGGAATCGTCGCCGATCGAGACCCCTGGAAGGACCGTGACGTTGGCACCCAACCACACGTTCCTCCCGATGATGACGGGCGACGGGATCAGATCGCTGCGTCGACTGGGCGCCACGTCATGCTGCAGGGTCGCGATGACGACGTTGTGACCGATCAGGCAGTCATCTCCGATCGAAATCCCGCCCTGGTCCTGAAAACGGCAGCCCGAGTTGATGAACACGCGTTTGCCGAGCCTGATGTTCCTGCCGAAATCAGCGGTGAACGGCGGAAAGAGCGTCACGGTTTCGTCGATGGGCGATCCGGTCAGCTCGGCAAGCAGCGCTCTCACCCGCGCTGGAGGGTGGTAGCCGGTATTGAGCTCACCTGCGATGCGGAGGGACGCTTGACTGGCCTCATGCATGGCCGCGTGCCCGGGCGAACCGCCGGCGATGATCTCGCCCGAATCGAGCGCGTTGAGGAGTTCGTTCAGATTCATTCGGGGTCTCCAGACCAGTGAGCAGGTCTCTGCCCGGCGTCTGCGTCGCTGGGCGTTTGGGGAGCGGGAGGGACGGCGTTCCAATTCGAGAGGAGTTGCAGCCGATCATCGGAAGCCGACCCCGGTTCTGCGGTGTAGACGATGAGGCTGAGGCCCTCGTCGGAGGTGACCGCGAGCTCTTCGTAGAGCAGTGTGAGCTCGCCGACGAGCGGATGGTGGAAGCGTTTGCTGCCGCTCCCATGGGTGCGTACGTCGTGCCTCGACCAGAGCTGGGCGAAGGCCTCGCTCCGCGTGGAGAGTTCTCCGACCAGGTCCTGCAGAGCTCGATCATGCGGGTCGCGGCCGGCCTCGACGCGCATGATCCCGACACACATCTGTGCGAACAGGTCCCAGTCCGGATAGAAGTCGCGCGATGCCGGGTCGAGGAACTGGAAGCGCGCCAGATTCGGAGTTCGCCCGCCGGTTCCGATCACAGGTGAGTAGAACGCTGCGCCGAAGTCGTTCGTCGCGATGAGGTTCTGGTGACGGTCGCGGATGAAAGCGGGGCCGCCGGTGATCGCGTCGAGCGTGCGCTGGAGCGCGAGGCGGGTGGGTTGCTGCGCGGCGGTGTGCCTGCGCGGGCGCCCTGACGCCGGAATGCCGTCGGCCGTCCGGGCGAGATCGAGGAGATGCCTGCGTTCAGTGGCATCCAGAAGCAGGGCTTCGGCGAGTGACTCCAGCACGGCGGAGGACGCGCCGGCGATATCTCCACGTTCGAGCTTCGCGTAGTACTCGACGCTCACATCGGCGAGCATCGCCACTTCGGACCGGCGAAGCCCGGCGACTCGCCGATTCGACCCAGCCGTCAGCCCGACATCCGCAGGTGAGAGGCGTGCACGCCGCGACATGAGGAACTCGCGCACTTCGGCCTTGTTGTCCATACCGTCCACAGTAGGACGCCCGGAGGCAGTGAAGGATGCACCAGTAGTACACCTCTCGCCAGGGCCTTCCCCCGCGGCGGAGAGCAGGCTTCACTGGCACTGCTGCACAACGACTCATCCGCGACTGCGGCGCAGCCGCACCCCGCCTCACCCCGCCTCACCACCCACACGAGAGGACCGCTCATGCGAGCCACCCTGATGTTCAGTGCCGGCGACGTCCGTGTCGTCGAAGTTCCCGAACCCACGCTGCAACGCCCGACCGACGCCATCATCCGGGTGACCTATGCCTGCGTGTGCGGATCCGATCTCCATCCGTATCACTCTCTGGAGGAGACCCCCGGCGGGCGGCGGATGGGGCACGAGGCGATCGGCGTTGTCGAGCAGGTCGGATCGTCGGTCGAACATGTGCGGGTGGGCGACACGGTGATCGTCCCGTTCGCCTGGTCAGACAACACCTGTACCTTCTGCCGCGACGGCGTGACCACCTCGTGCCTGCACGGCGGCTTCTTCGACGGCGCACCCTCGGCGACGCAGGCGGAGAAGCTGCTCGTTCCTCAAGCTGACGGCACCGCGGTCGTCATCCCCGAAGGGACGGAAGAATCGCTGATGCCGTCACTGCTGACGCTCTCCGACGTGTACCTCACGGGGTACCACGCCGCTCGCACCGGCGGAGTCGCGACGGGACACACGGTCGTCGTCATCGGCGACGGCGCCGTCGGTCTCTCCGCGGTGCTCGCATCCCGTCTCATGGGAGCAGCGACGATCATCCTCATGGGCAGGCACGAAGACCGCACCGCCCTCGGGCGCGAGTTCGGCGCGACGCACATCGTCGCGGAACGGGGAGCAGAGGGCATCGCACGGGTGATCGAGATCACGGGCGGGGAGGGCGCGCACGTCGTCCTCGAAGCCGTCGGCCACATGCCGGCGTATGAGCAGGCGTACGGCGTGGTGCGCCCAGGCGGCACGATCTCCCGCGTCGGCGTCCCCCAATACGAAGAAGCGCCCGTGGGCTTCAGATCGTTGTTCGGCAAGAATGCGACATTGACGGGCGGGCCCGCG
The DNA here is from genome assembly GCF_016597785.1 of Leucobacter sp. L43. Classification (GTDB taxonomy): domain Bacteria; phylum Actinomycetota; class Actinomycetes; order Actinomycetales; family Microbacteriaceae; genus Leucobacter; species Leucobacter alluvii. The sequence continues at coordinate 361,327 of NZ_JAENJG010000001.1, read as the reverse complement.
ACCGTCCGGGCGTATATCGAGGCGGCGCTCCCGCAGGTTCTCGATGGGACCATCGATCCCGGCAGAGTCTTCGATCGGGAACTGCCTCTCGATGAGATCGCCGAAGCGTACCGCCTGATGGACTCGCGCGAGGCGCTGAAGGTGCTCATCCGGCCGTGAGGCAAATATCCCCGTCCCCGTGCGACCCATGCTCGGGAATGGGAGACTGGGCGCGGTGCGGCACGGAGGAAACGCTCGCCCAGCCCGAGTCACGAGAGGATCGCGCATGATCTCGCTGTCGGCAGCTGCCGGAATGGCTCTCGTCGAGCTCGGGCTTGCACTGACCCCCGGACCGAACATGATGTACCTGGTCTCTCGCAGCATCAGCCAGGGTTGGCGTGCCGGGATGATGTCGCTCTCGGGGACTGCCGTCGGCTTCGTGGCCTACATGATGATGGCGAATCTCGGGTTGGCCGCAGTGTTCTTCGTCGTTCCCTGGTTGTTCATCGCGCTGAAGGTCGCCGGAGCCGCGTACCTGCTCTGGCTCGCCTTCCAGACGATTCGCCCGGGAGGCAGATCCCTGTTCGAGACCGCAGACCTGCCACGCGATTCATTCGGCAAACTCTTCCGCATGGGTCTGCTGACGAACCTCCTCAACCCGAAGGTCGCGATCCTCTACCTCGCGCTCATCCCGCAGTTCATCGACCCCAGCGCGGGCAGCATCGTCGCACAGGGCTTCCAGCTCGGCGCGATCCAGATTCTCGTCGGCGTCGCGATCAACGGCGCGATCATCGTCGCCGCCGGCTCAGTCGCCACGTTCCTGCAGCGCAAGCCCACGTGGATGCGATGGCAGAAATGGGTCACGGGTACCCTGCTGGGAGCCATCGGCGTGAAGCTCGCGATCGACGCCCCGGCCCCCGCCGCCGCACCGTAGCCCGCCCGCCGGGTTTCGCCGCTACGGTGCTCGCCTCCCGCGCAGCTCATACCCGAGGATCACCGCATGGACGCGGTCACGCAGATGCAACTTGGCGAATATCCGGTTCACGTGCGTCTTCACCGTGGCCGTAGACAGGTGGAGGGCCTCGCCGATCTCGCTGTTCGAGAGGCCGGCGGTGATGCACGCGAAGACGTCGCGTTCCCGTGGGCTGAGTTGATCGAGCGGATCCGCATGCGCGGCGAACCGCGCATGCACATGCGGTGCTCCGCTTGCGGCGTAGTGGTCGATCAGTTGCCGGGTGATCCTCGGCTCGACCACAGCCTCACCCGAATGCACCGTCCGAACGGCTTCCCGTAATCGGGCCGGTGGAGAGCTCTTGAGGAGGAACGCGCTGGCGCCGGCCTCGAGACCGCCGAAGGCATACTCGTCGATGTCGAACGTGGTGAGCACCAGCACCCGCGTCGCAGCGTGCGCGGCAGTGATGATCCTCGTGGCTTCGATGCCGCCCATGCCCGGCATGCGCACATCCATGAGCACGACGTCAGGCTTGAGCTCCCGTGAGCGGCGGATCGCCTCCTCTCCCGAGGCCGCCTCACCGACCACCTCGATATCGTCGGCAGAGTCCAGAACGAGCGCGGCACCCATCCGCACGAACTCTTGATCGTCGACCAAGAGGACCCTGATCCTGGGCGATCTGCTCACGGTCATGGACGCCCTGCCTGATCGATCTGCAGTGTCGCGTGCACCTGCCAACCACCGCCGAGGCTTGGACCTGCTGCGCTGCTGCCGCCGTACGTCGCGGCACGCTCAGCGATGCCGAGCAGCCCCCGGCCGCTGCCCTGACTCGGAGCACGGCCCGCTTGAGGGGCGGCGAGCCCGTCGTCGGCAACCTGCACCGTCACGGTACCGCCCGCGACGTCGATGCCGACCTCTACTCGTGTGGCTCCGATGGCGTAGCGCAGCGCGTTCGTGAGCGCTTCTTGGACGATTCTGTACACCGTCGTCGAGAGCGCAGGATCCTCGGGCAGTGCCGTTCCGGAGCGTGAGAGCGTGACAGGCATTCCGGTGCTGCGAAAGACTTCGATGACGTCCTCCAGATCTGGAGCGTTGTGCCCTGAGCGATGCAGGCTCTCGTCGAGTTTCGCGTCATCCTCGCGGAGTACCTGCAGGACTCGCTTCATGTCGGACAATGCGCTTCGCCCGACGTCGCCCAATCTGCGGAGTGCCACAGCTGACCGCTCGGGGTGCTTCTGCCAGGCGTCTGATGCGCCGTCCGCGAGGGCGATCATCGTCGACAGCGAGTGGGCGACAATGTCGTGCATTTCTGCGGAGATCCGCTGCCGTTCGATGATCCGCGCGGTGCTGAGCCGTTGGTTGACCAGTTCCGTGAGCGCCTCACGGCGCCCGGCCGCGCTGCGTGCGGCGATACCCAGAGCGAGAGCGAGCAACGCCAACGGGTCGAGCAATGAGGGCGTCTGAGGTGCGCCGGTGATCAAAAAGCGAACGAGGGCTCCGAGTGCAGGCACTCCCACGAGGACCGCGTACCCCATGAGTGCGGTCCCGGTGGGCAGCAGAGAGGCGACGGTGTAGAGCGCCACAGCCGCGGGCAGTCCCAGCAGTGCGACCGGGGTGGGGACGAGGGCACCCGCCGTGCTGACGAGCGCGATGGCCACGAGGACCGCCCGCGGATACCGGCGTCGACCGAGCAGCAGGGCGCTCGAGACGATCGCCAGGAGCAGGCCCGGCCAGAGCGGTAGCGCACGCGGCAGCACGAGCACGAGCGCTTGAACCACGAGACACATCACGGCGACGAGGCCGTCGACCACGCTCTGATGTGCGCTGATCCAGCGCAGCATCCGGGAACCGAGGACGCGGTCGACCTCCTCGGCAGCCACCCCCGGCTGGGTTGCATGAGTACTCATACGTTCGCCGACTCCCTCCCGAGCTGTGCTCTCATTCTTCCCCACGCTCGGCCCGGGCACCCGTTCAAGCGTCTCGGCGTTTGAGCGTGATCGCCGCGGCGAGGAACAGCGCCAGCATCCAGATCAGCAGAACGCCATAACCGACCCACGGGCCCATCGGGTCCGTTCCGGCTGGGGCGAGGAGCAGCGAGCCGGCCTGAATCGGGAAGAAGCGGGTGATCTCGGCGCCGTGTGCCGAGAAGATCTGCGGGATCACGGGCACGATCAGCAGGAGCACGAGCGTCGCAAGCACCGCGGCGATGACGTTGCGAATGACGGTGCCGAGCGCGAGACCGATCATGCCGATGGCGGCCAAGTACAGGCCCGACCCGACGACGAGTCGGAGCAGGACGGGTGTGTCCAAGGCGTAGCTGTAGCCACCACCGCCGAGGACGGTCGGTGCGATGGCGGAGCCGATGGCCGAGCTCACGACACCGATGCCGAAACCGATGGACGCGACGATCACCGCCTTTGCGACCAGTGCCGGCGTCCGGCGCGGGACCGAGAGCAGCGTGGTGCTGATCTGCCCGGAACGGTACTCGTTCGCCATCATCAGGACTGCGAGCACGGCGAGGACGACGCCGACATAACCGGTTTTGTCGACGATCATCTCGGGGTAGGGGTCGTAGTCCGCCTGAGGTGAGCCGCGGTCGCGGAAGACGTACGCCCAAGGCATTGCAACTCCGTTCGCGAGCAGGAGCAGGAGGGTGAATCCTGCGAGGATGTGGTTCGAGGCCAGCCCGCGGAACTTGATCCATTCGGAGGCGATAGCGCCGCCGAGGCTGACATTGCGCACCGTTGAATCGCGCGCGGCGCGGGCTTCGGCGGTGCTCGTGGTCGTACTCATGAGGAACGTCCTTTCGAAAGCGGTGAATCAGGCTGAGACATACTCGACGGAGTCTCGGGTGAGCTGGTTGTACGCCTCTTCGAGTGTCTGGCGCAGCGGCGTCAGCTCCGTCAGCAGGACGCCCGCCTCGTGGGCGGCGCGGGCGACTTGCTCGGCGGTGAGGCCCTCCACGTCCAGCAGACCCAGCTCGTTCGAAACGATGGTCACGCCCGGGGCGCTGATCCGGCGAGTGAGAGCTGGGGCATCGGTCGTGCGGACGCGGACGCGGCTGCCGCCCTGCTCGGTGAGCGCGTTGATCGGCGCGTCCGCGATGATCTCGCCGCGGCCGATGATGATGACATGGTCCGCGATGAGCGCGAGCTCGCTCAGCAGATGGGAGGAGAGGAACACCGTTCTGCCCTCGGTCGCCAGACGGGCCAGCAGCTCGCGCACCCACGTCACCCCCTCCGGATCCAAGCCGTTCACGGGTTCGTCGAGGATCAGCGTGCCCGGGTCACCGAGCAGCGCCGCCGCGATGCCCAAGCGCTGGCCCATGCCGAGGGAGAACGTGCCGACCTTCTTTCTCGCGACCGCAGTGAGGCCCGTCGCCTCGAGAACCTCGTCGACCCGCGAGCGCGGGATGCGATGCGTCGCTGCGATCGACGCGAGGTAGTTCGCTGCCGCGCGAGATCTGTGCGCTGCCTTCGCGTCGAGCAGCGCACCCACTTCCCGCAGCGGAGCCGCGAACTCCCGGTACTCGGTGCCTGCGATGAGCGCTCGGCCAGAGGTGGGACGGTCGAGACCGACGATCGATCGCATCGTCGTGGACTTGCCTGCTCCGTTCGGTCCCAGGAATCCCGTGACCTTCCCCGGCTGGACCGTGAAGCTCACTTCACGGACGGCGTGGGTGTCCGCATAGGTTTTGGTCAAAGCCTCAACTTCGATCGTCATGGCGTCGTGCTCCTGTTCGTCTGGGGTGCTTCGTGCTCTCGACGCTACGGATGCGCAGGTGCGAGCGGATGCCAACCCCGGGTTGAACTGCTGCCGATCACAGCTCGCGATCCGGCTCCGAGAGCACGCGCCGCAGCACCGGCGTGGTCGCGACGACTCCCAGCTGCACCATCACCGTGCCGGCGGCGATGCAACCGGCGACCGTGACGATGAACAGCGGGGCGGTGGCCACCGATACCCCCACGACGGGGACGGCGAGCAGGGCGGCGATGCAGGCCGGAACGATGGCCGCCACGAGCAGCGGGGTACTCACGGAGAGGCGCCGCGAGCGCGTCATCACGGCGAGCGGCATGCCGAGGCGGTCGAGACTCACGTACAGGGTTCTTCGTTCCAGCACCGCAGCCGCCTGGGTGACACCGACTGAGCAGGCGACGAGGAGATACGACACGGCGACCGCCGCCACCACCACCAGGCGGATGTCGCCGAAGAAGAGGATGTGCTCCGGCGTCACCGCTTCGGAGAGGCGCTGCACGGTATCGAGAAAGCCCAGCGCGGATCCAGCAGGGACTGCGATGAAGCTGGCTAACGCCACCCCTGACACCTGTCTCCACGCCGCCTGCGGCGACTCGAGCACACCGCGCAGAGCAATCAGAGTTGCTGCATCGTGCGAACGTGCGAGTCTGCGCCGAGCGAGCCGCGCCACGAGGTAGGGGCCCATCGGGTGAAGCGCGGCCATCACTGCGACGAATGCCGCGACGAGTGCCGCCGTGATACCGATGGCTCCCCAACTCACCGACGTCAACTGCAGTACGAGCACCGAGACTCCCACCACGAGCGCCGCGATCACGACGCGCAGCCAGTGCATCCGCGGCGCATCATGGCGCATGCGTACCCCGAGCGGTGAGATCAAGGCTCGTCTCAGACTCGCACCTGCGCTCGTTATCGCGACCACCACGACACTGAGCAGGAGCGCTACGACGAGCGGCGACGAGAGCCATGCGTGATCCGCACCCAGTGGGCTGCCGGCAACCTCGATGTGCGAGAGGAACGGCACGAGCGGCACGTAGAGCATGAGACCTGCGAGAGCGCCCCCGCCCGCGATCAGTGCAGCTTCCACAAGCGCGACTCCTCGCACCCAGGTCGATGAGGCGCCCATCAACCGCAGTGTCGCAAGCCGATCTTCGCGGCGCCTGGCGGAGAGTCGGGCAGCGGTCGCGCCGAGAGTCCCGACGGGCACCACGAGCGCCGCCATCATAGCCGCCGCGAGGACCCGGTACTGCCCAACGCCTTCGGGGTCCGGGGCGTTCCAGTAGGCCCGGGCCAACACGACGACGCTCAGCACCACCGCAGAGATCACGGCATACGCGAGGATCGGCAATGCCGGGAGACCATGCCGAGCGGGCTTCACCAGCAACCACAGCGCGGACAGTCGGGCGTGCACTCGGGCTCGACGAGCGCTCATCGCGTTTCGCGGTGGACGACGCGACCGTCCCGCAGTCGAACCACCCGGGAGCAGCGGCGTGCCACGTCCGCGTCGTGCGTCACGATGATCAGCGCCCGACCCTGTGCTGTGGTCTCGGCGAGCAGTACATCCAGCACCTCCGACGCCGTCTTCGAATCGAGCGCGCCGGTCGGCTCGTCGGCGCAGACGACTGGAGCGTTCGTCGCGCGGGCCCGAGCGATTGCCACGCGTTGCGCCTGACCGCCTGAAAGCTGGCCGATCCTGCGCCCGGCGAGGCCCGAGAGACCCAGGTCCTCCAAGAGGGATGTCGCGCGTTCCATCGCGGCGCGCTTCCCCATGCCGATCAGGAGCAGAGGTATCGCGACGTTCTCCGTCGCCGTGAGTTCGGGGATCAGCATGCCCTGCTGAAACACGAAGCCGAACTCCCGCAGGCGCACCGCCGACCGGGCTGCATCCGACAGGCTCCCGAGCTCTTCGACCCCTTCGCGCGTGCGAAGCGTCACCGTTCCCTCTGCTGGCCTGATGATTCCCGCCATCGCGTAGAGCAGGGTGCTCTTCCCCGATCCAGAGGGACCCATGATCGCCACGGACTCGCTGTCACGCACCTCCACATCGACGCCGTCCAGCGCCACCGCTTCGCCGTAGCGGACGCGGAGGCCCGTGGCAGACACCCGGACTGCTCCCAGAGGGGAGGATTGCTGCGGCGCCGGAAGGGCAGGGGAGAGGGGGTCCACGGTCATGCTTCGACGCTAGGCGAGTCGATGTCGGGACGATGCCAACCGTAGGTTGATTGTTCGGAGACGAGGACGCCTGCAGACCGAGCCATTGACTCGCTACGGCCCCTCCAATCGGGCACGCTCGCCAACGGCCGAGTCCCGCGTACTCGATGCGGCGACGAGCCGCACGCGGCCTTGCAATATACCTATAGGGGGTATATTGTGAGCCGTATTGGTACCCCATAGGGGTATGGAATGAGGAGGCGCAATCGATGAATGTGAACCATTACCAAGTGACCGGCATGACCTGCGGGCACTGCGAGATGTCGATTCGAGAAGAAGTCGAGGAGATCCCCGGCATCGAGGAGATCGCGATCAGCGCACAGACGGGCGAGCTCGTCGTGTCCGGTCGGGGTGAGATTGACGACACGCAGGTGCTTGCTGCGGTCGCGGAGGCCGGTTACACGGCGGTGAGAGCCTGATGCGTGCCGGCGCACGCCTCGCGCTCTACGGTGCGGGGTTAGCAGTGGCCTTCGGCGGTGCTTTCGCGGCCGCCGGAGCCGTCATTCCAGACCGAGTTGTTGCAGGGTGGACGGATAGAGGCGAAATGAACCAGCATGATGCGGGCAAGAGTACGAACGAGGCGCAGACGGAAGAGAGCACCCCGAACGGCGTCTCCATCGAAGCGGGCGGCTTCGTGCTCGCGCCGATAGCCGCGCCAGGAGACGTCGGCGCACGAGGTGAGCTGAGCTTTCAGGTGCAGACACTCTCGGGTGAAGCGGTCACAGAATTCGCTGAAGCGCACGAAAAAGACCTGCACCTCATCGTCGTCCGCGCGGACGGCGCCGAGTTCCGTCACGTCCACCCGCAACTCGATGAGGCCACCGGGACATGGTCTCTGCCGTGGACATGGGATTCTGCCGGCACGTACCGTGTCTATGCCGATTTCACCCCCGCGACGGAGGGAGCAGAGGGAGTCACGCTGACGCGCACGGTAGAGGTCGCCGGCACCTTCTCTCCCGTCACGTCAGAGGTGCGGCGCACTGCAGAGGTCGACGACTTCGACGTCACCCTCGACGGAGATCTCACCGCCGGAACCACGAGTGATGTCACGGTCTCCGTAGCACGCGACGGGAAGCCGGTCACTGCGCTCGAGCCGTACCTCGGAGCATTCGGCCATTTGGTCGCGCTTCGCGATGGAGATCTGGCGTATCTGCACGTCCACGCTCAGGGCGACGCGCCTCGCGTTGGCAGCACGGCAGGCCCTGAAATCGGATTCATGGCCGAGGCGCCCACTGCAGGCCGCTATCTCCTCTACTTCGACTTCCAAGTCGATGGAACCGTGCACACGGCCGAATTCGTCGTCGACGCCGGCCACGGGGAGATGCACGGCGCGAGTGACGAAACCCATTCGGACGATGCCGACGGCCACTGACCCGTTGGGTACGGCCACCGCGACGACAATGCTCAAGGAAGGAAGACGATGAGTGCATCAGCGCCCCCAACAGGCGGGCCCGGCTTCGAGCTGGAGATCGGGGGGATGACTTGCGCCTCCTGCGCGAACCGGATCGAGAAGAAGCTGAACAAGCTCGACGGCGTCGAGGCAACGGTCAACTACGCCACGGAAAAGGCCAAAGTCTCAGTGCCCGAAGGGTACGACCCGGCATTGTTGATCGCTGAGGTCGAGAAAACCGGCTACACGGCCGCTCTGCCCAAGCTGAAGCACGCACCGGCGGGTGCGTCGGAGCCCGCGTCGGATGGGGAGGACACGGAGCTCACCCAGCTGCGGCACCGCCTCATCGGATCGATCCTGCTGACGGTGCCGGTGATCGCGATGGCGATGATTCCCGCTTTGCAGTTCACCTACTGGCAGTGGGCATCGCTCGCGCTGGCTGCACCGGTCATCATCTGGGCGGCCTGGCCCTTCCATCGGGCGGCCTGGACGAACCTCAAACACGGGACCGCCACAATGGACACGCTCATCTCCATGGGCACCTCCGTCGCGCTCCTGTGGTCGTTGTACGCGCTGTTCTTCGGCACCGCCGGTGTGCCCGGCATGACCCATCCGTTCGAGTTCACGATCGCGCCCTCCGACGGAGCGGCGAACATCTATCTCGAAGTCGGAGCGGGTGTCACGATGTTCATCCTCGCGGGTCGTTACTTCGAGAAGCGCTCCAAGCGCCAAGCAGGGGCGGCCTTGCGTGCCCTGCTGGAACTTGGTGCGAAAGAAGTAGCGGTGCTGCGTGACGGTGCCGAGGTGAAGATTCCGACCTCCGAACTGCAGGTCGGCGACGCGTTCGTCGTTCGCCCGGGGGAGAAGATCGCCACCGACGGCATCGTCGTTTCGGGCACTTCCGCCGTTGACGCGTCCATGCTCACCGGAGAATCCGTACCGGTCGAGGTCGGCGAGGGCGACCCGGTGACCGGCGCGACGGTGAATGCCGGCGGTCGTCTGGTCGTGCGTGCGACGCGCATCGGGTCGGACACGCAGCTCGCGCAGATGGCGAAGCTCGTCGAGGACGCCCAGACCGGCAAGGCCGAGGTTCAGCGCCTCGCCGATCGCATTTCCGGCGTGTTCGTGCCCATCGTCATCGTCATCGCTGTTGTCGCTCTCGGTGCATGGTTGGGCGCCGGGTTCCCGGTCACCGCCGCGTTCACCGCAGCTGTCGCGGTCCTCGTCATCGCGTGCCCGTGCGCGCTCGGCCTCGCGACCCCGACCGCGCTGCTGGTCGGCACCGGACGAGGCGCCCAACTGGGCATTCTCATCAAGGGCCCGGAGGTGCTGGAATCGACGCGCAAGGTGGACACGGTAGTGCTCGATAAGACGGGTACCGTCACCACCGGCAAGATGGCTCTTGTCGACGTCGCCACCGAGCCGGGCGTGGAGCGTGCGGATCTTCTCCGCTTTGCGGGCGCGCTCGAGGACGCCTCCGAACACCCGATCGCGCAGGCGATCGCGAAGGCCGCCACTCAGGAGGTTGGCGCGCTGCCGACTCCGCAGGACTTCACGAACGTCGTGGGGAAGGGGGTGCAGGGACTCGTCGACGGCATTCCGGTGGTGGTCGGACGCGAGTCGCTGCTCGCGGATTGGTCGCAGCACCTCTCCCCAGGGGTTGCGCGGGCGAAGGCGCGCGCGGAGAACGAGGGCAAGACGGTCGTCGCTGTCGGCTGGGATGGGCAGCCTCGCGGCATCGTGGTCGTCGCAGACACGGTCAAACCGACCAGCGCTGAAGCGATCCGGGGCCTCAAGGAAATCGGCCTGACCCCGGTGCTGCTGACCGGTGACAACGAAGCTGTCGCTCGACAGATCGCGGCCGAGGTCGGCATCGATGAAGTCATCGCCGAAGTCCTCCCGAAGGACAAGGTCGACGTCATCGTCCGGCTGCAGCAGGAGGGGAGGACGGTGGCGATGGTCGGTGACGGCGTCAACGACGCCCCCGCGCTCGCTCAGGCCGATCTGGGGTTGGCGATGGGCACCGGCACGGACGTGGCGATCGAGGCATCAGACATCACCCTCGTGCGCGGCGACCTGCGGGCCGCCGTCGATGCGATCCGGCTGTCTCGGAAGACCCTCTCGACCATCAAGACGAACCTGTTCTGGGCGTTCGCCTACAACATCGCTGCCATTCCGGTCGCAGCCCTGGGCATGCTCAATCCCATGCTCGCCGGTGCGGCGATGGCGTTCTCCAGCGTCTTCGTCGTCGGCAACAGCCTCCGACTGCGCGGGTTCAGAAGCATCACTGCGCAGTAGCATCCGGAACCATTCCAATCGGCACTCATACGAAAGGCAACAACCCATCATGGCAAACGACACCCAGGCGGCCTCCAGCTGCTGCAGCACCAGCTCATCGAACCCGGCCGCGACGAGCACCGGCCACGACAACCTTCTCGGCGGTGGCGCTGACGACCTGACCACCTGCCCGGTCATGGTCGGGAGCCCCGTCAGCAAGCAGGCCGCCGAGAGCGTCGGCTTGTTCCGCGACTTCGAAGGTCAGCGCTACTACTTCTGCTGCGCCGGCTGCGGCCCCGCGTTCGACGCGGATCCCGCGAAGTTCGCCGCGAACATGGCATAGATCTCGCCCGCGCGCGGGGCGGCCACCGGCGTCGCGGCGTTCTCGTCGCCGTCGTCGCCGGGGCCCTCCGCCGACGTGAAGATCACCGAAGCCACGGATGCCGTCGCGCGCCGTGCGCATGACACCGGCACCGTTCCGCATGACGCTCAGGAGCTCCCCAGATGACCACTTCGCCCCACATTCTCATTCTCGGCGCAGGAGCTGCCGGGGCCGCCGCCGCGCGCGGCCTCGCCGCCCGGAACGACGTACGCGTGACGCTGGTGACGCAAACGGGTGAAGCTCCCTACACGCGGATGCTCATCAGCGGCGTGGCACTGGGGCCGACGCCTCCGGATCTCTTCGCGCTTCCTCTCCCACAGGTCGAGGTCGTCGCCGATACCGTCGTCGACGTGCATCCCTCTGCCCGGACGGTGCAGCTCACCACTGGTGCGCGGCTGCCGTACGACGCGCTCATCGTCGCCACCGGCAGCAGGCCTCGGACCCTCCCCGCTGGCGTCATGCGAGGTGCGACCACCTCAACGGGGAGCCGGGTCAGCACGATGCACTCGTTGGCAGATGCGGTGCGCATCCGTGAACTGCTGACGCGCGGCGGGCGGCCTGCACGCGTGGCGATCTACGGCGGCGGGTTGATCGCGGCCGAGGCGGCATCGCTCCTGCACGCCGCCGGACACCAGGTGGCGGTGATCTCCCGCAGTCACACACCCGGCGTTGGGGCCTTCGGCGCCCTCGTCGCCGAACGCATCGCCGCCGATCATGCCGCTACCGTGCACACCCATTTCGGTCGCACCGTTCAGTACGTGGATCTCAGCGAATTCGGGGTTGGCATCACCCTTGACGACGGCACGCCCCTCGTCGCAGACTTCCTGCTGGTGGCACTGGGCACCATTGCGGCAGCGCCCGCCCCGTGGACTGCAGGGGTCGATGTCGATGAGCGTCTGCGCGCCGAACCTGACCGTGTATACGCCGCCGGAGGTGTTGCCACGCTCCATCACGAATCGTTCGACCCGCGGCGCATCGACCACTGGGAAGATGCCGCCGCCCAAGGAGCTCACGCCGCGAAAGCTGCTGTGAGCGAACTCGGTCTCGGGGAAGACCCGGGCTCGTATCTGCCGCGCAGTCCCTACATGGCGATGATCCATGGTCGGATGGTCTCCGGCGTCGGCTACATCGGCGGTGCCGAAAGTCATCTCGAGGACACCGACGAGTTCGTCGTCCGGCACGAGGCCGGAGGTACGGTGACCGGAGTGACCGGCATCGATGCGGTGGGAACGGTGTACCGGTGGGGGAGTCAACTCCATGGCTCGCCCGCCTGAGATCTTTCCGAGACCGGCCTACTCGCACAACAAGGAGCAGATCATGACCGAACCTCATGCGCACCAGCATCACGATCGTTCCCCTGCCCGCGCCGACGTTCAGGTGGATCACCGCGGCGGCCACGGAGACCACGCCGGCCACGCCGGCCACGCAGACCACGCGAGCCAGTTCCGGAATCTGTTCTGGATCAATCTCGTCATCGCGGTACCGGTTGTCGCCGCTTCTCCGATGTTCGCGATGCTGCTCGACTACGAGGTGCCGGCTTGGGCGATGTGGATCGCACCCGTGCTCGGCACCGTCATGTACGGATGGGGCGGACGGCCGTTCCTCGCTGGGGCATGGAGTGAACTCAAGAGCCGCACACCCGGGATGATGCTGCTGATCGCCCTCGCGATCACCGTGGCGTTCTTCGCGTCATGGGCGGCGACGCTCGGTCTCGTGCATCATGAACTCGAGTTCTGGTGGGAGCTCGCACTGCTGGTCGTCATCATGCTGCTCGGGCATTGGATCGAGATGCGATCCCTCGCGCAGACCACCTCAGCACTCGACTCCCTGGCTGCTCTGCTCCCCGATGCAGCAGAGCGCGTCGAGGGCGACGAAGTGGTCACCGTCGCACCTGCAGCATTGCAGGTCGGCGACGTCGTTGTCGTCCGCCCCGGAGGGAGTGTGCCCGCTGATGGTCGTATCGTCGACGGCAGGGCGGACATGGACGAATCCATGATCACCGGCGAGTCGCGACCGGTCACGCGGACCGTCGGCGACCTCGTGACTGCGGGCACGGTTGCGACCGATTCCGGGGTGCGCGTGGAGATCACCGCGACCGGAGACGACACCGCGCTCGCGGGGATCAACCGTCTCGTCTCCGAGGCGCAGAACTCGTCCTCCCGCGCCCAGCGAATAGCTGACCGCGCCGCGGCGATGCTGTTCTGGTTCGCCCTGGGGGCGGCCGTCATCACGGCGGCCGTGTGGACACTGGTCGGTGACACCGACGCCGCCGTCGTGCGCAGCATCACGGTCCTCGTGATCGCCTGCCCGCACGCGCTCGGGCTGGCGATCCCGCTTGTCGTGTCGATCGCGACCGAGCGGGCCGCGCGCGGCGGAGTGCTCATCAAGGATCGTCTCGCACTCGAATCCATGCGCGAGGTCGACGCGGTGCTCTTCGACAAGACCGGCACTCTGACGAAGGGCGACCCGACGGTCACCCGTGTGGCGCCGGTGGGCGAACTCACCGCGGATCAGGTCCTTGCGCTCGCAGCGTCGGCTGAGGCCGATAGTGAGCATCCGCTCGCGAAAGCCATCGTGGCTTCGGCGAAAGAAGGCGACCTTTCGGTGACCCCGGCGAGCGGTTTTGCATCTTCTCCGGCGGTGGGCGTCACCGCAATGGTCGCGGGCCACGAGATTCGAGTGGGCGGGCCGCGACTGCTCGAAGAGACCGGACAGCCCGAGGTCGCTGACGCCGACGCTTGGCGGGCCGAGGGCGCGATCATCCTCCACGTCCTCCGCGACGGGGTCGTGGTCGGCGGACTCCGCCTGGCCGATGAGATCCGACCGGAGTCCCGCGAGGCCGTCGAAGCACTTCATCGGCTCGATATCGAGGTCGTCCTGATCACGGGAGACGCTGAGGCCGTGGCGACCGACGTCGGGCGCGAGCTCGGCATCGACCGAGTCTTCGCGGGGGTGCGACCCGAGGACAAGGCGGCCAGAGTTTCCTCGTTGCAACGAGAAGGGAAGAAGGTGGCGATGGTCGGCGATGGCGTGAACGATGCGCCTGCGCTGGCGCAGGCCGACGTCGGCATCGCCATCGGCGCGGGGACCGATGTCGCGATCGCATCCGCTGGAGTCATCCTCGCAAGCTCCGATCCCCGTGCCGTGCTCTCAGTGATAGGGCTGTCCCGGGCTGCGTATCGGAAGATGAAGCAGAACCTGTGGTGGGCGGCCGGTTACAACCTCCTCTCGGTGCCGCTGGCGGCCGGTATTCTGGCTTCGGTCGGTTTCGTGCTCCCGATGTCCGTGGGTGCGATTCTGATGTCGCTGTCGACGATCGTGGTCGCGCTCAACGCGCAACTGCTGCGCCGCACTGACCTCACCCCCGCAGCCAGTACACGTTCCATTCTGGAACGGCAGGAAGAAGGAGTTCCATGTCATCGGAGAACGACCTGAGTGCCGGTCACCACGGGTACATCGACGACAAGAATCAGTACCTGCAGCGCATGAAGCGCATCGAGGGCCAGGCGCGCGGCATCGCGAAGATGATCGATGAGGAGAAGTACTGCATCGACATCCTCACGCAGGTCAGCGCGCTCACCCGTGCCCTGCAAGGAGTCGCAACGGGCCTGCTCGACGATCACCTCAAGCACTGCGTCCTCGATGCAGCGAAGCTCAGCGACGACGCCGGCCTGGAGAAGATCAAGGAAGCCACCGACGCGATCAACCGCCTCGTTCGTTCCTGAGGCGGAAGCTCCGCGAGATGTGAGATCCCGCGCTCCGCTTTGCCTGGAGCGACCGGCAACTTCTCGCTGCCCGGAATCGCCATGGAGTGCGTCCCGCGCTCCGGTTTTCGGTGGATCTGCCACTCTCAAGTTTCTGGCTACACCGAGGTTGCTACCCTACCCCCCTAGGGTATAGGTTCGAGACGTTTGACACTCACGTCCAACGCAATCTCGAATGGAGTACACCATGTCCTCGTCACCTCCGACCAGCAGGGCCCGGTGGTGGGGTCTCTTCCTCATCGCACTCGCTCAGTTCATGGTCATCATGGATGCCTCGATCATCGGCGTTGCCCTGCCGCGAATGCAGATCGAACTGGGATTCAGCCCGAACAATCTTTCCTGGGTCTTCAACGCATACGTGATCGCACTCGGCGGTCTCCTGCTGCTCGGCGGTCGGCTGTCCGATCTCTTCGGCCCCCGCCGGATCTTCGCGATCGGCTGGGTGATCCTCGCCATCGGATCCCTCGTCGCAGGCCTCGCAGGCAATGTGCCCGTCGAGCTCATCGGCCGGGTTCTCCAAGGCGCCGGATCTGCGCTCATCGCGCCAGCCGCCCTCACACTGTTGATGATGCTGTTCGGGTCGAACCCGAAAGATCTCACGAAGGCAATGGCGTTCTACGGTGCAGCGGCTCCTGCCGGAGGCACTGCAGGGGTATTTCTGGGAGGCGTGATCACGGAATTCGCCTCCTGGCCGTGGGTATTCCTCATCAACGTGCCCATAGCTGCGCTCGTCCTGCTGGTCATGTGGAAGGTGCTTCCCGGCGGAAAGCTCGACGCTCGCGGATCGGTAGACGTTCTGGGTGCGCTCACCGTGACCCTGGGACTTGCCGCGCTGGTCTACGGCATTGTGCGCGCTGAAGTCGCTGGCTGGGCATCCATGGAGACGTGGGTGGCGATCGGGATCGGCGTGATCCTGATCGGGACGTTCATCATCCTCCAGCGTGTGAAGCGTGAACCTCTGATGCGGCTCTCGATCTTCCGTTCGCCGAATCTGGGCGCCGCGAACCTCGCTCAGGTGCTGCTCGGAGGGGCATGGGTTCCCATGTGGTTCTTCCTGAACCTGTACCTGCAGCAGGTCCTCGGGTTCTCCGCATTCCCGGCTGGCGCCGCCCTTCTGCCGATGACCATTCTGATCATGGTCGGCATGATCATGATCGCCCCTCGGATCATCGCGGCCGTCGGCCCGAAGGTGCCCATCGTGCTCGGGCTCGTCATCCTCGCCGCGGGGCTCGGCTGGATGGCATTCATCCGACCCGACGGAAATTACTGGGTCGACGCATTCGGACCCTCGCTCGTCGTCGCGTTCGGGCAAGCGCTCGCCTTCATTCCCTCGCTGCAAGTCGCGATCTCCGCAGCCCCGCCTGAAGAAGGCGGTCTCGCATCCGGCATTGTGAACACGAGCTACCAGGTCGGTTCGGCGATCGGCCTCGCCGCGGTGTCTGCCGTCGCTGCGGGGTTCGGCGCTGGTCAGATCGGGGACCCGGAAGCGCTCACTCAGGGCTACTCGGCGGCATTCATCGCGGCCGGGATCATCGCCCTCGCCGGTGCGATCCTCGTTTCGAGCTTCTTCCGCACCAAGCGCCCCGCCCGTGCTCTGCCGGTTTCATAACGCAGTTGCGCCTGTATCCGACCACCGAATGAGAGAAGAGCTCCATGACCAGACCACGACTCCTGATCGCCTACGACGGCTCACCCAATGCGAAGTACGCCGTCGAATCCGTCTCCACGATGTTCCCCGGCAGTGAAGCGGTCGTGCTGCATGCACGCCAGCCGATGGAGAGCTTCGCCGCGCACCTCCAAGGTCACACAGCCCTGGAGACGCTCGACGCACTCGATCGGGCGGCACTCGACGCCTCCGAGACGATCGCTGCGGAAGGCGCTGAGCTCGCCGTGGCACGGGGACTGCTCGCCGAGCCGCTCGTGTCCTCCACCGTCGCGAGTGCCTATGAAGCCATCCTCGACGCGGCCGGCAGGCTCGATTCGGACCTCATCGTCATCGGTTCTCGCGGACTGCGCGGTTTCTCAGCCACTGTCCTCGGCAGCACCTCGTCGAATGTGCTCCACCACGCCACGATTCCGACGCTGGTGATTCCGTCCGAAGCGGTGGCGCGAGCACGCTCAGCACAACGGGTGCCAGTCGTTTCCAGCTGACATCCACCCTCGCGCGCCATGTGACGTGTTCCATGGCTATCGCGTCGATGCAGTTCGGTCGGTCGGCCTCTCACATCATTCTCGGTGTGAGACGGGCGGCCGGCCCGCTTCGAATGACTGACCCTGGCGATCCGGCACTGCTCCTCGCTGGAAGCTCCGCTCAGGCGTACTCGGGCGGGCCCAGCACGCGGTATGTCAGCTCGATGACTCCGGTGCCGAACACCTGGGCCTCGAGCAGTTCGAGTCCGAAGTCGGATCCGTCGTGTGGGAACAGGCGCTCGCCCTCGCCGACGATGACGGGAAACTGAACCAGATTCAGCTCATCCACGAGCTTGCTCTCGAGCAAGTGACGAGCGAGTTGCACGCTGCCGACCACGAGCAGTTCTCCGCTCTGCTGGGCCTTCATCTCGCGCAACTGTGCGACGACATCGCCAGAGATGACGGTCGTGTGCCCCCAGCCGGGGTCGACCAGCGTGTTCGAGGCGACGTACTTGGGCGTCGAGCAGATCGCCTCACCGAATCCGCCGTCGTCCGCGCGTACACCCCAGTAAGCCGAAAACATGTCGAATGTCTTGCGGCCCAGGAGGAACGCGTCGGGACGTCTCCATGTCTCGAGAATGGATCGCGTGCTCTCTGCATCACCGAGCGGGAGCGCCCAGCCGCCGCGCGTGAAACCAGGATCTACAACTTCGTTGTTCCCGCCATTCGCCTGCGCGACGCCGTCGAGCGTGACTTGGAGACTCACGGTGATCTTCACGGCATCTTCCTCTCGCGCACTGCAATCATCGTCCGGCTGGGGGTGCCCGTCCGGCGAAACCGCGATGCGGAACGGTGCGAGGTCCCGATCAGGCCAGCCGGTCGACGTTCGCCGTCACCACTGGCAGCAGGATCTTCTCCTCAGCCATGGTGAGGAACGCATCCACGTCGTCGGAGTACACCTGCTCCTCGCCGTCGACCACGTAGCTGCTCTCGCTCTCACCGAAGTATTGCCCGTACGGGCGCGCGTCGAGCGTCACGCTGAATGCGATCTGCGGCGTTGCGCAGTCGTACCGGAGCCCGCTCGGAGCTACGACGCAGGTCGCGTCACCGACCTGCACCTCGTCACCGCTCTTCGGGGTCGCGTTCCGCTCCACGAATTCGGCATCGCCAGCCGCCTCGACACTCGTGGTGAGCAAGAACACGACGCTCTGGTCGGAAGCCCTGAGCTCGTCCACGGGGAAGCCGACCTTTGTGGTGCAGTCGGCCTCGGGTACGGTGACCTCCCGCGTGCCCGCCGCACCGACCTGCAGGATCGACAGCGACCGATCGGTGCCTGACTGCGCGATCTCATCGGATTGCGGGAAGATCGCCGAGAGCGTCGTCTCGTCAGCGAATGCGCATGCCGACGGCCACTGATCGAACGCGAACGCTCCCGAGTCGTCGAGAGGCAGGTCGAGGCTGATCGGCTCACCGACTGTTTCAGGCTGCGACACGATCTCGATCGGATCGACCCCGCCATCTGCGGGCTGTTCGCTCGATGACGGGGCTCCTGAGGAGCAGGCGCTCAGCCCGAGAACGAGTGCCGCAGCACTGATGGACCAGAGTCGAGTACGCGCAGAAGCCATGCCGTCACCCTACCAACGCGCGCCCAGCCGAGCCCGAGGTGGGCAGTCGCGTCAGTCGCCCTCGCGGATCTGCTGTACGAGGTTCTGGACATCGTCTTCGCTCACCTCGACGGACGACTCCGCGAGTCGCCGTCGCAGCATCGCTTCGATGTCATCGGCGTGAGACGCGCCCGCGGTGTCGCGCACCTCCACGGCGATGCCCGCGATCGCATCGACGTCGGATGCACTCGACTCATCGAGCTCGGGCGCGCTGTCTTCCGCCGGTTGCTGGTCACTCATTCTCGGGCTCCTTCGTTCGGCATTTCGTTGCGGGGAGTCATTCGCGCAGCGGAGCGTCCGATGTGACGGCTGTCCAACGCCGGATTCCGATGCGGCTGGGCTTCGAGTGTACGGTCTGCACGGGCCGAATCCACTCGCCTTGATTTCGACGGTGCGACCGGTTATCCGGCGTCGAGTTCTGCGCTCCTCGCCGGGGTTCCTCTCATCGGCGGGCCAGCACAGGTCGACGTCGCGGTTGCTTGTCGGCGGGTCGCTCTTTTCGCAACATGAGATTGCGGTGAGCTTCTGAGCGCGCTGCCACTCGCGATACACGGTAGCGCGGGAGACACCAAGGAGCTGGGCCAGTTCCGCCTGAGTATGAGTACAAGCCGTGGGGCGGCAAGCTGATGATGATGCTTCGTGGAGTTGAGCTTCGGCTGCTTCGCGCGCCCCTGTCCGCTCCCAACTTCCTCTGCCTGGTGTCGCCTACTCCTGCAGAAGGCCCGTATGCTCGCCGCGCCCAGCGTCTTCTTCTGCCCAGCTCTCCCGCTCCCGGAGGTTCTCCACCGCGTGCTCCACGTCTGTCCTGATCAGGTCGGCGTTGATGTCTTGCGCCACGAGCGCACCGTGCGCCGCCGCCCATCCGACTTGGGCGGAGAGATTCGCGCAGTTGCCCGCAGCCCAGACGCCGTGAACGGCCGTGCGACCGGCTGCGTCGGTTTCGATGAAGCGGCCGAGGGGGTGCGTTTCCCAATGCACTCCGAGGTCTTCGAGCATGTCGAGGTGCGCGTCGGAGCTCGGCGACACACCTAAGGCGTCACATTCGATTTCGCTGCCATCCTCGAGTCGCATCGATCGAATTCCCTCACTGTCGATAATTGCCTCTGCGAGGGCGTCATCAACAATCGAGATTCCCACTGCACGCAGGCGAAGGCGATCCTCAGCATCGACTGTTCGCCCGTTCGCGAGAAAAGTCACGTCGTCACTCCACTGGTGAAAGGTCAGTGCCTGCTTGATGGAGTCCTCACAGCTTGCGACGATACCGATGCGGCGACCTCGAACTTCCCAGCCGTGGCAGTAGGGGCAGTGGAGCACGTCGCGTCCCCATCGCTCCCGAAGACCGGGGATGTGTGGCAGCTGGTCGCTGATTCCAGTTGCGATGATGAGGCGTCGGGCTCTGAACTCTTCGGCGGTGTCCGTGGCAACGGTGAAGCTCTCGTCGTCCCGCCGTCCGATGTTCCTGGCACGACCGAAGATGATTTCGGCTCCGTGGGCCGTCACCTCCCGGCGGCCTCGCTCGAGGAATTCATGCGGGGCGATGTCTTCGAATCCGAGCATGCCGTGTATATGTTCGGCCGCAGCGTTGCGGGGTTCGCCGGCGTCAATCACGGTGGTACTTCGGCGTGCGCGCGCCAGGGTGAGCGCAGCGCTGAGTCCGGCTGGTCCTCCGCCGCTGATGATGACATCTTGGCAATCTTCGGCAGTGCTGAAAGCTGTGGTTCGCGGGTCAGGCTGCTGGGCTTCGGTCATGCAGCCGATCGTTTCAAGACGAGGAAGCCAATCACAATCCCTTGCGCGGGCTGGTTTTCAGACAATTCCGGCGTGAAGGTCGTGCTTTGGCTACTGCCACGCGGAGCACCGTAGCAGCCGACTCAGCGCCGTGTCGCCCGATAGGGGATCCCTCGCAGGGCATCTTGCGGCCACGTGTTTGTTCCGCCGTTTCGGCCAGAAATCACCCCGTTTCAGCGAGGCCGCTCGCGGGTCACCCTGACTCGCTCAACGGTCGTTTATGAGACAGCAGAATGATTGCCAGGGTTTCGCTGCGCAAAGCGTCTCATGACTCGTGTCTGAAATCTATGTTTCGTGAGCTGCGTTTGCGATACGATTCAGAAATGGAGCTTATCGGATATGCCCGAGTTTCGACTCGTGATCAAAATGCGGAGGGTCAAACCGATGCCCTTACGTCGGCTGGGTGTGAGAAGTTGTTCGTTGACCACGCTTCCGGAACGCTCGCGAAACGGCCAGCGCTTACAGACGCTCTCGAATATCTCCGTGCAGGCGACACTCTCATTGTGACGAAGCTTGATCGACTCGGCAGGTCGGTAAAGAACTTGAAAGAGATCTCCGACCAGTTACAAGAGCGGGGGATCGGCTTGAAAGCACTCTCGCAGGGCATCGACACCACCACTCCTGGGGGTCGCCTGTTCTTCCACATGCTCGCTGCGATCGCCGAGTTCGAGCACGACCTCATCGTCGAGCGCACTCAGGACGGGCTCGCCGCCGCCCGAGCTCGAGGCCGTAAAGGGGGTCGCCGCCCGAAAATGACGGACAACCGGATTAAGCAGGCGCGAGCGATGTACGACGCTGGCGGTCACACTGTGCAGGAAATCGCCGATACGTTTGGCGTCGGGCGAGCGACGATCTACCGTCACCTTGAGCGTCACGCATGAGTAAGGGCGGATGTTCCTTACTTCTTCGCTGATTCCCTCGGTGTAAGCGTCCAGAGGAATCCGCGCAGCTTCTCTTCGAGCGTCTCGCTTGATGACGATTCAGGGTAGAGCGCGCAGTGGATCCCTAATCCGTCAACGAAGACGGACAGATGGTGCGCGATCGTTTCGACGGGTATATCGCTGCGAAGTTCGCCAGCTTCCACTGCGAGGTGAACATACGAACGAACCCTTAGTTCGTATTCTCTATGGTCTTCGCTGAGGGCTGATGCGAGTTCAGGGCGATCAGCAAGCCGACCGACCAAGCCCAGAAAGATCCGAAAATCGAGAGAACTCACTTCGTCTATCGGGAGGGCGCGAAGTAAAAGAGAGATAAGGCGATCGGTGGGGGACTCGACTTGCGAGTAAAACACGACTTCGGCTTCGCGCTTCAATGCGAGCCGATATGCGAAGAGGAGCAGATCGTCGCGGTCGGCAAAATAGTGCTCGATAACTCCCCGGGTCCAACCAGCCTCAGCGGCGACACTGCGAATCGAAACCTGTTGCACCCCGTCCCGCGCTAGCACTCGTAGTAGCGCTTCGCCGATCTCTACGCGTCGCTGTTCGTGGTCGACGATTTTTGGCACAACGCCTCCCAATCTTTCCTCAACTTTAGTCGGTGGGACATCGAGGGTTTGCAGGATGCGACCGACTATGCTTAATTATGACAGTGTCACACATAGAGAGGCTTTGGGGTCAATGACGACAGCATTCACTGCGGATGAGCTCACGCAGATACCTTGGTTACCCCTGGAACGAGTTCCAGCAGGCACTAATGCGATTCGAAGTAATCGTGGTGTGGAAGTGATTTCGTACGAGACCTGCGCTTCGACGCTTCGCGATCTCGACTACTCCACAGGGCTTGTAGAACTCTTCGAGGAATCCGGCGTCGACGTTCAAGAGTTCAAAGAAATCGCTTCAAAAAGTGTGAATTACGTCGAGGGGCCAGACCATGCTCGTCTTCGATCAGCGCTGGGTACTTTTTTCACGCCTCAAAAGGTCCAGTCCATGCGGTCAGAGGTTCGCGAGTGGATAGAAGCAGCTCTCGATGCGACAGGGGAGCAGACTGAAATCGAACTCGTAGGGGACATGATCCGGGACATCCCAGCCCGCGTCTTCAGTGAGTTGCTGGGAGTGGATGCGGAGAAGCATGCCGCCTTCATTAGTCGCATCTCCGAAGAATCCGTGCGTATTTTCGAAATGGACCCAGAACTTGCGGGTCCGTCAACTGCAGCTTGGTCTGAACTCACTCGTTGGGTGGATGAACTCCTCGAAATCCACGAGCCGGGAACCCCAGACGCGAATGTACTTGATCACATGCTTGCCCAGAAGGCGATGGGCAAGATGTCGGACGAAGACATCCGCGTGTCTCTCGTAACACTGTTGGCGGCGAGCACTGACACCACCCAGATTCTGGCGGGGCTCATGTTCACCTCATTCTTAGATAATCCGGATCAGTGGCAGCGGCTACGAGAAGACCCGTCTCTCGTGCCGAGCGCAGTCACGGAGGCGGCTCGATATCGTCCAGGAGACGCGTGGATCTTCCGAGTCGCAACGGTCGACAAAGAAATAGCAGGAGTACCTGTTTACGCCGGAGACCACGTGTTCGCTCTCATCGGCGCCGCACACCGAGACCCTGCCGTTTTTACCAATCCAGAAATTTTCGACATCGGGCGAACCGGAGAACGACTTCCCCTGAACTGGGGTGTAGGACGCCATTTCTGCCTTGGGCGTATGTTCGCCGTCATGGAATTGGAGGAAATGCTCCGCGCCACCTCGGCACGTTGGGTCACCATAGAGCACTCAGACCCCGCCGCCGCGCGGGAAGCTTCCTATCTCGACGCGGGCACCAGCGTCCACATCCGCGTCACCCCCGCTAACTGACCGAAAGGAAAATCAGCATGTCAGTGCTCAGCACCAACGTTTCGGCCTGCATTGGAGCAGGAATTTGCGCAAACACCGCACCCGAGGTCTTCGAGCTCGATGCCAACGGTCTCGTCGTCATTAAGACTGTAGAAGTCGAAGCCGCACAGGTCGATTCGACAGACGCCGCCATCGCCATGTGTCCCGCAGCTGCCTTGGCCTGGGCGAATAAAGACGCCTAGAACAGATGAAAACCACTGTCATCGTCGGCGCCGGAGCCGCAGGCCTTGCCTGCGCTAAACGACTCCGAGAACTTGATCATCACCGCAAAATCGTCATCATCGATAAAGACTCTGACTCGCCTTACGAGCGTCCACCCCTGTCGAAAGCGCTGGTCGGGCCGAGCCTCTCCACCAGCGGAAGGGCTGATCTTGAGGCGGCCGACATTTGCCTCGTTACCGCCGAAGCGAAGGCCCTCGACACGGAAAAACGTCTCGTTGAGACCTCAAAGTTCAACATACATTTCGATGAGCTCGTCCTCGCGCCGGGATCAACTCCGCGAACGGCATCCTGGAGCAACCCAGACGTCTTCAACGTGCACAGCCTCAAAGATAACTCTCGACTTCGCACGGCACTCACTACTGCCTCATCAGCTCTCGTCATTGGCGGAGGGTTCATTGGCGCGGAAGTTGCAGCATCACTGAAAAAGGCAGGACTTGATGCCAAACTCTTGTTCCGAGACGAGCAACTGTTCCTAAAACGGCTTGGGCCAGAAGCTGCATCCGTTATCGAACAAGTGCACCGGGAAGCAGGAGTAGATCTCGTTCCTAATGCGCAAGTGCAGAGCGTGACCGCTACTGACTCTCAACAACTTGTTGCCCTCGAAAACGGGCAAAACTACAAAGCAGACCTAGTAGTTTCCGGAATCGGCTCGGCGCCGGACACAGCATGGCTACATATGAAAGTCGGGATCAATGCCTCCGGAATGGTCACCGCAGACAGCGCGCTTAGAACGAATCGCTCCGGAATCTGGGCTGCGGGAGACAGTGTCTCGTGGATAACGCCGGACGGAATCTCCGCCCAGTCGGGCCATTGGACGACCGCGAAAGATCAAGGAATTCACATCGCAGAGGACATAGTCCGCGGCTCTCATTCTCCCTTCATTGATGCTCCTTACTTCTGGTCCATGCAACACAACAATCTGCTGCAAGGAGTCGGTTCGTTCGACGCAGGCGCGTGCGAACGAGAAGTAGTCATCGCGGAGGGGCCACGAACAAACATTTTCGTCACGTATAAGCGACAGGGCGCCCTTCACGGCGCTTTTGGATTGAACAGCCCACAAGGCGTCCTCGCCGTCCGAAATGAACTGAATCAACCCGAGAACATCGCAAGCGTCGCGTAGCTGCAGCAACTTCCCCGCCCTTCCATACAAAGGAGTATGTCAATGACCATTACCGACCCACCCAACAAACCTGACGAACTCAAATCTGGAGTACTCGGCGCCGGCTCGATTGCGTTGATTGTCATCGCCGCCGCCGCACCTCTCGCCCTCATCGCGGGATACGGCCCTATTGGATTCCTCGTCGCGGGCATAGGTGCACCAGCCGGGTTCCTCATCGCTGGCATCGTAGTAGCACTTTTCATCGTGGGTGTCGTATCCATGACCCGGTACATTAAGCGTCCCGGTGCGTTCTACACATATATCGGACAGACGCTGGGGCGGCCCTCCGGGAACGCATCAGCGACTCTCGCTATTTCTGCCTATCTGTTGGTCCAAGTCGGTGGCATGGGCATCATTAGCGCAACCACCCAAAACCTCATACAAATACTGACCGGCATTTCGATCCCATGGTGGATTATCGGTGCCGTTCTCGTTCTACTGATCTGGCTCGTTTGTCGCCGAGGCATCGACGTAGGTGTGAAACTCATTCTCGTCCTGCTAACGGCGGAAGTAGCCCTCCTACTCCTTGTTGCAATCGCCGTCATCGCCAACATCGCTCCCGCGCAAGGGATCAGCGGGGCCTCATTCGCTCCTGAGAACGTATTCGTCCCAGGCATGGCAGCGGCCTCGCTCGTCTGGTTCGGGGCATTCTTCGGTATTGAATCCACGACGCTGTACCGTGCGGAATCCAAAGACCCCAAGCGCTCCGTGCCTCGCGCTACAGCGATCTCGCTAGTGTTCCTCGCACTGTTCTACTGCTTCGTCGCTTGGTCGATTGCACAGGCATTCACTGTTCCAGAACTTGCTGCACAGATTGCGGACGATCCAACAGCAATGCTCTATATCGTCAGCGAGTATTACGTCGGAACCTGGTCCGGCATTGTCGCGCAAATCCTGCTCGTGACCAGTTCCTTCAGCTCAGCGATCGCCTATTTCAACGCCATCAATAGGTATGGACACTCTATGGCCACTGAAGGGATTCTGCCGCGAGCTGCCGCACGCGTGCACCCGAAATACAAGTCGCCCTCATTTGGGAACTTCCAAGCACTTCTGACCGGAGCAATCGTCGTCCTTTTCGGTCTTATGGGTCTCGACCCGTACCGCCAACTGACTGTCTGGTTTAGCAGCCCTGGCACGATCGGGATTATGGCGCTTATGGCTCTCACTTCAGTCGCGGTGGTCGTATTCTTCGCTTCAAAGAAAGAGCATCCGCGGGGACCACGCATGGCGATCATCGGTGCTTCTACGCTCGCGACGCTCCTGATCATTGGCGCAATAGTGTCAATGATCGCCAACATTCAACTTCTCACCGACGCCGACGGCGTCATCAATCTCTTCGTGGTCCTGACTCCGGCAATCATTTTTCTAGCAGTATTCGTCACAAGCGCCTTTCGTAGGTCAAAATACCCAGATTCTGATCAGCGCAACCAGCTCACTGACATGGAACCGATGAAAGAAACGTCCTAATGCCAGCTTTTTCAAACGACGCCTTCGACCTTGCAATCACGGGTGAATATTGGACCCCAGGTCTAAAACACCCACAGTTCGCGACTATCGGCGTTCGGGATGGCGCGATCAGAGCGGTCGAGCAGGACCTCATTGCTGCACATGAAATTCGTACTCGAGCTCGTTCTCGAGTGGATGTCGACTCAGGGTTCATTCTGCCGGGACTTCACGATTCACATGTTCACCCCATATTTGCCGGACTCAATGCGCAAAGTTGCGACCTCAGCGCCGTCGAGACTACAGAAGAAGTACTTGCCGCGATCTTCGAGTACGCACAAGCCCACCCAGAACGCGACTGGATCACGGGTGGGGGATGGGGATTTCATACCTTCGGCCCGGAGGGCCCGCATCGAAAACAACTCGACGCCGTCTGCCCACATAGGCCGGCTGCGTTGGCCGTGCGAGACGTGCACGCACTCTGGGTCAATTCCGAAGCCCTGCGGCGCGCCGGGATCGACCGTGACACTCCCGATCCTGAAGGTGGTTACATACAGCGAGACCAAGACGGGCACGCGACGGGCGTTCTCCACGAAGCTGCAATGGCGCTGGTCTACGACGTGCAAGCAGCACCGTCAAGTGAGACACTCGACCGGGCGCTTCGAATCGGACAGGAACGACTCCACGCTTCCGGCATCACGTCGTGGCAGGACGCGCTCATCGGGTCCTTCGGCGGAAATCCCGACATTTTTGACACCTACATCCGTGCAGACGCCGCCGGAACACTTACGGGGCGGGTCAACGGCGCGTTGTTCTGGGATCCCAACAAAGGCTTCGACCAAATAGATGAACTGCAGCGTCGCCGCGCGCAAGCGAAGGGTCCTAAGTTTAGGGCGCACGCGATCAAGCTGATGCAGGATGGAATTCCCGAAAACCATACCGCTGCGCTTCACGAACCGTATTGCTCGGCAACTGGTGCGCCTTTAACAGAGAGAGGCGCCTCTCTTCTGGAACCGGCCGAACTTACCGAAGTGGTCCACCTCTTGCAGGATGCCCAGTTCGATATGCATTTCCACGCGATGGGGGATCGCGCAACAACAGAGATACTTGATGCCCTCTCCACCTGCGAACCAGTGCGGGGATTCACACCTCGTCACCAAATAGCGCATCTGCAGTCCGTCCTACCTGCAGATATTCCTCGCCTTGCGCAACTAGATGTGACCGCGAACATACAGGCTCTCTGGGCTGCACACGGGGAGCAAATGGACGACCTATGTATACCCCTCTTGGGGGCTGAACGGGCCGAGCAACAGTTCCCGTTCAAAGAAATCGTTGATGCTGGAGGTCGCTTGGCTGCGGGTAGTGACTGGCCTGTAAGCGGCGTTTCGCCATTCGAAGCGATGTTCGTTGCGATACATCGCCAAATGCCAGGCGCAGAAACAAACACACCCGTCTTTACCCCTCACCAACGAATCGATCTCATACACATTCTGGAGGCATACACGTCCGGTGGTGCTTGGGTAAATCGCCAGCCGCGCACCGGGCAAATCGCCGTAGGAAGTGCCGCTGACCTCACTGTCATTGATAGAAACCCGTTCGAAAACGACCGACAGACCTTCGCCCAATCGCAAACAACGGCAGTGTACGTGCAGGGACAAATTGTCTGGGAGTAGACACTGTGAAGAGAAGGAGTTGCGGGAAGAGAAGTGCTCATCCTTCTCGGAATGAGTGTGAGTGACGACGCTGTCGGATTCGCCCGAGTCGCTGGAACATTCTTCCTTGAAGCTACGCTCTGTTCTCGTTCCTGTGGTATTCGCGAACGCCTGCCACCCACGTCTCTTCGACTTCGATATCTCGAATGCGGCCGCGGCCGAAGGGGTCGCCTGCGAGCACAACAAAGTCCGCGAGCTTTCCTGCTTCGAGGCTGCCGACGGAATTCTCCCGATTGAGCGCACGTGCTCCATGCAACGTGTGCCCTTGAAGGGCAGCCTCCGGGGAAACTCGAAGGTCTTCCGATCCCAGCGTTAAACCTGATCGGGTTTCGCGCGTAACCGCCGCATCTATTGCTTGGAGCGGGTTTGGGTAGGCAACAGGAGCGTCGCTCGAGAGTGTGATCGGCAAATCAGCGCGCAAGAAATCTCCAAGGGGGTTGAAACGTTCGCCATCGTCGCCAATCGCTTCGACTACACCTTCACCCCAGTTATGGCCATGCATTGGCTGATTAACGGGAAGCATGCCCAGCGCTCTCATCTCACTGATCTGCTCCAGCGCAGGTAACCCGCAATGCTCCACGCGGTGTCGCTGCTGCACCCCATCTACTTGCTGCGCATTTCGCACGGCAGTGATCACCATGCCAACCGCGTCGGGAGACTGAGCATGGCTCGCCGTTTGCAGACCCGCGAGGTGTGCCCGCCGGACCAGGCCGTCGTACTCTGTCGGATCGTGATACAGCTGTCCCGTTCGACACGGATCTCCCGGATAGCCGTCAGGGAAGTACGCAGTCCAGCCGCCAAGGGAACCATCGACATACAGTTTGATACCCGCGACCTCAAGAATTTCATCTCCGAAGCCAGATTTCAGGCCCACCTCAAGAACACTGTCGAGCATGTGAGAGAGGAGATACAAAGAGAAGCGCGCACGAAGCTTCCCGCTCACGCGAAGTCTTTGATAAGTGCCAAATTCTCGAGATGACACCTGTGCATCCCCGATTGAAGTGACACCGTTGCGTAGGAAAACTGATTGGGCGGCCTCCAAGTAGCTGTTGAGGTGCTCGTCGGTTTCTGGCAGATGAAAATTCGGACCATGAGCCCCGACCTTTACTCCCATCGGCCCAGTGAGGACATTGCAGGCGGCATCTACGATCTCACCGGTCAGACGGCCGGCCTCGTCGCGAACGAATGCCCCACCATCAGGGTCTGGAGTTGTATCAGTGATGCCGTATTTCTCGAGAGCGTAGTGATTCACGATCACACTGTGACCAGAAGCATTCATCAGGTAGATTTCCTGACTGGTTGAAGCTTGATCGAGCTCGTCGCAGCTTGGATGGCGCTTCTCTCGAAGATTTCGCTGTTCATACCCGTAGCCGCGGATGGTGACGCCAGGCTCGGCACGACGGGCTGCTTCTGTGAGCAGACCGACCATCTCGTCTATGGAACCAGCTTGACCAGGTGAGCAGTCCACCCACGTGAGGAACTGGCCCATTGATACCGGGTGCGCATGTGGATCAACAAAACCCGGCACAACAGTTTGCCCTGGAAATGAGATCACTTCGGGGGCTTTCACGAAACGTTCAGCGCTCGCAGCTTCACATTCTTCGAGGGAGCCCACCATGAGAATTTCTCTTCCGCAGATGAGCATTCCCTGCGCTTCGGGCTGTAGCGGGTTCGCGGTCCGAATGATATCGGCCGTCACGATGATCGGCTCAGGAGACAAGTTGATCGCCATGGGTTGCACCTCTCGAGTTCTCAGTAATGACGGACATTCCGCTGCCTGCCAGCGCGGCGGACACCTGCATCTTTAAAGCTCGGCGCGTCGGAACCGACGTGCTGCGATCACGCTGACGAGTGAGAGCGCTGCGAGCAGGACCAGTAGCGACCCCGTCCACCACACCGATCCATCGCTTGCGTTCATCACGAGCGTGGCGATGAAAGGAATAAAACCGGCGACGGCCCCCGTAAGTCCGTAAGCCACCCCAATTGCGCTTTGGCGTACCTCCGTAGGGAAGATCTCATTTACGATCTGTCCGTACGCCGCGTAAGCGATTGACACCATCGACCCGCCGAGTACCATCGCCGAACCCACAGAGAATGCGGTGCCGATTCCCACGAGAGCGAACATCGGATACGCCAACACCAGCGAGATGATCGATCCGATTATTGCAACTTTGAATCCACCTAGCCGGTTCGCGAGGACACCCCAGAGTAAGAAGAGTGGAATGTTGAGTGCCGCCGTGATCAGAGAGGCATTCAACAAGGACGTGTAGTCGATACCCAGGGTCTGAGACCCGTAGTTGAGCATGAATGTATCGGCAAAGTAGTAACCAGCCGTGCCAAGAAGACCAGCGCCGAGTCCGAGGAGCACAGGCAGTTTGTATGAACGAAGGATCTGCACAATAGGCGCTGGCGCATTACGCGCACGGATTGCTTGGGTTTTTTTGAAGCTCGTCGATTCATCAATCGAGGAGCGAATCCACAACGCAATAAGTGCGAACGGAACGGCGAGCAAGAACGGAATGCGCCAAGCCCACGCAATGAACTCGTCCTCCGGCACAACGGAGCTGATGCCAGTGAACAGCAATACTCCAAGCAGAATGCCCAACGGGTTCCCCATTTGCGGGAGCATCGCGTAGAACCCTCGCCGCGTTGAATCGGCGTGTTCCGTGATGAGCGCCGAAGCGCCACTCCACTCGCCCCCCATCGCGAGTCCCTGGAACAATCGGAGGACTACCAAAATGATGGGTGCCCAAACGCCGATCTGTGTGTAATCAGGAAGAACACCGATCGTGCCCGTGACGACTCCCATCAGAATGACGGTCATGATCAAGCTGCGCTTGCGGCCCCAACGATCACCGATGTGCCCAAACAAAACAGCGCCTAGAGGTCGCACCACGAAGCCGACTGCAAAGGTAGCAAAGGCGGCAAGAGTGCCCGTGATGGGATCATCCGCGACAAAGAAGGTGTGACCGAAGACCAACGCTGCTGCCGTGCCGAACAAGTAATAGTCGTACCACTCGAGAGTGGTCCCCACGAAAGCTGCCGCCGCAACTCGCCGCATTGAGTGTGGCTTGGGCTTTCGCTCATGCAATGTCTTCGTTGTCATTATCCAACCTCCGTGTTGACTTTGACCAGTGTAAGTTCGACTGGACGCACACTTACGTGTGAAAAAAGCCCCCATTTTAGGGAAGAGATGTCGCCTAATGCACAACGATGACGAAACGCTTTGCGAAAGACATATCGCGGAAGTGTGCGCACAGATCCTGGCCGATCTTGAAGAGCTAGCTCACTCTGCGGCAGCGCGTCGGACGGACCTTCCGACGTATCGGACTGGAGTGCTGAGTGAATCTGCGCTCGAGGAGGCCGGCAGACAAAGCGTGGAGTACATCGTCCACTACATTCGATCGCGTTCGATTCCTTCGTCCCTCCAGAGTCTTGCTGCGCATCTCGGGAGGAGCCGTGCTGACATCGGAATCCCCTCTGGAGAATTGCACCGCGCCCTGAGCATCGATTTCGGAGTTGTCTGGGCAGCTGCAGCAGCGCACGCCAGCGGATATGGACCCGACGTTTTGCACGAGATTGGACTGAGGCTGTGGGAAGGGGTCGATTACTACACTCGACGAGTTCTCGCCAGCTATCTGTCACGAGAGCAAGAACTTGATCGCGCAAACGCGATTCGAACACAGGCCATTCTCGCGAGACTGCTCAACGAAGAGCCGCTGTCAGTCGCGGAAGTCACTCACATGTGCTCAGAAATCGGTTTCAACCCGTTCGAGCCGCTCGACGTGATCATCGCTCCGCTGTCAACTGAGATCATGACGCAGGTTGCAACGGCGTCACCGAAGGGTCGAGTGCAACATTTTCTAGGCCCATCATTCCAACTTATTCTCCATCAAGAAGGAACGGCGCCGCTCGTCGATCAACTCCTGCAAGGGTCAGTAATGGATTCCCGGGTCCATGTTCGCAATCTGCAGCAGTCGTGCCGTTTATTGTCAGAACTGTATTCAGCTTTAGGCTCCGAACACCGACCGACTCGACTGCGCGATCAGTGGCTCACGCTTGCGCGCTCCCGCATGGGCGAGCTGGGCGAGTATTTCGAAAGCACAGTGCTCGGCCCTGTTCTGGATCTTCCAGCGTCTCACCAGAGCGTACTTCTTACCACGATCGACGCGTACTCCGTTTCCGGAACGCTTCGTGGTGCTGCGGAACGCGTTTTCAGCCATCGCAACACGGTTAAGAACCGGCTTCAAATCGTCAAGGAGCTCACTGGATTTGATCCAGAAGTCCCCAAAGACCTCGCCGTCATTCTCCTCGCAATGAGCGCTCAAGCAGTGTCGGCGTCGGACGCGACGTGAAACGCCGAAACCGGAGCTTCCGGTTTGGCGTTCGCTCTTGCTCGGATGATTCCGCCGGGGTCTGCCTGATCAGAAGCGGCAGGCTCCGCTCTAGTCGCGTTTTTCGTTCGAAACAGGCTCTTCCCGTCCATGGTGGGCCGCTTGAGCGGCGTCGATCTCAGCACGCGACAATAGCGGAACTGTCATCTCTGCGAGTTTGAGGAGTTGAGCCTGGTTCTCTTCCGCAGTCCCTACGCTGCTTCTACGGAGGAACCCGTCAAAGAGCCAGAGCGATGCATATGCAACCGCGGCCATGATGCCGAAGACCACAATGTCCGTGAAACTGATCAGCGGAGCCCGATCGCGGAGGCGAGCGATGCGGCGGCGAGAGGGGAAAGTACCGCGATAATTCCGGCGGTGAGGGCAAGTTGACGACTACGGTTTTCGATGACCGGTTTCAGGCAGAGAAGCAACGCCATCAGCGCACTCAGAACTCCGAACGCGTACCCAAGCGTCGTAATGAGGATCGCGGCAGAGTCGCCACTTTCGGCACTTTCTGCGAGGCCCGAAGTCCCCGCCACTGTGCTCGCGAGAGCAGTAAACGTAACTGTTGCCGCGATGGCGAGTGCCATGCACAGCCACGCCCGTGGCCGCCGTGACGAAGCCTGCACGGCTTCGATGTCCTCAGTATGCGTCATGGTTGGTGTCCTTATCGGTTGATTTCATGAGCTTTTGTTCGCAACGTTCAGCATGAGTCCGCGATGAACAGCAGCCGAAATGAGATTCTGTTCATCGGCTGAAACCTCGCTGCGGACCAAAGCAAAGGCGGCACCGGGCCTCGCCCAGGCGGCATAGGCGGCTCTCAGGGCCGTAGACGGCGCGTTGTAAGTCCCCGTTGATCGCTGCGTCACGAACGATCGTTCTTCAACATGGCCACTGAGCCCGGTCTGAACGTCGAGAGTTTGGCTTCAGGCTTCGGAGAGCGCGAACAAGTGTTGCCGGAGCGCCTCGCGTTCGACGCTATCGAGGTACGCGGTCCCCAGGCAGGCGACTGCTCCCTCGGCAGCGAGCCGAACGGTCAGCCAGACGTGCGATTCAATGCCGTCTTGGTTGAAAGTGTTTCGCCACTGCTGTGCGTCTTCCTCGAAGACCTTCTGCGCCTCCTCGAAGTCGCGGTACACCGTCAGTGCCACGAAGTGCATGATTGCGGTCGCTGCCTCGGAATCCTCACCGAGGAGTGCACGGACGTATGCGCGGAGCAGACGTCCGGGTCGCTGGTCGGCGGGTGTGAGTTGGCGGATCACGCTCTCGCGCAATCGCACAGCGCTGTCTTCGCACATGGCGACGGCGAGGTCCTTCTGTGAGCGGAAGTGGTACAACAAGCCACCTTTGGACACTCCGGCGGCTTCGGCCACAGCGTCCATTGACGCTGGCCTGCCGTTCCTTGCGAGGAGTGTCACGGCCGCGCCGACGATCGTTCTCCGGGTTTGGTTGGAATCGCTCCGAATTGATTCGTCGTCTGATCGTCTCATGCGTCAACTATACCGTCTAGACGGTTATGCTATACCGTCTAGACGGTTGTTTCTTTCTGATTGGAGTATTCTTGCCTGAACTCAGCACACGCCACCGCTGGGTCATCCTGGTTCTGGTGTCGCTCGGCCTGCTGATGGTGGCTCTCGATAACTCCGTGCTGTACACGGCGTTGCCAAAGTTGACGGAGGACCTGAGAGCGTCCTCGTCCGAGGGCTTGTGGATCATCAACGCGTATCCGCTTGTAATGGCCGGCCTGCTGCTCGGAGCCGGCACGCTAGGTGATAAGTACGGCCATAAGCCGATGTTCATCTGGGGTCTTATCGTGTTTGGGATCGCCTCGCTGGTCGCTGCCTTCGCGCCGACCGCTGCGATCCTGATCACTGGGCGTGCGCTGCTTGCGGTTGGAGCGGCGATGATCATGCCGGCAACGTTGGCACTGATCAGACAGACGTTTGCCGACGCCCGCGAACGCAACATGGCTATCGGGGTTTGGGCGAGCGTGTCGCTCGTTGGGCCTCAGTCGGCCCGGTGGTCGCCGGCCTCTTGCTCGAGCACTTTCACTGGGGCGCGGTGTTCCTTATCAATATTCCAGTTGTCGTGACCGGGCTCATCGGCGGAGCACTCGTCGTACCCGCATCGACCGCTCACCAGGAAACCCCTTGGGACGCGCTGTCATCACTGCTCTCGCTCGCCGGGCTCGCCGCCCTAGTCTTCTGTATCAAGGAAGTCGCGAAAGCCGATCGCAACTGGGTGGTCGTCGCTGTGACGCTCGTAATAGCCGTCAGCAGTCTCGCCCTCTTCGCGCGACGGCAAGGCAAGCTTGCGCATCCGCTGCTCGACTTCACGATCTTCCGCTCACGCGCGCTCAGTAGCGGTGCACTGGCCGCAGGTCTTGCTATGTTTGCGATCGCCGGGCTTCAGCTCATTACGACGCAGCGCTTCCAGCTTGCCGAGGACTACACGCCCCTGCAGGCTGGCCTGCTCGTGACCTGCATTCTCATTGGCGCGTTGCCGGCAAGCCTCATCGGCGGCGCGGTCATGCACCGTACTGGCCCCACCCCTCTCATCGTGGGAGGACTCACCACCGGCACCCTCGGTCTGATCGGAGCACTTTTCGCGCTGCCGCACGGAGTTGTCATGTTCGGTAGTGCGCTCGGCGTCACCGGAATAGGCCTCGGCGCAGCAATGACCGCAGCTTCATCGGCAGTGATGGGCAACGTGAACGCGAACCGAGCTGGAATGGCGTCGTCGCTCGAGGAAGTTTCCTATGAATTCGGTTCCCTCACGGCGGTCGCAGTAGTCGGGAGTGTCTTCACGACTCTCACCGCCTTGATGGGCATGAGTGACGCATACAACGTTGCTGCCATCATCTGCTGCGCCGTGATCGGCGTTGGCGCGATCGTCACAGGTCTGCTGCTTCGCGGCGTTAATGTGAAGCAGGAGCGTTAGATGTACTGGTCGGGAACGTTGATCAATCGTGAGAATGGCGGTCGGTGGTCGCAAGATGTGTGAAGACGATGCTGATTGTGCCGGTGTTCGGGTTTCGAGCGGCGCACCGCTTAGTCTGGCTGTGAAAACAGCGAGATCTGCAGATCGCTCTTGGAGGATTTGCACGTAGCCCCGAAAAGGTCAATCTCCTTCTCGCGCTGCCAGGACGCCGACCTCATCATTGACACGTCACAGGGTGGGGTTGACCTGTACGGGCGTCTGCTGTGCCACCCCAGCACCGGCCCCGGAAATGTGTCCGAGCAGCTCCTGGAAACAAGGGCGGGAGGTAAGTGCACGTACTCGAAGCCCTGCAGTGTCTAGGCAGAGCACTGCAGCGCTGAGAGCACGACGCGTTGCTGGGGGAGCCCGCGCTTGACCAGTGAGGGCGGCTTGCTGTCAGTGATGCGTGTGGGTACGCGGGTTTTCGAACGACATCTATATGTTTCTGCAAGATGGAGCTCTCAGAGCAGGCACCGACTGCGGCTTCGCAGTTGACTATCGCAGCGAGGCAGCCATCTTCCAGACGGGCGGGCGCCCGGCACTTTCCGTGTTCTGGGTGATCCTGAAGCCGTGCCGTTCGTAGAGGCGCACGTTTCGCCGGTCGGAGGTTTCGAGCGCGATGATGGATCCGCCACGGGCTCGGACCGCGTCTAAGCCGAACGCGAGTAGCGCTGATGCTCGTCCCTGTCCTTGCTGCTCTGGCCTCACGCCCAGTGTTTCGAGTCGCCACGCGCCCGCAGGGGGCTCCGACTGAATGAGTCGGTCGAGGCGGTCACCGTGTAAGGCAATGATCTGCTCGACCGTGTGCTCTTCGGGTGCTGGCGCCGATGGTGGGATGAGCGCGATGACCCCGTCACCAGTAGCGGTCACTCCAACAATGCCGTGCTGATGGGCGTAGTCGAGGTACAACCGTTGGAGCGTGAGCAAACGCGCAGCGTAGTCGGTGGTTGGGATCACGTATCTCGTCCAGGCGTAGTCCTCGAACGCGGCAGCGAGGGTTTCTGACGCGGCCTCAAGGTCCCCCGCGCCCGCATGCAGGATCGGAATCTTCATGGCTTACTCCTTTGCGATCCACCGTCGTGTTGCTGACCGCCGGCCTCGATGATGGCTTGCAGGGTGGCTAAGTGTTGGGCGAATGCTGCTCGTCCAGCATCCGTGATGGCAACCCATGTTTTCGTGCGCCTACCGGATGGTTCTTTGCGCACCGTCACGAGGTGCGCGGCCTCAAGTGTGGTGAGGGTCTGGGAGAGCGTGGAATCGCTCACCTCGAGAAGATTCGCGAGATACCGAAAGTCCGCGTCTTCCAGCTTTGCCAGTGCTGCGAGCAACGAGAACCTTACGGGGGAGTGGATGAGCGCGTCGATGTCTTTTCGTGGGTGGCTCATCGTCGTGAGCTCGGGAGTAGGCACGCGAGCATGGGGGTGATTGCAATCATGCCGACCGCTACCCACCACCACGGTGAAGACAACCCGAAGAGTTGCAGCGCCGGGTCGAGCATCAAGGTGTACAGCGCGAACCAGGTGGCCAACGCGATCCCCATGTTGCGCAGCCCATTGCGGGGCACTGACTGGCGGTAGCGGAACGCGATCATCCATATCGAGATGGTCGCCACGGCGAGGGGGGCGAACGCTGGCCAGTAGGGCACTCCAGCAATATCGATCGACAGCGTGAAAGCCAGCGCATATGCAGCCTGAAGGAAAACGAAAACTCGGAACCAGAGCGTTGCTCGCCGCGCATCTCGTGCAGCCTTCTCGCTGGCGATCACCATCTTGCGTGCGTCATCTATAGAGATATGATTCGTGGACATGAAAACACTTTATCATACGTAAAGTTAAGCGCTGTCCCTCCGGTATTGCTCCCGCGTTGGCGGTCCAGATTGCATTGAACGAGGGCGCTTCGCGCGAGCTGAGTGCTGGATGCAAGGCGGTCCCCTGGTGGGAAGTGGCTTCTCTGCTCACGTTTGAGCGAAATAACACGTGGTCCCGCGGGAGGTCAATCTCCTTCATGCACTGCATCGAATGTTCCAGAATTCTGGTGTCGTCCCGGCCCACCGTGTACCCCATACATAAGCCTGGGAACGACGAAGCCGCCCCTCTCAGAACTTCGGGAGGGGCGGCCTGTTTTGCCGTTTAGATCAAGTCGGGGTTGTTCTTCGCGAACCGCTCCGCGATCTGGAGTATCTGCAGCGTTTCCCGCTGTCACGACGTGGGGTGCAGTGTTGCGAACTCTCTCACTCCGGCACGCTGGGGTCCTTACATGCTCGACTCGATGCCCGAGATGAACGGCAATAGTGTGCGTTCGATGAGCGGCCGGCGTTCTGATTGGGGCAGCATGAGGCATTGCACCGTGACTCCGTCGATCATTGCGAAGAGCTGCGACGCCGCATGGTCTGAGAGGCTACGGCTGATGAACCATCGCCGAAGTTCTTCATCGAGTTCAGCCGAGGCGGCAGCGAGCTCCGGGTCGGCAGCTGAGATCGCGGCGTAGGCGAGCCAGACTCGAGCGCGGCGCTCGCGTCGATCGTCCAGGGGGAGCCACTGCTGCACGAAGTCCATGAGTGTGACGGGCTGCGCGGCGACCACGTCCGCGAGAAACTGCTCTCCCGCGTAATCGAAACCGGCCCGCACCAATTCGCTTTTCGTTCGGTAGTAATACTGCACTTGTGCTGGGGATACACCCGCCGCCGCGGCAACCGTACGGACGCTGAGGGCTCCGACGCCTTGCTCGGCGAGCACAGTCAGCACGCCGTCGAGTAAGTGGGGGACTGTCATCAGTCTCGTGTTCGTCGCGACCCGACCATCGACCACGTGGTCGCCACGATCTCGATCAAGCCGAGCACTGCGAGTACCAGGCCGACTTGTCGCAAGCCGATGACAGGGGTTTCGACGTCAAGAAAAGCGAAGAACATCACCAGCCCCCCGACGATCATGACTACACCGACAACGAATGCCCACGTGTGCTTGCTCATAACTTCCCTCATCTCAATACGAATGTACAATACGACCGTATAGGCCGGCCTGATGCCCTGTCAAGGCAGGGCCAACGGACACTCGGAGTAACCCACGCGTGCGGTGTAGGACGCCGGCGATCGCACCGTCCGAGAAGTCGCCGACACCTTCGGCGTCAGCCGCGCAACGATC
Organism: Leucobacter sp. L43; assembly: GCF_016597785.1. Classification (GTDB taxonomy): domain Bacteria; phylum Actinomycetota; class Actinomycetes; order Actinomycetales; family Microbacteriaceae; genus Leucobacter; species Leucobacter alluvii. Next base: position 323,166 of record NZ_JAENJG010000001.1, on the reverse strand, counting down.
TACCGTCACCTCGGGGCAGAACCGAGCAGAAAAGACGGTACGAAACCGCTGAGCTAATCGAGCCAGGCAACTTCCTCGACGCAGAACTTCTCAGGGAGATGGCACGTCGTATCCGCGTGAATCACGAGAGCAACGTAGGCGGCCGCCACGACCATGCCGATCGCGATCAGCACGCTGAACAACCTCTTCACGTTCACCTATTTATTGATCGGAGCGCACATCGTGCGCCTTGAGGAGCCGGCACAGAGGCCGGCTCTTTTCTTCTCGGGCTACGCCCGTTTTTTTTGCAGTGAAGCCTTCGGCAGCATACGGCCACTTCGCGTTCCACCCAACCGGCCGCACCCCCGCTTCGCGGCGTTGCTTGACGGTACACCCTCGCGTGTCTGCGCCACGCAGGGTTGCCCCTCCGGTCAGGCTGCACGCTGCGCGCCTCCGCAGGCACATACGTGCCTTCACGGCAAAAAAACGTGAGGGAGGAAATCACGAACAGCGCGGGGTGCCGCGTCTCGGTCACAGGAGGCACGCCATGAACACCATCACTGTGTACACGAAGCCCAGCTGCGTGCAGTGCACCGCGACCTATCGCGCTCTCGACAGCAAAGGGATCGTCTACGACGTCGTGGATCTCTCGGCCGACGAAGCCGCACTCCAGACCGTCAAGGAAATGGGATACATGCAAGCCCCAGTCGTGGTTACCGACGACGACAACTGGAGTGGGTTTCGACCCGACAAAATCGCCGGACTTGTCGGCTGATTGAATCATGACATGTGCCCCCGCAGCGGGTAGCTCACCTGAAGAGCAAAGGACAGCGATATGAAACGTCAGACAGACAAGCCAGGCGTGTGGATCGCGCAAGCGAGCGACGAATTCGAGGGCCGCATTTTGGGAGTTTTCGCCACAGATGAGGAAGGGTACGAGCTCGGCGACCTCGACCTCTTCCCAGATACTGGGATGGCGTTCGTCCCGATTGGATATCGCGCGGGATACCGCAGCTCATCCAGTTCGGTGCGGCCCCCTCAAGTTCGCTGAGCAGTAGGTAGCACGAGGGCAGGACCCGACTGGTTCCTGCCCTCAATTGTTCGGCACCCCGTTCAGTCGAGGAGTTCAGCGAGCAGCGTCTCAATGCGGTGCTTGATGTCGTTGCGGATCGGGCGCACGGCGTCCAAACCCTGCCCGGCGGGGTCGTCGAGCTTCCAGTCCTCGTACCGCTTGCCGGGGAAGATTGGGCAGGCGTCGCCACAGCCCATCGTGATCACCACATCGGAGTTCTGCACGGCCTCCGATGTGAGGATCTTGGGCTGCTCGGCGGTGATATCAATGCCCTCCTCTGCCATGGCTTCGACGGCAACCGGGTTGATCTGCTCTGCGGGCATGGACCCGGCCGAGCGCACCTCGACCCGACCTCCTGCGAGATGGCGGAGGTAGCCCGCGGCGATCTGGGAACGGCCAGCGTTGTGCACGCAGACGAATAGCACGGAGGGCTTCTGATCAGGCATGTTCAGTTCGCTTCTTTCGTTCCGATGGTGAGGGTCGTGAGTAGTGCGCGGACGCGGGCTTCGATGTCGTCGCGGATCGCCGCGACCCCCTCCGGGGAGGCAAGGGCAGGGTCGCCCACGGCCCAGTCCTCGTAGCGGACGCCCGGGATGATCGGGCACACGTCCCCGCACCCCATCGTGATCACCACATCGGCGGCACGCACAGCGTCGTCGGTGAGCGGCTTCGGGAACGCCGCCCCAGCCTCCGGCTCGCCCTCGATCTCGGTCAGCAGAGACCGCACATGCGGGTGCACGTCGGCCGCGGGGGACGACCCGGCGGAGCGTGCGATCACGGTGCCGGCAGCGAACTGGTTGACCAGGGCGGCGGCGAGCTGGGAGCGGCCGGCGTTCTGAACGCATACGAACAACACCTGCGGTGTTCCCGCCGCGCGGTCCCGGGTGAGATCGGCCAGCCGCTGTCTCGCGAACCGCTCGGTGAGCGGGATCATGTGCCGGGTCACTTTCGCGGAGCGGACGAGGCCGGCGTAGGACTCGCGGACGATCGCGACCACCAGGTCCCGGTTCAGACCGGTGAGCTCGTCCGCGAGTTCCTCGGCGAGGCGGGTGACGCGAGCGTCCATATCGCGCAGCGCCTCTGCACGCCCGGCGTCCTCGTGATCGGGGGTGCCGAGGACGGTGGCTGGGGCGAAGGCGTCGAGCAGCGCGGTGACGGCGGCACGGCGGGTGGGGACGATGCGGTACCAGACCCAGGTGCCGCGCCTGTCGGCGGTGAGCAGCCCGGTGTCTTTGAGGACTTTGAGATGGTGGGAGACGGTGGGCTGGGACACGTCGGCGAGTTCGGCGAGGTCGCACACGCACGACTCGCCGCGCGGGTCGGACGCGATCGCGGAGAGCATCCGCAGCCGCAGCGGATCGGCCAGCGCCTTCAACGCGCCAGCCACTGCGGCGGCTGCTTCGGTCCCGATCGCGTGCGTCACCGACGGCGCGCACGCCTCCGTCTCATTCAGCAGCAGGGTGTCGGTCATGAGGTCCTCGATCCAGTCGGCACAGCGGTCGACGTGTAGGGGTCGGTGTGGAACCAGGCGCGCGCGGCCCAGAGGGAGACGTAGACGAGACCGACGAGCACGGGCACCTCGATTAGTGGGCCGACGACACCTGCGAGGGCCTGCCCGCTCGCGGCGCCGAAGGTGCCGATCGCGACCGCGATAGCGAGCTCGAAGTTGTTGCCCGCCGCCGTGAACGCCAGCGTCGTCGACCGCGCGTAGCCCAGGCCCAGGGCCCTACCGAGCAGGAGGCCGGCGAACCACATCAAGCCAAAGTAGATGAGCAGGGGCAGCGCGATCCGGGCCACATCAAGCGGATTCGACGCGATCGCGTCGCCCTGGAGGGCGAACAGCAGCACGATCGTGAACAGCAGCCCGTATAGCGCCCACGGCCCAACCCTTGGAAGGAATGTCTCCTCGTACCATTCCCGACCTCGGCGCTTCTCACCGATCCAGCGGGACGCGAACCCGGCGATGAGCGGGACGCCGAGGAACACGAGCACGTTGAGCGCGATCTGCCACACCGAGATCTCCAGCCCCTGGGTGTCGAGGCCCAGCCAGCCGGGCAGGACCGTGAGGTAGAACCAGCCCAGCACGGAGAACATCACGACCTGGAACACGGAGTTGACCGCGACGAGCACCGCGGTCGCTTCGCGGTCGCCGCAGGCGAGGTCGTTCCAGATCACGACCATCGCGATGCACCGGGCCAAGCCGACGATGATCAGGCCGGTGCGGTACTCGGGGAGGTCGGGCAGGAAGATCCAGGCGAGGGCGAACATGACCGCGGGGCCCGCGACCCAGTTCAGCAGCAACGAGGAGACGAGCAGGCGCTTGTCTCCGGTGACGGCCGCGACCTTGTCGTAGCGGACCTTCGCGAGCACTGGGTACATCATCACCAACAGGCCCAGTCCGATCGGCACGGAGATCCCGCCGACCTCCATCGCGGACAGTGCGTCGGAGAGCGCGGGAACGAAACGGCCCAGCAGCAGGCCCGCGACCATCGCGAGCCCGATCCACGCCGGCAGCCACTTGTCCAGCGTGGACAGCCGCCTCGGGGCCGCCGTGACGGGGGCAGTGTGCGTCTGGGTCATGCGAGCAGCTCCTCGATCTTCGCAGCGTAAACGGGCTTCGGGTGCGCGCCGATGAGCACGTCCACCCGTTCCCCGGCCCGGTAGAACTCGAGCGTCGGGATCGAGGTGACCCCGGCCGCGGTCACGGCCTCCGGGTTCTGGTCGGCGTCGATCTTCACGATCTTCACCCGGCCCGCGTACTCCTCGGCGAGTTGGTCGAGGATCGGGGCGATAGCCTTGCACGGCCCGCACCACGCCGCCCAGATATCCACCACGACCGGCAGCTCGGACTCGATCACCTCGCTCTGGAACGTCGCGTCGGCGACAGGGGTGACAGTGTTCATGCGGAGACCTCCAGAACGGGCGCCGGCTGAGCGGCGGGGGCGAGATGGGAGAGATAGTGCTGGGCGTCCTGCGCGGCTGCACATCCGGTGCCCGCGGCCGTGATCGCCTGCCGGTACGTGTGATCGACCAGATCACCGGCCGCGAACACGCCCGGCAGGTTCGTCGCCGTCGACGGATGCGCGACCCGCACATACCCGTCCGGATCGGTGTCGACCTGCCCGGTGATGAGCTCGGAGCGCGGGTCATGCCCGATCGCGACGAACACCCCGGCCGCCTCCAGCACCCGTTCGGCACCGGTGACCGTATCGCGTAGCCGCAGCCCGGCCACCCGGTCGTCACCGAGTATCTGGGCGACCTCGCTGTTCCAGGCGATCTCGATCTTCGGATCGGCCAGAACCCGCTCGGCCATGATCTTCGACGCCCGGAACACATCGCGACGGTGCACGAGCGTGACCTTCGACGCGAACCGCGTCAGGAACAGGGCCTCCTCCATCGCGGAATCCCCACCGCCGACCACAGCGATCTCCTGGTCGCGGAAGAAGAACCCGTCACACGTCGCGCACCACGAGACCCCGTGCCCCGACAAGCGCTCCTCCTCGGGAAGGCCGAGCTTGCGGTACGCGGACCCCATCGTCAAGACCACCGCTTCCGCCCGGTAGGTATCACCGCTGCCGGTCGTGATCGTCTTCACCGGGCCGGTCAGGTCCAGACCGGTCGCGTCATCCATCAGGATGCGCGCGCCGAACCGCTCTGCCTGTGCCCGCATCGACGCCATCAACTCCGGCCCCTGCACACCATCGATGAAGCCGGGGAAGTTCTCCACCTCCGTCGTCGTCATCAACGCTCCACCGGCGGTCACCGACCCCGCCACCACGACCGGGGCCAGCCCCGCCCGCGCCGCGTAGATCGCCGCCGTGTACCCCGCAGGGCCAGACCCGACGATCACCAACTCCAGCACTTGCATCGACATGTCTCTATATTGACATCCATCGAAACAGGCGCGCAAGGCCGGAGCAGGTGTCGGAGCGAGTGTTCATCCGCTGTTCAATCGCGGTGTGCGCTCGGGGTGCGCGGTTGGAGGCGACTCGCCGCGATCGGCGGTTCGACCGGACGGGGTGATTCGAGGGTCGTGGCCGAGTAGCGCAGCATGGTCTCAATGGTCGATGCCGAAGAGGGCGCAAATGCCTGACGTCGCCACGGGCCTGTTCGACTTCGTAGAGAATCCGGTCGGTGCTCGGCGCCTGCGCGGTCACTCCGGCTTTCTTCCGGGGGAAAGTCCGGGCCGGGTGGTGAGAGCCTGGGCGCGATCTGGATGGTGACGAGGGGTAGGGGTACTTCGTTTCTGGCCATCGCCTGGTCCGGTTGTCGACCGCGCGCTGCACCCCACGAAGTGAGCACGCTGAGCGGTGACTCGACTGGCATGTGAACTGTGCGAGCTGTGCTGAATAGCTCGAGGCGGATCGTGATGGGGAAGTGCGCTGAGTGCTGCGTCTCGGTGTGAGCCCCGAGATCCCATGCAGCGGATCATCACCGGGGGAGTACCACCAGCAAGGAGACGCAGATGCCCGAAAACGTGAACGCCTATGACTCCGGTTACCGGCTCGAACCCAAGCCCTGGTCGACCGGCGACGGCGCCGCCTCGGACGACTACGGCAAAGTCGATTTCACCAACGAATCCGGTGAGACGGTCTTCACCGGATGGATGCAGAAAACCGAGGCCGGCTACATCCTCCGCGTCGACGAGCACCAGGACGTCAAACTCGGCTTCGAGACCAGCAGCCAACGGCACGCGCGCGAGGCGGCGATGATGCTGCTTACTGAAGAGCTTCAGGTCATCACCGCGCGGCACGAGAAAGCCGTCTGAATGTACGAAGATGATCCCGAGACATTCGGCGCCGGCCGCTACATCATCGAGAACACCGCGGGGGATCGCTGCCTTGCCGTGACTGAACATTACCTCGGTACTGATTCCTCAGACCCTGATCGCATCCCGAATTCGTGGGAAGTCGACCACCACACCCGGCCTCACACTGATGCCCGGTGGGAGCTGCGTGGGACGCGCACCTACGAAACGGACGAAGTCGAAGCACTCATCGAATTCACGGCCGACTGGGTGAAACGTCGTGCCCGCGAACAGTCCACCCACGATGCACTCCACGCCCCCGCGCAGGCATCGCAGCACCAGCAGCAAGCGCATTCGGCTAGGCCGACGTGCTGAGAACAGCGAAAGCCCCACTTCAGAGCACCCCGGCACGGTTTCCACCGTGCCGGGGTGCTCTGATCTACGTAGGACCGTCTATTGCGAGGGTCTTTCACCTCAACCCAGCTGAGTCCTGAGTGCTTGTCGTATTCGCGAGTATCTTTTCCTCGCAGCATCAGGCTTGAGGCCGAGTGTGGAGCCCGCGTCCGCAATGCTGAACCCCTCCCATGCGACCAGAAGCAGTAGCTCTTGATCCTTCGCACCCAGACGTCCGATCGCGTCAGCGAGCAGTGGGTCTTCAGGTATTGCAGCGTACTGTTCAGAGGCCCCGAGCTCGGCCTTCAAACGATCAGCGATCTCGTTGTGCCGGATCCTGCCGCGCCGACTGCGCGCCAGGACATGACGCGCAATTCCGAAAACGTACTGCCGAAATCGCACGGGATCAGAAGGGACTTTCCGCGGAGATCGAAGAACCTCTACGAGCGTGTCTCCTGCAGCGTCCGATGCATCGTCGAGATTACCCAACCGTCGATTGAAGTACCCCACGAGTTCGGGCACCATCTTCGACAGCGAGTCTTTCAGGATGTCAGTCGTCGAAACGTCCTGGAATGTGGCGCGCCTCACTCATCGCCTGCTTCCGGAGCGGCCACACGTGCACCTGACAGTATTTCTCCGCTGACGTCTGAGTAGTCTTTGCCATCTGAGAAGTCACTCCACTCGTGGTAAATGGCGTACGCCTGAGCGGCTTCGTAGTCCCCAGCTGCAATGAGGCGTCCCCACTCGTGCATCTGCTCCAGATAGGCCCCTCGCGTACTTGCCGCTTCAGCGGGCCAATCAGCTGACTGGCCGAGCACCAGTCCCGCTTCGCTCATCATCGCCTCATCCTCGCGGTCATACGCCTCGAACCAGGCTGTAAGCCATTCTCGTCGTGCCTGGTTCTCGAGCATGATGTCGACGACGAGACTTTCAGCCGCGACTTGCCCGCTGCCGCCCAGATCGTTTGAGGCGATGTACGCGTCCTGATCGAACCTGCTGAAGAAGTTGGCGAGTGCGTCATCCCACGTGACACCGTCTGGAAGGGGGATATCTCGGGGCGCGCGGGACGCGATGTACTGGTCGAGGTCGCTGGCCCCCATGTCGATCCACTCTGCCCCCGGTGCTCCTTCACTGCCGGGGTCGAAGACGCCTAGGTCGGAATCGTTTTCCGTCTCATCAACGGGGGATGAGGCTCGCTGTTCCTCGCTCGCGTTGAATCGTCCTGTCTGTGCCTGAAACACGACGTTCGCGACAGCCGCGGACGGGACCCCGAGTGCAATCACTGCAGCCAGCGACCCGATGAGCCCAATGCGGATCCGCTTCTGACGAGCCCGCGCTTCAACCTCGGCACGGTTCACGAGCTGCCTGCAAGTGCTCTCACTCATTTCTGGGGTGAGGCGCGCTTGACGCCGCAATCGGGCATCAATATCCGCATCCAGCTGTTCGTTCATGACTCACTCCCATCGCCTTGTTATTTACTACCTGTACCGACAGGGCAGAAACGTGACAAAAGAATCGAGACTTCGATATTTGTCTTGATACAAAACGCCGAGACCTGCTGTGGGGTTGGGCCATCCAGCATCCGTACGCTCACATCGAGCGACGTTTCATGGGATCAGGCATACAACGGATGAGACTCTCCCAGAGGGCTGATCTATGGTCGGGAGAAAGCGCAGCTTCACTACCTGATTAGAAAGTGGCACGAGTCATTTCGCAAACCTCTAGCTCGACTGGTTCCGTTGGCGGAGGGTCCACAGCAGTCATCTGGTTGCTATCCGGACTCTCCGCCATCGCGGCAGTAATTTCCCCGTTCTGGCTTGTAATGAACGGGGATTTCGCTATCTATAACTGGCAGATCATTGAGCTGCCAACGACGGATGAGGCGGAACAAGCTATCAGTCTCATCGGTGCCGTCGTTGCGCTGACGATGTCTGTGATCGCATGTGCAATCGCCGCAATACGCACCATACTTCTGCATCCGATTTTGCTCATTGCAGTACCAATTTTTGCGATACTTGCTGGATTACTGCTCGGGACGATCCTTAGCCGAACCACGACATGCCAGCCGTACTTTGCGATCACAGAATGCCAGCCCTGAACGGGAACGCAACTTCGTAGGCAGGTGTCCGCATGGGTGAACGTACGCGCCCGCGAAGAGTTTACCCACGATGCGCTGCACGCCCCCCACCGCTCAGGTCTCGCAGCACCAGCAGTAGGCGCCATCGGCGGATCCGACGTACTGAGATCAGCACTCGTCAATTTCGCAGAGCGCCCCGGCACGATTGGCACCGTGCCGGGGTGCTCTGGTTTGCGTGGGGGATCCTCCTACCGTCCCCTCCGTACGCGTCCTTCGTCCCACACGGGGACGTCGGACTCGGTGACTTCGCCGTCCTGCCCGAAGATGAGGAATCGGTCGAAGTCACGGGCGAACCAGCGGTCGTGGGTCACGGCGAGCACGGTGCCGTCAAACGCGCGGAGTGCGCGCTGAAGAGCCTCCGCCGAAACGAGATCGAGGTTGTCGGTCGGCTCGTCCAAGAGCAGGAGGGTGGCCCCGCTCAGCTCAAGGAGCAGGATCTGGAGCCGCGCTTGCTGCCCGCCGGATAGCGCTTCGAACGTCTGCTCCGAGGCCTCGGCGAGCTCGTAGCGGGCGAGCGCCCGCGCCGCCTGCTCGCGGGGGAGCCCCTGTCGGTGATCATCGCCGCGGTGGAGGATGTCGAGGAGCGTGCGTCCGGCCAGGTCCGGCCGTCCTTGGGTCTGCGCGAACCAGCCAGGGCGCACACGGGCCCCGAGTTTCGCGGTGCCCTCGTGGAGCACCGGTTCGATCACCACATCGTTTCCGGGCAGATGCTCCGTTTCGGGGTCGCTGCCGCCCGCGGCGAGCAGTCGAAGGAGGTGGGACTTGCCAGACCCGTTGGAACCCAGGACGGCGACCCGGTCGCCGTACCAGACCCCGAGATCGAACGGGAGCATCAGCCCCGTCAGCTCGAGCTCGCGGCACACGATGGCTTTCTTGCCCGTGCGCCCGCCCATGAGTCGCATCACGAGATCCTGTTCACGGGGTCGCTCCTCTGGCGGCCCTGCCGCTTCAAACCGGGCGAGACGTGTGTGTGCGGCCCGGTACCGGCTCGCCATATCGGCGTTGTAGGCAGCCTTGTCCTTGTACATCTGCACGAGGGTCTTGAGCTTCTGGTGTTCCTCGTCCCAGCGCTTCCGAAGCTCTTCGAGTCGGGCAAAGCGGGCGTCCCGAGCCGTGTGGTAGCTCGCAAACGAGCCGGGATGCGTCCACGCCGTATTGCCTGCGGCGCCCAGCTCCAGCGTGACGATGCCGGTAGCGCTGCGCGCGAGCAATTCGCGGTCGTGGCTGATGAACAGCACGCTCTTGTCTGAGGTGCGGAGGCGGTCCTCCAACCAGCGCTTTCCGGGCACGTCGAGATAGTTGTCCGGTTCGTCGAGGATGAGCACGTCATCGCCGCCGCGCAGCAGCGCCTCGAGAGCGAGCCGTTTCTGCTCGCCTCCCGACAGTGAGGTCAGCGCTCGATCACGGCATCGATCGAAGGGGATGCCGAGCGCTGCGATCGTGCAGACATCCCACAGCACCTCCATCTCGTAGCCGCCCGCGTCGCCCCATTCGGAGAGCACGCGAGCGTAGCTCATCTGGACGGCCTCCTCACGAAGTGGATCGGTGTTCTCGAGCAGCGCGTCTTCTGCACGCTGCACCTGCTTCGCCGCCGTCCGAACGATTGCGGGCGCGAACGAGAGCAAGAGCCCATGCACAGTGCCCGACGCGAAGAACTGCCGCATCACGCCGACGGTGCCGCCGCGGGAGACGACGCCCTCGTCGGGGGTCACATCGCCGACGATGATGCGGAGGAGCGTGGATTTCCCCGCGCCGTTCGCGCCGATCAGGCCGACTTTCGCGCCGTTGCCAACACGGAATCCGACGTCGCTCAGGAGTGGCCGGCCATCGGGCAGCGTATAGCTGATGCCGGTGAGTTCGAGGTGGGACATGTGGGTACTGCTTTCTTCCCCGGAATGGAGGGGACGAGGGGTCCGGTGGGAATGACTTGCGTGCAGAAGGCACCGTTCCGCTCGTTGGGTCGCGTGCGCGTGCGGCGGGCTGATCCCGAATCGTCCGGGATCGCCGAGCATGCGGCAAGAAGAGGGTGGCCACGAGGCCTCCTGTACGGCGAGTTCCGAGCGATGCGAGCGATCGGAGGTGGTCTGACGGGGTCAGGAAGGGTCAGAGAAGACACCCTCCGGGGAGAACCCTGCGCGGATGAGACGCAGGCCCGTTAACCAGACGACAGGCGGTACACAGAACGACCATATCGCGAACGTCGGTTCGATCGCGAGGCGCCATGTCCACTTTGGGAACGACGGTCGGGTCGCTTCCGGCTGCAGCCGCCGAGTGATCCGTCGCGGCGGAGAACATTCATTATCGTGTTGTGTGACCAATTGACAAGCTGGCATCGCGGTCGCTCCTCGCACTTCGTGGTGACGAGGCGCATCGTCGAAGCGACCCTGCCAGACACCAGAGCGCCCTGCCACGGTTATTACCGCGGCAGGGCGCTCTCTCAGGGACGAGAGTGTCCCAGTTCCTTCTAGAACGGGTTCTCCGTGCCGATGTTCTGATCACCTGGGTCAGCGAGATCCCGGAGGATATCGTCGACGGACGATTCCTGGTGCTCGATCCAGAACTTCGCCCGATTGATCCTGCGCGCGAGCGTCGTGACTTTCTCGTCGCACTCGTCCTCAGTCATCCGTTCTGACTGCACGAGCTCCTCGTACAAGAGCCGCAGTGCGTCGTAGCGCAGTTCGGTGCCGTAAGGGATCTGCTCCTCAGAGCCCTGCAGCGGCGGCATGTTCATTCGCTGCGCATCATCGAGGGCGGTTCGCAGACGAGCCGCGCGCGGCCTTCCCTTCCGCGGAAACGGGCTTTGCCCGCTGCCGAGCGGCGGACGATGGCGTTGCATGGCCTGCAAAAGGAGCCAGTAGTTCGCGCCGGAGTGCATCCCGAGGGTCTCAGCAAGAATCCCCGGGGGCTTGGAGGGCGTAGACGTGATCTCGGAAGCGAGTTCGACGTGACCCTCGGCTACCTGATCGGCAAACAGCGGACCGAGATGTCTCGACCTCTTCAAGTAAACGCTCCCACCGCGAACGCGATGGGAGCCGAAGGAGTAGGGCGTGCGGGACTTGAACCCGCGACCGATGGATTATGAGTCCAGTGCTCTAACCGACTGAGCTAACGCCCCCTGGGCAACCGTTTCATCTTAGCCGCGGCGCGCATCGATTTCGAGCTCGGCGGCCGCCTGCGGATTCTGCACGGGTGCAGGGATCTCACCGGGGTCGTAGCCCGCCCCGATGAGGGAGGCGGCGCGCTCCGTGTGCTGACTGAAGTCGAGCATGTCCGTGCGAAGTCCGAGGTCTCGGTCGACGTGCAGGGCCATGGAGTGCGCCGCGTTGCGCACGTCTCGCGCTTCGATCGCTCGGAGTACGGCGCCGTGGTCGAGATGCATGGTTTCGATCGTGGTGCCCAGGATCACCCGGCCCTGCGTGCGCGCGCGCTGCAGAACGGAGATGACGCCGAGATACAGGTCGAGCAGCAGTTTGCTGCCGCTCGCCTCGACGACCAGCAGGTGGAATGAGCCCGGGGTCGTGCTTTGCTCGCACGTGATGACTTCGTCTCGTTCCGCATGCTCATCGCGGAGGGCCGCGGCGCGCAGCGCCTCGAGCTGCGTTTCGCTCCGGTGCACAGCAGCGTGCTGAGCGGCCTCGATCTCGAGGGAGCGCCGGTAGACGAGCACCTCTTCGAGGTCGTGGTCTCCGAGGAATTCGGTGAGCAGCGTGCTCACGGGAGTTCGCGAACGCACGAACGTGCCGACGCCGGGCACGGTCTCCAGCATTCCAAAGGCGGCGAGCGAGCGAACCGCTTCGCGCACGGTCGACTTGCCGACGCCGATGAGCTCCATCAGCTCGGGCTCTCTGGGGATGAGGTCGCCGACGGCCCACGCGCTCGACGAGATTTTCTCGCGCAAGTAGTCGAGGGTGTCTCGCGCCTTCTGCGAGCCCCGCACGGGAGTGGTCATAGCGAACCTCTGGAACCAGGGGATGGATGGTGGGTCAATGCTATCGGACGCGGAATGGGAGAGGAGTGCGTCGATATGCGTGGCGGTGGAACGTTTCGCGCTTCGACGGACGGGTGGCCACATCAGATGTACAGGGCGCGGAGTGATAGCGTGCTGCTGATACCGCGCGTCCAGGCCTCGCGCCTGGCGTTCGGCGGAAGCGATCAGGAGTACGAGCACTGCGTGCTCACGTCAGAAGGGAAGCCGCATGAACGAGGGAGCCCGGCCGCAGGTCGACCACCGGCACGTCGCCGAGGAGATCAATGCGGCGACGAACTTCACGATGTACGCCGTGTTCAAGGAGCACCGCACCCATGCAGACGGGCGGGTTTCAGGGAGCACGGGGGCAGCGCCGGGCAGCGTGCCGGAGGTGCTGGCTGCCCTTGAACGCATCGACGGGCTCGTCACCCGCGGCTGGTACGACATCTCCGGCTTCCGGGCCGACGCCGACCTGCTCGTCTGGTGGTATGCGCCGACGACGGACGCGCTGCAACTCGCGTACCGAACGCTCTGGGAGTGGAGCCGGGGGCGCCTCTCTCCTGTGTGGTCGAACATCGGCGTGCACCGAGCAGCAGAGTTCAATCGCGGCCACGTGCCGGCGTTCCTCGCCGGTGACGCGCCGAAGGAGTTCTTGTGCGTGTACCCCTTCGTGCGCGGCCGCGACTGGTATCTCCTTCCCGACGCCGATCGTGGCAAGATGCTCCGGGAGCACGGCATGGCAGCACGGGATTACGGCGACGTGCTCGCCAATACGGTCGCGTCGTTCGCTCTGGGCGATTACGAGTGGTTGCTCGCGTTCGAGGCGGATGACCTCGTGCGCATCGTCGACTTGATGCGCGAGCTGCGTGCCACCGAGGCGCGGCGTCACGTGATCGAGGAGACGCCGTTCTTCACCGGCCCGCGCCGATCCGCGGAGCTGCTGCTCGGCCGCGTCATCGGCTGACAATCCCGCGCTTCATCTGGGAAATCCGGGCGTATTAAGGGAGCCTTGCCTTCCTTGCGCACGTGAGAAATCGGCGTAATGTGAAGGGTAATCAGTCACACGAACGAAAGGGATCCACTCGATGTCTACTAAGCAGATCACTGTTCCCGCAGCTCAGGGCGACCTCCACCGTCCCTCCGGTGTGGCTCAGTACCTGACCCCCGTCGTGCACGACCTCATCGCGCTCGCCGTGAATGGCAAGCAGGCTCACTGGCACGTTCGAGGCGAGAACTTCATCGGCGTGCACGAGTACCTCGACACCGTGGTGTCGAATGCGCAGAACGCGGCGGACACCGTCGCTGAGCGCATCGTCGCTCTGGGCCTCCCCGTCGACGCACGCCTCGGCACGGTCGCGGCGCGCGCGACCACCCCCGAGTTGAGCGACGGTTTCCAGCAGTCGAAGGTCACCGTGCGCGAGGTCGTCGCCCAGATCGATGCGACGCTCGCAACGGTGTACGCCGCGGTGAAGGGGCTCGACGACGTCGACCTCGTGAGCCAGGATGTGGTGATCGCGATCGCGCAGGAACTCGACAAGGATCGCTGGTTCCTGTCGTCGCACTTCGCAGAGTAGTTCGCGGGCGCCGGTTGCGGCGTCCTCTAGGAGCGGGCGTGGTCCTTTGGGGATCACGCCCGTTTTTCGTGTCATCACATCAGATGAATGTGTGGTAAATTCCCCGTGTAAGGGGAGCCTTACTCAAGTCCTATCTTTGAGAAAGGTTCGTAGCCGATGGTCGGAACGTTGATGATCGGGCTCCGTGAGGGGCTCGAAGCGGCGCTCGTCGTCAGCGTGCTGCTCGCATACGTCACGCAGCTCGGTCGGCGGGATGTCGCCCGCAAGATCTGGTGGGGAGTCGCTGCGGCGATCCTGCTGTCCTTGATCGTCGGCGGTGTGCTGACGTTCGGTGCCTATGGTCTGTCGTTCCAGGCGCAGGAGATCATCGGGGGATCGCTCTCGATCCTCGCTGTCGTCATGGTCACCTGGATGGTGTTCTGGATGTTGCGGGCCGCGCGCGGCCTGAGCGCGGAGCTCCGTGGGCAGCTGGATCGCGCCATTGTCGGGGGAGGCTGGAGCGTCGCAGTGCTCGCCTTCGTCTCCGTCGGCCGCGAGGGCCTGGAGACTGCGTTGTTCATCTGGGCCACGACTCGCGCGAGTCAGCTCACACCGCTGCTGGGATTCGCGATCGCCGTCTCCGGAATCGTCGTCGCCGTAGTACTCGGCTGGGCGCTGTTCCGGGGGATGATCCGGATCAATCTCACGAGGTTCTTCAGATGGTCCGGAATCCTGCTCATCGTGTTCGCGGCCGGCGTGCTCGCGTACGGAGTGCACGACTTGCAGGAGGCCGGCGTGCTGCCCGGGCCGTTCGCGGAGGCGCCTCCGGGAGCCGGTGCGTTCGCCGCCGCATGGTTCGGCGATGCCGCGTGGGCTTTCCGCATTCCGCACATCATCGCTCCCGACGGTTTCCTCGGCGCGCTGCTCAAGGGGATCTTCGGATTCTCGCCCGAGATGACCAAACTCGAGGTGATCGCTTGGTTCGCGTACCTCGTTCCGACACTCACGCTCTTCCTGCGCGCGTCCTTCGCCCAGGATCGCCATTCCCGTCAGCTTCGCGCGGCCGCCGCAACGGCGCCTGTGCTCTCGAAAGGAACTCCGTGACACACGTTCTCACCCTCCGACGCGCCTCCGGCGGACTGCTCGCCGTCGCAGCCGGCGCTCTCCTGCTCACGGGCTGCGTGCCGAACGCCGCGCCGAGTGCCGACGCGATCGCCGTTACGGCGAGCGACTCCGGTTGCAGTGTCGATGCAGCCGAAGCGGCCAGCGGGACGGTCACCTTCAGCGTGCAGAACGACGGATCGAAGGTCAACGAGTTCTACGTGCTGGGCAGCAACCAGCTCACGATCGTCGGAGAGGTCGAGAACATCGCCCCCGGATCGAGTCGCGATCTCACGGTGCAGGTGGGTCCGGGCGACTACTACACCAGTTGCAAGCCCGGGATGATCGGCGCTGGCGTTGGGCAGGCCGCGTTCACGGTCACGGGGGACGCCCTCGAGACGACGCCGGAGAACGAGGCCGTCGTCGCGCAGTACGTGGGGTACGTCAAAGCTCAGAGCGAAGAGCTGCTGCCCCAGGTGCAAGCCTTCGTCGATGCGTACGCTGCGGGGAACGATGCGGAGGCGAAGCGTCTCTTCCCGCTGGCGCGCATCAACTACGAACGCATCGAACCGACCGCCGAGCAGTTCGGCGACCTGGACCCCAAGATCGACTACCGCAAGCCAGGCGCCGACGAGGAGGGAATCGAGTTCACCGGCTTCCACCGCATCGAGATGGACCTCTGGAATGATGCCGCTGTGGCGAACGGCGACTACCCGGGCGACCCCGACTTGACGCCGCTCACCCCCGAGGAACGCGCGGAGCTGGGCGAGAAGCTCGTGGCCGACGTCACGGAGCTGAAGGAGAAGGTCTCGTCACCCGACTTCACGTTGACCATCGCCGATATCACCGAGGGCGCCAAAGGTCTGCTCGACGAGATCGCGGCGCCTGATGGCAAACTGCCCGGTGAAGAGAACGAGTTCTCGCATACCGACCTCTACGACTTCACGGCGAACGTCGAGGGCGCGCAGGTCGCTTTCGATACCGTGCGCGAGACGGCGGTGGCCAATGGTCATTCCGACCTCGTCGACGAACTGGACCAGCGCTTCGAGGATATGTTCGCCCTGCTCGCCACCTATGGCGACTACGACGACGGCTTCGTCTTCTACGACACGGTGCCGCAGTCGGAGCGCAATGAGCTCGCCGCGCAGCTGAACGCGCTCAGCGAGCCCCTCTCGCAGCTCACCGCGGCGGTCGTGGCGAGTTGACACGATGACTGAAGCATCGCCCGGTGCGGAGCCCCTCCGCCCGTCCCGCCGAAACCTCCTCGGGTTCGTCGGGGCGGGCGTCGCCGGGCTCGCCGCGGGGGCTGCCGCAGGTGGGGTCGCCGCGTCGATCGCGCATACCGGCGGAGGCGGGGCAGGCGGAGGCGGGAGCGTCGTCCCGTTCTTCGGGGCGCACCAAGCTGGCATCACCACTCCAGCTCAGGATCGCCTGCACTTCGCGGCCTTCCGCATGCTCTCGGGCACCACGAGGGACGACCTCGTCGCGCTGCTGCAGGAGTGGACGACGGCCGCTGCGTCGCTCACGAGCGGGCGCTCGATCGGGACTGGGAGCGAACCAGACAATGCGCTGCTGCCTCCTGATGATACCGGCGAGGCCGAGGGGCTGCATGCGGCGCATCTGACGCTCACCTTCGGTGTGGGGCGCGCGCTCTTCGACCCGCGCGACGGGATCGACGATCCGTACGGTATCCGTGCACGGCTGCCGCAGGCGTTCGAGCCGCTGCCGTCCTTCGCCTTCGACTTGCTCGAGCCGGACCAGAGTGACGGTGATCTGTGCGTGCAGGCCTGCGCAGACGACCCGCAAGTCGCCGTACACGCGATTCGCAACCTCGCCCGCATCGCAGCGGGCAGTGCGCACCTGGTCTGGAGTCAACTCGGGTTCGGGCGAACGTCGTCGACCACCCGAGCGCAAGACACCCCGCGCAATCTGTTCGGCTTCAAAGACGGCACGGCGAACGTCATGTCGGAGGAGCGGGAGGCGCTCGACGAGTTCGTCTGGGCGGGGAGCGAAGCGCCCGCGTGGATGCGCGGCGGGAGCTACCTCGTTGCACGGAAGATCCAGATGACGATCGAGACCTGGGACCGAGCGTCGCTGGGGGAGCAGGAGCGGATCATCGGCCGCACCAAGCTCGCTGGAGGCCCGCTCTCTGGCGGCGATGAATTTGCCGCAGCCGACTTCACCGCTGCGGATGCGGTGGATACCGCGTCTCCCGCCATCGACATGGCCTCGCACCTGCGCCTGGCGCATCCGACGAACAATGCCGGGGTGCGCTTGCTGCGTCGCGGATACAACTACGTCGACGGATCGAACACTCTCGGACAGTTGGGTGCCGGGCTCTTCTTCATTTCCTACCAGCGCGATCCTGCAGCGTTCGTGCGCGTCCAGCGGTCGCTGAAGTCCGATCTCCTGAACGAGTACATCAGGCACATCGGCTCGGGTCTCTGGGCGGTGCCGAGAGGTGTACGGCGGGGTGAGTACCTGGCTCAGGCGCTCTTCGAATAGGTCGGTGCGCCAGCAGGGGGTTCGGGTGGCGTCGCCCCGCGATGCCCCCGACGGGAGTCCAGATACTCCTCGACGAACCGGCCGAGCACCATGTGCGACGCGCGAACGTCCGCGGCCTCAGCGGTCGCGATGATGGTGTCGACCTCGGACGGTTCGAAATAGCCGTGCCCGGCGTACGAGCGCACCCGCGAGGTGAACGCGGCGGTGTCGAGTTCGGGGTGGAACTGCGTCGCATACACGTTCTCGCCCACTCGAAACGCCTGTACGGGGCAGGTCGGCGAACTGGCCAGGACCGTGATGCTCGGAGGCACCTCGCTGATGGCCTCCTTATGCCCGACGAAGGCATCGAACGAGGGCGGGAGCTCGTGCAGAAGCGCGTCGGTGCGTCCTGCCGCCGTCAGGCTGATGCGGACCGCTTGGGAGGGTTCGCCATACGTCCGGTCGACGCGGGCTCCCTGGTGGGACCCGATGGTGCCGACGCCGTAGCAGACTCCGAGGAACGGGAAATCGCGACGGACGACGTCGTCGAGCAGGGCGGCCAGCTCGCGTTCGACGCGTCGTTCCGTCGCCGACTTGCGATCTTCCGGCTCGCTGACGGTGAACGGGCTCCCCGCGAGGATGATGCCGGAGTACCGCGCGAACTCGATCGTGCCGATCGGCGCGCGATCGGCACGAATCCATTCGAGCTCATCGGGCAGCAGGCCGGTCAACCGGCAGTACGCGGCGTGCTCATGCGCAGCGACGTCGTCCTCGCCGCGCGTGGTGATGAGCAGGAACGGCTTCATCCTTCTACCGTACCGCGCGCGAGGCGGACGCCGTCCACGCCGCGTCATCCGCGGTCACGGGCGACCTCGCCCCCGGTCCTACTCGTACGAGCGGATCGCGAGGACCGCGTTGTGACCGCCGAAGCCGAACGAATTCGAGATCGCGAGCTGCGGCCCGTCGCCGAGCGACTGCTGGTCGCTCGAGACGGTGAGCGGGATCTCAGGATCCTTCGATACGAGGTTGATCGTGGGCGGGGCGATGCGGTGCTGCACCGCGAGCACCGTGAAGATCGCCTCGAGCGCACCCGTGCCGCCGAGCAGGTGGCCGGTCGCGGCTTTCGTCGCCGATACCGGGATCTCGTTCACGCGGTCGCCGAAGACGTTGCGCAATGCGGTGTACTCCGCGATGTCACCCACCGGCGTCGACGTTGCGTGCGCGTTGATGTGCGTGACGTCGTCAGCGGTCGCGCCCGCCTGCTCCAAGGCGAGCTCGACGGCGCGGCTCGCACCTTTGCCTTCCGGGTCGTTCGCGGTGATGTGGTACGAATCCGCGGTCACTCCGCCGCCGGCGATCTCCGCGTAGATCTTCGCGCCGCGTGCGAGCGCGTGCTCTTCGGTCTCGAGCACGAGCGCGCCAGCGCCCTCACCCATGACGAAGCCGTCGCGATCGGTGTTGTACGGGCGCGACGCCGTAGCGGGGGAGTCGTTGCGCTTCGACAGCGCCTGCGCCGAGTTGAAGGAAGCGAGCGTGATGGGGTGGATCGCGGCTTCAGCCCCGCCAGCGATCACGACATCGGCGAGCCCGAGCTGGAGATGCTCGTATGCGTTCGCGATCGACTCGGTGCTCGATGCGCAGGCCGAGGCGACCGTGCGCGCGTATGCACGAGCCTCGAGGTGCATGGATACGGCTGCGGCGGGAGCGTTCGGCATGAGCATCGGAACCGTGAGCGGCATGACGCGGCGCGGGCCCTTCTCACGCAGGGTGTCCCAGGCGTCGAGGAGGGTCCACAGGCCGCCGATGCCGGTCGCCCAGTCCACGCCCAGGCGCTCCGACTCGACGCTCGGGCTGCCCGCGTCGGCCCACGCCTCGAGCGCGGCGACGAGAGCGAAACGACTCGACGGGTCCAGGCGCTTTGCGACGGGACGCTCGAGCACCTCAGCCGGGTCGACCTTCGCCGTGCCGGCGAAACCGACTGCGAGGCCGTACTGCTCGACCCAGTCGTTCTCAAGCGTGCGAACTCCGGATTCTCCGGCGAGCAGGGCTCGCCAGCTCTCGGGAGCCGTTCCGCCGAGGGGTGAGGAGGCTCCGATGCCGGTGACAACGATCTTCTTCGTCATGATGTTCGTGCTCCGCGTTCTGAGTGGGGCTGAAGTCGAGGGAAAGTTGAGGGAGGAGCGAGCGCGGCGGGCCCTGTCGGGTGGACGTGTCCGTTGACCGCCGCGCTCCGCTCGATACCGCGTGCTTAGGCCTGAGCCTTCACGATGAAGTCGACGGCGTCGCCGACGGTCTTGAGGTTCTTGACTTCCTCGTCGGGGATCTTGACGTCGAACTTCTCCTCTGCGTTGACGACGATCGTCATCATCGAGATCGAGTCGATGTCGAGGTCGTCCGTGAACGACTTGTCGAGTGCGACGACGTCCGCCGCGATGCCGGTCTCATCGTTGACGAGCTCGGCCAGACCTGCGAGGACCTCTTCATTGCTGAATGCCATTGTGTGTTTCTCCTTGATCGGGGTTTCGGTCGGTGAAAAGTGTATGTCGCGCAGCGGGGTGCGCGGGTTCGACGCGCGAGGGGAGCGCGTCGTGGCGGTGTCAGGGAATCTCGATGACCTGGGCGCCGTAGACGAGGCCTGCACCGAATCCGATGGTCAGTGCGAGCCCTCCGGAGAGCTCGGGCCGTTCCTGCAGTAGCGCGTCCAGCGCGAGCGGAATCGATGCTGCTGAGGTGTTCCCCTGCATCTCGATGTCACGGGCGATGGCCACCGACTCCGGCAGCTTCAGCTGCTTGGCGAACTCGTCGACGATCCGCATGTTGGCCTGATGGGGGATGAAGGCGGCCAGATCGGAGGCCTCGATACCGGAGGCCTCGAGCGTTTCGCGCGCGACCTTCGCCATCTCCCACACGGCCCACCGGAACACGGTCTGGCCGTCCTGACGGAGTGTCGGCCACGCGACGACTCCGGGGTTGCTGCGGTACTCCTCGAAGGTGGACGTCACGCGAATGGCGTCCCACTTCTCGCCGTCGGATCCCCAGATGGTCGGGCCGATGCCGGTGTGGTCGCTCGGGCCGACGACCACAGCGCCGGCGCCGTCGGCGAGCAGGAAGGAGATGCTGCGGTCCGTCGGATCGACGATGTCCGAGAGCTTCTCGGCGCCGATGACCAGCACGTTGCGGCACACGCCCGAACGCACGAGTGCGTCTGCCTGCGCCACGCCGTAGACGTACCCGGCGCACGCGGCTGAGATGTCGAAGGCCGCCGCCGGTGTGAGGCCGAGACGGTGAGCGGCGAGAGATGCCATCGAGGGAGTCACCGCGACGTTCGAGATGGTCGCGATGATGACTCCGTCGATCTCTGCGCGATCGAGACCCGACCTCTGAATCGCGGATTCCGCCGCCTCGACGGCGAGGTCGACGGCTCCGATCGAACGGCTCGCGCGTCGCCGTTGCACGATGCCGGTGCGCTGGCGGATCCACTCATCGGAGGAGTCGATCGGGCCGACGAGATCGTCGTTCGGGATATCGAGGTCGCCGCGTGCGGCGCCGATGGAGAGGATGCGGGAATGAGCAGGGCCCGAGGGCTGCACGAGAGCAGGCATGTGCACGGTTCCGTTTCGGTCAGGCAGCGGGGCCGGTGACGAGTGCCACGGCCGCGTCGAGATCATCAGGGGTCTTGATGGCGACAGCCGGCGTGCCCTTGAGCGCACGCTTCGCGATGCCGGTCAGAGCGCCGGCGGGTGCGAGTTCGACGAGGCCGGTGATGCCGGCCTCGTCGAAGCCCGCCATGCAGGCGTCCCAGCGCACTGGGTTCGCGATCTGAGACACGAGGAGGTCGACGAAACGACCCCCGTCGGTGACGCGCGAGCCGTCGGCGTTGGTCCAGAGCGGATGACGAGGATCGGTCGGCGTCACGCCTTCCGCGGCCTCGCGCAGCAGGGGGATGGCGGACGCCATCGCATCGGTATGGAACGCACCCGCGACCTGGAGAGCGATCACGCGCGCTCCGCGCGGCGCATCGGCGGCGAGGGCGTCCAGGGATGAGCGGCTTCCGGCTGCGACGATCTGTCCTCCGCCGTTGCGATTCGCGGGGGTGAGGCCGTGCTCGTCGATCTTGGCGAGCACATCGGCTTCGACGCCGCCCACGACGGCCGCCATACCGGTGTCGGCGCGGGCGGCGGCATCGGCCATCGCGCGCCCGCGGACCGCGACGAGACGCAGCGCCTCGGCCTCGGTCAATACGCCGGCAGCTGCCGCTGCGGCGAACTCGCCCACCGAGTGGCCGGAGATCCCGGCATCTGCGATGGAGACGCGAGCTGACAGTTCCCGCCAGGCGAGGAGGCTCGCAGCGACGATCAGCGGCTGCGCGATCGCGGTGTCGCGAATCGTGTCGGCGTCGCTCTGCGTGCCGTGGGCGATCAGATCGACGCCCGCGTGCTCCGAGGCCTCTCCGAGGAAGTCGCGGGCGCCCGGCAGCTCGAGCCAGGGTGCGAGGAAGCCGGGGGTCTGGGAGCCCTGTCCAGGGCAGGCGATAACAATCACGTGTTCCAGTTTCTCAGATCATGGCCGTGCAGCCTGCATATTTCCGACCACACTTTGCGGATTTCTTTGTGGAATCTCGTCAGAGGCGTCGCCGTCATCGGCCACGAGGGCTCGCTAGCGCGACCCTTCCCGCTTCGGAGCCGGGGCGCGGCGGCCGTGTTGCGCGATCGACCCGGCGATGAGCGCGGACTGCAGAATGAGGGCTTCGCGCGCACCGGTGGCATTCCACCCGATGACGTCGGAGACCTTTTTCAGGCGGTAGCGCACCGTATTCGGATGAACGAACAGCTCTCGTGCGGTCGCCTCCAGCGACCTTCCGTTGTCGAGGTAGCACCAGAGCGTCTCGAGGAGCTCGCCAGAGTGCGCGGCGAGCGGTTCGTAGATCTGCTCGATGAGGGTGCGTCGTGCGAGTCCGTCTCCCGCGAGCGCGCGCTCGGGAAGGAGATCGTCGGCCGCCACCGGGCGGGGTGCGTGACGCCACGAGCGTGCGACGGCGACCCCGGCGAGTGCCGCTCGAGCGCTGCGCGATGCATCCACCAGATTCTCGACGGTGGGGCCCAGCACGAGCGGCCCATCCGAGAACCCGTCGGCGAGCCGTTGCGCGATCTCGAGGAATGACAGCCGCTCGGCAGCACCATTGGCCCCCGGCTCGGGGAGGGGCGCGTCGAGGCGTCCGAGCACGAGCACGAGACGTGTGCCCTGCAGGCCGATCAGCACATCTGCGCCCGCGTGGCGAGCCGAGCGTCGCAACTGGTCGACGTCCACATAGCGTTCTGCGGTGCCGACGAGAACGGCGGCCTCTCCATCGCCGTGCCAACCGAGCGCCGCGATTCGACTGGGCAGCTCGTCATCGCTCTCGCCCGTCAGAATCGAGTCGACGACGAGCGCTTCGAGGCGGGCGTCCCAGAGCCCGCGCGCCTCCGCTGCTCGCGCATAGACGTCGGCGGCCGCGAAGGCCACGTCGCGCGAGTAGTGGAGCACGGCCTCCCGCAGCGCCTCGCTCTTCGGCGCCACGCGATCCTCCACCACCGAGACCACGACCCGGATCAACTGCAGGGTCTCCTGCAGACTGATCGATCTGAGCAGCTCGCGCGGAGCGGCGCTGAAGACGTCGGACGCGATCCAGGGCGTCGACGTCGGGTCTTCGTACCACTGGATGAACGAACTGATGCCGGTCTGGGCGACCAGCCCGATCGCCGATCGCCGGCTCGGCGGCATATTCCCGTACCAGGGGAGTGTGTCGTCGAGCCGGGTGATCGTGCGGGTCGAGAGCTCACCGGTGATCGTGCGGAGCCACGCGAGCTCCTGCGCTTTCGTTCGATCCATGGGCGTGGCGTCGGGCTGCATCGGGGCGTCCGTCAGGACTCCCCGCCTGCGCCGCCCGTCGAGCCGGCGTTCACGTCGCCGAGGCGATACTGCTCGGCAGCGCGGCGAGGCACGTCGGCGTCGATCTTGCCCTGCAGCGCGAGACGCTGCAGCACCTTCACGACGACCGATTCCCGGTCGATGCCGAAGTAGCGACGCGCCGCTGCGCGAGTGTCGGAGAACCCGAAGCCGTCGGCGCCCAGCACCGAGTAGTCGTTCGGAACGAACGCGCGGATCTGCTCGGGCACCTGGGTGGCCCAGTCGCTCACGGCGACGACGGGTCCGTCGGAACCTCGCAGCTTCTCGGTCAGGTACGGCACCCGCGGCTCGTCGCCGAAGTTGCGGAAGTTGTGATCCTCCGCTGCGACGCCGTCACGACCGAGCTCGGTCCAACTCGTGACGCTCCACACATCAGCGGCGACGTCCCAGTCGCGGGCGAGGATCTGCTGCGCCTGGAGCGCCCACGGCACGGCCACGCCGGACGCGAAGATCTGCGCACTGTGCGTGCCGGACTCCGCGGCGCGAACCTTGTGGATGCCGCGGACGATTCCCTCGACGTCGACGTTCTCGGGCTCAGCAGGGTGCACGATCGGCTCGTTGTAGACCGTCAGGTAGTACATGACGTTCGGATCCGGGTGCTCTCCGCCGTACATGCGCTCGATACCCGAACGCATGATGTGCCCGAGTTCGTAGCCGTACGCCGCGTCGTACGAGACGACCGCGGGGTTGGTCGCGGCGAGTGCGATCGAATGGCCGTCGGCGTGCTGCAGCCCCTCGCCGGTGAGCGTGGTGCGGCCGGCGGTGGCGCCGATCACGAAGCCGCGCGCCATCTGATCGCCGGCAGCCCAGAATGCGTCGCCCGTTCTCTGGAACCCGAACATCGAGTAGAAGATGTAGACGGGGATGAGGGGCTCGCCCTGCGTCGAGTACGAGGTGCCGACCGCGGTGAACGCGGCGGCGGCGCCCGCCTCGTTGATGCCGACGTGGATCAGCACGCCCTGCGGGCTCTCCTTGTACGCGAGCAGCAGCTCGCGGTCGACGGAGACGTAGTTCTGCCCGTTGGGGTTGTAGATCTTCGACGTGGGGAAGTACGAATCCATGCCGAAGGTACGGGCCTCATCGGGGATGATCGGCACGATGCGCGGGCCGAACGACTTGTCGCGCATCAGGTCCTTGAGGAGGCGGACGAAGACCATCGTCGTCGCGGCCTCCTGCGTGCCGGATCCCTTCGCGGCGATGGCGTACGTCTTCTTCTCGGGCAGCGCCAGCTCGGTGTGCTTCGTGCGGCGCTCGGGAAGGTATCCGCCGAGCTCGCGACGGCGCTCATGGATGTACTGGATCGCCTCGTCATCGTTGCCCGGGAAGTAGTACGGCGGGCGGTACGGATCGGCTTCGAGCTGCGCATCGGAGATCGGAATGCGCATGGTGTCGCGGAACGTCTTGATGTCGTCCAGCGTCATCTTCTTCATCTGATGCGTCGCATTGCGACCCTCGAAGTGCGGGCCGAGCCCGTAGCCCTTGACCGTCTTCGCGAGAATGACCGTCGGGCGACCCTTGTGCGCGAGCGCTGCGGCGTACGCCGCGTAGACCTTGCGGTAGTCGTGACCGCCGCGGCGGAGCTGCCAGATCTGATCGTCGCTGTAGTCGTCGACGAGATGCATGGCGCGCTCGTCCTTGCCGAAGAAGTGGTTGCGGATGTACGCGCCGTTCTCGGCCTTGTACGTCTGGTAGTCGCCGTCGGGCGTCGTGTTCATGATGTTGAGCAGCGCGCCGTCGACGTCGCGCTCAAGCAGATCGTCCCACTCGCGACCCCAGATGACCTTGATGACGTTCCAGCCGGCGCCGCGGAAGTAGCTCTCGAGCTCCTGGATGATCTTGCCGTTGCCGCGGACCGGACCGTCGAGGCGCTGCAGGTTGCAGTTGATGACGAAGGTCAGGTTGTCGAGGCCCTCGTTCGCTGCGACCTGGAGCTGGCCGCGGCTCTCGACCTCGTCCATCTCGCCATCGCCGAGGAAGGCCCAGACGTGCTGGTCAGAGGCATCTTTGATGCCGCGGTTCGTGAGGTACTTGTTGAGCTGCGCCTGGTAGATGGCGTTGATCGGACCGAGTCCCATCGACACCGTGGGGAACTGCCAGAACTCGGGCGCCAGGCGCGGATGCGGGTAGCTGGGAAGGCCGCCGCCCGCGTGCGACTTCTCCTGACGGAACCCGTCGAGCTGGTCGGCGGTGAGCCGCCCCTCGAGGAAGGCCCGTGCGTACATGCCGGGGGAGGCGTGCCCCTGCGCGAAGATCTGGTCGCCGCCGCCCGGGTGATCCTGACCGCGGAAGAAATGGTTGAACCCGACCTCGTAGAGAGAGGCGGCCGACGCGTACGACGAGATGTGACCGCCGACGCCGATGCCGGGGGCCTGCGCGCGGTGCACGGTCATCGCCGCGTTCCAACGGATCCACGAGCGGTACTTGCGCTCGAGCTCCTCGTTGCCCGGGAAGTCGGGCTCGTCGTCGGAGGCGATCGTATTGACGTAATCGGTGGTCGGCACCTGGGGCACGTTGAGGTGCAGCTGCCGCGAGCGGTCGAGCAGGCTCGTCATGATCTCGCGGCCGCGCCCTGCGCCCCGCTCTTCGACGACCGCGTCGAGGGACTCGCGCCATTCGGCGGTCTCCTGCGGATCCTGATCTTCGTTCCCGCTTGCGTAGGGATCCTGCGTGTTGACGGCCAAGATTGTGCTCCATTCACCATGAGGCGTGCAGGAGCCAGAACCGCTGGTTGGTGCGTCGGCGCGCTGCACGAAAGGCGCCCGCTGGATTCGCGGGTGTGGCTCCAGACTATCGAATTTGTACGAAGGATCATTCAGCCGACGCCCATCGTGTGTGATTTCAGCACAATCCGCACGGTGTTCGGTGTTTGGCTACAGTTGGTCGCACTGCATCGCGATCGGGTCGATCGGCCGGAATAGGAGTCCTCATGGTGCTCGCTGCGGGTGCGCTGGCGCCCGATTTCACGCTGTCGGATCAGTTCGGCGCGGAGGTCGCTCTGTCTGAGCTGCTGCTCGATGGTCCCGTCGCGCTGGTCTTCGTGCCGTTCGCCTTCTCGCGCATCTGCACCGCGGAGTTCGCCGAGCTGTCTGCGAGCCGGGGCCTGTTCGCAGAGCACTCGGTGCGATTGATCGGCGTCACGGTCGATTCGGTGTGGGCGCTGAGAGCCTGGGCCGAGCACGAAGGATTCGAGTTTCCGATTCTCTCTGATTTCTGGCCGCACGGCGCTGTCTCGCGCGCGTACGGCGCCTTCGTCGAACGCACGGGCGCAGCCTCGCGTGCGAGCGTTTTGATCGGTCGCGACGGACTCGTCGCCGCGTCCTTCGAATCACCGGTGGGCGAAGCTCGCCCGCTCGCCGACTACGGCGACGCGCTTCGAGCCCTCGCTGCGGAATGACGAGCGCCAAGTGCGCCGTGAGCCTCCCGATTTCTCGGCGGGCCGGGGATTCCCCTAAGCTATGGGGTGCCGCAACGCGGCATCGGGCCTGTAGCTCAGTTGGTTAGAGCATCTCGTTTACACCGAGAGGGTCGGGGGTTCGAGTCCCTCCGGGCCCACCAGATTCATCAGATGCCGTGCGTACACCGTGCACCTCGTGTTGCGCTGCCGTACCGAGGAATTCGGCTCGCAGGCAGCGATCGATATTCTCGATCCATGGCTTCTCCCTCACAGAGCGTTCTGTTCCTGCACGGCATCGGCGCCGGCCCTGAATCCTGGGACGCTCAGATCGATGCTCTTCCGTCTGAGTTCAGCGGATTCGCTCCTCGGGTCGCGGGTCTGACCGGCGACGGCAGCGCGGATTTCTCCCTGACTGACGCTGCCGGAGACGTGGCCGCCGAACTCGATCGTCGCGGAATCGAACGAGCGCATATCTGCGGGTTGTCGCTCGGCGCGATGATCGCGATACGGTTTGCGATCGACTATCCGAACCGTGTGTCCTCGTTGGTGCTTTCGGGTGCGCAGGTTCGCCCGAACCCGGCGCTGATGGCACTGCAGAGCGCGATCATGCGAGTACTGCCGAGCCGATTGGTCGCTCCTCCGGGAATGAGCAAACCCCGCATGCGCGCAGTACTCCGATCGATCGCTCGCGCGGACCTCCGGGAAGAGCTTTCACGAATCACAGCGCCGACACTCGTTCTCTGCGGCCTCCGAGACCGCCCGAACCTTCCCGCGGCGCGAGAGCTCGCTGCAGGAATCACCGATGCGAAACTCCAGCTCGTACCCGACGCCGGGCACGAATGGAACATCAGTCGGCCCGAAGCGTTCAGTAAGCGCCTCAATGCTTTTTACGCGCATCAAACCGAGGGCCGGGCATTTCAGTGACCGGAGAGGGCTGGCGTCGAGTCTGACTCGAGCACGGCATCGCGCCGTTTCCCTCCGGGCCCACCATCACCTACCTCGGCAGTGCCGCTTCGATCGCCGACACGATCGAGGGGTCATCGGGTTCGACGGTGGGGCGGAAGCGCGCGACCGACCCGTCGGGAGCGACCAAGAACTTCTCGAAGTTCCACTTCACCCGCCCGGCCTTGCCGTCAGCATCCGGGATCTCGCGGAGCTGCTCGTACAGGGGGTGCTTGCGACGCCCGTTCACTTTCACCTTCTCCATGAGGGGGAAGGTGACGCCGTACGACGTGGAGCAGAACGTCTTGATCTCCTCGCCGTCACCGGGCTCCTGATTCATGAACTGGTTGCACGGGAATCCGAGTACGGTGAACCCGCGATCGCCGTACTGCCGCTGCAGGGCCTCGAGCTTCTCGTACTGCGGCGTCAGCCCGCACTTCGACGCGACGTTGACGACGAGCACCGCCCGGTCGGCGTAGTCGGCGAGGGAGACCGGGTCGCCGTCGATGGTCGTGAATGAGATATCGCGAAGCTGCATGTCCACAGCCTAGGCCAGCGGCGCGACGGAATGAACCGGCCGCACGATACGTTGGAATCGGTGTCGGGGTGCGTTCGCATTCCGTTGAGTCTGAGAGAGGCACGGTGCGCATGAGTTCGGCCCCGGAGAATGCAACGGTGGGATTCGACGCGAGCGGGGTGACCGGCGCGGATGCGCTGAAACAGGCCTTCAGGGAACACCCCGCCGGCGTCGCGCTCATCACCGCGATGACGGAGGATGGGCCGGTGGGGCTGACCGCCTCCAGCGTCGCCTCCGTTGGGATCGATCCGCCGGCGATCGCCTTCTCCGTCACGCGCGCCACGGGCAGCGCCGGCGGCGTGCTGAGCGCCGACACGCATCTCGTGCATCTCCTCGACTCGCGTCACGCGGAGGTCGCGCAGGCGTTCGCCGTGTCGGGCGCTGAGCGCTTCACCGCCGCGCAGGGGTGGTCGTCTCTCGCCACAGGCGAGCCGTACCTGCCTGCCTCGCGAGTCGCGCTGCGCTGCCGCCCGCTCCACACGCTCGGCGTCGGATCCTCGGTGGTCGTGGTCGCCGAGGTGCTCGGAGCCGTGTTCGGGGATGCCGCTGATCCGATGGTGTACGTGGATCGCCGCTTCCACACGCTGCCCTCAGCCGAACGCCCCTAGCATCGACAGCACGACCAGAGGAGAACCGATGAGCGCATCGTCCGAATCATCCGAATCGTCCATGGGAAGCTACGTGACCGGAGGCGCCTTCGAGCGCGACACTCAGTACATCGAGGATCGCATCGTCGCCGACCCGGAGGCCGTGGCCGCGATGCCGGCCCCGCCGGAGTCGAAGATCGGCTCGCTCGGCTTCGGACTCTCAGAGGGGGCGGAAGCGTGGCCGGTCGAGCCGGGACGGTACCGCCTCATCGCGGCCGCGGCTTGCCCGTGGGCGAATCGCACGCTCATCGTGCGGCGATTGCTCGGACTCGAAGACGTCATCTCGCTCGGGCAGCCGGGGCCGGTGCACGATGCGCGGTCCTGGACCTTCGATCTCGACCCCGATGGCCGCGACCCCGTGCTCGGCAGCGAGCGATTGCAGGAGCACTACTTCAGGCGGTTCCCCGGGTACCCGCGCGGGATCACCGTGCCGGCGATCGTCGATGTGCCGAGCGGTGGCGTCGTGACGAACAACTATCCGCAGATGACGCTCGACTTCTCGACCGAATGGCGCGAGTTCCACCGGCCCGGGGCTCCCGACCTGCTGCCCGTCAAGCTCGTCGACGAGATGTGGCCGGTGATGGAGCGGATCTTCACGGAGGTGAACAACGGCGTCTATCGCTGCGGCTTCGCGGGCAGCCAGGAGGCGTACGACGCCGCTTACGAGCGGCTGTGGACGGCGATGGACTGGCTCGAGGAGCGTCTCTCCACGCGCCGGTTCGTGATGGGCGACACCATCACGGAGGCCGACGTGCGCCTCTTCACGACGCTGGCGCGCTTCGATCCGGTGTATCACGGGCATTTCAAGGCGAATCGCAACAAACTCAGCGAGATGGAGCACCTCTGGGGGTACGCACGAGATCTCTTCCAGACGCCCGGCTTCGGCGACACCATCGATTTCACGCAGATCAAGCAGCACTACTACGCCACGCACTCCGACATCAACCCGACGCGGATCGTGCCACTCGGACCCGACCTCTCGAACTGGGAGACCCCTCACGGGCGCGAGCGTCTGGGCGGAGAGCCGTTCGGCGACGGCACGCCGCCCGCTCCGCGGCGCTAGCGCGGAACCGCGACGCCGACGGTGTCGAGGTTTCGCGCCTTGTCACGACGTTCGACGGCGATCCCGGCGAGTGCGAGCGCCATGCCGATGACGCCGAGCACGACGCCGACCCAGCCGGGTGCGAGATAGCCGAGGCCCCCGGCGATGGCGAGTCCTCCGAGCCATGCGCCCAGGCTGTTGCCGACGTTGAACGCGGCATGGTTGATGGCGGCGCCGAAAAGCGCCGCTTCCCCTGAGACGCGGATGAGGCGCGACTGGATGGACGGCATGAGAACCGACGACGTCACACCGAGGAGGAACGTCGTCACGATGAGCCCAACGGGATGCCAGGCGACGAGGGCGTACGCGATGAGCACGGCGATGAACGAGCTGAAGCCGAAGACGATCGTGCGGGTGAGATCTTTGTCGCTCGCCCAGCCGCCCGCGAGATTGCCGATGGTCATCCCGAGGCCCAGACCGGCCAGCACCCACGGCACCGCCGCCTCCGGAAGCCCCGTGAGCCGCGTCGTGACCTCGGCGATGTACGAGTACACGGCGAAGAACCCGCCGAACCCGATGGCACCGACACCGATCATGATCCACAGTCGGTAGTTGCGGAGTGCCGAGAGCTCGCGCATGGCACTGCGCGACGGGTTTCCGGGGAAGCGTGGGAGAAAGGCGACACACAGCAGGAGCGTCGCGGTGAAGATCACCGCGACGAGCACGTACGCCCAGCGCCATCCGGCGACCTGGCCGATCCATGTGGCGATCGGAACGCCGACGACGTTGGCGACAGTCAGGCCCGAGAGGGCGAGCGCGATCCCTCTGCCCTGCATTCCCGGGCCCATGATGCGAGCGGCGAGAAGCGACGCGACGCCGAAGTAGGCGCCGTGCGGCAGCGCAGCGATGAAGCGCGCGATCGCGAGCGATCCGAACGTCGGCATGAAGACGGAGGCGATCGTGCCGAGGATGAAGAGCCCCAAGAGGAGGAAGGCGAGCTTCGTCTGCGACATGCGGGCGGCCAGCACCGCGAAGGTGGGTGCGCCGACCACCACGCCGAGCGCATAGGCGGTGATCAGCCAACCCGCTCGCGCGATGACCGTGTCGGGCGACTCGGCGAAACCCGGCAGGAGGTCGTGGGCGATCTCCGGGAGGAACCCCATCGTCGCGAACTCCGTCACGCCGATCCCGAAACCGCCGAGAGCGAGTGCGAAGAGCGCGAATCCGCGGCGAAGCGGCGTGAGGTGGGTCATCGAGAGACGCCTTCCCGGAAGTGTGCGGAGCGACGTGCGCGACGCCGAAGAACTGCCGCGTCACGGCGACCCAGCAAGACTACCGGGTGGATCTCACCAGCCGCGCGCCAGCCAGTTCTCGAGGGCGGGCTGCTCCGATGCGATCGTGGTCCCTGCTCCATGGCCGGGCCGCACGGATGTCTCGCCGGGGAGCGGGAACAACCGTGTGCGGATCGAATCGATGATCTCGGGAAAGCTCGAGTACTCCCACCGGGTCGCGCCGGGACCGCCCTGGAAGAGCGTGTCCCCGGAGAAGACCGTCTCGAGCGAGGGCGCGGCGAAGCAGACGGAGCCGGGCGTGTGACCCGGGGTGTGGAGCGTCGTCAGCTCCACACCCGAGACCATGAACGAAGCGGCGTGGGCGAGCTCGATGTCGGGAAGCCGGTCGCCGTGCGTCTCGCTCCAGAGGAACAGGTCATCCGGATGCAGGTGGATCAGGGCGTCGAGGCGCTCGGCGAGTTCGACCGCAGCATTGACGTGATCATTGTGACCATGCGTGAGGAGGATGCCGAGGGTCTCGCGATCGCCGACAGCTTCGGCGATCGCGCCGGCGTCATGGCTCGCGTCGATGATGACGACCTGTTCGTCGTCCCCGACGATCCATACGTTGTTCTCGATGGGAAACGCCTCCGGCTCAGCACCGCCGCGATCGACGAGGATCGTGCCCTGAGTCGTCACGCACTCGACCCGTACTTCGTTCATCGGTGCTGGCTCCTGTTCCTGAGACGGTGCGCTATCCACGGGTGATGACGACCGGGCACGGCAGCGCCTGGAGCACGCCGTGGCTCACCGAGCCCAGCAGCAGTCGTGAAATCCCGCCGCGGCCGCGGCTTCCGACCACGAGCAGCTCCGCGTGCTCGGCTGCCTGCACCAGGGCTGCGACCGGCGAGGACTGGATGATCTCGCGGCGCACCTCGAGATCCGGGTATCGATGTGCGATGCCGGCGACACCGATGGCGATCGCCTCCTCCGCCGCGGCGCGCTGAGCTTCGACCAGCTCTTCGCTCCAGAGGTACTCGAGTCCCGGGGTGAGCGGGGGCATCCACGCGTACACGGCGACGAGCGGAACCTCTCGCAGGGACGCCTGCTCGGACGCGAAAGCGATCGCCCGCTTGGAGGCCTCCGACCCGTCGACGCCGACCACCACGGGCGCGTTCGGTCGCGTCTCGGTCTGGGGGATGACGGCGACAGGGCAGTGGGCGGTAGCAGCCACCTTCACCGCGCGCGTGCCGAAGAACGAACCCGAGAAGCGCCCGCCCTGGTGCGCGCCGAGCACCACCAGGTCTGCCCGCTTCGACGCCGCCTCGATCTCGGCGATCGGGTGCCCGACGACGGCGGTTCCCGTGATGGTGCCGGTGAAGCCGAGCTCGCGGGCGTAGACCGTCTCGGCCTGCAGCATCTGCTCAGAGGCCTGCTGCGCTTCCGATAGAAACGCGACGCTCTCGGACAGGAACGAGTCGTCCGCCACATGTATGAGCTCCACGGCGGCGCCGCGCTCCGTGGCTCGCGCGAGGCCCCAGGCGAGCGCGACCCTGCTCTGCTCGGATCCATCGACTCCGATGAGGTACTTCTCAGACATGATCTGTCCTTTCTCTCCGTTGATGTTCGAGTGAGCAGGGCCGCGAGCGACTCAGCTCTCGAGTACCGGAAGGTGGACCGGGTGGCCACCCGCGAGGTGCTCGATGATGCGCACGACCTGGCAGCTGTAGCCGTACTCGTTGTCGTACCAGACGTAGACGACCGCGCTGTCTCCAGTCGCGATGGTCGCGAGGCCATCGACGATGCCGGCGCGGTTGGAGCCGACGAAATCGGTCGAGACGATCTCGTCCGACTCGACGTAATCGATCTGCGTGCGCAGCGCTCCGGTCAGCGAGACCTCTTCCAGGGCGGAGTTGATCTCTTCACGGCTGGTCTCCCGCTCGAGCTGCAGGTTGAGCACAGCCATCGACACGTCGGGCGTCGGCACTCGGATCGCGTTGCCGGTCAGCTTGCCGGCGAACTCGGGGAGCGCCTTCGCGACGGCTTTCGCAGCACCGGTCTCGGCCAGCACCATGTTGAGGGCTGCCGAGCGACCACGTCGAGCGCCCTTGTGGAAGTTGTCGGTGAGGTTCTGGTCGTTCGTGTACGAGTGCACGGTCTCCACGTGCCCCCGCGTGACGCCGAAGCGGTCGTTGAGCACCTTGAGCACGGGGGTGATCGCGTTCGTCGTGCACGAAGCGGCGCTGAGGATCCGCTGGTCATCGCTGATGGCTCCGTGATTGACGCCGTAGACCACGTTCAGCAGCTCGCCCTTGCCCGGTGCGGTGAGCAGCACGCGCGCGATGCCGGGGTTCTCCAGGTGCTGCGCGAGTCCGTCGGCGTCGCGCCAGCGGCCCGTGTTGTCGACGAGGATCGCGTTCTCGATGCCGTACTGGCCGTAGTCGACGCTCGCCGGGTCGTCCGAGTAGATCACCTGGATCCGCACGCCGTTCGCCAGGATGACGTTCTCGTCTTCGAGCACCTTGATGGTGCCGTTGAAGGGGCCGTGGACCGAGTCGCGCTTCAGCAGGTTCGCGCGCTTCTCGAGGTCGTTCTCGGCGCCGCGGCGCACGACGATCGCCCGAAGATTCAGGCCGTTGCCGCTGCCCGTGTGCTCGATGATGATGCGGGCGAGCAAGCGGCCGATCCGGCCGAAACCGTAGAGAACGACGTCGGTGCCGCTCCCGCCTGCAGCGGCATCCGCGGCGGGCAGGGTCTCGCGCAGATACGCGTCGAGATCGTCGCTGCCCGAATCCCGGAACGCCTTGGCGAGGAGCGCGAGGTCGACGGAGGCGGGACCGGGCTGAATGCGCGCCAGAGCCGTCACGATGGCCGAAGTCTCGAAGAGCGGCAGTTCGACGTCATCGATCTTCCGGGCGAAGCTGTGGGCCCGGATGATGTCGATGGGCGATCGGCCGACGAGGCTGCGACCGTGCACGGACATGACGACGTCGTGGTCCCGGTACAGCTGGCCGATGAGCGGGATCATGCGCTCTGCGAGCTCCTGCTTCGCCTTCCACGCTTCGAGGTGATCGTCAGCACGCTGGTTCATGTGAACGGAGGGTTCCTTCCTGAGGAGTACACGAGGGATCGGCCTGCCCGCCGGAGACGTTCGACGTCTCGCCTCCAGTATCCCACGGGCGTGCGGCGAACGCGCCCGGCGCGCGCATGACGCTGTGTGACAGGCGGATTTCGGAGCCCGGCGTCCGTCGCACATCCTGGGATGCGACCCCGCGGGCTGACGGCCCGCATCCCCAATCCCTACATTGAGGAACACTATGACGTTCACGAAGCGCGGCACTCTCGCCGCCTCGCTCACGGCGTGCGCTCTCGCCGCCGCCACCGTTCTCGCCGGGTGCTCGACCGGCGCGTCCGACGATGCTGCCGACTCCGGCGAAGGCTCCGAGACGGTCAAGATCGGCGTCGTCGGCGCAAGCGATCCGTACTGGCAGACCTTCACGGATGCCGCCGCCGACGAGGGCATCACCGTCGAGCTGATCGACTTCACCGACTACAACCAGCCCAACCCGGCGCTGGCCGAAGGCGAACTCGATCTGAATCAGTTCCAGCACATCCAGTACCTCGCCGACTACAACGTGTCGAACGACGACGACCTCGTATCCGTCGGCGCGACCGCGATCTACCCCCTCGCGGTGTTCTCGACGAAGCACGATGCGCTCGAGGACATTCCGGAAGGCGGCACCGTCGCAGTCCCGTCGGATCCGAGCAACCGCGCCCGTGCGTTGAACGTGCTGCAGTCGGCCGAGCTCATCGAGCTCTCCGATGGCGGCACACTCTTCTCGACGCCCGACGACGTGGACGCGGCGAAGTCCAAGGTCGAGGTCACGGAGATGGATGCATCCTTCACGGCGACGTCGCTCGCCGATGTCGATGCCGCGGTCGTGAACAACGACTTCGTCACCGACGCCGGCCTCGAGTTCTCCGAGGCCCTCTACCAGGACGATCCGAGCGACGAGGGAGCGAAGTACTTCATCAACATCTTCGCTGCGCGCGCCGACGACGCCGACAACGAGACGTTCAAGAAGCTGATCGAGATCTACCAGACCAACGAAGAGGTGCAGGCCGGCGTCGCTGAGAACTCGGGCGACTCCGCGATCCTGCTCGACACCCCGGCTGCTGAGCTGCAGGAGATCCAGGACGACGCAGAGGCGCAGATCGCCGAGAGCAAGGGCTGAATCGGCTCGCTGTTTCCGCATAGGATCGGGGCGTTCGGTTTTCCGAGCGCCCCGTTGCTATGAGACCCGAAAGGAGACGCAATGACCCGCGTCCAGATGATCGGCGTGTCCAAGCGCTACCCGGGGCGGGGCGCCAACGCCGCGCCCGTCGTCGCCGTCGACGATGTGACGATCGACGTCGCCTCCGGCGAGATCCACGCCATCATCGGGTACTCCGGTGCGGGTAAGAGCACGCTGCTGCGCCTGGTGAACGGGCTGGAGCACGCGAGCGACGGGCGGATCCTCGTCGGCGACGACGAGATCACCTCGCTTCGCGAGTCGAAACTGCGCGAGGTGCGCGGCCGCATCGGCATGATCTTCCAGCAGTTCAATCTGTTCCATTCGAAGCGCGTCGCGAAGAACGTCGAGTATCCGCTGGTGGTGGCCGGCGTGCCGGCTGCGGAGCGGAAGCGCAGAGTCGCGGAACTGCTCGAGTTCGTCGGCCTGTCAGAGAAGAGCGGCGCGTTCACCGACCAGCTCTCCGGCGGCCAGAAGCAGCGCGTCGGCATCGCCCGCGCCCTCGCGACCAATCCGGGCGTGCTGCTCGCCGACGAGGCCACGAGCGCCCTGGACCCCCAGACATCGCGGGAGGTGCTCGCGCTGCTCAAACGGGTGAACGCCGAGTTCGGCATCACCATCATTCTGATCACGCACGAGATGGAGGTCGTGCGGGAGATCGCCGACCGCGTCACCGTCATGGACAGCGGCAGCGCGGTGGAGCAGGGCGACGTCTTCGACGTGTTCTCCGACCCGCAGTCGCAGACCACGAAGCGGTTCGTCGCGACGGCGCTGCCGACCGAGCCGCGGGCCGAACGGCTCGACGAGTTGCGAGAACGGCATCGCGGCAGGCTCATCGCGCTCACGTTCCGAGATGGCGATGTCGATCAGCCCGTCGTGTTCCGCACTCTCGCCGAACGCGGCGTCGGGGTGAGCATCGTGCACGGCGGCATCACCGATGTGGGCGGGCGGAGCTTCGGCAAGCTCACCCTCGAACTCATCGGCGACGATCTGAAGGTCGAGCACGCGATCGCGGCGCTCGCGCAGGAGACGGCTCTGGAGGTGCTGGCGTAATGGACAATCTCATCGAACTGCTCTCCAACGGCAAGTTCCTCGAAGCGACGATTCAGACGCTGACGTATGTGGTCATCGCCATGGGCCTGGGCGGCGTGCTCGGGCTCGTGCTGGGCGTGCTGCTGACGGTGACGCGTCAGGGCGGGGTGCTGCAGAGCCGCGGCGTCTACGTGGTGCTGAACTTCCTCGTCAACTTCTTCCGACCGATTCCATTCGTCATCTTGATCGCCGCAATCCAGCCGCTCGCCCGCGTCGTCGTCGGAACCGGCATCGGTGATCGCGCGCTCATCTTCGTGCTGACCTTCGCCGCGACCTTCGGCATCGCCCGACTCGTCGAGCAGAATCTGCTGACCGTGCCTCCGGGCGTCATCGAAGCATCGCGCGCCATGGGAGCCGGCCCGTGGCGAACGATACTGACCGTGCTGATTCCCGAGGGCCTCGGCCCCGTCGTGCTCGGCTACACCTTCGCCTTCATCGCCGTCGTCGATATGACCGCGATGGCCGGCGTGATCGGGGGCGGCGGGCTCGGAAACCTCGCGCTGCAGTACGGGTACCGGCAGTTCAACCCATGGGTGACCTGGGCCGCCGTGCTGCTCATCATCATCATCGTGCAGATCGTGCAGCTGCTCGGCAATGTCATCGCGCGGAAGCTGCTGAGGAGGTAACCGCATGTCCCAGACGCAACGATCGTTCGAGCTCGCCGATCTGCGAGCGGTCGCGGAGGAGCTGTGGCCGGGGGAGATCGCTGAGGGGTGGGACCGCGTCGGTCTCGTCTCCGGCGCAGACGCCGCACCGCTGCGCCGAGTGCTCCTCGCGGTGGATGCGGTCGACGCCACCGTGACGGAAGCGATCGAATGGGGTGCCGACGCCCTGCTCACGCACCACCCGCTGCTGCTCCGCGGGGTGCACTCCCTGGCCGAGGACACGGCGAAGGGGGCGCTGATCGCGCGGCTGATCCGCGGAGGCTGCGCAATGCTGGCCGCGCACACGAACGCCGATCAGCCGGCCGGCGGCGTCTCCGACGTCATCGCCGAGCGGCTCGGTCTCATGGGAAGCTCGCCGATCGTGCCGCACGCGTCGGACCCGTCGATCGGCATCGGGCGGATCGGCGAGCTCGAGTCGCCTGAATCGTTGCGGGCGTTCGCAAATCGTGTCGCAGCTGCGCTGCCGGCCACGGTCTCGGGGGTGCGGGTCTCGGGAGATCCTGATCGCTCCGTGCGGCGCGTCGCGCTCCTCGGCGGAGCGGGGGACAGCCTGCTCGATCACGCAGCTGTCCGCGGAGCGGATGTCTACCTCACCTCCGATCTCCGGCACCACCCGGCGCAGGAAGCCGTCGAAACGGGTGCTGTCTCCGGCGGGCCGGCTCTCGTCGACGTCGCGCACTGGGCGAGCGAATCGCTGTGGTTGGACGGAGCGGCCGACCGCCTCGCCGAGCGACTGCCCGGTGTCGAGTTCCGCGTGAGCGGCATCTGCACCGACCCGTGGACGTTCTCCGTCGGCGCCCGCCAGGCGTGAGAGCCGGAACCCGGCGGGGCCGGTAGGCTGGCACCCATGAAGGCCAGCCCGCGGCAGCAGCGACTCCTGCTCGATCTCCAAGACCTCGACAACACGCTCGCCCGTCTGCGGCGGAAGCGCGCGACGTTGCCCGAGCGGGCTGAACTCATCGGGTTGAGCGGCGACGCCTCCGACGCGAGAGCGAAGTACATGGCGGCGCAGCGCGAGCTCGATACGCAGAATGCTGACCTGGAGCGCATCGAGGCCGACGTCGCGCTCGTGCAGCAGCGACGCGACCGTGACGAGCAGCTGCTCGCGGCGAGCACCTCGAGCAAGGAGGCGCAGGCGCTCCAAGCCGAACTGGAGACGCTGACCCGCCGGCAGTCGGAGCTCGAGGATCGCGAACTCGAACTCATGGAGGCGCAGGAACGCGCACTGCAGGCGTTCTCGCTGGCCGAGGAGCTCTTCGCAGGAGTCGACGCGCGACGCGCCGATATCGAAGCCCGTATCTCGGAGGCGGAGCAGCGGATCGATCGCGAGTTGGCGTCGAACGCTGAGGAGCGCGCCGGCGTCGCGGCCGAACTGCAGCGCGACGTGCTCGGCCTGTACGAGGAACTGCGCAAGCGCGTCGGGATCGGCGCGGCGCGTCTTCGCGGAAATGTCTCAGAGGCCAGCAATATGGCGCTCGCCCCCGCCGAGCTGAGCGGAATCCGTGCCGCAGCTCCCGACGAGATCGTCTTCTGCCCCGGCACGGGTGCGATTCTCGTGCGCGTCGACGAGGAGTAGGGCGCGTCGAGTAAGCTGATGTCTGGAATGGGTCGGTGAGACGATCGCGTCGGTTCCGCCGCCTCGGCAGCGGGACCGCCGAGGAACGTCCGGGCTCCTCAGGGGAGAACGGTGGGTAACGCCCACCCGGGGCAACCCGCGAGAAAGTGCAACAGAGAGTAGACCGCCTGGCGTGGTTCGCCGCGCTCGGTAAGGGTGAAAGGGTGGTGTAAGAGACCACCGGCGTTCGTGGTGACACGGGCGGCCAGGTAAACCTCGTTCGGAGCAAGGCCAGACAGAGGATGATGACGCGCCCCGCCGAGTCCTCGGGTAGGCCGCTAGAGAGTGCTGGCAACGGTACTCCGAGAGAGATGATCGTCACCGGCCGGTTCGCCGGCCGGAACAGAACCCGGCGTATGATCCGGCCCATTCCACTGCACATCACACGGGTGCGTCGTCCGAGGCTCCCGTCTCTCCGGCTTCAGTCGGACACGGTGAGCAGTTCGAAACCGTCCTCTCGGATGAGCACCGTGTGCTCGAACTGCGCGGTCACACTCCGATCCCGGGTCACCACCGTCCAGCCGTCGTCCCACTGCTCCCACTCGTGAGTTCCCAGCGTGAGCATGGGTTCCACCGTGAACACCATGCCCGGCTTGATGATGTCGCCATAGGCGGGGGCCGAGTCGTAGTGCGGGACGATGAGTCCGGTGTGAAAGGCCGAGCCGACACCGTGCCCGGTGAAATCACGGACGACTCCGTAACCGAAGCGCTTGGCGTACGTCTCGATCACGCGGCCGATGACGTTCACCGCGCGTCCGGGCTTCGCGGCGCGAATGCCGCGCATCATCGCCTCGTGCGTGCGCTCGACGAGCAGGTCGACCTCCTCCGACACTCGGCCGACGCGGAAGGTGCGATTGGTGTCGCCGTGGAAGCCGTCGAGAAACGCGGTGACGTCGACGTTCACGAGATCGCCGTCTCGCAGGACCGTGTCATCCGGGATGCCGTGGCAGATCACCTCGTTGACAGACGTGCAGGACGACGCGGGATACCCGCGGTACCCGAGAGTCGACGGGTAAGCGCCGTGAGCCGTCACGTACTCGTGCGCGACGCGATCGAGCGCTGCGGTGGTCGCACCGGGCGCGACCGCCTCCGCAACCGCATCGAGCGCTCCTGCCGCGATGCGACCCGCGGCTCGGATGCGGTCCACCTCGTCGCTCGTGTAGGTGTTGTCGCCCTCATACGCGGGCGGAGCAGCGAGGCCGACGTACGGCGGTCGGGTGATCGCACTCGGAACGGCGCGGGGCGCCGGTCGGGAACCGGGGATCAGGTGTCCGTGTGCGTCGAAGGGCATGCCTCTAGTCTAGGAAGTGCGGGAGGCGGAGCCGAACGCAGACGTCATCAAGTGCGCGCGAGCGCCGAGTGGAGGCCGACATGAGCAAGCAGGAGTGGGGAATCGACGACCCCGCCGACACGTTCTGGTTCAATACCCGCACGGGTCAGGTCGAGGACGGGCCGCAGTCGCTCTCGGTCGATCGCATCGGCCCGTTCGCGACGCGCGAGGAGGCCGCACGTGCTGAGGAAATCGTCGCCGAGCGAGCTCGCAAATGGCGCGAAGAGGAAGCCGCCGAGGACTGATCACGCCGTAACACGATTGTCACGGTCAGGGGATAGTCTGTGGCCATCGGCGGAGGCGGAGCGCGTATTTCGCGTGCGACGTGCCCGCAGACAGCAACGACGAACGGAGTAGGCGTGAGCAAGCAGCGCGATTTTGTTCTGCGCACCATCGAGGAGCGCGGTGTCAGGTTCGTTCGACTCTGGTTCAGTGATGTTTCGGGAACGCTCAAGTCGGTCGCGCTCGCGCCCGCCGAGGTCGAGGGAGCGTTCAGTGAAGGGATCGGTTTCGATGGCTCTGCGATCGAGGGACTGACGCGCGCGTACGAGTCGGACCTGCTCGCGGTGCCCGATCCGTCGACCTTCCAGCTGCTGCCGTGGCGCAGCCAGACGTCTCCGACTGCCCGCATGTTCTGCGACATCAGCACCCCGAACGGCGAACCGGCCGTCGCGGATCCGCGGAACGTGCTCAAGCGCACGCTCGCGACCGCCGCGGAGCAGGGGTTCAGCTTCTACACGCATCCCGAGATCGAGTTCTACCTGCTGAAGTCGAAGGAGTTCGACGCCCGCGGTCCGGTACCGGTGGATCGTGCCGGCTATTTCGACAACGTTCCCGGCGGCACGGCGCACGACTTCCGCCGCGAGAGCGTGAACATGCTTGAGGAACTCGGGATCTCCGTTGAGTTCAGCCACCACGAGGCCGGCCCGGGGCAGAACGAGATCGACCTGCGGTACGCCGACGCGCTGACCACGGCCGACAACATCATGACCTTCCGCACGGTCGTCAAAGAGGTCGCGATCGCGCAGGGAGTGCATGCGACGTTCATGCCGAAGCCGCTCGCCGGGCAACCCGGGTCGGGCATGCACACGCACCTCTCGCTGCTCGAGGGCGACACGAATGCCTTCTACGATCCAGGCGCCAGATACCAGATCTCGCAGACGGGGCGCCGCTTCATCGCCGGCCTCCTGCGGCACGCGCCCGAGATCACCGCCGTGACGAATCAGTACATCAACTCGTACAAGCGGCTCTGGGGCGGAGACGAGGCGCCGTCGTTCGTCAGCTGGGGCCACAACAACCGGTCGGCGCTCGTGCGCGTGCCGATGTACAAGCCGGGCAAGGGCGACGCGGCGCGCGTCGAGTACCGCGGCATGGACAGCGCTGTGAACCCGTACCTCGGGTTCTCGATGCTGCTCGCCGCCGGCCTGAAGGGTATTCGTGAAGAGTACGAACTTCCGCCGGAGGCCGAGAACAACGTCTGGGCGCTGAGCGACGGGGAACGCCGCGCCATGGGCTTCGATCCCTTGCCGGCCAGCCTGGACCACGCCCTCGCAGTGATGGAGCGCTCGGAGCTGGTCGCGGAGACGCTGGGGGAGCAGGTGTTCGCCTACTTCATCCGAGACAAGCGCCGCGAGGTGACTGAGTACCACAGTCAGGTCACGCCGTACGAGCTCTCATCGATGCTCGACACCATCTGATCGGTCTACGCTGGACGAATGGCACGCGAGCATTTCACCGTCACTCTGTCGGAGATCGCCCGCGCCGGATTCCAGGATCTGGCTGACGCACGGGACGCACTGACGGAACTGGCAGAGCGATTGGCGCAACCGATCGCTCCGCTGCTCTCCGGGCTCGCAGCCGCGGCCGATCCCGACGCGGCGCTCCATCGCGTGCGGCAGCTCTCGGAACAGCACCGCGACGTGCTCGCGGCCATCGACTTCGACGACTTCGCACGGCTCTGCGTACTGGTGGGCGCGTCGCCCGCACTGGGGGATTTCTTCACGCGGCATCCGGCCCGGCTTCCTGAGATCTTGCACGAGGGCGGAGCGGTCATCTCGGCGGATGACGCGCGTGAGGAACTGCTGCGGGCGGTGTCGGATGACGACACCGCAGAGCCGCTCGTCGCAGAGGCGGGGTGGATCGCGCTGCGCACGCGCTACCGCGAGCTGCTCGCGCAGCTCATGCTCTTCGATCTCTACGCCGGGCGTGACGGGCGGGCGGAGCGCGTATTCGAGGCGGTAGCCGAGTCCCTCTCCGGCCTCGCAGCAGCTGCGATCGATGCCTCGCTGCACGTCGCGAGAGCGACGCTCGCAGCGGGTGCATCTGGCCCGGCCGTTTCCCCGGAACGACTGGATGCCCTGCAGCTCGGAATCATCGCGATGGGAAAGTGCGGCGCCGGCGAGCTGAATGTCGTCTCAGATGTCGACGTCATCTTCGTCGTCGAGAGCAGCAATGCCCATGCCCTCGACGGCGACGCCCTCATCCGTCTCGGTACGCGTCTTGCGAGCGAGGTGATGCGAGGCATCCATGATCCGGCGATCGAACCGCCGTTGTGGCAGCTCGACGCGAACCTGCGGCCCGAGGGCCGGCACGGGCCGCTCGTGCGAACTCTCGGCTCGATGCGCAGCTACTACGATCGGTGGGCGAAGGCGTGGGAGTTTCAGGCGCTGCTCAAGGCGCGCCCCCTGGCGGGCGACCTGGAGATCGCCGCAGCCTTCGTCGCAGACACGCGCCCGCTGGTGTGGACGTCGTCGTCGCGGGAGGACTTCGTCGGATCCGTGCAGCGCATGCGCGAACGCGTCACCGAGCACATCGCCGATGAAGAACTCGACGTGCAGCTCAAACTCGGACCCGGCGGCCTTCGCGACATCGAGTTCAGCGTGCAGCTCCTGCAGCTCGTCCACGGCCAGTACGACGAGAGCCTGCACGTCGCCGGCACGCTGCCGGCACTGCGAGCACTCGTGGACGGCGGGTACATCGCGCGCAGCGACGGCGACTGCCTCGCGTCCGACTACTGTTTCCTTCGCGTGCTCGAACACCGTCTGCAGTTGCGCGACCTGCGCCGCACGGCGCTGATGCCGACCGAGGATCACGAACTCCGAGTGCTGGCTCGCGCGACCGGCCTGGCGCCGTCGGCCGCTGAGCTCCATTCCCGGTGGTCGGCGAGAAAGCGAGAGGTGCGCCAACTGCACCTCAAGATCTTCTACGCGCCGCTGCTCAGCGCCGTAGCGTCCCTCCCGGAGGAGGAGCTCGTGCTCGGCAGCGACGCCGCGCGGGCGCGCCTCGCGAGCGTGGGCTTCCGGGATCCCGATGGCGCTATGCGCCACATGGCGGCGCTCACGCGGGGTACGTCCCGGCGAGCGATGATCCAACGAAACCTGATGCCGGTGCTGCTCCAGTGGCTCTCCGACGGAACCGACCCGGATTTCGGACTGCTCGCGTTCCGCCGGGTGAGCGAGGCGAATCGTGAGACCCCCTGGTATCTGCGACTGCTTCGCGACGGCACCGAGGCCGCTGAGCGCCTCACCCGAGTGCTCTCGAACTCCAGGTACGCCGCCGAGCTCCTCGAATCCATCCCCGAGGCCGTCGCGTGGCTCGAGCGTGACGAATCTTTGCAACCCATGCAGTTGCAGACGCTCTTCGACGAGATGCGGGCCATCGCCTCGCGCCGAGCTGGCATCGATTCCGCCGCGGTCGCGCTTCGAGCAGTGCATCGCCGAGAGGTGCTGCGACTCGCGATGGGGCGCATCGTCGGGGTGATCGACGATGTCGCGGTCGCCGCCGGTCTCGACGCGGCGCACACGGCCCTCCTCGACGCCCTGCTGCTCTCGGTGCGCGGCGGCACAGCCTCGTACGGCAGAGCTCCGGCGAACTCGGAATCGGGCGGTGAGGC
This sequence comes from Leucobacter sp. L43, assembly GCF_016597785.1. Lineage (GTDB taxonomy): Bacteria > Actinomycetota > Actinomycetes > Actinomycetales > Microbacteriaceae > Leucobacter > Leucobacter alluvii. The sequence continues at coordinate 279,028 of NZ_JAENJG010000001.1, read as the reverse complement.
GCCGCCCGCGATCGAGCTGGCGCTGATCGGCATGGGCCGGTACGGAGGGCGGGAGCTGGGCTTCGCGTCTGACATCGACCTCATCGCCGTGTTCCGTGCACCACCGGACGTTGCGAGCGACCGCGCCTCCCGGGAAGCCACCAGGCTGATCTCCGAGCTGCGGCGAGCGGTCGCCGATCCTCGATTCCCGGTGGATCTCGATTTCGATCTTCGACCCGAGGGCAAGAACGGACCCCTGGTCAGGAGCCTCGACGCGTATCGCGCCTACTACGCTCGCTGGTCGGTCACCTGGGAGGCGCAGGCGCTCCTGCGCGCACGACCGGTAGCAGGCGACGCGCGCCTGGGCGCCGACTTCGTGTCGCTCGCCGATGAGATCAGATACCCTCAGCACTTCGCCGAAGAACAGGTGCGCGAGGTGCGCCGCATCAAAGCGCGCGTCGAGGCGGAGCGTCTCCCGCGCGGCGCCGATCCCAAGCGGCATCTGAAGCTCGGTCCGGGCGGCATCAGCGATGTCGAGTGGCTGGTGCAGCTTCTCCAATTGCGTTCGGGCGCAGAGCACCCTGCGCTGCGCACGGTGTCGACGGTCGCGGCCCTCCAGGCGGCGGGCGAGGTCGGCCTCCTGCGGGAAGACGACATCGAACACCTGCTCGATTCTTGGCGCTTCGCGAGCCGGGTGCGCACGGCACTGAAGCTGTGGACCGGCCGCTCTTCGAATTCACTGCCCACGGGTTGGAACGACCTGGCGGGGATCGCGGGCGTACTCGGCATGTCCCGGACGCACACGTCTGAACTCGAGGAACGGTGGTTCGCAGTGTCTCGCCGGGCGCGCGCCGTCTTCGAACGGGAGTTCTTCGGATACGAGGATGCTCCTCGGTTCACCGTGACATGATCGGACGTCGCTCGACAGCGCCGAACGACGACAAGCCAGACGGAATTCGGACACCGTTCACCGAAAACGCTCGCGCAAACCTCACCGGAAGCGTAACCTGATCGTTATGCAGTATTTGCAAAGGTTCCTCGAGGCGCTGCTCGCTGAAGACGGCGCCGAGTTCGAGGACGAACTCGAGTCCTAGTCCCTTCGAACCGGTGCGACACAGCCGTCGCGCCGCTCCATCGCGCCCCGAATCGCCGCACGCGAGCCGGGGCGCTTCTGCGCCCACGACACCTCCGCAACGCACACGGCGGCCCCGCTCCTATGATCAGGAGCGGGGCCGCCGTACGAGCGCCTCGCGAGCGTTACACGCCGTAGTAGAGCTCGAACTCGAAGGGATGCGGCCGCAGCGCCATCGGGGCGATCTCAGCATCGCGCTTGAACGAGATCCAGGTCTCGACGAGCTCCTCGGTGAACACGTCACCTTCGAGCAGGAACTGGTGGTCCGCCTCGAGCGCGGCGAGCGCCTCTTCCAGCGAGCCCGGCACCTGAGGAATGTTCTTGGCCTCCTCCGGGGGCAGCTCGTAGAGATCCTTGTCGATGGGGTCCATCGGCTCGATGCGGTTGCGAATCCCGTCGAGCCCGGCCATCATCTGCGCGGCGAAGGCGAGGTACGGGTTGCCCGAGGCATCGGGCGCCCGGAACTCGATGCGCTTGGCCTTCGGGTTCGACCCGGTGAGCGGGATGCGCACCGCTGCTGAACGGTTGCCGGCAGAGTACGCGAGGTTCACGGGGGCTTCGTAGCCCTTGACCAGGCGACGGTAGCTGTTGATCGTCGGGTTCGTGAACGCGAGCAGCGCAGGGGCGTGATGGAGGATCCCGCCGATGTACCAGCGCGCGATATCGGAGAGCTGGGCGTAGCCGTTCTCGTCGTAGAAGAGGGGCTCGCCGCCCTTCCACAGCGACATGTGCGTGTGCATGCCCGAGCCATTGTCGCCGAAGACCGGCTTCGGCATGAAGGTCGCGGTCTTGCCCCACAGCTCAGCGGTATTCTTCACCACGTACTTGAACTTGAGCACGTCATCCGCAGCCTTGACGAGCGTGTCGAAGCGGTAGTTGATCTCGGCCTGGCCGGGAGCGCCGACCTCGTGGTGGGAACGCTCGAGCTTCAGGCCTGCTTCGATGAGTCGCAGCGAGATGTCGTCGCGCAGATCCGCCTGCTTGTCGACGGGGGAGACGGGGAAGTAGCCGCCCTTCTCGTGCGTCGTGTTGCCGAGGTTGCCGCCCTCGATCTCGCGCGCGGAGTTCCAGCTCGCCTCTTCCGAGTCGATCTCGTACATCGTGCGGCGAGGAGTCGTCTCGTACCGGACCGAATCGAGGATGTAGAACTCGGCCTCAGGGGCGAAGAACGCCGTGTCCGCGACGCCGGTGGACGCGAGGTACTGCTCCGCCTTCTTCGCGACCTGACGGGGATCCTTCGAATAGATCTCGCCGGTACGCGGGTTGAAGATGTCGCAGATGACGATCAGCGTGCGCTCTGCGCGGAACTGGTCGAGGTACGCGGTCGAGACGTCGGGGATGAGCTGCATGTCGGATTCAGCGATGCCCGCGAACCCGCGGATCGAGGAGCCGTCGAACATCTGGCCGATTTCGAAGAAGTCCTCGTCAACCGTCGCAGCCGGGATGTTGAAGTGCTGCTGCACCCCTGGCAGGTCGGTGAAACGGATGTCGACGAACTTCACATCGGTGTCCTTGATGAAGTCGATGACTTCCTGCGGGGTGGTGAACATTCTGCTCCTCGGGTTCGTTCCGGCCGCGGATATCGGATCTTCACCGCGCCGATCGTGTGTCTCCACCTTAGGGGACCTTGATTTCAAAACCATGAGTCGTGTGTTTCACGGAGGTTACGCGGACCCGATGCACGACGCCTCGCGATACGGGTGTGTCAGGCCCGGATCAGCACGGTTCCGGCGATCTTGTCGTGGAACGCACGCTGATCCGAGTCCCAGACGAGCACCGGGACGACGAGGCACAGGAGCACCGTTCGGACGATCGGCCTCCACGGCCCGACCCACCCGCCGGTGAGCGGTACAACGCGAAGCCCCACGATGCGATGGCCGAGCGACCCGCCGATCGTCGGGATGAAGACGATCTGCAGGATGGCGAACACGAGCACATTCCACAGTTCCGGGTGGGTGCCGCCGATGAGCAGGTAGGCGGGAAGCGCTGCGAGGCCCCAGTCGATGAGGATCGCCACGACGCGCCGACCCACCCGCGCCACCGATCTTGGTCCCTCGTCTGGGAGCCCGAGCCGTTCGCCGGGCCACTGGCTCGGCTCGAGTTCGCCGAAACGCTGGGGAGCTGAGGACGGCATGTATCAGCGCGGGCGCTGCGAGCGAACGCGGTTCGGGTCCATGCCCTTGGGAATGCCGACCGGCGAGCTCTGCAGTGACGACAGACGCGTGTAGACCGCCCCGACCTCGTTGCGGCTCATGACCGGCTTCAGCTTGACGAGCGTGCGGGAGAGCTTCGAGAGCGGGATGCCGTCGCCGTCGGGACCCACATACAGGTGGACGACCTCCACATTGCGGAGCGCCCGCTTGACCTTCCGCTCCTCATCGGCTGCCATGCGCTGCGTGCGCTGGCGCGAGCCCTCGGAGATCAGGACGACCCCTCCGCGGCCGACCACGCGGTACACGGCGTCCTGATTGCGGTTGATCGCAATCGGGGTCTCGGACCCGCGCCATGAACGGCGCAGGGCGCTCTGCACGACTGCGCCGACCGCGCCGGGTCGCCCCTCGATCTGGTCGTACGCAGTGCGCTCCGCGCGACGGCCGAGCACGATCATCACGAGGAGGATGCCGACGAGGATGCCGGTGACCGGCCACAGGATCCACGCGAACCAGCTGCCGGGCAGCAGCCAGGCGAGCAGTACGGACACCAGAATCGGCGCCACGAAGCACAGGAGCAGGATCCACGGCAGGTTCGTATCGTGCACCTTGGTGGTGCGGTAGATCTCGAACATCTGCCGAATACGTCCGCTGCGCTTCGCCTTTTCTGCTGCCATGCATCCAGGATATCGCGTCGCGGAGGTGAGGAATGACCCGGCTCGGACATTGAGGGCGCGCGTTCGCTCACAGTGGACCCCGAAGCGGCGGGCGGCACGTCTATTCACAGAATGGAGCGCACAACCGAACGGGCACACTCAGGGCCGGAACACTGATGCGAAGACGTCGCGCGACGAGCCGAACCTCGCTCGGCGGGGCGGAGAGGAGGGTGCATCAGTGCGCACGAAACCGGAGGAGGCGCATCGCCGAGCGGGCGCCGCCGCTCGACTCGCGGGGGAGCTGCTCGAGTGGAGCGAGGCGGGGCTCAGTCGGCGGGCGGTCGGCCGGTGCGGGGTGCCCGACGGCGCCGAAGCCCGACACCGCGCGCGAGGCCACGACGCTGGGTGCGCTGCAATCGGCGTTCCGCGACACGAGCTCGCGTGCATGATCGAACGAGCTGACACCGTCGGCGCGGCGAAGCTGCTGCTCGACGCGGTGAACGAAGCCATCATCGACCTCGCCTCCCGCGGGGCGGACTGGCGACTCGACACCGCGCGCGAGTTACTCGGCGAAGCGGTGGAGCGCCGCATCACGCCGGCCGTGAAACGACCGGCCGTGGAAGGACCGGGGCCCGCGGGAGCGATGCCCGCTGACAACCGCGTGACCGAGCCCGTGGCGGCCGAGGAGCGCCCCCGCCACACCAAGGAGGGGCCGCGACCATCAGGAATGACGGACGCGACCCCTCAGGGGCGGCACGGTTAGATGCCGAGGTTCGCCTCGAACTGGCCGCCCTCCAGGCGCTCGCGCACCTGCGTGAGGAAGCGCGCCGCGTCTGCGCCGTCGACGATGCGGTGATCGTACGAGAGGGCCAGGTACACGGTCGAGCGGATCGCGATCGAGTCGCCCTCCGGTCCGGAGACGACCACGGGCTTCTTGACGACCGCACCGGTACCCATGATGGCTACCTGCGGGAGGAAGACGAGCGGCGTGTCGAAGAGCGCGCCGCGCGATCCCGTGTTCGTCAGCGTGAAGGTGCCACCGCTGAGTTCATCCGGGGTCAGCTTGTTGTCTCGGGTGCGCGCCGCGAGGTCAGCGATCTCGCCCGAGATCTCACTGAGATTCTTCGAGCCGGCATCGCGCAGCACCGGGGTGAGCAGTCCGCGCTCGGTGTCGACGGCGATGCTGATGTTCTCCGTCGACGGGTAGGTGATGGAATCACCATCGACCGTCGCGTTGATGATCGGGTACGTCTGCAGTGCTTCCGCCGCCGCGAGAGCGAAGAACGGCAGGAAGGACAGCTTCGAGCCCGTCTTCTCCAGGAACTCGTCCTTCTTCGCCTGGCGAAGCTTCGCGATGCGGGTGACATCCACCTCGACGACCGTCGTCAACTGGGCGGTGCCCTGCAGCGACGCGACGGCGCGTTCGGCGATGACCTTGCGCAGGCGACTCATCTTCTGCGAGGTGCCGCGAAGCTCCGAGACCTGGGGAGCAGGCGCTGCACTCGCGGGCTCAGCTGCAGCGGCAGGCTGAGCGGACGATGCGCTGTCAGCGGCAGCCAGCACGTCCTCCTTGCGGATGCGGCCTCCGACGCCCGAACCGCTGAGCGAGGACAGATCCACGCCGCGCTCGTGAGCGAGCTTGCGCACGATCGGGGTGACGTACCCCGCGTTCGAATCGGCCGAACCTGACGCGGTTCCCGCTGCTGGTGCCGGTGCTGCCGGGGCCTCGGTGGCTGCGCCGGTCTGCTCATCAGCCGGAGCCGGCTTCTCGTAGCCGGCGGTGCCCTGCGTCTCAGCCGGCGCGGAAGCCGCCTCCGGAGGCGACGCCTCGGAAGGTGCCGACTCCGACGGTGCGCTGGTCTGAGCCTCAGCGCTGGATGCCGATTCGGCAGCCGGCTTCGGTTCTTCAGCCGGTTCCGCAGCGGAATCGTCCGCAGCCTGCTCATCTGCGGGGGCGGTCTCCGCGGCAGGAGCGGCTGCGCCGCTTCCCACACGAGCGAGTTCTCCGCCGACCTCGACCGTTTCGTCCTCCTGCACGAGAATCTCCTGCAGCACGCCGGCGATGGGAGAAGGAACCTCGGTGTCCACCTTGTCGGTCGACACTTCGAGCAAGGGCTCATCGACCTCGACGGAGTCGCCCACGCTCTTCAACCAGCGCGTGACGGTGCCCTCGGTGATGCTCTCACCGAGTGACGGAAGCACGATGCTCTGCGAGTCGCCGGACGGCGATTCGGATCCCGCTGCTTCGGATGCGGGCGCAGACACCGGCTCCGAAGCGGACTCCGACGCGGGAGCCGTTTCAGCAGCGGGCTGAGGAGACTGCTCCGCTTCCTGGGGCGCTGCAGGCTCTTCTGCGGGTGACGCCTCCGCCGAGCCGTTGCCGTCGCCGATCTTCGCAAGCACGGCACCGACCTCAGCGGTCTCGTCCTCCTGCACCAGGATCTCTTCGACGACGCCGGCAACAGGCGAGGGGATCTCGGTGTCGACCTTGTCGGTCGAGACCTCGAGCAAGGGCTCATCGACCTCGACGGAGTCGCCGACGTTCTTGAGCCAGCGTGTCACCGTCCCTTCGGTCACACTCTCGCCCAGTGCGGGGAGGACCACCGATTCACTCATCGTGCATTTCTCCGTTCGTTGATCAATCTTCTCGCCGCGCTCAGATTGCGTGCAGCGGCTTGCCGGCGAGCTTCAGCATCGTCTCGCCGATGGTCTCGTTCTGCGTCGGGTGTGCGTGGACGAACGGCGCCACGTCTTCCGGGTAGGCCTCCCAGTTCACGATGAGCTGCGCTTCTCCGACGAGTTCACCGACGCGAGCGCCGATCATGTGGACGCCCACGACTGGCCCGTCGTTGACCCGCACGGCCTTGACGCTTCCGGCGGTGCCGAGGATCGAGCTCTTCGCGTTGCCGGCGAGGTTGTACTCGTAGGTCGTGACCTGATCCTCCCCGTACTGCTCTTTCGCCTTGGCCTCGGTGAGCCCGACCGACGCAACCTCGGGATCGCAGTAGGTGATCTTCGGGACGTTCGCATCCAGCACAGTCACGGGGTTGAGCCCCGCGATCTGCTCGGCGACGAAGACGCCCTGCTGGTAGCTGCGATGCGCGAGCTGCAGGCCCGGCACGATGTCACCGATCGCGTACACGCCGGGAACGTTGGTCTCCAGCCGCTCGTTGGCGAGCACGAAACCGCGATCCATCTCGACTCCGACCTCCTCGAAACCGAGGCCCTGCGTGACCGGGCCTCGACCCACGGCGACGAGAAGGTAGTCGGCATCGATCGTCGCACCGTCTTCGAGCGTGATCGTCACGCTGTCGGCGTCCTGCGAGACCGACTTGAACCGCACGCCGAGCTTGAAGTCGATGCCGCGTTTGCGGAAGGCGCGCTCCAGCTGCTTCGAGATCGACTCTTCCTCGTTCGGGACGAGGTGGGGCAGACCCTCGATGATGGTCACCTCGGCGCCGAACGACTTCCAGACGCTCGCGAACTCGACGCCGATCACGCCACCGCCGAGGATCGCTACGCGCTTCGGAATCTCGTGCAGCTCGAGCGCCTGCTCGCTGGTGATGACGCGGCCTTCGATGTCGAGACCGGGGAGCGATCGCGAGAAGGAGCCGGTCGCCAGCACGATGTGCTTCCCGACGATGCGATCCGAGCCGACCTGCACCGCATCGGCGGCGACGAGCCTGCCTTCGCCCTCGATGACGGTGATCTTGTTGGCCTTGAGCAGGCCCTGCAGGCCCTTGTACTTGCTGGCGACGAGCTTCTCGCGGAAACGCGTGACGCCCTCGATGTCGATGCCGGCGACGCTCGATTTGACTCCGTACGCCTCGCCATCGCGGGCCGCATCCGCGATCTCTGCCGAGTGCAAGAGTGCCTTCGTCGGCACGCAACCGCGGTGCAGGCAGGTGCCGCCGAGTTTGTCTTTCTCGATGACCGCGGCGCTGTATCCCAGCTGCGTCGCGCGGATCGCCGCCGCATAGCCGGCGCTGCCGCCGCCGAGTACTACGATGTCAAACTGCTGATCGGCCAAGTGGGGTCTCCCTCGGAAAGCTCGCAATGTGAAGGGCGCCCATGAGATGCCGGGCGCGCCTTGTCCAGACTACACCTGTGAGTGCGTGGTGCCATGCGGGTCGTTTCGCTGTGGGCGTGACCGAAACCGCCGGCAGAGCGCGCGGCGTTCGTAGGATGGAACAGTGACCGAATCGATCTTTTCCGCTGACTACGCCGAGCGCCGCGCTCGGGTTCCTCGCGGGCTCCCGCTCGTCGTTGCGATGCAGGGCCTCACGGACGCCGGCGGCGCCATCGCGCAACTCGAGGAGTACCTCTGGGAGCACTGCGGGCCTGAGGAACTGGTGCGATTCAACGCCGACCTGCTGCTCGACTACCGCGCTCGGCGGCCCGTCATCACCTTCGACGAGGATCACTTCGTCGATTACGCTCCCGAAGAGCTGACGCTCTCCCTGCTGCACGACGAACTCGGCGCACCCTTCCTGCTGCTCAGCGGGTACGAGCCCGACTTCAGGTGGGAGCAGTTCATCGACACCGTGCTGCTGCTCGTGCACGAGTTCGAGGTGTCCATCACGGTGTGGTCGCACGCGATCCCGATGCCGGTGCCCCACACCCGGCCGATCTCGACGACGGTGAGCGGGTCGCGAGACGACCTCATCGAGGCGCGCTCCGTGTGGAAGCCCACGACGAAGCTCTCCGCTTCGGCGTCCCACGTGCTCGAGTACCGGTTGCACAGCCTCGGGGAGGAGGTGGCGGGCTTCGCCCTCCTCATCCCGCATTACCTCGCCAATACTGAGTACCCCGACGCGCTCTTCGCCGCGCTCGACGGCATCATGGCGGCGACCGGTCTGATACTTCCCACGGATGACGTGCGGCGCCTCGCCCGTCAGTTCAACGCGCAGGTGGACACCCAGATCGCTGAGAACGACGAGTCGACGGAGATGGTGCGCACGCTCGAGCAGCGCTACGACGCGTACATGGAGGATCAGAGCCCGCGCTCGCCTCTGGTCTCGGAGGACGGCTCGATCCCGACTGCCGATCAGCTGGCGAGTGAGCTCGAACGCTATCTCGCCGAGCATCGGCGCCGTGGCGGGGACGACGACGCGCCCGTGAAGTGATGTGAATGCGGGTGAATATCACTTTGCGACGCGCGTGACAAGAACTTCGTGGTGGACGTGCAATAATTGAGGTGCTGCCCATGCAATCCGGTCGCAATTTCCGTTCCGCGGGAATACGCCGGGCTTGACATGGGTTTTCATGCTGTGAGCACTCGCTGACGGTTTTCGTCGGCGGCACAGGCCGAAATCTGAGATGAGAGAGGCGGCTGCGTGGCAACTGCAACCACGACCACAACTCGAGCGTCCACTGCGGATGCGAAGAAGAAGGCTGTCGAGACCGAGGAGGTCGGTGAAGTGACCGAAACCGCGGCGGCTCCGCGCAAGAAGGCGGCGGCGAAGAAGACCACGGCGGCGAAGAAGCCAGCTGCGGCGAAAAAGCCGGCCGCGACGAAGACGAAGCGCGCGACCAAGAAGAGCGAGGCCGATGAGATCGACCTCGACGCTCCCGACGTCGACGAAGAGGCCGAGTCCGCCGAAGAGGAAAAGCCCGCTCCGGCCGTAACCGAACCGCTGCCGACGGGCGCCATCGTGCTCAAGGCTCGGGACGAAGAAGACGTTCCCACGATCACGACGGCGATTCCCGGCGCGACCGCCGACCCCGTCAAGGACTACCTCAAGCAGATCGGCAAGGTCGCGTTGCTCAACGCGGCCGAAGAAGTCGAGCTGGCCATGCGCATCGAGGCAGGGCTGTTCGCGGAGGAGAAGCTCTCGACGGAGAAGGGCCTCCCGAAGAAGCTCGAACGCGAGCTCAAGTGGGTCGCCCGCGACGGGCAGCGCGCGAAGAGCCACCTGCTCGGCGCGAACCTGCGTCTCGTGGTCTCCCTCGCGAAGCGGTACACCGGTCGCGGTATGCAGTTCCTGGACCTCATTCAGGAAGGCAACCTCGGGCTCATCCGTGCAGTCGAGAAGTTCGATTACACCAAGGGCTTCAAATTCTCGACGTACGCGACGTGGTGGATCCGCCAGGCGATCACCCGCGCGATGGCGGATCAGGCGCGCACCATCCGCATCCCGGTCCACATGGTCGAGGTCATCAACAAACTCGCCCGCGTGCAGCGGCAGATGCTCCAGGACCTGGGACGCGAACCCACGCCGGAAGAGCTGAGCCGCGAGCTGGACATGACGCCTGAGAAGGTCGTCGAGGTGCAGAAGTACGGGCGCGAGCCGATCTCCCTGCACACTCCGCTGGGCGAGGACGGCGACAGCGAGTTCGGCGACCTGATCGAAGACACCGAGGCCGTCGTGCCGGCTGACGCGGTGGGCTTCACCATGCTGCAGCAGCAGCTCGAGCAGTTGTTGGATTCGTTGTCGGAGCGCGAGGCGGGCGTGATCCGCATGCGCTTCGGCCTGGGAGACGGCATGCCGAAGACGCTGGATCAGATCGGCGACACCTTCGGCGTCACTCGCGAGCGAATTCGTCAGATCGAGTCGAAGACGATGGCGAAACTGCGCCACCCGTCGCGGAGCCAGCAGCTGCGCGATTACCTCGACTGAGCGAGCGAGCACGGAAAAGGCCCCCGGTGATGGAGAACATCACCGGGGGCCTTCTCGATCACGCAGCTTATGCGTTGAGCTTGTGGGTCTCGTCGTGCCAGGCCTCCGCCATCGGGCGGAGCTTCGGCTCGTGCTTGTTGGCGTGGTGCGCGCAGAACAGCAGCTCGCTCCCGCCCAGCAGCACTCGGACGTATGCCTGCGCGCCGCAGCTGTCACAGCGGTCCAGCGCGCTCAGGGGACGATCCGCGGATTCGACCTCATCGGTGCGCTCCTGCTCGAGTGTCGTCATGGCAACCTCCTCTTCATCTTCATTCACTTCGTGACCATCCAAGCACGCTCTGCTCGGAATCCCCCCATTCGTGCTCGCGGGTTCGCTGACCGCGTATCCGACTCGTCCACCCGCTCACTCGCCGGGGCACCTCCGTCTGAGTGTCGGCGGCGTGCCCTAGTGTTGAGCCGTCATCAACCTGAGGAGATCTGAGCAGTGGCAGATTCCAACTATTCCGCGCGGCACCTGACGGTACTCGAAGGGCTGGAAGCGGTCCGCAAGCGACCCGGCATGTACATCGGCACGACCGATTCGCGCGGGCTCATGCATTGCCTCTGGGAGATCATCGACAACTCGGTCGATGAGGCTCTCGCGGGGCACGGCGATGAGATCGGGATCACGCTCCACGACGACGGCAGCGTGACCGTCACCGACAACGGCCGCGGCGTCCCGGTCGATATCGAGCCGAAGAGCGGGTTGAGCGGAGTCGAGCTCGTGTTCACGAAGTTGCACGCGGGCGGCAAGTTCGGCGGCGGAGGGTACGCCTCCTCCGGCGGCCTGCACGGCGTCGGTGCGTCGGTCGTGAACGCGCTCTCTTCGCGGCTCGATGTGGAGGTCGACCGCGACGGCAAGACCTGGGCGATGTCGTTCCGCCACGGTGAACCGGGCGTATTCGCGGGCGACGGGCCCGACAGCCCGTTCACTCCGTTCGAAGAGTCGTCGGAGTTGCGGGTCGCTGGCAAGGTCAAGCGCGGCATCACCGGAACCCGCGTGCGGTATTGGGCCGATCCCCAGATCTTTCTGTCCTCAGCGCGTTTCGAGCCGGAGTCACTGGTCGCCCGCGCGCGCCAGACCGCCTTCCTGGTGCCCGGCCTCGCCATCGAGATACTGGACGAGCGAGCTGAATCGCTGGGCGAGGACGGGCATGCTCCCGTGCACCGCTTCGCGTACGAGGGCGGTCTCTCCGAGTTCGTGGACTTCCTCGCCGTCGATACGCCGCTGACCGACACCTGGCGCATCACCGACACCGGCAAGTTCACGGAGACCGTGCCGGTGATGGACGAGAAGAGCGGGCACCTCGTCTCGCGAGAGGTCGAACGGGAATGCGAAGTCGACGTGGCGCTGCGCTGGGGAACCGGGTACGACACGGAGATCCAGAGTTTCGTCAACATCATCGCGACGCCGAAGGGAGGCACCCATCTGGCCGGCTTCGAGCAGGGACTCACCAAGTTCTTCCGCAAGCAGATCGAGGTCAACGCGCGCAAGCTGAAGGCGGGCAGCGACAAGCCCGACAAAGACGACATCCTCACCGGTCTCACGGCGGTCGTGACGGTGCGCGTTCCGGAGCCGCAGTTCGAGGGGCAGACGAAAGAGGTGCTCGGCACCGCGGCCGTGCGCGCCATCGTCTCGAAGGCGATCGTGCAGGGACTCACCGCGCGCTACGAATCGACGAAGAAGCCCGATAAGACCCAGACGAGCGCATTGCTCGAGAAGATGGTCTCTGAGATGAAGGCGAGGATCGCGTTGCGGGCGCAGCGCGACACCGCGCGTCGCAAGAGTTCGCTCGAGAGCTCCTCGCTGCCGGCGAAACTCATCGACTGCCGGTCGAAGACCGTCGCTGAGACCGAACTCTTCATCGTGGAGGGTGACAGCGCTCTGGGCACGGCGCGCCCGGCCCGTGACAGCGAGTTCCAGGCCCTCCTCCCGATTCGCGGCAAGATCCTCAACGTTCAGAAAGCCTCGGTCGCGGAGATGCTGAGCAACGCCGAGTGCGGCGCCATCATCAAAGTCATCGGCGCGGGGTCGGGCCGAGACTTCGAACTGGAATCCGCTCGGTACGGCAAGGTCATTCTCATGAGCGACGCGGATGTCGACGGCGCGCACATCCGAACGCTCCTCCTGACCTTGTTCTTCCGTTACATGCGCCCCATGCTCGAGGCGGGGCGCGTGTACGCAGCCGTGCCGCCTCTGCACCGCGTCATCGTGCAGAACGCCGGACGCAAGCCGAATGATGTGATCTACACCTACAGCGAGCGAGAGCTGACGACGCTTCTCGCCGATCTCAAGAAGCGGGGCAAGAAGTATCTGGAGCCGATTCAGCGGTACAAGGGTCTCGGTGAGATGGATGCGGATCAGCTCGCTGAGACGACCATGGATCGGGAGCACCGGGCACTCCGGCGAGTGCGCGTCGAAGACGCGCATGCAGCATCTCAGATCTTCGAGTTGCTGATGGGCAACGAGGTCGCTCCCCGCAAGGAGTTCATCATCGAGAACGCCGACGATCTCGATCGGGAGCGCATCGACGCCTAGCGCTCTATCCCTAGCGCTCTATCCCTGGCGCCCTATCGCGCCGAGACCTCCTTTCGCGCTCTGCTCAGACCCTTGAGAGCACGGAAAGCGCAGTTCGCGCTCCGCTGCGTGTGCGGAAGGGCACGAACTGCGCCTTCGAGCGCTGAGGCGCCTCCGCACCCTACGGAGCGACTCCGACGTACGCCGCGGACCCGTCGATGGGCTGGCCAGATCCATCGCGCTTGCCCAGCTCCGTCGGAAGCTTCCGGGCCGTGCCGTCCGAGGCGAGCGCGCGCGGCTCGCCCGCGCCGACCCAGGCGCAGGCGATCTGGTCTTCCCATTTGAGGAAGCGCTGGGCCCTGACTCCGCCCGTCGCACGGCCCTTGGCTGGAAACTCAGCCCAATCCGAGACCTTCGCCGTGGCGACGTCGGTGCCGGGAAGCGTGATCGAGCTATCCGCGACGGTCACGACGCGCGCCTCAGCGCCCTCAGGCACAGCCCCGGCGAAGACGACACGCGCTTCGGGCGAGAGCCGCATCCCTGCCATGCCCGCGGCGGGGCGCCCCTGCGGACGCACGGCTGTCGCCGGGAAGCGCAGCAACTGCGCATCGCTCGACACGGCCGCGATCTCCGTGTCGTCGGGTGCGGCGAACGCTGCGACCACGGCGTCGCCCGACTTCACGCCGATGACCTCGAAGGACGGTTTCGCCGGGAGGTCCGTCAGCAGCACGCGCTTCACGATGCCCTGTCGGGTGAAGATTCCGACCGGCGTATCCGATTCGAGGGGGAGTACCCCGACCACCTTGAGGTGCTTGTCGGTGACGCCGATGTAGTCCAGGAGCTTCGCTCCGGCCGAGAACGCGATGCTCGCCGCGGGAACCAGCGGCAGATCCACCGGGGTGAAGCGGTGCAGCGTCCCGTCGGAGAGAATGGCTCCCATCTCACCGCGGACGGTGCCTTCGAGAGCGGTGAGCACGGCGCCGTGCTTCGTCGCCCGGGGCGCGGGGCGAATGGCGCTGGGCGCATCGGGATCTCGGTCGATCCGGAGCGCGCGACCGGTCACGGAAAGGAGAACCGTGCACGGGGTATCGGCGACCTCGAGCGAGGCCGCCGTCGACGCCGTGCGGGTCGGGCGAAGGACTGCGCCCGTGAGCACTGTGCGACGCGGGGTGCCGAAGGCTTCCGCTGCCTCGTCCATCTCCTGGGCGACGACGTCGCGCAGGCGATCCTGATCACCCAGAATGGCGAGCAGGCGATCGATCTCAGCCTGCAACTCATCGCGTTCGGCCTCGAGCTCGACACGCGAGAATTTGGTCAATCGGCGCAGCCGCAGTTCGAGAATGTACTCGGCTTGCGCTTCGGACAGCTCGAAGACCTGCATCAGCCTCGAACGCGCAGATTCCGCGTCATCGCTGGTGCGGATGAGCTGAATGACCTCATCGATGTCGAGGATCGCGATGAGCATGCCTTCGACCAGGTGCAGGCGCTCTCGCCGCTTCATCAGCCGGTACTCGGAGCGACGCGTCACGACGGAGATGCGGTGGTCGAGGAACACTCGGAGCATCTCTCGAAGCCCGAGCGTCTGCGGCTGCCCCTCGACGAGTGCGACTGAGTTGATGCTGAACGAATCTTCCAGCGGGGTGTATCGGAACAGCTGTTCGAGCACTGCTTCGGGGGAGAAGCCGGTCTTCAGCGTGATGACGAGCCGGAGCCCGTTCTTGCGATCGGTGAGGTCCGCGACGTCTGAGATACCCGAGAGCTTCTTGCCCTCAACGCCCTGCTTGATCTTCTCGATGACGCGCTCAGGACCGACGAGATACGGGAGTTCGGTCACCACGAGTCCGGTGCGTCGAGGAGCGAGCTGCTCGACGGCCACCTTCGCGCGCGTGCGGAACGCGCCGCGGCCCGTGCGATACGCGTCTTTCACGCCGTCGAGACCCACGATGGTGCCGCCGCCGGGCAGGTCGGGGCCGGGGATGTACTCCATGAGTTCATCGACGGTCGCATCGGGGTGTCGCAGGAGGTGCTTGGCCCCGTCGACGACCTCGATGAGGTTGTGCGGGGCGAGGTTCGTGGCCATTCCGACCGCGATCCCACTCGCTCCGTTCACGAGCAGGTTGGGAACCGCAGAGGGCAGCACCTCGGGCTGCAGCAACTGGCTGTCGTAGTTCGGTACGAAGTCGACGACGTTCTCGTCGAGCGACTCCGTCATCGCGAGCGCTGCTCCCGCAAGGCGCGCCTCGGTGTACCGCGAGGCCGCAGGCCCGTCGTCGAGCGACCCGAAGTTGCCGTGGCCGTCGACGAGCGGGAGTCGCATGGCGAACCCCTGGGCGAGCCTCACGAGCGCGTCGTAGATCGAGGAGTCGCCGTGCGGGTGCAGCTTTCCCATCACCTCGCCGACGACGCGCGCGGACTTGACGTGCCCCTTCTCCGGCCTCAGACCCATGTCTTGCATCATGTACAGAATGCGTCGCTGCACGGGTTTCAAGCCATCGCGCGCGTCGGGAAGTGCCCGCGAGTAGATGACGGAATAGGCGTACTCGAGGAACGACCCTTCCATCTCTTGCAGGATGTCGATATCTTCGATGCGCTCACCGGCGAGTTCGTGGGACGCGTCCGGTGTGCCGGCGGACGTACTGCGGGGGTCGGTCATAATGGATTTCATGCTACCGACGACCGCCGACAACGGCGCGAGGCTTGCCGCGATTCTGCCAAGCGGCCTCGCCGCGGTCGCGCGAGGCCTTGCGGCCCCACTCCCGCCGCAGCTGCACTATGCGGATTCCGAGCAGCTTCCCGCACTCCGATCGTTCGTGATGATCGTGGTGGACGGTCTCGGCAGTGCGAACCTCTCGGCTCGCGCCGGCCACGCTCCCGCCCTCGCCAGACTCCCGCGCAAACGGATCGAGACGGTGGCTCCGTCGACGACGGGGGCGGCGCTCACCACGCTGCTCACCGGGCGCCTTCCCGGTGACCACGGCCTGATCGGGTACCGCATTCGGCACCCGGAACTCGGTCTCGTCACGACGCTCCGTGATTGGGATGGCATCGAGGAGCGATCCTCCTGGCAGCACGCCACACCGCTGTTGACGCACGCCGCATCGATCGGTGCGCGTGCCGTCGCGATCGGCCGACCCGCTCATGCATCGGGAGGATTGACGGAAGCCATTCTCACGGGCGCCGAATACCTCGGCGGTCAGCGAATCGAGGACAGGTTCGCCATCGCGTCGCGGGTGCTTCGCGAACACGCCCCCGCGATCGTCTACCTGTACATCGACGAACTCGACAAGGCCGGCCACGAGTACGGCTGGCAGAGCGAGCAGTGGGGGCGGCGCCTCGAGCAGTTCGACGCCTCGCTCGAGGGATTCTTGCGCAGCATTCCTGGCCAGGTCGGGGTAGCTCTGACCGCCGACCATGGAATGGTGGACATCGCACCGCACCAGCAGGTGATGCTCGAGGCGGATCCCGATCTGCTCGAAGGCGTTGCGGCGATCGGGGGCGAGCCGCGCTTCCGATCCCTCTACCTGCACGAGGGCGTCGACGCCGACGCCCTCGCAGCGGCGTGGCAACGAGCCGAGGGCAACCGGGCGTGGGTCGGCACACGCGCAGAGGCGATCGCCGCCGGCAGTTTCGGGCCCGTGCGGTCTGATGTTGCCCCGCGTCTCGGTGACGTGCTGATCGCAGCCCGCAAGCAGGTCGCCTACTTCACGAGTACCGAGGATGCCCGCGTGCTCTCCATGGTCGGCCAGCACGGATCGTTCACTGACGAAGAGCGCGGAGTGCCGCTCGCCCTCGGCGGAGCTCTCGCGGGTTCGTCATTCGGAGCGAGCGTTCAGGCCACGGCGCGCCGAGCATAGCCGGGCCGAACCGAGCGCGGCGGCGGTCGACCGGCAGGGCCGCGCGACCGCCGCTCAGTTCGCGGGGTCTTCGTCGCTGCGCGTTCCGAACAGGATGTCATCCCAGCTCGGGATCGAGGCGCGACCCTTTTTCGTGGTGCGCTCGGCCTCCGGCGCCTCCGCCGATGATTCGGGCGGAGTGGGAGCCGGCGTGACCGTTCGAGACGGCGTTCCGGAGACGCCAGCGGTGCTCCAGATGCTCCGGGGAGCCGGGGGCGCATCCGACGCGGGCTCCGGGGTGCGGGTCGGTTGCGCACGCTCGCCGCGAGCGGGATCGGGTGCGGCGCCAGATCCCGACCCACCGTCGGCTTCCGAGTTGCCGAGCGCCGCGAGATCGAGCTCCTGCGGTTGCAGCTCGGGGCTGGGATCGGCTTCCTGGCGTTTTCCCTGATCACGCTCGCCGCGCCGCTTTCGCAGTGCATCGAGCAGGTCGGCGGTCTGACTGAGATCGGCGGGAGCCTCGGCATCCGACGAGATCGCGCGCTGGTCGATCTCCCGCCGCCGCGCGAATTCGACGTTCGGGTCGGCGGGCGACGACGTCGCCTCGTCACTCGTCTCCCGAGCTCCTTCGTCTTCGGGCCGGCCCTCATCGTCGCCATCGCTCGGCAGGCCTTCGGCGTCGAAAGCGCCCGAGTCGAATCGACCGGAGCGCTCCGCCGTGTCCACGGCGCGGAGCTTGGGAATCAGTCGCTCGCCGACGTCGCCCTGCTTCGAGAGATTCACCGCATCCGGGTTGATCGGAGACAGCACGCTCTTGCGATGATCGAACGTCCACACCGCGCGGTGCCCGACATCATGGGAGGCGAATTCGAGGCTGACCATCCAGCCGCGCTCCTCATCTCGCCAGGACGACCACTCGCTGGTCTCCGAACCGAGAGCGGCGAGGCGCTCCGCTATGACTGCCCCGAACCGCTGATCTCCGTCGTCGTTGGCCTCAGTACGAACGGGAACCGCGTGAGCGCGTTCCAGGATGTATCGGCGCTCGGCGAGCACCGGCTCCTCGTAGCGCTCGATGTCCGCATCGTCGAGCCCGGTCTCCGAGGCGACCTGCGCGCGGGTCTTCCCGGCGCGGATCAACGATTGGATCTCGCGCGGCCCGACTTTGCCCGGCTGGCGCTCCCGACGCGCGAGGTGGCGGAGTTCGCTCAACGCGGCCTCGTCCACGACGAAGCGGAACTCGTCGCCAGCGTCGTTGGCGACGATCAGCGACCGGTCATCTCGGCGCACAAAACGCAGTTCGTCCATCGGCGCATCCCTTCGTGAGTCGCGACCCAGAGTGTCACACGGAACGGCCTCTTGCGGGGATTGATGCGGCGCGTGGCGAAACGGGGGAGGTCGAAACTTCGCGCTCAGAGAACTTTCGGAGCAAGGGTTTGCGCGAGAAGTGCATCGTGCGGCAGACTATGGCCGCTCGAAGGATAAGGTGCCGACATACCGGCCCGGGAACGCAGGAGAGAATGGCCACGGATTACGACGCCCCGCGCAAGACTGAAGAAGACGCCGAGTCGATCGAGGCGTTGAAGGAGCGCGGGCCGGCAAAGGGCGCGTCGGGCCTCGACTCCGATGACGCCGACAACCCGAGTTTCGACCTCGGTGGGAACGACCTCTCCGACGTCGAACTCGACGTCATCGTGCTTCCGCAGCAGGACGACGAGTTCACGTGCGTGAGCTGCTTCCTGGTGCGCCACCGCTCGCAGATCGACCACGAGACCGACCTCGGCCCGGTGTGCCGTGAATGCTCCAACTGAATCGCATCGCGATTCAGGCATTCGCGGCTGACGCCACCGCGTCAGAATGCTCCAACTGAATCGCATCGCGATTCAGGCATTCGCGGCTGATGCCACCGCACCAGACTGCTCCAGCTGAGCCGCGAATCCGCGGCTCGCGAGAACGGCCGCCCTTCCGTCGAGGAGGGGCGGCCGTTCGTATTGCAGCGGGCGGAGGCCGCGGCGACTCACTCCGCGCGGGCGGCAGTGATCGCGTCTGCGAGTTTTTGCGGGTGGCGGCTCGTGAGGATCCAGTGCGGAGCGGGATCGGCCGGGTCGACGTTGGCGATCCGCACGCCCCGATGGATCCATCCGCGCAGCAGCAGGTAGTTCCGCGCGTCGCTGCCCGGGCCGATGGCGGCCTTCAACCGTTCGGCGCCCAGCAACTCGATGTCGCCGAGGAGCGCGACCGGGATCTCGGCGCGTCCTGCGACCAATCGGCCATTCTCCACGGTGATCGACGGGCTCAGAAGCAGGAATGTCACTGCCAGGATCACGTACACGGCGACGCCCGTCGGGATCGCCCACTGCGCGTTGATCGGGGTGAGTACCAGCGCCACCGCGGGTATCACCAGCACCAGCGCGATGAAGAGGCTCACGCCAGGAAGAAGCCGCTCCCGATACGTCGTGGTGGGTGTGACGGTGCTGGGGTCTCGGGTCATACCCTCCATTATCCCGCGGCCCGCTTCGGAGAGTGCTCCGCGACTGCTCGCCTGTACGCATGCACGGAGGAATCCGCTAGCCTGAGCTGGTGACTGATGTGGTTGAAGTACCGATCGTGGCGGATCTTCCGCCGCACTACGCCCACGCCAACGATGCGGGCGCTGACTTGCGCGCGGCTGAGGCCGTCGAACTCGGACCGGGGGAGCGCGCCCTCATCGGCACGGGCGTGTCGATCGCTCTTCCCGATGGATACGCCGCGTTCGTGGTCCCACGGAGCGGTTTGGCGGCGAAGCACGGCATCACCGTCGTGAACTCGCCCGGAACGGTCGATGCCGGGTACCGGGGCGAGATCAAAGTGACGCTGCTGAACACCGATCGGTCGGAGCGCTTCGCCGTCGCCGAGGGCGATCGAATCGCCCAGCTGATCGTGATGCCCGTGACCCGCGCGGTATTCGTGCCGGTCGCTGAACTGCCGTCGAGCGAGCGCGGCGCTGCAGGGTTCGGGTCCACCGGCGTGAGCGATGCACCCCGCGCACCCGAGGCGGATGGCCGCCGAACGAATTCGACCCCCGCGGTCTAGATCAAGGAGTAGCAACTATGAGCGAATCGCAGACGCCGGAGCAGGGCTCGGCTGACGAAGTCGAATTGAGCGAACGGACGGCGGACGTCGTCGACGATGCGAAGTCAGCGCCCTCCGACCGCGATACCGCGGGCCCGTTCGACGCAGCAGAGGTTCCGGCGATGCGTCCCTACGTCGACCTCGGCGGCATCAAGGTCGCTCCGCGCGAAGGTCTGCAGCTGCGGCTCGAGGTGGACGAACGTGCGAATCGCGTGATCGCGGTGTCGCTCGAGTACGCGGAATCATTGCTGCAGGTGCAGGCATTCGCCGCTCCGAAGAAGACGGGGCTCTGGGGCCCGGTGCGAGCGGAATTGACTCAGCAGATGACGTCGCAGGGCGGCACTGTCTCCGAGGAGCACGGGGTGCTCGGTCCGGAGCTCCTCGTCAAGACACCCGCCCCTGGAGATCAAGGGGGAACGCGCGTCGCCCGTTTCGTCGCGGTCGATGGGCCGAGGTGGATGCTTCGCGGAGTGATCATGGGCAAGGCGGCACTCGATGCCGAGGCGCGCGAACGCGTGATCGAGCTGTTCCGCGAACTCGTCGTCGTGCGAGGTGAACAGCCGATGCCGCCGAGCGAACTGCTGCAGCTGAAGGTTCCCGCGGGCGTCCAGGGCCAGCGACAGGCGCCTCCCGCCGGAACGCTCCCGGTGTGAACGACACCGGGAGCGGCTCTGCGGAGGAGCGGTTCGACGGGGCCGGGGCCGATCACCGAACACCGCTGACGCCTCCGGCATCGGAGCCCGATGCCGGAGGCGCTGGTGCGGCCGAATCCTCGGCATTCGGAGGTGCACTCGGGCGCACCGTGCGTGCCGGTATGTCAGGGGAGTCGCTCTCGGGTCGAGGTGTGCTCGACGCGATCGGCGGCTGGCGTGGAGTCGCGGAGACGCTCGTACCCGGTCTGCTCTTCCTCGTCATCTTCACCTTCACCCGGGATGCGCGAGTCTCAGCGATCGCCCCAGCCGCTCTCGCGCTCGTCGCTGTCGTCGTGCGTCTCATCCGGCGCGAGCCTCTCGTCTCCGTCTTCTCCGGCGCCGCCGGCGTTGCGATCGCTGTCGTGGCGACGCTTCTCACGGGCCGGGGCGCCGACTACTACGTTCCGGGGTTCATCACGAACATCGCGTGGTCGGCGGGCCTGCTCATCTCGATGGCGGTCGGATGGCCGCTCGTCGGCGTCGCCCTCGGAGCGCTTCGGGGCGACCTCACCGGATGGCGGCGCGACCGCGCCCTGAAGCGGGTGACGATGTGGCTCACCCTGCTGTGGAGCGGGCTCTTCATTGCGCGCCTCGCCGTCCAGGTGCCTCTCTACTTCGCAGCGCGCGAGCCGGACGGCGTCGCCGCGACCGACGCCCTCGGAATCGCTCGGCTCGTGATGGGGGTGCCGCTGTTCGCACTCGTGGTCGTCTTCACCTGGATGGTGCTCAGCAAGCTGACGCGATCATCAGATGAATCCGGTGGCGAAATTGGCGCGAGCACTGGGCAAAACACCCCGCGCACCTGACATCCTCAACGGCCGACTCGGGTGTAGAATTATCTTGACATCGAGACACATTGGAGGAGCTCAATGGGAGCCGTCAACAGCTTCGAAGCGAAGAGCACCCTCGCCGTCGGCGAGAAGGAATACGGGATCTACCGAATCGACCAGGTCCCCGGTCATGAGCGGCTGCCGTACAGCCTGAAAGTACTGCTGGAGAACCTCCTCCGCACGGAAGACGGCGCCAACGTCACGCGCGCGCACATCGAGGCGCTCGGCAACTGGGATCCTGCAGCGCAGCCCGACACCGAGATCCAGTTCTCCCCGGCTCGCGTCATCATGCAGGACTTCACGGGTGTGCCCTGCGTCGTCGACCTCGCCACGATGCGCGAGGCGGTCGTCGATCTGGGTGGCAGGCCCGACCAGATCAACCCGCTGGCTCCGGCCGAGATGGTGATCGATCACTCCGTGATCTCCGACGTGTACGGCACGGCTGACGCCGCGGCGCGCAACGTTGAGATCGAGTACCAGCGCAACGGCGAGCGCTACCAGTTCCTCCGCTGGGGTCAGGGCGCCTTCGATGAGTTCAAGGTCGTTCCGCCCGGCACCGGCATTGTGCACCAGGTCAACATCGAGTACCTCGCGCGAGTGACCTTCACTCGCGAGATCGATGGCGAGCTGTTCGCCTACCCCGACACCTGCGTCGGGACCGACTCGCACACCACGATGGAGAACGGCCTCGGTGTGCTCGGCTGGGGCGTCGGCGGCATCGAGGCCGAGGCCGCGATGCTCGGCCAGCCGATCTCGATGCTCATCCCGCGCGTCGTCGGGTTCAAGCTCTCCGGCCAGATCCCTGCAGGCGTCACCGCGACTGACGTGGTGCTCACCATCACTCAGATGCTGCGCAAGCACGGCGTCGTCGGCAAGTTCGTGGAGTTCTACGGCGAAGGCGTCGGGTCCGTGCCGCTCGCGAATCGCGCGACCATCGGCAACATGAGCCCGGAGTTCGGCTCGACGGCCGCGATGTTCCCCGTCGACGATGTCACGCTCGACTACATGCGACTCACGGGGCGGCCCGAGGATCAGATCGAGCTCGTCAAGGCGTACACGCAGGCGCAAGGCATGTGGCACGATCCGTCTCGCGAGCCTGAGTTCAGCGAGTACCTCGAGCTCGATCTCAGCACCGTCGTTTCGTCCATCGCGGGCCCGAAGCGACCGCAGGATCGCATCGAGCTGACGAACTCGAAGTCGCAGTTCGAAACCGACCTGAAGAACTACGCACAGGCGGCGAACCCGGCGAAGGTGAAGGACGAGCAGGGGCGCGAGTTCGAGATCGATCACGGCGCGGTGACGCTCGCGTCGATCACGTCGTGCACGAACACCTCCAACCCGTCCGTGATGCTCGCGGCCGGCGTCCTCGCACGAAATGCCGCCGCGCGCGGGCTTCGCGCGAAGCCGTGGGTGAAGACCACGCTGGCGCCGGGATCCAAGGTCGTCACCGACTACTACGAGAAGTCCGGCCTCAACTACGATCTCGAGAAGCTCGGCTTCTACACGGTCGGATACGGCTGCGTCACCTGCATCGGCAACTCCGGTCCGCTGAACCAGGAGATCTCCGACGCGGTCAACGAGCACGATCTCGCCGTGACGGCAGTGCTCTCGGGCAACCGCAACTTCGAGGGGCGCATCAACCCCGACATCAAGATGAACTACCTCGCCAGCCCGCCGCTCGTCATCGCGTATTCACTCGCCGGCACGATGGATTTCGATTTCGACACCGACGCGCTCGGCCAGGACGAGGCCGGAAACGATGTGTTCCTGCGCGACATCTGGCCCGACCCGGTCGAGGTGCAGAAGATCGCCGACGAGTCGATCGACTCGGGCATGTTCCTCGAGAAGTACGCGACGGTGTTCGACGGTGATGAGCACTGGACGTCGCTGCCGACCCCTGACGGCAACACCTTCGCCTGGGACGAGAAGTCGACGTACGTGCGGAAGGCACCGTACTTTGACGGCATGCAGCTCGAGCCGACGCCGGTCACGGATATCTCGGGGGCTCGGGTCCTCGCCAAGCTCGGCGACTCGGTCACCACCGACCACATCAGCCCTGCCGGCAGCTTCCGGGCCGAAACCCCTGCGGGCCGATACCTCGTCGAGAACGGCATCTCTCCGAAGGACTTCAACACCTACGGGTCGAGGCGCGGCAACCATGAGGTGATGATTCGCGGAACCTTCGCGAACATCCGCCTGCGCAACCAGCTGCTCGCCAGCGAGAACAACGGCGCCGGCGTCGAAGGCGGCTTCACGCGCGACTTCACGCTGGAAGGCGCCCCGAAGTCGTACATCTACGATGCGTCGCAGAACTACCAGGCAGCTGGTATTCCGCTCGTGGTGCTGGGCGGCAA
This sequence comes from Leucobacter sp. L43, assembly GCF_016597785.1. GTDB lineage: Bacteria > Actinomycetota > Actinomycetes > Actinomycetales > Microbacteriaceae > Leucobacter > Leucobacter alluvii. The sequence continues at coordinate 255,117 of NZ_JAENJG010000001.1, read as the reverse complement.
GGAGTACGGATCGGGCTCGTCTCGCGACTGGGCAGCGAAGGGCACCAGCCTCCTGGGTGTGAAGGCCGTCATCACCGAGAGCTTCGAGCGCATTCACCGCTCGAATCTCATCGGAATGGGTGTGCTGCCGCTGCAGTTCCCGGAGGGGGAGAATGCGGAGAGCCTCGCACTCGACGGCACCGAGACCTTCGACATCTCGGGCATCACGGCGCTCAACGAGGGCGTGACTCCGCGAACGGTTTCCGTCACTGCGACGCGCGAAGGCGGCACCTCGCTGCGTTTCGACGCGGTCGTTCGCATCGACACCCCGGGTGAAGCGGATTACTACCGCAACGGAGGCATCCTGCAGTACGTGCTTCGTTCGCTCGTCTAGTTCGGGAACGCACTTCTGCGTCCGTGCGCGATCAGCGCCCGGACGCAGAAGTGCGTCTGCAGCCGCGCACGGTTGGGCTTGTTCCCGCCGTCACCGCTCACGGCCTTCGCTCGCACAGCGCGTTGTCCCCCGTACCGATTCCGGTGCGGGGGACAACGCGCTGTGTTGCGACGGCGAAGTCGCTCATTCTCAGACGACTGATTTCGCCCGTGGCGTCCCTACTTCACGCTCACCCACGTGCCGCAGGTCACCGGGCAGCTGCGCACCTTTACGAACGGGTTTGCAGGTCGTGCCGACACCCATCTTGTCGAACCCTTGCCGCTGGCGTTTGCGTAGTTCCGTGTCCCGTCTCGCAACTGGTACTCGATGACGGCGTTGAGTCCGTCAGTTCGTGTGTCGGTGATGAGGATGTCGAGCGGCGTCGCTTTGGCAGTACCCATACTCCAGGTGAGCGTCGTGCTAGCAGCATGCGCAGGAAGCGCACTGCCTGCGACGAGAGCTGCGACCGCGACGGCGGTGAGTGATGATTTGAGGAGTGCGGGCTTGGACTTCATTGTGCTCCCTTTCAGCGTTGTCGTTCTCCCAGAAACCCGGGTGATACAACATTCCTGCATACTGATCGATTCGGGCCGCCAATGGAGTCGCATTCGGTATTGAGCATCTCGATTTCTGCATCGCGACGGCAGAATTCCGCACCTGTACGGGCCGGCTCCCCGTTCAGTTCTCCTTCGCGGCGTCCACGCCGGTGAACGTTCCTTCTGGAGTCCCCAACCAGGTGAACCGGTTGAGCGGCCAGTTCAACACGAACGCGCGCCCCACGACCTCTTCTTCCGGCACGAACCCCTTGCCCGGCTGATCCTGGTTGTAGCGCGAGTCCTTGCTCTGATACCGGTTGTCGCCCATCACCCACAGAGAGCCCTCGGGCACCGTGACGTCGAAATCGATCGCCGACGCTCGCTCCTCGCCCGCAGGCTTCACGATGTACGGCTCGTCGATGGGCACACCGTTCACCATCACACGCCCCTGAGCGTCGCAGCACTCGACACGATCACCGCCGACGCCGATGACGCGCTTGACCACGTACTCGTTGCTCGTGTCAGCCGCGAGACCGATCGACTGGAGCACCCGCTCGAACCCGCGGGGCGGCTCACTCCCGCGGGGGTGCAACCACCCGCCCGGATCCTTGAACACCACGATGTCGCCGCGCTGCACATCGATGAGGTCGGGCACCAACTGGTTCACGAGGATGCGGTCATCGATCTGCAGCGTGTTCTCCATCGACTCCGAAGGGATGAAGAAACTGCGCACGAGAAACGTCTTCAGCAGAAACGAACCGAGAAGCGCCAGCAACAGGATGAGGAGCGTATCTCGCAGGAACCCGAGGATTCCGCCTCGACGGGTCCGTTGCTGCGAGGTCGTGGCCTCGGCTTCACTCATATGTGCTTCCTTGTTGATGGGAATGGAACTGCCTCCGAATAGACGGCTCCGCCCCGCTGATTCCTCTACACACACGGAATCCCACCCAGTCCAGAGGATAGCCCGAGCATGCGACAACCGAGAAATTGCAACCTCCCGGGGAGCACGACTCGTCGAACGGCACGCCACCGGCCGGACTTCGCCCGGCGTGAGCAGCAACAGCGGCGGCAGTTCGGATGGCGGCCCCCGAGTAGACTGAGGGGATGCTCTGACCCTCCCGGTCGGGCGGAACGGAGGTCGGCGGGTGGCGATCCTGGATCGAATCCGAGAACCGCGTGATCTCGACGCGCTGACGCTCGAGGAGTGCGAGTTGCTCGCCGCGGAGATCCGTGAGTTCCTGATCGCCGCGGTGTCGCGCACTGGAGGGCACCTCGGACCCAACCTGGGGGTCGTCGAACTCACGATCGCGCTCCATCGCGTCTTCCGCTCGCCGAGAGACCCGATCGTCTTCGATACTGGCCATCAGAGCTACGTGCACAAGCTGCTCACGGGTCGACGGGACTTCTCAGGTCTGCGCAGTCGCGGCGGGCTCGCCGGCTACCCGCAGCGTGCAGAGTCGGAGCACGACATCGTGGAGAGCTCGCACGCCTCGAGTTCACTGAGCTGGGCCGATGGTATCTCCCGAGCGTTCGCGCGTCGCGCCGAGACGGACCCCTCGCAACAGCATCGCCACGTCGTCGCCGTCGTCGGCGACGGTGCGCTCACGGGCGGGATGACCTGGGAAGCGCTGAACAACATCACCGACGACAACGACCGCAACCTCGTGCTCGTCGTGAACGACAACGGACGGTCGTACGCCCCGACGATCGGCGGCATGGCCCGGTTCTTGAACTCCGTGCGTTCGAAGGACGCCTATCGCGACCTGCAGGAGGGGAGCGAGAAGCTGTTCTCCCGTCTCGGGACGCCAGGCCGCACCGTCTATCGTGCGGCGCGAGGAGCGATGCGCGGGTTCGTCAGCCGCGCTTCCGATAACCAGGACCTCTACTCGAATCTCGACATCAAGTATCTCGGACCGGTCGACGGCCACGATCTCCACGCCGTGGAGGAGGTGCTGCGCCAGGCGAAGGGCTACGGACGCCCGACCCTCGTGCACGTCATCACCGAGAAGGGTCGCGGTTACGCACCAGCCGAGAACGACATCGCTGACCAGTTCCACGCGATCGGCCAGATCGATCCCGGAAGCGGCGAACCCGTGGAAGTGGTGGGTGGCCGGAGCTGGACATCGGTGTTCAGGGAGCGCATCGTCGATCTCGCGGAGGCAGATGATCGCATCATCGGTATCACCGCGGCGATGCTCGTGCCGACCGGACTCGACCTGCTCGCATCACGGCTCCCTGGCCGTGTCATCGATGTCGGTATCGCAGAGCAGCACGCAGTGGCGAGTGCTGCTGGCCTCGCATACGGTGGTCTGCACCCGGTGGTGGCCGTCTACGCGACCTTCATGAACCGTGCGTTCGACCAGCTCCTCATGGATGTGGCACTGCACCGGGCCGGCGTGACCTTCGTGCTCGACCGAGCCGGAATCACGGGCCCGGACGGCGCGAGCCACAACGGCGTCTGGGACCTCGCCACCTTGCAGGTCGTCCCCGGCATCAGGATCGCCGCACCGCGCGATGCGCAATCGCTGTCGGAGGAACTGGGCGAAGCGGTCGCGATTGACGACGGCCCGACAGTGCTGCGTTACCCCAAGGGTGCGATCGGCGACGACATCCCCGCGCTGCGTCGTCTGCACGACGGTGTCGAGGTACTCCGCGAGACGGAGATCGCGCGACGGGAGTACCGGGATGTGCTCTTCGTCGCGGTGGGGCCCATGGCTTCCATTGCGCTTGCTGCGGCTGAACAACTGGAGCGCGACGGCATTTCTTCCACCGTGATCGATCCACGCTGGGTCGTGCCCGTCTCCGGGTCACTCGTCGAGCTCGCGGAGCAGCACCGCCTGGTGATCACGATCGAAGACGGTATTCGCGTCGGCGGCGTCGGTACTCGCATTCGCCAAGCGCTCCGCGATGCGGGCGTCGACACCGCGGTGAGCGAACTCGGCACACCCGACGCGTTCCCGGGTCACGCCTCCCGTGCGGAGTTGCTGGCCGACGCTGGCCTCACTGCAGACCAGATCGCCGCTGCCGTGGCCGAGCAGGTGCGCGGCGATCGCGTACCGATCGCGCGGCCTGCAGCCAGCGATCGCCCTGTGAGCTGAGAGGGTCGGCCGAGTACGTCGCCGATGCCGATGCCCGACGGGCGCTGAACGGTGAAGCGGGGCGGGTGGGATCGACTCCCACCCGCCCCGCTTCGCCGTCCCGTCGGCCTTAGCGAGCTCCCGCGATCCGAGGATCGTGGAACGTCCCGCCGAAGGCGCGCTCACTCGCGCCCGAGCGGTCGAGATACGGTGTCGCACCGCCGGCCTGGAAGGGCCAACCAGCGCCGAGGATCAGGCACAGATCGATGTCCTCCGCCGCAGCGACGACGCCTTCATCGAGCATGATCTTGATCTCACCCGCGAGCTCGTCTTCGACCCGACGGAGGATCTCCTCCTCGCTCACTGCTGTCTTGCCGAGCGTCACGACTTTCTTGCCCGACTTGGAGAGATCTTCGACCTTCCCCAGCTTCGACTTGACGAGGGGCTCTTCCACCTCAGCGAGCCGGTGCAGGTTCTCGGAGGCGTAGAAGCGGTCGGGGAACGCGGCCACCATGGTGTCTTGCACGTGGGCGGCGACCTTCCAACCGACGAGGTCGATGAGCTCGAACGGCCCCATCGGCAGCCCGATGGGAGCGAACGCCCGTTCGACGACCGGGAGGGGGGTGCCAGCGTCGAGGGCGCGCGCTGCTTCGCCCATGACTTTCGCAAGGAGACGATTCACGACGAAGCCGGGGCGATCGGCGGTGATGACCGCACTCTTGCCGAGTTTCTTCGCGATGACCATCGCCGTCGCGAGGGACTCGTCGTTCGTCGTCGGTGTGCGTACCACCTCGATGAGCGGCATGACCGCGACCGGGTTGAAGAAGTGGAATCCGACGAGCCGTTCGGGGTGGGAGAGGAGATCGCCGATTTCATGCACCGAGAGCGAGGAGGTGTTCGTCGCGAGGATGGCGGTTTCCGAGATGATCGACTCGATCTCCGAGAAGACCTGCTGCTTGACGCCGAGCTCTTCGAAGACGGCTTCGATGACCCAGTCGCAGTCTGAGTACTGCGACTTGTCGGTCGTGCCGCGCACGAGATCCTTGATCTGGTTCGCGTCATCAGCGGTGAGCCGACCCTTGTCGAGCATCTTGTCGACTTCGCCGCGAATGTACTCGAGCCCCTTGTCCACACGCGACTGATCGAGATCCGTGATCAGCACCGGCACACGCAGTTTGCGGGCGAACAGCAGGGCGAACTGGCTCGCCATCAATCCCGCGCCGATGACGCCCACCTTCCGCACCGGCTTCGCGAGCTGCGTATCCGGGGCTCCCGCCGGTCGCTTCGCACGCTTCTGCACGAGGTCGAAGGCGTAGACCGAAGCTGCGAACTGATCTCCCGAGATGAGCTGGGCGAGTGCTTCATCCTCGCGCTCGAACCCGCGCGCCAGATCATTGTCCTTGGCAGCGCTGAGCAGATCGAGGGCCGCATAGGGCGCTTTCGCGGTGGTGCCGATACGCGCCTTCAGCGTGTCCCGAGCGATCTTGATGGCAGCCGGCCACTTCGTGAGCCGCTCCAGCTTGCCGGGCACATGCTTGCGGTCCACCTTCACGGACCCCGAGATGACGCCGTCGGCCCACGCGATAGAACGCTCCAGGAAGCTCGCGGCGCCGAACATCGCGTCGAAGAGTCCCATCTCGAACGCCTGCTTCGGCTTCAGCATACGATTGTTCTTCAACGGATTCGAGACGATGATCTCGAGCGCCTGCTCGATCCCGATGAGGTTCGGAACGATCGTCGCGCCACCCCAGCCGGGAATGATGCCGAGGAACACCTCCGGGAAGGCGAGGGCAGCGGTCGAAGCGTCGAGCGTGCGGTAATCGCAGTGCAGAGCGATCTCCATCGCTCCGCCGAGCGCGAGGCCGTTCACGAATGCGAATGAGGGAACGCCGAGCTCACCGAACTTGCCCAGAACGAAGTGGCCGAACTGGGCCATGAGTCGCGCGTTCTCCTCCGTCGCGAGGGTCGACACCTTCGAGAGGTCGGCTCCGGCGGCGAAGATGAACGGCTTTCCGGTCACGGCGACGGCTGCGATCTCACCTGCGGCGGCGCGACGACGGAGTTCGTCGAGCACGTTCCCGAGCCCCTGGAGGGTTCGTGGCCCGAGTGTATTCGGGCGGGTGTGGTCGCGCCCGTTGTCGAGGGTGATGAGCGCGAGCGTGCCGCCGGACGGGAGCCGCACATCTTGCACGAGGGATTCGGTGACGACCTCGTCGTCGGACGCTGCGATGAGCGGAGAGAAGTCGATGCTGCGGTAGTCAGTCATGGCTTACTTGCCCTTCTTTCCGTCGAAATGCGGGTTCTCCCAGATGGCGGTACCGCCCTGACCGAGGCCGACGCACATGGCGGTGACGCCGTAGCGCACGTCCGGTCGCTGCGCGAACTGGCGCGCGAGCTGCGTCATCAGCCTGACACCCGACGCCGCGAGCGGGTGCCCGAACGCGATCGCCCCGCCCCAGGGGTTCACGCGAGGGTCGTCGTCGGCGATGCCGAAGTGGTCGGTGAACGACAGCACCTGCACCGCGAACGCCTCGTTCAGCTCGAAGAGACCGATGTCATCGATGGTCAGGCCGGCGCGCGCGAGCGCCTTCTCGGTGGAAGGCACCGGTCCGAGTCCCATGACCTCGGGCTCCACACCGGCGAACGCGAATCCGACCAGGCGCATCTTGACCGAGAGACCGAGCTGCTTGGCCGTGTCTCCTCCGGCGAGCAGGGAAACGGTCGCGCCGTCGGTAAGCGGCGAGGCGTTGCCCGCGGTCACGCGGCCATGCGGGCGGAATGGAGTCTTCAGCGTGGCCAGACCCTCCATCGTCGTCTCAGGGCGGCGCCCCTGATCCTCCGTCGCGAGGCCCCAGCCCGACTCGGAGCGCGTGGCGACCGGAATGAGGTCCGCCTGGATGTCTCCGCGGTCGTAGGCGGCCTGCACCTTCTGCTGGCTCAGCATGCCGAACCGGTCGGAGCGCTCCTTGGTGAGGGCCGGGAAGCGATCGTGCAAGCGCTCAGCCGTGATGCCCATGTTCAGCGCATCGGGGCTCACGAGCTTCTCAGCGACGAATCGCGGATTCGGGTCGGCGTCGAGCCCGATCGGGTGGCGCCCCATGTGCTCGACGCCTCCGGCGACCGCGAGGTCGTACTGCCCCGCTCCGATCGCTGCGCCCATGAACGAAGCCACGGTCAGTGCGCCGGCGCACATGCGGTCCAGCGCGAAGCCGGGCACCGTCACGGGGATGCCCGCGAGCATCGACACCGTGCGACCGAGTGTCAGCCCCTGGTCGCCCTGCTGCGTCGTCGCCGCGATGCCCACGTCATCGATGCGATCGAGCGGAAGCTCGGGATTGCGCTCGATGAGCCCCTGGAGTGCTTTGACCGCCAGGTCGTCTGCACGCGTACCTGCATATATGCCTTTGTCGCCTGCTCGCCCGAACGGGGTGCGGACACCGTCTACGAACACGACTTCTCTCATTGCGGCCACTTCGCCTCCATCAGCATTGGTGATCTGCGTCGTTTCCATACTAGAGAGACGGAGTGTCACGCGGAACCGGACGTACCGAGGGCACTGTGATTTCGCGGGAGAGTTGCGATTCGCTTATGGAAGATCTACAAAAGCTTCGGCAATGATTGGTGCGGTGATGCCAATCTGCCAGTCCCTCGCGCCGAGCTCCTTGAGACGGAGTGCGACGCCGGTCTCCGAACGATCCACGGGCGGGCGCCACACGAGGCGCCGAAGGGTATCCGGGGTGAGCAGATTCTCGAGCGGGATGCTCCTCGCAGCCGATTCCTGCTCGATCCGCGCTCGCACCGCGTCCAAGCGCGCCGCGGCATCGGGATCCCGCTGGGCCCAGAAGCGATGGTGCGGAATCGAATCGGGATCCCGACGCTTCTGGCCGGGAAGATTCTCGGTGGTCTTCCCCCGGAGGATCGCCGCCCACCACCGGTCGAGCTCGCTGCGGCTCGCCCGGCCCTTGAAGTCGCGCAACCGCGCAAGATCGCCTTTGGACCGAGGATTCGCGCTCGCTGCTGCGACCACGGAGGAGTCCGGTATCAGGCGCCCGGGTGCGACGTCGCGCTCACGAGCGAGAGCGTCACGGCCCTCCCAGAGCTCTCGCGCCAAAGCGAGTGCTCGCGGAGTCTTCAGCGAATTCCCGCCGGAGAGTTTGCGCCACGGTTCTTCCGGGCGCGGCTTCTCCGGCTTGGTGCGCGTCGCTTCGAATTCCTGGCGAGCGAACTCCGTCTTCTGCTGCGCCGCGAGCTGGGCCGCGACGGCGTTCCGCAGATCCGGCAGCAGGACGACGTCGAGCGCTGCATACTCCAGCCAGTCGTCAGGAAGCGGACGCTGCGACCAGTCCGCGGCCGAGTGGGCCTTCTCGAGTGTGATGCCGAGCAGGAGTTCGACGATCGCTCCGAGACCCACACGCTCGAATCCGAGCAGCCGCGCGGCCAGTTCGGTATCGAAGAGCTGCGTCGGCACCAGTCCCAGGGCGGCAAGACAGGCGAGATCCTGCGATGCCGCGTGCAGGATCCACTCGGCATCGCCGATCGCTCGCTGCAGCGGGGAGAAATCTTCGATCCCGATCGGATCGAAGAGATACGTGCCGGCGCCAGCGCGGTGCACCTGCACGAGGTACGCCTCGCCGCCGTAGCGGAATCCCGAGGCGCGCTCGGCATCCACGCCCACCGGGCCGTGCCCCGCCGCGAGCACAGTCGACGCGGCCAGGAGACCCTCCGCGTCGGTGACCATCGTCCACTCGATGTCGAGCTCCGACTGGGAGATCGTCATGCTGTTCATACCCCTTCCGCGGCTTGGCGGGATCGCCGTGCCGCGATGGAGTCTATTCCCTCAGCGTGGGGCAGTCCCGCCAGCAGGCAGACGAGCTCCGACCACGCCTCCGCATGGACGCCGAAATCCGAACCCGTCGGAGTCCATGAGGCTCGCAATTCGATCTGCGCGGAGTCACCGCGCGCCTCGAGTGCGCCGAAGCTGCTCGACAGGGTCTTCGTCGCGGTGCCGGACAAGTAGACGTATCGAGCGCCGCGCGAGTCCAGCGCGTCGACCAGCCACGACCAGGCCACATCGGAGATGAACGGATCGACGCCGATCTCGAGCTCGAGGGGTGCCTGGGCGAAGCACACGATCCGGAAGGGACCACCCCACTCGTCGACGGCTGATTCGTCGTGCATGAGCACGATCCGGCCGGCGCCATAGGGTGACTCGAGAGCGGTCTCCGCCGTCGCTCCACCGCGCGCTCCACGGGCGACGCCCGCTGCGAACGCAATCGACTTCGGAGCGATGCGCTCCGGCGCCGGGATCTCCTGGGAGACGAGTTCTTCACGCAGGCGCGCGTTCCGGAGTTGCTCGGACGCCGTGTCGAAGTCGACATGGGTGCCATTGATGCGTGCCATCACACAGGCGACACTAGAGTTTGCTGTGAACATCACGCCGGTGCCACGCCGTGATGCGGGGAACAGGGGAGGGCAAGCCCATGCAAGGACTGCGCTGGGGGCGAGCGCTCGCACTCGGGATTGCCGGCGTACTCGGCGGCGGTGCGATCGCGGCGTCCGTCGGCTCGATACTCGGCGGAGCCGCGCTCGCGCGACGAGCGGTGACCCCGGCTGTCGTTCCCGAATCTCCGGTCACCGTGATCCGGATATCCGAGGCCGGAGGCTCACCGGAGCGGAGGCAGGTGCATCTGCGGGGTGCCGATGCGGATCTCCCCGGCCGGTACTCGTTCATCTTCGACGGAGGCGCTGGCCATGCGCGACTGGGGGAGGTGATCGCGATCGAAGGCGAGACGGTGGTGCGCGAGCTCGTCGCCGTCGACCGCGGAGCGCTTCAGGCGGAGACCCGCGGAAGAATCACGGGGTGGTGGTTCACCGCTCCGGAAGAGCTCGGGTACCGCGTTGATCGGATCACGTACCGCACCGAGCTCGGCGAGGCGGACGCCTGGATCGTGCATCCGCGCTTCGCGCGCAAGCGTCGGTGGGCCGTCCACGTGCACGGACGCGGGGCGCTGCCGGAGGAGACGCTGCGAGGCGTGATCCCGCTCGCGCGCAGCGGGATCACGAACCTCGTCATCTCCTACCGCAACGATCCGGGCGCGCCTCCCGGCCTTGGCGGTCGTTACGGCGTGGGGTTCTCGGAGAGCCGAGACGTGGATTCGGCGATCGCCGAAGCCCGGCGACGAGGAGCCGAGCGGGTGACCCTCTTCGGCTGGTCCATGGGCGGTACCGCGTGCCTCGTTGCTGCCACCCGAGGCGTCCACCGCGCACTCATCGACGGTCTGATCCTCGACTCGCCCGCAGTGGACTGGAGCGCGTTGCTCCGTTACCACGCCACGGCGCAGTCAGTGCCTGCGTCGATCGCAGGTCTCGGGGTCGAGATGCTCTCCAGGGGCCTCGTCACGGGTGGCGAGAGCGGCGGGCTCCCGATCGCGACGCTGCACCCCGAGACGTTCGCGCCCGAACTCACTGTGCCAGTCCTCATCCATGCCAGTACAGCTGACACGTTCGTGCCGTCGGCGGGAGCGGAGCGGCTCGCCGAGTTGCGCCCCGACCTCGTACAGCTTCGAATGCAACCCGGGGCCGAGCACGTGAAGCTGTGGAACGTGGACCGCAGCGGCTGGGAAGCGGTGACCCGCGTGTTCGTCCGTGCCCTGCCGCACCAGCCCTGGCGCGGCTGAGCAACGCGGCGACGGTACACTATCGGTGATGGTCTCAGACTCCCAGCACAGCACCGCCAGTCTCGTCGATCGGCGCCCCACGATCAGTGGCACCGAACTCGTAGCGACGCTGGTTCCACCGCCGCAGTTCGATCGCGCGTCGTTCGATTCGTACCGGCCGGACCCCGATTATCCGTCCCAGGAGGAGGCTCGGGAGCTGTTGCGCGCGTTCGCGGCTCCAGCTCCAGCCGTGTCTCGCGGGGGATTCTTCGGTTTCGGGCGGAAGAAGGCGGAGTCTGTTTCAGCTGCGCCCACCAAGCCCGGCATCTATCTCGACGGCGGGTTCGGGGTGGGTAAGACCCACCTTCTCGCGGCGACCTGGCACGCCACGACCGGACGCAAGTACTTCGGAACGTTCATCGAGTACACCGCGCTCGTCGGTGCTCTCGGGTACAACGGCGCCGTCAGCGTGCTTCAGGGCGCTCGCCTGATCTGCATCGACGAGTTCGAGCTCGATGATCCGGGCGACACGATGCTGATGACACGCCTCATCGGCGATCTCACGTCCACCGGCACCAAGTTCGTCGCAACTTCGAATACGCCGCCCAACGCGCTCGGAGAGGGGCGCTTCGCGGCCGCCGACTTCATGCGCGAGATCCAGGCGATGTCCGATCGTTTCACGACGATTCGCATCGATGGCGTCGACTACCGGCAGCGCGACCTCGAAGGAGACGCGGTTCCGCTCTCCGACGAGGAGTACCGCTTCGCCCTCGCCGATGTCGCTGCAGCGCACGAGCGCATGACGGACGACGACTTCTCGGCGCTGATCGAGCATCTCGCGACCGTGCATCCTTCGAGCTACAGCGGCCTCCTGACGGGCGTGCAGTGCATCGGCCTGCGCGACGTTCACGTGCTGACGGACCAGTCGTCCGCCTTGCGATTCGTGGCTTTTATCGACCGCGTGTACGACGCTCAGATCCCAATCCGCGCTACGGGTGCGCCGATCACCACTGTCTTCGGCGGAGGCATGCTCGACGGCGGATATCGCAAGAAGTACCTGCGCTGCATGTCGCGTCTCAACGCGCTCTCGGCGAGCGAGATCGCGTAACGGAGATGGGGCGGGGGAACGTATCGCGCAAGGTCTCTGGACTCCTGCGTTCGCTGGCCTCGGCGCTCCTGAAGCCCGCGCGGCCCACTCCTTCCGTCCGGCGGGATCTCGGGCGAAACGACGTCGCAGAGGATCGGGACCTCACGCTCGCCGAGATTCGCGGGTTGCGCCTCGCCTACGCGCCAGACCCCGACGGCGCCCCGGATCCGGGCGAGATCGTCTGGGCCTGGGTGCCGTATGCCGAGCATGACGGCAGGGGCAAGGATCGCCCCGTGCTCATCATCGCGCGAATCGATGCGGCAACGACCGCCGGATGCTACCTGAGCACGAAGCAGCACCGCGGGTTCGTTTCGGTCGGAACCGGTCGTTGGGATGGTCAGGGGCGTGAGAGCTTCCTCGCGACCGACCGAGTGCTGCGCGTACCGGACGCGCGGGTGCGCCGAGAAGGACACGTGCTCGAGCGCGGTCGCTTCGTCGACGCCGCCGGCGCCGTGATGCGCGCGCACGGAGTCCACGCGCCCGAAGGCTGAATCGGGCGCAGCTCGCAGCGGTCGGCGCCCAGCCGTCCGCACGCTCAGTGATCCTGCCGCGCTACACGACAGTGCAGAACGGGTGGCCGACGGGATCGAGGTAGACCCGGAACGTGTCATGAGACTCGATGTGGCGAGCGCCGAGCGCGAGCACGTCGTCGTGGGCACCGGCCAAGTCAGGCACCGCGATATCGAGGTGCGCCTGCTGATCGCCGTCATCGCTCGGCCACACGGGTGCGGCATAGCCTGGGGACTGCTGGAAGGAGAGCTTCGCCCCGATGCCATCGATCCGAAGATCGACCCAGTCGTCCCCGTCAGCCTGAATCGTCCCCCCGACGAGGCCGCGATAGAACTCCGCGAGCGCCCGCGGGTCCGGGCAGTCGAGAACGAAGCTGTGAAGGGTACCGAGGTGTGCCATGAGTGTTCCCATCTCGAAGCCGATGTTCTGGTCACCTCCATTGTGCGATGCGGTTCCTCGCCCGGCAATCACTCTTCGGCACGTCGGGCTTCGAGCGAGCACTGCGGTCGCGCCCCCTCGGGTGTGCGCTCACTCACTCGATGCAGCTCGAACCTTGCAGAGACGAGCCGTCCGCCGAGTTCTCCGGGTGGCCACCGGTAGGCGGTGACCACGGCGTGCGCAAACGGCTCCAGCTCCGGCCAGGCGAAGGCCCCGAGAAGCAGACGGCCGCCGGGAGCCAAGATGCGGGCGAACTCGGCGAGAACTGCGTCGACCTCAGCCGGCGGAGTGTGGATCAGCGAGAACCACGAGAGGATTCCACCCGCAGAAGCCGTGGCGACGCCGCTCCGCGCGAGATCCGCGACGCGGTACTCGCTGTGCGGAAAGCGCTGGCGCGCGATCTCGACGAACGCGGGGGAGAGGTCGAAGCCCGATATCTCAGCGCCCTGACGGCGCAGATCGTCGGTCCAGTGGCCCGGGCCGCAGCCGGCATCGATGAGGGGGCCGCTGCACCGTGCCGCCCATTCGCGAATCTCTGCGACATCGTCAGCGGGGGCTGCGTCGACGGAGGCGAAGAGGTCGGCATATTCGGCCGCCCGCGCATCGTACGAGCGTCGGATCGCGGTGGCTGACATCGCTCCACCCTAGTGCGCCGCGTGACGAGAGGTCACTGGGGAAAGAAAAAGAACCGGCCGGGGCCGGGTCTATCTGTGCGCGATACTGGGATCGAACCAGCGCGAGCATCTCGGGCGAACGCAACGCGTTCGCGATGCTCGCGAGGTCACTGGGGAAAGAAAAAGACCCGGCCGGGGCCGGGTCTATCTGTGCGCGATACTGGGATCGAACCAGCGCGAGCATCTCGGGCGAACGCATCGCGTTCGCGATGCTCGCGAGGTCACTGGGGAAAGAAAAAGACCCGGCCGGGGCCGGGTCTATCTGTGCGCGATACTGGGATCGAACCAGTGACCTCTTCCGTGTCAGGGAAGCGCGCTACCGCTGCGCCAATCGCGCCTGTTCAGGCTATTCAGTTGTGAGACGAGGTGGCGACGGGATTCGAACCCGTGTATACGGCTTTGCAGGCCGCTGCCTCGCCTCTCGGCCACGCCACCGTAGTTTTGTTACCATAAGTTTCCGAGCAAGCTCGGGCACTAGAGCGGATGACGAGACTCGAACTCGCGACCCTCACCTTGGCAAGGTGATGCGCTACCAACTGCGCTACATCCGCATTTCACCGCGTTACCGCGACCTGAATAACTATAGGGAAGCGGCGCCGGGGGTGCAAATCGGTGCGGCCATCCCGGGCGCGCCGCCTCGATTCGTGCCGTCTTCGCGCGGATCCGGCAAGTTTTTCCCACCGCCGGGCAGCCGCGCGGATACTGTTATTCCATGGCTGAAGGGGCGGCAGCGGTTCTGAAGCGATGGATCGGCTTCTCCGTGTTCCTCGCTCTCGTCGCCCTCGCGGTCGGCGCGATGCTGCTGCGCCAGGAGATCAGCGATCACCTCGCGGGAATGAACTACGAGATGAGCCCTCGGGTGAGCGATCTGGCAGACGATCTCGAGCTCACGGAGACCGGACGTCGCATCTTCATCGCGACGCATCCCACCGTGGACGGCAGCCAGCACTTCAACGAGCAGTGCGCCGACGTCGACCACTCGGAGCAGGGGCACGTGCTCGGCTGCTACACCGCCGACCGCATCCACCTCTTCGACGTCACGGATGACCGTGTGAGCGAGGTCGTTGAGATCACTGCGGCCCATGAACTGCTCCACGCGGCGTTCCATCGACTCGGCGAGGGAGACCGGTCGCTGCTCGCCTCGCGCCTGCGGGAGGTGTACGACGAACTCGCGCCAACGGATGCCGCGCTCGCAGAACGCATGAGCGTATACGAGCATCTGCCGGACGCTGCCTTCGCGAACGAGCTGCATTCGGTATTGGGCACCGAGGTGCGCGAGCTGCCGCAGTGGTTGGAAGATCATTACGCGCAGTGGTTCACGAATCGGTCCGCACTGATCGATGATTTCGAAACCTACGTGACGGTGTTCAACGATCTGCAGGCCAGGGTCGACGCACTGCAGGCCGAGATGGCGGATCTGCGCGCGGATGTGGAGCGGCGCAGCTCCGCATACAGCGAGACCGTCGAAGCATTCAACGAGGATGCGACGGACTACGCTTCCCGACTCGAACGCGATGGATACCGCGATGATCCTGAGCAGCAGCAGCGCGATGCGGCCGCGCTGCAGCAGCGGCGAGCTGAGATCGACTCCGAGCTCGCCCAGCTCCAGGCCGACATCGATCGATACAACGCGCTTCGCGACGAGCTCGAGACGCTCGGGAAGGTCAGCGCGGAACTCGATGAGCACCTCGACAGCGACCTCGCCCCCATTACGACACGCCCGAACGAGTAAGGGGGGATCCGCGGAAAGCTGCCGCTTGTCGGCGACGGTGCAATCCGCACTCTGGTTCCGTGTATGATCTTTGAGGTTGGCACGCACGGGAATCATCGCATTCCGGGAGTGCACACGGGCGATTGGCGCAGTTGGTAGCGCGCTTCCTTCACACGGAAGAGGTCATCAGTTCGAGTCTGGTATCGCCCACCGCAGCACCCCCGTGGTTCACACCGCGGGGGTGCTCTTGTTTGAGCGCCCGCGTGCACGCGAATGCTCGCGCCAGAGGTCCTGCACAGACGGCGCGCGGCGCTCCGGTAGTCTGGCGCCCATGCACGCTCCGGCCATCACCGCGCTCGACTTCCTGCCGGGGATCTTCGCCCTGACCCATGCGGTCCTCGGCCTCTGGGCGATCCTCTCGCTCGCGAAGTTCGGGACGCAGCTCAGCTGGCCCAAGATGATCGCCTGGATCTTCTTCATCGCCGCCATTCCGCTCGTGGGAGCGACGGTCTGGTTCACGGCGGGGCGCCGACGGTTCACTCGGAGCGCCCCCGATGAGCGCGTCGACCCTCCACAGGTCGACACCTCGCGAACCCAGTAGGATCGTACGGTGGCCGGCATCTGCGCCGACCCGGCGCGTTCGCGTTCGCGTTCCCGTCGTTTCCGACCTCCACAGTGAAGGAGTTCACCCGTGGCCGATGGCTTCTCCCGTTTCACCGATCGTTCGATCGTCGCGATGCGCGTCGATGGAGAGCTGCGAGATCTCGCGGCGGAGATCACGGATACGGACACGGTGGAGCCCGTCACGGTCGACTCGGAGGACGGCCTCAACATCTTGCGGCATTCGGCGGCTCACGTGCTCGCGCAGGCGGTGCAGCGCATCAACCCTGAGACGAAGCTCGGCATCGGCCCGCCCATCGCCGATGGCTTCTACTACGACTTCGACCCCGCGGAGCCGTTCACGCCGGAAGACCTCAAGGCGATCTCCTCTGAGATGCAGAAGATCGTCAAGCAGGGGCAGCGCTTCGTGCGACGCGTGGTGACCGAGGACGAGGCTCGCGCCGAGCTCGCGGACGAGCCGTACAAGCTCGAACTCATCGGCTTGAAGGGTGGAGCAGCCGGAGACGAGAACGGTGAGAGCGTCGAGGTCGGCGGTGCCGAGCTCACCATCTACGACAACATCGACCCGAAGACGGGCGAGCTCTGCTGGAAGGATCTCTGCCGTGGGCCGCACGTGCCGAGCACGCGCATGCTCGGCAACGGATGGGCGCTGACGCGATCGGCCGGTGCATACTGGCGCGGCAGCGAGAAGAATCCGATGCTGCAGCGCGTCTACGGCACCGCGTGGCCGTCGAAGGATGAACTGCGTGCCTACCAGACGCGTCTCGAAGAGGCGGCGAAGCGCGATCACCGCAAGCTCGGGGTCGAGCTCGACCTCTTCAGCTTCCCGGACGAGATCGGATCCGGCCTCGCGGTGTTCCACCCCAAGGGCGGGATCATCCGTCACGAGATCGAGAACTTCATGCGCTCCGAGCTGCTGAAGAACGGGTACGAGGTCGTCAACAGCCCCCACATCACGAAGGGCACGTTGTTCGAGACCAGTCAGCATCTCAACTGGTACAAGGACGGGATGTTCCCGGCGATGCACCTGGACGAGCAGACGGATGGCGACGGCAATGTCGTCAAACAGGGGCAGGATTACTACCTGAAGCCCATGAACTGCCCGTTCCACAACCTGATCTTCCGCGCGCGCGCTCGAAGCTATCGAGAGCTGCCGCTGCGGCTGGCCGAGTTCGGCACCGTGTACCGGTACGAGAAGAGCGGCACCCTCTCCGGCCTCACGCGCGTGCGCGGCCTGACGCAGGACGACGCGCACATCTACGTCACCGACGAGCAGGTGAAGGACGAGATCAAGCGACAGCTCGAGTTCGTGTTCTCCACCCTGCGCGCGTACGGGCTCAACGACTTCTATCTCGAGCTGTCGACCCGCGATCCCGAGAAGTCCGTCGGCTCGGACGAGCAGTGGGAACTCGCGACCGACACTCTTCGCGAGGTCGGCGAGGAGTCTGGGCTGGAGCTCGTCGCCGACCCCGGTGGGGCCGCGTTCTACGGGCCGAAGATCTCGGTGCAGGCCCGTGACGCGATCGGCCGCACCTGGCAGCTCTCAACCGTGCAGCTCGACTTCAACCAACCAGAGCTGTTCGAGCTGGAGTATGCGGCGGCGGATGGCACCCGGAAGCAGCCCATCATGATCCACCGGGCGCTGCTCGGCTCGGTCGAGCGCTTCTTCGCGATCCTTCTCGAGCACTACGCCGGCGCGTTCCCGGTCTGGCTGTCGCCGACGCAGGTCGTCGGCATTCCGGTGGCCGAGCAGTACGGCGAGTACCTCGACGAGGTCGTCGCGCGCCTGCGCGAGCAGGGCGTGCGTGCCGAAGTCGATCACAGCGACGACCGCATGCCGAAGAAGATCCGCACGCACACGAAGGCGAAGGTCCCCTTCCAGCTCATCGCGGGCGAGGAGGATCGGGCGGCGGGCGCCGTCAGCTTCCGCTTCCGCGACGGCACGCAGTTGAACGGCGTGCCGGTCGACGAGGCGATCGATCGCATCACCGCTGCGATCCGCTCGCACGAGCAGGTCTCGACGGCATGGTCGGAGTAGACGGAAGCCCGGGTTCGGGAGC
The DNA here is from genome assembly GCF_016597785.1 of Leucobacter sp. L43. GTDB lineage: Bacteria > Actinomycetota > Actinomycetes > Actinomycetales > Microbacteriaceae > Leucobacter > Leucobacter alluvii. The sequence continues at coordinate 237,275 of NZ_JAENJG010000001.1, read as the reverse complement.
TGACGAGGCGTCGATGCCGAGCGCCGGACCCGGTGGGGTGCGGCCGGAGTCGCTCGAGGAGAGCGGCGCCGTCGGCGTCGCCGACGACCTGCGTCGACTCTGGGTTCCGCACCGCATGGTGTACGTGTCGGACCATCATCAGCCCGGTGAGCACGACTGCCCGTTCTGCGCGGCTCCGGAGCGCGCCGATTCCGAAGCGCTGATCGTCGCGCGGGGCGAGCACGCATACGTCCTGCTGAACCTCTTCCCCTACAACAGCGGCCACATGCTCGTCTGCCCCTACCGCCACATCTCGAACTACGACGAGGCCTCCGACGCGGAGACCTCCGAGATCGCCGCGCTCACGCAGACGGCCATGCGCGTCGCACGATCGACGCTGCAGTGCGACGGATTCAATCTGGGTATGAATCAGGGAGCCATCGCCGGTGCCGGAGTCGCATCGCACCTGCATCAGCATGTCGTGCCGCGGTGGGCGTCCGACGCGAACTTCTTCCCGATCATCGCAAAGACGAAAGCGATGCCCCAACTGCTCGGCGAGGTGCGCGAGCTGTTCGCCGAAGCCTGGCCCCGTCCCTGATCGGCGCAGGAGCCGACTGCGGCGGGGCGCCGCGCTCCGGCCCCATAGACTGAACTCAGACCACCCTCATTCCGAAACAATCAAAGAGGAGCTCCCGTGTCCGGACACTCCAAGTGGGCGACGACGAAGCACAAGAAGGCGATCATCGACTCGCGCCGTGCAAAGGCGTTCGCCAAGTACATCAAGAACATCGAGGTCGCGGCGCGCATCGGCGGCGCTGATCTCTCAGGGAACCCGACCCTCGTCGACGCCGTGCAGAAGGCGAAGAAGAACTCCGTTCCGGGCGACAACATCGATCGCGCCATCAAGCGCGGTGCCGGGCTCGACGGAGACGCAGTCGAGTACATGACGATCGTGTACGAGGCGTACGGCCCGAACGGCGTCGCCCTCATGATCGAGTGCCTGACGGACAACAAGAATCGTGCAGCGGCGGAGGTGCGCACCGCGTTGAATCGCAATGGCGGCACCCTCGCTGATCCGGGCAGCGTCGCGTACAACTTCGGGCGGAAGGGCGTCATCGTCGTTCCCGCCGAGGGCACCACGGAGGACGACGTGCTCGCTGCGGTGCTCGAAGCCGGTGCAGAAGAGGTCAACGCCGCTCCGAATGGCGAGACGTTCGACGTCATCACGGATGCTTCTGATCTCGTCGCTGCTCGCACCGCGCTCGTCGACGCCGGGATCGACTACGACTCGGCGGACGCGGAGTTCGTGCCGAGCCTCAAGGTCGAAGTCGATGCCGACACGGCGCGCAAGGTGTTCCGCCTGATCGATGCACTCGAGGACAGCGACGACGTACAGAACGTCTTCACGAATGTCGACTTGACCGCAGAGGTGCAGGCCGAACTCGCTGAAGACGAGTGACGCACCGGTCGAGACCGGATCCTCGACGATGACGCGCATCATCGGCATCGACCCCGGCCTCACGCGCTGCGGCATCGGCGTGGTGACGGCCGGGGCCGGGCGGCGCGTGACGTTCGAGCACGTGGAGGTGCTCGGTTCGCCGGCGACGGCCGAACTGCCGGCTCGGCTCCATCAGCTGGGGTCCGCGATCGAACGGCTGCTCGACGGCGAGAAACCAGCGGCGATCGCTCTCGAGCGCGTCTTCGCTCAGCAGAACCTCCCGTCGGTGATGGGCGTCGCTCAGATCAGCGGCGTCGTGATGTTCCTCGCCGAGCGGCGCGGCATTCCGGTGGCGCTCTACACCCCGAACGAGGTCAAGGCGCAGGTCACGGGCTACGGCAGCGCCGACAAATTGCAGGTCACGACGATGGTGACGCGCCTCCTCAGGCTCGCCGCGCCCCCGAAGCCGGCGGACGCCGCTGATGCGCTCGCGTTGGCGATCACTCACGCCTGGCATCTCTCGCGGGGCGGGACGGCCGATCGTTCCACCCGGGCTACGGCGCCGGCGGGGGAGACGCCTGCTCAACGGGCGTGGCGCGAGGCCGAGGCCAAGGTCGGCCGACGCCGCAGCGGCCCTCGGGCGTAAGCGCCAGAACTCTCACGGGAGTCGGAACTCCGCCGACGCGTCAGGGCCGCTCTGCGGGAGGGTCCTGGTCGACGTCGCGATCCTCAGCGCCGGCGCGCGGTTCCCGCTCACCGATGTCTCCCGGTTCTGGCAGCGTGATCGGCAGTGTGATGGTGCCGGTGTGCAGCGCCTCTTCGATGACCTGTTCGACCTGGCGCTGACGCCGAAGTCGGATGCGGCTCAGGGCGCGCTGCTCGGGCAGGCTCCACCCGAACCGCACGGCGAGCAGACGAACGAGTGCAGTCACCACGACGCAGACGATGCTCGCGGGGATGACCGCGACGCCGAGCGCCAGCAGGCCGACGAGCACCGATACTCCGACCAGGCTCGCCACGGCGTAGAGCGAGCCGACATGCATGAGTGCGATCGGAATGTTGAGCATCAGGTCGCGCAGCACGCCGCCGCCCACCGCCGAGACGGTGCCGATGAAGAGCGCCGGTACGAACGGCATGCCGAGTGCGAGCGCTTTCGTCGCGCCGATCGCCCCGAACATTCCGATGCTGATCGCGTCGAGCACGGTGATCACCGGGTCTGCTTTCTCGAGCAGCCGCTGCAGCAGCATTCCGATGAGCGCGGCGCCTGTTGCCACGATGAGGTACCAGTTGTCGGCGAACGCCGCCGGCGTCGTGCCCAGGAAGACGTCGCGGAGGAAGCCGCCGCCCACCCCTGAGAAGATTCCGATGATCGCGACGCCCAGCAGATCGAGCCGTTTGAAGCCCGCGGCGAAGAGCGCGCCCTGGAGGCTGCCGACTCCGACCGCGGCGAGATCGGCGTAGAGCGGAATGCGGAACGTCTCGTCGAACACGACTCCATTCTCGCGCACGATCGGGCGAATGCGACGGGCCGCATGCGTCGTTGCGCCGCGGGCGGAATGGGGTACGCGCCGTCGCGAGGGTGGAGGATACTGGACTCGTGCCCCTCTACCGCGAACAAGGTGTTGTGCTCCGCACCCATAAGCTGGGTGAGGCCGATCGCATCGTCACCATGCTGTCGCGTGACCGCGGGCTGCTCAGGGGAGTCGCGAAGGGCGTGCGCCGCACTTCGTCGAAGTTCGGCGCCCGTCTCGAACCGTTCATGGTCGCGGATGTGCAGTGCTTCGAGGGTCGCTCGCTCGACACCATCACGCAGGCGGAGACGCTCGGCGCATACGGTCCGGCGATCAGCGCCGACTACGACCGGTACCGGGCGGGCAGCGTCATCGTGGAAACCGCGGAGCGCCTCGCCGAGGGCGACCCCTCCCGGCCGCTGTACGAACTGCTCGTGGGCGCGCTCCGCACGCTCGCGGCCGCCAGGATTCCGCCGGAGCTCGTGCGGGACGGGTATCTGCTGCGCGCGCTCTCCATCGCCGGCTGGACGCCCGGCTTCGTCGACTGCGTCCGGTGCGGAGCCGCGGGGCCCCACACCGCCGTCGTCGTGCAGCTCGGTGGCGTCGTGTGCGAGGACTGCCGCACCCCCGGCTCACCCAGGCTGGATCCGGGCAGCATTCTGTTGCTCGGGGCCCTGCTCTCGGGGAACTGGGACGACGCGCTGCAGGCCTCGGAGCGGGAGCGCGGTCAGGCCGCCGGCATTGCCGCTGCGTACACGCAGTGGCACCTCGAGCGCGGGTTGCGCTCGTTCCGCGCGCCGCGGCGCTGAGCTGCGGGGCCGCGGACCGCATCTACACTGGCAGTCATGCACCGCGCTCCGTCCTCGCTCGTGCCGGTCGACTGGACCGGGGAGCAGCCTCCGATCTTCGCCGGCCCGCCCCCGCAGCACGTCGCCATCGTCATGGACGGCAACGGGCGTTGGGCGAACCGGCGGGGCCTCCCGCGGGTCGAAGGGCACCGGATGGGGGAGCAGGCACTGCTCGACGTGGTCGCCGGGGCGATTCAGGCCGGGGTCGCCCATCTCAGCGTGTACGCGTTCTCGACCGAGAACTGGCGGCGCTCACCCGATGAGGTCCGGTTTCTCATGGGATTCAACCGCGACGTGCTGCGTCGCCGTCGGGCGCAGCTCGATGCCTGGAACGTGCGGATGCGCTGGGCCGGGCGCCGCCCGAAGCTCTGGGGATCGGTGATCAACGAGCTGCAGGCGTCGGAGCGCGCGACTGCGTCGAACACCGGACTCACCTTGACGATGTGCGTGAACTACGGCGGGCGCAACGAGATCACGGACGCAGTGCGCGCAATCGCCTCCGAGGTGCGCGCCGGTCGGCTCTCACCGAACGGCATCACAGAACGCACCATCGAGCGTCACCTGTACGTTCCCGAACTGCCGAATGTCGATCTGTTCCTCCGCAGCTCCGGCGAACAGCGCACGAGCAACTTCATGCTCTGGCAGTCCGCGTACGCGGAGATGGTGTTCCTCGACACGCTCTGGCCCGATTTCGGCAGGCGGCAGCTCTGGGAGGCGATCGGCATCTATCATGACCGGGATCGTCGCTTCGGCGGTGCCGTCGACACGCCCAACGGATCCTGATCTGCGAGAATGGTACGGATATGACTTCCCAGACTCTCGGTGACGCCCGCCTGCGCATCGGGCCGCTCGCACTCGATGTGCCCGTCGTGCTCGCCCCCATGGCCGGTATCACCAATACGGCATTCCGGCGGCTCTGCCGCGAATACGGCGCAGGGCTCTACGTGAGCGAGATGATCACGAGCCGGGCGCTCGTCGAACGCACGCCCGCGTCGTTGCGTCTCATCAAGCATCATGAGAGCGAGACGCCGCGTTCGATCCAGCTCTACGGCGTCGATCCGAAGACCGTGTCGGAGGCCGTGCGCTTCCTGGTCGATCAGGATCTCGCCGATCACATCGATCTCAACTTCGGGTGCCCGGTTCCGAAGGTCACTCGCAAGGGCGGGGGCTCTGCGCTGCCGTGGAAGAGCGATCTGTTCCGAGCGATCGTCGAGGGGGCGGTGCGGTCCGCTGGCGACATTCCGCTGACGGTGAAGATGCGCAAAGGCATCGATGAGGATCACCTGACGTACCTCGATGCCGCGCGTGCTGCCGAGGGCGCAGGCGTGGCCGCCATCGCGTTGCACGGGCGCACAGCGAATCAGTTCTACTCCGGCCAGGCCGACTGGAGTTCGATCGCGACGCTCAAGGAGACCATCACGAGCGTGCCCGTGCTCGGCAACGGCGATATCTGGTCGGCCGATGACGCCATCCGCATGGTCCGCGAAACCGGCTGCGACGGCGTCGTCGTCGGCCGCGGGTGCCTCGGACGCCCGTGGCTCTTCGGCGACCTCGCAGCGGCGTTCCGCGCTGAAGCCGGGGAGATCACGGCAGAGGAAGCGGCGGCGTCGATCGCTCAGCCGCCGCTCGGGTTCGTCATGGATGCGATGCGTCGCCACACCGAGCTGCTCGTCGAGTTCTACGACGACGATGAGCCGCATGCGTGCCGCGACATCCGCAAGCACGTCGCCTGGTACTTCAAGGGCTACGGGGTCGGCGGCGACACGCGTCGCGCGCTGGCGGCCGTCGAATCGCTCGAGCAGATGGACGAGATCTTCGCCACGATGGATGCCTCACTGCCGTACCCCGGCGAAGGCGCCGAAGGGCAGCGCGGTCGCGCCGGCAGCCCGAAGCGGGTCGTGCTGCCGGACCGCTGGCTCGAGAGCCGCACGAGCGAGAACATCGACTACGCCGATTTGGCGGATGCCGAGCGAGACGACTCGGGTGGGTGAGTCGGACCTGCCCGCCGGATACGATGCGGTCGACGCCGAACGCTACGTGCCGGAGTCGCATTCCGGATCGCGCAGCGATTTCGCCCGCGACCGTGCGCGCGTGCTCCACTCGAGCGGCTGGCGACGCCTCGCGGCGAAGACGCAGGTGCTCAGCCCCACGGCCGGCATCGATTTCGCGCGGAACCGTCTGACGCATTCCCTTGAGGTCGCGCAGATCGGCCGGGAGCTCGCCGTCTCGCTGAACCTTGCGCAGGACGTGGTGGACACTGCGTGCCTCGCGCACGACCTCGGTCATCCGCCCTTCGGCCACAACGGGGAGAAGGCGCTCAACGAGTGGGCCGTCAACGCGGGCGGGTTCGAGGGCAACGCGCAGACGCTCCGAGTGCTCGCGCGACTCGAACCCAAACGGTTCACCTCCGACGGTGCGAGCGTGGGGTTGAATCTGACCCGCGCGACGCTCGACGCCAGCTGCAAGTACCCCTGGAGCCTTGCCGAGGCCGAGCCCGGCAGCGCGAAGTTCGGCTACTTCGCGGATGATGCTCCAGTCTTCGCATGGCTGCGCGCGGGAGCGCCGGAGCGGAGCAAGTGCGCCGAGGCCCAGGTGATGGATCTCTCGGATGACATCGCCTACTCGGTGCACGATTTCGAGGACGCCGTCGTCAGCGGGTTCATCGACCCCGAGATCCTCACCGCCCGCTCAGGCCATGACTCGCTGATCCGTGCCGTGTCGGAGTGGGCCGGCGGTTCCTACTCGAGCGACGAGCTCGGGGCGGCGTACGACCGCATCTCCGAATCCGAGACCTGGCTGACCCGCTGGGACGAGAGCCGCGCCCACCAGGCGCAGCTCAAGAACTTCACGAGCGAGATGATCGGCCGGTTCGCGCGAGCATCGATCGGGGCGACGCTTGAGGCTGCGGACGGCTCACCGCTGGCGCGCTACAACGCTTCCGTCATCGTTCCCCGCGAGATCCGTGCAGAGATCGCCGTGCTCAAGGGGATCGTCGCGGCGTTCGTCATGGCGAGCGGGCGGCGTCAACCGACGTATCGTCGGCAGCGCGAGTTGCTGGGCGAACTGCTCGAGGTGCTGTGGGAATCGGGGGAGCACGAGCTGGAGCCCGCTTTCGCGGCCGACTTCCGCCAGGCCGCGGATGATGCGGGGCGGCGGCGCGCCATCGTGGACCAGGTGGCGTCGCTGACGGATCAGTCCGCGATCGCCTGGCACAAGCGGCTGTGTGATGTGCCGCTGGTTTAGGCGAAACGCGCAGCGTTTCGCACCAGCGGCAGCGGCGCCACAGCGTCGCCTGGTGTAGGCGAAACGCGGAGCGTTTCGCACCAGCGGCAGCGGCGCCACAGCGTCGCCTGGTCGGCGGGCTTCGGCAGTAGACTGTACAGCTATGGCAGGTCGGATCCGTGCGAGCGATATCGAGGAAGTGAAGCGTCGCACGAACCTTGCCGATCTCGTCGGTGACTACGTCACCTTGAAGAACGCCGGAATCGATTCGATGAAGGGCTTGTGCCCGTTCCACGATGAGCGCAGCCCCAGTTTCCACGTGCGTCCGGCGCTCGGCTACTACCACTGCTTCGGGTGCGGGGAATCCGGTGACGCGTTCACCTTCCTCCAGCGCATGGACCATCTCACCTTCGCCGAATCGGTGGAACGGCTTGCAGCGCGGATTCACTACGGTCTGACGTACGAGGAGGGGAGTTTCGCGCGCGAAGACGGCCCGAATCGCGCCCGGCTGCTCGCGGCGAACACCGCAGCGGCCGAGTACTTCTCGGCGCAGCTCGCCGGTGAAGAAGCCGCGATGGCGCGCGACTTCCTCACGCAGCGCGGTTTCGACGAGGCCGCCTGCGAACGGTTCGGCGTCGGGTACGCCCCGCGCGGCTGGGACGGTATGAGCGGCCACTTGCGCGGACTGGGATACACGCCGCAGGAGCTCGTGCAGTCCGGTCTCGCCTCCGAGGGGCAGCGCGGTGCCTACGATCGCTTCCGCGGGCGAATCGTCTGGCCCATCCGCGACACGAGCGGCCAGACGCTCGGCTTCGGAGCGCGCAAGCTCTACGAGGACGACAACGGCCCCAAGTATCTCAATACGCCTGAATCCCCGGTTTACCACAAGTCGCAGGTGCTGTACGGCCTCGATCTCGCGAAGCGGGCGATCTCGCGCGGCAAACGCGCCGTGGTCGTCGAGGGATACACCGATGTCATGGCCTGTCATCTCGCGGGCGTGGAGACCGCGGTGGCGACCTGCGGAACGGCGTTCGGCAAGGATCACATCGCCGTGCTCCGACGCATCATGGGCGATGATTCCGCCGCCGAGGTCGTGTTCACCTTCGACCCGGATGAGGCCGGGCAGAAAGCCGCGCTCCGCGCCTTCAGCGAGGAGAAGCGCTTCACTGCGCAGACCTACGTCGCTGTCGCGCCGGAAGGGCTCGATCCCTCCGATCTGCGTCAGCATCGCGGGGACGAGGCGGTTCGCGAGCTGTTCACGCGCAAGATTCCGCTCTTCGAGTTCGCGCTGAGGCAGGCGATCGCGCGTTTCGACCTGAACAGCGTGGAAGGGCGGGTCGCCGCGCTGCGCGAGGCCGCGCCGATCATCGCGGAGATCAGGGACCCGTCGCTCCGCCCGGGATACACGCGAGAGCTCGCGCGCCTGCTGGGCGCCGAGCTGAATGAGGTGCAGCATGCCGTGCGCAGCGCCGAGCGCAGCCCTCGGGGCAGCGATCGCGGCGGCCAGGACCGGTCGGGTCAGGGCCAGAACGGGCCGCAACGGCAGGGCCAGCACGTGCAGAACCAACGACAGCAGCAGCGCGGCGGGTACGGGCAGCGCGGGGCCGCGCGCCGGCCAGGGTCGTCGGGGCAGCAGGAGGATCCGTACGCCTCCGGCCCGAGTGCCCAGTACGACGACGCTTCGGACCCGTACGGCGGACCCTCCGATCCGCAGCGTGATCCGACACCCGCCGCGCCGCGTCGTATCGGACTCTCTTCGCTTCGCAACGCCCCTACGACCTGGCTCGAACGCGACGCCCTGATGGCGATGCTGCAGCAGGGCGAATCGGTGGGCCCTGACCTGCTGCAGCAGGCGGTGACGGCGCAGGTGCTCGAACCCGACCTGCGTGTCGTGCGCGATGCACTCGGCGCCGCATTGCCGGTACTCGGCACGCCGGCGTGGTGGGACGCCGTCATGGCGGCTGCACCCGAGTCGCATCACGGACTCATCCGCGAGCTCGCCATGGCCCCCATGCCGCAGCGAAATCTCGATCAGCTGGCGGCGTACGCCCGCGACGTGGTGGTCTCGCTGCTCGACCGGGATCTCGTGGAGCTCAAACGCGAACTGCTCGCACGCCATCAGCGCATCGGCGACTCCGCAGACCCGCGCGCTCGTCAGATTCAGGAGCAGCTCGTCGCGCTCGAATCAGCTCGCCGCAGTCTGCGCGCAGATTGAGCGGCGTGCCGAAACCGCTCCCGCCGTGCGCATCCCGATGCCCTAGGCTGCTGGTCAGCCGGAGCGCACCACGAGCCACCGAGGAGAATTCAGGATGCCCCACCCCGTAGTCGACGCCGATCCGATGATTCGGGTCTCGGACCTCTCGCTCTCGTACCCGGCGCACGCGGGGGGCCGGGAGTTCGAGGCCGTCGAGGGGCTTTCCTTCGATGTCGCGCGCGGCGACGTGTTCGCCCTCCTCGGCGAGAGCGGTTCGGGCAAGTCGACGCTTGCGAAGTTCTTGGCGGGCCGCGGGCCGGACGCCAGCGAGAAGTCGAGCCGCATTCGGCTCACCGGCGGTGAAGCCACCGTGATGGACGTGCCCATGAACCGCCTGTGGCGCCGCACCCGCGCGCGTTTGACGGCGTACGTCGGCCACCTCGCCCAGGATGCCGGCGCCACGCTCACGCCCGAGCTCAACGTCGGCGACATCCTCTTCGAGCCGATCGTCGAGCGAAGCAAGCACTTCGACCGCGATGAGCTCGGCGAGCGCATCGCGGAGATGATGGACATCGTCGCCCTTCCGCTCGCGAAACTGCAGGAGTATCCGTACGAGCTGTCGAAAGGCCAGCGGCAGCGCGTCGCGGTGATGCGCTCGCTCATGCTCGACCCGCGGCTGCTGATCGCGGATGAGCCCACACTCGGCGTCGACGCGAACAACCGGCCGAAGATCGTCGAGCTGCTGCGGTGGTACCGAGAGCGCAGCGGTGCCACGATGCTGCTGATCAGCCACGACATCGGCATGCTCGAGGCCCTGGTGCAGGAGGTGCTCGTCATGCAGCAGGGCCGGCTCGTGGGGCGCGGGGAGATCAATGAGATCTTCCGCAACGCCGACCACGGGTACGTGCAGCGTCTCGCGCAGGCGCTGCGCGCGACGGCGTACGACGAGATCGCGGAAGAATAGCGTCCGCTCGGCGGGCGAATCGCCCGAACCGGGACGATTTGCACACCCGCTTCGGGGCTTGCTAACCTAGTCTGGTTGCAGTCGCAATGATCCCCTGTAGCTCAGTTGGCAGAGCGCTTGACTGTTAATCAGGATGTCGCTGGTTCGAGCCCAGCCGGGGGAGCGAGCGAAGCCCTTACCCTTGCGGTAAGGGCTTTTTCGTTTCATCCGACGCGCAGGGAGGCGCTATGACTTCGAACGATTCCTCCGCTCAGGCGGGTGCACGCGTGATCAGTGTGCCTCCGTACGGAACACCCGTCGTGGACGAGCGCGCCTGGATCGCGCCTGGAGCCGTGGTCGTCGGAGACGTTCGCATCGGCGCGCAGTCGAGCGTCTGGTACAACGCAGTGCTGCGCGGCGACTCCGACTCCGTGCGGGTGGGGGAGCGGAGCAACATTCAGGACGGTGCGGTCGTGCACACGCAACGCGGGGATGCGGCGATCATCGGCGACGACGTCTCGGTCGGTCACCTGGCGATGATCCACGGTGCCACCATCGAGAACGGCTGCCTCATCGGGATGCACGCCACCGTGCTCACCGGCGCCGTCGTGGGGTCGGGCAGTCTCGTAGCCGCGGGAGCCGTCGTGCCGCAGGGCATGATCGTCCCGCCGCACTCGCTCGTCGTCGGCGTGCCCGGTCGAGTGGTGCGCGAACTGCGGGACGAGGACCGCGAGGCGGTGCGCCTCAACTCGGCGCGCTACCTGGAGACCACCGAGAATCATCGGGCCGCGACACGCGACGAGTGACGGCGCGTTCGTGTCGGGCTCGACGATGCAGTATGATCGGTGAGGTGCTTCGGCACGCGCTGCACGCAGCACGGGGATGTAGCTCAATGGTAGAGCCTCAGTCTTCCAAACTGATTACGCGGGTTCGATTCCCGTCATCCCCTCCGCCGAGAAGGCCCCGCTCACGCGGGGCCTTCTCCGTTTCTCCCGTCGCCGCGCCTCCGTGCGCGCGGATTCCGGCGCTTCTCCGGGCACCTGCAGCGCAGCGGTTCGCGCATCGGCTAGACTTGCTCGGGTTGCGCGCGACCGCGCGCCAGCACGATGGAACTCCCGGGTACACCGGGGCGTAGCTCAGCTTGGCTAGAGCGCCCGCTTTGGGAGCGGGAGGTCGCAGGTTCGAATCCTGTCGCCCCGACCAGGGTCCGCCGGCCCGAAACCGGCATCCGAACGACATTCTGATGATGAGAGGCCAAATTGCCGAAGACGACAGCTGAGAAGCTCACTGCGACCCGCGCCAAGCTGAGCGTGGAAGTTACGCTCGACGAGCTGGAGCCCTACCTCAAGCAGGCGTACAAGACCATCTCCGAGCAGGTTTCGGTGCCCGGATTCCGCAAGGGCAAGGTCCCCGCGCCGATCATCGATCAGCGCGTCGGCCGTGAAGCAGTCATCCAGGAGGCTGTCAACAGCTCGCTGGACGACTTCTACCAGGCTGCTCTCGCCGAGGCGGACGAGCGCCCCATGGGCCGCCCCACCGCGGATGTCGAGCAGTGGCCGGAAGCCAAGGATCCGGAGAGCACCCTTGTGCTCGCGTTCGAGGTCGAGGTGCGCCCCGACTTCACGCTGCCCAAGTACGACGGCCTGAAGCTGACCGTCGACAACGTCGAGGTGGACGAGGATGCGGTCGAGGCCGAGATGACCAAGCTCCGCGAGCGCTTCGGCACCCTCGTGACCGTGGATCGCCCCGCGAAGACCGGCGACTTCGTCGAGCTGGACCTCACCGCGACCATCGACGGCAACGAGGTCGATCAGGCGAGCGGCGTCTCCTACGAGGTCGGCGCTGGCAACCTGCTCGCAGGTACGGATGAGGCAGTCGAGACCCTCACCGCCGGCGAGACGACGAATTTCACCTCGCAGCTGCTGGGCGGGGAGTACGAGGGCCAGGACGCCGAGGTCGAGCTCACGGTCACCGCGGTCAAGGAGCGCGAGCTTCCCGAGGCCGACGACGAGTTCGCGCAGCTCGCGAGCGAGTTCGACACGATCGACGAGCTCCGCGAGAGCCTGAAGGATCAGGTTTCGAAGGCCTCCGTCTTCGCGCAGGGTCAGCAGGCACGCGATCTCTTCACCGCAACGCTCATCGAGCAGGCCGGCATCCCCGTCTCCGAAGAGCTGGTGGAGGAAGAGGTGCACCGTCACCTCGAGGGCGAAGGCCGCCTCGAGGACGACGAGCACCGCGCCGAGGTGCGGAAGTCGTCGGAGGAGCAGATCCAGCTCCAGCTGCTGCTGGACGCGATCGTCGAAGCTGAAGGCGTGACGCCGACGCAGAACGAGCTCTCGCAGTACATCTTCCAGTCGGCGCAGCAGTACGGCATGGAGCCGACGCAGTTCCTCCAGGCCATCAGCCAGGGCAACCAGATGGGCGTGATCCTCGGAGAGGTCACGCGCAACAAGGCTCTCGCGGTCGCGCTCGCAAAGGTGGAGGTCGTGGATCAGGACGGCAACGCCGTCGATCTGAGCGAGTTCACGGCCGTCGATTCCGATGAGGAAGCCGACGCATCGGACGACGCCGCTGAGGCGGTCGAGACCGAAGCCGCTCCGGAGTCAGAGGCTCCGGCTCCCGCTGCGAAGAAGTCCGCCGCGAAGAAGCCGGCCGCCGCGTCGGCCGAGAGCGCTCCCGCTGACGACGAGGCCGCGAAGAAGGCCGCTCGTTCGGCTGCCGCCAAGAAGGCTGCCGCCACGCGCGCCGCCAAGAAGGCCGCCGCCGAGGCTGAAGAGGCCGGCAAGTAGGTCGCCTCCCGCCGCATCCGCGATCCCCTGCCTCGAACTTCGAGGCGGGGGATCGTTGCGTATCGGCGGCCATGCGCCCACGGCGAACACGGCTCACGAGGCGCGAACGACTCGGTACGCTCGAACCAAGCAACAACGAATGGAGCGCCGCATGGCTGAACAGACGCCACCGAACAGCGTGTTCGAACGACTGCTGAAGGACCGTATCATCTGGCTCGGTTCCGAAGTCCGTGACGACAACGCGAATGAGATCTGCGCCAAGATCCTGCTGCTGGCTGCAGAGGATCCCAAGGCCGACATCTACCTCTACATCAACTCTCCCGGCGGCTCGATCACCGCGGGCATGGCGATCTACGACACGATGTCATTCGTTCCGAATGACATCGTCACCGTCGGCATCGGCATGGCCGCGTCGATGGGCCAGTTCCTGCTCACCGCCGGCACCAGGGGCAAGCGCTACATCACCCCGAACGCCCGCGTGCTGCTGCACCAGCCGCACGGCGGATTCGGCGGCACGGCGAGCGACATCCAGACCCAGGCGCAGCTCATCACCTCGATGAAGAACCGCCTCGCCGAGATCACCGCGGCGCAGACCGGGAAGACGCTGGAGCAGATCAATGAGGACGGCGACCGCGATCGCTGGTTCACCGCAGATGAGGCGCTCGAGTACGGCTTCATCGACTTCATCCGCGATTCAGCCACCGATGTCATCGGCGGCGGCGGCACCAGTAACTAACGTGACGGACAGGAAGCAACTCACTCGATGAATACTCCATACATGCCCCAGTCCGGCGGATCGAGCCTGCAGATGCCCGATGCGCGCTACGTGCTCCCGACCTTCGAAGAGCGCACGGCCTACGGCTACAAGCGTCAGGATCCGTACGCCAAGCTCTTCGAGGATCGCATCATCTTCCTCGGCGTGCAGGTCGACGATGCGTCAGCCGACGACGTCATGGCCCAGCTCCTGGTGCTCGAGAGCCAGGACCCTGAGCGGGACATCACCATGTACATCAACTCGCCGGGCGGCTCCTTCACCGCCATGACGGCGATCTACGACACGATGCAGTACATTCGCCCGCACGTGCAGACGGTGTGCCTCGGCCAGGCGGCGTCGGCTGCGGCGGTGCTGCTCGCCGGTGGAACCCCGGGGAAGCGGCTCGCGCTGCCCAACGCGCGCGTGCTGATCCACCAGCCATCCAGCGGTCAGGGCGGCCACGGCCAGGCCTCGGACATCGAGATCCAGGCCCGCGAGATCCTGCGGATGCGCGAATGGCTCGAGGAGACGCTGTCGAAGCACTCCAAGCGCAGCATCGAAGAGGTGAATCGCGACATCGATCGCGATAAGATTCTCAGCGCACAGGAGGCGTTCGAATACGGGCTCGTCGACCAGGTGCTGACGAGTCGGAAGAACCCGCAGCCGGTCATCGCGAAGTAGTCACACGGAGCCTCGGGGGCGACCCCGGGGCTCCGGCGCGCCGCCCATCAATGTCTGAGGCTCCCGCTAGTCTCGAAGGCATCGGATCAGACCGAGTTAGGTGAAGGAGCTCCGCATGGCGAAGATCGGCGAAAGCAGCGAGCTGCTCAAGTGCTCCTTCTGCGGCAAGTCGCAGAAGCAAGTGCAGCAGCTCATCGCCGGCCCGCAGATCTACATCTGCGATGAGTGCGTGGCGCTCTGCAATGAGATCATCGAGGAGCGCCTCGCGGAGCACCAGACGGGGGAGACCTCCGACTTCACTCTGCACAAGCCTCGTGAGATCGCCGACTTCCTCGACCAGTACGTCATCGGGCAGGACCGGGCCAAGCAGTCACTCGCCGTTGCGGTGTACAACCACTACAAGCGTGTGCGCGCGCTCTCGTCGCTCGCGAGCGCTGAGGTCGCCTCGGAGCAGGTGGAGATCGCGAAGTCGAATATTCTGCTCATCGGCCCGACCGGGTGCGGCAAGACGTATCTCGCGCAGTCGCTGGCACGACAGCTCGGTGTGCCGTTCGCGGTTGCTGACGCCACGGCCCTCACCGAAGCGGGGTACGTCGGCGAAGACGTCGAAAACATCCTCCTGAAGCTTCTGCAGGCAGCCGATTTCGATGTCGCGCGCGCAGAGATGGGCATCATCTACATCGATGAGATCGACAAGATCTCTCGTAAAGCCGAGAACCCCTCGATCACGCGCGATGTCTCGGGCGAAGGCGTGCAGCAGGCGCTCCTCAAGATCCTGGAGGGCACGGTCGCATCGATTCCTCCGCAGGGCGGGCGCAAGCACCCGAATCAGGAGTTCATCCAACTCGACACCACGAACGTGCTCTTCATCGTCGCCGGCGCATTCGCCGGTCTCGAGGAGATCGTCGGGTCTCGCCTCGGCAAGGGCGGCATCGGGTTCGGTGCGCCGGTATCGAGCAAGCGCAACGACGATCAGCTCTTCGCTCAGGTGCAACCTGAAGATCTGCATAAGTTCGGTCTCATTCCCGAGTTCATCGGACGCCTGCCGATCGTAGCGACGGTCGATCCGCTCGACGTCGAAGCGCTGACGCGCATTCTCACCGAGCCGAAGAATGCACTCGTGAAGCAGTACCAGCGCATGTTCGAACTCGACGGCGTGAGTCTCGAGTTCGAGGATGCCGCGCTTGAAGCCATCGCTGAACTCGCCGTCGAACGCAAGACCGGCGCTCGTGGGCTCCGTGCGATCCTCGAAGGGATCCTCGGGCCCGTCATGTTCGAGGTGCCTTCCGACGGTGACATCACGAAGGTCATCGTGACCCGGGAATCGGTGAACGGGGAAGCTGCGCCGCGCGTGCTGCAGGCCCGTGGAGGCCGCGAGAGCGCGTAAGTCATCGGCCTCTCTGTTGAGAGCTCGGGCGCGCCCGCGGCACGACTCCTGCGGTACGCGACGTCAAGCGCGGCGAATGCCCTCGCCAGGCTCCCAGGCGCGGCCTGCGATGGAACGCACGTGCCACGTTCCTGACTCGTCGCGCTCGACCTCGGAGATGGCGAGATTCTCGGCCCGGGGCACCTCATCTGCCGGCAGCCCGGAAATGTCCGCGAGCAGATGCCGGATGAACGAACCGTGCGTCACAGCGATGACGCGGCCGTTCCGAAACTGATCGGCGATGCGGTCGAGCGCCGATACCCCCCGCTCAGCGACCTCGTCATGACCCTCCATGCTCGGGTACTGGCGCGACGGCCAGTGCTCGAGGGCGACACTGTGCGACAAGCCTTCCGCATCGCCGAAGGAGCGCTCGACGAGCCCCTCGCACGTCACCGCCTCGAGACCGAGCCGCTCGGCGAGGATCTCAGCCGTCTGCCGAGCTCGGAGCAGCGGACTCGTCACGACCGCGTCCCACCCGCCTGCTCGTGAGAGTCGCTCGGCGAGGACGCTGGCCTGCTCTCGGCCGGTGGCGTTCAGCGGAATGTCGGTGCGACCCTGCATGCGACCGGAGAGATTCCAGTCGGTCTGCCCGTGCCGGATGAGAGCGATGCGCACGCTCAACCGCCCACTGCGGTGATATCGAAGCTCAGCAGTACGGACCCGTTCTTCTGGGGGATCTGCAGAGCGGTGACGCTCAGCGTGCCGTGTGTGAGTGTGGCGGCGACGCCGCCATCACCGGTCTCGGATCGCTCCGATTCGGCGAACCCGCTCGCGCTGACGATCGACTGCCACAGCGCATCAGCGGCAGCCCGGTCCTCAGCGGTGAGCACGAGATACCATTCGCTCGCCGATCGCTCACCGGCATCGTCGATGCGGGCGCCGTCGGGCACGACGAAATCGGCCACCGGGAATGACGCGGGGAGCGTCGTCGATTTCGACGTGTCCTGCGGATCGCCCTGCTGCGGCCATCCGCCCTCGCTGCTCCCGGAGGCGGCGCCGTTCGCTTTGCGGTCGCCCTCGCCGACGCTCGATGCATCG
Source organism: Leucobacter sp. L43 (assembly GCF_016597785.1). GTDB lineage: Bacteria > Actinomycetota > Actinomycetes > Actinomycetales > Microbacteriaceae > Leucobacter > Leucobacter alluvii. The sequence continues at coordinate 220,452 of NZ_JAENJG010000001.1, read as the reverse complement.
CTGCCCGCTTCATCGTCCGCCCCGGCGTCCTCACCGGCAGTCGCACTCTCGTCAGACCCGGAGGAGTCGGCGTCCGCCTCCGCGGAGGCCGAGGCGGACGCCGACGACGATCCGTCGCCGCGCGCACCGCCGTCCGCCGCAGGCTCGGGAGCACAGGCGCTCAGCCCCATGAGGGCGATGACTGCCACCGCCATGCTTGCGCCGAATCGGCGCCCGACCAGGTCGTCTCCGCGAAACATCGAACTCCTCAACTCAGCCAGTCATCATCGTCGGCGTCGTCGTCTGCGCTGTGGGCCAGACGCTCCTCCGCGAGCCCCGGCTCGCCGCTCCCGCTCACGGGCCCGGTGCGCACGCGACCGACCACGTCGAGCGCGACGAACACGAGGTCATCGAGCTCGCAGCGCGGCCGGCCTTCGAGCCAGGTCAGCGTCCACGAATCAGCCTCCGGATGCCCGTTCTCCTGCTCGGCGATCGCGGCATGCAGCGCTTCGGGCACGCTGCGGTGCGGGGGAGTGCCCCTCTGCCAGCGCGCCCCGAGCTGCATCGTCACGCCTCCACTGGTGCGAGCTGGATGTCGGCGACGGTGACTCCGCTCAGATCGTCCGGGCCGGCCTCGATCCGAAGCTCGGCGATCTTTCCGACTGCGGCGAGATCAGCCGAGGCCGACTCGAGGCGGGCGAGATCGGGCTGCCGGGCCTGCACGACCGCGATCGACACCGGGGTCTTCTGCGAAGCCTTTGCGGCCGTCTTCGCTCCGCGGATGCCCACGAGCGCCTCGCCGACGAGGCCGAGCAATGCGGCGTCGGAGTCGTCCCCGGCGAGCGAGGCGGCCTCCTCCGGCACGGGCCAGTCGGCCTGGTGCACAGACCCTTCGCCGAACCACGACCACACTTCCTCCGTGGCATACGGCAGGAACGGCGCGAGCAGGCGCACGAACACGGAGAGCGAGGTGCGCAGGGCGGTCACTGCCGACGCCTGCGACTGGCCTTGACCGTTGTGCGCGCGCTCCTTCACGAGCTCGAGATAGTCGTCGCAGAAGGTCCAGAAATACGATTCGGTCAGCTCGAGTGCACGGGCATGGTCGTAGTTCTCGAATGCGCGCGTCGCCTGCTCGATCACTCCCGCGAGTCCGGCGAGCACGGCGCGGTCGAGCGCTTCCGTGACGGTCCCGGCGCCCGAGTCGTCGAAACTGAGGGTGAATTTCGCCGCGTTCAGCAGCTTGATCGCCAGACGACGGCCGATCTTGATCTGCGTCGGATTCTGCGGGTCGAACGCCGCATCCGTGCCGAGCTTCGCCGAGGCCGCCCAGTAGCGCACGGCGTCCGACCCGTGCTGCTCGAGCATGCCGGCGGGCGTCACCACGTTGCCCTTCGACTTCGACATCTTCTTCCGATCGGGATCCAGGATCCACCCGGAGATGCCCGCGTGCTGCCACGGCAGCTGGCCGCACTCGAGCTCCGAACGCAGCAGCGTCGAGAACAACCACGTCCGGATGATGTCCTGACCCTGCGGCCTGAGACTGAACGGGTACACGAGATCGAACAGCTCCGGGTCGCGCTCCCAGCCGCCCGCGAGCTGCGGGGTGAGCGAAGAGGTCGCCCACGTGTCCATCACGTCGACCTCGCCCTGGAACCCGCCTGCGACTCCGCGCTGATCGGCCGTGTACCCGGCGGGGACGTCACTCGACGGGTCGACGGGCAGCTGATCCTCACTCGGCAGGATCGGCTCGTCGAAGACCGGATTGCCGTCGGCGTCGAGCGGGTACCACACCGGGATCGCGACACCGAAGAAGCGCTGACGCGAGATCAGCCAATCACCGGAGAGGCCCTCGACCCAGTTCTCGTAGCGCACGCGCATGAAGTCGGGATGCCACTCGAGCTCTCGCCCGTGCGCGAGCAGGCGATCGCGGAGCGCCTCATCGCGAGCACCGTTCACGACGTACCACTGGCGGGTCGAAACGATTTCGAGCGGCTTGTCGCCCTTCTCGAAGAACTTGACGGGATGCGTGATCTTGCGGATGTCGCCGACGAGCTCGCCGGAAGCGCGCAGCGAGTCGACGACGATCTGCTTCGCACTGAACACGGTCTTGCCCGCGATCTCCGCGTAGGCTGCACGCCCGGTCTCGCTCGTGATGACGTCGGGCGCCTCAGAGATCACGCGGCCGTCGAATCCGAGGATGGCACGATTCGGCAGGTCGAGTTCGCGCCACCAGACCACATCGGTCACATCGCCGAACGTGCAGATCATCGCGATTCCGGTGCCCTTGTCCTTCTGCGCGAGATGGTGGGCCAGGATCGGCACCTCGACGTCGAACAGGGGAGTGCGCACTGTCGAGCCGAAGAGCGGCTGGAAGCGCTCATCGTCGGGGTGCGCGACGAGCGCGACGCACGCTGCGAGCAGTTCGGGACGCGTGGTATCGATGAGGATGTCGCCCGATCCGTCCGACTTGTGGAAGGCGAGCGTGTGATAGGCGCTCGGCTGATCGCGATCCTCGAGCTCCGCCTGGGCGACCGCCGTGCGGAACGTCACGTCCCACAGGGTCGGCGCCTGGGCCTGGTAGGCCTCGCCGCGCTGGACGTTGCGGAGGAAGGCGAGCTGGGACGCGCGCAGCGACTCGGCTCCGATTGTTCGGTAGCTCTGCTTCCAGTCGACGGAGAGCCCGAGCGTGCGCCAGAGCGCCTCGAACTGCTGCTCGTCCTCCTCGGTGAGGCGCTCGCACAGCTCGATGAAGTTGCGGCGGGAGATCGGCTGCTGATCCGCCGCCTTGATGCTCTTGCCGTCGCCCCCTTCGTGCGGAGGGACGAATCCCTCGACGTACGGCAGCGACGGATCGCAGCGCACGCCGTAGTAGTTCTGCACGCGTCGCTCCGTCGGCAGCCCGTTGTCGTCCCACCCCATCGGGTAGAAGACGGCCTTGCCCTGCATGCGCTGGTACCGCGCGATGGTATCGGTGTGCGTGTACGAGAAGACGTGTCCCACGTGCAGCGATCCCGACGCCGTCGGCGGGGGCGTGTCGATGCTGTAGACGTTCTCCCGGGAAGCGCGCGCTCGCGGGAAGGCGTACGTGCCGGCTTCCTCCCACACCGGGCCCCATTTCGCTTCGAGGCCTTCGAGTACGGGCTTGTCGGGAATCGCGCTCATGCGTGGGGCTCCGCTTCTCGATACCGCGCTCAGCTGCGGCATCGGGGTTCGATGTGGACGGCACCGCGTGGTCGCGCGGCAGCTCATCGCCGCGCTGGTGCCTGATGGTGTGGATCCAGCTTACCGGCCATCAGTCACCGGCGAGCTGCACCCCGATCAGCGTCTCGTTGAGGGCAGGGTCACCGCCGGGCTCGGGTTCGGTGAGGTACTGCTCCCACGCGATGCCGGTCGGCTGCTCTCCCCGCTCGCTGATCCAGGCGTAGAGACGCTCATATGCGGCCGACAGTCCGCTGAAGTCGCCGCGCAGCAGCATCGTGGCGGTGCGGGCGGCCGGAATCGTCTCGGCCGTGATCCCGCCGCCGGTTCCGGTGTATGGCTGAGGGATCGGCACGGCCACCGACAGGTCGAGGCCCTCCGCCGCCGGGGAGCCGTGCATCACGCCCATCGGGGCGGCGGCCGGAGACACGCCTGTCTCTGCCAACGCCTGGAAGATCGCTGGGTACGCGCGGTCGTAGAGCTCGGGAATGCGGTCGAACGGAACGGTCTCCCGCACGACGGCCAGATGCACTTCGGGTCGGGATTCGATCTCGGGTGCGAGGGCTGAATCGCTCATGGTCTCTCCTCGATGACAGGCCGAGCCGGAAGCGCCCGACGTCGCCGATCCTACGCGGCAACGGCGCCGGGCGCTCCTGATTTCTCTATTCGGCGAGCAGGCCGGGGAATGCGTCGGGGTGCTCGTCGATCCAGGCGTCGACGGCCTCGGCCTCTTCACCCACCTCGTATTCGTTCGTCATCGCGTTCTCGAGCGTGCTGAAGGCCTCGTCGTTCAGCTTGAAATCTGCGGCGTAGTCTGCCGCGTCGGAAAAGCGCTCGGTGAATCCCTGGGTCGCGAGCACATGAATGCCCTCGGGGGTGCCCATGACACCCTTCGGGTCTTCGAGGTCGCGCAGGCCGTACACCTCGTTCGCCCAGAACGGGCGCCAGCTCGTCACGACGATGTCGTCGCCGGTCTCGACCGCGTCGCTCACCGAGGCGAGCATCGCCGCCGTCGACGAGGACACGAGGGAGAACTCACTGTCGAGTCCGTAGGCAGGCATGCCGACTTCCTCCGTGTGCTTCATCTGACCCGCGCTCGGCTCGATGCCGATGATCTTCCCGTCGAATCGATCGGCATTCGGCGCGAGTTCTTCGAGTGACGTGATATCGACATAGTCGGGCACCGAGAGGGTGATCGTGCCGTTGTCGTACCAGGTGCCGAGATCCTCGAAATCATCTTCCCGCCCCGCGACGTACTCGGCCTGCGTGCGCTCGGTCCAAGCACCCGAGAAGACGTCGATGCTGCCCTCCGCGAGACTCGTGTACAGCACGGCTGCCTCAGTGAGCTCCTGCATCTCGACGTCGTAGCCGAGCTTTTCGAACTGGTCCTTGAGGAGGAAGCCGCTGGTCTTGCCATCGCTCCAGGAGGGGACGTAGCCGATGGTGATGCTGTCTGCGCTGGCATCGGCGGCGTCCTCGGCAGAACATCCGGCGAGCGCCAGAGCGGCTGCTGCGGTGAGTGCGAGAGCAGAAGTGAGGGTGCGGAAATGCAAATGGTGTCCTTTCGTAAAGCGTGGTGCCGCTGTGCGGCATGAAAAAAGGAGCCCTTCCCGGAACTGTGTTTCGGGAAGGGCTCCTTTCGTACTGCGTGATTCCCCGAAGGGAAACGACGGATCGGTCAGCTGGTGATCAGACCCGGGTACGCATCTCCGTACTCCTCGAGCCATGCATCGACCGCCGCCTCGGGGTCGTCCTTGTACTCGTCACCGGTGACCATGCTCTCGAGCGCGCCGTAGGCGACGTCGTCGAGCTTGATGTCGGCGATGTAGTCGGCGACCTCGGGGTACTCCTCCGAGAGACCCTTCTTCCCCAGGAAGTGCAGGGTCTCGGGCTCGCCCATCGCACCCTTCGGGTCCTCGAGATCCTTCAGCGGGAAGGCATCGTTCGCCCAGAACGGGCGCCAGAGCGTCACGACGACGTCTTCTTCGTTGTCGATCTTGTCCTGCAGCGTCGCGAGCATGGTCGCGGTGGAGGAGGTCACGAGCTCGAAGTCGCCGTCCAGGCCGTACTCCGGCATCGCGACGTCCTGCGTCTGCGCGGTCAGCCCGGCGCCCGGCTCGATGCCGATGATCTCGCCGCCGAATCGATCCGCTTCACCGGCGAGGTCTTCGATGGAGTCGATGTCGACGTACTCGGGCACCGCGAGCGTCAGCACGGCGCCGTCGTAGTAGCCGCCGAGATCCTCGATCTGGTCGCCGAATTCCTCCATGTAAGAGGCGTGCGTCACCTCCGGCCATGCGGAGGGGTAGATGTCGAAGTCTCCACCGGCGAGTCCTGCGTAGAGCACGCCCGCATCGGTCAACTCTTCCATCTCGACGTCGTAGCCCATCTTGCCGAGCTGATCCTCGAGCAGGTAGGCGGTGCTGAGCCCGTCCGTCCAACCCGGCAGGTAGCCCAGTGTGACGGTGCCGTTCTCGCCGCCGCCGTCGCCGTCGGAGCCGCTGCCGGACCCATTGCCGGAGCAGCCTGCAAGGGCGAGGGTTGCGGCGGCTCCCAGAGCCAACATTCCGGTGAGAGTGCGCTTCTGCATACTTCGTCCTTTCGTTTCGTGCGCGGGGCGCACGGTGTGGGGGTACGTGTGTTGCGAGGGGTACGTGCGGTGCGTCATGCAGCCTTGGCGAGCGCGCCCGTGCGGCGCGCGTCACGGCGGCGGCGGATGCCGCCCAGCAACGAGTGCTTGTAGTCGCCGGGATTGCCGAGGGCCGCGGTCACGCGGTCGAGGAAGACGGCGAGGATCACGACGCTCAGGCCGGCCTCGACGCCCTGCGCGATGTTCAGGGTCGAGATGGCTGCGACGACCTCCTTGCCGAGTCCGTTCGCGCCGGCCATACCGGCGACGACGGCCATCGAGAGGGCGAGCATGATCACCTGGTTGATGCCGGCCATGATGGTCGGCATCGCGAGCGGCAGCTGGATGCCTCGGAGGATCTTCCCCGGTGCGGCTCCGAATGCGTAGCCGGCCTCGACCGTCTCGGAGTCGACTCCGCGGATGCCGAGTTCGGTGAACCTCACGCCGGGAGCGACCGAAAACAGGACCGTTGCGAAGACGCCCGGCACGAACCCGATGCTGAAGAAGATCACGGCGGGGATCAGGTAGACGAAGGCCGGCATCGTCTGCATGAAGTCGAGCACGGGCTTCAGGATCGCGCTGAACGTATCGCTCCGCGCTGCCGCGATGCCGAGCGGGATCGCGACGACAATGGCGATGAGGGCTGCGATGAGCACGAGCGCGAGCGTCAGCATCGCGTTCTCCCACTGGCCCATGCCGACGACGAGGAGCATCGTGATGACGGTGCCGACCGCGAGCTGCCAGGAGCGCAGCAGCCAGCCGATCAGCCCGAACACGATGATGAGGACGGGGAAGGGAACGGACGTCAGTCCGTCGGCCAGCCCCTCGACGAGGAACTTGATCACCAGGGTGACCACGTCGAGGAAGCCGTCGAACGTCGCCTTGAACCAGTTGAGTCCATCGGCTACCCAGTCGCCGAGAGGAATGCGGAAGTCGTCCATCAGCGCACCTCCTCATTCTCGGGTGCGAACCCGGCTCCGGCGGCGCTCTCCGGAGCATCGCCCAGTGTCTCTGAGATCATCGCCGCCGACACGGTGGGTGTCGGTTCGATGATCGGAATCTCCGTCGTCATAGTCGGGAGGTCGGTCAGTGCTGCGAGGAGCGTGACGCGCGGAACGACGCCGATGAGCCGATCCTGGTCGTCGGTCACAGCCACGGGCAGCGGACTCTCCACTGCGAGCTCGAAGAGCTCGGAGATGTACTGATCGCGCTTCACGATCGAGGGCGTGGGCCGGAGGCGCTCCGTGATGTCGGTACCGCCTTCGCGGACCTGGCGCAGCACATCCTTATCGCGGACGACGCCGAGCAGCTTGCGCGACGAGGACGTGACGAAGCACGCCGACGTCTGCAGATCGCGCATGGTGCGCAGCGCGGTGCGCGGGCCGGCGGTCGCCGGGACCACGGCGCGGGGCGGCTCCATCACGTCTCCCGCGGTGAGCACCCGGGCGCGATCGACGTCCTGCACGAACTGGGCGACGTAATCGTTGGCCGGGTCGGTGAGGATGTCGTTCGGCGTTCCGACCTGCACGATCCTCCCATCGCGCATGACGGCGATGCGGTCGCCCAGGAACATCGCCTCATTCAGGTCGTGCGTGATGAAGACGATCGTCTTGTTGAGCTCCTGCTGCAGTTCGACGAGCTGCTCCTGCATCTCTCGCCGAATCAGCGGGTCGAGCGCTGAGAACGCTTCATCCATGAGCAGGATGTCGGTGTCAGCGGCGAACGCGCGGGCGATGCCGACGCGCTGCTGCATGCCGCCCGAGAGCTCACCGGGCAAGTGCTCCTCCCAGCCGCCCAGGCCGACGCGCGTGAGCCAGTGCTGCGCTCGCTCTCGACGCTCCGCTGGAGCAACGCCCTGCAACTCGAGACCGTAGGCGACGTTGTCGAGGACACTGCGGTGGGGGAGCAGTGCGAAGTGCTGGAACACCATCGACATCCGGTCGCGACGCAACTCGCGCAGTTCTTGTCCGCTCAGGCCGACGACCTCGGTGCCGAAGACCGTGATCGACCCGTCAGTCGTGTCATTCAGGCCGTTGAGCATGCGGATCAGGGTCGACTTGCCGGAACCCGACAGCCCCATCACCACGAAGATCTCGCCTTGATTGACGCTGAAGCTCGTGTCGATCACAGCCGCGGTGCCCTGCCCGCGGACCTCTTCGCGCGTTGCGCCCTTCCGGAGGCGCTTGACGACCTCTCTGGGGCGTCGCCCGAACACCTTGTAGGCGTGGGAGACCGCGATCGCGGGCGACACCGTGTCTGGGGTCTCACCCGGCCGCACTTCGCCCGCAACCCCGGGCTGTTCCGTTGTACTGGTCACTGTAAACTCCTCGTTCTTGGCACGACGAAATCGGAGGCACGCCGGCGACTCGCGGGATCGCGGCGATCGCGGCGCAAGCGTCGCCCGGCAGCCTCTCAATTGGCCAGTTCGTATTGCGGAGGATCGGGCCGCACTCGACTTCCCGCACTCCGGGGCACCGAATTTCGGCGCTGGATGTCCCGGAGCGGATCAGGAAGAATGGCACGCGGCCGCCCTCAACGCTGAGACGACGCTAACAACGTCGTGCAATGGAGTGCAAGGCGCGCCCGGGTGCATGCGACGCTCAGGCGAGGTGATTCTCTGCGCTGATCTGGTATTTATCACTAACCGCATCGTTACTCGTTCGTTACCAACGGCGCACTTCCGGCCCGCCGCCGAGGCCCCTCGTCGCATGGTGAAGACCGGCCAACGCTGCGCTAGACTGGCTTCAACGACTGCGAACCGACCATCATCGGGGAGTCTTCGGAAGAACAGCGGCTCGACGCTCTCGGATGTAACAGGGTGCGGGCCGCCCAGTAGAACCGAACGGGTCGGGCCCGTCATCGCCCAATGAAGTGGTCGACGTGTCTCCCGACGGGAGCCGCGAGCGGCAAGCGGGGTGGTACCGCGGGTGACGGAGAGCGATCCGGACCTCGTCCCGGCGCAGGCAACAACACTCACGCCGGAACCGAGAAGGAACCCATGCCGTACCCTCAGCAGCCCACGGGAACCCCGTCCACCGCATCAGCCGCAGACCCGAACGCGGGTGCCGCCTTCGGCGTCGCCGCTTCGCCGCGGCTTCCCGAGATCGAACAACGCGTGCTCGACTTCTGGGCGGCGGACGACACGTTCCGCGCCTCGATTCGTCAGCGAGAGAGCGCACCGGAATGGGTCTTCAACGACGGACCGCCGTTCGCGAACGGCCTGCCTCACTACGGTCACTTGCTGACCGGGTACGCGAAGGACGTCTTCCCGCGATTCCAGACGATGCGCGGCAAGAAGGTGGAGCGACGCTTCGGTTGGGACACGCACGGCCTCCCCGCTGAACTCGAGGCGATGAAGCAGCTCGGCATCACCGAGAAGTCGGAGATCGAGGAGATGGGCGTCGCGGCGTTCAACGGGAAGGCGCGCGCCTCTGTGCTGCAGTACACGCGCGAGTGGGAGGAGTACGTCACGCGTCAGGCCCGGTGGGTGGACTTCGAGAACGGCTACAAGACTCTCGATCTCAGCTACATGGAAAGTGTCATCTGGGCGTTCAAGAAGCTCTACGACGACGGGCTCGCGTACGAAGGCTCGCGCATTCTTCCGTATTGCTGGCGCGATGAGACCCCGCTGTCGAACCACGAGCTGCGCATGGACGACGATGTCTATCAGATGCGCCAGGATCCCTCGGTCACCGTCGCGTTCCCGCTCTCGGGGGACCGCGCGGCACAGCTCGATCTGACCGGCGTTCGCGCCCTCGCCTGGACGACGACTCCATGGACGCTGCCGACGAATGCCGCTCTCGCGGTGGGGCCTGACATCGACTACGCCGTGGTGCCCGCCGGACCCGGCGGCGCCGGCGACGGCGGTGCGGCCGGAACGGCGCAGTACCTGCTCGCGCAGGATCTGGTCGGAGCGCATGCCAAGGACCTGGGATACGCCTCGATCGAGGATGCCGTCTCCGCGGTGTCCCGCACGGTGAGCGGTTCCGACCTTTCGGGTGTGACGTACGCCCCGCTCTTCGACTACTTCGCAGATGCCGAGACCTGGGGCACGGAGAACTGCTGGCAGATCCTCGTCGATGACTACGTCTCGACCACCGACGGCACCGGCATCGTGCACCAGTCGCCAGCGTACGGCGAGGACGACTACCGGATCACGACGGCGGCGGGAATGCCGACGATCGTCAGCGTCGATGCCGGGGGCCGCTTCATCAGCGCGGTGACCGACGTCGCCGGTGAGCTCTGGATGGACGCGAACCGCCCATTGATCCGCCTGGTGCGCGAGCGCGGGCGGCTGCTCCGCGAGCAGAGCTACGAGCACTCGTACCCGCACTGCTGGCGCTGCCGCAACCCGCTCATCTACAAGGCGGTGTCCAGCTGGTTCGTGCGCGTCACCGACATCAAGGAACGCATGCTCGAGACGAACGAGCAGATCACCTGGGTGCCCGAGAACGTCAAGCACGGTCAGTTCGGGAAATGGCTCGAGGGGGCGCGCGACTGGTCGATCAGTCGCAACCGCTACTGGGGCAGCCCCATTCCGGTGTGGAAGAGCGATGACCCGGAGTACCCGAGGGTCGACGTGTACGGCTCCGTCGCAGAACTCGAAGCCGACTTCGGAGCATTGCCCCGCAACGAATCCGGCGACATCGACCTGCACCGCCCCTACATCGACGGACTCACGCGCCCCAATCCCGACGATCCGACCGGGCGCTCCACCATGCGCCGGATCGAGGACGTGCTCGACGTGTGGTTCGACTCCGGATCGATGCCGTTCGCCCAAGCCCACTACCCGTTCGAGAACCAGGAGTGGTTCGAGACCCATCAGCCCGCGGACTTCATCGTCGAGTACATCGGCCAGACGCGGGGATGGTTCTACGTCCAGCATGTGCTCGCGACCGCGCTGTTCGACCGCCCGGCGTTCACGAACGTGATCAGCCACGGCATCGTGCTCGGCTCCGACGGCAACAAGATGTCGAAGTCGCTCCGCAACTATCCCGACGTGAACGAAGTCTTCGATCGCGACGGGTCGGACGCGATGCGCTGGTTCCTCATGGCTTCGCCCGTCGTGCGCGGCGGCAACCTCGTCGTGACTGAGGAGGGAATCCGGGAGGGCGTTCGACAGTTCATCCTGCCCCTCTGGAACACGTGGTACTTCTTCTCGCTCTACGCGAACGCCGACGGCGTCACGGCCGAGCGCCGCACCGACTCCGTCGATCCGCTCGACCGCTACATCCTCGCCAAGACCGGACGGCTCGTACGAGATGTCGAGGCCCATCTCGACGCGCTCGACACCACCTCCGCCGCCGACGCCCTGCGAGGGTTCGCAGAGGTGCTCACGAACTGGTACGTGCGCCGCTCGCGCGATCGCTTCTGGGCGGGGACCGGCGGGGATCAGGGCGCGGGCGAGAATCGCCAGGCCTTCGACACGCTGTTCACCGTGCTCGAAACCGTCGCGCGCGTCGCGGCTCCTCTCGCGCCCCTCGTCACCGAAGAACTGTGGCGCGGGCTCACCGGCGGCCGATCGGTGCACCTCGCGGACTGGCCCGAGGCGGCCGAGTTCCCCGCGGATGACACCCTGGTGCAGGCGATGGACGAAGTGCGACAGATCACCTCCCAGACCCTCGCTCTGCGCAAGAGCCGCGGCCTTCGCGTCCGCCTCCCGCTCGCCGAGCTGACGGTCGTGGTCGAGCACCCGGACGCCGTTGCCCCGTTTGCGGACATTCTCCGGGAAGAGCTGAACGTCAAATCGGTCACGCTCGTCGAGCAGACGGAGACGAGCGCGCAGGAGCACGGCATCGTGCAGACGCTCGCCGTCAACGCACGCGCCGCTGGGCCCCGTCTCGGCAAGCAGGTGCAGCAGGCGATCAAGGCGGCGAAGTCGGGCGATTGGAGCGAGGACGGCGGAGTCGTCATCGCGGGCGGTATCGCCCTCGAACCGCACGAGTACGAGCTCACGCTTCGAGCGGGAGACGACGCCGAGGGCGGTCCGGCGCTCACCCTGCTGCCAGGGGGCGGTTTTGCGCTGCTCGACACGACGCTGACCCCCGAACTCGAGACTGAGGGCATCGCTCGTGACGCGATCCGTGCGGTGCAGGAGGCGCGGAAGAACGCCGGGCTCGAGGTCAGCGATCGGATCGTGCTGGCGTTGAACGCAGAGCCCGAGCACGCCGCCGCACTGCAGATGCACTCCTCGCTCATCGCCGCCGAAACGCTGGCTGAAGGGTTCGCCGTGCAGGAGGCCATCGGCATCGATGCGATCGCCGACGATATCTCCTCGCCAGGCAACGGCGTTCACGTGTCGGCAGCGCGGGCGATCGGCGCCGAGAAGGCGGCGATCGTCATCACCATCGATGCCACGGAAGCGGCATCGCAGCAGGCGGGAGTCGTGGCATGACCGGCGCGGAACGCGTCTACGCCGCTCTGCTCGAGCGCGTCGGAGAGGCGCAGCCGCGACCGCGCATCGACCCGGTGCGGCGGCTCGCCGAACTCGCGGGGTCGCCGCAGCTCTCGTTCCCCGTCATCCAGGTCGCGGGAACGAACGGGAAGACCTCGACCAGCCGCGCCATCGCGTCGTTGATGCGGGCGCACGGTCTGCGGACGGGGCTCTTCACCAGTCCGCATCTCGTCGATTTCACCGAGCGGTTCCAGCTCGACGGCGAGTCCGTCGACGGCGATGTGCTCGCCGCGGCATGGGATGAATTGCAGGTGCCGCTCGAAGTCGTCGATGCAGAACTCGCCGAGGCCGGCCACGGTCGGATCACGTTCTTCGAGGCCCTCGCTGTGCTCGCCTTCGCCGTCTTCGCCGACGCGCCGGTCGACGTGGCGGTCGTCGAGGTCGGCATGGGCGGCGAGTGGGATGCGACGAACATCGTGGATGCTCGCGTCGCCGTGTTCACCCCGATCGACCTCGACCACACGAGCATTCTGGGATCCGACGTCGCGACGATCGCACGCACCAAGGCGGGCATCATCAAGAGCGGATCCGTGGTCGTGTCAGCGGCGCAGGAACCCGACGCGCTCGCCGAGCTCGCAGAAGCGGCGGAGCGGCACGATGCGGCGCTTGCGGCGCTGGGGCGCGACTTCGCGCTCGTCGACGATCGTCTCGCGGTCGGCGGCCGGCAGATCGATGTCGTCGGTCTCAGCGGCCAGTCGTACGATCCGATCTTCGTACCGTTGTTCGGTCACCACCAGGCGGAGAATGCAGCACTTGCGATCGCAGCGGCCGAGGCGTTCTTCGGCGCGAGTCGCCCGCTGCCGGAAGAAGTGCTCGACGACGGCTTCGGATCGCTGACCTCGCCCGGACGTCTGCAGCTCATCGGCACCGACCCCGTCGTCTATGTGGATGCGGCGCACAACCCCCACGGTGCTGCGGCGCTCGTCTCGGCGGTGTCTGAGTCCTTCACCTTCGCAGAGCTCGCCCTGGTCGTCGGCGTCCTCGAGGAGAAGGACGTCTCCGGCCTGATGGCGACGCTCGCGCCCATCGCGCATCGCGTGACCGTCGCACCCGTCGACTCGCCGCGGAGCATCCCGGCTGGTGATCTCCAGCAGATCGCCGAGGACGAGATCCCCGGCACCCCGATCGAGATCGCCGAGTCGCTCCCCGAGGCGCTCGAAGAAGCACGAGGATGGGCGATGCGCGCCGAGGGACGGGCAGTACTCGTCGTCGGTTCAGTGCTCCTCGCGGGCGAGGCCATCGAGTTCGCCCGCTCCGAGGGCTGGGGCGCAGCGTGAACGGCGCTGAGGCATCACGCCGGCCGGATGACGACGGCGAGCCGGAACTCGTCCTCTCTCCTTCGGAGACCGTCGCGCACAACTCCGCGATGCGCATCGCCGGGGCACGGCGCGGACCCACATCGACGCAGAAGGCCCTCGCCTCGATCGTTTTGGGCTTCGAACTCTTCATCGTGGCGCTCTTCGGCCTGACGATCTTCGGGCTGAGCGCGCTCGAACCGCGGGAGCTGGGGCTCGTCCTCGGCGGTGGACTCGGAGTCGCGATCCTGATCGCCCTCGTCGGTATGCGGCGCGGCCGTTTCGGCATCCTGGTCGGATGGGTCGTGCACGTCTTGATGCTGCTCACCGCGATCATCCTGCCGATGTCGCTCATCGTGAGCGTGCTGTTCACCGCCCTCTGGGTCTACTGCATGGTGCGCGGCGCGCGCATCGACCGCGACCGCGCGGCCTGGGTGGCGGCACAGGGCGGCGCCGCCTGATTCGATACACTCTCAGATCGGAGCGCATCTGCGCGGCCACTTGCGAGTTTTCCCGCCCCCGACCCATGAGGAGTACGTATGTCGGTTGAAGAAACACTGATCCTGGTGAAGCCCGACGGTGTCGCTCGCGGCCTCACCGGCGAGATCATCCGGCGCATCGAGGCGAAGGGCTATCGCCTCGCGGATCTCCGTCTCGTCGCCCCCGATCGCGAACTGCTCGCCGCGCACTACGCGGAGCACGAGGGCAAGCCGTTCTACGAGCCGTTGCTCGAATTCATGGCCTCGGGCCCGGCCGTCGCGATTCGTGCGCAGGGCGAGCGAGTCATCGAGGGCTTCCGGTCGCTCGCCGGCACGACCGATCCGACGACCGCGGCTCCGGGAACGATCCGCGGCGACCTCGGCCGCGACTGGGGCCTGAAGGTGCAGCAGAACCTCGTGCACGGCTCCGATTCGCCGGAGTCGGCCTCGCGCGAGCTCGCGCTCTGGTTCGCCTGAGGTCAGGCACGAGATTGCCGGTGCGCGGTCGCGGGGGAGTTCACTCCGCGGCCGCGTCGCCGTGTGCGGAGATCCTCTGCGCAGGACGCGTCCCGGCCGCGCACGAAGCGATCCAGCGCGTCCGTGGCTCGCGGTAGCGTACGCTCATGCTTTCAATCTCAGCTGGAGAGGCGCGGCGCATAGCGCTCGCCGCGCAAGGCTTCGCGAATACCGCGCGCATCGGCAAACGCCGCCCGTTCGACGCCGCCCTCGAGCGCTTGCACGTGCTGCAGATCGATTCGGTCAATGTCTTCGCACGGAGCCACTATCTTCCGGTGTTCTCCCGTCATGGGAGCTACGACGCCACGGCGCTCGATCGGCATCTGTGGCAGAGCGGCCGGTTCACCGAGTACTGGGCCCACGAGGCGGCGTTCATTCCCGTGCAGGATCGGCCGCTCTTCGGCTGGCGCATGGCCGAGCGCAGAGCTCGCGACGAGCGGACGGGCAGAGCGGCAGAGCTCGCGCCCGCGCTCGACCGGGTGCGGGCCCGGCTGAAGAGCGATGGCCCCTCGTTCGTACGCGACCTCGAGGACGGTCCGCGCGCGAATCGCGGGCCGTGGTGGGACTGGAGCGAAACGAAACGCGCCGTCGAAACGCTCTTCGCCTGGGGCGAGGTGGCTTCTGCGGGCCGTGAGGGCTTCCAGCGCCGGTATGCGCTCGCCGATCACGTGCTCCCGGAGCAGCATCTCGGCAGCGCTCCAGTTGGAGACGCTCAACGCGAGCTCATCTCTCGCGCTGCCCGCTCCCTCGGCATCGGCACGCTGGCCGACTTCGCGGACTATCACCGGCTCCGGCTGGGGCCGGCGAGAGCGGCCGTCGCAGACCTCGTCGAGGCGGGCGAACTGCTCCCGGTCCAGGTCGAGGGGTGGACCTCCGCTGCCGGCGAGTTCTCCGAGGCGTGGGTGCACCGCGACGCCAGCGTGCCCTCGCGGCTCGCCCCCGATGCGCTGCTCACGCCGTTCGATCCCATGGTCTGGTACCGGCCCCGCGCGGAGCGGATGTTCGGTTTCCACTACCGCATCGAGATCTACACCCCCAAAGAGCAGCGGCAGTTCGGGTACTACTGCCTTCCGCTCATGGTGGGCGGGCGCATGGCCGGGCGCCTCGATCTGAAGGCGGACCGCGCGGGCGGCGCGCTGCTCGTGCAGGCCGCGTGGCGGGAATCGCGCGCGCCAGTTCGAACGGGCAGCGCGGCACGCGCGCTGCTCGCCCGGGCGGCGGCATGGCAGGGCCTTGCCGAGGTGCGCTGGTCCGGCGCGGGCAATCTGGAGCTGCCTCTGCGGTTCGAAGCAGCCGAGTGATCAGGGCGCGTCATCGATGACCGGCAGGATCTCTGTGAAGACGTGGGCCGGGAGATCCGGGTCCTCGCCGGTGCCGTTGATCAGCAGGGCGACCGTTCTCCCCGAATCGGGATCGTGCATCACGAGACCCTGGAATCCGAGACCGTTGCCCGTGTGCCCGACCCAGCCGTCGATCTCGCCGATGGCGAAGCCGTACGCATCGTACTCCGGACTGCGCGCGTCATCGTCCGTCGCGCCGAAGGAGTCGAGCCTCCACTGCTGCGTGTCGGCAGCGAGCTCGGCGCCCGTGCCCAGCGCACGGCCCCAGACGGCCAGATCCCCGACGTCTCCGGCCAGTGCGCCGGCGGCCCCGAACCAGCCGGGAGCGACCCACGGGAGTTCCTCCACGACGGCGCCGTCGGCGAGTTGGTACCCGGCCGCATCGCGATCGCTGTCGCTGAGACCATCGGTGACGGAATCGAGATCGAGGGCGGCGAGCAGGCGGTCGTCGACCTCGTCGTACCATGGTCGTCCCGTCGCAGACGTGATGACCTCGCCGAGCAGCAGCGTATTCGTGTTCGAGTACTCGTACGCAGCGCCTGGGGCGAATTCGGGAGAATCCGGGAACGCGAGATCCAGGAGCTCGGTCACAGCGGGCTCTCGCGCCGGATCGACGACGAGAAGGTCGGTGAGTCGAGGGGAGCCCGAGTAGTTCGCGACCCCGCTGCGCATCGTTCCGAGCTGCTCGATCGTGATCTCATCGCCGTTCGGCACGCCGTCCACGTACAGACTCACCGGGTCGGAGAGCGAGAGGACGCCCTCGTCGGCGAGCTGGAGGACGACCGTCCCCACGAACGACTTCGTCATGCTGCGATACGCGAACGGTGTCTGCAGTGTGACGTCGCGACCCTCCGCTGCTCTGCCGAAGGCGTACTCGAACGCATTGCCGCCGTCGGAGCCCGTTACGACGATCGCACCCCCAGGAACACCACTCCCGGCGAGTGCCGCATCGACGGCTGACGCGAACGTCTCGGCATCACCGGAGGCATGCGGGGCATCCTCGCCGTGCTTCGCGTCAGCAGCGAGCGGCGCGCAGCCCGCCACCAGGAATCCGCTCAGCAGAACTGCGCTCAGGCCCCACCTCGCGCGCGTACTCATGCGGCAAGTGAAACACACGAGAGATGGTCGCACCAGAGCGGACGCGCAACCCTCTCGACGCGGAATCATGAATGTCGGTGGTCCCGAGTACTCTCGAAGACATGGAACCCACCCGTAGCGTCCGCCCATTCGAAGTGGTCAGCGACTATGAGCCGAGCGGTGATCAGCCCGGCGCGATCGAAGATCTGACGCGTCGCATCAACGCCGGCGAGACCGATGTGGTCCTGCTCGGCGCGACGGGCACCGGTAAGTCCGCGACGACGGCCTGGTTGATCGAAGCGGTGCAGCGCCCGACGCTCGTGCTCGCGCACAACAAGACCCTCGCCGCCCAGTTGGCCAGCGAGCTTCGAGAGCTCTTTCCGCACAACGCCGTCGAGTACTTCGTCAGTTATTACGACTATTACCAGCCTGAGGCCTACGTGCCGCAGACCGATACGTTCATCGAAAAAGACTCCTCGGTGAACGCAGAGGTCGAGCGGCTCCGTCACTCGACGACGAATGCCCTGCTCAGCAGGCGCGACACCATCGTCGTGTCGACCGTCTCATGCATCTACGGCTTGGGCAAGCCTGAGGAATACTACGAGGCGATGGTGCCGCTCGCGGTGGGCGATCGGCTCGACCGCGATGTGCTCCTGCGCCGATTCGTCGACATGCAGTACCAGCGCAACGACATCGAGTTCGTGCGCGGCAACTTCCGTGTCCGGGGCGACACGGTCGAGATCATCCCGATGTACGAAGAGCTCGCGGTGCGCATCGAGTTCTTCGGCGATGAGATCGAGGCACTGTACTACCTGCACCCGCTGACAGGCGAGGTGATCAAGCAGGTGGAGACGATCTCCGTGTTCCCCGGGTCGCACTACGTTGCCAGTCGCGACGTGATGAACCGGGCGATGGGCCAGATCACGAACGAACTCGAGAGTCGTACGCGCGAACTCAAACAGCAGAACAAGCTCGTGGAGGAGCAGCGACTGCGCATGCGCACGACCTTCGACCTCGAGATGATGGAGCAGATCGGTTTCTGCTCCGGCATTGAGAATTACTCGATGCACATGGACGGACGGCGACCGGGCGAGGCGCCGCACTGCCTGCTCGACTACTTTCCCGACGACTTCCTCGTCGTCATCGACGAGTCCCACGTGACCGTGCCGCAGATCGGAGCGATGTTCGAGGGCGACGCGTCACGAAAGCGCACCCTCGTCGACCATGGGTTCCGGTTGCCCAGCGCACTCGACAACCGGCCGCTGAAGTTCAGCGAGTTCAAGGAACGGGTCGGTCAGACCGTCTACCTCTCAGCGACCCCGGGAAAGTACGAGCTGGAGCGCGCAGACGGCGTCGTCGAGCAGATCATCCGCCCGACCGGACTCATCGATCCCGAGATCGTGATCAAACCGAGCGAAGGTCAGATCGACGATCTGCTCGAAGAGGTGCGCGTGCGCGCCGAGCGCGATGAGCGAGTGCTCGTCACAACGCTCACGAAGAAGATGGCCGAGCAGCTGACGACCTTCATGGAAGAGGCCGGTGTCAGGGTTCGCTACCTGCACTCGGATGTCGATACGCTGCGACGCGTCGAGCTCCTGACGGAGCTGCGCGCGGGCGTGTACGACGTGCTCATCGGCATCAACCTTCTTCGAGAGGGGCTCGACTTGCCCGAGGTGTCGCTCGTATCGATCCTCGACGCCGACAAAGAGGGGTTCCTGCGATCGAGTACCTCGCTCATTCAGACGATCGGCCGCGCCGCGCGCAACGTCTCGGGCCAGGTGCACATGTACGCAGACACGATTACGCGCTCGATGCGCGAGGCCATCGATGAGACGAACCGTCGTCGCGAGATTCAGGTCGCCTACAACACCGAACGCGGCCTCGACCCGCAACCGCTGCGCAAGAAGATCGGCGACATCACAGCGATGCTCAATCGCGAAGCGGCCGACACCGAAGACATCCTCTCGCGTTCCGGTGCACACGCGCAGCGAAAGAGTCCATCGCCGCAGCGCGGCAAGAGCAAGTCGGCAGCGCGCGCCGGAGCGATCGCGGGCGAGGGCGCTGCGAAGCTCGAAGAGCTCATCAGCGACCTCACCGACCAGATGCTGGCCGCGGCCGAGGAGCTGAAGTTCGAGCTCGCCGCGCGACTGCGCGACGAGCTCTCGGAGATCAAGCGCGAACTCCGCAGCATGGACCAAGCGGGACACCTGTAACGTCGATGTACTCGGAATGGGCGGTTCAGGGGCTCGGCGTCGTATGGCGGGTCGAGCCGCCGACGCCGCACGAGCACTCGGAGCCGGCGTCCACGATCGTTCCCGCTGACGGCTGCGCCGACTTCGTGCTGCGGGGAGATGCACTCCTCATCGCCGGCCCTTCGACGACCTGGCTGCGGAGCCCCGTCGAACTGGCGGGTCCAACTGTGGGCATGCGCTTCGCCCCCGGGACCGCCGCGACGGCGTTTCAACGCCCGCTCCGAGCACTCCGCGACGAGCTGGTGCTCGCGGAGGACGCCGTCGAACGTGCGGCAGCCCATCGCACTGCCGGAGTGCTGCGCGCACTCGCAGCTGGCACAGTGTCGGCCGCTCGGCACCTGATGCACGACCGCACCTACATCGAGACCCTGATGACCTCGATCGACACCGAGGGCGACGCCGGCGGCTCGCCGCCCCTCTGGACGCGCACCGTGATTCGCGCAGCCGATCGGGAGGAGGCGTTCGGCCCCCTCGCCCGTCGGCTCGGACGATCGGAACGACAGCTGCACCGGAGCATGATCAGCGAGTTCGGATACGGGTACGCGGCGCTGCGCCGCGTACGTCGAGGACAACGCGCCCGCGCCCGGTTGCAGGCCGGCGATACGCTCGCCGAAGTCGCGGTTGAGGCGGGCTACAGCGATCAAGCCCACTTCACGAGGGAGTTCTCACGACTGACCGGCGAGTCGCCCTCCCGATACGCACGCTCGATTCAGGCTGTCGCGGAGTCGTCTGCCGGGGCCGTCGGGAGCGGTGCGTAGATGTCGACGGAGTTGCCGTCGGGATCCCGCACGGTGGCGTACCGCTGCCCCCACGGTGCGTCCCACGGCTCCGTGTCCGCCGCAGCGGGGTGCCGCTCGACGATCTCGGCGTAGGCGGAGTCCACCTCGGCCGGTGACGCCGCACTGCACGCAAAGGCGATGCGGTTCTCGCCCTCCGGGAGCTCGAACCCGGGGGAGAAGCTCTCGATCGTCGCCACCGGGTCCCACGCGAGCTTCATGCCGCCGGGCAGCTGAACCTCCACATGAGGCGCGTCATCCAGCCCTTCTGGAATCGGGACCCCCAGCGAACGATAGAAGTCGAGAGAACGCCCCAGATCCGCGGTGACGATGCCGATGAAATCAAAATTCAGTGTCATGGGCTCAGGTTACGCGGAGGGCGCGATCCCCGTCTTGTATGAATCGGACACGCGGCAAGCCGTCGTGACACCGGGGGAGGCGCCGCGCCACGACGGGGCTTCACACGACCACATAGCCGTACCGCGCTGCGATCCGGTCGATCACGCCGGTGAGTTCGTCTCGATCCAGACGCAGCTGGGCGATCGGATGGCGCGGCAGCGCGTCCTCCGCCGGCGACCAGAGCGCGACGACGCGCGCACTGGGAACGACGGACGACGCGGAGACCACGCCGTCGAGGCTGGGATACCGGGTGCGAATCGCCCGCGCCCAGGCGCGGGACGCCATGCGGTCTCCCGACGAGATCGCCGCGTTGCCGCCCGCCACCGCGACCCAGTCGCTATCGCTCAGGTCGAGGAGGCGCAACGTCCTCGACGTCTCGAAGATGGCGAGTGTGGGTGTTCCGTCGGAGCGGCGCACGATTCGGGTGGACTGAAACACCTCCAGGAGACACGCAGCGAGTGGTGAAGCAGATTCTCGTGCAGCGCCGGGCAGTTCGAGCGCGGCGTAGAGCACGCCGGAATCCGCATACTCAGCAGGCGGCTCGGGATGCGGATCGAAACGTGCATCGACCGGTCCGTACGTGCGGAACTCGTGCCACGCGACCGGATAGCGTCCGCCCGCTGTGAAAATGCGCGCCAGCGCTGTGCCGCTGGGAACCTCTCGCACCCATCCGGGATCCCGCGCGAGGTCGGGGAGTGCGTCCGCTCGGGGCGGCGGCAGGTACTCGCTCACGGGAGCCGATGCAGTGCGTCGTCCACCGCCGTCGCCGCGACCTGAGGATCTCCGCCCTGCGCCAGCCATTCGAAGGGTGCGAGTTCTTCACCATCACTCAGCAGCGCGGGGGCGGGCGAAGTCAATACACGTTCGGCGAACAGCAGAGGGGTGCCGCGCGGGATCACCAGCGCGACCGATGCCCACCCCGGCAGCTCACGATCCTCGGGGAACTGGAAGCGGGGGAGATGCCACCCGTCGCTGCGTCGCTGCGCGAGGAGGGTGCCAGCAGCGCAGCGTTGACGCACCCGAGCCGGAGTGACGCCGAGCATGTCCGCAGCCTCCGCCACGGTCGCGCTCCGAGCGGCCAACGACTGGTCTGCCATGAGCCCCTGTGTCGTCGCCTCCAGTGCGTCCGGTCGACGCAACGCATCTTCAGACACCCCGAAACGAGCGAGCGCCGAGACCTCCGTCTCCGTGAGCGCCCGAGTTCCCGCCTGCTGATGCGCGAGCAGCCCCGAGAGAAGCGCTTCCGCTGAATCCATCCGCGATGAATCGAGGTGAGCCACGAGATCGATCAGACGCTTCCGAGTGGGGTCGCCCGCGCGCGACGCCGCGCTGATCGGGGACGGGCTGAGATGCGCGATCGACATGAGTACTCCTTGCATGTGCTTACGACAATAGTAACCGATAATGCCGTCGATCGGTGCGCTCCTGGCGAAAGCATCGTAGGTATGTTCGAATTCGGACGCAGGAGCGGATAGAATGGGTCGGTGACTTCGAAGCACTCAACTCCGATCCGATCCTCCGCAGCCCACGCGCAGATCAGCGTGCAGGGCGCCCGTGTGCATAACCTGCAGAACGTCGATCTTGCCATCCCGCGGGACTCGATGGTGGTCTTCACGGGGTTGTCGGGGAGCGGGAAGTCGAGTCTCGCCTTCGACACGATCTTCGCGGAGGGCCAGCGGAGATACGTGGAATCGCTGAGCGCTTACGCTCGGCAGTTCCTCGGGCAGGTCGACCGACCCGACGTCGATTTCATCGAGGGACTGAGCCCGGCGGTCTCCATCGATCAGAAGTCGACGAACCGCAATCCGCGATCCACGGTCGGCACGATCACCGAGATCTACGACTACATGCGTCTCCTCTGGGCGCGCATCGGCGTCCCGCACTGCGCCGTCTGCGGTGAGCGGATCGAGGCGCAGACGGTCCAGCAGATCGCAGATCGCCTCATGGGACTCGAGGAGCGGACGCGGTACCAGGTGCTCGCGCCGGTCGTCAGCAAGAAGAAGGGAGAGTTCGTCGATCTCTTCCAGGACCTCGCCGCGAGCGGATACTCCCGCGCGATCGTGGACGGCGACGTGATCCAGCTCTCCGACCCGCCGAAGCTCAAGAAGCAGGTCAAGCACGACATCTCGGTCGTGATCGATCGCCTCGTGGCAGGTCCCGATATTCTCGGCCGTCTCACCGACTCGCTCGAGACCGCTCTGCGCCTCGCCGGAGGCATCGTCGCCGTCGACTTCGTCGACCGTGAGGCGAAGGCTGACGATCGCGTGCAGCAGTTCTCGGAGCAGCTCTCATGCCCGAACCAGCACCCGGTGCAGCTCACCGAGATCGAGCCGCGAACGTTCTCATTCAACGCGCCGTTCGGTGCATGCCCGGTCTGCTCGGGGCTGGGCACGAGCATGTCCGTGGACGAGGATCTCGTGCTCGGCGATCCGCAACTCTCCATCTCAGAGGGCGTCATCGTGCCTTGGACGAGCCAGGGGAAGAGCCTTTACCAGTACTACGAGAAGCTCCTGATCGGCCTCTCCGACGATCTGAAGTTCTCGTTGCAGACGCCTTGGTCGGGCCTGAGCGAGGACGTGCAGCAGGCGGTCCTGTACGGCAACGACTTCAAGGTGAACGTGCGGTGGCGCAACCGCTTCGGCCGGGAGGTGAAGTACTCCTCGGGATTCGAAGGTGTCATCCCGTTCATCGAGCGCCAGTACGCGGAGGCTGAATCCGACGCCAAGCGCGATCGCTGGGCGGAGTTCCTCCGTGAGGTTCCGTGTCATGCGTGCCAGGGGCAGCGGCTCAAGCCCGAGGTGCTCGCGGTGACGGTCAATGATCGGTCGATCGCTTCGGTCGGCGAGCTCAGCCTACTCAATGCGAAGACCTTCTTCGACGATGTCGTGCTCACCGAGCGAGAGGCGAAGATCGCGGCGCAGGTGCTCCGCGAGATCCGGCTCCGGTTCGACTTCCTGATCGAGGTCGGCCTCGGCTACCTCACGCTGGCGCGTGCGGCCGGGACGCTGTCCGGCGGCGAGGCGCAGCGCATCCGCCTGGCCACGCAGATCGGGTCAGGACTCACCGGCGTGCTCTACGTGCTCGACGAGCCGAGCATCGGACTGCACCAGCGCGACAATCGGCGCCTGATCGAGACGCTGATGAAGTTGCGCGATCTCGGGAATACGCTCATCGTCGTCGAGCACGACGAGGAGACCATCGAAGCGGCCGACTGGATCGTCGACATCGGCCCAGGGGCGGGCGTCGAGGGCGGGACCGTGGTGCACTCGGGGCACTACGATGAACTGCTGAACAACCGCGACTCCATGACGGGGGACTACCTCGCCGGGCGGCGGAGCATCGAAACCCCGAAGCGTCGTCGCAAGCGAGACCGCAAGCGAGAGCTCAAGGTCGTGGGTGCTCGCTCGAACAACCTCCGGAACGTCGATGCCACATTCCCCCTGGGCGTCATGACCGCCGTGACCGGGGTCTCCGGATCGGGCAAATCGACGCTCGTCAACGACATCCTCTACCGGGTGCTCGCGAACCAGCTGAACGGTGCGCGACTCGTCCCAGGGAAGCACACGCGCGTCACCGGGCTCGAGCACCTCGACAAGGTCGTCCATGTCGATCAAGCGCCCATCGGTCGCACACCGCGATCGAATCCCGCGACGTACACGGGGGTCTTCGACAAGATCCGCAACCTCTTCGCCGAGACCCAGGAGGCGAAGACGCGAGGCTACCTTCCCGGAAGGTTCAGCTTCAACGTGAAGGGCGGCCGGTGCGAGGCGTGCTCCGGCGACGGCACGCTCAAGATCGAGATGAACTTCCTCCCCGACGTGTACGTGGCATGCGAGGTCTGCGGTGGGTCGCGCTACAACCGCGAGACCCTGCAGGTGCGCTACAAGGGCAAGAACATCTCCGAGGTGCTCGAGATGCCGATCGCCGAAGCTGAGCAGTTCTTCGAGCCGATCTCCTCGATTCATCGCTATATGAAGACGCTTGTCGATGTCGGACTGGGCTACGTGCGGCTCGGTCAGAGCGCGACAACACTCTCGGGCGGTGAAGCCCAGCGCGTGAAGCTCGCCACCGAGTTGCAGAAGCGATCGAACGGCCGCAGCATCTACGTGCTCGACGAGCCGACGACGGGTCTCCACTTCGAAGACGTGCGCAAGCTCCTGCTCGTGCTCAACGGTCTCGTCGACAAGGGCAATACGGTGATCACGATCGAGCACAACCTCGACGTCATCAGAAGCGCCGACTGGGTCATCGATCTCGGTCCGGAGGGCGGATCGGGCGGCGGCATGATCATCGCCGAGGGCACACCCGAGCAACTGGTGAACGCATCCGAGAGCCACACCGGTCAGTTCCTGAACGAGGTGCTGAACGGTCGGGCGAAAGCCTCCGCTTGAACGGCACCGATAACCGCGCGTCGTTCCGACCCGCCCAGGGAGAGATCCCGACGTCGCCCGGCGTGTACCGGTTCAGCGACCGGCATGGGCGAGTGCTCTACATCGGCAAGGCGAAGAACCTGCGAGCCCGCCTCGCGAACTACTTCCAGCCGCTGCACTCGCTCATGCCGCGCACGCGCACGATGCTCTCCATCGCCGCCAAGGTGGATTGGACGGTCGTCGCAACCGACACCGAGTCGCTCATCCTCGAGCACACGTGGATCACCGAGTACAAACCGCCGTTCAACGTCCAGTTCAAGGACGACAAGACCTATCCGTACCTCGCGGTGACGTTGCGCGAGGAGGCGCCGCGCCTCGTCATCACCCGGAACGAACGCATCCGCGGAGCGCGCTACTTCGGCCCATACCCGAAGGTGTGGGCGCTGCGCGAGACCACCGCGTTGCTGCAGCAGGCGTTTCCGATCCGCACCTGCAACGACGCCGATTACCAGCGCGCGATGAGCTCCGGCAAGCCCTGCCTCGCCGGGCAGATTGGGCGCTGCAGCGGCCCCTGCTCGCAGAAGCTCACCGTGGAGGAGCACCGCGCACGAGTGGGCGAACTGGTCGCCTTCCTCGGAGGCAGCGACACGAGCCATCTGAAGGCTCTGCAGCGCGCCATGCGCGAGGCCGCGAGCGAGCAGCGGTACGAGGAGGCCGCCCGTCTCCGCGACCAGGCGCAAGCGGTGGAGCACGTCATGGAGAAGAACGCCGTCGTGCTCGGACTCGACGTGAATCTCGACGTGTTCGGGCTCCGATCGGACGAACTCGCCGCCGCTGCGCATCAGTTCATCATCCGCGGCGGGCGCATCCGCGGCGAACGCAGCTGGATCGTCGACGTCGAACTCGACGATTCGCCCGAGACGCTGCTCGAGCAGGTACTGCAATCCGCGTACGAGGGCGATCGCGAGCCGCCGCCGCAGATCCTCGTCCCCCAGCTCCCGGCGAACTCGGCAGCGCTCGAGGAGGCGCTCGGTGTACGCCGACCTCGTCGCGGGCGCGTCACCGTGCGCGTGCCGGAGCGCGGCGACAAGGTGCAGCTGATGGATCGAGCGATGCGCAACGCCGGTGAGCACCTGATCCGGCACAAACTCAAACGAGCTGCAGACCTCACCGCACGCACCGACGCGCTCGCCGAGCTGCAGCGCGCCCTCGACATGGACGAAGCGCCGCTGCGCATCGAGTGCATCGACGTGTCGCATCTTCAGGGCACGGGCGTCGTCGCGTCACTGGTCGTTTTCGAGGACGGGCTGCCGGCGAAAGGCGCCTATCGCAAGTACCGCATCGAGCAGACGACGGACGACACGGATTCCATCTACCAGGTCGTTTCGCGCCGTGCCGCACAGCTGAACGCCGCTCGGGAAGCGGGGGAGCAGCCGAGCGGCATCTACCGCGATCGACCGCAGCTACTGATAGTCGACGGCGGTGAGCCGCAGGTGAAGGCCGCAGCTCGGGCGCTCGCAGAGGCGGGAATCACCGATATCGCCCTGTGCGGGATCGCGAAGCGACTCGAGGAGATCTGGCTGCCAGGCGACCCGTTCCCGGTCATCCTGCCGCGCACCAGCGAGGCGCTCTTCCTGGTGCAGCGCGTCCGTGACGAAGCGCACCGGTTCGCGATCACATTCCAGCGTCAGCGTCGCAGTACTTCGATCTCGAGCCGACTCTCAGAAATCCCCGGGCTCGGCCCCAAACGCGTTCAGGCCCTGCTCAAGTACTTCGGCTCGGTGACACGGCTCCGTGCGGCGTCACTCGCCGAGCTCGCCGCCGCGCCAGGCGTCGGACCGAAACTGGGAGAGCAGATCCTGGCCCATCTGCGATCGGACGCAGGGGCGGGCGCTAAGCTAGAAGCTCACGTGGACGCGAAGCAGGGAGAGGAACTCGGCGCATGAACGACGCGGCATCCCAGCAGGAGATCCTCATCGTCACCGGCATGTCCGGAGCCGGCCGTAGCACGGTCGCCAACACGCTGGAAGACCTCGGTTGGTACGTCGTCGACAATCTCCCGCTCCCGATGTTGAAGACGCTCGCCGACATGGCCGACCGTTCGGGCGGCGCTCTGCCGCGCATCGTGGCGGTCGTCGACGTTCGCGGCCGCGACCTGTTCGCCGACATTCAGGAGACAGTCGACGAGCTTCGCGACAACGCGACGGTGCGCGTCGTCTTCCTCGACGCGACCGACGAGATTCTCGTGCGCCGGTACGAGTCGGTGCGTCGTCCGCACCCGCTGCAGGGCGAAGAGCGCAGTCTGCTCGAGGGCATCCGCCTCGAGCGCGAACGTCTGCAGGAGCTCCGCGCATCGTGCGATGTGGTCATCGACACCTCGCGCTACAACGTTCACGATCTCTCGACCGCAACGCGGGAGCTGTTCTCCGATGACAACACCCCCGGGCTGCAGCTCTCGGTGTCGAGTTTCGGGTTCAAGTACGGCGCGCCGACCGATGTCGACCTGATGGTCGACATGCGCTTTCTCCCGAATCCGTTCTGGGAGCCGGAGCTCCGGGCCCTCACCGGAGTCGATCCCGAGGTCAAAGAATACGTACTCGGCCGCGAGGGTGCCGCCGAGTTCCTCGATAATTATGTCGCTGCGCTCACTCCGGTCCTGGCCGGATTCCAGCGCGAGAACAAACGACATGCATCGCTCGCGGTAGGATGCACCGGCGGCAAGCACCGCTCGGTCGCCACCGCTCGAGAGCTCGCCGACCGACTTGCCGGGCTTCCCGGCGTCAGCGTGAGCCTGCGCCACCGCGACCTCGGTCGCGAGTAGTCGACGTTCCGCACGTCGACCGATTCATTGAAACACCCTCTCCGAAAGGACTCATTCGTGCTGTCTACCCCCGAGGTCAAGAGCGAACTCGTGCGATTCCCGGTGCAGAGCACCGGCGAACGCGTTGCCGAGGTTGCCACGATCCTCCGTCTTGCAGGCGGGCTGCACACCATTTCCGGCCGCATCGCTCTGGAGGCCGAGCTTCACACCCCCCAAATCGTGCAGCGCGTGCGCAAGGATCTCGCCGAATTGTACGGAATCCGCTCCGACGCCAAGCAGCTGCCCCCTTCGAGCACCCGACCCGGCGCGCCGCAGTTCCTCGTCCGCGTCCTCGACGGCGAGACACTCGCCCGACAGCTCGGACTGCTCGACCAGCGGCGCCGACAGATTCGCGGCCTGCCGAATCGACTGACCACAGGCGCGCAGGCCGAACTCGCAGCGATCTGGCGAGGCGCGTTCCTCGCCAGGGGCGGGCTGACCGCACCGGGTCGTTCCGCGAACCTCGAGATCGTGTGCCCGAGCAACGAGGTCGCCATGGCGCTCGTGGGAGCGGCGAGCCGCATCGGCGTCGACGCGAAGAGCCGTGAGATCCGCGGGCAGCACAAGGTGCTCATTCGCGACAGCGAAGCGATCAGCGAGATGCTGGGCTTGATCGGCGCCCAGGAGGCGCGGAAGAACTGGGACGAACTGCGTCGCGCCCGGGAGACTCGCGCAACCGCGAACCGCCTCGTGAACTTCGACGATGCGAACCTTCGCCGCTCCGCGCAGGCGTCGGTTGCTGCGTGCGCCCGAGTGGAGCGAGCCATGGAGCTGCTCGGAGACAGCATTCCCGAGCATCTGCGCTACGCCGGCGAACTGCGACTCACACATCGGGAGGCGAGCCTCGACGACCTCGGGGCACGGGCTGATCCGCCGCTCACGAAGGATGCCGTGGCCGGCCGCATCAGGCGGTTGCTCGCGATGGCCGACAAGGAAGCGGAAGTGCGCGGCGTACCGGGCACGGAGGCGAGCCTGCCCGACGAACTCGACAGAATTTAGCGTCTGGCGAACAGCGGCGATCAGACGGTCGTCTCGGACTGCCTTTCCCACCACGGGGAGAGCTCCCGCCATAGACTGAATCCGACAACTGTTCACCGAGAGATTGGATCGCCACATGGCCGCCTACTCACTTCCCGAGCTTCCTTATGATTACGCCGCTCTCGAGCCGCACATCAGCGGCAAGATCATGCAGTTGCATCACGACAAGCACCACCAGGCCTACGTGACCGGAGCGAACACCGCTCTCGAGCAGCTGGCAGAGGCGCGCGAGTCGAACAACCTCGCGGCCGTCAACAAGCTGGAGAAGGACCTCGCGTTCAACCTCGGCGGCCACGTCAACCACACGATCTTCTGGAACAACCTCTCGCCGGAGGGTGGAGACCGCCCCGAAGGCGAGCTCGCCGCCGCGATCGACGAGTACTTCGGCGGTTTCGAGAAGTTCCAGGCGCATTTCACCGCGACGGCTCTCGGCGTTCAGGGCTCGGGATGGGCAGTGCTCGCGTGGGACGTGCTCGGTCAGCGCCCGAACATCGTGCAGCTCTTCGACCAGCAGGGCAACCTCCCCGCGGGCACGATTCCGCTGCTGCAGCTCGATGTCTGGGAGCACGCCTACTACCTCGACTACCTCAACGTGCGCGCCGACTACGTCAAGGCGTTCTGGAACATCGCGAACTGGCAGGATGTGGCACGTCGCTTCGAAGCGGCGCGCACGCAGACGTCCGGCCTGATCTGAATTCCGCACCTCGAGGAGCCCACCTGTTCATGCGCACCATAGAATCACTCGGATCGCTGCGATCGAAGACGGTCGTCGTCCGATGCGATCTCAATGTTCCTCTGAGCGACGGCGTCATCTCGGATGACGGCCGTATCCGTGCTTCGCTCTCGACCATCCGCGAATTGCGCGATGCCGGGGCGAAGCTCGTGCTCATCAGCCATCTCGGTCGCCCGAAGGGCGAACCGGACGCTCGGTACTCGTTGCGTCCGGTCGCTGAGCGCATGAGCGAACTGCTCGGGGCACCGGTGCGCTTCGTCGAAGAGACCATCGGAGACGCCGCCTCGGCTGCGGTCTCCGGTCTCTCCGACGGCGAGGTGGTGCTCCTCGAGAATCTGCGGTTCTCGGCCGCGGAAACAAGCGCCGATGCTGCCGAGCGACGTGCCTTCGCTGAGCGTTTGGCAGCCTTCGGGGACGCCTTCGTCTCGGACGGCTTCGGCGTCGTGCACCGGCAGCAGGCGAGCGTCTACGAACTCGCGCAGTTGCTGCCGAGCGCTGCCGGTCGTCTCGTCGCCGCAGAGTTGGACGTGCTGCAGCGCCTGACCGTGAACGCGGCTCGGCCGTACACCGTGGTGCTCGGCGGCTCGAAAGTCTCCGACAAGCTCGGTGTGATCTCCCATCTGCTCGAGCGGGTCGACACGCTGCTCATCGGCGGAGGGATGCTGTTCACATTCCTCGCCGCACAAGGTCACGCGGTCGCTGCGAGCCTCCTCGAAGCCGACCAGCTCGACACCGTGCGCGGGTACCTCTCGGAGGCTGAACGTCGCGGGGTGCGCATCGTGCTCCCCACGGACATCATCGTGGCCGAGAAGTTCGCCGCCGACGCCGCGCATGAGACGGTGCCGGCCGATGCGATCGAGTCCTCGAGCTTCGGAGCGAAGGGCCTCGGTCTCGACATCGGCCCGAAGTCAGCAGACGCCTTTGCCGCCGTCATCGCCGAATCGGCGACCGTCTTCTGGAACGGCCCGATGGGCGTGTTCGAACTCGATGCGTTCGCGTCGGGCACTCGGACCGTCGCACGCGCTTTGACGGAGACCGACGGCTTCACCGTCGTCGGGGGCGGTGACTCCGCTGCAGCGGTCCGCGCGCTGGGGTTCTCGGACGACCAGTTCGGCCACATCTCCACCGGCGGCGGTGCGAGTCTCGAATACTTGGAGGGCAAGTCACTGCCCGGCTTGGAGGTACTGGCATGACCGGAAACACCCAGGAAGGCGCGGATGCCAGGCAGCCGCTGCCGTTCACGGAGCGCACGCCGCTGATCGCGGGCAATTGGAAGATGAACCTCGACCATCTTCAGGCGATCGCACTCGTGCAGAAGCTCGCTTGGGGCCTGTCAGATGTGCGGCATGATTTCTCGGCCGCCGAAGTGGCCGTCTTCCCTCCGTTCACCGATCTCCGCTCGGTGCAGACCCTGCTCGCAGCCGACAAGCTCTCGCTCACCCTCGGAGCACAGGATGTCTCGCCGCACGAAGCCGGTGCGTACACCGGAGACATCTCCGCGGCGATGCTCGCGAAGCTCGACGTATCGTATGTACTCGTCGGGCACTCCGAGCGACGTCAGGGACACGGTGAGAGCGATGAGACCGTCGGGCTGAAGGCCCGGGCCGCTCATGCTTCGGGAATGGTGCCGATGATCTGCGTCGGTGAGACGGCTGCGGACTTGGAGGAGCACGGCGCTGCGGCGATCCCCGTCGCTCAGCTGACGACCGCTCTGGCGCACCTCCCGGAGGATGCGGAGTTCGTCGTTGCCTACGAGCCCGTGTGGGCGATCGGCAGCGGGCAGGCGGCCACCCCGGAGCAGGCGGAAGACGTCGCTCGGGCGCTGCGCGAGCACCTGCGCGATCTGCGAGGCGATGACCGCGCCGCGCGCACGCGCATTCTCTACGGAGGATCAGTCGCCAGCCAGAACATCGCCGGATTCATGCGCCAGCCCAATGTCGACGGTGCTCTTGTCGGCGGAGCGAGCTTGAAGGTCGACGAGTTCACTCGGATCATTCAGTTCCAGAAGCATGTGACGGCCGGCTAAAACGACTCCACGCTATACTGGACGTTGGCCTTACGCGCCCGCGACCTCGAAAGGTGCACTTCGTGCTCATTCTGAAGATCATTCTGCTCGTCATCCTCGTGATCACGAGCCTGCTGCTCACCCTGTTCATCCTGCTCCACAAGGGGCGCGGGGGAGGGCTCTCC
The DNA here is from genome assembly GCF_016597785.1 of Leucobacter sp. L43. Taxonomy (GTDB): domain Bacteria; phylum Actinomycetota; class Actinomycetes; order Actinomycetales; family Microbacteriaceae; genus Leucobacter; species Leucobacter alluvii. The sequence goes on along the minus strand of NZ_JAENJG010000001.1, from coordinate 188,867 downwards.
GACATGTTCGGAGGCGGGGTGACGTCGAGCCTCGGCTCATCGGGAGTCGCGGAGCGCAACCTCAATCGCATCACCGTCGTCGTGTCCCTCATTTGGGGAGCTTCGATCATCGCGCTCGGGCTCATCGCGCGCTTCTCCGTCGTCTAGACGGCGCGCTCACCCGATCCAGCAGCAGAAAGGCAATTCGTGGCAGGCAGTAACGCCATCCGTGGCGCCCGCGTCGGTTCCGGCCCCATGGGGGAGAAGGATCACGGCTCACGCGCCGAACGCACGCAGATCTCATACTGGGATGCCCTCGGAAACGAAACGGTGCGCTATTTCGCATCCGACGTTCCCGATGAGGAGATTCCCGAGCAGATCGATTCTCCGACGACCGGCCTCCCCGCCGGGCGCGACAAGGAGAATCCTCCGCTGCTTCCGAAGAACGAACCGTTCAAGACGCACCTCGCGTACGTGAAGGAGCGTCGCACGCCCGAGGAGGCGGAAGAGCTTCTCGAGGCTGCGCTGCAGAAGCTGCGCACTCGACGAGGCACCGCGCGCAAGTCAGCGTAGCCCGCAGACGAAAACGGCCCCAGAGCACTGCGCTCTGGGGCCGTTTTTGTCGATCGGCGCTGTCGCACTCAGTCGAGCGACGACAACGCCTCGGTGAGTGCGCGGACCGTAGCTGCAGGGTCGGCGCACTCGATCGCGAACACCGGCCGATCGCGCTCGGCGAGAACTGAGCGATCGCCGCGGGCCTGCGCTGTGATCAGAGCGTCGAAGCCGCGATCCGAGCCTGGGATCGGCAGCGGTTCCGGATCCGCCTCCGTGAGCTGCAGGAAGACTGCCGCTGCAGGACCGCCCTTGTGCAGCTGGCCGGTGGAGTGCAGATAGCTCGGGCCCCACCCGAGGGCGACCGGGCAGCCGGTCGCCTCCGCGAGCCGGTCGCGAAGCGTGTGCAACGGTTCCGACTCGTCGCCCTGCGGGTCGAGGTACGCCTGGAGCGAGAGATACCCCGCATGCTGAGCCGCCTGGCGCACCTGCCCGATGAATCCCGTCACGTCGGACACGTCCACTCCGGACGGCGTCGAGAGTACCCGGGCGCCTCCGGAGCCGGCGAGTTCGGCTCCATCGTCACCGCCCGGTGCAGCTGTGTCACTGTCGAGCGCCGACCGCGCAGCGACCTTCGCCGACTCGACATCGGGCTGGTTGAACGGGTCGATGCCCATGAGCCGGCCCAGCACTGCAGTTGCGACTTCCCAGGTGAGCACCTGCGCGCCCAGCGTGCCTGCGACGCCGATCGACGCGCGCTGGCCGGAGACCTCAGCTACTTCGCCACCGTCGCCGGCAAGCCTGACCACGGTCACGCTCGCGGGCACGGTCGCGAATTCCGGAGCACCCGCATCGAGTGCGACCGGCAAGACGCCCTGCCCCTCCTTGCCGGTCGATTCGGCGACGAGCTGCTCGATCCAGTGGCCGAGCCCCCAAGCGGCCGAACCGTCTTCCACGAGAGCCAGCACGAAGCGACGCGGCAGCCCGGCGTAGATCGCCGAAGCGAGGCGCAACGCGGGGTTCTCCGCGTGGTCTGAGGAGACGCTGGCGCGCACAGCCTCCGCATCCTGGAGGAGGCGCCCCAGGTCGGCTCCGGCGAGCCCGGCGGGCACCAGGCCGAATGCGGTCAGTGCTGAGAATCGGCCTCCCACATTCGGGTCGGCCGTGAACACGCGACGGCCGGCGGCACGGGACTCCTCGTCGAGCGGGGAGCCAGGGTCGGTCACGATGATGATGCGCTCAGACGGCTCGATCCCGGCCACCCGGAACGCATCCTCGAACGCGGCGAGGTGGCTGCGGGTCTCGATCGTTCCACCCGACTTCGAGCTCACGACGACCGCGGTGCGGGCCAAATCTCCGGCGAGCGCGCGTCGCACCACATCGGGATGGGTGGAGTCGATCATGGTGAGATCGACTCCGGCCCAGCGAGTGATGACTGCAGGAGCCAGGCTCGATCCGCCCATGCCGCAGAGCACGACGCGATCGACGCCATCGGCGCGCAGGTCGGAGCGCAGCTGCTCGATCTCCGCGATCAGGCGCTCAGCGGTAGCGGCGACATCGGTCCAGCCGAGCCGAATCGCGGCTTCCGCCGCAGCCGCTTCACCCCAGAGGGTCGCGTCGTGGGCGAAGATACGTCCCGCGACACGATCCTCGACGAGCGTCGCGAGCGCTGCTTCCGCGTCCCGCAGACCGCCATCGACGGTGACCTCCAGGGCCATGCTCAACGAGCCTCTCGAAGTGCCTGCTCGACCGTGCCGAGCAGCTCCGACCAGGAAGCCTCGAACTTCTGCAGGCCCTCCTGCTCCAGCAGCTCGGTGACCTCGGCGTAGTCGACGCCGAGGGCGTCGATCGCGTTGAGCACCTGGTTCGACTCCAGGTACGATCCCGTGATCGTGTCGCCGGGGACGTGCCCGTGGTCGGCGAATGCCCGCAGCGTCGCCTCCGGCATCGTATTCACGGTGTTCGGAGCGATGAGACCCGTCACATACGCCGTATCCGCGAGCGCGGGATCCTTCACGCCCGTCGACGCCCACAGCGGACGCTGCGGATTCGCGCCGAGCCCGACGAGGAACCGAGCACGTTCGGTGTCGAACGACTGCTCGAACACCTCGTATGCGAGGCGGGCGTTCGCGATGCCCGCCTGCCCGGTGAGCGCGAGCGCCTCCGGTGTGCCGATCTCGCGAAGTCGACGGTCGATCTCGGAGTCGACGCGAGACACGAAGAAGGACGCGACCGAATGAATCGTCGAGAGATCGATGCCCGCAGCACGAGCGCGCTCGAGGCCAGCGAGGTACGCATTGATCACCTGGCGGTAGCGCTCGAGGCTGAAGATCAACGTGACGTTGACGCTGATCCCCGCCGCGATGGTCTCGGTGATCGCATCGAGCCCCTCGACGGTCGCCGGAATCTTGATCATGGCGTTCGGACGGTCGACGCGAGCCCAGAGATCCTGAGCCTGGGTCGCCGTACCGGCCGTGTCGCGGGCCAGGCCCGGCTCGACCTCGATCGACACCCGGCCGTCTCGTCCGCCGGTCGACGCGTACACGTCGGCGAGCAGGTCGCATGCGTCGGCCACATCCGCGGTCGTGAGCTCCACGATCGCCGCATCCGTGTCGAGTCCGCGCGCAGCGGCGTCCTTGAGCCGGTCTCCGTAGCCGTCGCCGCCGCCGATGGCGTTTGCGAAGATCGTCGGATTCGTGGTCACACCGACCACGTTCACCGTTTCCACCATCGAGGCGAGCTCGCCGCTCTCGAGGCGATGGCGCGACAGATCGTCGAGCCAGATGCTGACTCCGGCCTCACTGAGGGCGGAGGTATGAGGGTTCGTCATCCTGTGCTGATCCTTTCAGAGATGCGGGTTCAGGCGGCGAGCGACGCGTGCGCAGCTGCGACGACGGCGTCGGTCGTGATGCCGAACTCGCGGAAGAGTGTCTGGTAGTCGGCGGAGGCGCCGAAGTGCTCGATCGACACGGAGCGACCGCGGTCGCCCACGATCCGGTCCCAGCCGAGGGAAAGACCGGCCTCGACGCTCACGCGCGCGGTCACCGCCTTCGGGAGCACGCTCTCGCGGTACTCCTCCGTCTGCTCGGCGAACCACTCGAGGCTCGGCGCCGACACGACGCGCGCTCCCACGCCCTCGGCGGCGAGACGCTCGCGCGCCTCGACGGCGAGCTGCACCTCTGAGCCGGTGGCGATCAGCAGGACGTCCGTCGAATCCGTGGGGGAGTCGGCGAGCACGTAGGCGCCCCTTCGCACTCCCTCCGCGGCCTGCTCGACGCTCGCGAAATCTCCGCCGCGCGGCAGCACCGGCACGTTCTGCCGGGTGAGCGCGAGGCCCGACGGGCCCGCATTGCGCGTGAGGATCTCGTGCCAAGCGATGGCCGTCTCGTTGGCGTCGGCAGGGCGCACCACTGCGAGATTCGGAATCGCGCGGAGCGTGGCGAGCTGCTCGATCGGCTGGTGCGTCGGTCCGTCCTCTCCGAGGGCGACCGAATCGTGCGTCCAGACGAACACGCTGGGCACGTTCATCAGGGCGGCGAGGCGCACAGCGGGCCGCATGTAGTCGCTGAAGATCAGGAAGGTGCCGCCGTAGCTGCGCGTCTTCCCGTGCAGCTGGATGCCGTTGAGGATCGCGCCCATCGCGTGCTCGCGAATGCCGAAGTGCAGCACACGGCCGTAGGGATCGCCCTGCCACGCGTTGGTGGAGCGCTCCGCAGGGACGAAGGACGGCGCGTTCGGGATGGTCGTGTTGTTCGATCCGGCGAGGTCGGCGGATCCGCCCCAGAGCTCGGGCATCACGGGGCCGAGCGCGGCGAGCACCTTGCCGCTCGCGGAACGGGTCGCGATGCTCTCGCCGGGCTCGAACGTCGGCAGCACCTCGAGCGCTTCGGCCGGAAGCTGCTGGGCTTCGACCCGGTCGAAGAGCGCCTTGCGATCCGGATTCGCGGTCGCCCACGCATCGAATCCCACCTGCCACTCAGCACGCTTCTCCGCCCCGCGCTGCACGGCCGCGCGGGTGTGCTCGATCACCTCAGGCGCGACGGCGAAATGCTGCTCCGGATCGAACCCGAGCGCGGTCTTCAGGCCGGCGAGCTCCTCGGAGCCGAGCTTCGCGCCGTGAATGCCGCCGGTGTTCTGTTTCCCGGGGGAGGGCCAGCCGATGATCGTGTTGACGATGATGAGCGAGGGCTTCGAGGTCTCCGCCTGAGCGGCTTCGATCGCTCCGTGCAGCTCGGCGATGTCCTCGACGTACGACCCCGACTTCTTCCAGTCGACCTCGATGACCTGCCACCCGTAGGCCTCGTAGCGCTTCGCCACGTCCTCGGAGAACGAGATGTTCGTGTCGTCCTCGATCGAGATCTGGTTGGAGTCGTAGATCGCGATGAGATTGCCGAGCTCCTGGTGACCGGCGAGCGACGACGCCTCGCTCGTCACGCCCTCCTGCAGATCGCCGTCTCCGGCGACGACGTAGATGAAGTGATCGAAGGGGCTCGTCCCGGGTGCCGCCTCCGGGTCGAACAGGCCGCGCTCGTAGCGCGCGGCGTACGCGAACCCGACTGCCGAAGCGAGGCCCTGCCCGAGGGGGCCGGTGGTGATCTCGACACCGTCGGTGTGACCGTACTCGGGGTGGCCCGGCGTCTTCGAACCCCAGGTGCGCAACGACTTCAGATCGTCGAGCTCGAGACCGTACCCGCCGAGGTACAGCTGCACGTACTGCGTGAGCGACGAGTGGCCAACGGAGAGGATGAACCGGTCGCGCCCGACCCAGTGAGGATCCGACGGATCGTGACGGAGCACCTTCTGGTGCAGCAGGTACGAGACCGGAGCGAGGCTGATCGCCGTGCCCGGGTGCCCGTTGCCCACCTGTTCCACGGCATCCGCCGCAAGTACCCGCGCGGTGTCGACCGCGCGATCGTCGAGTTCATCCCACTGCAGTTCGTTCGCCAAGACGTTCCTTTCCGGCTGAATCGGGGTGAACGCCGCCCTGGCGCACCCCCGCACAATCTTATCGAACGGCGGGGTACCATAGAAGGTGATGTCCACGCAGATCCCAGCCCAGACTCAGGCCCGCGCTACCGCAGGGCGACCCTCGTTCGGCCGTACGGTCAAGAACTACGTCGCCCTGACGAAACCCCGGGTCATGGAGCTGTTGCTGGTGGTCACCGTTCCCGCGATGATCCTCGCGCAGGGCGGCCTCCCCAACCTGTGGCTCGTGCTCGCGACCCTCATCGGCGGCGCCATGAGCGCCGGGTCGGCGGGAGCGTTCAATTGCTACATCGACCGCGACATGGATCGCAAGATGAAGCGCACGGAGAACCGCCCCCTCGTCACCGGTGAGATCTCCGATCGCAACGCCCTGATCTTCTCCTGGGTGATGGGCTTCCTCTCCGTCGTATGGCTGGCGCTGACGACGAACCTGCTCGCCGCCGCGCTCTCCGCAGGTGCGATCTTCTTCTACGTCGTCATCTACACGATCGTGCTGAAGCGTCACAGCGAGCAGAACATCGTCTGGGGCGGGATCGCCGGCTGCTTCCCCGTGCTCATCGGGTGGGCCGCGGTCACCGGCACACTGGACTGGCCCGCGTGGGTGCTGTTCCTCGTCATCTTCCTCTGGACGCCGGCGCACTACTGGCCGCTCTCGATGAAGTACCGCAACGACTACGCAGCCGCCGGCGTGCCGATGCTCGGAGTCGTGCGCGGTCGGGTCACCGTCGGGCTGCAAGTCATCCTGTACACCTGGGCGACCGTCGCGGCGAGCCTGCTGCTGATCCCCGTCGCCGAGATGGGCTGGACCTACACCGTCGCGTCACTCGTATTCGGCGGATACTTCATCGTGCAGGCGCACCGGCTGTACGCGCACGCGATCCGGGGCGAGGCCGGGAAGCCGATGCAGGTGTTCCACACGGCGAACATCTACCTCTCGGTCATCTCGCTCGTGATCGCGGTCGACGCACTGCTGCCCTTCTAAGCGGCGCGCGCCGCTTCGCTCAGCACGCGCGCTCCCGGTCCTTCGCGTCCCGCGCGCGCTCCGCCCGCGCGCGCCCCGCCCGCTCCCGTGCGCCCTGCCCGCTCCCGCTCGCCCTGCCCGCTCCCGCTCGCCCTGCCCGCTCCCGCGCGCCGCCCGCTCCCGCTCAAGCGCGCCCCGCCCGCTCCCGCGCGCCGTTCGAGAGCGCAATTGGTGCTCGATTTAGGGCGCGCTGCATGCCGAACTGCGCTCTCGAGCGCCTTCTCCAGGCCGCCGTCGTTCCCTCCGTGCCACTCCGCTCCCGTGCAACGCCGCGCGCGCCTCCGCACCTCTTCGCGTCCGCACCTTCGCCCCACCGCACCTCTTCGCGTCCGCGCCTCCGTCGAAAGCGCGGTTCATGCTCGGTCCGAGAGCGGTTCGCTGCCGAACTGCGCTCTCGCGCACAGACTCTGGGGCGGCCGAGACCCACAGACCAATCGAAGTCCTCCACATCGCGCATTGCACGTCGCGCATCGCACCTCGCGCGGCGCGCTGTAGGCTGGCGGGCCTGTGGATAACACCTGCGCGACCAGTCCCCACAGTGACAAGCTCTCCGCATGTCACGACAACTCCTGAGGATCACGCAGACATTCGGCACGCAACCGTTCTCCGTCACAACGGCACTCGACGCCGGTTTCGGCAGGGGAGCGCTGCGCAACCGCACGCTCACTCGCCCGCACCGCGGCGTGCGCACGGCATGCGAGGTCGATCCCTCACTCGTGAGCCGGGCAATCGCCCTCCGGCCGAAGCTTCGCCCGGGCGACCGCTTCAGCCACGCGACCGCCCTTGCACTTCTGGGCTGTCCGCTTCACGTCGCGCCCGGAACCCCAGTGGATGTGGCCTCCGCACCGGGTACCACGCCGATGCGCAGGGCTGGCGTGGCCGGGCACCGCACGACGAACGGACTCGCGCTCGAGCTGCAGGTGCCCGCAGGATTGTGGACGAATGAAAGTGCACTTGGCCTCCCCGTTTCGCTCCCGGCCGACGCTGTGAGGGAAGCGGCCACCATGCTTCCCGGGCCGGAGCTGGTCGTCGCGCTCGACTCGCTCCTGCACAGAGGCCCCGCTCACTTCGACAACGCGGTGGCGATTCTCTCAGAGCACCTGATGGAGGATCTTCGTGCAGCCCGTCGCACGCGGGGCGCCGTGCGCCTCAGTATCGCGCTGAGACTCGCGAGGCACGGCGCTGAGTCGCGATTGGAGACGCTCTTGCGGCTCATCGGCGAAAGCGTCGGAATCTCGGACCTCATGACTCAGGGCGCGATTCGAACCGTGTACGAGGAGATCGGCCGGTTCGACCTCACCGACGAGGCGACGCGGAGCTTCTTCGAGTACGACGGAGCGCAGCACCGGACCTCTCGCACGCAGTACCTCCGGGACATCGCCCGCTATGACGGTGCGCGTGATGCCGGATGGCGCGGGCTGCGCTTCCATGCGGAGGACGTGCTCCTCATGCCCGATCGCACGGCGGCGCGCATGCTGGTTCGGCTCGGACGCGAACCGGAGCGCATTCCGAGGTCCGTCGCGAAGTTTCTCTCGGAGGGCCGCACGTCGTCGCTCGAGCCAGCCGCACCGCGCCAAAGATAGTCGCCGAAAGCGCGGTTGGTGCTCAGCGGGGACAAACTCAGGTGCCGAAATGCGCTTTCGGGGAGGGTGAGGCAGGGATCGGACTCCGCTAGGCGCCAGGCGCCAGGCGCCAGGCCCGTAGGCGGCGGGCCTGCAGGCGGCAGGCGGCAGGGCTCGGCAGGCGTCTGCGCCCCGGGCCGCTGCTGAGCGGCGCGCGCATTGCCGGAGAACGACGGGAGAGCGAGCAGCCCTATTCGACCTCGATCGCCGCCGCGGGTGCAGCTGCCGGCCGCTTGAGACGCAGCACTACGACCGTCATGGCCGCAGCGGTGAGCGCCGCGAGCACCATGTGCACCCCGACGGCGAACGGGGGGAGCCCGGCGCGCGCCTGGTAGATCCCGATCGCAATCTGCACGATGAGTGCCGCGAACAGCGCGATGACCCAGCGGAGCGGACGCAGGCGGCGAGCCGCGGCCCACACGAGGAGAGCCAGCGTCAACGCGAAGGCGATGTACCCGGGCCACGCGTGGATGTGGCTCATGAGCACTGCGTCGATGCCATCGCGTTGGATGGTCGAGTCGCCCGAGTGCGGGCCCGACCCGGTCGTCAGCACACCGAAGATCACCGTGACCGCCATCGCGAGCGTGGTCACGTGCGTGAGGATCGCGAACTCCTTCGGCACCACGCGTTCGCGGGGCCCGCCCATCTCGTACATGCGGGTGAGGTAGGCCGCCGTGATGCAGACGAGCGCGAGCGAGATCACGTAGTGAATGCCGACGAGGTTCGCGTTCAGGTGGAGCCAGACGATGATGCCTCCGATGAGGGCCTGCAGCACCACGAGACCCAGGACCACCGACGCGATCGCGAAGAGGTCGCGACGGCTCGCGCGCAGCCGCCACGTGAGCACGAAGACGAGAATCGCGCTGATCAGCAACGGTCCGGAGATGGTGCGGTTTCCGAACTCGATCAGCGAGTGGTAGGTCAGCTCCTCTGTGGGAACGAGCGAGCCGGGGGCGCAGAGCGGCCAGTTCGGGCAGCCGAGGCCGGAGCCGGTGAGCCGCACGGCACCGCCGGTGCCGATGATGAACGTGTTCAGCACGAAGGACGCCCAGGCCACGATCCGGAGGAAGCGCGAGGCGACCCCGAGATGCGGGACGGGCGGCCGCGGGGCGATGGTGCTTGCGGTGGGCGCGCTGGACAACGGGTCTCCTCTCGGCTGCTTCCCAGAGTCATGAGACGCCCTGAGCGGACATCCCCCGAAACTATCGGAAACCTGTAGAATGGGAAGCTGTGGTTGCGAACGTCGAACCGAGCGTTTCGGTGCTCTGCATCGGATCTGCCCGGTGACGTACGAAGCCCAGAATACTGCACCGCTGCAGGGAACCCGATGTGCGCATCCATCCACGGAACGCGCGCACTCCGCCGACCGGATCCCTCCGGCTCGGCCAGGGTTTCCCGGGCGAGACGAAGAATGAGGGAGGGATCATGCCAGAGGTACTGATCGACCGACCCGAGCTCGAAGGCTTGGGCCAGTACGAATTCGGCTGGCACGACAGCGACGAAGCCGGCGCGATTGCAAAGCGCGGACTCAGCGAGCAGGTCGTGCGCGAGATTTCGGCACTGAAGAACGAGCCGGAATGGATGCTCCAGCGTCGCCTGAAAGCGCTGCAGATCTTCGGTCGGAAGCCGATGCCAGCGTGGGGCGCCGACCTCTCCGATATCGACTTCGACAACATCAAGTACTTCGTGCGCTCCACGGAGAAGCAGGCCACCACGTGGGAGGAGCTGCCCGAGGAGATCAAGGAGACCTACGAGCGTCTCGGCATCCCCGAGGCAGAGCGCCAGCGCCTCGTCGCCGGCGTGGCGGCTCAGTACGAGTCGGAGGTCGTCTACCACCAGATCCGCGAGGACCTGGAGGAGCAGGGCGTGCTCTTCCTCGACACCGACACGGCGCTCCGCGAGCACCCCGAGATCTTCGAAGAGTACTTCGGCACCGTCATCCCCTCCGGCGACAACAAGTTCGCGGCGCTGAACACGGCCGTCTGGTCGGGCGGCTCCTTCGTGTACGTTCCCAAGGGCGTCCACGTCGAGATCCCGCTCCAGGCCTACTTCCGCATCAACACGGAGAACATGGGCCAGTTCGAGCGCACGCTCATCATCGCCGACGAGGGCAGCTACGTGCACTACATCGAGGGTTGCACGGCGCCGATCTACAAGTCGGACTCGCTGCACTCCGCCGTCGTCGAGATCATCGTGAAGAAGAACGCGCGAGTGCGCTACACCACGATCCAGAACTGGTCGACCAACGTGTACAACCTGGTCACCAAGCGTGCGATCGCCGAAGAGGGCGCGACCATGGAGTGGGTCGATGGCAACATCGGCTCGAAGGTCACCATGAAGTACCCGTCGATCTACCTCACGGGTGAGCACGCCAAGGGCGAAACGCTGTCGGTCGCCTTCGCGGGACCGGGCCAGCACCAGGACACCGGTGCGAAGATGATCCACCTCGCGCCGAACACGAAGTCCTCGATCCTCGCGAAGTCCATCGCTCGGGGCGGCGGACGCACCGGCTACCGCGGTGAGGTGCGCATCGAGGCTAACGCCCGGCACTCCGCCAACTCGGTGGTCTGCGACGCGCTGCTCGTCGACACGATCTCGCGCAGCGACACCTACCCGGCGATCGACATCCGCACGGATGACGCGGAGCTCGGACACGAAGCCACGGTCTCCCGCGTCAGCGAGGAGCAGCTGTTCTACCTCATGAGCCGCGGGCTCGCCGAGGAAGAGGGCATGGCGATGATCGTCCGCGGCTTCATCGAGCCGATCGCTCGCGAGTTGCCCATGGAGTACGCGCTCGAACTGAACAAGCTCATCGAGATGGGCATGGAAGGATCCGTCGGATAATGACGCAAGCTGTTGCACCGAAGGAAACTGCTCAGCACGGCCTGACCGCGCACTCCGACGGGGACTGGGCGAACCGCGTGCCCGTCCAGACCCGGTCGGAGCGGCCCGTATCGACCGACGTCGCCGACTTCGCCGAGGTGACGGGCCGCGAAGCGGTCTGGAAGTACACGCCCGTCGCGAAACTCGACGCGCTGCTCAACGGCCAGCTCGACGGATCGCGGGTACCCGTGTCCGTTTCGGCGGTCGCCGGCGTGACGTCGGAGTGGGTCGCGCGATCGGACGCGCGCATCGGACGCGCCGGAACGCCCGAGGAGCGCGGCGCTGCTGCGGCCTGGTCGGCGTTCGGTGAGGCGCACGTCGTGACGGTGTCGTCGGAAGAGCCGGTGACCGCTGTGGTCACGCGTGACGCACTCGATACGACGCCGCGCGCCGGCCACACCGTCATCGAAGCTGCCCCGCACTCCCAGGGCCTCGTCATCCTCGAGAACACGGGCGCCGCTCATCTCTCCGAGAATGTCGAAATCGTCGTCGGCGACGGCGCGAAGCTGACGGTCGTGAGCGTGCAGCAGTGGAACGACGAGGCCATTCACCTCGCGAGCCACTACGCGACGGTCGGCCGTGACGCGTCGGTGACGCACATCGTCGTGTCACTCGGCGGGAAGATCGTCCGCTTGAACCCCTCGATCCATCTCGATCACGAGGGCGCCAACGGGGAAGCGCTCGGCGCGTACTTCGCCGACGCCGGTCAGCACCTGGAGCACCAGGTGTACATGGACCACGACGCTCCCCACACGCGCAGCCGCGTCACCTACAAGGGCGCGCTGCAGGGCGAGGGCGCTCACACCGTCTGGATCGGCGACGTGCTGATCCGCAACAACGCCAACGGCACCGACAGCTACGAGCAGAACCGAAACCTGGTGCTGACCGAGGGCACGCGGGCGGATTCGATCCCGAATCTCGAGATCGAGACCGGCGACATCGAGGGAGCCGGTCACGCCAGCGCGACCGGACGCTTCGACGACGAGCACATCTTCTACCTGCAGAGCCGCGGCATCTCCGCGGAGGAGGCGCGCAAGCTCGTGGTGCGCGGCTTCCTGTTCGAGGTCATCGCCCGGATCGGCGACGCAGCGACGGAGGAACGCCTCCACGCCGCCGTCGAATCCGAGCTCGCGGACTCCGTCCGCTGATGCCGCGGCAGAAGGTGCTCGCAGTCAGCGACCTCGTGCAGGACCAAGCGGTCCGCGTCGTCGTCGACGATGTGCCGATCGCGGTCGTGCTCGACGGGACCGGCGCCGTGCACGCGATCGGCGATACGTGCAGCCACGGTCAGGTCAGCCTTGCCGAAGGCTTCGTGGACGGCGACACCCTCGAGTGCTGGGCGCACGGTTCAGCGTTCTCGCTGGTGACCGGAGTGCCCGAGAATTTCCCGGCCTACGAACCGGTTCCCGTCTTCGTCGTCGAGATCGAGGACGGCGACGTGTACATCGACCCCAACGTTACGAAAGAGATTTAACACATGAGCTCCGTTCTTGAAATCAAAGACCTGCACGTCAGCGTCGAGACCGAGCAGGGCGCCAAGCCGATCCTCAAGGGTGTCGACCTCACCATCAAGCAGGGTGAGACCCACGCCATCATGGGACCGAACGGTTCGGGCAAGTCGACGCTCGCCTACGCGATCGCCGGCCACCCGCGCTACGAGGTCACGGGCGGGTCGATCCTGCTCGACGGCGAAGAGGTGCTCGAGATGGGCGTGGACGAGCGTGCGCAGGCCGGCATGTTCCTCGCGATGCAGTACCCCGTCGAGATTCCGGGCGTGACCAACGCGAACTTCCTCCGCACCGCAAAGACCGCGATCGACGGCGAGGCGCCGGCGATCCGCACCTGGATGAAGGACGTGAAGGAGGCCATGGGCAATCTGCGCATGGACGAGTCCTTCGCGGCGCGCAACGTCAACGAGGGCTTCTCGGGCGGCGAGAAGAAGCGCAACGAGATTCTGCAGCTCGAACTGCTGAAGCCGAAGTTCGCGGTGCTCGACGAGACCGATTCCGGCCTCGACGTCGACGCGCTGAAGGTCGTCTCCGAGGGAGTGAACCGCGCGAAGCAGAACACCGGGCTCGGCGTCCTGCTGATCACGCACTACACGCGCATCCTCCGGTACATCCAGCCCGACTTCGTGCACGTCTTCGTCAACGGCCGCGTCGCCGAAGAGGGCGGGCCCGAGCTCGCGAACCGACTCGAGGAAGAGGGCTACGACCGCTTCCTCGAGAGCGCATAAGGCGTAGGCTGGTCGCTATGAGCGAGGAAACCACGACGGTACCCCAGTCGATCGATCCGGAGTTCCGCGAACAGGCGTACGCGGCGCTGAAGAATGTCTCGGACCCCGAGCTCGGCGTGAACATCGTCGATCTCGGGCTGATCTACGATCTCGCCTTCGACGAGGAGCACGACGCGCTCGTGATCAGCATGACGCTGACGAGCGCCGGTTGCCCGCTCACGGACGTGATCGAGAACGACATCGCCGAGGCACTCGACGGTCTCGTGACGGCGTTCCGCATCAATTGGGTGTGGATGCCGCCGTGGACGCCGGAGCGCATCACGGACGACGGCCGCGACATGATGCGGGCACTCGGTTTTGCGATCTGAGAGAGCCCGGTGGGCTCTCTCACAACCGAGTGCCCTGCCGCAGGCAGCTCGGGTTTGCGATCTGAGAGAGCCCGGTGGGCTCTCTCACAACCGAGTGCCCTGCCGCAGGCAGCTCGGGGCGTCTTGAATTCCTGATCTGTGAGAAAGGATGGGATGAAACTTCCTTCCAACCCGCTCCGCTCTGCGGATGATCCCAGGCTCAGTCGTATCGCGGGGCCCAGCTCGCTCGTGATCTTCGGGGTGACGGGTGACCTGTCGCGCAAGAAGTTGATGCCCGCGGTGTACGACCTCGCGAACCGAGGTCTTCTGCCGCCTGGGTTCGCACTTGTGGGGTTCGCTCGCCGCGACTGGAAGGATCGAGATTTCGCGGAGATCGTGCACGATGCTGTGCGTAAGTATGCGCGGACCCCGTTCCGCGAAGAGACGTGGGAGCAGCTCGCGGAGGGTATTCGCTTCGTGCAGGGGCAGTTCGACGACCCCGAGGCGTACGACCGTCTCCGCGACACGGTCGAGACGCTCGACCGTGAGCGCGGCACGATGGGCAATCACGCGTTCTACCTCTCGATTCCGCCGACCGCGTTCCCGGAGGTGGCGAAGCACCTCTCGAGCTCGGGGCTCGTGGATCGCACGGGAGACGATCAGCGATGGCGGCGCGTCGTCATCGAGAAGCCGTTCGGCCATGACCTCGCCTCCGCTCGGGAGCTGAACGATGTGCTCGAATCCGCGTTTCCCGCTGATTCGATCTTCCGCATCGACCACTACCTCGGCAAGGAGACGGTGCAGAACATCCTCGCACTTCGCTTCGCGAATGCGATGTACGAGCCGATCTGGAACCGGAACTACGTCGACCACGTGCAGATCACGATGGCCGAAGACATCGGCGTCGGCGGCCGCGCCGGCTATTACGACGGCGTCGGCGCAGCGCGCGACGTGATCCAGAACCATCTCCTGCAACTCCTCGCACTCACCGCGATGGAGCAGCCGATCAGCCTGGGAGCTCAGCACCTGCGTGCGGAGAAGGAGAAGGTGCTCGAGGCGGTGTCGCTGCCGGAAGATCTCGAGCGATCGACGGCTCGCGGGCAGTACGCGTCCGGGTGGCAGGGCGGCCAGCTCGTGAATGGCTTCCTGGATGAGGACGGCATGGATCCGCAGTCGCGCACGGAGACCTTCGCGGCGATGAAGCTGCACGTCAACACGCGCCGCTGGACGGGGGTGCCTTTCTACCTGCGAACCGGAAAGCGGCTCGGCCGACGCGTCACGGAGATCGCCGTCGTGTTCCGCAAGGAGCCTGGAAACCTCTTCGGTCAGGCGCAGCGTTCTGAGCAGGGATCGAACGCGCTCGTGATCCGCGTCCAGCCCGATGAGGGCATCACCATTCGTTTCGGCGCGAAGGTTCCCGGCAGTGGCACCCGCGTGCGCGACGTGACGATGGACTTCGGCTACGGTCACGCGTTCACCGAGGCCAGCCCGGAGGCGTACGAGCGCCTCATCCTCGATGTGCTCCTGGGTGACGCGCCCCTGTTTCCCCGTCAGGCAGAGGTCGAGCTCTCTTGGCGGATCCTCGACCCGATCGAACGACACTGGGCGGAGAGCGACGCGCCCGTCGAGCAGTACGTTCCGGGGTCCTGGGGCCCGGCGTCGGCCGACGAGATGCTCGCCCGCGACGGACGCACCTGGAGACGGCCATGATCGAGAGTCTGCCTGACACGACGGTCAGCGCGGTGACGCGCCGGCTCGTCTCGATGCGCCAGGAGAGCGGTGTCTCGGCGCTCGGTCACGTGCTCACCCTCGTTATCTCGGCCTCCGGCGAGCTCGACGAGTCGGCGATCGCGGCCGCGAATCACGCGTCCAGCGAGCACCCCATGCGAGTGATCGTGCTGCTCAGCCGCCCCGAGGCGGAGAATCGGCTCGACGCGGAGATCCGCGTGGGCGCGGACGCGGGTGCGAGCGACGTGATCGTGCTGCGCGCTTCCGGTGAGGTCGCCAGCGGAGTCGAGGCGCTCGTCACCGGTTTGCTGCTGCCCGACGCCCCGGTCGCGGTGTGGTGGCCGGAGGAGGCACCGGATCGCCCAGGCGCCGACCCGCTCGGCCGAATCGGGCAGCGGCGCATCACGGACGCCGCAGCTCCCGACGGTTCGGCGTGGGACGTGCGTATCTCCGGGTACTCCGCCGGTGACACCGATCTTGCCTGGACGCGGCTCACGCGCTGGCGCGAGTACCTCGCCGCGGTGCTCGACGAACCGCCGTTCGAGCCGGTGACAGCAGTCGAGGTCGTCGGCTCTGAGGCGTCGCCGTCGACGGAGCTGCTCGCGGCTTGGCTCGAGCTGGCGCTCGGGGTTCCCACGAAGTGCACGCTGCTCGATCGCGCTCTCCACGCGGAGGGGCTGCACTCGGTGACGCTGACGCGCCAGAGCGGCGACGCGGTGCTCAAACGCTTGTCGCCCGTGCACGCGGCGCTCAGCCAGCCAGGGCAACCGACGCACCAGATCGTTCTGCCTCGCCGCACGTTGAGCGAATGCCTCGCGGAGGAACTGCGCGGGCTGGGCGAGGACGTCATGTACGGCCGCGTACTCGAACAACTCGCGCGCAGCCGCGCTGCGCGCACCACCCACACTGACGCATGAATGAAGGAGCTGGCGTGTCTGAAGCCGCAGCGAACATCGGGGTCGTAGGCCTCGCCGTGATGGGCGCGAATCTGTCGCGCAACCTGGCCAGCCGGGAGGGGAACACCGTGGCGGTGTTCAACCGCAGCCCGCAGCGCACCGAGGCGTTGGTCGCAGCTCACCCGGAGGCGCAGTTCGTGCCGGCGTTCACCTACGAGGAGTTCGCGGCGTCGCTGCAGAAGCCGCGAACGGCCATCATCATGGTGCAGGCCGGAGCGGCCACCGATGCGACGATCGATGCCCTCGTCGACGTCTTCGAACCCGGTGACATCATCGTCGACGGCGGCAACGCATACTTCCCTGACACCATCCGGCGCGAGCGCGCCGCGCGGGCGACGGGCATCAACTTCGTGGGCGCCGGCATCTCGGGCGGCGAGGAAGGCGCGCTCAACGGTCCGAGCATCATGCCGGGCGGTTCCGACGAAGCCTGGCAGACGCTCGGCCCGATCCTGCGCTCCATCGCCGCGGTCGCAGAGGGCGAACCGTGCGTGACGCACGTGGGCCACGATGGCGCCGGCCACTTCGTCAAGATGGTCCACAACGGCATCGAGTACGCCGATATGCAGCTCATCGCCGAGGCCTACGACCTCATCCGACGGGGCACCGGAAAGTCGCCTGCGGAGATCGCCGACATCTTCGCCGAGTGGAACGACGGTGAACTCGAGTCGTACCTCATCGAGATCACGGCGGAGGTGCTCCGTCAGAACGATGCCGCGACCGGCAAGCCACTCGTCGACGTGATCCTCGATCAAGCCGGTGCGAAAGGCACGGGCGCCTGGACGGTGCAGACCGCGCTCGCGCTCGGCGTTCCCGTGTCGGGCATCGCCGAGGCCACGTTCGCGCGCTCGCTGTCATCTCACCCTGAGCAGCGAGCGGCAGCCTCGTCGCTTCCGGGCCCGAGCGAGCAGCCTGCAGTTGCCGACGAAGCCGCATTCATCGAGGACGTGCGCCAGGCGCTCTACGCCTCGAAGATCGTCGCGTACTCGCAGGGTTTCGATGAGATCCGCGCGGGCGCCGCAGAATACGGCTGGACCATCGATCTCGGTGCGATTTCACGCATCTGGCGCGCCGGCTGCATCATTCGGGCGCAGTTCCTGAACCGGATCGCCGATGCCTATGCGGCTGAATCCGACCTCGCCCTGCTGATGAGCGCTCCGTACTTCGCCGAGGCTCTCGCGAAGAGCCAGGAGGCGTGGCGACGCGTCGTCGTCCACGCGACCGGGGCTGGAATTCCGGCACCGGCGTTCTCCTCGTCGCTCGCCTACTACGACGGGCTGCGGGCCGAGCGCCTCCCCGCCGCGCTCGTGCAGGGGCAGCGCGATTTCTTCGGAGCGCATACGTACCGCCGCATCGACCGCCCGGGATCGTTCCACACGCTCTGGTCGGGCGACCGCAGCGAGATCTCCGCCTAGGCGCAGGCGAATTCGTATGTCCATGCGCATCTCGCAGCACCCGACCCTCGATGAACTGGCCCACGCGCTCGCGGGAGCGTTCATCGAGATCTGCCGGCAGCGCCAGGGCGATGGGGGAGTGCCGTGCGCGGTGCTCACCGGCGGCTCCGGCGGCGAGCGTGTGCTCGAGGCCCTGAGCTCCCATCCGGATCGCGACACCGTCGAGTGGACCCGGGTCCGGTTCATCTGGGGCGACGAGCGGTGGGTCCCGTCGGGTCATGAGGATCGCAATGATCTTCTCGCCGACCGCACGCTCTTCGACGCGGTCGCCGTCGATCCTTCGCTCGTGCACCGGGTGGCGGGGCCGGATTCCGGGCTCACGCTCGACGAGGCCGCCGACGCCTACGCAGCCGTCGTCCATGGCATCGACCGTATCGATGTCGCGTTGAACGGTGTGGGCCCCGATGGCCACATCGCATCTCTGTTTCCCGGCAGGGACGAGCTCGAGATCGTCTCAGACGAAGCGCCGGAAGCGCTCCCGATCAGAAATTCGCCGAAACCACCGCCGGAGCGCGTCACCTTGACCCTTCCGGCGCTGCGACGTGCTGAGCGCGTCTGGCTCATCGCGGCGGGCACCGCGAAAGCCGAGGCGGTCGGTCGGACCATCGCTCGGAGCGCCCCGCTGCTTCCTGCGGCACGGGTCTTCGGAGCAGCGGAGACCGTGCTCTGGGCGGACACCGCGGCTCTGGGAGCGCCATCTGCTTCGAGCAGCTAGGATGGTGAGGTTGCCCATTCGCTTAGCCCTGGCGCGAGAACGTCTCCCCGTGATGCGCTGAGCCGGCACGATCTAGGAGCCTCACACCATGATTTCCGTCGAAGACCTCGCCATCGACGTCGGCGCCCGTCGCCTCATGTCGGGGGTCACGTTCCGCGTGAACCCCGGCGACAAGATCGGCCTCGTCGGTCGTAACGGCGCCGGCAAGACCACGCTCACCCGCACGTTGTCGGGGGAGCTGCCTCCCGCGGAAGGCGCGATCAAGGTCACCGGCGAACTCGGTTTCCTTCCGCAGGATCCGCGCACCGGCGATCCCGAGCAGATCGCGCGTCACCGCATCCTCGACGCGCGCGGGCTCGGCACGCTGCAGCAGAACATCGCGAAAGCGACCGAGGACATGGGCTCGAGCGACCCGGCGGTCGCAGAGAAAGCCATGAAGCGGTTCGGCAATCTCACAGACCGTTTCCAGGCGCTCGGCGGGTACGCCGCCGAGTCGGAGGCGGCGTCGATCTCGAACAACCTCGGTCTGCCCGACCGCATTCTCGATCAGCCGCTGAAAACGCTCTCGGGCGGTCAGCGCCGTCGCATCGAACTCGCCCGCATCCTGTTCTCCGACGCCGACACGATGATTCTCGATGAGCCGACGAACCACCTCGACGCCGACTCGATCGTGTGGCTGCGCGAGTTCTTGAAGCACTCGAAGGCCGGAGTGATCGTCATCAGCCACGACATCGACCTCGTGGGCGAGACCGTCAACCGCGTCTTCTACCTCGACGGCAACCGTCAGGTCATCGACATCTACAACATGAACTGGAAGCTGTACCTGCGCCAGCGCGCCGCCGACGAGGAGCGTCGCCGCAAGGAGCGCAGCAACATCGAGAAGAAAGCCTCGGTGCTGAAGGATCAGGCCGCGCGCTTCGGAGCGAAGGCGTCGAAGGCCGCTGCGGCGCACCAGATGGTCGCGCGCGCCGACAAGATGCTCGCGGGTCTCGAAGACGAGCGTCAAGTCGAGCGGGTCGCGAAACTGCGCTTCCCCGATCCGTCGCCGTGCGGCAAGACGCCGCTCATGGCCGAAGGGCTCTCGAAGTCGTACGGTTCTCTGGAGATCTTCGCGGGCGTTGACCTGGCGATCGATCGCGGATCGAAGGTCGTCATTCTGGGCCTCAACGGTGCGGGCAAGACCACACTGCTGCGCCTGCTCGCGGGCGTCGATGAGCCCGATACCGGTGAGCTCATCGCCGGTCACGGGCTCAAGGTCGGCTACTACGCCCAGGAGCACGAGACCCTCGACGTCAAGGCGAGCGTGCTGCAGAACATGGTCTCCGTGTCGCAGCACCTCACGGAGACGGAAGCACGTCGTGTGCTCGGGTCGTTCCTCTTCACCGGGGATGACGTGCACAAACCCGCCGGGGTGCTCTCAGGCGGAGAGAAGACCCGCCTCGCCCTCGCCATGCTCGTGGTGTCGAGTGCGAATGTGCTGCTGCTCGACGAGCCGACGAACAACCTCGACCCGGCGAGCCGCGAAGAGGTGCTCGACGCGCTCGCGCACTTCTCGGGAGCCGTCGTGCTCGTCTCGCACGATCCGGGAGCCGTCGAAGCGCTGAACCCCGAGCGCGTCCTCATCATGCCCGACGCGACCGAAGATCACTGGTCGAAGGAGTACCTCGAGCTCATCGAGCTCGCTTAGGAACGCGGGCGGGGAGTGGGCGTCGACGGCGGCGTTCGCTCCCCGTCCTCCTCGCGGAACGCGGCACCGGCGTCGTCGAGTCGCGTGATCACGAACGCGGCGCCATCGCCCTGCATCCCGTTGGAGTAGTACTCGACGTGCGGCTCCTCGTCGAAGTCGAGGCTGCTCTGGCAGATGAAATCTCCCGCCACGCAGTAATCGCGCACGCGTTCTTCGACGGCGTCGAGCGCGCCTTCAGGTCGGGGGAGCAGCCCGTCGGTCTCCGGGTCGAAGCTCCCGACGTTGTACTCCTCGGCGCCCACGAAGCGCGGATCACCGTAGAAGACGACCGCGAGCACACGATCGAGCGCTTCCTCGGCGACGGTACCGACGGTGGCTCCCACCATCCGGGCCTCCGGCTCGGCGAGCCCGTCGCCGACGACGAGAGCGCCCTGAGAGTAGCCGAGCAGCACGAATCTCTGTGCGGGGCAGGCGTCGGCTTGCACGTTCAGCACGTCGATGAGAGTGCGCACCCCCAGGGTGCCGCCCTCTTTCACATCCGTGTCGGCCGGGTAGTCGAGGTCGAGCACTCCCACATCGCCGGGTCGTGCCTGTGAAATGGTTCGCGCCACAGGTGAGAGCAGCTGGCCCTGGCTCGGCTCACCCGTGCCGCGGGCGGTGATCACCAGATAGGGATCGCAATCGACGGGATCCACAACCGGCTCCGGATGCAGTTCCGCGTCGTAGAGCTCAGCCGCCTCAGGCGGTGCCGGATCCTCCGTCACGTCGGAGAGCGATTCTCGCGTCGTCGCCGGATCGACCGGCGCGGCGCACCCGCTCATCGCCAGCGCTGCGCCCAGGAGCACGATCGAGCCCGGCAGGGACAGCCGACGCAGCATCCCTCGCACATGTGACTCACCCATCGAGCAGTGCATCCTCGATGTCTGAGTCGCTCGGTCCACGTCGGCGCTTTCGCTCCGCCGTCCTCCGGTCGTACTCGAGCACTTCGTCGCTGCCGATATTGAGGGTGCGGTACTCTCGCCTGGCTGCGTACGTCACGCCGATCGCCGCGATGGCGATGAAGATGTACCACTGCACGGCATACGAGAGGTGCGGCCCCTCGTCGCGTGCGGGCTTCGCGGGAAGCACCCCGTGCTCAGCATCCGGGGACTCGCTGACGAGCATCCCGTAGGCGCCCGTGTACGCAGAATCTGAGACTCCCGCCAGCGCGGCGATCTCCGGCAACTCAATGCTCGCGACCGCTCGACCAGACGTCGTGCGGCCCGGAATCTCGGGCTCCGAGGCGCGCAATCGCGCCTCGACCGTCACCGGCCCCTCCGGGGGCGACGGCAAGGCTTCTGGATCGATGTCCTCCGCCGACGCACCGTCGACGGGCACCCATCCGCGATCGACGAAGAACGTGGATCCTTCTGCGGTGCGCAATGCCTGGATCAGGTCCGAGCCGACTCCGCCGGGCCCGGGCCGGTTTCGTGCGAGGAACGGGTCTCCGGTGTACTCGCCCTCGACCAGCACCGTGCGCCACTTCTGGCGATCCTCGTCGAACTCCGACAGCTCCGGCAGTTCGTCGGCGAGCACTGCCGGCGGCGCGTCGTAGTTGTTGTCGATGCGGTCGATCTCAGCACGGGCCTCTGCGCGGCGCTCGAACTGCCAGTTACCGAGGAGCACGCAGGCGATCGAGAAGATCAGCAGCATCGCGGCGTACCCCGCCCAGCGGCCGGATCGCAGAAACCCCCAGCCGACGCGGTCGCGCGGGTGCTGCCCAGCGCTCTCAGCGGACGGCGCGGGCATGTCGCGGTCGAGCGTTCCGTGTTCAGTCATCGAGCTCTCCCACCGTGCGCACCTCGAGCGGGAAGCTTCTGGCCTCGAGAAAATCGTACAGCGTCGCGCGATGCTCATCGCAGGCCAGCCAGGTCTTGCGGCGCTCGGGGCCGTGGATCTTCGGGTTGCGCCAGAGGATGGCCCACGGGGCATCCTCTCGACAACCGGCTCGCGAGCATTCGAAGCGACGCTCCGGAACGCCGCCAAGATTCAACGACGGCGTGACCACACCGTTCACAGCTCTGCTCCAGGAGTCTGCGGACGGGGGTGGGAACCGCGTCGCTCCGGGTCGACATCGACCACGATGACCTCGCGGGCGACGTCCGTCGCTTCGATGGGTTCGGCATCCGATGCCTCGATCTGCAATGGCTCGGGCGCGTCCGGCACCTGCTCGCCTCCGTGCGCGACCGCGTTGCCGACGAGCACCGCGAACCAGGGCAGGAAGATCGCCCCAGCTGCAGACAGCAGCACCCACCAGTCCCTCACCCAGAACAGCGATACGACGCAGGCGACTCGCAGGGTCATCGCGATGAAGTACATGCGCATGCGGTGCGCGCGATCCTCGGCGGGGTTCACCCCAGCCGACGTCACGTCGTAACTCTTCGCCATGCGCCCCTTCTCCGTACCCGCCAAGCCTACGCCGTTCACCTGAATCCGCGCCCGGGATCGCCGTCGTCCCCGGCTTCCAGCGCCCTCGGATGGGTAGGCTGGTCGGCAGTTGTTCAGACGGAAGGAATCCCATGCCCACCTCGCGCACCGTACTCGTCACCGGCGGAAACCGCGGTATCGGTTACGCCATCGCAGAACGCATGCTCGCGGACGGTCATCGCGTCGCTGTGACCTCGCGGTCGGGCGAGGGCCCGGAAGGATCGCTGACGGTACGCGCGGAGATGACCGACGCGGCTTCGATCGACGCCGCGTTCACCGAGGTCGAAGCACACCTCGGGCCTGTCGAGGTGATCGTCGCAAACGCCGGCATCACGAAGGACACGCTGCTCCTGAGGATGACGGAAGAGGAGTTCACCAGCGTCATCGATACGAACCTCACCGGCACGTTCCGCGTGGTGAAACGCGCCGCGAAGGGCCTGCTGAAGGGTCGATTCGGACGCGTGATTCTGATCTCGAGCGTCGTGGGGCTGTACGGGGGACCGGGACAGATCAACTACTCGTCATCGAAAGCCGGACTCGTCGGATTCGCTCGCTCGCTCACTCGAGAGCTCGGATCGCGCGGCATCACCGCCAATGTGATCGCGCCCGGCTTCGTCGAGACCGATATGACGGCTGCCCTCCCGGAGGCCCAGCAGCAGCAGTACCTCGGCTCGATTCCGGCCGGGCGCTTCGGTCAGGTCGCCGAAATCGCCGGAGCGGCATCGTTCCTCGCCGGGGACGACGCGGCATACGTCTCGGGCGCGGTGATCCCCGTCGACGGCGGCCTGGGCATGGGGCACTGACGGAGTCCGATCGGGTGCGAGAGCGCCCTTTCGCCCGTCGCGCCACGACCAGTAGCCTGTGCCCATGAGTTCATCACACCAGCCCCGCTCCCTGACCCGCGTCGCGGTCGACGCCCAGACCCTCGCCGACCTGTATATGGCGCCGACCGCTCTCCGCGTCGTGAATGTGTGGGACGCCGTCAGCGCCCGCGTCGTCTCGCAGCTGCCGGGGACTCGTGCGATCGCCACGGCGGGTCACGGCATCGCGGCGAGCCACGGGTACGCCGACGGTGAGCAGATTCCGCTGGACACCATGATCGCGGCGATCGCGCGAATCGCGTCCGCCACGGATCTGCCCGTGTCCGCCGACCTCGACGGAGGGTTCGGCGATGCCGGCGAGACGGTGCGACGGGCGATCGGGGCCGGGGCCTCGGGCGCGAACATCGAGGATCAGATGCGACCGCTCGACGAGTCGGTCGCCGTGATGCGTGCGGCGATTGCGGCGGGGGAGCGCGAAGAGGTCTCCTTCGTGCTGAACGCGCGCACCGACGCGCTCGTCAAGGGCGGCGACCGCCCGCGCGAGGTCGCGATCGCCGACGCGATCGAGCGGGGACGCGCCTATCTCGACGTCGGCGCGACTTGCGTGTTCGTGCCGGGCGTGCTCGATGCCGACGACACTCGGGCGCTCGTCGCCGGCATCGGCGAGCGCAAAGTCAGCGTCATCGGCCTTCCCGGCGCCCTCACCGCCGCCGAGTACGAGGCGCTCGGCGTCGCT
Source organism: Leucobacter sp. L43 (assembly GCF_016597785.1). GTDB lineage: Bacteria > Actinomycetota > Actinomycetes > Actinomycetales > Microbacteriaceae > Leucobacter > Leucobacter alluvii. The sequence continues at coordinate 164,681 of NZ_JAENJG010000001.1, read as the reverse complement.
CGCGTCTCGTACGGACCCATGCCGCAGAACGTCGCCCTGACCGCGCTCAAGCGGCTCGGCGAGTCGCTGCTGGCCGACGGAATCATCCCAGCGGATACGGAAGCGCTCAACAACTTCTGAGCGCTCAGGCGAGACGACTCAGGCGAGCCGTTCGAGCAGCGGGATGGCGAGCGCAAGATCGTCTTCGATCGAGATGTCGGCGCGCTCGCGCACGATCGGCTTGCCGTTGAAGGCCACGCCGATGCCGGCGATCGCCATCATCTCAAGATCGTTGGCGCCGTCTCCGATAGCGATGGTGGCGGAGAGCGGGATCTCTTCGGCCGCCGCCCACTCGACCAGCGCCGCCGCCTTCGCCGATGCATCGATGATCGGCCCAACGGTGCGCCCCGAGAGGATTCCGTTCACCAGGTCCAGCCGATTGGCGCGCCAGAGATCGATGCCGAGATCCGCCGCGAGCGGATCGAGCACCTCGTGGAATCCACCCGACACGACGCCGACCTTGCCGCCTCGGTCATGCACTGCGGCGATGAGTTCGCGGATGCCCGAGGTCGGCCGCACGCGCTCGTAGGCTTCGGCGAAGACCGACTCGGGGGTCCCGGCGAGTGTCGCGACGCGATCTCGCAGGCTCTCCGCGAAATCGAGCTCCCCTCGCATGGCGCGCTCGGTGACCACTGCCACCTCGTCGAGGCTCCCCGCCGCCTCGGCGAGCAACTCGATCACCTCGTCCTGGATGGTGGTGGAGTCGCAATCGAGCACGACGAGGGGGCGTGTGGTGCCGGGAGAAGTCATGATTCCCAGGATAGGCTGAGCGCTATGGTCAATGTGCTCCGCCTCACCGATGTCTCCTATGTGCGCGACCGCCGGCCGATCCTCGACGGGGTCACCTGGTCGGTCGAGGATTCGGAGCGGTGGGTGATCCTCGGACCGAACGGCGCAGGGAAGACGACGCTCATGAAGCTCGCGACGGCCAACGACTACGCGACTCGCGGCACCGTCGAGGTGCTCGACGAGCGACTGGGCAAGGTCGACATCTTCGAGCTCCGCAACCGCATCGGATTCGTGTCTTCGGCGTCGGCCAGGCGCATCCCGGCGAACGAACTCGTGCGCGACGTCGTGCTGACCGCCGCCTACTCGGTCGAGGGCCGGTGGAATGAGCACTACGACAGCATCGACGTGCGTCAAGCGGAGCGCATTCTCGCGGAGTGGGACCTCGGAGCGTACGCTGACCACACCTTCGGCACGCTGAGCGACGGTGAGCGAAAGCGCGCCCTCATCGCCCGCGCGGTCATGACCGATCCCGAGTTGCTGCTGCTCGACGAGCCGAGCGCCAACCTCGATCTCGGAGCTCGCGAGCGGTTGCTGCAGATGCTCTCCGGCTTCGCAGCGTCCCCTTCGTCGCCGGCCATGATCATGGTGACCCACCATGTCGAGGAGATCCCGCCCGGCTTCACCCACGTCCTCATGCTGCGCGACGGCAAGATCCAGGCCGCCGGACCGATTGCGGACACGCTCACCGCCGAGTCCCTGGAAGCGACCTTCGACATGCCGTTCGAACTGTCGTCCACGGATGGCCGGTATTCCGCTGTGGCACGCCCGAAGCCCTGATCTCACTCATACGCCTCTCGGTCTGCTAAAGTAGCACTTTGGTGCGACGAAATTCGCCGATCCCAAGACCTCCGGGCGTGCTGTTACACGCTCTCTCCCAGGCAAACACGAAGGAACTCTCATGAAGACCGATACCCACCCCGAGTACAACGCAATCGTCTTCCGCGACCTCGCGTCGGGGGAGACGTTCCTCACCCGTTCGACGCTCACCAGCGAGAAGACCATCGAGCTCGACGGCGAGACCTACCCCGTCCTCGATGTCGAGATCTCGAGCGCATCGCACCCGTTCTACACGGGCAAGCAGCGCATCATGGACTCGGCCGGTCGCGTCGAGAAGTTCAACCAGCGCTTCAAGGGCTTCGGCGCCTAAGTCGCGACTGCGGCACTGGAAAGGGCCGGGCGATCCTCTGCGGATCGCCCGGCCCTTTCTCGCTTCCGCGGCGCGTCAGCGGATCGGCCAGCGCCCGTCGGCGACGAATGATGCGTCGCGCACCCGCCGCATGTATTCCTGAAAACTCGCCGCCTGAGCCGCAGCCCACTCGATCTGCAGCCGATGGAGCTCGTCGAGCTCCGCCGGAACCACGTCCGCATACTTCGCCGCAATCTTCTGGAGCACTCGCCCCGCAGCGATCGCATCATCACCGGCATCGTGCGCATTGCCGATGTCGACCCCGTGATGCGCCGCCACCGCTTCGAGCGTGCGCTTGCCCTTGCGGTAGCGATCGAGCTGTTTGTCGAGGACGAGCGGATCGATCACCGGGGAGATCTCCGTCGGCCATGGCACACCGTGCCGAGCCGCCTCAGCCGCGAGCAGCGTGAGGTCGTAGGGAGCGTTGTACGCGACGACGGGAAACCCGCGCTCGATCATTTCGAGCAACTGATCGACGATCTGGCGCACTCCCACTGCGGCCTCGATGCCGCTGGTACGGGCGATCTCGTTGCTGATGCCGTGGACCTGCACCGCCGCGGCGGGAATCTCGATGCCTGGATCGAGCAGCCAGTCGTATCGTTCCGACACTTCGCCGCCCGCACCGAGGAGGGCGATCGAAGCGCTCACGATGCGGGCGTGCGCGGTGTCGATGCCCGTCGTCTCGGTATCGAACACGGCCAGGTCTGCGGCCCACAGCGGGAGCGTTTCGGTCACGGAAGTCCTTTCGTCTCCGTCGATGGTATCGACTGCCGGGCGCGTCGTTCGCCTTCGGCCCGAACCCCTGACAGCGTCCCGCCAGCAGCAGGAGGCTGTCAGGGGGTCTCGGTAGAATCTGTCCCGTGACTTTCGCCCCTCGTTCTCTGCACGTTCCCACCCTCGGTGTCGACACCCGAGCCTGGGAGTACGGTGACGAGACGGGGGAGACGCTGATCCTCGTCCACGGCTTTCGCGGCGATCACCACGGCCTCGAAGGCATCGCGGCCCGGATCGTGGAGCTCCGCCCAGAATTGCGGATCCTCGTTCCCGACCTCCCGGGTTTCGGTGAGAGCCCAGCGATTCCCGGCCGTACGCACGATCTCGCGCTGTACGGGGAGTGGCTCCGCTCGTTCGCAGCCGCGGCCGCGCCCAGCGGATTCAACGTGCTCGGCCACTCATTCGGCTCGCTCGTGGTGGCAAGGGCAATCGCGCAAGGCTTGGACCCGCTCCGATTGATCCTCATCAATCCGATCTCGGCGCCAGCACTCGCAGGGCCGCAGGCCGCACTCACGCAGCTCGCGATCGGCTACTATCGGGCCGCGGAGCTCCTGCCCGAACGCGGAGCGCGAGCACTCCTCGGCAATCCCGCCATCGTTCGGATCATGAGCGAGGTGATGGCGAAGACGAGGGATCCTGAACGTCGCGCATGGATCCACGGCCAGCACGCGCAGTATTTCAGCACGTTCGCCGACCCCTCGACGCTGCTCGAAGCCTTCCGCGCTTCGGTGTCGCACACCGTCGTCGAGTACTCTGACGCGTTCACGATGCCGACGCTGCTGATCGCGGGGGAGCGGGATGACATCACCCCGCTCGCCAAGCAGCTCGACCTGCAGCGACGCGTACGCGGATCGCAACTCCGCATCATTCCCGGCACCGGCCATCTGGTGCACTACGAGGCCGTGCACGACGCGGCTGCGTATGTCGCAGACTTCATCGCTCCGCTTACGGTCGTCTCTCACTCGACGCGCAGCATCGCCGCAGAAGCCATCACAGGGGGCCGCGCGTGAGGGTGACGCGAATCACTGATCTCGACATCCCGCAGCTCGCCGACTACACCCAGCTCACGGATGTCGCGCTGCGCCGGGTGCGGGAGCCGGAAGAAGGCCTCTACCTCGCCGAGTCGCCGAAGGTGATCGAGCGTGCCCTGCGAGCGGGGCACCGCCCGCGCTCCGTACTGCTGCTCGAGGAGTGGCTGCCGCGCGTCGAGCCGCTGCTCGAAGCGTTCCCCGATGTGGAGGTGTACGTGGGGGAGTCGGATCAGCTCGCGGCGCTCACGGGGTTCCACCTGCACCGCGGAGCTCTCGCCTCCATGCACCGACCTCAGCCCCGAGACCCCGAAGCCCTGCTCAGGGATTCTCGGCGCATCGTCGTGCTCGAAGACCTCGCCGATCACACCAACGTCGGAGCCATCTTCCGCTCCGTCGCGGCGCTCGGAGCAGATGCGGTGCTGCTGACGCCAGCATGCGCTGATCCGCTGTACCGTCGCGCCGTGCGCGTGAGCATGGGCGCCGTGCTGCAGGTGCCGTGGGCGCGGCTGCCCGATTGGCGGGAGGCCGGCCCGATGATCCGCGACGCCGGGTACGAACTCACCGCGTTCGCGCTGCGCGACGACGCTGAGGATCTCGCCGACTACGTCGACGAGCTTCCGGAGCGTCTCGCACTGATGTTCGGCACTGAGGGCGCCGGCCTGACGCATCGTGCGCTTGCCGCCTCGACGCGCGCCGTGGTCATTCCGATGGAGCACGGCGTCGATTCGCTCAACGTATCGACTGCGGCAGCGCTCGCGCTCTGGGCGGTGCGCACGGCGGATGCCCGCTCGGGGGCCGGCTCGGTCTCGGCGCTCGGAGCCCGCGCGTGAGCGGCGTCGCCGCGGGCGGCCGGCTCCGCGCGACCTGGTTCCTCGTATTCTGGGCTGCTGTCGGCATCGCGTCGTACGTGCTCGGGGTGCGCAACGTCGTCGGGCAGCGCGCCGAGGAGAGCGTGCTCGACGCCGCAGATTTCACGTTCACCCCGCCTCCGCCGCTCAACCTCGTGTCGATTCCGACGGTCGCGATCGCACTCGTCGTCGTCGGCGTGATCGCCTGGGTGTCGCACGGCTTCAGACGAGCGCTCGTCGTGACTGTCATCCCGGCGCTGTCGATCCTCGCCGCTCAGCTGCTGAAGCTGCGGCTCCTGACCCGCCCCGAGCTCTTCGAGCTCGACGCGGCGAACACGTTTCCGAGCGGCCATATGACGGTCTTCGCTGCCATCACCGCGGCGCTCATCTGGGCGGTGCCGAGCCGCGTGCGCGCGTTCGTCGCGCTCGGAGGCGCTGCCCTCATCGCAGCTGTCGGGTGGCAGCTGCTCGCATACGGATGGCACCGTCCGAGCGACGTGTACGGGGGAATCGCGTTGGCCGTCGTCGCGTTCGCCGCTGCGTCGCTGATTCGACCGCCGACGTCGCGCGGGGAGACCGTACTCGGCGGCAGTGCATCGGTCGGTCTCGCAATCGCCGGGTGGGTGACCGTGGGCGCTGCCGTCGTGCTCGTCGGTGTAGCCGTCGCGACGGAGAACTCCGCCCTGATGCTCAGCGCGGGGGAGTTCGGCGGCGTCGGAGCGGCGGCCCTCGCTGCACGCACCATGCTGCTGCTCGGCTCACGCCGGGCGTAGGCGTGTGAAGCGCGCATCGGGAATCGTGCGCGCGTGGCTCCGCACGTGCTTCGATCGGAGTTATGTCAGCAATGGAATGCCCGAGCTCATCGACGACGATGAGTTCCAGAATCGTCGCATGCTGCGACGATTCGAGCCCAGAGATTCAGTGCCTCAGGTTTTCGACGGGCAGCTTCCAGGGAGCGAACGCGCAACGGCGCATGTGCGATCGTTGCGCGTAATGTTCGCTCAGAACGCGCAGCCGTCAGCGTGGATCAGGTCTCGCTCGCACTCCGCCCAGCATGCATGATAATCTATATTATGTCAGCTCGATCGAAGGGCAGCGCTATGTAAAGCCTTATCGCCACGCTGACTAAACTGTTCGCCATGCTTCCGCTCAACACCGATCGTCTACGTTTCAGAGAGATGTCGCCTGAAGATTTGGACGCAATGGCGGCAATGCTCGGCGATCCGGTCGTCATGGAGTTCTATCCATCGCCGAAGACGCGGGCCGAGGCCGCCGAGTGGATTGAGTGGAATCAGAAGAACTACGCCACACACGGGTACGGCCTCTGGATCATTGAGGCGACGAATGGTGAGTTCGTCGGCGACTGTGGACTGACCTGGCAATCTGTGAACGGCACGCAGATGCTCGAGGTCGGGTATCACCTCATTCCGGATTGGCACGGTCTCGGCCTCGCCACTGAGGCCGCAACATCGTGCCGCGATTTCGCACGAACGCGCTTGAGCGCAGACGAGCTCGTCGCGATCGTCCACCCTGACAATCGCGCTTCAGCGCGGGTTGCCGAGAAGATCGGCATGCAGCGAATCGCTGAAGACTTCAGCGACAGCAGCGTTGTGCGCATTGTCTTCGGCATGCAGCTCGCCGATTCTCACCTGTTCCAGCCCCAACGGTCTAATACCCGTTGAACGCACCGCGCAGACTGCCAGTGCACTACAGCAGAGACGACGCGGCGCCGCAGACCGCGCCCGTCACGACGACGATCCACGGCGGCACGCGCAGGTACAGGGCGACGAGCGCGGCGAGCGCCAGCGCGAGTGCAGCGACGTCCGTCACACCGTGAGTCAGCACGGGATCGATGAAGGCCGCAGCGAGCACGCCGACCACGGCAGCGTTGATCCCCCGCACCGCCGCGGCGATTCTCGGGATTCGCTGGAGCCGCGCCCAGAAGGGCAGCACGCCGAGGAGCAGCAAGAACCCCGGGGTGAAGATCGCCACGATCGCAAGCACTGCGAGGCCCACACGCTCTGAGACACTCCCCGCCCCGTCAGCGAGCGCGCCGACGTACGCGGCGATGCTGAACAGAGGTCCGGGCATAGCCTGCGCGGCGCCGTATCCGAAGAGCAGCTGATCCTGGTCGATTCCCCGAGCGAGCGCCGGCTCCGCTTGAAGGGTCGCCAGCACGACGTGGCCTCCCCCGAATACGGTCGCTCCGGCGCGGTACGCGGCGTCGGTGACCGACAGGGCGGTGTGCTGCACCGCGCCCGCGATGATCGGGAGAGCCACGAGGAGTGCGCCACCGATCGCCAAGGCGACGGCTCCGCTCCGTTGCGAGATGCCCATCGCCCACCCGCTTCCCTGCGCACCCACGTCCGTTTCGACCTCCGCAGATCGCCTCAGCAGGAGGACTCCGGCGGCGGCGCCACCGCACAGTACAGCGAGCTGCCCCCAGACGCCACCGACGAGCAATGCGACGATTCCTGCGAGCGCGGCGATCCCGGCGCGCGGCAGGTCCGGCGCGAGGGATCGTGCCATGCCGTGCACGGCGTGCGCGACGACGGCGACAGCGACCGCGAGCACACCGTGCAGCACGCCGTCGGCGACTGGCCCCGTCAGAGAAGCCGCGCCCAGTGCGAGGGCGATCATGACGGCCACCGACGGAAGAGTGAACGCGATCCACGCCCCGATGGCACCGGGGAGGCCCGCCCGACGCAGTCCGAGCCCGAAGCCGACCTGGCTCGACGCCGGGCCGGGGAGGAACTGGCACAGCGCGACGAGTTGCGCGTACTCCGCGTCGCTCATCCAGCGTCGACGTACGACGAACTCCTCGCGAAAATACCCGAGGTGGGCGATCGGGCCGCCGAACGAGGTGCACCCGAGTCGCAAGAACACGGCGAACACCTCAAGCACCCGAGACCGGCTCTGCGCACGCCAAGACACCCCTTGAGCGTAACGAACATACGTCGACGCGTGGGCTCGGCGAGCCGGGTGTTCATCCGCTCGACTCCCGCGACCGGCGCCCCGTGATGCCGACCTCGCGGCCCATTGGGTACCCTGGAGAGTCGCCGAAACGAGGGATGGGTATGTACGTCAAGATCTGCGGGCTTCGCGAGCCCGCGCACGCAGCGCTTGCAGTCGAGCTCGGCGCCGATGCCATCGGCGTCGTCATGAGCCCGCGCAGCCCCCGCCACGCATCGGCGGATGACGCGCGGGCCGTGATCAGCGCTGCACGGAGCGCTCGGCCGGACGTCGACACCGTCCTCGTCGTGAACTCGATCCCCGCTGCGGAAGCGGCACGGCTGGCACTCGATCTCGGATTCGATGTCTTGCAGCTGCACGGGTCGTATACCGCGGATGACGTGGCGAGCGCGCAGGCGCTGCTCCCTCGAGTGTGGCGCGCGACGTCGCTGACCGAAGCTCCGCAGTTGTACGCCGGGGAGCTGAATGAGGAACGACTCCTCCTCGACGGCGCGATCCCCGGTTCGGGCGACACGTGGGATCTCTCTCCGCTCGGGAGCGACAGCGAACTCACGCGCCGTATCGGCCCGGACTGGCTGCTGGCCGGTGGCCTCTCCCCCGAGAATGTCGCAGCAGCGATCTCCACCGCTCGACCCGGCGGCGTCGACGTCTCCAGCGGCGTCGAGCGCTCCCCTGGCCAGAAGCACCCAGAACTGATCCGCCGCTTCATCGAAGCGGCACGCGCGCAACTCGCGCCTACCGACGAAAGCGATATTTCATATGAGTGACCGGCACGAGCCAGGCAAGCGCACGCGCAAGATCACACTGGTCACCCCGCCTCCGGTCCCCCACCCCGGCCTCATCCCGGGCATCGGGGTCGAGCAGACCGGAGTCCGCTTCGCCACGAACTGGGTGGTCCTCGGTGTCGCCGTCGCCTGCACGCTCGCAGTGATCGTCTGGGCCTTCATCGCGCCGGACACCATCGCCGTCGTCGGCGGGAACTCGCTCACCTGGGTCACCGAGAACTTCAGCTGGCTGTTCGGTTCCCTCGCCATCGCGGTGGTCTGCTTCATGCTCGTCGTTGGCTACGGCCGCACCGGCGGCATCCGCCTCGGTTCGGATGACGAGGAACCGGAGTTCTCGACCCTGTCGTGGATCTCGATGCTCTTCGCAGCTGGGCTCGGGATCGGCCTGCTCTTCTACGGCCCGCTCGAACCCCTGACCTACTTCCTCGATCCGGCACCGGGTCTCGAGGTCGAGCCCGGCAGCGGGGACGCAGCTCTTCCGGCACTCGCGCAGACCATCCTCCACTGGGGTCCGATCGCGTGGTCCTTCTACGCACTGGTCGGGGGCGCGATCGCCTACAGTGCGTACCGTCGCGGCCGCGCGCCACTCATCTCCGCCCTCTTCGAGCCGGTGTTCCCCGGAAGCAGCAACCGCATTCTGGGCCGGATCATCGATATCTTCGCGATCATCGTGACCCTGTTCGGCACCGCGGTTTCGCTCGGAATCGGCGCCCTGCAGATCGAGAGCGGTTTCCGCATCGTGACCGGGCTCGGCCCCATGGGCAACGCCTTCATCGTGGGTTCGATCGCGATCCTGACGGCCTGCTTCATCGCTTCGGCGGTCGCCGGAGTCAAGAAGGGCATCCGGCGCCTTTCGAACATCAACATGTTCCTCACCGGCCTGCTCGCCCTCTTCGTCTTCATCGTCGGGCCGACGGTCTACCTGCTCAACTTCCTGCCGTCGTCCATCATCGAGTTCTTCCAGCAGGCGATGATCATGCTCGCGCGCAACCCCAATCAGGGAGAGGATGCGACGCAGTTCCTGTCGACCTGGACGACGTACTACTGGGCCTGGTGGGTCTCATGGACGCCCTTCGTCGGCATGTTCATCGCGAAGATCTCCCGCGGCCGCACCTTGCGAGAGTTCGTGACGACCGTGGTCCTCGTGCCCTCGGCGATCGTCATCACCTGGTTCGTGATCTACGGCGGTACGGCCATTTTCCAGACGCTCCAGGGCGCTCAGCTCGACACCGGAGGCTCCGGCGAGTCAGTGCTCTTCGACATGCTGAACGAGCTGCCGTTCGGCATGATCGCCTCCGTGGTCGCGATGATCGCTGTGCTCGTCTTCTTCGTGACGGCTGCCGACTCCGCATCCATCGTGATGGCCTCGATGTCGCAGATGGGACGACCGGAGCCGGCGAAATGGGTGACGATCGTCTGGGGTCTCCTCCTCAGCCTCATCGCCGTCGCTCTCCTCCTTGCGGGTGGGCGAGACACGCTCGCCGGCCTCCAGTCGCTGATGGTGGTGTCAGCGCTGCCGTTCGCTTTCATCGTGATCGGGATCATGATCGCCTGGGCGAAGGACCTGCGGACCGATCCGTACATCATCCGTCGCGCGTATGCTCGTGCTGCGATCGCGCAGGGCGTGAGGCGCGGCATCGACGAGTTCGGCGATGACTTCGTCTTCGGTACGAACAGCGTGCCCGCCCACCAAGGCGCCGGCGCGGGCTTCGACAGCGAGGATCCCGCGCTCACCGACTGGTACGTCGACGCGACGACGGGGCCGATCGACACCATCGCCGCACCCGAAGCGGAGCCCACCCCCGGCTCCTCCCTCGGCTCCTCCCCCGGGGTCGCTCCCGCGATCGAGGATGCCGAGCGAGAGACGGAGCGAGAGACCGACCGCTGAGTCCGTGCGATGCCGACGCGCGGCATGCAACCGCGTCGGCATCGCACGGACTCGCGAGCGTCATGCTCGATGCACGGATCGGCCGCGAATAGCACGTTGTGTTGCGTCTCGGCAACGTTGACATTGCCGATGAACGGTCAGTAGGCTTTTGCTGCACGGTTTTGAAACGATTCAACTCGACGGCGAGTGTGCGAAAGCTGCGGCGCCGTTGTCGCAAAGGAGCGCAATCGCATGCCACACCACGTCGACCGCCGGCCATCTGGTCTGACTCGCCGACAACTCATCCGCTACTCGGCGGTGACCGCCGCGGGGGTGGCCGCCCTCTCGGCGTCCCACCCCGCCGCTGCCCGCGCCGTCGCTGGCGCTGAGACCGGCACCGGCGCCGCGACGCTCGACGGCTTCACGAACCCGACGATGGCCACGGCTCCGCGGTTCCGCTGGTGGTGGCCCAACGGTCAGGTGGACCTCGAGCAGATCGCGGCAGAGGTGCGCACCGCAGCGCGATCCGGCTTCGGCGGCCTCGAGATCTCCGACGTCCACCACAGCGTCAAGGGCGGGCTCGACATCGACAACTTCGGATGGGGCGGTGAGCACTGGATCGCCGCAGTCGAGACCGCCCTCGCCACCGCGGAGGAAGAGGGCATCGAGATCGATATCACCCTCGGGCCGTCATGGCCCGCGGCGACGCCGAACATCACGCCCCAGTCCGAGGCCGCGATCAAGGAGATCGCGCACGGATCGACGACGCTCGCCCCGGGCAGCGCGTTCTCGGGGCCGCTCCCCGAGCCCATCACTCCCCCGGAGCCAGGGGTGACCGAGCGCGCGCTCATCGGCGTGCACGCGCTCGAGATCGTCAGCGTCGGGAAGACGACCGTGCTGAAGCGCAGCAGCCTCGTCGACCTGACGGGCGACGTCGCGAACGAACGCCTCGAGTGGACGGCGCCCGCCACGGGCGGCTCCTGGGTGCTCCTCGCGTATTGGGAACGCGGGAGCGGTCAGCGCCCGGAGGGTGGCGACCACACGAACCCCACGTCGTACGTGGTCGATCATTTCAGCGCGACAGGCGCGCAGACGCTCATCGACTACTGGGAGACGAACCTCCTCACTGACCGCATCAAAGGACTGCTCGGGTCCGTCGGCGGCAGCTTCTTCGAGGATTCGCTCGAGATCGAGACGCACGCCACCATCTGGACGCCGAAGGCTCGCGAAGAGTTCCAGAAGCGCATGAGCTACGACGTCTTCCCGTTCCTGCCCGCACTCGTCGAGACGAAGGAGAAGTACCTCTACGACTTCGACGACGTCGTCACCACTCGCGTCCGAGACGATTTCAACCAGGTCATGAGCGAGCTGTACTCCGAGTACCACCTCATTCCGCTGCGGGATTGGGCGCACTCGTACGGACTCGAATACCGCGTGCAGGCATACGGCCTCGAGCAGGATTCCATCGAGCAGGCCGGCATCGTCGACATCCCGGAGACGGAGTCCCTCGGTGCGAAGAACGTCGACGACTACCGCGTGCTCGCAAGCGGGCGAGACATCGCTGGGCGCAAGCTGCTCAGTTGTGAATCGTCGGCCTACCTCAACAAGGCGTATCTCACGACGTGGCGCAACGAAGTGCTCTACACGCTCGCCGAGACCTTCTGCGGCGGAGTGAATCAGACGGTGCTGCACGGATACGCGTACGCGGCCGCACCGGGCGCCGCATGGCCAGGGTTCGCCGCCTTCTCCCCCTACAACGGCGGCGTCGGCTACTCCGAGGCATGGGGTCCGCGCATGCCCGTGTGGAAGCACCTCGACCGGGTCGCGGCAGCCATCTCGCGCACGCAGTGGGTACTCCAGCAGGGACGCCCCGTGTACGACATCGCGTTCTTCCGGCAGAAGGGCTGGGCGCAGACGGGCATCGGTGCGCCGTGGGCGACGGCTGCGGGCATCCCGATCGGGTGGTCGCACGGATTCCTGAACGAATCAGGACTCTTCCAAGAACTCTCGGTGCTCCAGGGCGGTCGCTTCGCGCCGGACGGCGGCAACTACCGCGCATTCATCCTCGACATCGACCGGTTCCGCGGCAACGAGGCGACGATGTCCGCGCGCGCCGGTGAGGCGTTGCTCGCCCTGGCTCAGTCGGGCTTCCCCATCGTCTTCTTCGGCAATTGGAGCGCACCTGCGTCGACCGGGTTCCGCGACGCCGCCACGAATCAGCGAGTCGTCGACATCATCGCCCAGATGCGCGCACTCCCGAATGTGGCCGATGCCGCGGGCAACGACGACATTCCGCTGGCCCTGGCCGCGCTGGGTGTGACCCGAACCGTCAGCCATGCCAGCTCGAGCGTGAAGCACGTGCACCGGGTTTCCGACGGCGTCGACTACTTCTACTTCGTCAACGCCAAGCACAATCCGGGCAAGGATAAGCTCGCGTACGTCGAGCAGGATGTCACCGTACTCGCCACCTCGGTTTCGCACGTGCCCTACGAACTCGACGCGTGGACGGGAGCGATCCGGCCGCTCGCGAAGTACACGCGAGACGGTGCGGCCATCACCGTGCATCTGCGTTTGCAACCGGCGCAGTCGACCGTCGTCGTGCTCGCGCCGCAGGGCTGGGCCGGAGCGACGACGCCCCGCGCGGTCGTCATCGAGACGAGTGGAGACGATGTGTCCGTGCGCGCTGACGGAGCGGTGTACCTCCACGCCTCGCAGGCGGGCCCTCATTCGGTGCGCTTCGCCGACGGCCGGCAGAAGCAGACGCTCGTGCCCGCCCTCCCGGACCCCATCGAGCTCGCCGAGTGGTCGCTCACGCTCGACGACTGGCAGCCCGCTGCGGACGGCGTCGCCACCGACCACGTCTCGCACCGCGTGGAGAGCGGTGCGCTCGGTGCTTGGACGCAATTGGGGTACGCCGACGTCGCCGGAATCGGGGACTATCGCACCACCTTCGCACTCGACGCGTCGTGGCGGCCCGGCTCGGGCGGTGTCCGCCTCTCCCTGGGGCAGGTACTCGACACCTTCCGCGTGTGGGTGAACAGCGTGCCGGTCGACCATGTGGATCTGAGTGATACGGAACTCGACATCTCCGACTACGTGCGCACCGGCCGCAACACGCTGCGCGTCGAGGTCGCGTCCCCGCTGATCAACCGTCTCAGGGTCGTCAATCCGGCTGTCTACGGCGTCGTCCCGTCGCAGGCCTACGGGCTCATGGGGCCGGTAACGGTCACGGCATTCGGGAAGGCGCGGGTGGCCTGAACATGCGCACGACAACCGTCACGACCAGAAAGAACAGCATGACCTCTCGCCCCGCCCTTCGCCGTGGAATGCCGGCCGCCCTCCTCGCTGCAGTGCTGATCGCAGCACCGTTGAGCGCGACGAGCGCAGCCGCCATCGATGCCACCATCACCGGAAGCGTGACCGAAGACGACGCCCCCGTCGGCCGCGTGGAGGTCTCTGCCTACCGATGGGATGGGGATCAGCAGTCCTACGTCTTCGAGCAGGCGACCGAGACGGGCTCCGACGGGTCCTGGGCGCTCGATTTCCTGCCGGATGGCGCCTACACGCTGCAGTACGATACGTCCGTCTCGAACGCCCGTTTCGCGCTCGGGGAGTCACTCGGCGGAAACTCCTCGTACGCGGACGATCGGCCCGCGTTCGAGATCACCGATGGGGTGAGCGATGCGGCACCGTTCGCGGAGCACGACCTCGAGCGGTGGGGCGGCGAGATCACTCTTTCGATCACCGAGGGCGGAGAGACGCTCATCGATCTCGATGATGCCGCCGCGCACGTGCGAGGCATCGATGTGAACGGCGCCCCGAGCGAGTCGCAGCGCGAATACGCCGACGAGGAGGGCGAGATCACGATTCCCCGGGTCCCGGCCGGAGGCTATGTGCCGTGGGTCGCCGCGCGAGGAGAGGCTGCCGCACCGGCGCCGCAGGATGCGCTGGTCTTCGCAGGCGCCTCCGTCGATTTCGGCTCGATCCCCCTGGGCACCGCGCCGGAAGGGGAGTTCGCTGCGGACCAACCGACCATCTCAGGAGAAGCGCGCTCGGGTGAAACGCTGACCGTTGTCGATCCCGCATTCGATCCGGATCCCGAGTCCGTCTCCCATCGTTGGAGCGCCGGGGAGAGGGCGCTCGAGAGCACCAGCACCAGCCTTGACCTGACCGATGAGCTCGTGGGCGAATCTGTGACGGCATGGGTATTCGCGCACGGAACGGGAACCTCCCCCTTCGTCTCGTTGGTGACCTCGGATGCGGTGCTCGCAGCGGACGCGGATCCGGATGCCGCTGCCGCAGCTGGCGGAGCAGGATCCGGATCCGATGCCGCCGGATCGAGCGCCGCCGACGGCGCCGATGCTGGGGGCGCGAGCTCCGGGGACGCAGACGCTTCGGCATCCGACGCCGCGGGCGATGCGTCGGGCGCCGCCGCGGGAACGCAGGCGGAGGCGGCAAGCGATGCGGACGCCGCGTCGGGCGGCGCCGGTGAACCGGGAGACGGATCATTGCCCGTCACGGGGGCCGGAATCGCCGGGCTCGTCGCACTCGCGGCAGCGCTGCTCGCTGCGGGCGGCATCCTCGTCGCGCGCCGTCGTCAGCAGCTCGGCACCGAGTGAGGATCGCGGGCGGCATGCGTCATGCCGCCCGCGGCCCTCGGTGGCGCCCACGGACGCGAGCCGGTACCCTGGCCCCTATGCCCGAGCGGATCCACTCGCTCCCCCAGATGAAAGTTTGCATGACGACCTCCGCACCTCCGCTAGACAGCTCGAACGGCACTGCTTCGGCAGAGTCCGCCGAACCTGAATACGTGACCAGTCCACGGCGCGAGCATGTGCCGGACGCTGAGATGCCGAACGCCCCGGCCGCTTCGCGAGCTCGACGCACCCGTCTCTCCCGCGGTGCGGCAGCGGTCAGCGTGTGCGGGCTGGTCGCCACGTTCGCGCTGCCGCTGATGCAGGAGTCGGGAACTGCCGACGCTGCGGCTGTGCAGCAGCGACTGTTCTCAGAGGTGTCCGTCGACGACCTGCCGTCGTCGCTCGCAGAGATCGATGTCGTCGACACCGACGCGCCCTCTTCGATCGGCTACTCGTTCCGGGCGCGCTCCGTCGTGAACTATCCGTTCGCGACCCCCGTGGCGCTCACCGACCCGTTCGGATATCGCACGGCGCCGGTCGAGCAGTTCCACGACGCACAGGATTTCGCGGCTGGCGCGGGCACGGAGATCCTCGCGATCGCCGATGGAGTCGTCTCGGAAGCCGGCGACGCCACGGACGGATGCGGTTTCGCGCTCACGATCGATCACGAGATCGACGGAAAGGACGTGACGAGCCGCTACTGCCACATGCAGTCCGGCTCCCACTCCTGGAAGGTCGGCGATCGAATCGAGATGGGCGAGCCCGCAGGGCGGGTCGGTTCCACGGGTATCTCGTTCGGAGCTCATCTCCACCTCGCGCTGCGCGTCGAGGATGCGCCGGTGGATCCGATGCCGTTCCTCGCGAAGTACTACCGCACCGACCGCGATGCGTCACCGGTTCCCGCCCGAACGCCGGATCGGGAAGAGCCACCCTCGAGTTAGACGGGCACTCCCGCGCAGCGCTCCCCCGTGCACGCCTGTATCAGGCGCCAGAGGCTGACGACGTGGCGCGAGCCCAATCGTCGAGTTTCGCAGCCGCTTTCCCCGAGTCGATCGCCTCTGCGGCTACGACGAGCTTCTCGCCCAAGCGCTCGAGCAGCGCGCGTTCCGCCGTCTCGGGGCGCTGCGCGAGATCGAACGCGACGAGACCCGCCGCCGCATTGAGCAGCACGATGTCTCGAATCGGCCCGGACTCGCCGGCGAGGACGCGGCGGACCACCTCGGCGTTCTCATCGGGCGAGCCCCCGACGAGGTCGCTGATCTGAGCGCGCGGGAGCCCGAGATCACGTGGATCGATGTCATGCTCGGTCAGCCCGCCCCGGCTCACCTCCCAGAGTCGCGAGTGGCCCGTCGTCGTCAGTTCGTCGAGCCCGTCATCGCCCCGGAACACGAGCGCTGAAGCACCTCGCAGTCGGAAGACGCCGACGAAGATCGGGATGCGGTCGATGTCGGCCACGCCGACCGCCGATGCTTCTGGCCTCACCGGATTGCAGAGCGGGCCGAGGAAGTTGAAGACCGTCGGGATCCCGAGTTCCTTACGGGCTGCTCCGACATGGCGGAACCCCGGGAGGAACCTCGCCGCGTGCACGAACGCGATCCCTGACGCCTCGAAGGCGCGCGAGAGCTGCGGCCCGTCGAGAGCCAGATCGATGCCGAGCGCGCTCAACACATCCGAGGAGCCGGAGAGGCTGCTCGCCGCCTTGTTGCCGTGCTTCACCACCGGCGCACCGGCCGCGGCGGCGGTGATCGATGCCATCGTCGAGATGTTCACCGTACCGAAGCGATCTCCGCCTGTGCCGACGATGTCCAGTGACATGGCGGGCAGATCCAGCGGGAGCGCTTCCGCGAGAATCGCGTCGCGGAACCCGATGACCTCATCGACGGTGACGCCCTTCGATCGCAGCGCCACGAGGAACGCACCGATCTGCGCGCCGCTCGCGTCTCCCGTCATGAACCGGGACATCGCCCATTCGGCTTGCGAGACGCTGAGATCATCCCCTTCGAGAAGGGTGGTGAGTACGGTCGGCCAAGTCCGTTCGTCGATCATGCGTCGATTCTATCGACGGCTGGAAACCCGCGAGATCACGCCACTTCATCCGATGAATGAGGGCTTCGCGGTGCGATCCGTCGGCCACCGGAGACGGTAGGCTACCGGTGAACGATGCAGAAAGTTCGGCTCGCCGTGCCCGGGTGAAAATCCACACCTGACTTTCAGCCATAATGGAAGGGTGACAACGACCACTATGAATACCAAGTCAGCCGTGCCTGCGGTGAAGCGACCGAATCTCGTCGCCGTCGGCACGATCGTGTGGCTCGGCAGCGAGGTCATGTTCTTCGCGGGCCTCTTCGCGATTTACTTCACGCTGCGGGCGATGAACCCCGAATTGTGGGCCGAGCAGACCGAGAAGCACAACTTCACGTTCGCGCTGATCAATACGCTCATTCTGGTCGCATCGTCATTCACCGCACAGGCGGGTGTCTTCGCGGCCGAGCGCATGCAGCCGCGCGCCACCGGCGCCAGCATGAAGAAGTGGGGAACCGTCGAGTGGTTCTACCTGACGTTCTTCATGGGAGCCATCTTCGTCGCCGGCCAGGCGTACGAGTACGCGACCTTCGTGTCGGAGGGCATCACCCTGGCCTCCGATCCCTATGGCTCGGCGTTCTACATGACCACCGGTTTCCACGGCATTCACGTGTCCCTGGGCCTCGTCGCCTTCCTGCTGGTCATCGGTCGCATCTACGCCGTCAAGAACTTCACGCATAAAGAAGAGACCACCGCAGTCGTCGTGTCCTACTACTGGCACTTCGTCGACATCGTGTGGATCATCCTCTTCATCGTCATCTACGTCCTCAAATAGGGTCAGGAGCAATCGACATCATGGCTCGCGCCAAGAAGAATCTTCGCAAGTCCGGCCGCAGGCACCCGCTCGCGACGGCCGCACTCGTCGCCGTCGGCTTGCTCGTGACCGGCGCAGCGTACGCCGGTTTCAGCCAGACCTCCGCCACGGCAGAG
This sequence comes from Leucobacter sp. L43, assembly GCF_016597785.1. Classification (GTDB taxonomy): domain Bacteria; phylum Actinomycetota; class Actinomycetes; order Actinomycetales; family Microbacteriaceae; genus Leucobacter; species Leucobacter alluvii. The sequence goes on along the minus strand of NZ_JAENJG010000001.1, from coordinate 146,740 downwards.
GTCGACCTCACCTCCCCCGCGACGATCGAAGCGGGCGAGAAGCTGTTCGGCGCCAACTGCGCCACGTGCCACGGAGCAGCCGCAGAGGGCACTCCCGATGGCCCCACACTCATCGGTGTGGGAGCAGCGTCCGTCAACTTCCAGGTCGGCACGGGACGCATGCCCCTCGCCTTCCAGGGGCCGCAGGGCATGGTGAAGCCCCAGCAGTTCACCGAGGAGCAGACGCTGCAGATGGCGGCGTACGTCGCCTCGCTCGCTCCCGGACCCGGGCTTCCCGAGACGCGCTACCTGCAGGCGGACAGCGACGACGAGGGAGTAGCCAACGGCGCTGAGCTCTTCCGCATCAACTGCGCGATGTGCCACAACGTGGCAGCTGCCGGCGGCGCGCTCACCGAGGGCAAATTCGCTCCGAAGCTGACCGGTGTCGCTCCGACGCACATCTACGAAGCCATGATCACCGGACCGCAGAACATGCCGGTGTTCAACGACGCGAACATCACCCCGCAGGAGAAGGCCGACATCATCTCGTACTTGAAGTACATCGAGAATCAGCCGGCGGTCGGCGGCCTCACCCTCGGATCGATCGGCCCCGTCGCCGAAGGTCTGTTCATCTGGGTGATCGGCCTGGGAGCCGTCATCGGCCTCACGGTCTGGGTCACCGCGAAGTCGAACTAGTCGACAACGCGTCACAGTTTTCATGAGTCAGGAGTCAAGGAGCAACATGGCAGAGGAAGCGAAGAACAACGGCGGCGAGCACGCCGTTGTCGTTGCCGCCGGCCACGGCTCGGCCGAGGCAGCCGCAGGTACCGCGGTCATCCCGTCCGACGCCGTGCAGAATCCGGGCCTTCCCCCGCACCGCAAGCGTGTTACGGATCTCGATCCGAAGAAGGAGAAGCGCGCTGAACGCACGGTGTACAGCCTCTTCTACCTGTCGATCGCGGGCAGCCTCGGCGCCGTGCTCGCCTACATGTTCTTCCCGATCGAAACGGGCGAACTGATGGCGATCCGCCTGCACACGATGTTCGTCGGCCTCGGCATGGCTCTCGCCCTGCTCGCCGTCGGCATCGGCGCAGTGCACTGGGGCAAGGCGATCATGGCGGACCACGAGTCCATCGATTACCGCCACCCGACCCCGAGCGACGCGCCGACCCGCGAGGGCTCGGCCGAGGTCTTCAAGCTCGCTGATGAGGAGTCGGGCTTCTCCCGGCGCTCGCTCGTGCGCAACAGCCTCATCGGAGCGCTCATCGCATTCCCGCTGCCCGGCATCACGCTCCTGCGCGGTCTCGGACCGCAGGATCGCGATCCCGTCGAACTCGCGCACCACACGATGTGGGCCGAGGGCGTGCGACTCGCACGCGATCCTTCCGGCGTCCCCATCAAGGCCAGCGAAGTGACCATCGGCTCGGCATTCCACGTGATCCCCGAGACGTTGAATCACGAGGATTTCGAGAAGATGACCCTCGATGAGCGCGGTGGCAGCGTCCACCTGCTCGACGCCAAGGCGAAGGCCATCGTGCTGCTCATGCGCTTGAACCAGGAAGATCTCCGCGAACTTCCGGAGCGCAAGGACTGGTCGTACGACGGCATCGTCGCGTACTCAAAGGTCTGCACGCACGTCGGCTGCCCCGTCGCGCTCTACGAGCAGCACACCCACCATCTCCTGTGCCCCTGCCACCAGTCGCAGTTCGATGTCTCGGAGCACGCGAAGGTGATCTTCGGACCGGCGAAGCGTCCGTTGCCGCAGCTGCCGATCACTGTCGACGACGAGGGATACCTCGTCGCTCAGAGTGATTTCCATGAACCCGTCGGCCCGAGCTTTTGGGAGCGCCTCAAGTGAGCAGCACCGTCACCGAATCCCCCGCGTCGAGCCAGCAGGCTCAGAACGGATCGAGCCGCTTCACGGCCGCCGCCGCGAACTACATCGACGAGCGCACCAAGATCGGCGTCGCCGTCAAGGAGTTCGGCCGCAAGGTCTTCCCCGACCACTGGTCCTTCCTTCTCGGTGAAGTCGCGCTCTACAGCTTCGTCGTCATCCTCCTCTCCGGAACCTTCCTGACGCTCTTCTTCCAGGCGTCAATGGTGGAGACCCATTACACGGGCCCCTACGTTCCGATGAAGGGCGTCGAGATGTCGGTGGCCATGGCCTCGACCCTCGACATCTCCTTCTCGGTGCGCGGCGGGCTGCTCATGCGCCACGTGCACCACTGGGCGGCGCTGCTCTTCGTAGCCTCCATCGGCCTGCACATGCTCCGCATCTTCTTCACGGGCGCATTCCGCAAGCCGCGCGAGCTCAACTGGGTGATCGGCTTCGTGCTGTTCATCCTCGCCATGGCTGAGGGCTTCACCGGATACTCGCTCCCCGACGATGTGCTCTCGGGCAACGGCCTCCGCATCATCGACGGCATCATCAAGGCGATCCCCGTCATCGGAACGTACCTCTCCTTCTTCTTCTTCGGTGGAGAGTTCCCGGGCACTGCGATCGTCGGACGCCTGTACATGCTCCACATCATGGTGCTGCCGGCGTTGGTGATCCTCTTCATCGCTCTGCACCTCGCGTTCGTGGTCATCCACAAGCACACGCAGTACCCTGGCCCGGGCAAGACGCAGCAGAACGTCGTCGGCTTCCCGGTCCTCCCCGTGTACGCGGCGAAGGCCGGCGGCTTCTTCTTCATCGTGTTCGGTGTGATCGTGCTGATCGCCTCCTTGGTAGGCATCAACCCGATCTGGAACTACGGTCCGTACGACCCATCCCCGGTGTCGGCCGGTACCCAGCCCGACTGGTACATCGGATTCGCGGACGGCATGCTCCGTCTGATTCCGCCGGGGCTCGAGACCGAGTGGTTCGGGTACACCTGGTCTTGGAACATGCTCCTCCCCCTCGGCATCATCGGGATCTTCATCGTTCTCGTCATGGTGTACCCCTTCATCGAGGCCTGGGTGACGGGCGACAAGCGCGAGCACCACATCCTCGACCGTCCCCGCAACGCACCGACCCGCACCGCCATCGGCGCTGCCGGCGTGACGTTCTACGCGGTGATGTGGGCAGGAGCCAGCTCCGACCTCATGGCGACCCACTTCCAGCTGTCGATGGAAGGCGTGATCCACGGCCTCCAGGCGCTGCTGATCCTCGGGCCGATCATCGCCTACCAGGTGACGAAGCGCACATGCATCGCGCTCCAGAAGAAGGACCGCTCGATCGCATTGCACGGGTACGAGTCCGGTCGCATCGTGCGCATGCCCGGCGGCGAGTTCGTCGAGGTACACAAGCCGCTCGACGAGTACGAGTCGTGGCAGCTCGTCAGCTACCACGACTACGCACCGATGATGCTCCGCCCGAACGACGACGGCCGCATCCCGTTCTCGAAGCGACTCCGTGCAGGGTTCAGCCGCTGGTTCTTCGAGGACCGCATCGTTCCGCCGAGCAAGGGTGAGATCGAGCAGGGTCACCACGAGGGCCACTAGCCCTCGCACGACCCAGCGGAGGGCTCCCCTCTGAACACACCCCGGGTGTTGGACCGCAGTTCTGGTCCGACACCCGGGGTGTGTTCGTCGTACCGGCCGTCGCGCGCTCAGGCGCGAGCCCCCCCCTCCGGCGAAGTGTGACGTCATCAACGAACCTTCCAAAGATCCTGAGTTCCTCGCAGCACCGGGCAGTGGGTTGCGGAGTGCGATGCGGTGCGCCGCTTGGCACTCGGACCAGTGCACGCGCGTCACCGACACCGGACCGACACCGGGCAGTTCCACCCCTCCCAGACCCCTTGCACACCCGGGGAGACAGGCGCGGCCCGCCGCTCACCCGGCCTGTTTCAGCTGGCTGCCGCTCACCGACCGGCGCGAAGCCTCGACAGCGGCGCTCAGTAGACTCCGTCGGCGCTTGCCGCGCTCAGCGGACTCCGTCGGCGCTTGTCGCGCTCAGCGCACGTCGGGGCGGTGCGTACCCGAGTCGTCGTGCATCGGCATCCCGGGAGTACCCCCCCCCCCGGGTGTCAGCCGCCGACCATGGAGCCGACGACGGGGCGCCGGCCGATCTGAGCAAGACGCAGACCGTGCCGATGCATGGGGTCGCGCCGGGAGGTCAGCGCAGGGTCAGCGCATGATCGATGAGGGAAGTGCTTGCGAGGCCGTAGTCGCGCACGAATCGTTCCATGCCGAGCCCATTGCGTAGCGGCACGAGAAGAGACAGCAGATCGTCCCGGAGTTCGGGGATGGCTACAGCAGAGATCGCCTGCAGCACGGCGCGCTGTGCGCTCGTGCGAAAGTCTCCGGAGGTGAGAGGCTCGCTGCCGTGCAGTTGCAGTTGGTCGGTCGCCGCAGAGTCATCTGGGTGCGTACGCACGATGTGTGCGGCGGCGGCGCAGGTCTCGACGAAGAGCGCATGTTTGTTGGGAAAGTTCGCGTAGACGTGTGGCTGCGGAACTCCCGCTCGTGCTGCAATGGCAGCGGTCGAGGCCCCGTGAAAGCCGAAGAGGCCGAACTCGGTGAGTCCGGCCTCAATCAGGCGTTCGCGGTTCTCGCCGGGCTTTCTCCGAGCACGACGTTGGTTCACGATTACCCGAGTTCGAGAATCTTGCGGTAGTGCTCGCCCACCGCTTCAAAACCACGATGGTTGTAGAACGAGCCGAAACGGGCGGTGGAGGCGGACAGCTGTCGCACGCCACGACCCATGCAATAGTGCTCGTTCGCCTGCATCAGGCGATCACCGACGCCGTGGCCTCGCGCGCCCTCGTCGACGACGATCTCTTGGAGGTGCGCGGTCAGTCCGGGTGCATGCAGCAGGCGAGAGACCGTCATCAGCGAGTAACCGACGACCGTGTCGTCGAGTTCAGCGATGAAGAGCACGTTCGCCTCTTGATCGCGGTGCCGCAGCACGTTGTCGTAGGCGACCGAGAACTCGTCACGTCCGATCGGTTCGCGGCCAGTCGTGAACTGGCGCGCGAGTCCGAAGACTGCCGTGTCGTCGTCGCTTCGACCCCGCCGAATGATGATGCTCACACCGAACCGTCCTTAGCGGGCGAAGTTGCCGCGGTAGTACTCGTACACCCATCCGACGACCGCGACGAGCACGATCGGCAGCGACAGGAAGGAGAGCCAGAAGTTGAAGCCGACGCACAGGCCGAGAATCACCATTGCGGCTCCGAACGCCAGCACGATGGGCCACCAGCTCCAGGGGCTGAACTCGCCGAGCTCCGGACCCCCGTCGTCGATGTCGGAATCGTCGCGGTCTTCCACCAGCACACCGCCCTGCTTGCGCTGAACGAGCATCAGATAGGACGCGATGAAGCCCGTCAGCCCACCCGACAGGAGGATCGCGGTCGACCCCGCCCACTCCGGGTAGCCGTGCGCCAGCATGTTCCACACGGTGTACACCGTGGCCAGAACGACCAGGTAGACCGTCAAAATCCAGAAGATGACGATATTGGATTTCATAACTCGTTACTCCTCAGCTCACTGCTTTTCAGCGAGCTCGCGCTCGGTTTGCCGTACCGGTTGTTCCACGCCGCTGATCTCGGGGTGGTTGAGATCGAAGGCAGGAGACTCGGAACGAATGCGCGGGATCGACGTGAAGTTGTGTCGCGGCGGCGGGCAGGACGTCGCCCACTCGAGCGACCGACCGTAGCCCCACGGATCGTCGACGGTTACCTTGGGCGCGCGTCGCGCCGTGAGGTAGACGTTCAACAGGAAGGGGATCATCGATGCGCCGAGAATCATCGCGCCGACCGTGGAGAGCTGGTTGCCCCACGTCACGCCGTCCGACGGCAGGTAGGTGTAGTAGCGGCGGGGCATTGCCATGACGCCGAGCCAGTGCTGCACCAGGAACGTGGTGTGGAAGCCGATGAAGAGCACCCAGAAGTGGATCTTGCCGAGACGCTCGTCGAGCATCTTGCCGGTCCACTTCGGCCACCAGAAGTAGAATCCGGCGAACATCGCGAAGACGACCGTGCCGAAGACCACGTAGTGGAAGTGCGCCACCACGAAGTACGTGTCGGAGAGGTGGAAGTCGAGTGCGGGCGACGCCAGGATCACGCCGGTGAGGCCGCCGAAGATAAAGGTCACGAGGAAGCCGAGCGACCAGAGCATCGGAGTCTCGAACGTGATCGAGCCGCGCCACATCGTGCCGAGCCAGTTGAAGATTTTCACGCCGGTCGGGACCGCGATCAACATCGTCATCAGTGCGAAGAACGGCAGCAGCACGGAGCCGGTCACGTACATGTGGTGCGCCCATACGGTCATCGACAGAGCCGCGATCGCGATGGTCGCGTAGATCAGCGTCTTGTACCCGAAGATCGGTTTGCGGCTGAACACCGGGAAGATCTCCGACACGATCCCGAAGAACGGGAGCGCGATGATGTACACCTCGGGGTGCCCGAAGAACCAGAAGAGGTGCTGCCAGAGAATGGCTCCGCCTTCTCCGTTGTAGATCTGAGCTCCGAAGATGCGGTCGGCGGCGAGGCCGAAGAGCGCAGCAGCGAGCACCGGGAAGACGAGGAGCACCAAGATCGAGGTGATGAGCGTGTTCCAGGTGAACACCGACATGCGCCACATCGTCATGCCCGGAGCGCGCATCGTGATGATCGTCGTGATGAAGTTCACGCCGCCCATGATCGTGCCGAAGCCGGAGAAGGCAAGACCGAGCACCCAGAGGTTTCCGCCGACACCCGGGGAGTACGTCATATCGGAGAGCGGAGCGTACGCGAACCAGCCGAACGACGCAGCGCCCTGGGGCGTCAGGAATCCGCCGACGGCGATGAGGGACCCGAAGGTGTACAGCCAGAAGGCGAAAGCGTTGAGCCGCGGGAACGCGACATCGGGAGCACCGATCTGCAGCGGCATGATCACGTTGGCGAACCCTGCGAACAGCGGTGTCGCGAACATGAGCAGCATGATCGTGCCGTGCATGGTGAACAGCTGGTTGTACTGCTCCTTGGTGGCCACGACCTCGAGCCCGGGGGCGAACAGCTGCGCACGGATCACGAGGGCCATGAGGCCGCCGACCAGGAACCATACGAAGGAGCTGATCAGATACATGTATCCGATCACCTTGTGATCCGTGGACGTCACCCACGAGACAATGACATTGCCCTTCTTCATCTTCTTGCTATCCCTCGTTACTCGTTCTGAGCCTTGGCCTGGTCACCTTCGAAGTGATCCTGGTTCGGGTTGTACTCCTCGGTCACCTGACCGGTGTTGCCGGCCTCGCGGAGCGTCTCGATGTACGCGTCGTACTCGTCCTGCTCGACGACCTTGACCTGGAACAGCATCATGGAGTGGTACTCGCCGCACAGCTCGGCGCACTTGCCCATGAACGTTCCCGTCTTGGTCGGGGTGAAGCTCATGTAGTTCGTCTGGCCGGGGATCATGTCCTTCTTGTACAGGAACTCGACCACCCAGAAGGAGTGGATGACGTCGCGGGTCTCGAGCCGGATCTCCGTGGTCTTGTCGACGGGGAGGTAGAGCACGGGCATCGTTTCCGCCTCGGCCTCGCCGTCACCGTCGGTCTGCACCTGGATGCCCTGGAAGAAGACGTCATCGTCGACGTAGTTGAAGTCCCACGACCAGCGCTTGCCGAGCACCTCGACAACGTTCTCGGGGTTGTCGTAGCGAGCCTCGATCTTGCTCTGCTCCTGCGCGGTGAACGCGAAGAAGCCGATGACGAGGATCACGGGCACGACGGTGAAGAACGTCTCGATCGGCATGTTGTACCGAAGCTGAACGGGAAGCCCCGTCTGGCCCTTGCGGCGACGGTAGGCGATGGTCGCCCAGATGATCAATCCCCACGTGATCACACCAACCGCGAGCAGGACGATCCAGGAGGTGACCCAGAGGCCAGTCACTCCATCAGTGAGGTTCGTTGCCCCTTCGGAGCCAGCGGGGAGGAAGCCTCGCTGCTGCTCGGGGGTACAGCCAGCCAGGACCAGCGCTGCGGAGAGCGCCACCGGGGCTGCGACCCATTTCATTCGACGATTGGAACGCACCGCATACCTTTCGAAAACGTTGTTTCGCCGCACGCATGCGAACGAAGCTGATGACTCCCTGACAGCTTAGCGCGAACGAGACGGTTCCCCGAACCACCGAGGGGTGTCGTCATTTTCGGTCACCGATGCATCCCGCTGCGCGGTCAGCTGAAGCTGTCGCCGCAGGCGCAGCTCCCCTGCGCGTTCGGATTATCGATCGTGAATCCCTGCTTCTGGATCGTGTCCTCGAAGTCGATGGTCGCCCCGTTCAAGTAGGGGATGCTCATCATGTCGACGACGACTCCGACGCCGTCGAAATCGACCACGGCGTCATTCTCGAGCTCGCGTTCGTCGAAGAAGAGCTGGTAGATCAATCCGGAGCAGCCGCCGGGCTGCACCGCGATGCGGAGGCGGAGGTCGTCCCTCCCCTCCTGGGCGAGCAGGCTGCGAACCTTGTCGCGCGCATCAGCGCTCAGCTGCACCCCGTGCGCAGGCTCTGCGGTGATGGAAGCGCCCTCTGGTGCGATCGTGTCGGTGCTCATGCCTAACTCCTTGCTCACGTCGTGATCGTTCTGCTTCCAGTCTACCGCCCGGGCGCGGCGGGGCGACCAAGTCGCGGTACGCTAGAAGTCTTCGGCGAACGCCGGGAGAGGCGGCGCGCACAGCGCCCGGAACGGGAGGATCTGCGTGGCTCAGAAGGGCGCTGCGAACGAGCAGGGTGCAACGGACGGCAGTGAAGCCGTCGTCGGAAAAGGACGCCCGACGCCGTCGCGCAAGCAGGCGGAGGCCGCGAACGCCCGTCCGATCGTCGGATCGCGCGATAAAGCCGCGATGAAGGAGCAGCGCCGTCAGCAGGCAGAGCTGCGCGAGCGCGCCCGCGTGGGCATGATGCAGGGCGATGAGCGGTTCCTGGGACCGCGCGATCGCGGGCCGCAGCGCCGGTTCGTGCGCGACTACGTCGATGCCCGCTGGAACGTCGGCGAGATGCTGATCCCGATGATGCTCGTCGTGCTCGTCATGACCTTCATCCCCGGCACCGTGCAGGTCATCAGCCTGTTCGTGATCTGGGCGTTCGTTGGTCTCGCCGTGCTCGACGCGGTCTTCCTGGGGATGCGTCTCAAGCGCAAGCTGTCGGAGAAGTTCGGCGAGGATCGCGTGCAGCCGGGGTTCCGGTGGTACGCGGCGATGCGCGCCTTCCAGTTCCGCCCGCTCCGCGCTCCGAAGGCCGTGGTGAAGCGCGGAGCGTTCCCCAGCTAGTGGGTGTCGGCGGGTGCGCCGCTCCCCCGGAATCCGGCGCGCTCCAACCCGCGATTGATGCTGCGCGCCCACATCGGGCCGGTATAGAGGAACGCGGTGTACCCCTGCACCAGGGTTGCGCCGGCACGCAGCCGTTCGAGCACGTCGAAGGCGCTCTCGACGCCTCCGACGGCGATGACGCAGAAGCCCGGATCGGGCTCGACCGCCCGGATGCGGCGCAGTACCTCGAGCGAACGGTCTCGGAGCGGCTCGCCCGAGAGCCCGCCTGCACCGATCCGATCGATCTCAGCCGCTGACGCCTGCAGGCCGTCTCGCGACACCGTCGTGTTCGTCGCGATGATGCCGTCGAGACCCAGCCGCCGTGCGAGCGCGACGATGCCGTCGATCTGCTCGTCCTCCATGTCGGGAGCGATCTTCACGAGCAACGGGGTGCTGCCTGCGGCGTCGCGCACCGCGCTCAGCAGCGGTTCGAGCAGATCGAGCTCCTGCAGGCCGCGGAGCCCGGGCGTGTTCGGAGAACTCACGTTGATCGCGAGATAGTCGGCGACGGGAGCGAGACGCTGCGCGCTCCATACGTAGTCGGCGACCGCGTCCTCGACTTCGGTGACCCGGCTCTTTCCGATGTTCACACCGATGATGGGGCGTCGACGTCGCATGCGCGCACGCTCGACGCGGGGAACCGCGGCAGCAGCACCCCCGTTGTTGAATCCCATGCGGTTCACGAGGCCACGATCGCCGACCAGCCGGAACATGCGCGGCTTCGGATTTCCGTCCTGGGCATGTCGCGTCAGCGTGCCGACCTCGACGTGCCCGAATCCGAGCAGTCCGAGGCCGTCGATCGCCGTCGCGTTCTTATCGAACCCGGCCGCGATCCCGAAAGGACTCGGAAATGTCGTTCCGAGTGCGCGCACGCGCAGCGCGGGGTCCGGACCGCAGAGCCGGCGAATGAGACCGCCGGCGATCGGCGCTGCCTGGATCACGCGGAACGCCCAGTGGTGGGCTACCTCGGGGTCCATTCGGCTCAGCACGGTCTTGAAGAGAATCGGGTACCAGCGCATCGCGGTCACTCCCCCTCGTGTGGTTCGGAGCGCTGGCCGCGCACGGCCGATCCGCTCGGGCGGGTGCGGAGCTCTTCGATCGCGGCGTCGAAGTCGGCGAGCGATTCGAACGCTTGATAGACACTGGCGAAGCGCAGATACGCGACCTCGTCGAGTTTGCGCAGGTGGGGCAGGATCGCCAGGCCGATCTCGTTCGCGTCGAACTGCGCGATACCGCTCGAGCGCACGGACTCCTCGACCTGTTGGGCGAGCACCGCGAGATCCGCCTCGGTGACGGGGCGCCCCTGGCACGCCTTGCGCACGCCGCTCATCACCTTCTCGCGACTGAACGGCTCGACAACACCGGAGCGCTTGATCACGGTCAGGCTGGCGGTTTCGGTGGTCGTGAATCGACGACCGCATTCGGGGCACTGCCGACGTCGGCGAATGGAGAGGCCGTCATCGGCGGTACGCGAATCGATCACGCGGGAATCCGGGTGGCGGCAGAATGGGCAGTGCATCAGCTGGACTTCTTTCGGGTCTCGAAACGCGCGCTGACGGCGTCGGCATGTGCGGGAAGACCCTCAGCTTCTGCGAGCGCACGGAGTGGCTCCTCCAGGTCACGGAGGGCAGCTCGGTCGTAGCTGACGATCTGCTGGGGTCGAAGGAAGGTGTGCGCGCCGAGGCCGGACGCGAAGCGCGCGGTACCGCCGGTGGGGAGCACGTGGTTCGATCCCGCGAGGTAATCACCCAGGCTCACAGGCGTGTACCCGCCGACGAAGATCGCTCCCGCATCGGTGATCTCGGCGAGCACCGCTGCGTCGTCGCGCGTCTGGATCTCGAGATGCTCCGGACCGTAGGCGTTGCTCACGCGAGCGGCCTCGCGAAGATCGTCGACGAGCACGATGCCTGACTGCGGCCCGGAGAGCGCTTCGGCGACCCGGCCTGCGTGTCGCGTCGCCGCGGCGCGCGATGCGATCTCGGCGGCGACCCGTTGCGCGAGCTCCTCGGAGTCGGTCACGAGCACGGACGCCGCGGCTTCGTCGTGCTCCGCCTGACTGATGAGGTCGGCTGCGACGAAGCCGGCTTCGGCTGAGGCGTCGGCGATGACGAGAATCTCAGTCGTGCCGGCCTCCGCGTCGATGCCGACGAGACCGGTCACCACGCGCTTGGCGGCCGCGACGAAGACGTTTCCCGGCCCGGTGACGACGTCGACCGCGTCGAGGCCGATGGCTGGGACGCCGTGCGCGAAGGCCGCGATGGCCCCGGCCCCGCCGATGGCGTAGACCTCCTCGATTCCGCAGAGGGCGGCAGCCCACAGCACCGCAGGATGCGGCAGGCCGGCGTTGTCCGCCTGAGCGGGCGAGGCGAGCGCAAGGCTCGGCACCCCGGCGGTCTGCGCGGCGATCGCGTTCATCACCACGGACGACGGGTACGCCGCCTTGCCGCCCGGGGCGTAGAGGCCGACGCGGCTGACCGGTTGCCACCGCTGACGGATGACAGCGCCATCTGCGAACCGGGTCACCTGCTCCTCGGGCACCTGGGCCGAGGAGCCGAGACGCAGCCGTTCGATCAGTTCGCGCAGCGCCGCTTCGACCGCCGGAGGGCAGTTGCGCAGCGCGTCGGCGATGCTCTCGCTCGGAACGCGGAGCAGATGTCCGTCGACACGGTCGAATTCGCGCGCCTGGTCGCGCAGCGCCGCTTCGCCGCGTGCGGCGACGTCGGCGACGAGCGGGCGGACTCGCTCGACCGCGATCTCGGCGCTCACCGATGCGCGCGGCACCAGCTTGAGCAGTTCATCACGGGAGAGCGCGCGGCCCCGGAGATCGATCGTTCGCATCACCCGACCAGTCTACTGAGGCTGTCGCGCCCCGAAGCGCGGCAGCCATCGCCTCACGCGCCCGGAGCGAGCATGCCGAACCAGACCAGCTCTCGCACCCCGGTCACGAGGGCCTCCTGCGCGGCGGCGGCGTCGACGTCGAGCAGGGTCGCGAGAGCGTCGGCGATCTGCCGCAGCGAGAGTTCGCCGTCGCAGGCCCCGAGAGCTGCGGCGAGCAGGGTATCCGCCGCGACTCGGCGCGCGATCGGGCGCGCGGTCTCCAGAGTGATGCGACGCGGCGACTCCTCCCCCGGCTGGTGCTCGCGGATCTCCGCCACGGACCCATCGAGCATCCATCTCGTCTCCAGCACAGCATCGGAGGACGCGCGCGCCGTGGCGGCGCTCACCTCGAATGCTCGTTGCAGTGCGTCGCCGAGCCCTCCGGCATCTGAGAACGCGCCGGTCGCCGTGTCCAGGTGGACGACCGGCGGTGCGGATGCGTCTCCCGACACGCGCTGCACGCGCACCGAGCCGAGTCCCACCGCGGTGATGCGGCGTTCAGCGAAGTCACCGATCCACGTTCCGAGCAGTTGCTCGAACGCGGGCTCGCCCGGCCGTGCGCCCCCGTCGCGCACCCAGGTCTCGGCATAGCTCGCCGGATCGACCCGGTCTCGCTCGATGACCCAGGCGTTCAGCGATCCCGCGGCGACCGCGGCCGCTCCGACCCACTCCGCGACGCGGGCGAGCCCGTTCGCGCCCCACGGCGACTCCCAGTTCGCGAGGCAGAGCAGGGTCCCCCCTGGTCGCAGGAACGCTGGGGCCGTCTCGATCACGGACTGCGCCAGGGCGTCTCCGGTGCGGCCGCCGTCCCGATACTCGTAGACCGGCGCGTCGCCCGTGCGAGGGGTGATGACGAAGGGCGGGTTCGACAGGATGAGGTCGAAGCGCTCCGATTCCACCGGTGCGAAGAGATCCCCCATTCTGAACTCGATGCGGCCGTCGACCCCGTTCAACCGGGCGTTCATCCGCGCGAGCCAGAGCGCGCGTTCCGAGATGTCCGTGGCGATGACCCGGTCTGCGTGCTGGGCGAGATGCATGGCGACGATGCCGCACCCCGTGCCGAGATCGAGCGCGGTATCGACTCGCGCCGACGGCGCCTGCGCGAGCAACGAGCGCGTCGCTCCGCCCACGCCCATCACGTGATCCCTGCGCGCGGGCGCACGCCGCAACTGGTCGTCGAGATCGGAGAGCACGACCCAGTGCTCGTCCGGGGAGACGCGCACAGGATTGAGCGAGAGCGCAGCGTCGAACCGAGGTCCGCTCGCAGCTTCATCGGACGCGGCGCCCACGAGACCGAGTGCCACTGCGCCGTCGGCCCGCAGTTCGGGAAACGCGACATCGAGTTCACGCGACGTCGTACCCGCGCCGAGCAGGAAGCAGCGCACCAGGATCGCGAGGGGCTCGCCCTCCCGTCCGATGAGCGCTCGGCGAGCCGGTGCGAAGACTCCGCGCTGCCGCGCGCCCTCGGCGGAATCGCCGAGCAGTGCCGTCACGGACTCAGCGGAGAATGCCGCCGATCGGAGGTCGGCGCGGAGACGATCGACGAGTTCTGCATGCACCCGCCCAGCGTAGTCGCAGCCGGAAGGCGTGCGCGCGCGCCGACACGCGGACGCGGGCCGACGCGGCGTGCGATCACGCGAACGCGCGGTCGTGCGCGGTCACCGGGCTCGGCAGCACCGTTGTGCCGGTGAGGTACTCATCGACCGAGGCTGCGACCGCTCGACCTTCCGCGATGGCCCAGACGATCAGCGACTGCCCACGTCCCGCGTCACCCGCGACGAAGACTCCGGGCAAGCCGGTCGCGTAGTCGCGGCCCCGTTCGAAGGCGCCTCGTTGCGAGCGTTCGAGCCGATGAGCCGGGTCCTCGATCTCCTCCGGACCGGTGAAGCCCATCGCGATCAGCACGAGGTCGGCTGCGAGCAGCTGCTCCGTGCCTTCCAGGGGCGCGCGCCCGGTTTCCGTGAACCCGGTCTCGGCGACGCGCAGACCGCTCACCTCGCCTCGGTCGTTTCCGACGAATTCCACCGTCGAGGCGAGGAATCGCCGCTCTCCGCCCTCCTCGTGCGAGCTCGAGACCTCGAAGAGCGTCGGGTGCACGGGCCAGGGCTGGCCCGCGGTGCGAAACTCCGAGGGCTTCTTGCCGATGGCGAGGTTCGTCACCGAGGCGGCCCCTTGCCGGTTCGCGGTGCCGATGCAGTCGGCCCCGGTATCGCCTCCCCCGATGACGATGACGTGCTTGCCTGCGGCATCGAAGGGCGTCGCGGCCAGCGCACCCGATTGCACACGGTTCGACGCGGCGAGGTATTGCATCGCCGGCAGAACGCCCGCGTACTCGCGACCGGGGATGGGCAGTTCGCGCGCGACCGTCGCGCCCGTCGCGACGACCACCGCGTCGTACCTGCGGCGGAGTTCGCTCCATGACATGTCGCGACCGATCTCGACGCCGCAGCGGAAACGGGTGCCCTCCGCCTTGAGCTGCTCGATGCGGCGCATGACCAGGTGCTTCTCGAGCTTGAAATCCGGGATTCCGAAGCGCAGCAGGCCGCCCGGCTCTTCATCGCGCTCGTAGACGGCCACCGTGTGGCCCGCTCTGGTGAGCTGCTGAGCGGCTGCGAGTCCGGCCGGGCCAGACCCGACGACTGCGACGGTCTTGCCGCTGAGGCGCGATGGCGGTTGCGGGACCACCCACCCGTTCATGAATGCCTGATCGATGATGTTGTTCTCGATCTGCTTGATGGTGACCGCAGGCTGGTTGATGCCGAGCACGCACGCTGATTCGCAGGGTGCTGGGCACGCCCGGCCCGTGAATTCTGGGAAGTTGTTCGTGGCGTGCAAGCGCTCGATCGCCTCCCGCTCGCGCCCCCGGAACATCAGGTCGTTCCATTCGGGGATCAGGTTGCCGAGCGGGCACCCCTGATGGCAGAACGCGACGCCGCAGTCCATGCAGCGCGACGCCTGCTTCGCGACCAGCTTCGGATCGGCCGGATCGACGACTTCGCGCCAATCCTGCAGGCGCAATGCGACGGGACGCTTCGGAGCGAGCTCACGCTCGCGAACCTTCAAGAATCCGCGGGGATCAGCCATGAGTCGCCTCCAGAATCTCAGACCAGACGTGGTCTCCATCAGGGTCGATCCCCTGTTCGCCGGCGCGCACTCGGATTTCGAGCACGCGCGAGTAGCCGCGCGGGATCAGACGGGTGAACCGGGCGAACGTCCGCTCGGGGTCGCGTTCGATGCTCTCGAGCAGTTCCGCCGCGACGCTCGATCCCGTCTGTTCGGCGTGACGCTTCACCAGGTCGATGATCTTCGCGCGCAGCGCCGCTTCCTCGCCGCTCGGAACGCCCGGCCCGCTCGCGCCGACGCGGCCGAAGCTCTGGAGCATCAGCGAGCCGGAGGCGAGTTCTGCGGAGTTGACGTGCGCGGGGTCGAGATCGAGCACCACCGCCTCTCCGCCCGACATCCCAGCGCCGATGTTCCGGCCCGTCGGTCCGAGAATGAGTGCGAAGCCTCCGGTGAAGTACTCCAGCGCGTGATCCCCCGTACCTTCGACGACCGCGGTCGCCCCCGAGCCGCGCACGAGGAAGCGCTCACCCACCACGCCTGCGATCCACAGGGATCCGCTGGTCGCGCCGTATCCGATGACGTTGCCCGCGATGACGTTGCCGGAGGCCGGGTGGCCCGCCTCCGGATGCGGGCGGATGACGACTTCCCCGCCCGAGAGCCCCTTTCCGACGTAATCGTTGGCGTCGCCGACGAGCCGGAGGGTGATGCCGGTCGGCAGGAATGCCCCGAGGGACTGACCCGCCGAACCGGTGAGCGTGATGTCGATGGTCTCCGGCGTCAGGCCCTCAGCGCCGAAGCGTCGCGTGACGGCGTGGCCGAGCATGGTGCCGACAGCGCGATCGATGTTGCGGATGGGCAGGTCGATGACGACCGGTTCCCGACGCTCGAGCGCGTCCGCTGCCATGCGTATGAGCGAGCCGTCGAAGTGCGCATCGATCTCGTGATCCTGTGCGCGCCCGTGCCGCCGGGGCTCCCCCTCTGCGAAGACCGGACCCCGCAGGATGGGTGTGAGGTCGAGACCCGAGGCCTTCCAATGGGAGATCGCCTCTTCGACGTCGAGGGCCGAGGTGTCGCCCACGGCCTCATCGAGCGAGCGGAACCCGAGGGATGCGAGGATCTCGCGCACCTCCTCGGCGATGAAGCGGAAGAAGTTGATCACGTGCTCGGCCTGTCCGGTGTAGCGCGATCGCAATTCCGGATTCTGCGTCGCAACGCCGACCGGGCAGGTGTCGAGATGGCAGACGCGCATCATGATGCACCCGGAGACGACGAGAGGCGCCGTCGCGAACCCGAACTCCTCCGCACCGAGCAACGCCGCGATGACGACGTCGCGCCCGGTCTTCAACTGACCGTCCGCCTGGAGCACCACGCGTTCGCGCAGCCCGTTCAGCATGAGCGTCTGCTGAGCCTCGGCCAACCCGAGCTCCCACGGTGAGCCGGCGTGCTTCAGGGAGTTCATCGGACTCGCGCCCGTGCCTCCATCGTGCCCGGAGACGAGGATGACGTCGGAGAGGGCCTTCGCCACGCCCGCAGCCACGGGTCCGATGCCGCTCTGCGCGACGAGCTTCGTGCTGATGCGCGCAGACGGATTCGCGCGCTTCAGGTCGAAGATGAGCTGCTTCAGATCCTCGATCGAATAGATGTCGTGGTGCGGCGGCGGCGAGATGAGCCCGACGCCGGGAGTCGCATGCCTCGTACGGGCGATCCACGGGTACATCTTGGTCGGAGGGAGCTGACCGCCCTCACCCGGCTTCGCCCCCTGCGCGAGCTTGATCTGGATCTCGTCGGCGTGGGTCAGATACATGGAGGTGACGCCGAATCGCCCCGAGGCGACCTGCTTGATGGCGCTGCGCCGTTCGGGATCGAGCAGACGATCCTCGGCCTCCCCGCCCTCGCCAGTGTTCGATCGCGCCCCGAGCCGGTTCATGGCGATGGCGAGCGTCTCGTGCGCCTCGGGTGAGATCGAGCCGTAGCTCATCGCCCCGGTCGAGAAGCGCTTCACGATGTCGCTCACCGGCTCGACCTCGGCGAGCGGCACCGGGGGCCGTTGGGGCGAGAACCGGAACAGACCGCGCAAGGTCATCAGCCGCTGCTGCTGCGCGTTGACGCGCTCGGTGTAGGCCGAGAAGATGTCGCGTCGGCCGGTGCGCGTCGCGTGCTGCAACCGGTAGATGGTCTCCGGGTCGAACAGGTGCGGTTCCTCGCCGCGGCGCCACCGGTACTCGCCGCCCGTCTCGAGTGTGCGGTGGGCGCTCGCCGCAGGGTCGTCGGGGTACGCCGCCCGATGGCGGGCGGCCACCTCTGCCGCGATGACGTCGAGGCCGACGCCGCCGAGGCGCGAGGTCGTGCCGGTGAAGTAGCGGTCGACGAGCTGCTGCGAGAGTCCGATCGCCTCGAAGGTCTGAGCTCCGCAATACGACGCGACGGTCGAGATGCCCATCTTGCTCATCACCTTGAGCATGCCCTTGCCGAGCGCTTTGATGAGACCGGCGATGGCATCGGTCTCCGAGCGATCGGCAATCGAACCATCGCGAACGAGCAACCCGACCGTCTCCATCGCCAGGTAGGGGTTCACCGCTGCCGCGCCGTATCCGATGAGCGCCGCCACGTGGTGCACCTCGCGCACGTCCCCCGCTTCTGCGACGAGGGCGACGCGCATGCGCAGGCCCTCTCGGATCAGATGGTGATGCACCGCCGAGACCGCGAGCAGCGACGGCACGGGCGCGAGATCCTTGTTCGAATCGCGGTCGGAGAGGATCAGGAACTCCGCTCCGGCCTCGATCGCGGCGCTCGCCTCAAGGCACATCGTCTCCAGGCGATCGGCCAGTCCTCTGGCCCCGGAGTCGACTTGATACAGGCCGCGAAGGGTGACGGCTCGTTCTCGCTCCGGGTCGTCGCCGAAGTGCTGGATGCGGGCGAGCGAATCGTTGTCGATGACCGGGAAATCGAGGATCACCTGGCGCGCGTGCTCCGCGGACTGGCTCAGGAGGTTCTCCTGCGGCCCCATGCCCGCGCGGAGACTGGTGACGAGTTCTTCGCGCAGCGCGTCGAGCGGCGGGTTCGTCACCTGGGCGAACTGCTGCACGAAGTAGTCGAAGACGAGGCGCGGCCGGTCGGAGAGCGCGGCGATCGGCGTGTCCGTTCCCATGGCCGCGAGCGGTTCGATGCCGTCGCGCGCCATGGGCATGAGGAGCACGCGAAGCTCCTCCTCGGTGTAGCCGAACGTGCGCTGGCGTCGCTCGATCGATGCCGGCGGATGCACGAGGTGCTCGCGTTCCGGCTGCTCTGAGAGCCGTATCCGCCCCTCTGCGAGCCACTCGCCCCACGGCGCGGCGGCTGCGAGTTCCGACTTCACCGCCTCGTCGTCCCGAATGACGCCGCTCGCGAGGTCGACGGCGAGCATGCGACCGGGCTGCAGACGGCCGCGCCGCACGACGCGCTCCGGGGCGATGTCGAGTACGCCGGTCTCGCTCGCGATCACGAGCATGCCATCGGAGGTGACGAGGTAGCGTCCCGGTCGCAGGCCGTTGCGGTCGAGCAGTGCGACGAGCTCCTGCCCGTCGGTCGCGATCATCGCGGCGGGTCCGTCCCACGGTTCCATGACGAGCGAGTGGTACTCGAGGAAGTCGACGAGAGCCGGCGACATGCCGGGCTCGGATTCCCACGCCTCGGGAACCATCATCGCCAGTGCGTGCGGCAGCGTGCGGCCCGCCATGACGAGCAGTTCGAGCACCTCGTCGAAACTCGCGGAGTCGCTGCCTCCGGCGGAGCAGATCGGGAGCAGCGGCTCGATGTCTCCGATGTGCTCGGAGGCCAGTTGGGCTTCGCGCGCCCGCATCCAGTTGCGATTGCCCCGCACCGTGTTGATCTCGCCGTTGTGCGCGACGAGCCGCAGCGGCTGCGCGAGATGCCATGAGGGGAAGGTGTTCGTGGAGTACCGGGAGTGCACGATGGCGAAGCGGCTCGTGAAACGAGCATCGGTGAGCTCGGCGTAGAAGCCGGGCAACTGCAGGGTGGTGACCATTCCCTTGTACACGATGGTCCGGGAGCTCAGCGAAGGCAGGTAGCTGCCCGTCTCGTGCTGCACGCGCTTGCGCACTCGGAAGGCTCGGCGTTCGAGCTGGTCGGCCGAGAGCGCCGTTGCGGCAGCCGGCACGAGCACCAGCTGTTCGATGACCGGACTCGCGACGCGTGCGCTCTCCCCGAGCACATCGGGTCGCACTGCGACCGGGCGCCATGCGAGGACCGACAGGCCCTCCTCCGCCGCGATGGCGGCGATGCGGTACTGCGTGGCACGCCGCTCGGTCGATGCTTGCGGGAGGAACGCCAGCCCCGCGGCGTACGCGCCGGGCTCTGGCAGATGCAGGTGCGGATCGAGGCGGGCGAGCTCCTCGCGGATCAGCGCGTCCGGAAGGTCGGTGAGGATGCCGGCGCCGTCTCCCGTCCCAGCATCGGACCCCACCGCGCCTCGATGCTCGAGGTGCTCGAGCGCTTCGAGCGCCATCTCGATGATGTCGTGGCTGGCCTCCCCGGTCAGCGCGACCACGGAGGCGAGCCCGCATGCGTCGCGCTCATCCGCAGGATCGTAGAGTCCGACGGCGCTCGGGAGGTCCGATCCCGGCATGGAGGGGTGCACCGGATGGGATTTCGGCGAGCGCTCGGGCATCGACGTCCTCTCGGTCGACGGGACGTCGTCGGTCCCGGTACGAAGCCGCGCTGCTCGCGCGAGTCCAGAGGCGGTCCGGGCGGCAGGGCGGTGGCTGAGCTCCGAATGTAGCACTTCGTTTCTTCGACGAAATGCGCGGCTGCTCGCATCTTGTGCCCCGCATTCGGAGGCGCGCCATCTGTTGCCGAATTTATGACGGAAGTTATTGACTTTTGCCGCACGCGACTCCGACGCGAAACACTCCTGAAACACGGCGGGGCCGCTGTGCAGCCGGGACACGCAGAACGCGGTGTTCGATAATCGGATTCGACCCTCTCGGCCGCTCAGATATCGAACACCGCGCTCGTGCCCCGCGCTTACGCCTCGGCGTTGAAGCTGCTCGTGTCACCCACCAGGCGCGTGTAGTCGTCCGGGACCGGATCCACCGCCGCGCGCGCCACTTCTGCCGCGAACTCCGATACGTTGTACAGCTTGCCCGCCTCTTCGCGCCGTGCTTCGATGGCACCGGGGTTCAGACGGTTCAACAGGGTGGCCGTCACCGTCCCCTCGATCATGTCGCCCGACACGACCGTGAACCCGATGCCTCGCGCAGCGAGCTCGGGAATGAGTTCCCGCAGTGCATCCTCGCCCGCTCGCTTCGATTCGGCCACGGGCACGTACTCCGGCATCGTCGGAGTCGTCCGGATGAAGTGAGCCTGGTGACTCGTGACGAACACCACACGCGCCCCCTCGCCCATCAACGGCAGCGCGGCGTCGAGCACGGACAGCTGCGCATCGCGGTTGAGACGCAGCGCGTAGTCCTCGCCCATATTGCTCTCCATGCCGCCGGAGGCGTTGAGCACCAGGATGTCGAGTCCGCCGAACTCCTCCCGCACGGCCGCCATCATGGCCTGCACGGAATCCCGGTCGGTCAGATCTGCACCTTGCACGAGCGCACGCACACCGAGTTCGCGGAACTCCGCAGCGAGTTTCTCGGCGCGCGGCGCCTTGTTCCGGAAGTTGACGACCACGTCCGCACCCGCCTGCGCGAAGTAGCGCGCAGTGTCGGCACCGACGCCGCGAGATGATCCCGTGACGAGCGCGCGGCGGCCGGCGAGGCTGCCGGGTTCGAGAATCTGGGTCACATGTACTCCTCAATCGTGGTGATAACCGTCGTCCCAGGGTACTGGACGGCCAGCAGTTGCCCAGGTCGGGGCTATCGCCGGGGCACCGCAGGCGGGTACCCTGCAAGAGGAGGCACGGCGCCCCGGCAACGTGGGCGTCAGACATGAGGGGGTTCCACATGGCCGATCGAACACTCCGCGGGACGCGCATCGGCGCGACCAGTTTGCAGGGTGAAGAAGGCGTCGAGCTTTCCCCCCGCCGTTCAGTCGAGTACCTCACGGACCGCGGGGTCCGATTCACGATCATGTTCGACGCCGATGCCGAGCCGCCCGCCGAATGGGTGGACCAGAAGAGCGGCGAGGTCGGATTCCTGGACGACGAGGCGGGCCGCGCCGCGAGGGCCGAGTTCGAGGAGAAAGAGTCCTCTCAGCGCACACCCTGGGACATGCTCATCGAGCGACGTAGTCGCGAAGAACTCGAAGAACTGCTCGAGGAGCGCTTGCGATTGCTGCGCTCGCGACGCGGCTCCGCTCAGTAGCCGCTTCTCGGGCGATCGAATGTGGCCGCGCGCCTCGATCTAGCCGTGTCGCGACACGCGTCGAGCGCGTACGAGCCCGAAGACCCCTCCCGCCAGGCCGAGGACGCCGACGAGCGCCCCGACCGAGGCGATCGCGCCTCCGAACCGGAGGGCCGGAGTGAGACCCTCGACCAGCGGCACCTCGGCGACCATCGCGTCGCGCGTGAACGGCTGCAGTTCGTCGAGGCTCCGACCGTCGGGCGCGACGACGGCGCTCGTGCCGACCGTCGAGTCGTTGACGACAGCACGACCCATCTCCACCGCGCGGGTGCGGGCGATGGCCAGCTGCTGAGCGCTCTCATCGGTCCGCCCGAAATCGGCGTTGTTCGTCTGCGCGAAGATCACCTGCGCCCCGTCGCTCGCCATCGCGACCGCCTGCGGATCGAAGATGATGTCGAAGCAGATCGCGATGCCAGCCCGGATGACTCCCGCCGACGTGTCGACCTCCAGCGCCGAGGGGCGCGTGCCGGCCGCGTATTCGAGTTGCACCAGGTCGACGAGATCCGGCACGATAGCGCGGAAGAACGGCCGATTGGGCATGTACTCCGCGAACGGGACCGGGTACCGCTTGTCGTATCGGGCGTCGGTGGGCCCCTCGGAGTTCCAGACGAGCGAGCTGTTGCTGTACGTGCCGTCCTCGTTCGCGAGGACGGTGCCGACGACGATCGGCGCGCCTGCGCGCTCGGCGAGCTTCGCGAGTCGTTGACTTCGAATGAGCTGGTCCGGTGCGGCGAACTCCGCACTGTTCTCCGGCCAAACGATGACGTCCACCGTTCGCCTCTCCGCTTCGAGGCGATCGAGCAGCTCTTCGGTCGCGGTGAAATGGTCGCGGATCACGCCGCCCGCTTCGCGATCGTCGAAGATTCCCGACTTCGAGTTGCCCTGCACGGCAGCGACGCGCAGTGCACCCGACTGCTCGAGCGGAGCCGCCGGCAATGCCGCGAGCGCGACCAGCACCACGAGGGACGCCGCGACTCCGACGAGTACCGGCCGCACGGAAGCGCCGCGGTCGCGGGCGACGAGCGCTACCGCCACCGGAACCACGCTCGCGAAGGCCAGCAGGGCGGAAAGACCAGCGAATCCGAGCCAGGAGACGGATTGCAGGAGCGGCCCATCGGCTTGCGTTGTGGCGAGCCGACCCCACGCGAAACCACCGTAGGGAAGCGCGCCCTGCAATTGCTCCCGCAGCATCCAGAGGCCCGCGACCGACGCCGCCTGCGCTCCGGCCAGCGCCGCAGCGCTGCGGCGCAGGATCGCGATCCGGCGGAGCCCCCGTGTCGCGACCGCCGCTGCGACGCCGAAGAGCCCGAACCAGAGGATCATCAGAGCGCACAGCGCCGCCCAGGGAATCGGGCCGAGGTACAGGGTCAGCCAGCCGATGTGCGGCATCCAGAACGCAGCGCCCGCAAGGGCGCCGACCAGGAACCCCCATCGCGCACGCTGCTGCCAGACCGCCGCGCACACGAGCGCGACTGCGGGAAACGCGAGCGGCCACCAGCTCAATCCCGGCGTCGCGGCATCGAGCAGAAGGCCCCCGGCGACCGCCGCGATCACGGAGGCGTACCAGCGCAGAGCCCGCGTTCCGTTCGCGTCGGTGCGCACCAGCATCGAGCGCTCGGTCGGCGCCCCCGCAATCGTCGCACTCACGAAGTGCTCGACGCTGCGACGATGCCCCGCTTCACACCCCGCTTCGCCTCGCGGGCGAGATGAGCGAGCGCACCGAGTCGATCAGCGTCCACATCGTCCAGCACGGCCGCCTCGCACGCCTGCGCGACCTGGTCGAGCAGATCGATGGTCTGCTTCGCCCAGCGTACGAAGTCACCCGCTCCGATCCCGGCGGCTTCGAGCACCAGCTCGATCGGTCGCCCGGTCACCCAGGCGTGCATCGTCTTCGCGAGGCCGGCGTGCGGCATCTCGCTCCGCGGCAACCGCGATCGCTCTGCCAGGTCGTCGAGTCGCACCCAGATGTCGAGCACCCGATCATAGGCGGCGCCGAAGGCAGCTCCGCCAGGCAGACGCTCCTCCCCTTCGTCGTCCCGCCGCGGTTCGTAACTCAGCACGCAGCACATCGCGGCGAGTCCCGCGGCGTCCAGCCCGCGCCATGCGTCCTCGCGAATGCACTCGGCGACGAGCAGATCGCGTTCGCCGTAGATCCGCCGGAGCAGGTTGCCCCACGGAGTGACGTTCGGCTCGCGTGTGCGGTCGGCTTCCAAATAGCCGAGTTCGAGCAGCTGGTCGACGACCCGGTCGAAGGTACGGGCGATCGTGCCCGTCCGGGAAGCGATCTGGCGCCGGCCGCGCTCCACGCGACGCCGGAGTTTGCGAGCGCGATCCTCCCATCGTTTCCGATCGGAGCCCTGCGCACGGCTCGCCGCCGCATCGTAGCCGGCGAGTGATTCCTGCTCCGCGCGCAGTTCCCTGGCCTGATCGACGACGGCGCGATCGGCCTGGAACTGCGCGAACGAGAGCTCGAGCATCTCCCTCACGTGAGCCCGGTCCATGCGCTGCAGCAGATTCACAGTCATGTTGGCCGTGGGACGGAAGCTCGAACGCACGGGGAACGACCTGGCTCCGGCGAGATGGGCGAGTGCCTCGAGATCGACGTCGTCGCTCCACACGACAACGGCGTGACCTTCGTCGTCGATCCCGCGCCGACCGGCGCGACCCGTCAGCTGGGTGAACTCTCCGGAGGTGAGCGGCACCCGCTGCTCGCCGTTGAATTTATCCAAGCGCTCGATGACCACGGCGCGCGCGGGCATGTTGATGCCGAGGGCGAGCGTCTCGGTGGCGAAGACGAGTTTCACGAGTCGCCGCTGGAAGAGACGCTCGACAACGGCTTTGAACGCCGGAAGCAGGCCGGCGTGGTGCGCCGCGACGCCGCGCTCCAAGCCAGCGAGCCACTCGCGCACGCCGAGCACACGACGCTCCTCGTCGCTCATCCCCGCGACCTCTGCGCGCGCGATGCGACGAATCTCGTCGCGCTCCTCCCGGCTGGTCAGCGTGATGCCCTCCATGAGGCACTGACGAACCGCCTGATCGCATCCGTTCCGGCTGAAGATGAAGACGATCGCCGGCACGAGATCCGTCTCGTCGAGTGCGCGAGCGATGTCGGATCGCGAGATGCGGCGGCTTCGACGCGCCGGTGGCCGCCCGCGAGAGCGCTCTCCCCGCCCGCGGCCCCGCTCGCGGTCGCTGTCGCGGTCACGCCATCCGCCTCTGCGGTCGAGCGCGTACAGCTCGGGATTCACTCGCCCGCCAGTCGCGAGCTCGCCTGCCCGATCGACGTAGAGCGGGAGGAGCGCACGGGAGGTGAGCACGTGCTGGTAGAGCGGCACCGGCCGGTGCTCGGAGAGAATCACGTCGGTGTCGCCGCGCACGGCGTGCATCCAGTCGCCGAACTCCTCCGCGTTCGAAACCGTCGCCGACAGCGACACGAGTCGCACGGCGGGCGGCAGGTGGAGGATGATCTCCTCCCACACCGCGCCTCGGAATCGATCGCCGAGGTAGTGCACCTCGTCGAGCACGACGAATTCCAGATCGTCGAGGGCGTCGGACCCCGCGTAGATCATGTTCCGGAGCACCTCGGTGGTCATCACGATGATCGGAGCGTTCGAGCGCAGATTCACATCGCCGGTGAGCAGACCCACTTCGTCTTCGCCGTACTCGTCGCAGAGCTCTCTGAACTTCTGGTTCGAGAGCGCCTTGATGGGCGCCGTGTAGAAGATCCGCGCGTCGCGCTCCCGCCTGGCGAGGTACACCGCGAACTCGGCGACCGTCGTCTTGCCCGACCCGGTGGGAGCCGCGACGAGCACGCTTCTGCCTTCCTCGAGGCGTTCGCACGCCGTGCGCTGAAACGCGTCGAGCGGATACTCGAGACGGGCCGAGAACGCGTCGAGCGCGCTCTCCTCCCGACTCGCGCCGGGGTCAGGCATGCTCATCGGCGTCCTTTCGTGCGGTCGGCGTCGCCGCGCTCGGCTTCCCGTCCGGTGTCGTCGTCGAGGTCGTACTCGGCGAGCTCGGCGGCCCGGCGTTTGTCCACCCTGCGGTCGTGCAGCAGTGCGACGCCGGCCGCCGCGAAGTAGAGCACGATGATGGGCGCCGCGAGCAAGAACATGCTCATCAGGTCGGCCGCGGGTGTCGCGATGGCCGCGAAGAGAATGATGACGAGGATCGCGACTCGCCAGCTCCGGATGATGGCCGCGCCGCGCAGCACTCCGATGAAGTTGAGCATCACCAGGAGCACCGGGAGCACGAAGCCGACGCCCACCGCGAGCAGGAGCTTGATCGCGAAATCGAGATAGTTGCGCGCCGTGAGATAGAACGCGTCCTCCTCCGGCTGGAAGCTCGCCATGAGGCGGACGATATTCGGGAGGACCAGCCAGCCGGCATACGCGCCGCCGAGGAACAGCGGTACCGCGGCACCGATGAATCCCACCCCGGTGAGCTTCTCGCGTCGCGTCAGACCCGGGGCGAGAAACGCCCAGACCTGGTAGAGCCACACCGGCGAAGCGATGAGCACCGCGATGAAGAGCGCGATCTGAACCTTGGTGTCGAAGCCGCTCGAGATGTCGCCGTACGAGATGATCGCATCACGGCCCTGCATCTCGAGATCGTTGATCGGCTTGCGGAGCATCTCCCACACCCACGTCGACAAGAACCAGCCGGCGATGAGGGCGATCACGATCGCGGCGGCCGAGATCAAGAGTCGTTTGCGGAACTCGATGAGGTGCTCGCCGAGGCTCATCCGCCCATCGGGACTTCGCCGCTTGCGAGCCTGGTTAGCCATTGGTTCAGTGTATCTCAGCGGTCGCCGCACCGCGCCAGGAACACTCAGCCGCCGTACGCCGCGAGCGCGCGTTCCGTCCACTCGCGCACCGACGCCCGCGCCCAGTCGGGCGACTCGATCTCCACGCCGCCGGGGAGCACCTGCACGATCTGCACTGCCGTACCTCGATGCCAGGCTTCGACTCGCACCCGGAAGCGCCCGTCTTCGATCTGTTCGAGCACCTCTGGGGCGAAGCCTTCGAGCGGCGCGAGTGCCGCCTCTGTCACTCGCGCGGTGATGTGCACCGCGCCTTCGTGCGCCATTGGTTGCTCGGCCGCGGTGGCGGGCGGCGCCGCGACGGGCGCCGGTACGAGCGGCGCGTCCGATCCGGGCGGGTCCGCGGTACCGGGCGCTGCACCTGCGGCGCCCGGGATTTCCGCACGTTCGAGCTCGCGCATCTGGTCGACCCGGAAGGTGCGATCCGCCAGGCGTTCGAAGCAGTACCCGCGCAGGTACCAGGTGCCCGATCCCTGCGTGAGCGACTGCGGCCGCACCGTGCGACGGGAGTCCGAACCGGAGGCGTCGCGGTAGACGAACGAGACTGCTCGCCCCTCCTCGATGGCGGCCACGAGTTCCGGCACCCGCGCATCCCCGGGCCCGTCGGTCACCGACATCGGCGCTTCCGGAGTCGCTCCGAGCGCCGTGCCGAGTTTCTCGGCGGTGGCTCTGGCGAGCGCTGCGTCCTCCGGACCGAGCATGCTCGTGAGTGCTTGGAGCCCCGCGATGAGGGCAGCCGTCTCCATGGGAGCGAAACGCGGTGCATCGTCGACGGCCACAGTCCGCGTGAGACTGACGAGGTCCTGCTGCTCGAGCGCGTCCCAGTCGATGTCGAAGAGATCCTCGTCCTGATAGTTCATCGTCTCTCCTGGCACACCGGCGGTGCCGAGGAACCGGACGAGGGTGCGCACGAGTTCCGGCGGCACCGAGAAGCGCTCCGCCAGTTCCCCGACTGTCGCCGAACCGGTATCCCTGAGGTACGCGACGAGCGAGAGAAGAAAGGTCACGCGTTCCGGAGCGAGGACTTGTTTACGCATCTGCCGTCCCTTCGTCACGTCGGGCATCGAGCTGGAGCTCATTCCCCGACGGTGCGACCGGTGCGTGATGGACCTCGGCGATGCGCCGCAGGCCCGCGACGACGAGTTCGCGCAGCTGAGCCGGCTCGCACACCGATACATCCGCTCCGTATCCGATGAGTTCGACCGCGAACACGTGGAGATCGAGCACCCCGACTTCGAGCTCGACGTGATCGCCCGAACCGCAGCGCCCGGGCCGCAGGTCGCCCTGATCCCCTGACCGCGAGAGCAGTCGAGCCTCCGCGATGCTTCCGCGACGGACGCAGAGCACGGCGCGCCGGTCGGAGCGCAATCGCTCGAGGTCTTCCACCGCCGCATCGGCGCGCACCCGCAGCTCGGGGTCGAATGCCTCAGTCGACTGCTGCACGCGCCCCTCGATGCGGGCGAGGAGGAACGTGCGAGCCGCGTCGCGTTCGAGGTCCCACGACACGAGGTGCCAGCGCCCCTCGGCGCGGTGCAGCCGCAGCGGAGCGACCCTGCGCATCAGCGGCGCCTCCCGATCCGGTAAGCGATACGCGAAGCGCACCACCCGCCCGGCATCGATCGCGCGCTGCAACGGCGCTGCAGCGGCCTCTGCCGTTCCCAGTCGCGGTGCGATGCCCAGATGCTGCACATCAAGCCCGGCGCCGAGGGCTTCGAGCTTCATCGCGGCACGGCGCGACTCCGCGCTGAGGCTCCCCTCGCTCCAGGCGAGAGCCGCGAGCCGCAGCAGCATGAGCTCGCGCTCGGAGAATCGAAGATCGGCTGGGAACTGCAGCCGCTCCTTGGAAATGCGGTACCTGATGAGCTGGTTGTTGCCGACGTCCTGCGGATCCTCGAACGCGTCGATCCGGATGCCGAGGGAGCGCAGCTGTTCCTTGTCGCGCTCGAACTGCTTCTCCAGAGCGGCACTCGGCTGGCCGTGGCGATATCTGTCGGCGTACCCGTAGACCGAGGAGAGGAGCTCGCGCTTCGTAGCGCCGAACGGGCTCACGACGAGGGCGAGGACCAGGCTGAAGAGACGCTGCTCGCTCGGCACCGAGGAACGCGACCGCCGTTCCGGGGCCTCAGAGGCTGCCGAGCTGCTCGGCATGGCCGATCAGCTGACCCCGAGGATGTCGACGACCACGACACGGGCATTCGCGGCGCCCTCGTTCTCGACGACGACCACCTGCGAGCCGATCGGCTTGCCCGTCAGTTCCGCACGATACGTGACCCCCGACTGGGCGATGTCCGCTTCGGTATAGAGCAGCTTGAGCCCCGTATCCCAGGTGTTCTCCTGCTCCATGCCGTCCCAGCCGACGGCGAGCACCTGCGCGATGACGTTGTCGTCGGCAGTCACCTCCGCTCCCTCGCCTGAGATGCGCACTGCCGAGGTCGTGCCTGCGGGCGCTTCGGTGGGCGGCAGCACGACGCCGACACGACCCTCCTCGTCGGTGACCACTGCTGGGAAGCCATTGGGAAGGCCGCGCTTCGTACCCTCCGCTACGGTCGGAGCCGTCGACACCACGTCCACCACGCCCACGACCGCGTCCGCTCCGGTCGCGCCGAGCTGACCTCCGAGCTGCGTGCTCTCCTCTGGCGAGAGCGCGAGCACGATGCGATCGCCGGGGACGGAGCATCGCACCGCCTCACTCAGTGGGTTCGCGGTCTCCTCGGCGACGAGCAGGGGCTGCGGCGGCTGCGAGGGATCCGTGAACCCCTCGCTCTGGAAGAGGGCGTCACCTGTGGCCGCGTCGAAGAAGGCCATGTTGACCCCGACGAGCGACTGCTCCTCGGCCACGTAGCCATCGGAGTCGCCGTATTCGACGACGGTGCGCTGGGTGGAGAGGATCTCGAGATCCTCCGGCGCCGAGATCTCCGGGACGTCGCCGAAGCTCCCGAGAACCGTCGTGCCATCGCTCAGAGCGCCCGGCTGCAGCGTCGTCTTGCAGTCTGACGCCTGCGCCTGCTGCGCGCTGCAGCCGGTCACCCCGGCGAGAAGCAGCGCAGCAGCAGCGGTAGCGGGAATGATGCGACGAAGCATGAGCACCTCTCGAGGAAGCCGACGTGAACCCCGCTATCCTATCGAACCGCGACTGGGCGTATGCGCGCCTCGTACTCGTCCGGCGCTGCGACCACCGGTCCGATCACGGGCGCCAGAACCCTCGCCGCCGCGCGATCAGTCGGTCACCGCGGAATCCGAGCCCGGGAGCTCGCCGCCGCGCTCCCGCGCGAACTGCTGGGTCTCACGCACCTTCTTGCGCAGCACCTTGTCGCTCTTCGTCCGCTCGCCGACCGCTTCCGGGGTCCACACCTCCGCGCTCGCCGGCGCCTCGTCCTCTGGGCCGAGGTCGGGCAGCCAGCTGCCGAGGTCGGTCTCGCTGAAATCGCTCTTCGACGCGCGTCGCTTCAGCTCGGGCAGCACGGTGCCGGGCGCGAGCCTGCGCGCCGTCACCAGGAAGCCGGTGTGCGCGACCATCCGGTGATCGGGCCGCACCGCCAGGCCCTCGACGTGCCAGCCGCGCACGAGCGTCTCCGACGCCTGAGCATGAGCGAACTCGCCGCTGCGGCGAATCTGCTCGACCGTGCGGGAGAGTTGAGTCACGGTGGCGACGTAGCAGATGAGCACGCCGCCGGGCGCGAGCGCATCGGCGGCGACGTCCACGCATTCCCACGGTGCGAGCATGTCGAGCACCACGCGATCGATGCTGCCAGCTGCGCACACGGCGGGCAGCGTTTCCTGCAGGTCTCCGACGGTCACGGTCCAGTTCTCGGGAACGCTGCCCGAGAAGGCGACGACGTTTCCGGTGGCGATCTCCGCGAACTCGTCGCGACGCTCGAACGAGAAGAGCGCACCCTCCGGCCCGACTCCTCTGAGCAGATGCAGCGACAGCGCGCCGGAGCCCACGCCGGCCTCGACGACACGAGCTCCCGGGAAGACGTCGGCGAGCGACAGGATCTGCGCCGCATCCTTCGGGTAGACGATCGCGGCACCCCTCGGCATGGACATCACGAAATCGGAGAGCAACGGACGCAGCGCGAGGTACTCCTCACCGCTGCTGTTCGCGACCACCGAGGCGTCGGGCCGGCCCACGATATCGGAATGCGGGATGACGCCGCGGTGACTGTGGAACTCGCCATCGTGCACGAGGGTGATCGTGTTGAGACGCCCCTTCGGCCCCGTCAGCTGCACGCGATCGCCGTACTGGAAGGGGCCGCGCACTGCCGGCGACACGGTTGCCGAAGTCGCTCCGCGATGCGCGGCGTACCGTTCGCCGAGCACCGCAGCATCGACGCCGTCCAGGGTCGGCCAGACCTCGTGAGCGGGTGCGTCGGACAGATCGATCAGATTCGGAATGCCGAAGGCAACGGCCCCGGAAGCGTGAGCGGAGCGCAGGCCCGTGACGGAGTCCTCGAGGGCGACGCACTCCTCGATATCGACGCCGAGCAGAGCCGCGCCCATGCGGTACGGCTCGGGGTGCGGCTTCTCGTGCGGGACCTCATCGCCGCCGATGATGTGGGTGAAGAGACGGTCGGGAAGCAGGGCCACGACCGCATCGGCGATCTCCCGCACAGCCATGGTCACGAGCACGCAGGGGATTCCCGAGTCGCGCAGCGACTCCAGCAGTTCGACGGCGCCGGGCCGCCACATGGGCTCCTCCGCGCTGAGCCCGGCGATCACGCCGGCCGTCCACTCCGCGATGATGTCGTCGACCGTCATGGGAACACCGAGTTCCTGGAATCGCCGCGCGGCGGCGCGAAGCCCCGAGCCGATGAGCGAGTCGCGGATCTCGGACGTCAGTTCGATCCCGTAGCGACCGAGCATCGCCAGCTCCGAGGCGAGCCAGAGCGGTTCGGAGTCGATCAGTGTGCCGTCCATATCCCAGAGGACGGCGGCGGGACGAGCGTCGAGTGTCCGCTCAGAGAGGAATGCGTTCATCCGAACCAGTGTACTGTTCGTCAGCCGATACCCTTGAGCCTATGTCCACACCCTCGGCCCCGCACTCCCGCGTCCTGATCGTCGCGTTCCAGGGCTGGAGCGACGCCGGCGACGCGACGACGGAGGTGCTGCAGCACCTCGCCGGTCTGATCGATGCCGAGGTGCTCCACGAGATCGGCGCCGAGGGGTACGTCGACTTCCAGGTGCACCGCCCGAAAGTACTCTTCGACGAGTCGGGCAAGCGGGTGCTCGAATGGCCCGACACCCGGTTGTTCGGCCCGGTGCAGCGCCCGGGCGAGTCGTCGGATGCCGTCGTCTCTCCGGAACCCGCTGACGGTGAAACGGTGCGACGCATCGACGGGAGCCCGGTTCGGGATCTCTTCCTCCTCGCGGGCGTCGAGCCGGCGAGGGACTGGCAGAACTTCGCCGACGAGATCGTCGAGCTGGTCGATGTCTGGGCGATCGATCTCGTCATCATCCTCGGGTCGATGTTCTCCGATGCG
Organism: Leucobacter sp. L43; assembly: GCF_016597785.1. Classification (GTDB taxonomy): domain Bacteria; phylum Actinomycetota; class Actinomycetes; order Actinomycetales; family Microbacteriaceae; genus Leucobacter; species Leucobacter alluvii. Next base: position 114,903 of record NZ_JAENJG010000001.1, on the reverse strand, counting down.
CCCCACACGCGGCCGATCGTCACCACCGTGACGTCGGAGTACGAGGCGCGCCGCGACGCAGTCGGAGCCGTGCGAAGCACGTACGAGGGGCCGGCCGGCATCTCCACGGTCATCGATCTGGCGCTCGCCGAGGCGGGCATCGAGACGCTGTCGCTTTGGGCGCAGGTGCCGCATTACGTGCACAGCACGCCGTCTCCCAAGGCCTCGCTCGCGCTGCTCGACAAGCTCGAAGAACTGCTCGATATCGTCATCCCGCGCGGAGAGCTGCTCGTTCAGGCGAACGAGTGGGAGGCGAACATCAATCGCATCGCCGACGCCGACGAGGACATGTCGAGGTATATCCGCCGGCTCGAGGAATCGCGGGACGAGGAACTCGCCGCGGAGACCACCGGAGACGCGATCGCCCTCGAATTCGAGAAGTTCCTGAAGGGCGGGCCGCGGTTCGCGCGCGATGTCGAGGTTCCCGACGCGGGGTCGCGGCGCTCGGGTGCGTCGGATTCCGTCGCGGATCCTGAGCACGATACGGACCGAGAGACGCCCGGCAGTCCGGAGACTCCGGACGGCCCTGCGGACCGCCGGGACGACGACTCCGGGCCCGGCTCGGCCTGAGACGGGCCCGGGTCACCCCGGTCGTACTAGAGCTGCACTCCGAGCAGCGCGAGCACCGCATCGGCCACGAGCCCCGGTGCGTCGACGCCTTGATCGAGCGCTGCGTCGAGGGTCGCCAGCATCACGGGCGTATCGAGGTCGTTGGCGATCGCCGACCGCAGCTGGCGCACCACGGCGGCGGCGGGAGTCGGATCCTCGCTCTCGCGCAGCAGCCCGGCCCGCCAGGCCTCCAGCCGGCGCTGCGCCACCGCGAGGTCGCTGTCGTGCCATTCCCACTCGGAGCGGTAGTGGTGGGCGAGAAGCCCCAACCGGATCGCCGAGGGGTCGGCTCCTCCGTCGAGCAGCCGCGAGACGAAGACGAGATTGCCCCTCGATTTCGACATCTTGTGCCCGTGGTACGAGACGAGCCCTGCGTGGCAGTAGGCGTGCGCCAGGGGCGTGCCCGAGAGGGCGGTCGCGTGCGCGGCGGTGAATTCGTGATGCGGGAACACCAGATCGGAGCCCCCGCCCTGCACGGTGAACGCTCCACCGAGCGCACCGCGTGCAATCACGGAGCACTCGATATGCCACCCTGGGCGCCCCGACCCCACCGGGGTCTCCCAACTCGGCTCCCCGGCGCGCTCCGCCCTCCAGAGCAGCGGGTCGAGCGGGCCCCGCTTGCCCGGACGCTCGGGGTCTCCCCCGCGCTCGGCGCTCAACCGGAGCATCGTCTCGCGGTCGTACGGCGCGACGTCGCCGAGCCGCCACTGCGAGTCCCGCTCGGCGGCGGCCGTATCGAAGTAGATGTCGTCGCCGGCAGCGTCTGCGGTGGGCACCGTGTAGGCGAATCCGCGGTCGAGCAGCTCGCGCACCGCGGCGGCGATCTCATCGATCTGCTCGGTCACCGCGATGTAGTGCTCGGGCGGCAGCATGCCCATGCGATGCATGTCGGAGCGGAAGAGTCCGATCTGCTCGTCCGCGAGCGCGCGCCAATCGGCTCCGGTGGCGTTCGCGCGCTCGAGCAGGGGGTCGTCGACGTCAGTGATGTTCTGCGCGTAGACCGTTTCGATCCCGGCGTCGCGCCACGCGCGCTGCATGATGTCGAACGCGAGGTAGGTGAACGCGTGCCCGAGGTGCGTCGCGTCGTACGGCGTGATGCCGCAGACGTAGAGGTGCGCGCGTCCCTCGGGAATGGCCGGGTACTCGAGGCGTTCGGTGGCGGTGTTGAAGAGTTTCGGCGCGACGCCGGTTCCCGGCAGCGCGGGGAGCTCGGGCGGGGTCCAGGTTCTCATCGAACACCCCCCGCCGTCACCGCGTGCACGCCTGCAGCGCCTTCGGCGACGGATGCCCCGCCATCGGCTGAGAGTACGCCGGTCGCGAGGAGCACGATGATGATCCCGCCGATCAGCACGCGGTAGACGACGAACGGCATGAAGCTGCGCTTCGAGATGTACTTCATGAAGAGACCGATGACGAAGAGCGCGATGACGAATGCGACCACCGTGGCCACCGCCGTGAGTCCCATGGGGGTTTCGCCTGCGGGAGCGCGCAGCGCTTTGAACACCTGGTAGAAGCCGGATCCCAGCACAGCTGGAATCGCGAGCAGGAAGGAGTAGCGGGCCGCGGCTTCGCGCGTGTACCCCATGAGGAGCCCAGCGGTGATCGTGCCGCCCGAGCGCGAGACGCCCGGGATCAGGGCGAGGGCCTGAGCGAATCCGTAGACGAGGCCGTGCTTCCAGGTGAGCGCTTCGATGGGGCGCACCTTCTGGCCGACGCGGTCGGCCACGCCGAGCAGCAGGCCGAAGACGATGAGGCTGATGGCGACGAACCAGAGGGAGCGGAGCGTCGTCTCGATCTGATCCTGGAACAGCAGCCCCAGCACGACGATCGGAACGGTGCCGATGATGATCCACCACCCCATGAGCGCGTCCGGATCGTTCCGAGGCACGCGCTTCCCGCCCAGCGACTGCGCCCAGCGTCCGATGATGCGCACGATGTCGCGCCAGAAGAACACGATGACGGCGGCTTCCGTCCCGATCTGAGTGATCGCGGTGAACGCCGCACCCGCGTCGCCGATGCCGAGCAGTTCGCTCGCGATGCGCAGATGTGCACTCGACGAGATGGGCAGAAACTCGGTGAGTCCCTGAATGATTCCCAGGAGGATCGCCTCGAAGATTCCCATGATTCCTTTCCTGGCTGCACCACGCGCGCGAACCGACCGCGCCGGGCTTGGACCGCCGTCCAGACTAGCTCACAGCGCACTGAGAACCCGTGAGGGCGGGCCCGGGCGCCGATGATTCAGTAGCTGCGGAGCAGGTCCACGAGCACGCCGTGGCCGAAGTCGAGCGCTTCGAGCGGAACACGTTCATCGACGCCGTGGAACATGCCGGGAAAGTCGAGATCCGCGGGAAGCCGCAGCGGAGCGAACCCGTAGCCCGTGATGCCCAACCGTGCCAGCGACTTGTTGTCGGTGCCGCCGGAGAGCAGATACGGCAGCACGCGGGCTTCTGGGTCGGCGCGCTTCAGACACGCCGTCATGGCGTCCACCAGCTCCCCGGCGAACGGCACCTCGAGACCGATATCGGAGTGCACCTGCTCCAGCTCGATGTCGTCGCCGACGATCGCACGGATCTGGTCGAGGATCGACTCCTGATCGGCCGGCAGCGCGCGCACGTCGACGAGCGCCTCCGCCGTGTCGGGAATGACGTTGTGCTTGTATCCCGCCTGCAGCACGGTCGGGTTGCTGGTGCTGCGCAGGCTGGCCTGGATGAATCCGCCGCCCTTGCCCAAGCGGAGCACGAGATCTTCCGGGGACACGACGTGCGGGTCCTCCCCCAGGATCTCGGCGATGGCGTCGACCAGGTCTCTGGTGGTGTCGGTGAGCGTCACCGGCCACTCGTGCCGTCCGAGTGCGGCGATCGCTTCGGCGAGGCGGGTCACGGCGTTGTCGTGCCAGACGCGGGAGCCGTGGGCGGCCGTGCCGCGCGCCCGCAGCCGAATCCACTCGAGCGACTTCTCACCCGTCTGCACGAGGTAGGCCCGCGTGCCCGCGATATCGATCGAATACCCGCCGACTTCGCTGATCGCCGTCTCCGCTCCCGCGAACAGCTCCGGGTGGTTCCGCACGAGATGCTGGGCGCCGTACACGCCGCCGTTCTCCTCATCGGCGAAGAAGGCGAGAATCACGTCGCGTCGCGGCCGCTCGCCGCCCCGCAGCAGTTCGGCGACGGCGGTGAGGATCATGGCGTCCATGTCCTTCATGTCGACCGCGCCGCGCCCCCACAGCATGCCGTCCTTGATCACGCCGGCGAACGGGTCGACGGACCAGTTCGCGGGATCCGCCGGCACGACGTCGAGGTGTCCGTGGAGCACCAGTGCCGGCATCGATGCGTCGGCTCCCGCAACCCGCGCGATGACGCTCGCGCGACCGGGGTCGCTCTCGAAGATCTCCGGTTCGAGACCGAGCTCGCGCAGGTACGCCGCGACGTAATCGGCCGCCGGCCGCTCGGGCTCGGCATCCCCGCCCCCGCGGTTGGACGTGTCGATGCGGATCAGATCGCGCGCAACGCGGGCCGTTTCAGACAGCGCGTGCTCGGAGGTCTCGAGGCTCATGCTTCCAGCGTAGCCCGGTGGACGCTCAGCTGCCCTGGATCACGAGGCAGAGCAGCAATCCGAGCACTCCGACGACAGCGGAGGCGATCATCGAGGCGGCCATGACCCGCAGCCGACGGGGTCCCCGCTGCACGGCGAAGCGGGCGATGAACAGGACGCAGGTGCAGGCGAGCATGAGCGCTCCCGTCGCCACCGCGACCGGGACCATCGGTCCGGGTCGGAGCGCGATGATCGCGACGACCGGAACCGCACCCGCGACGAGCAGGAGGCTCCCCATGACCACCCAGATGGTCCCGGACGCCGTGGTGAGGGCGGGTTGCTGCGTCACCCTCGTCGGATCGGCGCTCGAAGCCCCACTCCGGCTGTGTTCTCCGCGCGAATCGTTCATCGTCCACTCCTCCCCTCACGGTAACGCAAAAGAGGCCCTCCTCTCGGAGAGCCTCTTTCGTTCACGTGCGCGGAGGGGGACTTGAACCCCCACGCCCTAATACGGGCACTAGCACCTCAAGCTAGCGCGTCTGCCATTCCGCCACCCGCGCGAACGATTCGGAACCTTCATCGGCCGAACAGAAGATAACTTAGCACGGATCTCGAGGGCTGATCGAATCGGCCCGGGATCTCGCGCGCGTCGGCTCCCAGCGCCCCGCACCAGCGGGCGAACGAGCCGCTCACGGCCGGAGCCGTCGGCGCAGCAACTCGATCCGCTTCTGCAGCTGCGTGACCGATGCCTGCGCCACCGCAGGCCCACCGCAGACCCGACGGAGCTCGGTGTGGATGTCTTTGTGCGCTTCGCCAGAGACCTTCGCGTACATGCCCACGAGCGAGCTCAGCAGCTTCCGCTGCTCCCCGAGCGTACGATGCAACGCCTCCGGCGATTCGGCTCGGTCGGGGGCGTGTTCGAGAATGCCCTGCTTCCCCGCGCTCCGGCGTGCTTGCCTGGCCTGCCGCTGCTGCAGCAGCGCCTTCACCTCTTGCGGCTCGAGCAGCCCGGGGAACCCGAGGAAATCGAGTTCCTCCTCGGTCTCCACCTCGGCGTATCCGCCGAATTCAGCACCGTCGAAGACCGCGCGGTCGAAGTGGGCGTCGGAGGCGAGGGCCTGATAGACGAACGTCTCCCCCTCGACCAGCTCCGACGATGCCTGGTCGCCTCGCTCGGCCTCCGCCATCAGTGCGGCCTCGGCGTCCCACATCTCCTCGGCGCTCTTCGGGCCCTCGAGCACATGGTTCCGCTCTTTCTCGAGCTCAGCCGCGAGCTGCATGAGGGCCGGCACGTTGGGGATGAACACCGAGGCGACCTCCCCGCGGCGGCGCGAGCGCACGAAGCGTCCGATCGCCTGCGCGAAGAAGAGCGGCGTCGAGGAGCTCGTCGCGTAGACGCCCACGGAGAGCCGCGGCACGTCGACACCCTCCGAGACCATGCGCACGGCGACCATCCAGCGCTGCTCCCCGCTCGAGAAGGCATCGATCTTCTCCGACGCTCCGGCGTCGTCGGAGAGGATCAGCGCCACGTCCTCCCCCGTGATGTCCTTGAGCTGCGCGGCGTACGACCGCGCCGAGGCGTGGTCGGTCGCGATCACGAGCCCTCCGGCATCGTGCACGTGCTGCCGCACCTCGGTGAGCCGGCGATCGGCCGCGCGCAGCACCTTGCCGATCCAGTCTCCCGCTGGGTCGAGCGCAGTCCGCCACGCCTGCGAGGTCACGTCCTTCGTGTTGCCCTCGCCGAGCGCCGCCTCCATCTCCTCGCCCGCCGATGTCTGCCACCGCATCTTGCCGGCGTACACCATGAAGATGACCGGGCGCACGATGCCGTCCGCGAGCGCACGCCCGTATCCGTAGTCGTAGTCGGTCAGGGAGAGGCGCGACCCGTCCCCCTGCGGCGCGTACTGCACGAAGGGAATCGGCGCTTCATCTGACCGGAAGGGGGTTCCTGTGAGGGACAGCCGCCGTCGCGCGTTTCCGTAGGCTTCACGGATCGCGTCGCCCCAGCTCAGCGCGTCGCCGCCGTGATGCACCTCGTCCATGATCACGAGCGTGTCCTCGTGCTCGGTCAGCAGCCGGTGCTGCACCGGCTTCATCGCCACCTGCGCGTACGTCACTGCGACGCCGTGAAAGTGGCGCCCGTAGGCGAGCCCGTCGCTGTTCGAGTAATTCGGGTTCAACCGAATACCCGCGCGTGCGGCCGCGTCCGCCCACTGCGTCTTGAGATGCTCGGTGGGGGCGACGACGATGATCTGCCGAACGGTGTGATTGGAGCGCAGGATCGCCGCGAGTCTGAGCGCGAACGTCGTCTTGCCGGCTCCCGGCGTCGCAGAGGCGAGGAAGTCGCGCGGGGCCGCGTCGAGGTAGCGTTTGATCGCTTCCTCCTGCCAGGCGCGCAGCGTACCCGCCGTCCCGTGCGCTGCGCGCTCGGGATAGGCGGGAGGCAGGTGCTCGGCTGCACTCGTCCCAGGAAGGTGGAGGCCCGGATCCGAATCTGTCACGACGTTCTAGACTATCGCTGTAAGCCGACCGCTGCGTCCTCGCCGACGCCCGCGAGCGGCTCCCCCCACCGCCCCAGACACTCAGAGGTAAGCAATGGCACAGGATGACGGCGCTCCGCAGACCCGAGTCGAACTTCCGTGGTCGCGTTTCGTGGCCCTCGGTGACTCGTTCACCGAGGGCGTGGGAGATCCCGATCCTGACAGCCCGGGCGGGCTCCGCGGGTGGGCCGATCGCGTCGCGGAGGTGCTGAGCCTCTTCGATGAGGACTTCGCGTACGCGAACCTCGCCGTGCGCGGCAAGCTGATCCAGCAGATCGCCGACACGCAGGTGGACGCCGCCCTCGATCTCCGCCCCGACCTCATCAGCATCTGCGCCGGCGGCAACGATGTGATCCGTCCTGGGACGGATCCAGACGAGGTCGCAGCGAAGCTGGAGCGCATCGTCGAGCGGCTGAGCGTCGGCGGCGCGACCATCATGCTCTTCACCGGAGTGGATACCGCGTTCCAGCCCGTCTTCCGCTCGATCCGGGGCAAGGTGGCCATCTTCAACGAGAACGTGCGGAAGGTCGCGCAACGCCATGATTGCATCGTCGTCGACCAGTGGGCGCTCGACGAACTGCACGACAGCCGCTACTGGGCCGGCGATCGACTGCACCTGAACGCGCTCGGGCACCACACCATCGCCCGGGCGGCGCTCGCGGCGCTCAGCGTGCCTCACGATCTCGCTCCGCTCGAGGTGCCGGATCTCCCCGAGCGGAGCTGGCGGGCCGCACGTCGCGAGGACGTCGTCTGGGCTCGCGAGCACTTCGTCCCGTGGGTGATCAGGCGGATCAAGCACGTGTCATCGGGCGACCACATCGAAGCGAAACGGCCCATTGCAGCGGCGCTGCGCCCGTCGAGACACGGGGCTGCCGAAGACTAGCGCGAGCGAGTAGTGTGGGGCGCATGACTCACCTGACGAAGCAGATCGCAGATACCCTGGTCGAGGTCGGCGTGCACTCCGCGTACGGCGATCCCGTCGAGGTCGACGGTTCGACACTGATCCCGGTGGCGTACACGGCCTACGGCTTCGGAGCCGGGGAAGGCGCCGGTGCCGGTGAGGGCGTCGCCCAGGGAGAAGGATCAGGCGGTGGCGGCGGCGGGTTCTCCATTCCCGTCGGCTCCTACATCACCCGCGAAGGCACCACCCGATTCGAGCCGAACCTCATCGCTCTGCTCGCCGTCGGCACCCCGTTCCTCTGGGTCGCCGGCCGAGCGCTCGCTCGCATCATCAAAGCGCTCAAGAAGTAGCGGCGTTCTCCAGGCCGGGCCACACCCAGGCCGATCGCGGCAGGGCGCCGGGATCGAACCGCTCGACGAGCAGCTGCGGATGCACGCGTTCGCCAGGCGCAGCGAGATCGAGCGACTGCGCGAGCACCGCGAGCACCTCCTCGGCGCTCGCGCCGGCACTCCGCAGGTCGGCGAGCGTGACGGCGCCGTCGCGCTTGGCCAATCTGGCACCCGACGACCCGAGCACGAGCGGCACGTGCGCGAACTCGACATCGGGCGGTGACGGGAGCCCGAGCAGACGCTGCAGCACGATGTGCCTCGGCGTCGATGTCACGAGATCGTCTCCGCGCACCACCTGGTCGATGCCCATCGCGGCATCGTCCACCACCACGGCGAGGTTGTAGGCGACCGTCCCGTCGCCGCGACGCAGCACGAAGTCATCGATCTCTCCGACAACGCGGCCCCGAATCCGATCGTCGAACTCCGGGGCAGCCATACCGGTCGGCACGCGCAGCCTCAGGGCGGGCCGACGCGGCGCGATGCGCTCGCGCTCTCGAGCCCGCTCAGCCTCGCTGCGGTCCCGGCAGGTGCCGGGATACGCGCCGGGCGGGGCGTGCGGCGCACTCGGGGCCGCGAGAATGTCGGCGCGGGTGCACGTGCACTCGTACACGAGGCCCGCCTCGGCGAGCCGGTCGATCGCGGCGTCGTGCCCGCGACCCAACTCCGACTGGAGCACCGCCTCCCCGTCCCAGTCGAGGCCGATCCGGGACAGGTCGTCCAGCTGCCGTGCGGCCGCGCCGGCGTCTCTGGCGCGATCCAGATCCTCCACGCGCATGAGAAATCTCCGCCCGCTCGCTCGGGCGAAGCACCAGGCGAGCAGCGCGGTGCGCAGGTTCCCGACGTGCAGATCCCCCGAAGGACTCGGAGCGTAGCGTCCGGCCCCGTTCGCTCCCGTCATGCCGTTCATCCTCTCATGAGCCCGTTGCAGCAAGGAGCGTGGAGCGCCTGCGCCATGCGGGACTACGCTTGAGTTCGACCGCAAGGAGGCGCACGTGTCAGAATCCCACCCCGAACCGCACTTCGACCTCGACGAGCTGCACACCCTGCTGGGGCCGCGTCTCGTCCGCGACCCGGAGTTGATCGCTCCGTACGCCGTCGATACGTCGCGCGCGGTGGCCGAGGGCGCACCGCTCGCCGTAGTGCTCGCCGAATCGACAGCTGACGTGGCGGCGGCACTCGGCTGGGCGAACCGTGCAGGCGTGAAGGTGAGCGTGCGCGGCGCCGGGACCGGCCTCGCGGGGGGCGCGATGGCCTACGCCGACGGCCTCGTCGTCTCGCTCGAGCGGATGCGCACCATTATCGACATCGACGTGCCGAATCGGCTCGCAACCGTGCAGCCGGGGGTCGTGACGGCCGACCTCGACGCCGCAGCTCGTGACCACGGGCTGTTCTTCCCACCCGACCCCGCGAGCGCGCGGATCAGTACGGTGGGCGGAAATATCGCTACGAACGCCGGCGGCCTGCGCTGCGTGTCGCACGGCGTCACGAGCGATGCGGTCGCGGCGCTCGAAGTCGTGCTCGCAGACGGCCGGGTCATGCGGTCCGGCGCGCGCACCCGCAAGAACGTCGTGGGATACGACCTGACGCGGCTGTTCGTCGGGTCAGAGGGAACGCTCGGCGTCATCACCGAGGCGACCGTCAGGCTGAAGCCCGTTCCGCCCGGCTCTCCCCGCACCTTCCGCGCGAGTTTCGGGACGCTCGAGGACGCCGGGCGGGCGGTGACCGCGATCGTGAACAGCGCGGCGCGCCCCGAGGTGCTCGAGTTGATGGACGCCCTCAGCGTCGAGATCATCGAGTCGTTCCACCCCAGTGGCCTCACGGTGCCGGCGGGCGCCATGCTCGTCGGGCAGACCGTCGGGTGGGACGCCCAGGAGCAGGCGGAGGCCATCACCGCCATCTGCCGGGACGTCGGGGCCGACGATACCGAGATCTCCGAAACCGACGCGCTGCTCGAGGCCCGTCGCCTCTCGAATCCAGCGCTGAATGCGCGCGGACTCAAGATCTCCTGCGATGTCGGCGTTCCCGTCGCCGCCCTGGCGGAGGTATTCCACGGCATCGCCGAGATATCCGCGAAGCACGGCAAGCGGGTGTCGACGGTCGCGCACGCCGGCGACGGCAATCTCCACAGCACCGTCGAGTCTCCCGACACACCCGTCGGCATTCGCGAAGCCGACGCGGTCATCGACGACATCACGCGGCTCGCACTCGCGCTCGGCGGCACCATATCCGGCGAGCACGGCATCGGCTCGGTCAAACGGCACGAGCTCGGATGGCAGCTCGATACGGTCGCGCTGAGCGTGCAGGTGGCGATCAAGCGGGCACTCGATCCGCTCGGAACGCTGACACCGGAGCGAGGCATCTGACGCGCTGTCAACGGGCTTGCCGCTCGGTCCGCGGCAGCGGAAGACTGGCGCCAATCGTCTTTCGACGACCCGCACCACCGACTGGAGGCTGACATGAGCACACCGCGCGAACTGACCCCCGAGACCGTGATCGACGTGATGCGCGAGGAGCGCTTCGTCATGCTGTCGACGGCGACCCCGGACGGGAAAATCGTCTCGCACCCGATGACTCCTCAGGAGGTGACCGATGCGGGCGACGTGTGGTTCTTCATCGGCCTCCAGGGAGACCAGGCCGATGCGATCCGCGCGAACCCTCAGGTGAATCTCGCCTTCGCTGAGACGGGCAGCTGGCTCTCCGTCTCAGGACTCGCCGAATTCGTGACCGATGAGGCGAAGGCGCGGGAGCTCTGGGACGGCGAGGTGGACGCGTACTTCGACGGCGGGCTCGACGACCCGAACCTCGGGCTGCTCCGGGTGACCGGCGAGTCGGCCCAGTACTGGGGTGTACCGGGCGGAAAAGTCGCCGCAGCCGTGAAGATCGCCGCTGCCAAGATCACCGGAAGCGAAGGCCCGGGCCGGTCGGGCACGACGGAGCTCTGAGCGGGCGCGAGCCTTCGCTGCGCCCGGCTTGATCGGGCGCAGCGAACTGGTCCGCCGCGGGCCTTGCAGACTGGTCCATTGCTCGGACCACTGGCAAGATCGAAGCCATGCGCATCCTCTCGATCCAGTCCTCGGTTTCGTACGGCCATGTGGGCAACTCCGCAGCAGTGTTCCCGCTGCAGCGCATCGGCGTCGATGTCATGCCGATATACACGGTCATGTTCTCGAATCACACGGGATACGGATCTTGGCGCGGCCCGATGATGTCCGGAGACGACGTCCGCGAAATCGTCGTCGGCATCGGAGAGCGGGGCGGACTCTCCGACGTCGACGCCGTACTGTCCGGCTATCAGGGCGGCGACAGCATCGGAGACGCGATCCTCGACGCGGTAGCTCGCGTCAAGGAGGCGAATCCCGACGCGATCTACGCCTGCGATCCGGTGCTCGGCAATGCGCGATCGGGATGCCACGTCTCGCCCGAGGTGCAGAACCTCATCCGCGACCGCGTCGTTCCGCGCGCAGACCTCATCACGCCGAACCAGTTCGAGCTCGGGTTCCTCACAGGCACCTCACCCGATACGTTGGATTCGACGCTCGCCGCCGTGGATCTCGTTCGGGCCGCCGGCCCGAGCACCGTGCTGGTGACGAGCGTCGACCGCCCCGATCGGCCCGATGATGCGATCGAGATGCTCGCGGTGACCGATGCAGGCGCGTGGCTCATCGAGACGCCGCGCATCCCGTTCAAGGTCAACGGCTCGGGAGACGTCACCGCAGCGCTCTTCACCGCCCACTTCGGCCGCTCGGGCGATGGCGCCGACGCGCTCGAGCGCACGACGGCGAGTGTCTTCGCGTTGCTCGAGCGCACGTACGCTGCTGGTTCCCGCGAGCTGCAGCTCATCGAGGCCCAAGAGGCATACGCGCATCCCGACATGCGATTCAGCGCACAGCGCGTCCGCTGACCACCGCCGGGCGAGGCAGCGAGCGGGCTCCGATCCTCCTGCCCCGACCAACCCCGTGCGTCACGCGAGCGCCGCCCCGAGCAGCACACCGCAGATCGCGAGCCCCGTCGCCGCTCCGAGCGCGCCGATGCCGTTCGCGATCGCGGCGCCGTAGCGACGACGCGCGAGGAGCTGCACGGTGTCGACGCTCGCGGTACTGAATGTCGTATAGCCCCCGAGGAATCCGACCGAGACAACCATGGCCGCCGGATGCTCCAGCGCGAGACCGGTCACCACCCCGATTGCGAACGATCCAGTGAGATTCACCGTCAGGATTCCCCAGGGGAAGCTCGCGCGGCGGTCGGCAGGGACAGCGCTGTCCACCAGATAGCGGATGACGGCTCCGGCACCGCCCCCGGCTGCGATGCTCAGGGCCGACCACAGGTCGCTCACCGGGTCGCCTCCGATGCGACGGGGCGTGTATGCGCCCTCGCGATCCGTTGCCCGAGCAGTACTCCCAGCCCGCTCGCAATCGCACCGCCGGTCACCGTGGCGAAGGCGTATCCCATCGCCATTCCGAATCGCTCGTCCAGGAGCGAGGCCGCGAGGTCTGCGGCGAGCAGACTGTACGTCGTGAAGCCGCCGAGCAGACCCGTGCCGAGCAGCAGGCGCAGCCGCCGCCAACGCACCTCGTCCCGCGCCGTCGTGCCCGCGATCAGCGCGCCGAGCGCGAACGATCCGAAGACGTTCACGACGAGCGTCGCGAGCGGAAAACCGCCCGTGGCGTCGACCGGGCCGATGGCCGTCGAGACGCCGACCCGCGCGATCGAGCCGAGAGCACCGCCGAGTGCGACCAGGCCGAGATCGGGAAGTCGGGAACGAAGGGTCACCCGGATCAGTGTACGCGCCCGGATGCGCTGACGCGGGAGCGAGCGGCCGGCATCCGCGACCCCGCCGCCGCCCCCGCCGGAGCGGGAGGGAGCCTCGCGAAACACGTCGAATTCCGCTAGCATCGCAACAAAGTTCGCCATGCCGAACTTTCAGATTCGACTACACGAGAGGTGGCGGTACGTGCATCCGAGACCAAGACGACGAAGCGCTCGGGCAATCTGCTCACTGGTCGGCGTCGTGCTCCTCGCGACGGGATGCGCGACGGCGGCTGCCGACCCCTCGAGCACGGATGCCGCGGGAGAACGACCGGTCGTGCTCACGACCTTCACCGTGCTCGCCGACATCGCCCGCAACGTGGGAGGCGAACACGTGGAGGTGCGCTCCATCACCAAGGTCGGCGCCGAGATCCACGGCTATGAGCCCACCCCGCTCGACATCGCCAAGGCATCGGAGGCCGACCTCATTCTCGACAACGGACTCGGTCTCGAGGCCTGGTTCAAGCGCTTCGTCGAGCAGGCCGACGCACCGCACGTCGTGGTATCCGAGGGCATCGATCCCATCGACATCGCCGGCGACGCGTACGCAGGGAAACCGAATCCGCACGCGTGGATGAGTCCGCGCAATGCGCAGATCTACGTCGATCGCATGGTGGCCGCCTTCAGCGAGCTCGACCCCGAGCACGCCGAAGACTTCGCGGCGCAGGGCGCAGCCTACCGCTCCGAGCTCCAGGCGGTCGAAGACCGGCTCACCGAGGCCGTCGACGCGCTTCCCGAGTCGCATCGCGCGCTCGTCACCTGCGAAGGGGCGTTCTCATATCTGGCGCGCGATGCGGGACTCACCGAGCGGTACATCTGGCCGGTGAATGCCGAGCAGCAGGCGACGCCTCGACAGATCGCCGACACGATCGAGTTCGTCCGCGAGCACCAGGTTCCCGCAGTGTTCTGCGAGTCCACGGTATCGGACCGCCCGATGCGGCAGGTCGCAGCGTCCTCTGGGGCCGCCTTCGGAGGCACGCTCTACGTCGACTCGCTCTCCGCCCCCGACGGACCGGTCCCGACCTACCTCGACTTGCTCGCGCACGACACCGACGTGATCGTCTCCGCGCTCGGCGGGAAATCGGAGGAAGCGTCATGAAGACGTCCATCTCGGTAGAGCATGTGACCGTGCGCTACGGCGATGTCGTGGCGCTCGACGACGCTTCGCTGGAAGTCGCGGCGGGCCGCGTGACCGGGCTGATCGGGATGAACGGCTCTGGGAAATCCACGCTCTTCAAGTCCATCATGGGCGCGGTCCGCCCAGAGCTCGGCAGCGTCCTCATCGACGGCATGGCCCCCGCCGCCGCACGGTCCAGCGGTCGCGTCGCATACGTGCCGCAGAGCGAAGACGTCGACTGGGCATTCCCCATCTCCGTTCGCGACGTCGTGATGATGGGGCGTTACGGCAGGCTCGGGGTGACCCGTCGCCCGCGCGCCGCGGACCGCGCTGCCGTCGAGCAGGCGCTCGCGCGCGTGGAGCTGGCCGAACTCGGCGATCGCCAGATCGGGGCGCTTTCCGGAGGCCAGAAGAAGCGAGCGTTCGTCGCGAGATGCATCGCGCAGGATTCCGAATTGCTCCTCCTCGACGAACCGTTCGCCGGCGTGGATCAGCGCAGTGAGGCGATGATCGTGCGCCTCCTCCGCGAACTCGCAGCCGCAGGCCGCACCGTACTCGTCTCGACGCACGACCTCCACGCCCTGCCCGACCTCGCCGACGAGGCAGCCCTGCTGCTGCGACGCGTCCTGTTCCACGGTTCCGTCGAGGAGGCTCTGATGCCGGAGCGCTTGGCGCACGCCTTCGGGCTGGACGCTCGTGACGCGAGAGAGACGGGAGAGACGCTGTGACCCCGATCGATTTCATCCTCGAACCGCTGCAGTACGAGTTCATGGTGCGCGCCATCATGACGACCACGATCGCCGCGGTTGTCTGCGCGCTCCTCTCGTGCTGGCTCGTGCTCACCGGCTGGTCCCTCATGGGCGACGCGGTATCGCACGCCGTTCTGCCGGGCGTCGTCCTCGCCTACCTGGTCGGCGCGCCGTTCGCTCTCGGAGCCCTCATCTTCGGATTCCTCGCCGTCGCACTCATCGGAGCGATTCGCGATACGAGCCGGGTGAAAGAGGACGCCGCAATCGGCATCGTGTTCACCACCCTGTTCGCTCTCGGCCTCGTGCTCATCTCCGTGACCCCGAGTCAGACCGATCTCACTCACATCGTCTTCGGGAACATCCTCGGCGTGTCCGATGCCGACCTCCTGCAGATCGCCGCCCTCGCCGCCATCGCATTCGCCGTGCTCATGGTGAAGCGCCGCGACCTGACCCTGTACGCCTTCGATCCGACGCATGCCCACGCCATCGGGCTCAGCCCGCGCTTCCTCGGAGCGCTCCTGCTCGGACTGCTCGCGCTGACCTCCGTGGTCGCGCTCCAGGTGGTCGGCGTGATCCTCGTCGTCGCAATGCTCATCATTCCGGGAGCGACCGCGTACTTGCTGACCAACCGATTCCACCGTATGCTGATCATCGCGCCGGTGCTGTCGGCCGTCTGCTCCGTGACGGGCATCCTGCTGAGCTACTGGATGGATGCCGCCTCCGGAGGCCTGGTGATCCTCGTCCAGGGCAGCGCGTTCGCCCTCGCCTACCTGTTCAGTCCGACGCACGGCCTGCTCGTGCGCGGTGCGGGGCGACGACGCCGGCCCGCGCGGCGCTCCCCAGCCTCGGCGACCGCCTCAGGGTCGGCTGCCGGGCTATGACCGATGGGGCGTCGGAACCGGCCACGACTCGGGGACGTGCCCATCGCCCATGTCCGGTTCGGGCAGGAGCCCGTCGGGATCGTGGAGCGCAACACGGTGTCCGTCGAGACGCAGCCGACGCATGCCTTCGAGCGTCATCCGACGGCCGACGTCGAGAAACCGGTCGACCCGGCTCACATCGAACAGGACGAGCGTCGAGCCCGGTTCGATCGACTGCAGGCGATCGAGCACGGCCTCAGCCCCGGCGAATTGGATGGCTCCCTGCAGCACCACGGTGATGCGGTCATCGCTCCGTTCGATCGTGCGGATCGGGGCTGACCCGACCGGGCCGGCTGTCATGAGATGCAGGTTCATGTCCGAGGAAAGCCGGCGAAAGGCCTCAACCCCTCGCGCACTGTTCCCGTGCCCGTCCAGGCGTGGAGAGAAGAGCCCGATGCCGAGCTGTCCGGGCAACACGCCGAGCATGCCTCCCGAGACCCCGCTCTTCGCCGGAATCCCGACCTCCGAGAACCACGTGCCAGCAGCGTCGTACATTCCCGCCGCCGCCATCACCGAGAGCGTCTGGCGCGCGACATCACTGGGCACCACCCGGTTGCCGGTGTGCGGCTGCACGCCGTCATTCGCGAGACACGCGCCCATCACGGCGAGATCGCGCGCCGTCACCATGATGGAGCACTGCGCCGTGTATCCCGCCACGGCTTCATGGGCGGACGTCGAGAAGATGCCGTAGTTGCGGAGCAGGTGCGCGAGTGCCAGGTTGCGGTCGGCCGTTTCGAGCTCGGACTGCATGACCGCCTCGTCGATGCGCAATTCGCGATCGGCCAGGACGGAGAGGAACGCCCGCGCACGGTCCGTGCGCTGCGCGCTCGTGGCACCCTCGCCGACCAGAAGCTGGTGGGCGGTGATCGCACCGGCGTTGATCATGGGGTTCCGGGGCCGATGCGACCCCTGCTCGAGGGAGAGTTCGTCGAACGCCTCTCCCGAGGGCTCGACACCCACCGAGCGCAGTACCCGCGGCAGGCCGCGATCCATGATCGCTGCAGCGTAGATGAACGGCTTCGATACGGACTGGATGGAGAACTCCGCATCCGCGTCCCCGGCGGCGTGGATTCGACCGCTCGTCGTCATCAGCGCAATGCCGAAGCGATCCGGATCAGCCGCTGCGAGTTCGGGGATGTAATCGGCCACCGCCCCGTCGACATGCCAGCTCAGGCCGTCGAGTATTTCCTGCAGGTATTCGGGAACGGGCGTATGCATGCGGTCTCCTCGGTGCGCGGCTCGCCGAGCGCACAGCACCCACTGTAGTTGCCCGCACCGACAGCAGAACGGCCCCGCCGAAGCGGGGCCGTTCTCTCCTGTGGTGGATCTAAGGGGACTCGAACCCCTGACCCCCTGCATGCCATGCAGGTGCGCTACCAGCTGCGCCATAGACCCAGGGAAGTCGAGCGAATGCTCGCCCGACAACTCTTCTACTGTACATCACCCGGACACGTGAGAGCCAAATCGAGGGATCTCGGGCGCGTCATTCTCAGCTGTCGGCGTGCCCCTGCGGAACCGCAGGAATGAACTCCGTCGTATCGATCGTGGGGCAGTCCTGCCAGAGCTTTTCGAGCTGGTAGAAGTCGCGCTCCTCCTGGTGGAAGACATGCACGATCAGGTCGCCGAAGTCGAGCAGGATCCACCGGCCGCTCTCACGGCCCTCCCGGCGAACCGTGCGCACGCCTGCTCCGTTCAGCGCATCCTCGATACCGTCGGAGATGGCCTGCACGTTGCGCTCGACGGAGCCGGTCACGATGAGGAACACATCGGCGAGGCCGAACTGCTCCGTCACTTCGAGAGCGACCTGCGCCGTGGCTCCCTTCTCGTCGGCCGCCACTACGGCGAGCTTCAGGTCGGATCGCACATCTCGTGTCTCAGTTGCAGCGTTCAGTTCGTGTCCTTCGTTCAACATGTTCGAGCTTCGGTCGGTCAACCGAAGAATCCGTTGCTCGCGCCCCAGGCGCCCAGTCCGACCACCACGATGAGCAGCCCTCCGCCCGTCAGTGAGAGCACGAGCGGCAGTTTGCTCTTCTCCCGGGTCGGCTTCGCCACGACCGGAATACTGGAATCGACCCGAGCGCTCACAGCGTGACGCGCAGACACCGGGGCCGGCCCCTCGTTCGCCTCGTCGCGGGGCGGCACCTGGTCGCCGGTGATCGGGTCCATCTCGATCGAATCGTGCAGCGCCGAATGCCCACCGGTTTCGCCCAGTGACTTCGGGAGCTTCAGAGAACCGGTGACGTAGAGATCGCCAGTCGCACCGAGCGGCCCAGTCAACCCACCCGTGTCTTCCGGCATCGTCGGCAGGATCAGCGCGGACGTCCCCGTCCCGCCAGTCGACCCCTCCTGGGCGACTGCACGCGAGATCAGATCGTCGAAGTCTCCGCTCTCGGGATTCTGCTCCGACTCGTTCTGGAACTTCCGCCCTGACGGGTCATCGAACACCGAGCGCCACTCCTCCGGAGGGGCGATGTCGGGGAACGAATAGCTCTCACGCTCCTGCGGATTCGCGCCGTTACTGCGATCGGACCCGTCCGTCGCGGCAGCGCTCGCACTTGCGGCGCCGGCGAGCGGCGCCTCATCGCTCTGCTGCGCCGGAAACGCGACCGTCTGCGGCGACGCAGAAGGAAGATCTTCTGGGACTTCAGCGGGAGGCGTCGGGCGCGCGGCATCGAGAACCGTCGTCTCGGGCTCGGCCTCTGCCGCCGGCTCCTCTTCGGCGATGATCTCAGCCACAACGGGCTCGGCATCGGAGGCCGAGGCCGACGGCGCGTCCTCCGGGCGCTCACTCGTCGGCTGGTCAACGCTCTCGTCAGCCGCTGCTTCTGCTTCGCGCGCAGCGGCGGTGTCGGACTCCGTCTCCTCTGTCGCCTCGGTGGCCTTCTGATCCGGGTCCTCGGCGGGCTGACTAGCCTGCTTCGAGCGCTGCCACGGGAACCGCCGCTTCGACTTCGCGGGAGCCGCATCGGCCGAGTCCTCAGCAGCCGGTGCGTCGACCGGGGCGTCCGACGCACCAGCGACCGCTGCCGCGTCGACCACGGGCGCGCCAGCATCGAAGGACTGGCCCTCCGTCGCCGCTTCCTCGGCGTCGATCTTCTCCGCCGACTCCGCCTCGCGCAGCTCTTCGACAGTGAAGGGCTCCGTCGGTGGCGACATCAGTGTGTCGAAGTCGGGCTCTCCAACTGCCGGTTCCGCCACGACGACCTCGAGGTCGCCCGATTCGCTTGCAGCGCCGCTCTCGTCGGCAGGCTCGACCACGCTCTCGTCTTCCACCACGGAGGCGATCACAGCTGGCTCGTCCGATTCCGCTGCCTGGTCGACGATCTGAGCCTCGTCCACGACGACGGCTTGCTCGACGACGGGGGCATCATCCGCGACCGGGACTTCATCGGCGACGGGGGCATCATCCGCGACGAGAGCGTCATCAGCAACGGGTGCAGCAACAGCTGCGTCTTCTGCAGTCGGAACCTCTCCAGCAACCGGAGCCCCGCCAGCAGACGGATCGTCCTCACCAGCAGTCGGCGCTTCGGCGCCAGACGCATCCTCGCCGACGGGGTGACCGAGGGCCGCGAGCGCCTCCTCGCGCAACTGACGCATCTCGCGCCGGCTCCGTGGGGTCCCATCCGGATGGAAGGGTGAGATCTCGATGTCCGCTCCCGCGGTCGGTCGCGCAGCACTGACCGGAGGGCTCGGAGCGTCGCTGCTCCCGGCGCCGATCTCCGAGAGATCCATGGCGCCGGTCTCCTCAAGGTCGCGCATGCGCCGCTCACGCCGGGTCAGCGGTCGTTGTTCGTCCTGCTCGCTCATCACTCTGTCGCTTCCTCGGTGTATAGCCCGTGCTTCGCAATGTACTGCACCACACCGTCAGGGACGAGGTACCACACCGGATAACCTCGGGCGACTCGTGCCCGGCAGTCCGTCGACGAGATCGCCAGCGCGGGAACTTCCAACAAGCTTACGTGTTCCTCCGATAATCCCGAAAGCGAGAGGTCGTGACCGGGGCGCGAGACGGCGATGAAATGAGCGTAATCCCAGAGGTGCTCGACATCCTTCCAGCCGAGGATCTGCTCGACGGCGTCCGCGCCCGAGATGAAGAACAGTTCGGCATCGGGATGCTGCTCGTGCAGATCTCTCAGGGTATCGACCGTGTAGGTCGGTCCCGCGCGATCCACATCGACCCGGCTGACGGTGAATCGCGGATTCGACGCCGTCGCGATCACCGTCATCAAGTACCGGTGTTCGCTCGCTGAGACGTTCTGCTTCTGCCAGGGCTGGCCCGTCGGCACGAAGAGCACTTCGTCGAGGTCGAAGCTCTGAGCTACCTCACTGGCAGCCACGAGGTGACCGTGATGAATGGGATCGAACGTGCCGCCCATCACCCCGATCCGACGTGTGTGTGGCACGGTCGGTGCGCTCTTCTAGTGGTGCGTTGCCGAGCCGTGCTCGCGAGCGTACGCCTCTGCCTTCGCCGCGTGACGGTTGGCGACATCGCGGAACGAGAAGGTGACGGCCGCGATCGCGACGAACGCAGCGAAGACGATGACGCCGAAGACGACAGCCGGGAACGGCAGCTCATTGACGATGTGGTGCCCCTCTTCGGCGGCAGCTGCGATCGTGGCAAGAAGTGACATTGGTGGTCCCCTGCATTCGTTACGGTGGGTGGTACCGAACCAGTCTAGCGGGTGGCGTCAGCGGATCTGGCCAGCGCCGCGCACCAGCCATTTCGTGCTGGTGAGCTCCGGAAGGCCCATGGGTCCGCGCGCGTGCAGCTTCTGCGTCGAGATGCCCACCTCGGCGCCGAAGCCGAACTCGCCACCGTCCGTGAAACGCGTCGAAGCGTTGACCATGACGACGGCGGAATCGACCTCTGACAGGAATCGCTCGGCATTCGCGTAGTCGCGTGTGACGATCGCCTCCGTGTGGCGAGTCGAGTAGCGCTGGATGTGCAGCAGCGCCTCGTCCAGAGAATCGACCACCTTGATGCCCATCTCGAGCGCCAAGTGCTCCGTGCCCCAGGTCGAGTCGCTCGCCGGCGAGACGCCCGGCACGCGCTGCGTGACCGCCGTATCGCCGTACAGTGTCACATTCGCGGCGAGCAGTGACTCTGAGAGCCGCTCGAGCAGACGGTCGGCTGCGCCGCGGTGCACGAGGAGCGTCTCCGCCGCGTTGCAGACGCTCGGCCGGTGCGTCTTCGCGTTGAGCGCGATCTCGACCGCCATGTCGTCGTCGGCGGTCTCGTCCACGAAGACGTGCACGACGCCGGATCCGGTCTCGATCACGGGGACCGTCGATTCGTTCACCACGGTCGAGATGAGTGCTGCGCTCCCGCGCGGAATGAGCACGTCGACGTAGCCTCGCGCGCGCATCAGCTTCCCGGCGCCCTCGCGGCCGAACGGATCGATGGTCTGCACGGCTCGGCCGTCCAGCCCCGCGCTCGTCACAGCGCTCTGGATCAAGGCCACGAGCTCGGCATTCGTGTGCTCCGCGGCGCTGCCGCCGCGGAGCACGACGCCGTTTCCGCTCTTCACGGCCAGGGCGGCGATGTCGATCGTCACGTTGGGGCGGGCCTCGTAGATCGCACCGATCACGCCGAACGGCACCCGCACCTGGCTGATCGCGATTCCGTTCGCCAGCGTGCTGCCGCGCACCACCTGCCCGACGGGGTCCGGCAGTGAGATGAGTTCTCGAACCGCTGCGGCCAGCGCACGCACTCGTGCCTCGTCGAGCCGCAGACGGTCGAGCAGGCCGGCGCCGATGCCGTTCTCCTCGCCCCTGGCGAGATCCCGAGCATTCGCGGCGACGATCTCGGGAACCGCGTTCTCGAGCCCGACGGCGATCGCCTCGAGCGCAGCGTTCTTCGAATCAGTGGTCGCAGCGGCGAGCGTTCGAGCGCCGCTACGGGCGCGCTCGAGCCGTTCGACGAAGGCATCGGCAGCAGACATGGCACACAGCTTATCGCGCCGCTCAGGGCTGAGCAGCGCTGAGCAGCGCTGAGCAGCGCTGAGGCGAGCGAACTCAGGCGAGCCGGCTCAGGCGAGACGGCTCAGGGTCGAGCGGCGAAGCGAGTTCCGTGATCCGCCCCGTCGAGCACCGCGGCCAACAGCCGTGTCTCAGTGAGGAGGACGGTGGCGCCGGCGTCGGCCGCCAAACGGGCCGCCTGCACTTTCGTCGCGGCTCCCCCGGTGCCCCAACCCGACTGGCTCTCGCCGATCTCGATCCCCTCCAACGGGTCGCCGTAGGCCACCGCTGCGATGCGCTGAGCGCCGGCCATCATCGGGGGCGCCGTGTAGAGCGCATCGACGTCGGAGAGCAGCACAAGCCGGTCGGCGTCCACGAGGCGTGCGACGAGCGCGGCGAGACGATCGTTGTCGCCGAAACGGATCTCATGCGTCGCGACGGTGTCGTTCTCGTTGATGATCGGCAGAATGCCGAGCTGCAGCAACCGTTCGATGGCTCGTCGAGCGTTGTCGCGGTGCGTGGGATTCTCGATGTCCTGCGCCGTGAGCAGCACCTGCCCGGCGATGATCTCGTGCGTCGTCAGGGCCCGCTGGTAGCGGTTGACCAGAATGTTCTGCCCGACGGCCGCAGCCGCCTGCTGGGTTGCGAGGTCGTCAGGGCGCTCCTCGAGGCGCAGAAACGGCACTCCCGTCGCGATCGCGCCACTGGATACGAGGATCACCTGCGCGCCCGCTGCGTGCAGGCGTGCCAGCGAGGCGACGAGTTCGGGGATCTGAGCGGCGTTCGCCCCGCTCACCGAGGACGAGCCGACTTTCACGACGACTCTGCGGGCCGAGAGCAATTCGTCGCCGTGCGTCACGCCTGATCCTCCCAGAGCCCCGCTTTCCGCTCGCGCTCCAGCTCGGCGCGCGCTTCGGCCTTCGCATCCATGAGGCCGTGGTAGTCGACGCGACGCTCCTGGTTGGTGCGCCGTCCGTTCTGGTCGACGCGGAGGTCGGTGCCGCGAGCGCCCATCTGCACCTCTGCGGCGCTCGTCATCGTGGGCTCCCAGTCGAAGACGACTCCCGATCCGGGGCCGATCACCACAGTCGACCCAGCGACCGCCCCGGCCTTCACCAGCGCGTCTTCGATGCCGATCTTCTGCAACCGGTCAGCCAGATATCCCACGGCCTCGTCGTTCTTGAAGTCGGTCTGGGCCACCCAGCGCTCCGGCTTCGCGCCCAGAATGCGGTAGATCGTTCCGTAGCTGCCCCCCTCGGGCACGACGCGGAACCCGCCGTCGTCGACGGCCTTCGGCTGCAGGACGATGCGTTCCTGCACGGGTGCTTCGTCGATGCGCCGCTGCCGCTCGGTCTCGACGAGCTCGGCGAGCGCGAAGCCGAGCTCACGAAGCCCTTCGTGCGACACGGTGGAGATCTGGAAGACCCGGTAGCCTTGCGCCTCGAGCTCCGGTCGCACGAACTCGGCGAGCTCGCGCCCCTCTGGCACGTCGATCTTGTTGAGTGCGATGAGCTGCGGTCGATCGAGCAACGGGGTCTGTCCCTCGGGCACGGGGTATGCGGCGAGCTCGTTCTTGATGACCTCGAGATCCGAGAGCGGATCGCGCCCCGGCTCCAACGTCGCGCAGTCGAGCACGTGCAGCAGCGCACTGCACCGCTCGACGTGACGCAGGAAGTCGAGCCCGAGGCCCTTCCCCTCGCTCGCGCCCTCGATGAGACCCGGCACGTCGGCTACCGTGAAGCGGTGATCGGCGACCTGCACGACACCGAGATTCGGGTGCAGCGTCGTGAACGGGTAATCGGCGATCTTCGGCTTCGCAGCACTCATAGCGGCGATCAGGCTCGACTTGCCGGCCGACGGATAGCCGACCAGGGCGACGTCGGCGATCGTCTTGAGCTCGAGGGTGAGCGTGCCCGACCAGCCTTCGGTCCCCAACAGCGCGAACCCGGGGGCCTTGCGCTTCGTGCTGGAGAGCGCGAGGTTGCCCAGACCGCCGACACCGCCCTTCGCCGCGATGAACCGCGTGCCGGGCTCGGTGAGGTCGATGAGGGTCTCCCCCGCCTCGTCTTTCACCACGGTGCCGACCGGCACCGGGAGCACGAGGTCGGCGCCATTGGTGCCGGCTCGATAGTCGCCCGCGCCGTATCCGCCGTTCTCGGCGGTGCGGTGCGGTCGCCGATGGTAGTCGAGCAGGGTGGTCACCTGAGGATCGGCGACCAGCACGACGTCTCCGCCATGCCCGCCGGCTCCACCATCTGGACCCGCGAGCGGCTTGAACTTCTCGCGGCGGATCGACACGCAGCCGTTTCCGCCGCGACCTGACTGGACGTGCACTTGCACCTGATCGACAAAGGTGACCATTACTGTTTTCCTGCCCCTAGATACGGCAAAAGGCGAGC
Source organism: Leucobacter sp. L43 (assembly GCF_016597785.1). Lineage (GTDB taxonomy): Bacteria > Actinomycetota > Actinomycetes > Actinomycetales > Microbacteriaceae > Leucobacter > Leucobacter alluvii. The sequence continues at coordinate 90,945 of NZ_JAENJG010000001.1, read as the reverse complement.
CGAAGCCCGCCTCGCCGTTGAATGCCTGAAGTTAGGCTGCGGCCACGATGTTGACGACCTTGCGGCCGCCCTTCGCACCGAACTCGACTGCGCCCGCCGCGAGGGCGAACAGCGTGTCGTCTCCGCCACGGCCGACGTTGGCGCCGGGGTGGAAGTGGGTTCCGCGCTGACGGACGATGATCTCGCCGGCGTTCACCTGCTGGCCGCCGAAGCGCTTGACGCCGAGGCGCTGCGCGTTCGAGTCGCGGCCGTTGCGGGTGGAGCTGGCGCCCTTCTTATGTGCCATGAGTCTCTACTCCTTGAATCGTAGTCGAAGCGATTACTTGATGCCGGTGACCTTGAGGCGCGTCAGATCCTGACGGTGCCCCTGGCGGCTCTTGTAACCGGTCTTGTTCTTGTATCGCTGAATCACGATCTTCGGGCCGCGGAGGTCGTTGAGCACCTCTGCGGTTACCGTGACCTTGGCCAGCTCGGCCGCGTCGGTCGTCACCTGGTCGCCGTCGACGAGGAGCACCGCGGGAAGCTGAAGCTTGCCCGTGGAGTCGCCCGAAACACGGTTGACGGTGATGATCGAGCCGACCTCGACCTTTTCCTGACGTCCGCTTGTGCGCACTACTGCGTAAACCACTTCATACCCTTTTCTCGAGGATCGCCTTGCGTGTCGAACCGCAGCGCCGCCGCGATCGAAGCTTGTGTTTGCCACCCCGAGGAGTGGCACCAACGGTCAATATTATCTCGAAGCACCGATTTTGGTCAAATAGGCGCCCCCGCGTGTCATGAGCGACCCGAATCCTTGCGCTTCGCCGTCGCGTCGAGCGCCTCGGCGAGGGCCATCTGGGCGGCCTGCTTCGGATCGACTGGCGCCGCCTCCGGAGTCTCCGCACCGGCATCTGAGGTTCCCTCGGTGCGACCAGCATCGACGCCGCCGCGCAGCTGCGCCGTTGACACTCGGCGATTGCGCGCTCGTCCGTTGCCGGCAGCCGGCGCCGCCGGAAGGGCTTCGAGCACCGAGTCGAGCAGTGCGTCGGCGACCGGCTCCGCTCGATCCCTGCGCGCTTCCGTCGAGCGCGGCGCCCGGTCAGAGCCCAGCTGAGCCCGACCCGTGGCCCGTGGCGTCTCCGGACCGTGCGACCGGGCCCCGTGCGGTCGATCCTCTGGCGATCGATCATCGCGGGCGGGCGCGCCGGTCTGCGCTGCACCCTGCAGGGCTCGCGCGAGATCCTCGTGCTCCGACTCCTTCGCCGCCTGCAGCGTCGAGGCGGCGACCTGAGCCAGCATGTTCTTCGCGCCATCGGTGATGGCGTGCGTGTGCGACTTCGCCTCGGCCTGCTGATGCTGCTGCTGTGGCTGCGGGTGCTGCTGCTGCCCTCGGCCGCGCTTCGATCCGCGCGCAGGCGCCTCGCTCCGGTGGTGCTTGCTCACCGGCTCGTGATGCACGATGACTCCGCGACCGGCGCAGACGTCGCAGGGCTCGCTGAACGACTCGAGCAGCCCGAGGCCGAGTTTCTTGCGGGTCATCTGCACGAGCCCGAGCGAGGTGACCTCGGCGACCTGATGCTTCGTCCGATCACGGCTGAGGCACTCCACCATGCGACGGAGCACGAGATCGCGATTCGACTCGAGCACCATGTCGATGAAGTCGACGACGATGATGCCGCCGATGTCGCGCAGTCGCAGCTGGCGCACGATCTCCTCGGCGGCCTCGAGGTTGTTCTTGGTCACGGTCTCTTCGAGGTTGCCGCCGGAGCCGACGAACTTTCCGGTGTTCACGTCGACGACCGTCATCGCCTCGGTGCGGTCGATCACGAGTGATCCGCCGGACGGAAGCCAGACCTTCCGGTCGAGCGCCTTCGCGATCTGCTCCGTGACACGGTACTCGTCGAAGATGTCGCGCTCTGCCTGGTACTGCTCGACGCGCTCGAGCAGATCCGGGGCGACCTGCGAGAGGTAGTTCTCGATCGTCGCGTACGTCTCGGCGCCCGAGATCGTCAGCCGGTGGAAGTCTTCGTTGAAGACATCGCGCACGATCTTGATGAGCATGTCCGGCTCGGAGTGCAGCAGCACCGGGCCGCCGCCCTTCTCGACGCGCTTCTGAATCGACTCCCACTGACGGGTGAGGCGCTGCACGTCATGCGTGAGCTGGTCCTCGCTCGCGCCCTCCGCGGCGGTGCGCACGATCACGCCGGCCCCGTCGGGCAGCACCGCTTTGAGAATCTTCTTGAGTCGAGCACGCTCGGTATCCGGAAGCTTCCGGGAGATTCCGTTCATGGCTCCACCGGGCACGTACACGAGGAACCGGCCTGGAAGGGAGATCTGACTCGTGAGCCTCGCGCCCTTGTGCCCCACCGGATCCTTCGTGACCTGCACGAGCACCTGATCGCCGGGCTTCAACGCGTTCTCGATTCGCCGGGCCGTATTTCCGCCCTCGAACTCTGACCAGTCGACCTCGCCCGAGTAGAGCACCGCGTTGCGGCCACGGCCGATGTCGACGAAGGCCGCTTCCATGCTCGGAAGCACGTTCTGCACCCGGCCGAGATACACGTTGCCGATGAGGGAGTTCTCGCTGGATCGCGCGACGTAGTGCTCAACGAGCACCTTGTCTTCGAGCACGCCGATCTGCACGCGATCGGAGGTCGTGCGAACGATCATCTCGCGATCGACCGATTCACGCCGCGCGAGGAACTCGGACTCGGTGATGACCACGCGGCGTCGACCGGCGTCGCGCCCGTCGCGCCGCCGCTGCTTCTTCGCTTCGAGGCGGGTCGAGCCCTTGACCTTCTGCGGCTCGGTGATGACCGGCGCCTGCCGAGGCTGGCGGCGCGGCGCGTCCTCTTCCGGCGCCGCCGGGGCATCGCTCGACGTGCGCCGACGATTGCGCCGCTGGGACGTGCCTGCTTCCCGCTCGTCCCCCGCCTCATCGCGTGAGAAGCGCTCGTCCAGCAGGTCGTCGAGCTGACGCAGTTCGGTCGGCCGGAACTCCACGCGCCTGGGGCGGGGGGCGATCGGCGGCACGTCCGGTGCGAGGAAGAGCAACCTGGTCGTCGCCCTGAACCGCTCCTCAGGCGTCATCTCTGCGAACGGCAGGATCAGGGGCGGCGACTCGGCGAGCGGCCGCTCCGCCTCCGCTGCCTCGGCGGAGCCTGCGTGCGCCTCCACGGTCGGGGGAAGCTCCTGCTCCTGCGAGGGCTCTTCGCCCGGGTTGTCGTGCTGTTCGGTTGCTGTGTTCTTCACCATTCCTGGTGTCTCCTCTGCCCCGGGAGAATGCGCATTCCCCAGAGGTTGCTCATCGTGCGGTATGACCCGCGAATCCTGTTCTCCGCGAGCGGGTTCGCTCGCGCTCGGTCGTTCATCGACCGGTGAAGGCCTTCGACCTTCAAAAGACTGTGCGTGAGATTCGCCGTGCGGCGCCTCTCACCGACACCATTATGTCACGACGGTGTCCGCAAGGGGCCTGAGGAAAGAACTCGCAGCTGGGCGCAGTAGGATCGCGCCATGAGTTCAGAGCTCCGCGCCCCGTCGCGCTCCGTCGCCTTCGCAATCTTCACGATCGTCGCCGGAGCCATCGGATGGTTCGCATCGTTCGAACTCCTCACGGAGTACATCAAGACGCTGCAGAACCCGGATTACGTTCCGAACTGCTCGGTGAGCATCCTGGTCACCTGCGGGCCGAACATGGCGTCCTGGCAAGGTGCGCTCCTCGGCTTCAGCAACACGATCATCGGTGTCGCAGCCTTCGTCGCACCGATCGCCGTCGGCGTGGCTCTCCTGGCGGGCGCTCGATTCGCGCCCTGGTTCTGGGTGACGTATCAGATCGGCTTGCTGGGCGGGTTCGCGCTCGTCAGCTGGCTCGTCGTGCAGAGCGTGTTCATGCTCGGAACGCTGTGCCCCTGGTGCATGGTCGTCTGGACCGCGACCATCCCGCTGTTCTGGATCACGCTGTTCCGCCCGTACGCGGTCGGAGACATACCGGTATCGCCGAACGCGCAGCGCGTGCTCGGGCGCTGCTACGCGTGGAGCTGGGTGGTCATCCTCGTCTGCTTCGCGACGATCGCGTTCGTCGCGCAGCTGCAGCTCGACTGGGTGTCGGAGTTCAGCCGAGGCTGAGCAGCTGGCGCCACAGCCGGTCTGCTTGCTCCAGCGTTTCGGCCTCAGTCCCAGAGGTATCGATCACCACGTCGGCCACGGCCCGGCGTTCCTCGTCGCTCGCCTGCTGCGATATGCGCTGGCGCGCCGCATCCTCGCTCATGCCGCGCAAGCTCATCATGCGCGCGATTCGGGTGTCGGCATCGGCTTCAGCGACGACGATGTGGTCCCACGGTTCGTCGCGCGCCGCCGTCTCGACGAGGAGCGGCACCTCGTACACGACGATCGCGTCGGGGTCCTCCGCGCGCGCGCGTTCGACGCGCTCGCGGAAGAGTCGCCGCACTTCGGGATGGACGATCGCATTGAGCTCGCCCAACGCCGCAGCATCGCCGAACACACGGGCTCCGAGCGCAGCGCGGTCCAGCGTTGCATCGGCACGCAGCACCCCCGAGCCGAATCGTTGCACGACGCGCGCGAGACCCGGCGACCCGGGGGCAACGGCGTCACGAGCGAGATCGTCGGCATCGATGCGAATCGCGCCGTGCTGGGCGAGCCGCCGTCCGATCGTTGATTTCCCTGCGGCGATCCCGCCCGTCAACCCGATCAATCGCATGCTGTCAGCTTATCCGCCGGCGACGTAGGCTGGCTCACGGGAGGGAACCATGCTCGAAATCATCACCGGGGTCGTGCTCGCGGCGTCGGCGGGCCTCAACGCGTACGTTCCGCTGCTGGGCTTGGGCCTGCTCTCCAGGTTCACGGAGTGGGTGAGCCTTCCGACCGGCTGGAGCTGGATCGAGAACGAATGGTCTTTGGGCATCCTCGGCGTCCTGCTCGTGATCGAGATGCTCGTCGACAAGGTTCCGGCTCTCGATTCGATCAATGACGTGCTCCACACCATCATCCGCCCGACTTCCGGAGGAATGGTCTTCGCCGCCGGGAGCGGCAGCGATACCGTCGCGGTGTCGGATCCCGCGGCATTCATCGCCTCCGCCGACGTCTGGCCCGTCGTCGTCGGGGCCTGCGTTGCGCTGATCCCCCATGCGCTCAAAGCCATCGCGCGCCCGGTCGTGAACGTGCTGACGGCTGGGGCAGGCGCTGCCGTCGCCAGCACGTTCGAAGACATCGGTGCGGTGGTGCTCACGGTGCTCGCCGTCGTCGCCCCGGTCGTCGCTCTCGTGGCACTCGGGTTCGTCATCGTCGCGCTCGTGCGCAGGCTCCAGCGCGCGCTGCGTGAGCGACGCGCGCGCGTGTGAGCGGATGCTCGCGCCTCCCCGAGCTGCGGCGCGCACGCCAGAAGGCCCGGCCCCCGAAGCGGGGACCGGGCCTTCTGGCGTGCGATGAGGGTTAGTTGCCCTCGAGCTGAGCCTTCAGTGCAGCCAGCGCAGCGTCGTCGGCGAGAGCGCCGGCCGAAGCCGCATCGCTCGAGAACGTCGACGAAGGCGCCTCGGCAGCGGGCGCAGCAGCGGCCTCCGCGAGCATGGAAGCGACCTGCTTCTTGTGCGCTTCCCAACGCTCCTGAGCGGCAGCGTACTCCTGCTCCCACTTCTCGCGCTGCGACTCGAAGCCTTCCTTCCACTCCTGGGTCTCAGGATCGAAGCCCTCGGGGTACTTGTACTCGCCGTTCTCGTCGTACTCCGTGGTCATGCCGTAGAGTGCGGGGTCGAACTCGGTGCCCTCGGGGTCGACGCCCTCGTTGGCCTGCTTGAGGCTGAGCGAGATGCGGCGACGATCGAGATCGATGTCGATGATCTTGACGAAGACCTCCTGGCCGGCCTGCACGACCTGCTCAGCGAGCTCGACGTGCTGACCCGAGAGCTCGGAGATGTGCACGAGGCCCTCGATGCCATCGGCGACGCGGACGAACGCGCCGAAGGGAACGAGCTTCGTGACGACGCCCGGGGCGATCTGACCGATCGCGTGGGTGCGTGCGAATACCTGCCACGGGTCTTCCTGCGTTGCCTTGAGCGACAGCGAGACGCGCTCGCGGTCGAGCTCGACGGAGAGCACCTCGACGGTGACTTCCTGTCCGACCTCGACGACGTCGGAGGCGTGCTCGATGTGCTTCCAGGAGAGCTCCGAGACGTGCACGAGGCCGTCCACGCCGCCGAGATCGACGAACGCGCCGAAGTTGACGATCGACGAGATGACGCCCTTGCGGACCTGGCCCGGCTTGAGTTCGGCGAGGAACGACGAGCGCGTGGCCGACTGGGTCTCTTCGAGCAGCGCACGACGCGAGAGCACGACGTTGTTGCGGTTCTTGTCGAGTTCGAGGATCTTCGCCTCGATCTCCTGGCCCAGGTAGGGGGTCAGGTCGCGTACACGGCGCAGCTCGATGAGCGAGGCCGGGAGGAAGCCGCGGAGCCCGATGTCGACGATGAGGCCGCCCTTGACGACCTCGATGACGGTGCCGGTGACGACGCCCTCGTTCTCCTTGATCTTCTCCACGTCGCCCCAAGCGCGCTCGTACTGAGCACGCTTCTTCGACAGGATGAGGCGACCTTCCTTGTCCTCCTTCTGGAGCACGAGTGCCTCGACGGAATCGCCGACCTCGACGACCTCACCGGGGTCGACGTCGTGCTTGATGGACAGCTCGCGCGAGGGGATGACGCCCTCGGTCTTGTACCCGACGTCGAGGAGCACCTCGTCGCGGTCGATCTTCACGACGGTGCCCTCGATGAGGTCGCCGTCGTTGAAGAACTTCAGGGTCGATTCGACCGCTGCAAGGAAGTCTTCGGCTGAGCCGATGTCGTTAACTGCGACCTGCTTGCGTTCGGTCGTTGCGTTCGTCATGTAATTGGTCTCCAGAATGGACAGGGTATCGAGGCGGAAGCACGCCGGTCTTGGCCGAATCTCGCAGATTCGCAAGTGCCCCCACGCGTGGACATGGTTGAGTCGCCACAGATGTGACAATTCATACTACCCCGGGGCGCGCCCGGGATCAATCGCGTGATTCACCGGCGCGTCCCAGCGGTTCAGGGGTCGTTCCGCTGGGAGCCGCGACCGCCGTTGCCGGTTCGGCGCGCACCTGCTCAGTGCGCGGCGGCGTTCCAATTCGCGCCGTGACCGACCTGCACCTCGAGCGGCACCGAGAGCTCTGCAGCTCCGGCCATCTCTTCGCGCACGATCGCTTCGAGCGTATCCCACTCCCCAGCGGCCACTTCGAACATGAGCTCGTCATGGATCTGCAGGAGCATGCGGGAAGCGAGTTGCGCCTCGCGCATCCGGAGTTCGACCCTGATCATCGCGCGCTTGATGATGTCGGCGGCCGAGCCCTGGATGGGTGCGTTGAGGGCTGCGCGCTCGGCGTTCTCGCGCAGGACGCGGTTGGGGCTCGCCAGATCGGGGAACGGCCGACGGCGGCCGTAGATCGTTTCGGTGAACATGTCGCGTTTCGCTTGATCGACCACCGACCGGAGGTAGTCGCGCACCCCGCCGAAGCGCTCGAAGTAGTCGGTCATGAGCTGTTTCGCCTCTGCCGAACTGATGTTCAGCTGCTTCGAGAGTCCGAACGCTGAGAGTCCGTAGGCCAATCCGTACGACATCGCCTTGACCTTCGAGCGCATCTCGCTGGTCACGTCTTGAGGATCGACGCCGAAGATGCGCGCGCCCACGAAGCGATGGAGGTCCTCGCCGGCGTTGAAGGCCTGAATGAGACCGGCGTCGCCCGAGAGGTGCGCCATGATGCGCATCTCGATCTGCGAGTAATCGGCCGTCATCAGGGTCTCGAACTCGCTGCTGTGGATGAACCCCTCGCGGATCCGTCGCCCCTCTTCCGAGCGCACCGGGATGTTCTGCAGGTTGGGGTCCGTCGACGCGAGACGACCCGTGCTCGATCCGGTCTGCACGAAGGTGGTGTGAATACGACCGTCCGGCTGCACCGATTTGATGAGCGTCTCGATCATCTGGCGCAGCTTGTTCGCGTCACGATGCCCGAGCAGGGCGTCCAGGAAGGGGTGCGGCTGCTTGGCCTGCAACTCAGCGAGAGCCGCCGCGTCGGTCGTGTACCCGCGCTGCGTCTTTCGCGTCTTCGGCATGTCGAGCTCGTCGAACAGCACTTCTTGCAGCTGCTTCGGCGATGACAGATTGACTTCGTGCCCGATGGCGTCGAATGCCTCCTGCTGCAGACGGGCGACGCGTTCCGTGAGCTCTGCGTGATGGGCCTCGAACAGCGGCTCGTCGACCTGCACGCCGCGGTACTCCAGGCCGTCGAGCACCGAGACGAGCGGCAGCTCGATCTCGCGGTAGATCTCCCCGGAGCGCGACTCGAAACGCTCCACCGCTGCGGCGTGCGTGCGCACCGTGTACCAGGCGAGTGTCGCGGTGTCCGCGACACTGCCTTCCTCGGGCACCAGCTGGTTCGGGTCGCCCTCCGGCACCTGCTCCCCCAGATACCGGAACACGGCGTCGGCGAGGCTCTTCTCCGCAGCCGACGGCCGAAGCACCCAGGTCGCAAGCAGCACGTCCCCGGCGATTCCGCCGATGCGCGCACCCGCTCGTCGCGCCAGGGCGAGCTGCTGCTTCGAATCGTAGAAGACCTTTGCGGCGTCGGACGCGAGCCATTGCTCGAAGAGCGCGTAATCGCGCCCCGCCGGCTGCCAGTCGAACTGCACCGATGAGTCTGCGGTAGCGATGCCGACGTCATAGCCGCCGTCGAGTTCTCGGATGAGGACCGCGGGAGACTCGTGCTTCGCGAGCCAGTCGGCGAGTTCCTCGTCGATGAGATTCTTCGGTACGGGCCGTTCGGGAGCGAGCGACGGCGACACCGTGGACGTCGCGCCGCCAGCCGGCACGGCGGCGCCGGCCAGTTTGCCGACGCGTTGCAGCAGGGTGCGGAACTCGAGCTTCGCGAAGATCTCCTGCACGGCGGCCATGTCGATCTCGCCCCGCTTCAATTCATCGAGCTCGACGTTGAGTTCGACGTCGCGCACCAGACGATTCAAGCGACGATTGCGCTCAGCCAGATGCGCATGCTCGCGAAGGCTCTCCCCCACTTTTCCGCCGACCTCGTCTTGACGCCGCAGAATCTCTTCGAGTGAGCCGAACTGATTGATCCATTTCACGGCCGTCTTCTCACCGACTCGCGGGATGCCCGGCAGATTGTCGCTCGTCTCCCCGACGAGCGCAGCGATCTCGGGGTACTGCTCGGGACGGATCCCGTAGCGTTCCATGACCTTCGCCGCGTCGTAGCGCGTCAGTTCGCTCACACCCTGCTTCGACGGGTACAGGAGCGTCACGCGGTCGTCGACCAGCTGAATCGTGTCGCGATCGCCGCTCACCACCAGCACCCGATATCCGTGCTCGGACGCCCGCGTCGCCAACGTCGCGAGAATGTCGTCGGCCTCGTAGTTCTCTTTCTCGATCGTGCGGATACCCATCGCGTGCAGCGCATCCTGCAGCAGCGGGATCTGCCCCTTGAACTCGGGCGGCGTCTCGCCGCGGGTCCCCTTGTACTCGGGATACTCCTCGGTGCGGAAGGAGTGCCGAGAGATGTCGAACGCCACCGCGAGCGCATCCGGTCGCTCGTTGCCGAGGAGGTTGATCAACATGGCGATGAAGCCGTGGATCGCGTTGGTGTGCTGCCCGGACTGGGTCTGGAAGCTATCGACCGGAAGCGCGTAGAACGCGCGGAAGGCAAGCGAGTGGCCATCGATGACCATGAGGGTAGGCTGAGTGTTCGACACGTGCCCAGCCTACAATCCGCCGCCGACATTCCGCAGGACGGACGCCGTCGCCCCCGGCTCGCGCGTGTCATCGACACGACGAAAGGCACCGATGTCCGCTCTTCCCAGCGCAGCAACTTCCTCCCCTGAAGACGCGATCGAGTACATTCGTCACCGCGGTCTCGGCGCACTCGCCGACCGCATGGGCATCGAGATGATCGAGTTCACGCCCGAACGGGCGGTCGCGACGATGCCCGTGGAGGGCAACACGCAGCCGGTGATGTTGCTGCACGGTGGTGCGTATGTGGTGCTGGGCGAGACTCTGGGCTCGATGCACGCGAACTTTCACGCCCCCGATGGCTGCGTCGCCGTGGGGCTGGACATCAACGCCACCCACACCGGCTCGGCCACGGAGGGAGTCGTGACCGGCGTGTGCAGTCCGATCAAGCTCGGACGGAGTGTTGCGGTGCATGAGATCGTAGTCTCCGATGCGCGCGGGATCCGGTGCTCGACCATTCGCATCACCAACTTCTACAAGCGGATCACCCAGGACTCCGAAGCCTGAGAACGACGAACGCCCCGGACCGCATCAGCGGGTCCGGGGCGTTCGCCTCGACAGGGGGCGTTAGTCCTTCTTCGGCCCGAGCTGGTCGATGATGGTCTTCGCGACGTCCTGCATCGTCAGTCGGCGATCCATCGATGCCTTCTGAATCCAGCGGAACGCCTCGGGCTCACTCAATCCCATCTTGTCGTTCAAGATTCCCTTGGCCCGATCGACGAGCTTGCGCGTCTCGAATCGTTCTGCGAGATCGGCGACCTCGCTCTCGAGCGCCACGATCTGCTGGAAGCGCGACAGCGCGATCTCGATGGCCGGGATCAGGTCGGCCGGAGTGAAGGGCTTCACGACGTAGGCAAGCGCCCCGGCCTCGCTCGCGCGCTCGACCAGCTCGCGCTGGCTGAACGCAGTGAGCAGCACCACGGGAGCGAGATGCGTCTTGTTGATCCGCTCGGCTGCCGAGATGCCGTCGAGCTGCGGCATCTTCACGTCCATCACCACGAGGTCAGGACGCAGTTCTTCGACGAGCTTCACCGCCGTCTCGCCGTCTCCCGCCTCACCGACCACTTCGAAACCGTTATCGCGCAGCGTCTCGACGATATCGAGGCGGATCAGGGATTCGTCTTCCGCGACGACAACGCGTCGCGGAGCGCTCGGTGCAGTGCTCTGGTCATTCACTCCACCAGCTTACGTCATTCTCGCTGTGGATTTCCGACCCTACTCGAGATTCGCGACAGGCTCCGGTTCTTCCGTGTCGTCCTCCCCGAACTCAGGCGCCTCAGGGTGCCCGTGCTGCACCAGGAGATCATCCTCTCCGCTCGGCTGCGAGATCGGTGCACGCCCCTCTTCGCCGTCGGGATGCGCGCTGGTGTTGTTCATCGACATGGTGTCCTCCTCAGGTGGTTGGGGACCCAGTCTGCGCGGAGCAGGGCTCTGCCACCAGGGGCTAGCCCTCATCCCCGGCGCACCCGTACCCTACGGCGCAGCGCACACCCGCTCCGTGCAAGGGCGGCGAGCCCGCCCCCAGGAGCAATCACCTGAATAGGTCGCTCTGCGTCCGATGAGCTGCGATGCTTGAGAGTAGCTCCAGCGACCAAAGACGGTTGCGAACGAAAGGACCACATCATGGGATCCATCCGGTACGACGGTCTGACCACGCACTTCGACGATCGACTGCTCACCCACCTCCAGATCATCATCGTCCAGAAGCTCATGCGAGAAGAGTCGTTTCTCATGTCGTGGAAAGACAGCCTGAGCACCGGCGATGGGCGCACTGCCATCTGGCTGTCTCCGGAGACGACGCTCACCTTCAAGTTCGTCGGCAGTCGAGTGCCTGAGATCAACAAGAAGTGGCTTCTGCGCCTCGGAGAATCGGCAAGCTCCACGACCGGCCTCATCGTCACCGGAGAAGATGGGGAACTCGCGGCGGCGGAGGCCACCGGCAGCAGGTATCCGGGCAACCTTCGCCCGGGAAACTGACTGCGGCGTCATCGCGATCACGCTGGCGGCTTCCGCCTGGTCGCCCCTCGATGTCCGAACGCCGGGAGCGCTCCGCGCCTCCTGAACCACGACACCCCCGGCTTCCGCGAAGTATCGCGCGAAGCCGGGGGTGTGTCGTTCGTGCCGAATGCGGGACTTGAACCCGCACGCCTTTCGGCAACGCATTTTGAGTGCGCCGTGTCTGCCAATTCCACCAATTCGGCGAACTCCCCAAGCTTATCGCATGGGGAGCCGTGTCTCACGTCGGGCGGCGACCCACGGGCGCGTCGCCGCCACAGCCCGAGGATCAGGCCTGCGGGTCCTCCGCGGTCTTCGTGAACTTACGCGGACCGGCCTCGGGCAGCAGACCGGTGGCCTCACCGATGCGATGGATCCGCAGCGTATTCGTCGTTCCCACGACTCCGGGAGGCGACCCGGCGATGATGACGACCTTCTCCCCGACCTCGATGCGCGAGTGCTCGAGCAGCACTTTGTCCACCTGCACGAACATCTCGTCCGTGCTGTCGACGCGCGGCACCTCGTAGCTGCGTGCGCCCCACGTCAGTTCCATGCGTCGACGAGTGTCGGGATCTGGAGTGAACCCGATGATCGGCATCGGCCGTCGCAGGCGCGACATCCGTCGCACGGTGTCGCCCGACTCCGTGAAGACGCAGATGTAACGCGCGCCGACGAAGTCGGCCACGTCAGAAGCTGCGAGCGTCAGCACGCCTCCCTGCGTACGGGGAGCCGCCCCGAGGGGCTCGATGCGGTCGAGCGCGTGATCCTCAGTCGCCTCGATGATCTTCGCCATCGTGGCCACCGCTTCGATCGGGTAGGCGCCCACGCTCGTCTCTCCGGAGAGCATGACGGCGTCGGCGCCATCCAGCACGGCGTTCGCGCAGTCAGAGGCCTCCGCGCGCGTGGGGCGCGGGTTCTCGATCATCGACTCCAGCACCTGGGTCGCCACGATCACCGGCTTCGCATTCCGACGCGCGATCGTCACCGCCTCTGCCTGCACCAGCGGCACGCGCTCGAGCGGCAGTTCGACGCCGAGATCACCGCGGGCGACCATGATCCCGTCGAACGCAGCGACGATGCCTTCGAGGTGCTCGACTGCCTGCGGCTTCTCGATCTTCGCGATCACCGGCAGACGCACTCCGACCTCATCCATGATCTCGTGCACGCGGGTGATGTCGGCGGCGTCGCGCACGAAGGAGAGTGCGATGTAGTCGACGCCGAGCGCGAGCGCCCATCGCAGATCTTCCTCGTCCTTGTCGGAAAGCGCGGGAACGTTCACGGCAACGCCGGGGAGGTTGATCCCCTTGTTGTTGGAGATCGAACCGGGCACCTCGACCACGGTGTGCACCGTGTCCTCGGTCACGCGCACGGCGCGAAGGGTGACCTTGCCGTCATCGATCAGCAACGGATCACCGGCGCTGACGTCACCCGGCAGTCCCTTGTGCGTGGTTCCGCCGATGGTGCGATTCCCGACCACATCGCGAGTCGTGATCGCGAATTCGTCGCCGACAGCGAGCGCATACGGGCCGTCCTCGAACACGCCAAGACGAATCTTCGGACCCTGCAGATCCGCGAGCACCGCGATCGGGCGACCGACCTCGGCCTCGGCGCGACGAATATTCCTGTAGATGCCCTCATGCACGTTGTAGGTGCCGTGGGACATGTTGAGCCGCGCGACGTTCACGCCGGCCTGGATCAGCGCGAGCGTGTGGTCGTAGCTGGAAACAGCGGGTCCCCAAGTGGCGACGATCTTGGCGTGACGCATGCAGCGTGCTCCTTCGTTAGTGGGTCTTGCTGGGCTCGACGCCGCTCGCGGGCTCGAGCGACGCATCGGGCAGCGCTTCCGTCTCGGATGCCGAGACTGACGTACCGTCGCCGCGATCGATCACGTGGTAGTACTCGTTCGTGTCGGCGGTATCGGCGAGCACGGTGTCTCCCGGATGGCGTCGGCCGGGCAGGTACACGGTGTTCTCGAGCCCGACGTGGCGATGACGGCGCAGAATGAACAGCGCGATGCCGACCACGATCGCCAGGATCGCAGCGAGCACGTTGGTGCGCACGCCGAGGAAGAGCAGGCTGGGATCGACGCGCAGCGACTCGGTGAACGCGCGGCCGACGCCGTACCAGATGAGGTAGAGGGCGAAGAAGGTGCCCCACCGCGGACGCCACTTCCGCTCGATGGCGAGCAGCACGACGATTCCGAGGATGTTCCACAGCGCCTCGTAGAGGAAGGTCGGGTGGAAGAGGGTGCCCTCGGGCAGTCCGATGGGGAATGCCGCGTTCGTCGACTCGATCTCGAGCCCCCACGGGAGCGTCGTGGGACCGCCGAAGAGCTCATGGTTGAACCAGTTGCCGAGACGACCGACCGCCTGCGCGATCAGCAGTCCGGGCACGAGCGCGTCCGCGAAGGACCAGAACCGGATGCCGGTGATCCGCGACGCGATGAGCACGCCGATCGCTCCCCCGATGAGCGCTCCGAAGATCGCGATGCCGCCGTTCCAGAATGCGAAGATCTCAAGCGGGTTCTTGCCCTCGCCGAAGTAGTCTCCCCAGTGCGTGACGACGTGGTAGAGCCGGGCTCCCAGGATCCCGAGCACGAGCGACCACACGAGGAAGTCGAAGACCGCTCCCCGCTCGCCACCGCGCTGTCCCAGCCGTCGCGCCGTCCAGATGCCGGCGATGATGATGCCGACGATGATGCAGAGCGCGTAGAAGTAGATCCGGAACGGACCGAGCTGCAGGTACTGCAGCTCGGGGCTCGGAATGCTCAACGGGAGAATCATTCACTCCTCTTTCGCCGGCGGCCTCGCGCCGCAGGACTCGGGTGGATGCCGCGCGATCGTGCCGCGCGGCGGACGGGTCAATCTTAGCGCGCGGTGCCTCGGGCGATGCCCGCGACGGTTTCGGCGAGCTGCGGCACGCCGCCGTCGCGTAGCGCACGCACGAATGCGGTGCCGACGATGGCACCGTCCGCGTATTCGAGCGCACCGGCGACCTGCTCAGCCGTCGAGATTCCGATGCCGACGCAGGCGAGCGCTGCGCCCTGCTCGCGGAGCCGCGCCGTGAGCCCCCGGGCTGCCGCGTCGAGCTCGGCGCGTTCGCCCGTGATCCCCATCGTCGAGACCGTGTAGACGAACCCGGTACTCGCGCGACTCACGAGCGCGAGCCGCGCATCCGTCGAACTCGGAGCTGCGAGGAACACGCGATCGAGTCCATGAGCCTCGCTCGCCGCTATCCAATCGTCTGCGGAGTCCGGCGTGATGTCTGGTGTGATCAGCCCGGCGCCGCCAGCAGCCGCGAGGTCGCGAGCGAACGCGTCCACCCCGTACTGCATCACGGGGTTCCAGTACGTCATCACGAGTACCGGCACGTCTACGGCATCCCGCACGCGACGCACTGCCTCGAAGACGTCGGCGAGACGGAAGCCCGCCGCGAGAGCCGTCTGCGTGGCCTCCTGGATCACCGCGCCGTCCATGACGGGGTCGGAGTACGGCACGCCGAACTCCAACACGTCGGCTCCGCTTCGTGCCATCGCGATCGCGGCTTCCACACTGGTGTCCAGGTCGGGGAAGCCCACTGGCAGGTACCCCACGAGCGCTCCCCGGCGCTCCTGGTTCGCAGCGAGGATCGCTTTCGCGACGCTGGATCCGTGCTCGGTCATCCGTCGATCTCCGATCCGTCTTCCGGGAGCAGCCCGAAGTAGCGGCCTGCGGTCGCCATGTCTTTGTCGCCGCGGCCCGACAGGCTCACGAGCACGACGCCGTCCGGCCCCAGATCGGTGCCGATCCGCTGCGCCCCCGCAAGGGCGTGCGCCGATTCGATAGCGGGAATGATGCCCTCGGTCCGGCTCAGCAGCCGAAGCGCCTGCATCGCCTCGTCGTCGGTGGCGGGGATGTACTCCGCGCGCCCGATGTCGGCGAGCCACGCGTGCTCCGGCCCGACGCCCGGATAGTCGAGGCCGGCGGAGATCGAATGAGATTCGATGGTCTGCCCGTCGTCGTCCTGCAGCACGTACGTCCTCGCTCCGTGCAGCACGCCGGGGCGCCCGCGCTCGATCGACGCCGCGTGCTGGTCGGTGTCGACGCCGTCGCCTGCGGCTTCCACGCCGTAGAGGCGCACATCGGCGTCGTCGAGGAACGCGTCGAACATGCCGATCGCATTGGAACCGCCCCCGACGCACGCGACGACGGCATCGGGAAGACGGCCGATGCGCTCGAGCAGCTGAGCACGGGCTTCTTCGGAGATGATCTTCTGGAAGTCGCGCACCATCGCCGGGAACGGATGCGGCCCAGCGGCGGTCCCGAAGATGTAGTTGGTGCGATCGACGCTCGCGACCCAATCGCGATACGCCTCGTTGATCGCATCCTTGAGCGTGCGAGAACCGGTCCTGACGGGAACGACTTCAGCGCCGAGCAGACGCATCCGCGCGACGTTCAATGCCTGACGCTCGGTATCGACTTCGCCCATGTACACGGTGCATTCGAGGCCGAAGAGCGCTGCAGCCGTCGCGGTGGCCACGCCGTGCTGGCCGGCTCCGGTCTCGGCGATCACGCGAGTCTTGCCCAACCGTCGAGTGAGCAGCGCCTGCCCGAGCACATTGTTGATCTTGTGCGAGCCGGTGTGGTTCAAGTCTTCGCGCTTCAGGAACACGCGTGCCCCACCTGCGTGCTCGGCGAAGCGCGGCACCTCGGTGATGGGTGATGGGCGCCCGGCGTACGAGAGCAGCAACTCCGCCAGTTCAGAGCGGAAGGCGGGGTCGGCCTGCGCCTCTGCGTACGCGTCGGTCAGCTCGTCGATCGCCGCGATCAGCGATTCCGGCATGAACCTCCCGCCGAACTCTCCGAAGAACGGACCATGCTGGTCGCGCAGGCTGGTGACGCCGGTCGTCGATTCGGTCACTGGTGTCCTTTTCAGCTTGAGACGCTTCAGACGCTCACGTAGGTCTGCAGCGTCGCGATGGGGTCGTTCGTCACGAGCGCCTCGCCGACGAGCACCGCGTCGGCTCCCGCTTCGCGGTAGTGCTCCACATCCGCGACGTTGAGCACGGCCGATTCCGCCACGCGGATCACGCCGGCCGGAATCTGGTCCGCGACTCGTCCGAACAGGTCGCGATCGAGTTCGAAGGTGCGCAGATCGCGCGCGTTGACTCCGACGAGCTGAGCGCCGAGGTCCACGGCTCGCGCGACCTCCTCAGCGCTGTGCGCCTCGACGAGCGGCGTCATTCCGAGCTCGCGGATCACATCGTGGAGGCGGACGAGGCGGTCCTGCGGGAGCGCGGCGACGATGAGGAGCACGAGATCGGCTCCGGAAGCACGGGCCTCGAGCACCTGGTACTCATCTCCGATGAAGTCCTTGCGCAGCACGGGAATGCTGATCGCTTTGCGCACGGCTTCCAGGTCGGCGAGGGATCCCTTGAACTTCCGCTCTTCGGTGAGCACGCTCACCGCGCTCGCACCGCCGGCCTCGTACTGAGCCGCGAGGTCCTGTGGAAGCGGGATCTCGGCGAGATCGCCGCGCGATGGGCTGGCACGCTTCACCTCGGCGATCACCTTCATGTGCTCGGCGGGCGCGAGCGCAGCGAGTGCGTCGAGCGCCGGGCGAGCGGCGAGGGCATCGGATTCGACTACCGAGTACGACCGGAGCTCGCGGCGCGAGGCCGCGTCCTCGAGCGAGCCGGCGAGCAGATCTTCGAGCACGTCAGTCGTGTGCTGGAGGGGTGAACTTCGGGCCGTTCACGCCGTATCCGGCCTTCGAGAGGATCCACCCGAGCAGCGCACCGACGACGACGACTCCGACACACGCCCATACGAGTACGGGCATATGAAGGAAGAAGAAGACGGTTCCGGCGGCGATGCCGATCAGCATCACCACGACCGCTGTCCATGCGGCCGGCGAATCACCGTGGCCGGGGTCTCCGTGCTGGGTACTCATGAATCTCCTCTGAACAGATTTCGACGTTCCCAGACTAGCGGAAATCCGGGATGGGTTCTGGCACCGCCGCAAGCGCCCGGCGAGCCGGCCGCCCACGACGTCACCGTTTCCGACCCGCGTCGTCGGCCTCGCCGTCGCTGGGATCGTCTCCGCCCGAGAGCGCGTCCCAGTCCGAGATGCGGTCCGGCGTGTTCGTGGAGACATCGGCCGGCCGCGGGGCGGCGTCGTACTTCCGCCCGCCTGCCGCCCAGGTGCCGCTGAAGACGGCGACGACCAGGCCGAGGATCGCGGCGAGCACGCCAGCGACGACGCACACCCAGATCCAGGCCGAGAGGCGGCTCCAGACGACGAGATCCGTGGTCGCTTCACCCGAGATCCCGGTGAGCGACGTGATCGTTCCCGTGATCGCCGTGAGCGGCGCAGCCAGCACGCTGATCGTGAGCGCCGTCAGCCCGGCGCCGAGCAGCGCGACCAGGACGCCGAGGGCGCGGCGGAAGACGGGGCCGGCGATCGTCAGCGCGAGGGCCGCGGCGACGATGGCGATCGAGATCGGGGACACCGCTGCGTTGACCTCGTGGCCGGCGACCGTTTCGACGCTGTGCGTCCCGTCGACCATGAACGAGACCCAGGTCTGAGATCCGGCGAGCAGTCCGAGCGCTCCCACGAGGGCGATCGCGGAGATGGTGAGGAGCTTAGGACGCATCAGCGGCCTCCCCGAGTGCGTGGAGCGTGTTCGCGATGGCGACGGCGCGCAACGGCGCAGCCGCCTTGCTTCGGCACTCCGCGTCCTCGGTCTCCGGCACCGAGTCCGCGACGACGCCGGCACCTGCCTGCACCATCGCGATCCCGTTCTTGATCGTCGCCGTGCGGATCGCGATGGCGAGATCGGCAGCCCCACCGAGGCCGAAGTATCCGACGACGCCGCCGTAGACGCCGCGCTGCACCGGCTCGAGTTCGTCGATGATCTGCAGCGCGCGCGGTTTGGGAGCCCCCGACAGCGTGCCAGCGGGGAAGGTCGCGCGGAAGACGTCCACCGGATTCGCCTCTGGCCGCTTCTGCCCCTCGACGCTCGAGACGATGTGCATGATGTGGCTGAAGCGCTCGATCCGCATGAATTCCGTGACCTCGACCGACCCCGGTTCGCACACCCGCAGCAGATCGTTGCGCGCCAGGTCCACGAGCATGAGGTGCTCGGCGCGCTCCTTCTCATCGGCGAGGAGGTCGCGCTCGTACTGCTGGTCTTCCTCAATGCTGACGCCGCGCGGGCGCGAGCCCGCGATCGGATGAGTGAGCACATGGCCGCCCTCCTGGACCGTGACCAACGCCTCCGGGCTCGACCCGACGACCGAGAACGGCTCGCCAGCTGCGTCTTCGAGCTGCAGCAGGTACAGGTACGGGCTCGGGTTGAGATGGCGGAGCACTCGGTACACATCGAGAGGGTCCGCAGTGCATGTCTGGTCGAAGCGCTGCGACGGCACCACCTGGAAGATGTCGCCGTCGACGATGTAGCGCTTCGCCGCCTCGACCGAAGCGACGTACTCTGGCGTGCTCGTCAATCGTGTCGGCTCAGCGGTCGCTTCGCGATCCACGGTGTTCAGCGGTGAGCGCTCGGGGGCCGCGAGCGCCGCCTGCAGGGCGTCGAGTCGGGCCTGCGCGTCGGCCCACTGGGCATCGGCCGACCCGGCGGCGCCGTGGGGTGCTGGATCGCCGAGCGCCTCATCGTTGAGCACATTCGCGAGCAGCACGACACTGCCCTCGCGGTGGTCGATGACGACGAGTTCGGAGACGAAGCTGAGGCCCTGCGTCGGCAAGCCGGAACCCGTGGAGGGCCCGTGCTCGAGCTTCTCGAACTGTCGCACGGTCTCCCAACCGAGGTATCCGACGAACCCGCTCGCGAGTGGAGGAAGGCCAGCGACCTGCGGCGACCGCCAGCGCTCATAGAGCGCGCTGAGCGCCTCGACCGGCGCCAGCGCGTCGACTCCCCCGGGAAGCAGCCGCTCGGCAGAGACGTCGAACGCCCGGTCCTGCGCCCAGTGCGCTCTTCCCTCGCGCTCCCCGAGCACGCCGAAGCTTCCGGCTCCAACGAAACTGAAGCGCGTCCAGACCCCTCCCTGCTCCGCCGATTCCAGCAGGAAGGTGCCGGGGCGGGAGGCAGCGACCTTGCGATAGATGCCGACCGGCGTGTCGGCATCGGCGAAGATCTCGCGGCAGACGGGAATGACGGCATGGGAGTCGCGCGCGGCGTCGAACGCGGCGCGCGTGGTGGTCAGGCTCACCGCTTCAGCCTACCGCGGACGCCCGGGGCGCCCGTGCGTCAGGCATCTCC
Source organism: Leucobacter sp. L43 (assembly GCF_016597785.1). GTDB lineage: Bacteria > Actinomycetota > Actinomycetes > Actinomycetales > Microbacteriaceae > Leucobacter > Leucobacter alluvii. Next base: position 70,892 of record NZ_JAENJG010000001.1, on the reverse strand, counting down.
TGAGGGATCGCCGACGAGCGCGGTCACGTCGCGATCGGTGAAGCAGGTGCGCGTCCCCGTATGGCACGCGGCGCCGATCTGAACGACACGCACGAGCAGCGTGTCTCCGTCGCAGTCCATGGCCACCCCGCGCACGTACTGGCGATGCCCGGAGGTGTCGCCCTTCCTCCAGTACTCGCGACGCGAACGGGACCAGAACGTCACGCGCCCGGTCGTCAGCGTGCGACGCACCGCTTCGTGATCCATCCACGCCAGCATGAGCACATCGCCCGACTCGTCGTCCTGGATGATCGCGGGCAGCAGGCCGTCGTGAGCGAAGACGAGATCGTTGGGTACGGGATCGATGTCGCTCATCATTCAGCCCCTGAGATCGCGGTGCGTACGGTGTGGCCCTCAGCCGCCAGCGCTGCCTTCACCTGACCGATGGTGAAGGTCCCGTCGTGGAAGACCGAAGCGGCGAGCACCGCGTCGGCGCCCGCGTCGACCGCGGGTGCGAAGTGCTCGAGCCGCCCCGCGCCGCCCGACGCGACGATCGGCACCTCGGAGATCTCGCGCACGAGCGCCGTGAGCTCGAGGTCGAAGCCGGCGAGGGTGCCGTCGGCGTCCATCGAGTTCACGAGCAGCTCGCCAGCGCCCCGATCCACTGCTTCGCGGCACCACTCGAGCGCGTCGAGGTCGGTCTCGCGCTTTCCGCCATGCGTGGTCACGACGAAGCCCGACGACGTGCGCGGACTGCGCTTCACATCGAGCGAGAGCACCAGCACCTGAGCGCCGAAGCGGTCGGCGATCTCGCCGATCACGTCGGGACGGGCGATCGCGCCGCTGTTGATCCCGATCTTGTCGGCGCCGACGCCCAGGAGCCTCGCGACGTCCTCGGGGCCCCGCACTCCCCCGCCGACGGTCAACGGGATGAACACTTGCTCCGCGGTGCGACGCACGACGTCGTAGGTGGTCGACCGATCGTCCACTGTTGCCGTGACATCGAGGAACGTGAGTTCGTCCGCGCCCTGCGCGGCGTACCTGGCGGCGAGCTCGACGGGATCACCCGCATCGCGCAGGTTGAGGAAGTTGACGCCTTTGACGACGCGCCCGCCGGAGACGTCGAGGCAGGGAATGACGCGTGTCGCGATCGACATTTCGCAGCCTCTCAGAGGCGCGCCGCGTGAATCGCGGTCACGAGAATGGCACGGGCGCCGAGATCGTACAGCCGATCCATGATCTGGTTGGCATCATCGGAGGGGACCATCACCCTGACGGCGACCCAGCGGTCGTCTTGCAGCGGCGAGACGGTCGGGGACTCCATGCCGCCTGCAACCCGAGACGCTTCATCGAGCTGCTCGACGGGCAAGTCGTAGTCCATGAGCACGTACTTGCGCGCCACGAGCACGCCCTGCAGTCGACGCAGGAGTCGATCGATGTCGGGGTGGGCGTTCGGCCCCCCGATGAGCACCGCGGTCGATTCGAGAATGACCGGCCCGAAGATCTCCAGACCAGCTGCGCGCAGGGTCGCTCCCGTCGAGACGACGTCGGCGACGGCGTCGGCGACGCCGAGCTGCACGGCGGATTCGACAGCTCCGTCGAGCTTCACGTGCTCGGCCTCCACGCCCCGCGCGCGCAGAAAGTCATCGACGAGCTTCGGGTAGCTGGTCGCGATGCGCTTGCCGGCGAGGTCGGAGAGATCAGAGATCTCGCTCGTCGCCGGTGCAGCGAAGCGGAAGGTCGAATCGCCGAACTCGAGTGCGGCGATCTCGCGCGATTCCGATCCGGAGTCGAGCAGCAGGTCGCGGCCGGTGATGCCGACATCCAAGGCTCCTGAGCCGACGTAGGTCGCGATGTCCTTCGGGCGCAGGTAGAAGAACTCCACCTGGTTGCGGGCATCGGTGTGCACGAGCTTGCGGCTGTCGCGGCGACCCGAGTAGCCGGCTTCGGCCAGCATCTCGGCTGCGGTTTCAGAGAGGGACCCCTTATTGGGGACGGCGATGCGGAGCATGATGCGTGAAAGTCCTTCCGTGCGGCCGAGGAGCCGGCCAGTGAGTGCGGTCAGCGGCGAGCATCGACGTGCGGAGCGACCCGCTCGTCGATGCTACAGATGCGCGTAGACGTCTTCGAGACGCATGCCCTTCGAGAGCATGAGCACCTGCAGGTGGTAGAGCAGCTGACTGATCTCCTCCGCGCACGCCTCGTCGGATTCGTACTCCGCGGCCATCCAGACCTCAGCGGCTTCCTCGACGATCTTCTTCCCGATCGCATGCACCCCGGCGTCCAGGCGGGCGACAGTGTCGCTCCCCTCAGGGCGGGCGGCCGCCTTTTCGCTGAGTTCGGCGAAGAGCGCCTCGAACGATTTCACGTGAACAGCCTAGCGGGTTTCGCGTCGACGGCGGATCGCGCCGACCGTCGCCCGGTCAGTGCGCGTGCGCCGCTGCTGCCGTGCGCAGTTCGGCGATCCGCTCCTCCGGCACCCCCGAATACACGGCCGAACCGGCCACGAAGGTGTCGGCACCCGCTTCGGCCGCGATCCCGATCGTATCGACTGTGATCCCCCCGTCGACCTGCAACCAGAGGTCGAGACCGAAGCGCGCCCTCGCCTCGGCGACGCGACGGAGCTTCGGCATCATGTCGTGCATGAACGACTGCCCGCCGAAGCCGGGCTCCACGGTCATCACGAGCACCTGATCGAACTCGGGCAGCAGTTCGAGGTAGGGCTCGGGATCGGTGCCCGGCTTCAGCGCGATGCCGGCGCGCGCTCCCCGTGCCCGGAGCGCCCGCGCGAGTGCCACGGGATCCTCCGCGGCCTCCGCGTGGAACGTCACCGAGTAGGCGCCGAGGTCCGCGTATCCGGGCGCCCAGCGATCCGCGTCGGAGATCATCAGGTGCACGTCGAGCGGTACCGGAGAGACTCCCTGGATGCGCTCGACGATGGGCGGTCCCATCGTGAGATTCGGCACGAAGTGATTGTCCATCACGTCGACGTGCACGAGGTCGGCGGTGCTGATCGCCTCCAGTTCGCTCTGCAGGTTCACGAAGTCGGCGGACAGAATACTCGGGTTGATGCGCTGCGCGGTCACGACCCCAGCCTAGGGCGTCTTGCGCACGGGCTCGTCCCCGTCGCCCGTAACAGTCGGCCCCGCCGGGGCGGGTGGGGGCGCGGCAGCAGCGGATGGCGCGGGGGCAGCGGCAGCAGGAGCGACGGGAGCGGCAGCGTAGCTCTGCGAAAGCACGCGATAGGCGCGAGTGAAGCACGCACCGACTGCGACGAGCACCATGGCGGCGCCGGTCCACACGAAGATGAGCGCGATACCCCGGCTCTCGCCCGATCCGAGCAGCCAGCCCCAGCTGGCGGCTCCCGCGGGCTCCTCCATGTACGGCACGATCCAGAACTCCGCGATCGGGGCGATGAGCAGTGACGTGATCGGTGCTGCCGCGGCTTCGAATGTCATAGCGAGACCGAATACGCGGCCCTGCTTCTCGTAGGGGACCACGCGTTGGATGACCGTCTGCTCTGCAGCTTCGACCGCCGGCATCAGCGCCATGAACAGCCAAATCCCCGAGATGAAGAGCCAGGGCCAGTCGCGCAGGGTGAACACCATGCCGAGCACGCCCAGCAGCCCGGCGAGCATCAGAATCGTGCGGATCGGGTTCTTCCCCAGCCCCCATTTCGCGACGACGGCGCCGCCGACGATGAATCCCGTCGAGGCGACTCCGAACACGATGCCCCACACTTCGACGGGGAAGAGTTCGAGCCCGTACGGGTCGAGCAGCGCCATGAACACGCCGCCGGAGAGATTGTTGAGCGTCGAGAAGAACACGAGTGCGATCAGGCCGGGAACGGCGAGCATGGCCGCCAGGCCGCCGCGGAAATCGACAGCGCTGCGCGTCGGGTCCTGCACGATCTCAGGCTCGGGAATGCGGAGCGCGAGCAGATGGACGATGGGCGCGCCGACGAGCACCGTCGCGATGAGGATCGTGCCGCCCATGCCGAGGAACCCGACCGACAATCCGCTGAAGACGCTCGTCGCGATGAACGCGAGCCCCTGCACCGTGCCGACCAGGCCGTTCGCATTCGCGTGCCGCTCCGTCGGCACCAGGAGCGTCACGGTCGTGGACAGGGCGAGGTTGCGCAGCAACTCGACGACGCAGCCGGCGAGCACGATGAGCGTGAACAGCCAGAACCAGGGGCGGTCGAGACGCAGGAGCTCGGTCTCGGGAACGACGAAGAAGATCACGCACCCCGTGACGAACGCGACGAGCGACGACACCGCAGAGACGAGCATCACCCGCTGCTTGCGCATCCGGTCGACGAGAGAGCCGAACCACATCGAGCACAGCGCGATCAGAATCATGTAGACCGCCCCGAGCACCCCGGTCGCGAGAATGCTGCGCGTCTCGAGGTAGACCCAGAAGACCACGGCGAACCAGAGGAAGTTGGTCGTGAGATTGGCGACCGCGGTGTTCACGAGCACGTGCAGGAACGTGCGCATGCCTCCCTCGGGAGGCGTCGGCGCGGTCGAAGGCGGCGGTGCCTCCGGCTCCGGATGCGGGGTCATGCTCACAGGGTAAGCCCGACCTCCGACATCCACCAGATCAGGAGTCGATCGCGCGGCGCTCGATGAGCGAGATGAACATCGCGTCCGTACCGTGTCGATGCGGCCAGAGTTGGACGCTCAACCCGTCTCCCGGCAGATCGAGGGGCTCCCGGGCCACCTCCCCGACCACCGCGCGCGCATCGATCTCCACCAGATCCGCTCGACTGCGCAGCAGACGATCCACAGTGACCCGCGTCTCCGCGAGGTGAGGCGAGCACGTCACGTAGGCGAGGATTCCTCCTGGAGCGAGGTGGGCGCACGCCTCCTGCAGCAACTCCGCCTGCAACCGCGTGAGCCCTGGGAGGTCGGATGGCTGCTTCCGCCAGCGGGCTTCGGGCCGGCGCCGCAATGCGCCGAGCCCTGAGCATGGCGCATCGACCAGGATGCGGTCGAACCGTTCGCCGCCGTACGCCTCGTCATCCCGGCCGTCGAACGAGACCACGTCGACCGCGCCCGCGACTCCCGCGACCGAGTTCCGCACGAGCTGCGCGCGATGCGCTGCAACCTCGTTCGCACGCACGCTCGCGCCCCCGATGAGCGCCTCCGCTCCCAGAACGGCCGTCTTTCCGCCGGGCCCGGCGCACAGATCGAGCCAACGCTCCCCGGGCCGCACCGGCCGCGCGCGGGTGAGCGCGAGCGCGGCGAGTTGCGAACCCTGATCCTGCACACGCGCGAATCCACGCCGCGCTCCACTGGCCGCGATGGCGCGTGCGGGGTCACCGCCCCCGATCTCGACGCCGAGCGGCGATGGTCCCGAAACGACGACCTCGGCCTCCGCAGCGCGCTCGGCAGCTTCGATCGGAGTGACCCCGGCGCCCGGCAGGATCGCGACGTTGACGCGCGGAGCCGCGTTGTCGGCGACCAGCAGTGCGTCGAGCTCGTCTTCACGCCCTTCGATCCGCAACGCGTCCTGCATGGCGCGAATCACCCACGCCGGGTGCGAGGCGAGCGCGGCGCGGGCATCGTCGACCCCGGCGGCGGACTCCGCGATCCGCGCATCCCATTCCTCATTCGATGCACGCCCGATACTCCTGAGCACGCCGTTCACGAAGCCGGCCGCTGCGCGGTTGCCCACGCGCCGCTGCAGCTCGACGCTCTCGTTCACCGCTGCGTGCGGCGCGGTACGCATGCCGAGCAGCTGATGAACGCCCAACCGCAGGACGTTGCGCGTTCTGGCATCGATGCGCTCGATCTCGCGATCTGCCGCGAGCTCGATGATCCGGTCGTACCTGCCGCGCCACCGCAATGCGCCGGAGGCGAGCTCCGTTGCGAGGCCAGCGTCGCGCGTATCGAGCCCCGCCTCTCGGATACGCCCCGGGAGGGCGAGATTCGCATAGGCCTCGCGATCCTCGACATCGCGCAGCACATCGTAAGCGACGAGCCGAGCGGGCGAGATGGCCGCTCCGCTCCGCTCGGCGCTCTCGCGCCGGTCCGGCCTTCCGCCCCGTGCGCCGCCGCTGCGGCCCCGGCCGCGCGCGCCGTGCTGCGTTCCGCTCATGCGAGTTCCGCCCGTCCATCGCGTCCGCGCAACCACGCGGCGCCGTCCATCGCCGGTTTTCCCGCCGGCTGCACCCGCACCAGCTCGAGCATCCCGTCGTGGAGGGCGAGCATCGCCCTTCCCTCCAGCAGGCCGACCGCGCCGGCCTGCATCGCATCGACGCCCGGTGGTGAGTCGGAGCCCGACGGGGCGCGCAGTTCCCTGACCTTCAACGGCACCCCGTCATGCATCGCGTAGGCCCCGGGCTCCGGCGTCATCGCGGCCCACTGCGCGAGAACGTCACGGGCCCCGCGCCCGAGATCGAGGCGACCGTCTTCGCGCGTGAGCTTCTCGGCGTAGCTCGCCTCTCCGACCTGAGGCGCGCCCGCCGCGGGGTCCGCCCCGAGCAGTTCCACGGCTTCGACGAGCGCGCCGGTGCCGAACGAAGCGAGATCTGAGAGCGCAGCGCCCGCAGACGTTCCTTCCGGATACTGCCGCGAATCCGTCGTCAGAATGTCGCCGGCGTCGAGCGCTGCGACCAGGCGGAACACGGTCACGCCGAGGCGCTGCTCCCCCGCCTCCAATGCGCGCTGGACGGGAGCCGCACCGCGCCACTTCGGCAGCGCGGAGAAATGCAGGTTGATCCACCCGAGCTCCGGCGTGCTGAGCAGCGGCTCTCGAACGAGGCCGCCGTACGCGACGATCACCCCGAGCTCGGGAGCGAGCTGACGCACCCAGGCAGTGGCCTCGTCATCGAGACGGTTCGTCCGGTGCACCGGAATTCCCAGAGCTTCGGACGCCACCGCGACCGGCGACGGGGTGAGCACGCGCTTCCGCCCGAGCGGAGCATCCTCGCGGGTGACCACTCCCACGACTTCGTGCCCGGCGGCGCGAAGCGCGTGGAGACTGGGTACGGCGAACTCAGGGGTTCCGGCAAAGACGATCCGCATCCGGCCATTCTCCCACGCCCGCACCGCTCCCGCCGCGCGCACCAGATCCACCCGTCATCCGTCGAAGACTCCGCGATCGTCGAACCGGAGCCTGAGCGCCTCTGGCCGCGCTCGACCGGGGGCGCGGCCCCGCGTGCGGGACGCGGACCCGGCCGCGTCTGAGACCAGCGCACCGCGCAATCGCCTCGCGACCTCCGCACCGTGGCCGTAATCGAAGCGGACGATCGCGCGGACGAGTCCCTGCGGGGTCTTCGCGATGCCGCCGGGGGGAAGCGGAGTCGGGCCGAGATGATCGACGCCCGGCAACGACTCGAGCTGCTGCAGCGCGCGCTGGACCTCCTCGGGCCCGCCGCTCACGCTGGCCACGCGCACGGCAGGGGGGTAGCGGAGGGCATGCCGATCGCGCAGCTCCCCGTGCAACCATTCATCCGCGCGTCCGGTGACGAATGCGCGCACCACCGGCCCGCCGCCCGAGGCCATCAGGCAGACGCCGTCTGGGGCGGTGAGCGCAGCCGCGTTCTCCCACCAGCGCAGGCAGTCCTCACCCGCACGCAGCGTCTCGATGCTGAGCAGGCGCTCGGCGTCGAGCAGCACGACGGCGCGATATCCCCCCGCCGCCAGCGGCTCGGCCCCGCGGGTGGCGACCACGATAGCCGGGCGAGCGTCCACGCGCTCGCGGGGATGCTCGCCGTCGCTGAGCAGGACTCTGGCGCCCTCGAACTGGCGCTCGAACTGCTCGACGGTGCGCCCCGACCCCATGCCCCGCTCCACGAGTCGTCTGCCGTCGCAGGTGCGGCAGTGCCAGTCGCTCGCGTACTCGCCGCACCACCGGCATGAGGCGCGCCCGATCACCCGGAAGCCGATCGGCCCGTTGCAGACACCGCAGCGCGCGAGGTCGCCGCAGTCTTCACACACCGCAACCGGGGCGTAGCCGGGCGTCGCGACCTGCACGAGTACGGGGCCGGTGCGCAGTCCCTCGCGAATCGTCCTCGCCGCGAACTCGGGAACGCGCCCCGCGAAGGCGTCGGGCGCGAGCGATGCGTCCGCGTGCACCACGCGGGCGCGCTTCGGCGGGTTGCGCTGCGCGTGCACGTACCCAAGGTCGACGAGCCGCTGCACCTCGGCACTGCGGGCGTGCGCGGCGAAGAACAGGCCGGCCGATTCCTGCTCGGCTCTGACGAGCGCGGCGTCGCGGGCATGCACGTACGGAGCGAGCGGCTCGGCGAGCACGGGGTCGCCGTCGTCCCACATGATGATGGCCCCGAGCGCGTGGGCCGGGGCGTAGACGGCGGACCGATTGCCGAGGATGACGCGGGGCTCCGGGTCGCGAGCGCGCAGGAAGCCGGCGTAGCGCTCCGCGTTCGACTGCCGGGAATCGACGCGAACGACGTCCTCGTGCCCGAGCGCTGCGAGGGCGTCGCGCAATTGGTCCAGGTCGCGGTAATCGGGCGCGATGAGGATCGCGCTGCGTCCGAGCGCGTGCACGGCGAGCGCCGTGCGGGCGAGTTGCACCGCCCAGCCGCCGACCCATTCGCCGGTGTGCAGCCGATCGGGCCCGTGCGAAGCGGTGAGTGCCAGGCGGGAGCCGCCGACCAGTTGCTCGGCGATGCCCTGCTCCGGCGTTCCCGGCTCTTCGACCTCCGGCTCTTCGACCTCAGGCTCGGCGGCGTCGGGAGTGGCCGCGTCAGCTTCCGCGGCCGCCCGCGCAGCGAGATGCTGCTTCTCGACGCGCACCTGGCGGGTAGGGATCGCGAGCCGCAGGATGTCGCCCGCTGACCCGCCGGCCCGATCGGCGACCGCTCGGGCGAGCCTCCACACCTCGGCGGAGAGCACGGGCACGAGGGTCACGATGTCGGCGATCGGCGAGAGCTCCCCACCGAAGTCGCTGCGGTCGGCGAAGCCGATCACGTACCCGAAGGTCTTCCGCTCCTTCGAGCGAAAGGGCACGCGCACGCGCTGGCCGACGCGGATGTCGTCGGCGAGCTCAGGCGGTACGGCGTAGTCGAAGAGATGGTCGAGCTGCGGGAGCGCCGAATCGAGCAGGATCTGGGCGATGGGTCGCCCCTGCGCTGATTCAGCCGTCGTGAACGCTGTCGCGGCCGGCATGCGGCTCGCCTACAGGCCCGCGGCGGCCCGCAACTCGGCGACGCGAGGAGTGGACTCCCAGGTGAACTCGGGCAGTTCGCGCCCGAAGTGGCCGTACGCGCTCGTCTGCGCATAGATCGGGCGCAGCAGCTCGAGGTCGCGGATGATCGCGAGTGGGCGCAGGTCGAAGACGTCGCGAACGGCTCGTTCGATCCGGTCGAGCGGCACCGTCTCCGTGCCGAACGTCTCGACGTACAACCCGACGGGATGCGCACGTCCGATCGCGTAGGCGACCTGCAGCTCCGCGCGCGCAGCGAGACCGGCGCGCACCACGTGCTTCGCGACCCAGCGCATCGCGTAGGCCGCGGAGCGGTCGACCTTGGACGGATCCTTGCCGCTGAAGGCACCGCCGCCGTGACGGCTGGCGCCGCCGTAGGTGTCGATGATGATCTTGCGTCCGGTGAGTCCGGCGTCGCCCATCGGACCGCCGACGACGAAGGGCCCGGCCGGGTTGATGAACAGCTCGGCCTGAGCGCTCGCGAGTTCGACGCGCTCGAGCACCGGGCGGATCACCAAACGCTCGACCGCATCTCTCAATGCCGGTTGCGTCATGTCGACGTGGTGCTGGGTCGACACGACGATCGCCTCGACACTCGCTGCCCGATCGCCGTCGTAGCCGATCGTCACCTGCGTCTTGCCGTCCGGGCGCAGCTCGGGAAGCTCCCCGCTCTTTCGCACTTCGGTGAGGCGCTCGGCCAGCCGGTGCGCGATCCAGCTCGGCAACGGATGGAGTTCCGGCGTCTCATCGGTCGCGAACCCGAACATGATTCCCTGGTCGCCGGCTCCCTGCCGGTTGAGCTCGTCGTCGGCATCATCGGAGCCGCTGCGCACCTCGAGCGAGGTGTCGACGCCACCCGCGATGTCGGGCGACTGCTGACCGATCGAAACGGAGACGCCGCACGACGACGCGTCGAACCCCATCTCGGAGCTCGTATAGCCGATCTCTCGAACCGCGTCGCGCACCAGCTGCGGGATCTCGACGTATCCGCTCGTCGACACCTCACCAGCGACGTGCACGAGCCCGGTCGTCACGAGCGTCTCCACCGCTACGCGAGCGCCGGGATCCTGCGCGAGCATCGCGTCGAGAATCGTGTCGGAGATGCGATCGCAGATCTTGTCGGGGTGCCCCTCGGTGACTGATTCTGACGTGAACTGGCGCAACGACACGGTACTCCTCAAGATGACGGGCGGATGCGGGGAGGAAACCCCGGCCGGAAACGCCAGTGGCGCCGGACCCTGTTCAGGGTATCCGACGCCACCGACACTGCTGCGAATGCAGCTGAAGATTACGCTTCTTCGAGCTCGTCGGACGCAGCGGCCTCTTCGGCGCGACGCGTCATCGTGAGCTTGCCCTCGACGATCTCGTGCAGCGCGATCGAAAGCGGCTTGTCGTCCACCGACGAGTCGACCAGCGGGCCGACGTTGTCGAACAGATTGCCGTCGTGCAGATCCGTGTAGTAATCGTTGATCTGCCGCGCACGCTGCGAGGCGAAGACCACCAAGGCGTACTTCGAATCGACCTTCTCGAGCAGATCGTCGATGGGCGGGTCGATGATGCCGTTGGGATTGGCCATGTACACACTCCTCTAGTTGACCGTCCTATCCTACCTGAGGAATGCCGACTCCGCTGGTCGGACGACTGGATCGCCCCGACTCCACGGGTCGACTACCCGATGAGCGAGCGGACGAGGACATGGCCGCGCGGCGTGGACACGCGAATCCACGTCAGTGATCGGGAGACATCCGCGGTGTCAGCACCCGTCAAGAAACCCATCGCCTCGGCAGCGAAGGCCGCGGCCGCCGGGATGCCGGGGGCGACCTCCAGCCCCCAGACCGAAGCGCGCACACGGTGAACGACGGCCTCGCCCGGGTCTGCCGGGAGCGAGGCCGCCACGCGGCCGATCCCCTCCTCCGCGACCGCACTCAGCGACGCAGCATCCAGCACGCCGGCGGCGGTCCACCCGGCGGCGGGCGGCAGCACACCGGCCCATGCCGCCATCGGACTCGACACGGGGATCTCCAGCTCGCGTCCCGCGAATCCCATCCGGGCGATCCGGTCGAGCAGAGCCCGGCCGGGCACGGTGACGTCGACCGGCGTCCCCGGCGCGTCGCTCAGCGCGAACGCGCGCATGACGAGCACGACGGGCACGGTATCGGTGATGCCGCGCGGCGCTTGCGTGCATCCGTAGACCGCCAGCGCCGCACCGCGGGAGGTCATGCGCACATCGGGCTGCCCCGCGCGCAGCAGGCGTTCCAGGAATATCCGCAGGTCGTCGCGTGTGGCGGCGTCGGAAAGCTGCATCGTCTCGGGCATACGGCCAGAGTCTAGTGGGCTGCCACGGGACGCGGAGCGGGCCGGGGCCCCGCCGCGCATAGACTGGTTTCAACGTTTCCCGCGTGCTGACAACGGAGGATCAATGACCGCGACGCAAGGGCTCATGGACATGCTGACCGTGCTCGACTCCGGAGCGCGCACGCGAGAGGACATCCTCACGGGCCCTCCGCTCCCCACGCCGCACGGCCGTTCGTTCGGCGGCCAGGTGCTCGGCCAGGCGATCGCGGCCGCTGGCCGAACAGTGCCGAACGACCGCGAGATCCACTCCATGCACGGGTACTTCCTCAGGCCCGGCGACGCCGACGCGCGCATGACGTTCGAGGTGGATCGCCTCCACGACGGACGCTCGTTCTCGACGCGTCGGGTGCAGGCGTACCAGCACGGTGAGGCTCGGATGTCGATGATCGCGTCCTTCCAAACCGAAGACCCCGGGCTGGAGCATCAGGAGCAGATCGATCTCAGCGGGCTCCCCGACCCGGAATCGCTCCCGACCGTGTGGGAGAAGTACGGCCACCTCTCCGGCAACGGCCGCGCATCCTGGGTGCTCGATCGCCCCTTCGACTTCCGATACGTGGAGTCCGACATCATCCTCGAGGTCGCTGAACGCACCTCCAGGCAACGCGTGTGGATGCGCAGCCGTGAGCCGTTCGAGGCGTCTCCGCTCCTCAACGCCGCCGCACTCGCATTCGGCAGCGACTACCTGCTGCTCGAACCGGTGGCGCGACGGCACGGTCTCCCCTGGGCCACTCCCGGGATGCGCGCCGCGAGTCTCGATCACGCGATGTGGTTCCACCGGCCGTTCCGGGTCGACGAATGGTTGCTCTACGAGCTCGACGCCCCCACCTCCCAGGGCGGCCGAGGCCTGGCCAACGGCCGCTTCTTCGATCGCGACGGCGTGCACGTCGCCTCGGTCGCGCAGGAGAGCATGATGCGCCTCCCGAGCCAGCGCTGACCGGCGGGGAACGGAGCCGCATTCAGGGGCGGCGCAGCTCCAGCGGCGCGTCCATCCACGCCGCCACCGAAGCGCGCCCGGCGTCCGAGAGCCGGATCGGCCGCAGCGTCTCGCCGTCGACGATCACAATGTGAGAGACCGCCCGGGCGACGACCGAACGCCCGCTCGCCGCGCCGTCGACGATCTCGTAGTGCACCTCGAGGCTCGAGCCGCCGAGCTTTCCGATCCAGAGCTCCACGAGGATCGGCCGATCCGAGTATTCGAGCACGCGAAGATACTCGATCTGCTGACTCGCGACCAGCATCTTCGGTCCGGACGGGTCGTCACTGCGGAAGTGCCGCTCCATGCCGGTCCGTTCGCGGCCGGAGCCGAGCCAGAACGTGCGCACGCGTGCTTCCTCGAGAAAGCGCGCGAAGGCCACATTGTTCACGTGCCCGTACGCATCCTGATCGCCCCAGCGCAGCTCCATGTCGATGTGGGCGCGTGCCATTGCGAATCCTCTCGTCTCGCCAGAACCGCGTGATCGGCACGGGGCGCGCCTCAGTGCGCGAGGCGCGCCCCGTCCCCGACTAGTCGCGCGTGAGTTTGCGGTAGGTGACGCGAGAGGGCTTCGCAGCATCCGCTCCCAGGCGCTCGACCTTGTTGGCCTCGTACGCTTCGAAGTTCCCCTCGTACCAGTACCAGTTCGCCGGCTGATCCTCAGTGCCCTCGTACGCGAGGATATGCGTCGCGATGCGATCCAAGAACCAGCGGTCGTGCGTGATGACCACGGCGCAGCCGGGGAATTCGAGCAGAGCGTTCTCGAGACTCGAGAGCGTCTCGACGTCCAAGTCGTTGGTCGGCTCGTCGAGCAGCAGCAGGTTGCCGCCCTGTTTCAGCGTGAGTGCGAGGTTGAGGCGGTTGCGTTCGCCGCCCGACAGCACGCCGGCCGGCTTCTGCTGATCCGGCCCTTTGAAGCCGAAGGTCGAGACGTAGGCTCGCGAGGGGATCTCGACGTTGCCCACCTTCATGTAGTCGAGCCCGTCGGAGACGACCTCCCAGACGGTCTTCTTCGGGTCGATGCCGCCGCGCGACTGGTCGACGTAGCTCAACTTGACCGTGTCGCCGATCTTCAGCTCCCCGCCGTCGAGCGGTTCGATGCCCACGATGGTCTTGAAGAGCGTGGTCTTGCCGACGCCGTTGGGGCCGATGATGCCGACGATGCCGTTGCGCGGAAGCGAGAACGAGAGACCATCGATCAGCGTGCGGCCGTCGAACCCCTTGTTCAGATCCTTGGCCTCCAGCACGATGCTGCCGAGACGCGGGCCCGCCGGGATCTGGATCTCCTCGAAATCGAGCTTGCGCGTGCGCTCCGCCTCAGTCGCCATCTCCTCGTAGCGCGCCAGACGCGCCTTCGACTTCGCCTGCCGACCCTTGGCGTTCGTGCGCACCCACTCGAGCTCCTCTTTGAGGCGCTTCTGCAGCTTCTGATCCTTCTTGCCCTGGACCTCGAGGCGAGTGGCCTTCTGCTCGAGGTACATCGAGTAGTTGCCCTCGTAGGCGTAGAGGCGGCCGCGGTCGACCTCGCAGATCCACGTCGCGACATGATCGAGGAAGTAGCGATCGTGGGTCACGGCCATGACCGCACCGGGGTACTTCGCAAGGTGCTGCTCGAGCCAGAGCACGCTCTCCGCGTCGAGGTGGTTCGTCGGCTCGTCGAGGAGCAGCAGATCGGGCTTCTCGAGCAGGAGCTTGCAGAGCGCGACACGGCGCTTCTCGCCGCCCGAGAGGTGCGAGACGATGGCGTCCTGCGGCGGGCAGCGCAAGGCGTCCATCGCCTGTTCGAGCTGGTTGTCGAGGTCCCAGCCGTCGACGGCGTCGATGGCCTCCTGCAGTTCGCCCATCTCGGGGAGCAGCTTGTCGTAGTCCGCGTCGGGATCGGCCATCTCGAGCGAGATCTCGTTGAAGCGGTCGAGCTTTCCCTTGATCTCGGAGACGCCCTGCTGCACGTTCGCGAGCACCGTCGCGTTCTCATCGAGCTCCGGCTCCTGCATCAGGATGCCCACGGAATACCCCGGGGTCAGCAGCGCCTCGCCGTTCGACGGGGTGTCGAGACCGGCCATGATCTTCAGGATCGTCGACTTGCCGGCGCCATTCGGCCCGACCACACCGATCTTCGCGCCCGGAAGGAACGCCATCGTGACGTCGTCGAGAATCACCTTGTCGCCGTGCGCCTTGCGCGCGCGAACCATTTGGTAAATGTACTCAGCCATATACACACTCGGGCGCAGAGGCGCCCCGAACTCCCTTATTGGAATGATGGGTTGCGGATCGCCACCACTCTACCGCCAGGAGCGCCGCTTAGCCGATCGGCGCCGTTTGCCCGATCAAGCAGATGTCGCCGGCGGGGCCGACCGCCGGTTCGTTCTTCGCGACGAAGCTGCGATCCGCAGCGATGACCTGCCCGATGAGGCAATCCGACCCGATGCGCACCGAGACGAAGATATTGTCCGCCGGAAGGCTGGTCTTGCTCTGATCGAAGCTCACCTGCATCGCGGTGCGATCGAACCCGGCGTCTGCGACGGCCTGCACGATCGGAGCGCCCTGCACCGGCTCCTCCCCCGAGCTGAAGGTACGCAGCACCTCCGTGAAGTACGGCAGGTTGTCTTCCGCGCTGCCTTCCGGGAAGAACTCGGGCGGCGTCTCGGGAGCAGCCGTTTCGGTGCGCTCGGGCGTTTCCGGTTGCGGACCTTCGAGCAGCGCGCAACCGGACAGCAATGCAGCGCTGAGACCGAGCGCGATGGATGCGAGAACAGCGGAACGGCGACGGGGCGTCAGAGCAGCAGGCACCCGCCCAGTGTACGCAACGACATCGCGCCGATACTGGCGATTCCCCGGAAGCGGCGGGCAGCGCGGGTGCCCCAGTGGCCACCGACCTTCGCTCACAACTCGCGCTTCGACGCGAAACGAAGAAGCGTTCCACAGAAGCTCATGGGCGTCCCGGTCCGTGTGCTCTCAGGTCCCAGGCTGGAGGCGAACGGGCGGATCGGACTCCGCACGGCACGGTCCGCCCGTTCACTCGTCTGCATCGCCGTTCAGGCCTCACCGAAGGAGCGCACCATGTCCACCACTGTCACCGTCGTCGGGACGATCGCCACCGACCCTCGCACCACCACCTCGCCGGGTCGAGCATCGTTCTGCTCGTTCCGTCTCGCCAGCACCGACCGCAGATTCGACCGCGAGCGGAACAGCTGGGTCGACGGCGAGACCAACTGGTTCTCCGTCAACGCGTTCCGCAGTCTCGCCGAGCACGCCGGGGCGTCGTTCGCGAAAGGGGAACGGGTGATCGTGCACGGGCGGCTGCGCATCCGGAGTTGGGAGTCGGACGAGAAGTCCGGCACGTCGGTGGAGATCGAAGCGGAAGCGATCGGACACGACCTGCGCTGGGGTGTGACGGCGTTCACCAGGCAGACGGTTTCGGAATCCGACTCGGCGATGAGCCAGCACTCGTTCGCGGAGTCGACGGATGATGCGCCTCCGCCCCAGGGGTGGCCCGAGGAGACGGCAGATGCCCAGACGAGAGAAAGCCTCGACACCCACGACGGTGCCGAGACTCCCTCAGCGGATGGCGGCCTGCTGCCCGCCGCCGCCTAACGCAAGTACTGCGAGAACGAGGCTCGCACCTTGTTCACCTTGGGCACCGCTACGGCCAGGCAGTACCCCTGGGTCGGGTTCTTCGCGAAGAAGTCCTGATGGTACTCCTCCGCGGGGAAGACCTCGCCGAGCGGCTCGATCGTCGTCACGACGTCTCCTGGCCAGAGGTCGCCCGCGCGCGCTCGGGCGACCTCGAACGCCTCGCGCTGCTCGTCATCGGCTGGGAACATCGCCGAGCGGTACTGGGTTCCCACATCGTTGCCCTGCCGGTTGAGCTGCGTCGGGTCGTGCATCGTGAAGAACGCATCGAGGATGACTTCCGACGGAATCGTCTCCGGATCGAAGGTCACCGCCACCGCCTCGGCATGGCCTGTGGTCCCCGTGCAGACCTGCTCGTAATTCGGCTGCGCTGTATCGCCTCCGGTGTAGCAGGAGACGACCTCCGTCACTCCGTTGAGTGCGCGGTAGGCCGCGTCCAGGCACCAGAAGCATCCCCCTGCGAGCACGTATGTCGTCGTCATGATTCTCCTCCTGCCGATACCCACCAGTCGTCGCCGGGGGCGACGGGAAGCCGTCGCTTATGCTCGGTCGACCGGTATCGGCGCTCGAGATTCTCAACAGCCGCAGGAGCCACACTGTTCCCGGTCAGGTAGTCATCGATCTCCCGGTAGGTCACCCCGAGACTCGATTCGTCTGACTGGCCCGGCTCATCATCGAGAAGGTCTGCTGTCGGAGTCTTCTTCCACAGCCGCTCGGGCGCGCCGAGTTCGCGCAGCATCGCGGCACCCTGGCTCTTCGTGAGGCCCCCGAGAGGCACCACGTCGGCCGCGCCGTCTCCGAATTTCGTGTAGAAACCGGTCACCGCCTCCGCAGCGTGGTCCGTTCCGATGACGAGCAAGCCCCGATCCCCCGCGATGGCGTACTGGGCCGTCATGCGCATCCGCGCTTTCACGTTCCCGCGGTTGAAGTCGGTGATCGACAGCCCGGCCGCCGCGACCGCATCGGCCAGCGCGGTGGTCGCCGGGGCGATATCCACCGTCAGCGATTCGTCGGGCTCGATGAACGACAGTGCGAGCTGCGCATCGTCCTCGTCGTGCTGCACCCCGTGCGGCAAGCGGACGGCCACGAAGGTCGCGTCCCTCCCCTCGGCGCGGAGCCGCTCCACCGCGAGCTGGGCCAGCCGGCCGGCGAGCGAGGAGTCCTGCCCGCCGGAGATTCCGAGCACATACCCGCGAACGCCCGGCACCGAGCGCGCGTACGCCACGAGAAATTCGATTCGACGCTCGACTTCCTCGGCAGGAACGACATCGGCACTGACATCGAGGGCACGGATGATCTGCTGCTGCGTCTCACTCATACGCCCACCCTACTCCGCGACCGTTGCAGAAGGGTTACAAGAGTCGCCTCCGAATCAGACGAGATCCTCGACCGGCAAGAGACACCGCGGCCCGAGCAATCCCTTCAGTTCGCCGAAGAGATCAGCGGTGATGCGCACCTGTTGCGGCAGCTCGAACACCCGGATCGCGGTGGACGTCATCAGGTTGATGCGCACCTCGCTCTCCCCGCGATGACGCAGCAGCGTGTCCTTCAGCTCGTCCATGAGTTTCTCCGTCGCGCGAGCGTCGGAGAAGGTCAGCGTCAGCGTCGAGGCATCCTCCTGCGCTGAGACGTCGATGGGCTTCACGCCGTACGCGTGCATCGACATCCCGTCGTCGCGCGCATTCAACTTGCCTCGAAGCGCCACAACGCTGTCGGGCTGCAGCATGCTGCCGAACTCCTGGTACGACTTGCCCATGAAGAGCGCCTGCACTTCACCGGTGAAATCCTCGATCGTGACCATCCCGTAGAGGTTGCCCGATTTCGCCGTGCGATGCTGCACGCTCGTGAGGAGACCCGCGACCGTGACGATCTCGCCGTCGAAGCTGGGGCTGGCGTCCGGGTTGGTGATCTGCTGCACAGTCGCGCTGGCCTCCTTCGCCAGCGCCGCATCGAGTCCGCGCAGCGGATGATCGGACACGTAGAGTCCCAGCATCTCGCGCTCGAACGAGAGCTTGTCCTTCTTCGTCCACTCGGGTCGGTCGGGGACCTGCGACACGGTCTCGGAGGAATCACCCTGCGCCTCCGCCGCTTCGGCGAAGAGACTGTCGAAGTCGAACCCGACGTTCCCGTTCTCCGCGTCGCGCTTCTCCTTCACCGCGCTTTCGATCGCCGGCTCGTGAATCTCGACGAGAGCCCGCCGAGTTCCTCCCAGCCCGTCGAACGCCCCCGCCTTGATCAGCGACTCCGTGGTGCGCTTGTTGAGCGCCGTGAGCGACACCTTCTTGAGGTAATCGTGGAAGGACTCGAAGCGCCCCTTCGACTCCCGAGCCTCGCGCACCGCGTCGACCACGTGCGTGCCGACGTTGCGGATGGCCCCGAGACCGAACCTGATGTCGGATCCCACCGCGGAGAAGTTCGCGAACGACTCGTTGACCGCCGGGGGCAGCACCTTGATGCCCATGCGCCGACACTCGTTCAGGTAGATCGCGAGCTTGTCCTTGGAATCCCCCACGCTCGTCAGCAGCGCCGCCATGTACTCAGCCGGGTAGTGCGCTTTCAGGTACGCGGTCCAGTAGCTCACGACCCCGTACGCGGCGGAGTGCGCCTTATTGAACGCGTAGTCCGAGAACGGGAGCAGGATGTCCCAGAGCGATTTGATCGCCGCATCGGAGTAGCCGCGGTCTTTCATCCCGCCGGAGAAGCCGGCGTACTGCTTGTCGAGCTCGGACTTCTTCTTCTTGCCCATGGCGCGGCGCAGAATGTCGGCCTGGCCGAGCGAGAACCCTGCGACGCGCTGGGCGATCGACATCACCTGCTCCTGGTAGATGATGAGCCCGTAGGTGGTGGAGAGGATCTCCTGGAGCGGCTCTTCCAGCTCCGGGTGAATGGGGGTGATCGGCTGCAAGCCGTTCTTGCGCAGCGCGTAGTTGGTGTGCGAATCCGCGCCCATCGGGCCGGGGCGGTACAGCGCGAGCACTGCCGAGATGTCTTCGAAGTTGTCGGGCTTCATGAGCCGCAGAAGTCCGCGCATGGGGCCGCCGTCGAGCTGGAAGACGCCGAGCGTGTCGCCGCGCGCGAGCAACTCGTAAGAGTCGGAGTCGTCGAGTTCGAGCCGCTCGAGGTCGAGCTCTTCGCCCCGGTTCAACCGAATGTTCTCGAGCGCGTCGGAGATGATCGTCAGGTTGCGCAGGCCCAGGAAGTCCATCTTGATGAGGCCGAGGCCCTCGCACGTCGGATAGTCGAACTGCGTGACGATCTGACCGTCCTGCTCGCGCTTCTGCAGCGGGATGATATCGATGAGCGGATCGCTCGACATGATGACGCCCGCGGCGTGCACACCCCACTGGCGCTTCAAGCCCTCGAGACCGAGTGCCGTGTCGTACACGGTCTTCGCGTCGGGATCCTCCTGCAGCACGGCACGGAATTCCGCGGCCTCCTTGTACCGGGGATGCTTGTCATCGGTGATGCCCGACAGCGGAATGTCCTTCGCCATCACCGCAGGCGGCATCGCCTTCGTGAGCTTCTCCCCCATGCCGAACGGGAAACCGAGAACGCGCGACGCGTCTTTCAGCGCCTGCTTCGACTTGATGGTGCCGTAGGTGACGATCTGCGCGACGCGCTCATCGCCGTACTTCTCCGTCACGTACCTGATCACCTCACCGCGACGGCGATCATCGAAGTCGACGTCGAAGTCGGGCATGGAGACGCGGTCTGGGTTGAGGAACCGCTCGAAGATGAGGCCGTGCTGGAGCGGGTCGAGGTCGGTGATGCGCATCGCGTAGGCGACCATCGATCCGGCGCCGGAGCCTCGTCCCGGCCCGACGCGAATGCCATTGTCCTTGGACCAGTTGATGAAGTCTGCGACGACGAGGAAGTAGCCGGGAAAGCCCATCTGCGTGATGACGCCGATCTCGTACTCGGCCTGCTTGCGCACCGCGTCGGGGATGCCCGATGGGTACCGGTACTGGAGCCCGGCCTCCACCTCTTTCACGAACCAGCTGTCCTCGGTTTCACCCTCGGGCACCGGGTACCGCGGCATGTAGTTGGCCGACGTGTTGAACTCGACGTTGCACCGCTCAGCGATCAGCAGGGTGTTGTCGCACGCTTCGGGGAAATCCCGGAAGATGTGGCGCATCTCTGCGGCGGTCTTCAGGTAGTAGCCGGACCCGTTGAACTGGAAGCGATTGGGGTCGTCCAAGCGGGACCCGGACTGCACGCACAGCAGCGCGGAATGCGCCTCCGCATCCGCTTCGTGCACGTAGTGCAGATCGTTCGTCGCGACCAGCGGAATCGACAGGTCGCGAGCGATCTTCACGAGGTCGGTCTGCACCCGGCGCTCGATCTCGAGACCATGATCCATCAGCTCGCAGAAGAAGTTCTCCTTGCCGAAGATGTCCTGGAACTCCGCCGCTGCCTGCCGGGCCTCCTGGTACTGCCCGAGCCGCAGGCGCGTCTGGATCTCCCCCGACGGGCAGCCCGTCGTCGTGATCAGCCCCGCGCCGTAGGTCTGCAGCAGTTCGCGGTCCATCCGGGGCTTGAAGTAGTACCCCTCGAGCGAGGCGTAGCTCGACAGGCGGAACAGATTGTGCATGCCCTGCGTCGTCTCGGAGAGCATGGTCATGTGCGTGTACGCACCCGACCCCGAGACGTCGTCGCCACCGCCGTCGCCCCAGCGCACGCGGGTCTTGTCCGAACGATGCGTGCCCGGGGTCAGGTACGCCTCGATGCCGATGATCGGGTTGAGGCCGTGGTCCTTCGCCTGCTTCCAGAAATCGAAGGCGCCGAAGGTGTTGCCGTGGTCGGTGACCGCGATCGCGGGCATGTTCTGAGCGGCTGCCGCTTCCATGAGCGGGCCGACGCGCGCTGCACCGTCGAGCATCGAATACTCGCTGTGCACATGCAGATGAACGAAACCGTCGGAATCAGACACGGATAGAGCCCCTTTCGCCGCTCATCAAGCGTACCCCTCGCACGCCGATGATTCCCCGCCGCCGGGCGCGGCACCGGCCTCCGCCAGCTCCGTCCCGTGTCGAACGCGCGGCGACGGCTTCAGGCGAGCACCCCGCGCAGACGCGGAACGGTGCGCAGGAGCATCGACGCACCGAGACTCAGCACGAAGGCGAGCACGGTGACCGCGACGACTCCGACCAGCGGGGGCGCGATCTCGGTGGTGACGCCGAACCTGCGCAGCAGCCACAAGAAGAACGGATGCACGAGGTAGATGCCGAATGACGCACCGGCGACGAGCGAGACGACCCGATCCCAGCGAGCGGAGATCCGATGCGAATCGCCCCAGGCCTTCGCAGCGGCGAACACGGCGACCGAGACGACCGCGACATTGAGCGTCGTGAAGTCGAAGAACCGCTCGTCCGTCTCGCCGGCGGCGCGGGAGACGCCGCTCGTACCGACGATGGTGACGGCGATGCCCGCGACCGCGAGACACCCCCACACCGCGAGCGCTCGACCGCGGAGCGTCGTCGTGTGCAGCAGGTACCCGAGGACGAAGTACCCCGCGTAGCCGAGCACGAGATCGAATCGCATGGAGCCGAGCACGTCGGCGAGCATCTCTCCGGCGACCGGGATTCCCGTGAGCAGCGGAAGCACGCCGGCGAAGGGGATGGCGAGCGCGACGAAGTACCAGGCGACACGGCGGTCCTCGACGACGGTGCGCAGAATCGGCGTTCCGAGGTTCAACCCGAGCAGGGCCAGCAGGAACCAGAGATGGAAGTGCCCGGTGACTGCGGCGCGCAGGAAGTCGGTCGCGTCGCCGTCGCCGCCGGGACCGTATACGCCGAGGGCGGCGTACGCTGTCGACCACACCGCATAGGCGATGAGCAGTCGGGGAATGCGTCGCCTGAAGAGCGAACGGCGCGATACCCGTTTCTCCGGATCGAGGAACAGCGCCCCCGAGATCATGAAGAAGATCGGCACGGAGAAGCGCAGTGCGCTGTTGATCCAGGTCAACTGCTCCCAGCGGGCCGAATCGGGCGGAATGGCGTGCCACTCCGTGATCGCGGCGTGGATCATGACGACCGCGATGATCGCGACGCAGCGGAGCACGTCGAAGTACTCGATGCGGTTCGAGGCCGAGCGCGTCGAAGGCGCACCGTTCCCCGTTTGCCGTCTCATGCCCACCCACGATAACAAAGCCGGCTCGGCCGGGGTCGCAGGAATCGATCGGGGGAATGCTGCGCCGCGCACGGAGCGCCCGGCCGACAGGTTCCTCGACGGCGAGCGGGAGTAGGGTGAACCAGAGACGCGGCGCGATCGTCCCGCGTATCCCGGCCCGTCCTGCGCACCCGAATTCGAGGAGAGAATGTGACCGAGACCGCGCCCACCGCGAGCGTCGTGATCCCCGTGTACAACTCGATGCCGTACCTCACCGGAACGCTCGACTCCCTCCTGGCGCAGGAACTCGAGTCGTTCGAGATCATCGCCATCGATGACGGGTCGACGGACGGCTCTGAAACCGAGCTCGACCGGTACGCTGCGGCTGACTCGCGCATCACGGTCGTGCATCAGCCCAACAGCGGGTGGCCGGGAATGCCGCGCAACCGCGGCCTCGAGCGAGCACGCGGCAGGTACGTCCTGTTCATGGACGCCGATGACACCATGTCGCCCGATGCGCTCGCGCGAATGGTCGCCCAGGCCGATGCGCACGACGCCGACATCGTCATTCCACGATTCGAGGGCACCGGCGGGCGCCACGTCCAGGCGCTGTTCGAGCGGCATCCCGAAGGGCCGATCGAGCTCGCCAGAGCCATGGAGACGCTTTCGCCCCAGAAGCTGTTCCGTCGCGAGATGCTCGAGCGGCTCGAATTGCGCTTCCCCGAGGGCCGCGTTCGCCTCGAAGACGGGATCTTCGTCACTCGCGCCTATGTCGAGGCTCGGCGCATCATGTTCTGCGGGGACTCGCCCCTGTACTTCATCGCCCTGCGCGACGACGGGCGGAACATCTCGAGCCAGAGCATCGATCCTGACAATTACGTCTCGTCGTGCCGCAGGATCGCAGAAACCCTCATCGAAGGAGTCGCCGACCCCGATGATGCGCGTGCGCTGGTGCGTCAGTTCTTCGGCAGGAAAGGTCTCCGCTTCTACGCGCCGAAACGCTGGCTCGCGATGGACGAGGGTCGGCGCGCTCACTGGGTGGCGCTGCATCGCGAGTTCTTGCGCGACCTCTTGCCGCCCTCCACGGATGCGCAGGTGACGCACCCGACGGATCGCCGCAAAGTGGAGCTGATCCGAGACGGTGACGTCGAAGGACTCGACCGACTGATCCGGGCTGCCGCGATGCTCGAGCACACCGCGCTCGTATCGGGCGTCCGTGCCTTGCCTGGTGGGATCGAGGTCACGGTCACGGTTCGGCTGGACCATGACGAGGCACCTGCAGGAGCGGCAGGATCAGGCCTCCGCGTGCGCGTCGCGGATCGCCTCTACCGCCTGGTGCGCCCGCTCGTCACCCGCCGCCTCGTGCGGGGAACGAGCCGGCTCGCCGCGCGATTCCTGCTGTGGAATCGGCCGCACGCCATGCTGCTCCTCTCCGGGCGCAAGCGTGGCCGCGCCACGGCCGTGCCCGGAAGACTGACGCCTCCCGAGCCGCGAACCGCCGAGGGGACGTACCGCGCGCGCGAGCCGCGGTACCGATTCGTGCTTCCGCATGACCTCCTGCGGCGATACCGAGGAGAACGCGTCGACGCGTGGACGGTGCTCTCCGGCCCGCATCGAGTGAGCGGCGACCGCTGCCGAGTGACCGCGCCGCCCGCGCTGGACCGTCGGGTCGACGGTATTCGCGCGTACGCGACGAATCGAGGCAACTTCAGTCTGCAGGTGCCCGGTCGGGGGTGACCCGACCTGGCTCAGCCCTCCAGCGCGTCGAGTGCGCGCTGGAGATCGGCGGGGTAAGCGCTTTCGAACTGCACGGGCTCGCCGGTTCCCGGATGCCTGAAACCGAGTCGCTTGGCGTGGAGCCACTGCCGGCTCAGCTGCAGACGGGCTGAGAGCGTCGGGTCGGCACCGTACATGCTGTCGCCGACGCACGGGTGCCGCTGCGCCGACATATGCACTCGGATCTGATGGGTGCGTCCTGTCTCGAGCCGAATCTCGAGCAGGCTCGCGTAGGGGAACGCTTCGATCGTCTCGTAGTGCGTGACCGACGGCTTCCCGTCGCGCGTCACGGCGAACTTCCACTCGTGGCCAGGATGCCGGCCGATGGGCCCCTCGATCGTGCCCGCGAACGGATCGGGGTGCCCTTGCACCACGGCGTGGTAGATCTTCTCCACTTCGCGCTCTTTGAAGGCGCGTTTCAGCTCGCTGTAGGCGCGCTCGCTCTTCGCCACCACCATCAGACCACTCGTTCCGGCGTCGAGGCGGTGCACGACACCCTGGCGCTCCGCCGGACCGGAGGTGGCGATGCGATAGCCGGCCCCCGCGAGTGCGCCGACCACCGTTGGCCCTTGCCAGCCGAGCGAGGGATGAGCCGCGACTCCCGCTGGTTTGTCGACCACCACGATGTCGTCGTCATCGTGCACGATGCCGAGGTCGGGAAGCACGACGGGAACCACTTCTGGCCCTCGCTTCTCCTCCCAGCTGACCTCGAGCCAGCCGCCGGCCGTCAGACGATCGGATTTGCCGAGTTCGCGCCCGTCGAGCTGGACGCCTCCCCCGTTTGCGATCTCCGCGGCGAAACTGCGGGAGAAGCCGAGGAGTTTCGCGAGCGCCGCATCGACGCGATCACCCGCCAGACCATCCGGAACCGGAAGGCTACGCTGCTCCATCGGTCTCCTCCGACGTCTGATCGGCCGCGGCCCGCCCGCGAAGGCGGGGACTTCCGTCGATGTTCACTCCGAGGAGCGAAATGATCACGAAGAGCACCATTCCCGACACGATCGCGATATCGGCGATGTTGTAGATCGCCTCGTTGAACCCCAGCCACATCCAGGGGGTCGATATGAAATCGATGACGTGCCCCTGCGGGAAGCCGGGCTCACGAGTCAGCCGGTCCGTGAGGTTTCCCAGTACGCCGCCGAGAAGCAGGCCGAGGAAGAGCCCCCAGGGGATCGACCGGAGTCGTCGGATCTGCCAGAGAATCACAACGACGACGATTGCCGCGAGAATCGTGAAGATCCACGTCGAGCCTGTTGCGAAGGAGAAGGCCGCGCCGGGATTTCTCACGAAGTGCCAGCGCAGGAACTCGCCGAGCACGGGCACGGTCTGCCCTTCGACGAGATGGGCAACCACCCAGTTCTTGACGAGCTGGTCGGCCGCGAACACTGCTGCCGCCACTCCGATGAGGAGCAGCGGCACCAGCGCTCGACGCCGTGACCGCGACGCGATACTCGCGATCGGCTCAGTAGCGTCGCTCACGCTCCCGGTTACTGGAGACCGTCGGGTGCGCCGGCGGGCTCGGGCGAGCCGTCGAGGCCGCGCAGCTGCGACTGGATGTACGAGCGCAGCGTCGAGCGGTACTCGCTCTCGAACTGACGAAGATCCTTGATCTTGAACTGGAGGTCGCTGCGCTCTTCACCGAGCTGGCGGAGTTCCTCGGAGCGCTGCTTCTGCGCCTCGTCGACGAGCTGCTTCGCGGTGCGCTCGGCGTCCTGGATCATCTGGTCGCGCTTGGCCTCAGCCTCGGAGATGAGCTTGTCTCGAGTGGCTTCGCCCTCGTGCACGTGCTTGTCGTGGAGCTCGAGTGCGAGCTGCAGCATCGCGCTCGACTTCACGGCATCCGGCTGCGGGACGGCGGTGTTGTCGGCGACGGCCTGGCTCGCAGCCGGCGCGGCCTGCTGCGGCGCGGGGGCCGGAGCCTCCACGACGATCGTCTGCTCTGACGCTGCACCCTCTGAGTCGGAGTCGGAGTCCTCCGTGGCGCGGGTGCCCGACTCTGCGGCTGCGAGCTTGGCGGTGAGCTCTTCGATCTGCGAGCGCAGCTCCGCCTTCTCCTGCTCGTGCTGACGGAGCTCCTCGACGATCGTGTCCAGGAAATCATCGACTTGATCGAGATCGTATCCGTCGCGGAACTTGGTGATCGTGAACTTCTGATTCACGACATCTTCGGGAGTCAAGGCCATCGTTACGTCTCTTTCGCTTCGGGACCACTGCCGTGGTCTAGAACAACGCTAGCAAATAAAGTCGGGTTCGCGCAGGTGCACCGGTCGCGGCTACCAGGCGGAGAGGATCGCGATCAGGATCAGGCAGGAGATCATCGTGAGCAACCAACCCAGATCGAGGGCGACCCGGCCGAGCCGAATCGGAGGGAATACCTTGCGGAACATACGGATCGGCGGGTCTGTCACCGTGTACACCAGCTCCACGAGCACGGCCCAGAACCCTCGCGGCCGGAATTGCCGGTTGAGCACCATGACCCAGTCGAGGATGAAGCGCGCCCAGAGCACGAATGTGAAGATCCTGAGTGCCAGCCGGAGAATAAAGGCGATCGCTGCGACGATCTCCACGCTCAGGCCGAGGGAGCTACGAAGAACGATCCGCTGTCGTTCTTCTGCGAGTGGTCGCTGCCGGTCTCGATGTGCTCGGGCGACAGCAGGAACACCTTGCTCGTCACGCGCTCGATGCGTCCGTTGAGCCCCATGGTCAGTCCGCTCGCGAAGTCGATCAGCCGCTTCGCGTCGCCGTCGGTCATGCGGGACACGTTGACGATGACGGGGATGCCGTCGCGGAAGCTCTCGGCGATCACCTGGGCGTCGGCGTAGGCCGTGGGGTGCACGGTCAGGATCTCGTTCATCGGCTGGCTCGACGGCTGACGGGTCGGTGTGACGCGGCGCAGCGGTGTGACCGCAGCGCGCTGCGCGGGGGGCCGCGCTGCCTCCGGCTTCGGTGCCGGTGCGGTCTGCGCAGCACGCGGGGCCGCCGGCTGCGCCGACTCGGTGTTCTGGGCGTCGAGGTCTTCCTCGGCGAGGCCCAGGAACACCATGGTCTTCTTCAGCGGGTTGCTCATGTTTTCTCCCAACGGTGCGGTGGTTCGAGACTATCGGGGCTCCGGGCGTTTCCCGGTGATTGCGCTTCCGATTCTGAGGTGTGTCGCGCCCGCCGCAATGGCTTCGCGATAGTCGTGCGTCATTCCTGCGGAGATGGCGGTGGCGCCCGGCGCGACCGCGCGCACGCGCTCCGAATAGCCGGCCAGTCGTTCGAACGCGGCCGGTGCCGGCTCCTCGAGCGGTGCCACCGCCATCACTCCGCGCAGGTGCAGCGCGGGTGCGCGGAGCACGTGCTCAGCGAGCCGTTCGAGCTCGGCAGGAGCGGCGCCGCCGCGAGCGGGGTCTTCCGTGAGGTTCACCTGGATGAAGACTTCGATCTCGCGCTCCATGTCGGCGATCGCATCGACGAGGCGCTCCCGGTCGATCGAGTGGATCGCATGCGCATACCTCGCTGCTTGACGGGCCTTCTTCGTCTGGAGCTGTCCGACGAAGTGCCAGCGCAGATCGAGTTCCCCGAGCTGCTCGACCTTCGCCTGAGCCTCCTGGTGTCGATTCTCGCCGACGTCCCGCACGCCCAGGTCGGCGAGTGCCGCGACCAGCTCGACCGGATGGAACTTGGTCACCACGATGAGATCGATCTCGTCCGAGCTGCGCCCGGCGTCGCGGCACGCGTCCGCAATTCCTGATTGCACCTGGTGCAGACGATCGCCCAGGCCGGGGAAGCCTCGGTCGCTGGCTTCACTCATGCGGGTTACCTCAGGAACTCGGGAATGTCGAGGTCGTCGTCGTCATCGCCGTCGAAGGCGGGATCGGAGATCTGCGCCTCCACGGGCGGATTCGAGAGCACCTCTCCGAACTGCCCCGTCGGCGGGTTCTTCGACCCGGCATCCCCTGACGCGGAGAATCCGGCGTACCCCGCGCCGGCGCCTGCAGCCGCGCCGCCGCCTGCTGCTGCGGTTGCTGGCGCTGCGACCTCATCGAGGCTTTCGACGTGACTGCCGCGACGACCCCGCTCCGAGTTGGCGACGGGAGCCGGCGTCTCATCGTCGAAGCCGGCAGCGATCACGGTCACGCGCACCTCGTCTCCGAGGGTGTCGTCGATCACCGTTCCGAAGATGATGTTCGCCTCGGGGTGCACCACATCCTGCACCAGCGTCGACGCCTCGTAGATCTCGCTCAGGGCGAGGTTCGACGAGCCTTGGATCGACAGCAGCACGCCGTGCGCGCCTTCGACGGAGGCTTCGAGCAGCGGCGAGGCCACGGCGAGCTCCGCCGCTTTGATGGCGCGATCCGCTCCGCGGGCGGAGCCGATGCCCATGAGCGCGGCACCGGCGCCCTGCATGACCGATTTCACATCGGCGAAGTCGAGGTTGATGAGACCCGGAGTCGTGATGAGGTCGGTGATGCCCGACACGCCGGCGAGGAGCACCTGGTCGGCCGCGGCGAACGCCTCGATCATGCTGATGCCGGGCTCGCTGATGTCGAGCAGACGATCGTTGGGAACCACGATGAGCGTGTCGACGGCCTCGCGCAGCGTGTGCACGCCCGAGTCGGCCTGAGCAGCTCGGCGCTTGCCCTCGAAGCTGAACGGCCGCGTGACCACGCCGATGGTGAGTGCGCCGATGGACTTCGCGATGCGAGCCACGACCGGGGCGGCCCCCGTACCCGTGCCGCCGCCCTCGCCTGCGGTGACGAAGACCATGTCGGCACCGGCGAGCGCCTCTTCGATCTCCTCGGCGTGATCCTCGGCCGCACGGCGCCCCACCTCGGGATCGGCGCCGGCGCCGAGACCGCGCGTGAGCTCTCGGCCGACGTCGAGCTTGACGTCGGCATCGCTGAGGAGCAGCGCCTGCGCATCGGTGTTGACGGCGATGAACTCGACGCCCCGCAGTCCGAGCTCGATCATCCGGTTGACTGCGTTCACGCCGCCGCCGCCGACGCCGACGACCTTGATCACCGCAAGGTAGTTCTGGTTCGCTGACACGTGGTTCCTCCGCCCCTAACCTTCAACCTTTACTCGAGGTTAAGAGTTAGTATTGCCGTATACATTTCCTGCGCACCACCGTATGGGCCAGGAGCATGCGGCAACGCCTGACACGCCGCGAGCCCCTCGAAAGAAACCGCTCGCGCTACTCGAAGACGGGCGCTTCGGTCGCTGAGACATCGATTCGCGTCACCGGCTGCCCGGCGAGAGAGGCGAGCATCGCCTGCAGCACCACCGCCTTGCGTCGGCTCTCGTCGGCATCCCCCCAGAGCACCGTGATGCCGCTCGCGAGCGTGAACGTCACATCCTGAGCGCTCGAGGCGCTGGCGCTCGTGATCTGCGCACGCAGATCCGCAGGCATGTCGCGGAGCGCGCGCGACGCCGACCGGAAGGCCGCGGAGCCCCGGTCCGTGAGCGCTCCTGCGCCTACCGGCACGCCCGCGGGTGCAGCATCCGCAGCCCCGAGCAGCACCCCGGCGGCGTCGTAGAGCTCGACGCCATCGGCCCCTGCGACCGAGATCACGGGCACTCGCTCTTCGATCCGCACGACCAGCGTGTGCGGCGGCACCCGCTCCACTGCGTAGCGCTGGATCAGGGGGAAGGGTTCGAGGGCGCGATGCACCTCGGCATCGTCGATCAGCGCGAGAGGCCGCCCCTCGAACCGCTCGAGTGCGCTGTGCACATCCGCGGCGTTCACGCTCTCCGCGCCGGTCACCTCGACGGTCTTCACCGCCATCAGAGGCGTGAAGACTCCGGCACCGACGAACAGGGCGAGCGCGCCGACGGCTGCGAACGCGATGATCCAGTGGCGCCTCCGACCGCGGGCCTCCGCCGAGAAGCGTCGCCGCTCGCGTCGAGCCTGCCGCTTCCGCAGGCGCGCCGCAGCTGCCACCCGGCGCTCCGCCTCGCGCACCGGGTCCGGTTCGCTTCCGCGAAACCGATCGAGACCGGAGCGAGCACGGGTGTCCAGTGATCCGAGATCGACCGTCGGGTGCTCGTCGGAGAGACGAACGGCTCGCGCACCGTCGATCGCCCCGGAAGCACGCCCCTGGAGATCTTCCTCCGCCCGGGTGGCGGAGTCCGGAGCCTCCTGCTCAGGAGGCGCGTGTCTCGAAGCGCGCACATCGCTCAGATCGATGGTCGGCGAGACTCCGGTTTCAGGGACGTGAGCGCGCGCGGGCACCCGGCTCAGCCGAGGCCCGAGTCGCCCCGCAGCTTCTGAGACCTCGGCCGGAGGCCGCCCGGCGGGCGGCTCCGGCTCCGGACGCGGTTGATCGGGCGTCCGATCGAAACCGCCGGGGCGCTTCACCGGGCCTCGAGCTCGAACCGGTCGCGCAGCGCCTCAACCACTTGAGGAATGATGCGGTACACCGTGCCGCAGCTCATCGTCACCATGACGTCGCCCGGACGGGCGATGCGCGCGAGGTAGTCCGCGGCATCCTGCCACTCCGGCAGGTACGCCACGCGATCCGCGTCCGCGAAGTCATCGGAGACGAGTGCGCCCGTGACCTCCGGGACCGGGTCCTCGCGCGCTCCGTCGACGGCGAGCACCACCGTGTGGTCGGCCCCGCGCTCGAGCACCTCGGCGAACTCCCGATGGAACATGCGCGTGCGGCTGAAGAGGTGGGGCTGGTGGATCGCGATGAGGCGACCCTCGCCGACGACCGCGCGGGCGGAGTCGAGCAGCGCCGCGACCTCCGTGGGGTGGTGGGCGTAGTCGTCGTACACGCGCACGCCCTGCACCTCGGCATGGAACTCGAAGCGGCGCTTCGTGCCGCCGAACGCGGCGATCGCCTCGAGCGCGGCGCCCGGCTCGAACCCCAGGCCGGTGAGCACGGCGAGCGCGCCAACCGCGTTGACGGCGTTGTGCTTGCCGTACACGGCGAGCTGCGCCTCGTAGCGGTGCGCATCGATTTCCACCGCGAACCGAACGGGGCCCGAATCATCGATCTCGACGATGCGAACGTCGGCGCCGGGGGTCTCGCCGAACGTGCGGACCGGCGCGTGCCCGCCCTGGTGCTGCAGCGTGGCGAGCACTTCGCGCGCCCCCGGGTCGTCGGCGGAGATGACGATCTGCTCGCGCGCGCCGCGCATGAAATTGACGAAGGCCTGCATGAAGGCCTCCCGCGATCCGTAGAAGTCGAGATGCTCCGGATCGACGTTGGTGACGAGCGCGACGGCGGTGTCGTAGAGCAGGAAGGACTTATCGGATTCATCCGCCTCGATCACGAAGAGATCATCGCCGCCAGTGCCGGAACTCACGCCGAGCGCTTCGATCACGCCGCCGTTCACGAACGACGGATCCGCACCCGCGCCGAGCAGGCCGGTCACGATCATGCCGGTCGACGTCGTCTTGCCGTGCGCACCGGCGACCGCGACGACGCGTGCGCTCCTCGCGAGCCAGGCCAGCGCCTGGGACCGGTGCAGCACCGGGAGCCCCTGGGCGAGGGCGCGCTGGTACTCCGGATTGTCCGTCCAGAGCGCCCCGGTGACCACGAGCGTGTCGGCATCGCCGACGTTGTCCGCATCATGACCGATGGAGACCGGGATGCCGAGCTCGACCAGAGCCTCCGTCGAGTAGTTGGCGCTTCGATCAGAGCCGGTGACCGTGACACCGGCTTGGTGCATCATGCGAGCGATACCGCTCATGCCCGAACCGCCGATACCGACGAAATGGACCTGCCCGAGGTCTTCGGGGATCTCCAGTTCGAGATCGGGATAGATCATGGCGCCTCCTCAGCACGAATCGACAGTCAAGCGTACCGCGATGCGAGGCGCCCGTCGCCGAGGACCCGCTGAGCGATCGAAGTCGCTCAGGTTCCAGCGGCGCCCACGGCCTCCCGCACGAGTTCGAGCAAGCGCTCAGTGCCGTCCAGCGCGCCGGCTGAGCGAGCGCGCCGCGACATCGCTTCGAGTCGGGGGTCGTCGAGCAGGAGCGGCACGAGCACGTCGTGCACCCACTGCGGCGTGAGTTCCCCGTCTTCCACGAGCAGCGCTCCCCCGGCCTCGACCATGCCGGCAGCGTTGAATCGTTGCTCACCGTTGCCGACGGCGTAGGGCACGAGTACCGCGGGAATCCCGAGGCCCGCGAGTTCGCTGACCGTCGTCGAGCCCGCTCGCGATACCGCGAGGTCGCAGGCCGCGAATGCGAGGTCCATGCGGTCGCAATAGGGAATCACGACGTACCCGGGCACGCCGGGGTCTTCGAGCTCGGTGAGACCGCCCCAGACGTGGAGCACCTGGATGCCGGCGTCGACGAGCATCTGCGCCGAGCCCGCGATCCCTCTGTTGAGCGCACGCGCACCGAGCGAACCTCCCGTGACGAGCAGGGTGCTGCGAGCCGGATCGAGTCCGAAGTGCGCGCGCGCCTCGTCGCGGAGCGCTGCACGGTCGAGTCCCGTGATCTCTGGCCGCAACGGCATTCCGGTGACCCGCGCCCCTGCGATCGGCGTGCCCGCGAACGTCACCGCCACGTGCGGCGTGCTCCTGGCGCCCCAGCGGTTCGCCAGGCCCGGTTTCGCGTTCGCCTCGTGGATGACGGTGGGAACGCCTTCGCGAGCCGCAGCACGATACGCCGGCGCCGACGCATACCCGCCGAATCCCACCACCACGTCGACGCCGCGGCTGCGGATCAACTCGCGGACCTGCGAGACCGCACGCGCGAAGCGCACCGGAAACCGCAGCGCCGCGGCGTTCGGGCGACGTGGGAATGGGAGGCGCTCGATATGCACCAGTTCGTAACCCCGCTCCGGCACGAGCCGCGCCTCGAGACCTTCGCGGGTGCCGAGCACGATGATGCCGGCCCCCGGTTCTTCCCGTCGAATGAGGTCGGCGAGCGCCAGAAGCGGGTTCACGTGCCCGGCGGTTCCGCCGCCGGCCAGCAGATACGTGGTCATGCGTGTCCAATCTCTTCCTGATGTCGTGCGGCATCGCGGGCGATCGAGATGACGACGCCGATGGCGATGAGGCACGCGATGAGGGCGGTACCGCCCGAGCTGATGAGCGGGAGCGGCACGCCGAGCACCGGCAGCACGCCGACGACGACCGCGATGTTCACGAACGCCTGGCCGACGATCCAGACCAGTACGCCGCCGACCACGGCTCGGCCGAACCGGTCGCGCGCCCGCACGATGAGGCGGAGCATCACCACGGTCAGCGCGATGAACAGCACGACGACGAGCAGTGCGCCGATGAGCCCCAGCTCCTCGCCGATGATCGCGAAGATGTAGTCGTTGTCGGCCGCGGGAAGCCACGACCATTTCGCCTTCGAATTGCCGAGCCCGACGCCGAAGAGCCCGCCGCCGGCGAGGGCCCACAACCCGTGCGTCGCCTGCCAGTCGATGCCGCTGTAGTCGTCGGTCCCTCCGGCGTGGCTGAGCAGCCGCGCCATGCGGTTCGGGCTCGACAGCACGAAGAAGGCGACCGCGAGCGCCGCGCCGATGGCCGTCACCCCGAGCGTCTTCCAGCTCATGCCCCCGAAGAACATCGCGCCGAACACGAGGGCGGCCATGATCATCACCGTACCCAGGTCCTTGCCGAGCAGCACGACTCCCAGGGCGATCAGAGCCCCGGGGATGACGACCGGGATCAGCTCGTGCCGCATCTGGCCGAACAGCGGCTCCTTCCGCTGCATCACGGCCCCGACCCAGACCACCAGCGCGAGCTTCAACGCCTCGGACGGCTGCGCAGTCACGCCGCCGAGCTGAATCCAGTTCCGGTTCCCGGCCACTTCGAATCCGAGCGGTGTGAACACCAGCAGCTGCAGCAGGATGCCGAGCCCGAAGAGCGCCCAGGCGTAGCGCTTCCAGAAGCTCACGGGCATTGCGGCGGCGACGAGCATCAGGGGGATGCCGATGACGGCGAAGATCACCTGACGCCAGAACCCTCCGAAGAAGCCCTGATCGGCGAGATACGAGGTGATGGATGATGACGAGAGCACCATGATGAGGCCGAAGCCCACCAGCAGCAGCGTGATGGTGTAGAGCGCGATGACCGTGCGATCGGAACCGATGCGCAGCATGCCGCCCAGCCGGATCAGGGCTTGGGCGGGAGCCCGGCCCGGTTCGCGCTCGCTCGTGCGCGCAGACATCATTCCAGCTCTCGGACCGCAGCTTGGAAGCGTCGGCCGCGGTCGGCGTAGCCGGCGAACTGATCCATGGACGCCGCAGCGGGTGAGAGCAGCACCGTGTCGCCCGGGTGCCCGATCGCACGGGCCTGCGCCACCGCGGACCGCATGATGCCGTCGGGGTCGAGCCCGGCGTCGTCGATCTCGACGACGGGCCGCTCCCCCAGGTGCCGTCTCAGTGCGGCGAGCACCGGCTCACGATCGACTCCGATCACCACGGCGCCGCGCAACCGGATCGCGTGCGTGCGCACGAGCTCGTCGATGTCGACGCCTTTCAGGAGACCGCCCAGCACCCACACGACATCGTGCAGCGCACGCAGCGACGCATCGGCAGCGTGGGCGTTCGTCGCCTTCGAATCATCGATCCAGCGCAGCCCCTGGATCTCGCCGAGCTGTTGCGCACGGTGCGGATCGGGCACGAAGGTGAGCACGGCTCGCGCGATCTCGCCCGGTTCCACGCCGCGGGACCGGGCGAGGGCGCTCGCGGCGAGCACGTTCTGCACCATGTGCGGGGCCGCGAGGCCTCGTTCTGCGAGTTCCTCGATCGTGACGAGCTCGAACGCCTCGCTGCGGCGTTCCGCGTGATAGCCGCGATCGACGAGGATCCCCTCGACCACACCGAAGCCGCTGGTCGGAGGGGTGTCGAGCCCGAAGCTCACGGCCCGGGCGCCCTTCACCACATCCGCGGCCTCCACCATGCGCTCCGTCGCCGCGTCTGCACGGTTGTACACGCAGGCGACCTGCGTGTGCTGATACACCTTCGCCTTCGCCGCCCAATAGGCGTCGTGGCTGCCGTGCCAGTCGAGATGATCGTCCGCGAAGTTCAGGCATGCGCTCGCGTAGGGCGAGATCTCACCCAGGCGCTCGAGCTGGAAGCTCGACAGCTCGACGACGATCGCGTCGTATCCCTGGGGGTCGCGCAGTGCATCGAGGATGGGAGTGCCGATGTTCCCAGCCGGCGTGACCCGCAGCCCGCCGGCCGAGAGCATGTGGGCCGTCAACTGGGTCGTCGTCGTCTTGCCGTTCGTGCCCGTGATGCAGATCCAGTCGGCGATCCTGCCCGTCTTATCGCGGAGGCGCCAGCCGAGTTCGATGTCTCCCCACACCGTCACATCGCGAGTGACCGCCCAGGTCGTGAGCGGATGGTCCGGCCGGTACCCGGGAGACACGATCACGAGCTCGGGGTCGAAGGCGGCGAGGTCGGCGAGCTGGGCCTCGTCCTCAGCAGACTGGAAGTACTCCGCCCCGATGACCTCGAGCAGTCGTTCGCGCTCCGAATCCGGCGCACCCGCGATCACCCGCACGCGCGCTCCCAGTTCGATGAGCGTGTCGGCGACCGAGAACCCGGTCACGCCGAGGCCGAGGACCGCGACGCGGAGTCCGGTCCAGTCGTGGTGCCAACTCGTCAGCGCATCGACACGGTCAGCGACCAGCTTCGCGTAGATCGCTGCGTCTCCGCCAGTGCTGTTCATGTCTGCTCCCATCACGACTGCTGCAGCAGCCATTCGCCGTAGAACGCGCCCACCCCGGCGATGACGAAGAGGGCGGCGATGATCCAGAATCGCACGACCACGGTCACCTCGGCCCACCCTTTGAGCTCGAAGTGATGATGGATCGGACTCATCAGGAAGATGCGCCTGCCGCGCGTGACCTTGAAGTACAGGCGCTGCAGGATCACCGAACCGGTCTCGATGATGAACAGTCCGCCGATCAGGATCAGCAGGACCTCGGTGCGGCTCAGGATCGCGA
Organism: Leucobacter sp. L43; assembly: GCF_016597785.1. Lineage (GTDB taxonomy): Bacteria > Actinomycetota > Actinomycetes > Actinomycetales > Microbacteriaceae > Leucobacter > Leucobacter alluvii. Next base: position 34,989 of record NZ_JAENJG010000001.1, on the reverse strand, counting down.
GCGCCGCGATGGCGCCGCCGATGCCCATCGATCCCGTATCACCCATGAACACATGCGCTGGGTTCGTGTTCCACCAGAGGAACCCGCCGACGCCGCCGAGGAAAGCCGCCGCGATGACCGCGAGATCCATCGGATCGCGCACCTCGTAGCACCCGGGCTCCGCAGCGTTGCTCACGCAGCTCTGCGCGGACTGCCAGAACCCGATCACGAGGTAGGCGCCGAACGCGAAGATGGCGGATCCCGCTGCGAGACCGTCGAGACCGTCTGTCACGTTCACGGCGTTCGTCGTCGCCGTGACGATGACCATGACCCAGATGATCACGAGCCCGATGCCGATGATGGGGCCAAACGTCATGAAGTCGAAGGGCAGGTCGCGGAAGACCGAGACATGGGTCGACACCGGGGTGATGCCCGCGCCGTTCGCGAACTGGATGCCGAGCACCGCGAACGATACCGCGATGATGACCTGACCTGCGATCTTCGCCCAGCCTCCGAGCCCCGCAGATGCCTGCTGCCGCGTCTTCATGAAGTCGTCGATGAAGCCGACGAGCCCCGCTCCGACGGCCATCAGGATGACGAGCAGCGCAGATGGAGAGGGCTGCTCGCCCATGACGAGCTTGCCGACGAAGTAGGCGATCACCGACCCGGAGAGGAAGATGATTCCGCCCATCGTGGGCGTGCCGCGCTTGATCTCGTGCTCTTTCGGCCCGTCGACGCGAATCGGCTGGCCCCAGCGCAGCCGGTTGAAACCGCGCACGAACAACGGCGTCAGGAGCAGCGAGTAGAGGAGGGAGAACCCGCCGGCGATGAGCAGCGCGATCATGCGTACGCCTCCCCGAGACGATCTCCGAGTCGCTGGAGGCCCGCGGCGTTCGAGGACTTCACGAGCACCGTGTCATCGGCGCGCAGTGTCTCGGTGAGGTAGGCGAAGGCTTCGTCCTGGGTGGGGAAGAAGGTGCTCTCCCCGTCCCAGGCGCCCTCATTGATCGCGCTGATGTGCAGCTGGCGCGCCTCGGCGCCCACGACCACCAGTTCGGAGATCCGCAACCGCACCGCCTGGAGCCCCACGCGTCGGTGCTCGTCGATGGAGTACTCGCCGAGCTCGCTCATCGCTCCGAGGACGGCGACCGAGCGCCCGGCCGGTCTGCGGATCTGTGCAAGCGTGCGCAGCGCGGCGCTCATGGAGTCCGGGCTCGCGTTGTAGGCATCGTTGATGATCGTCACCCCGTCGCGTCCGCCGAGCACCTCCATGCGCCCCGGGGCGGCGAGGGTCGCCGATTCGAGCGTCTCGACGATCTCGGCGAGCGGGATCCCGAGCGCCCGCCCCACCGCCGCGGCCGCAAGCGCGTTCATGACGTGGTGCTCCCCGAGTACCCGGAAGTGCACGGGGAGGGACGCTCCGTCGGCGTGGATCACGAATCGTGTGCCGTCCGCCGATGCATCCACATCGGTCGCACGGACGTCGGCCTCCGAGCCGAGACCGAACCAGTGGACCTGGGCGCGCGTGAGTTCGGCCATCTGCGCGACGCGGGGATCGTCGCGGTTCAGCACGGCGATCGCAGACGCGGGCAGGTCGCGCACCATCTCGCTCTTCGTGCGGAAGGTGGTCTCGATCCCGCCGAATTCTCCCGCATGGGCGAGTCCGACCGTCAGCACGACCCCGATGTGCGGCGGCGCCATCGCGGTGAGACGTGCGATCTCGCCTTCTGCGCTCGCTCCCATCTCGGCGATGAGCGTGCGCGTATCCGGTGCGACGCGGAGCATCGTCACGGGCCCGCCGACCTCGTTGTTGAACGATTTCGCTGAAGCGACGGTCGGGCCGGTGCGTTCTGCCATTGCGGCGACCAGGTTCTTCGTGGTCGTCTTGCCGTTCGAGCCGGTGATTCCGACGATCGTGAGGTCGCCCGCTTCGCGAACGCGTCGCACGACCTCGGTCGCGAGGGCGCCGAGCGCATCGGTGCTGTCGGCGACGACGATCTGCGGAACGCGGCTGTCCACCTCGTGCTCCACCACGAGCAGAGCGGCACCGGCGTCGACCGCTCGAGCGGCGTATCGGTGTCCGTCGGTCTCCTCACCGCGTCGGGCGAAGAAGATGTGCCCCGGTCCGACCTCGCGGGAGTCGGTCTGCGACTCGCCGTCGATGAGCGTCTCCGGCCCCGCTCCGCCGTCTCCGGGGACCAGGCGGCCGTTCACGGCGGTCGCGATCTCGGCCAGTGTCAGTGCAATCACGGGAGCAGTCCTGCCTCGCGGAGCGCACCGCGAACTTCGTCACGCGCCGAGTACGGGATGAACCGCCCGGCGACTTCTTGATGGTCCTCGTGTCCGGGACCGGCATACAGGATAACGTCACCGGGTTCGGCCAGCGAAATGGCGAGGCGCACGGCAGCCCGAGGATCGCCCTCCTCGATGACCTCGGCGTGCTGGGCCGAGCGGGCTCCGGCGAGCAGCTGAGCGCGGATCGCCTCCGGCGGCTCGGAGCGCGGGTGGTAGTCGCAGATGATGACGGTGTCGGCGCCCGCAGCCGCGATCCTTCCCATCTCCTCCCGCTTCGTCGTGTCGCGGTCGCCATCGGCTCCGAACAGGAAGATGATCTTCCCCGGCGCGACCTCTCCGAGGGCGTCGAGCATCGCCTCGAATGCCCCGGGCGTGTGCCCGTAGTCGACGTAGAAGCGCGGGCCCGTGCTGCCGCTCTCCGTGATCTGCTCGAGACGACCGGGGATGTACACCGGGATGCGACCCTGCTCGAGTCCCGCCTCGACCTGCGCGAGCGGAATCCCCGCCTCGTGCAGCATGATCAGCGCGAGCGCGGCGTTCTCCGCCATGAAGCGACCGAACACCGGAACGCTTCCGCGGAAGTGGGCGCCCTCCGGCCCCTGCAGCACGAACGACACGCCGTCGAGCGTCTGGCGTGTGACCGCGAGGTGCCAGTCGGCGTCCCGCCCGTACTCGGTGGCGAGGCGCGTCACCGGGATCTGCGATTCGCGTGCGATGCGCTGCCCCCAGGCCGAATCGACGACGACGACGCCGCGTTCCGCGTGCTCCGGCGCGAACAGCGCGAGCTTGGCTGCGAAGTAGGTCTCCAGATCGCCGAATTCGTCGAGGTGGTCCTGGGAGAAGTTGTTGAACGCGACGACATCGAAACGCAGGCCGTCGAGACGGTGGCGAACGACCGCCTGGGCCGACACCTCGATAGCCACGCCCTCGACGCCGACCTCGACCATGCGGGCCAGCAGTCCGTGCAGCTCGGAGGCCTCGGGGCTGGTGAGGTTGCTCACCACCACCTCGTCGCCGATCCGGCGCTCCGCCGTGGAGCTGAGCCCCGCGGTGATGCCTGCCGCGCGCAGCAGCTCGGCGATGAGGTACACGACGCTCGTCTTGCCGTTCGTCCCGGTGACGCCGAAGGTGCGCGCGGAGAAGCCGTCGGTGCGGTAGACGACCGCGGCGACGTCGCCGAGAATCAGGCGCGGGTGCGCGTCGGAGACGAGCACGGGCAGCGACGTCCCCGCGGCCGCGGCGAGCTCGGCGCCGGCCGCGTCGGTCAGCATCGCACTCGCACCGGATGCGGCGGCCTGAGCGGCGAACTCCGCACCGTGGCGCTGGGCGCCCGGCATGCCGACGTAGAGGTCGCCGGGTCGCACATCGCGCGAGTCGAGCGAGACGCCGGTGACGAACAGCCCCGTCGACCGGCCCGCGGCGCGCACGTCGAATCGCTCGACGATCTCGTCGAGCGGGACGGGGACGGGCTGCTGCGGGCGAATGCTCAAAGCATCTCCGGTACTCACGGGTGCTGGCCTCCTGGGCGTGATCAATACTCGGTGGGGAGCGGTTGGAACTCCCCCGTGGATGGCGGGATGTGGAACGTGCGGATCGTCGCCTCTGCGGCCTGCCGGAAGGCGGTGAGTGCAGCGACGCCACCGTCCCCTCCCGACGTCGGGAACGCAATCGATGCTACCGCGACGTACTGCGGGTCGTCGGCCGGGAAGATCCCTGCGAACGAGTGCACGTAGTCCGTGCGATAGAGCCCAGTAGCCGGGTCGACCTGCTCCGCGGTGCCGGTCTTGCCTGCGATCCGGTACCCCGGGATCGCGATGAGGTCCTTGAACCAGCCCTCGGTGGTGACGGTCTCGAGCATGCCCATCATTTCGGCTGCGGTGCTCTCCGAGATCGCCGTGACCGGCTCGCCGTGCTCGGGCGCGGTCGTCGTGCCGTCGGCCTCCACGCACTCCTGCACCACGCTGGGCGGCACGCGCACGCCCTTGTTCGCGATCGCCTGGTAGACGCCGGCAGTCTGCACGACGGTCGAGGAGAGGCCCTGACCGAACATGGTGTTGTACGAGGTCTGGCGGTCCCAGTCCCCCGGCTCGTACAGCAGACCGGAATCCTCGACCGGCATTCCCGCCTGGGTGGCGGTGCCGACGCCGAATCGCTTGAGGTAGTCGTATCGCGTCTCGGCGTCGAGCTGCGCGCCGAGCATCGAGGTGCCGACGTTGGACGACTGCGTGAGGATGCCGGTCAACGTCCACGGCATCTCGGGATGGTTGAACGCGTCGCCGAAGCGCACGCCTGGCTCCGGCTCGAGGTAGTCGGGCGTGAGGTTCTGCGACGCGGGCGTCGCGACGCCCTGGTCGATGAGCGCCGCCGCGGTGATCGCCTTGAACGTCGAGCCCGGCTCGTACGGCGAGGTGAAGGATCGCGCTTCGCGCTTCGCCGGGTCTGAGGCATCGACGTCGTTCGGGTCGACCGAGCCGTCCTCCGCAACGGCGACGAGCTCGCCGGTCTGGACGTCCATCACAGTGAGCAGTCCGTACGCCGCGCCGACGGACTGCACCTGCTGGTTGATCGCCTGCTGGGCCTCCCACTGCAGGTCGCGGTCGATCGTGAGCTGCACCGTCCCGCCGTCCTGCACCTTCCTGGTGACGACGACGCTCCCGGGGAGCGCCACTCCGTCCTCGCTCCGCTCGTAGGTCTCAGTGCCGTCCACCCCGGTGAGGCAGGCGTCCTGCGACAGCTCGACGCCGGCCTGCGGCACGTCGTCGGCTCCGGAGAACCCCACGATGTTGCCGCCGACCGCGCCGTTGGGGTAGGTGCGCGTGTGCTGGCTCTCGAAGGTGAGCCACGGGATCTCGAGCGCCTTGAGCGCGTTCAGCTGGGTCAGATCGATGGATCGCTGCACGTAGGCGAAGTCTGACTTCGGGTTGTCGCTCAGCGCGTCATCCACGATCTTCTGGATCTCCTCGCCGCTCTGCCCGGTCACCGCTCCGATCTCCTCGAAGGCCTGCGCTGCGGTGACCTTGACCGTGCCCACGCCGCGTTCGGTGTCGAAGCGGTAGAACACGCCGTCGTTCAGACGCGTGTTCTTCGGCGAGAGCTGCACGTCGTAGCGTTCGTCCGTCGTCGCGAGCACTTCCCCGTCGCGATCGACGATGTCGCCGCGCACGCTCGGAATCGCGACGGGCACCGCGCGCTTGTCTTTCGCATCCTCGTTCAGGGCGGCGGCGGAAACCACCTGCACGTCCACGAGTCGCACGAGAAACACGATCGCAGCGACGACGATGATGGCGAGCGCGATGGCCCGGCGAAGCGAAGATCCGCGCAGTCTCAGCATCCGATTCCTCCCGGAGTTCTGCTACTGCCTAGTGCGTATCGGGAGCAGGCAGCTTGCCCGTCCACCGTACCGGCGGATCGATGTCTTCGGCCTGAGCGCCCGCGGCCTGTCCGGAGTTCCGCGGCACGAGGAGGCCTGCGGCGTCCACCACCGGCATGCTCTCGAGGGTCGCATTCGGGATGAGGTTGCCAGAGGCTTCCGTCGTCTCCGAGTCGAGCGCCCCGAGCACTGCGCCGTCGCTCAGGCGGAGCGTCGCGGGCCGCGAGTTCTGAACCATGCCGAGCGCGGCCGCATTCTCCGCGAGGTTCTGCGGGGACGCGAGCTTGTCGACGTTCTGCGACAGCACTCGTTCCACGCGCCCGAGGTCGCGCTGCTCCACCTCGAGTGCGCGCGACTCGTATGCGCCCTGAGAGATCGCGATGCTCAGACCGAGCTGCGTTGCGAAGATGGCCAGGACGACGCCGACCGCGATGAGCGCTCCCGCGAGCGGGCTGCGCTGCGAGCGCTTCGCCGGCCGGGCCGCGGGGTGCGGCACCGGGCGCAGGTGCCGCTCGGGCTGGGTGGGCGCCGGCGTGCCAGAGGGTGAGCCGAGGCGGAGCGCCGCCGCGTCGAACTCCATCGGAAGCGTCGTACTCATCGTGCGTCCCTCATTCGTTCGGCTGCGCGCAGGCGCACGGGGATGGCGCGCGGGTTGCGCGCGCGCTCGGCGTCGTCGGCGAGCTCGGCTCCGCGTGTGAGGAGGCGGAACTCGGGACGATGCTCCGGGAGCTCGACGGGCAGGCCGGCGGGCGCGGTCGACGCCGTGCGACGCGCGAATTCGCGCTTCACGAAACGATCTTCGAGCGACTGGTACGACATGACGACCGCACGGCCGTCGACCTTCAGGAGATCGAGCGCAGCGGGGATCGCGCGCTCGAGTACTGAGAGTTCGGAATTGACCTCGATGCGCAGCGCCTGGAATACGCGCTTCGCGGGGTGGCGCTGGTCTCGCACCGCGGCCGGGGTCGCCGCCTGCAGCACCTCGACGAGCTGTCCGCTTCGCAGAATCGGAGCGTCCGCCCTGGCCGCGATGATCGCGCGAGCGTAGCGGCCCGCGAGGGGTTCCTCGCCGTATCGTTCGAAGATCGCGCGCAGGCGGCCCTCGGGCGCCGCAGCCAGCACGTCGGCCGCGGTCTCCCCGCTGCTCTGGTCCATGCGCATGTCGAGCGGAGCGTCCTGGGCGTATGCGAAGCCGCGGTCCGCCTCGTCGAGCTGCAGCGATGAGACGCCGAGATCGAAGAGCACGCCGTCGATCCGTGAGAAGCCGCTGTCGGATACGGCCTCGGCGATTTCGTCGTACACCGCGTGCACGCGGATCGCGCGGTCCCCGAATCGCCGGAGACGAGCGCCCGCGAGTTCGAGTGCCTCGGTGTCGCGGTCGAGACCGATCACGGTGAGCCGGGGGAAGCGGTCGAGGAGCGCTTCACTGTGTCCGCCCATGCCGAGTGTCGCGTCGACGATCACGGGCGTGTCGCCCTCGGCGATGCCCTGCGCCACCGGAGCGAGCAGTTCGAGGCAGCGCTCGAGCAGCACGGGGGTGTGCAGACCGCTCGGATCGCGTGTGTTGTCGTGTGCCATAGAGATTCCGGGCTAGAACATGCCCGGGATCACCTCCTCCTCGATCTCGGAGAACGCTGCTTCCTGCGCCGCCAGGTAGGTCTGCCAAGCCTCCGCATCCCAGATCTCCGCGCGCGAACCGGCGCCGATGACGGCGAGCTCGCGATCGAGCCCGGCGTACTCACGGAGGTTCTGCGGAATGGTGATGCGACTCTGCTTGTCGGGTGTTTCGGGGTGCGCCCCTGAGAGGAACACGCGGAGGTAGTCGCGCGCCTGCTTCGAGGCGAGCGGTGCGCTCCGCAGTCGCTGATGCATCTCGGCGAACTCGGTTTCGCTGAACACGTAGAGGCAGCGCTCCTGCCCGCGGGTGATCACGAGGCCGTCGGCGAGTTCGTTCCGAAACTTCGAGGGAAGAATCAGTCGGCCCTTTTCGTCCAGGCGCGGCGTGAAGGTTCCCAGGAACATGGGACCTCCTTTCGCCGACTCGTCCTCGAGCGCCAGTTTACTCCACTTTCCTCCACTTGTTCCTAAACACACTCCACTTTGCGGGCGGAATCGAGAGAATTCGCGAGAATACGCGGCGACGACACGGGGAGGCCCGCACGGTGACGGGCAGCACGCCGACGGATTCGAGCCTTCAAGCTCCCGAGAAAGCCCGTCTTCACGCGATTCGGACCCCGGCGGAAGGTTCGAATGGAGCAAAGTGGAGTGCATCGCGGGGCGCGCGCGCCGAATACCGGCAGGACCCGCAGTCGAGCGCCGCGTCAGATCGCGAGCATCGCCGAGCGGGCGCAAAAAAAGCGCCAGGTCATTGACCTGACGCGATCGATCCGGTTCGCCCCCGCAGCGGGGGCTTCACATCGGGAGCGGGCTCGCACTCAACTGGTGCCGTAGCGCACGCGATGCGCGCGCAGCAGCGGTGCGCGCAGCATTGGTCGAGCTACCGCTCGCCCTCCATGCGCTGATCCCACCGGCGCTCCATGCGCTCGCTCAACGACTCTCGCGAGCGGGGTGCCTTCGGACCCGAACCGGCGGAGGTGATGTCTTCGACGGTGAGCGGCCCGGAAGAGCGACGAGACAGCATGAGGATCACGCCGCCGAGCATCACGGCGAACCCGATGAGCCCGAGCCACAGCAGCTGCACCGCCACTCCGGCGACGAGGACTCCGATTCCGAGGATCACGACGATGATGCCGAGCACGAGCGACCGATAGTTCAGTCGACGGGGTTCCGACGAGCCAGCCTGGAGAACGTCGGCCTCGCTCTGATAGAAGCCGCGCTCCATCTCGTCGAGCAACCGCTGTTCGTGCTCTGACAGCGCCATGACGGCCCTCCTGCGCTTCGGGAAAACTTGGTACCGATCAGTCTACGACCCGCAGCCGTGAGTAGGCTAGGCGCGTGCAAGAAACGACGCGACTCGCAGGCCTCATTCAGGAGCGCATCGGCGACATCCTCGAACAGCATCGCAACGAGCTCGCGGCGCTCGGGGCGGACGCCGCGCCGCTGCTGGATGAGGCGAAGCGCTTCCTGACGGGCGGGAAGCGGTTCCGTGCGCAGTTCGCGATCCTGGGCTACCGGTCCGTGCGCGAGCTCGACATCATCGACGACGTCCACGGCCCGGCCGCCCCGGTGCTCGATGCCGCGTGTGCGCTGGAGTTCTTCCACGCCGCAGCACTCATCCACGACGACATCATCGACCGATCGGACACCCGTCGCGGCCGCCCTTCCGTGCACCGCGTGTTCGCCGAGCTGCACGGCGGCCATCGCTGGGCCGGCGACCCCGAGCACTTCGGAATCGCCGGCGCGATTCTGCTCGGAGATCTCCTGCAGTCGTGGGCCGACGAACTCATGCAGCGTGCGTGCGCCGCCGCGATCAGCCCGGGCGCGGCGCAGGCCGCGCGAGCGCATTTCAACCGCATGCGGAGCGAGGTCGCCGTCGGTCAGTACCTCGACGTGCTCGAGGAGCAGCAGAGCGAGTTCGCCGCGCACGACGAGCAGTTGGAACGCTCGACCCGGGTGCTCGTCTACAAATCGGCGAAGTACAGCGTCGAGGCGCCGCTCCTGATCGGCGCGGCGCTCGCCGGCGCCGATGAGGAGCAGGAGCAGGCCCTGCGGGACTACGGCCTCCCCATCGGCGTCGCGTTCCAGCTCCGCGACGACCTCCTCGGCGTATTCGGAGACGCATCGATCACGGGCAAGCCCGCGGGCGACGACCTGGTCGAGGGCAAGCGAACTGTCCTGGTCACGCTCGCGCGCGAGAACCTGCCCGGAACCCAGCGGCGCATCTTCGACGACCTGCTCGGCAACGATCTCGAGCCGGAACAGGTCGCGATCCTCCAGCGCACCATTCGCGAGAGCGGGGCAGTCGATCGAGTCGAGCAGATGATCGCGCGCAATGTCGAACGAGCGATCTCCTCGCTCGAGCATTCCCCGACCCGCCGTGACGCGAGCGAGGCGCTGACGCGGCTCGCCGACCGGGCGGCGCGACGCGAGTTCTGAGATCGCCCGAGGCGCGACCCGGAGTTCTCAACGAACCACGCGCACGAGAGGTCAGAAGGCGAGCGACTGCGTCGCGCGACGCACCGCGCTCTTCCGGCCGGCCTGAAGCGAATCGATCGGCCGCTCCCCCAGCTCGTCGTTCACCGAGAGCATCCAGAGCACCGCTTCCTCCTCGGAGAAGCCTGCGTCGTCGAGCACGAGCAGCGTGCCGCGAAGCGATGGCAGCGGCTCGTCGCCCTGCAAGAACTCTGCAGGAACCCGCAGGACGCCGTCGATGCGCACCGACGCGAGTACGCGATCCTCGATGAGGCGATGGAGCCGGCCGGGAGTGATGCCGAGGCGGTCCACGAGTTCGGGGACGCCGAGCATGGGAGCGGTCGTCAACGGGCTACGGTCTGAAGCGGTGTTCTCTGCCACGGGTCCACTCTGCCAGCGGCAACGGGTGAACGCAATCCGCGCGAGCCCGGCGCGCATCATGAAACGGCCATCGAAACTTCCGTAGACTCTCCGGGTGACCACCGTGCCCTCCGACCCGCTGATCGGGCAGACGCTCGACGGCCGTTACGCGATCAGGTCGCGCATCGCGCGCGGCGGCATGGCGATGGTGTACCTCGCAACGGATCTGAGGCTTGAGCGCCGCGTCGCCGTCAAGGTGATGCACGAGCATCTGGCGGAGGATGCGAACTTCACGCGCCGCTTCGAGCAGGAGGCCAGAAGTGCGGCCCGCCTCTCCCATCCCAATCTGGTCAACGTGTTCGACCAGGGGCACGATCTCGGGCGCACCTACCTGGTCATGGAGTATCTGCCGAGCATCACGCTGCGGGAGCTCCTGAAGCAGCAACGGCATCTGACCGCCGAGCAGTCGTTCGAGATCGGGGATGCGGTGCTCTCGGGCCTGGCCGCAGCCCACGGGGCGGGGATCGTCCATCGCGACCTCAAACCCGAGAACGTGATGCTCGCAGACGACGGGCGGATCAAGCTCGGCGACTTCGGGCTTGCCCGCGCAGTCAGCGCGAACACGACCACGGGTCAGGCGCTGCTCGGCACCATCGCGTACCTCTCGCCCGAGCTCGTCACGCGGGGAATCGCCGATGCGCGGAGCGACCTCTACGCATTCGGCATCATGCTCTACGAGATGCTCACCGGCGTGCAGCCGTTCGTCGGCGAGCAGCCGATGCAGATCGCCTACCAGCACGCCCACTCGGACGTGCCCGCTCCATCGCTCCAGAGCGCTGAGGCGAGCCCGGCGCTCGACGCGCTCGTGCTCTGGATGACCCGTCGCGAGCCCGACGAGCGACCGCGCGATGCGAGCGAAGCGCTCGAGTCGCTGCGGGCGATCACCCGGGGGGAAGCCCCCGCCGGTTCGACGCGCGTCCTCCCCCGCATCTCCGATGAGGGAACCCCGACGCCCTCGACGTCCGTGCTCGATCCGTCCGAGCGGTGGGCGGTCGGCAGCGCCCCCGACGCTTCAGAGACCGCAGTCGCCCCCGAGCTCAACGCCAGTGCCGCTGCATCGTCGACGGCCGCTCCCATCGATCGCGCGGCGGAAGCCGGCCGAGTCCGTCAGCGACGCGGCCGGCTCTCGGCTCTGCTCGCCGTGCTCCTGATCGCCGCCGCCGGCGGCTTGGGCTGGTGGTTCGGTCAAGGACCGGGATCTCAGGTGACCATCCCCGACGTCTCCGGCGCGGAGATCGCGGCCGCGCAGGCGACGCTCGAGGAGCGCGACCTCGTCGTGACGCTCGCCGAGTGCTCGAGTCTGGAGGTGCCAGAAGGACACGCCTCGTCGACGGAGCCAGCGTCTGGTGCGCGCGTCGATCGCGGCACGCCGATCCAGCTCTGCCAGTCGACGGGCCCGCAGCTGCTTCCCGTTCCCACCCTGGTCGGCTTGTCGCTCGAGGAGGCCGAATCCCTGATCGAAGAGCAGCGGTTCACGGTCGGCCAGGTCTTGGAACAACGCTTCTCCGACGATGAGCCCGGTACCGTGCTCGCGGCGCTCGGGTCGAACGGCGACGCCCTCGGCGACACGTATCCCGAGCGTGCAACCATCGACCTGATCACCTCGGCGGGCAGCGTTCCCGATGTGGCGGGACTCACGGCGGATGCCGCGACGGCCCGCCTCGCCGAGAGCTCGCTGACCGTTGATCCCGCAGCTGGGAGCGAGTCCTACAGCAGCGACGTGGAGCAGGGCTCCGTCATCGCCCTGCTCCCCCAGACCGACCCGATGCGCCCCGGCGATGCCGTGGGCCTCGAGATCTCGCTGGGCCCCGAACTCTTCCCCGTGCCCGACGTGTCCGGTCTCGACCTGCAGGAGGCCATGGACACCTTGAGCGCGGCCGGCTTCACCCCGACCACGCTCGTACCCGACGCGCTGCGCAGTTTCGCGAAGGCCACGGGAACCGACCCGGCCTCCGGCGAGAAGGTACCAGCGGGCACCGAGATCCGCATCAGAAGCACGATCTCGCTCTAACGCGCGGTGCCCGCGCTCCGGAGACGATCCGAAACGCGGGCACCTGAACGCGAGCGGGCTAAGAGATCTTCTTCAGCTCTTCTGCCACCTGGAACGCCAGCTCCAGCGACTGCATGTGATTCAGACGGGGATCGCAGACCGACTCGTACCGGGTGGCCAATGTCGCCTCGTCGATGTTCTCCGACCCACCCAGGCACTCCGTCACGTCGTCGCCCGTGAGCTCGATGTGGATCCCGCCGGGGTAGGTGCCGACTTCACGGTGCGCCTCGAAGAAGCCTCGCAGCTCGTCCATGACGTCGTCGAAGCGGCGGGTCTTGTACCCGGTCGCCGTCGTCATGCCGTTGCCGTGCATCGGATCGGTCACCCAGAGCGGTGTCGCTCCCGCGTCGCGCACTCCGGCGAGCAGGCCAGGAAGGACGTCGCGGATCTTTCCGGCGCCCATTCGGGTGATGAAGGTCAAGCGGCCCGGCTCGCGCTCGGGATCGAGCTTGTCGATGAGGCGGAGAGCGTCGTCGACGGTGGCCGTCGGTCCCAGCTTCACGCCGATCGGATTGCGCACGTGCGAGAGGAACTCGACATGGGCGCCGTCCAGATCGCGGGTGCGCTCTCCGATCCAGAGCATGTGCCCGGAGGTGTCGTACAGATCTCCCGTGCGCGAATCGACACGCGTCAGCGGGCGCTCGTAGTCGAGGAGCAGGGCCTCGTGGCTGACGTAGAACTCGGTCTGAGTGAGCGCCGTGTTGTCGACGCCGCATGCCGCCATGAACCGGAGTGCGCGGTCGATCTCGCCGGCGAGCGATTCGTACCGCTGGTTCGCCGGATTCGAGATGAAGCCCTGGTTCCAGGCGTGCACCTGCCGCAGGTCAGCGAAGCCGCCCTGCGTGAACGCGCGGATCAGGTTGAGCGTCGAAGCGGAGACGTGGTAGCCCTGCACCAGGCGTGCGGGATCGGCCGTACGGGATTCGGTGGTGAAATCGTAGCCGTTCACCAGATCGCCGCGGTAGGCCGGCAGGGTGACGCCCTCGCGAGTCTCGTCGTTGCTCGACCGCGGCTTCGCGAACTGCCCCGCCATGCGCCCGACTTTGATCACGGGCATCGAAGCGCCGTACGTGAGGACGACCGCCATCTGCAGCAGCGTCTTCACGCGATCGCGGATGCGGTCGGCCGTCGCCGCGGAGAACGTCTCAGCGCAATCGCCGCCCTGCAGCAGGAACGCCTCGCCGCGCGCCGCGGCCGCGAGGCGGTCGCGCAGCTGGTCCGCTTCCCCTGCGAACACGAGCGGCGGCTGCGACGAGAGCTCGCGAGCCGAATAGGCAACGGCGTCAGGATCGGGCCAGACGGGCTGCTGCTTGGCCTCGAGCGCCTGATAGGCGTCGAGCTCCGCGAACGCTCGTTCGGCAGCAGTCTCGTGAATCTGGCTCGTCATGTCGATCCCTTACGTGAGTGGGTACAGAAATATCGCGGCGATCGGCCGCGACCGTATCAGCCTACTGCCTCACGGGGCGCAGGCACGAAGTGCGACCGATGCCCGCAGCGAACGGCGCTAGCGGTTGCGGACGCTCGACGCGTAGACGTCGACGTAGGTCTGCCCGCTGAGCTTCTGGATCTCGAGCATGATCTCGTCCGTGACACTGCGCAGCACGAACCGATCGGCGCTCATCCCCGAGAAGCGACTGAAGTCGAGGGGCTTGCCGACGACGGTGCCGATGCGACGGATCTTCGGGACCTTCGCGCCGATCGGCATGGCCTTCTCCGTGTCGATCATCACCACCGGAACCACCACCGCCCCCGATTCGAGCACGAGACGAGCGACACCGGTCCGACCGCGATAGAGCCGCGCGTCGGGGCTGCGGGTGCCCTCGGGGTAGATGCCGAGCACGTCCCCGCGATCCAGCACGCTGAGCCCGGTGTTCAGCGACGCCTCCGACGCCTTGCCACCCGACCGGTCGATCGGAAGCTGGCCGACCGCGGTCATGAAGGACTTCACCAGCCAGCCCTTCAGCCCCTTCCCGGTGAAGTAGTCGCTCTTCGCGAGGAAGTACACGCGTCGGTCGATCATCGTCGGCATGAAGAAGGAATCGATCACCGAGAGGTGGTTTCCTACAATGATCACCGGTCCGGTCGCCGGAATGTTCTCGGCACCCTCCAGCCACGGGCGGAAGATCGTTTTCAAGATCGGCCCGATGATCAGGTGTTTAAAAATCCAGTAGAGCACAGCCCACGATTCCTCTCGACTGAGAACACCCTACCGGAGCCGGAGGTGCGACGGAGGTATGCATATAGGGTGGCAGAGCAAGGTGCGACGCGAGACGCCGCGTCGCGTATGACGGATACATGAGTATCGAAGGAGCTGCCGTGAATCAGTCCGAGACCCCGATCCTCGTCCCACCGGTGCCAGAGGACAACATAACGGACCTCCTGGAGCAGCGGGTGCAGGCGACCCCCGATCGGGCCCTGTTCGCCGTTCCGGCCGGCGATGGCTGGCGCGACATCAGCGCGACCGCTTTCCGCGCGGACGTGGTGGCCCTCGCGAAGGGATTCGTCGCTGCCGGCATCGAGCCCGGCGATCGCATGGCGTTCATGTGCAAGACGAGCTACGAGTGGACGCTCGTCGATTTCGCGATCCACTATGCCGGCGCGGTCATGGTGCCGATCTACGAGACCTCTTCGCCGCTGCAGGTGCACTGGGTGCTCGAGGATTCCGGTGCCCGTGCCGTCATCACCGAGACGGACGATCACGCTGCGCGATTCGAGGAGATCCGTGACGATCTCCCTGCGGTCGGGCTGACGTGGCGCCTCGACCAGGGCGCGCTCGCCGAGCTTCGCGCGGCCGGCGCGGGCGTCGACGACGCGGAGATCGATCGCCGTCGCGCGCTCGCCCAGGGCGCGGACATCGCGACCGTGATCTACACGTCGGGATCGACGGGGCGGCCGAAGGGGTGCGTGCTGACGCACGCGAACTTCGTCGATCTCTCGCGGAACGCGGCCGCGGCGCTCTCCGACGTCGTGCAGCAGCCCGGTGCCGCGACGCTGCTGTTCGTCACCCTGGCTCACGTGTTCGCCCGTTTCATCTCCGTCATGTCGGTGCACGCCGGCGTGCGCGTCGGGCACCAGGCCGACACCAGCCAGTTGCTCCCGGCGCTCAGCTCGTTCCAGCCGACGTTCCTGCTCGCCGTGCCGCGGGTGTTCGAGAAGGTCTACAACTCGGCGGAGCAGAAGACCGAGGCCGAGGGCAAGGGCAAGATCTTCCGGGCCGCGGCCAAGGTGGCCGTCGCCCACTCCGAGGCGCTCGATGCCGGCAAGGTGCCGTTCATGCTCGGCGTGAAGTTCCGCGTCTTCGACAAGCTGGTCTACGGCAAGCTTCGCGAGAAGCTCGGCGGCAAGGTGCGCTTCGCCGTCTCGGGCTCCGCTCCCCTCAGCCACTACCTCGGCCACTTCTACCGCAGCCTCGGCGTCAAGATCCTCGAGGGCTACGGTTTGACCGAGACCACGGCGCCCGCCACCGTCAATCTCCCGAACAAGTTCAAGATCGGCACGGTCGGCCCGCCGCTTCCCGGACACACGGTCCGAATCGCGGAGGATGGTGAGATCGAGGTCAAGGGCATCGATGTCTTCAAGGAGTACTGGAACAACCCGGAGGCCACCCGCGAGGCGTTCACCGACGACGGGTTCTTCCGCACCGGGGACATCGGCTCGCTCGACGACGACGGGTACCTCTCCATCACCGGACGCAAGAAAGAGATCATCGTCACGGCAGGCGGCAAGAACGTCGCCCCAGCCGCACTCGAAGATCCCATCCGCTCGCACACGATCATCGGTCAGGTCGTCGTCGTCGGAGATCAGCGTCCGTTCATCTCAGCGCTCATCACCCTCGATCCCGAGATGCTCGCACCGTGGCTGAACAATCACGGCGAGGACGCGACGATGACTCTCGAGGAGGCTGCAGTGCACCCGAAGGTGCTCGCTGAGGTGCAGCAGGCCGTCGACCAGGGCAATGCGTACGTCTCCCGCGCCGAGTCCATCCGGAAGTTCGTGATCCTGCCGACAGAGTTCATCGAGGCCAACGGTCACCTCACTCCGAAGATGAGCATCCGACGGGACAACATCCTCCGCGACTTCGCGGGAGAGATCGCCGACATCTACGGAGAGCATCCGCAGACGGAGAACGTCTCCGTCGTCAGGTAGTCGGCGCCGCATCTCGGGCGGAGGTCCACCGGGCCGCGCCCAGGACGATCAGAACCAGCTCGAGGTGCGGATCTGACGCATGGCCTCGCCGCGCGTATCGCGATCGAGACGCGAGAGGTAGAGCTTTCCGTCGAGGTGATCGCATTCGTGCTGCAGCGCCTGCGCGAGCAGGCCATCACCGGCGATCTCGACCGGGTGCCCGTCGAGGTCGATGCCGCGCACGGTCGCCCGAGGGTACCTCGCCACGTCGAACCAGAGGTCCGGCACCGAGAGGCATCCTTCGCCGGTCAGCACCGGCTCCCCCTCGAGCGCGACGATCTCCGGATTGATCACGTAACTGAGTTCGCCGTCGATGTGCAGGCTGAACACCCGGAGCGTGTGTCCGATCTGCGTGGACGCGAGCCCGGCTCGACCCTCCATATCGACGGTGTCGAGCAGATCCTGCACGAGGGCCCTGACACCCTCGTCGATCTCGACGACCGGATCGCACACGGTGCGAAGCACGGGATCTCCGAAGACCCTGATTTCACGAATTGCCATGGCACCCGAGCCTAGTGCCTCGTTGCAGCGCGAGTCTGCACCGAGGCGCTCGTGCTGCTACTCCGCCCGGGAGACGACCGCGATGAGGTCGCCGGATTCGAGTCCGCGCGTACCCGTGAACACGATCCGCTCGATGCGACCGGAGATCGGCGCCGTAATCGCGGCCTCCATCTTCATCGCCTCGATGGACGCGACCGGCTGACCGGCCTCGACGACGTCGCCCTCCGCGACCTTCACGGTCACTGTGCCCGAGAACGGTGCAGCGACGTGCCCCGGCGCCGAACGATCGGCTTTCTCCGCGAGCACCGCCTCGACCTTCACGGATTCATCCTTGACGAAGACTTGACGCAATTGGCCGTTCACGCGCACCATCACGGTTCGCAGGCCCTTGTCGTCGGCTTCGCCGATGGCCTCCAGTCCCACGTACAGCCGCACGCCCTTCGCGAGATCGATCGCGCGCTCCTCGCCCGATTGCAGGCCGTAGAGGTAGTCCGCTGTATCGAGCACCGAGACGTCGCCGTACTGCTCGCGGACGTCCGAGTACTGCTGGGTCGGCTGCGGGAAGAGGAGGCGATTGAGCGTCTCGCGCCGCTCAGCGCTCGACCCGTTCAGCAGCGCAGCGTCCGCATCGGAAACGGGCGCGACATCGATGTTCACGGTGCGACCCTTGAGCACCTTGCTGCGGAAGGGTTCCGGCCACCCGCCTGGGATCTCGCCCAGCTCTCCGGCGAGGAACCCGACCACTGAGTCGGGGATGTCGTACTTCTCCGGGTGGGCTTCGAAGTCCGCCGGATCGGCGTCCACCGCCGAGAGGTGCAGGGCGAGATCGCCGACGACCTTCGACGACGGTGTCACCTTCGGAATGCGGCCGAGGATGCGGTCGGCGGCGGCGTACAGATCCTCGATCTTCTCGAAATTGTCGGCCAGTCCCAGCGCGATCGCCTGCTGCCGCAGGTTGGAGAGCTGCCCGCCAGGGATCTCGTGCGTGTACACGCGCCCGGTCGGGCTCGGGAGCCCGGATTCAAACGGGCGGTACACGGAGCGCACGGCGTCCCAGTACGGTTCGAGCGCGAAGACGGCGTCTTGCGAGAGGCCCGTATCGCGATCCGTGTCGGCGAGCGACGCCACCAGTGCGGACAACGACGGCTGACTGGTCGTGCCTGACATCGGCGCCGATGCGGCGTCGACCGCATCCACCCCGGCAGCACTCGCCGCGAGCAGCGTTGCGAGCTGCCCGCCCGGAGTGTCGTGCGTATGCAGATGCACCGGGAGATCGAACCGCTCGCGGAGCGCGGTGACGAGCTTCGCCGCGGCAGCCGGGCGCAGCAGCCCCGCCATGTCCTTGATCGCGAGAACATGCGCGCCGGCATCGACGATCTGCTCGGCGAGACGCAGATAGTAGTCCAGGGTGTACTTGTCCTCCGCCGGGCTCAGCAGATTGCCGGTGAACGACATCGCGACCTCGGCGACCGCTGTGCCGGTCTCTCGCACCGCGTCGATCGCGACACGCATCTGGTTCACGTCGTTGAGCGCGTCGAAGATGCGGAAGACGTCCACTCCGGTCGACGCCGCTTCCCGCACGAAGGCCTGTGCGACCTGCTCGGGGTACGGGGTGTACCCGACCGTGTTCTGGCCGCGCAGCAGCATCTGAATCGGTACGTTCGGGAGCGCCTCGCGCAGCTTCGCAAGTCGCTCCCAGGGGTCCTCCCCCAGGAACCTCAGGGCGACGTCGTACGTGGCACCGCCCCACGCCTCGACCGACCACAGCTCGGGCGTCATGCGCGCCACATACGGAGCCACGCGCGCGAGATCCTTCGTGCGCACGCGCGTCGCGAGCAGCGACTGATGGGCGTCGCGGAACGTGGTCTCGGTCACCGCGAGCGCGGTCTGCTCGCGCAGCTGACGCGCGTAGGCTTCCGGCCCGATCTCCAGGAGGAGCTGCCGCTTCCCCGCAGACGCTGGCCGTGACAGATCGAGACGGGGCAGCTTGGCCTCGGGATCGATGAGTTCGGGACGGGGGCCGTGCGGCTGGTTCACGGTGACGTTCGCCACGTGCTGCAGCAACCGTGTCGCGCGATCCTTGGACGCGTTCATCTTGAGCAGTTCCGGGCGTTCGCCGATGAACTGGGTCGAGATGTCGCCGGACTGGAAATCGGTGTCGGCGAGAACGGCCTGGAGGAACGGGATGTTCGTCGCGACGCCGCGAATGCGGAACTCGGCGAGCGCCCGCTGCGCGCGGCGCACCGCGTCCTCGAACGAACGCCCGCGGCAGGTGAGCTTCGCCAGCATCGAGTCGAAGTGCGGGCTGATCTGCGCACCGACCTCGATCGTGCCGCCGTCGAGGCGCACCCCGCCGCCGCCCGGCGAACGGTACGCGGTGATGCGGCCCAGGTCGGGCCGGAACCCGTTGACCGGATCCTCCGTGGTGATCCTGCACTGCAGCGCTGCGCCTCGCAGCTGAATGCGATCCTGGGTCAATTCGAGTTCAGCCAGAGTCGCCCCCGCCGCGATCCGCATCTGCGCACGCACCAGATCGACATCGGTGACCTCTTCGGTCACCGTGTGCTCGACCTGGATGCGCGGATTCATCTCGATGAAGACGTGCTCCCCGGCGCGCTCGCCCGCGGTGTCGAGGAGGAACTCCACGGTCCCGGCGTTCTCGTACCCGATCGATTCCGCGAACGCGATCGCGTCGCGTGTGAGTTCTGCCCGCTTCTCCTCCGTCAGGTTCGGAGCCGGCGCGATCTCGACGACCTTCTGATGGCGGCGCTGCACGGAGCAGTCCCGCTCGAACAGGTGCACCGTCGCCCCGGTCGAGTCCGCGAGCACCTGCACTTCGATGTGCCGCGGGCGCAGCACGGCCTGCTCGATGAACATCGTCGCGTCGCCGAACGCGGACTCCGCCTCGCGCATGGCCGCAGCCAGCGCGTCACGCAGATCCTCGACCCGCTCCACTCGCCGCATCCCTCGTCCGCCGCCGCCGGCGACCGCCTTCGCGAACACGGGGAACCCGATCTCCTCGGCGCCGGCGACCAGCGCTTCGATGTCGGTCGACGGCGGAGTGGATCGCAGGACGGGAACCCCCGCCGCGATCGCATGCTCCTTCGCGGCGACCTTGTTGCCCGCCATCTCGAGCGCGGTCTTGCCCGGCCCGATGAACCGGATGCCGGCGGCATCGGCGGCCGCCGCGAGATCCGGATTCTCCGACAGGAAGCCGTACCCCGGGTAGATCGCATCCG
Organism: Leucobacter sp. L43; assembly: GCF_016597785.1. Classification (GTDB taxonomy): domain Bacteria; phylum Actinomycetota; class Actinomycetes; order Actinomycetales; family Microbacteriaceae; genus Leucobacter; species Leucobacter alluvii. The sequence continues at coordinate 14,858 of NZ_JAENJG010000001.1, read as the reverse complement.
CGCCCGACTCGACGGCGACCCGCACGATCTCGGCGACGTCCAGGTATGCGCGGACCGGATGCCCCACCGAGCCGATCAGGTACGCCTCGTCGGCCTTCAGCCGATGCAGGGAATTGCGGTCCTCGTACGGGAACACTGCGACCGTCTGCGCACCCAACTCGTGCGCCGCTCGAAACGCCCGAATCGCGATCTCACCACGATTCGCCACCAAGATCTTCTGGAACACTCCGCCTCCTTGCTACTGTTCTCGCCGCCGGGTGCTCGCACCGTCGAACTGGTTCGATATCAAGATACATGGTCGGTCACGCGCGAGTGGTCATATGGCGAACTGCGGCGGGAGCCGCCGGCCCGGGGTCGACGATTCCGTTCGCCCACGACGAAGTCAGGCGACGCACGGGGCGAATCCACTAAACTTGCCACGTGCATGTATTGAGTGTGAGTTCCCTCAAGGGCGGCGTCGGCAAGACGACCGTGACGCTCGGCCTCGCTTCAGCCGCGTTTTCCCGCGGCCTGCGGACACTGGTCGTCGACTTCGATCCGCAGTCCGACGTGTCGACGGGTCTGGCCGTGAACCCCGAGGGGTTCGCCAACGTCGCGAACGTGCTCGAGAGCCCGAAGGAGAAGACGGTTCGGAGCGCCATCGCGCACAGCGGCTGGAACGACTACCACGAGGGCGGCAAGATCGACCTCCTCGTCGGCAGCCCCTCGGCGATCAACTTCGACGGCCCCCACCCCTCCACACGCGACATCTGGAAGCTCGAAGAGGCCCTCGCGGTCGTCGAGTCCGAGTACGACCTCGTCCTCGTGGACTGCGCACCTTCGTTGAACGCCCTGACCCGAACTGCATGGGCGGCGAGCGATCGCGTGCTCGTCGTCGCTGAACCGAGTCTGTTCGCCGTCGCGGCCACCGACCGCGCGCTTCGCGCGATCGAAGAGATTCGGCGCGGCGTCAGCCCTCGTCTGCAGCCGCTCGGAATCCTCATCAATCGCACGCAGCCCCAGTCGCTGGAGCACCAGTTCCGCATTCGGGAGCTCCGCGAGATGTTCGGCCCCTTGGTGCTCAGCCCGCAGCTCCCTGAGCGCCTTTCGCTGCAGCAGGCGCAGGGCGCCGCGAAGCCGGTGCACATGTGGCCGGGCGAAGCCTCTCAGGAGATGGCCGCGAACTTCGACCTGGTGCTCGATCGGATTCTTCGATCTGCCGGTATGGACGCCGGGCGCGCCGGAGCTTCGAACGCTCCCACTGCTACCGTCGTGGAGAACTGAGCGCGAGCTCTCGCACTGCGTCGAGTGCCCTGCCTCGACGCGCTCGATACTGGGCATCGCGGAGCTGAGCTCTCGCGAATCTGAGTCGTCGCGGAGCTGACCCCGTTCGAGTTCGCAGGACGCGCGCCACTCCGACGCGCGCCACTCCTCCGAGTCAGGAGATCTTGCGGGTCTCCCGCCGAGCTGCCAGCTCGTCGACCGCGGTCCCCGTCGTCTCCGACGCGGTCTCCTCACGGTGCTCGTCCATGTCGACCAGAGACGTCTCCACTTCGCGGAGCACCTTGCCGACGGCGATGCCGAAGACCCCTTGCCCGCGGCTCACGAGGTCGATGACCTCGTCGTTCGAGGTGCAGAGATAGACGCTCGCTCCGTCGCTCATGAGCGTCGTCTGCGACAGGTCGTGGACGCCGGCTTCGTGCAGCTGCGCCACGGCGGTGCGGATCTGCTGCAGTGAGATTCCGGTGTCGAGCAGACGCTTCACGAGCTTGAGTACGAGGATGTCTCGGAAGCCGTAGAGGCGCTGCGAGCCGGATCCCTTGGCGCTGCGCACGGTCGGTTCGACGAGGCCGGTGCGAGCCCAGTAGTCGAGCTGGCGGTAGGTGATGCCGGCCGCGCGGGCTGCCGTGGCGCCTTTGAATCCGCCGTCCTGATTCGGGCGCGGAAGGCCGTCGTCGAACAGCACATCAGCGTCGATGGAGAACGAGGTGAACGACTCGGCCATTGCTGCCCCGTCCGACTCCGTGCCGACGTGCGCCGGCGGAATCGCCGCGTCGCCGCCGGGCCGCTGAGTGTGCTCCATCGTGTTCCTTTCACATCGGCGCACGCAAGGATGGGCGCCGAACTTCACCAACGCTATCGAGCACCTCGCCCTGGTGCAACGACCGTTGAGGGTTAATTATCGCGTGTCGACCTCAAGTGGAACTTGAGGGTTGAAAACGCGCCGAAGTTCGCGTCGTCAGGCGTTGCCGATCCTCCGTCGCAACACGCCGGCGCGCACCGTGTCGAGGTGATCCGCGATCTCGAGCGCCCCTTCCATCGCAGCAGGCGACGCCGCCTTCACGCCCCGCGTCGAGACGGCATGACCGATGAGTTCGGCCTCGCGCTCGGCCGCGACGCGCAGCGGCCGGAGGTGACGCGGAGTGATGCCCTGCTCGGAGAGCTTCAACAGCGCGGTCACCTGCGCGACCGCGTCGTGCGGAAACACCTCGGCTGCTGGCAGCAGGCCAGCCGCGATCGCCTCGCCGATGAACCGCGGGCTCGCCCCGGTCAATCGCCGCAGCTCTTCACTGCTCAGGACGCGCTTCGGCGCCAGAATGCTCGAGGCGCTGCGCGGCGCAGCTCCGGGGATGATCGGGTCACGGCCGGCGTCGAGTTCCTCGAGCACCTCCGCGATGACTTTCAACGGCAGGTAGTGATCGCGCTGCAGCGTGAGAATCAACCGCAGGCGTTCGATGTGCGCCTGCGAGAATTTTCGATAGCCCGACTTCGTTCGCTCAGGCGTGACGAGCCCCTGCTCCTCGAGGAAGCGCAGCTTCGAGGGGGTCAGGTCGGCGAAGTCGTCCTGCAGCCGGGCCAGCACGTGACCGATGCTGAGGAGACCTGAAGGGTTTTGGCGGGCCTGGGAGGCCGCCACGCTAGTTCTCCTCGGCGAGATCGAATCGGGAGGCGAAGAAGGTGAAGCGGAACTTGCCGACCTGCACCTCTGCGCCGTCCTGCAGCACGACCGAACCGTCGATCCGGGTCCCGTCGCAGAAGGTGCCGTTGAGCGAACCGAGGTCGGCGACCGAGAACGTCGTACCGCTGCGGCGGAACTCCGCATGTCGTCGGGATACGGTCACGTCGTCGAGGAAGATGTCCACCGCCGGATGACGACCGGCGACCGTGACATCCTGGTCGAGGAGGAAGCGCGCGCCCTGATCGGGGCCGCGCCTCACGACGAGAAGCGCCGCACCGGAGGGAAGGGCTTCCACCGCTTCCCGCTCGTCGATCGTCAGATCGGTCGCCCGCGTGCGAATGAGTGCGCCCAGATCTTCTCGGAACTGCTGGGTCGATCGCACTTCCGTGCTCTCTGCGCGACGGGCATGATTGTCGCTGCTCATGTCCTCACCCACTTCTTCACTCGGGGCCTCAGCAAGCCGTTCGGCTCGACACTTCTACGCTATCGCAGGCGAGGCTCCCGGCGCACGTCGGCGGCGACTTTTGTCGACGCTCACGGCGTGGCGTCCAGCAACTTCCCCGCTATTCGTGAGATTCGAGAAACGCGTAGACCTCGTGGGCGTCGACGCCGGGAAACGTTCCCGTCGGCAGCGCCGCGAGCAGGCTCGTCGGCGTCGCCGCCTCGGGCCACGCAGCCGCCTCCCACTTCCGGGTCAATTCGGCCGAGGCCTGCCGGCAGCACTGATCGTCCGGGCAGAAGGACTGAGAACGATGGGCCGTCTCCCGCCCACGGAACCACTTCACGTCGGAGAAGCGCACCCCGACGCTCACGGAGTACTGCCCTTCTTTCGCCTTCTCGACCCGCGAAGTGCACCAGTAGGTGCCCCCCGCCGCCATGTCGGTGTACTGGTACCACGGGTTGAACCGGTCGGGCTGCCCGAAGACCGTCCGCGCGGTCCAGTTCCGGCACACGGTTGCTCCCTCGAAGTTCCCGAGCGCGTCCGACGGGAATCGCACTCCGTCGTTCTCATACGCCTTGATCAGCGTCCCCGATTCGTGCGCCTTCATGAAGTGCACCTCGAGCCCGAGTCGCTCACTCGCCAGATTGGTGAACCGGTGGGCCGCCATCTCGTAAGAGACGCCGAAGGCATCGCGCAGATCCTCCATCGAGATCTGTCGCTGCTGCTTCGCTTCGGCGAGCAGCGGAACGGCCGCCGCCTCCGGGAGCAGCACGGCGCCCGCGAGATAGTTGGCCTCAACGCGCTGCCGCAAGAACTCGCCATAGCTGCTCGGCTCCTCGTGCCCGCAGACCACACTCGCGAGCGCGCGCAGGATCGGGGCGCGCGCATCTCGCGATGGGACCGCGCCGCTCAGATACACCCTGCCGTTGCGGCGATCGATCACGGAGCGCGTCGAGTGCGGCATGTCGGAGACGTAATGCAGACTGAACCCCAGGCGCTCCGCGATGTTCGCGATCGTCTGCTGCGACACCGGGCCGCCCGCGTACCCGACGCTGTCGAGGAGACCGGTGGCCGCGCCCTCGAGTTCGGCGAAGTAGTTGCCGACGCTGCGCATCTGCGCCCGGAGTTCGGTGTTCGCACGCCGAGCCTCCTCCGGTGTCGCAGCGCGCTCCCGATGGAGCCGTTCGACTTCCTGATGCAGCCCGAGGATCGCCTGGAGCGTCTCGTCGCTCGTCGCCTTGGAGACGCGGATCGGCTGCAGACCGAGTGACTGGAACACGGTTCCTCGCTGCGCGCGCTCCACCGCGATCTCGAGGGCGGCGCGCTCCGAGGGCGCCTCCGTGTCGAGCAGGGTGTCCACCGTCACGCCGAGCGCCACCGCCAACGACCTGAGCATCGGGAGCCGGGGTTCCCGTTTCCCGTTCTCGATCGCGGAGAGCTGGGACGGTGCGCGGTCGACGGCACGCGCCAATTGCTCCAGAGTCAGGCCCCGCGAGGTGCGCAGCGCGCGGACGCGGCGCCCGAGGAGCAGCGCATCGCCCGCGGCTTCGCCGCTCGTCGTCTGCGCCGGATCGATATCGAGAAGAGTCATGCGGCTCATCCTCGCAGACGCACTTTCTTCCGGCAAGTGAAAATACTCCAATTCTTCACCCCCCGAAGTGCCCAATGCGACTGGTGAGCACCCCCCAGGATGGAACTACACGGAAAACACGCCTTCGGGCCGAACACAGGAGTCATCGTGACCAACGACGCATCGCAGACCCCCTCATCCGCCGAGCAGCTCGCCTGGGACTGGGAGAACGACCCGCGCTGGGACGGAATCACCCGCGATTACACCGCCGCCGACGTCGTCAAGCTCAGGGGAACCGTGCAGGAGGAGCACACGCTGGCGCGCCGCGGCGCCGAGAAGCTGTGGAGCCAGCTCACCAGCGAGACCCCGACCGGCGGCTACACGAACGCCCTCGGAGCACTCACCGGCAACCAGGCCGTGCAGCAGGTGAAGGCCGGCCTGCGCGCGATCTACCTCTCGGGCTGGCAGGTGGCCGCCGACGCCAACATCTCGGGCCACACCTACCCCGATCAGTCGCTCTACCCCGCGAACTCGGTGCCGCAGGTCGTGCGCCGCATCAACAACGCACTCCTCCGCGCTGACCAGATCGAGCACTCCGAAGGCATCAGCACCGTCGAGGACTGGCTGGTTCCGATCGTCGCCGATGCCGAGGCCGGCTTCGGCGGACCCCTCAACGCGTACGAGCTCATGAAGTCGATGATCGCGTCCGGTGCCGCCGGCGTGCACTGGGAGGATCAGCTCGCGAGCGAGAAGAAGTGCGGTCACCTCGGCGGCAAGGTGCTGATCCCCACGCAGCAGCACGTGCGCACGCTGAACTCCGCGCGCCTCGCGGCCGACGTCGCCGGCGTGCCCAGCGTCATCATCGCCCGTACCGACGCCGAGGCCGCGACGCTCATCACCTCGGACGTCGACGAGCGCGATCGTCCGTTCGTCACCGGAGAGCGCACGGCGGAGGGCTTCTACAAGGTCACGAACGGCCTCGCACCGTGCATCGCGAGGGCGAAGGCCTACGCACCGTACTCCGATCTCATCTGGATGGAGACCGGCACCCCCGACCTGGAGCTGGCGCGCCAGTTCGCCGAAAGCGTCAAGGCCGAGTTCCCGGATCAGATGCTCGCCTACAACTGCTCTCCCTCGTTCAACTGGAAGAAGCACCTGGACGACGAGACGATCGCGAAGTTCCAGCGCGAGCTCGGAGCGATGGGCTTCTCCTTCCAGTTCATCACCCTCGCGGGATTCCACGCACTGAACTCGTCGATGTTCGACCTGGCGCACGGCTACGCCCGCGATGGGATGTCGGCGTACGTCGAACTGCAGGAGCGCGAGTTCGCAGACGAGGCGCGCGGCTACACGGCGACGAAGCACCAGCGCGAGGTCGGCACCGGATACTTCGACGCGATCTCCACCGCACTCAACCCGGACGCCTCGACCCTCGCACTCGTCGGCTCCACCGAAGAGGGCCAGTTCCACTGAGCGACGGTCCCCACCGAATTCACCCGACACCACTCATATCGAGGAGCAGATCATGACGACGACCCAGGCGGGACTGCAGCTGCAGACCGCCACCACCGAACGCACCAGCACATCCGAGAGCACGACATCGCCGTCGCGGTTCGAGGTGCTCGGACGTCCATTCCCCCGCAGCGAAGAGATCCTCACGCCCGATGCCCTCGAGTTCCTGACTCGCCTGCACGACCGCTTCGCCAGCACTCGGCACGAGCGTCTCGCCGACCGACAGCGACGCCGCTACGAGATCGGCAACGGACGCGATCCGAAGTTCCGCGAGGAGACTCGGGCGATCAGAGAGGATCCGAACTGGCGCGTCGCCGGCGCGGGCCCGGGTCTCGAGGATCGGCGCGTGGAGATCACCGGCCCCACCGACCCGAAGATGACGATCAACGCGATGAACTCCGGCGCTCGCGTCTGGCTCGCAGATCAGGAAGACGCGACGAGCCCGACGTGGCGCAACGTCATCGGCGGCCAGATCTCGCTCTTCGACGCGATTCGCGAGCAGCTCGCCTTCACCAGCGAGGCCGGCAAGGAGTACCGGGTCACCGCCGAGCGCACCCCGACGATCGTCATGAGGCCCCGCGGGTGGCACCTCGTCGAGAAGCACCTCCGCTTCACGGACACGCATGGACGTGCCGGTGCAGCGTCGGGCAGCCTCGTCGACTTCGGACTGTACGCGTTCCACAACGCGCGCGAGCTCGTATCGCGAGGACGGGGACCGTACTTCTACATCGCCAAGCTCGAGTCGAGCGAAGAGGCGAAGCTGTGGGACGACGTCTTCACCTTCACCGAGGAGGCGCTCGGTCTCCCCCACGGCACCATTCGCGCGACCGTGCTCATCGAGACGCTTCCAGCGGCTTTCGAGATGGAAGAGATCCTGTATGTGATGCGGGACCACATCGCCGGACTGAACGCCGGGCGATGGGACTACATCTTCTCGATCATCAAGAACTACCGCGGTCGCGGAGCTCGCTTCGTGCTCCCGGACCGCAGTGAAGTGACCATGACCGTGCCGTTCATGCGCGCCTACACCGAGCTGCTCGTGCAGACCTGCCACAAGCGCGGCGCCCACGCGATCGGCGGGATGAGTGCCTTCATTCCCAACCGTCGGGACCCGCAGGTGACAGCGCGTGCGGAGGAGAAGGTCCGCGCGGACAAGCACCGTGAGGCCGGCGACGGGTTCGACGGCACGTGGGTGGCGCACCCAGACCTCATCCCCGTCGCACAAGCCGAGTTCGATGCGGTGCTCGGTGAGCGCCCGAACCAGGTCGATCGGCAGCGCGATGACGTGCATGTGACCGCGGCTCAGCTGCTCGACGTGCGGATCGGTCGGGATATCACTGAGGCCGGCGTGCGCGAGAACGTCTCGATCGGCATCCGGTACATCGAGGCCTGGCTCCGCGGACTGGGCGCGGTCGCCATCGACAATCTGATGGAGGACGCGGCGACCGCCGAGATCAGCCGTTCCCAGATCTGGCAGTGGATCCATCAGGATCAGTCGACTGCCGAGGGCACGCGGATCACTCGGGAATGGGTCGCCGAGCTCGTCGCTGAGGCCGTCGCCGGTTTCGAACGCGCGGACGGCGATCGCTACGACGACGCTGCTGAGCTCTTCACCGACGTGGCGCTCGGCGACGACTTCCCGACGTTCCTGACCGTTCCGGCCTACAGCCGATACCTGGTCGACGCGTAGCGAGGCAGTTCCACCACGACGCGCACGAGGAGTCGTCGACAGCGAGCCGGGTCCCGTCGGGCCCGGCTCGCTGCACGTCAGCCGGATTTCGAAGGCCCCGATCCAGCGTCGTTCTCCCGTTCAGGGCGACGCGCGAAAGACTCCTCGCTGCGCTCGATGGCCGGCGCCAACTCGTCGACCACGAGCGTGGTCGTGTCGAGTTGCCCCGTGCGATACGCAGCGCGACCCACCATGTGCGCGGCCACGGGAGCGGTGAGGGATTGAAACACGAAGACCGGCACCAGGGCGAGCAGCGTCGCGACGGACCGTTCCTCGAGCGCGATCGCCGTGATCGTCAGCAGAAGCCCGAAGATCTGGGGCTTCGTTGCCGCGTGCAGACGGCTGAGCGCGTCGGGGAACCTGATGATGCCGACTCCCGCCGCGACTGAGAGCACGGCGGCGAGGAAGATGCAGACGGCCGCGATCAGATCGAGTACGGCATCAAACATGTCCCGTCTCCTTCGGCTGCTGGTGGGGAGGCTGCTCCGCGCGCCGCTTCACGAAGCGGGCGACGACGATCGTCGCGAGCGTCGCCGTGGCGGCGATCACCGTCATCAGCGGGATGGTGTCCGTGTGACCGCGCGCCACCATGTCAGCGCCGACGGCGAGCATCAGCGTCGTGAGGAGCACATCGGAGGCGATCATGCGATCCAGAATCGTCGGCCCGCGCACGATGCGCACGATGGCGGCGAGGGCGGTCACGGTGAGACCGATGCCAGCCGCGATGAGCAGGAGCTGCGTGATGTTGCTCATGTCAGGGCCTGCACTTCCTGCTTGGACCCGGCTGCCATCACCAGCAGGCGCTCGATGGTGTACACGCTACGTCGCATCTGCGTCAGCTCGCGCTGCGTCGGCGTATTCAGCACGTGCAGGTACAGCGTCGAGTTGAATCGATCGATCTCGGTCACGAGAGATCCTGGGATCAAGGAGTTCGTGAGCGCGACCATCGTCATGATGAAGTCGGACCGCGTGGTGAGCTTCACCGCGATGATCGACGTCGTCGGCACCGGTCCGGGGCGCACGGCCAGCCATGCGACTCCCCATGAGGCGCGCGCCAGGTGCCAGATGAAGTACCCCAGGTACCGCAGTGCATGCCAGACATTGAATCGACCGGCGAGCTCCACGGGCGGGAGGTAGAACAGTCGCATGACGAACACGGCGATGACCAGACCGCTGAGCACCGAAAGCAGTGACACCTCGTGCCAGAGCATCATCCAGAGAACGACGAGACCGATCACGAGGGGCAGTTCGTGCAGCCGCACGCCAAATTCGCGTCGACGGGCTTCGCGGGGTGATTCCCCCGCGAGCTCCGTGGGTGCATCACTCATGCGATTCCCCCTCTTCGAGCGTGGTCTGGCCGCTCCCACCGCCGGGTCCGCCCGAGCCGGCTCCAGAGCCGTCGCCGAGCACCTGTTCCACGACGATACCCGGCTCGGCGAGGGTTTCTCCTGCCCGGGTCGCGTACGCGTAGAGCGGACCCGCGAAGATGGTCAGTGTGACGCTGATGGCGACCATGCCGGTGGTCGCCACGAACATCAGCTTCGGGATCTCCTTCTGCTCGGCCTGCGGCTGCGCATCTGGCGCGTCCTGCAAGCGCTCGAAGAGCGCCTGCTCGCGCTCGCGCAGCATGACGGCTTCCGTGGTGGTGGGCTTCGCGGATTTCGGATCGCTTCCCTGCTGCGCCGGTGCTCGCCAGAACGCGAGCACCCACGCGCGCGCCAACGCATAGAGGGTGAGGAGGGAGACGAGCGCCCCGATGCCGATGAGCCAGTACGCTTCTGGGCTCGCGACATCGGCGGCGACCGTGAAGAGCCCGAGCTTCCCGATGAACCCTGAGAACGGGGGGATGCCGCCGAGGTTCAGCATCGGGATGAAGAAGAGGATGGCGATGAACGGCGCAGTGCGCATCAAGCCGCCGAGACCGGAGATCGAGGTGGTCCCGCCTTGTCGTTCGACCAGACCGACGGCGAGGAAGAGGGTCGTCTGCACGATGATGTGATGCGCGATGTAGTAGATCGTCGCGGCGAAGCCGGCTGCATTGGCCATGCCGATTCCGAAGATCATGTACCCGATGTGGCTGATGAGCGTGAACGACAGCAGCCGTTTGATGTCGAGTTGCGAGACGGCGCCGAGAATGCCGACCAGGAGCGTCAGTCCCGCGATGATGAGGAGCAATCGGTCGACGCTCGAATCCGGGAACAGTTTCGTCTGCGTCCGAATGATGGCGTACACGCCCACCTTCGTCAGCAATCCGGCGAACACCGCCGTGACCGGAGCCGGGGCCGTCGGGTACGAGTCCGGCAGCCAGAAGGCGAGTGGGAAGACGGCGGCCTTGATGCCGAACGCGATGAGCAGTGCCAGATTGAGCAGGAGTTGCACCTCGCTCGGCAGCTCCGCGATCCGCACCGTGAGCTGCGCCATGTTCACCGTGCCCGTGGCGCCGTAGATCAACCCGATCGCTGCGAGGAAGAGCACGGACGACACGAGCGACACGATGACGTACGTCACGCCGGCGCGAATGCGCTGCGCAGTCCCTCCGAGCGTGATGAGCACGTAGCTCGCCACGAGCAGGATCTCGAAGCCGACGTAGAGGTTGAAGAGGTCGCCCGCGATGAACGCGTTGAACACGCCGGCACCGAGCACGAGGTACGTCGGGTAGTAGATCGACACCGGCGTGTCTTCGTCTCCGTCGGCGAGGCCCTGACCGAGCGAGAAGAGGAAGACGCCGAGGAGCACGATCGATGACACCGTGAGCATGAGCGCCGACACCCGGTCCACGACCAGTGCGATGCCGAACGGAGCCGCCCAGCCGCCGACCTCCATGACGAGCGTGCCGTGCGCATCCACCAGGAACATCAACGCGCCGCTGAGCAGCACGACGGCGCTCAGGGCGAACAGCGTGATTCCCTGCTGCAAGCGGCGGTGCCCGGGCACGGCAAGTGCGAAGGCGGCCCCCGCGAGCGGGATGAGCACGGCGAGCGGAACGAGCTGAATCATGTCTTCGGCTCCCCCGCGGTCTCGGATGCATCGGAGGCTGGCTTGCCGCTCGGTGCGATGTCTGCGCCGGATTCGGCGTAGTCCTCGTCGTCGTACTCCTGCGTCTCCGCGAGGTCTTCGTCGGTGACCTCGGTCGCTGCCAGTGCGCGCGTCGTGGCGAGCTCCAGATCGGAATCGTCGTCCTGCACGCGGTCGTCATGGTCGTGCGCGAGGCGCCACGACCGGTAGATGAGCGCGAGCAGGAAGGCGCTGACGCCGAATGTGATGACGATGGCCGTGAGAATGAACGCCTGCGGGAGCGGATCGCTCATCTCCTCGGCCGACGCCTCTCCGTAGATCGGCGCAGCTCCGAAGCTTCCCGACATCAAGAAGATGAGCAGGTTCGTCGCATTGCCCACGAGGAGGAAGCCGAGCAGCAGGCGCGTCAACGACCGATCGAGCATGAGGTAGACACCGCAGGCGTACATCACCACCATCACGGCGACCAGAACGAGTGGCATCGTCATCGCGAGCTCACCTCCTCTTCCTCGAACGAGGCGATATCCGCCTCTTCGTGCTCATCGATTTCGGCGCCGAGACTCCGGAGCACGTCGAGAATCAACCCGAAGACGACCAGGTACACGCCGATGTCGAAGAGCGTCGAGGTCACCAGCGGAATGGAGCCGAAGATGCCGAGATCGATATCGACCCACGCCGACGCCAGTGCCGATTGCCCGAAGAGCATGGGGATGAACGCCATCGACACCGCGATGGCGAGCCCAGCGCCGAGAATGCGGCCGGCATCGAGCGGAACCGTAGCCCCCAGTTCGTGGCGGCCGCCTGCGAGGTACCGCGCGACGAGCGCGAGCCCGGCGACGAGCCCGCCCGCGAATCCGCCTCCCGGCGAGTTGTGCCCGGTCAGGAGCAGGTAGATCGACAGAATGATCAGCGCGTGGAAGATGAGACGCACCACGACTTCGAGCAGGATCGAGCGGCGCGCCGGATCGAGGTGCCGTCCCGCCAGAAGCCAGGTCATGCGGCGCGCGGGATCGTTGGGGTCTGCGACGCGGAGCAGGTGTTCCTGCGCGGCCCTCCGCGCGTCCCGCCGGCTCAGCTTCGGGCGGTTGTCGACACGGGTGCTGAGGAAGACGAGCGACGCCACGCCGGTCGCGGCAGCCAGAATCACGGAGAGCTCGCCCATCGTGTCCCAACCGCGGATGTCGACGAGCATCACATTGACGACGTTGCTCCCGTGGCCGCCGGCGTACGCGAGCTCGGGTAGCTGCAGGGAGATCGGCTCCGCGATGCGCGATCCGAGTGCGATGACCGCCAGCATGCCGAAGACGAGCCCGACGCCGATGCCGATGCCCGCACGGAGCCACCTCTTGGGGCGGCTCGCGCGATGACCGATCCGCTGGGGCAGGCGCCGGATGACGAGCACGAATGCGATGAGCGTGACGGTCTCGACGAGCGCCTGGGTCAACGCGAGATCTGGGGCCCCGTGCATTGCGAAGATCGCGGCCATGCCGTATCCGGTCAGGCCGACGAGCACCACCGATTGGAATCGCGTGCGTGCGCGCAGGGAGAACAGGGCGGCGATGATCATCACCAGTGCGATCGGGATCTGCACCGGAGAACTGATCAGCACGAATTCGCCGGGCCATTCGGCGGTCGCGAGTGCGGTGCCGCCCAGCGTTCCGACGAGCACGATCAGGATCACCGCGAGATAGAACGGAAGCGAGCCGCGCTGCGTGATGGACGTGAGCTTCACGGCGATCGAATCGACGAAGTGCGTCACTATCCAGTAGGCGTGCGATGCCGAGAACCGCTCGACGGGAGGCTGCATGCGCCGGGTCGTACGACTGAGCACCCAGGCCAGCAACGACCCGCCGATGAGCACCCCCGCCGAGGCGAACAGGGCCGGCGTCACACCGTGCCACAGTGCGAGGTGCTCGATCTTCACACCTGCGGCTTCCGCGTTGACCAGTGGAAGCAGCACCGCGTCGGCTGCAGGCGCGACCAGCCCGATCAGGAGTGTCGCACCAGCGAACACGCCGGGAGCGATCAGGATCGAACGCTCGGGCGCGTGAGCGACTCGGCAGGTCTCGACGTGCGGCTTCGATGCGAATGCGCCCCAGACGAACCGACCCATGTATGCCACCGTGAGCACGCTGCCGACGACTGCGACCACGAATGCCGCCATCGCCAGAGGCCGCTCCTGGCCGACCTCGAGCAACTCCGTGAACGCAGACTCTTTCGCGATGAAACCGAAGAACGGCGGGAACCCCGCCATGGACGCCGACGCCAGCACCGTGATCGCGAAGAGCACCGGCATCTTCTTCCCGAGCCCGCTGAGCTTTCGCAGATCGCGGGTGCCGGTCGAATGGTCGATGACGCCGACGGAGAGGAAGAGTGGCGCTTTCGCGAGTGCGTGCGCGAAGAGCAGCGCGAAGCCGGCGAAGGTCGCCCGCGGGTCGCCCACCCCGAACACCATGACCAGCAGCCCCAACTGGCTGACGGTACCGTGAGCCACGATGAGCTTGAGGTCGAACTGGCGAAGCGCACGAATGCCGCCGTTGATCATGGTGATGGCGCCGAGAACGACCAGCGTCTCCCGATAGCCGGGCACGTCGCCGAACGCCGGGGTGACGCGGGCGATCAGGTAGATGCCTGCTTTGACCATGGCCGCCGCGTGCAGGTACGCGCTGACCGGCGTCGGCGCCGCCATGGCGCCCGGCAGCCAGAAGTGGAACGGGAAGATCGCCGATTTCGAGAGTGCTCCGGCGAGGATCAAGAACACCGCCGTGATGCCGACGCCACCCTGGGGAGGCGTGGCGACGATATCCGAGAGCAGCGAGCTGCCGACCTGATTCGCGAGAAGCACCAGGCCCACGAGCATGGCGAGTCCGCCGAGCGTCGTCACCATGAGCGCTTGGAGAGCGGCGGCCGTGGACGTGCGCAGACGGGTGAGGTGTCCGATGAGCAGGAACGAGAAGATCGTCGTCCCTTCCCAGAAGATGAAGAGCAGATAGACATCGTCCGCGAGCACGAGGCCGAGCATCGACGTCGCGAACCCCATGAACACCGCGGCGAAGCGCTCGAGCCCCGGCTCGTGCGCGTCGAAATAGCGACTGCAGTAAAGCAGGACCAGCGCACCGGCCCCCGAGACGAGCAATGCGAAGAGCACGGAGATCGTGTCGAGCCGGAACGTCAGCGTGAGGTCGAGCTGCGGCACCCAGGCGAAGGACTCCACGACCGGCGCACCGCTGTACACCTGGACCGCGAGCACGGCGAAGAGGCCGGCAACGGCTGCGAGGAGCGCCGCCCCTACGAAGAAGACGTTGCGGCCGAGTACTCGAGCCAGCGGGTGAGTCGCGATGGATACGACAGCGAGGATGAGCAGGACACTCATCATCGCTCCCATAGGCGGCCCACTTCCGGTTCCGTCGGCGTTCAGTTCTGGAACCAGTCTACTGGAAGTGAAACACTCATTCCCCTGAGAACGAACACTCGAAGCCCCGATCACGACCGGGAAACCTGTTCATCGTCGACGACGAGAGCCCTGAAATAGCGAAAGGGTCGTACAGTGTGTGCCGTCTCTGGCTTACACTGTACGACCCTTTCTGTAAAAGGTGTCCGGCGGTGTCCTACTCTCCCACAAGGTCCCCCTTGCAGTACCATCGGCGCAATC